>NZ_JADKRX010000001.1:0-762632 GCF_015350975.1 Curtobacterium sp. VKM Ac-1395
ACTGCCACAGTATGGTCGCGCGGCGGGCGATGACTGTGTGGCCGCACAGAATGCGGTGGACGTCACCCACCAGCGGAATGGAGGCTCGTGGCGGCGCCGCCACGAGCCTCCTGTCCGCCTGGTGCGTCCTTCTCGGAACACGAGACGGCCCCCGCAGCATGCGCTGCGGGGGCCGTCTCGTGGTGGTGCGGGGACCTACTTGGTGTCGTCCGCAGCGTCGTCCGACTTCGAGGCGGCGTCGGCCTCGACCTCGGCCGCAGCAGCGTCCTCGGTCTCGGGCTCGACCGGAGCCGACTCCTCGGTGGTCTCGGTCGTCTCGACCGGGAGCTCCTCGGCGCTGTCAGCGTCGGCGTCGTCCGTCACGGTGGTGTCCGCGACCGGGGCAGCAGCGGCCGGAGCCGCGTTGCGGGTCACGGGAGCCGGGCTGCTCGAGAGCGGCTCGAGCACGAGCTCGATCGACGCGAGGGGCGCGTTGTCGCCCTTGCGGAAGCCGAGCTTCGTGATGCGGGTGTAGCCGCCCTGGCGGTCGGACACCTGCGGCGCGATCTCCGTGAACAGCGTGTGCACGACGGTCTTGTCGCGGAGGGCCGCGATGACCCGACGACGTGCGTGCAGGTCGCCGCGCTTCGCGAACGTGATCAGACGCTCGGCGACCGGACGGAGGCGCTTGGCCTTCGTCTCGGTGGTCGTGATCCGACCGTGCGTGAAGAGGGCGTTGGCGAGGTTGCTCAGGAGCAGGCGCTCGTGAGCGGGACCGCCACCGAGGCGGGGGCCCTTGGTGGGCTTCGGCATGTCAGTTCTCCAGTGGTGAAAGAGGGGTGCGCGCCATGACGACGCGCGTGCGCATCAGCGCGAGGTCAGTTGCTGGACTCTTCTTCGTCGTACCCGCTGTAGAAGTGGGCGCCGTCGAATCCGGGGACGGTGTCCTTGAGGGACAGGCCGAGCTCGGTGAGCTTGTCCTTGACCTCGTCCACCGACTTCTGACCGAAGTTGCGGATGTTCATGAGCTGCGTCTCCGAGAGGGCGACGAGCTCGGACACCGTGTTGATGCCCTCGCGCTTCAGGCAGTTGTAGCTGCGCACCGACAGGTCGAGGTCCTCGATCGGGGTCTGCAGTTCGTTCGAGAGCACCGCGTCGACCGGCGCGGGGCCGATCTCGATGCCCTCGGCCGCGGTGTTCAGCTCGCGGGCGAGACCGAACAGCTCGACGAGCGTCCGACCGGCCGACGCGATGGCGTCGCGCGGCGTGATGGCCGGCTTCGACTCGACGTCGACGACCAGACGGTCGAAGTCCGTGCGCTCACCGGCACGCGTCGCCTCGACGCGGTAGGTGACCTTGAGGACCGGGGAGTAGATCGAGTCGATCGGGATCTGACCGGCCTCGCTGAACTCCGAGCGGTTCTGCGTCGCCGAGACGTAGCCACGGCCACGCTCGATCGTGAGCTCGAGCTCGAAGCGTGCGGTGTCGTTCAGGGTCGCGATGACGAGGTCCGGGTTGTGGATCTCGACGCCGGCCGGAGCGGAGATGTCCGCTGCGGTGACCTGACCGGCACCCTGCTTGCGCAGGTACGCCGTGATGGGCTCGTCGTGCTCGCTGGAGACGACCAGGCTCTTGATGTTGAGGATGATCTCCGTGACGTCTTCCTTGACACCGGCGACGGTGCTGAACTCGTGGAGGACGCCGTCGATGCGGATGCTCGTGACGGCAGCACCGGGGATCGAGGAGAGGAGCGTGCGGCGCAGCGAGTTCCCGAGGGTGTAGCCGAAGCCGGGCTCGAGCGGCTCGATGACGAATCGCGAGCGGTGCTCGGAGATCGGCTCCTCGGTGAGGGTGGGGCGCTGTGCAATGAGCACTGTGGGATTCCTTTCGGCGAAGTGTCCGCTATATGACACTTGGCGGTACGACGGGGCCAGCCGGGCCCCGACGGGTCTGTTGAGTTGTGATCACGCGCACCGATGTGCGCGATCGAACGACCAGGAATGGCCGTCCCTGCTCGGACCCGCTAGGGAACGAGCAGGGGACGGCCGGTTGCTCCTCGCGTCAGACGCGGCGGCGCTTGGGCGGACGGCACCCGTTGTGCGCCTGCGGCGTGACGTCGTTGATCGAACCGACCTCGAGGCCTGCGGCCTGGAGGGAGCGGATCGCGGTCTCACGACCCGAACCGGGGCCCTTCACGAAGACGTCGACCTTCTTGACGCCGTGCTCCTGCGCCTGACGCGCAGCGGACTCGGCGGCGAGCTGCGCCGCGAACGGCGTCGACTTGCGCGAGCCCTTGAAGCCGACGGCCCCGGAGGACGCCCAGCTCAGGACGGCACCCGACGGGTCGGTGATGCTGACGATCGTGTTGTTGAACGTGCTCTTGATGTGGGCCTGGCCCACGGCGACGTTCTTCTTCTCTTTGCGGCGCGGCTTGCGCGCGGCGGTCTTGGGAGTAGCCATGGTGATCTCCTATCGGGCCTTCTTCTTGCCTGCCACGGTGCGCTTCGGGCCCTTGCGGGTACGCGCGTTGGTCTTCGTGCGCTGACCGCGCACGGGGAGACCACGGCGGTGCCGGATGCCCTCGTAGCTGCCGATCTCGACCTTGCGGCGGATGTCGGCTGCCACTTCGCGGCGGAGGTCACCCTCGACCTTGTAGTTGCCCTCGATGTAGTCACGGAGGGCGACCAGCTGGTCGTCGGTGAGGTCCTTGACGCGGATGTCACCGGAGATACCGGTGTCCGCGAGCGTCTTGACCGCGCGAGTGCGGCCGACGCCGTAGATGTACGTGAGTGCGATCTCCACGCGCTTCTCGCGCGGGATGTCGACGCCTGCTAGACGTGCCATGTGCTGGCTGCTCCTGTTGTCGATGGAGGTGTGGAGCAGTACCGGTGCTCGGGCCTCCGACCCGAGGTGTCCCCGCTCGCGCGGTTCTTGGTACTGCGTTCGATGTTGAGTTGTGGTTCCTGCGCAGGCCGCCCGTGGGCGATCCGCGTCAGAGCACCGGGACTAGCCCTGGCGCTGCTTGTGACGCGGGTTGCTCTTGCAGATCACCATGACGCGGCCCTTGCGGCGGATGACACGGCAGTGCTCGCACATGGGCTTGACGCTGGGGTTGACCTTCATTGCTGATTCCTCGTGCTCGCTGGCTTCGTGCTCGGCGGGTTCGCCGAGTCGTTCCTTTCCAGCTCGCGGATCACTTGTAGCGGTAGACGATCCGGCCGCGGGTCAGGTCGTACGGGCTCAGCTCCACGATCACGCGGTCCTCTGGGAGGATGCGGATGTAGTGCTGGCGCATCTTCCCGGAGATGTGCGCGAGGACCTTGTGCCCATTCGTCAGCTCAACGCGGAACATCGCGTTGGGCAGAGCTTCGAGCACCGAGCCTTCGATCTCGATGACGCCGTCTTTCTTGGCCATAGCCTCACTGTCGCTTGGTTGGATTACCGGTGTGATCCCCGAGCCGGTCTGCGGGTCGGGCGCCACACCCGAGAGGGCATGGCACACCAAAGATCGATCTTATGGGACTACCGCCCGATTGCCAAGCCCGGGCGCGTCGCGGACCCCAGTCCGAGGGTGTTCCTGTGCGCATGGGTCTGCTTCCACAGTCGATCCCCGGCATGCTCCTGGATGACGAGGGGCCTGCACCCCTACGGTGACACCCGAGCCCACGAACGGAGAACCCGTGCCAGACGCCCCCAGCGGCCCCCGCCCCTTCGCCCGACACGGGCGTCTCCCCCGCCGTCGCGGGTGGTCGACGCTCGTGGGCGTCGTCGCGTCCGCCGTCGCGGTCGTCCTGGTCAGCGGCACGAGCGTCGCGGCCATCGCCGGCGCCCAGCTCGCGAGTGCCCCCACGTCGGTGCAGCTGAGCACGGACGACCAGAGCACCGCGAAGACCGCCGACATCACGGCGATCAAGGGCGGCGCGAACATCCTGCTCATCGGCAGCGACACCCGCGTCGGGCAGTTCGACTCGGACGAGGACGTCGAGGGCGCGCGCAACGACGTCACGATGCTCATCCACGTCTCCCAGGACCACCAGCAGCTCACCGCCGTCAGCTTCCCCCGCGACCTGATGGTGCCGATCCCCGCGTGCAGCAACCCGGAGACCGGGACGAGCTACCCCGCGGCCACCTCCGCGCAGTTCAACACGGCGCTCGGCAACGGCGGGGTCTCCTGCGTCGTCGACACCGTCGAGAACCTCACCGGCCTGAGCATCCCGTACGCCGGCCTCATCACCTTCGACGGCGTCATCGAGATGTCGAACGCGCTGGGCGGCGTCGACGTCTGCGTGGCGAAGCCCATCGACGACACGTACACGGGCCTGCACCTGAGCGCTGGTTCCCACGCGCTGCAGGGCTCGGACGCGCTCGCGTTCCTGCGGAGCCGACACGGCGTCGGCGACGGCAGCGACCTCGCACGCATCAGTTCACAGCAGGTCTTCCTGTCCTCGCTCCTGCGCAAGGTGACCGCCGACGGCACCCTGTCGAACCCGGTCACGCTCTACAAGCTCGCCGGGGCCGCGCTCCACAACGTCGTGCTGTCGGACGGCCTGAACCGTGCCCAGACCCTGGTCGGGCTGGCCGGGATGCTCCGCGGCATGAGCACGGCGAACATGCTCTTCGTGCAGTACCCCGTCGTCGACGACCCGGCCGACAGCGCGCGCGTGATCGTCGACCAGACCACCGCCCACGCGCTCAACGTCGCACTCCAGACCGACGAGAAGACCACGCTCGGCGACTCGTCCACCGGTCGGGCGTCGGAGGACCAGTCGGCCGCCGCGGGCGACCCGAGCGCTGCACCGTCGGCGCCGGCGGCCGCTCCGACCACCTCCGCACCGTCTGCCGGCACCGGCACCGGCACGGGGTCGGACGCAGGGGCGGCTGGCACCCCGACGGCCCTGCCCTCGACCATCACCGGGCAGAGCGCCGCGGAGCAGACCTGCTCCGTCGGCAACTGACGGCGGCGGGACGGGTCGGCACCGGGCCTCCAGTCCGGACCGGTCGGTCTGACCGGGGTGTCCGGCCCGACCCGCTCGTCCGGCTCCGCGTCGGCGGCCTGGAGGCGGTGGCTACGGGATCGGGACCGGCGTGACGCCGAGCGGTGCGAGCCCGGCTGCACCACCGTCGGTGGCGGTCAGCACCCAGATGCCGGCAGCGTGCACCGCGACGCTGTGCTCCCAGTGGGCCGCGTCGGAGCCGTCCTGCGTGCGGACGGTCCAGTCGTCGTCGTCCGTGGTGTTCTCGATCGTGCCCGCGGTGACCATCGGCTCGATGGCGACGACCAGACCGGGACGGACCGCCGGACCACCGCCGCGGACGCGGTGGTTGAAGACCGGCGGGTCCTCGTGCATGGACCGGCCGATGCCGTGACCGGTGAAGTCCTCGACGATGCCCCAGGTCCCCGTCTCGTCGACGGCGTCCTCCACGGCGTCACCGACCTCGTGCAGGTGCTTCGCGCTGGCGAGTGCCGCGATGCCGTGCCACAGCGACCGCTCGGTGGTGTCCGAGAGCTGCTGCCGCGCCGCCGTGGTCGTGGCGTCGCCACCGGGGACGACGGTCGTGAAGGCACTGTCGCCGTTCCAGCCGTCCACCTCGGCCCCGGCGTCCACCGAGACGAGGTCACCGGGCTGGAGCACCCGCCCGCCGGGGATCCCGTGCACGATCTCGTCGTTCACCGAGACGCACAGCGTGTGTCGGTACCCCGGCACGAGCTGGAAGTTCGGCACGCCTCCACCGTCGCGGATCGTCCGCTCGGCGATCGCGTCGAGCTCCCCCGTCGTGATGCCGGGTCGGATCGCGGACCGGACGGCGTCGAGCGCCGCTGCGGTCAGCAGCCCGGGTCGCACCATCGCCCGGAGTTCGTCCGGGGTCTTGTAGATCGACGGCTTGCGGAACCGGACCACGCGGGTCAGACCGCTGCTGCGAGACCGCGCGAGGCGAGCGCGGCCTGGATGCGGTCGCCGACCTCGTCGATGGCACCCAGGCCGTCGACCTCGACCACGAGACCGCGCTGCTGGTAGGCATCGACGATCGGTGCGGTCTGCTCGACGTAGACCTGCTGGCGACGACGGATCGTCTCCTCGTTGTCGTCGCTGCGCCCCTGCTCGCCGGCGCGCTTCAGGAGCCGCTCGACGAGGGCGTCCTGGTCGGCGACGAGCCGGATGACGGCGTCGATCGCGGTGCCGTGCTCGGCGAGGAGCGCGTCGAGGTACTCGACCTGCCCGACCGTGCGGGGGTAGCCGTCGAGCAGGAAGCCCTGCTCGGCGTCGGACTCCTGCAGGCGGGACTTCACGAGCTCGTTCGTCAGGGAGTCCGGGACGTAGTCGCCCGCGTCCATGATCGCCTTCGCCTGGACCCCGAGCGGGGTGCCCTCGGTGACGTTCTTCCGGAAGATGTCACCCGTGGAGACGGCGGGGATGCCGAACGACTCGGCGATGCGGCCGGCCTGGGTGCCCTTCCCCGCTCCGGGAGGTCCGACGATGATGAGACGTGCGCTCAACGGAGGAGCCCTTCGTAGTGACGTTGCTGCAGCTGCGAGTCGATCTGCTTCACGGTCTCGAGACCGACACCCACGATGATGAGGATGCTCGCGCCACCGAACGGGAAGTTCTGGTTCGCGCCGAACAGCGCCAGTGCTGCCAGCGGGATGAGTGCGATGAGACCGAGGTAGAGCGCACCGGGCAGCGTCACCCGGGTGAGGACGTAGTCGAGGTACTCGGCGGTGGGACGCCCGGCACGGATGCCGGGGATGAACCCGCCGTACTTCTTCATGTTGTCGGCGACCTCTTCGGGGTTGAAGGTGATCGCGACGTAGAAGTACGTGAAGCCGACGATGAGCAGGAAGTACAGCACCATGTAGAACCAGTTGTCACCGGAGACGAGGTTGCTCTCGATCCAGGTGACCCAGGCCGCGGGCTCGGTGCCGTCGGAGGGCTTGTTGAACTGCGCGACCAGGGCCGGCAGGTACAGCAGCGACGAAGCGAAGATGACGGGCACGACGCCGGCCATGTTCACCTTGATCGGGATGTACGTGTTGTTGCCGCCGTAGGTGCGACGACCGACCATGCGCTTGGCGTACTGCACCGGGATCCGGCGCTGCGACTGCTCGACGAACACGACGGCCATCATGATCACCAGGCCGACCAGGATGACGAAGAGGAACAGCTCGAACGACTGCGACTGCTCGATCGCCCAGAGCGCGGAGGGGAACTGCGCTGCGATGGACGTGAAGATCAGGAGCGACATGCCGTTGCCGATGCCGCGCTCGGTGACGAGCTCACCCATCCACATGATCAGGCCGGTGCCGGCGGTCAGCGTGACCACCATGAGCATGATCGCGTACCAGGAGTCGTTCGAGATGATCGACGAGCAGGAGGCGCTGGCGTTGGTGCCGAAGAGCTGACCGGAGCGTGCGACCGTGATCAGGGTCGTGGACTGCAGCACACCGAGCGCGATGGTGAGGTAGCGCGTGTACTGGGTCAGCTTCGCCTGACCGGTCTGGCCCTCCTTGTAGAGGGCGTCGAAGTGCGGGATCACGACGCGCAGCAGCTGCACGATGATCGACGACGTGATGTACGGCATGATGCCGAGCGCGAAGACCGAGAGCTTCAGCAGCGCGCCACCGGAGAACAGGTTGATCAGGTCGTAGAGACCGCCCGAGGACGAGGCACTCGCGAGGCAGGTCTGCACCGCCGCGTAGTCGACGTACGGCGCCGGGATGTACGACCCCAGCCGGAACAACGCGATGATCGCGAGGGTGAAGCCGATCTTCTTCCGAAGATCGGGGGTGCGCATGATGCGCGCGACCGCTCTGAACACGAGAACTCCGAACTTCTGGGACCGGACTGGCCAGTCGTGCCGGGCGTGGTCGCCCGTGGCCGGAAGCGCCGACCGCGTGGCCCGGTGACCGCCAGCCTGACTGGCGGAACGTTCCGGGCCTCCATCAAGGAAACCGTAACGGCGGCCCGTGCGCAATGCACACGGGCCGCCGGACGGGGGACTACTCGGTGACGGTGCCGCCCGCTGCCGCGATCTTGGTCTGGGCGGAACCCGAGACCTTGTCGACCGTGACGGTGAGCTTCACGTTGATGTCACCCTGACCGAGAACCTTGACCTTCTCGTTCTTGCGGACGGCGCCCTTGGCGACCAGGTCCGCGATGGTGACGTCGCCGCCGTTCGGGTACAGCTCCGCGAGCTTGTCCAGGTTCACGACCTGGTACTCGACGCGGAACGGGTTCTTGAACCCACGGAGCTTCGGGGTGCGCATGTGCAGCGGCATCTGCCCACCCTCGAAGCCGACGCGGACCTGGTACCGGGCCTTCGTGCCCTTGGTACCGCGGCCTGCGGTCTTGCCCTTCGAGCCCTCACCGCGACCCACACGGGTGCGGTCCTTCTTCGAGCCAGCGGCCGGACGAAGGTGGTGCACCTTCAGGATCTGGACGCGCTCGTTCTTCTCGTCGCTCATGCGTCGACCTCCTCGACCTTCACGAGATGCGCCACCGTGGCGACGTACCCGCGGTTCTGGGAGTTGTCCTCACGCAGGACCGTACGGCCGATGCGCTTGAGACCCAGGCTGCGGAGCGTGTCGCGCTGGTACTGCTTCTCGCTGATGACGGACTTCGTCTGCGTGATCTTCAGCATGGCCATCAGGCACCTGCCTTCTCGTTCGCGGCGTGACGCGCAGCGGCCTCGGCACGGAGCAGGCGAGCCGGCACGACGTGGTCGATGTCGAGGCCACGACGTGCTGCGACGGCGCGGGGCTCCTCGAGCTGCTTGAGGGCCTCGACCGTGGCGTGCACGATGTTGATGGTGTTCGACGAACCGAGCGACTTGCTCAGGACGTCGTGGATGCCGGCGCACTCGAGCACGGCGCGGACCGGACCACCGGCGATGACACCGGTACCGGGGCCGGCCGGACGCAGGAGGACGACGCCAGCGGCGGCTTCACCCTGCACCGGGTGCGGGATCGTGTTGCCGACGCGCGGGACGCGGAAGAAGTTCTTCTTGGCTTCTTCGACGCCCTTGGAGATCGCCGTGGGGACTTCCTTGGCCTTGCCGTAGCCGACACCCACGAGCCCGTTGCCGTCACCGACGACGACGAGCGCGGTGAAGCTGAAGCGACGACCACCCTTGACGACCTTGGAGACGCGGTTGATCGTGACGACGCGCTCGAGGAACTGGCTGTCGCCGCCTCGCTTGTCACGGTCACGGCCCTGCTGACGGTCACGGCCGCCACCACGACGGCCGCGGTTGTCGGCCGAGTCGCGGTTGTTCGACGCGGAACCGGCAGCGGTCTCGACGGGACGCTCGGCGACGGGGGCAGCAGCCTCCGCCTCCTTGCCCTTCGGGGCGGCTTCGGTGGTCGCCTCGTCGGCGGTCGCGGTCTCGTCGGCGCTGGTCGTCTCGTCCGAGCTCGCGGACTCCTCGACGCTGGTCGCCTCGTCCACGGACGCGGTCGCGGTCTCTTCGACGCTGGTCGTCTCTTCGACGGCCGGGGTCTCTTCGGCGTTGCTGTTGTTCGCGATGTCGCTCACAGGTTCAGCCCTCCTTCACGGGCACCATCGGCGATCGCGGCGACGCGACCGGCGTACTTGCTACCACCGCGGTCGAACACGACGGCGTCCACACCGGCGGTCTTCGCACGCTCGGCGAGGAGCTCGCCGACGCGGCGCGCCTTGGCGGTCTTGTCGCCGTCGAACGAGCGGAGGTCGGCCTCCATCGTCGATGCGCTGGCGAGGGTGTGACCCTTGGTGTCGTCGATGACCTGCACGAACACGTGACGTGACGAGCGGGTGACGGCGAGACGGGGACGGGTCTCGGTCCCGGTGATCTTCTTCCGGAGACGGTTGTGGCGGCGGGCCTTGGCGGCCGCCTTGCTCTTGCCTCGAGTACGAGTTCCGATGGCCATGATCACTTACCTGACTTTCCGGCCTTGCGGCGCACGTTCTCGCCGGCGTAACGGACACCCTTGCCCTTGTAGGGCTCCGGCTTCCGCAGCTTGCGGATGTTGGCCGCCACTTCGCCGACGGCCTGCTTGTCGATGCCGTTGACGGTGACCCTGTTGTTGCCCTCCACCGTGAAGCTGATGCCTGCCGGCGGCTCGACGGTGATCGAGTGGGAGTAGCCGAGGGCGAACTCGAGGTTCGAGCCCTTGGCAGCGACGCGGTACCCGGTACCGACGACCTCGAGGCCCTTGGAGTAGCCCTGGGTGACGCCGATGATCTGGTTCGCGATCAGGGTGCGGGTCAGGCCGTGCAGCGAGCGCGACGTGCGCTCGTCGTCCGGACGCGTGACGAGGACCTGGTTCTCGTCGACGCTGGCCTGGATGGGCTCCGCGATGACGAGCGCGAGCTCGCCCTTCGGGCCCTTGACCGCGACGTTCTGACCGTCGACGGAGACGGTCACGCCTGCGGGGATGTCAATGGGAAGACGTCCGATTCGAGACATGTTCGATCACCAAACGTAGGCGAGGACTTCCCCACCCACGCCCTTCTGCTCGGCTTCGCGGTCGGTCAGGAGGCCCGAGGAGGTCGACAGGATCGCCACACCGAGGCCACCGAGGACCTGGGGGATCTCCGTCGACTTCGCGTAGACCCGGAGGCCGGGCTTCGAGACGCGCTTGATGCCGGCGATGGAGCGCTCGCGCTCGGGGCCGTACTTCAGCTCGATGGTGAGGGTCTTGCCCACGCGGGCGTCCTCCACCTTCCACTCGCTGATGTAGCCCTCGCGCTTGAGGATGTCAGCGATGGTCGTCTTCAGCTTGGAGCTCGGAAGCGAGACGGCGTCGTGGTGCGCCGAGTTCGCGTTCCGCAATCTGGTCAGCATGTCTGCGACCGGATCGGTCATCGTCATGATGTGATTCCGTTCTTCGCCTGGTTTCGACACCCGTTCCACGAATGCCGACCTGAGCGATCGAGTGACTCCAGGGCGATTCCCCGGAGTCTGTGTGTTCGTGCGTGCGGGCCGGAGGACGTTGATCCTCCGGCCCGCATCACCCGGAGTAGCTTAGACCGTCTGCTCGGCAGCGCGGAACGGGAAGCCCAGCTGCTTGAGCAGGGCGCGTCCCTCGTCGTCCGTCTTCGCGGAGGTCACGACGGTGATGTCGAACCCGCGGACACGGTCGATGCGGTCCTGGTCGATCTCGTGGAACATGCTCTGCTCCGAGAGACCGAACGTGTAGTTGCCGTTGCCGTCGAACTGGCGGTCGCTGAGACCACGGAAGTCGCGGATACGGGGAAGTGCCAGCGAGACCAGGCGGTCCAGGAACTCCCACGCGCGGTCACCACGGAGGGTGACGTGCGCGCCGATGGCCTGGCCCTCACGCAGCTTGAACTGCGCGATGGACTTGCGGGCCATCGTGACCTGCGGCTTCTGACCCGTGATCGCGGTCAGGTCCTTGATGGCCCCGTCCATGATCTTCGAGTCGCGAGCTGCCTCGCCGACACCGGTGTTGACGACGACCTTGACCAGGCCGGGGACCTGGTTGACGTTCGCGTACCCGAACTGCTCGGTCAGCGTCGCCTTGATCTCGTCCTTGTACTTCTGCTTCAGGCGCGGCTGGACGTTGTCAGCCGTCGCGGCAGTCGTGTCAGTCATCAGAGCTTCTCACCAGACTTCTTGGAGTAGCGGACACGGACGGTCTTCTTGACGCCGTCCTTCTCCACCTCTTCGTTGCGGAAGCCGACGCGGGTCGGCTTCTTCGTGGTGGGGTCGACGATGGCGACGTTCGACACGTGGATCGAGGCTTCGTGCTGCTCGATGCCACCGGTCTTGGAGCCGCGCTGCGTCTGGCCGACGCGGACGTGCTTCGTGACGAAGTTCACGCCCTCGACGACGACCCGGTTCTTGTCCTTGAGGACCTCGATGACCTTGCCCTGCTTGCCGCGGTCACCGCCGCGCGCCTGCGTGGCGCCCGTGATGACCTGCACGAGGTCACCCTTCTTGATGTTCGCCATGGCTTACAGCACCTCCGGCGCGAGCGAGATGATCTTCATGAACTTCTTGTCACGAAGTTCGCGACCGACCGGACCGAAGATGCGCGTTCCGCGCGGGTCGCCGTCGGCCTTGAGGATCACTGCCGCGTTCTCGTCGAACTTGATGTAGGAGCCGTCCTGACGACGGGTCTCCTTCTTGGTGCGAACGATGACCGCCTTCACGACGTCACCCTTCTTCACGTTGCCGCCGGGGATGGCGTCCTTCACCGTGGCGACGATGACGTCACCGAGTCCGGCGTAGCGACGACCCGAGCCACCGAGAACGCGGATGGTCAAGATCTCCTTGGCACCCGTGTTGTCGGCGACCTTCAGGCGGGATTCCTGCTGAATCACTGCTGTCTCCTATTTCCGCAAGCGGGCCGCGAGGCCTACTTGGCCTTCTCGAGGATCTCGACCAGGCGCCAGCGCTTGGATGCGCTGAGGGGACGGGTCTCGCTGATCACGACGAGGTCGCCGACACCGGCCGAGCCGGCCTCGTCGTGTGCCTTCACCTTGGAGGTGCGGCGGATGACCTTGCCGTAGAGCGCGTGCTTCACGCGGTCCTCGACCTCGACGACGATGGTCTTGTCCATCTTGTCGCTGGTCACGTAACCGCGGCGCGTCTTGCGGTAGCCGCGGGTGAGGGCGGCGGAGTCCTTCTCTTCGTTCGCCATCAGTTCTCCTCGGCGGTCTCGGCCTCGGTCGACGCAGCGGGCTTCTCAGCCTTCTTGGTCGTCTTCTTGGCCTTGGTTGCGGTCTCGACGGGCGCAGGAGTGGCACGGATGCCGAGCTCGCGCTCGCGGAGGACGGTGTAGATCCGGGCGATGTCGCGCTTGACGGCACGGAGACGGCCGTGGCTCTCCAGCTGGCCGGTGGCCGACTGGAAGCGGAGGTTGAACAGCTCCTCCTTGGCCTTCTTCAGCTCGTCAGCGAGACGCTCGTTCTCGAACGTGTCGAGCTCCGTCGGACGGAGCTCCTTGGAACCGATCGCCATTATGCGTCGCCCTCCTCGCGCTTGATGATGCGTGCCTTGAGGGGCAGCTTGTGAATTGCACGGGTCAGTGCCTCGCGAGCGACCTCGTCGCTCACGCCGGAGAGCTCGAAGAGCACACGACCCGGCTTGACGTTGGCGACCCACCACTCGGGCGAACCCTTACCGGAACCCATGCGGGTCTCAGCAGGCTTCTTGGTGAGCGGACGGTCCGGGTAGATGTTGATCCACACCTTGCCGCCACGCTTGATGTGACGCGTCATCGCGATACGAGCGGACTCGATCTGACGGTTGGTCACGTAGGCGGGGGTCAGGGCCTGGATGCCGTAGTCACCGAAGGAGACCTTGGTGCCACCGGTGGCCTGACCCGAACGCTTCGGGTGGTGCTGCTTGCGGTGCTTGACTCGACGGGGGATAAGCATGGTTACGCCTCAACTCCTGCGCCGGCCGGCGCGTCCTGCGGGGCCTGCTGCTCACGGCCGCCGCGGTCGCCGCCACGACGGTCACCGCGGTCGCCACGGTCGTTGCGGTCGCCACGCGGGCCTCCGCGACGCTCCGGGCGGGACGAACGCTGGTTCGCCTGCTCGCGAGCGAGCTCCTTGTTCGTGATGTCGCCCTTGTAGATCCAGACCTTCACGCCGATGCGGCCGAACGTCGTCCGGGCCTCGTAGAAGCCGTAGTCGATGTTGGCGCGGAGCGTGTGCAGGGGCACGCGGCCCTCGCGGTAGAACTCCGAGCGCGACATCTCGGCGCCGCCGAGACGGCCGGCGACCTGGATGCGGACACCCTTGGCACCGGCGCGCTGTGCACCCTGGAGGCCCTTGCGCATGGCGCGACGGAACGCGACACGAGCGCTGAGCTGCTCCGCGATGCCCTGTGCGACGAGCTGGGCCTCGGTCTCGGGGTTCTTGACCTCGAGGATGTTGAGCTGGATCTGCTTCTTGGTGAGCTTCTCGAGCTCACCACGGATGCGCTCGGCCTCGGCGCCGCGGCGGCCGATGACGATGCCCGGACGTGCCGTGTGGATGTCCACGCGGACACGGTCACGGGTGCGCTCGAGCTCGATGCGGGCGACGCCTGCACGGTCGAGGGTCTTCTTCAGGTACTGACGCACCTTGATGTCCTCGGCGACGTAGTCGGCGTAACGCTGCCCGACCTTCGTGCTGTCGGTGAACCAGTGCGAGACGTGGTCCGTCGTGATCCCGAGGCGGAAGCCGTACGGGTTGACCTTCTGGCCCATTAGTTGCTCGCCTTCTTGCTCGTCGCGGCAGCGGCCTCGGCCTCGTCAGGGGTCGCGAGGACCACCGTGATGTGGCTGGTGCGCTTGTTGATCCGGAAGGCACGGCCCTGGGCACGCGGCTGGAACCGCTTGAGGGTCGTTCCTTCGTCGACGAAGACGCGGCTCACGTAGAGGTCGCGCTCGTCCAGGAAGCTGTTCGTCGAGTCCGCCTTGACCCGTGCGTTGGCGATCGCCGAGGCGACCAGCTTGTACACGGGCTCCGAAGCGCCCTGGGGGGCGAACTTCAGGATGGCGAGGGCCTCGTGGGCCTGCTTGCCGCGGATCAGCTCGATGACGCGACGGGCCTTCTGAGCAGTGACGCGGATGTGTCGCACGCGTGCGATCGACTCCACCATTTCGTTCCTCCTCTTCGTCGCCGCGTCAGCGGCGACGGCCCTTCTTGTCGTCCTTCACGTGACCGCGGAAGGTACGAGTCGGCGCGAACTCGCCGAGCTTGTGGCCGACCATGGATTCGGTGACGAACACCGGGATGTGCTTGCGCCCGTCGTGCACCGCGATGGTGTGTCCGAGCATGTTCGGGACGATCATCGAGCGGCGCGACCACGTACGGATCACGTTCTTCGTGCTGGCCTCGTTCTGCGTGACGACCTTGCGAAGCAGGTGCTCGTCGACGAAGGGGCCCTTCTTCAGACTGCGTGGCATCTTCTGAACTCCTACTTGCGCTTCTTGCCGGCGTTACGGCGGCGGACGATGAGCTTGTCGCTCGGCTTGTTGGCCTTGCGCGTGCGACCCTCGGACTGGCCCCAGGGGCTGACCGGGTGACGTCCACCGGAGGTCTTGCCCTCACCACCACCGTGCGGGTGGTCGACCGGGTTCATCGCGACACCACGCACCGTCGGGCGGACGCCCTTCCAGCGCATGCGGCCGGCCTTGCCCCAGTTGATGTTCGACTGCTCGGCGTTGCCGACCTCGCCGATCGTGGCCCGGCAGCGGGCGTCGACGTTGCGGACCTCGCCCGACGGCAGACGGAGCTGCGCGTAGGGGCCGTCCTTGGCGACGAGACGCACCGAGGCACCGGCCGAACGCGCGAGCTTGGCACCGCCACCGGGGCGGAGCTCGATCGCGTGGATGACCGTACCCACGGGGATGTTGCGCAGCGGCAGGTTGTTGCCGGGCTTGATGTCGGCGCCGGCGCCCTGCTCGATGACGTCGCCCTGCTTGAGCTTGTTCGGCGCGAGGATGTAGCGCTTGGTGCCGTCCACGAAGTGCAGGAGCGCGATGCGCGCCGTGCGGTTCGGGTCGTACTCGATGTGCGCGACCTTGGCGTCCACGCCGTCCTTGTCGTGACGACGGAAGTCGATCACGCGGTACTGGCGCTTGTGGCCACCACCGATGTGGCGGGTGGTGATCCGCCCCGAGCTGTTCCGGCCACCGGTCTTGGGCAGCGGACGCAGGAGGGACTTCTCCGGGGTCGAGCGGGTGATCTCAGCGAAGTCGGAGACCGAGGAGCCGCGACGACCGGGGGTCGTGGGCTTGTAGTTGCGAATAGCCATGATTTATCCCTCTGGTCCTCAGCCGACAGCCGTGAAGATGTCGATCGAACCGGACTTGAGCGTCACGATGGCACGCTTGGTGTCCTTGCGCTTGCCCAGACCGAACTTGGTGCGGCGGGTCTTGCCCGGACGGTTCAGCGTGTTGATGCCGGCGACCTTGACGTTGAAGATCTTCTCGATCGCGAGCTTGATCTCGGTCTTGTTCGCGCGGGGGTCCACGATGAACGTGTACTTGCCCTGGTCGATGAGGCCGTAGCTCTTCTCCGACACGACCGGCGAGATGATGATGTCGCGCGGGTCCTTGTTGAAGCCGCTCATGCGGTGATCTCCTTCGCGGTCTTCGACGCGATGAAGGCGTCGAGGGCGCTCTTGCTGAAGACGATGGCGTCCGACACGAGGACGTCGTAGGCGTTCAGCTGGCCGTACGAGAGCGCGTGGACGTTCGGCAGGTTGCGGATGCTCTTGAGCGTGAGCTCGTCATCCGACTCGAGCACGACGAGCACGTGCTTGACGGGCGCGACCTTCTCGAGGAGCGAGCGGGCGGTCTTGGTCGACGGCAGTTCAGCCGAGACGAAGCCCTCCACCGCGGAGATGCGGCCGCCGCGGGCACGGTCCGAGAGCGAGCCGAGCAGGGCTGCGGCGATCATCTTCTTCGGGGTGCGCTGCGAGTAGTCGCGGGGGGTCGGTCCGTGGACGACGCCACCACCGGTGTGCTCAGGAGCACGGACGGAACCCTGACGGGCGCGGCCGGTGCCCTTCTGCTTGAACGGCTTGCGACCGGCACCGCGGACTTCGCCGCGGTTCTTGGTCTTGTGCGTGCCCTGACGCGACGCGGCGCGCTGCGCGGTCACGACCTGGTGGATCAGCGGGACGTTGGTCTCGACGTCGAAGAGAGCTTCGGGGAGCTCGACGGTGCCGGAGACGGCACCCGAGGCGTCGAGGATGTCGATCGTGGTGGCCATGATCACTTACCCTTCACGGCGGTGCGGATGAAGACGGAGCGGCCACGAGCACCGGGGACGGCGCCCTTGACGAGCAGCAGACCCTTCTCGGCGTCGACGGCGTGCACCGTGAGGTTGAGGACGGTGACACGCTCGCCACCCATGCGACCGGCCATGCGCATGCCCTTGAAGACACGCGACGGGGTCGAGGAAGCACCGATCGAGCCGGGCTTGCGGTGGTTGCGGTGCGAACCGTGCGAGGCGGAGACGCCGTGGAAGCCGTGGCGCTTCATGACACCCGCGAAGCCCTTGCCCTTGCTCGTGCCGACGACGTCGACCTTCGCGCCGGCCTCGAACGTGGCGTCCACGGTGAGCTCCTGGCCCAGCGTGTACTCGCCCGCGTCAGAGGTGCGGATCTCGGTGAGGGTGCGGCGCGGGGTGACCCCGGCGGCCTCGAAGTGGCCAGCGGCCGGCTTGTTCACCTTGCGGGGGTCGATCTGGCCCGCGGCGATCTGGATCGCCTCGTAGCCGTCGCGCTCGACGTTGCGGATCTGGGTGACCACGTTCGGGCCGACCTCGATCACGGTGACGGGGATGAACTTGTTGTTCTCGTCCCACACCTGGGTCATCCCGAGCTTCTTGCCGAGGAGGCCCTTGACGGTCTTGGTTGAGTTCGCCATCAGTGCAGCCCCCTTACAGCTTGATCTCGATGTTGACGTCGGCCGGCAGGTCGAGACGCATGAGCGAGTCGACGGCCTTCGGCGTCGGGTCGACGATGTCGATGACCCGCTTGTGCGTGCGCTTCTCGAAGTGCTCGCGCGAGTCCTTGTACTTGTGAGGAGAGCGGATCACTGCGATCACGTTCTTCTCGGTGGGGAGCGGCACGGGGCCGACCACAGTTGCACCGGCACGGGTCACCGTGTCGACGATCTTCCGAGCCGACGTGTCGATGACCTCGTGGTCGTACGACTTGAGCCGGATGCGGATCTTCTGTCCCGCCATGTCTTCTGTCCTCTCTGCGCCGCGCACCCTCAGGCCGCCTGACACCGCCGGGTTCCGCCCTGTGCGGACCTGGCTGTTTACGTGAATCACCGGGCGCATCCACGGGGGATGACCGCTGTTCTCCTGTCAACCGCGCGGGCGGACGTGCTGCTGGTGCTCACACCGGCCCGCGTGGACGTGTCGTCTCCCGCACGCCGGCGGACCGACATGGTGGTGGGAGTCGAGCTGTTCTGCTGCCTGCGGCCCAACCCAGCCCTGCTGGACAGGGGGGTTGTGCACTGCCAGAGCAGTGATCCGGCGGGCGCGAACGCCCGCGGAATTTCGGAACCGGACAAGTCTCGCATGTCCCCGCCATCGGTGCAACCCGGGCGTGTCGCGCCGTCGGGTCGGGTCGCCTCCCCCGTCCTGCCGCGGATCCGTCGGCCTGGAGGCTCGGCGTGCGTCCGCCTCGCCGGCGCGGTCCTGAGGGGCAGCGACGACCTCCCTGCACGACCGAACGGACACGGCCCCGCGCGGTGCGCGGGGCCGTGTCCGTTCGGCGGTGCGGCGTGGCCCGGGTCGCCCCGGTCCTGGCTGCCTAGTCCTCGTCGGGGACCACGGGTGGGACGAACCACGGCGGGAAGACGGCGACGCGGGGAGCGTGGCCACCGTGCTCGGAGAGGATGTCCTTCACCGCGTGCCGTGCGCGGTCGTTCGGCACGCCGATGACCGCGACGGCAGAGAACGGCACGCTCGGGCCCGCGAGGACCTCGAGTCCGGTCATGTCCGGGTCGGTGAGGTCCGTGCGGCGGAGCAGGTTCGCCGCTGCCTCGGGTCCGACGGCGAACCGTGCGTCCTCGGCGTCGGCGTCCGTGTCGGCGAGGATCACCGAGTCGCCGAACGCCGCGGTGGGAACCACGAGCACGACGTAGTCGATGCCACGGGCGTTCCTGGCGGCCTCCGACCACCGGGACTCGTCGAGGGCGCCGCGACGCACCTCGTCCCAGCGTGCACCGTCCGGTGACAGCGAGAACGGCACGTGGCCGGCGACGCTGGAGCCGTCGGGAGCGGTGGCGGCGGCGCGGGACTCACGGAGCTCCGGGCTGCTGATGTCGTAGGACGGCGTCACCTGGTCGGCCGCGACGATGGCCTGGTCGGCGACGATCCCGTCGAAGTTGTCGATGTGGGTGACGTGGTGTGCGCGCAGCGTGCCGAACACCCGTGCTGCGGGCATCGCGGGCTCCGCGGTCCGCAGTGCGGTCGCCTTCGCCCGGGCTGGCGATCCGCCAGGGGTGGAACGCAGGGAGGTGCTCACGCGGGTTCGCCGCGGAGCTGGGGCCTTGGGGACTTCCGGCACGTCACGCTGGCGCGGGGCGCAGATGTCGCAGAGTTCAGTGGGGAATCCGTGGATGCACTCGTCTGTCACGACTGGTGTGGGTCCTTCCGTGCCGCGTGGGGGTGGAACGGCACAAGGTTCTACGGTACGTCATCCAGCCCCGGAACGGGACCGATCCGCTCATTGCCGGTACAGCAGCGCACGGACCTCGGACTCTGCGGCGTGCAGTCGCGCCGGGTCGATCGTCTCCCCGTGGTCGTAGGCGTCGAGCAGTCGGGGGTCGATGTAACTCGCCCGTGCCACCGTCGGGGTGTTGCCGAGGACCTCGCTCGCGGCCTTCACCGCGTGCGACACGGCACTCTTCCGCTTCCCGACACCGGTCTGCGGGCCGGTCTTCGCCAGGTCGACGGCAGCGGCCACGGTGCCGTGGAGCGTCCGGAAGTCCTTCGCGGTGAACTCGTCGCCCGCCCGCTCCTTGACGTACGCGTTGATGTCCTCGGCCGACAGCGGCTCCCACTCCGCGCCACGGGCCACGCGGTACGACAGCAGGCGCGCGTTCGCACCACGTCGCTTCATGCCCGCGATCACCCGCGCCAGGTCGGCGTCGTGGATCGAGGACGACCACTCCTGGTGGCTCTTGCCGGGGAAGGACAGCTCGATGTCGTCGCCGGAGACCTTGGCGTGCGCGCAGAGCAGCGTCGACAGGCCCCGGCTGCCGTGTTCGGTCGCGTACCGCTCGGACCCGACCCGCAGGGACCCCTGGTCGAGCATCCGGAACGCCGCTGCGAGGGACCGACGCTGGTCCGGCTCCGGTCGACGGAGGTCCTGCGTCACCTGGCGACGTGCAGCGGGCAGGGACTCGGCGAGGGCGAGCGCTCGGTCGTACTTGATCTTGTCCATCCGGTCGCGCCAGGACGGGTGGTACATGTACTGGCGCCGGCCGGCAGCGTCGAAGCCGGTGGCGATGATGTGGCCGTTCTCGTACGGCGAGATCCAGACGTCGTCCCACGCGGGCGGGATGACGAACTCCTCGAGACGCTGGCGCACCTCGGGGTCGGTGACGGTGTTGCCGTCGGGGTCGCGGTACGAGTACCCCTGTCCGCTGCGGACCCGGTGGTAGCCACGACCGTTGGTCTTGGATCTGCGGAGACGTGTCACTCGACCGAGCAAACACGTCGCGCCTGCTCGGGGCAGCAGGAAACGTCGCATTGCGCGTCGGTGGCCCCCGGACATGACGAAAGCGGGGCCGAGCCCGAAGGCCCGACCCCGCTGACGTTGGGGAACGAGAGTTACTTGATGATCGTCTCGACCGTACCGGCACCCACCGTGCGGCCACCCTCACGGATGGCGAAACGGAGGCCCTCCTCCATGGCGATCGGCTGGATCAGCTCGACCGTCATCGAGACGGTGTCGCCGGGCATGACCATCTCGGTGCCCTCGGGCAGCGTGATGACGCCGGTGACGTCCGTGGTGCGGAAGTAGAACTGCGGGCGGTAGTTCGCGTAGAACGGGTTGTGACGGCCGCCCTCTTCCTTGTTCAGGATGTACGCGTTCGCCTTGAACTCGGTGTGCGGCGTGACCGAACCCGGCTTCACGACGACCTGGCCGCGCTCGACGTCCTCGCGCTTGAGGCCACGGATGAGCAGACCGGTGTTGTCACCGGCGACTGCCTTGTCCAGCAGCTTGCGGAACATCTCGATGCCCGTGACCGTGGTCTTCTGGGTCGCCTTGATGCCGACGATCTCGACCTCGGAGTTGAGGTCCAGCTCGCCACGCTCGACGCGACCGGTGACGACGGTGCCACGACCGGTGATCGTGAAGACGTCCTCGATCGGCATCAGGAAGGGCTGGTCGGTGGCGCGGATGGGGTCCGGCACGCTCTCGTCGACAGCAGCCATCAGGTCCTGGACGGACTTGACCCACTTCTCGTCGCCGTCGAGCGCCTTGAGCGCCGACACCTGCACGACGGGGGCGTCCTCGTCGAACTCCTGCGAGCCGAGGAGCTCACGGACCTCGAGCTCGACGAGCTCCAGGATCTCCTCGTCGTCCACCATGTCGGACTTGTTCAGCGCGACGACGATGTAGGGCACGCCGACCTGGCGAGCGAGCAGCACGTGCTCACGCGTCTGGGGCATGGGACCGTCGGTGGCGGCGACCACGAGGATCGCGCCGTCCATCTGGGCCGCACCGGTGATCATGTTCTTCACGTAGTCAGCGTGACCAGGAGCGTCGACGTGCGCGTAGTGGCGCTTCTCCGTCTGGTACTCGACGTGCGAGATGTTGATCGTGATGCCGCGCTGGCGCTCTTCGGGAGCGTTGTCGATCTGTGCGAAGTCACGGGCCTCGTTGAGGTCCGGGTACTGGTCGTGCAGAACCTTGGTGATCGCCGCCGTGAGCGTCGTCTTGCCGTGGTCGACGTGACCGATGGTTCCGATGTTGACGTGCGGCTTGGTGCGCTCGAACTTGGCCTTGGCCACTGTGGGTCCTCCTCAGGACTCGGATGCGACACCCCCGGAGGCATCCCTGTCGGGGTGCTGCTCCGTTGGTCCGCGGTGTGTGTGTCTGTACTTTACTTGGTGGCGAGGGGCCCGTCGCCGGGCGCCCCCGCCTGTGGAGAACACGCTCGAGAGAGCGTTACTCTCCCTTGGCCTTCGCGACGATCTCCTCGGCGACGTTCGACGGGACCTGGTTGTAGGTCTCGAAGGTCATCGAGTAGACGGCACGACCGGAGGTCTTCGAACGAAGGTCCCCGACGTAGCCGAACATCTCGGACAGCGGCACGCTCGCGCGGACCACCTTGACGCCCGAGGCGTCCTCCATCGCGGCGATGTTGCCACGACGGGAGCTCAGGTCACCGATGACGTCGCCCATGTACTCCTCGGGCGTACGGACCTCGACGGCCATGATCGGCTCGAGGATCACGGGACCGGCCTTGCGAGCCGCTTCCTTGTACGCGATCGAGCCGGCGATCTTGAACGCCATCTCGGACGAGTCGACGTCGTGCGCCGCGCCGTCCTTGAGGATGGCCTTCACACCGACCGTCGGGTACCCGGCGAGGATGCCGACCTGCATGGCGTCCTGGATTCCGGCGTCCACCGACGGGATGTACTCGCGCGGGATGCGACCACCGGTGACGGCGTTCACGAACTCGTAGACCTTCTCGGAGGTGACCTCCATGGGCTCGAGCGCGATCTGCACCTTCGCGAACTGACCGGAGCCACCGGTCTGCTTCTTGTGGGTGTAGTCGTAGCGCTCGACGACCTTCGTGAGGGTCTCGCGGTAGGCCACCTGGGGCTTGCCGACGTTGGCCTCGACGTGGAACTCACGCTTCATGCGGTCGACCAGGATGTCGAGGTGGAGCTCGCCCATGCCCTTGATCGTGGTCTGACCGGTCTCGGCGTTGAGCTCGACGCGGAACGTCGGGTCCTCTTCGGCGAGCTTCTGGATGGCCGTGGAGAGCTTCTCCTGGTCAGCCTTGGTCTTCGGCTCGATCGCGACCTCGATGACCGGCTCCGGGAACGTCATCGACTCGAGGACGACCTGGTCCTGCGGGTCGCAGAGCGTGTCGCCCGTGGTCGTGTCCTTGAGGCCGATGACCGCGTAGATGTGACCGGCGGTGACGTTGTCGACCGGGTTCTCCTTGTTGGAGTGCATCTGGAAGATCTTGCCGATGCGCTCCTTCTTGCCCTTGGTCGAGTTGATGACCTGTGCACCGGACTCGATGTGGCCGGAGTACACGCGGACGTAGGTCAGACGACCGAAGAACGGGTGCACGGCGACCTTGAAGGCCAGCGCGGAGAAGGGCTCGGAGGCCTCCGGCTTGCGGATGATCTCCTTCTCTTCGTCCTTGACGTCGTGACCGATCATCGGCGGGACGTCGAGCGGCGACGGCAGGTAGTCGATGACCGCGTCGAGCATCGGCTGGACACCACGGTTCTTGAACGCGGAACCGCAGAGGACCGGGTAGATCTCGCTGTTGACCGTGAGGGTACGGATCGCGGACTTGATCTCGGCGACGGAGAAGTCCGTGTCGCCCTCGAGGTAGCGCTCCATGAGCTCGTCGTTGGCCTCGGCTACGCGCTCGATGAGCTTCTCGCGGTACTCCGCAGCACGGTCGGCGAGGTCCGCGGGGATCTCCTCGATCTCGTACTTGGCGCCCATCTGGACGTCACCCTTCGCGTCGCCGCGCCAGGTGAGTGCACGCATCTCGACCAGGTCGACGACGCCCTCGAAGGACGACTCCGCACCGATCGGGAGCTGCAGCACGAGGGGCTCCGCGCCGAGGCGGTTCACGATCGTGTCGACGGTGAAGTAGAAGTCCGCGCCGAGCTTGTCCATCTTGTTGACGAAGCAGATGCGCGGGACGTTGTACTTGTCCGCCTGACGCCAGACGGTCTCCGACTGGGGCTCGACGCCCTCTTTCCCGTCGAACACGGCGACGGCACCGTCGAGGACGCGGAGCGAGCGCTCCACCTCGACCGTGAAGTCGACGTGACCGGGGGTGTCGATGATGTTGATCTGGTTGTTGTCCCAGAAGCAGGTCGTCGCGGCCGACGTGATCGTGATGCCGCGTTCCTGCTCCTGCGCCATCCAGTCCATCGTGGCTGCGCCGTCGTGGACTTCACCGATCTTGTGCGTGATGCCCGTGTAGAACAGGATGCGCTCGGTGGTCGTGGTCTTGCCGGCGTCGATGTGCGCCATGATGCCGATGTTGCGGACCTTGTTCAGGTCGGTGAGCACGTCCTGTGCCACAGGGTTCCTCCGGGAGAGTTGTAGGAGAGATGGCGTCCGTCAGGGCGCCGGGGTTCTTGACCACCGGCACCCTGACGATGCCGGTGACTACCAGCGGTAGTGCGCGAAGGCCTTGTTCGACTCGGCCATCTTGTGGGTGTCCTCGCGACGCTTGACAGCGGCACCGAGGCCGTTGGAGGCGTCGAGGATCTCGTTCATGAGACGCTCGGTCATCGTCTTCTCGCGACGGGCCTTGGCGTACGAGGTCAGCCAGCGGAGCGCCAGCGTGTTCGCACGGTGCGGCTTGACCTCGACCGGGACCTGGTAGGTCGAGCCACCGACGCGGCGGCTGCGGACCTCGAGGGTCGGTCGGACGTTGTCGAGCGCCTTCTTCAGCGTGACGACGGCGTCCTGGCCGTTCTTCGACGAGACACCTTCGAGCGCGTCGTAGACGATGCGCTCGGCGAGGCCCTTCTTGCCGTCGAGGAGGATCTTGTTGACGAGCTGGCTGACGATCGGTGCGCCGTAGACGGGGTCTGCGACGACGGGGCGCTTGGGGGCTGGACCCTTACGAGGCATCGGACTAACCCTTCTTCGCGCCGTAGCGGCTACGCGCCTGCTTACGGTTCTTGACGGCCTGCGTGTCGAGGGCGCCACGGATGATCTTGTAGCGCACGCCGGGGAGGTCCTTCACACGACCGCCGCGGACGAGCACCATCGAGTGCTCCTGCAGGTTGTGGCCCTCACCCGGGATGTAGGCCGTGACCTCGGTGCCGTTCGAGAGCTTCACACGAGCGACCTTGCGCAGTGCCGAGTTGGGCTTCTTGGGGGTGGTGGTGTAGACGCGGGTGCACACACCACGCTGCTGGGGGTTCGCCTTGAGTGCCGGCGCCTTGGTCTTGACGACCTTGGGCGTACGACCCTTGCGAACCAGCTGCTGAATAGTAGGCAACTGTTCTCCTGGTTCTCGCTCGTGTTCTCTGGCCGACGCGGTCCGTCAGCATCCTCGCCCACGCAGACGACCGCCGAAGTGGCAGATCGTGGTCCGGGGGCGGACTGCCCGGTCGTGGTCGAGGACCAGCCGGACTTTCAGGGCGCGCCCGAGGGCGCACACCTAGATGAGACTACCTGCGTCACCGGGTGAAATCAATCCGGGCGCGTCGCCCTGGAGGCCCGTGGTGTCGGCCGTCGGCGAACAGCGCGACCGCCGGTCGCTCCTGCTGGGCGCGGGGCGCTCCCCGGGGCCGACCCGCTCGTCGAGCCGTGGGCTGCCGGGGTGGTGACCACGGCCTCCCGGCCGGGCGTGACCCGGGGTGTCGACCAGGCGGGCCGGCCTCAGGAACCGGTGTCGGAGGAGCCGTTGCCGATGGCGGAGACGAAGGTCGCGCCGGTGTCCGAGAAGCCGGTGACGTAGCCGCTCGCGTTGACGTTGATCGGGCCGGCCGTCGCCGTGCCGGTACCGGCCGGGCCGGTGAAGGCCGCGGTGAAGGTCGCCGAGCCGAAGGACGACGTCGTGACCATCCACCCCTTGGTCAGCCACCCGTCGACCTGCACGGTGGGGCGGGTGTCGAGCGTCCACTTCTGGTTCGTGTACGTGTTCGCCGGGTTCTCGCCGTAGGCGTAGAAGCTGCAGCCGCTCGGCGCCGTCTCGGTCGAGGCGATGCAGCCGTCCACCCAGGCGTCGACCGCCGCGGTGGCGGCCTGCGTGCCGGCTGCCGTGAGGGACGCGGTCATCGAGACCGGGCTCGAGCCCGTGACGCCGAACCCGAGGACCCGGGCCGTGGCGGCCTTCGCCGAGAACCACTTGCCGCCGTCCACGGCGACGTCGTAGGTGCCCGGGAGCGCCTGCAGCGTGACCGCGCCGGAGGAGTCCGTGCGGGTCCGCTGGCCGGCGACCTCGACGGCCGTCCGCGGCGGCCCCTTGACGACCAGGTCGACCGCGCCGAGGGTCGGGGCGCGGAGCTCCCAGCGCGGGAAGACGCCCCAGTCGGTGCCGACCTGCTCGAGGGTGAACGTCGCGGGGACCCGGCGGCCGGACTGCGTGAGGTAGACGCCCACCGTCGCGGTGTCGCCGCTGCGCTCGACGCCCGCGATGCGGTACCCGGTCACGCGGCCCGATGCCGTGGCGTACGCCGCATCGGTGAGCAGCACGTCGGACTTCGTGGGGCGGATGCCGGCGTCCGCGAGCGCGTCGTCGACGTGGCCGGCGCTGAGGTCGTCGAGGAAGGCCTCGACCTGGCGCTCCGGTGCGTGGGAGGTGCTGCCGACCGAGTAGCCGACGAGACCGGCGACTGCGAGCAGCACGACGGCGGTGGACCCGGCGATGATGCCGACGAGCTGGCCGCGGCGCAGACGGCGACGGCGGGGGGCGTGGGCGTTCTGGTCGCCAGGGGCGGCCGCTGCGAGCGGGGCGTCGTGCGTGCCGCTGATGTCGGCGACCCGGGGGACGGCGGCCCAGGCGGGGTCGGGCTTGACGGTGTCGACGTGGCCGTCGGGCTGGCCGTCCTCGGGCTGGCCGGGCGCGGTCGGCTGGTCGGTCATGGATCCCCCGTCGTCACTGCCGGTTCGGTCCTCCGGCAGCATCGAGCCTACCGGCGACCGACGTCACTGCGACTGCTTGGCCTGGTGCCGCGCGAGGGCGATCCCACCGACCACGCAGAGGAGCGCGACGACGACCGAGCTCACGACGAACGGGCCGAGGGCGTACCCGGCGGGGAACACCAGGAGCTGCGTGACGTCCTGGCGGATGAGCGCGTAGCCGACCGCCCCGATGCCGAGCATGACCAGGTAGGCGGTGGCGGCCGCGACGAGTCCGGTGACACCCGGGTTGCCGTCACGGATGCCGAGCGCGGTCGCGAACAGGACGACGACCGCTCCCCCGACGACCATGGCCGGGCCGAGGTACGGGGTCGCGTCGGACTGGGCGATCACCTCGACGTTCGCGAGCAGGGACTCGAAACCCGTCACGGCGATCACGAGGGCGACGAACAGGACGGACGTCATCGTCGCCACGAGCCATCGGGACATGCAGCGATCGTAGCGTCGGGCGCTCAGGTGGTGTGCGGCTCGGTGCGGGCGAGTCCGTCTGGCGCAGGCTCCTGCTGCTGCTGCGCAGCACTCACGAGGGCGAGCGCGATGGTCGCGGTGATGACGGGGATGCTCTCGGTCATCGGGGCGGCCGGTCGCGCGTGGGTGGTCGCGGCCGGCGTCGCTGTCGCGGTCGCGGTCCCGGTCCCGGTCCCGGTCTGGAGGCTCTGGGGCACCTGCTCGTCGGCGGTCACGCCCGACTCGTGGTCACGGACGGCCGGCCCGATCACGGGCAGCACCGCCGTGGTGGCCGGTGGTTCCGTCGTCAGCTCGCGGTGGGGCTGCAGCCCGGACCGGCGGTCAGCGCGTCGCGCCCGCCCCATCCGCACCAGGACGACGACGGCCACGATCGCCCAGATGCCGTTGACGATGGTCGACGGCACGGCGTGGTGCGCGGCGACGTTGACGGCCACGGCGACACCGCCGACCAGGTTGAACAGCTGGTAGACCGGCCCGTTCGGGAGCTTGCCCGTCGAGAACAGGATGTAGCCCGACAGGACGGTGATGGCTCCGAACCATCCGAGGAACTCCACGATTCCAGACAACACGCGCGACTCCGGGCACGACGGGGAACGGCCGATTCGTGCCGGCCGTCCGAGAGGGTGGGATGCGCCGAGGACACGGCGACCAGATCATCGTAAGCAGAACGACGACCGTCGCGGAAGGGGCTCCGGCGTGGTGTGGAGGGCCCCAGTTGGAGGGCGTCCTGTGGAGGGGCGGGGTCAGCCGTTGGCGGGGGCAGCGGTCTGGGACTGCTTCGCTGCGTCGGCGGTGGCGAGGACGTAGATGGAGCCGCCGAACGTCCAGGTCGACTGGTCCGACGCCGCGCCGTCTTCGCCGCTCTTCTCGGCCGAGGCGATGCTCGTGACGAGGAACAACCGCTTGCCGTGCTGGACTCCGGCGAGGAAGGCGCGGGCCTGTTCGAAGGTCCCGTCGACCGCGACGGTCACCGGGATGACCGAGAAGTTCTGCCCGGTGATCGCACCGTTGGTCACGACGGCCGG
Organism: Curtobacterium sp. VKM Ac-1395; assembly: GCF_015350975.1. Classification (GTDB taxonomy): domain Bacteria; phylum Actinomycetota; class Actinomycetes; order Actinomycetales; family Microbacteriaceae; genus Curtobacterium. The sequence goes on from NZ_JADKRX010000001.1 coordinate 27,813, forward strand.
CGCAGCCGGCGCGGACGGCACGGTCGCAGCGGGAGCCGCGGACGCTGACGGTGACGCGCTCGGTGCCGAGGACGGCGCTGCCGCGGGGACGACCGGTGCGTACGCGACGGCGTCGCTCGTCGTGTACGAGGACACCTCCATCCCGGACGCGGAGGCGATCCCGTCGAGGTCGGCGATGAAGGAGGACAGGTCGGCACCGTCCGGGACGGAGGCCGACAGCTGCTCGAGCTCCTGACGCATCGCGGGCAGCTTGGCTGCCTGCTCACGCAGGCGCGCCAGTTCGGCCCGGCTCGCGTGGTTCGTCGTCTCGACGTTCTCCGTCTGCGTCTGCGCCGCTGACGCCTGAGCGAGCTGCGGTTGGACGGCGAGGAAGAAGCCGCCGACGGCGACCACCGCCATGGCGACGACGGCGAGCAGCAGACTGAGACGGTTGCGTGACATCAGTCAGTCCTTCTTCTCGGAGTCCGCGGCGAACCGGCCGTCGAACGCCTTCTCGTCGAGGTGGATCGTGAGGTTCACCGTGTACTCGCCAGAGGCGTCGTCGCGGGTCACCGAGTTGGCCGTCGCGTCCACGAAGCCGGTCACGGTCGCGACCGCGTCGAGCCACGTCGGCACGGAGGGCAGGGCGGTGGTCTTGGCGTCGATCGTCAGCGTCGCGACGCGCTGGCCCTGCAGGGGGTCGACCGACTGCGCGTAGGCCGTGGTCGCCGAGGCCGAGTCCACCGTCACACCGCTGATCCGGACACCGGCGGGCAGCTTCGACTGCACCGATCCGAGCACGGGGGACCAGTCGATCTCAGTCGAACCGCCGACCTGCTGGGCCGCCTCGAGCAGACCTGTGGCGCTCTCCGTCGACCGGACGTCGCTGAACTGGCGCTGCTGCTGGAGCAGGCTCACCGTCTCGTTCTGCGCGGCGGCGAGCTGGGTGTCCGCGGCGCTCTTCGTCATGCCGGCACCGGCTGCGCCGAGTCCGACCGCGAGCGCGACGACCACGACACCGGCCCATGCCCGACGGACCGTCGCGCGCTGACGACGGTGGACATGCACTTCGCTCGGGAGCAGGTCCGCACGGGGAGCGGCGCCGATCACGATCTGCTGTCGACCTCGGCGTCGGCTCGACCCCGCGTCGATCTGGGCGACGGCGCCGGCCGTCCCTCTGCTGGCACGGCCCCAGCGCGCTGGCTTCCCGCCGTCGGTCGGCGGTGCGTCGATGATCTCGGTCATGCTGCTCGGCTCCCGACTGCGAGGCTCCACGCGACGGCGATGGACCCGCCGCGCTCGCGGAGGACGTCCGGCCCGATGCCGCGTCCGGCGCGAGCGGAGATGAACGGGTCACCGAGGGCGACCGGGAGACCCGAGGACTCGCCGAGGCCCTCGCGGAGCCCGGGGAGCGCGGCCCCACCGCCGACCAGCAGGATCCCGCGGACCGGCTCCTCCGGGCGGGTGTTCGCGAAGTAGTTGACGGTGTTGCGGATGCTCTGCATGAGCTCTCCGACCGCCTCCCGGGTCACGGCGACGGCCCGGACGTCGTCCGTGGTGCGGGTCACACCGGACAGGCCGAAGTGCCGCTTGACCGCCTCGGCCTCGGGCACGCCGATCTCCAGGCGGGCGGCGATCGACTTCGTCACGTCCGCTCCCCCGGTCGGGATGATCCGGACGAACTTGGGGATGCCGTCCGTCGCGATGACGACGGAGGTGGTGGTCGCGCCGCAGTCGACGATCGCGACGGTTCCCGCGCCGGCGACCCGCGGGGCCAGCACCCGCGTCAGCGCGAACGGGATCAGGTCGACGGCGACGGGGTTGAGCCCGGCGAGCTGCACCGCGTTGACGTTCGCGAGGACCGCGTCCTTGATCGCGGCGACGAGGAGTCCGTGTACGACTGGACCGCTCTCGCCGGTGCCCTCGGACGTCGGGTAGAAGTCGAGGATCGCCTCGCCGACCGGGACCGGCAGCATGTCCTGCACCTGGAACGGCAGCGACTCCCGGATCTGCGCGATGGGGGCCTTGGGCACAGTCAGGTCGCGCGAGAGCACCCGCTGGTTGCCCATGCCGAGGACGACGTCCTTGCTCCTGAACTTGCCGAGGGCCCACAGCGACCGGAGTGCGCCCGCGACGGTGTTCGCCTGGAGCACCTCGCCGTGCTTGGTCGACTCGTCAGGGGCCGCGATCTCGGCGAACCGGAGGATCGTCGGCTGCGGCTTGTCGACGTCGGCGACCTCGACGGCGCGGATGACGTCCGCGCCGATGTCGATGCCGACGATGTTCTTCGCCATGTCGTGTTCCTTCCGGGTCCGTGCTGAACGTGGGTCGGCCGTCAGGCCAGACCGAGGAGTGCGAGGTAGGCGTGCCAGACGGGTTCGCCGGCGAAGGCCCCGATCCACGCACCCAGGAGCATCCAGGGGCCGAACGGGATACCGACCCCCCGGCCGGTGCGACGCACGAGCATGAGGACGATGCCGAAGGTACCGCCGAGGAGGAAGGCTCCGAAAGCACCCACTGCGAGGGGGCCCCATCCGAGGTACGCGAGGACCAGCCCGAGTGCGCCGGCGAGCTTCACGTCGCCCATGCCCATCCCGCGCGGGACTGCGATGGCCAGCAACAGGTAGACACCACCGAGCACGGCGAGCCCCCCGACGCCCCGGACCAGTGCTGCCCAGTCACCCGTCAGCACGCTCGCACCAGCCAGCAGGACGCCCAGGACCGGGTACATCGGGAGCACGATCGCGTTCGGCAGCCGCTGCGTCTCGAGGTCGATCAGGGTGAGCGCGACGCTGACGGCTGCCAGGTAGAGGAGCGCGAGCAGGAGCACGGTCTGTCCTGCCGACGTCGCACCGTCGACAGCGCCGTCCGGCAGGAACCGCAGGGCGACCACCACGAAGAAGGCGGCGGTGCCGAGCTCCACGAGGGGGTACCGGACGGAGATCGGCGCCGCGCAGTCTCGGCAGCGACCGCGGAGGAGCAGCCAGGAGAGCACGGGCACGTTGTCCACCCGGCGGATGCTGCTGCCGCACTTCGGGCAGGACGACGCGGGGGCGACGACCGACAGCCCAGCGGGGACCCGGTGCACGACGACGTTGAGGAACGAGCCGATCGCCAGGCCCAGCACACCACCGAGACCGAGGACCATCGCCGCGAGGGGCATCAGCGACGCGGTCACGGGACCGGCGCTCCGTTCACGTCGTACGCCGTCTTCGACTCCACCTGGCTGGCGACGCGGTACGTGGTCACCGTCGGCTGCGGGAACTTCGGCGGCGTGTACGTCGCCAGGCTGGAGTCGAACCGGTAGTTCTTGTCGAAGCCCTGACCGCTGGCGAGACCGACCGCACCGCGGAAGTTCTGGGCGATCGAGCCGCTGACCGTCAGCGTCCCGCGCCCGGCCGTCGAGCCCCTCGTCCAGTTCTGGACGACGAAGGTGCCGAGGTTCGACAGGATCGCCGCGTTCACCTCGCGGTTGGCGGGCAGGATCGGGTTGCCGGCCGAGTTCACCGGGTTCCACACCCAGACCGCGCGCTGGCCGATGAGCCCCAGCACGGTGGAGGGAGTCCGGGTGGACGGGTACTTGACGTCCCCGGTGACGTAGAGGTAGTTCTCCGCGGCGACGGTCACGGCCTTGTCGACGGTCCCCTGGACGAAGGCGTCACCGCGGTCGCAGCCGTACGGCGTGACGACGTTGGCGCCGGCTCCGGCCGTCGGGTCGGCCTCGGACGTCGTCGAGGAGTTCCCGACGAAGGGGTACCCGACCCCGTTCGCCTTCGAGCTGGTCCACTGGCTGGCCGTCCCCGCGGTGTCGCAGGCCGTCGGGAGGGTCTTCGTCTCGGCGTTGCCCTTCCAGTAGTTCGGGTCCTGGGTCGTCCCGGCGGCCCGCGCCGCTGGTTCGTTCTGCACGAAGACCATGTTGTTCTTCGGGATCGGGACCGTTGCCCCGGACCCGCTCCGGAGGTCGGCGAGTCGGCCGCACTTGTCCGGCTGCGACGGCGCTCCGGTGATCACCGCACCAGGTGTCGCCGTCGCTCCGGTCACGTTGCTCCGGATCGTCAACGGGGACAGGACCGTCATGGTGCCGTTGCCGTTGAAGGTGATCTTCGTCGGGCCGGTGTACAGGCACCCGGTGCCCTCGACGGTGTCCGTGGTCGCCGGCAGGTCGGACCGCATCGAGTCGCGCAGGTCCCCGATCGTCGACGGCGGCGTGAGCGTCGAGACGGTCGTCGGGTTCGAGGCGAACTTCGCGGCGGCGGTCCCACAGTTCGCACTCGTCCAGCCGTAGACGCTCTGGAAGGTGCTCTTGAACGTCGCACCGCAGGCCTTGATCTGGTCGTTCGACCGCACCGGCCCCTCGAGCGTGTCGTTCTGCCCGAACTGGATCTGGTCGCAGGTCGTGCTCGTCGCCGCGGGGCGGTACGCACTCGTGCAGGGCGCGGTGAACGTGCCCTTCTCGTTCGTGACGGTCGGGTCCCCGGACTCGTAGTTCGTGAAGTAGAGGTAGTTGGAGAAGCCGTCCGGACGCACGTTCGCGACCACGGTCCTGGTCGTGTTGCCGGCGCGGCCCGTCGACTGCAGGCGGATGACGCCCTGGGACGAGAGCTTGCTGTTGTCCACCGCGTACCGGAAGGACGCGTCGCTGGCCGAACCGTCCGCCGTGGGCACGGTCACCCACGCGGTACCCGACTGGTAGTTGAACGCCGGGTTCCCGCCGGTGCCCTTCGGGAAGCTGCTGGTGCCGCTGGCGACACTGAACGGCGCGTTCGCCTGGCCGTAGGTGCCGTACGTGTTGTCGGCGTTGAGGCGCGACTGGTAGTCGGCGACACCCGCGTAGGCCGCGGCGATCGCACGGTTCCACGCCGTGTCGGTGGAGGTGACGCGCGCACCGCTCGTCGCCACCGCGACCATCGTCGCGACGAGGAGCATCACGACCATGCCGATGAGGACGACCACGGCCAACGCGACGCCACGCTCGTCGTCGCGCGCGCGGATCGTCCGGAGGAGACGGATCACGAGGAGGCTCCCATCACGATGTTCGGCATGCTGGCCGTGTTGGTCAGGGACACGGCGTTCGGGTCCGTCGCGTTCGCGCCGATGGTGACGCTGACGTCGACTGCTCGGATGTCCGGGAGGTCGACGGCCGCGACCGGCGCCGTCGACGAACCGAGCGGGGTGTCAGCCGCGTCCGAGAACGCGAAGAGGGACGTGCTCGTCACGGACGTCGCCAGGGTGCGGGTCGAGCTCGGTGCCGCGGACAGCAGCGACCCGGTCGCCAGCGGGAACGAGTAGTACGAGGAGTTCCCGGCGACCGCCGTGCCGTACCACTTGGTCTCGGTGATCACCTTGCGGGTCGTGTCCAGGGTCAGCTGGACCTCGACCGCCTTCGACAGGCTGGAGTCGAGGTTGACGTAGGCGAAGAACCGGACCGAGGTGGCGCTCGCGTACTGGAACGCGAACTGCGAGTCGTCGCCGGTGGGGACCGGGTTGTCCGTCGCCGCCCGCAGGTTGCGGCCGACCTCGTTCATCACGATCGCGGCGACACGGGTGTTGGCGCTGACGGAACTCGCGACCTTCGCTGCCTTCTGCGAGGAGACCAGGAACGACCCCGCCACCGTCAGGATCAGGACCGAGAGCGACATCGCGATGATGAGCTCGGACAACGTGAGGCCGCGTTCCTCGCCCCGGGCCCGCGCCAGGAGGCGCTGCAGTCGTGTCATCACGGTGTCGGCACCGTCCTCGGGTCGAGCGTGACGACGTTGCCGTTCACGGAGGTGTTGACGTTCAGGACACCGGGCGTCGCGCCCACGGTCTGGCTGTTCGAGCTGAGCAGTCCGCCGAGCGCGGTGCTCCCCCGGAGCGTCCACGAGCCGTACGGCAGCGCGATGGTTGTCGGCGTCAGGCTGTTCAGCCCGGTGAACGAGTACGTCGTCGCCGGGGAGCACCCGGGGTCCCCCGCCGACGGGCTCGTGTTCTTGACCGTCGCCACCAGCACGGTGTCGAGGCCGCTCAGCTTCACGTCGACGATGCCCATGGGCGCGCGGGCAGTGGCCGCGGTCGCGCTCGTCGGGTTGAAGCCCGGTGTCCCGAGCGACGTGTTCGAGTCGGTGAAGACGAACGGCGACACGACGAGCTTGCTCGCGGTGGGCGTGCTCCACGCGGTCGGGTCGACGTCGGTGCAGGTCGAGGTGTAGCTCCCGGCGACGACGTTCCAGCCGTCGGAGTACGGGAACAGCGTCGTGGAGGTCGTGGAGATCGTCTTGACCGCGCTGGCGTTCTGGAAGCTCGTGGTCATGGACGTCGGGAGCTTCACCGCCTTGCCGTTCGCGTTCAGCGGCGCTCCGACCGTGACGTTGATGCCCTGGTCGTACGTGAAGGTCTTGTTGCCGACACCGCCGGTGGTGGTCGTCACGTCGAAGTACGGTGCCGGCGCCCCGTCGGGGTCGATGTTGCCGGCCTTCGTGATCGTGATCCGGTAGGTACCCGGCGTGACACCGAGGGCGTAGCTGCACCCGTTGGCATCGGTCGCCGCCGGCTGGGCCGGGAGGCTCTTGGCACCGTCCGCGCGGGCGGTGATCGCGACGTTGACGCCCTGGTTCGGCCCGCCGGTGGCGGTCTGCACGCCGACGACGATGGTCGAGGCGGTCGCGCTCGAGACTGCCGAGGACGGGGCGATGAGCGAGTCGATGACGACGCGCTTCTGCTTCGGGGAGGAGTGGCTCGACCACGACACCGTGACGGCCACGCGCTTGTAGGCGAGCACCCCGCTGCCGGCACCACAGGAGTTGTCGGTGCCGTCGGAGTTGATCCAGTTGGTGGTGCGCTTGATCGTGTAGTTCTGGGCGCCGATCGCCTGCTGGGACGTGTCGTCGTCGAGCGTGAACACGTCCTTGGTGCTGCGCGCCGCGTCGAGGGCTTGATTCGCGAGGTTCAGCGCGGCTTCACGGGAGCGGTTGTCCTGAGTCAGGAACAGCGTCGACGCGATGCCCATCGCGACACCGGCGGCGATGATCGCGAAGATGGTCATCGCGACCATGACCTCGATGATCGAGAAGCCCTCGTCGGACTCCCGTGCCGCCCGGAGACGACGTGCGACTGCGGTGATCACGCGCTGCTCCTCTCGGTCGTGCCCGTGCGGTGCTGGTGTGCGGACGGGGCGGATCGATGACTCGACCCGCCCCGTCCGCCGTCAGGATGACTACGACGCGGTGGCTGCGGTGAACACACCCGCGGAGCAGGTGCCCTTGGCGGCGCCACTGGTGTCGGTGATGCCGAAGTTCGTGCCCGACTTGCTCTTGGCCTGGATGCAGAACGCCTTGCCGTCCGCCGTCGCCGTGTAGGTGAGCGTGTCGGAGCTGTTGCTCGTCGCGCCAGCCGGCTTGTACTTGTTGTCGCCGAAGTTCGGCGGGGTGGTCGGGAACGTCGCCGTGTTGTCCTGGGTCTGCACCGCGATGATCGCCGTCTTCGTGTTGGACAGGTCCGACTGCGCGCCCGAGTCCTTCGCGTTGTTCTGGATGCCGAGGTACACCGGGATGGCGATCGCGGCGAGGATGCCGATGATGATCACGACGACCAGGAGCTCGATCAGGGTGAAGCCCTTGTCGTTGTTCTCGACGAGGCCGTTGCGGCGAGCGTTCAGCTTGCCCATGAGAGCGGAGTACATGTGCTCTTCCATTCTTTCGGGAATGATTTCGGAAAGGGTTCGGGGGCTAGCTCTGCCGCCGGTGTCGAGCGTATTCACGCCGGTTTCCGGGCATAATCCCGAGAACGGGGGGCACCGCGGTGTGAAATGCCCCCAGTACCGGGGGTGACGACGAAGCGGACCACCCCCGCCAGGGGGTGGTCCGCCGTGAGGGGTCCTCGTTACTTGATCAGCGTGGAGATCTGGAAGATCGGCAGGTAGAGCGCGACGATCATGCCACCGACGACCACGCCGAGGAACGCGATGAGCAGCGGCTCGATGAGTGACGTCAGTGCTTCGGTGGTGGATTCCACTTCATTGTCGTAGAACGTCGCGATGCGTTCCAACATCAATTCCATGGAACCCGCGTCTTCACCGACGGCGATCATCTGCGAGACCATTGTCGGGAACACCGTTTCGCGTTCCAGTGGAGCGGCGATCGATTCACCTTTCCGGACGGATTCGGAAACGCGGTTCAGCGCTTTCTCGACGACGAAGTTGTTCGACACCTGACCGGCGATGCTCAGCGCCTCGAGGATGGGCACGCCGGCGCCGATCATGTTCGACAGGTTCCGGGAGAACCGGGCCATCACGATCTTGCGGTTGAGCTGCCCGAACACCGGGAGCTTCAGCTTGAGCGGGTCGACGAACGCCCGGACCCGGTCGGTGTTCTTGTTCGCGCGCCACCAGAACCACCCGAGGATGATCGCCACGGCGAGGACCGGCCCGACGTAGACCATCGCGTGCGAGAGGTAGACGAGCATCATCGTCGGCAGCGGGAGCTTGCCGCCGAGGCTGGAGAACATGTCCTGGAAGATCGGGACGATGAACACCAGCATGATGACGACCGCGGCGAGCGACATGCACAGCACGACGACCGGGTAGGTCATCGCGGACTTGATGGTCGAGCGGAGCTTGTGCTCCTTCTCGAAGTTGGTGGCGATGGAGTCCATGGCCTGGTCCAGGAAGCCGCCCGTCTCCCCGGCCCGGATCATGTTGATCATGATCGGCGGGAAGTCGACCGGGTACTTCGACACCGCGTCCGAGAAGGAGACACCGTGCTCCACCTCGTCGCGGACCTTCGACAGAACGCCCTTGAGCTTCTTGTTGTCCGTCTGGTCGGTGAGGATCGTCAGCGCCCGCAGCAGCGACAGCCCCGACGACAGCATCGTCGACGCCTGCCGCGCCATGATCGCCAGGTCCTTGAGCCCGACGCCCTTCTCGAACCCCGGGATCTTGATCTCGGTCTGCAGCCCGGAGCCGACCTTGGCCTCGCTGATGTCGATCGGCGAGACGCCCATCCCACGGAGCCGGGCGACGACGGCACCCTCGGACGCGGCGTCGAGCCGCCCCTTCACGAGCTTGCCGGCGACGTCCCGCCCGCGGTAGTCGAACGCAAGTGACATCAGTGGCCTCCGGAGAACTTGTCGCCGAAGTCGATCTCGCTCGCGGCGATGGCCGCGGCGGACGAGTCGGACGGGGACTCGACGCGCTGGACGAGCCGGTCGAAGCCGTCGTCGTCGTGGACCTTCTCCATCGCCGCGGCGCGGGTGACGGTGCCGACGTTGACGAGCTCGGCGAGGTCCTGGTCCATGGTGTGCATGCCCGCGTCACGGCCGGCCTGCATGGAAGAGGTGATCTGGTAGGTCTTGCCCTCGCGCACGAGGTTGGCGATGGCGGGGGTGGTCTTCATGATCTCCGTGGCGACGACTCGGCCGGAGCCGTTGGCCTTCGGCACGAGCGTCTGGCAGACCACGCCTTCGAGCGTGGAGGCCAGCTGTGTCCGGATCTGTCCCTGCTGGTGCGGCGGGAACACGTCGATGATGCGGTCGATCGTGCCGGGAGCGCTCTGCGTGTGCAGGGTCGCGAACACCAGGTGCCCCGTCTCGGCTGCGGTCAGCGCGACGGAGATCGTCTCGAGGTCGCGGAGCTCGCCGATCAGGATCACGTCGGGGTCCTGCCGCAGCACGTGCTTGAGGGCGGCGGCGAACGAGTGGGTGTCCGCGCCGACCTCGCGCTGGTTGATGATCGCCTTCTTGTGGTCGTGCATGAACTCGATCGGGTCCTCGACCGTCACGATGTGGTCCGCACGGGTCTCGTTGACCAGGTCGATGAGCGCGGCGAGGGTGGTCGACTTGCCGGACCCGGTGGGACCGGTCACGAGCACGAGCCCGCGGGGCAGCTTCGCGAACTCGGACACGTGTGCCGGGATGCCCAGCTGCTTGAGCGTCTTGATCTTGGTGGGGATGATGCGGAAGGCCGCGCCCCAGTTGCCACGCTGCTGGTAGTAGTTCACGCGGAAGCGGTACTCCGGCGACAGCGAGTAGGCGAAGTCGAGCTCCTGGTCCTGGTCGAACTGGGCGGCCTGCTCGGCGGACAGCAGCGTCTTCAGCGCCGCGACCACCTTGTTCCGCGCCCACGGCCCACCGGGGACGGCGGGACGGAGGGAGCCGTCGACGCGTACGGTCGGTGCGGCGTCGGCGGTGAGGTGGAGGTCCGATGCCCCCTGGTAGACGACCTGCGCGAGCGCGGTCAGCAGGTCTGGGTCGGCGACCTCGCGCGCGTGGTGGGTGAAGTGGATCTCCGAGGTGTCCGAGCCGGGCAGGACCTGGAGGCTCGTGGTCGGCTGCGCAGGGACGACCGGCAGGTGCTGGGTCACCGCGTCCGGGTAACCGTAGCTGGCCGTCGACGGCGGGACGGCGGCCGGCGGGGTGGCCGGGGCGGCGTGGGGCTGCGCCACCGGCACGGCGACCGGGGACCCGGACGGCGCAGGCCATCCGGCGACGTCGTCACCGAGGTCGTACACGGGGATGTCCACCACCGGCTGGGCCGGGGTGACGGTCGGCTGCGTGCCGGTCTGTGCCAACCGGGCAGCGCGGCGCGAGCCGATCTCGTGGCCCGGGCGCCCAGGGTGCCAACCGGCGACGGGCTCGTCGCCGGCGGTGGTGATGTCGTACACGGAGTCGCTCATGATGATCGTCCTCTGCCCTCGCTACGCGACCACGCGCATGATCTCGTCGATGCTCGTCATGCCGAGCTTGACCTTCTCCCACCCGTCCTGCCGGAGAGTGAGCATGCCCTGGGCCTGCGCGACGCGGCTGATCTCAGCGCTCGAGGCCCGGGCGACGGCGAGCCGCTCGATCTCCTCGGACACGGTCATGACCTCGTGCAGGGCGATGCGGCCGCGGTACCCGGTGTTCGAGCACACGGCGCAGCCGATCGGGGCAAAGAACGCGGGGACGTCCTGCCCGTCGATGAACCCGAGGGCGCGGAGCTGCTCGGGCTCGTAGATCGCCGGTGCCTTGCACCGGTCGCAGAGCTTGCGCGCCAGACGCTGGGCGACGACGCAGTCGAGTGCGGAGCCCACCAGGAAGGGCTCGATGTCCATCTCCGTCAGGCGCGTGATGGCCGAGGGGGCATCGTTCGTGTGGAGGGTGGAGAGCACGAGGTGACCGGTGAGCGAGGCCTCGATGGCGATCTGGGCGGTCTCGTGGTCGCGGATCTCCCCGAGGAGCACGACGTCCGGGTCGGAGCGGAGGATGCTGCGCAGCGCGGACGCGAACGTCAGACCGGCCTTCGGGTTGACCTGCACCTGGTTGACGCCGGCCATCCGGTACTCGACCGGGTCCTCGACCGTGATGACGTTGATCTCCGGTTTGGCGACCGCGTTGAGGGTCGTGTACAGCGTGGTCGATTTGCCCGAGCCGGTGGGGCCCGTGACCAGGATCATCCCGTACGGCTTGGAGTAGGAGCGCTGGTACGCGGCGGCGTTCCGGTCGAGCAGGTTGAGGTCCTTGAGCGTCAGCGACGTGTTCGTGTTGTCGAGGATGCGCATGACGACCTTCTCGCCCCACACCGTCGGGAGCGTCGCCACGCGGAGGTCGATCTGCCGACCGCCGTGACGCACCGACATGCGGCCGTCCTGGGGCTTCCGACGCTCGGCGATGTCGATGTCGCTCATGATCTTCAGGCGGCTGATCACGCCGTTCTGGATGTTCTTGGGTGCCGGCGCCATCTCGTGCAGCACGCCGTCGATGCGGTAGCGGACACGGACCTCGTGCTCGCCGGGCTCGATGTGGATGTCCGAGGCGTGGTCCTGGATCGCCTGCGAGACGAGCAGGTTCACGAAGCGCACGATCGGGACGTCGTCGAGCGACCCGTCTGCGAGGTCGACCTGCTGCTCGGTGCTCCGGCCGGCCTCTTCCTCGAGCGACGAGGTCAGGTCGTTCAGCTCGTCGTCCGCCCGGAGGTAGCGGTCGAACGCGGTGGCGAGGTCGCGCTCGTCCACCTGCAGGGGCTTGATCATGCGACCGGATGCGGCGCGGGCGTCGTCGATCGCCAGCACGTTCGACGGGTTCACCATCGCGAGGACCAGGGTCTCGCCCTCGAACCCGATACCGAGGACGCCGTGGCGCCGACACAGCGCCGCCGGCAGCATCGACACCGCGGTGCCGTCGACCGGGTAGTCCGTCAGGGGCACGGTCTTCGAGTTGTTCGACGCGGCCCGCGCGGTGATGAACTGTGCCTCGCTCACCACGCCCTGCGTGACCAGGGAGCGGATGGAGCGTTCGTCGATGTCCTCGTCGCCCGTCAGGGAGTCGAGGTGCTCGATCGGGAGAGCGCCGTTCAGGATCAGGATCTCGGAGAGCGTCGCCATGGGTCTCGGAGCCTCCTCGGTGTCGCGCGCAAGCGGGTGGGGTCGAAGCGCCGTCCAGGGGGCTCGGCGCTCGTCAACGCTACGTCCGGCACCGGTCGGTGCCGCAGTCCCAGAATGAGGGGGCGAGGGTGCCTCGGTGCACCCAGAACAGGGGTGCGTGGACAGTTCGGCCCGTGACGGCACCTGTGGAGGAACACCTGACAAACGGGACCGACACGAGCACGGCGCGCAGATCCCCTCGACGGGGCGAGCACCCAGAGGACATGATGAGTCATGGAGATCACGAGCGTGACCGTGGGCCTGCCCGTCACCGACCTCGAGGCGTCCTGCCTCTGGTACGGCGCCGTGTTCGAGCGGGTCGACCCCGACCTCGAGCCCGCCGAGGGCGTCGCGGAGTACGAGATCGGCGGGATCTGGATCCAGCTCGTCGAGGACGCGGGTGCCGAGGAGAACGCCGTCCTGGTGCGCTTCGGCGTCGACGACGTGGCCGCACAGCACCGCAGGATCGCCGCCCTGGGCATCGACGTCGGGCCGGTCGAGCACGTCGACGGAGCCGTCGACTGGTTCGACGTCCACGACCCCGACGGCAACGTCCTCAGCCTGTACTCCCTCGCCGACGAGACGGGACGTGGGCACGGCGGCCAGGACAGCGACGCCGGCCGTTCGCTCTAGCGCGCACCGCGTCCACCACCGGTCCGGAGGCACGGTGCGGGCCCGCACCGTGCCTCCAGACCGGTGGTCATCCCTTCACAGCACCGCGCCGTTCCGCGTTGCAGCACGGTTGTCAACAGTTCGTTTCCGGGCTGGACGCTCGGCGCTGGGCGCTGCCACGATGGCGGTCATGCAGAACACACGGATTTCACATGTGACACGGCGAACGATTGCGAGCGTCGTGCTCGTTGCCTCCGTCGCGCTCGGAGCCGTCGGGATGGCAGCCCCGGCACAGGCAGCGGGGTTCACGGCACGGGTGGCGGCGATCGTGCACAACGCCGGGGACGTGACCATCACCGGCACCGGCGACCCGGGTGACCTGGTGTCCGTCACACCCTCGGACGGCGCCCCCGTCGATGCTCGGGTCGACCCCGACGGGTCCTGGCGGACCACCGCCCACGTCGACGGCTTCGGAGCACACACCTTCCGCGTTGCGGACTCCATCGGGTCCCCCGCCTCCACCCTGCGCGCGACGACCCACCGGGTGAGCTTCACCACGATCGGGGTGCTGCGCGACAACTGGCGCCGAGCGCTCCGCGTCACGGGCGCCGGACTCGAGCCGAACGCGCAGATCGAGCTCGCGGTCGACGGCAACCGCGTCGGCACCACCACCACGGACCGCGACGGCGCCTTCGCCCACCGGGTCACGGGCGTGCCGTTCGGAGAGCACACCGTCACCACGACGGAGCACTTCGACGGTGCCGAGCAACTCCGGGTGAACTCCTCCGCGAAGCTCGAGCCGTTCCCCGTCGTCGACACGATCTCCGTCGACCCGATCGGCCGGACGGTGCACGTCGAGGGCCGAGGACCCGTCGCCACCGAGATGCGCTTCGTCGACGAGTCCGATGCCCCGTGGGCACTGACCACAGGAGAGGACTGGGCCGCGAACGTGGACGGCACCTGGAGCGCTGACCTCGAGTACCCCGCGGCCGGCACGCGCTTCATGGGGATCGTCGCGCAGGTGTTCGACGGCGGGCGGCTGGTCGGTTCGACCACCACCGGCGCGACCATCCCGTTCCCGGTGACCGCCTCGGTGGCCTCGTCCACGCCGACCCGGCTCGTGCTCACCGGTTCCGCCGAACCCGGCGCGCGCCTGTCCTTCACGGACGGGGACGGCACCCCGGTGACGGACGCCGACGGCAACCGCGTCGAGCCGCCGGTCCCGGGGAGCTCGACGTGGCGCGTGACCCTCGACCCGCGACGCATGACCGGCGGCTCCGTGACGGTCTCGGCGACTGGCGACGACGGCCCACTCGGCAGTGCCACGGTGACCTACCGCTGACCGGCACACGGCGCTCGGACGCAGGAAGGGCCCCGCATCCAGGTGGATGCGGGGCCCTTCCGTCAGACCGACCGGCTCAGGTGGCTGGTGTCCAGCCGCCTGCGCCTGCTCAGTTGTAGGTACCCGGCGTGAAGTCGTCCGACGAGAAGCTGTCGAAGTCGACGAAGCTCAGGTCGGCGTCCGAGAACGACGAGTCGTCAGCGAAGATGCGGTTGGGGTACCGCTCTGCCTTCGCCTCTTCCGTCGCGTTCACGTCCACGTCGCGGTACCGGCTGAGACCCGTCCCCGCGGGGATGAGCTTGCCGATGATGACGTTCTCCTTGAGGCCGACGAGGTGGTCCTGCTTGCCCTCCATGGCCGCCTGCGTGAGCACGCGGGTGGTCTCCTGGAAGGACGCGGCGGACAGCCACGACTCGGTCGCGAGGGACGCCTTCGTGATGCCCATGACCTCCTGGCGAGCCGAGGCGGTCTTGCGACCCTCCTGCAGCGCCGCACGGTTGATCGCGTTGTAGCGCGACCGGTCGACGAGCTCACCCGGCAGCAGGTCCGTGTCGGCGTGGTCGACGACCGTCACCTTGCGGAGCATCTGACGGACGATGACCTCGATGTGCTTGTCGTGGATCGGCACACCCTGCGAGCCGTAGACGTCCTGCACACCGTTGACCAGGTGCTTCTGGACCTCTCGGACACCCTTGACCCGGAGGACTTCCTTCGGGTCGACGGTGCCGGCGATGAACTGCTCGCCGAGCTCGACGTGCTGGTTGTCCTCGATGAGGAGCGTCGCACGCTTGAGCACCGGGTAGATGAACGGCTCGTCGCCGTTGTCCGGCGTCAGGATGATCCGACGACCCTTGTCCGTGTCCTCGACGACGACGCGGCCGGGGGCCTCGGCGATCGGGGACGCGCCCTTGGGGGTACGAGCTTCGAAGAGCTCGGTGACACGGGGCAGACCCTGGGTGATGTCGTCGGCCGAGGCCGAACCACCCGTGTGGAAGGTACGCATCGTCAGCTGGGTACCGGGCTCACCGATGGACTGGGCGGCGATGATGCCGACCGCCTCGCCGATGTCGACGAGGTTGCCCGTGGCGAGCGACCGGCCGTAGCACTGCGCGCAGACACCGACGGCCGACTCGCAGGTCAGGACCGAGCGCACCTTGATGCTCTCGACACCGGCAGCGAGCAGCGTGTCCAGCAGGACGTCACCGACGTCCTCGCCACCCTCGGCGACGACCGTGCCCGACGCGTCCGACGCCGCGGTGGCGAGGGTGCGGGAGTACACGGTGTTCTCGACGCGGGGGTCGCGGACGAGCTTGCCGTCAGCGTCCACGGTCGCGATCGGCAGCTCGAGGCCACGCGTCGTGCCGCAGTCGTCCTCGCGGATGATGACGTCCTGCGAGACGTCCACGAGACGACGGGTGAGGTACCCGGAGTCCGCGGTGCGCAGCGCGGTGTCGGCAAGACCCTTGCGAGCACCGTGGGTGGCGATGAAGTACTCCGCCACGGTCAGGCCCTCGCGGTACGAGTTGATGATCGGGCGGGCGATGATCTCGCCCTTCGGGTTGTTCACCAGACCACGCATACCGGCGATGTTGCGGACCTGCAGCCAGTTGCCTCGGGCGCCGGAGGACACCATGCGGTTGATCGTGTTGTCGATGGGGAAGTTGTCCCGCATCTCCTGGGCGATCTCGTTGGTGGCCTCGGTCCAGATCTTGATCAGGTCGGCGCGACGCTCGGAGTCGGTGATCAGACCCTTGTCGAACTCGCCCTGCACCTTGGCGGCCTGGATCTCGTAGCCCGCGATGATCTCCTTCTTGCGAGGAGGCGTCACGACGTCCGACAGTGCGACGGTCACACCGGAGCGCGTGCCCCAGTAGAAGCCGGCGTCCTTGATCCGGTCCAGCGCAGCGGCCGTCTCGGTCTTGGAGTAGCGCTCGGCGAGGTCGTTGACGATCGCGGAGAGCGTGCCCTTGTCGGTGACCTTCTGGACGAACGGGTAGTCCGCCGGCAGGGTCTCGTTGAACAGCGCGCGACCGAGGGTGGTCTCGAGCAGGATCGTCTGACCCACCTCGTAGCCCTCGGGCGCTTCACCCTCGGCGAAGTGGACACCCGACATGCGGATCTTCACGGTCGCGTTCAGGTGCAGCGTGTTCTGGTCCTTCGCCATGATCGCCTCGGCGACCGAGGAGAACGAACGGCCCTCACCGACGGCGCCCTCGCGGACGGTCGTCAGGTGGTGCAGACCGATGATCATGTCCTGTGCGGGCAGGGTCACCGGGCGGCCGTCGGACGGCTTCAGGATGTTGTTCGAGGCGAGCATCAGGATGCGGGCCTCGGCCTGGGCCTCGACCGACAGCGGCAGGTGCACGGCCATCTGGTCGCCGTCGAAGTCCGCGTTGAACGCAGCACAGACGAGCGGGTGGAGCTGGATGGCCTTGCCCTCGACGAGCTGCGGCTCGAACGCCTGGATGCCCAGACGGTGGAGCGTCGGCGCACGGTTCAGCAGCACGGGGCGCTCGCGGATGATCTCCTCGAGCACGTCCCACACCTGCGGGCGCGAACGCTCGACCATGCGCTTGGCCGACTTGATGTTCTGCGCGTGCGACAGGTCGATCAGGCGCTTGATGACGAACGGCTTGAACAGCTCGAGCGCCATCTGCTTGGGCAGACCGCACTGGTGCAGCTTGAGCTGCGGGCCGACGATGATGACTGAACGGCCCGAGTAGTCCACGCGCTTGCCGAGCAGGTTCTGGCGGAAACGACCCTGCTTGCCCTTGAGCATGTCGCTCAGGGACTTCAGGGCGCGGTTGCCGGTACCCGTGACCGGACGTCCACGACGACCGTTGTCGAACAGCGCGTCGACCGCTTCCTGCAGCATGCGCTTCTCGTTGTTCACGATGATCTCGGGGGCACCGAGGTCGAGCAGGCGGCGGAGACGGTTGTTGCGGTTGATCACACGACGGTAGAGGTCGTTGAGGTCCGACGTGGCGAAACGGCCACCGTCGAGCTGCACCATCGGGCGGAGCTCCGGCGGGATGACCGGCACGACGCCGAGCACCATCGCTGCCGGCGAGTTGCCGGTGGCGAGGAAGGAGCTGACGACGCGCAGACGCTTGATCGCACGGATCTTCTTCTGGCCCTTGCCCTCGGCGATCTGCAGACGCAGTGCCTCGGCCTCGGCGGTCAGGTCGAAGGCCTCGAGCCGCAGCTTGATCGCCTCGGCGCCCATGTAGGCGTCGAAGTAGATCCCGAAGCGGTCCTGCAGCTCGTGGAAGACGGCGTCCTCGGGCTTGAGGTCGCCCACCTTGAGGTTGCGGAAGTCCTCCCACACACGCTCGAGACGGGTGATGTCCTCGTCGAAGGACTTGCGGACCTGGGCCATCTCCTTCTCGGCGGTGTCCTTGGTCCGGCGCTTGATGTCGGCCTTGGCGCCCTCTTCCTCGAGCGCTGCGAGGTCGTCCTCGAGCTTCTTGAGGCGGTCGGCGATGATCGAGTCGCGCTGGTTCTCGAGGTTCTTGATCTCGAGGCGCATCTCGTTCTCGAGACCCGGCATGTCAGCGTGCCGGCCCTCTTCGTCGATGCTGATGATCATGTACGCGGCGAAGTAGATGACCTTCTCGAGGTCCTTCGGCGCCATGTCCAGCAGGTAGCCCAGGCGCGACGGGACGCCCTTGAAGTACCAGATGTGCGTGACGGGTGCGGCGAGCTCGATGTGGCCCATGCGCTCACGACGGACCGAGGACTTGGTGACCTCGACGCCGCAGCGCTCGCAGACGATGCCCTTGAACCGGACTCGCTTGTACTTGCCGCAGGCGCACTCCCAGTCGCGGGAAGGACCGAAGATCTGTTCGCCGAACAGACCGTCCTTCTCGGGCTTCAGGGTGCGGTAGTTGATGGTCTCCGGCTTCTTGACCTCGCCGTACGACCACTGGCGGATGTCCTCGGCCGTGGCGAGGCCGATCCGCAGTGCGTCAAAGGAAGTTGCTTCGAGCAATGTTCTTCTCTCTTGCTGAATTCGAAACGTTGTCGGGCGGGGCGGGATCAGATGTCGTCGACGGAGGACGACTCGAACCGCGAGGAGATGTTGATGCCGAGCTCTTCAGCGGCACGGAAGACCTCGTCGTCCGTGTCGCGGAGGCTGACCGCCTGGCCGTCGGCCGAGAGGACCTCGACGTTCAGGCAGAGCGACTGCATCTCCTTCATGAGGACCTTGAAGCTCTCCGGGATGCCGGGCTCCTGGATGTTCTCGCCCTTGACGATCGCCTCGTAGACCTTCACGCGGCCGAGGATGTCGTCGGACTTGATCGTCAGGAGCTCCTGGAGGGCGTAGGCCGCGCCGTATGCCTCGAGCGCCCACACCTCCATCTCGCCGAAACGCTGTCCACCGAACTGCGCCTTACCACCCAGCGGCTGCTGCGTGATCATCGAGTACGGACCGGTCGAACGGGCGTGGATCTTGTCGTCGACCAGGTGGTGGAGCTTCAGGATGTACATGTACCCGACCGACACGGGCTCCGGGAACGGCTCGCCGGAGCGGCCGTCGAAGAGCTGGGCCTTGCCGGAGGAACCGATCAGACGCTCGCCGTCACGGTTCGGGAGCGTCGAGTCGAGGAGGCCCTCGATCTCGCGCTCGTAGGCGCCGTCGAACACCGGGGTCGCGACCTTGGTGCCGGGCTCGGCGCTGTGGGCAGCCTCGGGGAGAGCCGAAGCCCACTCCTGGATGCCGTCGACCTTCCAGCCCTGCTTCGCGAGCCACCCGAGGTGGATCTCGAGCACCTGGCCGAAGTTCATGCGACCGGGGACGCCGAGCGGGTTCAGCACGATGTCGACCGGGGTGCCGTCCGCCAGGAACGGCATGTCCTCGACCGGCAGGATCGTCGAGATGACGCCCTTGTTGCCGTGACGACCGGCGAGCTTGTCGCCCGCGGTGATCTTGCGCTTCTGGGCGATGTAGACGACCACGCGCTGGTTGACGCCCGAGCCGAGCTCGTCGTCGCCGTCCTGCGAGTCGAACACCTTGACGCCGATGATCGTGCCCTCTTCACCGTGGGGCACCTTCAGCGAGGTGTCGCGCACCTCGCGCGACTTCTCGTTGAAGATCGCGCGGAGCAGGCGCTCCTCGGCGGAGAGCTCGGTCTCGCCCTTCGGCGTGACCTTGCCGACCAGGATGTCGCCGGGGCGGACCTCGGCACCGATGCGGATGATGCCGCGCTCGTCGAGGTCGGCGAGGAGGTCCGGGCTGACGTTCGGCAGGTCGCGGGTGATCTCTTCCTTGCCGAGCTTGGTGTCGCGGGCGTCGACCTCGTACTCCTCGATGTGGATCGAGGAGAGGGTGTCGTCCTTCACGAGGTTCTGCGACAGGATCATCGCGTCCTCGTAGTTGTAGCCCTCCCACGGCATGAACGCGACGAGGAGGTTCTTGCCGAGCGCGAGCTCGCCGTTCTCCGTCGCGGGGCCGTCGGCGATGACCTCGCCCTGCTCCACACGCTCACCGGCGCTGACGATCACGCGGTGGTTGTAGCTGGTGCCCTGGTTCGAGCGGTCGAACTTGCGCAGGTAGAACGACTGCGTGCCGCCGTCGTCGAGCTGCAGGGTCACGGCGTCGGCCGAGACCTCGGAGACGACACCGGCCTTGTCGGCGATGATCACGTCGCCGGCGTCGATGGCGGTGTAGCCCTCCATGCCGGTGCCGACGAGCGGCGACTCGGAGCGGAGGAGCGGCACGGCCTGGCGCTGCATGTTCGCACCCATGAGGGCGCGGTTCGCGTCGTCGTGCTCGAGGAACGGGATGAGCGACGTCGCGACCGACACCATCTGGCGCGGGGAGACGTCCATGTAGTCGACCTCGCCGCGGCCGACGAGCTCGACCTCGCCGCCCTTCTTGCGGACGAGCACCTTGTCGTCGGCGAAGTGGAAGTCGTTCGTCAGCGGGGCGTTGGCCTGCGCGACGACGAACTCGTCCTCTTCCGAAGCGGTCAGGTAGTCGATGGTCTTCGTGACCTCGCCGTCGACGACGCGACGGTACGGGGTCTCGATGAAGCCGAACGAGTTGATCCGACCGAAGGACGCGAGCGAGCCGATCAGGCCGATGTTCGGGCCTTCCGGGGTCTCGATCGGGCACATGCGGCCGTAGTGCGACGGGTGGACGTCACGGACCTCGACGCCGGCACGCTCACGGGACAGACCACCCGGGCCGAGGGCCGACAGACGCCGCTTGTGCGTCAGGCCCGCGAGCGGGTTGTTCTGGTCCATGAACTGCGACAGCTGCGAGGTGCCGAAGAACTCCTTGATCGCGGCGACGACGGGGCGCACGTTGATCAGGGTCTGCGGGGTGATGGCCTCGATGTCCTGCGTGGTCATGCGCTCGCGGACGACGCGCTCCATGCGGGACAGGCCCGTGCGGACCTGGTTCTGGATGAGCTCGCCGACGGCGCGGATGCGACGGTTGCCGAAGTGGTCGATGTCGTCCACGTCGAGGCGCAGCTGCACCGGCTCGCCGTCGCGGACGCCGTCGAGGTTCGTCTTCTCGGCGTGCAGGGAGACGAGGTACTTGATCGTGCGGACGATGTCCTGCACGGTCAGGACCGAGTCGCTCAGCTGCGCGTCGATGCCGAGCTTGCGGTTGAGCTTGTACCGGCCCACCTTCGCCAGGTCGTAGCGCTTGGAGTTGAAGTAGAAGTTGTCGAGGAGCGCACGCGCGGCCTCGGCAGCGACCTGCTCGCCCGGGCGCAGCTTGCGGTAGATGTCCTTGAGCGCCTCTTCCTTCGTGAGGATGGCGTCCTTCTCGAGGGTCGACTCGATGGAGGCGAAGCCCTGGAACTCCTCGAGGATCTCCTCGCTCGTCATGCCGAGCGCCTTGAGGAAGACCGTGACCGACTGCTTGCGCTTGCGGTCGATGCGCACGCCCACCTGGTCGCGCTTGTCGATCTCGAACTCGAGCCAGGCACCGCGCGACGGGATGACGCGAGCCGAGTAGATGTCCTTGTCGGACGTCTTCTCCTGCTGGCGCTCGAAGTACACGCCCGGCGAGCGGACGAGCTGCGAGACGACGACGCGCTCGGTGCCGTTGATGATGAACGTGCCGCGCTCGGTCATGAGCGGGAAGTCGCCCATGAAGACCGTCTGCGTCTTGATCTCACCGGTCATGTGGTTCATGAACTCGGCGTTGACGTACAGCGGGGCGGCGTAGGTCTTGCCGCGTTCCTTGCAGTCGTCGATCGAGTACTTGGGGTCCTCGAGCTCCGGGGACGTGAACGAGAGCTGCATCGTCTCGCCGAGGTCCTCGATCGGGGAGATCTCCTCGAAGATCTCCTCGAGGCCGGAGTGCAGCGCGAGGTCGGTACGACCCTGCTCCTGCCCCTCGGCCAGTCGGGCCTTCCAGACGTCGTTGCCGACGAGCCAGTCGAAGCTCTCCGTCTGGAGAGCGAGCAGATCAGGAACCGTGAGGGTGTCCGTGATCTTGGCGAACGAGAGTCGCGAGTGGTTGCGACCGTTCTTGGGGGTGTTGGTGGATGCGTTGAGCGCAGCAGCCAAGGGTTTGACCTCCGGTTGGCCCCGTCGGGCCGATACTGACGGGCAGCATGTAGGTGAGTGGATTGAACGCCGACGACCCCACGAGAACACGCGGTCATGCACCATCCGAGTGAAGGCGTTGCATGTGCGATGATCTGGGTGAGCGGGACCTGCCGACATGTGCGGGTCCGGCTGCACCAGGCGGAGTCCTTCGAGGACTTTCGGTCGACCGCAATATGACGACGCGGATGCCAGGGAGCGCGAACAGTCATCATATGCAGTGGTCGCACGTGCTGTCCAGTCCTGGCTTGACCAAGTTCGCCAGAGCCGTGTATAAGCACGATGGCCGGGTCACTGCTCCCGCCGGCCACTCCCCCGCGATCGCCGTCCCGCCGCGGATCCGGAGGCGACCAGCCCCTCAGCCGAGGCGTTCGCGCTCGGCGCGCACCGGGCCTCCCGGCTGACCGGTCAGACCGGCCAGCGCACGGAACGCGTCCTCCGGACGACGGGTCCGGACGAAGGTGGTCCGCCCTCGGTCGTCGGTCAGCTCGATGCCGAGACCCGGTGTCAGCAGGAGCGCCCGGACCCCGCGGCCGATGCGCAGACCGATGCCGCCGAAGGTGGTCGCGTCGGCCTCGACCAGGCGCGCCTGGACGATCCGGCTCCGTGGGATCCGGCGGGGCGGCAACGGACGGAAGTGCAGCGTGACGTGCCGCTCGGTGACGGTGAACCCGGCACGGGCGAGCAGGAGCAGCAGACCGACGGCCATGCCGAGGACGCCCGGTACCAGGAGCGCGATCTCCGGCGCATCCCCCGGCCAGGCGAGGACGGCCGCCGACAGGGCGGTTCCCGCCCCGAGGAGCGCTGCGCCGATCGTCCGCATCCAGAGCGGCGCCGCTTCACGGTCGGCATGGAACGGACGGGAGGCTCCGCTCGCCCCCGTCGATCGGCTCGCGGTGACGCGGCGGGGCGTCTGGATGCTCATGGTGTCGGCGGACAAGTGGGTCTCCTGGTGCAGGCGGTCCAGGGCGTGGGGCACTCCGGACGCGGTGTGTTCGAGGTCGGAGCGCACTGGCGCACGCCGACGGCGCGGGCGCTGCGGTGCGACCCGTGGGTGGCGGCAGTGGGGGTGCGCGCCACGGTCTGCCGGATGCGGACCCGCCAGGAGCACGCGGGCTCCGGAGGTCGACGCGCTCGGCGGACGACCCGTCGACGGTACGTCGCGTGCCTTGGCGTTCACTGTCCGTTCATGTGTACGCATTCACCCCAGAGCGGGGGACGCGTCAGCGCAGGACGAGGGCGACGGCCTCCGCGCGGGACCTGACCCCGAGCTTCTGGAACAACTGGTTCACGTACGACTTGACGGTCGGCACGGTCAGGAACAGCTCCGCGGCGATCTCGGGGTTCGTCCGGCCGTCCGCGATGCGCTCGAGCACGTCGGCCTCGCGTGGGGTGAGGTCGGGGAAGCGCTCGCGGACCGACACCGGCGTCGGGGGTGTCGAGAGCGTCGGACTCCCGAGCGCCGCGATGAGTCGGGCCCCGACCGCGGCGTCGAAGGTCGACTGCCCCGAAGCGACGGCCCGGATGGCGGTGGCGATCTCCACGCGGCCCGCGTCCTTCGTCAGGTAGCCGCGGGCACCGGCGCGGAGGGCGGTCACGATCGAGTCGTCGTCGGCGAACGTCGTCAGCACCAGGACCGCGACCTCTGGGTGCGCCGCCGTGATCTGCGCCGTGGCGGTCGGGCCGTCGACCACCGGCATGCGCAGGTCCATGAGGACGACGTCCGGCGAGTGCTCCGCCACGAGGGCGACGGCCTCGGCACCGTCGGCGGCCTCGCCGACGACCTCGAGGTCCGGCACGAGCGACAGCACCGTCACCAGACCGTCGCGGACGATGGCCTGGTCGTCGACGACGAGCACGCGGATGCTCACGCGCTCGCCTCGGTCCCGGACCGCGACGCGGGCAGGTGCATCGCGACGACGAACGCGTCGTCGGTGCGCTCGGCACGGATCGTGGCGTCGTCGTCGAGTTCGGCGAAGCGCTCCCGCATGCCGACGAGCCCGTGCCCCGGGTCCGCCAGCGGGTTCGTGACGACGACGTCGACGGGGCCGGCGGGTCCGGTCCGCTCGACGGTGAGCGTGACCGGGCGGCCGGGTGCGTGGCGGCGGGCGTTGCTGAGGGCCTCGCGGGTGGCGGCGACCACGGCGGCACGGTGGGCCGGGTCGAGTCCGGCGAGGGTGAGGTCGCCGTCGACGTGCACCGCGCCGCCGAACGACCGGTGCGCGTCGACGAGGGGCGCGAGGCCGGTGGCGGTGGTCGCCTGCGGCCGGGAGGCTCGGTGCGGCTCCGACACGTCGGCCGCGGCGGGTTCCGGGTCGTCTTCGCGCAGGGCGCGGACCGCGCGGCGCGCCTCCGCGAGGCCGTCGGCGGCGAGGGTGCGGGCGTCAACGGCTCGGCGGGCGGCGTCGTCGACACGGCCGGCCTCGAGCAGGGCCTCGACGGCGTCCAGCTGCAGCACGAGCCCGCCGAGGGAGTGCGCGAGGACGTCGTGGACGTCCCTGGCCGCCCGGGACCGGTCGGCCAGGAGCTCGGCACGCTGCTGGTCCCGCTCCCCCTGGCGCGCCTGGAGCTCGGTGAGTCGGACCTGGCGGCGGCTGAAGCCGACGAGCACGCCGAGCACGAGCCCACCGCACGCGGCGAGGACGAGCGCCACGGGGGCCCGCTCGAGCGTGGCGACGCCGGCGATCTCGACGATCGCGACGAGCACGGCGACGGTGCCGGTCCAGACGGGCAGGTCGGCGCTGGCCTGCAGGGCGACGATGCCAATGATGACCGGCACGAGCAGGAGCGCGTCGGTGGGCACCACGACGAGGGCCCCGGCGGCGACCATCACCACCGCGACGGCGAACCCGGCGCGGGCGGACCGCACGACCTCACGCGCGACCCAGGCGGCGAGCGCCACGCTCCCGACGACCCACACCCACACGGGGTGGTGCAGGGCGAGGCCGTTGTGGACGAACCAGAACACGACGGCGACGACCCCGACGGCGGTGAGCCACCAGCCGAGACGCGAACGCGACCGGCCCCGGGCGAGGTCGGTCGGTTCGACACCGGAGAGGAGGGTCACCGGACCATCATGCCGCTGGGGCGGGACGGGATGCGCTGGTCGACGACGAGCGCCCGGGCGGCCCGGTTGACCGCGAGCATGAGCAGGACCGCGCCGGTCGAGCTGAGCAGGTGCGCGCCGAGGTGGCCGCCGAGGACGTCGATGCCGATCCGGACGACGATGAGCACGATCCACAGCACGGCTCCGGCCGCACCGGTGCGGGACTGCAGCGTCCTGCCCTTGTGGTCCGGGGTGCCGACCGTGCGGAAGCGGGTCAGGCTGCCCATCGCGAGGCCGAGGCCGACGGACACGAGCGCCTCGATGCCGAGGAACACGACGTCGGTCGTGCCGATCGTCGCCGTGGACTGGGCGAGGACGACGATCCCGACGCCGGCCATCACGAGGGGCATGCGCCAGATGCGTGCCGGGTCGAGGTACTGCCAGGTCGCCTGCCGCCAGGCGAGGAAGCCGACGAGCGCCAGGCCGATGACGACGTTCGCGAGGAGTTGAGCCGACATGGTGTGCGCCTTTCCCGAGTGCCCGGCGGGGGTTCCCGGCCGGTGGTCCCATCCTTCGACGGACGGGTCCGCGGCCCCACCACCCACGGGTGGTGACCGGGGTGGTGATGCCGGTGGTGTTCCATGGACCCATGGGTGATGCGTTCGACGGGTTCAAGCTCGGTGCGGGGTTCTCGGTGATCGAGCCCGACCGGCACCGGCCGGGGTCCTTCACGCTGGTGGTCGACGGCACGCCCCAGTCCCACGTGGACCTGGAGGACCCGACGCACCTGGCGTTCGAGTACATCCGTCGGATCGGGCACGCCATCGACCTGCTGCCGCCCGGACCGATCACGGCGCTGCACCTCGGCGCCGGCGCCCTCACGCTCCCCCGCTACGTCGCGGTGACCCGGCCGGGTTCCCGCCAGCAGGTGGTCGAGCTCGAGCGTGACCTCGTCGACCAGGTGCGCGAGGTGCTGCCGTTCCCCCGCGGCGCCTCGATCCGCGTGCGGTACGGCGACGCCCGCGAGGTCCTCGGCAAGCTGCCGAACGGGCTGCACGGCACGGTCGACCTCGCCGTCGTGGACGTCTTCGGTGGTTCGCGGATCCCGGCGCACGTGACGAGCGTCGAGTTCTACCGGGAGGTCGCCGCGTTCCTCTCCCCCACCGGGATCGTCGCGGTGAACGTCGCCGACGGTGCCGGTCTCGCGTTCGCCCGTGGTCAGGCGTCGACGCTGCAGTCCGTGCTGCCCTCGGTCGCGGCGGTGGCGGACACCGGCATGCTCAAGGGCCGGCGCTTCGGCAACATCGTGCTCCTCGGCTCGCCGACGGACCTGCCCGTGGCCGACATGCCGCGCCGGTACTCCTCGGACCCGATGCCGGCGAAGGTCGTGCACGGGGCCGAACTCCGGGCGTTCATCGCCGGGGCACCCATCGTCACGGACGCGACGGCGGTCGCGTCGCCGGAGCCGAACCGGTCCGTCTTCGGGGCGTGACCCGCACGGCGCTCTCGGGCAACGGGACGGTCGCGCTGCCAGGATGGACGCTGGACGACCGCGCAGGTGCGCGACCGAACGAGACGGGGAAGCCCTCATGACGAACGACGACCGGAGCAACGACGACCGGCCTCGCTACGGCGAGCGCATCACGCCGGACTCGACGCCGCAGTACGGCGAGCAGCAGCAGCACGGCCAGCAGCAGGGCCAGCAGTACGGGCAGCAGTACGGCCAGCAGCAGCAGCAGGGTGACCAGTACGGGCAGCAGCAGGGCCAGCAGTCGGACGCCCCCTCGTGGGGTGGCCAGCAGCACCAGCCGCAGCACCACCAGCAGCAGTACGGGTCCGCCCCGGCGTCCTCCGGTGGCCCGGCGTGGCAGCAGCATCACGAATCCGTCGCCAAGAAGCCGACCGTCGGCCGGATCGCCTTCGTCGCCTCGGTCATCGCGCTCGTGCTCGGCGTCATCGGCGGGTACGTCCTCGGGACCGCGCTCGGTGCGACCGGCGTCATCCGCGACCTCATGCAGAGCGGTGGCACCGGGAGCGCGAGTGACCAGCAGGAGCTCCAGCGGCAGCTCCAGGACTCGCTGATGAACTCCGCGAACGGCGGTCAGTTCGCCGTGGGCAGCGTCTTCATGTGGGTCGCCACGCTGTTCGGCGTGTGGGGCATCGTGCAGGGCATCGTCGCGATCGCCACGAAGCGTGGCCGCCGCTGGGGTGTCTTCGCGGTCATCCTGGCCGTCGTCGCCGTCATCGTGGCGTTCGTCGTCTACATCGGGATCGCGGTCTCCGCCTCCTGACCAGGCACGTCCTCGAAGGCCCGTCCCGCACTGCGCGAGGCGGGCCTTCGGCGTGTGGCAGCGGTCACTCCCGGGTGAGCCCGGTTACCCTCGACCCTGATGTCCAACCCGCCCGAAGACCGCCAGCACCTCGACCGGGACGACCGCGCCCGGGAACCGCGTCACGCGGCCCCCGGAAGCCCGAGCGTCAGCCCCGGCAGCACCTTCGCGCCCATCAGTCTGCGCCCCGCCGTGGACGTGCAGGCCGTGCAGGACCGCCTCCGTGACCTCGGCCAGAGCCGCAGCACCGACGCCCTCGCCGAGCGCGCCGAGCTGATGCGGCTGCTCGGCCGCCTCGACGAGGCCCTCGTCCTGGCCGAGGAGGTCTTCCGCCTGACGATGTTCACGGGTGAGCGCTCCGACAAGGTCGCCGCCCGCATCCGCCGCGCGCACGTCCTGCACGACCTGGGTCGGCACGAGCGCGCCGCGAGCGAGGCCGCCATGGCGCGCGACACCGCCACGACCGAGGAGTGGCCGGAGCTCGAGGGCGCCGCCGCCGAGATCGAGGGCTGGTCCCTGTTCGAGCTCTCCCGTTTCGACGAGGCCCGCGAAGTCCTGGCCCGCTCGTACGAGGCCTTCCGCGCCGCCGGTGCCCCGTCCGAGCGCACCGACGCCCTGCGCACCGCGGTCGAGGCCGCCATGCGTGCGTCGATCGCCCAGCCCGCCACGACCGGCGCGCAGGACCGCGACGCCGCCGACCGTCCCCGGACGGCACGCGAGCTCGCTGCCCGCCGCGAGACCGACCCGGTCACCCGGGTGGCCGAGCCGGTGAAGGAGGTGCCGCCGATCCGTCGACGGGTCCTCGGCGCCCCCGACGCGGCCCGCACCGAAGGCGACAGCATCTGGGGCAAGCTGACCGGCCGCTCGGACCGCGCGCGCCCCACCGACACCGACCGGTGACCTCGCTCGACCAGGTCCGGGACCGGGCCGAGGAGCTGCTGCGCCTGCACCTGGGCGGCGGCTCGTGGTCGTTCGGCTTCGACCACGCGAAGACCCGTGCCGGCCAGTGCGACTTCGCCAAGCGCCGGATCACGGTCAGTCGGCACCTGGCGGCACGGTTCTCGGACGAGGACGTCGAGCAGGTGCTGCTGCACGAGGTCGCCCATGCGCTGAGTGGGGCCCGTGCCGGACACGGACCAGCCTGGCGGCGGACCGCCCGGTCGATCGGGTACACCGGGTCGCGGCTGCACGACGGGCCGATCGCCAGCGAGCTCGCACCGTGGGTGGGCACCTGCCCCGCCGGCCACGAGCACTACCGCTACCGGACACCGACCCGGCCCCTGGCCTGTGCGAAGTGCTCCCGCCGGTTCGACGAGCGCCACCTGATCACCTGGGCCCGCCAACAGGAGCGTCAGACGACCCATTAGCCCGGCCGGATGCACCCCTTCCGGACCCGGCAGCACGATCCGCAGGTCACCCATTAGCCTGGCCCGATGCACACGGGGCAGCACATCCGCACGGACTCGGGCTCGTCGTGGTTCTTCGACGCCGGACGGATCGCGCTCGACTTCGCGCACACCGGCGGCTTCGCCGACGACCCCGACGGCCGCCGCCCCCGGTCGCGGCTCGGCGAGCTCCTGATGACGCCAGCCGACCTCGACGAGTGGCTCAGCGAGCACACCGAGCCCATCGACGTCGGCGCGAACGCCCGCGAGCTCCAGGACGCCCGCGCCCTCCGCGCGGCGATCGGCCGCCTCGCGGTCGCGGCTGCCCCGGGACCGGCCCCGTCGGCGGCGGAGCGGGCCGCCGTGGCAGCCGGGCTCCGCGCCGGCACGGGCAGGACGCGTCCCGCGCCGGACGACATCGACACCGTCAACCTGTTCGCCGCCCTGCCGGACGTGCCGCCGAGCCTCCCGGGTGGACGACGCCGCGCCGGCGCCAACCGGGTCCGGCTCACCCAGGCCCTGTCGAGCGTCGCCCGCGACGCCGTCGCCCTGTTCACCGAGGTCGGCTTCGACGACGTCGAGGCCGACGGCCGGCCCACACGGCTGAGCCGGTGCTCGGCGCCGGACTGCGGGCTGGTGTTCTACGACTCGTCGCGCGGCGGCACCCGTCGCTGGTGCGCGATGCAGCGCTGCGGCAACCGCGCCAAGGTCCGCGCACACCGCGCCCGTCGCGCGGCCGCCTGACCCGTCGCGCGGCCGCCTGACCCGTCGCGCGGCCGCCTGACCCGTCGCGCGGCTGCCTGACCGCCTACGCCTCCGGTGCGCGCCAGGTGATCGTCGCGTCGCCCTCGAGGCCCTCGTCGACCGGTGCGGCGCGCAGGTAGCTGACGGCCTCGACGGTGCTGCCCTCGGGTGCGAGGAGGACGGCACAGACGTCGGCCGTGCCGTCGGAGGTGAGGGCCTTGGCGATCGCGGAGCGGTCGAACGGGCAGGCGTCCTGCAGGACGGCGTTCCGGTCGGCCGCGTCGAGCTCGGGTCCGGCCTGCAGCCGGTCGTCGGCGCGGAGCCCCCAGGCGTCGTTGGCCAGGTCACCGACGGCATCCGTGTCGAAGGTGCCCCGTTCGGTC
Source organism: Curtobacterium sp. VKM Ac-1395 (assembly GCF_015350975.1). Classification (GTDB taxonomy): domain Bacteria; phylum Actinomycetota; class Actinomycetes; order Actinomycetales; family Microbacteriaceae; genus Curtobacterium. The sequence continues at coordinate 57,577 of NZ_JADKRX010000001.1, forward strand.
CGGACGGTGAAGTGGGCGAGGTAGGCGTCGTCCCCCTTCGGGTCGAGCCCGAACTGGTCCATCGCCCGGGCGGTCACGCGCTCGACCTTCGTGGCCCGGATGTCGAGCTGGCCGTGGAACGCGGAGCCGTTGAGCTTCGTGGTCACGGAGTCACCGATGTCGTGGCCGCCCTGGGCGCACCCGGCGAGCGTCATGGCGGCGGCGACGGCGAGCGCACCCGCCGTGGTCAGTCGTGCTGCGGTCCCCTGCATGGTCGTCCACCGTAGTCAGCCGGGAGGCCCGGGGCACGTCCTCGACGACGAGCTCGGCTGTCCGTCGGGTTGCGAACCACCGAATTCCTGGATTCGGTCCCCCGAATCCTCTGGCATGCTCGGCAGCATGACCGACATCGTCACCCCGCGCCGCGCCCCCGCCGGCGGTCCGCGGAAGCGTGCGGCCGGCCTGACGCTCCTCGGGCCGGCGTTCGTCGCCGCGATCGCCTACGTCGACCCGGGCAACGTCGCCGCGAACCTCACCGCGGGGGCGCAGTACGGCTACCTGCTGCTCTGGGTCCTCGTCGCCGCGAACGCCAGCGCAGTCGTGGTGCAGTACCTCTCCGCCAAGCTCGGGGTGGTCACAGGCCGGTCGCTGCCGGAGCTGCTCGGGCTGAAGATGCGCCGGACCCCGCGGCTGCTGTTCTGGGCACAGGCCGAGGTGGTGGCCGCCGCGACCGACGTGGCCGAGGTCATCGGTGGAGCACTGGCCCTGCACCTGCTGTTCGGCCTGCCGCTCGTCGCCGGGGGCGTCATCACCGGGGTCGTGTCGATGGCGATCCTCGTGCTGCAGAACCGGCGGGGTGCCCGCACGTTCGAGGTCGTCGTCACGTCGATGCTCGCGATCCTGACCGTCGGCTTCTGCGCGGGACTGCTGTTCGCGCAGGTGTCACCAGGTGAGCTGGTGTCCGGCCTGGTCCCGCGCTTCGAGGGCACGCGGTCGGTGATGCTCGCCGCGTCGATGCTCGGCGCGACGGTGATGCCGCACGCGGTGTACCTGCACTCGGCCCTCGCCCGCGACCGGCACGGCGACACCCCCGCTGGGCCGGAGCGCCGCCGGGTCCTCGTCGCGACGCGGTGGGACGTCGCGTTGGCGCTCATCGTCGCGGGCGGCGTGAACGTCTGCATGCTCGTGCTCGCCGCGGCGACGCTGCCGGGGGTGGAGGACACGGACACGATCCCGGGCGCCCAGGCCGCGATCACCGCCAACGTCGGGCCGGTCGTCGGGGTGCTCTTCGCGGTGGGGCTGCTGGCGTCGGGGCTGGCGTCGACATCGGTCGGGTGCATGGCCGGCGCGGAGATCATGCACGGACTGCTGCACGTGCGGGTCCCGCTGCTCGCCCGGCGCCTGGTGACCCTGGTGCCGGCGCTCGTCCTGCTGGCCGTCGGTGCCGACCCGACGATGCTGCTCGTGGTGAGCCAGGTCGTGCTGAGCTTCGGCATCGCCTTCGCCCTCGTCCCGCTCGTGGTCTACACGTCCAGGCGGAGCGTCATGGGCACCGACGTCAACGCCGCGACCACCCGCGTCGTGGCGTGGGTGATCGCGGCGGTGATCGTCGCGTTGAACGTGGCCCTGGTGGTGCTCACGTTCGTCGGCTGAGCCGGGGGCTACTCGACGACGCGGACGCCCTTCCAGAACGCCACGTAGCCGCTGTAGTCCTTGCCGACGCGGTCGAACGACGACGGGATCGGGGTCGGGTACGACCAGGCGTTGTCCTTGAACGACTGCCCGTCGACGTTCACGGTGTAGTACTGCGTGTCGCCCTTCCACGGGCAGTGGTACTGCGTGTCGGTCTCGGTGAAGAGCTCGGTCTTCACGCTCGACGGCGGGAAGTACCAGTTGCCCTCGATCTTGATGAGGTCGTCCTCGGATGCCTCTGCGATGACGGTGTCGCCGACGACTGCCTTCATGATGTGCTCCTCGTGCCGTGCCCGCGATCCGGTGACCGCTGGCGTGATGGTGGGAACGCTACGCCGCGCCGGTGTGTTCCCCGGGCCGGACGCTCAGGAGCTCCGGCCCCGCGGCGAGCGCCGCGTGCACCCGCTCCGGTCCGAGCTCCCGCGCGGCCTCGGACGCGGACACCAGGTGTCGGACGGCGCGCCGGAGCCCGGTGAACGCGGCGCACGCGGCCGCGGCCTCCGGCGAGCAGTGGTCGATGCCGACCGCCGTCAGCGCGTCCACGACGGCGCCGGCACCGAGCAGGTCCTCGACGGCGAAGCCGGGCGCCTCCGGCACGTCGACGGACTCCCCGGCCGCCTCGGCGGCGTCGTCCCCGACGGGTGTCGGAGCGGTGCCGGCGGCGATCACCGCGACGACGCAGCGGTCGCCCAGTGCGGCCTGGAGGCTCGTCACGCGGTCCGCCACCGTCGTCGCGTTGCCGAGGTGGCCGAGCACCACCTCGGCCCCGGCGGGCACCGCGCGGCGCAGGGCCCGGTGGGTGCCCACGTCATCGGCGCCCGGCGTCGGCAGGACGTCCGTCCACACGACCAGGTGCGCCCCGCTCGCGACCCGACGGGCATCGGCGATGCCCCAGCCGAAGCGGACCTGGTACTGCTGCTGGCCTCGTTCACGCACCTCGTCACGATAACCGCTGTGGAGGACCTGTCCCTTTCCACAGGTGCTGCGCTCTGGAGCCGTTCGTCAGGAGGGCCGCCAGTACGATCGACTCCCATGGAGATCGCCCCCGCACCGACCCTGACCGGTGACCGCGTCACGCTCGAGCCCCTCGGCCCGGAGCACGCGGACGACCTCCGCGCGGCGGTCGGCGACGGGGACCTCTGGCGCACCTGGTACACCGCGATCCCGTCCCCGGCGCAGGTCGACGACGAGATCGAGCGCCGTCTCGCGGAGCAGACCGCGGGCCGGATGGTGCCGTTCGCCGTGCGCGACCGACCCACCGGGCGCGTGGTGGGCTCGACGACCTTCATGGCGATCGACACCGCGAACCGTCGGGTCGAGATCGGGCACACCTTCCTGGCCAGGTCGGCCCAGCGCTCCGGGATCAACACCGAGTCGAAGCTGCTGATGCTCTCGCAGGCGTTCGACGTGTGGCAGTGCATCGCGGTCGAGTTCCGCACGCACTGGCACAACCAGCAGTCCCGCGCCGCGATCGCCCGGCTCGGCGCCAAGCAGGACGGCGTGCTCCGCAACCACCAGATCGGGCGCGACGGCACCCTCCGCGACACCGTGGTCTTCTCGATCACCGCGTCCGAGTGGCCCACCGTCCGGCTGTCCCTCGCCGAGCGTCTCCGGCAGCACGACCGCGCCGAGGGCTCCCGCCGTCGGTCCGCCCGGCACGCCTGACCTGCACGGCACGCCTGACCCACTCGCACGCCTGGCCCGCACGGGCCGGCAGCAGGGCCGCGGCGTACGGTCGGCGTCATGCACGTCGGTCTCCGCCTCGTCCTCGACGCCCCGGTCGCGTCCGTCCGTGACGCCCTGATGGCCCCGGCGGTGATGGTGGGCGTGACCAAGCCGTTCCTGGTCTACCGCTCGCTCGCACCCGAGGGCTTCCCGCGCCGCTGGACCCCTGGGCAGCCGCACCCGATCGCCGCGAGTGCCTTCGGCGTCGTGCCGAGCGGTGCGAGCCACGTGGACATCGACCGCTACGAGGTCGACGGTGTCCCCGTGCAGCGCGACAACGGTGGTGGCACGAGCGGCCTGTTCGCCCGGATGGACATGCGGCACCGGATGGCCGCGACGGAGCTCCCCGACGGGAAGACCCTGTTCGTCGACCGGCTGGACTACCGGATGCGCCCGGCGCTGCTCGGCGCCGCGCTCTGGCCCGGCATGTGGGTCATCTGGCAGTGGCGGGCGATCCGGATGCGGGCGCAGGCGCCGTCCTGGCCGCCGGCCTGAGACCCACGCCACCCGGGGAACGCCGACGGCCTGGGACCGACGTCGGACCAGCCCGGCCACGTGCCGGACAGGACCGGACACGCCGACCGGACCCGGGCCTCCCGTCTGCCCTGGTGCCCGGCAACGCGACGGGCGTAGCCTCGACCCTGTGAGCCAGACGCGCCCCCAGGAGCCGACGACCGACGACCGCGTGCACAGCACGATGGCGACCGTGGACTGGCGGCGCATGACGTTCGACCTGTACCGCCGGGTCCGTGCGACAGCCGACCCGGAGACCGCGCACGCGATGTGGCGCGAGACCCGTGACGCGATGTTCGCCGAGCACCCCGCCAGTCCGCTGCTGGACGAGGACGCCCGCGACTTCGAGGAGCTCCCCGTGCCGGCCTACGACCCGGAGTGGCGCTTCCGGGCCCGCATCGAGACCGCCGAGCCGCAGGTGCTCGACGTCGAGACGGGCACCGACGGCATCGTGCACTTCGACCGTCTCGGCGTGGTCTCCCTGCCCGGCATCGGCACGCTCGACGTCTGGTCGCACGGCGGCTACGCGGGCGGTGTCTTCGTGCCCGTCAAGGACGCCAGTGCCGGCAAGGCGCGCGGCACGTACGGCGGCGGGCGCTACCTGCTCGACACGATCAAGGGCGCCGACCTCGGTGGGGACGACGGCGAGCTCGTGCTCGACTTCAACTTCGCGTACAACCCCTCGTGCGCGTACGACCCGGCCTGGGCGTGCCCGCTCGCGCCCCCCGGCAACACCGTCGCGGTGCCGATCCCCGTCGGCGAGCAGTACGACTTCTAGGAGCTCCGGACATGTCGACGACGAGCCTCGTGGCACTCGACCCCGGCGGCCGCATCCCGCCGTTCGAACAGGTGCGCTCCCAGATCGCGGCGCAGATCACCGCCGGCTACCTGGTCGACGGCCAGCGGCTGCCGAGCGTGCGGTCGCTCGCGGACGACCTCAAGCTCGCGCCCGGCACGGTCGCGAAGGCGTACCAGCTGCTCGAGGAGTCCGGGCTCGTGCAGACCGCACGGGGAGCCGGCACCCGGGTGGTCCGGCCGGCAGCGGTGCCGGACGAGGTCGCCGCGGCGATCCGCGGCGTGGTCACCGAGGCCCGTGCAGCCGGGCTCTCCGCCGACCAGGCGGCAGCGGCGCTCCGGGACGCCTGGCCCGCGTAGGCAGCACGGCCTCACCGTCCCGTCGACTGCTGCTGCGCTCAGCAGTGGTCGAACACGTACGCCGGGTCGCCCTTCGGCACCAGGTCGCGGTCGCGCAGGATCGTCATCGCGGGTCGGTCCCGCATCGCGCACACCGACGACCACGAGGGCTTCAGCGTGTCCGCGTACTCGACGTCGATGACGCGCTTGCCGTAGACGTCCGTGTACGCCGAGCACTCCCGGTACTGCACGCACTCCTCGGCGACCGCGAAGTCGAACCCGGCGGTCCGCTTGCCGGCCGTGCCGAGCTGCGGGGTGTTCTTCTGCGCTGCCGCCATCCCCTCGCGGTGCACCGCCGCGACGAGGGACGTCGCCAGCGCGACGTTGTCCGCCCGCGTCAGCGCGCCCTTCGACCGGGTCCACGAGTCGAGGTTGTCGAACTCGACGGCGTCGAAGCCCCGGTCGGCACAGCGGGTGATCGCCTTCCCGATGACCTTCGTGACCACGGCACGCTTCGCCGCGGTGCGGGTGTCGAGGAGCATCTCGTCCGGCCAGCCCGGGTCGGACACCGGCTTGCCGGCCGCGGTGCGCAGGATCGCGGACGGGTGCTGTTCCTTCCACATGGCAGCGTCGCCGGGCTGCGTCTGGAAGCCGTTGACGTAGCAGATGCCGTAGGTGCCCTTCGCCGGGCGCTCGGTGCTGTCCCGCTCGACGACGGTCACGCCGGCGGGCGGCGCGTAGGCCCCACCCAGCTGGTAGTCCGGCACGCCCGAGGTCGGGAGGTCGCGGTGGCCGTCACCTGCGGCCGTGCCGGTGTCGGCCGCGCAGCCGGCGGTGCCGACCAGGGTGACGAGGAGGACGGCGGGCAGCAGGAGGGAACGGAGGCGCACGACGTCCAGGGTCCCACGGGGGACCTGCTCTTCCGCCGGGTCCCGTCGGAGCGCTACACTGGCTGTACTCGAGGCGCCGATCGCCTCGTGCGTCGTACGGACGCCCCCGAAACCTCCCGGTCGAACTCGACCGATGCGTATCGCGCACCACCGCTCCCCCGGAACCCGTCCGGGTGGGACACCGGTGCCAGGCTCTCTGCTGCGGCGACAGTGCCCGCACCTCCACGTCCTCTCCAGCAGAGGACACGGCCGCTCCCCGAGCGGACGACGGACGCGGACATGCTCCCGCCCGCGCGCCGATCGAGCGCGCACCACGGCCGAAACCGGCCCGAAAGGTCGTCATGACCAACCCCATCGAAGACATCCGTTTCTCCGACCTCGGCGTCCCCGCCCCCATGGTCGACGTGCTCGTCAGCCAGGGCAAGGAGAACGCCTTCCCGATCCAGGCGGACACGCTCCCCGACTCCCTCAAGGGCAAGGACGTGCTCGGCCGCGGTCGCACCGGCTCCGGCAAGACCATCGCGTTCGCGATCCCCCTCGTCGCCCGTCTCGCGGCGAACCCGCAGAAGCGTCGCCCCGGCCGCCCCCGCGCCCTGGTGCTCGCCCCGACCCGTGAGCTCGCGACGCAGATCGACGCCGTGCTCGCCCCCCTCGCCAAGGCGATGGGCCTCACCACCACGACGATCTTCGGCGGCGTCTCGCAGGGCCGTCAGGTCGACGCGCTCCGCAGCGGCGTCGACATCGTCGTCGCCTGCCCGGGCCGCCTCGCCGACCTCATGCAGCAGGGTCACGCCCACCTCGACGCGATCGACGTCACCGTCCTCGACGAGGCCGACCACATGGCCGACATGGGCTTCCTGCCCGGCGTGACGAAGATCATGCAGGCCACGCCCGAGCGCGGGCAGCGCATGCTGTTCTCCGCGACGCTCGACAACGGCGTGGACAAGCTCGTCAAGAAGTTCCTGCACAACCCGGTCATGCACTCCGTCGACGACGAGTCCAGCCCCGTCGAGGCGATGACCCACCACGTGTTCGAGGTCGCCGACGCCGACGGCAAGAAGGACCTCGTCCAGACCCTCGCCTCGGGCACCGGTCGCCGCATCCTCTTCATGCGCACGAAGCACCACGCCAAGCGCCTGGCGAAGCAGCTCTCCTCGCAGGGCATCCCCGCGGTGGACCTGCAGGGCAACCTGTCGCAGGGTGCCCGTGAGCGCAACCTCGCCAAGTTCTCCGCCGGTGAGGCCCTCGTCCTCGTCGCCACCGACGTCGCCGCCCGCGGTGTGCACGTCGACAACGTCGAGCTCGTCGTGCACGTCGACCCGCCGACCGAGCACAAGGCGTACCTGCACCGCTCGGGCCGTACCGCCCGCGCCGGTTCGTCCGGTGACGTCGTCACCGTGGTGATGCCCGCCGAGCGTCGCGACGTCGCACAGATGATGCGCAAGGCCGCGATCTCCGTCGCGCCGCAGCAGGTCACCCCGCGGTCCGCGCCGGTGCTCGAGCTCGTCGGCGAGATCGCCCCGCTCCGTCACGAGGACCCGGCCGCCGTCCAGCAGCAGCAGCCGCAGCGTCGGCAGCAGTCCTCCGCGGGCGCGTCGTCCGCCGGTCGTGGCCGTGGCCGCGGTGGCCGCTCGGGAGGCTCGGCTCCGGCCGCGCAGTCCAGCTCGGCCGGCAACGGCTCGGGTTCGGGTCGTCGCGGTGGCCGTGCCACCGAGGGCTCGTCCGCCTCGTCCGCCGGCTCGACCGGTCAGCGTCGTTCCGGTGGCGCCCCCCGTCGCGCCGGCAGCGACTCGCCCCGCGGCGGGTCCGCCCAGGTCTGGTCCTCCGACGGTGGCTACGCCCCCGGGCGCGCAGCCGGCACCGAGTCCAGCGGCAACCGCCGTGGTGGCTCGCGCCGTGCCTCCCGTCCGGCCGGCACCGGCCGCTGACCCACGCTGAGTCGGGGCGTTCAACCCCCCGCGAAACACCGGTGTTCGGTGGTCGCGCCGCGGATCTCCGCGGCGCGACTGCTGAACACCGGTGTCTTGCGTCGGGGGGGGCGAGTCCAACCTGGGTGGGGACTGCGAACGCATGTCCGCAGAGCGCGTAGGTTCCTGGTCATCGGCGGGCGCGCAAGCGACCACCGGTGGTTTTGTCCGACGACGGAAGGAGCCGCCACATGGCAGGCATCGACGACATCAAGAACGCCGCTGAGAAGGCGGCCGGCAAGGTCAAGGAAGCCGTCGGCAACACGACGGACAACGACCGCCTGAAGGCCGAGGGTCAGACCGACCAGGCCAAGGCCTCGACCAAGCAGGGTGCGACCGACGTCAAGGACGCCGCGCACGGCGTGGCCGACAGCTTCAAGGACAACAAGTAGGACCAAGCCGGTCTCGACAGACCGCGCTGCGAAGCCCCCGGGACCATCGGTCCCGGGGGCTTCGTCGTGCCTGGGGCTAGAGCAGGGCGCCGACCGAGGCGAGCCCGGCGCGCATCAGGGCGCCGCGGCCACCCTCCATCTCCTCGGACACCGCGATCGAAGCGGCCTCCATCGGGCTCATCCACGTCAGCTCGAGGGCGTCCTGCCGCGGCTCGCACGTCCCGGTGACGGGGACGACGTACGCCAGGGAGATCGCGTGCTGGCGCTCGTCGGTGTAGACCGAGGCACCGGGGAGCGGGAAGTACTCCGCCACGGTGAACGGCGCCGGGTTCGACGGCAGCTGCGGGAACGCCATCGGCCCGAGGTCCTTCTCGAGGTGCCGGAACAGCGCCGTGCGGATCGACTCGCCGAACATGACGCGACCGGACACGAGCGTGCGGGCGATCGACCCGCTCGGGGCCACGCGGAGCAGCACGCCGACCTCGGTCACGACGCCGAGTCCGTCGGTGCGGACGGGGATGGCTTCGACGTAGCAGATCGGCAGGCGACGGCGGACCATCGCGAGCTCCTCGTCGGACAGCCAGCCGGAGTCAGGATCGGGATCGGGGGTGCGCGTCGAGGCCATGCTCCGTGTCTACCAGGCGGCGGGGCGAAGCAGGTGGAAGGGCGCGGGGTCGTGGAGGGACACCGGGTGCGCGTCGCTACTGTCGGCTGCATGATCGACCCCGACCTCGTCCAGTGGACCCGCCCGACCGGTGACCGCGCCGGCACACCCCTGCTCGTCGCGCTGCACGGCGTCGGCTCCGACGAGCACGACCTGCTCGCGCTCGCGCCGGCCCTGCCGCCCGCGTGGACGATCGCCTCGCTGCGGGCGCCGCTGCCGTGGGGCGGCGGACACAGCTGGTACCCGCTCGGCACGCCGGGGTCGCCGGAGCTCGGACCCGTCGACGCGGCGGTCGAGGAGGTCCTCGGCTGGGTCGACGGCGTCGCGGCCGACCACCCGCGCATCGGGCTGCTCGGCTTCTCGCAGGGCGGGTCGATGGCGCTGCAGCTCCTGCGCGCCCGGCCGGCGGGCTTCGCGTTCGCGGTGTCGCTGTCGGGCTTCGTCGTGCCGGGCGTCACCGACTCCCGGGACGAGGCGGTCGCGGCCGTCCGGCCCCGCGTGTTCCTCGGTCACGGTGACCTCGACCCGGTGATCCCCGGTGACGCCACCGCGCGCACCGCGGTGTGGGCAGCGGAGCACACGGACGTGACCGTCCGTGCCTACGAGGGGCTGCCACACGCGGTGTCGGCCGCGGAGCTGGCCGACGTTTCCGCCTTCATCGGCGGCTGACGGCGTCGCCGCCACGTGACAGACGGGAGGCTCCCCACCAGCTGGTGGGGAGCCTCCCGTCCGTCGTGTGGCACGGCTCAGTCGGCGAGGATCTGCAGGAGGTCCTTGCGGAGCTGGTCGACCTTGGCCGCGGCGGCCTTGACCTGCTCGTCGGTCGCACTGGTGCGGTACATGTGCAGGACGCCCATGGTCTTGCGGAGCGCCTCGACGAACTCGCGCTGCGAGTCGGGCATGCCGGGCGTGGACTCCCACGCGGCGGCGATCTCGTCGGCCTTGGCCGCTGCCTCGGCCCGGCCGGCGTCGGTGAGCTCGAAGAGCGTCTTGCGACCGTCGCCGGTCGAGACGACGAGGTCCTCGTCGACGAGCTGCTGGAGCGTCGGGTAGACCGAGCCGGGGCTCGGCTTCCAGGCGCCACCGGTGCGCTCGGCGATCGTCTTGATCACGGCGTAGCCGTTCTGGGGGCCCTCGGCCAGCAGGCCGAGGATGGCGAGGCGGACGTCGCCGCGGCGGCGGCGCTCCCGGCCGAAGCCGGGACCGCCGAACCCGGGACCGAAGCCCATGCCGGGCCCGAAGCCGCCGCGGCCGCCGAAGCCCGTCGGGCCGGGCCCGAAGCCACCGCGCCCGCCGTGCTCGCCGCGGTCGCGGCCGGGGAAGCCGACGCCGTGGTGCGCGCGCCCGCCGCCGAAGCGGGGGCCGCGCGGTCCGGAGCCACGCTGGTCGTGGCGGTGGTCGTGCATGTTCTCGTGGTCGTCCATGGGGTGCATGGTGACTCCTCTCGAGGGTCGTGACGGAAGTGGGCTCGCGATCCGTTCCGAACTGTTCCGGCACTGTCGCGATGTAGTAACGATAGATCGGTACCTATCGCTCTGTCAAGCGTCTGGTCTGTCTGGTGCTCGTCGGCTCCTTGTCGGGGTCTTGTCGGTGGCGGCGGGCAGGATGGGACGGACCATGACGGACGTCCTCGAGCGCTTCTCCCCCGCCACCGCTGCGTGGTTCCGCGGTGCGTTCAGCGCACCGACCGCGGCACAGTCCGGTGCGTGGGACGCCATCTCGACCGGCCGGCACGCGCTCGTCGTCGCCCCGACCGGCTCCGGCAAGACGCTCGCATCGTTCCTGTGGTCGATCGACCGCCTCATCAGCTCCACGGACCACCCCGAGCCGAAGCAGCGCACGCGGGTGCTCTACATCTCGCCGCTGAAGGCCCTCGGCGTCGACGTCGAGCGGAACCTCCGCAGCCCGCTCGTCGGCATCACGCAGACGGCTCGCCGGCTCGGACTCGAACCGCCGGACGTCACGGTCGGCGTCCGGAGCGGTGACACCCCGTCGTCCGACCGACAGAAGCTGCTGCGGCTGCCGCCGGACATCCTCATCACCACGCCCGAGTCGCTCTACCTGATGCTGACGTCGAAGGCGCGGGAGACCCTGCTGAACGTCGACACCGTCATCGTCGACGAGGTCCACGCCGTCGCGTCCTCCAAGCGCGGGGCGCACCTGGCCGTCTCGCTCGAACGGCTCGACGACCTGCTCGACAAGCCGGTGCAGCGCATCGGGCTGTCCGCCACCGTTCGTCCGGCGGAAGAGGTCGCCCGGTTCCTCGGCGGCCGCGCTCCGGTCGAGATCATCGCCCCGCCGGCACAGAAGACCTTCGACCTGCGTGTGGTCGTGCCGGTCGACGACATGTCCGAGCTCGGGTCGCCGCCCGTCGGCTCGGACTCCTCGGACGCGCCGTCGAACGGGTCGATCTGGCCCCACGTGGAAGAACGCGTGGTCGACCTGATCGAGGAGCACCGGTCGACGATCGTGTTCGCGAACTCGCGGCGGTTGGCCGAGCGCTTGACCGCCCGGCTGAACGAGATCCACGAGGAACGCGTGGTGGCCGCCGCGGGTGACGGCGTCCTGGTCCCCGCCGGGGCGTCACCCGACGACGTCGGGCTGCCGGGTGGGCGGGCGCAGTCACCGGGGCGGGCATCGGCCCACGCCCCCGTGCCGCAGCAGACCCGGCCGCCAGCGGAGATGATCGGCTCGTCCGGCCAGACCGCCGGCGCCGTGCCCGTCCTCGCCAGGGCCCACCACGGCTCCGTGTCCAAGGACCAGCGCGCCATCATCGAGGACGACCTGAAGTCGGGCCGCCTGCGGTGCGTGGTCGCGACGAGTTCGCTCGAGCTCGGCATCGACATGGGCGAGGTCGACCTGGTCGTGCAGGTCGAGGCCCCGCCGTCGGTCGCCAGCGGCCTGCAGCGCGTCGGCCGCGCCGGGCACCAGGTCGGGGAGATCTCCCGAGGAGTCCTCTTCCCGAAGCACCGCGCCGACCTCGTGCACAGCGCCGTCACGGTCGAGCGCATGGTGTCCGGGCAGATCGAGTCGATCTCGGTGCCCGCGAACCCCCTCGACGTCCTGGCGCAGCACACCGTCGCCGCCGGTGCCGTCGACACCCTCGACGTCGAGCACTGGTTCGAGCTCGTGCGCCGCAGTGCGCCGTTCAGCGGCCTGCCCCGCTCGGCGTTCGACGCCACGCTCGACCTGATCACCGGGCGGTACCCGAGCGACGAGTTCGCCGAGCTCCGTCCGCGCCTGGTCTGGGACCGCGTCCACGGCACGCTCACCGGACGTCCCGGTGCACAACGCCTGGCCGTGACGAGCGGTGGCACGATCCCCGACCGCGGCATGTTCGGCGTGTTCATGGTCGGCGAACGGGCGTCCCGCGTCGGCGAGCTCGACGAGGAGATGGTCTACGAGTCCCGCGTGGGCGACGTCTTCGCGCTCGGTGCCACCAGCTGGCGCATCGAGGAGATCACGCACGACCGCGTCATCGTCAGCCCGGCGTTCGGGCAGCCCGGCCGGGTGCCGTTCTGGAAGGGCGACGGCATCGGGCGTCCCGCCGAGCTCGGGCGCGCGACCGGCGCCTACATCAGGGAGGTCGAGTCCGCCTCCGACGCCGATGCCCGTGCCCGGGTCTCCGCCGGCGGGCTCGACGAGCGTGCCGTGACGAACCTGCTGACCTTCCTGCGCGAGCAGCGGGCAGCCACCGGACACGTGCCGAACGACACCACGCTCGTGGTCGAGCGCTTCCGCGACGAGCTCGGCGACTGGCGCCTGATCCTGCACTCCCCGTACGGCATGCAGGTCCACGCGCCGTGGGCCCTCGCCGTGGCCGCACGACTCCGCGAACGGCATGGCATCGACGGCGACGCGATGGCCGCGGACGACGGCATCGTGGTGCGCATCCCCGAGACCGACGCCGAACCCCCTGGGGCCGACCTGTTCGTCTTCGAGCGGGACGACCTCGAGGCCGTGGTCACGGACGAGGTCGGCGGGTCGGCGCTGTTCGCCGCCCGGTTCCGTGAGTGCGCCGCCCGCGCGCTGCTGCTCCCCCGCCGCGACCCCGGCCGACGCTCCCCGCTGTGGCAGCAGCGGCAGCGGGCGTCCCAGCTGCTCGAGGTCGCCCAGAAGTACCCGACCTTCCCGATCGTGCTCGAGACCGTGCGCGAGGTCCTGCAGGACGTCTACGACGTGCCGGCGCTGCTCGGCATCGCGGACGAGATCGCCCGGCGCGGCATCCGGCTCGTCGAGAGCGAGACCGCGACGCCGTCCCCCTTCGCCCGCTCGCTGCTGTTCGGGTACGTCGCCGCCTTCATGTACGAGGGCGACTCCCCGCTGGCCGAGCGCCGGGCCGCGGCGCTCTCGCTCGACTCGACGCTCCTCAGCGAGCTGCTCGGTCGCGCGGAGCTCCGTGAACTGCTCGACCCGGCCGTGATCGCGTCGACCGAGCAGGACCTGCAGCGACTCTCGCCGGACCGCCGCGCACGGGACACCGAAGGCCTGGTCGACGTCCTGCGCCTGGTCGGTGCGATCGACCTCGACGAGGCGGTCGACCGGAGCTGGCTCGCCACCGACTCCGATCGTCCGGCGGCTCGGGACACCCTCCGCACCACGCTCGAGGCACTCGAACGCGACCGCCGGGTCCTGTCGTTCTCCCACGCCGGAGCCACCCGCTGGGCCGTGATCGAGGACGCCGCCCGGCTCCGCGACGCCCTCGGGGTCCCGCTGCCGATCGGCGTCCCCACCGCGTTCATCGAGCCCGTCGCCGACCCGCTCGGCGACCTGGTCGGCCGCTACGCCCGGTCGCACGGGCCGTTCGCCGCGCAGGACGCCGCCTCGCGCCTCGGGCTCGGCATCGCCGTCGTGCAGGACACCCTGCGTCGTCTGGTCGCCGACCGTCGCCTGGTCGAGGGCGAGTTCCGCCCGGACCGCCAGGGCGCCGAGTGGTGCGACGCCGAGGTGCTGCGACGGATCCGCACGCGGTCGCTCGCAGCGCTCCGACACGAGGTCGAACCGGTCTCCTCGGACACCCTCGCCCGGTTCCTGCCCGCGTGGCAGCACGTCCGGACGCCCGGCACCCGCGGTGGTCTGCACGGGATCGACGGCGTGCTCCAGGTCATCGACCAGCTCGCCGGGGTCGCCCTGCCCGCCAGCGCGTGGGAGTCGCTCGTCCTGCCTGTCCGGGTGTCCGACTACGCGCCGAGCATGCTCGACGAGCTCACCGCCACCGGCGAGGTCCTGTGGTCCGGGGGTGGCACGCTGCCCGGCAACGACGGCTGGGTCCGGCTGCACCTGGCCGACACCGCCGCGACGACGCTCGCCGAGCCCTCGGGCGACGAGACCACCGAGCTGCAGCGCGACGTGCTCGGCGCCCTGGCCGGTGGCGGCGCGTACTTCTTCCGGCAGCTCGGGCAGGCCGTCGGCAGCACCGACGACCAGGCCCTGACGACGGCGCTCTGGGACCTGGTCTGGGGCGGACAGATCACGAACGACACCTTTGCGCCGCTGCGGGCGATGCTCGGCGGACGCGCCAAGAGCACCACCGCGCCGCGCACCCGGGCCTACCGCGGACGTCGTCGTCCGACCCTGCCGACGCAGTCCGGACCGCCGAGCGTGGGCGGCCGCTGGTCGTTGCTGCCGCTCGCCGAGGCCGACGCCACCGTGCGTGCGGCAGCCACGGCGGAGCAGCTGCTCGAGCGGTACGGCGTGGTCACCCGCGGCGCCGTGCAGGTCGAGGGCGTCCGGGGCGGCTTCGCCGGCGTGTACCGGGTCCTGGCACGGTTCGAGGAGTCGGGTCGAGCGCGCCGCGGGTACTTCATCGAGGGGCTCGGAGCGGCGCAGTTCGCGACCAGCCCCACGATCGACCGCCTGCGCACCTACGCCAGGGACCTCGACGAGGACGAGCGGGCGAACCCCGACCGGGTGCGTGAGGTCATCACCCTGGCGGCGACCGACCCGGCGAACCCGTACGGGGCGTCGCTGCCGTGGCCGACGGACGGGGACACGGCGGACCCCGACGGCACCGAGCCTGCCGCCGGTGCCGCCGTCGCCGTTCCTCGCGCTTCCGCTGAACCGGTCGCGAAGACGGCGCGCGGGCACCGACCCGGGCGGAAGGCCGGTGCGCTCGTGGTGCTCGTCGACGGCGAACTCGGCGTCTACGTCGAGCGCGGCGGCAAGTCGGTGCTGACGTTCACCGAGGACCCGGCCGACCTCACCGCGGCCGCGACCTCCATCGCCACGACCGTCCGGACCGGGCTCGGCAAGCTCTCGGTCGAACGGGTCAACGGCGTCTTCGTGCTGGAGTCCCCGTTCGGTGACGCCCTGCGCGCTGCCGGCTTCACCGCGACACCCCAGGGGGTGCGACTCCGTGCCTGAGGGCGACACCGTCTACCGCGCCGCGCACCGCCTGCACACGGCGCTGGCCGGCAAGGTCCTGACGCGCAGCGACTTCCGCGTGCCGGCGTTCGCCACGCTCGACCTGGTCGGCCGCACCGTGGACGAGGTCGTCCCCCGGGGCAAGCACATCCTGCACCGGATCGGCGACCTGACCGTGCACTCCCACCTGAAGATGGAGGGCCGCTGGGACGTCTACGCGCCGGGCGACCGCTGGCGCCGCCCGGCCCACCAGGCCCGGGCCGTGCTCGACGCCGAGGACGTCTCGACCGTCGGCTTCACCCTCGGGGTGCTCGAGGTCGTGGCACGCGACCAGGAGTCCGAGATCGTCGGGCACCTCGGACCGGACCTGCTCGGGCCCGACTGGGACCCCGCCGTCGCCGAGGCGAACCTGGTCGCCGATCCCGCACGACCGATCGGTCTCGCGCTGCTGGACCAGCGGGTGTTCGCCGGCCTCGGCAACGTCTACCGGAACGAGCTCTGCTTCCTCCGTGGCGTCCTGCCCACCCGCCCGGCCGGAGAGGTCGAGGACCCGACGCGGATGATCGCCCTGGCGCACCGGCTCATCCTGACGAACCGCGACCGCAGCGCCCGCGTGACGACGGGCGTCGACCGGCCCGGCCGCCGCTTCTGGGTCTACGGTCGGGACCGCAAGCCCTGCCTTCGCTGTCGGACGCCCATCCGCCGAGGTGAGCTCGGCGAGTCCGACCTGTCGCTCCGCGACACCTACTGGTGCCCGCGCTGCCAGTCCTGACGGTTCCGTCGACTCCGGCCGGGATCAGACGGCGGCGGGCCGGTCCGCGACGGGACGACGACGGAGCTCCGCCCGCCTGATCACCGGCGGCTCGTACTGCTGGTCGAGCCGCCCGACATCGGTGCCCGGCGGGACGATGGCGTCGATGCGGTCGAGCACCTCGTCGGAGAGCACGACGTCGGCACCGGCGAGCAGGTCGTCGAGCTGCTCCATCGACCGCGGGCCGATCAGTGCGCTCGTGACGCCCGGGTGGGCGATCGCGAACGCCAGGGCCAGGTGGGTCATCCGGATGCCGGTCTCCTCGGACAACGCCACGATCTGCTCGACGGCGTCGATGCGCCGCTCGTCCTGGTTGTGGCGGAACATGCCGACGCGCGCCAGGTCGCTGTCCTGGCCCTTCCGGAACCGCCCGGTCAGCATCCCACCGGCGAGCGGGCTCCACACGAGCGTGCCCATGCCGTGGCGCTGGGCGACCGGCAGGACCTCGCGCTCGATGCCGCGGTTGAGGATCGAGTAGGTCGGCTGCTCCGTGCGGAAGCGCTCCAGGCCCCGGCGTTCCGACGTCCACTGTGCCTCGACCTGCATCGCCGCGGGGAAGTCCGACGTGCCGATCATCCGCACCTTGCCGCTCCGGACCAGGTCGGTGAGGGCGGACAGCGTCTCCTCGAGGTCGACCGTGTCGTCCGGTCGGTGCGCTTGGTACAGGTCGATGTGGTCCGTCTGGAGTCGGCGCAGGGAGTCCTCGACGGCACGCAT
Source organism: Curtobacterium sp. VKM Ac-1395 (assembly GCF_015350975.1). Lineage (GTDB taxonomy): Bacteria > Actinomycetota > Actinomycetes > Actinomycetales > Microbacteriaceae > Curtobacterium. The sequence goes on from NZ_JADKRX010000001.1 coordinate 74,424, forward strand.
GATCCACCGGCGCGAGTTGCCCTGCCGGTTCGGGTCGTCGCCCATCGCCCCGTTGAACTTCGTGGCGAGGACGACGTCGTCGCGCCGGCCCTTGAGTGCCTTGCCGAGGAGCTCCTCCGACCCGCCCTGTGAGTAGCGGTCAGCGGTGTCGATGAGGTTGATGCCGGCGTCGAGCGCGCGGTGCACGATGCGGATCGAGTCCTGTTCGTCGCCGTTGCCGATGCGGCCGTCGGTGCCGAGCATCATGGCTCCGAGGGCGAAGGGACTGACCTGGACACCGGTCGTGCCGAGGGTGCGGTACTGCATGGGTTCCTCCTGTCGATGGCGTCCCGAGTCGCCGTGCCGTATCGTGGGCCGAACTGGAACGTCCTTCCGGAACTATACGGAACGCTGTTCCGTTTGTGCAAGACCCCGTTGTCCGACCCGTCGACCAGGAGCCCCATGCGCGCCGACGCCCGCCGCAACCTCGACGCCCTGACCGACGCCGCGAAGGCCGTGTTCGCCAGCGACGGTGTCGATGCCCCCGCGAAGGTGATCGCCGATCGCGCCGGTGTCGGTGTCGGCACGCTCTACCGACACTTCCCGCAGCGCTCCGACCTGGTGGTGGCGGTCTTCCGGAACGCGGTCGAGGCCTGTGCCGATGCGGCCGACGACCTGGCCGCTGCCCATGCACCCGACGCGGCCCTCGCGCTGTGGCTCCAGCGCTTCACCGAGTTCGTCGCGACGAAGCGGGGCCTCGCCGCCGCACTGCACTCCGGCGACCCCGCGTTCGAGGCGCTGCCCGCCTACTTCATCGGCCGACTGGGTGACGCCCTGACGCGGCTGCTCGACGCCGCTGCGGCCGCCGGCACCATCAGCGCCGACGTCGACGCCCCGCAGCTCCTCCGCGCCGTCGGGGACCTGTGCCACGGCTCGCCCAGCCCGGAGCAGAGCCAGCGCATGGTCGCCCTGCTCGTGGACGGCCTGCGCTACCGCGCCACCGCCTGACGTCCGCCGGACACCGGCGGGTGCAGCCGCTCGGCCGCGGTCGCCCGCACCGCGTCGGTCACCCGTTCGAGCAGCGGGGACGCCAGGTTCCACCGCTGCCACCACAGCGCGACGTCGGCCCGACGCCCGGGCGTGAGCTCGACCAGGGCGCCCCGCTCCAGGGCGTCCAGGCACTGGGCCTCCGGCAGGAGCCCCCACCCGAAGCCGAGCGTCACCGCGCGGGCGAAGTCCGCCGACGTCGGGACGAAGTGTCGAGGACCCCGGGGAGCGTGCCCGACGACCCGGCGCAGGAAGCCCTGCTGCAGGTCGTCGTCGTGGTCGTAGTCCACGAGCGGCACCCGGTCGAGGCGCTGCAGCATCCGCCGCTCGGAGTCGGCGCCGTCGAGGTACCGGTCGACGAACGCGGGCGAGGCCACCGCCCGGTAGCGGTCGACGCCGAGCGGCACCGACGAGCAGCCCTGCACGGGGTCGGACTCCGCCGTGACCGCCGCCATCACCGTGCCGGAGCGCAGGAGCTCGGCCGTGCGGTCCTGGTCCTCGCGGTGCAGGTCGAAGACCACCTCGGTGTCACGACGGACGATCGCCAGGGCGTCGAGGAACCACGTGCCGAGCGAGTCGGCGTTCACCGCGAGCGGGATCGACGGGACGCGGTCACCGTCGTCCGTCGCCGCTCCGCCGAGATCACGTGCCGTCTCCTCGTCGAGCAGGCGGACCTGCCGGGCGTGCCGCAGCACGACGGCTCCGTCGGGCGTCGGCACGATCGGCGTCGTCCGCTGCAGCAGCACTCGTCCGACGAGCTGCTCCATCGCCTTGACCCGCTGCGAGACCGCCGACGGGGTGATCGACAGCGCGCGAGCCGCGGCGTCGAACGTCCCGAGGTCGACGGCCGTCAGGAGCGTCTCGAGGTGTTCGCGCTGGAAGCGGAGCATGAGCAGAGCTTACGGCGCGACAGGAACGTGAGCTGTTCTGAACGCGCGGGATCTCCTACGGTCGGCCTGTGACCGTCCTCCTCCCCGCGCTCTCCGGCCTCGGCACCGGACTCGCCCTCATCGTCGCGATCGGCGTGCAGAACACGTACCTGCTCCGGTTGGCCGTCACCGCGCGCGTCCGGGTGGTGGCGGCAGCGGTGCTGGTGTGCGCGGTGTCGGATGCGCTGCTCATCCTGGCCGGGGTGCTCGGCGTCGGGGCCGTGGTGGAGCGGTTCCCCGCGGCGCTCGTCGTGATCCGGTACGTCGGGGCCGCGTTCCTGCTGACGTACGGGGTGCTGGCGGCGCGGCGGGCGCTTCGCCCGTCGGGCGATGCGATCCGGGTCGCGGCCGAGGACGACGGGGTCGCCGTGGTGGGGGTGGGAGCGGACAGGGCGGCGACGACCGTCGTGAGCACGTCGACGCCGCAGACGGCGGGGCGGGGTCAGGCCGAGCCTCCAGGCCGGACCGGCCAGACCGACCGGACCGACCGGACCGACCGGGCCATCCCCGCCGCCCCTGTCATGCGCACCGCGGTGCTGACCATGCTCGTCTTCACGTGGGCGAACCCGCACGTCTACCTGGACACGCTGGTGTTCCTCGGGTCCGTGGCGAACCAGCAGGGCGTCGACGACCGCTGGTGGTGGACGGCCGGCGCGGTGGCCGCGAGCTGCCTGTGGTTCGGCGCACTGGGGTTCGGCGGACGGCTGCTCCGACCGCTGTTCGCGCGGCCCCTGACCTGGCGCGTGTTCGACGGGTGCGTGGCCGTCGTCATGCTCGTGTTCGGCGTGCTGCTGGTCGTCGGCGCCTGACGGCGCGCGCCGCGCCGGGCCGTGCCGTGCCGTGCCGGGCCGCGCCGGTGGGATGCCGGGGGTGCAAAACACCGGTGTCTGCCGTTCGCGCCGCGGGAGATCGCGGTTCGAACGACGAACACCGGTGTGTTGCGACGCCCGCCGGCCCCTACTGCTCCCGGCGACCCACCCGGCTGTGGCTGCGGCTGTACCCGAAGTAGATCGCGAAGCCGACGACGAGCCAGACGATGAAGCGCAGCCAGGTCTCGACCTCGAGGTTGAGCATGAGCCAGAAGCAGAGCACGGCGGACAGGATCGGGATCACGGGCGACCACGGCACCCGGAAGGACCGCGGTGCGTCCGGGCGCGACTTCCGGAGCACGATGATGCCGATCGACACGAGCACGAACGCCGAGAGCGTGCCGATGTTGATCAGGCCCTCGAGCTTCTCGACCGGCGTGAACCCGGCGAGCACCGCCACCACGATGCCGGCGATGAGCTGTACCCGGACGGGCGTCTGCGTCTTCGGGTTCGTGACCGAGAACCAGCGGGGCAGCAGCCCGTCGCGGCTCATCGAGAAGACGATGCGGGACAGACCGAGGAGCAGCACCATCACGACGGTGGTCAGGCCGATGAGCGACCCGATGGCGATGATGCCGGCGGCCCAGGGCAGTCCGACGATGTCGAAGGCCGAGGCCAGGGACGGGGCGTCCTCCTGCGCGAGCTGCTTGTACGACACCATGCCCGTGATGACGATGCTGACGCCGACGTAGAGCAGCGTCACGATGCCGAGGCCGATGAAGATGCCGCGGGGCAGGGTCTTCTGCGGGTTCTCGGTCTCCTCGGCGCTGGTGGCGACGACGTCGAAGCCGATGAACGCGAAGAACACCAGCGACGCGGCGGCGAGCAGCCCGAAGACGCCGTACTGCGCGGGCTCGGACCCGGTGGCGAACGACACGAGCGACTGGGTCCAGACGCTGCCCTCGGCACCCTTCGCGGGCTCGGCGGCGGGGATGAAGGGCGTGAAGTTCGCGGCCTTGACGAAGAAGGCGCCGACCACGATGACGAAGAGGACGATCGCGACCTTGATGACGGTGATCACGGCGGACACGCGGCTGGACAGGCGGGTGCCGAACGCGAGCAGCGCGGTGAAGACGCCGACGATGAGCACCGGGCCCCAGGTGAAGGCGACCGGGCCGATCGCGATGGTGCTCGGGAGCGTGATGCCGAACACGTCGAACGCGGTGCTGAGGTAGATGCCCCAGTACTTCGCGATCACGGCGCTGGCCGTCAGGGTCTCGAGGATGAGGTCCCAGCCCACGATCCACGCGAGCAGCTCGCCCATCGTGGCGTACGTGAACGTGTACGCCGATCCGGCGACGGGGATCGTCGAGGCGAACTCGGCGTAGCACATGATCGCCAGGCCGCACGTGACGGCGGCGAGCAGGAACGACACGATGACGCCGGGCCCGGCGAAGTTCGCGGCGGCGTTCGCACCGACCGAGAAGATGCCGGCACCGACCGCCACGGCGATGCCCATCGCGGCGATGTCGAAGGTCTTCAGGGAGCGCTTGAGCGAGCGGCCCTGTTCGTCGGCGTCGGCCAGCGAGGCCTCGATCGACTTCGTACGGAGCAAGGATGCCATGGGGTCGTTCCCGTCATCGGCTGGCGTGGGACCCGGGAAGCGTAGTGGTGTACCAACTCGGGGCGCAAACAGGTGACACGGACGGGATCGTGCGTGGCCGCGGTCCGGCCGGTGGCCGTCGGCACCCGGACGGGAGGCCCGGCCCGGCTCAGACGGACCGGCGCCAGTCAGTCAGGAAGCGGGCTCCGGCGTGGTCGTGGATGACGCCGTCGGGAGCGGTGAGGACCGGGTACGGCGTCGCCGGGACCCCGTCGGACGGGCGGACGTCGACGTGGGCCACGTCGTGGCCGTTCGCGTGCAGCCAGTCGGCCATCGCGTAGTCGCTGCGGGAGTCGCCCATCGTGCGCCACGTCAGCGGGAGCTCGCCGTCCTCGGCCAGGAGCTCGAGGGAGCGCTCGGCGCCCATGTCCTTGCCGCTGCGGTCGGACTCGACGTCGGTGGAGATGATCGTCGGGTCGATCCGCCACTGCACGGCGCCGGACGCGTCGGGGCGGACGTCGTCGAGTCGGCGCACGCCGAGGCCGCGCCGCACGAGCGCCGCCATCGCCTTCGCGTCGAACTCGGGCTGTCGTGCCAGGTAGGCGTCGTTCGGGACCTCGACGCGCTGCTCGATCGACACCATCGCGCGCTTGGTCTCGTCGAAGAACACCAGGTCGGCGTACTCGTCGCGGACCAGCTCGCGCATCTCGTCGGCGTAGTCACGCGGGAGCGCCAGGTCCTCGGCGACCGTGACGTCGCCCATGCCGTCCTCGTACTGCGGGCCGATCGAGCACCAGACGGCACCCTTCTCGCACACGGCGTGCACGCGGCCGCCGGGGGCGAGGCCACCGGCGAGCAGGGGGCCGACGACCTGTTCGCGGATGAAGGCGTCGCTCCGACCGGTGTTGAACACGACCGGGATCCCCTCGGCGGCGAGCGCGATGAGGTCGTCGATGATGCTGGGGATCGCGATGGTGCGGGAGACGGGACTGGCGATGGGGCCGTCGACGTCCAGGAGGAGTCCGAGTCGGGGTGCGCTCACAGGTCCATCCTCGCAGCACCGTGGGCCGTGGTGGGCGTCCGCCGCGGGGTCAGTGCTGCGCCGTCCGGACGCGGTCGAGCAGGGCGGCGAGGGCCTCGGCGTCGGGGACGTGGCCCTGCCCGGGGACGACGGTGTGGTCGGACCCCGGGATCGCCTCGGCCGCGGCACGGGCAGCGGGGCCCATCCAGTCCGGGGACTCGGTGCCCGAGGCGACGAGCACGGGGACACCGACCGAGGAGAGCACCCGCTCGGGGATCGCGAGGCCGTTCAGCATGCGGACGTCCCGCGGGAGCACGTGCGCGTCGACGAGCAGGGCCCGCCACAGCGCCGGCTTCAGGCGGACGCCGGCGATCTGCCCCATCGGGATGCCGAGCACCTGCGCCAGGAACGCCCGCACGGCGGCACCACGGCGACCGGCCGCGACGTGTTCGTCGAGCGTGTCCGCGAAGACGACGTCCTCGGCGTGCGGGTCGACGCTCGCGCGGTACGGCGGTTCCCACAGCAGGGCGCCGTCGAGGGGGACGCCGGCCGCGATGCCGTGCAGCACCACGCCCACGCCGACGCAGACGCCGAGGCCGGTGACCGGTCCGTCGACGCTCTCGACGACGGCACGGAGGTCGTCGGACTCGCGCTCGATCGTCCACGGGTCGGTGTCGCCGCTCGCGCCCCGGCCACGACGGTCGTACGTGATGACCCGGTGCCGCTCTGCGAGGACGCGGGAGACGGCCTGGATGTACGGGGTGCCGCGGTGGTCGAAGGCTCCGGCCGCCACGACGACGGCGGGGCCGCTGCCTGCCTCGGTCACCGCGATGGGTGTGCCGTCGGCGGAGGTGACCGTTCGGTCGACGGGAGCGTGCATGGGGTCCTTCGAGGTGTGTCGACGAGGCTGCGTCGGGCCCTCGACTGGGCCGTGCGGATGTCGGTGGTCCGAGTGTGACAGTTCGCAAACGGTACGTCTCCCCCCGCTTCCAGGGGCAGACGCACCGCTCGGCCCCTCGACGCGGGTGGTGCCGCGGGCTCAGTGCTGGACGAGCGCGGTGGTGCCCACGGCCTCCCGTTCGAGCAGGGAGCGCTTGACGTCGAGCCCCCACGCGAAGCCGCCGAGCGAGCCGTCGGACCGGAGGACCCGGTGGCACGGCACGAACAGCGCGGGGGCGTTCCGGGCGCAGACGCTCGCTGCCGCCCGCACGGCGTCCGGTCGGCCCATCGCCGCGGCGAGCTCGGTGTAGGTCAGCGTCGACCCCGCGGGGATCAGGCGGAGCTGCCGCCAGCCCTCGGTCGAGAGCTCGGTGCCGACCTGGCGTACCGGGACGTGCATCGCCGGGTCGATGTCCCCGGCGTAGAAGGCGTCGACGGCCTCGGCTGAGGACACCGTGCCCGTGGACACGTGCGCGGGCCGGTGCTGCGCGGGGATGCGGGCCAGGATGCGGTCGAAGGAGTCCGTCCAGCCCGAGGCGAGCACGCGCCCCTGCACGTCTTCGAGCACGGTGAAGGACCCGTCTGGGGTGTGGAGTGTGGAGATCACGGCGTCGGTCATGGGGTGTCCTTCCGGGAGTTCGTGTGGGCGACACGAGCGGCCACCGTGGCGCGGTCGACGATCGGCCGCCAGCAGTGCATCGTGAGGTAGCTCCGCCAGGGCGCCACCTGCTCCGACCATAGGGAGAGCTCACGCGCCCCACCGGGCAGCCCGAGTTCCTGTGCACCGTTCCGCACGGCGAGGTCGCTGTGGAGGAACACGTCGGGGTGGTGCCGGACGCGGAGCGCGACGTAGTCCGCCGTCCACGGCCCGATGCCCTTGACGGCGAGGAGCCCGCCGCGGAGTTCGTCGAGCGACTGTCCACCGTGCACGACGAGCGACCCGTCGGCGAGCGCCGCCGCGACCCGGATGATCGTGTCCACGCGGGCGGCCGGCCCACGCAGGACCTCGTGTCCCGACGCCGCGATGACGGCGGCGGTCGGGAAGAGGAGCCCGTCCGGGGCGATCGCCGTGGGCACCGGAGCTCCCAGTGCCGCGACCAGCCGGGTCTGCGCCGTGCGCGCGGCCGCGACGGACACCTGCTGGCCGATCAGGGTGCGGAACACGATCTCGTGCGCGTCCACCGCCCCCGGCAACCGGAGTCCTGGGACACGGGCGACGGCAGGGGCCAACGCGGGCACCGCGCCGAGGACGGTGTCCACCGCGACCGGGTCGGCGTCCAGGTCGAACAGCGCCCGGACCCGCGCGACGAGCGTCGGCAGGTCGCCGAGGTCCGTGACCCGGATGGTCAGGTCGATGCCGGCCCTGGGGCCGGCTGCGTCGGGGAGGGCGGCCGACGCGCGGAACCAACCAGGGCCTCCCGGCAGGTCGACGAGCCGTTCGTAGGCGGTGACGACACCGGCATCGGAGGTGACCACCCGCTCCAGTCCGGCGAGCGCGTGCAGTGCGTGCCAGTCGAGCAGGCCCTGCGCGTCGAACGGTGCCCGCGCCGGCAGGTGCACGTGCAGGCCGCCGTCGGGGGCGGAGAGCGCGCGGCGCCGGGCGCGGAGTTCCGTCGGGGTGAGGGCGAAGACCTCGCGCACGGTGTCGTTGAACTGGCGGACGCTCGTGAAGCCGGCGGCGAACGCGACGTCGGCGATCGGCAGGTCGGACGAGGTGAGCAGCGTGCGCGCGGTCTGTGCGCGGTGCGCGCGGCTGAGGGCCTTCGGTCCGGCGCCGAGCTCCTCCGTCAGGATGCGGCCGAGCTGTCGTTCGGAGTAGCCGACGCGGGCGGCGAGGCCGGGCACGCCCTCTCGTTCGACGACGCCGTCGAGGACCAGGCGCATGGCGCGGCCGGCGACGTCCTCGCGCAGGTCCCACTCGGGGCTGCCGGGCGTCGCCTCGGGCAGGCAGCGCTTGCACGCGCGGAAGCCCGCGAGGTGCGCCGCCGCACTCGTCCGGTAGAAGGTGACGCCCGTCGAGCGCGGGGTGCGCGCGGGGCAGCTCGGCCGGCAGTAGATGCCCGTCGAGTGCACGGCGGTGACGAACTGGCCGTCGAACCGGGCGTCGCGCGAGGCGGCGATGCGGTGGCGCTCGGCGTGCAGCGCGTCGGGGTCGTGGGTGGCCATGCCGTCAGCCTGACACGGGCCACCGTCACGCAACTGGCGGGAATCGGACGGCGTGGTGGGAGGCCGGCGGGTCCTCCGCGTGCACTGCGGACGGGAGGCTCGGCTAGCGTCGTGCGCATGGCTCCCGGTCCCGACGCGGTCACCCCCGCCGTGCTGGGGCACGTCACGCAGGTCGAGGTCGCGATGCTCCAGGTGTCCCGACGGCACCGCTACGAGGGACGGCCCGCCGACGGGGCACTGCCCGCGGACGAGGACGAGCTGCGCGACCGGGTCGAGCTGCGCGCGGGCCTGGGGATCGTCGGCGACCGGTACTTCGCCGCGCGGGCGCACGTGCACGCCTCGGTCACCGTGATCGGGCTCGAAGCGCTCGAGGACGTCGGCCGTGCACTCGGCGTCGACCTCGACCCGACGCGGACCCGGCGCAACGTGTACCTGCGCGGCGTCGACTTCGAGGCGCTCCGTGGGGAGCCCTTCTCGCTCGACGCCGGCCACGGCCCCGTGCTGTTCCGCGGGTACCGCCCGGCGAACCCCTGCGCCTGGATGGACCACGAGATCGCCCCGGGTGCCTTCCGGGCGATGCGGGGACGGGGCGGGGTGCGGTGCGACCCGGAGTCCGACGGCGTGCTCAGCCTCGGTCCCGCGGTGCTCCGCACGGCCCGCCCCGTGCCGGTCCCTCCGGCGCGCTAGGCGGAGGTGCCGGTGAGCGACGCCTCGATCGCGTCGACGAACGCCGGCAGGTCGTCCGGCGTGCGCGACGTGATCAGGGTGCCGTTGGTGTCGTCCACCTGGACCTCCTGGTCGACCCACTCGGCGCCGGCGTTGCGGACGTCGGTCTGCAGCGACGGGTAGGACGTGATCGTGCGGCCCTGCAGGACACCGGCCTCGACCAGGGTCCACGGACCGTGGCAGATCGCGGCGACCGGCTTGCCGGCCTCGGCGAAGCTCGTCGCCAGGCGCACGGCGGACTTGTCGAGCCGCAGGTTGTCGGCGTTGATGGTGCCGCCGGGGATGACGAGGGCGTCGAAGTCGCCCGCCGAGACGGTCGCGAGCGTGGTGTCGGGGTCGAGCGTCGTGCCCGGGTCCTTGTCACCGACCAGCGTCTGGATGGTGTCGGTCTCCTGGGCCGCGACGGTCACCGAGGCTCCGCGCGCCCGGAGCTGGTCGACCGGGACGACGATCTCGTCCTGCTCCACGCCGTAGTTCGTCGCGATGACGAGGATCTTCTTGCCGTCGAGGGTTGCCATGACTGCTCCTTCCACGGACCGGGGTCTCCGGCCGCGGGATCCAGCGTGCTCGGCGACGCTGGACACCGGCACAGCCCTGCGCTTCGTGCACACCATCGGTGCGTGGCTCGGTCGTCCCGCGGCGGGACCGCTGTCAGCCGCGGATGCGGAACGCGGTTCCCTCGGGCATGACCTCCACGCCGTCGAAGCCGTGGACGCGCGGGATCCCGACCGTGACGTCGGCTTCGAGCGGCCCGACGACGACCGTCGTGGCTCCGGAGGCGATCGCGGACTCGACACCCGCAGGGGCGTCCTCGAACGCCAGGCAGTCCGTCGCCGCCAGGCCGAGGAGCTCGGCACCGCGGAGGTACCCGTCGGGGTGCGGCTTGCCGTTCGCGATGTCCTCGGAGGTGACGACCACGTCCGGCACGGTGACGCCGGCGGCACGCATCCGGTTGAGGGCGAGGTCACGCGGCGCACTCGTCACCAGCGCCACGGGGACGCCGGCGTCGACCAGGCGTTGCAGGAACGCCGCTGCGCCGGGGACCTCGACGATGCCGTGGGTGTTCTCGACCTCGTCGGCGACGAGCTCGTCCGCCAGCCGGCGCTGCTCCGCGGGGTCGAGGTCGGGCAGGAAGTGCGCGACGGTGTCGATCGTCTGTCGCCCGTGCGAGAACGCCAGGATCGTCGACGGTGCGAGGTCGTGCGCTGCGCCGAAGCGGCCCCACGCTCCCTCGACGACCGAGGTGGAGTCCACGAGCGTCCCGTCCATGTCGAAGAGGACCCCGGACGCCACGATGTCGATCACGTGCCCGACCCTACCGGCCAGCACACCACCGGGAACGGGCGGCCCACCTCACCGCGAGCGGACGTACCGCGTCAGCAGCAGGTCGCCCTCGCCGCGCAGCACGTGCGCCAGCCGCATCCGCCGCAGCTCCGGCGAGGACCCGCGCACGATGCGGGGCCCCTCGCCGCCCTCGAGCGACGGGTCCACCGACAGGCACAGCTCGTCGACGAGGTCCGCCGCCACCAGGGACCCCAGGAACGACGGCCCGCCCTCGCAGTGGATGCGCCCGAGACCGCGGGACACCAGGGCCTCCCGCACGAGCCGGACGTCGACCGAGTCCGTCCCGCAGGACACGACGTCGGCCACGGCGGACAGGGCCTCCCGGGCGGCGGGATCGGCAGCATCAGAGGTCAGCACCAGCGGACGCACGGGTGCGTCGGTGAAGACGGACGACGCCGGGTCGAGCGAGAGCGACCCGGTGACGATCGCGAACACGGGGTGGTCCGGCAGGCCGTGCTCGCGGCGCCAGGCGACGTCGGCGTCGTGCAGGCGCATGGGCCCGTAGCCCTCGTCGCGGACGGTGCCGGCGGCGACGAGCACCACGTCCGCGATGCGGCGGAGCAGGTCGAACACCCGCAGGTCGTCCGGCCCGCCGAGCGACCCGGTGACGCCGGCGGCCGATGCGGCGCCGTCCAGCGTGCTGACGAAGTTGACCCGGATCCAGCCGGCGGCCGACGCCTCGGAGCCGGTCCGGGCCTCCAGGCCGACACCCGGACCAGCCACAGCCGGAGCCGGCGCCGCGCTGTACAGGGCGACCAGGTCGTCGTCGGACAGGTCCGCGACGGACGGGGGCAGCAGGTTCACGTGTTGTGCCTCGATTCCAGGGGTGCGCGCCAGCCGAGGGTGGCCTCGACCATCCGCATGGCGTCGACGGACTCGACGACGTCGTGCATCCGCACGATGCGGGCGCCGAGCATCGCGCTGACCGTCGCCACGGCCAGGGACCCCGACAACCGTGCGCCGCGGGGCCGACCGAGGGACTCCCCGACGAAGTCCTTGTTCGAGACGGCCGCGAGCACGGGGTAGCCGAGCGCGACGACCTCGGGCAGACGGCGGGTGAGCTCGAGCGTGTGCACGGTGTTCTTGTTGAGGTCGTGGCCGGGGTCGACGATGATCCGCGCGTCGGGGACGCCGGCGGCGAGCGCCCGGTCGACGCGTTCGCGCAGGAAGCCGACGACGGATCCGGTGACGTCGTCGTAGACGGGCGGTGTCGGGAGCCGCTGGCGGGGCGGGGCCGTTGAGTGCGTGATGACGATCGTGGCGTCGGAGTCGGCGACCACGTCGGCCATCCGCGGGTCGGACAGCCCGGTGGTGTCGTTGACGACGCTCGCGCCGGCGGCGATCGCGGCGGCCGCGACCTCGGGGCGGAAGGTGTCGACGCTGATGACGACGTCGGACTGCTGGGCGAGCTGCTCGACGACGGGCACGACGCGGTCGATCTCGTCCGAGGCGGGCAGCTCCGGCCCCGGCGCGAACTTCACGCCGCCGATGTCGACCCAGTCAGCGCCCTGCTCGGCGGCGAGGACGGCGGCCTCGACCGCGCGGTCGAGCGCGAACGTGGCGCCCTTGTCGTGGAAGGAGTCGGGGGTGCGGTTGACGATCGCCATCACGGCGATGCGGTGGTCGAAGTCGATGGTGCGACGGCCGATGGTGCGGACCGGGTCGCGCAGGTCGGGCACGACCCAGCCGGGTGACGAGCCGGCCTGGAGGCTCGTGGCGCGTCGGTCTGGCGTCATGCGTCCGCCTCGGGCTGGCGTGCGGCGGCCTGGGCGTCGTGGTCGGCGCCGGCGGCGTGGTCGGCGTCGGCGTCGGCGTCGGCGTCGGCGCCGGTGCCGGCTCCGAATCCGCTCCCGGCTCCGGCTCCGCTCCCGGCTCCGATCAGGGCGATCGCCTCGGCCCGCCCGGTGGCCTCGGCCAGGGAGCCGCTCGCGGCGACCGTCACCGTCGTCGAGCCGGTCTGCCGTTCGCCGCGGGTCGTCACGCACTGGTGCTGGGCGTCGAGCACGACGAGGACGCCCTGGGCGTCGAGCCCGTCCTGCACCGCCCGCACGACCTGCTCGCCGAGACGCTCCTGCAGCTGCGGGCGCGACGCGAGGGCGTCGACGACCCGGGCCAGCGTGCCGAGGCCGATCAGGCGCTCGCCCGGGGCGTAGGCCAGGTGCGCGACGCCGAGGAACGGCAGCATGTGGTGCTCGCAGACGGACCGGAACCGGATGTCGCGCACGACCACGAGCTGGCCGCGCTCGTCGGCCTCGGCCGGGACGGTGCCGTCGCGGGCGATCGCGGCGGCGTCCTCCCCCAGGCCGGCGAAGAACTCGGCGTAGGCGTCTGCCACCCGCTGCGGTGTCCGTGCGAGTCCGGGACGGTCGGGGTCCTCCCCGATGCCGGCGAGGAGCTCGCGCACGGCGGCCTCGATGCGTGCACGGTCCATGCGGTGGTTCACGGACCCCATCAAACACCAGTCCCCCGACGCTGCCAGGTTCCTTTAAACTTCGTCAGTGAGCGCCACGAAGACCACCGAACCGCCCCGGAACCGCGTCGCGTCCGGCCTCGACCGCTTCTTCTCCGTCACGAAGCGTGGATCGACCATCCCCCGCGAGGTCCGCGGTGGCCTCGTCTCCTTCGTCACGATGGCGTACATCGTCATCCTCAACCCGCTCATCCTGGGTGGCTTCAGTGCCGACCAGGCCGCGAAGGACGTCACCGGCGGCTGGCTCGAGAACGCCCAGGTCGCCGCGGCCACCGGCCTCGTCGCCGGCATCATGACCATCGCGATGGGCATGATCGCGAACCTGCCGTTCGGCATCGCCGCGGGCCTCGGGATCAACTCGTTCCTCGCCGTCAGCGTCGTGCACCAGGTCACCTGGGCCGAGGCGATGGGGCTCGTCGTCATCAACGGCGTGATCATCGTCATCCTGGCGTTGACGGGCATCCGGACGATGATCTTCACGGCGGTGCCGGCGCAGCTCAAGGCCGCGATCACGGTCGGCATCGGCCTGTTCATCGCCTTCATCGGCCTGGTCGACTCCGGCTTCGTGCGCTCATCGGGCCTGGCGTCGCCGCCGCTGCAGCTCGGCGAGGACGGCTCTGTCGGGGCCCTCCCCACGATCGTGTTCCTCATCGGCCTGGTCATCATCGGCACGCTCATGGCGCGCAAGGTCAAGGGAGCCCTGCTCATCGGCATCATCGCGACGACCATCATCGCGATCATCCTGCAGGCGGTCTTCCACGTGCCGACCTCGGTCGACTCCAAGACCGGCTGGAACCTCAACGCCCCCGGCCTGCCGAGCGCACTGTTCGCCCTGCCCGACCTGTCGCTCGTCGGACACTTCGACTTCGGCGCCTTCAGCCGCATCGGCCCGCTCGCCGCGTCGATGCTCGTCTTCACGCTGGTCTTCACGAACTTCTTCGACGCGATGGGCACGATGACCGGGCTGGCGAAGGCCGCCGGGGTCGCGAAGCCCGACGGCACCTTCCCCCGCCTCCGCTCGGCGCTCGTCGTCGAGGGTGCCGGTGCGATCGCCGGTGGTGGCGCCTCGGTCTCGTCGAACACCGTCTTCATCGACTCCGCTGCGGGCATCGGCGAGGGTGCCCGCACGGGAATGGCCTCCGTCGTCACCGGCCTGCTGTTCCTGGCGTCGATGTTCCTGACGCCGCTGACCCAGGTCGTCCCGCTCGAGGTCGCCGCCGCCGGGCTCGTCGTCGTCGGTGCGCTCATGGTCGCGCAGGTCAAGGACATCGACTGGACCGACTTCGGGTCGGCGCTGCCGGCGTTCCTGACGATCGTCGTGATGCCGCTGACCTACTCGATCGCGAACGGCATCGGCGTCGGCTTCATCAGCTGGGTGCTCATCAAGGCGCTGTCCGGCCGCGGCCGCGAGGTCTCCTGGCTGCTCTACGTCGTCGCCGCGGGCTTCCTGCTGTACTTCGCGCGCGGGCCGCTGGAGTCGGTGCTCGGCGTCGGCTGACGCCGGGCGGTGGCGGCTGCGGCTGGCGACGGGCGGTGGCGGGCGCGGGGGTCCCGGACCGCAAAACACCGGTGTTCGTCGGACGAACCGCGGATGATCGCGGCGCGGAACACGAACACCGGTGTCTTGCAAGATCTGTCCGGCGCCGGGCGTCCGGCCGGGAGGCTCGGGGCTACTCCGGCAGGTCGGCCGGCGTCGCCTCGTGGTGGCGCCGGGCGCGCGTGCGCCGGTCCTCCTTCATGCCCGCCTCGAGCAGGTGGCGGCGGCCCCCCGCGAGGTCGTCCCGCGCGGTGCGCTCCAGGTCCTTGGCGAGCGCGTAGTATCCGTCGTCGTAGTCCTCGACGATCTGGAACGTCCACCGGCCCTCGATGACGTTCCGCCCGATCAGCTCCGTGTCGATGCGGTCAGCGAGCTCGGTGTGCCCGGCCTTCCGGAGCTGCTCGACGGCGTCCCCGAAGCCGAGGTCCGCCTTGCCCGTCAGGCGGTGGAACCCGTAGAGGTAGCCGCGAGCGTGCTCGAGCACCTCGAGCGCCGCGGAGAGCGTCCCGAGTGCCTCGACGGTCTCCTCGGACACCCCCTCTGGCACCTGGTGGGCGGCGTCCGGTCCCTGTCCGTCGTTCGTCATGTGACCCCGTCTACACGAGCAGTCCCGGAACCGCTCCCGGGATCCGACGGCGGTTGCAGGAGCCTCGACCGACGCCTACCATTCGAACACACGTTCGAATGAGGAGGACCCGATGATCGTCGTCGACGCAGCCACCACGGTCTGGTGGACCCAGGGGATGCCGGTGCGCATCGTGTGGCAGGGACGCCGCTGGCGCGTGTCCGACGTGCCGACACGACTCACCGTGACCCCGTCCGACCTGCCCACCGCCATCACCCACGCGCCCGAGCGGACTGCGGGGTGGCGCTTCCAGGTCACCGCCGAGGACGGCGAGACCCTGGTGGTCGACATCGTGCCCGACGGTGGCGGTTGGACGGTCGCGCGGACGTGGTCGTGACGCCGACTCGAGGTCCCGACGGGCCTCAGCGCGCCGACGTCGACTCGGTGGACGTCACGGCGCTGGTGGGCTGCTCTGGTCGCTCGGCTCGCTCTGGGCGCTCCGGTTGCCCCGGTCGCTCGGCTCGCTCCGGTTGCCCCGGTCGCTCCATCAGCCGCCAGGCCCCGCCCGTGAGCGGCGCGAGCGTCACGACCGTGTAGACGGCCACCACCACGCCGAAGGTCGCCGAGACGCCGATGCCCTCGGCAGCGAACCCGGCGAGCAGGCCGCCGAGCGGGATGCCGGCCCACGAGCCCGCCCCGAGCAACCCGAACACCCTGGCCCGCATGTGCACGGGGATCCGCTCGAGCTCGACCGCCCCGAGGATCGGGTTGAGCGACCCGGCCGCCAGACCGGACACCGCCGACGCCGCCAGCATCCACGGCAGCCCGAGCCCGAGCGCCGGCACGGCCAACGACGGTCCGCCGGCCAGCACGAAGCACAGCACGAAGGTGATCCGCCGTGGAACGCGATGGGCAACGTACCCGAACGCCACGGAACCGAGGAACGCCGCCCCGCCGAAGGTGCCCGTCACGAAGCCCAGCGCCTGCGCCCCGCCGAGACGTTCGTCGGCGTAGAGCGGCAGGAGCGTGGTCGACCGCGCCGCATCGAGCAGGTTCGTGACGAGGACGAGCGCGATGACGAGTCGGAAGAACGGATCGCGGACGCAGAACCGGAAGCCCTCGGCGATGTCGCGCCAGTACCCGGCGGACGGGACGGTTCCGTCATCACCCTCGGTCGCTGGGACGACCGACGCCTGCCGCACGAACAGCGCGGTCAGGACCGCCGCCCCGCCGAACGCGAGTGCCGTGCAGGCGAGCGCCGGCAACGGGCCGAGCAGCGCGACGAGCACTCCGCCGACGGGTGCACCGACGAGCACGGACAACCGGGCCGAGGCCTCGAAGTGCCCCACCGCTCGCTCGAGCGGCACGCCGGCCTCGGTCGCGAGCCCCGGCAGCAGCACCCGTCGGGCGGACTCCCCCGGCAGGTCGAACAGCCCACTGACGAAGACCAGCGCGAGCAACGCCCAGAACGGCAGCCCGACGGTCCATGCGAGCACCGGCATCGCGAGCAGGGTCAACCCGCTGACCACGTCCGAGCCGATGCTCGACCGCACGAACCCCACCCGTTCGATCAGCGCGCCGCCGAAGGGACCACCGAGGACGATCGGGACCGTCGCCATGAACGCCGCGATGCCGACGTCGGTCGCCGAGCCTCCGCGGGCGAGCACGGCGAACGGGACGCTGACGGTCGTGACGACGTTGCCGATGCGCGAGACGACCTGGACGGCGAGGAGGGCCCGCAGCCGCCCGCGCGGCGTCATGCGCGAGGCCGTCGGTACGCCTGGACGAGCACGGCGACCTGCTCGGAGCCGTCACCCTCGACGTGCTCGGCCCCGATCTCGCGGTACCGCTCCAGCACCTGCCACAGGTCGGCGCTCAGCTCTTCGAGCTCCGGCACGGTCAGCCGCATCACCCGGTCCGAACTGCTGCCCGCCGCGACCCACTCCCGCCCGAAGGTCGCCGCCTGGTCGACGTAGGCCTCGTAGTTCGCGGCGTACGTCCGCGCGACGGCTCGGTCCAGGGCGCTGACCGCGAGGGTGCGCTCGGGGTCGTCGAGCGCGTCCTCCAGCGACCACGACGAGGACCGGTGCACGGAGCGCCACCACCGCTCGCGGCGGTCCACGCCGAGGTCCGTCGCCGGCTCGATCAGGCCAGCCGTCGCGAGTCGACCGCAGTGGTAGCTGATGGTCCCGGGTGCTTCGTCGATCAGCTCACCGAGCATCGCGGCGGTCTTCGGGCCGTCGGTGCGCAGCAGCCCGAGGATGCGCAGGCGTGTGGGGTGCGCCAGGGCCCGCATGTGCGCCGGGTCGTCGATCCGTCCGTCGTCGTCCATCTGCCCACCGTAGAACCACAAGAGGTGTTGCGCAAGACATGTTGTGCAGTTGTCGGCGCAGCCGGGTCGTACCCGCGGTACGGTCGCGACATGACCCGGTGGATCGCGCTGCTGCGCGGCGTGAACGTGAACGGCATCACGATCCGATCGGCCGACCTCCGGACGCTGTTCGAGGAACGTGGGCACACCGACGTCCGCACGGTGCTGGCGTCGGGCAACGTCGTGTTCTCGTCCGAGATGCACGAGGCCGAGCTCAAGGTCGACGCCGAGCAGGCGCTCCGCGACCGCTTCGGGTACGACGCCTGGATCGTGCTCGTCCCGCACGATGCCCTCGCCGCGCTCGTCAGCGCGTTCCCCTTCGAGTCGTCGGCCGACCGGCACGACTACGTGCTCTTCGGATCGGACGACGCTGCGCTGGACGACCTGCTCGCCGACCTCGTGCTCGACGACACGGTCGAACGGGTCGCACGCGGCGACGGTGTCGTCTACTGGTCGTGTCCGAAGGGCTCGAGCACGGACACGGTCTTCGCGAAGCGGGCCGGCGCCGCACGCTTCAAGCGCACGACGACGACCCGCAACACGAACACCCTGCGCAAGCTCCTCTGAGCGTCACTTCGTCTGGTTCGGGTGATGCGTGTGCACCGCGATCACCTGCACGACCCGAGCTTCTTCGTCCACGGTGAACCAGATGCGTGCGCCCCGCTTGAGCTCGTGCTGCCGTCGGACCCACTCACGCCCCGAGTGCACGACGACGCCCAGTTCCCCGCGGAGTGCATGGCAGGCGAGGTCCTCGGTCAGCGGATCCGTCGTGAGCCGCTCCCACGCGCCGGCCAGGGCGTTGCGCTGCGTCGCGAGGACGTCACGCCACCCGTGCTCGGCAGCACGTGTGACGAGGACGATGGTGTACTCCGTGGTGCGGACCGGCCGCGCCACGCCAGATCGGCGCGCGGCCATCAGTCACGGCTTCTCGGCCACGACCGGCGGGTCGAGCAGGGTCGGCTCCGAGGTGTCCCACCCGGCGGCGATGGCCTCTGCCGAGTTGCGCCAGGCTTGCATCTCCAGCAGCAGCTTCCGGGGCTGCCGGAGGGAGAACGAACCGCGGGCCACCTCGACGATCTCCGTGGCGAACCGCTGCTGGTCAGCACGGCTCAGCAGCTTCAACCAGGGGTAGGGGATCGCCAGGCGGTCGTGCAGCGGCAGCGACTCGTTGACGGTGACCGCGGCGATGAGCTGTGCAGCGATGTCGAGGACGGCCTCGTCGTCGTCGGACCGTTCCTTCGTCGTCAGGACGAGCGGCGCACCGTCTCGTCGGGTGACCTCGAGTGGTTCCTGCTCAGCGGCAGCGAAGACGTCCTTCGCGTGGCGTGACAGGTCGGACGACTGCACGGAGCGCCGGCGGCGAACGGGAGCGAGGAGCGTCATGACACCACCGTATTCAGAACGTGTTCTGAACACAAGGGGAGAGGCCGTGTGAGACCTCGCACTGCCCAGGTCAGGACTGCGCGGGCTGCCCGTTGCTCGCCATCGTGCCGCCGTCCACGGGCAGGATCGCCCCGGTGATGAACGACGCCTCGTCACTGGCCAGGAAGAGCACGGCCGCCGCGACCTCCTCCGCACGACCACCGCGGCCGAGGGCGATGCGCTCGGCGAACTCCTGCTTGAGGGCCTCGTCCTCGGCCTGCTCCTGGGTCATGTCCGTCCAGATCAGGCCCGGCGCGACCGCGTTCACCCGGACGCCGGCGTGGCCGTTGTCGAGCGCGGCGGCCTTCGTGAAGTTCGACACCCCGCCCTTCGCCGCGTTGTACGGGCTCATGCGCCAGTCAGCGCCCTGGCCCGACACGGACGAGGTGTTCACGACCGACCCCTTCGTCTCGCGGAGGAACGGCAGCGCTGCCCGGGTGCCGTAGAACACGCTCGACAGGTCGGTCTCGATGACCCGGTGCCACTCGTCGGTGGAGATGTCGGTGACGTCGCCGGAGGTGAAGGTGCCCGCGTTGTTCACGAGGACGTCGACCCTGTCCCAGCGGTCGAGCGCCGCGGCGACGACGGTCTCCCAGTCCTCGGGCGAGGCGACGTCCGCGCGCAGGACGACGACGCGGTCGGTCGGCAGGTCGTCGCCGACGGCTCGGACCTTCTCCTCGACGCTGTCCACGAGGACGACGGAGGCCCCCTCGTCGACGAACGCCCTCGCCGTGGCCGCACCGATGCCGGAGCCGGCTCCCGTCACGATCGCGACCTTGCCCTCGAACCGCTTGCCCATGGTGGATCCTCTCGTTGCACGTCCGTGCCCGGGAGGGACGCCATCGGCCCGAGGGGCACAGCAGACCACCGTGCCCGCACCGGCCTGGACACGTGGCCAGGCGAGTGGACCGCCGGGGCCGCGCCGGGCCTCCACGCTGGACCGAGCCGCGCACCGTGGTGCGCGACCCGGTCCGGAGAGCCGCTACGCGGTGGTGTCGTCCGCGTCGAGGTCGCGCTCGAGCGAGATGGTCGGGATCGACGCCGTGATCACCGAACCGTCCGCGCGGAGCGTGCCCTGGATGTCGCTCGTCGTCGGGGCGTGCCCGGACATGCGCGGCCCGTGGTGCGGGATCGGCACGACGGTCGGGGCGCCGGTCTCGATGTCGTACGGCTGGTTGTGCACCCAGGCCGTGAAGCCGGACCCGGTCTCGACCGTGAACGTCATGCGCTCCTGCTCGAGGTCGACGCGCACGCGCGAGCCGTGCACCGTCAGGCGGTAGGTCAGGCGCTCCCACTGCTCGGGCAGCCGCGGGTTGAACGACATCTTGCCGCCGTGGTCGCGCATGCCGCCGAAGCCGTTGACGAGCCCGCCCCAGATGCCGCCGGTCGACGCGATGTGCACGCCGTCGGTGGTGTTGCCGTGCAGGTCGGCGAGGTCGACGTAGAGCGCCGTGTGGAAGTACTGCTCCGCGAGCTCGTGGTAGCCGACCTCGGCCGCCATGATCGACTGCACGACGGCCGACAGGGTCGAGTCACCGGTGGTGAGGGCGTCGTAGTAGTCGAAGTCGCGACGCTTCTCCGCCGGGGTGAACTCGTGGCCCTGCAGGAACAGCGCCAGCACGACGTCGGCCTGCTTGAGCACCTGGAACCGGTAGATCACGAGCGGGTGGTAGTGCAGCAGCAGCGGACGCTTGGACTCCGGCGTCCGCTCGAGGTCCCAGAGTTCCTTGTCGAGGAACTGGGCGTCCTGCGGGTGGATGCCACGGTGCGGGTCGAAGGGGATCTCCATCGACTCGGCGGCGTGCTCCCAGTCGACGATCTCGGACTCGTCGAGCCCGGTGCGGCGGACCATGCGGGCGTACTCGCCCGGGTCGTCGACGCTGAGCTGGCGGCACGCGTTGACCGCGAACCACAGGTTCGCCCGGGCCATCACGTTCGTGTACATGTTGTCGTCGACGACG
This sequence comes from Curtobacterium sp. VKM Ac-1395, assembly GCF_015350975.1. Taxonomy (GTDB): domain Bacteria; phylum Actinomycetota; class Actinomycetes; order Actinomycetales; family Microbacteriaceae; genus Curtobacterium. The sequence continues at coordinate 95,313 of NZ_JADKRX010000001.1, forward strand.
GTCGTGTACTCGTCCGGACCGGTGACGCCGTCGATGTGGAACTTCTGGTCGCCGTTCGAGCGCCAGAAGCCGAGGTCCTCCCACAGCCGGGCGGTCTCGACGAGGATGTCGATCGCGCCGCGCTTCAGGAACTCGGTGTCCCCGGACGCCCGGACGTACTGCATCAGCGCATGGGCGATGTCCGCGTCGATGTGGTACTGCGCGGTGCCGGCGGCGTAGTACGCGCTGGACTCCTCGCCGTTGATCGTGCGCCACGGGAACAGGGCGCCGTGCTGGTTCAGCTCACGGGCGCGGGCCCGCGCGGAGTCGAGCATGTTGTAGCGGAACCGCAGCGCGTTGCGCGCGACGATCGGCGCGGTGTAGCTGAGGAACGGGAGGACGTAGATCTCCATGTCCCAGAAGTAGTGCCCGCCGTAGCCGGAGCCGGTGACGCCCTTGGCCGCGATGCCGTGGCCGTCGGTGCGCGCCGTCGCCTGCGCGAGCATGTAGAGGTTCCAGCGCACAGCCTGCTGGATCTCCGGCTGCCCGGCGATCTCGACGTCGCTGCGCGCCCAGTAGTCGTCCATCCACACGCGCTGCTTGGCGAAGGTCTCCTCGACCGTCTCGGCGTGGGCGCGGTCGAGCGTGCGGTCGCAGCGGTCGGCGAGTTCGCGCGCCGGGACGCCACGGGAGGTGTGGTAGACGATGTTCTTGGTCAGGCGGATCGGCTGGCCGGCCTTGGCCTGCACCCGGTACACGTGCTTGGCGAGGTCATCCTCGATCGAGGAGGACTCGTCCCACGTGTTCTCGGTCTCGAGCCGGTGCTCGACCCCGACGCAGATCGTCATGCCGGAGCTCTTGGCCTGGTACCCGAGCAGCGAGCGGGTCGCGGTGTTCCGCTTGAGGCGCGGTTCGAGCACGCGCTCACTGAAGGTCTCCGCCTTGCGGGGGTCGAACGCCGACGCCGACGCAGCCGCACGCATGCCGGCGTGGTACTCGTCGACGACGTCCTGGCGGTTGAGGATCTGGCTGGACAACAGGATCGAGGCGTCGTGGTCGAGCATCGTGACCTCGTAGTCGACGACTGCGAGGTGCCGGTCCGTGAACGACACGAGGCGACGCGACCGGATCAGGACGCGCTTGCCCGACGGCGTGGACCACTCGGTCTCGCGCAGCAGGAACCCGCCGCGGAAGTCGAGTCGACGCGTGTGCCGCAGGATGTCGGCCTCGGCGAGGACGAGGGGCTCGTCGTCCACGTACAGCCGGATCACCTTGGCGTCGGGCACGTTGATGATCGTCTGGCCGGTCTTGGCGAAGCCGAAGGCGTCCTCGGCGTGCCGGATCGGCCAGGTCTCGTGGAAGCCGTTGACGTACGTGCCGTACTGCACGCCGCCGCGGCCCTCGTCGAGGTTGCCGCGCAGCCCGAGGTAGCCGTTGCCGACCGCGAAGTTCGTCTCCGCGACGCCCTGCTCGTCCGGGGTGTACTCGGTCTCGACGAGCGCCCACTCGTCGACCGGGTACCGGACGCGGTCGAGGGGGTCCGAGGTGATGGGGTTCATGGGGCTCCGTGGGAGGGGAGGTGGTCAGGGGACGGCCTGGAGGCGCGGATCGCGCCGGTGGTCCGCCTACGTCGTCGGGACGGCCGGCTCAGTCGGCCCGGCCGGCTCGGGCAGCTCGGCGATGAGGTCGGCGAGGTCCGTCACGACGACGTCCGCGCCGTGCTCGCGCAGGGCGTCGGCACCAGCGCCGCGGTCGACGCCGACCACCAGGCCGAAGGAGCCGTTCCGGCCGGCGGCCACCCCGCTCGTGGCGTCCTCGACCACGACGCACTCGGCGGCGGTCAGGCCGAAGCGGCTGGCGGCGTCGAGGTAGGTGTCCGGCGCGGGCTTGCCTGCGAGGCCGTCTTCCCGCGCCACCATGCCGTCGATGACGACCGGGAAGCGCTCGAGGATGCCAGCGGTCCGGAGCACCGACTTGGCGTTCGCGGAGCTCGACACCACCGCGACGGACAGGCCGGCGTCGATGGCGGAGACGAGGAAGCGCAGCGACCCCGGGTAGGGCTCGACACCGTGCTCGGTCAGCTCGGCGGTGAACTCCGCGTTCTTCCGGTTGCCGAGCCCGCAGACGGTGTCCTGGTCGGGGTCGTCGTCCGGGGTGCCCTGCGGCAGCTCGATGCCACGGGCGTCGAGGAGCGAGCGCACGCCGTCGTAGCGCGGCTTGCCGTCGATGTACGCGAAGTAGTCCTGCTCCGTGTACGGCGCGACGCCGTGCGCGGCGAGGTACGGCGTGAACAGGCGGCTCCAGGCGCGCATGTGCACGTCGGCGGTGGGCGTGAGGACGCCGTCGAGGTCGAAGAGGAGTGCCCGCGCATCGGCGAGGCGCACGGGGGCGGACCGGTCTGACGACGTCATGGACACACCTTCCAGGGAGTCGTGTCGAACGAGTGGTGCGCCCGAGTCTAGGACCGCTCCAGGTGCCGCGTGGCACTCGGCGCCGCCCCTGTGGAGAGAGTTCACCGACGGTGGAGGACGTGCTCCTGACTGTGAGGGCGCGGAGAGGACAACCGGTTCGCTCATCGTGACGAAGGGGACACGATGACCGACACCACCGACCGCGCCGTCGACGGGCAGGGCTCCAAGCTCCGCCAGGCGATCACCGGGCCGCTGCTCTACCTGTTCATCCTCGGGGACGTCCTCGGCGCCGGCATCTACGCGCTGATGGGCACGCTCTCGAAGGACGTCGGCGGAGCGCTCTGGGCACCGCTGCTGCTGGCGCTGCTGCTCGCCCTCCTGACGGCTGGGTCGTACGCCGAGCTCGTGACGAAGTACCCGAAGGCCGGTGGCGCCGCGATCTTCGCCGAGCGCGCCTACAAGGTGCCGATCGTGTCGTTCCTGGTCGGGTTCTGCATGCTCGCCGCCGGTGTCACGAGCGCCGCTGGCCTGTCGCTCGCCTTCGCCGGGGACTACCTCGGCACGTTCGTCGACCTGCCCCCGGTGCCGACCGCCATCGTGTTCCTGGCGCTCGTCGCGTGCCTGAACGCCCGCGGGATCTCGGACTCGCTGAAGAGCAACGTCGTCATGACGGTCATCGAGGTGTCCGGCCTCGTGATCGTCATCGTCGCGGTCGCCGTGATGATGAGCGGCGGTGGCGGCGACGTCTCGCGCATCGGGGCGTTCCCGTCCGAGGCGAACCCGGCGCTCGCCACGCTGAGCGCCGCCATCGTCGCCTACTACTCGTTCGTCGGCTTCGAGACCTCCGCCAACGTCGCCGAGGAGGTCCGCGAGCCGCGGAAGGTCTACCCGCGGGCCCTGTTCGGCGCCCTGGCCACCGCCGGCGTCGTCTACGTGCTCGTCGGCCTGGCGAGCGCGATCGCCCTGCCCTCCTCCGAACTGCAGGAGTCGTCCGGCCCGCTGCTCCAGGTCGTGGCCGCCACCGGAGTGCCGATCCCGGACTGGGTGTTCAGCCTGATCGCCCTCGTCGCCGTCGCGAACGGCGCGCTGCTGACGATGATCATGGCGAGCCGCGTGACCTACGGCATGGCCGAGCAGCGCCTGCTGCCCACCGTGCTCGGGAAGGTCCTGCCGAACCGGAAGACGCCATGGACGGCCATCAGCGCGACGACCGTCGTCGCGATGCTGCTGACGCTCGTCGGCGACGTCGGCACCCTCGCCGAGACCGTCGTGCTGCTGCTGCTCTTCGTGTTCATCAGCACCAACGTCGCCGTGCTCGTCCTGCGCCGCGACCGCGTGGAGCACGACCACTTCCGGGTCTGGACCTTCGTCCCCGTCCTCGGTGTGCTGTCGTGCATCCTGCTGCTCACCCAGCAGAGCGGGCAGGTGTGGCTGTACGCGGCGATGCTGCTCGCGGTCGGCGTCGTGCTCTACCTCGTGGCGCGGGTCAGTGGAGGCCGGAAGCGCGGAGACCGTCGACCCACCGCGTGACGGCGGCGGCGATCTCGGCACGGGCCTGGGCACGCGGGATCGTCGCCGTGCGGTCGCCCGGCTGCGCGCCGTACGCCCCGAAGTCCGCGTGGTTGACGCCCTGCAGCTCCGTCATCGTCGCGCTCGCCGGCAGCCGCTCGCGGGCGGCGTCGACCTTCGCGGGCGTGGAGAGCCCGTCGCGGGACCCGGAGAGGCTCAGGACGTCCAGGTCCGACCCGGACAGGTCGTTCGCGCAGTAGCTGCCGAACAGCAGCAGGCCGGCGACCTCGGGGCTGTCGGCGAGCTGGCACGCCCGGACCCCGCCGAGGGAGTGCCCGCCGACGGCCCAGGTGTGGACCGACGGCACGTGGGCCTCGAACGTGGCGAGCGGCCGTGGGTCGAAGAAGGCCAGGTTGAGCGTCGGCTTCGTGATGACGACCGTCGTCCCGGCGGCGACGACCTGCCGGAACGACGCCATGTAGGCGTACGCGTCGACCTTCGCACCGGGGACGAACACGACGCCGACGCCGTTCGCGCTGCCCGTCGGCGTCATCACCACGGCGTCACCGGCGTCCCGCACGGCCACGCGGTCGTCACGCCAGACCTGCAGCGCGGCGGCACGGGTGCCCTGCATCACGATGTTCGCCCACACGAGGAAGACCACGACCAGGACGAGCACCACCGCCACGGTCCAGGTGGTCCATCGACGTGCTCGGCTCATCGTGTCTCCTCGGTCCGGTGTGCGGTGATCGTGAACGGTCCGTCGTCCGCGACCGCCCGGACGACCACGTCGACCCAGCCGGCAGCGGCGACGTCGGCCGCCAGGGCGTCGTCGGTCCGCTGGACCGTCACGGCGAGCACCCCGCCGGGACGGACGGCCACGAGCGCACGGCGGAGCACCCCGCGGAGCTCCGTCCGCCGCACGTGGCGCAGCAGTCCGGTCGCGAAGACGGCGTCGAACGGTCCGCCGAAGACCCCGGTCCGGACGTCGAGCACACGCGCACCGTGGCCGTCGGCCCGCAGCTCGTCGACGAAGGTCCTGGCCCCGTCCGTGCGCTCGACACGGAACCCGGCGGCTTCGAGGGCGAGGGCGTCCCGCCCGGCCCCCGACCCGAGTTCGAGCACGTTGGCGCCTGGTCGGACCAGCCCGGCCAGCACGTCGACCAGCCCGGAGGCGCGTGGGGCCGCCGGTGGGCCCGCCAGCACCCGGAGCATCACGACCTCGTGACGGCCGTCCGGCAGGGCGTCGCCGGGCACGGCCGATGCGGTGAAGCCGAGGCGTTCGTACGTCCGTCGGGCACGCGCGTTGTCGGGCATCACCGCGAGCTCGAGCACGGCGGCCCCGGTCTCGGCGGCCCAGCGGACGAGGGCGTCGACGAGGGCGTCCGCGACACCGCGGCCACGCGCGGCGGGGTCGACCCACATCGAGATCAGCTCGGCACGGTCGCCCTCGCCGGGGACCCCGCTCGCCATGCCGACCGCGTGGTCGCCCTCGTACGCGACCAGGTCGAGGGCGCCCGGGATCGACAGCCGGGCGCGCCAGCGGTCCTCCGGAGCGTCCGACCAGTCGGCGAGCCGTGAGCCGAAGGCCTCGGGCGCGTCCGCGAGCGCCGCCAGCCGGACCGGCCGCCACCGCTGCCAGTCGTCGGCGGTCATGGCCCGCAGGGTGATCGTCACGCTCCGACGCTAGCGCTCCCCGAGCCGGACCGGCAGTCGGGCCGACGGCGACGCTGCGGAGGAGGGCGAGCCTCCCGTCCGGACGCCGCTCGCAGCCGCGCGCCCACACGACGACGGCCCGACGTCCCCGGCCTGCAGCCGGGGCCCGTCGGGCCGGTCGTGGTGGGGGTGGGTCAGGCCGTGATGGCCGCGCGGATCTCCGCGGCGGCAGCACCGACGTCCGACGCGCTGTAGATCGCGCTGCCGGCGACGGCCACGCGTGCGCCGGCCTCCTGCACGGACGCGACGGACGAGGCGTTCACGCCACCGGCGACGGAGAACGGCACGCCGGACTCCTTGCCGGCGTCGAGGAGCTTCGAGAAGGTGAAGCCCTCCTCTGCCTGCTCGTCGAGACCGGCGTGCATCTCGACGAACTCGGCGCCCATCTCGGTGACCTCGCGGGCACGGGCGGCCTTGTCGGACACGCCGATCAGGTCGACGACGATGCCCTTGCCGTGGGCCTTGGCGGCCTTGACGGCACCGGCGATGGTGCTGTCACCGGCGACACCGAGCACGGTGACCAGGTCGGCGCCGGCGGAGAAGGCGATGTCGGCCTCGAGCTCACCGGCGTCCATCGTCTTGAGGTCGGCGAAGACGATCTTGTCCGGGTGGGCTTCCTTGATCGCGGTGACGGCGGAGAGGCCGGCTGCCTTGATCAGCGGCGTGCCGAGCTCGATGATGTCGACGTGCGGCGCGGCCGCGGCGGCGAGCTCGAGGGCCTTCTCGGTGGTCAGGGTGTCCATGGCGAACTGGAGCTGCATGAGTGTGCCTTTCAGTGGTTCATTCGAGGTTGGCGTGACGGGGCCAGAGGTCGTCGGCGGACTGCCCGCCCCTGGTCCACAGGGTGTGGAAGAGCGCGTCGCCGAGCAGGGCGACGCCCTGCTCGAACAGGCTGCCGGCGTACTGCGCGGACGCGGTGCCGGAGCGGTCGGTCTTCGTGGCGGCGGGGAGCACGAGCGTGACCGCGGCCAGCTCGGCGAGGGGCGAGTCCGCCGTGGTGGAGACCGCGATGACGGATGCCCCGACCTCGACGGCCTTCTGCCCCGCTGCGACGATCCCGGCGGTCGTGCCGGAGCCGCTCGCGACGAGCAGCACGTCACCCGGGCGGATCGCCGGGGTCGTGACCTCGCCGACGACGTGCACGTCGAGTCCGAGGTGCATCAGCCGCATCGCGGTCATCCGGAGCGCGAGTCCGGAGCGACCGGCACCGTGCACGAAGACACGGTCGGCGCCCTCGACCAGGTCGACGGCCTGCGCGAAGGGCGCGGGGTCGGCCGATCGGAGTGCCGCGGCCAGGTCGTCGAGCTCGCGGACGACCAGGTCGAGCGCGTCGGGGACGGTCGGTTGTGCCATGCAACCCACACTGGCCCTCCGCCCCTGGACGGACCGCTACCCGACACGGCGGGGGTCCCACCCGATCGGGTGGCCCCACCCACACGGATGGGAGACCCGCGTAGGTTCGGTGCGTGGACGACACAGCAGACACCGCCCTGGAGGCCCGGGTCGACCCCGGCGGACGGCTGGCAGCCGCGGAGCACGCCAGGACCGTCGCCGAGCAGGCCGACCGGCACGCCCTCACGCTGGAGTCGGTGCTCGCGGTGCTCCGGTCCTCGCGGGTCGGGGACGCAGCGGCTCGGGCAGAGGCCGTCGAGATCGCCTCGGCCGCCCTCGTCGAGCTGCGCACCGCGACCGACCTGCAGCGCGGAGCCCTGCTCGAACCGGTGACCGGGGCGTTCTCCCGGCTCCGCGCCGACCTCCGCCCGCTCGTGCGCTTCGGCGACCTCGACGTGCAGTTCGTCGAGCCGCCGGCCACCGGTCGCGCCCTGCCCGGTGACGTCGCGCACGCGGCCAGGGCGATCGTGCGGACGGCGGTCCTCGCGCTCGCCGACGAGGGTCGGGCGCAGCGGGTCCGCATCCAGTGGGACTGCGACGGCCGGAACCTGCTCATGCAGCTCCGCGACGACGGCGCCGGCACGCTCGACACCCATGACGACGCGATGCGGCCGATCGCCGAACGGGTCGCGGCCCTGGACGGACGACTCCGGGTCGACTCGACGCCGGCGTGGGGGTCGGTCCTCGACATCTCGCTCCCCCTCGACCCGCCGGCCGGGCAGGTCGACGTGGCCGACGACGCCGACCTGACCCCACGGGAGCGCGACGTGCTCCGGCTCGTCGTCACCGGCGTCGGCAACCGGGAGATCGCCGACGGGCTCGGCATCACCGTCAACACGGTGAAGTACCACGTGGCGAACCTGCTCCGGAAGCACGGCGCCCGCACCCGCGCCGAACTCGCCGCCGCTGCCGGCGCCCGCTCGTGACGAGCGCCGTGCTGCCTCAGGGCGTGAAGCGGTAGCCCATCCCCGACTCGGTGACCAGGTAGCGGGGGTGTGCGGGGTCCGGCTCGAGCTTCCGCCGCAGCTGCGCCATGTAGAGCCGCAGGTAGCCGGAGTCGTTGCCGTGCGTCGGACCCCAGACCTCGGTCAGGAGCATCTCGCGGGTCATCAGCCGGTCGGGGTTCGTGACCAGGACCTCGAGCAGCCGCCACTCGGTCGGGGTGAGCCGGATCGCGGGCCCCTCGGTCGACGTCACCTGCTTCGCGACGAGGTCCACGAGCAGCGGACCGATCGCGATCGACGGGGTCTCCTCGGACGCGACGACCCGCCGCCGACCGAGCGCCCGGAGCCGTGCGAGCAGCTCGTCCATCTGGAACGGCTTCGTCACGTAGTCGTCCGCGCCGGCGTCGAGCGCGTCGACCTTGTCCGCCGAGTCCGTCCGCCCGGACAGCACCAGCACGGGCACCTGCGTCCACGCGCGGATGCCCTGCAGGACCCCGATGCCGTCGAGCCTGGGCATGCCGAGGTCGAGCATCACGATGTCCGGGCGCTCGGTGATCACCGCGTCGATGGCGGCGCGGCCGTCCCGGGCGGTGACGACGTCGTACCCGCGGGCGGTCAGCGTCACGCCGAGGGCCCGGACGAGCTGCGGGTCGTCGTCCGCGATCAGGACCTTCATCGGGCTACCACTCCCAGGTGTCCGGCGATCGGCAGCCGCACCACCATGGTGAGCCCGCCGCCCGGGGTGTCGTCGACCTCGATGGTGCCGCCCATCCCCTCGGTGAAGCCCCGTGCCAGTGCCAGTCCGAGCCCCAGCCCGGTGTCGTTGTCGGTGTCGCCGAGCCGTTGGAAGGGCTGGAACACGTCGTTCCGCTGCACCTCGGGGATGCCCGGTCCGTGGTCCGCGACACGGAGCTCGACCCCGCCGCCGAAGGCGCTCGCCGCCACCCGGACGCTCGTGCCCTCGGGGCTGTAGCGGACGGCGTTCGCGAGCAGGTTCACGATGACGCGCTGCAGCAGCACGGGGTCGGCCAGCACCGGCGGCAGGTCCGCCGGCAGGTCGAGGTCGACGTCGTCCGGCCCGAGCTCCAGTTCGTCGAGGGCCGGCGCGACCACGGTCTCCAGCGGCAGCGGCACGGGTGTGACCGCGAGCACCCCCGCCTGCACCCGCGAGACGTCGAGCAGGTCGCCCAACAGCACCGCGAGCTGACCGAGGCTCTCGTCGGCGGTGGCGAGCAGGGCCTCCCGGTCGGTCTCCGACAGGCGGATGTCGCTGGCACGGAGGGTCTGCACGGCGGCCGAGGCGGCCGCGATCGGCCGGCGCACGTCGTGGCCGACGGCCGCGAGGATGGCGCTCCGCACCCGGTCCGCCGCCGCGATCCGCTCGGCGTCCACCGCGGTGCGGGTGAGTGCCCGGTGCTCCAGGGCGGCGTCGATCTGCTGCTCCACGACCCGCAGCAGGCGGCGCTGGGTCGGGTCGTCGGGTGCGCCGGCGAACTCCAGGACGGCTCCGGACGGGAGGCTCGTGGTGGCGTCCGGCGCGTCGTCGAACGTCCCCGACGTGGCCGGCACGACGTCGCCCTGGCGGACGCGCAGCCCCGTGAAGCCGAAGGCCTCGCGGGTGCGGTCGACGAGTGCCTGCAGGGCGTCGTCGCCGCGCAGGACGCTGCCGGCGATCCCGACGAGGAGCCCGGACTCCGCCGCGGCCCGACGAGCCGTCCGGGAGCGGCGCGCGGACCGGTCCACCACGAAGCTGACGAGCACGGCGCTGATGACGTACATCACCAGGGCGACGAGGTGCCACGGCTGCTGCACGGTGACCTGGTGCAGCGGTTGGACGAAGAAGAAGTCGAGGCTGAGCCCCGAGAGCACGGCCGCGAACACCGCCGGCAGCATCCCGCCGACCAGCGCGACGACGAGGACGAGCAGCTGGTACGCCAGGACGTCGACCGTGATCGAGTCCGGGTCGTCGGTGAGGCTGAGCGCCCAGGTGAGCAGCGGCCCCGCGACGAGGGCGAGCACGAACGCGGCGACCACGCGGCCTCGGGACAGGCTGCCGCCGAGCTTGGGCAGGGCGATCCCGCCGCCGGCGCGCTCGTGCGTGACCACGTGCACGTCGATGTCGCCGGACTCCTGGATCACCGTGTTGCCGATGCCCGGACCGGTGACGGCCGCGGTCGCACGGCTGCGGCGGCTGACCCCGATGACGATCTGCGTCGCGTCGATCGACCGGGCGAAGCGCACCAGCGTCGAGGGCACGTCGTCGCCGACTACCTGGTGGTACGTCCCGCCGAGCTGTTCGAGCAGCGCCCGCTGCTTGCCGAGCGCACCGGGGTGGCGTTCCCGCAGCCCGTCGTTCGTCGTGACGTGCACCGCCGCGAGCTCCCCGCCCGCCGACCGCGCGGCGATCCGGGCTCCGCGGCGCAGGAGGGTCTCGCCCTCGGGCCCGCCGGTGAGTGCGACGAGGACGCGCTCGCGGGCCTCCCACCGGTGGTCGATCCCGTGTTCGGCGCGGTAGCGCTTGAGCGCGTCGTCGACCTCGTCGGCCAGCCAGAGCAGGGCGATCTCGCGCAGGGCGGTGAGGTTGCCGAGGCGGAAGTAGTTCGACAGCGCGGCGTCGATCCGGGCGGCCGGGTAGACCAGCCCGTCGGACAGCCGCTCGCGGAGGGCCTGCGGCGACAGGTCGACGACCTCGATCTGGTCGGCGGCGCGGACCACGGCGTCCGGGACGGTCTCCCGCTGGACGGTGCCGGTGATCTCGCGCACGACGTCCCCGAGGGACTGCATGTGCTGGATGTTCACCGTCGAGATGACGTCGATGCCCGCGGCGAGCAGGGCTTCCACGTCCTGCCAGCGCTTCTCGTGCGGGCCGCCGGGGGCGTTCGTGTGGGCGAGCTCGTCGACCAGGGCGACGTCGGGCCGGCGTGCGACGACGGCTGCGAGGTCCAGGTCGTCGAGCTCGACGCCGCGGTGCTGTTCGGTGCGGCGGGGCACGACCTCGAGCCCGTCGACGAGCGCGGCGGTGGCGGCGCGGCCGTGGGTCTCGACGACGGCGACGACCACGTCACGGCCCTCGGCACGCAGGCGGCGCCCCTCTTCGAGCATCGTGAAGGTCTTGCCGACGCCGGGTGCGGCACCGAGCAGGACCCGCAGCTTCCCTCGCTTCACGTGCTCATCCTCTCGCGTGCTGCCGTGGTCGTGGTGGTGGTGCGGGCGGGCCCCTTCGCAGAACACCGGTGTTCGTCGGTCGCACCGCGATTTCCCGCGGCGCGGAGGATGAACACCGGTGTCTTGCAGAGGGGGTGGGGGGTTACGGAAGGGGTCCCCGGGTCAGGACAGCGTCGCCAGGGCCAGGTTCAGCTCCAGGACGTTGACCGCGGGGCCCCCGAGGACGCCGAGCTGGCGGGACTCGGTGTGCGCGGCGACCAGGGCACGGACCCGCGACTCGGACAGCCCCCGGGCCTCGGCCACCCGGGCGACCTGCAGGCGGGCGTACTCGGGGCTGACGTCCGGGTCGAGGCCGGAGCCCGACGCCGTCACCGCGTCCGCGGGCACGTCGGCGGCTGCGACCCCGTCGGCCTTCGCGACCGCCGCACGACGCTCCTCGATGGCCTTGGTCAGGTCGGGGTTGCTCGGCCCGAGGTTCGACCCGGACGAGGCACCGGCGTCGTACCCCTCCTCGCCGGCCGCCGACGGACGGGTCTGGAACCAACGGTCGGCGTCCTTGCCGCTGACCGCCTGCCCGATGAGGGAGGAGCCGACGACCTTCCCGGACGCGTCGGTGACCATCGAGCCGTTGGCCTGGTCGTGGAAGGCGACCTGCCCGACGCCGAACACCGCGAGCGGGTAGGCGACGCCGAGCACGACGGTGGCGAGGACGGTGAGGCGGACGGCCACACCGAGTGAACGGACGGAACTGCGTGGTGATGCCATGGTGTTCAGAACCCCGGGATGAGACCGACGACGAGGTCGATCAGCTTGATGCCGATGAAGGGGACGATGACGCCGCCGAGCCCGTAGACGAGCAGGTTGCGGCCGAGGATCGACGACGCCGAGGCTGCGCGGTACTTGACGCCACGCAGGGACAGCGGGATGAGCGCCACGATGACGAGCGCGTTGAAGATGATCGCCGACAGGATCGCCGACGCCGGGCTGTGCAGGCCCATGACGTTGAGCGCAGCGAGGCCCGGGAACACGGCCTGGAACATCGCCGGGATGATCGCGAAGTACTTCGCGACGTCGTTGGCGATCGAGAACGTGGTCAGTGCCCCGCGGGTGATGAGCAGCTGCTTGCCGATCCGGACGACGTCGATGAGCTTCGTCGGGTCCGAGTCGAGGTCGACCATGTTGCCGGCCTCCTTCGCCGCGGTCGTCCCGGTGTTCATCGCGACGCCGACGTCCGCCTGCGCCAGGGCCGGGGCGTCGTTCGTGCCGTCGCCCGTCATCGCGACGAGGTTGCCGCCCTCCTGCTCCCGGCGGATGAGCGCGAGCTTGTCCTCCGGGGTGGCCTCGGCGAGGTAGTCGTCGACACCGGCCTCGGCGGCGATCGCCTTCGCGGTGCGGGGGTTGTCGCCGGTGATCATCACCGTGCGGATGCCCATCGACCGCAGCTCGCCGAAGCGCTCCGCCAGACCGTCCTTCACGACGTCCTTGAGGTGCACGACACCGAGCAGCGCGACCGCGCCGGACGCCGATCGCCGACCGACCACGAGCGGGGTGCCGCCCTGGTCGGAGATCTCCGCGACCGTGGCGTCGACGGCCGCGACGAGACCGGCATCGGAGGTGTCAGCCCACGCCAGCACTGCTGCCGCGGCACCCTTGCGCACCGAGGAGCCGTCGGGCAGGTCGACGCCGGACATGCGCGTCTGCGCGGTGAACGGCACCTCGACCCCGCCCTCGGGCAGGGGCGTCGTGATCCCGGCAGCGCTCGCCAGGTCCACGATCGACCGGCCCTCGGGCGTGCCGTCGGCAGCGCTCGACAGTGCGGCGGCCGCCATCAGCTCGGCCTCGGTCACCCCGGGCACGGGCACCACGCGGGAGGCCCGGCGGTTGCCGTACGTGATCGTGCCGGTCTTGTCGAGGAGCAGCGTGGTGATGTCACCGGCGGCCTCGACCGCGCGGCCCGACATCGCGAGCACGTTGTGCTGCACGAGCCGGTCCATGCCGGCGATGCCGATCGCGGAGAGCAGGGCGCCGATGGTGGTCGGGATGAGGCAGACGAGCAGGGCGATGAGCACCGTGATGCTGACCGTCGCACCGACCATGCCGGCGATGGGCTGCATCGTCAGGCAGACGATGACGAAGACGATCGACAGCGACGCGAGCAGGATGTTCAGCGCGATCTCGTTCGGCGTCTTCTGCCGGGCAGCGCCCTCGACGAGCCGGATCATCCGGTCGATGAAGGTCTCACCGGGGGTCGAGGTGATGCGCACCACGACGCGGTCCGACAGCACCCGGGTGCCGCCCGTGACGGCGCTGCGGTCACCACCGGACTCGCGGATCACCGGCGCGGACTCCCCCGTGACGGCGGACTCGTCGACCGAGGCGATGCCGTCGATCACGTCGCCGTCACCTGGCACCACCTCGCCGGCGACCACCACGACGACGTCGCCCTTGGCGAGGTCGACGGACGCGACGTCCTCCGTGGCGTTCACGACGGCCGCCGGGTCGGCAGCGGAGTAGTCGATGACGCGGCGCGCGCTCGTGGTCGAGCGGGTCTTCCGCAGGGTGTCGGCCTGGGCCTTGCCCCGGCCCTCCGCGACGGACTCCGCCAGGTTGGCGAACACGACGGTCAACCAGAGCCAGACGGCGATCGCGATGGTGAAGGAGGACGGGACGGGCGCGGCGGACTCCGCCGAGCCTCCAGACCGGGTGAAGGGCTCGACGACGGCGGTGACCGTCGTCAGGGCCGCGCCCACCTCCACGATGAACATGACGGGGTTCTTCCACATGAGCCGCGGGTCGAGCTTGCGGAACGCGCCCGGGAGGCCCGCCACCAGTTGACGGGGCCCGAAGGCGGATGAGCGGGTGGCCGGCCGGGAGGCCGCGGTCACCTCCGGTTCGGAGGTCTCGATGGTCATCGAACCAGTCCTTCTGCGAGGGGTCCCAGTGCGAGCACCGGGAAGTACGTGAGTGCGGTGACGATGACGGCGACGCCACCGAGCAGGCCGATGAACAGCGGCCGGTGCGTGGGCAGGGTCCCGACCGTGGCGGGGACCTTCTCCTGCTTGGCGAGCGACCCGGCGAGCGCCAGGACGAAGACCATCGGCACGAAGCGACCGAGCAGCATCGCGACGCCGAGCGCGGAGTTCATCCACGTCGTGTTCGCGGTCAGACCGCCGAAGGCCGAGCCGTTGTTGTTGCCGGCGCTGGTGAAGGCGTAGAGCAGCTCGGACAGGCCGTGGTTGCCGGGGTTGAAGACCGACGTGCCGAGGACCTGCTCGCGGACGCCGGGGATGACGAGCGAGAGCGCCGTCCCGAGCAGGACCACGGTCGGGGTGACCAGGATGTAGAGCGCGGCGAAGGTCATCTCCTTCGCGCGGATCTTCTTGCCGAGGTACTCCGGCGTGCGGCCGACGAGCAGCCCGCCGATGAACACCGTGATCACGGCGAGGACGAGCATGCCGTACAGACCGGACCCGACGCCGCCGGGGGTGACCTCGCCGAGCATCATGTTCAGCATCGCCATCATGCCGCCGAGCGGGGTGAAGCTGTCGAACATGGCGTTCACGGCCCCGGTCGAGGTGGCGGTCGACGTCGTGCCGAACAGCGTGGAGCCGAGGATGCCGAAGCGGACCTCCTTGCCCTCCATCGCGGCACCGGCAGCGTGGGTGGCCACGCCGCCGCCGGCGAGTTCGGCGATCGACATCGCCGACAGGGACACGAGGAAGATCGCGCCCATCACGGCGAGGATCGCGTAGCCCTGGCGGTGGTCGCCGACCATCCGGCCGAAGGCCCGCGGCAGGGAGAACGGGATGACGAGCATGAGGAAGACCTCGAGGAGGCTCGTCCACGCCTGCGGGTTCTCGAACGGGTGCGCTGAGTTCGCGTTGAAGTAGCCGCCACCGTTCGTGCCGAGGAGCTTGATGGCCTCCTGCGAGGCGACGAAGCCGTCCGGGATGTGCTGGGTGCCGCCGGTCAACGTCGTGACGTCGGTGCCGGCGCCCCAGGACTGGATGACACCGCCCGCGACCAGGACGAGTGCGAACACGAAGGACAGCGGCAGGAGCAGCCGGCCCGTGCCGCGCACGACGTCGACCCAGACGTTGCCGAGCGTGCCGGTGTTGCGCCGGGCGAACCCGCGCACCAGGGCCACGGCGACCGCGAGGCCCACGGCTGCCGACAGGAAGTTCTGCACGGCGAGGCCGGCCATCTGCACGGAGTACCCGAGGGTGACCTCCGGCGAGTAGGACTGCCAGTTCGTGTTGGAGACGAACGACGCCGCCGTGTTGAACGCGAGCGACGGGCCGACGGCCGGCAGCCCGAGGTCACCCGGCAGGACGACCTGGATGCGCTGCAGGAGGTAGACGAGCAGCACGCCGACGACGCTGATGAGCAGCACGCCGCGGAGGTAGGCCGGCCAGGACTGCTCGGCGTCGGGCTCGACGCCGATGAGCCGGTACACGACCCGTTCGACCCGGCCGTGGTGCTTGGACTCGAACACGCGGGCGATCCAGTCGCCGAGCGGCCGGTACGCGACCACGAGCAGCAGCACGAGGACGGCGACCTGGGCGATGCCGGCCCACGTCTGTGCGCTCCCGCCCATCAGAACTGCTCGGGGCGCACGAGCGCCCAGACGAGGTACACGACAGCGGCGATGCCGAGGACGGCGGCGACGACGGTGATGGCGATCACAGTCGCTCCACCCCCTTGGCGATCAGTGTCACGACGCCGAACACGGCGAGGACACCGGCGACGACGAAGACGTCGAACACGTGGGACTCCTGGAGGTCATCGATGCCCGCGGCAGGTGCCGTGGGCCGCACCGGTTGGGGTGCGTTGACGATGGTGTCCCCGGGGGCGGCGTCAGCCAGCCGTCCTAACGGTTCCCTGACGCCCCACTGCTCGACGCATGCGCCGCGCTAACACCTGGGCGGCGGCCTACGCTCGGGAGCATGGTGCTCGTCCCGCCGTCCGCCCGACCCGGCCACACCGCGGCCTCCGTCTCGCTGGCATTGCTCCTGCTCGCGATCGTCGTGCTCGCCGTGCTCTGGGGGGTCGTGTTCGGACCGCTGTGGCTGGTCGGCGAGGAACGGCAGCTGCTGCTCTGGTACTGGGTGGCGCCGATCTCCGTGGTGCCGTGGATGGTCGCCGTCGCGGGGACCGTGGTGGCAGCGGTCGGGTGGGCGCGGAGTCGGGAGCGCCGGGCAGCCGTCCTGACCATCGCGGGGGGCCTGGTGGTCGTGCTGGCTCCGCTGGCGATGTGGTTCGGCGGCCCGTTCACAGCAGCGTGACCACCGGCTGCTGACGACGCCGCTCAAGCCGGCCCGCGGGGAAGGTGTCAGCGGCACGGCATACCGAATTCCGTTCCGGCGTGTGACGGATCTGGTTCGCGATCCTCGGGGATCGTCGACCGGATCCATCACGGCGCCCGCGGAACTCGGCCGTCCGGCAGCGCGGCAGATTGGCAGCGCGGCGGCGGAGCCTCCGACGGGAGATGGTGTTGATCGCCCTCGATGCCCCTGCGGCGCAGGGTGCCAGGTCCTAGGTCGCGGCAGCGGACAGGCGGTCGGCAAGCGTGCGGGTCGCGGCGCGGAGCTCCAGCGGGCCGAGGACGTCGAACACCGCGTCGAAGGCGGCGGCCTTCGCTGCGAGGGCGGTCCACGACCAGGAGCCCAGCGTGAGGCGGCAGCGATCGGGGCCGAGGTCCTCGAGGTGGGCGTCGGGCTCGAGGTACGGCGCGACCTGACGGGCGGGGACGTGCAGCACGACGGTGCCCGTGCAGGGCCAGGCGTCGACGACGTCCGAGCCCTTGAAGCGTGCGGCGACGAAGGCGGCCGGGTCACCGCCGGGGATCGGTCTCGGGGTGAAGTGCCGCCCGGTCGGGGTCCGCGGGCGCAGCCGGTCGATGCGGTAGGTGCGCCAGTCCCCGTCGCCGGCCTCGCTGTCCCGTGCCAGCAGGTACCACCGGCCGTTCCGCGCCACGACGGCGTGCGGCTCGACGCGGCGGGGCGGGCGGTCGTGCTGGTCGTCGGAGCCGTAGGTGAAGCGCAGGACCTGGTGCGTGCGGACGGCGTCGCTCACCGCCACCAGGACCTCGGGGTCGACGGTCGTCGTGCCCGGGGTGCTGACGACCTCGACCGCGTCGACGCGGTGTCGGAGCCGCGGCGGCATCACCTGACGGACCGCGGCGAGTGCCCGCACGGCCGACTCCGCGATGTCCGCACCGGAGGCGGGAGCGACGGCCAGGGCGAGGGCGATCGCCACGGCCTGCTCGTCGTCGAAGAGCAGCGGTGGGAGCTCCGAGCCGGCGGACAGGCGGTAGCCGCCGGCCGGGCCCTTGAGTGCCTCGACCCGGTAGCCGAGTCCGCGGAGCCGGTCCACGTCACGCCGGACTGTCCTCGGGCTGACGTCGAGGCGCTCGGCGAGGACGTCGCCCGGCCAGTCGCGGCGCACCTGCAACAGCGAGAGCAGCGCGAGCATGCGCGAGGACGGTCCGGACATGGCTCGAGTATGACCGGAGAAGAGGACACGATCTGACCGCTTCGACCGGCAGGGTGAGGCCCATGACGATCATCACGACTCCCCACCTCAACTTCGACGGCGACGCCCGGGCGGCGCTCGACTTCTACGCAGCAGCACTCGGCACCGAGGCCACGGCGGTGACCTACGGCCAGATGGGCGCCTCGGACGACCCGGCGTGGGCGGACCGGATCGTGTTCGGCCAGGTCGAGTCCGCGCACGGCGTCCGGGTCATGGCGTTCGACGTCTGGCCGGGCCAGCCGTGGGACCAGGGCGTGAACGCGTCGTACGTGTACCTGCACGGCGACGACGCGGACGAGGTCACCGCGGTCTGGGACGGCCTGTCCGAGGGCGCCGAGGTCCGGCAGCCGCTCGCCCCGTCCGCCTGGGCACCGCTCGCCGGGCAGCTCCGAGACCGCTTCGGCGTGATCTGGGCGCTCGACGTCGCGCCCGACACCGCATCCGGCGCTCCGGCGACCGACAGCTGACACCGGGGCACTCGGACGACCGTTCCTTTTCTGGGCGGTGACGGATCCGGTTCGCGATCCTCGGGGATCGTGGACCGGATTCGTCACGGTGCGCGCGGAACATGGCCGTCCGTCGCGCGGCCACACGCCCCGGTCGCTCCACTCAGGCCGTGGGCGTCCAGGTCGAGACGGTGACCGCGGCCGTCACCGTCGTCGGGGCGAACACCGCGTCGGGAGCGACGTGGTGGTGGCTCGGGCCCATGTGCACGACGTCGTGGACGTCCGCCGCGTCGAGGTCCATCGTCCAGGTCAGGTCCTCGGACGAGCGCTGGACGAACGACGGGGTCAGGGAGTCGTGCAGCCGGCGTTCCTTCTCGGGGTCGACGCTGATCGTGGCCTCGGCGAGCTCTACGAGGTGCCCCGTCCGCGGCGTCACGACGACCAGGACACCGTCCGCGTGCAGCACCCGCGCGTACTCCCGCTGGTTCCGCGGCGCGAAGACGTCGAGGACGACCGCGGCGGCGGCGTCGACCACGGGGAGGCGCTCCGTGACGTCACCGACCACGGCACCGGCCCGGGCGTGGACGCGAGCCGCGCGGCGCACGGCGACGGCCGACAGGTCGAGCGCGACCCCGAGCCTCCCGTCCGCGCCGTCGGCGTCGAGCGCGTGCGCGAGGTACGTGCCGGGGCCGGCCCCGACGTCGAGGACCACGCCGGGTGCCTCGGTTGCCCCGACGACCGCGGCGAGCGCCCGCTCGACGGGCGCGTAGTGGCCGCGACCGAGGAAGCGGATGCGGGCGTCCACCATCTCCGGGGTGTCCGCGGTGAGCGCGCGGCGCTTGGCGGGCAGGAGGGTGAGGTGGCCCTGCTTGGCCTCGTCGAACCGGTGCCCGTTCGCGCAGCCGGCCTGGCCGCTGCCGGTGCGGGCGAGGGGCTCGCGGCAGACGGGGCAGGCGAGCACGGGGAGCAGGTCGTCGCGCACCGGACCAGCGTACGGGCGCACGGGGCCGCTACGGTCGGGGCATGGCCGTCATCCACAACGCCGAACTCCGCCCGTCGAAGACCGACGCGATCGCCGCGTGGCTGCCGTCACAGCCGTGGAGCGGGGTCGACCCGGACGCGTCGGCCGGCTCGCTCGTGGCGCTGGGACGCTTCCGGTTCGACGACCCGGACGGTGAAGTGGGCGTGGAGACGTACCTGGTGCGGGTCGGGGACGGGCCCGTGCTGCACGTACCGCTCACCTACCGGGGTGCGCCGCTGCCGGGCGCCGAGGCCTTCCTGGTGACCGAGATGCACCACTCGGTGCTCGGGCGCCGGTGGGTCTACGACGCGGTGGGCGACCCGGTGTACGCGGACGTCCTCCGGCGCGCGATCGCGACCGGTGGGCACGAGGCCGACCTGGAGGCAGCGCCGGGTGAGGGCGGTCCGGCCCCGGCGAAGGAGGGCACCGCGGTGGGCAGCGGGTCCGACGCGGACTCCCCCACCGTCTCGGCCGTGGACGTCGTGACCGTGGGGACGACCAGCACGGTGTCGACGGGACACGGCGACCTCGTGGTGCTGCGTGTGGTCGGGGCGGGCATGCCGGAGACGTCGCAGGCGTCCGACGGGGCCGTGCTCACGGCGACCTGGGCCGGTTCCGAGCCCACCGCCGTGGCCGTCCTGCGCGCCTGAGCCCGGACGGGCGCCGTGTGCCCAGCCGCCCGCGGCGGGTACCGGCAGGGCCTGTCTGGGGCGTCGAGCAGCTGGCAGGATCGTCCGCGTGAAGACACTGGAGTTGCCACAGACGGACCTCACCGCATCCGACGTCGTCGTCGGCCTGATGCGGATCAACGACATGAGCGACGAGGAGATCCGCGCGTTGTACGCGGCCTCCCGCGACGCGGGCGTGACGATGTTCGACCACGCGGCCGTCTACGGCGGCTGGCACGGCTGCGAGGAGCGCTTCGGCGCCGCGGTCACGCTGTCCCCGGCCGAGCGCGCCGAGATCGTGCTGCAGACCAAGGTCGGCATCCGCCCGACGAGCACCGGCGCGTACTTCGACTTCTCGTACGAGCACATCATGTCCTCGGTCGAGGAGTCGCTCACCGCCCTGCGCACCGACTTCATCGACGTCCTGCTGCTGCACCGCCCCGACGCCCTCGTGGAGCCGGAGGAGGTCGCCAAGGCCTTCGACGAACTGCACGCTGCCGGCAAGGTGCACCACTTCGGCGTCTCGAACCACACCCCCGGGCAGGTCGAGCTGCTGAAGAAGTCCGTGCAGCAGCCGCTCGCCTTCAACCAGGTCCAGCTGAGCATCACGCACGCGAACGTCATCACGCAGGGCCTCGTCGCGAACATGGGCGGCCTCGACCAGGCCGTCGACCGTGACAACGACATCCTCAACTACTCGCGCCTGAACGACGTGACCCTGCAGGCCTGGTCGCCGTTCCAGAAGGGCTTCTTCGACGGCGTCTTCCTCGGCGACCGCGAGCAGTACGCGGAGCTGAACGACGTGCTCGAGGAGCTGGCGACGGCCCACGGCGCCACCCCGACCGGGATCGCCGTCGCGTGGATCACCCGCCACCCCGCGCACTTCCAGGTCGTCCTCGGCACGACGAACCCGCAGCGCGTGCGCGACTCGGCAGCCGGGTCGGACATCGAGCTCAGCCGCGAGGAGTGGTACCGCGTGCTCACCGCCGCGGGGCACGTCGTTCCCTGAGTCGGTCCGCGTTCAGGACGTCGGGGCGGACCAGGCCGGGAGGCTCGTGGAGACCTGCCAGGTCACGAGCCTCCCAGGGATGGCTGGCCGGGTGTCGGCGGGGCTGTGACCAGTGCTCGGCGAGCCCGGGGACGGTCAGCGCCCGGCGGCGTAGTGGCTCGACACCTGGGTCGCGGTGAGGACCGAACCGTAGACCGCGGCGAAGCGCATCGAGCCGGTGAAGTAGTAGTTCGACCCGGACCCGGGCCAGCCGGAGACCGTGTCGTACCCGATGCGCCAGTAGCCGTTGCCCGGCTCCGGCACGGTGTACTTGGCGTTCGAGGCGACGACCGCGCCGTCGACGTAGAGCGCCATCCCGGTCGCGGCGGACATGGTCGCGACGACGTGGTGCCAGGTGCCGTCGTTGTACGCCTTCGGTGACGTGACGACCTGCGTGCCGTTGTTGTACGTGCCGAACACGAGCTGGCCGCTGGTGTTGAGGTAGACCTGGCGGTCGTGCTGCCCGGACACCGACACCTGGCTGCCGCCGAACCCGATCAGGAGCCCACCCGCGACGGTCGTGCGGAACCAGACCTCTTCGCTGAAGGTCGTCGGGTTCTGCTGGAGTGCCGGCGTCGAGACGAAGTTCGACGACCCGTTGAGCAGCCACGACGTGCCGGGATCACGCGGGCACGCGATCGGGCTCGGCGTGCTGGCGACCATCGGACCCTGGTAGGTGCCGTTGGCGGCCTTGCCGGAGAAGTCCGCGGCGACGGTGGAGCCCGTCGTCTCGGTGAACTTGTACGCGAAGAGCGCCTTCGCGGCAGCGGCGTCGAAGCCGACCTGGCCGGTGCAGGTGTTCGACGCGGCGGTGCCGGCGGAGTTGGCGCTGTTCGCGATCTGCGCGCTGAAGCCGGAGCGGGTGGGGGCGAACTGGTTGAGCAGGACGACGACCGCGAGGGCCATGACGAGCAGGAGGGCGACGACCTTGCCGTCGCGCAGGCGGTGCAGGTTCACGCGGCACGCACCGTCTCGACGCGGCCGACCATCAGGCAGCAGACCAGCGGGATCAGGCACAGTGCGATGAGGAGCACCCAGCCCATGGGGTCGAGGTCGATGTTCGACGTCAGTTGGTAGTGGCCGGTCTTCGTCAGCTCGTGGATCGTGACGCGGCCGACCTCGCCGTCGACGAGGTGCACGGTGTTGCCGCCGTGCGCGTCGACCCGGACCGGGAACATGCCCGAGGAGATGATCGTCGCCTCGACGTCGTGCGCGGAGGACGTGTTCGAGATCGTCGTGATGTTCACGAACGGCTTGAGGACGAACGCCGCGTAGGACACGGTGAGGGCCGACCCCGCGATGCGGAGCGACGACCGCGTGACCTTGTCGGTGAAGGGGCTGGTGAGGACCCAGATGAGCAGGGTCCCGATCATCAGCAGTGGAGCCGCGCGGAGCAGCCAGCCGAGGTGCGGCACCAGGGCGATCGGTGCGCCGACGATGTTCTCCTGCGTGAGCGTCCACGGGTCGGTGGCGCCGTTCACGTCGCCGCGGGTGTGGATGCCACCGTCGCGGTCGATCTCGATGATGCGGTGCGTGTACGTGACGCCCGGGTTCGCGCTGGTCTCGAACGAGACGACGTCGCCGACCGCGAGCGAGGAGACGGTGACCGGCAGGTCGAGGACCAGGGTGCCGACCGGTGCCGCCTGACCCATCGAGGGCGTCTCGACGACGAACCAGCGCCCACCGCTCCCGAGGAAGACCGCGGCAGCTGCGAGCAGGAGCCCGGCGATGACCGCGACGGTCCAGGCGGTCATCGACTCGGTCCGCGTCGCCGCGTGCCCGCCGAGCTGCGGACGGCTGAGCGTGCCGCTCAGCGGGATGGCCGTGGTCTGGCTCATGGTCTGCTGCCTCTCTGGTCGGGCCGGGTGCGGTGGCGGTGGACGGGGGCGGACGACGTCCCGGTCGCGATCAGCGAGCGGGACGTCGTCCGGTGGGGGTGGATCAGGCGGTGAAGGTCCAGGTCATCGGCACCGAAGCGGCGAGGCCCTGGTAGGTGTTGCCGGCGCTGGAGTCCAGCGAGACGGCGAAGTTGAACGGGGTGGACGCACCGGCTGCGGGGGCGGCGGGCATCGTGAAGGCGGAGGCAGCGGCGCCCTTGAAGGAGGCGAGCGTGCCGGAGAAGACCGTGGTGGAACCCGAGGTGATGACGAGGTTCATCTTGGCGCACAGGTCGGTCGCGGTGCCGTTGGCCGTGCCGTTGGCCGACTGGGTGCAGGTGGCGCCCGGGGTCAGCGTGAAGGTGCTCGCGGCGGCGGTGCCGGTGTTCTTGATCGAGATCGCCGTGTTGACGACGTTGCCCGGGGTCATCGTGGTGCTGCCGCCGAACTTGTTGATCGTGGAGCAGGACGCGGAGTTGGTGGAGACCGAACCGGCGTCGGTGCTGAGGCAGGTGACCGTCGCGCCGGCGTTCTGCTCCTGCATGATCAGGGTGCCGGTGGCGGCGGTGTTGCTCGTGTTGGTGATGCTCGCCGCGAACCCGGAGAGGGTACCGGTGAGGGAGAGGGAGAGCAGGACGGCTGCGAAGATGCCCGCGGTGAGCGCGACGGGCGCAAAGCGGAGGCGCTTCAACGGGGAGACGCGGAGCGGGTTCGACACGGGGTACCTCGATGTTCGGGATTCTGGGAGAGCCACCGCGGGGTGCGATTGCTTAATCATCAAGATAGTCAACCGTTCACACACCCGCTACCCCGCGCCCGTCCCCAGAGCAGGGGGCACCGCAATGGGGACGCCAGCGCTGCGCCACCGTTCTTGCACAGTGCCGTGTAGTGTCCGGCGACGAGACATCGAGGGGGAGACGGACATGGAGCCCGGACGACTGGACGGCGACGGCAGCGAGCTCATCGCTGCGTTCGACGCGGTCGTGCGCGCGAACGCGAGCGTCGTCACGCAGGTGAGCGCCCGCGCCGGCATCCACGAGAGCGCCCTCCGCGCCCTCACCCTGATCAGCGACACCGGGTACTCGACCCCGACCGAGGTGGCCGGCTACCTCGGGCTGACCTCGGGTGCGGTGACGAACATGGTCGACCGGCTCTCCGCGGCCGGCTTCGTCGAACGCCAGCGCAACCCGAACGACCGCCGGGGCTCGCACCTCGTGCTCAGTGCCGCGGGCACGGCCCTGGTCGCCGAGGTCCGGCAGCGCTACGCCGACGTGCTCCGGACGGTGGACGGCGCCGGGTCCGAGGACCTGCTCCACGCGCTGAGCGACATCGCGAACGGCCTGCTGCAGCAGGCGGCCGCCATCTCCGCCGCGAAGGACACCGACGGCGCCTGACCGCTACTCCCCGTCGGCCTCCGGCAGCGCGGACGAGGACGGCACGGACGCCGGTGACGGTGACCCCATCGGTGCGAGGAACAACGCCGGGGCCGCGGGGTCCGCGGCCGCGCGGCTGACCACCTCGACCTCGATGTCGAGCCCGTGTGCCGGGTCCTCGTCGAGTTCGAGACCGTCCTCGGTCACCTGGTCCTCGGGGATGGCGCGGCCCTTGGACGGATCGAACGCACTGCTCATCGACATGCGACGAGCATGCCCGCCGCCGATGAGCGGAGCCTAGGAGTCGAGCTCGCTGTCCTCCGACAGCTCCTCGGAGAGGTCAGCCGCGTCCATCCGGTCACCGGGCTGCGGCCGGCGGAACACGGGGCCACCGCCCGCTTCGTCCTCGTCGTGGAGGCGCTCCGCGGACGCGTCCGCCTCCTCCGACGTCGAGACGGTCCCGGACTCCGCAGCACTCCGCCCCTCCTCGACCTCGAGCTCGGAGGCGTCCGAGCCGTCCACGGGGACGTCACTGCCCTGCTGTTCCGGATCGAACGGTGCGCTCATCGACATGGGGTGAGCATGCTCCGGCCGGGTGAACGACAGGTCAACGCTGTCCGTCGGACGCGATGAGCTCGAGCTGCGTGAGCTCGACGTCCGTGACCGCCGTGAACCGGAAGACCGACCCGCCACCACGGAGACGGAACACCCGCGTCTGCCCGGCCCAGTCGAAGACGGCATCCGTCACGACGACCGAGCCAGCGTCAGGACCCGGACCCGGATCCGCGCCCGGGTCCCCGAGCGCGACCTCCCACGAGTACGTCCCGGCAGCGGCGACGGTCACCGTGTACAGCGACGCGGACCCGACGGACACCGGCACCTCCACGACGCCCCCCGCGGCGAGCGCCGTCACGGTGCGCCCGGTGTCGTCCGTCAGCGGCGAGGCCCCGACGGGCAGGACGTCAACCGGGGTGTCCCGGTACCCGTGCACCTCGGACGCCGAGACGGGCCGCGTGCCCGACGCCCACCCGGTCGGCGACGACGACAGCGACACGACGATCCGCGACGCCCCGACCACCACCGCGTGCGGGATGCTCACGGACGTCCAGGGCTCCCCGTCCACGGCCACCGAGGCGACGAACCGACCGACGCCGGCGGTCTCGATGACGGTGGGCGAGCCTCCGACCGGTCGCAGCACCGCCCGCCGGACCGACGGCGGCACGATCACGTACGACCCGCTCGCCGGTGCCAGCGGGTACAGCCCGACCGTCGCGAAGACGTACCAGGCACTCATCTCGCCGTTGTCCTCGTCGCCCGGGTACCCCTGGCCGAGGTCCGAGCCGACGAACAGCCGGTCCACTGCCTGCCGGACGACGCGGTGCGCGTCGTCGTGGCGGCCGGTGAACATCGGGAAGAAGGGGATGTGGTGCGCGGGCTGGTTCGACAGCCCGAGCATGCCCATGCGGACGTCGCGGGCCTCGGTCATCTCGTGGATGGCGAAGCCGTAGTGCCCGGCACGGTCGGTCGAACCGGTCTCCTGGGTCGCGAAGAAGCGGTCGACGGCGGCGTCGAAGCGCTCCGGACCGCCGTGCAGGTCGACGATCCCGGCGCCGTCGTGCGGGGCGGTGAACATCGTGCCCCAGGCGTTCGTCTCGGTGTAGTCGCCGCCCCACTGGTCGGGGTCGTAGCCCTCGCCCTCGCGCCACTGCCCGTCCGGACGCCGGCCGATGAAGAACCCGCGGCGGCGGTCGAAGACGTTCCGGTACTGCAGGGACCGCCGGGCGAACCACTCGGCCTCGGCGCGGTACCGCTCCTCGTCGGCGGGGTCGGTGGTGCGGTCCGCCAGCGCGGTGGCGAGCACCGCGATGCTCCAGTCGTTGATCGCGGCGTCCAGGGTCCAGGACATCCCCTCGGCGGTGTCGGTGTCGACGTGGCCGCGGAAGGCGCCCGGGAGGCTCCCCTTGCGTCCCACACGCTCGTCACGCGGGGGGACGGTCGCGTTCTTCACCGCGCTCCGGTGGGCCTGCTCCACGTCGAAGCCGTCGACGCCCTTCGCGACGAGGTCGCCGAAGACGGTGTCGCTCGTGGTGCCGGTCATGCAGTCCTCGGCGCCGGGGGCACTCCAGCGCGGGGTCCAGCCGCCGTCGTGGAAGTGCTCGACGAACCCCTGCGCGAGGTCGGCCGCGGTGTCGGGGGTGAGGAGCCCGAGCAGCGGCCAGGCCGTGCGGTAGGTGTCCCAGAAGCCGTTCGTGGTCGTCATCGCGGTGTCGACGACCTCGGGGCCGGGCTCGTCCCGGATCGGCTCCGCGAGCACGGCGCCGTACGGGGAGCGATGCCGTGGGCTGCCCGTGAGCGCGGTCTCGCCGGCACGGTTCGGGTAGAGGAACAGCCGGTACAGGCCCGAGTAGAGCGAGGTCAGCTGGTCGTCGGTGGCGCCCTCGACCTCGAGCGTCGCGAGCTCGGACTCCCACGCGGCCTCGGCCCGGGCGCGCATCGTGTCGAACGGGCCGGCGGCGTCGAGGTTCGCGCGGGCGTCCTCGGGCGAGACGGTCGAGATGCCGAGCAGCACGTCGGTGTCCCCGGCGACGGTGAACCACCCCGCCAGCACGCCGTCCGTGACCGCGGTGTGGTCCTCCGTCACGCCGGGGACCCGCACGTGCACGAAGTGCGAGGGGGTGCCGGGGCGGTCGTCGAGGTGTGCGTCGACGACCCCGGTGCCGTCGGCCTCGACCCGGACGGTGCAGTCGAGCAGCCGGCCGTGGTGGTCGAGCACGATGCTCCGCACCCCGGTGAAGCGGAAGCCGAGGGCGAACTCCCCCGGGGTCATCTCCGCGGTCACGCCGTGCTCGAGCGCCACGCGGTAGCGGTGCGGGCCGTCGAGCTCGTCGTCGTGGTCGAAGGCCAGTGCCCGGGCGGTGCGGTCGACCTCGGGCTGTGCCAGCGGGGAGGGCATCACCTGGAACACCCCGCGGTCCCCCATCCACGGCGACGGGATGTGGCTCGTGGCGAAGGCCTGGATCGCGGGGCGGTTGTCGCTCGCGCGGTTGTGCTCCTGGTACGCGTACGGCCACCGGTTGCTGGCGGCGTCGGTCATCGGCAGGCCGAAGACCCCGCCGTGCGGCAGCCCGACGAGCGGGGCGTTGTTGCCGCGGGAGAACCGGGACGACGCCTGCGTGCCGCGGGTGGTGCGGACGTGGTCGAGGGGACGGGTGGGCGCGGGTCGACGTGGTGCCTCGATCCGGACGTCGTCGAGCCAGCCGCGGAGGGCGGGCGAGGGCGTGTCGACGTCCGTGTCCGCAGCGGGCGTGGCGGAGCCGAGCCGGGCCTCCAGGCGGTCGACGACGCGCCCCGTGACGGAGGCGAGGTCGACCTCGCGCCGGTTCCACTGGTCCACCCACTGCTTGCGGGCGGCGTCCTGCGCGGCCGGGGTCAGGCCGTCGCCGTACTGGTCGTGGGCGTCGTCGGACAGCCGGGAGCCGTCGATGAAGACGACGTCGAGGGTGAAGGCGGTCGCGTCCCAGAAGTGGGCGAGGTCGGCCTCGGTGGGTTCGTCCTGGCCGTCGGGCAGGGTGCGCTCGGGGAACCAGACCCAGGACAGGCGGTCCCCGGACCGGATCGTCCGTCCGGCGAACCCGGGGACGAGGGCGTCGACCGTGTCCGACCCCGCTGGTCGCTCGACGAGGAGCCCCTCGAGCGACGTGAAGCCGACATGGTCCCTGGCTGCGACGGCCGTCGTCGGGCCACCGCTCCGTTGCAGTTCTCGCACGTCCCCAGCCTATTTGCTCCACTGGATGGACGAAACCGCCGGCCGCGTTCCCTGGTCAGGCAGGCGTTCGCGGTCGGGCGCTCGCGATGCGGGCCAGCCAGTCGTGCAGCAGCCCACGCTCCGCCGGGGACAGTGCGGCGAGGGCGTCGTCGTCGGCCGCGAGCCGCACGGCCGCAGCACGCGCGTCACCGGCCACGGCGGTGCCGGAGACCTGGGCCGCCTCGGCGTCGTCCGTCAGGATCGCCGACGCCAGCGCGTCCCACGCCGCATCGGTGAGCGCCGGATCACGCTCGTCCACCGCGGTGCCGAGCAGCGCCAGGACCAGGCCGACGCCGATCGCGTGCACGAGCGACACCGCACGGGCTTCCGGCACGCGGAGCCGCCCGGCGAGGGCGACGCGGTGGATCCGTTCGCGCAGGACGGCGATGCCGCGGTCCTCGGCGTCGGAGCGGGGGCGCAGCGGGTCGGAGAGCAGGGCGGTCAGGCCGGGGTTCGCCAGGCCGAACGTGACGTGGGCGTCGAACGAGTCGCGGAGGTGCTCGACGGGGTCGACGTCGTCGGGCACCGTCTTGCCGGCGACGTAGGCGGCGAAGACCTGGTCCGCGACGGCCTCGAGCAGGCCGTCCTTGTCGCCGAACTGCCGGTAGATCGTCGGCGCCTGCACCCCGGCCGCGGCGGCGACGGCCCGGGTCGTGACGGCCTGGGGCCCGCCGGAGGCCAGCAGCTCGGACGCGACGTCGACGATCCGCGCCCGCACGGAGTCGCGATCGGGCGTGACGATGCTCATGGACCAACGATAACGGGTCCTTGTTACCGATGCTTTATCGGTGCTACGGTCCTGGTGTTTCCACTGGTAACACGAAAGGCGTCACCATGATCATCGTCACCGGCGCGACCGGGGCACTCGGCTCCGCCACCGTCCACGAACTCCTGCGCCACCTGCCGCCGTCCGAGGTCGGGGTGAGCGTCCGCGACACCGCGAAGGCCCAGGACCTCGCCGGGCTCGGCGTCCGGGTACGGCAGGGCGACTTCGCCGACCCGGACTCCCTGGCCCATGCGTTCGCGGACGCCGACCGGGTGCTCGTCGTGTCCGGCTCGACGCTCGGGCCCGAGGGTGTCGCCCTGCACGCGGCCGCGGCCCGGGCAGCCAGAGACGCCGGCGCGAAGCGGGTGTTCTACACGGCGCACCAGGACACGCGGGCGGACTCCCCCGTGCCGTTCGCCGTCGACCACGCCGCGACCGAGGCAGCGCTCGCCGAGCTCGGGACGCCGTGGACCTCGCTGCGGAACGGCTTCTACGCCCACACCCTCGGGTGGCTCATCGCCGGGGCCGTCGAGCGCGGCGAGCTGCTCCTGCCCGAGGACGGCCCGGTCTCGTGGACCGCCCGCGAGGACCTGGCCGCCGGCGACGCCGTCCTGCTCGCGCAGGGTCCGACGATCGACGGCCCCACCCCTGCCCTCACCGCGACCGTCGCCGTCACCTTCGACGACGTCGCCCGGGTCCTGTCCGAGGTCACCGGCACGACCGTGCGGCGCACCGTCGCCGACGACGACGAGTGGCTCGCCGAGCAAATCGCCCACGGCACGCCGGAACCCGCCGCACGCCTGCTGCTCGGGATGTTCCAGGGCGCCAGGGCCGGGGAGTTCGACGAGGTCGACCCGCTGCTCGGCCAGCTGCTCGGTCGGGAGCCGCTCACCGTCCGCGCTGCGATCGAGGCCGCGCTCGCCCGCTGAGCGTCAGCCCTTGTTGTGGCCCGGCGCGTTCTCCGAGTTGCCGGGCCCGGTCTTCGCCGGAGCGACCACCGACGTGTCGGTCGTGCCGGTCGTGCCGGTGGAGGTGCCGTTCGACGTGCCGGCGGCTCCGGTGTCGGCCGCCGGTGTCTGCACCGGCAGCGTCGGCTGCACCGTCGGCTGCGGACCCGTCGTCGGCTCGGCCGGCTGGGACGGCTCGGCGGGCTCCGACGGCTGCTGCTCAGCGGGTTCGGAGGGCTGCTGCTCGGCCGGTTCGGACGGCTGCTGCTCGGCGGGCTCGGACGGCTGCTCGGCGGGCTGGGACGCGTCCTCCGACGGGTCCTGCTGCGGCTGCTCCGGCGTGGAGGACGACGACTCGGTCGGCGCGGGGGTCCCGCCGCCGTTCGCGAACGCCAGGACCCCGATGATCCCGGCGAGCACCAGCACGCCGAGGACCACGAGCGTGATCACCAGTCCGCGACGGCTCTTCCGCTCCGGCTCCTCCGGTCGGGGTGCCGGTCGCGCCGGCGCCGCGGGCACACCGCCACCGGCGCCACCACCGCCACGCTGGGCGCCGAGGACGGTGGTCGACACGTCGTCCTGGTCGGAGGCTCGTCCCGCCGGCAGCAGGCGCGTCGCGTCGTCCGCGCCACCGCTCCCGTTCACGGGCATCGCGCGGGTGGCCTGGTCGTCCCAGGCCTGCGTCGGGGCGTCCATCGCAGCCGTGGCCGCTGCCGCCCCGGCGGCCGCCGCCGCCGCGGTGACGGTACCGGGGCCTCCCGGCAGGAGCTGCGTGGCGGGCTCGACGTCGGCGCGGCCGAGTGCGCGCAGGCGTTCGGCCGCCTCGGCGGCGGTCGGGCGCTCGGCGGGGTCGGTGGCCGTCATGACGTGCAGCAGCGTGCGCCAGGCGGTGGGCAGGTGCGGGTCGATCTCCGGCGAGCGCATCAGCCGCGCGGTGGCGGACTCGATCGCGCTGCCGGGGAACGGTCGGGTGCCGGTGAGGGCCTCGAGCAGCACCAGGCCGAGGGCGTAGACGTCGGACTTGCCGCTGATGGCCTGGGCGGTGACCTGCTCCGGTGCGAGGTAGGCGGCGGTGCCCATCACGGCGCCCGTGCCGGTGACCCGGGCGGCGTCGCGGAGCAGGGCGATGCCGAAGTCGGCGAGCTTGACGTGGGAGCCGTCGGACTCGAGCAGGACGTTCGCGGGCTTGACGTCGCGGTGGACGATGCCCTGCGCGTGCACGGCGGCGAGGCCGTCGGCGATCTGCGCCCCGACGCGGGCGGTCGTGGCGCGGTCGAGGGGCCCTTCGCCGAGTCGGGTGGCGAGGTCGCTGCCGGGGACGAGCTCCATCACGAGGTAGGAGTCCCCGTCGGCGTCGTCGAGGGCGGCGTCGTAGAGCGTCACGAGGGACGGGCTGCGCAGGCCCGCGAGGACCTGGATCTCCGCCTCGGCACGGGCACGCTCACCGTGGTCGACGGAGCCCATCCGGAAGACCTTGACCGCGACCTCGCGCCCGAGCTGCTCGTCGACCGCGCGGTACACCGAGGCCATCCCCCCGTGCCCGAGGGTGCCTGTGACTCGGTACCTGCCGCCGAAGACCCGTTCTGCCATGCCCGGAAACCTACCGGCAGCACCTGACCACGACGACGTGCGCGGAGTGCTAGCCCTCGTGTCGGGCGACGGGCACGCGGTCGCCGTGGCGGTCGCGGGCGAGGGCTGTCAGGTAGAGCCGGTGCGCCGTGACGACGAGCGCGAGCCAGGCGATGCCGAGCGCCCACGCGGCCAGCACGTCCGTCAGCCAGTGGTGCCCGAGGAACACGCGGGAGACCCCGACGGACAGCACGAACAGCGTCCCCGCGACGATCGTCGTCACCCGTGCCACCCGGCGGGACTGCCGCAGGATGAGCAGGTAGACGATCGACCCGACGATGACCGTGGCGTTCAGCGTGTGCCCCGAGGGGAACGAGGGCGAGTGCTCGTACGGCGGCACGGCGTCGGCACGGGGCGGACGGGCCCGGCCGATGAGGTCCTTGCCGGCGATGGTCATGAGGAGCGATCCTCCGCTCGCGGCGACGAGCAGCACGACGGGCGTCCACCGGCGCCGCTGGATCGTGAACCCGACCAGGAAGGCGATCGCCACGATGGGCATCCCGATCGTCCCCGCGACGTTCGTCCACCACGTCACGGCGGTGTCGAGGCCGGGCGTCCGCACCGACATCATCCAGTCGAGCACCGGGCGGTCGAGCACGGCGACGTCGTCGGCCTCGCGCACGGCGTCGTAGACCTCGGAGGCGAGCAGGGTGGCCAGCGCGGCGATCGCGATGCCGATGAGGAGCGTGACGACGAGCACGGGCAGGGCACCGAAGCGGTGCCCGAGGC
Organism: Curtobacterium sp. VKM Ac-1395; assembly: GCF_015350975.1. GTDB lineage: Bacteria > Actinomycetota > Actinomycetes > Actinomycetales > Microbacteriaceae > Curtobacterium. The sequence continues at coordinate 127,272 of NZ_JADKRX010000001.1, forward strand.
GCACGGACGCCTCGGCCGACGCCCGACCGGCCGGGGTGCGCCACGTGGTGAGGTCGACGTCCCCGAGTGTCCGGTCGGCCTGCTCCGGGTGCCCGGGTTCACGTGCTCGTTGCTCGCTGTCCATCTGCCCAGCGTGCCCGCCCCCACCCGAGAGCCCCGCGCGCCGTCCCGCCCGGTGTCCCCGCACGGCGTCTCGCAGGGTGATGGGCGGAGGGCGGTTCTCGGATCTGCCGCTGACGGATCCGGTTCTCGGACCCCGAGGATCGCGAACCAGATCCGTCATCGCCGCGAACGAGAACGCCCGTCGGCCTGCGCCCACGACGGCGCGCGTCAGTCCTTCGCGCTGCCGTAGTCGTCGACGACGGAGACCGACAGGGGGAACGTGATCGGGAAGGTGCCGAACAGGATCCGACCGGCGTCGACCGCCGCCGCCGCGACCTGCTCGGCCACCCAGGCGGCATCGGCTGCGGGCGCGTGCACCACGATCTCGTCGTGCACGAAGAACACCAGGTGGGCGCCGTCGCGCACGGGCCCCTGCCACCGGGCAGCGAGCCGCGTCCGCAGGGACGCCATCCACGACAGTGCCCACTCGGCCGCCGTGCCCTGGACGACGAAGTTCCGCGTGAAGCGCCCCCAGCTGCGCGCGCGGGACTCCACGGCGCGCTGCATCGCCGGCGTGCCCTCGACGCTCCACGCGCGGTTCCTGGCCTCGAACCACGAGGCCTCGGGCACCGGGGACGTCCGCCCGAGCCGCGTCGTGACGGGCTCACCGCGCTCCCCCGCCCGCGCTGCCTGCTCGACGAGGTCCAGCGCCCGGGGGAACGCCCGCGCCAACCGCGGCACGAGTCGGCCGCCCTCGCCCTGGGTGGCGCCGTACATCGCGCCGAGCATCGCGCCTTTGGCCTGCTGCCGGGTCTCGACCGCCCCCGAGGCCACGACACCGTCGTAGAGGTCGCGCCCGTCGCCCGCCGAGGCCATCGCGAGGTCACCCGCCATCGCGGCGAGCACCCGCGGCTCGAGCTGTGCGGCGTCGGCCACCACGAGCTTCCACCCCTCGTCGGCGACCACCGCGGCCCGGACGGCCTTGGGCAGCTGCATCGCCCCGCCGCCGTTCGCGGCCCACCGCCCGGTGACGACGCCGCCGACGGCGTACTCCGGGTGGAAGCGGCCGTCCTGCACCCACTCGTCGAGCCACGACCAGCCGTTGGCTGTGAGCAGCCGGTACAGGCGCTTGTACTCGAGCAACGGTTCGATCGCCGGGTGCTCGAGCTGCTGGAGCTCCCACTTCCGCGTGCTCTCGACGACGAGTCCAGCCCGGCGCAGGGACCGCAGCACCTCGGCGGGCGAGTCCGGGTTGAGCGCGGGGTCGTCGAGCCGGGCACGGAGGACGTCGGCGATCTCCTCGAGCCGTCGCGGCCGGACGCCGTACGGCACCCGCGGACCGAGGGTGTCCTCGAGCAGCCGTTCGTGCACGTCGACCCGCCAGGGCAGCCCGCCGAAGCGCATCTCCGCCGCGACGAGGGAGCCGGCGGACTCGGCCGCGAGCAGCAGCCGGAGCGCCCCGGGGTCGGTCGCCCCGGCCACGGCGGCGAGCTGCGCCTGGAGCTCGGCGACCGGGTCGGCGGCGTCGTCGGGGCGCCCGCTGCCGAACAGCGCGTCGTCGAAGAGCTGCGTCTGGGCCGGCCGCGCGGGGCGCTCGAGCGGAGCGGCCTGGTCCCACGGCCCCTCGGGGGCCTGCTGCAGGGCGGACCCGCGCGCGGCGAGCGCCGACCGCAGGATCCGGTGGCCGAGCCGCAGGTCGACGCACCGGGCGACGCGACCGCCTGCCGCGAGCACGGCCGGGTACCACCGGGCGGTGTCGTCCCACACCCAGCGGACCCCGGTTGCCTCGTGCTGCGCGACGAAGGCCGGGAGGTTCGACTCCTCGATCCGGTTCGGCTCGCCCTGCGGGGTCCCCGAGTCGGTCAGGGGCGTCGCGAGGACGCCGCCGTCGACGCGACTGAGGACGAGGTGCACGCACCGATCATGCCGTGCCCCACCGTCGTCAGCGTCCGGGGTGCTCCGCGGCGTGGCCGTCGGGGTCGCCCGGGCGGACCGCAGCGCTGTCCGCGACGTCGATGCGCACGGTGCCGTCGTCGAGCTCGTCGACCTCGACCCGTGGGGCCTCGTCGTGGGCGTCCGACCCGGACATCCGGCGCAGGGTGTCGTGGCGCCGCTCGTCGAAGGTCATGTCGACGCCGTCGTCGAGGTGGTCGCGGTCCGGTTCGCTCATGCCGAGGACGGTACCCCGACGGGCGCGGTGCCGGTGCGTTCCGTCCAGTGCCCGCCAGCCGCCCACCGCTCGTGCACCGCCGTCTGCACGCGGCCGCGCGGCACGGTGGCGCGGGCGACGTCGAGGTCGGTGCCGAAGACGAACTTGGCGGCGCTGTCGTCGCCCTCCTCCTCGTCGTGCGGCTCGGGCGGGAGCAGGTCGAAGCGCTCGGCGAACCGGACCAGGTTGGCCTCGGGACCGAGCGCGGCCGCGAGCCCGGGGTCGAGGGTCCAGGACCGGCAGCTCCACACCGTCGCCTCGTGCTCGGGCGCCAGCCGACGGAGCACCTCCGGCGCGGCGGCGAACGACCGCGAGCAGGCCTCCGGGTCGAGCGGGCCGGTCTCGGGGACGTGGACGCCCCATGCGGCGGTCCCGTCGGGCAGGTGGGTCCCGACCTCGAACTGGAGGCGCCCCACGGCCACCACGCGTCCGGTCACGATCCCGCAGAACCAGCCCATCCCGGTGCCGAGGATCCCGTACCGGTCACGTTTCCGCGGCACGTCAGCGATGCTCGCGTCCGCCTGTGCCGCGGACAGACCGTGGTCGACGAGCCACGCGCGGGTCGTCGGCAGGACCGCGAGGACGGCGGCGAACGCGAGCTCGTCCTGCTCGGACGCCGGGACGTGCGCGACGCTCGCGGCGAGCGCCCGCGCGGTGTCGTCGGGGTCCTGGTCGGAACCGACGGCGGCCGCGAGGAGCGCGACGGAGGCGGGGAGGGCCTCCAGGCTGGTCGTGTCCGCCACCGGTCGCTCCCCTACTTCAGACCGGACGAGGCGAGCCCGTCGATCACGCGACGCTGGAGCACGATGAACATGATCAGCACCGGAGCCATGGCCATCAGGCTCGCGGCCATCAGCACCGGGTAGTTGACGGTCCGGTCGCTCGACAGCGTCGCGAGCCCGGCGGCCAGCGGCATCGACTCGGCGCGGGTCGAGACCACGAGGGGCCAGAGCAGTTCGTTCCAGGACCAGAGCACGGTGGTGATCGCGAGCACGCTCATCGACGGCCGTGCCAGGGGCAGCATGATCCGCCAGAACGTCTGGAACGGGTTCGCGCCGTCCATGCGGGCTGCCTCCTCGAGCTCGGCCGGCATGTTCAGGAACGCCGTCCGCATCAGGAAGGTGCCGAACGCGCTGAACAGGCCGGGCGCGACGATGCCGGCGAGGGTGTCGAGCCAGCCGAGGCCCTGCACGATCTGGTACTGCGAGATCAGGTACACCTGCGACGGCACGAGCAGGATCGACAGCACGATCCCGAGGATGAGCCCGCGGCCCTTGAACCGCATGCGCGCGAAGGCGTACCCGGCGAAGGTGCAGAGGATGATCTGCGCGACGGTGCGGATCAGCGTGACCCAGACCGACGTCGCGAGCTGGCTCAGGAACGGCAGCCGCTCGAACACCTGCGCGAAGTTCTGCCACTGCAGCTGCCCCGGCCAGAACACCGGCGTCGGTGAGGTCACCTGCGCGTTGGTCGACAGCGCCATGATGATCTGCCAGATGAACGGGAACGCCATGACGAACCCGCCGACGCCGAGCACGACGTGGATCCACCAGTGGCTGCCCTGCCGCCGACGCGGGCGGGACCGGGTGCTGGTCCGGGTGCGGCTGGATGCCTTCGTGGCGACGGCGGCCTTGGGACCGCGAGCTTCGATGATGCCGGTCATGACTGGACCCACTTCTTCTGGACGCGGAACTGGATGACCGTGATGATGCCGATCAGCAGGAAGATGACCATCGCGATCGCTGCCGCGAAGCCCTTGTCGCCGTCGACGAACCCGGAGTTGTAGAAGTAGAAGACGAGGGACATCGTCTTCGGGATCACCGGGTTCAGCGGGCCGAGGATCGCGTAGAGCAGGTCGAACAGCTGGAAGCTCGAGATCGTCGTGACGATGAGCACGAAGAAGATGCTCGGGCTGAGGAGCGGCACGGTCACCGAGCGGAACTGGCGCCAGCGGCTGGCACCGTCGAGCTCGGCCGCCTCGTACAGCTCCGGCGGGATGTCCTTGAGGCCGGCGCCGAGGATGATCATCGAGAAGCCGAGCGAGGACCACAGCCCCACCAGGGAGACGGCGACGAGCGCGAAGCCCGGGGTGGAGATCCAGTACGGGCCGTCGATGCCGAACACCCGGAGGAACGAGTTCACGATGCCGAAGTCGCCGTTGAACATGATGCGCCACACCAGGGCGATCGCGGCCGGCATCGCCACGTAGGGCAGGAAGAACAGCACGCGGTAGAACTGCGCGAACCGCAGGCCCGGGGTGTTCAGCAGGCTCGCGAGCCACACCGCGATCGGGATGCCGAGCAGGACGATCGCCGTGTAGATGATCGTGTTGAGCAGCGACTGGTAGAGCTGCGGGTCGGAGACCAGGCGGACGTAGTTCGCGATGCCGGTGAAGCTCGACCCGCCGAACACCCCCCAGCTGGTGAACGAGTAGTAGAACGTCTGGATGATCGGCCAGATGAAGAACGTGCCGACGCCGATGAGCAGCGGCAGGACGAACAGCCACGGCCAGAAGCCGTCGGTGCGCGGGGCGCCGGCGCGGCGGGCCCCGGGGGTCGTCGGGGGCGGGGACGCCTGCGCGGCGTCACGGTGCTGGGTGGTGGTCGTCATCGGGTCGCTCCTCGGCCAGGGCGGTCGGATCGGGTGCTGCTGGTGGATCGGGGGAGGTGGGACGCGGGACGGTCGACCGGTCGGGGATCAGGCCCGACCGGTCGACCGGCTCCGTCACTCCTTGGCGAGTGCTGCGTCCATCTTTGTGGCCAGTTCCTTCGCGACCTGGTCGACCGGCTTCGACCCGTCGAAGGCGCTCGGGAGCAGGTTCGTCTCGAGGGTGTTCCACGCGGCGGTGTTCTTCGACACCGGCAGCGGCTTGGCGTACTCCACCGCGTCCAGGAAGACCTGCAGGTCGGCGTCCGGCATGGTCTTCGTGAAGGCGTCCTGCGTCCCGGTGTAGGCGGGGATGATCGCGCCCATGTCGCCCTGCTGCTGCTGGGCGGGCTTCGACGCCATGTAGGCCTGCAGCGCCTGCGCGGCGCCCTTGTTCTTCGAGGCCTCGGCCACGACGTTCGAGACGCCGTGGATGACCGTGGCCTGCTCCTTGCCCTTGGGCAGTGGGTAGGCGACGACGTCCTTCTCGATGTCGGTGCCGATCAGCGCGGAGCGGAACCAGCTGCCGCCCTGGTACATGGCGACCTTGCCGGAGGTGAACCACTGGTCGGCCGTGGTGTCGGTCAGCTGCTGCATCGTGGGCGACGCACCGGACTTGATGAGGTCGGTCCAGTAGGCCAGCCCGGCCTCGGCGGCCTTCGAGTCGTACTCCGACTTCTTGCCGTCGACGACGGACCCACCGGCCTGGAAGATCGTGTCGTAGTACGTGGTCTGGCCGTCCATGCCCGCGGCGGCACCGTAGGCGCCCTGGCTCTTCAGCTTCGCGGAGAGCTCGGCGCCGGTCTTCTGGAAGTCGTCCCAGGTCCAGTCCTTGGACGGCATCGGGACGCCGGCCTGCTCGAACAGCGACTTGTTCATCCACACGCCGATGGTGTCGAAGTCCTTCGGGACGCCGTACTGCTTGCCGTCGAGCGTGTAGAGCTTGTTGAGCGCCGAGGAGTAGTTCTTCGGGTCGATCGCGCCCGACTTGACCTCGTCGGTGATCGGGGCGAGCTTGCCGTTGCCTGCGTACAGCTGGAAGTTCGGGCCGTTCATCCAGAACAGGTCGGGCAGCGTGTTGCTGGAGCCCTGCGTCTGCAGCTTCGTGAAGTAGCTGGCGTACGGGGTGACGTCGACGTTGACCTTGATGTCGGGGTACTTCTCGTTGAAGCCCTTGATGTTGGCCTTGATCGCCTTCACCTGGTTCTGGTCCCAGACGGCGTACGTCAGGTTCGCCTTGGTGTCCTTCGCGACCTCGCCGGAACCGCCGGCGCTGCCGGAGGACGAGGTGCTGCAGCCGGCGAGCAGCGCGACGGCGCTGACGGCGGCGGCGAGACCGAGCAGTGCGCGGCGTCGGCCGCGGCCCGGGCGGGCGGTGGGAGCGGTCATCGGGTGGTCCTTTCGGGAACGGAGGTGGTCGCGAAGTGCCGGAGGGTCGCCTCGGGCAGCGGTGGGACGTCGATGGGCTCGGACCCGTTGCGGAGCGACCGGGTGGCGAGGGCGCCGGTGGCGACCGCTGCACGTGCCGCGAGGGGCGACAGGCTGGTCGGTTCACCGAAGGCGACGGAGCGCAGGAACTCGGTCATCGTGAGCAGGTCGGCGTCGCTGTGGCCGTCCTCGACGCCGTCGATCGGGTACTCGACGTCACCCTGGACGTCCCAGTTCCGTCGGTGGTTCCAGACCTTGACCACGCCGCCGCCGGTGTCACCGATGTTCTCGAGGCGCCCGTGGGTGCCGATCACCGTGTAGTTCCGCCAGTAGTCCGGCGTGAAGTGGCACTGCTCGTAGCTGGCCTGCACGCCGTTGTCGAGCGTCATCATCACCATCGAGACGTCCTCGACGTCGACGACGGGGTTGAGCCCGGTCTGCTCGGCCGGCGGCCAGTTGTCGAACGAGAACCAGTCGGTCATCAGCTCGTCGCTGCGGTCGCGGCGGTCGGTCACGTCGCCGTAGACCGACAGCGAGCCCATGCCCACGACGCGGGTCGTGTACGCGCCGGCGAGGGCGTGGATCACGTCGAGGTCGTGGCTGGCCTTCTGCAGGAGCAGCGAGTTGACCTTGGTGCGGTCGGCGTGCCAGTCCTTGAAGTAGTAGTCGCCGCCGTTGCCGACGAAGTGGCGGACCCAGACGGCCTTGACCTCGCCGATCTCGCCGCGCTCGATGACCTGGCGCATCAGGCGCACCACGGCGGCGTGCCGGAAGTTGTGCCCGACGTAGAGCGGGGTGCCGGTCTCGGCGGCCGTGTTGAGCACCGCGTCGGCGTCCTCGACCGTGATGGCGAGGGGCTTCTCGAGGTAGACGGCGATGCCCGCGCGCAGCAGGTCGGTCGCGATCTCGGCGTGGGTCCAGTCCGGCGTGGTGACGATCGCGGCGTCGACCAGCCCGGCCAGCGCGCGGTGGTCCTCGAGGACCTGCGCGTCGGGGTACTCGGCCTGTCCGCGCTCCCGCCCGGCGGGGGTGACGTCCACGACGGCCGTGACCCGGGCCTCCAGGTCGGTGGCGGACGCGACGGCGTCGGCGACGTGACGGGCGATGTACGACCGCTGACCCATCCCGATCACCGCGACGCGGAGGGCTTCGTTCGTGTTGACGGTCATCTCGCTCCCTTGCGTGATTGTGACGGCAATGATGCCAAATCGATCATGGATGCACAATATGCGATCACAGATCGCTCACGGAAGCGAGATGCAAGGGTTTTACACGCCGGTAACGTCCGGAGCGTGCCGGGACGGGTCAGGACGAGCCAGGAGGCTCGGGATCAGTCCGCGACGACGAGCTCCACGCCGGCGGCGGCGAGGTCGGACGCGAACGTCGACGGCACCGGCTGGTCGGTGACGAGCACGTCGATCCGGTCGAGCGGGCAGATCCGCGCGAACGTGGAGCGCTCGACCTTGGTGGAGTCGGCCACGACGATCACGCGCCGTCCGACGGAGGCGAAGTGCCGGCTGACCTCGGCCTCGCCCTCGTGCATGGTGGTGGCGCCGTACTGCCCGGTCAGGCCGTCGACACCGAGGACGACGACGTCGAGTGCGAACTCGTCGAGGGTGTCGCGCACCAGCGGCCCGATGAGCTCGTAGGACTGACGACGGGCGACACCACCCGTGACCACGATCTTGACGTTCGCGCGCACGGACAGCTCGTACCCGATGTTCAGCGCGTTCGTGACGATCGTGATGCCGAACTCGCCGTCGGAGCGGATGAAGCGCTCGCTCTTGCCGAGTTCGCGCGCCACCTCGGTCGTCGTCGTGCCGCCGTTCAGCCCGACGGTGTCGCCGGGGGCCACGAGCGCAGCCGTGGCGCGGGCGATGGCGGTCTTCGCCTCGGCCTGGCGGGCGATCTTGTACTGCAGCGGCAGCTCGTACCCGGCGCCGAGCGCGGCGGCTCCGCCGTGGGTGCGCGTGACGAGGCGCTGGTCGGCGAGCGTGGCGAGGTCGCGGCGGGCGGTCGCCGCGGAGATCCCGAGCACGTCGCCGATCTCGGAGATCGACACGTTCCCCCGGTCGCTCACGAGCTCGAGCAGGGCGTTGAGCCGCTGTTGCGGAGTCATGGTGGCCATCCTACGGGCGTAAATCACACTTGCCCTGATCGGAAATGACGTTTTGCCCTCGCTTCGAGCACGATCGCTCGCTATGCTCCCAACCACGTCGATCATCCCGGATCGACTCACGGATCGGAAGGCCCTCATGACCGACACCTTCGTGAGCGAAGAGCTCGCGTCGCAGCCGGAGACGTGGCGCGCTGCTGCGGCCCTGCTGCCCTCGTTCGTCGACTCCCTCCCCCAGCCCGGCGAGCGCGTCGCCGTCGTCGGCTGCGGCACCAGCTGGTTCATCGCGATGAGCTACGCCGTCGCCCGTGAGCAGGCCGGGCTCGGTGTCACGGACGCCTTCGCCGGCTCGGAGTACCCCGCCGGTCGCGACTACGACCGCGTCGTCACCATCAGCCGTTCGGGCACGACGACGGAGATCGTCTCGCTCCTCGCCGCACTGCCGACCCAGCGCACCGTGCTCATCACCGCGGTCGCGGACAGCCCCGCAGCTGCCGAGGCCGACGACGTCGTCGCGCTGCCCTTCGCCGACGAGCGCAGCGTCGTGCAGACCCGGTTCGCCACCACGACGCTCGCACTGCTGCGCGCGTCGATCGGCGACGACGTGGACGCCCTCGCCGCCCAGGCGGAGACCGCACTCACGCTCCCGATCGAGGACCTGCTCGACGCCGAGCAGGTGTCCTTCGTCGGCCGTGGTGCCGCCGTGGGCCTGACGTTCGAAGCGGCACTCAAGACGCGCGAGGCCGCGCAGTTCTGGGCCGAGTCGTACCCGGCGATGGACTACCGCCACGGACCGATCGCGATCGCGCAGCCGGGCCGGCTGGTCTGGTCGCTCGGTGCGTCGCCCGAGGGCCTGGAGGACGAGGTCGCCGCCACCGGTGCCCGGTTCGTCCGACACGAGCTCGACCCGATCGCCGGGCTCGTCGTCGTGCACCGGTTCGCCGTCGCCCTGGCCGAGCGCCGCGGTCTCGACCCGGACCACCCGCGGTCGCTGACCCGTTCGGTCATCCTCACCTGATGGGTCCGACGGGGCTGGTGCTCGGGGTCGACGTCGGCGGCACGGGCATCAAGGCCCGGGTCACGGACGCCGCGGGCACGGTGCTCGGCGAGCACCGCGTCCCGACCCCGCGTGCCGACCCCGACGCCGTGCAGCTCGCCGAGGTGATCGCCGAGCTGGCGGTCACCGCGGCCGCTGCGTCCGGCGCGACTCGCCTGGCGGCGGTCGGCGTGGTCGTCCCGGGCGTGGTCGACGAGGTCACCGGGGTGTCCGTGCTCGCCGTGAACCTCGGCTGGCAGGGCGTCCCCGTCCGCGAGCGCATCCACGCGGCGCTCGTCGCCCGCGGTGTCGACGTCCCCGTGGCGTTCGGCCACGACGTGCGCGCCGGCGCTCTCGCCGAGTCGCGCCCCGTGCCCGGTGCGACCCAGCCCCTCGACCGCGGGTCCGTCGGCTTCGTGCCCGTCGGCACCGGGCTCGCCAGTGCCCTGGTCGTCGACGGTGCCGTCGTGTCCGGTGGCGGCTGGGCCGGCGAGATCGGACAGGTGCGCATCCAGCACGGTCCGCACGCGGGGCTCCGCGTCGAGGAGATCGCGTCAGCAGGGGCCGTCGCCCGCCGTGCCGGCACGGCGTCCGCCCACGCGGCGATGCTCCGTGTGCAGCAGGGTGACCCCGTGGCGACCGCCGTGTGGCAGGAGTGCGTCGACGTGCTCGGCGAGGCGATCGCCTGGATCACCGCCGTCGCGGGCTGCCACGCCGTCGTCGTCGGTGGCGGCCTGGCGGAGTCCGGCGCGATGCTGCTCGACCCGCTCCGCACCGCCGTGGCCGACCGACTCGTCGGGCTCCGTGCGCCGACGCTCCTGCCCGCACGCCACGGCGACGCCGCCGGGGCCATCGGTGCCGGGCTGCTCGCGCGGGAGCTCCTCGACACGCTCGCACCGACCGAGGCCCCGATCGGCGGCCGCGCATGACCGCCCACGACCTCGTCGTCCCCGGGTTCGTCGACCTGCACGTGCACGGTGCCCTCGGCCACGACTTCGCCACCTGCTCCGCCGACGACGCCCGTGCTGCCGTCGCCCACCACGCCGGCCGCGGGACCACCACGATGGTGGCCTCGATCGCCACCGGGACGCCCGACGCCACCGTGGCCGCGCTCCGTCGCCTCGGACCGCTCGTCGACGAGGGCGTGCTCGCCGGCCTGCACCTCGAGGGGCCCTGGCTGTCGCCCGCCCGCCGCGGGGCCCACGCCGCCGAGCTCCTGCACGCCCCGACCCCGGCGGAGGTCGACACGTACCTCGACGCCGCCGCCGGCACGCTCCGCATCGTGACGCTCGCCCCCGAGCTGCCCGGCGCGCTCGACGCCGTCGCACGCCTGACCGCGGCGGGGGTCGTCGTCGCGATCGGCCACACGGACGCCGACGCCGAGACCGTCAGCCGTGCCGTGGACGCCGGCGCCCGGCTGGTCACCCACGTCTTCAACGGGATGCCGCCGCTGCACCACCGCGCTCCCGGTCCGGTCGGGGTCGCCCTGACCGACCCGCGCCTCCACGTCGAGGCGATCGTCGACGGCCACCACCTCGACGACGTCACCGTGGACCTGGTCCGCCGCAGCACCGGCAGCCGCATGGTCCTGGTGTCCGACGCGATGGCCGCCACCGGGTGCGACGACGGGCGGTACCGGATCGCCGGGTCCGCCGTCGTCGTGTCGGACGGGGTCGCGATGCTCGCCGACGGGTCGTCCCTGGCGGGCAGCACGAGCACCGTGCTCGACGGCTTCCTGCGCCTGCTGGCATCGGGGACGCCGCTCGACGAGGCCGTCGACGCCAGCTCCGGACGGGCGCTGGCGCTGCTCGGGCTCCCCGCGTCCCCTGACCGCATCGTCGTCGACACGACCACCGGCCGTGTCCGTCCACACACCGAGGTGTCCGCATGATCGTCGTCGTCACCCCCAACCCGGCCGTGGACGTCACCTACCGCGTCGACGAGCAGCGCATCGGCACGACCCAGCGCGTCCGGTCCGTCGACCGCCTGCCGGGCGGCAAGGGCCTCAACGTGGCACGGGTGCTGGCCGGCGAGGGCGTCGAGACGCACTCGGTCCTGCCGCTCGGCGGGTCGGCCGGCGCCTGGGTCGCGGACGCCGTCGCCGCCCTCGGGCTCGCCGCCACCGCCGTGCCGGTCCCCGGTGAGACCCGCAGCACGGTCACGGTCGTCGACGACCACGCGCACCCGACGATGTTCGGCGAACCGGGCCCGTCCGTGCCGCCCGCCGCCTGGCTCCCCGTGGACGACGCCGTCCGGGCACTGCTCCCGACGTCCCACGCCCTCGTCGTCTCCGGCTCGCTGCCCGTCGGCACCGCGGCCGAGGTCGTGACGCCGTGGATCGCCGACGCCGTCGCCGCCGGGGTGCTCGTCGTCGCCGACTGCTCGGGACCCGCGCTCCTGGCCACGGCCGACGCGGGCGCCACGGTCTGCAAGCCCAACCGCGAGGAGCTCGCCGAGGCCACCGGCTTCCCGGACGAACGCGACGGAGCCCTCGCGCTGCTCGACCGCGGCGCCGGCATGGTCGTCGTCTCCCGGGGCGCCGACGGCATCACCGCCCACACCCGCACCGAGGTCGTCGAGGTCGGCGCCGTCCGCGGCGTCACCGGCAACCCGACCGGGGCGGGCGACGCGGCCACCGCGGGACTCGTGCTCGCACTCACGCGGGACGCCACCGACGTCACCGCCGCCCTCCGCACCGCCGCCGCGTTCGGCGCCGCCGCCGTCCTGCGCCCCGTGGCCGGCGAGGTCGACCGCGACGCCGTCCACCGATTCCTGACCGACACCGAACCGACCCGGAGCACCGCATGACCATCGACCTCGCCCTCACCGGACTGCTCGACACGGCCCGCTCGACGCGCCACGGTGTCGGCGCCTTCAACGTCGTCCTGCTCGAGCACGCCGAGGCGATCGTCGCCGGCGCCGAGCTCGCCGGCCTGCCCGTCATCCTGCAGATCAGCGAGAACTGCGTCCGCTACCACGGCGGCCTCGTCCCGATCACGACCGCGACGCGGGCGATCGCCCGCGCGGCCGACGTCGAGGTCCTCGTGCACCTCGACCACATCGAGGACGTCGACCTGGTCGCCGACGGCATCGCGCTCGGCGTCGACTCGATCATGTACGACGGCTCGCACCTGGACTACGACGCCAACGTCGCGGCCACCAGGGTCATGGCCGAACGCTGCCACCGCGCGGGCATCGCGCTCGAGGCCGAGCTGGGCGAGGTCGGCGGCAAGGACGGCGTGCACGCGCCCGGCGTCCGCACCGACCCGACGGACGCTGCGGCCTTCGTCAAGGCGACCGGCGTCGACGCCCTCGCCGTGGCCGTGGGGACCTCGCACGCGATGCAGACGCGCGAGGCGGCGGTGGACCGCGACCTCGTCACCCGCCTGCGCGACACCGTGCCGGTGCCGCTCGTGCTGCACGGGTCGTCCGGACTGTCGGACGAGAAGCTGCAGGGCGCCGTCCGCGCGGGCATGACGAAGGTCAACATCTCCACGCACCTGAACGGGCTGTTCACCCGGGCGCTCCGTGCGGTGCTCGAGGAGCGACCGGACGTCGTCGACCCGCGGAAGTACGTGTCCGCAGGGCGGGACGCGATCACGGCCGAGACGAGCCGACTGCTGACGCTGCTCGCCACGGCCTGAGCGAGCGCCGCAGCGACGAACGGCGGCGGCGCGGGGACCGCGCTGCCGCCGCCCCGCCGTCAGCCCTTCGTCCGGCTGTGCCAGATCGTCGTGGTGCCCTTCCGCAGCACCAGGTCGCCGTTGGTCTGCATCCGCAGCGTGACCTTCGCGCCGCCGGATCGGGACGTCGCCGACGACCACGCCTGCTTGCCGAACCGGTCCCAGAGCACCAGGTTGCCGTTCGACTCCATGCGCAGCGACGCACCGGCTCCACCGCCGCTGACTGCGAGCGCCGTCCGGGTGCCGAGCAGCACGCGCATCTGCCCGTCTGCCCGGACCGTCAGTCGTCGGTTGCCGGTCGTGTCCCACAGGTTCTGGCCCGGCTGGAGTGACGCCCCGGTCACCATCCGGTCGGCCCCGGGTGCGCCGTTGCGCCAGAGCACCGTGGTGCCCACCGTGACACGGACGTCACCGCCGTCCGTGACGGAGAGCACGGGCCTGCCGGTCGCCGTGGTCTTCGTCGTCGTCCAGCGCACCGCGCCCGAGGTCGACCGGACGCTCAGCACGCCGTTCTTCGCGAGCGACAGGGTGTTCCCCACGCCAGGGGTCTTCGTGGACCACAGCACGCGGCCGTTGCCCCACTCGACGAGGTTGCCGTCCCGCTGCAGGTCCAGCCAGTACTGCCCGTTCGGCGAGTGGATCGAGGTCCCGGACGGCACCGTGGCGGAGGACGCCGTGATCGTGGTCGGCGCGGCCCCGGCGACGGACGGTCCGGCCGGCGGCGGGCACGAGGCCGCGACGGGCAGGAGCGGCCCGAGCGTCGACCACCGAGGGGTGCCGAGACCGGTCGCCAGGTCGTGGCCGACCGTGGCCTTCCAGGTGCCGTTCGACCCGGTGGTCACGTCGCGGAAGGCCGAGGGGTTGCCGTAGAGGACGGCGTGCAGGTCACCGACGCCAGCGGCGCAGCCCCGAGCGGACAGCGCCGTGGCGAGCTGCCCCGCGACGATGGGCGAGGCGAGGCTCGTGCCGCCGCCGTAGACGAAGCCGTGGGCCGTGCCGAGGTAGATGCCGGGACCGGTCTCCGGGTCGGCGACCGCGGCGATGTCCGGGACCCGACGCTGCGTGCCGCTGATGCCGGCACCCGTCTGCCAGGCCGGACGGGCGGTGACCGACGAGGTCCCGCCGCCACCGGCGCCGAGGTCGTTCGACCACCCGCTCTCGGTGAAGCCCGTCCCCGAACGACGCAGCGTGGTCCCACCGACGCCGACGACCGCAGCCGAGGACGCCGGGTACGAGACGTCCCGGATCGTCGTGCTCGGCCCCGTCGGGCACTGCGCGCCGTCGTCCCCGGTCGCGGCGAAGACCGTCGCACCGGCGGCGACGACCCGGTCGAGCGCGTCGTCGAGCGCCGCGCGGGCACCACCGGACATGAGCGACTCGCAGGCGCCCCAGGAGATGCTCACGGCGGTGATGCCCGCGGGACCGACCTCGTCGGCGATCTGGCTGTACGCCTGGTACATGCCCTGGAAGGAGTTCGGCGCGACGTAGACGCGCTGGCGGGCTCCCGGTGCCACGGCGAGCAGTGCCTCCTGGTCGAGCGCGACCTCGGTCTCACCGCCGCTGCCGTCGGGACGGTGCACGTCGGCACCGGCGACGGCCACCTGGTCGAGGGCCGGCACCCGGCGCCCCACGGCGGCGGCGTACGCGGACAGGTCGTTGCGGTCCCAGCCGGAGAACTGCACGGTGGCGATCGTCGCTCCCGTGCCCGCCGTGGCGCTCGTCGAGGACGCGTACGCCTTCGCGATGTCCGCCGGGGCGTAGCCGGCCGGGACGGCAGCGTGCGACACGGCCGGCCTGGTGTCCAGGCCGAGGACGCCCGTCACCGCGCCGCCGAGGACGCCCGACAGCACGGGGTCGGCCACCGGGTGCATCCCGTCGCCGGTCCCGAGGAGCTCGACGCCGAACACGGCCTCGGCCTGCGCGGCGGTGCCACGGGCCTCCACCTGCCAGGTGGCCAGGTCCGTGACGGTGAAGCCGGCCGCGGTGAGTGCCGCGCGCACCGTGGCGCGGTCGTCGGTCTCCGGTGCGACCTCGGCGACGGCGTCGGCGCGCTCGTCCGTCGTGGCACCGGTCGTCGTGGTCGGCAGCGCACGCAGCGCGGCCTGGTCGGTGGGCCGGAGCACGACCGTCAGGTCGACGACCTCGCCGTCGGGCGTCGCGCCCGTGGTCGGGTCCGTCGACGTGGGCATCGGGTCCTCGGGGGCGACCTGGACCGCTGTCGGCGCGGTCGCCGACGCGCTCGCGGCCGGGACGGCGACACCGACGACGGCGAACGCCGTGACGATGGCCGCAGCGGTCAGCAGGGACGGGGTACGAGGGGGCATCGGTGGTCGCTCCGTGACTCGGGACGGTGCCCGGTCCGTGGGCGCCGGTCCCCCGATGACGTCAGGGGGACGGTGCACGCTATCCCGTCGACCCGGTCCGGGTCCTCCCCCAGTTGTGGAGCAGGCCGCCCTCCGGCGCGTGGGGACGGACGGACTGGAGGCCCGGCTCGCCCCGGCCGCGCCGGTCCGGTCAGCAGAGGGGGACGTTCACCGCGAGCCCGCCCATGGCGGTCTCCTTGTACTTGGTCGACATGTCGGCGCCGGTCTGCCGCATGGTCTCGACGACCTGGTCGAGCGACACGTGGTGCACGCCGTCGCCCCGGAGCGCCATCCGCGCGGCGTTGACGGCCTTGTTCGCCGCGATGGCGTTGCGCTCGATGCACGGGATCTGCACGAGTCCGCCGATCGGGTCGCAGGTCAGCCCGAGGTTGTGCTCCATCGCGATCTCCGCGGCGTTCTCGACCTGCTCGGGCGTCCCCCCGAGGAGCTCGGCGAGCCCGGCGGCGGCCATCGACGCGGCCGAACCGACCTCACCCTGGCAGCCGACCTCGGCGCCGGAGATCGAGGCGCGTTCCTTGTAGATCGACCCGACGGCACCGGCGGTCAGCAGGAACCGCACCACGGCGTCGTCGCGACGGTCGGCGGTGATCGTCGGCACGTAGGTCAGCGCGTAGAAGAGCACCGCGGGGATGATCCCGGCGGCGCCGTTGGTCGGGGCGGTGACGACCCGGCCGCCCGAGGCGTTCTCCTCGTTGACGGCCATCGCGGTCAGGTTCGTCCACTCCATCGCGAAGAGCGGGTCGTGGCCGGGGTCGTCGCGGGTGAGCTGCTCGAACCAGTTGGCGGCGCGCCGGCGGACCTCGAGCCCACCCGGCAGCGTGCCCGATCGTCGGACGCTGCGGTCGACGCAGGACTCCATCACGGCGTGGATCTCGAGCAGGCCCCGACGGACCTCGTCCTCGGTCCTGGTGGCGGTCTCGTTCGCCATCGCGATGCCGCTCAGGGGCAGGCCGGTCGCGGCGCACGCGGCGAGCAGTTCCGCGCCGCTGGAGAACGGGTACGGCACGGTGTCGTCGACCGGGATCGCGGCCTCGGCCACGTCGGCCGGTGCGTCGTCGCCGTCGCGGGTGATGAACCCGCCGCCGACGGAGTAGTAGGTCTCGACGGCGAGCTGGCTCCCGGTGTCGTCGAAGGCCCGGAGCCGCAGCGCGTTCGGGTGCCGGGGCAGCATCGTCAGCGGGTGCTGGACGATCTCCCCGAGCCGGAACGGCACGACCTGCCCGCCCGAGAGCCGCAGCGTGCCGGTGCGCTCGAGGTCCTCGAGCGACTGCGCCATCGCGTCGGGGTCGACCGTCTCGGGCAGCTCCCCGGTGAGCCCCGCGGCGACGGCCCCGAGCGTGCCGTGGCCCTGGCCGGTGGACGCGAGCGAGCCGTACAGGTCGACGCGGACCGACACGACCGGCAGCGTCGCCACACGCGCGGCGAACTCGGCCGCGGCCCGCATGGGCCCCACGGTGTGCGAGCTCGACGGGCCGACACCGATGCTGAACAGATCGAAGACGGAGACCGGCACGTCCGCCACCCTAACCCGTCCGGACGGAACAGCTCCCGGGGCGGTCGCGCTGCCGTCGCCACCGGTCTCCTATGCTTGCCGACGGTGACAACTCCTTCCGGCCCCGACCGGAGCCCCGCCCACCGCGCTCGTGACACGACCCGCTGGGACATCCAGGGGCTCCGTGCCTTCGCCGTCCTCGCCGTCGTGCTCTACCACCTCTGGCCGAACCGGCTGCCGGGCGGGTTCGTCGGCGTCGACGTGTTCTTCGTCATCTCCGGGTACCTCATCACCGCGCACCTGCTCCGGGAGCAGCGTGCGACGGGTCGCCTCCGGCTCGGCCAGTTCTGGGCCCGCCGAGCCAAGCGCTTGCTGCCGGGCGCGTTCCTGACGATCGCCGCCACGGGCGCCGCGGTCCTGGCGTTCGTCCCGAGCGCCCTCTGGGGGCAGTACGGCCGCGAACTCATCGCCTCGACGGTCTACGCCCAGAACTGGCAGCTCGCGTCCGACTCGGTGGACTACCTCGCATCGGACAACCGACCGTCGCCGTTCCAGCACTTCTGGTCGCTCTCCGTCGAGGAACAGTTCTACATCGCGCTGCCGCTGCTGCTCATCGCGGTCTCGTTCGTCGCACGGGGCCGCCTGACGGTCGTGACGCGGGCACGGGTCCTCCTCGGGGCGGTCGGCGTCCTGTCGCTCGTCTGGTGCATCGCCCAGACCGGCAGCACCCCGGGCGTCGCCTACTTCTCGACGGCCACGCGTGCGTGGGAGTTCGCCCTCGGCGGCCTCGCTGCGACGGTCGCGCTCCCCCGGCCGAGCACGCGCGCCGCACGCGTGACGCGGCTGGTCGGCGCCGCCGTCGGTGCCGGCGCACTGGTGACCGCACTCTGGGTCATCACGCCCTCCACGCCCTTCCCGGGGACGGCCGCACTGCTCCCGGTGCTCGGCGCGACGCTCCTGGTGACGTTCGGGGCACGGACGGTGTTCGAGAGCCTCGGAGCCCTCCGGCCGGTCGCGTTCACCGGCCGGATCTCGTACGCGCTCTACCTGTGGCACTGGCCGGCGGTCGTGGTCCTGCCGCTCGTCCTGGGCCACGCTCTGGGTCTCAGGAGCAAGCTCGCCATCCTGGTCGGCGCCCTCGTCCTCGCCAGCCTGACGACCGTGTTCGTCGAGGAACCCCTGCGGTTCTCGGGCTGGGTGCGTGCGCTCCGCCCGCGACGAGTCGCGGTCCTCGGCGTGGTCTGCTCGCTCGTCGTGGCGGGCCTCGGCGTCGGGACCCTCACGGCCGTGCACGTGCAGGAGGTCCGGGCGGCGACGTTCGCGAAGGACCTGACGACCGGGCACGTGCCGTGCTTCGGTGCGGCGGCGCGCATCGGCTCCGACGACCCGTGCAGGGACGCCCGGCTCGCCGACGTCCGCGTCCCTGCCCCGGCCGCGGCGCGCCACGACGACGCGAACCGCGATGCGTGCTGGTCGGGGTCGACGGACGACTTCAACGTGTGTGCCCTGGGGAAGACCACGGGGTACTCCAAGCGCCTCATCGCGATCGGCGACTCGCACAACAACGTCTGGCTCGACGTGTACGACCGCATCGGCAAGCAGAACGGCTGGCGGATCGACGTCGCCGGGCACGGCGGCTGCTACCTCACCACCGCGGTGCAGTCGGCTCCCGATGCCCAGCAGGTCGCTGCGTGCACCAGCTGGAAGCGGAAGGCGATCGCCTACGTCCAGCAGCACCA
Organism: Curtobacterium sp. VKM Ac-1395; assembly: GCF_015350975.1. GTDB lineage: Bacteria > Actinomycetota > Actinomycetes > Actinomycetales > Microbacteriaceae > Curtobacterium. The sequence continues at coordinate 146,107 of NZ_JADKRX010000001.1, forward strand.
GGACGTCGACGCCCTGCTCGTGACGCACTCCGCCGGCCTGCGCCCGGTCGTGCCCGCGGCCGGTCAGACCACGGAACAGGCCACGGTCACGGGCATGACCGAGGCGTGGGAAGCCGCGACCGCCGGCAGGGTCCCGGTGATCGCCCTCCGCGACAACCCGGTGCCGCGCGCGGACGTCATCACCTGCGTCAGCGAGATGAACGGCCCGACGGACGCAACCTGCGACCAGCCCCGCCAGATCGCGACGTCACCCTTCGAGGGCTCGGCCGAGGCCGTCGCGGCGTTCCGTGGACGCGCGGCCGAGATCGACCTCACCGACTACTACTGCACCGCCGTCACGTGCCCGCCGGTGATCGGCGGCGTCGTCGTGTACCGGGACGGCAGCCACGTCACGGCGACGTTCGCCCAGACCCTCGAGCCGTACTTCGACCGCGCGCTGCGGGCCAAGCTCTCCGCCCTGCAGCGCTGACGGTCACCGGTGCGGGCGGTCCGTCCCCGCGAAGACCCGCGGGTGGTCGTCCAGCCACGTCCAGTGCTTCGTCGGCCACGAGATCAGGACCGCGCGCCCGACGACGTCGCGCTCGGGGACGAACCCCTTCGAGGGCAGCCCCTGGTGCAGGCGGGAGTCGGCCGAGTCGCCCCGGTTGTCGCCCATCACCCACAGGGACCCCGGCGGGACGGTCACGTCGAACGGGATCGTCGACGCCGCTTCACCGGGCTGGACGCGGAGGTACGGCTCGCTGATCGGCACGCCGTTGACCTCCATCTGCCCGAGTGCGTTGCAGCACTGGACGCGGTCACCGGGCAGTCCGATCACCCGTTTCACGAGGTGGTCGTCCCCGTCCGACCCGAAGCCGACGGCACTGAGTGCGACCGCGACCGGGGACCGGTGCTGCTGCGGTCGGCCCTCGACGGACGACGCGGTGTCGAGCCACCCGCCGGGGTCCTTGAACACCACGACGTCGCCGCGGTGCAGACCGGCCAGCTCGTTCACGATGACGTGGTCGTTGACCTGCAGCGTGTTCTCCATCGACCCGGAGGGGATGGTCAGCGGCGCCGTCCGCCCTCGGCCGGCATCACGATCCACAGCACCACGTAGGTGATCCACAGCGGGCCGGGGAACAGGCTCAGGATGATCCAGGCGACGCGGACGAACAGCCGCGACCAGCCGAAGCGGTCGGCCAGTCCGGCGCAGACACCCGCGAGGACACGGCCGGAACGAGGACGCATGAGTGAGGTCATGCGGACGACGCTACGGCGTGCGACCCACTGACGACAGGCGGATCGCCCCCGGGTGCCGGGTGGGGTTGCCCCCACCCGTCGTGTCAGGGGACCAGGACGATCTTGCCGCGGGTGTGGCCCTGCTCGAGCTCCTCGTAGGCGTCCTGCACGCGGTCGAGCGGGTACGTGGCGGCGACGGGCACCTCGATCTCACCGTCGGCGACCATCCGGGCGAGTGCCCCGAGGATCTCCGGGTCGGCGGTGTCGACGCTGCCGGAGGTCTTCGCGCCGACCTCGGCCGCTGCCTCGTAGGCGATGACCGTCTCGATGCGGTCGGCGGGGATCCCGAGCGCGATGCCGAGGTGCACGTACTCGGCGCCGTGCGTGTCGATGAGGGCGTCGATGCCGTTCGTCGCGAGCTCCTGGATGCGCTCCTGCAGGCCGTCGCCGTAGGCCACGGGGCGGGCGCCCTTCGACGCGAGCCACTCGTGGTTCGCCTCGGACGCGACGGCGATGACGTCGATGCCCTCGTTCGTCAGGAGCTGCGTGACGAAGCCACCGACGCCGCCGGCGGCTCCGGAGACCACGACGGTCTCCCCGGCACGGGGGTCGACCGCGCGCACGGCAGCGGCCGCGGTGGTGGCGACGACGTCGAGCCCGCCGGCGACGTTCCAGTCGAGCAGGCGGGGCTTCTGGACGACCTGGCCGGCCGGCACGGAGACGTACTCGGCGTGGCTCGCGCGGTCCCACGACCAGCCGATGACCTCTTCGCGCTCGTCCACGCCGTCGACGCCCTCGCCGACCGCGACGACGATGCCGGCGAAGTCGGTGCCCTGGCCGGAGGGCAGCTTCGACGGGTCCTCACCGTCGAACAGGCCCTGACGGATCGCGGACTCCCCCGGGTTGATCCCGGCGGCACGCACGCGCACGAGGACCCGACCGGGCTCGACGGGTGGCACGGGGACCTCGTCGACGCGGAGGACGCTCCGGTCTCCCCACTGGTCGAAGCGGACGGCTCGCATGGTCTCAGGCAGATCGCTCATCGTCCGCGACCCTACGCTGCTCCCCCGTCCGCAGGCGTGAGCGACATCCTGTGGACCGCTCCATCGCCGTCGTCGTGGGAGACTGGCCGCATGCCCATCCTCCACAAGGACATGCAGGTGTGCATGTCGCTCGCTGCCCGTCCGAGCAACATCGGCACCCGGTTCCACAACTACCTGTACGACGAGCTCGGGCTGCAGTTCATCTACAAGGCGTTCACGACGACCGACCTGCCCGGTGCCGTCGCGGGCATCCGGGCGCTCGGCATCCGCGGCTGCTCCGTGTCGATGCCGTTCAAGGAGGCGGTCATCCCGCTCGTCGACACCATCGAGGCCTCCGCCGCCGCGATCCAGTCCGTCAACACGGTCGTGAACGACGACGGCGTCCTCACGGCGTCGAACACCGACTACGAGGCCGTCGCGGCACTCCTCGCCTCGCACCACGTCGACCCGTCGGCACGCGTGCTGCTGCGCGGCTCCGGCGGCATGGCGAAGGCGGTCACGGCGGCGTTCCGCGGCGCCGGCTTCGACCACCTGACCGTCGTCGCCCGCAACGAGGACACCGGCCCGGCCCTGGCCGACCAGTACGACTACGCGTGGGCGCGGACCGAGGCGGACGCCGGCGACGCCGACCTGCTCGTCAACGTCACACCGCTCGGCATGGACGGCGACCAGGCGGACACCCTCGCCTTCGACCAGGCCCGCGTCGACGCGGCCCACACGGTCTTCGACGTGGTCGCCTTCCCCTCGGAGACTCCGCTGGTCCGTGCCGGCCGGGCGGCCGACAAGCACGTCATCACCGGCGCCGAGGTCATCGCCCTGCAGGCGGCCCGCCAGTTCGAGCGGTACACGGGCGTCGCCCTCACCGACGACCAGGCGCGGCGCGCGAGCGAGTTCAGCCGGGCTCTGTGACCAGCCAGGAGACGGACAGGAGGCCCGCCACCAGCTGGTGACGGGCCTCCCGTCCGCAGGTCAGCGACTCGCGACGCGACCCGTCGCGACCCAGCCGAGCCGGCGGATGCTCTCGTGGTTGCGGAACCAGATGCCGGGCTGCGCGATGAAGCCGGGGACCAGGGAGCCAGGGCCCTTCACCGGGTTCTCCCGCAGGGTGACGCGGCTGCCGCGGGGGTGCGGTTCGACCTCGACCTCGACGCGGGCCTCGCCGACCGGCCAGCCGCGCGCCTGGATGACCATGCGCCGGGGCTCGTCGTACTCGAGCACCGTCGTGGTGTCGTTGATGACGAACGGCCAGATGCCGAACGAGTGGTGGATCTTCGTGCCGACCGCGGGCCAGCCCCTGTCCTCACCCCGCATGCGGGACGCGCCGACCACCCACGTGGGGTAGAGCCAGCCGTCGCGGAGCACGTCGAAGACGGCCTCCGGCGAGCAGTGGATGATGCGGACGTTCTTGGCCATGGTGATCAGTCCTCCGGGGTGAGGTCGACGTCCTCCGGCAGGCCGAAGGTGTGGCGCAGGGCGCTCGTGGCGGCGTGCCACCCGGCCATGCCGTGCACGCCGGGCCCCGGGGCGGACGCCTCGGAGCAGAGGTACATGCCGCCGCCCATCCGCCACGGGTCGCTCGAGAGGACCGGGCGCTTGACGAGCTGCCAGAAGCTGGCGGCACCGGCGGCGATGTCGCCGCCGACGTAGTTGGGGTTGTACTCGCCCATCTGGACGGCAGTCCGCGAACTCGACGCCAGGATCGTGTCGCGGAAGCCCGGGGCGAAGCGCTCGATCTGGCGGGTGACCATCTCGGTCGGGTCGACGTCCGAGCCCGCGGGCACGTGCGCGTACGCCCAGAAGACGTGCTTGCCGGCCGGGGCGCGGCTCGGGTCGACGACGGTGGGTTCGGCGCCCAGGACGTACGGCCGCTCGGCGTGCTGTCCGCGGGCCACGGCACCCTCGGCCTCGGCGATCTCGGACCGGGTCCCGCCGATGTGCACGGTGCCCGCACGGCGGAGCTCCGCGTTCGTCCACGGCACGGCGTCGGACAGCGCGAAGTCGACCTTGGCCGCGGCGTTGCCGAACCTGAAGCGTCGCAGGGCACCGCGTCTCGGGGTCGGGATCTGCTTCCCGGCGATCCGGAGCATGCCGGGGACGCTCGTGTCGAACAGCACGGCCTTGGCGGGGGTCAGGTCGGCGAGCGAGCGGACCTCGTGCCCCGTGGTGATCGTGCCGCCGTGCGCGACGAGGTCCGCGGCGAGCGCGTCGACGATCGCCTGGCTGCCGCCGATCGGCACCGGCCAGCCCCTGGCGTGGGCGTAGGAGCCGAGCGACAGGGCCGCGGCGGCGGTGGACAGCGAGGGCAGGTGCTGGATCGAGTGCGCCGCGACGCCGGAGACCATGGCCGGGGCGGTGTCCCCGCGGAACCGGACGTTCCACGCGGCGCTGCCCTGCTCGAGTGCCCGCAGGCCGAACCGCAGCACCGTCAGCGGGTGCCGCGGCACGTGCAGCAGGGCATCGGTGGCGAAGTCGGCGACCTGGTCGGCGTTCCGTGCGAGCGGTGCCATCAGGTGCTTGAACGCGGGGCCGTCGACGCCGAGCTCAGCCGCGGTGCGGTCGAGGTCCCGGTAGGCGATGCCCGCACGGCCGCCGTCGAGCGGGTGGCCGTACTGCACCTCGGGCAGGCGGAGCTCGATGCGGTCCTCCATCCGGAAGCGCCGGAAGAACTCGGACTGCAGGGCCATGGGGTGCACGGCGGAGCAGACGTCGTGCAGGAACCCGGGCAGCGTGAGCTCCGACGTGCGGGCACCGCCACCGATCGTGTCGTTCCGCTCGACGACCTCGACGGACAGTCCCGCCCGCGCGAGCGTCACCGCTGCGGCGAGACCGTTCGGCCCCGCCCCGACCACCACCGCATCGACCATGCGTCGAGCCTACGGCCGTGTGGCTCGGGGCCTTCGGAGCCGGCGGGTCAGCTGCGCGCGGCGTCGGCGTCCGAGGCGTCGGTGCCCTCGTCGCCCGCGTCGGCGTCGTCGGGCTCGTCGGTGTCCTCCACGGAGTCCGGACCCGAGCCGACCGGGTGCTCCGCGAGCAGCGCCGCGAAGTCCTCGTCGAGCATCTGCTGCACGCGGTCGTCGCGGCCGATCTCGTAGCCCTCGGTCGGACGCTGCGCCCAGCCCAGGCGCCCCACGACCGTGGTGCCGATGTCGTCCCACGCACGGGCACGGGCGGCGAGGACGATGCGGTCGACGAAGCCCTTGTCGTCCCGACGCTGCTCGAGCATCGTGGCGAGCTGCTCGTAGGTGGCCTCCCGCGTGCGGAGCTTGAGGTCGTCACCGCGGCGGTAGTCGTGCTGGTGCTTCGACCGGCCCTTCTGCTTCATGGCCTTCGAGCGGATCTCCCGCATGCGCTCGGCGTCGCCGCGCTGCTCGGTCGCCATGCGGAGGAGTTCCTCACGCGTGGCCTCGGCCGCGACGGCGTGGTCGAAGTACCCGTTCTCGCGGAGGGAGGTCGTGATGATCCGGTTCGCGACCGCGATGACGATCGCCGCGCGCGAGATGAGGAAGCCCTCGTCCACGGCCCGCTTCAGCTCGACCTGGCTGATGGGTCGCTCGGTCGAGGTCTTGCTGCGCCGTCCGAACAGAGCCATGCCCGGAACGATACCGGCGTCCGGTGTCGGTCAGCCCGCAGGTGGACCCGGATCACCGCCTGGAGGGACGACTCGCCTCGGCCGCGTCCGTAGCGTCGTCGACATGATCACCGCACCCGCACCCACCCGCACCGGACTCGGCACCGCGAGCCTGGTGCTGGGCATCTGCTCACTGCTCGCCGGGTGGACGTTCTTCGCCCCGATCGTCGGGCTCTGCCTGGGGATCGCCTCGCTCCGGAGGGAACCGGCCGCCCGGGGCCGGGCGGGCTGGGGCGTCCTGCTCGCCGTCGTCGCCCTGGCGATCTGGGTCGTGCTGCTGGTGCTCGCCGTCGGCGCCCACACCTTCGCGCTCTGGCAGCGGACCGTCCACGGCTCCTGACTCCCGTGCCCCACGAGTCGCGCCCGCGCGCTACTCGTACCGGAGCGCCTCGATCGGGTTCTGACGGGCCGCCCGACGAGCCGGCAGCGTGCCCGCGAGGAACGCGATGAACATCACCACGAGGATGATCGTGATCACCGAGGACGGTGCGAACTGCAGGATCTGCAGACCCGGCAGGTCCTTGAGCAGGGTGCCCGCGAGCACGTTCGAGATCGCCGTGCCGAGGCCGATCGCGACGCCGGCGCCGATCGCGCTGCCGAGGAACCCGATGAACACGGCCTCGAGCGAGAACAGCGTGTAGACCTTCCCGCCGCCCATGCCCATGGCCTTCATCAGGCCGATCTCGCGGGTGCGCTCCTGCACGCTCATCAGGAGCGTGTTGATGATGCCGAACCCGGCGGCGATGAGCGCGATCACGGCGAAGGCGTTGAGCACGCCGACGATGCCGCTGATGACCGTCTGGAACTGGCCGAGCTGGTCCTGGATCGTCTGGCCCGTGTAGCCGTCGTCGGCCAGGGCCTTCTTCACGTCGGACACGTCGGCACCGGATGACACCGTGGCCGAGGCGCTGGCGTACGAGGTCGCGATCGACGAGGGCTTGCCGATCTCCTGCGCGGCCTGCATGGCGTCGGTCAGGGCGGTGTTCGCCCCGGCGCCGCCGCCGAAGAGCGACTCGTTCTGCACGCCGACGACCCTGGCGGTGAGGGTGTGCTCCGCGCCCTGGTAGTCGTCGACCGCGAACGTCAGGTCCTCGCCCACGGCCGCCTTCGCGCTGCCGAGCCCGAGGTTCTTCAAGTAGTCCGTCGGCAGGACCACCTGGTTCGACCTCGTGTCGTCGTCGAGCTGCTTCCCCGACGCCAGGTCGGCCTTGAGCTCCCCCGCGTTGGCGGTCAGCGTGACGACGTACTTGCCGTCGTCGCCGTGCTCGGCGTACTTCGGGCTCAGCGCGACGGCCGGGCGGACGGTGCCGATGCCGTCGACCGCCTTGACCTTGTCGATGTCGGACGCCGACAGGAAGCCGAACGACGCCGGCCCCCGGTCGACGCTCTGGGTGGAGGCGTCCGGGTCGTACTTCGCCGGGCCGCTGTCGGTGCTCGACGAGTCGACGGCCTTCGTGATGGTCAGCGAGCCGGTGTCCCCGATGGACGCGACCTGGGTGTCGATGTAGTTGCCGACACCGGTGCCGATCGCCGAGGTCAGCGTGATGGTGAACGCGCCGATGAAGATCGCGATGACGGTCAGCGTGGTGCGGAGCTTGGAGCGGAAGGTGTTGCCGACCGCGGTCCGGAGGAGGTCGAGGAAGTTCATGCGGAGTGCCTCCCGTGCTGGTCGGTGGCGACCGAGGCGGTCGCGGCACCAGGGGACGCGGCGGCGGCGCGGGCATCCGAACCGCCGACGATGAGTCCGTCGCGCACGTTGACGCTCCGGTCGCACCGCGCAGCGAGCTCCTCGTCGTGGGTGACGACGACGAGCGTGATGCCCCGTTCGCGCTGCAGGCCGAAGAGCAGGTCCTCGACGACCTGCCCGGTGTTCGTGTCGAGGTTGCCGGTCGGTTCGTCGGCGAAGATCACGCTCGGCTCCCCCACCAGCGCCCTGGCGATGACGACGCGCTGCTTCTGCCCGCCGGACAGGTCGTTGGCGTCGTTCTTCGCCTTGTCCGCCAGGTCGAGGGCGTCGAGGGCGGCCATCCCCCGGCGCTTCCGCTCGGCTCCGGAGACGCCGGCGATCTTCAGCGGCAGCACGACGTTGTCGAGCACCGAGGTCTTCGGCGTCAGGAAGAACTGCTGGAACACGAACCCGAAGGTGCTGTTCCTGGTGCGGTTGACGTCGCGAGCGCTCAGCGTCGCCGCGTCGGTGCCGTCGAGCAGCACCTGCCCGGCCGAGGGCTTGTCGAGCAGCGCCAGCAGGTGCATGAGCGTCGACTTGCCCGATCCGGACTTGCCGACGATCGCCAGGCTCTCACCCTGGTTCACCGCGAGCGACACCCCCTTGAGCGCGTCGAACCGCGACGAGCCGCGGCCGTAGGTCCTCGTGAGGTCTCGGACCTCGAGCACGGGAGTGGTCATGGGCCTGAGCGTAGTGGCGGATGCACGAGTGAAAATTTGCATCTGCTGCAAACCACGTGACGTTCCGGTTACAGTCGTCCCATGCCTGAGTCCGTCGCGCCCCCCGCACTCGGTCTCCGCGACCGCAAGCGGATCGAGACGCGCCACCGGATCGCCGAGGCTGCCCGCTCGCTGGCCCTCGAGAACGACATCGACCACACCACGATCGAGCAGGTCGCCGCTCGTGCCGACATCTCGCCGCGCACCTTCTTCAACTACTTCGAGAGCAAGGAGGACGCGGTCCTCGGGCACACCGAGCTCGACCTGTCCCCCGAGGCGCTCGACGCCCACCTCCGCACCGTGGCCGGTGAGCCCGCGGCGCAGGCCGTCGTGGACCTGGCGTTCCTGGTGTTCGGCGAGACGTTCGGCGACGAGCGCGAGCGGCTCGCCCGCAAGGAGCTCATCGTGCGGTTCCCGCAGCTGATGCGCCGCCAGGTCAGCCGGATGACGACCGTGGCCGAGGCGATGACCGGCGCCGTCCGCACCGTCCTCGAGCGCGACCCGGCCTGGGGCCCGGACGCGGCGACGGCCCAGGCGGCCGAGATGCTGCTCGGCATGGTGATGACCGCGCTCCGCAGCGCGGCCCGGCACGAGGGCACCGACCCGGACGAGGTCCGCAGCCGGGTGGTCGCGTTGATGCGCGACACCGCGGCCCGCATCGCAGCCGGTTGACCGACAGACAGGAGGCTCCCCACCGGTCCGGTGGGGAGCCTCCCGTCTGTCGGGTGCCGATCAGGCGGCGCCGTGGCTGGCGCGGCTGCGTCGCGAGAGCGAGTCGATGATGACCGCGAGCAGCAGGACAGCGCCGGTGATCATGTAGCGGATCGACGAGTCGAGGCTGAGCAGCGTCAGGCCGTTCGAGATGGACTGGATGACGATGATGCCGAGCAGGGCCGACCAGGCGCTGCCGCGACCGCCGAACAGGCTCGTGCCGCCGATGACCGCAGCGGCGATCGCGTTGAGGTTCGTGTCGCCGGCACCCGAGGACAGGCTCGCGGAGTTGAGGCGCGCTGCGGCCAGGATCCCGCCGATGGTGGCGAACAACGAGGTGAGCACGAAGACCGAGATGTAGATCCGGTTCACCCGGATGCCCGAGCGTCGTGCTGCCTCGACGTTGCCGCCGACCGCGAAGACCGAGCGACCCCAGCGGGTGCGCTTCAGGACGAAGTTCATCAGCACGACGAGCACGATGAAGAACACGAATGAGGTGCCCGTGCCGAAGTCGCGGGACAGGTACCAGACCATGACGCCGAGGCCGATGAACAGCGCGAGCGACTTGGCGATCGTCAGGGACATCGCGCCCGTGGACAGGCCGGCACGGCGTCGGCGACCGGCGCGACGGACCTCGGTGACGAACAGGCCACCGGCCGCGACCGCGGCGAGCAGGTACGCGAGCCACGGGGGCAGGTACGACGCCGAGGCGAACTGCACGATCGGCGACGAGTACGGCAGGTTGATCGAGCCGTTCGGGCCGAGGATGAGCAGCTGCAGGCCGAGGAAGCCGAGCAGCCCGGCGAGCGTGATCACGAAGCTCGGGACGCCGAACCGCGTGAAGAGCAGGCCGTAGAGCAGGCCGGCGGCGGCACCGACGGCGAGCGCCACGACGAGCACGAGCCACAGCGGCCAGCCGAGCGTCGTCAGGCCCTGGCCGAGGATCGCGGCCGAGAGCCCGCTGACGCTGCCGACGGAGAGGTCGATCTCGCCGAGGAGCAGGACCAGCACGATGCCGATGGCGATGGTGCCGACCGCGGCGCACTGCAGCGCGAGGTTGACCAGGTTGCCGGGCGACAGGAAGTCCGGTGACAGGGCCTGGAACACCGCCCAGATCACCACGAGGCCGACGACCACGGGCAGGGAGCCGATGTCACCGCCGCGGACCCGGCGGACGAAGGCCTTCGCGGCCCCGCCGATCCCCTGGTCACGGAGCAGCCGCTCGTCCTGCAGGTCGGCCGCTGACGGGGTGGGCGTCGCGGCGGTGAGGGTCTCGTCGGCCTTGCTCATGCGGTGGTCTCCTGCTCGGTCCTGGCGGCGGCGCGACGGGTGACGGCGTTGTCGGTCGCTCCGGTGATGGCCGCGATGATCTCCTCGTAGGAGACGTCGTCGATGCGGAACGTGCCGTTGTTCCGGCCGAGGCGGAGCACCGCGACCCGGTCGGCGACGGCCTGCACGTCCGCGAGGTTGTGGCTGATGAGCACGACGCCGAGGCCGCGCTCGCGGAGCCGTTCGACGAGGTTGAGCACCTCGGCGGTCTGGGCGACGCCGAGTGCGGCGGTCGGCTCGTCGAGGACGACCACCTGCGGGTTGCCGATGAGCGACCGGGCGATGGCGACCGTCTGGCGCTGGCCCCCGGAGAGCGAGGCGATCGGGATGCGCACGGACGGGATCCGCGCGGCGAGCTGCTGCAGGAGCTCCCACGAGCGGCGTTCCATCTCCTCCTCGTCGAGGAAGGGGTGGCTGATCTCGCGGCCGAGGAACAGGTTCGACACGACGTCGAGGTTGTCCGCGAGCGCGAGGTCCTGGAACACGGTGGCGATGCCGAGCGACTGGGCGGCCGCCGGGTTCGGCACGGTGACCTCCTCGCCGTTGAAGGTGATCGTGCCGCCGTCGGGCGTGTAGACCCCGGCGAGGATCTTCACGAACGTGGACTTGCCGGCGCCGTTGTCGCCGACGATGGCGATCACCTCGCCCGCGTGCACGTCGAAGTCGATGTCGCTGAGGGCCTGGACGGCACCGAACCGCTTCGTGATCCCGCGGAGGGACATCACCGGCTCGGAGGTGGGGTGTGCTGCTGGGGACTCGTTGCTCACGGGGTCGTCCTCGATCGGTGGGGCCCGCCCGGTCCGTGTGGGACCGGGCGGGCGGTTGTTCGGACTAGTTGATGCCGGCGGTGGAGCAGGCGGCGGCGTACTGCGACGTGCAGACCTGCTTCGTCGTGTACAGACCGTCCTTGATCACCGTGTCCTGCACGTTGTCCGTCGTGACGGCCACCGGGTCGAGCAGGGTCGAGGGCACGCTGTCGCCCTTGGCGGTCTTCACGGTCGAGTCACCCTTCGGCGACTCGCCCTTGGCGAACTGGATCGCCAGGTCCGCGGCCTGCGAGGCCTCGGGCTTGAACGCCTTGTAGACGGTCATGTACTGCTCCCCCGCGAGGATCCGCTGGATGCCCGCGAGCGATGCGTCCTGACCGGTGACCGGGGGCAGCGTCTTCACGCCGCTCGACTTGAGCGCCGCGATCACACCGCCGCCGGTGTCGTCGTTCGCCGCGTAGACGCCGGTGATCTTGTCGGCGCCGAGCTTGCTGATCTGCCCGGAGGCCCAGTCCTGTGCCTTGGCGGGGTCCCAACCGGGGGTGTCGTACTCGGCGAGCACCTTGTAGTCGCTCTTGTCGATGACCGAGTGCGCGCCCTTCTTGAACTGCGACGCGTTGTTGTCGGTCGGCGAGCCGTTGACCATGATGATCCCCGAGCCGGCCGGCACCTTCTTCGCCTTGAGGGCGTCCACGAGGGCCTGCCCCTGGAGCTGTCCGACCTTCTCGTTGTCGAACGAGATGTAGTAGCTCAGGTCCGGGCTGTCGATGAGCCGGTCGTAGGAGATGACCGGGACCTTCTTCGCCTTGGCCTGCTGGACGATGGACGCTGCCGCCTCGCCGTCGAACGGGTCGAGGACCAGGACCTTGACGCCCTGCGTGAGCATCGACTGGGCCTGCTGCAGCTGCTTCGAGGCGTCACCGTCGGCGTTGGCGTAGACGACCGAGCAGCCGCTGCACTGCTTCTTGATCTCGGCGGTGAACAGCGGACGGTCGGCGCTGGCGTAGCGGGCGGTGACCGAGTCGGGCAGGAGCAGGCCGATCTTGGCCTTCGAGGCGTCGCCGCCGCCGCTGCCGGACCCCGTCCCGGCACCGGCACCGTTCGAGCAGCCCGCCAGGGTGGTGATCGCGATCAGGAGCGCGCCGACGCCGAGCATGGCGCGTGTGGTGGATTTCTTCATTGAAACGTCCTCCGACAGGTGGACCGCCCACGTTGGCGGTGCCCTGAGTGTGCCAGCGGGCGTTCTTGGCTGCAAGAGTTGAACGCAAGGGGTGCAGGCCGTGACGAAATCGTTATCGAAGGACGCCCGTCGAGGTCACCGGTGCCGACGGGGGTGGACGGTCATCGGGCTCGGGTGACGTCCACCGCTTCGATCGCCACGGCGAGGGCCCCGGTCACGGCGGCCTTCTCGCCGAGCTGCCCCTGCACGACGTCCGGGGTGCCGTCCGCGTCGATGATGAGCATCGACTCGAGCGCGTGCCGCATCGGTCCGAGCAGCAGCTCCCCGGCACGGGCGAACTCCCCCGTGACGACGACCCGCTCGGGGTCCAGCACGTTGCAGAGCCCGACCGCCGCGGTGCCGATCGCCCGACCGGCGTCCGCCACCGCCCGGATGCACGTCGGGTCGCCGGACATCGCCCGGAGGATCAGGTCGGTCAGCTTGAGCGTGCCCACCTCGTCACGGACGGACTCGAGCACCGCGGGGGCACCGGCCACCGCCTCCAGGCACCCGCGGTTCCCGCAGCGGCAGATCGGCCCGTGCGGCACCACGGGCGTGTGCCCGAACTCGCCCGCGACACCGTGGTGCCCGCGGAACAGCCGGCCGTCGAGCACCAGGCCGGCGCCGATGCCGTTGCCGACGTCGAGCGTGACGACGGTGCTCCGGCCGCGGCCCGCGCCGCTGCGGTGCTCGGCGAGGGCCGACAGCGTGGCGGCGTTGTCGAGCTGCACGGGCTTGCCGATCCGCTCGCCGAGGGACGTCCCGATCGCGATGCCGTCCCACCCGCGGAGGATCCCGCCGCGTGCGGTCATCCCCGTGCGCTTGTCGATCGGTGCGGCCACGGCGAGCCCGACCGACAGGACCTCGGCCATGGACGAGTCCACCGACTCGGCCATGTCCATCACGAGCAGGGCGGCCTTGTCGAGCTCGGCGTCGGCGCGGTGGTCACGGGCCAGGGGCATGTGCCGCTCGGCCAGCACGGCGCCGTTGAGGTCGGACAGGGCCACGCGGAGGTGCCGCGGTGCGACGTGCACCCCGGCGACGAGCCCGAGGCCGTGCGGCAGCGTCACCCGGAGGGCCCGGCGTCCGCTCGACGTGCTCGGGGTGGCGTGCAGGGCCCCGGTCGCGACGAGCTCCTTGACGATGTTCGACACGGTGGCCGGCGAGAGCCCCGTCGCACCGGCCAGCTCGACCTGGGTCAGTCCCCCGTGGCGCTTGACGGCCTCGACCACCCGTCCCCGGTTGGCTTCACGCAGTGAAGCTTGGCTGCCCGGACTCCGGCGTGGTTCTGACACGGGGACAGCGTAACCGGGGGCGTCCGGCTACTTCGTGATGAAGCCTTCCTTGACCATCCAGTCGTAGGCGGCGTCGACCGGCTCGCGGCCCTCGACGTCGACCTGCCGGTTCAGCTCCTGCAGGACGGCGTCGGTCAGCTTCGGGGAGATCTGGTCGTAGACGCCCTCGAGCTGCGGGTACCGCTCCAGCGTCGCGCTGCTGAGCACCGGCGCGACGTTGTACGCCGGGAAGAAGCCCTCGTCGTCCTCGAGCACCTGCAGGCCGAGCGACTTGATGCGGCCGTCGGTGGTGAAGACCTCGCCGAAGTTGCACGTCCCGCGGTCGGTCGCCGTGTACACGGTGCCGGTGTCGAGGATGTCGACGTTGCGCTTCGGGATCGCGCCGTCGCCGGACCCACCGAGCTGCATGCCGTACTTCGCCAGCATCGGCTTGAACCCGTCGGCGCGGGAGTTGAACTCGGACTCGACGCAGAACGTGCGGTCCTCCGCGGGCAGCTCGGCGATCTGCGAGAGCGTGGTGATGCCGCCGAGGTCCTTCACCGCCTCCTTGCGCACCGCGAACGCGTACGTGTTGTTCATCGGCGCCGGCGGCAGCCAGGTGAGACCGTTGCCGGCGTCCTCCTCCTTGACCGCCTGGTACTGCTCCTGCTTGTCCGGGATGCCCTGCTTGTGGCCCATGTAGGTCAGCCACGCGGTGCCGGTGTACTCGTACGTCATGTCGGCGTCGTGCCCGGTCATCAGCTGCCGCACGGCGACGCTGCCCGGGACGTTCGTCTCGTCGGTCACGTCGAACCCGGCGGCCTTCGCGGCGAGCACGGCGATCTTGCCGAGCACGAGCTGCTCGGTGAAGTTCTTCGCCGTGACCGTGATGTGGGCGTCCTCGGGCAGGTCGGCGATCCGCTTGATGGTGCCGGGCTCGGCCGCGGGGACGAACGAGGTCGCCGGCTGCAGACCGCAGCCGGTCAGGGCCAGGGCGGCGGCACCGGCGACGAGGGTCGCGGCGACGCGACGGGTGCGCTTCGTGCGGGTCATCGGAGTCCCTTCGGTCGGGCGTACGTCTCGACGATGCGGCCGAGCCAGTCGATGGACAGGGCCAGGAGCGCGATGAGGAGCGCACCGGCGACCAGCACCTTGGGCAGGAACAGGTTCACGCCCGTGGTGATGAGCAGCCCGAGGCCACCGGCGCCGATGAAGGTCGCCAGGGCGGCGGACCCGACGAGGAGCACCACGGCGGTGCGGATGCCCGCGAGCATCACGGGCACGGCCAGCGGCAGCTCGACCTTGAGCAGGACGGAGAACGCGCTCATGCCCATGCCACGACCGGCCTCGACGGTGCGCTGGTCGACGCTCTCGATGCCGATGATGGTGTTCCGGAGCACGGGCAGGATCGCGTAGAGGACCAGCGCGATGACGGCCGCCCAGAACGAGAAGCCGAGCCAGAACGCCAGCAGCACAACGAGTCCGACCGCGGGTGCTGCCTGGCCGAAGTTCGCGACGGCGAGGATCACGCCGCTGGCCCGGCGGAGCGGACCGCGCGTCAGGACGATGCCGAGCGGGATGCCGATGACGAGCACGATCGCCGTCGACACGACGGTCAGCATCAGGTGTTGCCACGTCAGCGCGAGCAGGTCGGCCGGGTTCAGCGTGCTGCGCTCGGTGGCGGTGAGGTCGGCCGTGTTCAGCCAGACGGCGAACGCGGCGAGCACGACGAGGATCGCGACGGGCTGGATGACCAGGGCCTTCCAGGACGACGCGTGGCCACCGGACTTCGTGGTGGCGGGGTCCACGACGACGTCAGTCATCGGTGCCTCCGGTGGACGATGCCTGCACCGGGGACTTCGGCAGGGTCTCGATCGGGTTCGTGTTCGTCCCGACCGGCGTGTACGCCTGCTCCTCGGCCGCGGCGGCGCGCGAGCGGGTGATCGCCTCCATGACCGTCTCGACGGTGATCACACCGCGGAAGGCGTCACGGCCGGCGGTGACGAGAGCGGCACCCGCGCTGGACACGAGCATGGTGTCGAGCGCGTCGTTGAGCGTCGCGGCCTCGCCGACGACGGGCAGGTTCGGGTCGATGCCGTCGGGGATGCGGTCCAGGCGCTCGAGCTGACGGCGGGACGGCCACCCGATCGGGCGCTGCCGGCGGTCGACGACGACGGCGTGCCCGTGGCCACCGGCCTCGCGCATCCGCTGCAGGACGGCCTTGGCCTCTTCGCCGGGGGAGCAGGTCACGGCGTCGACGACCTCGACGTCGCGGACCCGGTTCAGCGTGAGCTGCTTCAGCCCGGCGCCCGAGCCGATGAAGTTCTCGACGAACTCGTTCGCGGGCTCGGCGAGGATGCGCTCCGGGCTGTCGTACTGCACGATGTGCGCGCCTTCGGAGAAGATCACGATCCAGTCGCCGAGCTTCACGGCCTCGTCGAAGTCGTGCGTGACGATGACGATCGTCTTGTGCAGCTCCTCCTGGATCCGGATGAGCTCGTCCTGCAGCCGCGCCCGGGTGATCGGGTCGACGGCACCGAAGGGCTCGTCCATGAGCAGCACGGGCGGGTCGGCGGCGAGCGCCCGGGCGACCCCGACGCGCTGCTGCTGGCCACCGGAGAGCTCACGGGGGTAGCGGTCGCGGTAGGTGTCGGGGTCGAGGGACACCAGCTCGAGGAGCTCGTCGACGCGGGCGGCGATCTTCGCCTTGGACCAGCCGAGCATCTTCGGCACGATCGCGATGTTCGCGGCGACCGTCATGTGCGGGAAGAGCCCACCGGCCTGGATCACGTAGCCCATGCGGCGGCGCAGCTCGTCGCCGTCGATCGAGGTCACGTCGTCGTCGCCGACCACGATGCGGCCCTCGGTGGGCTCGATGAGCCGGTTGATCATCTTCAGCGTGGTGGTCTTGCCGCAGCCGGACGGGCCGACGAGCATGACGATCTTGCCCGCGGGGATCTCGAGCGTGATGCCGTCGACGGCCGGCTTGTCCTGGCCCGGGTACCGCTTGGTGACGGTGTCGAGCAGGATGCTGCGGCCGGTGACGTCTCCGTCGGGGGCGGTGAGGGTGGCGTTCTCAGTGGACACGGATACCTCGCGAGGTGGTCAGGCGGCCGAGGCCGAGGAGCAGGAGGTCGAGGACGAGGGCGAGGAGGACGACGCCGACCACACCCACCACGACGGAGTTGAGGGAGTTGGCGCCGCCGAGACGCGACAGTCCGGAGAAGATGAAGCCGCCGAGTCCCGGGCCGAGGGCGTAGGCGGCCACTGCGGCGACACCCATCACCATCTGGGCGGAGACCCGGACGCCGGTCAGGATGATCGGCCACGCCATGGGGAGCTCGACCTGCACGAGCGTGCGGAAGCGGCTCATCCCGATGCCGCGCGCCGACTCGACGACGGCGGGGGAGATCTCGGAGAGCCCGACGACCGCGTTGCGGAGGATCGGCAGGGCGGCGAAGAACGTGACGGTGACGACGGACGGCACGACGCCGAACCCGAGCGGCACGAGCAGCAGCCCGATCACGGCGAACGACGGCAGGGTCAGCCCGATGGTCGACAGCTCGTTCGCCGCCGACCGGAAGCGGGGGATGCGGTAGACGAGTGCTGCGAGCACCACGGCGATGACGGTGGCGAGCACCACGCACTGGACGACCAGTGAGAAGTGCTGCCACGAGGCGAACCAGATCTGGTCCCACCGCTCCACGACGTACTGGAACACGGAGTCGGTCCCTTCCCGGTCGGCATGTCGACCCACGGATCGGGGCGCGAACCCGGCCAAACGTAGCCAAGGCGTCCGCGACCTGTACAACCGCGGAACCAGTTTCCGCCGCGAACCTGCGCGACCATGCAGCAGGGAACCCCAGGTCAGAGCGGGCGCACGCCCGTCACCCTGGGAGAACGGTAACGATCCTGCACGACGGTCAGCTACTGACCATGACCGCGTCGATGCGGTTCAGACTCCTGTGTTCCGACCGATTCGGATCCGGAACTCCTCGTCCGACGCCAGGACGAGACGGTCATCGTGAGTCGCCGTGATGACCGTCGCCCCTTGGTCGCAGAGACCGCGGAGCAACAGGACCACGAGTTCGGCGTTGTCCCGGTCGAGCGCGGCGGTCGGTTCGTCAGCGAGGACGAGGGGCGGTCGGCGAACGAGGAGTTGGGCGAGCGCTACTCGTTGCTTCTCACCACCGCTGAGCCGGTGGACCGGCGTGTCGAACCAGCAGTCGACGCCGAGGGCATGACAGGCGTCTCGGAGCGGCGCTGGTCGGCCCGACGGCGTCGCTGGCATCGCACGCGCAGCCACCGTCAGGTTCTCTCGGACAGTCCGAGCTTCGTCGAGTCCTCCGTCCTGGAAGACGAAGCCCACCAGGTTGCGACGGTATCGCCGGCGCTCACGAGGCGACATGCCCCCCACATCGAGACCTCCGACTTCGACCAGCCCGGCCGTCGGCGGTTCGATGCCCCCCAGCACGCGGAGGAGCGTCGACTTCCCTGCACCACTCGGGCCGGTGACGGCGATCATCTGTGAAGGACCGACGGTGAGGTCGACCCCATGGAGCACCCGACGATCGTCGTAGGTCAGGTCGAGCCCTGTCACGGTGATCATCCCGCTACTGGCCATGTCTGCGCCCGTTCTCGTTGTGCGGCCGGACCGCGATGATGATGGCGAGCACTCCGACGGTGACCGCGACGAGTGCTGCGATCACCTCCGCCCCCGACGGATCGGTGATCATGAGTCGGCTGCCCACCCCGGTCAGACCGACGACAGCGATGACGGCAGCGGCTTCCGGGATGATGAAGGACCGGTGCGCGGACAGGAAGGAC
The DNA here is from genome assembly GCF_015350975.1 of Curtobacterium sp. VKM Ac-1395. Taxonomy (GTDB): domain Bacteria; phylum Actinomycetota; class Actinomycetes; order Actinomycetales; family Microbacteriaceae; genus Curtobacterium. The sequence continues at coordinate 164,571 of NZ_JADKRX010000001.1, forward strand.
GCACCGAGGACCATCGACTGCCGCAGGCGGTCAGCGCTGCGCCAGCGATGAGCGCAGATCCTGAGTGTCACCGCGGTGATGAGCCCGATCACGGCGAGGAGGCCAGCAGCGACGTTCACGAGCAGCGATGTCACCACGACCGCCCTGTCCGACGCGAGGACGTCGACGAGCGGCACGAACGACCCGACCACCGCAGAGAGACCGAAGCGCTCGACCGCCGCGCGCGGATCAGGCGTGTCGATGAGGAGCTGTCCGGAGGACGCCGCCGCAGTGTAGAAGTCACCGCTGAGGAGACGTGCGCGAGCATCGACGACCACGACGACCGGTGCCGCGGCGAACAGCGGCGTCGCACTCGTCTCGCCTCCGAGGTCGAAGACCTCCTGTGGTTCGTACGTCCGCACGGTCGGCGCATCGGCCTCGACGAGGTCCGGGTCGACCTCGCGCTGGAACGCGAACCAGGCCTTCCACTCGTCGACCAGGGGACCGGTCGAAGGCGCAGCCCCTTCTGGCACGAAGATCGACCACGCCCCAGGGTGATCTCGGGTGTCGTCGACGCCGGCAGGCATCCCAGTCGAGCCGAATCGCTGGAGGAACGCGGAGTTCACGATGACGGAGTTCCCGGTCTCCGGTGCGTAGCTCACTGGCACCGGGTCCGACGGATGTCGAGCAAGGAGGAGGCCGTCCACTGCATCGAGTTCGTTCACCATCGCGGTGAAACGCGGCGCTGCAGCATCGATGTCCTCGGGGCGCAGGGTCCCCGAGAGCAACGGGGGGACACACGCGGCACAACGGGCAACGAGCGGCGAACTCCGCGCGTACTCGTCGAGCAGATCGACAGTGGAGACGATCGGGACGGAGGCGAAGGCAACACTCGCGACCGCCGCGACCTGCGCCGCCCATCGCACCAGGCCAGCCTTCTGCCACGGACGCCATCCACTGAAGGCCGCGCGCATCCGGTCGGCCGCGCGTACGGCTGACCCGGTCATGATCCCGGAGGCGAACACCACGGCGCAGATGAGGAACAACGTCTCGCTGATCACGAGGAAGGGCATCACCTGCCCGCCGACCAGGGGCGTCGCGGAGACGGTGGCGACCATCACCCCGACGACGACCGCGACGCCGCCGGCGGTGGCCAGGACGCCGCAGAGGTCCCTGGCGAGGGCACGCCGACCGACGACCTCCCTGAGTGCCACGTGTCGCGCGACCAGGAGCCCCCTGGTCTGACCGAGGAGCAGGAGGGCGAAGAGCGTGGAGACCAAGCCGATCACGAGACCCGGACGCGTTGCGGTGAAGGCGAGGCTCACGTCCCAGCCGGCACTGTCGAGGCGGACTTCGACGCCGGCTTCTCGCATGCTCCGCACGAGGTCCTCCGCTTGGACGCGGGACATGGTGCTGAAGTAGAGCCCGCGCTCAGTCGACGACGACCTGACCAGCGTCGACGTCTGACCATCGGCGAAGGCTCGATGCCGCCCCTGGCGGAACACCGAGTCGAACGACTCTCGGTTCCCGACCGCCGCTCGGACCAGGCGGCCGCCAGCGGAATCAGGGTCGAGTTGCACCCGGTAGGTGTTCGAGTGCGTTGCATCGGCCGAGGTCTGCACCATCCGCCACAGGTCGGCGTGTTCCGGGACGTCGAGGACGACGATCGCACTACGTGCCGTCGGGAAGGTCTCCCGGTCACGGTCGACGCACGCGACGAACGCGACGCTCACGGAGAGCAAGGCACTCAGGAGGAGTGTGCTGATGACGAGCAGGCGGGGGAAGTTCTTGTGCATGTCCGTGAGGCAGACACCCGGGGGCCACGGACGACGCGAACCCCGGGTGGACAGCCGTTCCGTCCTACTTCACGCCCCAGTACGCCGTGTTCCCCGTTGCGGTCTTGTCGCGGATGGCACTGGCATACACGCCCTTGGCCTTCCACCCGGTGTAGGTGCAACGGTTGGCTCCGTCACAGGCCGTGGCCTTGTGGGTCTTCGAGCCGTGGCTGTAGAACGACTGCACGAACCCGTTGGCGGTTCCGTACTCCCAGTACCCGCCGCCCACGTGCGCGACGGTCCGAGCCGACGCAGCGCGATCGGCATTCGCCCCTCCGCCGCTTTCTGCATGTGCGGCGCTGGGTGTCACCAGCGCCAGCAGCAGTGCGGCCCCGACTGTCGTCACGAGCATCTTCTTCATCGATGTCCCTTCACGAGAGGCACTTCCCCCCGGACTCGGAACATATCAGTACTCATACGTCAGATGCACCGACGTCCCATGTCGGCTACAGCCCGGAGGTGCGCAGGCCGGCTCGTTCCGCGATGTCGGCGAGGTGGTCGCGCCAGTCGCGCCACTCGTCGGCCGTCCTGTCCGCCAGGTTGCCGTCGCCGTCCCCGGCCAGGCCGTCCAGCATCTCGCGCACGATGTCGGCGTGGCCAGCGTGCCGGGCGGTCTCGTACGCCATGTGCACGAGGATGCGGTGCAGCGTGACCTCGCGGACGTCCTCGGGCCACCACGGCACCACGCCGCGGGCGTCGAGGTCGAGCGCCTCGATGGTGGCGTCGGCGTGTGCGGCGCTGGCGTCGTGGAACGCGATGACGTCGGCGGTCGTCTCGTCGAGGCTGGCGTACATGTCGGTGCCGTCCTCGGCCGTGACCCAGGCCGGCGGATCGGGGAAGGGCCGGTCGAACACGGACCCGAAGTACAGCAGCTGCACCGAGGCCACGTGCTTGACGACCCCGAGCACGTTCGTGCCGGTCGGCGTGACCGGCCACCGGGCCTGCCGTTCCGCGAGCCCGTCGAGCTTGCCGACCAGCGCTGCCCGGTGCTTCTGCAGGTAGCGGTGCAGCGTCGCCTTCACCTGGGCCTGGTCCGTCACGGGCGCGCGGCCCTCGTCACTGAGACGCGACCCTCCGACGGCCGCCAGGGTCGGGGACGCCGGCGCACGCCGCACGGCAGGCACGCCGGAGTCGTCGACGGCCGGGGTGCTCGCGGGGGAGTCGGTCATGCGGTCGATCGTGCCACCGCTCGTGCCCGGACGCGCTCCGACTCGGCCACGGCGACGCGTTCGGCCGTGAGCAGCAGCGATGCGACGTCGGTGGCGCTCCGCGTCGGCTGGTCGTTCCAGCTGGTCAGGTCGCGGACCCGGCCCATCCGGACGTCCGGCGCCGGGCACCAGAGCACCGGGGTCCCCTCGGCGGACGCGAGGGCGTGCCACACGACGTCGAGCGCGCGTTGCACCGGCTGGGCGTGCACCGCGTGCGGCCCGCCCGCCGCGGAGACGACGGCACCGACCAGGCAGGCGCCGACGAGCGGCCGGCCGACGACGTCCATCGCCGCCGCGCTGGAGGCCGTGCGCGTGCGCCCGGTCGGGTCCACGTACGCGAACCACGCGTGCTGGATCCAGCCGTGCTCGACGACGGCGCGGGCGTCGGAGAGCAGCCGCCCGAGGTCGGCCAGCTCGGCGATCTCGGTGGCGTCGCGGCGGGCCCTGGCGGCGGCCCGGCGGACGGCGATGCGGTCGAGGAGGCCGCGCAGCCCGGGGCGGGCGGGCGCGGACGAGGAGGGAGCGGCGTCGGTGTCGACGTCGTGCTGGACGCGGAACTCGAGGGTCATCAGGCCCCTCCGATTCTTCACGTGCACGGATGGTGTGGAGCGACGATAACGCCGTTCTGCTCAGTCGTCGAGGGTCGCGTCGATCCCGCGGCGTCCGACGGTCCGGAACGCGCGGTCGTCACTGGTCCACAGGGCCGAGGCGATGGACACGGCCCAGCCCCGCGCCCTGGTCCAGGTCGCGTCGTCGGCCGCCACCTGTGCGCGGAACGTGCGCCGGCCCTCCCGGTCGAAGCTCAGCCAGGCCGTGGCCAGGTCGACGGCGGGGTCCCCGGCGGTCACGTCCCCGAAGTCGACGACCGCCGACAGGCGGTCGCCGCCAGCAGCGCGCTCCACGAGCACGTTGAACGGGTGCAGGTCGCCGTGCACCCAGACGGGAGGCCCGGTGTGCGTCGGCACCGCCGCTGCGGTCCGCCAGACCGCGGCCAGTTCGCGGGCACGGGGCACGTCCGCGGTCGCCAGCCGCTCGAGCACCGCGTCGCTCCGGGTGGCGAGCGGGACCGCGCGGAACGGGTTCACCGGGGCGTCCGACGGCGCGGGCACGTGGAGCAGCCCGACGAAGGCGGCGAGCGCTGCGGCCACACCGGGTCCGGCTGCCCGCTCGCCGACCACCTCGCCGGGCAGCCAGCGGACGACGCTCCACGACCACGGGTAGCCGAGTGCGGGGCGGCCCAGGCGGATCGGCGCCGGCACCGGGACGACGGGCGCGACGCGGCGGGCGATCTCCGGCAGCCACCGCTGCTCGTGCTCGATGAGCCGTGCGGCGGCCGTCCGCCGGGGGAGTCGGACCGCCAGGTCGTCGCCGAGCCGGGCGACCACGTTGTCCCAGCCGTTCGCGACGATGCGCAGCCGGCGGTCGGCCAGGTCCGGGTGCTGGTCGGCCAGCAGGGCCCGGACGAGCGGCACGTCGACGTCGACCTCGGCGGCGGGGGTGGGCATCGCGACAGGCTAGCGGGCGTCGTTTCCCCGCGAACGGGGGAGTTCAGCGTGGATCGGACTCTTGGTAGCTTCACAGTGTCGGACGACGTGGGTGTCCCTGGGGGGACCCACGTACCGCAACGGCCGGTCGTGGTCTCAGGGGGCCACGGTCGGTGCGATGATCCCGACGAGCCGGGGGATCTCCGGGCGGACGCGGTCCGTGACGATGGCCGCGAGCAGCACCGTCCAGAGCTCGCGGAGCCGCTCGAACAGGTCGCGGCGGCCGGCGAGCACGTCCGAGACCGTCTGCACGCCCGTGTACGCGGGGATGACCACGCGCCCGAGCAGCTCCGGGTCCCAGGTGTCCTGCACCTGCCCGTCGGCGATGCCCGCGCGCACCAGGTCCGCCGTGACGGACATCCAGTCGGTGTACGGCGCCGCACGGGCGACGTCGGTGGTGGCGGCCTCGGTCGAGAGCCGGATGCCCGCGCTCACCATCACCTCGGACACCATCTGCGTCGCGAGGCCCTGGGACATCCACATCAGCGTCTCGAGGGGCGACGACGCCTTCGCGAACGCGGCCTCGCCGTACCGCCGGGAGATCGCGTGCTGCTCGGCGATGACGGCCCCGGCCAGGTCGGCCTTCGACGTGAAGTGGAAGTACAGCGCGCCCTTGGTGACACCGGCCCGTTCGGCGACGGCGTCCATCGAGGTGCCGACGTAGCCGCGGTGGTCGAACTCGCGGGCGGCACCGGCGACGATCGCGTCCCGGGTGTCCCCCGCCCGCTGCTGCCGTGACCGGCCGTCCTGCGCCATGCACCCAGCGTACCGAGGGCCACCGGGACGCCCGTACGGCGACACCTGTCGGACTCGTTCCGGGGAACCGTCAGGACGCGTGCCCTACGGTTCCGGGCATGGACGGATGGCGGAACCCCGCGCGCTGGGCCCGGACGGGGCGGTGGGTGCTCGTGCCGACCGCCGTCCTCGACTGGTTCTCGCTCGTGCCGCAGGGCGTGTTCGTGGTGGCGTTCCTCGTCGCGGTCGCCGGGCTCGTCGGCATCGCCGCTGCGCTCGTCGTGCGCATGCTCCGCGGCAGCCTCGGGGCGATGGCGGCGCTCGGGGTGGTGATGCTCCTCGGTGGGCTCGTCGTGCTGGCGCTCGACCCGTTCCCCGGGACCTTCCCGCTCATCGACCCGTGGTGGCCCGACGCCCTCACGCAGCCGCAGCACGTGGGCAGCGCGTACTGGCGGCTCGCCGGACTCGGCATCGAGCTGTGCGGGTTCGGGCTGCTGGCGACGCTGCTCGTCGTCGCGCTGACCCGTCCCACCCGGTCGTCGTCGCGCTGACGCGTGCTCGTCCCCGTCGCGCCGACGCCGGCTGGTGTCAGCGGCGGGTGAGGACCGCGACGGTGACGTCCGCGCCGGCCATCGACAGCAGCGCGCGGACACGGTCGCCGAAGGCCGCACCGTCCGGCTCCGTCGCCGCCAGGGCCACCACGGCGTCGACGTCCGGCATCCCCGTCAGGCCGAACAGTCCCTCGGAGAACACCACGAGCCGGTCGCCCGGGTCGAGCACCAGGGTGCCCGTCGCGCGTCGCTCCGTCGGCGCGTGCAGGCCGAGCGGCAGGTCGAGGGACCGCAGCACGTCGTGACCGCCGTCGGCGTGCAGGTGCACGGCGAGACCGTGCCCGGCGTCCACGTGCTCGACGCGCCCCGACGTCGGGTCGAGCCGCGCGTGGAAGAGCGAGACGACGGCCCCCGCAGCGTCCAGGTCGGCGGCGATCTGCGCCTCCAGACCGGGGCCCCCGTCCTGGATCGACCGGTCAGCGCGCGCGACGAGCGCCCCACGGACGTTCGCGGCCAGCAGGCCGGCGGCACGACCGACGGCGGAGACGGACCCGATCGTCAGGTGGAGTGCGCCGTCGTCGGCGACGCGCCAGTCGGCGACGTCGCCGCCGTCCTCGGTGCGGGCGGTGACGACGTCGAGGTCGTAGCCGGGCACGGACACGGGCTCGGGGACGAGGCCGTCGAGGGTCTTGCGGACCCGGTCGAGGTCGATGGCCTGCCCCAGCTCGCGCTCGGCCCACCTGGCCAGGTCCTGCAGCAGCGCGAGGTCCTCGGCGGACAGCTCCCGCGGCCGCGGGTCCATGATGCAGAGCGTGCCGACCGGGGTGCCGTCGGGCATGGTCAGCGGCGCACCGGCGTAGAAGCGGATGCCCGGCTCACCCGTGACCGCGGGCAGGGAGCTGAAGCGCGGGTCGAGGGTCGCGTCCGGCACGACCACCGGCTCGCCCTGCATCACCGTCGTCGAGCAGAAGACCATGCTCGCGGGCACGCTGCCGCCCTGCTCCCAGCCCTGCGTCGACTGCGCCGTCACCAGGTCGTGGTGGACCAGGTTGAGGAAGCTCAACGGCACGCCGAAGGCCTGCTGGGTCATGCGGGTGATGCGGTCGAACCGCTCCTCCGGGCCGCTGCCGAGGACCGCGAGGGACTCGACGACGGCGTCCCGGTGGTCGGCGCCCTGATCCGTGGTGGTGGTCACCCGTCCTGTCTACCCGCACCGCCGCTCAGGAACCAGTCCCGCGGGTGGGGGTCGGCGGTCAGGTCGCGGCGTTCCGTGGTCGGGGTCGCCCAGCCCGCCGCGTTCGCCAGGACCCGCTGGATGTCCGGGTGGTGGTACACGGGGTACTCCTGGTCGCCGGGCGAGAAGTAGAACACGCGCCCGCGGCCGCGGCGGTAGGCGACGCCCGAGCGGAACACCTCGCCGCCGGCGAAGGTCGACAGGAAGACCTCCTCGTCCGGGCGGGGGATGTCGAAGTACTCGCCGTACATCTCCTGGCGGTCGATGACGATCGGGTGCGGCACGCCCTCGGCGATCGGGTGCTCGGGCGCGGTCGTCCAGACGAGCTCGCGCTCCCCGTCGTTGCGCCACTTCAGGGAGCAGGTCGTGCCCATCAGGCGGGTGAACGGCTTGGAGTAGTGCCCGGAGTGCAGCACCACGAGGCCCATGCCGGCGTGCACGGCCCGCACGACGCGGTCGACGACCTCGTCCGCGACCTGGTCGTGGGCGACGTGGCCCCACCAGAACAGGACGTCCGTCGACGCCAGACGCTCTGCGCTCAGGCCGTGCTCGGGCTCCTGCAGCGTGGCCGTCGAGACGTCGGCCTCGGGGTGGTGTGCGCGCAGGGCGTCCGCGACGACGGTGTGGATGCCGTCGGGGTAGTGGCCGAGGACGGTGGCGTCGCCGCGGCTCTCGTGCACGTTCTCGTTCCAGACGACGATGTTCGTCATGCCGGTACCTCCATCTCGTGTCCGGCAGCCGCTGACGCGTAGATCGCGTCGACGACACGGCTCCGGTGCAGTGCGAACTCCCCGTGGTGGCCGTCGTGCAGGCCGCTGCGGATGGTCGCGATGAACTCCTCGATGACCCGCTGGTGGTGCCCGGACGGCACCTGCACGGCGGGGCGGGTGACCGTCGGGACGCCCTGCTCGTCGGAGTACAGCGTCACCGTGCCCTCGGTCGCGTAGTCGCGGACGAACAGCCGCGCGCCACCGGTCGACCCGAGGAGCTCCACCTCGATGTCCTCGGCGTCCTTCGAGTACGACGCCCAGCTCGCCTGCAGCAGCAGACTCGCGCCGGTGTCGAAGCGGAGCAGTGCGCTGGCGAAGTCCTCGACGTCGAAGGGGCGGTCGGTCGTGGCGGACACCGGCGTGTGCTCGCTGCCGCCACGACCGGCGCGGCCGAGCTCGTTGTACGTGACCGCGCTCGCCGTCACGACCCGGGGCTCGCCCATCAGGTGCAGCGCGATGTCCAGCACGTGGGAGCCGAGGTCGATGAGCGGACCACCACCGGCCGTCTCCTTGTTCGCGAACCAGCTGCGGATGCCGGGGATGCCCGCACGCCGGAGCCAGCTGGCCCGGGCGTGGTAGACGTCGCCCAGCGGGTTCTCGCCGCCGTCGTTGTGCAGGTGGGCCGCGAGGAACTGCACGTCCGCACGGCGCCGGTGGTTGTAGGCCACCTCGAGCACGCGGTCGTTCCGCAGCGCGGCGTCGACCATCTCCTGCGCCTGGTCGCCGGTCGTCGCGAGGGGCTTCTCGCAGAAGACGTGCTTGCCGGACTCGAGCGCCGCGACCGCGATCGGGTGGTGCAGGGCGTTCGGGACGCCGATCGACACGACGTCGAGGTCGTCCCGCGCGACGAGGTCCTGCCAGTCCTCGTACGTGTTCGGCACGTGCCGGGTCTCGGCGAGTTCGGCCAGCCGCGCGGTCTCCTGCCCCGCGAGCGCCACCACCTCGACCCCCGGGAGTGCCGTGTAGGCATCGAGGTGCGTGGTCCCGGCGAACCCGAGACCCACCACCCCGACGCGGAGCGTGCGTGCTGCGTCCGTGGTCGTGTTGGTCGTCATCGACATGCCGACGACGCTACCCGAGGCCGGGTCGAATCGTTCCGATCCGCGCGGGGGGTCGTTCCTCGCGCGGCCCGCTCGCGCTGCTCGCGCTGCTCGCGCTGCTCGCGGTGCTCGCGCTGCTCGCGGTGCTCGCGCTGCTCGCTGAGATCGCACTTCGTGTCGCCTCCGGTCTCCGGGAGCCGACACCGAGTGCGATCTCAGCGGTGGTTCCCAAGACCCGTCCGGGACGATGGAGGCATGACGCCTCGCTCCCTGTTCCGTGTCCTCGCGGTCGCCGAACTCGTGACCTGGACGATGCTCCTCGTGGGCATGGTGCTGAAGTACGGCGCCGGGCTGGGTGACCTGCCGGTGCGCATCGGCGGGAGCGTGCACGGCTTCGTGTTCCTCGCCTACCTCGTCGTGACGACGGTCGTCGCGGTGAACCAGCGGTGGTCGGTCGGCGCGACGCTGCTCGGGTGGGCCAGCGCGATCGTGCCGTACACGACGCTGCCGTTCGAGGTCGGCGTCGCCCGCCGCGGCATGCTCGACGGGCCGTGGCGTCGGTCGGCGTCCGACGGTCGGCGCCCCGGCCCCCTCGACCGCCTGCTCTTCCTGGTGGTCGCTCACCCGTTCGTGGCCGCGCTGGTCGGGGTGGTCCTGGTGGCCCTCGTCTTCGTGGTGCTGCTGACGATCGGCCCGCCGGTCCCGTCCCGCTGACCCGCGCCCGCGCCGGCCACGCCTGTGCCGGTCGCGCCCGCGCCGGTCGCGCCCGCGCCGCCGCGACCGGTCGCAACACCCCGCTCACGTCTGCCGAGCGGCCAGGGGACGCCGCTCAGGAGTCCCCGGGACGACGATTGGTGACCACTCGGCGGGCTCCGGTGCCGGACGGGCGGGCAGACGGACAGGAGGCCCGGTGCCAGCTGGCACCGGGCCTCCTGTCGGTGGGCCTGGTCGCGTCTAGAGCGCGGCGAGCACCGCGTTCAGCGTCGTGGACGGACGCATGATCGCGCTCGTCTTGGCGTCGTCCGGGTGGTAGTAGCCGCCGATGTCGGCCGGGGAGCCCTGCACCGCGACGAGCTCGTCGACGATGGTCTGCTCCTGGGCGTCGAGCTGCCGGGCGATCTCCGCGAACGCCGCCGCCAGCTCGGTGTCCTCGGTCTGCGCGGCGAGTTCCTCGGCCCAGTACTTCGCCAGGAAGAAGTGGCTGCCGCGGTTGTCGATCGAGCCGAGCTTGCGGCCCGGGGACTTGTCCTGCTCGAGGAAGGTCCCGGTGGCACGGTCGAGGGTCGCGCCGAGGATCTTCGCGCGCTGGTTGCCCGTGACGCCCGCGAGGTGCTCGAGGCTGACGGCGAGCGCCAGGAACTCCCCGAGGCTGTCCCAGCGCAGGTAGTTCTGCTGCACGAGCTGCTGGACGTGCTTCGGTGCGGAACCACCGGCACCCGTCTCGAACAGCCCGCCGCCGCCGAGCAGCGGCACGACCGAGAGCATCTTGGCCGAGGTGCCGAGCTCCATGATCGGGAACAGGTCAGTGAGGTAGTCGCGGAGCACGTTGCCGGTGACGGAGATGGTGTCCTCGCCGCGGCGGATGCGCTCGAGCGAGAGGCGCATGGCGTCGACGGGGGAGAGCACCCGGATGTCGAGGCCGTCGGTGTCGTGCTCGCCGAGGTAGCGGTGCACGAGCTCGATGAGGGCGGCGTCGTGCGAGCGGCTGTCGTCGAGCCAGAACACGGCCGGGGTCTCCGAGGCACGGGCACGCGTGACGGCGAGCTTGACCCAGTCGCGGATGGCGACGTCCTTGGTCTGGCACGCACGCCAGATGTCGCCCTGGGCGACCTGGTGCTCGATGACGACGTCACCGGCGGCGTTCGTCACGCGGACCGTGCCGTCACCGGGGACCTCGAAGGTCTTGTCGTGGGAGCCGTACTCCTCGGCCTTCTGCGCCATGAGGCCGACGTTCGGCACCGAGCCCATGGTGGACGGGTCGAAGGCGCCGTTGGCCCGGCAGTCCTCGATCACGGTCTGGTAGATGCCGGCGTAGCTGGAGTCCGGGATCACGGCGAGGGTGTCGTGCTCGTCGCCGTCCGGGCCCCACATGTGGCCGGAGGTGCGGATCATCGCGGGCATCGAGGCGTCCACGATGACGTCGCTCGGGACGTGCAGGTTCGTGATGCCCTTGTCCGAGTCGACCATCGCGAGCTCGGGGCCGGCGGCGATGCCGTCCGTGAAGGCCTGCTTGATCTCCGCGCCGTTCGGCAGGGCGTCGAGCCCGGTGAGGATCGAGTTGAGGCCGTCGTTCGGGGTGAGCCCGGCGGCGGCGAGGTCGGCGCCGTAGCGGTCGAAGACGTCCGGGAAGAAGGCGCGGATGACGTGGCCGAAGATGATCGGGTCCGAGATCTTCATCATCGTGGCCTTGAGGTGCACCGAGAACAGGATGCCCTCGTCCGCGGCGCGCTGGATCTGCGCGCGGAGGAACTGCTCGAGCGGCCCGACGTGCAGGACGGTGCCGTCGATGACCTCGCCGGAGAGCACGGGGATCGACTGCTTGAGGACCTGCTCGGTGCCGTCCGACCCGACGAAGGTGATCGTCAGGGTGTCGTCGGCGGGCGCGACCCACGTCTTCTCGTTGGCGCGGAAGTCGTCGACCCCCATCGTCACGACGTTCGTCTTCGAGTGGGCGTTCCACGCACCCATGCGGTGCGGGTGCTTGCGGGCGTAGTTCTTCACGGACAGGGGTGCGCGTCGGTCGGAGTTGCCTTCGCGCAGGACCGGGTTGACGGCGCTGCCCTTGACGGTGTCGTACTTGGCGCGGACGTCGCGCTCAGCGTCGGTGCTGGGCTCGTCCGGGTAGTCGGGCAGGTCGTAGCCCTGGGACTGCAGCTCGGTGATCGCGACCTTGAGCTGGGGGATCGACGCCGAGATGTTCGGCAGCTTGATGATGTTGGCCTCTGGCGTCTTGGCGAGGTCGCCCAGCTCGGCGAGGGCGTCGTCCATCCGCTGCTCAGCACTGAGCCGCTCGGGGAACAGCGCGATGATCCGGCCGGAGAGGGAGATGTCCCGCGTCTCGACGTCCACACCGGCGGTGCCGGCGAACGCCTTGATGACGGGGAGGAAGGAGTGGGTGGCGAGGAACGGCGCCTCGTCCGTGAGGGTGTAGATGATCTTGGCCATGCTGGCGGGTACTCCCTTGTTCGCGCGTCGGTGGCTCCACGCTACTCGCGGTGAGCAGTATCTCGACATCAAGATACATGGGCTGTGGAGGAGGCCTCCGAGACGCCGACCTGTGGAGGCCGATCGGTGCCACCCTGGGCACGTGACAGAACTCCTCGTGGCCGGCATCGTCGCCCTGCTCGTCATCGCGGGCGCCGCCGTGCTCGGGCCCCGGATCGGCGTGGCCGCGCCCCTGGTCCTGGTGACCGTCGGCATCGTCGCGAGCCTGGTGCCGTGGATCCCGACCGTCGAGGTCGACCCGGAGTGGATCCTCGCCGGGGTGCTGCCCCCGCTGCTGTACTCGTCCGCCGTCTCGATGCCGACGATGAACTTCCGGCGGGAGTTCGGCGCGATCAGCGGCCTGTCGGTGGTGCTCGTCGTCGCGAGCTCCCTGGTGCTCGGGCTGTTCTTCGCCTGGGCGGTGCCGGACCTCGGCCTGGCGTGGGGCATCGCCCTCGGCGCCATCGTCAGCCCGACCGACGCGGTCGCGACCTCGATCGTGAAGCAGACCTCGGTGTCCCGCCGGGTGGTCGCGATCCTGGACGGCGAATCGCTCCTCAACGACGCCACGGCGCTGGTGCTGCTCCGCACGGCGATCGTCGCCGCGGGCGCCACCTTCTCGTTCTGGGGCGCCGTCGGGGACTTCGCCTTCGCGGTGGCGGTCGCCGTCGCCATCGGCCTGGTCGTCGGGTGGCTCAACCTCGTCGTCCGTGCCCGCGTCGCGAACCCCACCGTCAACACGGCACTGTCGTTCGCGGTGCCGTTCGTCGCCTCGATCCCCGCGGAGTCCCTGCACGCCTCGGGCCTCGTCGCCGCCGTCGTCGCCGGACTGGTCACCGGCATCCGGGCGCCGCGCGTGCTGCCGCCGAACCACCGCCTGTCGGACGCGCAGAACTGGGGCACGGTCGAGTTCGTGCTCGAGGGCGCGGTCTTCCTGGTGATGGGACTCGAGCTGGCGTCGATCATCGGCGACGTGCAGCAGGACCACGCCGGCGTCGGGCCGGCGCTCCTCATCGCCCTCGGCGCCCTCGTGCTCACGGTCCTGGTGCGGGCCGCGTACGTCGTCCCGCTGCTGTTCGGCCTGACGCGGAGCGCCGAACGCCAGGCCCGGATGCAGGACCGGCTGCAGGACTACCGGAACGCCGACCGCGAGACCGCGAGCGCCGCCCTGCAGGAGCACCGGCTCGGGAACCGCACGCCCTCCGAACGGGACCTCGAGCGGTTCGGCGGCCGGGTCCGACAGATGCTCGCGGACATCCAGTACTTCCGCGCGGCCCCACTCGGCTGGCGTGAGGGCACCACGGTGGTGTGGGCGGGGATGCGCGGCGCGGTGACGGTCGCCGCGGCCCAGACGCTGCCGCAGGACACGCCGGAGCGGTCGTTGCTCGTGTTCGTCGCCTTCGCCGTCGCGGGGTTCTCCCTGCTGCTCCAGGGCGGCACGATCGGTCCGCTGCTGCGACGGATCAGCCCACCGGCCGCCGACCGGGCTCAGGCCGACGTCGAGGAACGCGGTCGGCTCCTCGTGGTGATGCGTGCCGCGGCGGAGTCCACGCAGGCGGACGACCCCACTCCGTCGACACAGCGCACGCGGGAGGAGCTCGAAGCCGCTGACCCCGCCGAACTCCGCGCGTGGCTCGGCCAGGAGAAGGTCCGGCGCCTCCGGGTCCTCGACCGCCAACGTGCGGCACTGCTCGACGCCCGCGACGACGGCACGTTCGACGCCGAGGTGCTGGAGTCCGTGCTCAGGAACCTCGACGCGGAGCAGATCGCGCTCGAACTGCGGGGCGGTCCGGCCGCCTGAGGCGTCAGTGCCCGATCGTGATCCGGAAGACCCGGACACCGGCGGTCTGCAGCGCCGCGAGCCCGAGGCGCTTCCGCAGGTTCCGGAAGGGTCGTCGGAACCCGAACGGTGCAGCCGCGGCCCCCATCTGGTGCAGCACCTCGGTGGTCAGCGTCCGCTCGAGCTTCGGCGCCAGCCGCGTCGCACCGGACACCGTCACCACGATGCGCACCGCGTTCGGGGCCATCAGCGGGTCGATCTTCTCGGCGGCGTCCTGCGCGCGGTGGAAGGCCGGGTCGTCCCCGGGACGGCGGATGGCGATGACCGCCAGTTCGGCCTCGGCGTGGTCGGTCGGGTCCGGCAGGTCGTCGACGCCCACCACCCGCATGCGCGTGGCGTCCACGCCGGCGCGGACGGCCGCGGCGCGGAGCACGGGCAGGAGCTCCTGCGTGCCGGCGAGGACGACCTCGGCGTGTTGCAGGTCGACGGGGTCGTGGCGTTCCCGAGGCGTTCGGGCCATGAGGGGTCCTTCCGCTTGAGTGCCCTGGACAGTACCGACGACCGGTGCGGAGCGCCTGCGTGCCGCTAGGTTGACGCCATGACGCCGACGCTGCGGACCGACCGAGGGCTCGACCGCCTCGTCAACTTCTCGGACGCCACCGTCGCGATCGCCATCACGCTGCTGCTCCTGCCGCTCGTCGACGTCGCTGACGAGATCCAGCACGAGTCCCTCGGTGACCTGCTGGCCGACCACGTGGGCACCGTCGTCGCGTTCTTCGTGAGCTTCATCGTCATCTCGCGCCTGTGGCTCTCGCACCACCGCCTGTTCGAGGCCACGCGCTCGTACTCCACCCTGGTGCTGCGGGTGAACTTCGTCTGGCTCGCCAGCATCGCCTTCCTGCCGTTCGCATCGAACCTCATCGCGCAGACGACCCACGACGTCGGCGTCAACGCGCTGTACATCGGCACGATCGCCGTGACCAGCCTGAGCATGACGGTGATGCAGTGGGCGGTGTGGCGCGACCCGGATCTTCTCCGCGAGGACGGTCGCGCGCTGCTCCACCCGATCGACGGCGCCGTGACGTTCATCTCGCTCGTGGTCGCCCTCATCGGGGCCGTCTTCGTGCCCGCCGGTGGGCCGTACTGGCTCTTCCTGCTGGTCCCGGCCGGGTGGGTCTCGGGGTGGTTGGAACGACGTCACCACGCCGGGGACCTGCACCGGCACCGCACTCCTGACGCGTCCTGACGCCGATGGGGGGCTGTACAACTGGACAGCTTCGTGCAGAATGGTCGACGGCCATGACGACTCCACGCGACGCAGACCAGCACCCGGACACCCCGGTGGTGCACCTGACCCGTCGAGCGGCCCTGCAGGCCGAGCGCGCAGCCGCCGCCCGGCCGGTCACGCCGGTCGTCCCGCAGGAGCACGCCGCTCCGGCACCGGCGAAGGCCCCGAGAGCAGCCGTGCCGGCGGCGACCCCCCGAGTGGCCACGCCGACGAAGGCACCGACGGCAGTCAAGCCCGCGAAGGCCCCCACGGCGGCGAGGACCCCGAGGACGCCGAAGGCCATCGCCCCGACGACCCCCGCAGCCCGCACCCGCACCCGCAGCACCGCGGCGGCCACCACCGCCACCCGCACGCAGCGCACCAGCCGCCTCACCGTCGTGAGCGCCGTCGCCGCCGTCGTGCTCTTCGCCTCAGCAGCGATGCCCGCGCACGCCAGCGCCAACACCTCGATGGCGACGTCGACCATCGCGCCGACCGTCCGCACGCAGGACTACGCCGTGACCCAGGCGGTCGCCAGCGCCTCGACCTCCCGCGACGGCTTCACGGTGAACGAGGCCAAGCAGGTCGTCGTCGCGGCACCGAGCGGCACGGGCGCAGTGACGGCCGGCGCGGTGAACAGCGGCGCCGAGGTCACGGACGGCGGCGCGGTCCGCTCGCCGTTCCCCGGCCCGGTGCGGATGAGCTCGGGCTTCGGCTGGCGCTCGGCCCCCTGTGGCGCGTGCTCGTCGCTGCACCAGGGCCTCGACTTCAACCCCGGCATGGGCGCCCCGATCGGCTCGGTCGCCGCCGGCACCGTCCGCGTGTCCGGCGTCTACTTCTCCTACGGCCAGACCGTGATCGTCGACCACGTGGTCGACGGCCGCAAGGTGTCAACGCTCTACGGGCACATGATCCCGGGCTCCTCGCCGCTGCGGGTGGGTGACCGCGTCGACGCCGGCCAGTTCCTCGGCAGCGTCGGGTCCTCGGGCGTCTCCACGGGTGCGCACCTGCACCTCGAGGTCCTCATGGACGGCACCCTGCCGGTCGACCCGCGCGCGTGGATCGAGTCGCACACGGGTCGCACGCTCTAGGGCGTTCCACAGCACCACCGCGGCCGTCGCCCAGCTGGCCTGTGCAGGCTCACAGGCATGGATGACCCCCGAAGTCCGAGCCCGCTCCTCGACACCGACCCGCACCGCTGATGGGCGCCGACACCTGGATCGCCTTCGCCCTCGTCGTCGTCTTCGTCCTGGTCGGCGGGGTCTTCGCCGCCGCCGAGATCGCCCTCGTCTCCCTCCGCGAGTCCCAGCTCCAGCAGCTCGAACACCGCGGCACCCGCGGTGCCCGTGTCGCCGCACTCGGCCGTGACCCGAACCGCTTCCTGTCCGCCGTGCAGATCGGCGTGACGGTCGCCGGCTTCTTCTCCGCCGCGTACGGCGCGTCCTCGATCGCCCCCGACGTCGCCCCGGTGTTCCAGGGCCTCGGGCTGTCCCAGGTCACGGCCGAGACCGTCGCACTGGTCGCGATGACGCTCGTCATCGCTTACCTCTCGCTCGTCCTCGGCGAACTCGTGCCGAAGCGTCTGGCCCTGCAGCGCGCCGAGGGGTTCTCGCTGGCCGTCGCCCCGACCCTCGAGCGCTTCGCGGTCCTGATGCGCCCCGTGATCTGGCTGCTGTCCGCGAGCACGAACGCGGTCGTCCGGCTGCTCCGCGGCGACCCGCACGCCCGCAGCGAGTCGATGAGCACCGAGGAGCTCCGCGGCCTGGTGTCCGACCACAGCGCCATCGACGAACAGGGTCGGCGCATCGCTCGGAGCGCCCTCGACGCCCAGGGCCGGATCCTCCGCGAGTCCATGCGGCCCTGGTTCGACGTGGCCACGCTCGAGGACGACCTCACGATCGCCGAGGCCATCGACCGAGCGCTCGACCTCGGCCACACCCGCTACGTCGTCACGGGCGGCTCGCGTGACGAGGTCACGGGCTTCGTGCACCTCCGCGACCTCCTCCGACCGGAGGACCCTGCCGCACCGGTCGCCACGATCACCCGACCGGTCCCCGCGTTCCCGGAGACCAAGTCGCTCTCGAGCACCATCACCGAGATGCGGACCGCCGGGCACCAGATCGCCCTGGTCGTCGACGAGTACGGCGGCAGCGCCGGGATGGTCACGCTCGAGGCCCTGCTCGAGGACCTCGTCGGGCGCATCCGCGACGAGTACGACGCCCCGGTGTCCGACGGCGACGGCGTGGACGGCGCGACCGTCCTCGAGGACCTGCACGCCGACGGCGGACCGGCCCTGCCCGACGGCGACTACGAGACGGTCGGCGGCCTGGTGCAGGTGCACCTGGACCGCGTCCCCGCCGTGGGCGACGTCGTCGAGGTCGGCGACCACCGCCTCGAGGTGACCGCCATGGACGGTCACCGCGTCGCCAGCGTCACGATCGCGACCAGATGACGGACGGGAGGCTCGGCGCCAACTGGCACCGAGCCTCCCGTCCGGCAGATGGGACCTGAGCAGCCGGGCCGCTAGAAGTCGGTGCCCCGGCTCACGGACTCCCACGCGTCGACCTCGGCGCGCAGCGCGTCCAGCGCGGCGCGGAAGCCGTCCGACGCGTCGTTGCCGAGGAGCAGCATGAAGGGCGTCTGGTCGGCCTCGACCGCGGTGATGAGCGCCTGCGCGGCCTTCGCCGGGTCACCTGCCTGCGTTCCGTGCGCGGTGTCGTGCTCGATCCGGCGCTTGCCGGCGGTGTCGGCGTAGGCCTCGATCGGCCTGGCGGACTGCGTCAGCGACCGGCCCGCGAAGTCCGTGCGGAACCCGCCGGGTTCGACGACCATGACGTCGATGCCGAGCGGCGCGAGCTCCTTGCGGAGCGAGAGCGACAGGGCCTCGAGCGCGGCCTTGACCGCCGAGTAGTACCCGGAGCCCTCGGGCGAGATGCGGGCGCCGATCGACGAGATGTTGACGATCGTGCCGGTCCCGCGGGCACGCATCCCGGGCAGCACGGCGCGGATCAGCCCCGTCGGGCCGTGGACGTGGGTGTCGAAGAGGGTCTGGACGGCCTCGGGCTCGCCCTCCTCGACGGCGGCGCGGTAGCCGTAGCCGGCGTTGTTCACGAGCACGTCGACGCGGCCAAAGCGCTCCTCGGCGGCGGCGACCGCGGCCGTGACGGCAGCGGGGTCGGTGACGTCGAGCGCCAGGGCGAGTGCGCGGTCGGGGGCGGTGTCGGCGATGTCCTGTACGCGGGAGGCGTCACGCGCGGTGACGACGACGTTGCCGCCCGCAGCGAGGACGGCCTCGGCGAACGCGCGTCCGAGCCCGGTGGAGCAGCCGGTGATGAACCAGGTGGTGTCGGTCATGGCTCCATGCAACGCCCCTCGTCCAGTGTGTGCTGTGCGCTCCCGCGGGACCGTGCCCGTCCACAGCCCCGTCCAGGCGGTCGTCTGCGTTCTGCGGCTGACCGACACCTGCTGTGTTTCCCGGCCGTCAATGGTTCGTTACGAGACCGTTTCCGACCGCGAGCAGACCCGCAGCTGGCTCCAAGCTTCCTCATGAGAAACCCTTCACACGAGGAGCCCCTTGTCCAGAACCCCTTCCCGGAGTCGACTCGCCGCACTGGCGATCACCGCCACGTTGACTCCCGCCCTCGCCCTGACCGCAGTCCCTGCGTTCGCGGCACCGACCCCTGACCCCGTCGTCGCCTCCGGCAGCGACTGGGACGTCACGACCGCTCCTGGCGGGTACCTCGTGTCCCTCGACCTCGACGCACCGCTGCCGATGGTCGACGACGCCCCCACGCTCGTCGTGGACGGCGAGCCGATCGGCCTCGCCACCGAGTCGGCGGACGGGAAGACCCTCCAGGTCCTCACCGCCGACCCGTCCGTCGCCAGGGCGACGGACGTCACCAAGGCCTGGTCGAGCGGCGACGCCGACAAGGCGACCGAGACGACGTCGGTCCCGGTCACCCCGCCCGTGCCGGAGAACCGCACCCTCAAGCGGCAGATGAAGTCGCTCGCGACGGCCGAGGCTGTGGAGGACCCGTCGGCACCCGGCGCCTACACGGTGACGGAGGCCGAGTACGACTTCGGCGACCAGGCGGTCCCGCTCGCGGCGATCGGCGGCATCCGCGGTGAACTCACCGGGAAGATGTACCTGACCAGTGCCGCCGGGGAGCGGCCGACCGTCGTGCTCCTGCACGGACGGCACACCTCCTGCTCCGGCACCGGCGCGAACCCGCTGCGCTGGCCGTGCGGTCCGACGCAGATGAACGTCCGCTCGTACCTCGGCTACGAGGGCACCGCGCGTGCGCTCGCCACCCGCGGCTACAACGTGGTGTCCATCGCCGCGAACGCCGTGAACTCGAACGACAACCAGCTCGCGCTCGACTACGGTGCCGAGGCCCGCGGTCAGCTCATCCTGGACACGCTGGGGATGCTCGGCAAGGCCGACGCCGGGACGCCCGTGTCCTACGACGACGTCACCACGGCGACCACCGCGAGCCCGAGCACGACGACGACACGCACCCTCGACGACGCGCTCGTCCGCGCCACGACCCGCGCCGACCAGCCCGCCGCCGACGCTGGTGTCACCGCCGCCTCGCTCAAGGGTCGCTTCGACCTGACGCACGTCGGCATCATGGGCCACTCCCGCGGCGGTGAGGGCGTCGTCTCGGCCGCGACCCTCAACCAGGCGCTCCCGAAGCCGTACGGCATCGAGGCGGTCCTGCCGCTCGCGCCGGTCGACTTCGGCCGCATGACGCTGCCGGACGTCCCGACCGCCGTGTTCCTGCCCTACTGCGACGGCGACGTGTCGAACCAGCAGGGACAGCACTTCATCGACGACTCCCGGCACGCCTTCGGTGACGAGGTGCTCCGGTCCGCGGTGTGGGTGATGGGCGCGAACCACAACTTCTTCAACACGGTGTGGACGCCCGGTCTGTACCCGGCCGCCACGGGCGACGACTGGAACGTCAACGACACCACGTCGACGTGTGCCACCACCAGTTCGACCCGCCTGACCGCTGCGCAGGAGTACCAGGTCGGTGTCAGCTACATGACCGGCTTCTTCCGCCTGACCATGGGCGGCGAGACCCAGTTCCAGCCCATGTTCGACGGATCGGTCAAGCCCACCACGACCGCGACGCCGTTCGCCGACGTCCGGACGATGGCCGCGCAGCCCACCTCGAAGACGCAGCTCGTGACCGACTTCGCCTCGTCGAGCTCCCTCACCCGCACCGTCGGCAGTGCGACCGCCGCGGTCTGCACCAACCTGACCGGTCGCACGCTGCCCCAGTCGAACCCGTTCTGCGCCACCACGAAGGGGTCGGCACAGGTCCCGCACTGGACGCCCGGTTCCTTCGCGCCGAACGTGCCGACGTACCCGACCACCCGGTTCCTCTGGACCGGAGCGTCGACCACCGACCCCGCGGCCCCGAGCACCGGTGAACTCCGCGTCTCGGTCCCCGCGTCCGCACGCAACGTCTCCGGCAGCAGCCAGCTGACGGTGAAGACCGCCCCCGACGAGGCCGTGCCCACCGGTACCGACTTCCGGATCACGGTCCTCGACGGCTCCGGCGGCAGCTGGTCCACCGCCGCCTCGGCGGTCAACCCGCTCGCCGTCAACCGGATGCCCGGTGGCACGAACACGACGCTGAACAAGATCGTCCTGCAGCAGCTGACGATCCCCACGGCGTCGATGACCGGGCTCGACCTCACCGACGTCCGCGAAGTCCGCTTCACCGCGGGCGTCGGCGCCGACGGCACCGGGACGGGCGGGGTCTACCTGTCCGACCTGGCGTTCGACACCCCGAGCGTCGGCACCGCCGTCGCCCGGACGCGCACCACTGTCAACGTCGCCCCCACCGCGGTGGAGGAGGGCGCCGGCCCCGGCACCGCCGACGTCGCCGTCTCGCTGTCGCGTGCCGACTCCCGTCCGGTCACCGCGTACGTCAGCGTCCTCGGATCGGCGACCGGCACCGTCGGCGTCGGCATGGAGCGCGTGACCTTCGCACCGGGCGAGACCTGCCGTGCGGTCACCGTGCCGACGGCCGGCAACACGGTCGCCTCGGCGACGCCCAGCTCCGCCCTGAAGGTGAGCGTCACGAACACCAGCAACGCCGTCATGGGCGCGTCCGCGTTCACCACCCTGACCGTCCGCGAGGACGACGGCGTCACGGCGCCGGCGAAGGCGATCGCGCCGGTCGGGAAGCAGGGCGACGTCTGCGCCGAGCGGACCGCCGCGGCCACCCCGGTGGCGCTCGGCACCTCCGCCACGAAGGTGACGTCGGGCACGACGGGCACGACGGTCCTGCTCACGGGCACGGGCTTCCGTCAGGGCGAAGGCGTCACGTTCCGCTCCGGGACGACGGTCATCGACACGGCCGTCGCCGGGTCGAGCGGCGCGGTCGCCGGGACCCTGCAGGTCCCGGCCGACGCCGACCTCGGTGCGATCACCGTGTCCGCCGTCGGCGCTGGTTCCGGCCGGGAGGCCCGGGCCACCATCACGGTCGTCGCACCCACGCCGAAGCTCACGCTGAAGGCGGGCAGCAGTGCGACCGTCTCCGGGTCGTGGCAGGTCGGCCGGACCATCACCGCGAAGCCCGGGACGTGGAACGCGAGCGGGGTCACCTTCAGCTACGCGTGGTCACGTGACGGGAAGGCGATCGCCGGGGCGACGAAGTCGACCTACACGACGACGTCGAAGGACGTCGGCCTGCGACTGACGGTCACCGTCACCGCCAAGAAGGCCGGCTACACCAACGGCACCACGACCGCACTGTCGGGGCGCCTGCACAAGTAGCCACACACTGGTCGACGGGAGCGGGTGATCGAGAGGTCACCCGCTCTCGTCGTGTCGGCCAGGTGCCCCTGAGCGGCCAGGTACGACCAGTGCCTGTCTCGCTCTCGGGACCAGGACGTAGCCTGGGCCGCATGGGTATCGACGTGCGCGGGGAGATCCGCGACTTCCTGTCCACGCGGCGGGCTCGGATCTCGCCAGAGCAGGCGGGCATGCCGTCGTTCGGCGGTGGGGTCCGTCGGGTGCCCGGGCTGCGGCGGCACGAGGTCGCGATGCTCGCGGGCGTCAGCGTGGACTACTACACGCGGCTCGAGCGCGGCACGTTGAAGGGCGTCTCCGACAGCGTGCTCGAGGGGCTGGCGCGGGCGCTGCAGCTCGACGAGGACGAGCGCACCCACCTTTGGGACCTCGCCCGGCTCGCGAACTCCGGCGTGAAGACCATGCACAAGACCATGCCGACCCGGATCCGTCCCGGCGTGCAACGACTCCTCGACGCCATCACCGGCGCGCCGGCGTGGGTGCGGAACGAGCGCGGGGACGTCCTCGCGGCGAACGAGCTCGGCCGTGCCCTGTACGCGCCGATGTTCGCCGGACCCGGTCGCCCGGTGAACACCGCCCGCTTCACGTTCCTCGACCCCGCCGCGCGGACGTTCTTCGTCGACTGGTCCCAGACCGCGCGGGACTCCGTCGCGATCCTGCGCGCCGCGGCCGTCGCCAACCCGTGCGAGCCCGGGCTCGTGACGCTCGTCGGCGAGCTCTCCACCCGCAGCGAGGAGTTCCGTTCCTGGTGGGCCGAGCACGACGTCCGCCTGCACCGCACCGGCAAGAAGCGGATCAGCCACCCGGTCGTGGGCGCACTCGACCTGGACTACGAGGCGCTCGACCTGGTCGCTGACCAGGGCCTGACGATGTTCACGTACAGCGCCGAGCCCGGGTCGGAGTCCGAGCGCTCGCTCGCGCTCCTCGGGACCTGGGCGGCGACGGAGCGCGCGGAGCAGCTCGCCGCGGCCCGGGCCACGGAGTCCGAGTCGGTCGACTGAGCAGTCCGCGCCGCCCGGTGCTGTCCCGGCCGCCGGGCGCACGGTTCCGGCCGCGGGGCGCACGGTTCCGGCCGCGGGTCGCACGGTTCCGGCCGGCACGGGCGTGGTTCCGGCCGGCGCCGCACAACCAGGATCGGCTCGCGCCACGGAGTTCGGCGGCGCGAGCCGATTTCGGTTGTGCGACGTCCGGGACCGGCGTCCGGCACCGGCGTCCGGTCCCGGTCCACGCGCGCGGTTCCGGCGGGCGTGCGCGGGCCTCCGCTCAGATGGCGGTCGGGTCCCCGTCGTCGTCGAGCGCAGCACGTTCCAGGCGCTCGATCCGGAGCACACGTTCCCGCGCGGACAGCCGGAGCACGCGGATCGCCGCGACGGACAGCACGATGAGCGCGATCACGAGCACGACGACGGCGAGCACGAGCAGACCGTAGAGGACGAAGACGAAGCTGAAACCCGAGGCGGCGACCATGTGCTGACCCTAGCGCCCGCCGTAGGCTGAGCCGCGTGACCAGGCGCGCGGACGGAACGGCGGGCAACGCCGACCAGGGGAGCACCGGCGTGGACAGCACCCGGTGGCGCCGCCCGGAACCCGCCTTCGCCCGGGCGGTCAAGGCCGCACTCGGGGACGCCCGCACCGTGCTGCACGTCAGCACCGACGCCGACGCCGCGGTGTCCTACGCGCCGCACGACCGGGACGTCACCGCCGTCGAGCCGACCGCGGACCTGCCCTTCCCCGACGACACGTTCGACGCGGCCATGACCGCGTTCTCCGTCCCCCGGTGGCAGGACCTCGACCGTGCGCTGGCCGAGATGCGGCGCGTGACGCGTGGCCCGGTCGTCGTGCTGACGCGGGACCCCGCCCGGATCCAGGACTCCTGGCTCGCCGAGTACGCCCCCGAGGTGACGGCCGCCGACGCCCGCCGCCACCCGACTCCCGACCGCATCGCCGACGCCCTCGGCGGGGACGTCACCACGACCCGCGTGCCGATCCCCTTCACGTGCGTCGACGGGTTCTCCGAGGCCTACTACGGCCGCCCCGAGCGGCTGCTCGACCCCGCCGCGCGTCGAGCCGACGACGCCTGGGGGCTCGTCGACGAGATGAGCGCCGCCCGCTCGGTCGCCGCGCTCCGCACCGCGCTCGAGTCCGGCGCCTGGGACGACCGCAACGGCGCGCTCCGCGTCCGGCCGTCCCACGACGGCTCGCTCGTCCTGCTCACCGCGACGCCCTGACGCCTCACGCCCTGACGGCGCGGACCGTCCGTCTTGACACCGCCTCGTAGGCTGGACCCGTGAGCAACCGTTCCGAGGAGGTCGTCGGCGTCCACGCCGGCATCAGGGCCTGACGCCCCGGGTCACGTCGTCGACGTGGCCCCAGTCGTCGTCCCCTCCCAGAACACCCGCCCGGTGCGGCGCACGCGCGCCCCGGGCGGCACCACAGAACGGCTCACCATGCTGCCCATCAGCGAGAAGACCATCCGCGCGTCCTTCGTCAACGCCTCCCGCAGGGAGACGAGTGACCTGACGCTGCCCGCCGACTTCGCGACCCTGGACTGGGACGCGCTCGACTTCCTCGGGTGGCGCGACCCGAAGAGCCCTCGCCGCGCGTCCGTCGTCGTGCCGACCCTCGAGGGCGACCTGATCGGCGTGCTGCTCCGGCAGGCCGAGGCCTCACCGCGATCCCGGGCCCAGTGCTCGTGGTGCCAGGACGTCCGGCTGCCGAACGACGTGGTGTTCTACAGCGCCAAGCGGTCCGGCCCGGCCGGGCGCAACGGCAACACCGTCGGGACGCTCGTGTGCCAGGACTTCCAGTGCTCGGCGAACGTCCGGAAGACCCCGCCGCTGGCCTACGAGGGCTTCGACGTCGACGCCGCCCGGCTCCGCCGGATCGAGGACCTGCAGCTCCGCGCGGCCGGTTTCGCCACCGACCTGTGACGGACAGGAGGCTCGTCCGTGTCCGGTGGGGAGCCTCCTGTCCGCCGTCGGGTTGCGTCAGCGGTCGATGCTCGACATGTCGGGGTAGCGGTCACCGGTCGGGGCGGGCAGCGCCGAGAGGCGCTCGACCTGCTCCGCGCTCAGGGTGAGGTCCGCCGCGGCGACGTTCTCCTCGAGGCGGGAGACGCGCTTCGTGCCGGGGATCGGCACGACGTCGTCGCCCTGGGCGAGCAGCCACGCGAGGGCGACCTGGGCAGGGGTGCCGCCGACCTCGTCCGCGACGTGCTTGACCTCGTCGACGATGCGCATGTTCGTCTCGAAGGCGTCCTGCTGGAAGCGGGGGTTCGCCGAGCGGAAGTCGTCGGCGTCGAGGTCCGAGGGCTTCGTGATCGTGCCGGTGAGGAACCCGCGGCCGAGCGGCGAGTAGGGGACCAGGCCGATGCCGAGCTCGCGGAGGGTGTCGAGCACGTCGCCCTCGGGGTCGCGCGTCCAGAGGGAGTACTCGCTCTGGAGGGCCGTGATCTGGTGGACGGCGTTCGCCTTGCGGATCGTCGCGGCGCTCGCCTCGGAGAGCCCGATGTGGCGGATCTTGCCCTCCTGGACGAACTCGGCGAGCTGGCCGATGACGTCCTCGATCGGGACCGCCGGGTCGACGCGGTGCTGGTAGTAGAGGTCGATGTGGTCGGTGCCGAGGCGGCGGAGGGAGCCCTCGAGGGCCTCCCGCACGGACTCCGGCGCGGAGCTGATGCCGCGGCCGCGGGCGGGGGTGGTCTCCCCGGCCTCGTGGGTGATGAGGCCGAACTTCGTCGCGATGACGACGTCGTCGCGGCGGTCGGCGAGGGCCCGGCGGAGGAGCTCCTCGTTCGTGTAGGGGCCGTACGCCTCGGCGGTGTCGAAGAGCGTCACACCGAGGTCGATCGCGCGGTGGATGGTGCGGACCGACTCGTCGTCGTCCGTGCCGGCGCCGGTGTAGAAGGCGCTCATCCCCATCGTTCCGAGGCCGATCGGGCCGACCTCGAGGTCACTGAGCTTGCGTGTCTGCATGTCTCCCGGTCTACTCCGCGCACCCGGGTTGGAGGGAGGCACCGGTCGTACCCGTCACGAGCGGCCCCGCATCGTGTGGTTCCTCCAAGGGACGGGGACCGGCACGACCGACCTGGTCTGATCAGGGGGTGAACCTGTACTTCCGTCTGCTGCTCCTGCACCTCCGCACCCGGCGAGCGCGGCGGCGGTCGCTGTGGGACGAGGCGCGGACCCCGTTCCGGGTGACCCTGACCGACCTCGACCCGCTCCGGCACACGAACAACGCCCGGTACCTGGCACTGCTCGACCTCGGGCGGCTCGACCTGATGATCCGGTCAGGGTTCTGGGGCGACCTGACCCGACGGGGCTGGTACCCGGTGGTGGCTGCACAGACGATCACGTACAAGCGGTCGCTGACGCTCGGGCAGCGGTTCGACCTGGTCACGCGGGTGCTCGGCGTGGACGAGCGTGCCACGTACATCGAGCAGACCTTCGTCCGGCGCGGGACCGTCGTCGCCCGAGCGGTCGTGCAGGCCCGGTTCCTCCGGACCGCCGGGGGCAGCGTGGCATCCGCCGAGCTGCTCGACGCCGTCGGGGGCGCTCCCTCCGACCTGGCGCTGCCGGCGTGGGTCCGCGCCTGGGCCGACGCCGTCCGGATCAGCTCCACCGCGGGGTAGACAGGTCCCGTGACGGAACCACCGGGGAGCACGACCACACGCAGGGGACTCATCGCCGGGGGTGTGGGACTCGGCATCGCCGGGGTCCTGGCCGCCTGCAGCGGAGGGTCCCCGGCACCGAGACCGTCCGGCACGACGACCTCGGGAGCGAGCGGCACGCCGGTGCCCAGCACGACCGCGAGCGCCCCGCCGACGGGCTCCGGTCCGGACAGCTGGGACGCCCTGGCCGCGGCGACCACGGGGGCGGTGCTCCGGTCGGGCGCCCGGGGATGGAACGCAGCACGCGTGCTCGAGAACCCCCGGTTCGACGACGCCGACCCGCAGGGCATCCTCCGGGTGGCGAACGCCGACGACGTCGTCGCCGGGCTCGCCTTCGCCCGGAACACCCGCACGCCGGTCGCGCTCCGCGCCGGCGGGCACTCGTACACGGGCTGGTCGGCCGGCGGCGCTGCCGGCACGGACGTCCCCCGATCGCTCGTGATCAGCACCGCGGGGCTCGACGACGTCCAGGTGTCGGGGGAGTCCGTGACGATCGGCCCCGGCGCGCAGCTCGCCGACGTCTACGCCGCCCTGGCGAAGGCGGGTCGGGCGATCGGCTCGGGGTCGTGCCCCACCGTCGGCATCGGCGGCCTGACGCTCGGCGGGGGTGTCGGCGTGCTCGTCCGCTCGTTCGGCCTGACCTCGGACCAGCTCACCGGCGCCACGATCGTCACGGCTGACGGTGCCGTGCACGAGGTCTCGTCGTCCCGGGAACCGGACCTGTTCTGGGCCTGCCGCGGTGGGGGCGGCGGGACAGTGGGCGTCGTGACGAGCCTGACGTTCCGGACCCAGCCCGCGCCTCCCGTCCTGCTCTTCAGCATCTCCTTCCCCTGGTCGGCCGCCGCTGCGGTGGTGCGCGCGTGGCAGGACTGGGCGCCGACGGCGGACCGGCAGCTGTGGTCGACGCTGAAGCTCCTGGGCGGCGCACGGCACACCGGTGGCCCGTCCGTCACGGTGACCGGCGTGTGGACCGGTGCGAAGTCCGGCGCCGACGCCTCGGTCGACGGCTTCATCGCCGCGACCGGTGCGACGCCGACCCGGCACACGGCGGACGAGCTGACGTACGGCCAGGCGATGCAGGAGCTCGCCGGCAAGCCGGTGCGGGTGTCCGAGGCGGCGACGTCCTCGATCGGCACGACGGCACTGACGGACGCGCAGGTCGCGGTCCTCGTGCAGCAGGCCGAGCGGTCCGGGTCGGTCGCCGGCATGGCGGAGGGCGGGGTGTCCCTCGACGCCCTCGGCGGTGTCGTGGCGGACGTCGGCCGGACCGACACCCCCTTCCCGTGGCGCTCGGCGCTGTACACGGTGCAGTACACGGCCGTGTTCGCGAACGGCGCGGACCCGGCACCGTTCGACCAGTACGTGCGTGGCTTCCGTGCCGCGATGCGCCCGGCATGGGGTGACGCTGCGTACGCGAACTACTGCGACGCGGCGATCACGGACCCGTCGGCGTACTTCGACGTGAACACCTCGCGGCTGCACCGCATCGCCGAGCAGGCCGACCCGGACGGGGTGTTCGCGCAGCCGCACTGGGTGTGAGACGCGCGCTGGGTCTGACCCGGCGGCACGCCCCGTCCTACGATGACCGGCATGGACATCGAGCCGTTCGTCGTCGCCGACACCGCGGCCTGGCGCGCCTGGCTCGACGAGCACGAGGACGACTCCGACGGCGTCTGGCTCGCCCTCGCCAAGAAGGGCACGACGGAGCCCACGACCCTGACGTACGCGCAGGCCCTCGACGAGGCGCTCTGCTCCGGCTGGATCGACGGGCAGAAGCGCAGCAACGACACGGTGACCTTCCTGCAGCGGTTCACGCCGCGACGGAAGGCCTCGCTGTGGTCGGAGCGGAACATCGGCCTGGTGGCGACGCTCGTCGCGCAGGGGCGGATGCGGGAGCGCGGGCAGGCGGAGATCGACCGCGCGAAGACCGACGGCCGGTGGGACCGTGCCTACGCCGGGTCGGCGACCGCCACGGTGCCCGACGACCTCACCGCCGCGCTCGACACCGCACCCGCTGCCGCCGCCCTGTTCGCCGAGCTCGACGCCACGAACCGGTACGCCGTGCTGCACCGCGTCATGACCGCGCCCAACCCCGCGACCCGCGCGGCCCGGCTGGCCAAGCTCGTCGCCATGCTCGACCGCGGCGAGACGCCGTACCCGCGCCCGACACGCTGACGTCGGGGGACAGGACGTCGCCGGTTGCTCACCGTGCGTTCGCGGAGACGGCGTACACCGGAGTGATGACGAACAGCGACACCACGACACGTCCGGCCGACGCCTCCGGCACCTTCCGCATCGGTGGCGACCTCGAGGTCAACCGCCTCGGCTACGGCACCATGCAGCTCACCGGCCCCGGGGTCTGGGGACCGCCGAAGGACCACGACGAGGCGATCCGCGTGCTCAAGCGCGCCGTCGAGCTCGGCGTGAACTTCTTCGACACCGCCGACTCCTACGGCCCCTACGTCGCCGAGGAGCTCCTCAAGGAGGCCCTGCACCCCTACGGCGACGACGTCGTCATCGCGACCAAGGCCGGCCTGACCCGCACCGGCCCGAACGAGTGGCCGCCGGTGGGCCGCCCGGAGTACCTGCGTCAGGAAGCCGAGATGAGCCTCCGCCGCCTCGGTCTGGAGCGCATCGACCTGTTCCAGCTGCACCGCATCGACCCGAAGGTCCCGCTCGAGGACCAGATCGGTGAGCTGAAGAAGCTGCAGGACGAGGGCAAGGTCCGTCACATCGGCCTGTCCGAGGTCTCCGTCGACGAGGTCAAGGCCGCGCAGGAGATCGCGACGATCGTCTCCGTGCAGAACCTCTACAACCTCACCGACCGGTCCTCCGAGGCGCTGCTCGACTGGTCCGAGGAGCAGGGCATCGGCTTCATCCCGTGGTTCCCGCTCGCGACCGGTGGCCTGACCGGCGAGGACTCCCCGCTGACCGAGCTCGCCGAGCGCAAGCAGGCGACGCCCGCACAGGTCGCCCTGGCCTGGCTGCTCAAGCGCTCCCCGGTGATGCTGCCGATCCCCGGCACGTCGAGCGTCGCGCACCTCGAGGACAACCTCGCCGGTGCCACGGTCGAGCTCACCGACGACGAGTTCCAGGAGCTCGCCGGCCTGCACGAGTGACACGACCGGGATCCGCTGAGGACAGCGGATCCCGGATCCAGCGTTGACAGATCCGGTCGACGATCCCGCGGGATCGCCGACCGGATCCGTCATGTCGTCGGTCAGGAGGCGATGGCCGCCATGGCCTGTGCGGTCGCGGCGCCGAGGTCCTCCGCCGGGCGGCTCAGCAGCCCCTTCACCATCCGGGTGTCGTCGTCGGCGAGCACCTCGTACGCCCCGGTCACCGCGCCGTCGAGCGACTGCGCCACCACGCTCGACGGGCTGACCTTCGGGACGTCGAAGCGGGCGCCCATCGCCGTGTCGATCATGCCGACGAGCACGCCCGTGACGGTGGTGCCCTGGCCGGCCAGCTCGGTCCGCAGGCCGTTCGTCGCGGACCACGCTGCCGCCTTCGACGCCGCGTACACGGTGGGGAGCGGGATCCAGGCTGCGGCGGAGAGCACGTTCACCACGGCACCGCCGCCGTTCGCCGCGAGCACGGGCGCGAACGCCCCGGAGACGCGGATCGTGCCGAAGACGTTCGTCTCGAACACCGACCGGAGGACGTCGTCGTGCGCGGCCGCGATGGACGTGTCCGACGCCGGGGCGATCGCCGCGTTGTTGACGAGCAGGTCCACGTCGGTCGCGGTCCGCGCCGCGGCGGCGATCGACTCCCCGTCGGTCAGGTCGAGCACGAGCGGCACCACGCGCTCGTCGTCCCACTGCCGCGGGGACCGTGCGGTGGCGTAGACCTTCGTCGCGCCGCGTTCCAGGGCCTGGCGGACGAACTCCTCGCCGAGGCCTCCGTTCGCTCCGGTCACGAGCACGGTCCGGCCGTCGAGTCGCTCAGTCATGGTCACTCCTGTAGGTTGGTTGCGGAAGCGGGGATGCTCCCCGGATCATTATGTGGGGATAGTCCCCACTTGAGTCAAGTGAGGTGCGCCGTGACGTCGACGACCGCGAAGCCCCTGCGCGCCGATGCCCGCCGGAACCGTGACGCGATCACCGCGGCGGCACGACAGGTCTTCGAGACCGACGGCATCCTCGCCCCGATCGACGGCATCGCCACGGCGGCCGGGGTCGGCAACGCGACGCTCTACCGGAACTTCCCGACCAGGGACGACCTGCTCGCCGCCGTGATGGACGACAGCGTCCACGCGGTCCTCGACGAGTCGCGCGAGCTCGAGTCGCTGCCCGCCGACGACGCCCTGCACGAGTGGATGGCCCGCGTCACCTGGCAGCTCCGCATCTGGCAGAACCTGCCGACCTGCATCGCCAGCGCCATCGGGGACGACGAGTCGCCCGTGCAGGACGTCTGCGCCCGACTGACAGCGCGCACGGACGTGTTCCTGCAGCGCGCACGGACGCAGGGCAGCGCGACGGACACGGCGAGCGCCGAGGACGTCTTCGAGCTGCTCACCACGCTGTCCTGGGGCGTCGACCGCTTCGGCGACGACCAGGAGCAGGCCAGACGCCGGGTGCGCCTGGCGACCGCGGGCCTGTTCAGCCGCTGACCGCACGAGCACCCCGGCACCGACGACTAGCGTCGGACCCATGCAGCGACGCACCCTCGGCCGTACCGGCCGCGAAGTCTCCTCCATCGGTCTCGGCACCTGGCAGTTCGGCGGTGACTGGGGTCCCGTCGCCGACGAGGACGCCTTTGCCGTGATGGACGCCTCCGCCGAGGCCGACGTCACCCTGTTCGACACCGCCGACGTGTACGGCGACGGCACGAGCGAAGCCCTGATCGGCCGCTGGCTGCAGGCGAACCCCGGCTCGGGCGTCACCGTCACGACGAAGATGGGCCGTCGCGCCGAGCAGACGCCCGACAACTACGTCGCGGCGAACTTCCGCACCTGGGTCGACCGGTCGCGGACGAACCTGCAGCAGGACACGCTCGACCTGGTGCAGCTGCACTGCCCGCCGACCGCGGTGTTCTCCGACGACGCCGTGTACGACGCCCTCGACGCGCTGGTCGCCGACGGCGCGATCGCCGCCTACGGCGTCAGCGTCGAGACCGCCGACCAGGCGCTCACCGCGATCGCCCGGCCGAACGTCGCGAGCGTCCAGATCATCCTCAACGCGTTCCGGTTGAAGCCGCTGGACGCGGTCCTGCCCGCCGCCCGGGAGGCCGGGGTCGCCATCCTGGCGCGCGTCCCGCTGGCATCGGGGCTGCTCTCCGGCAAGTACACGACGGACACCGAGTTCGCCCCGGAGGACCACCGCACCTACAACCGCCACGGCGAGGCCTTCGACCAGGGCGAGACCTTCAGCGGGGTCCCCTTCGAGGACGGCGTCCGCGCGGCGCAGGAGTTCGCCGCTGCCCTGCCCGATGGCGTCTCCGTGCCGCAGGCCGCGCTCGCGTGGATCATCGCGCAGGACGGTGTCACGGCTGCGATCCCGGGTGCTCGCAACGCCGAGCAGGCCCGCTCGAACGCCCAGGCGGGGTCCCTCGACACCCCGGCCGACCTCGCCGCGACCGTGCGTGACCTCTACGACCGCTGGTTCCGCGCGACGGTGCACGAGCGCTGGTGACCCCCGGCGGCCTGGAGCACCTCCCAGCCACTGCTCGGAGGTGCTTCAGGAACCGTCGCCCCTTCCCATCGATCCCACGGCGTGCAGCGCCCGGCCCGGTCCTACGGTGATCCCACACCCTCCGACCGATCGGGAACCACCATGCGCGTGCGCCACGTCCTCGTCACCGCTGCGCTGGCCGCTGCCCTGGTCGCCGTGCCCACGGCCCTCGTCGTCGCGCACCCGGCGGTCGCCGCGTACGGGTCGACCGCCGACGTGACCGGTCCGCAGGCCGCCCGGGTGGTGGCCGCGCGGGTCGCCGAGCTCCGGCGCACCCCGGACCAGGTGCTCACCGGAGCGCTCGGAGCCGCGGACGGCCGAGCGGTGCCCTTCGCCTACGCCGGCGACTCGATCACCGCACGGCCCGGGTCGTGGCTCCGCGACCTCGCCGCCACACCCGCCGCGCAGGCGGTCGTCCGTGCCGTCGGCGGCTACGCCCACAGCGGGTACCGCTCGGACCAGGTGCTCGCCCGGATGCCCGTCGTGCACGGCGAGGACGTCCTGGTCGTCGAGCTGGGCACGAACGACGTGAACCAGCACGTGCCGATCACGACGACGCTGCGGGACGTCGGCCGCCTGGTGGCGCGGGTCGCAGCGCCGCACGTGCTCCTGGTCGCGGCACCGCCTTCGGACCACACGACGAGCCTGTGGGGTGTCGACCGTCGGGCGGGCAACGCCGCGTTCGACCGTGCCCTGGTCGTCGACGCACACCGTCACGGGTGGAACGAGACCGACCCCTTCGCCGCGGACCGCGAGCGTGACGACTCCTGGGTCCCCGGGACCTCAACGGACGGCATCCACCCCACGACCGCGGCGAACCACGCGATCGCCGGTCGCTTCGCCGCGGCCATCACGGCCGCCGCGCACACCGCGCGCGCCTGAGCGGGGCACTGGACGGACCCTGGGACGCAACAGGAGGCCCGGTGCACGTGGTGCGCCGAGCCTCCTGGTGCGTCATGCAGTCGCGTCAGCGCGAGGTGAGCACCTTCGACGTGCCGGCGATGACCGCAGCGTCCTCGGCGAGCGCCACCAGCGGGTCGCGCAGGCCGGTCGTCTTGGTGACCGACTTGCGGGCGAGCAGTCCGACGTAGCTGCCGATGATCGCCCCGATCGCACCGAGGATGGCGCCCTCGACCCGGCGGTCGCGCTTGCCGGTCGTGCCGATCGCCATGCCGACGAACGCGCCGGAGGTGGCGCGGCCGATCAGGCCGGTCGCGGCCGTGCGGCTCGGGGTCATCGGGAGCTTGTCACCGATGATCTCGCCGACGGCACCGGCGATGAGCAGGCCGCGTCCGAGCGGCGTGCGGAAGGCGGGCCAGTCCTGCCAGGCGCCAGACAGCTCCTTGCGGTCGCGGTTGAGCGCCAGGAGTGCGAGCGGGGTGGCGCTGCGGCCGCCCGACAGGATGCCGAGCAGCAGGGCCTTGGTACCGGTGTGCTTCGTGTTCTTCGCCATGGGGTCTCCTCACAAGATCGTGGTCGACGCTACCCACGGGACCTGGCCGCCGCACCGGGATGTCCACGGCCGGGCGCACGACGTCCGCCGAGCGGCGCGGTGTAGTCATGGGGTCCCCCGAACCGACAGGACCACCGTGACCGACGCCGACCGCATCCGCGCCACCGCTGCCCCGCGCGCGCGAGTGGGTGCCGTGGACGAGGCCGGTCGACTCCGGCTCCTCGGGGCCGCCGTCTCCGGAGCCGCGTTCGCGCTGGTGTTCGTGATGCTCGTGCTGTCCTCGTGGACCGCAGCGACCACCGGCGTGCTGGTGTCCGTCGGCGTGCCGGCCGCGGCGGTCGGCGGGACGCTCGGCGTCGTGCTGCTCCTGCGCTCGTGGCGCATCGAGGGCGGCTACGAACGGGCGAGTGCGGTGCAGCGCTGGATCTCTGACGGTCGGGTGCCGATCGACGTCCCCGCGACGGAGTGGGTGCCGCTGCTGCACGGGCAGGCGGACCGGCAGGTCGCCGGGTGGGGCAAGATCCTGACCGCGGTGCTGTGGTTCGCGATGTCGTGGTCGATGCGGGACCAGCACGGCTGGGTCATCACGCTGCTGCTCTGCGGACTGTGGACCGGGCTCGGGCTGTGGAGCGCCGTCGTCGTCATCCCGCGCGCCCGGGCAGCCGCTGCGATCCTGCGTCGGGGTGTCTCGACGCCCGAGTGACCCAACCCGGTCAATGCCTTCGGTAGCGGCCGCGGATGGCGGACCCGAGGTACACGATCGCTCCGAACAGGGCGAGACCGGCGAGGACCCTGCTCATCCAACCGGGCAGGTCACCAGGGGCGACCGTGATGGCGACGCTGCCGGCGACGAGGACGAGACTGACCACCATCGCCACCGGGACGCGCATGACGAACCGCTTCATCGGGACGAGGTCACGCACAGCGAGGCGACCGTGATCCGTTGAACGGGTAGACACGCAAGGACTTCGAACCGCAGCGGATCCCGTTGGACGTCACCGCAACGGTCGCAGCGGTGAGGATTGCCCCGGCAACGACGCAGAAGGTCCCCGCACTGATCGCGCAGAGACCGATGCCGAGTCCCCACGCAGCACCGCTGATGATCGCGTTCTGGTCAGTGCTGTTGAACGAGACGTACGCGCCGTACTGATCAGAACCTGCACCGAGCCTGCTGCTGTCGTCCGACTGCACGATGTCGAACGTGAAACCCTCCCCGATGTCGATGGTGGTGGTACGAGTACCGCGGAGATCGACGCGATCCGCAGTCACGTACCCAGCCCGATCGGCCTCCGCGATCGCCTCGGCGAGCTGCTTTGGGGTGACCTGCTGGATGGCTGCCGATCCGGATGCCTCGACCGACGTGCCAACAGGAGGTGTGACCGCCTCCGACGCATGCGCGGCGGGCGCCATCAGCAGGCTCGAGAGGACGAGCGCGCCCGTGGTCGCGATCCCGGTGAACAGAGTCTTCTTCGACATGGTTGCTCCGTTGCTCGGT
Source organism: Curtobacterium sp. VKM Ac-1395 (assembly GCF_015350975.1). Classification (GTDB taxonomy): domain Bacteria; phylum Actinomycetota; class Actinomycetes; order Actinomycetales; family Microbacteriaceae; genus Curtobacterium. Next base: position 199,836 of record NZ_JADKRX010000001.1, read on the forward strand.
CCAGCCCAGATGCGGAACTGGTGACGGTCACGGTAGTGGAATCCGGCATTTCAGTGCAAGGTGTCGTCGCTTCCGAGTTGGGCTGCGGAGCGCCGTGGACGTGTAGGCAGGGTGCATGGCCCCCCAGAAGCAGCCCTTCCGTGCCCGCCGCGCCCTCGTCACCGGAGCGAGCGGGGGCATCGGTGAAGCGCTCGCCGTCGGACTCGCCCGAGGCGGCAGCGACCTCGTCCTGGTGGCGCGGTCGGCCGACAAGCTCGAGGCGGTCGCCGCCCGGGTCCGCCGTGACCACGGGGTGCGCGCGGAGGTCCTCGTCGCGGACCTGTCCACCGACGCCGGCGTCGACCACGTCATCACGTCCCTCGCCGACAGCCGGGTGGACATCGTCGTCGCCAACGCCGGCCTCGGGTCCCACGGTGACTTCGCCGACGACTCCGAGGAGCGGAACCGCACCCAGATCGCGCTGAACATCACTGCGGTCACCCGGCTCGTGCACGCGTTCCTGCCGGGGATGCTCGCGCGCGGGGTCGGTGGCGTGATGACGGTCGCCTCCACCGCGGCGTTCCAGCCGACCCCGGGCATGGGCGTCTACGGCGCGACGAAGGCGTTCGTGCTCTCCCTGACCGAGGCGATCTGGCAGGAGACCCGCGGCCGCGGGGTCCGCGTGCTCGCCCTCTGCCCGGGGCCGACCGAGACGGGGTTCTTCGACGCCGCGGGGAGCTCGTCGCTCGAGGGCGGACGGCAGACCGCGGAGCAGGTCGCCGCCGTGGGGCTCCGGGCCTTCGCGCGGGCGGGCGGTCCGACCGTGGTGTCGGGCCTCGGCAACACGGTGATCGCGAGTGCGCACCGGTTCGTGCCGCGCGGGCTGATGGCCCGGATGTCGGCGCTCTACACCGCGGGGGACTGACGCCAGGACCGGACGGGCGGCTCGACGATCCGCCGGTCCGACGCGCACCAGCGGGCGACGATGCCGACGACCACGGCGCCACCCCCGTCGGCGAGCAGGTCCCCGATCGTGTCGTCGTACCCGACGAAGATCGTGGAGTCGAGGTAGTTGTGGCCGACCCACTCGAACATCTCCCACACGGCGCCGATCGCCAGGCCGATCGTGCCGCAGACGGCGACCGCGACGACGACGCGCATGCGCGTGGCGTCGGGCAGGATCCCGAGGTCGGACGCGATCACGACCACGAGCACGGCGAGCGCACCGACGAGCAGGAAGTGGATGAGTTTGTCCCAGCCCGGGACGGTCGTGTACCACTCCAGGGCGCTGCTCCACCCGGCGACCAGGGCGAGCAGGCACAGCGCGACGTCGAAGCCCGGCCGGAGCCCGAGGATCCGCGGGACGACCACGCCGAAGAGCGTCAGGGACATCACCGCGAAGGCGATGGGTCCCCAGCCGATCGTCGCGAGCGGGATGCTGAGGAGGGTCAGGACCCGCAGGACGTCGGCGACCCACTCGGTGCCGCGGGGGCGTCGGAGGAAGGTCGGTCCTGCGGTGCGGACGATGCTCGTCACGGGGTCTCCCATCGGATGACGGCGTGCACGGGGGTGTGGTCGGACGGCCAGACGCCACCGGGTCGACGGGTCGACACGGCCACGCGCTCGACGACGGCACGGGCGGCGGGGTGGTCTCGGGTGACCAGGACGCGGTCCAGGCGGGGGCCACCCGGTCGCGGGTCCCGGTAGTGGGCGTAGGTGCCGACGCTCGCGGGTCGGTCCCGTTCGGGCACGCGGTCCCAGGTGTCGTCGAGCCCCTCGGCAGCGAGGACCCTGGCGGCCGGTGAGCGCTCCCCGGCGTTCCAGTCGGCGAGCACCACGGCGGGCAGGCCGGACTCCCGCACGAGTGCGCCGACGAGCCGGGCGGACCGGACCTGCGCCAGCGGCGAGAACGGGTCGACGTGGGTGGCGAGCGCGACGAAGTGGACGCCGGTGACCTGGTCCTCGAGCTCGACGAGCACCGCGATGCGGGGGAAGGGCGCACCCCAGGCACGGCTGCCGACCCGGGAGCGGTCGGGCCCGAGGGCGACGGTGGTCGTGGTGCCCACCTTGAGTCGCTCGGTGTCGACGACGACCCCGACGTGCTCGCCGCCGGTCGTGCCGGCGGCCCCGTCCCGGTCGGCGACCACGGCCGCCCACCGCGACCCCATGGCGGCGGTGAGGTGCTGTACCTGGGTGGGCACGGCCTCCTGGACGGCCAGCAGGTGGGGTGCTTCGGACCGGACCAGCGCTGCGACGGCCGGGGCTCGCCGTGTCCACGTGTCGGGGTGCGTGGCGCGGAGGTGCGGCATCGGGCGGCGCACGTTGAAGGTCATGCAGTGCAGAGCCGGCGCGGCGACGGGGCCCACGACCGGGGCGTCGTCGCGCGTCACGGCTGCTGGACCGACGCCGGATCGGCCTGCTGGACCGACCTCGGATCGGCTTCCTGGACCGACGCCGGATCGGCCTGCTGGACGGGTGCCCGGTCGGCCTGCCGGACCACGCGGACCGGACGCGTGCCGACGAGCACGCGGCGCATGATGCGGGCCGGGGTGAACGCCCGCATCCCGGAGACGCGCATGGTCCGCGCGGCCTTGCGGGTCCGGACGACCAGGCCCCACGGGTCCTGTACGGGCGAGCTGGACACCGAGGCGACGAGACCGAGGTCGAGGACGGTGCGCCAGGTGGGGTCGAACTGGATCGAGAGGTCGATGTCGTCGTGCACCATCGGGTCGACGTGCACGCGGTGCCGGATTGCCAGCCACGCGGAGCGCCGCATCAGCATGTTCGAGCCGAACAGCGGCGGGCGGCCGAGCGCAGCGGTCATCAGCGCGAAGTACGCCCCCATGTACGCGACCTGCCACACGGTCCTGGCCACGGGGCCGAGGTCCCGGAACCGACCGGGTCCGGTGACCGCCGTGACGAGCGGGTCGGCGAACCACGCGGTGCCTCGGGCGATCCAGTCGTGGGGGAGCACCGAGTCCGAGTCGACCCGGGCGATGACCTCGCTCGACGCGGCGTCGTAGCCCCGGCTGGCGGCGGAGGCGATGCCACGGACGGGCTCGTGCAGCACGACGGCCCCGGCGGCACGCGCGACCTCGGCGCTGTCGTCCGAGCTGCCGTTGTCGACGACGATGACCTCGGTCGGGGGCACCGTCTGCGCGGCGAGGGAGGCCAGGCAGGCCCGGAGCTGGTCGGCGTCGTCGAGCACCGGGATGACGACGGTGACGGAACGCATGTCCCCCAGCCAACCAAGACCGGGCTGAGCGCTGGTCCTGTCGCGGATGGCCGTTCGGCGCGCCGGGGTACGACGACGGGCCTCGGACACAGCACCGCGTCGGTAGAACTGGGAGCATGACCACTTCTTCGCGCACACCGCTCGGCGTGACCCTCGTCGACGGCGGCGCCAACGTCGCCCTGTTCTCCAGCACCGCGGAGCGGGTCGAGTTCTGCCGCTTCGACGAGGACGGCACCGAACACCGCACCGAGCTGACGCAGCGCACGGGCTACACGTTCCACGACATCGTGCCGGACGTCGCCGTCGGCACCCGCTACGGCTTCCGCGTGCACGGCGCGTGGGACCCGGCGAACGGCCTGCGCCACAACGGCGCCAAGCTGCTGCTCGACCCCTACGCCACCGCGATCGACGGCGAGTACGAGTGGGGCCAGGCGCTCTTCGGGCACGACATGAACGAGCCCGAGCAGATCGACGAGACCGACTCGGCCTCCGCGATGCCGCGCTCGATCGTCGCCGACCGCTCCTTCGACTGGCAGGGCGACACCCGCCTGGGCACCGACCTGGCCGACACCGTCTTCTACGAGGTGCACGTCAAGGGCTTCACGAAGCAGCACCCCGACGTGCCCGAGGAGATCCGCGGCACCTACGCGGGCATGGCGCACCCGGCCGCGATCAAGCACCTCGTCGACCTCGGGGTCACGGCCGTCGAGCTGCTCCCCACGCACCAGTTCGTCCAGGACTCGACGCTCGTCGACAAGGGCCTGCGCAACTACTGGGGCTACAACTCCATCGGCTTCTTCGCGCCGCACAACGAGTACTCGTCCACGGGCACGGCCGGCCAGCAGGTCGTCGAGTTCAAGGAGATGGTCAAGGCCCTGCACGCCGCGGGGCTCGAGGTCATCATGGACGTCGTCTACAACCACACCGCCGAGGGCAACCACATGGGCCCGACGCTGTCCTTCAAGGGCATCGACAACGCGTCGTACTACCGGCTCGTGGAGGGTGACGAGGCGAACTACTTCGACACCACCGGCACCGGCAACTCGCTCAACGTCGGCCACCCGACCGCGCTCGGCCTGATCATGGACTCGCTGCGCTACTGGGTCGAGGAGATGCACGTCGACGGCTTCCGCTTCGACCTCGCGACGACCCTGACCCGCCAGGACGGCGAGGCCGAGAAGCACTCCGCGTTCCTCGACATCATCCACCAGGACCCGGTGCTCCGCGAGGTCAAGATGATCGCCGAGCCGTGGGACACCGCCGGCTACCAGGTGGGTGGCTTCCCGGCCGACTGGTCCGAGTGGAACGGCAAGTACCGCGACGACCTGCGCGCGTTCTGGCGCGGCGACGAGGGTGCGCTCGGCGACGCCGTGCAGCGCGTCCTCGGCAGCCCCGACGTGTACGAGGGCTCGCGCCGTTCGCCGCTCTGCTCGGTCGACTTCGTGACCGCCCATGACGGTTTCACGCTCGCGGACCTGACGATGTACGCCGAGAAGCACAACGAGGCGAACGGCGAGGACAACAACGACGGCGAGAGCGACAACACGTCGTTCAACGGCGGCATCGAGGGCCCGACGGACGACGGCGCGGTGAACGACTACCGCGACCGCCAGCGTCGGAACTTCCTCGGCACGCTGATGCTCTCGGCCGGTGTCCCGATGATCCTCGGCGGCGACGAGATCGCTCGGTCGCAGGGCGGCAACAACAACGCCTACTGCCAGGACGACGAGATCTCGTGGTTCGACTGGGCCGCGGTCGACCAGGACCTGCTCGCCTTCACCACGTCGGCGATCGCGTTCCGCCAGCAGCACGAGGCGCTCCGCCCCGAGTGGTACCGCACCGCGCCGGGTCACTCCGCGTCCACCGTCTCCGTGCTCCGCGCGGACAACGCGGGCTTCGAGGACGGCGACTGGGCCGACGGCGGCAACCGTGCCGTGATGCTCGTGCTCGAGCAGGGCGACGACTCGGTCGCCGTGCTGCTGAACGCGTCCGAGACCACGGTCGAGTTCACGCTGCCGGAGAAGCCGGGCGGCGGGACCTGGTCGCTCGGGCTCTCGAGCGACCCCGAGCAGCAGCTCGACGGCGACGCCACCACGCTGCTGGTGCGCGACGCGTCGTTCACCGCACTGGCCTGAGCCAGAGCGGTCTGCGCCAGCACGGACTGACCTGCGGCGGGCCGGGAGCACTCCCGGCCCGCTGCCGTGTGCGGCCGCCCCGCGTCGGGGCCCGAACCCGACGCGTGGCGGCTGCGCAGATGCACTGACAGACAGACGGGAGGCTCCCCACCAGCTGGTGGGGAGCCTCCCGTTCCGCATGTGGCCCGGTGGCGGGCCGACAGCTGCCCTAGATGACGAGCAGGCGCGTGAACTGCGCCGTGGAGACCTGCTGGGCGGCTCCGCCGGCGGCGGGGACGCGCCACAGGCCGGCCGACGGTGCACGGTCGACGTCGATGAACACGTCACCGGCCTCGGTGGCCACACCCACGTGGGACCCGCGCGACCCCGCGGTGATGCCGGACACGGGGACGGTCTGGCGCGTCCCGTCGCGCCCGACGACGAGCTCCGTGGCGAGCGAGCGGTCGATGTCGCACGTGCCGGAGAGCTCGTCGGCCTGGGTGCACCACTCGGCGGACCGCAGCAGTCGGAGCGACGTCGAGTTCGTCGCGCCGTACTCGAACGCGTCGCTGGTGGTCAGGCGCGTCAGGGCACTCTCGCCCGCGCGGACCTCGACCCAGGGGTACTGCCCGTCGCGGCCGTCCTGGGACAGGGTCAGGTAGAGGTTCCCGGAGTCGTCGGACTGCAGCCCACCGACGACCGGGTACACACCGCCGTAGCTGAAGGCACGGACCGTGAGCACGCCTGTCGCGCTGCGCTGGGCGATGCGGGCCTCGAACGGGCTGTTGTTGTACGCGGTCACGATGCCGTTGCGCGAGACGACCCACGCGTGCTTGCCGTACTGCACGGTGCCGAAGTCCGCGACGACCCGAGGGGCCGACCCGTCGATCGGGAGCATCGTCACCGAGCCGGACACCGAGTCCGCCCAGTACAGGTTGCCGGCGACGTCGGACCGGAGGTCAGCGGTCAGGTGCAGGCCCGTCGCGACCGTGCGAGCGGCGCCACCGCCGGCCGGGTACATGAGGATCGAGGTCAGGTCGGCCGAGGGCACGAACACGTCCCCGCGGTCGTCGGCGGTGTAGCCCGCACCGTTCGTCGCGACCGTGGTGCCGGTGGTCGTGCTCCCGGTGCTGAACCGGACGACGCTGCCCTGGGCATCCAGCGCGAACAGCGCCTGGGGCGTGGGTGCGGCGGACGTCGCGGTGTACTTGACGCTGACGGCCGGGCCGGTCTGCTTCGCGGCGACGGCGCGGACGGCGAACGTGTACGTGGTGCCGGTGCGCAGGGCGCCGAAGTGGTCCCAGCGGGCGGTGGCGGGCAGGCGGTCGACGCCGCCGTTCGGCTGGCTCTCGGCGGGCGTCACGGTGACGGTGTAGCCCGTGACGCGGGGGCCGGAGCGCGGTGCACCCCAGGTGACGTCGGCGTCCCCCTCGGACCCCGTGACACGGACGGACGTCGGCGCACTCGGCGTCGACGACGCCGGGGCAGCGTGCGCCGGGAGCGCACCCCCGACGACGAGTGCAGCCGCGGCTGCGATGGTGAGCATGCTCTTGAACACGACGATCCCCTCAACGTGCTGCGGCACCGGTGCCGCTGCTGCGCACAGCAGAGCAGATCCCGTGCCGCACCAGGGGCCAGTAGCGAGTATTGCGGTACGCGTACGGGAAACCGCACCGGACCAGCCGTCGGGCAGTGTGCGTCAGTGCCCGAGCTCGACCAGCAGCACCCCCACGATGATCAGCCCGATGCCCGCGAGCATCGTCCGCGTCAACGGGTCCTTGAACAGCACCCGCCCGAGGACCGCCGTCAGCGCCACCCCCGTCGCCGCCCAGACCCCGTAGGCGACCCCGATCGGCAGGCCCATGGTCAGCGCGACCGCGAGCAGCGAGAACGCCACCAGGTACCCGGCCACCACGGCGACGTACCAGCGGCGTTTGCCGTCCGTCGCGACCTTGAGGCTCATCGTCGCGAAGACCTCGGTGACGATGGCGATCGCGAGCAGCACCCAGCCCATCAGCGGGCCCCGTCCCGGCGTGCGGCGAGTGCCCGCTGCGACCCGACCTCGACGAGCAGCACCCCCGCCGCGATGAACGCGATGCCGACCAGCATCACGGGGGTCAGCGACTGCCCGAACAGCACGGCGGCGAGCACCGCGGTCAGGGCGACGCCCGAGGCGCCCCAGATGCCGTAGGCGACCCCGATGGCCATGCCCCGGCGGAGCACCTGGATGAGCAGGAAGAACGACCCGACGTAGCCGACCACGACGAGCGCGTACCAGCCAGGTCGCTCGACGGCGGCCTGCAGGGACAGGGCGGCGGTGACCTCGGAGAGGATCGCGCCGGCGAGGAAGAGCCACTTCACGAGCGGACCCCCTCGGCGTCGGCATCCTGTACGGCGAGCGCACCGACCATCGTCGCCGCGAGCCGTAGCGTCGCTGCTGCCGCCGAGTCGTCCCGGTCACTCAGCCACGCCGACATCGCGCCGTCGACGAGCGCGACCAGCAGGCGGGCGACCTGGTCGACGGGCGCCGACCACGACCGGCCGTGCCGGTCCGACCACTGCCGCAGGTTGCCGGTGACGGCCTGCGCGTACGCGTCCTGCTCCCAGCGCGCCAGGTCCCGCAGGTCCGGGTCGCGTCGCGCGAGTGCGGTGAGCTCGAAGAGCGCCAGAGCCTCGTCCGGCGCGGCGCGGACCCGGTCCAGGTAGGCCAGGAGCCCGGCCGCGATGCGCTCGGACGGGTCCTCGACCGGGACCGAGTCGTCGTCGAAGGTCACGGCCATGGACTGCCGGAGCTCGCGGTCGAGCACGGCGCGGAACAGCTCGCCCTTCGACCCGAAGCAGTACGCGAACGTGCCGTGGGGCAGTCCGGCGCGTGCCGTGACGGCGCGGGTGGTGACGGCGCGGACGCCGTCGTCGGTCATCACCGCCACGGCGGCGTCGACGAGCTGAGCCCGTCGTTCGTCCGCGCTGCGGTGGGTGCTCGTGGTCATGCAACGACCGTACCGGTCGAGTTGGCCAGGTGGCCAACTCGACCGGCGCAGTCCCAGCCGACCAGCAGCGGACGGGAGGCTCGGTGCCAGCTGGCACCGAGCCTCCTGTCGGTCCGGTGTCAGTGGCGCGTCAGCGCGGTGTGAGTGCCGCGGCCGATGATCGGGACATCCGATCGAAGGAGCACACCGTGCAGAACACCCGAGTCCTCGTCTCCGGCGCGAGCATCGCCGGCCCCGCCCTGGCGTACTGGCTGCACCGGTCGGGGTTCGACGTCACCGTCGTCGAGAAGGCCAGCAGCATCCGGCCGGGCGGCCAGGCCGTCGACTTCAAGGGGCCGATCCACATGCGCGTCCTGCGGGAGATGGGCATCCTCGACGAGGTGCGCGCCGCAGACGTCCGTGACGCGGACGGCATCATCGTGAACGCCGCCGGCCGGAAGGTCGGGACGGCCCCCGGTGGCTTCGGCGCGGGCGAGGTGAACATCCCCCGCGGCGACCTGGCCCGGATCCTGCACCGTCTGACCGAGGACACCACCGAGTACGTCTTCGGCGACTCGATCACGAGCCTGACGGACACCGGGGACGGCGTCGACGTGACGTTCGAGCACGGAGCACCGCGGACGTTCGACCTCGTCGTCGGCGCGGACGGCATGCACTCCAACGTCCGCCGGCTGGCGTTCGGCCCCGAGTCCGAGCACGTCACGCACCTCGGCTACCACTACGTCCTCGCCGACCTCGACACCGGCCCCGACGACGTCGTCTACAGCGAACCGGGCATCACCGTCATGCTCGGCGGGACCAAGGCCCCGGCGTTCCTCGTCTTCGCCGGCCCACCGCTGCCCCCGGCTCGGGACGACGTCGACCGGCAGAAGCAGCAGGTGGCCGAGGCACTCCGACACGGGAAGTGGCGGATCCCCGAGCTGCTGGAGCAGCTGCCCGACGCCCGTGACTTCTACATGGACTCGATCAGCCGTGCGACGGTCGACCACTGGTCCCGCGGCCGCGTCGTGCTGCTCGGCGACTCCGCGTGGGGGAACGCCCTCGGCGGCTACGGCACCGGGCTCGCCGTCGTCGGCGCGTACGTCCTGGCCGGGGAACTCGCACGAGCAGGTGGTGACCACGTCACCGCGTTCGACACGTTCGAGCGGAGGTACCGCAACTACGCCTCGATCTCCCACAAGGTGAACGCCGGCAAGCTCCTCGCACCGAGGACCACCGCCGGCATCCGCGTCCGCAACCTGCTGTTCAGCACCCTGGCGGTCTTCGGTCCGCTCATGCGGGTCGTCGACCGACCGGCGTCGAACCTCGTGCTCGAGGACTACGACGCCCACCGGACTGGCCGGGACACCGATTCCCGCACTGGGTCCCGGACGGGCACGACCGGCGTCGGAGGCGCGGACTAGCGTCGCGGGCACGGCGACCGGCATCGGTCGACGCGACCCCGTCCCGAGGAGCCGCCAGTGCCGCTGCAGCCCATCTCCCGTCGCTCGATGCTCGTCGGGGCGTTCGGGTTGGCCGCCGCCGGGGTCCTCAGTGGGTGCGTCGCGAACAACGGCCCCGTGCCGAGCACCGCGGCCGCCGGGTCGAAGGCCGACATCGGCGAGGTCGAGGGCACGATCCGCTTCGCCTTCTGGGGCGGCAGCGACGGGGAGAACGCCGGGTTCGCGCACGCGAAGAAGGTGTTCGAGGCCCGGCACCCGAAGGCCACCGTCGAGCTGCAGACGCTGCCGTACGACGGGTTCTTCTCCGGCATCGACCGGGGCATCCTGTCGCGCACGGCACCGGACGTGTTCCGGGTGGACTACACGAGCATCGGCAAGTACACCTCGCACGGGGTGCTGCTCGACATCACGCCGTACCTCAGCGCCACCGAGTCCGCCGGGTTCCTGCCCGCACTCCGCGACGCCGTCCGGTTCGAGGGCCGCACCTACGGCGTCCCGCACCAGACCGACACCTCGGCGATCGCGTTCAGCCGCGACGCCCTCGACGAAGCCGGCATCGGCGCGGTGCCCGACCGGCTCGAGGACGCCTGGACCTGGGAGGAGTTCACCGCGGTCGCGACGAAGCTCCGCAAGGCCCTGCCCGACGACAAGTACCCGTTCGCGTACGACTGGACCGCCGCGGGCGCGTACCGCTGGGCGAGCTTCCTCTACCAGGCGGGCGGTTCGCTCCTGACGCCGTCGCTGGAGCACTCAGCGGTCGACGGCGACCCCGCGCGCAAGGCCATGGCCTTCACGCAGCGGTTCTTTGACGAGCGGTGGGTGCCGGCGAACAACACGATCAAGACCACCGTCTACTCGGACAACTTCTTCCTGAACCAGACCGTCGCGATGACGTTCGTCGGCGACTTCCTGGTGCCGGAGCTCGCCGACGCGAAGAACGGCTACCAGGGCGGCAAGTGGGCCACCACGTACATGCCCCGCGACGAAGCCGCCGCGTCGGACCTCGGCGGGAACGCCGTCGTCGCCACCCGTGACACCGAGCACCCGGAGCTCGCGGCCGCGTTCCTCAAGTTCCTCGTGGAGGAGGCCCAGATGCGTGACTTCTGCCAGCGGGCGAACGAGCTGCCGACGCTGAAGAGCCTGGCGGACACGCCCCTCGACTACGCCGTGCGCCCGGACGTGATGGACGTCTTCACGCAGCAGGCCACGACGATCACCGAGACCGCCGTGCGCGAGACCGTCGTGCCCGGGTTCGCCTCGGTCAACACGGCGCTGCAGGACCAGCTCGAGCTCGCCTTCCACGGCCGCGGCACCGACGCCGCGGTGACGGCCATCGACGCCGCCGTCGAGCAGGCGGTGGCAGCATGACCGGCGCGGCCGAGCGCATCGGGGGAGCGACCGCGGGCGGGGCCGTCCGCCGGGGTCCGCGCCGGTCCGTCGGGGGCTTCCGGGGCTCCAGCGGGGCTGCGGCCACCGCGTTCCTGGTGCCGAACGTCGTCCTCATCGTGGTCTTCACGCTGCTGCCGCTCGTCTACGCCCTCGTCATCAGCTTCCAGGACCTCGACTCCCTCGGTGGCACGAGCTGGGCGGGCCTCGGCAACTACGCGCGCCTGGTGACGGACCCGGTCTTCTGGCAGTCCGTCGCGAACACGGGCGTCTTCACGCTGTTCACGGTGCCGGTCGGCATGGCCATCGGGCTCGGCGTCGCGGTGCTGCTCAACGGCGTGCTGCCCGGGCGGGCGGTCTTCCGAACGATCATCTTCCTGCCGCTGGTGGTCTCCGGCGTCGCGACCGGTGTCCTCGGCGCGTGGATGTTCGACCAGAACAACGGCTTCGTCGACGAGTTCCTCCGCTCCCTCGGCCTGCCGCAGATCCAGTGGCAGTCGAGCGGCGGTTGGGCGATGACGGCCGTGATCCTGATGACGCTGTGGCAGCGCATCGGTTTCGACATGCTCATCTACCTCGCCGGGCTGCAGGGCGTCGACCCCGCTGTGCAAGAGGCGGCGACGACCGACGGCGCGAGCGGCTGGCAGCGCTTCCGGCTCATCACGTTCCCGCTGCTCGGCCCGTCGACGTTCTTCCTGCTCGTGATGAACCTCATCTACTCGTTCCAGGTGTTCGACACCGTGTGGGCGATGACCCGCGGCGGCCCCGGCTACGGCACCACCACGATCGTGTCCTACGCCTATCGGGTGGCCTTCGACGAGCACGGCCCGCAGCTGCTCGGGTACGGCGCCGCAGTGGGCATCGTGATCTACCTCGTGACCCTGCTCATCACGGGCCTCCAGTGGCGGTTCAACGCCGGACGGGACCAGACCGACTGATGACCTCCACCACCTGGGACACCGGCGCCGCCGAGCCCGCACCCGCTGCCGCCGCCCGCACCGCCACCCGGGCGCCGAAGAAGCGCCGCGGGCGGCTGCTCTGGCTCCGCCTGACCGTCGCGGTCATCGTGACCGTCGTGATGGCGTTCCCGCTGTACTGGATGCTGCTCACCGCGTTCTCGACCCGGGCCGACCTGTACGCACCGGGGCTGCAGCTCTGGCCGGGGCACTTCACGATCCAGAACTTCGTCCGCCCGTTCCAGGAGTTCCCCGTCTGGCGCTGGTTCGGCAACTCGCTGCTGATCTCCGTCGTCGTCACGGTCATCACCGTCGTCTGCAACCTGCTCGCCGGGTACGCCTTCGCCAAGCTGCGCTTCCGCGGACGCAACGCCCTGTTCCTGGTGCTGCTGTCGACGCTGATGATCCCGCCGCAGGCGATCATCGTGCCGCAGTTCTTCATCTCGATCGGCCTGCACCTGTACGGCGGACTGTGGGCGGTCATCCTGCCCGAGGCCGCGGCGATCTTCGGGGTGTTCCTGGCTCGGCAGTTCTTCCTCGCGGTGCCCGACGAGCTCATCGAGGCCGCCCAGCTCGACGGCGCCGGCCGCTTCCGCACGTTCGTGTCGGTCGTGCTGCCGCTCTGCCGGCCGCTTCTCGCCGTGCTCGTGCTCCTGACGTTCATGGGCGAGTGGAACGCGTTCGGCTGGCCCCTCGTGGCCCTGTCCGGCAACCAGGACCTGTTCACCGTCCCGATCGGCATCGTCGGCACGCTGCAGGGCCAGTACACGTCGGACTACGGCGCGATCATGGCCGTCAACCTGTTCATGATCCTGCCGATCGTCGCCCTGTTCCTGGCGTTCCAGCGGTACTTCGTCGAGGGGCTGTCGCGGAGCGGCCTGCGGTGACGGCGACCGACCCGACGTCCGGTCGGCCAGACGTCGGCCGGCGCGACGCCGCCCGGCCGACGCCCGCGGACGCCCGCCACTGGATCACCGCCGACTTCGCGATGCAAGTGACCGCGATCGAGGAAGTCTCGGGCGGCACCGACGTCTCCGCCGTCGTCTGGCGGTTCGTCGATGACACCGGCGACGCCTGGGCCGCGAAGTGGACCACCCGCACCACCACGACCGGCACGCGCCTGGTCGGCTCGATGGCCGACGCCGGCCTCGACCGTGCTCCGGGCACCGTCCCGACCACGGACGGCCGCCGTCGCAGTCGTCGTGGCGGTGGGCGGCTCGCCGTCTCCCGTTGGTCGGAGGGCGAGGACGCCGCCACGGTCGGCCTCGACCTCGACGGCTGGCACGCCTACGGGGAGCTCCTCGCCGACGTGCACGCGCATGCGTTCCCGCTCCCGCCGCGTCGACAGGGTGCGCGCCGCGGGATCCGTCGCCGGCGGCAGCGGTACCGCGCGGCGATCCGCGCGCTGGACGCCCGGCCCCCAGGAGACGTCCGCGACGACGTCCTCGGCCTGTGGCACGACGCGCGACCCCGGATCGCCCTGCTGCAGCAGGGCACGACGCTCGCGTCGGCAGCGCCCGGCGAGCGCGTGCCGTGCCACGGCGACCCGCACCTCGGCAACGTCCTGGTGGAACCGGACGGCGGGCTGCGGCTGGTCGACTGGGACGAGGCCGTCGTCGCCCCGCGCGAGCTCGACCTGCACCTCGTCGAGTTCAGCGTGCTGTTCGCGCCGGCCGCACCCGACGAGCTCGCCGCGTTCCGTGCCGGCTACGGACCTGTCGACCTCGACGAACACCGCCTGGTCCGGTACGCCTGCGTCCGCGCGCTCGAGGACCTGACGTCGACGATGACGACGGCACTCGACGGCTCCGACGAGGACCGCACCGAGGCGCTCCGCGTCGTCACCGGGATCCTCGCGCCGACCGGCTCGGCCTCACTGGTCGAGGACCGGCTTCGCACAGCGCTGGCGGACGCGGCGACGCGGTCCTGACCCCGGACAGACAGGAGGCTCCCCACCGGTCCGGTGGGGAGCCTCCTGTCTGTCGGCTGGTCGCCGTCTGTCAGCTGGTCGCCGTCAGTGGTCAGTCGTGGCCGTTGATCAGGCCGAGGTAGCGCCCGAAGCGGGGCGTCGGCTCGTCGTGGAGCGCGCGCGGCGTGGGCCAGCAGTCGAGGTCGTCGAGGGTCGCGGTGGAACGGTCGAGGTCGTGGCTCATGGGGTGCTCCTTCTTCGGGGGTGAGGAGTACTACGCCGGACCGGTGTCCGCCATTCCCGCGATGCGCCGCCGTCAGGCGGTTCCCGGGGAACCGGCCGCCGGTTCGCGTTCCCCGGACATCTCGCCACCGAGGAGCGGGAGCAGCGCGGACGCGACCACCTCGGCTCCGGTGGTGTCGTCGTCGACCGCGACCGGTCCGAACCAGGCGTTGCTCGCGAGGACGACCGGGAACGCGCGGGACAGCAGTTCGCGCCCGGCCGGGGTGAGCGTCAGGCGCGACAGCCGCCCGCGACCCGGCTCGGCCCCCCGCACCAGCAGCCCGCGGGCTCCGAGTGCGCCGACCAGGGCGGTCATGCTCTGCGGGCGGACGCCCACCGCTCGGGCGAGCTCTGCCTGGCTGAGCTCCTCGGCCGTGGCGAGCTGGACGAGCACGCCGAACTCGACTGGTGTGAGCTCCATGGGCGCGAGCTCGGTGGCCAGTCGTCGCGCGAGTTCGCGGCCGGCGCGGATGACCGTCCAGGCCGCGACCGCGTCGACGTCGTCACGCGATGCTGCGAACTCCGGGGGCACCGCTAGATCGTAGCGGAGGAGGAGTTACTATCAGCTAACTGATACTGAAGGAGACGACATGGGCGACATCGTGGCAGTCACGGGAGCGACCGGCGACGTCGGTGGCAAGACGGTCGAGGCCCTCCGCGCCGCGGGGAAGACCGTGCGGGCCATCGCTCGGCGACGGGAGCAGGTCGAGGCATTCCGGGCCCGGGGGATCGATGCCCGACAGGCCGACCTCGGCGACCTGCCGGCCCTGACGGCGGCACTCGAGGGCGTCGACCAGGTGTTCCTGGTCACGGCGGCGACCCAGCAGCAGCGGGAGCACGGGGCGGTCGGCGTGCAGGCCGCGCAGCGTGCCGGGGTGCGGGCGCTCGTGCACCTGTCCGGCGGGGACGCCGCGCTGGGGTCGACGATCCCGTGGGCGCGTGCGGTGGCGCAGATCGACGTGGACGTGCGCGCGAGCGGTCTGGCGTGGACGATCCTGCACCCGTCGGGCTTCATGACGAACCTGGTGCCGTCCGGGCCGGCGATCCGCCGCGGGTTCTTCCCGCAGACGATGGGCCGCGGGGTGATCGGCTGGATCGACAGCCAGGACATCGCCCGGGTGGCGGCCCAGGTGCTGACGGATGGCGTGCACGTCGGTGCCGAGCCGGTGTTGACCGGGCCCGAGCTGCTCGACGGCCGTGGGGTCGCCCGGGCCCTGACCGAGGGGCTCGGTCGGCGGGTGCGCTACCTGCACCTGCCGAGCCGGGGATTCGAGGGTGTGCTGCGCGTGACCGGCATGCCCGCGTGGCAGGCGGCGGGGCTCCGTCAGCAGTTCGGCATCGTCGCCCGGCACGGCCTCGACGGCATCGCGGTGCACACGGACCAAGTCGAGCGCATCACCGGGACGCCGGCGCGGTCGATGGCGGACTGGGCGCGGGCGTCGCGGGGGGTGTTGCTGGGGCGCTGACCGAGTTCAGCTCGTCGATGTACCGCTGGTCGAGCGGGAGCTCGGGCAGGGTCCCGGCGTCGGCGGTCTGGTGGCCGATGACGGTCTCGCCGTCGGACTCGTACACGTCGACCGTCCCGGGCTGGTCGGCGCCCGCCGTCTCGGACCAGAGCACCCAGCCCAGGCGACCGTCGTCGGCTCGGCCCGGCACCAGGTCCGGGTGGCCGTGTTGGTTCTCGATCCCGAAGGTCTGCCCCTTCGCGTTGACGCTCCACCGGGACGTCACCGAGCTGGCGTACTGCAGCACGGCGTGCCACCGGGTGCCGGGGGACGACGACACCGGGAACGTGGTCGTGCCGGCGGACGGCAGCTGCCCGTCCACGACGTGCAGTCGGTGCGGCCCGTCGCCGCTGCAGGAGACACCGGCGCCCGTCGTGCCGTCGCCGGTGCTGACCTGCACCATCCCCGAGTCGCTCAGGCAGGTGACGTCGACGATGACCGCTCCCGCCGTCTCCGGCGCCCGGCCGATGTCGACCAGGGCCGGACCGGTCCGGGTCACCGTGGTGGTGGCACCGAGTGCGTCGGTCGCCGTCGACCCGGGCATCCCGGTGACCACGAGCGCGGCGGCACTGGTGGCCAGGGCGACGGCAGCGACCCCGACGACGGACGCGGTGACCCGGGTCCGTCGCTGTGCACGCTGCAGACGGCTGCCACTCGTGCCGATGGCGGCGAGTTCGGCGCGGATCGTGGCAGCAGCGCCGTGGTGCATGTCGGTCGTGGTCGGGTGTCCGTCGTTGCTGGTCATGCGCTGCCTCCTGGTGCCGAGCGGAGTGTGGGGTCGAGGTCGTGCAGGTCGGCACGGAGCCGCTTCCGCACACGGTGCAGGCGCACGCGGGCGGCGGGTGGTCGCAGGCCCACTGCCTCGGCTGCCTGCCACACGGGCATGTCCTCGAGCGTGGTGAGGACGAGCAGTGCTGCGTCGGTCGGGGAGAGCCCGCGGAGGGAGGCCTCGAGACGTTCCCGGACCTCGGCGTCCTCGGGCTCGACGGGGTCCACGTGCTCCTCGTCGCGGGGGAGCCGGTCGAGCAGCTTCCGGTAGCGGGCGGCGGCACGACGGCTGTTCCGGCCGAGGTTCACTGCCGTCACGAGCAGCCACGGCAGGACGGACTCGGCCACCAGCGGCACGGTCTTCCGCTTCCGCCAGAGCTCGTAGAACGCGGCGGCCGTCACGTCCTCGGCGTCGTGCACGTCACCGAGGAGGCTCAGCGCGCGTCGGTAGACCCGCGGTCGGTGCCGGTCGAACAGCTCGGCGAAGGCCGCACCGTCGTTCGACTGGGCCCGCGTCCACAGCGCCCCGTCGTCGTCCTGTTCGTCCTGCACACTCAAGAGTGTCCGACCGGGGAGCCCGCGTTGCACGCGCCGCTGTCGAGTCCGCCTCGGGCTGTGGCACGCTCGATCCTGCAACCCGGGGGAAGAGGGACGACGTGGACGAAGCACTGCTCTACGACCTGTGCAGCCGTGCGCGGCTCATCGAGATCCGGTTGGGCGGGTCGGACGGGGTGTCACGGGGGCTCACGGACCTCATCTCCCGCGCTGCCGACCCCGCAGGTCGGTACTCCCACGCGCAGCTGCTCGCGCTCATGCAGTCCACGCCCCGACCCGTCGGCTTCCGCTACGGCCTCCGCCGACTGGAGGCCCTCACGGCGTGCCGGACCGACCCGCCCGAGGACTTCTCCGATGAGCAACGAGCCGCGCACGCGGCGGCACAGTCGGCGCTCCTCGAAGCCGTCGGCCGGGACTGCGGCGAGCCGCCCCACGGGGTCGTCGCCGTCGCGAGGAACGTTCTGGAACAGTTCGGTCTGCGCTGGTTCTGAGCCCGTCTCCGGACCACACCGGCACGAGAGCGCCTCAACGCGCAGACTGGAGCCATGGCCAGGATCGACCTCCGCACGCGACTGCTCGGCCGACTGCTCAGCGCCGCCTCGGTCACCCGCCGCTCGGAGGAGCAGATCCTCGCCGACCAGCGCCGGGAGATCGGCCACAACCCGGTCGTCGACCTGCTGCTCGGCGGACTCGCCACGGGCGTCGCCGTCCGCGACACCACTGCTGCCGGGGCGGACGGCCCCATCGGCGTCCGCGTCTACCGGCCCACCACGTTCCGCGGCACACCCCCGCTCGTCGTCCTCGTCCACGGCGGCGGTTGGACGTCCGGCTCGCTCGACACCTACGACTGGCTCGCCAGCAGCATCGCCCGGGACGCCCAGGCCGTGGTCGCCTCCCTGGACTACCGCCTGGCCCCGGGCGCGCGCTGGCCCGCCGCCGCCGAGGACTCCTACGCCGCCACCGCCGACCTGGTCGGCCGCGGCCACGAGCTCGGTGCCGACACCAGCCGCCTGGCCGTCGTCGGCGACAGCGCGGGCGGCAACCTCGCCGCCGTCGTCGCCCTCATGGCACGCGACCGCTCCGGCCCGCCGATCGCGTTCCAGGGACTCATCTACCCCGCGACGGACCTGACGATGGCGAGTCCGTCCATCGACGAGAACGCGCACGCCCCGATCCTGACGAAGGCGGACATGCTCGCCTTCCGCGGCCACTACCTGGCCGGTCAGGACCCGACCGACCCGTACGCGTCGCCGCTCTTCGCCGACCTGACCGGCCTGCCGCCGGCACTGGTCCAGGTGGCCGAGCACGACCCGCTCCGTGACGACGGCCTCCGCTACGCCGCAGCCCTCCGGGAGGCCGGGGTCGCCGTGCGCACGACCACCTACGTCGGCATGCCCCACGGCTTCCTGGCCTTCCCCCGGATCAGCCGGGCAGTCCCGCAGGCGCTCGGAGAGCTGACGGCGGAGCTCCGCTCCGCCCTGGCGCTCCCGTGATCGCCACGGTCGGGCACGCCCTCGCCGTCCGCCTGCACGCGATCACCTTCGCGGCCGCCGGGCTCTCCACCGTCCTGATCGCCGTCCTGCCCTCGGGCACGGGTGCTCGGTCCGCCGCAGCCATCCTCGCCGGCAGCCTGACACTGGCCGGGCTCGGCATCATCGCGACCGGCATGTCCGACGAACGACCCCTCCGGCAGGTCCCGCTCGCGATGCCGCTGCTGATGACCGCTGCCGGGGCCGCCGTCGCCAAGACGGTCCTGCTGCAGGCGGGGCGACCACTGCCCGGGGTCCTGGCCGCCTCCGCCGTGGTCGGTCTCGTCGGCGGGCTCGCCGTCGCCGTCGCGGTCGTCCTGCTGCTCGTGGCCCGGTCGCGCCACCGCCTGACGATCGCCACGCTCGTCGGACTCGGCCTGGTCGGCCTGCCGGCGCTCGTCTCGAACGCCCTGCTGCTCGTCCCGGGCGTCGGCCGTGACGTCGACCACGTCGCCACCATGGTCGGCATCGTCGTCACAGGTGCCGGCCTCCTGCTCATCGCGCTCGCCCTGGCTCGTCGGCCGATGGGCACCGCGACGGTCAGCGACGACGCCCGGCAGGCATCCCGCCGCTGACCACGGCGCGCTTCCTGTCGCGCCCCTGGTGCGGATGGCCCCGCGGGCGTACTGTTCCCGCCAGGTGACCCCGGACCCCGGCCGCCGGATCGGAACCACGCATGCAGCGTTCGCCTTCGGCAGCTCGTGCGCTGTGCCGACTCACCTCCCGAGCCGCGGGCCCCGGGAGCAGCGTTGCTCCTGCAGGATCGCCCGCGTGACAGGGCGCACCGTCGCGGGGGTGGCGACGTGCGCTTGAAGCCGGTGGTGTCCTGAACCCGACAGCGCCCCACCGGCTTCCGTCGGCCCGGCGACCGGTCAGCCCTGGGCGGTCGCCCGGACGATGACCTCGCCCACGTCCACCCCGTCGGGCTGCTCGATCGCGAAGGCCACGGCACGGGCGACGGCTTCGGGCGGCATCGCGATCGCGTCCCGCTGTTCCACCAGCGCCGCAGCGACCTCAGCACTCGCGCCCAGCCCGACGCCCTCCGTGTTCGTGAAGCCGGGCGTGACCACCGTGACCCGGAGCGAGGCGCCGGCTTCCTGCCGCAGCGCCTCGGACAGCACACGCACCGCGGTCTTCGTCGCCGCGTAGACGCCCTGCGCCGGCACGATACGGTGCGCCGACGTCGAGGCCGTGTTGACGAAGTGCCCGGAGCCCTGGGCGCGGAACACCGGCAGGGCTGCCGCGATCCCGTTCAGCACGCCGGTCAGGTTGGCGTCGATCATCTGCTGCCAGTCGTCCACGCGGACCTCGTCGAACGGCGAGATCGCCATGCTCCCCGCGTTCGAGAACAGCACGTCGAGGCGGCCGAACTGCTCCTGCGCAGTCACCACGAGCCGCTGCAGGTCCTCGCGCTGCCGGACGTCGATCGGCACCGCGTGCGCCTGACCGCCCGCGGAGCGGATCTCGTCGACGAGGGAGGCGAGACGGTCCGCCCGGCGAGCGCCGAGCACGACGTTCGCACCCGCCGCGGCCAGGTGCCGGGCCGTCGCGGCGCCGATCCCGCTCGACGCCCCGGTGATGGCGATGGTCTTGCCGCTGATGCCGTCCATGGTGGTCTCCTGTCGCAGTAGAGTGGACACCCGTCCACTTCGCGAGAGGCTATCGGACACATGTCCACTTCGTCGACTCCGTCCGGCCGCGCGCTGCGTTCGGATGCCGAGCAGAACCGTGCGCGGATCGTCACCATCGCGCGACTGGCCTTCGCCGAGGACAGCGCCACGACCATGCAGGCGATAGCCCGAGCGGCCGGCGTCGGGCAGGGGACGCTCTACCGGCGGTTCCCCACCCGTGAGTCACTGCTCGCGGAGGTCTACCGCGACGAGTTCGACGAGCTCCTCGTGACGGCCCGCCGGCTCCTCGACGAGCACGAGCCGGTCGACGCCCTGCGCCGGTGGTTCGACGTCCTCGCGTCCTTCGGCCGGATGAAGCACGCCCTCGCCGACGTCCTCGACGCCGTCACCCGCAGCGACCTGCACGACGAGCAGTACGACCGGATCCTCGCCGTGGTCGACGACCTGCTGCAGGCCGGCAAGGACACCGGGGAGATCCGCTCCGACATCGCGCCCGACGAGGTCTTCCCCCTGCTGAGCTTCCTGTGGCACCTCGAGCCGCAGAGCGATGCGCGCACGGCCCACCTGCTCGACCTCGTCGTCGACGCCCTCCGAGTCCCGTAACCGCTCCAGGGCGTCACATCATCGCCGCGGCACCAGCGTCAATGGCCCGGGCTGGCTCCGGCACCGGCCGGGGGAACCGCCAGGTCGCGATCGCTGCAGCCAGCCCGGCGGCCACACGTAGCTCCGCCCGACCAGCCGGCCCGTCTCGTTCAGTCCCCAGGTGTCCACACCACCCACCCTGCCGCACTGCGGCAGCAGGGCGGCGCTCCGTTCCACGATCGGGACCGCACGTCGTCCTGGAGGCTCCCCACCAGCTGGCACCGAGCCTCCCGTCCGGCGGCCGGTCGCCAGTAGGGTCCACCTGTGATCGTCTGGCTGAACGGAACCCACGGTGCGGGCAAGACCACGACCAGTCGGCTGCTCCAGCCGCTGCTGCCGGGATCGCAGATCCTGGACGCCGAGAAGGTCGGCGAGGTCCTGATGGACATCACGCCCGGGCTGCCACCGACGGACAACTTCCAGCACTGGGACCCCTGGCGCCCCCTCGTCGTGGAGACCGCCCGCCGCGTCCACGACTACATCGGCGGCGGACCGCTCATCATGCCGATGACCGTCCTGGTCCAGGCCTACTGGCGCGAGATCCAGGCCGGGCTGGCCGCGTCCGGCATCCCGGTGCGGCACTTCGTGCTGCACGTCGACGGCGCCACGCTCGTCGACCGGATCCAGAACGACCAGGAGCTCGGCCCGTCGACGTTCCGGTTCGCGTACGTCGACGCCTACGCCGAGGCGGCAGCGGGCTGGCTGCACCAGGAGGCCGAGGTCATCGACGCGACCTCGGTCCCCGCGGCCGAGGTCGCGCAGCAGATCGCGGACGCGGTCAGCGACGGCGACTGACGAGCGGCTCGGCCCAGCGGGAAGTCAGGACGCCGGGTTCCGGAGCGTTTCCCGTGGGTACTCGTCGAAGCGCTCCTGGTACGCAGCCGAGAACCGCCCCATGTGCCGGAAGCCGGCGCGGCGCGCGACCTCCGCGACCGCACCGGGTCCTGGGACCAGGGACTGGAGTTCCGTGTGCGCACGATCGAGTCGTGTCTGGCGCACGTACTCCATCGGGGTCCGCTGGAACTCCCGCTTGAAGGCCTCCTGGACACCCCGGACGCTCAGCGACGCGGCGTCGGCGATGTCGTCCACCGTGATGGCCTCGCGCGCGTGGTTCAGCACGAAGTCGAGGGCTGCCCGGATCCGGTCGTCCTGCGCGGAGCGGCGGTCGAGGAGCCGCTCGCCACTCGACGGGTGGAGCACCAGGAGTGCGCGGGCCACCTCGCGGCACGCTGCCGCCCAGTCCGGCGACTCCGCGCCGTGGACGCGGAAGGTGTCGACGGCGTGCCCCAGGCTCCGTTGCCACTGCGCCCGAGCAGCGACCTCCGGGGTGGCTCGACGGTCGAAGGCGGACGCCGTCCCGACGACGTTCTCCTCCGCTGCGACCTCGAGGAGCAGGTCTTTGCTGAGGTGGATCAGGCGCTGGTCCCAGTCCTCGTACTCGAACTGGAAGCGCCCCTCCCTGGGGAGCATCGACGGTGGCGCCCCGGGCTGCAGGCGGGTGATGTCCCTGGCCGTCTGCACGCGTGCTCGGCCTCGCTCGAGCCAGTGCACGACGACGTCGCTGCCGGTCGAGGCGGTGCCCCGGAGGTGTCCGTGCATCTGCAGTCGCCGGACGCTCATCTGCTCGTCCCCGATGGCGACGTACCGGAACCAGAACGGGTCGTCCGTCGGCCGGCAGTTCCACCCGGCACCGTCGTAGATCGGCGCCAGCACCTGCAGGGCCGCGTCAGGTTGCCGACCGGAGACGGACATCAGGCGGATGTCGTGGTGAACGTGATCAGACACGGGAGGTCCGTTCGGTTGTGCAGCATGGCGTCAACCGAGGGCTCGGGGGTCGTGGCGTGACCATACGCCGAAGCACCGCGCGCCACCAGGGCCGGTTGGTCACCGGGCCGGGTCACAGGCCGGGCTGGAGGCTCGGTGCCAGCTGGCACCGGGCCTCCAGTCCGGTAGGTGGTCGCCTCAGACGGCGGTGTAGCCGCCGTCTGCGACGAGAACCGACCCGGTGATGAAGGACGCCGCATCGCTGGCGAGGAAGACGACGCTCGGCGCGATCTCCTCCGGCAGGGCGAACCGCTGCTGCGGGGCGTCGTCGATCCAGTAGCGCTTGAAGTCCTCGCGGTCCACGGGCGCCATCTCCGTCTTCACGTAGCCGGGGGCGAGCGCGTTGACGCGGATGCCGTACTGCGCCCACTCGACGGCCAGGGACTTCGTCAGGTGGTGCACCGCGGCCTTGGACGCGTTGTACGCCGGCTGCCACTGCGGACGGTTCACGATGATGCCGGACATGCTGCCGATGTTGACGATCGAGCCCGAACCGGCCTCGCGCATGTGGGCACCGACCGCGACGGTGGCCTTCCAGAGCGCGCGGACGTTGAGGGTGAACACGGCGTCCCACTCGTCGTCGGTGACCGCGAAGGCCTCGTTGTGGACGCAGGTGCCGGCGTTGTTGACGAGGACGTCGATCGTGCCGAAGGCGGCGAGCGCTTCCTCGGTCATGCGGGTGACCTGGGCGTCGTCGGTGATGTCGGCCGTGATCGTGACGAACTCGTGCCCAGCCGCGGCGGCCTCGGCGGCGACCCGCTCGTTGCGGTCAGCGGAGCGGCCGACGATGGCCACGCGGGCACCGGCCTCGGCGAGTCCGAACGCGAACGCCTTGCCGAGGCCCTGGTTGCCGCCTGTGACGATCGCGGTCTTGCCCTGCAGGCTGAAGGGGGAGGTCATGTGGTGCCTTTCGACGCGTCCGGTCGTGCGGAAGGCTCAGTCCACCACGAGTTCGCGGACCAGGGCCGGGATGCGCTCACGGAACGGGAAGAACCCGCGGGACGCGTACGGCCACGCCGCGCTGTCCCATCGTCGGCGGACGGTGACGAGGGAGACACCCTCGGCGGCGAGGGCGGCACGCAGCACCCCGAGCCGCTCGTGGACCGGGCCGATCGGCGCGTACGGCACCACCACGGTGTCGAGCTGCTCGGACTCCGCCCAGCGCAGGAGGGTCGACGGCAGCGTGTCGGCCAGCACCTGGGCCGGGCGGCCGCTCGCGTCCAGTGTCCGTTCGGCCGCGTCGTCGAGGGCGGTGGTCGTGAAGGCCTCGACGACGTCCGAGACCGCGAAGGGTGAGCGCGCGACCGGGTCTGCGGCGACCGCTGTCGCCATCGGGCGGTCGGGCAGCTGAGGGTGTTCGGCCATCAGGCTCGACGCTTCGAGGTCCTCCTCGTGCAGCAGCAGCCCGACCCGCTCGCCGATGGGCCCCACCACGTCGTCGGACTCGATCGGCGTGCGTGGTGGCAACGGGTCCTCGGAGAGCGCCCGGGCGGTCGTCGCCAGTCCACCCGGCGAGAACCGGCCGTCCGTGTACCGCGCGATGTTCGACGCCGACGCCAGGTAGGTCTTGCCGGCGGTCTGCAGCCCCGCGACCCACCGCCACGACAGCGTGTTCGAGGCCGCGTCGCCGTCGAGCAGGTGGCGGTGGAAGAAGTCGGCGCCGAGCTGCCACGGCAGGCCGAGCGTGAAGACCCAGATGCTCGAGAACCACATGCGCGTGTGGTTGTGCAGGTAGCCCGTGTCGATGAGCTCCCGCACCCAGGCGTCCATCGCGTCGATGCCGGTCCGGCCGTTGACCGCGTCGTCGTAGCCGGTCGGCAGGGTCCCGGTCGCGAACTCGTCGACCTCGCGCCGGTAGCGACGCCACACCTCGGGGTTCTGCTCGAGCCAGCCCTTCCAGTAGGTGCGCCAGAAGACCTCCTGTACGAACTTCTCGGCGGCGGGCAGGCTGTGGCGTTCGAGGACGGCTGCGACGACCTCGTGCTCGGTCACCAGGCGGTGCCGCACGTAGGGCGACAGGCCCGAGACGTTGTTCCGCGATGCCCCGAGGTCCGCGTTGCGGTCGCGGGCGTAGTCGCGGCCGGCGCGGGGGACGAACTCGTCGAGGGCGTCGAGGCCGGCAGCTCTGGTGGGGATGAACACGCCTTGATGATGCAGGGGACCTCCGACGGTGCCGGCGGTCCGGAGCGCTTTCCGAGCAGCGCTCTCGGGGCCGCACTGTCCGGGCTCCGCGTGGCGGACGGCGTCAGGCTGACCCGAGCGCCGCGGCGAGCGCGTCCACGTCGTCGCACTCCAGGAGCAGGATCGACCCGTCCCGCATCCTGAGTTCTGCGGCCGCGCCTCCGCGCTGGAACACGGCAGGCGGTCTGCCCGGAGCGCGACGGACTCCGACACCGCCGTACCCAGCCGGGTTGATGTTGGCCCGAGAGACGGAGGTGATCAGCGCCGCCGACACGGACTTGCGGAGGAATGGCGTCAGCCAAACGACGAGCGTGCCGTTCCGGACCACAACTGAGAGTGTCTGTGTCGCGGCGCTCAACCCGAGCACAATGCCGACACTGAGCGCGACGATCACTGCGCTCGCGTCGGCACCGCCTCGGGCCGACAGTGACGGGATCGAGGCCACGAGGCCACCGGCACTGCCGACCGCAACGATGATGCCGAGGATCACGATCGAACCAGGCGCGCGATGCCGTTTACGGAACAGGGGCAACGGACCTCTCCTCTCGAACTCCACCGCGGAGATCTGGTTGCCACCCTGCCGCTGATATTCCACACGCGCAAGTCGTCCGTATGCGACCTCCCGCTACCGTTGTCCCCGTGATCGCACCGTCGCCGTCCGTGCCCGCCTTCTGGGAAGCCCGCCGCCGCGAGTCCCCCGACCTGCCGGAAGCCATCCCGCTCGCATGGGCCTTCGGCGCGACGCCGGAGCACGCCGACGCCCTGCTCGACCTCGTGCTCCGCGGGGTGAAGGACGGGACCGCGTCCTCGCTGTGGGACTACGAGGAGAGCGGCGACCCGCTGCCCGAGGTCGGCGAGCTCAGCGTCATCCTCGATGGCGCTGGGGAGCCCCGAGCCGTGCTCGTGACCACGAGGATCACCACCGTCCCGTTCGACCAGGTCGACGCCCAGCACGCACACGCCGAGGGAGAGGGCGACCGGACCCTCGCGTACTGGCGGTCCTCGCACGAGCGCTACTGGCGGGAACACTCCGAGAACCCGCGCGGCTTCGCGCCGGACATGCCCGTCGTGTGCGAGCGCTTCGAGCTGCTGTGGCCCCGATGAAGGTCCTGCCGGCGGACGCACCGGAGCGCGCGGAGCTCGAGGCGCAGGGGTGGACCGTCGTCGCCCGCTCGTTCGGCGCGCAGCTCGACGCGCATGCAGCGGATCAGTCTCGGTTGCAGGGCCTGGTTGCTCGGGCCGTCGACGTCGGTCCGATGCGAGAACTCAGCCATGCCGACGTCGACGCCGTGCTGGCCCTCGACGCCCTGACGATCGGTGACTACCCGGGCAGCATCGCGACGCAGCACACGCCGCTCGACCGGCAGCGTGCGACGC
Organism: Curtobacterium sp. VKM Ac-1395; assembly: GCF_015350975.1. GTDB lineage: Bacteria > Actinomycetota > Actinomycetes > Actinomycetales > Microbacteriaceae > Curtobacterium. Next base: position 226,141 of record NZ_JADKRX010000001.1, read on the forward strand.
CCTCGGAGTCGCGGCGGGCGTTCGGCGTGGTCCTCGAGAGCGGAGAGCTGGTCGCGATGACGTTCGTCGACGTCGACGGCTCGAACGCCGAGTCCGACTTCACGGTCGTCCACCCGGCCTGGCGCGGCCGGGGTCTCGGTGTCGCCGCCAAGGCGGCGTCCGTGCTGGCGCTGCTCGCCGACGGTGTCACGCGGTTCCGGACTGGAGGCTCGGCCGACAACGCCGCGATCCTCGCCGCCAACGACGTGGTCGGCTACGTCCGCGACGAGGAGTGGGTGACGCTCGAGCCCGGCGGTCGCTAGGAGGGCGCGTGGTCGGCGCCCTTCAGGCGCGCGACGATCGCGCCGTGGGGGCGGGGCGTCCCACTCGCAGCGGCGCGAGTGTGCGTCTCGATGCTGTCGAAGCCCGCGCAGCCGGTCACTCGTGGTGGACGAGCCCCGAGCAGGCCGCGAGCGTCGACGACCGGTTCTGCCGCACCGTGTAGTACGACCCGTTCTTGCGGCGGACCTCGGTGATCGTCTGGCACCGCTTCCCGACCGCAGAGACCGAGTTGTCCCCGCTCCCTGTGGCGGTTCGGAACGGCGTCTCGTACAGGACGCCCTTCGTGTTGACGTACATGAGCGCGACCGCCGAGGCGCACTTGTCGGCACCGTGTGGGAAGTTCTTGAGCTGGGCGTAGATCTCCGCGTTCTGGCCCGGATTCCCCTCCGCGACCGTGACGACGCTGACCGCCGTGCACTGGTTCGTCCCGATCTCGGCGTTGACGTTGTTGCCCGTGAACGAGTCTGCAGACGCCGAGAGCGGTGTCGCCAGCGCGAACACCGCCGCGACCACCGCCGTGATGCTGACCTTGACTGCGGTCCTTGCATGCATGTGCTTCCCCCTTCTGTGCTCCAGGATTGGAGCTGGTCGAAGGCAAACAGCCCGGCCCCCGTCGGTGCCATTCGAGGCCCCTCAGGATCGCGCCGAGCTGTCAGTGTTCACTCGCTGGACACCACTCGGGAGACGCCAGCGATCCTGGAGATGGGGGTCGGGCTCCTCGTCACTTCGGTTCGGCGCGATGTACGGCCTGATGAAGGACTGTTCTGCGGACGCTCCGCGTCTGCTCAGGAGCCCCCGACGGAGTGAGACAGCACGGTCTGGTCGTGGTGCCGTGTGCGTCGTTCCGAGATGAGGAAGACGATGAGGAGAACAACCCCGACCAGGACAACAGCGATGTTGCCGAGCTGGGCGAGGGAAGCGAGGCCGCCGGTCACCGGGTGGGTGCCCTGCATGAAGATGCTGGGGTCGGTGCTGGCGTGCAGCAGGATCGGCGCGACGATCGTGCGCGTCACCCGCAACGCGAGGTACATGCAGAAGCCGAAGAAGAACGTGTAGACCATCTGCAGCAGCGTGGGTCCGAGTGCCTGACCCGTGAAGAGGTTGCTCCCGTGCAGGAGGGCGAACAGCGCCGCGGAGACCAGACCGACGGCGACCTCGGAGTGCCCCGAGGACCGCATGATGCGGACGACGTGTCCGCGCGTGAGGAGTTCCTCGGAGAAGCCGATGACGAGTCCGGCGAGCAGCCACGCAGCGACCCAGTCGAACCCTGCTGCGGAGTAGTCGATGCTCGCGAACCGCAGCACGTTGAACACCAGCACGACCCCGATCGCGATCCACATCCACCGTCGCCCGCGGATCGACTGACGCTCGAAGGTGCTCCGCAGCCATCCGACGGTTGCCCCGAACCCGACCAGGACGAGGCCGCCGATGAGGACCGGGACGGCGATGAGCACGAGCACGTAGCTGGTTGAGTCCTCGTCGCCGATGTACGGCACGAAGGGTGCCATCAGCAGGGAGGCCGGCTCGTAGATCGCGAGGTAGCCGACGGCGAGGACGAGTGCTTTCCACCACCGCCCGTCATTCCAGAAGCGTGCCCATCCTGATCGTTCAGCAGTGGTGTTCATGGCCGTCTCCCCTGGTCCCCACTGCAGACGTTGCTGTGACGAGATCGAAGGCCCCGGCCGGTCGTTCCGGCGCCTCTGAGCGCACTCTGTGCGCCGCCTCTAACCTAACTGCTCCGCTCACTTGTCGTCCACGGCGCTCCCGTCTCAGGCCGTCTCACTCACCGAGCGACTGTTGAGACTGGTGGGGGAGCGAATCTCAGTGAAAGCACGCTGGTGCGGGCACGGTCTTCAAGCGGACCATGAGCACGTCTGTGGAAACGATTCCGGAGACGGACGGGAACAGTCATGAACATTGCTGACAGCACGGTCCTCATCACCGGCGCCAACCGCGGCCTCGGAGCAGTCTTCCTCGAGAAGGCCCTTGCGCGGGGCGCCTCGAAGGTCTACGCCGCGTCGCGCACGCCTGGGACATGGGAGGATCCGCGCGTTGTCCCGCTGCGCATCGACGTCACGGATGAGCAGACCATCCTCGACGCGGCTCAGATTGCCGACGATGTGACCGAGATGTCTACCGAGTTCGTGGGCTTGGTCCCCATGATCGAGGCAGACTTCGCCGTCAACGCGGTCTACGACCAACTGGAAGCAGGTCGTTACGAGATGATCGTGGAAGACACCGGACTCGACATGAAGCAGCTCCTGGCACTCCCTCCTGAGGAGATCCCAGCGGCGTTCGGTGGCCTCCAGGGCTGAGAGCACGGACCCCGATGAGCCTGTCACCGATCTGGTGGGCAGGCTCATCTTGCTTGTCCGCGCTCCTTCGGGAGCTGCGCCCCGGGCCCGGTAGGCCATCGCCCATCGACGTGTGCGCTTCTCGTGCAATCGGGTCTTCGCCGTCTTGCGTTCATCACGTCCGCAGCATCTGGGGAAGAACCGGGGCGGATTCCGCTGTCGGGTATGTAGTCGGGTCCGATTGCGAGGTGACGGCGAGGTACTCGATCGGCAGCCACGACTCGGGCTCGGGTGCTTGTCGCTGTCGCGGCCCGCGGAGGCCGAACCATCGCCGCCCGACGGGCGGGGTCGCGGGGGTCAGCAGTCGTGCGAGGTCGGCCCGATCGGCCGGCTCGATCGCGGACCGGTGGAAGAGGCCACTGTCGTGGCGTTGCACCGAGCCGAACGAGAGGTGCGGGCCGATTTCGTCGGCGTAGTCGGTGCCGAACCACGACAGCCACGTCGGTGTCGGCGGCAACCCCTTCCAGATGCCACGAGGGCCGAGACCGAGCTCGCGTTCGGCGGACGTCGGAGACCAGAGCTGCCGACCGGACCACTCCGCGCCGTGCAGGACCGAAGCGGATGCGTACACGGCATCGATCCGACTGGCGAACGCGGCGAACAACCGCACGACGGATTCGCGGTGACGGACGTCGTCGAGGGCGTTCGCGAAGATCGTCAGAGAGTGGGACGTCACCACCGCGTCCTCCCAGAAGGACGAGCCGAGGCTCCCGTCTGCCACCGAGCCGCTCCCCGTCCACCAGGTCCTGGCACCAACCATCGGCTCTTCGTTGAGGGAGGTGATGAACGCTTCCGCCCCACCGGGTTCCCACCGGTGCTGAAGCGGTTCCGTCGTGCCGTACCGGCGAGGAAGCGCATCCGGGAAGTACCTGCGAGCGAGTTCGATGAACGTCTCCGCGGTTGATGTGAGGTCGAGTCCGCCTGTGCGAACCCACCAGTTGATGTTGAGGGTCGTGACGATCGCGCCGCGAGATGGCTTCGCTGGCCTGCTGGTTCCGCGGCGGTGGATCTCGTCGGTCTGAACGTCGTGCACGGCTCCTCGCATGGCCATGGCGATGCGTTTGGCGGCCCGGATCGCGTGCGGCACTTCGGAGTCCGCCGACCCTTCGACATGGACGACGACCAAGGACGTCGCGCCGAGCAGGACTGTCGTGACCTCCTCTGGGACATCCTCGGGCTCGATCCGCTCGGGCTGCTCGACGGTGAACGAGTAGCGGCGACGAGCGCCGCGAACGACCGTGAACGACGGCGAGTCGTCCTCGACAACCAGATCGGTGACGAGCGCGGCCGCCCGCAGCGCCGCAGGGTCCAGCTCGTCCCCGTACACGTACAAGTCGTACGACATCGCTCATCGCCCCCTCGGTGATCATGACTGTAGGGGCGTCATCGGCTCTGCTGCATCGACACGACCGTCGTCGGGGACAAGTGTGACGTCATTGTCATCCCGCCTGCTCCCGATGCGCCCTTTCGAGATCCATCGTCGACGACGCGTGACAAGGTGCTGACTCCACGATTCCGCCAGTGTGCCTCTTGCCGGCCCGAACTGGCCCGGCGTCCATGCAACAGGCCACGACCTGACCGCCGATGAGGTCCGAGCCCGACTGATCGTCTGGCGATCGGACACCTCGCGACGCACGAAGACGCAGCCGACCCTGGTCAACGTGACCCGTCCGTGCTGCCGAACAACGTGTTCGTGTCCGTGTTTCAGAGACGTTCGGTGGCAGTCAGACACGGTTGCTGGCGGACGACGACAGTGTGAACGCTCGCGGAAGTTGTCGCCCAAAGCCGCCGTAGTCGGCGGGTGGCCGAATAACTTGTCGCCGGCGTGGCTCAGATAATCTGTCGCTCCGAGCAACTCCGCGTCAGCGCTGGGATCGAGGGGTGGTTTGCAGGCAGGGGTGTTCTCGTATCGCTATGCGGAGTCCGCTGCGGAGCGCCTGTCCGGGACTCGGCTCGGGGCCCTCGCCTGAGCGCGGCAACGACGGCACGTGTGCGCGCCGCACCGATCCGGCTGCACGTCGCCCCTAGAGTGAGGAGCACTCGACTCATGGAGGCTCGGATGGAACGAATCATTCTCGACGCGGACGGCAAGCCCTGGTTCGCGGTGGAGGTCGATGGCGTGGAGAGCCCGCTGCGCGGTGGGATGCACACCACGATCGAGAACGCTGCGTCCGGACTCGAGGATGTCGGCAAGGTGATCGCGAAGTCCTGCACCGACATCATGGCCACGCTCCGCACCGAGCTGGGCGCCGCCGCACCCGAGGAGGTCGAGCTGTCCTTCGGCGTCACCCTGAGCGGTGAGGCAAGCATTCCGTTGGTGAGCAAGGCCTCCGGCGAGGCAACCTTCGGCGTCCGCATCCTCTGGAAGCCCGAGGCCGGTAAATAACTGCGGAACAGACGCACAGACTTACCACGACGGACCAGACCCTTGTATTTACGGCTTCTTCCGGTGGTAAATCTCGGTGCCATGTGTGAGCATGGAGTTATGGCGGTGAACGATCTTGGTCCGGCAGAGCTGGCGTTGGTGGATGTGGTGCGGGTCGCGTTGACCGGTGACGTGGACGGAGTGCAGCAGCTGTGCCGGCGATACATCCGCCGGCCGCCGACCGCCGCCGGCGCCGCAGCCGCCTTGAAGGAGCAGTTGGTCGCAACGGTTTCCGCGGCACCCGCGCGGGACGAGAGCCCCCTTCGGGGTGCGACGTCGACGACGTTGCGATACGGCGCCGCGACCGCACCCGGCAGCCAGAACGGATGGCTGCAGTGGCCGGAGCCAATGGTGCCGCCGGTGTACAGCGAGTGGCTCAATGCGCAGATCGAGTCGTTGATCCGGGAACACCAGTCTCCGGACCTGCTCACTACGTACGGCTTGTCACCGTCCCGAGCGGTGCTATTCACCGGACCACCCGGGGTTGGCAAGAGCCTCTCGGCGGGCTACATCGCCACTCGACTCGGATTGCCGTTGCTGACCGTGAACATCGCATCGATCATGTCGAGCCTGATGGGCCGGACCGGACAGAACCTGCAGGAGGTGCTGCTGCAGGCGGCGGAGCAGCCGATGGTGCTGTTCCTCGACGAGTTCGACGCGTTGGCCAAGAGCCGCGACGACTCCGGCGACGTCGGTGAGGTGCGTCGGGTCGTAAACGTGATCCTGCAGCAGCTGGACCGGTGGCCAGTCGGCGGTCTCCTGGTCGCCGCGACGAATCATCCGCAGCTGCTGGACCCAGCGGTGCATCGCCGATTCGATCTGACCCTGACGTTTTCGCTGCCGACGCTGCCGGAACGCGCCGCGCTCGTGCGCTCGCATCCGATCGCACTCCGCGAAGGTTTCCCAGAGGAGACCGTGCAGATCCTAGCGATCGTCACCGAGGGGTTCAGCCAAGCGGACCTCGACAATTGGATTCGCCGCACGGTGCGGCAGGAGGTTGTCGGCGAGGCCGATCGAGAGCATGCACCGAACATCTCCGCGGCGCTTATGTTTGCCGCGGGCGAGAGCGCGCAGGCGATCGCGAAACGCTCCGCGGCAGACCGCACCGAACTGGCGCGGCTGACCAAGACGGCACTCGGCTGGACGAACCGGCGCATCGCCACGTGGCTCGGGGTGAGCCATCCGACCATCGGCACCGACATCACCGGCAGAGACACCGCCCATCGTGGCGAGGGGGGACAGCATGACTGACAGCACCGGAGGCGGACGCGTTCTAATGAACGGGGAACTGCTTGGCGGCCCCATCGTCCGCAGCAGCGGCGGGGGGCCGAAGACCCATCCGCGGACTTCCGCGGAAGCACGCGAGATCCTCACCCCGCAGATTCAGCAGGTCCGCGGAGCTATCGCGGCCCTGCCGGAAACGCTGCGCACCGGCAAGGTGGTCATTGAAGCGGACGTGTGGGCGAACTACCTCGCGAACTCCTACTACCCGAGTCGACTGCTGACTGCGCTGCGGATCGCGCCGCTGGGGTCGAAGATGATCACCGGCGTCAGCAGCCTGCCAAGTACCGGCGACACCGAGGCGCCTTCGAAGTCGTACCTGCTCGCCGTCGACGACGCCGACCTCGCCGCGATCGAGGGGCTTTTCGCCGACACCGGCGGCGATAAGACCCGGCAGGGCGCTGTCGACGAGTTGCGTCAGTTCAACGCGATCCGTCTCGCTGCGCCCCGATCCGCGCCCGCCGACCAGGAAAGCGGCGACCTCAGCCCGTTCGAGGCGGTGCTGCACCCGGACCCGGTGGCGACCAGCGCCCGTGCGCGGATTCCCGCCGGAGCGGACGTGCTTACCAAGTTCACCGCGCTGGTGCAGTCCGTCGGTGGTGTCGTCCACGAGGAGTTTAACGAGCGTATCGACGGGTTGACCTTCGTCGCGCTGGACCTGCCCGCAGAACAGTTGGACGCAGTCGCCGCCTTCAATCCGCTCCGCTCCCTCACGCCGTCTCCGGCGATCGTCCTCGCTGCTACCGACGCCAGCGACGTTTCGGGCGTCGTCGACGAAGCCGTGGCGCCAGCATCGCCCTCGGCACCGGAGGTGCTCGTCTTTGACGGCGGCATCGACGCTTCCGAGCGGTTGTTCGCTGCCTCAACCACAGCGATCAACCTCACCGGACGGACGGCGTCGACGGACAGTCAGCGGCACGGCAGCGCCGTTACCGCCGCGATCTTGTACGGCGATCTCGCCGACGGCCGTACCGCGGCAGCTCCGGCGGCGCATGTGACGCATTTCCAGATCCTCCCAACCCCGGATCGTGACGCGCAGGAGTATGCGTGGATCCTGCGGCAGATCCGTGAGGAAGTGCTAGCGCGGAAGCCGGAGATTGTTAACCTCAGCCTCGGGCCGAAGGTCGCTACCGAAGACGGTGAACCGCATCGGTGGACCGCGGTGCTGGACAAGCTCGCCCACGAGCACGGCATCTTGTTCGTCTCCGCCGCCGGCAATAACGGCGAACGTGACCAACGGGCCGGATTCCATCGGGTGCAGGTGCCCGGCGACATGGTGAACGGACTGTGTGTCGGCGCTGCCGACGCGCCGGCGACGGACGACACGTGGGCGGCGGCAGCGTACTCCGGCCGGGGCCCCGGCCGCGCCGGCGCCCGGGTGCAGCCGAGCGTCCTGGCGTTCGGCGGCACGAAGGACCGGAAGTTTGGCCGGGTGCGGGGCGACGGCAGCATCGTGCACGACGACTTCGGTACCAGTTACGCCGCACCGCTGGTCACGCACGTTGTCGCGCAGCTGCGCACTCAGCTCGCCGCAGCCAGCGACGCGCCGACGCTCCGAGCGCTCATCGCCCACGGCGCGGACCCGATCGGTGACGAGGACATCCACCGCGCCGGACACGGCCGACTCACCAGCGACGCCGCAGAGATCTTGCAGTGCGGGCCGGGCGAGGCGATGGTGATCTACCAGGGGCTGATCGCACGAGACGAAGTCCTCGGATTCCTGATTCCGGTGCCTGCGAACCTCGGCTCCGGCAAGTACGACGTGAAGTGGACGCTCGCGTTCGCGACCGCGACCGACAGTGCAGAGGCCGGGGAATACACCAACGCCGGTCTGGAAGCGACGTTCCGGCCGCACTCGGAACGGTTCGATTTCCGCCGCAAGGACCCCACCACTGGCAAACAGGTCACCAAGACAAGAAATCTGCAACACGACGCCGATGAGATCCAGCAGCTCCTCGCCGCAGGATGGCGTCCCAGCGTGCACCCATCTCCCCGCCCACTGAAGACTGAAACGGCGGATGAGAAAACCCGGCGCGAGCAGGGCAAATGGGAATCGCTCTGGTGCGCCTCCGACACGCTGAAGGGCACTTCGTTGAACGAGCCCCGCATCGACATCAGTCACGTCAGCCGCGAGGGCGGTCGGATCACCGCCGACACCGAGGACATCGAGTTCACCCTCGTCGTCACGATCGGCTCTCGCAGCGGGGTGCCCGTCTACGCGGAAATCGAGAACGACGCACGGTGGTCAGTGCTTACCGAACTCCCGGTCGTCTCCGTCGAACAATCCGTCACCGCGAACATCGACGTGACCACGGACGTCGAGGCCGAGATCGGTGGTGCGCCGTAGTCGTCGGCACCATCCTCGCGGCAGCCGCGCGCGTTGCATGTTGCCGAAGGGCGTCGAGGCGAAGCAGGTGCACTACGGCGGCCAATTGCTCGTCGTTACCGACCAAGTCGCGGCCGCGATCACTGCGGCAGCGCCGGTCGTCGCGTCGGTGTGGAAGATGACGACGACTTGGCCGGTAGCGAGCTACCGCGACGACCGGGAAGGCACCGTCGAAGTGCTCGCCGGACCGCCCGCCCCATCCTGGCGACCCAACCATGGCTGCCGGACGGCCAAGCCGACCCCGAGAACTCGGATTTGTCTGCACGGTACATCGCCGACGAAGTGGACTCGGTCGACACCGATGACGACATCAGTGTCGTCGAAGGACGGTGGACCCGCACCCGCGAAAACGACGGGCTATGGCGATTCACCGACATACCGGGCGCCGAACACGCCCCCGACGTCTCCGAGATCGTCGGCGTCATAGACCCTGCCGGGACGGTGTTATCGCCGCGACCGACAGCGGCTCCCCGGAAGATCAGAAGGCATGGTCCAACTTGTACCTGATCGGCGCACCGCACTAGACCAGACACCGCGCCTGACAGAGCGTTCGACTAGGGCCGGACTCAGCCACCGCGGATGCTGTTCATCAGGGGCGAGGACCGGATGGCGTGTAGGGCACGCTATCGCGGGATGTATGCCTCCGGTTCCCCGCGGGGCGGGACTACGAGTGACAGCCGCCTGTCTTCCCGTTTTGGGCGGATGAGCGTTCGCTGGAGCGCACCGCATGATTCATTCATGAGCGCTAACGCAGATCTCGCGAGGTGTTTTCCGTCCACGCAGTGAGTGCATCGCGCGGAGGAATGATCGCAACCCAATCCAACGAAGTACTGGGAGTCCCGGCAGATGGTGGGGCGGCGTCGATGGCACGCAGCACCCTCCGCGGCGACACGTGCAACTCAACAGCAAGACGATGCTGTACGACGATTTTGTTCGCAAGCATGTCATACAAGCGTTGCAGGTCAAGGTCAAGGATGTCTGGACCAGGCCACTCGATATCGGCGGGCACATGCGGCAGCCAGACGACCGGCTCGGCACAGCCGTGATGTCGCAAGAAGGCGGTGGCGTATGCGTCAAGGGCACGTTGAAATTCTAAAGTCATGCGGGTTCGGAAGTCCGTGTACTCGGCCCTGTCAGCGCGAGTCCTGCCGATTGCGAGATCGCCATCGAGCTCGCTCGCGAGAGTGGCGGTCAGCCGCTGCCAGAGATACCGTCGCGCGTTTCGGCGTTTGCGACCCGAGCCAGGGTCCATATCGATGCTCTCGGCGATCTGCGCCCAATGATTCGGTTGCAAAAGGTCGTCTACAGGGAGATCGGTTCGCGAGGCGTAGTCGACAGCGTCTCGCGCATCGTCGACGGACCGAGCGAGTGCTCCAATGCCTGTCAGAATGCGATCTGTCTCTTCAGGGCTGCCCAGCAGGTTGGGCCGAAGAACTCGCGCGATTGCAGCGCTGCCTGTATCGCTCCACTCTCCGCGTGATCCGTTGAGCCGCACAGCCGTGGCGAGGGCTTGGGAGAGCGTGTCGGTGTCGACGGCACCTCCCACATCGAGACGACTGCACCATTCCGGCCACAGGGCTTGTGGAACATGAGAGAAGCGCTGGTCCGGATCGTAGCTTGGTCCCGTATCCGCGAATCCTGGCGACGTATCCCAGAGCACTCTTTGGCCAACTGTGAAATCTTGATCGTGGGCGGCGAGAATATGCGCCTGGAATCGTGACGGTGCTTTTGGCCAGCGAGAGAGGAGCTCTGTCGGGCTTCCAGGCGCGAGACCAGCATCGCGGGGGACGAATGCTGGTGCCCTTGCGAATGTCGCTTGGCGGATGATTCTCCGAGTCTCACGACCCTCGAGACGGGTGAGTGTGTACGCCGCGCCGACGAGTGCTGCCATCGCGAAGGAACTGCCCGGAGCGCTGACCCCTATGCGTTGTTCATCGTCGAACAGCCCTAGGAGGTCCTCGGCCGGAATCCCGCTGAGTTCGGCGATTTCGTCGTACGCTTTCGCGGCCCGCAACCCGGTTGCGGCTGCCTGGAGCAGGCTTAGCAGGCCGCGTGTGCTTCCATCGGCTTCACTGTCGACGAGGAGGCGATGAACCTCTAGTACTGGCGATGATTCCGGCAACCGGTAGTCGTCATAATCCTGGCGCAGGTCCGCCCGACAGAAGCTTGTGCGGACATTCGCTTCGAGCCTCGCACGGCATGTGGATGGATTGAAGAGGGTTGCCTCGCGGTGTCGCATTTCGACGACCGGCGCGTGACACTCGGAGCAGCCGTCGAGCAGGACGCGGCGGTGTTTCATGCAGCAGAACGCCCAGGGTGTTCGCCATCTGAGGTAGAAGACACCCGGCCGCTCCGTGAGGCACTCCGGGCAGTATCGAGTACCCGCCTGCCAAGACCAAAGGTGTTCTTTCGCGACCCGGCCCGAAGCGCGCGGACGTTGAAGACAGCACCACATCCCAGAACAGTGCGTTTGGCGGGTTTCGACCGACTCGACGGACAGCCCTCATGCGGGACTGGTCTCCCGGCATGCGAACGCGACGGCTCGAAGTGGACGATTGCGCTGACCTTGTGCCGCTTCTTGACCAGCTCGTATATCCCACGACGGAGGCCGCCCTGGGCCCGCGCATCAATCTTCTCCTGACCGATGGCCCACCGAGACGTGGGATCGCCCGCAGAGAGTCTCCTGCTCCGCGGGTGCTGCCGATCTACTTGTGCTGGCCTCAGGCGATGCGCGTGCTCCTCGTGGCGGGGTGCCAGCGGAACAGCTCAACGAGACGCGACAAGCCTGGAGTGCGCGACACCACGAGAAAGATCGCGTAGCCGACGGCCCCGCCGACGGTGTTCCAGAGGAAGTCGTTGACGTCCGCGACATGGCCGCCGCCGAAGAGTCCGTCCGTGACGATCTGCAGGAGTTCGATCGCGAGACTGATCGCTGCGGCGGTCAGGACCACCTTCGCCCATGACGGTCGGCGGATCAGCAGGGGGATCAAGATGCCCAGCGGGGCGAACACGATCACGTTGGTGATCGCGTCCATGACCTCGTAGTCGGAGAACGGGATCAGGGCCAACTTCGGTGTCCACGGCTGCAGCTGCGGGGGCCGGTTGAGGGAGATCGGGAGCACGGTGTTCGCGAAGATCCCGGCAGCGTAGACAGCGAGTGCGCCCGCGACGATTGCGCGAGGCCAGGTGAATCGTCCGCCGCGGAGCAGGAGCAGCAATTGGATGAGCAAGGCGATGGCGCCGACTACGAGGGCAACGGGCAAGGCGGGGATTTCGCCGAACGGGTTGTCAGACACTTAAACGATCCTGCCCATCTCGCCTGGCCGACGCGTCCCTCTCGAGGTTGATCCGCGGGCAGGTCGCTGCGAACTGATGCCAGATAGGGCGCAGTCCCCGCGCTGACCGAACGCGCGCCCGCGTCCGCTAGACGATCCCTGAGCGGGCGTGGGTCTGTCGGCAGGTCACCGCCGACAGACCCATTTGGTCAGGCGCGCTCGACGGGCAGCCAGAGCTCGCAGGTGGCGGTGCTGAAGTCGTCGGCGCGGTCGAGTACCGCGACGATGGACGGTCCGGGCCGGAGCCGCCAGGGGTTTGACGGGAACCAGTCAGTCGCGGTCGCAGCCCATGCCTCCTGCAGCGCAGCCGGGTACTCGCCCTCGGTGTGGAACACCGCCCACGTACCAGCCGGAACCTCGATCGTGTCGAGATCATCGCCCACCACAGTCGTCGCCGTCACGGCCACACCGTGCAGGTAGGTCAGCTCGCTGCCCTCGGTGTAATCCGGGTCCACGTCGACGCTGACCTGCAGCAGGCCGCCCGGCTCGGTGTCGCTCATGGCTTTGAGGCGTGCGTGTTCTGCTGCCGGCAGCGAGGCGATGTGGGTTTGGATGTGCGGGTTGATGCCCTCGTGGATGAGGGGCACGCGGGTCGCGTGGCCGACGAGGTGAAACGCCGGTCGATCGATGATGCGGGTGTCCATGGTGATGTTCCCTTCTACGGTCAGGCGGAACCTGAGTTGCGGTTGCGTTCGAAGGGGGCCGCCATTTCGCTTGACGCTGCCGACGCTGACACCGTGCACGGATCGGAACGCTCGACCGAACGCCTCGGCTGAGCCATAGCCGAACCGCACCGCGATGCTCAACAAGTCTTCGTGTCCGAGAACATCCGCTGCCGCGACTGACATTCGACGTCGCCGGATGTACTCCGAGAGCGGCATCCCAGCGAGTGACGAGAACATCCGTCGGAGGTGGTACTCCGTCGTGCCCAGGCTCCGAGCCAACGACCCAACATCGAGGTCGTCGTTCAGGCGACCTTCCACCAGCTCGACCAGTCTGTTCAGCTCCGCGATCATGCCGCCTCCTTCGACACCCACACTGCCGGGTCGACACAACCGGCACCCTACTATCGCGGTCCGATCGGATCGCCTTCTTGCCCCGCAACGTGCCCGATAGCCGATCGCTTGCTGTTCACCTCATGTCACCGTGCACTGTATAGTCATCGAATGCTGACCATAGCGCCGAGGCTCGACGTCATGAATCGACTGGGGCGGGCCCTTGCCGACCCGACTCGGTCGCGGATCCTGCTCCGGCTACTCGACGGCCCCGGCTACCCGGCGCGATTGGCGGAAGAGCTCGAACTGACGCGGACGAACGTGTCGAACCACCTCGCGTGCCTGCGCGGGTGTGGCATCGTCGTCGCCGCACCGGAGGGACGAAGCACCCGGTACGAAATCGCCGACCCGCACCTCACGCGTGCCCTCGAAGCGCTCGTCGACGTCGTCCTCGCCGTCGACGACGGCGTCGGCTGCACCGACACGGACTGCGACGTACCGCTGTGCTGCGGAGTCGGCGCATGAGCGCCACCATCCAGCTCAGCACGCCACTCTCCGCTGCGCGGCGGCTGCTCCTGCAGCGCCGGGTCCGGTGGATCGTCGCGGCAACCATCACCTACAACCTCATCGAGGCAATCGTCGCGATCAGCGCCGGCACCATCGCGTCGTCCACGGCGCTGGTCGGATTCGGCCTGGACTCCATCGTCGAGGTCCTCTCCGCCGCGGCTGTTGCATGGCAGTTCGCCGGCCACGACCCAGAAGCGCGCGAACGCACCGCGTTGAAGGTCATCGCGGTCTCGTTCTTCGGTCTCGCCCTCTACGTGAGCGTCGACGCGATCCTGGCACTCACCGGCATCCGCGAACCGGAACACAGCACCGTCGGTATCGTCCTCGCCGCGGTCAGCCTGGCGATCATGCCATTCCTCAGCCTCCTGGAACGCCGCACCGGCAAGGAACTCGGCTCCGCATCAGCGATCGCGGACTCGAAGCAAACCCTGGTGTGCAGCTATCTCTCCGCCGCCGTCCTTCTCGGCCTGCTGCTGAACACCCTCTTCGGGTGGACCTGGGCCGATCCCATCGCCGGCCTAGTTGTGGTCGTCTTCGCCGTCCGCGAAGGCCTCGAAGCGTGGCGGGGCGACGCCTGCAAGCAACCCGTCTCCGCCCTCACGGGTGAGCGACAGGTCGACGCCTGCGACTGCTGCTGACCGCGCAGCCCACCGATGCAGCGCGGCGAGCGATTCCTGCTGGACTGGTTCGAGGCCGAAGCCCTCGACCCGGACTACCGCCTCTGGTCCGCCGACACCACCGAACCGGTCGCTGACATCGAAACGCTGCCGGAGGCGTGCCGGGTGTGCATGCTCCGCTCCGGCCTGAAGTTCACCTGCGACAGCCTGGATGACGCCGAGCGTCGCATCGGCGCGTGTCGCCTACTCGGGCTCTGACTGATCCGGCTCTCTCAGGCTGCGGACGGTGGTCGGAAGATCGTGATGGCCTCGCGGGCCGCGTAGAACACGATGACGAGGCCGGCAAGGGGGTCGGCCCACCACCAGCCCAGTGTCGCGTCCAGAAGCACACCAATGAGGACGGCCACGGCGAGGACACCATCGATGAACGTCACCCGCCCCTCAGTCTGCAAGACCGGATTCCGCAGCGCGCGGCCCACCCGGCCCTTCGCGGCGGCGAGGCTGAACATGACCGCCGCCGTGATCGCCGACCACGCGATCCCGCCCGCGGACGGACGGGCATGGTGCCCGGTGACCAGCGCCGTCACCGACTGCACGGTCAGGTAGACGGCGAGGGCGATGAATGCCACGCCGATCAGCCGTAGCGCTCGCTCCTGCCGGGCGGCGCCGGTCCCCGCCAGCTCCCAGAGGACAACGACGCTCGCGCCGATCTCGATGACCGAGTCCAACCCGAAGCCGGCCAACGCAACCGACGCTGCACGTACCGCGAGGACAGCAAGGACGACGAAACCGATCACGTTCCACGCGAGCGTGCACCACTCCAAGCCCCGACCGACGCGGAGCAGCCGCATCCGGTGGACGTCGTCGACCGGAATGTTCATCGACGTGACGGCGGCGCGGGAGTGACGGTGAACGTGTCGACGTTGCCGATCGCCTCGTGCACGTGCTCGGACGCATGGGCGGCGACGTGCGCAGCTTCGTGAAGGTCGCTGGCCTCCACGACGATCGTGGCGGAGCCGGTCAGGCGGTGCCCGACCCAGCGGACCCGCACGTCCCGCACGGCGTGAACGCCGTCCGTGTGCTCGAGCGCGTGCTCAGCACGCTCGAGGAGCGCCGGGTCGATCGCGTCCATGAGCCGCGCGCCGATCGACTTCACGGTGCCCCAAAGCAGCAGCATGATCGAGATGCTGATGAGCAGACCGATGATCGGGTCCGCGAGCGGGAAGCCGAGCATCACCCCCACGGCCCCGAGGACGACGGAAAGTGACGTAAATCCGTCGAGGCGAGCGTGCACCCCGTCGGCAACGAGCGCGGCGGAGCCGATCTTCTGGCCGACGCGGATGCGGTAGATGGCGACGATCTCGTTGCCAGCGAACCCGACAAGCCCTGCCGCGACCAGCAGCCAGGGATTCTCGATCGGCCGCGGGTTGATGAACCGGTCGATGGCCTGCCAGCCAGCCACGACGGCGGAGAGGGCGACCACGAACACGATGAACATGCCCGCCAGGTCCTCCGCGCGGCCGTAGCCGTACGTGTAGCGACGGTTCGCGACCCGTCGCCCGAGGACGAACGCGACCCACAACGGCACCGCGGTCAACGCGTCCGCGAAGTTGTGGATCGTGTCCGCCAGCAACGCGATCGACCCGGTGAGCCCGACCAGCACCGCCTGCAGGATCGTCGTGCCGAGCAGGACGAACAGGCTGATCTTCAGCGCGCGGACACCGGCGGTGCTGGCCTCCATCGCGTCATCGATCGAGTCCGCGGAATCATGCGTGTGGGGCACGAACAGGTCGTACAGGAACCCCTTCACACCGCCGTGCGGATGCGAGTGCCCATGCTCACCGTGGTCGTGGTCGTGGCCGTGCGGATGATCGTGTTCCGCGTGGGCCGCCGCGTGGTCATGGCCGGTCATGCGCTTTCCCGCTCCCCGCGGTGATGCGGTGCAGCACCGACGACGTGCTCAGCCTGCTTCACAGCGTCGATGACCAGCTCTGAGGCGTGCTCGTCCGTCAGCCGGTAGAACACCGTCGTACCCTCCCGCCTCGTCGACACCATCCGAGCCAGCCGCAGCTTCGCCAGGTGCTGCGACACTGCTGCCGGGCTCTTGTCCACGACGTCGGCGAGGTGGTTCACCGACATCTCCTCCGCGCTCCGCAACGCGAGGATGATCTTCACCCGCGTGGCGTCTGCGAGCATCGCGAACACCTCCACCGCGAGCTCGACGTACTCCGACTCCGGACTAAGGCCGCATGCCTGCTTATCTACGTGCACACGCAAATAGTAGCGCTTGCTCGTGACCGGATAGTAGGGCGACCGGGGTCATTGCGCGGTCGTGCGCCGTGTTCGTCGCAGCGAGATCCAGCTGACGGCACTCGCCGCGGCGGTCGCCGCCGCGAGGAGTCCGAGGGCGGCCGGCAGGGTCCACGCAGCAGCAACCGCGCCAACCAGCAGCGGGCCCCCGGCGTCCCCGGCTTCGCGACCGAGCTCCGCGTTGCCCATCGTGCGGCCCATCCGCTCCTCCGGCGTCGCTGCCGCGAGGTGCGCGAACGCGAGGGGCGTGACCAGCCCGATCATTACGCCGAACGCGAGCGCCGCGACGAACAGCGTCACCACGTCCGGGGCGGCCGCGAGCAGGACGAGCGCGGCCGCGGCCACCGCGAGGCCGACGGTGCTGCCCGTGCGGGTGCTGATCCGGCCGGCGTCGCGGAGCCGGCCGGTCAGCGGTTGCACGAGCGTCGACACCAGTGCGAGGACCGCGATCGCGACGGCGCCGACGACGGCGGGCAGGTCGAGGCGGTTCGCCAGCAGCGGCAGGAACCCAATCGCGACGCCGAGCACGGCGGTGGTGGTCGCAAGGAGCATCGTCGGGACCAGGAACGAGCGGTCGGCGGTCTGGCGGACGAGGTCGACGACCGTGTACCGCGGCCGTGGCTGGACGGGCAGCGCCGGCATCGCGACCGCGACCCACGCGGCAGCTGTACCGGCGAGCAGCGCAAGGGCGATGTACAGGGCGCGGATGTCGAGCGTCTGGACGAGGACGATGCCGATCAGCGGCCCGGCGACGTAGCCGAGACTCTTCCACGCGCCGTACCGACCGAAGTACCGACCGAGTCGTTGCTTCCCCGCGATGCGGGCGACCGCTGCCGACGAGGCCGGACTGAATGCAGACGCCGCCACACCCTGCCCGAGGCGGGCGATGGCGAGGACGAGGACGGTCGGCTGCAGCAGCGCCAGCAGGGACGCGACGACGAAGCCGATGAGGCCGCCGACGATCACCGGTTTCGCACCGATCCGGTCGCTGAGCGCTCCGAACAGCGGCTTGAGGACCACTTCCGCGACGTCGTACAGCGCCAGGACGATGCCGAGACCCAGGAGAGACAGACCGATGTCGTCAGTCTCGGCGCCGAGGACACTACCGACGCCATGAGCGCCGAAGGCGGTGGTGAACCCGGCGAGGTAGAGGGGTGGGAGCCCGCGGGGCGGCGGCGAGGTCGTCGTCACCCGCTCAGTGTGGCAGACGACGCGGACGGGGTTCCTGCCACCTGGTGCCGGTGTGGTGGCGACACCCGATGAGGCTTCGGATGACGTCGCCGAGGCTGCGATGGTGCCGCCATTCGCGAACAATGAGCGCGACGATGACCAGGTCGAACACCGTCAGGAGCACCAGCCCGACAGTGCCGGACGAACTCGTACCCCTGCCAGACGACGAAGCCCCCGAGCACTGCGATCGCCCACGGGTACAGTAGCCACGAGCCGCGGAAGATCGCAGCGACGATCCCGAGCTTCACCAGCCCGTGAACGATGAGGTACACAGCCGCGACGACGGTGGCCTCGCCGGTTAGTGTCACCACCCCGTGGCAGATCAGGTGCGCGACCAGATCATCCGGGTCCTCGCCGAGCTCTCCAGCCGTGACCGCTCGAGCGATGGCGCCGAGCTGCACCGGACGGAGCAGCAACAGGGGGATCCCGACGACGAACTCCACCAGCCCGTCGACGGCCTTGAACACGAACCCGACCAGGAAGACCAGGTCGAACCACCGCTCCCGTGACCACCGTGCTCGATGCATGCCCACAGTCTCCGACGCGACGCCTCATGAACCTTCAATCCCATCGGGACCGGCCATTCCAAGGTGTCTCAATAGCCGATGGCGGTTTCAAGGGGTCGTTGCAACGGGTGATTGTTTCGGGTCTGACAGTAGCTGCTCGAAGGCTTCTGCCGGGGTGCGGTAGTCGAGTGTTTTGCGAGGTCGTCCGTTGAGTTCGGCAGCGACTTCGAGGAGCCGTTCCGGGCTGTGGATGCTGAGGTCGGTGGACTTCGGGAAGTACTGCCGCAGTAGGCCGTTGGTGTTCTCGTTCGAGCCGCGCTGCCAGGGCTTGTGGGGGTCGCAGAAGTAGATCGCGAGGTCGGTGGCGAGGGTGATGTCCTTGTGTCGGGCAAGCTCGGTGCCCTGATCCCACGTCAACGACCGACGCAGATGCTCGGGCAGGGTCCGGATGGTCGGGATCATCGCGTCGCGGACCGCGTCGGCGCTGTGCCCATCAGGCAGGTGCAGCAGCATCACGTACCGGGTGGTGCGCTCGACGAGGGTGCCGATCGCGCTCCTGGCGTTGATCCCCACGATCAAGTCGCCTTCCCAGTGCCCGGGAACGGCCCGATCGTCAGCCTCGGCGGGGCGTTCGCTGATCAGGATCATGTCGCGGATCTTCGACCACGACGCCCGCCTGGGTTCGCCTCGATGCCGGCGAATCGCACGGCCGGTGCGGAGGTGTGTGTGCAGGTCAGCGCGCAGGTGACCGCGGCCCTGGACGAACAGGGACTGGTAGATCGTCTCGTGCGACACGTGCATCTCCGGCCGGTTCGGGAAGGACCGGGCCAGGTCATCACGGATCTGTTCCGGGGACCAGTTCCGCACCAACCGCACCTCGACCTGCAGAGCGAGCTCGAGTAGGTCCAGCTTCCGCGGTTTCGGGCGCCGTGCTCGGACACGGCATTGCTTCTCAGCGGCGTAGGGGCGGTAGCTCCCGCCAGCTGCGGCGTTTCTGGTGAGTTCGCGGCTGATGGTCGACGGTGCCCGACCGAGTGCTTTCGCGATGGCGCGCACGCCCTCACCGCCGAGGCGCAGGTCCGCGATCTGGAGCCGCTCTTCCTGGCTGAGGTACCTGTCGGAGCGGGGCGTGTGGGCGAACGGGTTCCGTCCGCCGGCTGCTTTGACCCATCGGTATCCCTGACGTCGGTCCACACCGACAGCATCACAGGCCGCCGTCCGTCCAAGGCCCTGTCTCAAGAGCTCCCAGAACCGTGCCTCTCGGGCACGGTGTTCCAGCCTCGATCCCATCTGCAGCACTCCGATTCACGGTGGTGTTGCAACGACCAGCTGAACCCAAGGATCGGCTGCCGGATTCAGCTGCTCGCACCGAACGCGGAGTCAGTTCCCGCGACCGAAGTCGCTGCATCGCTGAGATCCCCGTCCTCGCGCTGGCTGCCGGAAGACTCCGTCTCACATAGGTGGTCCGCGGTCCCTCGAAGTGAGGTGCGTCATACGGACGCTTCGCGCGCGTTTGACAGGCCTAGGGCTCGCGCGGATAACCAGGGTGACCCCGCCCGCGCTGAACGGCGACAGGTTGTGCGCGAAGGAGACAAGTTGTGTGCGCGACGACAGAACTGTGGACGACCGACATCACGGCTCACGAGAACATCCCACGGAATGCGACAGTGATCGTTTCTATCCGACGAAGGTGGACTGGCGTGACGCAATGGACAGGCAATCTGTCGCTCCGAGCTGCCGGCGACACGTTTCGTGAGCCGGCGACACTTTGCATGTCCGTTCACAGACAGGAGCACCTACTGCGGCATGTCCACGAACCTCGAGAACATCCCGTGGAACGCCACCGTGATGGTGTCGGTCGGCCCGTTGCGGTGCTTCGCCACGATGAGGTCCGCCTCACCCTGCCGCGGGTTGTCCTTCTCGTACGCCGACTCACGGTGCAGCAGGATGACCATGTCGGCGTCCTGCTCGATGGACCCCGACTCACGCAGGTCGGAGATCATCGGCTTCTTGTCCGCACGCTGCTCGGGCCCACGGTTCAGCTGCGACAGCGCGATGACGGGGACCTGCAGCTCCTTCGCCATGAGCTTGAGCGCACGCGAGAATAGCGCCTGAGCTGGCCTCGGCGGCGTCGGCCCCTTGCCGATCCAGGCGAAGGAGGCTCCACTCGCGCCCGACGCGGGCCTGTCCCGTTCGATCACGGAGACCCGGGCGCCGGCCTTTGCCACGTGGTACGCGATCGATGCCCCGACGACGACAACGTTCTTCATGGGGACATCCTCGTCCGGTTCCATCATCGGGCGCGACTCACCTCCGGCGATGCAGCAGGTTCTGCACGACGCCACCCCAGAGGACAAGGCCCCAGAAAGCCAGGGGTGATCTCGTCGCAGAGCCTGCGCAGGGCGGTGCGTGCGAATGCCCTGTCAGGCCGACCACGGCTCATCGGACGCCGCGGCCCACCGGTGGCAACGATGAGCGGTAGCGCCTGCGGCACCGCGATGTCGTCGGAGAAGGATGCTCCGATGAGGCGCGCGAGGTCGTGTGCCGACCACGACGCACTCATCCTCCCGACAGTCCCCCATGGTCATTGACGCCTCGGAACGCTCTCGCTCGCCAAGCGGGGGAAGAGCTGTTCGGCGGCTGTCCGGTGCACGTCACCCAGTCGTTCTGCGCCAGGGCCGTCGTAGGCGTCGAGGTCATGGTCGAAGCGAGCGGTCCAGTCGGGGTTTGCGTAGGGGAAATCGCTGCCGTAGAGGACGTGGCCGGGCTCCGCGAACGCCAGCAGTGACGGCAGCGACGTGGGAGATGCGGACAGGGCGGTGTCGAAGTAGAACTTGCGCAGGCCCGCTTGGATGCGCTCCGGCGTGGTGCCCGGGTTGAACATCGCGGCAGCGCTGAACCGGCTTGCGGCGTAGGGCAGGAAACCACCGGCGTGGGACAGGATCACGCGCAGTTCCGGGTAGCGGTCGAACACGCCGTGCGCGACGAGGTCCACGGCGGTGCGGGTGGTGTCGAACGGGAAGTCCAGCAGTGCGGTGGGCATCCCCGGCAACTGCGTGATCGGTGGTGCGGTGGGGTGCACGAAGACCACGGCTGAGCGGGCGGCGAGTTCTGCCCACAGCGGCTCGTACGCGGGGTCGCCCAGGTACCGTCCGTGCGCGTTCGACAGCAGGAGCACACCGTCGGCGTGGAGCTCATCGAGTGCTCGCACGGCTTCGGCGACCGCGCCGTCGAAGTCCGGCAGCGGCAGCACCGCGAAGTGCCCGAACCTGTCGGGCCGCTCCTGGACCAGCTCGGCCTGGTAGTCGTTCAGTTCGCGGGCGAGTTGGCGCGCCGCGGCGTCGTCACCGAAGTGCACGCCCGGTGCGCTGATCGAGAGCATCCCGGTCTCGATCCCCACTTCGTCCATCATCGCGATCGCCGCTTCGGGGCTCCACTCCGGCATCAACCAGCCGCCGATGGCCCGGGGCCCTCGTCGCGGTGCGGTCCCGCCGCTCCCACCCCACGGGTCCCACTGCGCGGACCCTCCGGTCGCAGCCGGCGCATCCCCCGGGGCGCCGGCCCCCATCGCTTTCGATCCTGCCGCTGCCAGTGCGTCGAAGTAGCGGGGCGGGAGCAGGTGCTGGTGGACATCGATCTTGCCTTGCATGGTACGGTCCTCCGATCGTCCTCAGCAATGAGGGCTGGTTGTGTGCAGAAGTGGTTGTCGTGATGGTTCCCGCCGGTCGCACCGGGAGTGGTTCGACCGTTTGCGGGCGTCGAGCAGGCCTGTGGTGTTCAGGGCGTCGGGGTCAACGGCAGCAGGGCCGCGTTCG
This sequence comes from Curtobacterium sp. VKM Ac-1395, assembly GCF_015350975.1. Lineage (GTDB taxonomy): Bacteria > Actinomycetota > Actinomycetes > Actinomycetales > Microbacteriaceae > Curtobacterium. Next base: position 248,283 of record NZ_JADKRX010000001.1, read on the forward strand.
GCGTGCCTGCGGCGGACTCGAGGTGGGAGCCCGATGGGCCGGCTACCGAGCGGGGACCTTGCTCGTGACGGAGTCCGCCCTTCGGTCGAGCAGCGGCTTCGCGTCGGTTCCGGAGGAGCATCGCCGTCAGGGTGAGCAGGATCCCTGCCACTGCCCAGATGCTCAGCCGGATGATCGGGGCGGCGACCGCAGCGCCGTCGAAGTACTGGACGGACCGCAGCAGGTCGAGCGCGTCGCCCTGCGGGAAGACGTAGTAGAGCGTCTGGAAGAAGTCGTTGAGGACGTGGATCCCGAGCGGGCCACCGGATGACGTGTTCCCGAGGATCACCAGGGCGAGCGTCATCACCAGAGCCGCGATGGTTCCGCCCAGTGCGGCGACGCCCGTGACCGCTCCCCCGATGGCGACTCCGGTCAGCCAGAGGATCCCGAACACGGCCCAGGGACCGACGGTCACCGCCCCGAGTGCGGAGTCGATCCACAGGGTGATCAGTCCGGCGAGGAGACCGGCGTAGAGCACGAGGACGATGCTGCGCTCGACGAACTTCGCGGCCGTGTCGACCGTGCCGAGGATGCGTCCGAACACCGTCGCACCGAGGGCAGCCCCAAGGCCGGCGAAGAGGATCGCGTAGAACTCGATCGACCCGACCGGGTCCTGCTTCGGCAGGGGTGCGAGGTCGGTGGCCGTGTTGGTGGTCTGCAGCTTCGCCGCGATCGAGTCGCCGATGCCGGAGACCGCCTGGCCCAGGCCGCGGCCACCGCCGCTGGCGATGTAGGTGGTGACGCCGGCGCCCTTGCCCGGCGCCGGCAGGATGACGGCGCCGTCGACGTCGCGGTCGAGCACGGCGGATCGTGCCTGCTGCTCAGAGGCCACGACGGTGAGATCCAGCGACCCCTGCTGCTCGAGCGCGACGATCGCGCCAGCGTCGCCGGTGACCGCGAGATGGACGTTGTTCGGCGTCGGGTTGCCGAACGCGCTCGAGTAGCTCGTCAACATCGCCATCGCCAGGAGCAGGATCGCGATCGCACCGAGGACCAGGTTCCGGTAGCGATGTGCTGATCCCGGCCCTTCGGAGTCCAGCGCACCGCCCGCGGCCGCCGCTTCGAACTCGGGGTGCTGCGGGCCGTCTCCGCGGCCAGTGGCAGGCTCGGTTACGTGCGTCATGATGTCCTTTACAGTTGTCCAGTAGATGACGAACGTACATCAGCGTCCGGGCTCTGACAAGATGGAGTCATGAGGGACGGAACAGGCACGGTGCCGCTCGCGAGCCAACGGGTGGACCCGCGCGTCACCCGCACCCGCGCTGCCCTGATCCGGGCGTTGGCCGCCCTGGTGTCCGAGACACCGAAGGGCGAGACGATCTCGATGAGCGCCGTGGCACAGCGCGCTGGGTTGAGCAGACAAGCGCTCCACAACCACTACAGCAACGTCGGCGACCTGGCGACGGACCTCTGGATCAGTCGGCTTCTCGAGGACTGGCTCCCCCTCGACGAGGCCGCGGCGAACCTCCCACAGGCCCTCACCGAAGCCGTGCGGGAGCGCGGGATCGAACCGCTGCTCGCCGCAGGACGTGCGGATCGCGGCTTCTTCGACAAGCTCCGCGCCGTTCCACGTGGCGAGCGCGTCGCCGAGGTGCTCGCAGCCGCGATGACGACCTGGCTGTCGGAGTCGGATCACGATCCCGATCACCATCGACCGGAGATCGCTCTGACCGGGGACGCCCGGACCTTCACGATCGGCGGCATGATCGCGCTCGTGTCGACGTGGCAGATGGCCGACGCGCCCCCGAGCACGGCCGAGCAGGTGGCGACACTCCGGACCTTCGCCGCGGCGGCTGCAGCGGCTGGCGCCGGCTGAACCGCGCGGATCCGGGTCCCGGCAGTCCGGCGGATCCCGCCCAGGCCAGCAGCCCGGGCGGGAGGCGCGTCAGCCGTCGTACGCGACGTAGTGCAGCTCGGCGTCCCGCCGCTCGTCGTGGAGCTTCACGTAGGACTGCGCGATGACCGCCGGTTCAGCGTCCGGTCGCCCACCGCCGATCAGCGCGGTGATGGCGACGAACCCGACGTAGACACCCTTGTCCGCGAGGGCGGCGTTGAGGTTGAGCGTCCAGTTCCGGAGTCCCGCCGCGGCGATGTTGACGTTCCCGCGGACCGGCGTCTGGGCGAGCGCACCGCCACCGGTGGTCACGAGGACCGTGCCGGCGCCCGCCGTGATCATGGCCGGCAGGACCTCTCCGACGGCCGCGATGGCGCCGCCGAGGTAGAAGTCGAGCTGTGGCTGCAGGTTCTCCATCGTCACGTCCACCGCGTCGACCGACTCCAGGGTCCGGTCAGCCGGGGAGAACTCGAGGACGTCGATCGGCCCGAGCGCTTCCCGGATCGATCGGAGGGCACTCCGGATCGTGTCGGGCTCGCTGACGTCGGCGGTGAAACCACGAGCCTGGATGCCCTCCGCGACGAGCTCACCCGCCAGGGAGTCCACGTTCGCCTGGCTGCGGGCCACGAGCGCGACGTCGAAGCCCTTCTGCCCGAAGGCCCGCGCGATCTCGAGACCCAGACCAGGGCCTGCGCCGATGATGGTGATGAGGGGCATGATGCGTCCTTCCGTGGCCCACCGCCGGGCCGTGCGAGCTGGTGCGGTAAGTTGAGGTCGTCCTCAAACCTCTGCAGCCTATGTTGAGGCTGACCTCAATTTCCTCCGGAGTCGCTGTGAGCACCGCACCCCGCCTGCGCCGAGACGCGCAGGCGAACGTCGAGAAGCTCCGCGCTGCCGCGATCGCCGTCTTCTCAAAGCGAGGGCTCTCTGCGCCACTGGAGGACATCGCGCGCGAGGCCGGGGTGAGCATCGGGACGCTCTACAACCGCATCGGATCGCGCGAAGACCTCATCGACGCCGTCGTGCCCGACATCGCGGGCGCGAAGCTCCGCACCCTGCGGGAACGGACACTGTCCCAGGACACTCCGCGCGCGCAGTTGGAGACCTTCATCGCTGAGATGATCGACCTGCAGCGAAGCGACCCGGCGATGAACGACGCGATGCTCCGGCGCTACCCCGACGCCGTCCTCCTCATCAACGCATGCGAACGATCCATGGCGCTCGGAGCGGAACTCGTCGCCAACGCACACACCGCCGGCGTTCTCGCCGCGGATTTCACGCCCGATGACCTGATGACCGTCCTGTGGATGGCCGGGATGGCCAGCCACGACCCTGCCGCTCCGGACGGGTGGCGCCGTGTCGTCGACCGGAGCATCTCCGCTGCCTGGACCGTCCAGGGCTGACGCCGCGACGCGCCCCTGCATCACCCGGAAGGCCGCTCCCGTATCGCTGGGCCGCAACGCAGGAACCATCCGTCTGTGGAGCCGATCACCTACCGGGCGGCACTCGTCTGGACGAACAGGGAGAGGCCGAACACAAGCACTCCCAGTCCGAGCGGGGCCAGGATGACCAGGAACGGCGCCCCCGCTCCTTCGGCAGCGAGCATCATCGCGACCCAGAAGAACGCGATGATGCCCGTTCCCGCACTCACCGCCCCGAAAGTGATCGCAGTGCCCCATCGCGACGCGTCCGAAGACAACGGGACGACCAGCAGACTGCAGACGAGTACTCCGACGATGCCCGGCACGATGCACGACCAGAACGCAGCGTCCGCCGAAGCCCACTGGTCAGGGCCTGATCCCGTCCAATGCACGGGCACTCGAGAAGGAGGGTCCGCCCATGCCAGGCGGAGAGCGATCACTGACGCTGGAGCAAGCCAGGCCACCAGCGCAGCCATGACAAGCGCAGCACTCACGCGCGACCGTGGCTTGACGACGCCAGAACTCGACACCCCTGCACGGTATCGCTGCCAGACGCGTCCGGTAGCCGAACGTCTACCTAGACATAGGACATTCTCTAGGCGGGGAACATGGAACCCGCAGGACTGCTGGCCGTCGTGAACCCGCCGGGCGCATCGAATGGTCTGCCCCCGCAGATCTGGATTGCTGCGGTGGTCGTGATCCTGATCGTGGGCGCTGCACTGTCGATCCGGCGACGGCGGAAGTAGTCCTCATGATGGTTCCCGTTCAGGTGGTCGTCGTCTTCGCGATCGGAGCCGGGTTCCTGATGGCAGCGATCGGACACGCCTTCTATCGGAAGCTTCAAGGCTCAACAGAGCCAACGAATCGGCTCTCGAATGTGCTCGCCACGGTAGGGGGAGTGATTGCAGGCGGTGCGATGCTCTGGGGGCTCGCGCATCAGGGCATCTTCAGCTGATCCTTCGTCGGGTCGCCCGACGGCCATGTCCGCAGAAGGATCGGCTGTCGGGACGTCGCTTGACCCGTTAGTTTCGGGCAATGGGCGATATCAGACTGTCAGGCCAGCTCTTGTGTGCGACTGAGGAGGAATCTCGTCGAGTTCGCGAGCATCTCCCGGAACACACTCGGCTCACCCGGGCCGAACCAGGATGCGTCGCCTTCGAGGTCGCCCCGACCGAGAGTCCGTTGACGTGGTCCGTCGAGGAACGGTTCGAGAGCCGCGACGACTTCGACGCTCATCAGGAGCGAGTGCAGTCCAGTGAGTGGGGTCGAGCTACTGCCGGCATCGAACGCCGGTACGTCGTTGACGAACTCGACCGATGAGCCATCGTTGACCGGGCGCGCATGGGGATTGGTGGGATCCTTCCGGTATGCAGGCGAACATCCGGCTGGTGACCGTCCGTGGCGAGCAGCAGGGCCGCGATGCGGACCTGGACCATGTGCAACAGTTCGAGGTTGAGACGGACGCCGGCCACAGGTACCTCGTCGTGTGTCAGGGCCCTCCTGTTGGCTCACCGTCGGACTGGCATGTGTCCAGCGCAGAGGACGGCCGCCTGGTGGGTCAAGTGCGTCTGCTCGGGGCGGGCATGCCGGGCGCTACGACCTACCGATTCAAGAAGGCGGGAGCGCTCTTCGCCGGCGGGAAGCAGATGGACCTATGGAACGCGGTGCAATCGCTCCTGAAGTGACTTACGACCGGTAGCCGATCGACTTACGGACTAGCACTCGTTCGAGCGATCAGCGCTTGCTCTGATTGCGGAGACTCCACACGCCGAGGCACAGAGACCAAGGCATGAGCACGATCAGCGGCAGCCATGAGCCGATTCGACCAGTGTTGATGACCAAGTCCAGAAGCCCCAGGGCGAGCATCAGCGCGGCAGCGATAGTGACGAGCCAGGCGAGCGCACGAGGCAAAGGTCTGATCGATCCCACGGCGAGATGCTATCCGGCACAATCGTCCGACAACCGATGGGCGGTCGGACGGCGTTTAGGTCGCCGGAGCGGCGTGGGCACCGAAGGCCGTCACTGTCCCGATGAATTGGGCAGGGTCCTCGTCATCAGTGAAGGTCACGGGAGTGAGTTCGGAAACCGGAATCGACCCACTCGCACCCTGATCGGTCCTGAACCACACCGCGGGCACGGGTTCGCGGCCCTTCTTCCAATGCCAGCACCGCAGCGGCCGCGAGCTTAGGCCAGTTCGCCTCCTGCTCCGCGGAGACACCCATCGTCACTGTCTGAATCGTCAACACACGCACACGCACATCTTGCGCCGGAACTCGCTCCAGCGCGTCCCGATAGTCGATCGGCTACCGGACGCCTATCACCTCTGGCTGCCTCGATCTCGCGTGAAGCACTTGCAGTGGGGCCGTTATGGCTTGGTGGTCGGTACGGTGTTCGTCGTGGAGAACTGGCGGCGGGACCGTATCGGATCGGCGCTTCGTGGAGAGAACCCGACCGTGCTGCGGCGCCTGACGGCGAGCTTCGCGGTCATCGGGGATGTGTAGTTCCTGCCGGGCTATTCAGTCGTACTCGTGGACCGCCCCGGCATCGATCGACTCAGTGATCTGCCGCGGGCAGACCGGACGCGGTTCCTCGCGGACATGGACGCTGTCGGGGAGGCTGTCGAGACAGCATGCCGTCGTACCGATCCCGACTTCCGGCGCGTCAACCTCGAGATCCTCGGCAACACTGATGCGTTCCTCCATGCCCATGTCTGGCCTCGGTACGAGTGGGAACCGACGGAGCTCATCGGGGGACCGGCGTGGCTCTACCCCCGGCATCGTGGACTGCTGCTGCGTCGCGACTCGGCCCACAGCACGACCCTCTTCGCACGGCAATCACCGCAGCACTCGACACTCCGACCGCTCGGTGACAGCACGCTGATCGGGGGGAGGTGCAACGTCGCCCAGGAGACGAACTCCATCCAGACGACCGCCCGGTAACCGATCGCGCACCGAACGATGGACGTTGACGAGACTGGCCTTATGACCATCAGTTCTCACCACCCGCTGTGGGATCAGTTTTCCCAGATCTGCTCTACGACCGCGTCGAGCAGGCCGGTTGTCGGAAAGTCGTACTGGTAGATCTGCACGGAGATACCATCGCGCACGAACGTCGTGTATGCGTGCAGCACACCGTCCGGAGCCCGGAACTCGTACTGACACATGCGGCCGGCCATATGGTCCGCGCACTGGCCGCTCTGGACGACCGCGCGCTGCTCCAACGCGACGGCCTCGGCGGGCGTAACGCGCAGGATATTGATGACCAATCCCTCGCTTACTCCCTTGTTGTCCCACTGGCAGAAAAGGCTGGCACCGAGATCGGTGATCCCACCGGTCCGCTCCGCTGCTGTGGGTTCCCTCGCCTCGGTATCAGTCCGCACCTCGCCATAGAGGGATGCAGCCCCAAAAAATCGCTCATAGGAACTCGTTGGCACGAGCTGGGAGCACCACCCGGGGATCGACACCGTTTCTCCCGAGGACGAAATCGGGCCCGGGGTAGGAGTTGCAGTGGGGATCGGGGTTCCCGTGATGGGGGCGGAACTCGGGATCGTCGCGGTGGGCGACGGCTCGGGCTCCTGCGTCTGTGTGGGTGCCGCGACCGGAGTCTCCTGCTGCGACAGCGTCAACGCGACGGCCCCGGTGGCGGTGCCGACGGTGAGCATCGCGACGACCCCAATGACCACTCCGGACCGGCCACGACGCCGCTTCGGACGCGCGTCGGCACGTTCGAGGACGTTCTGCTTCATCGAGACGAGCATGCGCTGCAGGTCGTCTCCCTCGGGGGGCTCAGTGTTCATCGTGCATCACCACCTTCTTCAGCCGACGTCGGTTCCGGGAGACGCGCTGGGTGACCGCGCCGACGGAGAGTCCGAGGCGCTCGGCGGCCTCGGCGTAGGAGTAACCCTCGAGCAGGCAGAGCTCGCAGATGCGGCGGTCGGTCGCGGGGAGTGCGGCGATCTCGTCGCGGACCCAGCGCAGGAGTTCACGGGCCTCGTCCTGGTCGGTCGGCGTGGCCAGGTGATCGGGTAGCTCGTCAGCGCGTCGGCGGGCCTGCTTCCGGCCGGTGTTGAAGGCGTGGTTTCGGCAGACGACGAGCAGCCACGGCAGCACCGTGTCGGCCGGGAGCTCGAGGGCCACCGCCCGCTGCCAGAGCGTCAGGAACGTGTCCTGCACGATCTCCTCGACGTCGGACCGGTCGTCGACGAGGGCCCAGGCGTACCGGGTGAGCGTGGCGGCGTAGCGGTCGAACACCCGTGCGAGCGCACCGGTGTTCCCCTGCGCGATCGCACGGACGAGTTCTTCGTCGGTATCGGTGCCAGTCGTCATGTCCACCTCCTTCACTTAGAGGTGTCGGCAGGACCCGCGATCCTGACAAGACCATCAGGAGTTCATGACCTCGGGCGGGTCAGGCTTCCTCGACGAACGCGCTGCAGAGTTGGTGACAAGACCACGTCATCACCAGGAGGTCCGTCCCGGTAGCCGGTCACTGGCTACGACCGAGTTCACTGCATCGCTGATGCCCTCCTACGCGCGCTGGCTTCCGGCAGTCTCCGTCTCACATAGCTGGTCCGCGATCTTTCGCACTGAAGGTGCGTCATGCGGACGTGTCACGCGAGCTGCCCGATCCTGGCCTTGCGGGCAGGACCGTGGCGACACCCGCCCGCGCACACGGCGACAAGTTGCGTGCGAAGGAGACACGTTATTCGCACGGCGACAGACAGGAGCACCTACTGCGGCATGTCCACGAACCTCGAGAACATCCCGTGGAACGCCACCGTGATGGTGTCGGTCGGCCCGTTGCGGTGCTTCGCCACGATGAGGTCCGCCTCACCCTGACGCGGGTTGTCCTTCTCGTACGCCGACTCACGGTGCAGCAGGATGACCATGTCGGCGTCCTGCTCGATGGACCCCGACTCACGCAGGTCGGAGATCATCGGCTTCTTGTCGGCACGCTGCTCGGGCCCACGGTTCAGCTGGGACAGGGCGATGACGGGGACCTGGAGCTCCTTCGCCATGAGCTTGAGCGCACGCGAGAACTCCGAGACCTCCTGCTGGCGGCTCTCGACCTTCTTGCCCGAGGTCATCAGCTGCAGGTAGTCGATGACGACGAGCTTCAGGTTGTGCTGCTGCTTGAGTCGACGGCACTTCGCGCGGATCTCGACGAGCGTCATGTTGGGGGAGTCGTCGATGAAGAAGGGGGCGTCGTTGATGCGACCGCGGGTCTGCGCGATGGTGGTCCAGTCGCGGGAGTCCACGGTGCCCTTGCGCATGTTCTGCAGCGGCACGCTGGTCTCGGCGGAGAGCAGACGCATCGCGATCTCGGCGCGGCCCATCTCGAGCGAGAAGAAGGCCGCCGTCTGGTTGTGCTTCAGGGCGGCGGCGCGGCACAGGTCGAGCGCGAGCGTCGACTTGCCGAGTGCGGGTCGCGCGGCGACGATGATCAGCTGCCCGGGGTGGAAGCCGTTCGTCAGGCCGTCGAGCTGGGCGAACCCGGTCGGCACGCCGGTCATCTGGCCGTCGCGGCCCTTGGCGGCCTCGATCTCGTCGATGGCGGCGGAGATGGCCTCGGTCAGGGGGACGTAGTCCTCCGTCTGCACACCGCCGGCGACGTTGTAGACCTCGGCCTGCGCGCTGTTGACGAGGTCGGTGACCTCACCCTCCGACGCGTAGCCCATCTGCACGATGCGGGTGCCGGCGTCGACCAGGCGACGCAGGACTGCCTTCTCGGCGACGATCGCGGCGTAGTACCCGGCGTTCGCCGCGGTCGGCACCAGGCTCGTCATGCTGTGCAGGTACTCGGCGCCGCCGGCTCGGGACAGCAGCCCGGTCTTGGTCAGCTCGTCGGTGACGGCGATGACGTCCGTCGGCTCACCGTGGGAGTACAGCGACAGCATCGCGTCGAAGATGACCTCGTGCTTGGGGATGTAGAAGTCCACGCCGCGGGCGGTCTCGATGACGTCGGCGACGGCGTCCTTCGACAGCAGCATGCCGCCGATGGTCGACTGTTCCGCCAGCAGGTCGTGTGGCGGAGTGCGCTCCATGCCACCGCGATCCGCGTACGTCTGCGGTGCCGGGTCCAGATGCGCGATCGACACACGTGCTCCTCTTGTTGTCCGTACGGGCCGCCCCCGCACGCCAGTCCTACCCCGAGCAACCGACATCCCCCGGTCGCGCGCTCACCGTACGGGGTGCAAGTTATCCCCAACAAGTGCCCCTGTGGACAACTCTGTGGAGGACTCGCGGAACACGCCGGGAAGCAGTGTGGAGAACTGTGGACAGACATGTGGAAAGAGTGGCCGGAGAACATACTTTCGACCGCTTGACCTGGGCTTTTGGTTTCCACACTGTGTGTGGACAACCGTGCTTCAATGTGCGCTTGAAGGTTCCCGATTTGACGTCGTCACGGTGCGAAACGACTTGACAAACGGGTTCCTGAACGGAGTGCTCCCGGCTGGCTCTCAGGGAGCCCAGCCCGTCGGGGAAGGTAACCGGCCAACGCAGCGCACCCCGCGCCTCCAGGCTGGGAGCGGCGCAGACCGGACCGGAACCGGCGAGCCGGAACGAGGCCGGAACCAGGCCGAGACCGACCCGGGACACGCCCGACACCACCGAAATGAGAACCGCAAGCGGCACAACGACGAGCAAGAACAAGAACAAGAACAAGAACAAGCGAGCCTCAGCCCGCCAGCACCGCGCCCGCCCCCGCCCCGACGCCCGCGCTACCAGCCCGCGTCGACGCCCGCACCACCGGCACCTGCAGCGTCGACGCGATCCCCGTCCCCAGGTGCACCAGCGCCGACCCGGGCACGATCCGCGACGAGATCGACGACCGCGAGATCCGCACCCCGATCAGGTCCCCGGCCAGGGTGTCCTGCGGCGACAGCAAGGCCCCGCGACGGTTCTTCTTCGCGTCGACCTGCCACCCGCCGAACCCGGCGGCGAGCCCAGTGGTGTTCCCCCCGAGCAGCAGCCCCTGCCGGTTGTCCACAGCGGCCCGGCCCCAGTCGCGCAGCCACCGCGCGGCCGAGCAGTCGATGAGCAGCTCCCCGTCGTCGACCACGAGTACGAGCGGCGTGCCGTCCGGGGTGAGCACGGGGGACAACTCGTCCACAGTCACGTCGTCGCCGGTGAAGACCGCACGGACGCCTGGCAGCCCAGCCAGGTCACGCACCGGACCCTGCCGGGGCGCGACGACCACGAGCGAGGTCCCTCCGACCAGCAGTGACCGCGCCATGGCGGCGAGCATGGTGGACCGGCCGGAGCGGGACGGCCCGGCGACCACGAACGTGCCGCCACCGGTGGCGAAGTCGACGGTCTGGAGCTCCATGTCGTCACCCCCGATCCCGGTCACCGCCACCAGCGGCACGAGCGTCGGCGCGGAGTCGAGCGCCAGGGCGGCGTCGAGGTCCAGGTCCTTCGGCAGCGCGTCGACCCGGAACGGCCGGGGTGCCGGCGGGACCGGGAACTGCTCGCGGATGGCCACCGCGAGGTCGCGGACGGCCGTCGTCTGCCCCTGCCCGGAGACGTCGGTGCCGAGCGTGGCGAACTGCACCTCGATGCCGGAGTCAGCGCGGAACCCACGGCCGGCGGGGATCGAGGCCGGCAGCTTCCGGTGGTTGATCCCGCCGAGCGAGTAGTCGAGCCGGTCGGTCAGGCGCAGCACGACCTTGTCGTCGGTGAGCGTCGACATCCGCGACGACATCAGCGTCCGGTCACCGGAGATCACGACGTGGATGCCAGCCGCGGCTCCGTCGCGGAGCATCGACTGGATCGCGTCGGTCAGAGCGCCGCCGTCGACCTCGCCGAGGGAGGTCGTGAAGTTCTCCCACCGGTCGATGAGCACGAGCACGTGCGGCAGCCGCTCACCGGGGGCGGCGAGCAGACGCTGCTCGGTGATGTCCGCAGCGGATGCAGCGGCGATCAGGTCGTGCCGCCTGGCCATCTCCCGGGTCAGCCGGTCGACCAGCCGGGTCGCGCGTTCGACCTGCGTCCGCTGCACGACACCGCCGCAGTGCGGCAGGTGCTGCAGCGACGCAAGCGCGCCGTTGCCACAGTCGATCGCGTACAGGTGCAGGTCCGACGAGGGGACGGACTGCGCAGCCGACGCGGCGATGCTCCGGAGCGCGGTGGACCGACCGGACCCGGGCGCGCCCACGACGTACTGGTGCGTGAAGCGGTCCAGGTCGATCTCCGCCGCGCGCTGCTCCTGCGTGTCCGGCAGGTCCTCGACGCCGAACGGGAACCGCATGGTCTCCGTCGACGCCGCCAGCGACCGCCGCGTGCCGACGGAGGCGGACGCCACCTCGGCGAGCGGCAGCAGCTCCGGCAGCGGGGCCAGCCACGGGCTGTGCAGGGGGCCGATGCCCAGGCGGTCGCGCGCGTCCGCCATCGCCTGCACCAGGACCGACAGGTCGGTCGCGGCCGACGACTGGTCGCTCCGGGTCGGTCGCGCAGGTGGTGCGGTCGCGAAGTCGCGCCAGTCGAGCACGCGCACGAACGGGAGGCTCGTGGCCGGGTCCTCGTCGCCGGCCCACCGGCCGCCGACCCGCGCTGACTGGAAGGGCACCACGGAGGAGTGCCCGAGCCGCGCGTACGCCCGGCCGGGGACGCTCTTCGGGATCCGGGCCGCGTCGGCGACGTCGATCACGTCGGAGCTCTCGCCGGTGTCCGTCATCCGGAGGGCCACGCGCAGGTTCGTGTTCGCGCGGATGTCCGGCCCGACCACGCCACCGGGGCGCTGCGTCGCGAGGATCAGGTGCACGCCGAGGGACCGGCCGCGCTGGGCGATGCCGATGAGCCCCGCGACGAAGTCGGGCAGCTCGGTGACCATGGCGGCGAACTCGTCGATCACGATGACGAGTCGCGGCATCGCCTCACCGGCACCGCCGCGGGCCAGGTGCGTCTCGTGGTCCTCGATGTCCTTCGCGCCCGACGCGGCCAGGATGTGCTCGCGCCGGGTGAGCTCGGCGCGCAGGGAGCGGAGCGCGCGCTCGACGAGGTGCTGGTCCAGGTCCGTGACGAGCCCGACGGTGTGGGGCAGCTCCGACGCCACGCTGAACGCCGCACCGCCCTTGTAGTCGACGAGCACGAAGGTCATCTGGTCCGGGCGGTTCGCCAGGGCGAGCGACGCGACGAGGGTCTGCAGGAACTCGGACTTGCCGGACCCGGTGGTGCCGGCGACCAGGCCGTGCGGGCCGTCCTTCACCAGGTCGAGGGCGAACGCGCCGTCGATGCCCACGCCGACCACGGCCGAGGTGGTGGCCTCGCGTGAGGTCCAGCGGTCGGCGACGAGCGCGCCGGACGGCTGCGGCAGCTCGACCACGTCGAGCAGCCGTGCGGCGTCGGGCACCAGGCCGTCGCCGTCGGAGCCGCTCGTGTCCCGCAGCGGGGAGACCGCGCGGGCGACGGCGTCGTACCAGTCGTCCTCGACCCGGTCGGCGAGCACGAGCTCCACCGGGGCGGCGAGCTGACGGCGCAGGACGAGCTCGGTCGCGGTCCGGTGCGTCACGGTCGCGACGCACTCCTCGGGCAGCTGCCACTCCTCCTCGTCGATGCAGACCAGGCGGATGCCGCACGCGGGCCCGTCGCGGAGCAGTCCGACGACGCCGGGCATCGCACGCAGCCGACGGGCGCCGTCGAGCACGACGACGATCTCGGGCGAGAACCGCGGCCGCATCGAACCGTTCTTCGTCCGCTCGGCCTTCCGCTCCGCCAGCACCTGGCTGAGCTCGGCGAGCCGACGGCCGATCGTGTCACCGTCGGCACCGATGAGCGCGAGGGCCTCTTGCCCGTTCGTCGGCCGGAGGTGCGGCAGCCACAGGGTCCACGCCCACGCCGGCACGTGCTGCTGCGCGGTGAGCACGACGAACTGCACCTCGCGCGGGCTCTGCGTGACGGCGAGCTGCCCGAGCACCCACCGCCCGAGGTCGCGCGGCAGGTCCTCGGCACCGGCGATCCCGAGCACGCCGACCTCGGCGAGCGGCACGGTCACCGGGACGCCACGTGTGATCCGCTGCTCGTCCGCCAGGCCGTCGAGGTCCCGGTCGTCGTCCACGGTGACGGTCGACGGCAGGTCCCCGACACCGATCCGCACGTGCAGGTGGTCCGTGTCCGAGGGCCGGCGCTCCCAGAGGCGACGACCGGGCGTCCCGGCGACGACCCGGAGCGACGCCGCGTCGAGCGCGGAGGACCGTCGCTCGTCCCGCTCGGCGAGCACGGCCCGGGCGATCGCGGCCTCGAGCGCGGCGACCCGTTCCCGGTGCTCCGCGGTCTGCTTCCGGTGGCTCTTCTTGCCGGTGCGCCGGGCCGTGACGGTCTGCCCGACGACCATGATCGGGGTCATCGCCGCGAACAGCAGGTAGAACGGCGAGTGGAACACGGTGGCCATCACGATGCCGAACATCGCCGGCACGAACACCATGATCCAGGGGATCGCCGAGCGCTGCGGCGGGACCGGCGGCTTCGGGATCCGGAACTGCGTCGTCAGGAACGGCGGCAGCAGCCTGGGCGGCCGGTTGAAGTCGAGCTGGCCGGAGTCCGGCGGCTGCAGCAGGAGCCGGTCCGCCACGGCGACGGGCCGCACGGTGAGCACGCTGGAGCCGAGCCGGACCATGGCGCCCGGTTCCCAGACGACCCACTCGTCGCCGACGGGCTCGTCCTCGAGGGTCGCCGCGGCCGACTCCACGGTGCCGGCCGCGGGGTGCTCGCGCGGGGACAGCCGGACGGTGACGGTCCGGTCGAAGGCGATCCGAGCCTCCAGGCCGGGGTGGTCGGCAGCCTGCGCGCCGACGGCCGGGGCACCGTCCTCGACCAGCGCGATCCGGACGTGGCCGGGCGCCAGCCGGCGTTCGCGACCGGCACCGACGCCACCGGCGACCAGCAGGTGGACGACACCGCGCTCCACCTCGGGACGGTCGGTGCCGTGGACGTGCAGGACGGCACCGTCGACCAGCCCGCTGCGCGCGAACGGGACGTCGCCGTCGGACGCATCGGACGGCATGGGTGCGCTGCCGGTGCGTCGCGCCAGGGCGTCGACGACCGATCGCATGGGGGTCTGGCCGGGTGCGTCGACGAGGACGTCGGAGGTGGTGCCGACGACGTCGTCGACGACGGTGACGACGACGCGCATCAGGCGCGCAGATCCTCGACGACGGTCGCGTCGTCCTCGACCGGCACCGCGGCGACGGTCGACAGCAGCTGGTCCACCCAGCGGACCACGCCGAACTCGTCGGAGACGAACGTGCCGTCACGACGGCAGTCGAGCGTCCAGCGCGCCAGCGGGTCGGGGCTCATGGACAGGGCGGCCCAGCGGCCGCCCGGGCGTTCCAGCAGGCGCGCGAGTTCACGCCCCTCGCTGCCGCCGGGGACACCGTGGACGACCAGGAGGCCCGGGGTCGCGTCCGCCGTGACCGCCGCCACCGCCTCGCCCACGGACACGGCGTCGGCCGGTCCGAACTCGCCGCCGCGGATCCCGACGGTCAGCACCGGGGTGCCGACCGACCAGGGGTCGGTGCGGACCTGGTCCACGATCCGGCGCGCGACCGCGGCACGGGCTGTGCGGTCGCCGTCCAGGGCGACGAAGCCGGAGGCGCGGCGCAGGTCGACCAGGACGGCACCGTCCTGGTCGCTGCCGAGGCCGACGACCGTCGCGAACTGCGTCGAGGGGCTCTGCCCGAGCGGCACGGCCTGCAGTGCCCACATCGGGGCCGACCACGAGCGGCCGTCCGGGGTGGTCTGCCACGGCTCCGGGGGCGCGACCGTCGGCGACGCGAGGTCCAGGCGCACGGTGGGGCCGACCACGGCCCGGACGAAGCCGGGGAAGCCGACGCGGGCGACGGTGCACGACGCCTCGACGCTGCGGAGCACGCGGTCGGTGGCCCAGGCGGCGCCCTCCTCGCGCCGGGGCAGGTCCGCCCAGGCGGCGGCGTCCGAGACGGGGCGGCGACGGTGCGCGATGATCGTCGGCACGACGAAGGCCAGGGCGCCGAGGAACAGCACCACCGACATCGTCAGCATGAGGTGGGACTCGGGGTGGGAGAGCGACCAGTTCATGCGGCTCCTCCGAGCTCGGCCAGGCGGCGTTCCAGGGTGGTGGGCTCGGTGCCGGGGACGTCCGTCCAGCGGAAGGTCGTCATGATCGCGTCGAACAGGGTGACGAGGGCGTCGGTGAGGTGGTCGGTGGTGTCGTCCGCCCCGCTGTCGGTGTCGGTGTCGGTGCGGGTGTCTGCGGCTGCGTCGTCCGTGCTTGCTGCCTTCGCCGCGCTGATCGCGGAGAAGGACATGACGACCCAGCGGCCGGGGCGGTGGGGGACCGGGATTGTGTAGACCACCTGGCGGTCGTCGACGACGGGCAGGTCCTCGCCGAGGCCGGGGAGTTCGGCGCCCGGGTCCACGCGCCGGATCACGGTCTCGGTGCGGGCAGCGATGCCGCCGTCGACCTCGCGGATGCCGGGGTCGTCCTCGTCGTGGCGGGTCGGCAACGCGTCCGCGAGGACCTGCGCGATGACCTGCTCGGGGGCCTGGTCGGACTCGTCCTCCACCTCGGTCTCGATGATGGAGACCGGTGGCGTGTAGCCGTCGACGGGCTGCACGGCGAGGTAGACCGCGTTCGCGCCGTTGTCACCGGCCTCGACCACCGTCGCGGTCAGGCGCTTCCGCATCTCCTGGCGCAGGGGTTCGGCACGATCGCGGGGCAGGTCGTCCGGGAGCGCGCGGGCGATGACGTCCCGGACGATGGCCGCGAGTTCCTGCCGGTCGTCCTCGCGCGCGGGGAGTCGGGCCCACCCGGGCGGGACCACCATGAAGAACGAGGCCGTGGGGTCGGTGCGGGGCAGGTCGGTGGCGTCGGTGTGCGCCTCGTCGGTGGGGGCGGTGTCCGGGGCGTCGGTGCGGGTGGTGTCGCTCATGCGGTGACCTCGTTCTTGACGGCGGCGAGCAGGTCGATGAGCTCGTCCCCGAACACGGGGACGACGTCGAGGTCCCGGGTGCGCCAGAGCACACGCGTGTCGACGGGGGTGGCGGTGTCGGCGGTCTCGAAGGTCTCGCGGCGGACGGCGCAGACGGTGGCCCAGATCGCGCCGTCGTCGTCGAGGTCGTACCGCGTGACGACGGGCCCCTCGCCACCGACGTGGTCCGGCAGCTCGTCGACCGCCGGACGCTCGACGGGCAGGCCGCCCTCGGCGCCGGCGAGCTCGAGCAGCCCTGGCCCGTCGGACTCCGCCATGCCGACGGACACGACGACCGGCAGCGGCCAGCGGTTCGGCACCCCGAGTCCCGCCACGAGCCGTTCGCCACCGTCGAGCGCGGCACGGAACTCGAGCAGCGTGTCGAGCGCCGCCTCCGGGTCCACCTCGGGCCCGCCGTCGAACACCCGCTGGTCGGCCGGGGCGTCGCGGTCGACCTGCGCGATCGCCGCGAACAGCTCGAGTGCTCCCGCGCGCCAGGCCGGGGTGACGTCGGCGGTGCCGGGCACGACGAGCCACTGCGGGACCTCGACGTCGATGCGCGAGGTGAGGACGGGTGTTGCGCTCATGGGCTCCACTGCTTGTCGCGTCGGACCGGGGTCAGACGGTGATCGGGTGCTTGACGGCGGACCAGTCGTCGGTCCACGGTCGCTTCGTGTCTGCGCCGTCGCCCACGGGGTTCAGGACCAGACCGGCGATCGAGTAGTTCCGCCCCCAGACGCTCAGCCCGCCGTTGACGTACGTGTGCCACTTCGGGGCGGTCCCGACGACGGCACCGAACCCGTTGGCGCCACCCCACTTGCCGAGGTCGTTGCGCAGGATCTGGAAGTCGACACCGCCGATGCGTTCGGCCCAGCCAGTGAAGCCCTTCTTGGTGAACAGGTCGGAACCGAACTGTTTCGAGATGGTGGCCCAGTCGTTCTTGATCGTCGTCCCGACCTTCGAGATGTTCCACCAGTTGGGGTTCTCCTTGAACTTCCCCAGCAGGTCCTCCATCTTCGCGATGCCGTTCTTCGTGACGGCACCGTCGAGCTGGTCGGCGTACTGCAGGTCGCCGTACGCGTCGTCGAGGCTCTTCGTCTTCGACAGCCACCCGCCGATCGCGTCGTTCCGCAGCTTCGCGATCTTGCCGAGGTCGACCTTCGTGGCGTTCTGCACGGCGGTCTTCCCCGCGGTGATGCCCTTGCTGAGCGCGACCGACGTGGCCTTCGTGATCCCGACGCCGACGCCGAGCGTGACGACGCCGACCACGGCCATGACCAGGTCGAAGACGTTGCCCTCGCCGAGCGCCGTCAGCCCGATCTGCGCCACCAGGCTGACCCCGGCCGCCACGGCACCCATGATCGCGAGCACCCCGACGCCCGGGATCAGGATCGCGAGCGCCGCCAGGGCGATGCCGATGTACGTGAAGATCTTGACGATCATCTTGAGCAGCTTCGAGAAGAACGCCTTGATCTTGTCCCCGAGGGTGTCGTGCAGGCCGTCGTGCCAGCCCTCGCGGATCGTCGACGCTGCCGCCTTGCCCGCGGCGTTCAGCGCGTCGACCGCTCGACGCAGCCGGGCCTTCGCGGCGTTCGCACTGTCGTCGGCGGCGGTCACGGCACGGTGCTTGGCGTCGATGGCGCCCTGCTCGTCGTCGGTCAGCGGCGGGGCGTCCTGCGCTCGACCCTGCGACGGGTCGGCCATCCCGCTCGCTCGTGACCCGGCGGCGGCGGCGTCCTCGGCCTCCCGGAGCGCTCCGGCGGACTCGGTCAGGGCGTCCTCGAGGTGCGGGACGTACCCGGTCAGGGCGTCCTTGATCGCGACGTAGCGACCGGCCATCTTCTCCAGTGAGGCCCCGACCTCCTTGCTCTTCTTCCGGACGGCGTCCGCGGTCTCGCCCTTGAACTGCGACTCGTCGCCGTCACCGATGCTCTTGAGCGTGCTCGCCTCGCTCGTGATGGCGTCGGCGATCATCGTGTAGTAGCTCACCAGGCTCTGCACCACGGGGACGTCGGCCACGACCGGGTCCGAGCCCTCACCGAGCAGCGTCCAGTCGCCGCCGCGCGCCGGCATCAGTGGCCCTGCCCGTCGGTCGCCTGCGACTCGGTCGAGAGCTTGTCGTGGAGGTCCTGGTCGACGGCCGTCCAGTTGTCGGCAGCCTTCTGCACCTTGTCGTGCAGGTCCTTCACCGCGCCCTTCATCTTGTTGCGGTGGATCTTCCAGTCGCCGGAGAAGTCGTGCATCGCCTTCTGCACGTCGTGCTGCCCGTACACCTGGTCGAGCTCCCGGTCGTCCGACCGCTGGTGCTCGAGCTCGTCCGAGATGTGCTGCAGCTTCGTGGCCGAGTCCTCGAGGACGGCCTTCGTGATGATGAGGTCTGCCATGGGTGCTCCTGGTCGGTGAACGGGATCGGAACCGGCTCGGTCCCGGTGCCCGTCGTCGTGACGGGGACCGGGACCGGTGCGGTGTCGCTACTTGATCGCGTTCGCGAGCTCCTGGTCGGTCTGCTGCAGTGCCTCGGCGGCCTTGTTCAGGTACGTCGACATGCCCTCGAGGCCCTCGATGGTCTTCGTCGCGCCGTCGTTGAACTCCTGGTACGAGCTGCCGAAGGCGACCGAGGACTGGTCGGTCACGTAGCCACCCGTGATGAGCGAGTCGACGAGCGACTTCAGCTCACGCAGCTTCGAGGTGATGTCCTGCTCACCGTTCACGAGTCGGGTCGCGGCGTCCTGCATCTCGCCGTAGGTCACGTTCAAGTTGGGCATTGCCAGCTCCTGTCGTTCGTCCGTGGCCCCGGTCGAGGCACGTTCAGGAGGTTATTCCGGAGCGGTACGACTTTGCGGGGTACATTCCACCGGCAGGACACCGATCACATCTGCACACTGATGTGCACATTCCAGTACACCGCCGCGGGTACCGGGTCGAATCGAACTGATGTTTCGATGTCAGTACCGAGGAGTATCCATTGCTACCCGCGTGTCGCGAGCGCGTCTTCCGGACGTCGGGTCCCCATTTGTGCCGACAGCGGCGGACCCGTCCGACGGGTGTCGAGCGGTCAGAACCCGTGCACGAGCGAGTCGGACGCCTGCTTGTAGCCCGGAACGCGCTCCTGGTCGGAACCCCAGCCGGTCGGCTTGATGCCCTGCCCGTACCCGAACGTGTTGATCCAGCTCGCGACCACACGGCCGCCGGCGACGTACTTGTGCCATGCCGGCAGGGCCGCGATGTCGACGCCGTGGTCCCGCTTCATCGCGACCTTCATGGCGTCCATCTCGATCTGCCGGTCGACACTGAACAGTCGGTCCGACCGCCAGTCGCGCTTCACGAAGACGTCCCTGATCTTGCTCTTGTCCTCGGTCCACAGCGTCTTGTTCGGGTGCCACCAGTTCGGCTTCTCCTTGAAGCCACCGAGCGTGTTCTTCGTGATCGTGTCGATCCGCAGGTCGGTCAGGCGGTTGATGTGCCGGTCGATCGTGCCGACCGTGCGCGCCGCGGTGCTGTCGTTCAGCGCGTTCTTCACGTTGATCGAGCGGACGTCCTGCAGCTTCTTGATCTTCTCGAGGTTCGTCTTCGTGAACCCCTGCATGCCCTTGCCCAGCCCGGCGGTCTTCGCCACGGAGGCGGCCTTCGTCATGATGCCGCCCACGCCGACGAGCACGAGCCCCACGGCCGAGGTGATCACGTCGAGCCAGGAGCCCTCGCCCATGCCGGCCAACGTGATGTTCGCCACCAGGACCACGGACGCGGCGACGGCGGCCATGAACGTCAGCATGCCGACGCCCGGGATCAGGATCGCCAGGGCTGCCAGGGCGATGCCGATGTACGTGAAGATCTTGACGATGATCTTCAGCAGCTTCGAGAAGAACGCCTTGATCTTGTCGCCGAGGGAGTCGTGCAGGCCGTCGTCCCAGGCGGCGCGGATCGTCGACGCCGCAGCCCTGCCGGCGCCGTTGATGCCGTCCACCGCGCGCCGGAGTCGTGCCACCGCAGCGTCAGCGCTGTCGGTCGCCGCGCTCTCGGCACGGTGCTTCGCGTCGATCGCGCCCTGCTCGTCGTTGGTGAGGGGCGGTGCGTCCTGTGCCCGGTTCTGCGACGGGTCGGCCATCGAGGCGGCTCGCGCACCCGACGCCGAGGCGTCCTCGGCGTCACGGAGCGCCGCGGCCGACTCGGACAGTGCGGTCTCGAGCTCCGGCAGGTACCCGGTCAGGGCATCGCGGATCGCGTCGTAGCGGCCGGACATCTTCTGTAGGGACTGCGCGACGTCCTTGCTCTTCTTCCGGACGGCATCGGCGGACTCGCCCTTGAACTCCGTTGTGTCGCCGTCACCGATGCGGTGCAGGACGTCGGCCTCGGCGCTGATCTCCTGCGCGATCGTCGTGTAGTAGTGCACCAGGTCCTGCACGGTGGCGACGTCGGCCACGACCGGGTCGGACGACTCGTGCAGCAGCTCCCAGTTGCCGGCGCGCGCGGGCATCAGGCGGCCTGCCCGTCGGTCGGCTGCGACTCGGTGGTGAGCTTGTCGTGCAGGTCCTGCTCGAGGGCGGACCAGTGCTCGACGGACTTCTGCATCTTGTCGTGCAGGTCCTTCACCGCGCCCTTCATCTTGTTGCGGTGGATCTTCCAGTCGCCGGAGAAGTCGTGCATCGCCTTCTGCACGTCGTGCTGCCCGTAGACCTCGGTCAGCGCACGGTCGTCCGACTTCTGGTGCTCGAGCTCGTCGGAGATGTGCTGCAGCTTGGACGCGGAGTCCTCGAGGACCGCGCGCGTGATGATGAGGTCTGCCATGGGTGCTCCCGGTCGATGCGGTGGAGGAGGACGGCCGCCCGGGGTCGCACGGACGCGAGACCCCGGGCGATCCGACTACTTGATCGCGTTCGCGAGCTCCTGGTCGGTCTGCTGCAGTGCCTCGGCGGCCTTGTTCAGGTAGGTCGACATGCCCTCGAGGCCCTCGATGGTCTTCGTCGCGCCGTCGTTGAACTCCTGGTAGGAGCTGCCGAAGGCGACCGAGGACTGGTCGGTCACGTAGCCACCGGTGATGAGCGAGTCGACCAGCGACTTCAGCTCACGCAGCTTCGAGGTGATGTCCTGCTCACCGTTCACGAGTCGGGTCGCGGCGTCCTGCATCTCGCCGTAGGTCACGTTCAAGTTGGGCATGTGCGTGCTCCTGGTCTCGGGATTCGTTCGCCTCCGGTACTGGAGGCCGTGACGAACGTACCGAGCTGTCCACCCCGGGACGAGGTGGTTCGGAGCATGTTCACCGACCGTTCCACGAGCGGACGCGACCCGCGGGAACGACGGAAGGCGGGCCTCCCGACTGGGAGACCCGTCTTCCGACGGAACGGACGCTGCCTTACTTGGCGGCGACCACGTTCAGGGAGATCGTCGCGACGATGTCCTCGCGCAGACGCACGGTGGCCTCGTGGTCACCGACGGTCTTGATGGTCGCAGGGACCTCGACCTTGCGCTTGTCGAGCGAGCCGACGCCCTGGGCCTCGACGGCCGAGGCGACGTCCGCGGGACGCACGGAGCCGAAGAGACGGCCGTCCTGGCCGGCCTTGACGGTCAGCTGGATGGTCGCGTTCTCGAGCTTCATCTTGAGGTCCTGTGCCTCTTCGATGGTGGCGAGCTCGCGTGCAACACGGCCGGCGCGGATGGCCTCGACCTGCTTCTCGCCGCCCTTGGACCACGCGACAGCGAAGCCCTGGGGGATGAGGTAGTTGCGGGCGTAGCCGTTCTTGACGTCGACGACGTCACCGGCGGAACCGAGGCCGGAGACCTCGTGGGTGAGGATGAGCTTCGACATGTGTCGACCCCCGATCAGCGGCCGGAGCCAGCGTAGGGGAGGAGCGCCATCTCACGGGCGTTCTTCACGGCACGGGCGATGAGACGCTGCTCCTGGACGGAGACACCGGTGATGCGACGGGCGCGGATCTTCCCACGCTCCGAGATGAACTTGCGAAGGGTCGCAACGTCCTTGTAGTCGATGACACCGACCTTGATGGACTTCGCGGGAGCGGCGTTCTTGCCGCCCTTCCCGCGAGGCTTGCGGCGGTCGCCGCTGCTCTTTCCAGCCATTGTGTTTTTTCCTTAGGAGAAGAAGTAGTTGTTCGTCCGCTGAGGGATCAGAACGGGGTCTCGTCGTCGTAGGTGCCACCGGGGGTCGACCACACGTCGTTCCCCTGTGCCCCACCACCCTGCTGGCCACCCTGCGGCGACCACGGCTCGTCGGAGCGTCCACCGCCGGCACCAGCGTTGCCGCTGCCACCGCCGTTGCCGCCACCGGCGTTGCCACCGAAGTTGCCGCCGCCACCGGAACCGCCGCCGACCTGTCCACGACCGCCGCCACTGCCACCCGCTGCACGGGTGATCTGGGCGGTCGCGTACCGGAGCGACGGGCCGATCTCGTCGACCTCGAGCTCGATGCTCGTACGCTGCTGGCCCTCACGGTCCTGGTACGAGCGCTGACGGAGACGGCCCTGCACGATGACGCGCGAGCCCTTCGTCAGCGACCCCGCGACGTGCTCGGCGAATTCGCGCCACACACTCGCGCGGAGGAACAGCGCGTCGCCGTCCTTCCACTCGTTCGCCTGACGGTCGAACGTGCGAGGGGTGGAGGCGATGGTGAAGTTCGCCACAGCGAGCCCGTTCTGCGTGTAGCGCAGCTCGGGGTCAGCAGTGAGGTTCCCCACCACCGTGATGACGGTTTCGCCGGCCATCGGTTACTCGGCGCTCGCGGTCGCGGGAGCCGGCGCAGCGGCTGCCGAAGCGGCCTTGCGGGCGGCACGGGCCTCGTCGCGCTGCTTCTGGGCGGCAACCTGTGCCATGCCCTCTTCGGCGCGGAGGACCTTGGTGCGGAGCACGGCCTCGGAGAGACCGAGCTGGCGGTCCAGCTCCTTGGCGGAGTCGGCGGACGACGTGAAGTTCACGACGGCGTAGATGCCCTCGGTCTTCTTCGCGATCTCGTACGCAAGCCGGCGACGGCCCCATACGTCCACGTTGTCGACGGTGCCACCGTCGTTGCGGATGACCGCGAGGAACTTGTCCAGGCTGGGAGCGACGGTGCGCTCATCGATCTCGGGGTCGAGGATCGCCATCAGTTCGTACTGGTGCATGCGGAACCCACCTCCTTTGGTCTCGAACGGCTCCGGGCGGTTCCCGGAACAGGAGGGTTGATGCATGTGTGCCGATGCGCAGGTGCGCGGGCACAACCCCGCAAGCCTACCTGACGGCCTGGAGGCCCGCTACCGGTGTGTGGAGACCGCGCGACACCGGTGTTCGTCGGTCACGCCGCGTCGTTCCGCGGTTCCGCAGGAAGACACCGGTGTCGTGCGCTCACTGCCCGCCAGGCGGCCGCCTCCACGGACGGGAGGCACGGGTCAGGCCGGGCGCGACGCCCACCAGGTGCGGAGGCGCTCCTCGGCGACCTCGGCCCCGAGGGGGCCCTCGTCCATCCGGGCCTCCAGCAGGAACCGGTAGGCGTCCCCCACGGCACGGCCCGGCGGGATGTCGAGGATCCGCATGATGTCGTCGCCGGTCAGGTCGGGCCGGATCGAGTCCAGCTCCTCTTGGTCGGCGAGCACGGCGATGCGGGCCTCGAGGTCGTCGTACGCGAACGCGAGTCGGTCGGCCTTGCGGCGGTTCCTCGTGGTGACGTCGGAGCGCGTGAGTTCGTGGAGCCGCTCGAGCTGCGGTCCGGCGTCCCGCACGTAGCGACGGACGGCCGAGTCGGTCCAGGCGCCGTCGGTGTACCCGAAGAAGCGGAGGTGCAGCTCGATGAGTCGACTGACCGCGGCGATGGTGTCGTTGTCGAACCGCAGGGCCCGCAGCCGCTTCTTCGCGAGCTTCGACCCGACCAGGTCGTGGTGGTGGAAGCTCACGGCACCGGCGGGCTCGAGCTTCCGGGTCGCCGGCTTGCCGATGTCGTGCAGGAGCGCCGCGAGCCGCAGCACGGTGTCGGGAGCGTCGCCGGCGTGCCGCTCGTGCTCGTGGCCGATCGCCTGGGTCAGCACCGTGAGGGAGTGCTCGTACACGTCCTTGTGGTGGTGGTGCTCGTCGATCTCGAGCCGCATCGCCGGCAGCTCCGGCAGGAAGAGCTCGGCGAGCCCGGTGTCGACGAGCAGCCGGATGCCGGGCACGGGGTCGTCGGTGTCGAGCAGCTTGACGAGTTCGTCACGGACGCGCTCGGCGGAGACGATCTCGATGGACGGGGCCAGTTCCGTCATCGCCTGCTCGACCTCGTCGGACACCGTGAAGCCGAGCTGCGAGGTGAACCGTGCCGCACGCATCATCCGCAGCGGGTCGTCGCGGAAGGACACGGTGGCGGACTGCGGCGTGCGCAGGCGTCCGGCGAGCAGGTCCTCGACCCCGCCGTGCACGTCGACGAGCTCCCGCGCGGGGAGTCGGAGGGCCATCGCGTTGACCGTGAAGTCGCGACGCAGCAGGTCGTCCTCGATGGTGTCGCCGAACGCCACCTCGGGCTTCCGGGTCTCGCCGTCGTAGACGTCGCTGCGGTAGGTGGTGATCTCGACCTGCTCGCCCTGCACCCGGGCGGCGATCGTGCCGAACTGGCGGCCGACGTCCCAGGTGGCGCTCGCGATGGGCTCCACGATCCGGAGCACGTCGTCGGGCCTGGCGTCCGTCGTGAAGTCGAGGTCGGTCACCGGTCGGCCGAGGAAGGCGTCCCGCACCGGCCCGCCGACCAGCGCGAGTTCGTGACCGGCCGCAGCGAACGCGCGCGCCAGTGCCGCGACGGGCGCGGTGGCGGCGAGTGCGTCGAGTCGTTCGACGGCCTGGGCTACGGACTGCATGACGTCCTCGATCATCCCAGATGGACGCCGCGGGTTGTCCACACCCCTGGCGCGCACGCGAGGCTCTCATGGTCGTGCCTCATACACTCGTCGAGGTCCGAACCGATCACGGGCCCCACCGCATGCACATTCTCCGCTCCTCGCTCGCCGCCGCCGCGACCGCCCTCGTCGCCCTCGGTCTCGTCGTCACGCCCGCGTCGGTGACCCCGGCGCAGGCGGCCACCGAACCGACCACGACGACCCGGGTGGCGGACCCCGCTGCCGGCGACGACGGGAAGGCCAGCGTCGAGGTCGTCCCGGCGGACCACGGCGTGTTGCGCCCGGACGAGCCCCTCTCGCTGACGGTCACGGTGACCAACGACACCGACGCCGACCTGCCGACGGGCACCGCGGAGTTCGGCATCTACCGGCAGTACGCGGGCACGCGCGACGTCCTGACCGACTGGTTCAAGGAAACCAGCACGACCGGTTACCCCGGCGCACCGATGGGCTCGGTGGACGTCCCGGTGGTCCCGGCGCACCGATCGGTCACCCTGAGTGACGTCGAGCTCATCCCGGGCAACGTGGCCCTCGGTGGGTACCCGTCCTTCGGTGCGCGGCGCATCTCCGCGGACTACACGGCCGGGTCGACGTCCGCCATCGACCGCACCGCGATCACCTGGTACCCGAACTACGAGCAGACCCCGGTCGGGGTGTCCGTCGCGATGCCGGTCACCATGCCCGCGAACGCCGGCGGGCTGATCCCCGCCGGTGACCTCGCCGCGGCCACCGCGGTCGACGGCACCCTGTCGCAGCAACTCGACGCCGCACAGGACCACAACGTCGCGCTCGGCATCGACCCGCGCATCATCGCGTCCATCCGCATCCTCGGGGAGAACGCTCCGTCATCCGCGATCGCCTGGCTCGACCGCCTCGAGCGGATGCGCAACGAGACCTTCGCGCTGTCCTGGGCCGACGCCGACGTCACCGGGCTTCGGCAGGCCGGGTCCGACGAGATCCTCGCGCCGATCTCCCTCGACCAGTCCGTCAACGCCGACAACTTCCCGGGCGCCAGCACGCCGAGCCCCACCGGCACGCCGAGCACCACCGGAACGCCGACGCCCGGGGCGAGCGACACCCCCGCGCCCACCCCGTCCGTCGCCCCGAGCGACGACGCCACCGCGGCCCCGGGCACCCCGACGGACACCACCCTCCCGACCACGGCGTCCCTGCTCGACTTCCCGTACACGATGTCCTCCGTCGCCTGGCCGACCGAGGGCACCGTCGCGACCGACGACCTCCCCGCCCTGCGGAAGGCCGGCACGACGTCCACCATCGTCGCGAGCGGCAACACCTCGGCCGGCGGGGACACCACGATCGCAGCGTCGGAGAAGATCGGCGACGACCACGTCCTCGTGTCCGACCAGGGCATGTCAGCGCTCCTCCGTGACGCCGCCACGGCCACCACGCAGCGCGCCTGGTCGAGCGCCATGAGCGAGCTCACCGCGACGCTGGCCACCGCCTCCCGTCAGGGCAGCACGAGCAGCCCCGTCCTCCTCACCCTCGGCCGCTCCTGGCCGACGGACTCCACGCGTCTCAGCGAGGCACTCGACGTCCTCGAGAGCACCGCGTGGGTCTCGCCCGCCGACCTCTCCACCACCGCAGCGGCGACGCCCGGCTCGCTCACCCTCGCCAGTGCCTCCGACGACGACGCCCGCCTCGACCAGCTGCAGCGCGTCGTCCGCTCCGCACACGACCTGACCGACTTCGCCTCCGCGGTCGCCGACCCGGCCCAGCTCACCGCCCCCGCCCGCCTGGCGGACCTGGCCGCGGCCTCCAACGCCTGGCGGTCCGACCAGGACGGCCTGGTCGCCGCCGTCGACGCCCGGGTCGCCAAGACCGACAAGGTCGTGTCGAGCGTCGGCATCCTCAACGGCAGCAGCATCCTGCTCCTGGGGGACCGGTCCTCGCTGCCCATCTCGATCCGGAACCGGTCGGCGTACCCGATCACCGTGTTCCTGACGGTCCAGCCGTCGAACTCCTTCCTGCGCATCGAGAAGAACGCGGTCAAGGTCACGGTGCAGCCGGACTCCTCGAACCGCGTCACGTTCCCGGTGACCTCGGTCGCCAACGGCAAGGTCGAGCTGACCATGGCCCTCACGACGGCCGCCGGCGTCCGCATCGCCGACCCCGAGGTCGTCGAGATCAACGTGCAGGCCCAGTGGGAGAGCGTGATCACGGCAGCCGCGGCCATCGCGGTCGTGCTCATCTTCGGCCTGGGGATCTTCCGCAACGTCCGCCGCCGACTCCGTCGCCGCCGCAACGGCGAGCCCGACGAGCCGCGCGAGGACCCGAACCGGCTGTTCGTCGCGGATGCGCCAGGAGCGGAGCCGTCAGGAGCAGACGCATCCGGAGCCGACGCGTCCGGAGCGGACGACCGGACAGGAGGCCCCGAGCACGTCCCCGGGACCGCCACCGCCCTCGCCACGGCCGGCTCCACCGCCACCCTCGCCGAGGACGGCGGCGACCGTCTCGACGCCGCGATCCACCGTGCCGGAGCCGTGTCGAGCCTCCAGGCCGACGACAGCCGCACCGACCAGCCACAGGAGACGACGATCAGCACCCCCCAGCCCCAGCCGTCGGCCGCAGCGCCCGTCGCCCAGCGCAGCCTGGGTCGGGCGAGCGCCATGCTCGCCGCGGGGACGATGATCTCGCGCGTGCTCGGCTTCGCGAAGACGTTCGTGCTCGCGTACGCCATCGGGCAGACGCACTCCCCGGCAGCCGACGCCTTCGCGGTGTCGAACCAGATCCCGAACAACATCTACGCGCTCATCGCCGGCGGCCTGCTCTCCGCCGTGCTGATCCCGCAGATCGTCCGCTCGATGAAGCAGAACGCCGACGGCGGCGTCTCCTACGTCAACAAGATCGTCACCCTCGGGGCCACGGCGTTCCTCGTCATCACGGTCGTGGCGACGGTCATCGCCCCCGTGCTCGTGCGCCTGTACGCGTCACAGGCCACGGACGGCAAGGGCTTCTCGCCCGAGCAGACCGACCTGGCCGTGGCGCTCGCGTTCTGGTGCCTGCCGCAGATCCTCTTCTACGCGCTGTACTCGCTCCTCGGTGAGGTCCTCAACGCCAAGCAGGTCTTCGGGCCGTTCACCTGGGCACCGCTGATCAACAACGTGATCGCGATCGCCGGCCTCATCGTGTTCATCGCCCTGTTCGGCGGCCGCGTGGAGAACTCCGGCGTCGACACCTGGACCCCGATGAAGATCGCCGTGCTCGCCGGCAGCGCGTCGCTCGGCGTGCTGGCGCAGGCCGCCTTCCTGCCGCTCTTCTGGCGTCGCGCGGGCCTGACCTTCCGACCCGACTTCCGCTGGCGTGGAGTGGGCCTCAAGGCCACCGGGACGGCCGCGGGGTGGCTGTTCGCGATGATCCTCGTCACGCAGCTCGCCGGCATCGTGCAGTCCCGCGTGGCGTCCCTCGGCACCGGCAGCGCGGGGAACGCGGTGCTGCAGAACGCGTGGCTGCTGTTCATGCTGCCGCACTCGATCATCACGGTGTCGATCGCGACCGCGTACTTCACGCGGATGACGCACGACGCCGAGCGCGGCGACCTGGACTCCGTCCGGCGCAACCTGTCCCTGTCGCTCCGGATCGTCGGGCTGTTCACGGTCTTCTCGTCCGTGGCGCTCATCGTCGTCGCGGTGCCGTTCGGCCGGATGTTCGCGCGGGACTTCGAGGGCGCGCTGTCCATCGGTGCCGTGCTGCTGGCCTACATGCCCGGCCTGGTGCTGTTCAGCATGCTCTTCATCATCCAGCGGGTGTTCTGGGCCATGCACGACCACCGCACCCCGTTCCTCATGCAGCTCGTGCAGTCCGGGCTCTTCGTCGTCGGGGCCCTCGCCGTCACCACGCTCCCCGGCAGCGCCATCGGCGTCGGGGTGGCTGCGTGCACGACGCTCGCCGGCACCGCGCAGACGATCGTCGCTCTCGTGCTGGTCCGCCGCCGCCTCGGTGGCATGGAGGGCGCCGTCGTCACCCGCTCCCACGTGCAGTTCGTGATCGCCGCGCTGCTCGCCGGCGTCGCCGGGCTGCTCGTCGCGAACTTCTTCGGCACGTTCTCGGCCGACGGCTTCGCGATGGCGGACTTCACCAGCGCGGCCATCACGGTGGTGCTCTCCGGCGCGGTCATGGTCGTCGTCTACTTCCTCGCCCTGGTCGTCGCGAAGAACGGCGAGATCGCGAACGCCGTCCGCCTGCTGCGCTCCCGCCTCGGACGCTGACGACCCACCACCCGCGCCGGACCTGTCCGTTCACCGGCCGTGTGGAATGCCCCACGGCTAGCATTGGTTGACCCGGTCAGTACGCAACGGAAGGGCAACCAGGCATGCGCCAGCTCATCATCATCGGTTCCGGCCCGGCCGGGTTCACGGCAGGCATCTACGCCGCTCGAGCCCAGCTCAAGCCGCTCATCGTCGCGTCCAGCGTCGAGACGGGCGGCGAGCTCACGAAGACGACCGAGGTCGAGAACTTCCCGGGCTTCCCCGAGGGCATCCAGGGCCCCGACCTCATGATCAAGATGCAGGAACAGGCCGAGCGCTTCGGCGCCGAGGTCCTGTACGACGACGCCGTCTCCGTGGAGCTCACCGGCGACGTCAAGCGCGTCACGGTCGGCTCCGGCGAGACGTACGAGGCCCTCGCGGTCATCTACGCCACCGGCTCGGCCTACCGCCAGCTCGGCCTGCCGGACGAGGAACGCCTGTCCGGCCACGGCGTCTCGTGGTGCGCGACCTGCGACGGCTTCTTCTTCCGCCAGAAGAACATCGCCGTGGTCGGCGGTGGCGACTCCGCGATGGAGGAAGCGACCTTCCTGACCCGCTTCGCCGACAAGGTGACGGTCATCCACCGCAAGGACACCCTGCGCGCGTCGAAGATCATGCAGGACCGCGCGATGAACGACCCGAAGATCGAGTTCGCGTGGAACAAGGAGGTCGTCGGGATCTCCGGTGCCTCCGCGGTCGAGGGCGTCACGCTCAAGGACACCGTCACCGGTGAGACTTCCGAGCTCGCGCTCGACGGCCTGTTCATCGCGATCGGCAACGACCCCCGCGTGCACCTGGTCCACCAGCAGCTGCAGCTCGCCCCCGAGGGCACCATCGCCGTCGAGGGCCGCACCTCCCGTGCCGTCGGCGTCCCCGGCGTCTTCGTCGCGGGCGACGTGCTCGACCACACCTACCGTCAGGCCATCACGGCCGCGGGTTCGGGTGCCGTCGCGGCGCTCGACGCCGAGAAGTACCTCGCCGACCTCGACGACCACGTCACGGCCGACGTCGACGGCGACGTCCCGGTCGAGCCCGTCACCATCTCCGCGTAGGGAATGCGGCGACAGACGTCGCCGTTCCACCCACCGAACGACTTCTCGAAGGAGTACACATGTCCAACGCCAAGGCAGTCACCGACGCCACCTTCTCGGACGAGGTCCTCAAGTCCGACAAGACGATCCTCGTCGACTTCTGGGCAGAGTGGTGCGGCCCGTGTCGCGCGGTCTCGCCGATCCTCGACCAGATCGCCGAAGAGCACGCCGGCAAGATCGAGATCGTCAAGCTCAACGTCGACGACAACCCCCAGTCGGCCATGAACTACCAGATCACCTCCATCCCCGCGATGAAGGTCTTCAAGGGCGGCGAGGTCGTCAAGACCGTCATCGGCGCCAAGCCGAAGCCGGCTCTCGAGGCCGACCTGGCCGAGTTCCTCGCGTAGGGACTCCCGCACGCTCGGACGCCCCGTCCTCCATTCCATCGGAGGGCGGGGCGTTCGTCTGTCCGGCCCGGTGTCGGACGCGAGTCTCGTCCGCAGCGGTCCACGTGTTCAGGATCGGCCTGCGACACACTCCCGGGGTTCGCGGACTCCATGTCGTACTGTGGCGGGACGCCTCGAACGGAGAACCGATGACGAACGGCAACAGCCTCGACCCCTGGTACGACTCCTACGCCCAGCGCACGGCTGGTCTGAGCGCCTCCGAGGTACGAGCCCTGTTCGCCGTCGCCTCCCGGCCCGAAGTGGTCTCCCTGGCCGGCGGCATGCCGTACGTCTCCGCGCTCCCGCGTGAGCTCGTCACGGGCTCCCTGGACCGCGTCATGGCCGAGGACGCCGCCATGGCGCTCCAGTACGGCAGCGGACAGGGCCTGCGGTCGCTCCGCGAGCACATCGTCGACGTGATGTCCCTGGAGGGCATCCGTGCCAGCGCCGAGGACGTCGTGGTCACCACGGGGTCCCAGCACGCGCTCGACCTCGTCACGCGCCTGTTCATCGACCCGGGTGACGTCGTGCTGGCAGAGTCGCCGTCCTACGTCGGCGCGATCGGGGTGTTCCGGTCGTACCAGGCCGAGACCGTCCACGTGACGACCGACGAGAACGGTCTGGTCCCCGAGGCACTCCGCGAGACCATCGCGAACCTGCGGGCCGCGGGCAAGCGGATGAAGTTCCTCTACACGATCCCGAACTTCCACAACCCGGCCGGTGTCACGATGAGCCGCGAGCGCCGCATCGAGATCCTCGACATCTGTCGCTCGAACGGCATCCTCGTGCTCGAGGACAACCCGTACGGCCTGCTCTGGTTCGACGAGCCGGCACCCCAGGCGATCCGCTCCATCGACGACGAGGGCGTGGTGTACCTCGGGTCGTTCTCGAAGACGCTCGCTCCGGGCTTCCGCGTCGGCTGGGCCCTCGCGCCGCACGCCATCCGCGAGAAGCTCGTGCTCGCCAACGAGTCTGCCGTGCTCGCGCCGAACTCCTTCGGCCAGTACGTCGTCAACGCCTACCTCGACGCCGCCGACTGGCGCGGGCAGATCGACACCTTCCGTGGCATCTACGCCGAACGTCGCGACGCCATGTTCCAGGCCCTGGGGGAGTTCCTGCCCGACCTGAGCTGGACACGTCCGAACGGTGGCTTCTTCGTCTGGCTGACCCTGCCGGAGTCGCTCGACTCCAAGGGGATGCTCCCGCGTGCCGTGAAGGAGCTCGTGGCGTACACCCCGGGCACCGCCTTCTACGCCGATGGCCGCGGCGGACACAACATCCGCCTGTCCTTCTGCTACCCGACCCCGGAGCAGATCCGCGTCGGCGTCAAGCGCCTGGCCAACGTCGTCAACGACGAGCTCGAGCTCGTCGAGACCTTCGGTCCCACGACGCGCTCCACCAGCACCGCTCGTCAGACGTCCTCGGTGAGTGCCCCGCCGCCGAACATCTCCTGACCAGCACTTTCCGTCGAACACCGCAGTACCGGAGGTCTCCGCAATGGCCGAGCTCACTCGCCGCCACGTCGTCGTCGTCGCCGGGGGCATCTCCCACGAGCGGGACGTCTCCCTCCGATCCGGACGCCGCGTCGCCGACTCGTTGACCGGGTACGGCTGGCAAGTCGACCTCCGCGACGCCGACGCATCGCTCCTGCCGGCGCTGGCGGCCACCCGCCCGGACGTCGTGTGGCCGGCACTGCACGGCGCCTCTGGTGAGGACGGCGCGCTTCGCGGCATCCTGGAGGCCCTGGACATCCCGTTCGTCGGCTCACGGTCGACGTCGGCCCGGTTGGCCTGGGACAAGCCCACTGCCTCGGCACTGGTCGCCAGGACCGGCGTGAAGACACCGCGGTCGGTGACGCTGTCCCACGATGTGTTCCGCGAGCTCGGTGCCGTCGGCGTCCTCAAGAGCATCGCTGGGGAGCACCCCGTGCCGCTCGCGGTGAAGCCTGCACGGGGCGGCAGCGCCCAGGGTGTCACGCTCGTCGAGGACGTGGACGACCTCCCCCGAGCCATGGTCACCGCGTACACCTACTGCGACGACGTGGTGGTGGAGCAGCTGATCCGTGGGACGGAGGTCGCCGTCGGGATCATCGACACCGGGGACGGCCCTGTCGCCCTCGCGCCGGTCGAGATCGTGCCGAAGAACGGCTTCTACGGGTTCGAGGCCCGGTACAACGCAGGGGAGACCACGTTCTACACGCCGGCTCGGTTGTCGGCAGACTTCGGTGCCGCAGCTTCGGCCGCGGCTGTGGCGGCACACGGGGCCCTGGGCCTGCGACACATCTCGCGTGTGGACCTCATCATCGACAACGCCGGCACCCCGTGGTTCCTCGAGGCCAACGTGCTTCCGGGCCTCACGGAGACGTCCCTCGTCCCGCAGGCCCTGTCCGCGTCGGGATTCGACCTCGGGTGGACCTACGCCGAGCTGGCCGAACAGGCCATCCGCGACCACCAGGCCTGAGCGATGCCCTCCAGGCGCAGTGTTCCACGTGGAACACTGCGCCTGTTGTCGTTCTCGACCCTGTTCGGTCTCGCCCTCCTGACCTGGGCAGAGCTGGTCCATCAACGTGCCTCTCGGCGCGGGTACCCGGACAGCCCGGCTTCGAAGACCGCGCACGCGAGCGGCGGTGTCGTCGTCGTCCTCGGGATCGCCAATCGCGGGCATGACGCCAACGTCATCAACCGGTGGCGCGCGCGCATGGCTCTCCGCTCGGTCCCGGCTGGCACCAGCACGACGATCATCGCGAGTGGGGGAGCGGTACGCGGGAGCATCCCGGAAGCGACGCTGCTCGCTCGACACCTCCGCCATGACCTCGGCTGGAATGGGCCCCTCCACGAAGAGACCACGAGCCGCTCCACGTGGGAGAACATCCAGAACGTGACCCCGCTGCTTGAGGACGCCCAGTGGATCGTGCTTGTGTCGAACAGCCTGCACGCGGAGAAGGCGCGGATGTACCTCCGCCGCCAGCGCCCTGACCTCGCGGCTCGGCTGGTCCCTGGAAGGGACTACCGACTGGGTGAGATGACGCTGTTCAAACCGGTACTCGCGGTCGTCGGAATCTTCAAACTGCGGTCGCTCCGCTGACCCCGGCCGGCGCCTGTTCGGAGCGGTGTTTCACGTGGAACATCACGATCGCACGGCCAGGGGGCTTTTCCTTGTAGGAGGAGGCAGGTTACAGTGCCCTGCGCCGCTCTGAGAGCCGTTCCTGTCGTGGGGTAGATGCGGAGCTGCGCGGGGCGCCTTCGTCCCGCAGAGAGCCGTCTAACGCCCGCTGAGGGGACGTTCCACGTGGAACGGCGACTCAGGAGCCGAGGTCTGCTGCGCCGAGCTCCTCGAGGATGCGATTGAGGTCGGCCGCGTTCGCGAAGTCGATCGTGACACGACCCTTCCGTGCACCCACCGCGATCCGCACGCGCGTGTTGAGCCGATCGCCCAGTCGCTCGGCAACGTCGGAGAAGTGCGCCTCCCGCTTGTTGGGCTGCACCGGGGCCTTCTTCGGCGATCCCTGTGCGAGCTGCTGCGCGAGCGCCTCGGCCTGACGCACGGACAGGTCCTCGTTGACGATCTTCTCGGCCAGGTACTCCATCGCCTCGGCGTCGGGCGCCGCGAGGATCGCACGAGCGTGGCCGGCGGAGAGCACACCAGCAGCAACGCGACGCTGCACGGGGGAGGGGAGTCGCAGCAGTCGGATGGTGTTCGTGATCTGCGGCCGTGAACGCCCGATCCGCTGCGCGAGTTCCTCCTGCGTGATGCCGAAGTCGGCGAGCAGCTGCTGGTAGGCCGACGCTTCTTCCAGCGCGTTGAGGTTCGCACGGTGCAGGTTCTCGAGCAGAGCGTCGCGGAGCATCGCGTCGTCCGGAGTGTCCTTGACGATCGCGGGGATCGTCGCGAGCCCGAGCTCCTTGGTTGCACGAAGACGCCGCTCACCCATGATGAGCTCGTACTGCGGCTCCGTTCCCGAAGCACCTTCGAGCGGCCGCACCACGATGGGCTGCAGCACGCCGATCTCGCGGATCGAGTGCACGAGCTCCTGCAGCTCTTCCTCGCGGAACTCCTTGCGCGGCTGCTGACCGTTCGGCACGATGTCGAGCGGGTTGAGGTTGGCCAGTCGTGCACCGGGCACCGCAAGCAGGTCCTCCGCCGTGGCGCCGTCAGCCAACGCGGCTGCCGAGCCCGTGCCGCCCGTGGGGAAGAACACGTCCACCGGGCGGTCCTGCTGATCCGCGGCGGTCGGGATCAGAGCGCCGATGCCTCGGCCGAGTCCGGTGCGCTTGGGTGCCATCAGTGCTTTGCTCCTCGTGCTGCGATCTCCGCCGCCGCTTCCAGGTAGGACAACGACCCGGAGGAGTTGATGTCGTAGGCCACGACGCTCTGGCCGTAGCTCGGTGCCTCGCTCACGCGCACCGATCGGGGGATCATGGCCTTGAGGACCTGCTCGCCGAAGTGCTCGCGGACGTCCGCGGCGACCTGGTTCGCGAGGTTGGTCCGGCCGTCGTACATCGTGAGCAGGATCGTCGACACGCTGAGGTTCGGGTTCAGGTGTCGCTCGATCAGCTCGATGTTCCGCAGCAACTGGCTGAGCCCCTCGAGTGCGTAGTACTCGCACTGGATCGGGATCAGGACTTCCTTCGCAGCGACGAAGGCGTTGATCGTCAGCAGGCCGAGGGACGGCGGGCAGTCGATGAAGACGTAGTGGTACGGGTCGTCGAGCGACTCGAGGTACTGGTCCAGAGCCGTACGCAGACGCTGTTCGCGGGCGACGAGCGACACGAGTTCGATCTCAGCGCCCGCGAGGTGGATCGTCGCCGGCACACACCAGAGGTTCTCGGACTCGGGGGAGCGCTGCACGGCATCGGCGATCGGCGCTTCGTCCACGATGACGTCGTAGATGCTCGTGACGTCAGCCTGGTGGTTGACGCCCATCGCCGTCGACGCATTGCCCTGCGGGTCGAGGTCGATGACCAGGACGCGGGCTCCTCCGCGAGCCAGGGCTGCTGCGAGGTTGACCGTGGTGGTGGTCTTGCCGACGCCGCCCTTCTGGTTGGACACCGTCAGGATGCGGGTCTTGTCCGGCAGCGGGAACTGTTCGGACGCGATCGCTCGGCGACGTCGGGTCAGATCAGCGATCTCACGAGCGAGCGGTGTCGACGCGTCGTAGTCGGTCGATGAACTCAACGAGTGCCTCTTCCCCGGTTCGATGTTTCACGTGGAACGCGGGGCGCTGCACACGATCCCGGAGGACCTCAGCGCCGCGCGGCGTCAGTCAACTGTAGCCCGGAAGACGCGTGTGGTTTCCTCGACCACACCGACTCCGAGCTCGAGGACTTCGACGTTCTCGAGTCGCTTGCGGAGGATCACCTTCCGAGCTGCGGCAACTTCGTCGTCGACGCGCGCGCCCTTCATGAGGATGAGCTCCCCGCCGGAACGGACGAGCGGCACGGTGATGGGGATGAGCTTCGACAGGGCGCTCACCGCACGAGCGGTGACCTGGTCGAGCACCAGCTCGTCCGACACGTCCTCGGCCCGCGCGCGGAGCACCGAGACGTTCTCTAGGCCCAGTCGCGCGGCCTCGGCGGTGAGCCACTCGACACGGCGTTCCATGGGCTCGATGAGCGTGAAGGTGACGTCCGGGCGCGCGATCGCCAGCACCAGGCCCGGCAGGCCCGCTCCCGAACCGACGTCGCCGACGTGTCCGCCGGCAGTGAGCAGTGGCGCAAGCAACGCAGAGTTGAGGATGTGTCGCGTCCAAAGCCGGGGGAGTTCCAGCGGGCCGATCAGGCCGAGTTCCTCACCGCGGCGTGCAAGCTCGTTCGTGAAGGACCGCGCGACGTCGATGCGGTCGCCGAACAGCGTCTGCGCTGCCGCTGGCTCGGCTTCCAGCACCGGAGGCTCGCTGACGTCCGTCGACACCACGCCAGGGGCGTCTGACGGCCCCCCAGGGGCAGTCACGGCGTCTGACTCCGACGACGGCTGCGCGTCCGCCGTCATCGGGTGATGACCGTGTGGCGGTCGCGACCCTCACCCTCGGACTCCGAGTTGAAGCCCTTCTCCGCGACCAGGTCGTGCACGAGCTTGCGTTCGTAGGAGGACATCGGGGGGAGCGCCGCCGTGGGCGACCCGGCCTCGATGCGCTCGACCGCGGTGTCGACGAGCCGCTGGAGTTCCTCGGCGCGGGCGTCCCGCGAGCCACCGACGTCGAGGATGAGCCGGCTGAACTCGCCCGTCTCGGCCTGCACGGCGATGCGCGTGAGCTCCTGGAGCGCGGTCACGGTGTCCGGCTTCGCGAGCACCCGCAGGGCGTTGCCCTCGTCCGTGACGGACAGGTAGACGCGACCCGCGCGCTCCTCGATCTCGATGTCGCCGTCGAGGTCGCAGATGTCGAGCAGTTCCTCGATGTAGTCCGCAGCGATGTCGGCTTCGTCGCGGGTCTCGTCGTCGAGGTCCTCCTCGACGTCGTCGACCGCACCGGTCGTGGTCAGCTCAGCCTCGGTCGGCTCGACCGCTGCGGCGGTGTCCTGCTCGGTCACTTGGTCTTCCCGTTCTTCTTGGAGCGCTGCTTGCCGACCGGCTGCTGGCGCTGCGTCGTCGTGATGCGCACGGCTTCCATCTCGGCGGCACCGGCACCGGCACCGGCGCCGGCCTCGGCGAGGACCCCGGCGGGTGTCCCACGGCGCTGGGCCTTCTTCGCGAGGCGGACCTCGCGGGCCAGGGCCGCTTCGGAACCCGGCGTCGGCATGCTGCGGATGACGAAGTACTGCTGCGCCATCGTCCAGAGGTTCGACGCGAGCCAGTAGAACATGACGCCGAGGGGGAACGAGAGACCCGAGATCACGAAGATCAGGGGGAGCACGTACAGCATCATCTTCTGCTGGCGGTACATCGGAGACTCCTTGGTCTCCGGCGACATGTTCTTGGCGACGAGCTGCAGCTGCGTGACGAACTGCGATGCCGTCATGACCACGATCATGAAGCCCGCGATGATGCGGACCTCCCACCCGGAGGCGTTCGTGAAGGTCTCGTGCAGCGGGGCACCGAAGAGCGACGCGTTGCCGAACTCCCGGGCCAGGTCGTTCGTGAGCAGACCGATGCCGGTCTTGTTGATCTGGGCTTCGTGCAGCACCGAGTACAGCGAGAAGAAGATCGGCATCTGCAGCAGGAGCGGCAGGCAGGAGCTCAACGGGTTCGTCCCGGTCTCCTTGTACAGCGCCATGGTCTCGCGGGACATGGCCTCACGCGAGAACTGGTCCTTCTTGCCCTTGTACTTGTCCTGGATCTTCTTCAGCTGCGGCGCGACCTCGAGCATGCGACGCTGCGACTTGATCTGGCGCACGAAGATCGGGATCAGTGCGGCACGGACCACGAAGGTCAGGAAGATGATCGACAGGACCCAGGTCAGGCCCGCTGCGGGGTCCAGACCGAGGTTCTCGAAGATCCAGTGGAAGCCGACCAGGATGGCGGAGACCACCCACTTGAGGGGCCAGAGGATCGTTCCGATGAGGTCCATGAGGACGGTCACGCCTTTCGAGTGCGCTGGGGGAACAGCACCGGACGGAGGGTGCCGACCGGGGACTGCGACTGCTGCTGGACCGGGGCGAGCACGAACCCGAACCGGTTGACGGTGTGGGGCTCGCGTCGTGCCGGGACGTCGTCGATGCCGCCGGCGGCCCAGGGGTTGCACCGGCCGATGCGCCAGGCGCCCATGGCGGTCCCGCGTACGACGCCGTACTGCTGGATCGCCTCGAGCGCGTAACGCGAGCACGAGGGGTGGTACCGGCAGACGTTGCCGTAGAGCGGGGAGATCACGGCGCGGTAGGCCCGGAGGACGACCACGCAGACGTTGCGTGGGAGCAACACGACCACCCAGAGCACACGGACCCACTGGGTCCGAAGGGAACTCTGGGTCCGCATCGAGCGCGTCCGGTTCATGCTGCCTTCTCCACACCGCGCGCGAACGAGCGCGAGACGTCTTCGAGCAGGGTAGGCCACGTGGCCTGCGCAGCGGCTGGCAGTGCGCGGACGACCACGTCGTGCCCGACCGGGACCGTCGCGAGCAGGTCGTGGGCGATGCCCTTGAACCGGCGTCGCAAGAGGTTGCGGGTCACGGCGTTGCCGACCGTCTTCGCCACGATGAACCCGAACCGTGTCGGAGCGTCCGGGTCCGCGGGTCGACGGACGACGGACACCACCACGGTCGGTGTCGCGATCCTGCGGCCACGACGGACGGTCGCGCGGTAGTCGTCCCCGCGCACGATGCGGTTCGCACGAGCGAGCATGACGTCACCGACCCGTCCGGCAGCACGGGTCGAGACGCCGACCGCGCAGCGAAGCGCCGCCCGGGTGGACCTGGGGTCCACGCCGGAGCGGCGCGATCGGCTGCACAGCCGGACCAGCGTGAGGCTGGATCAGGCGGAGAGCTCGGTGCGGCCCTTGGCGCGACGTGCGGCCAGGATGCTGCGGCCGGCACGGGTGCGCATGCGGAGGCGGAAGCCGTGCTTCTTGGCGCGGCGACGGTTGTTCGGCTGGAAGGTGCGCTTGCTCATGATCTTCTCCACACGGCTGCTCGAGGCGAGCCGTCACGAATGGGTTTGGTTGAACCAGGTGGGCGCGACCAAGGGGCCGCTGTCAACTTGTCCACGGTACGTGACAGGGGCGAGCAGGTCAAACCCCGATCACCGGACCCGGGCTCCGTGGGTGCTCCATCCCGGTTCTCCACATTGGGGACAACTTCCGTTCGGTGCGAGCGCCCCCGGTCCTTTACAGTTGGGTCATCGATCGGCCTGAGGCCCGCCACGACAGGGGAGTACCCCCGACCTGGCGCCCGGGGCGATCGTGGACAAGACTGTGGACAACCCTGTGGGGAGCCTGCGGCACAGCAGCGTCGACGAAGCAGCCCGGAGCCACGGACGACTCGCCGGGACACGGTGCTGCCGCCCGCTCCCACGTGTTCCGTGGCGCGCCCTGCGACCCGAACGACCGAACGAGACCCCTGGAGACGAGCGCGACATGACGATGCCCGCCGACCCCGTCGAGGACCTCTGGTCGAGCGTCCTCGGGCTCCTGGCCGAGGACGACCGCATCACGCCGCAGCTGCACGGCTTCCTCAACCTCGTCGAGCCGAAGGGCGTCCTCGCCGGCACCCTCTACCTCGAGGTCCCCAACGACCTGACCCGCGGCATGCTCGAGCAGCGGATCCGGATCCCGATCACCGAGGCCGTCGCCCGGATCGGTGACGACTCGGTCGCGAACTTCGCGATCACGGTCAACCCGGACATGGCCTCCGAGCCGCGGGTCGACCCCGTGGTCCCCGCGTACGCCGAGCCCACGCAGCAGCCGGTGGAGCAGAGCGCCGCCCCGCGCCAGTACATCGAGGCCCCGTTCGTCCCGAGCCACATCGACTCCCCGGGCACCGGCGGCCGGCCCGAGTCGCGGCTCAACCCGAAGTACAACTTCGACAACTTCGTCATCGGCTCGTCGAACCGGTTCGCACACGCCGCGGCCGTCGCGGTCGCCGAGGCCCCGGCCAAGGCGTACAACCCGCTGTTCATCTACGGCGACTCCGGCCTCGGCAAGACCCACCTCCTGCACGCGATCGGCCACTACGCCGAGAGCCTCTACCCGGGCATCCGGGTGCGGTACGTGTCCAGCGAGGAGTTCACGAACGACTTCATCAACTCGATCGCGAACAACCGGTCCAACCAGTTCCAGCAGCGGTACCGCGACATCGACATCCTGCTCATCGACGACATCCAGTTCCTCCAGGGCAAGGACTCGACGCAAGAGGCCTTCTTCCACACGTTCAACACGCTGCACGACCACAACAAGCAGGTCGTGGTCACGTCGGACGTCGCGCCGAAGCACCTCACGGGCTTCGAGGACCGGATGCGCAGCCGCTTCGAGTGGGGCCTGATCACCGATGTCCAGGTCCCGGACCTCGAGACCCGCATCGCGATCCTCCGCAAGAAGGCACAGTCGGACCACCTGCAGGTGCCGGACGACATCCTCGAGTTCATGGCCTCGAAGGTCTCCAGCAACATCCGGGAACTCGAGGGCACGCTCATCCGCGTCACCGCGTTCGCGAGCCTGAACCGGACGGCCGTCGACATGGCGCTCGTGCAGACGGTCCTCAAGGACCTGATCACGCTCGACGAGGACAACGTCATCGCGCCGACGGACATCATCAACCACACCGCGGAGTACTTCAAGCTCTCCGTCGACGACCTCTACGGGTCGTCCCGGTCGCAGGCCATCGCGACCGCACGACAGATCGCGATGTACCTCTGCCGTGAGCTCACGAGCCTGTCCCTGCCCAAGATCGGGCAGCTGTTCGGCAACCGCGACCACACCACCGTCATGTACGCGAACAAGAAGATCGCGGACCTGATGAAGGAACGGCGCTCCATCTACAACCAGGTCACGGAGCTCACGAGCCGGATCAAGCAGGACCGCCGGTACCGCTGAGCACCTGCTCGCACCGGCGGCTCACGTCGCGCAGAACATCGGTTCACGCGGCCGGGAGGCTCCTCCCACGTCCCGACATCGGCTCGCCTGGGCGCGCGTCCACCATCTGAGACGGTTCCACACGGCGGTTTTCACACAGTGTGGAAAGCCTGTGGATAACTGTGGAGGACACGCCGGACGGTTGTACACAGCGATGGGGGTGTCTGTGGAAACTGGGGATGGAAGTGGATAGACGAGGAAGATTCATCC
The DNA here is from genome assembly GCF_015350975.1 of Curtobacterium sp. VKM Ac-1395. Lineage (GTDB taxonomy): Bacteria > Actinomycetota > Actinomycetes > Actinomycetales > Microbacteriaceae > Curtobacterium. The sequence continues at coordinate 289,815 of NZ_JADKRX010000001.1, forward strand.
CGAGGGTGCCCACAGGCCGCCCACAAGTCACAACCGTGTAGTTCCCTTGCGGTGACTGGTCTCCACAGAGTTGTCCACAGTGTGCACAGGCGTTAATACGATTACTCCTGTTCATCTCTAGGGATCCCTGGGCCAACCTTGTGGACGGCGGGATGACAAGAAATCCGGCCTCCGCCGGGCTGTGCCACAATGGGGCGGCCGGACAGTCCAACCATCGACAGGGGTCCCAGCTGTGAAGTTCGAGGTCAACCGGGACGTCTTCTCCGAAGCCGTCTCGTTCGCGGTGAAACTCCTCCCACAGCGCACGACCCTCCCGATCCTCTCGGGTGTCCTGATCCATGCCGAAGGCGAGCGTCTGACGCTGTCGTCCTTCGACTACGAGGTCTCGGCGCAGACGTCGATCTCGGCGCAGATCGACGAGTCGGGCACGGTCCTGGTCTCCGGTCGGCTGCTCAACGACATCGCGAGCCGCCTGCCGAACGCCCCGGTCACGTTCTCCACGGACGAGTCCCGGATCACCGTCACCTGTGGCTCGGCGCACTTCACCCTCCTGAGCATGCCGGTCGAGGAGTACCCGACCCTGCCGGAGGTCGGCCCGCAGACCGGTGTCATCCCTGGCGACGCCTTCTCGGAAGCCGTCTCCCAGGTCGCCGTCGCCGCCAGCCGTGACGACGTCACCCCGGTCATCACCGGCGTGCAGCTCGAGGTCAGCGACAACGACCTCTCGCTCATCGCGACCGACCGCTACCGCGTCGCCGTCCGCACGATCCAGTGGGACTCCGGCCGCTCCGGTGGCGAACCCACCGAGCCGATGCACGCGCTCGTCCCGGCCCGCACCCTGCAGGAGGTCGGCCGCACGTTCGGCTCGGCCACCACGGTGTCGGTGTCCATCAGCGGCAACTCGGACCGCGAGCTCATCGCGTTCCAGGCCGCCGACAAGACGGTCACGTCCCTGCTCATCAAGGGCAACTACCCGCCGGTCCGCCGGCTCTTCCCCGAGACCGTCCAGGACCACGCCGTGATCAACACGGCTGAGCTGGTCGAAGCGGTCCGACGGGTCTCCCTCGTCCTGGAGCGCGAAGCCGCGCTCCGGTTCTCCTTCACGGTCGACGGGCTCACGCTCGAGGCGATCGGATCCGAACAAGCGCAGGCGTCAGAGTCGATCGATGCGTTGCTGACCGGTGAGGACATGGTGGTCTCGTTGAAGCCCGCCTTCCTCCTGGACGGGTTGAACGCGGTGCACTCCGAGTTCGTCCGCATCTCCTTCACCAAGACGGAGAACCCCAACAAGCCGGGCCCGGTGCTCATCACCGGCCAGTCCTCGCGCGAGGAACCGGCCACGGACGGATACCGGTACCTGCTGCAGCCCAACCTCCTGCTGCGATAGCGCAACAGTCACACCTGCGCTGACGCGTCACTCGTGGCCCCAGCGCGACGACGAACAGAAGAAGGAAATCATGGAGATCGGTCTTGTCGGCCTCGGGAAGATGGGCAACAACATGCGTGCGCGTCTGCGCAACGCAGGGATCGACGTCGTCGGGTACGACGCCAACCCCGCCGTCTCGGACGTCGCTGACCTCGGCGCCCTCGCGAAGGCCCTGACCGGCCCGCGTCTGGTCTGGGTCATGGTCCCCCACGGGAAGATCACCGACGACGTCATCAACGACCTCGCCGAGGTCCTCGAGCCGGGTGACCTCGTCATCGACGGCGGCAACTCGAAGTGGCTCGACGACGAGGTGCACGCCAAGCTGCTCGACGCCAAGGGCATCCGCTACGTGGACGCCGGCGTCTCCGGCGGTGTCTGGGGCCTCGACAACGGCTACGGCCTGATGGTCGGCGGCGACGCTGCCGACATCGAGCGCGCCATGCCGGTGTTCGACGCGCTCCGCCCCGAAGGCCCCCGCGAAGAGGGCTTCTCGCACGCCGGCCCGATCGGCGCCGGCCACTACGCCAAGATGGTGCACAACGGCATCGAGTACGCGATCATGCAGGCGTACGGCGAGGGCTACGAGCTCCTCGAGGCCAAGGACCTGATCAAGGACGTCCCCGCGGTCTTCGCCGGGTGGCAGCGCGGCACGGTCGTGCGCTCCTGGCTGCTCGACCTCATGGTGCTCGCCCTCAACGAGGACCCGCAGCTCACCGAGCTCGAGGGCTACGTCGAGGACTCGGGCGAGGGTCGCTGGACCCTCGAAGAGGGCATCGAGCTCGCCGTGCCGATGCCGGCGCTCTCGGCGTCGATCTTCGCGCGCTTCGTCTCGCGTCAGGGCAGCGCGTCCCCGACGATGAAGGCCGTCGCGGCGCTCCGCAACCAGTTCGGCGGCCACGCCGTCAAGAAGTCCTAGGACTTCCCGGGGGAACCCGGCCTCGGCCCGCGTGCACGTCGACCATCTCCAGCTCACCGACTTCCGGAACTACCGGCAGGCGGAGGTCGACTTCGCACGCGGGCCGAACCTGTTCGTCGGACGGAACGGCCAGGGCAAGACGAACCTCGTCGAGTCCATCGCCTACCTGTCCACGCTCGGGTCGCATCGCGTGCCGACGGACGCCGCCCTCGTGCGACAGGGGTGCGACGCGGCGATCGTCCGCGCTCGACTCGCGCACGAGGACCGGAGCATCCTCGCCGAGGTGCAGATCAACCGCTCGGGGTCGAACCGGGCGCAGGTGAACCGCTCGGCGATCAAGCCGCGGGAGCTCCCGCGCTACTGCACGAGCGTGCTCTTCGCACCGGAGGACCTGGCGCTCGTCCGCGGCGAACCGTCCGGTCGTCGTCGCATGCTCGACGAGCTCCTCGTGCAGATCGCGCCGCGGATGCAGGGCGTCATCGCCGACTACGACCGCACGCTCCGGCAGCGCAACACCCTGCTGAAGTCGGCGAGGAACTCCGGCGCCAAGGCCGGGTCGCTCTCGACGCTCGAGGTCTGGGACGAACGGCTCGTCGCGTTCGGCTCCGAGATCATCGCCGCCCGCGACCACCTGACCCGTCGGCTCGCGCCCTTCGTCGCGGAGTCGTACGCGATGGTCGCCGGCGAACGGCACGAGGCCACGATCTCCGGCGTGCTCTCCGTCCGGGGCGGCGACCCCGAGGCCGCGAGCGCCACCGACCCCGTGCTCGGCACCCCGGACGAACCCGTCACGGTCCCCGCTGCGGCGGAGGCCTTCCGTCAGGCGCTGGAACGCCGTCGCCGCGACGAACTCGACCGCGGGCTGACCCTCGCCGGGCCCCACCGCGACGACGTGCTCTTCACCCTGAACGGGTTACCTGCCCGCGGTTACGCCAGTCACGGGGAGTCGTGGTCCTTCGCGCTCGCGATCCAGCTCGCGTCGGCGTCGATCCTGCGCGCGGAGTCGAGCCTCGGCGACCCGATCATCATCCTCGACGACGTCTTCGCCGAACTCGACGAGTCCCGGCGGGAACGGCTCGGTTCCGCGGTGGCGGACTACGAGCAGGTCCTCATCACCGCGGCGGTGTTCGGTGACGTCCCCGGGCAGCTGGCTGCGCACACCGTGCGGATCGAGGCCGGCACCATCGTGACCGACGAGACCGAGCCGAGCCGGGCCTCCAGTCCGGCGACGCCGACGGAGGCCTGATGCCCAGGCCGTGGAAGCCCACCGAACCCAGCCGTGTGTACCAGCACATGAAGGCGGTGTTCGGCGACCCGGGCAAGCGCGGGGTCGACGCGCGCCGCCGCCGTGCCAAGGAGATCGACGCCGACACCGTGCCCTACGGTCGCGGTCGTGAGCCGAAGGGCCTCGGTGACATCGTCGGGTCGCTCGCGGCCGAGCTGGGCTGGACGGAGCCACTGGCGCGTTCGGAGCTCTTCGTCGACTGGCCGAGCGTGGTCGGCGAGGAGCTCGCGAAGCACTCCCGTCCGACCGACATCGAGGACGGTGCACTGCTCATCCGGTGTGACTCGACGGCGTGGGCGACGCAGCTGCGACTGATGCGCGCGAGCGTGACCACGACCATCGCGGAGCGGCACCCGGAAGCGGGCGTCGAGTCGATCCGGGTCTCAGGCCCGGACGCCCCCACCTGGAAACGTGGCCCCAGGAGCGTCCAGGGGCGCGGCCCTCGCGACACCTACGGTTGAGCAGACCAAATCGTCCTCTGGTCGCGAAATCGCCCGTCTGTGGCCCGTTTCAGCCCTGGGGACGAGGCTGCTGCGATAGACTGGGCGGTGCAGTGCGTGGGTGTTCCGCGCGCAGGCAGGAGCACTCTCGACATGGCATCAGCATCTGACGACGACCGACAGGACTCGCTCAGCGAGCAGGCCCAGCAGAGCGAGTCGTCCTACGGCGCAGACCAGATCCAGGTGCTCGAGGGGCTCGAGGCCGTCCGCAAGCGCCCCGGCATGTACATCGGCTCGACGGGCCCGCGCGGGCTCCACCACCTCGTGCAGGAGATCGTCGACAACTCCGTCGACGAGGCCCTCGCCGGGTACTGCGACACCATCGACATCACGATCCGCGAAGACGGCGGCGTCCGCGTGGTCGACAACGGCCGTGGCATCCCCGTGGACGTGCACTCGGCCGAGGGCGTCTCGACGCTCCAGGTCGTCCTGACCGTCCTGCACGCCGGCGGCAAGTTCGGCGGCGGCGGGTACGCGGTCTCCGGTGGTCTGCACGGTGTCGGTTCCTCCGTCGTGAACGCGCTCTCGAGCGAGCTCGACGTCGAGGTCCGTCGTCAGGGACACGTCTGGCGCCAGAGCTACACCGACGGCGTCCCGGTCGCCCCCGTCTCGAAGGACGAAGAGACCAACGAGACCGGCACGACCATCACGTTCTGGCCGAACGCCGAGATCTTCGAGTCGATCGACTTCGACTACGAGACCCTGCGCGCACGCTTCCAGCAGATGGCGTTCCTCAACAAGGGCCTCCGCCTGAACCTGCGCGACGAGCGCACCCCGGACGAAGGGGAGGAGTCGCGCCACGACAGCTTCCGCTACGACCGCGGCCTCGCCGACTACGTCGAGTACCTCGGTGCGCAGAAGAAGGCCGACCTGGTGCACCCCGACGTCATCGGCTTCGAGTCCGAGGACACCGAGCGCAAGATCGCGCTCGAGGTCGCGATGCAGTGGAACACCTCGTACCAGGAGAGCGTCCACACCTTCGCGAACACGATCAACACGCACGAGGGCGGCACCCACGAAGAGGGCTTCCGCGCCGCACTCACGACGCTGGTCAACCGCTACGCGCGTGAAGCGAAGATCATCAAGGAGAAGGACGACAACCTCACGGGTGACGACATCCGTGAAGGGCTGACGGCCGTCATCTCCGTGAAGCTCGCCGAGCCGCAGTTCGAGGGCCAGACGAAGACCAAGCTCGGCAACACCGAGGCCAAGTCCTTCGTCCAGCGCGTCGTCGGCACCGAGCTCACCCACTGGTTCGAGAGCAACCCGACCCAGGCGCGCGACGTCGTCCGCAAGGCGATCCAGGCCTCGCAGGCACGACTCGCTGCCCGCAAGGCCCGTGAGACCACGCGGCGCAAGGGCCTGCTCGAGTCGGGCGGCATGCCGGGCAAGCTCAAGGACTGCCAGTCGAAGGACCCGACCCTGTCGGAGATCTTCATGGTCGAGGGCGACTCGGCCGGGGGTTCCGCCGTGCAGGGCCGCAACCCGATGACCCAGGCGATCCTGCCCCTCCGCGGCAAGATCCTGAACGTCGAGAAGGCCCGTCTCGACCGGGCCCTGGCGAACCAGGAGATCCAGTCGATGATCACGGCGTTCGGCGCCGGCATCGGCGAGGACTTCGACCCGGACAAGGCCAGGTACCACAAGATCGTGCTGATGGCCGACGCCGACGTCGACGGCCAGCACATCACGACGCTCCTGCTGACGCTGCTGTTCCGGTACATGCGACCACTCATCGAGCGTGGCTACGTCTACCTCGCGCAGCCGCCGCTGTACCGCCTGAAGTGGTCGAACTCCGCCCACGAGTACGTCTTCAGCGACCGTGAGCGCGACGCCCTGCTGCAGTCCGGCATCGCCTCGGGCAAGCGCATCCCGAAGGACAACGGGATCCAGCGCTACAAGGGCCTCGGCGAGATGGACTACAAGGAGCTCTGGGACACCACCATGAACCCGGACACCCGCACCCTGCTGCAGGTCACGCTCGAGGACGCCGCCGCCGTGGACAGCACCTTCGCCACGCTCATGGGCGAGGACGTCGACGCTCGTCGCCAGTTCATCCAGCAGAACGCGAAGGACGTCCGGTTCCTGGACATCTGATCACCGGACCAGCAGGCCGCGCGAGCCGCGTGCCCTGGTCCTGACCACCTGTGGTCGCGCCCGGCGCGACGAACGCCACCACGGCCTCCTGGCCGTCAGAAAGGTAGCCGAGCCAGATGGCTGACGAGAACGAAACCAACGACGACCAGCCCGAGATCGTGCACGGCGAGGTCGGGGACATCGTCGTCTCCGGCGACCGCATCTCGCAGGTCGACCTGCAGCTCGAGATGCAGCGGTCGTACCTCGACTACGCGATGTCGGTCATCGTCGGGCGCGCGCTGCCCGAGGTCCGCGACGGCCTGAAGCCCGTGCACCGCCGCGTGCTCTACGCGATGTACGACGGCGGCTACCGGCCGGACCGCGCCTTCTCGAAGTGCTCCCGCGTCGTCGGCGACGTGATGGGCCAGTTCCACCCGCACGGTGACAGCGCGATCTACGACGCACTCGTCCGACTCGTGCAGCCGTGGTCGCTCCGGTACCCGCTCGCACTCGGCCAGGGCAACTTCGGGTCGCCCGGCAACGACGGCGCCGCGGCCCCGCGGTACACCGAGACCAAGATGGCGCCGCTCGCCATGGAGATGGTCCGGGACATCGACGAGGAGACCGTCGACTTCCAGGACAACTACGACGGCCGCACGCAGGAGCCGGCGATCCTGCCGTCCCGGTTCCCGAACCTGCTCGTCAACGGCTCGGTCGGCATCGCAGTCGGCATGGCGACGAACATCCCGCCGCACAACCTGCGCGAGGTCGCCGCCGGCGCGAAGTGGGCGCTCGAGAACCCCGACGCCACGCGTGAAGAGCTGCTCGCGGCGCTCATGCAGCGGATCAAGGGACCGGACTTCCCCACCGGTGCGCAGATCCTCGGCGTCAAGGGCATCCAGGACGCCTACCGGACCGGCCGCGGGTCGATCACCATGCGTGCCGTCGTCAGCGTCGAGGAGATCCAGGCGCGCACCTGCCTCGTCGTCACCGAGCTGCCGTACCAGGTCAACCCCGACAACCTCGCGATCAAGATCGCCGAGCTGGTCAAGGACGGCCGTCTCGCCGGCGTCGCCGACATCCGCGACGAGACCTCCGGGCGCACCGGCCAGCGCCTGGTCATCGTGCTCAAGCGCGACGCCGTGGCGAAGGTCGTGCTGAACAACCTCTACAAGCACACGCAGCTGCAGGAGAACTTCGGCGCGAACATGCTCGCGATCGTCGACGGTGTCCCGCGTACCCTGGCGCTCGACGGCTTCATCTCCGCCTGGGTCGACCACCAGGTCGAGGTCATCGTCCGCCGCACCCAGTACCGCCTGCGCGAAGCCGAGAAGCGCGCGCACATCCTGCGCGGCTACCTGGCAGCGCTCGACGCCCTCGACGAGGTCATCGCGCTCATCCGTCGGTCGCCCGACGTCGAAGAGGCCCGCAGCGGCCTGATGGACCTGCTCTCCGTCGACGAGATCCAGGCCCGCGCGATCCTCGAGCTGCAGCTGCGCCGTCTGGCCGCGCTGGAGCGACAGAAGATCCACGAGGAAGCCGAGGCGCTCGAGCTCAAGATCGCCGACTTCGAGGACATCCTCGCCCGCCCGGAGCGCCAGCGTCGCATCATCGGCGAGGAGCTCGACGAGATCGTCGAGCGCTTCGGTGACGACCGCCGCAGCGAGATCATGTTCGGGTACGACGGCGACATGTCGATCGAGGACCTCATCCCCGAGGAAGAGGTCGTCGTCACCATCACCCGCGGTGGGTACGTCAAGCGCACGCGCAGCGACCAGTACCGCGCGCAGCACCGCGGCGGACGTGGCGTGCGTGGCGCCCAGCTGCGTGCCGACGACGTGGTCGAGCACTTCTTCGTCACGACGACGCACCACTGGCTGCTGTTCCTCACCGACCAGGGCCGCGTGTACCGGGCCAAGGCGTACGAACTGCAGGAAGCCGGCCGCGACGCCAAGGGCCAGCACTCCGCCAACCTGCTCGCGATGCAGCCGGACGAGCGGATCCAGCAGGTCCTCGACATCCGCGACTACGAGGCCGCCCAGTACCTCGTGCTCGCCACCGAGCACGGCCTGGTCAAGAAGACCGCGCTGACCGAGTACGACACGAACCGCACCGGCGGCATCATCGCTATCAACCTGCGCGACGGTGACAAGCTCCGGTCGGCGTTGCTCGTCGACGAGACCGACGACCTGCTCCTCGTCTCGCGCCACGGCATGTCCCTCCGCTTCACGGCGACGAACGACACGCTCCGCCCGATGGGCCGCTCGACCTCCGGCGTGAAGGGCATGTCCTTCCGCGACGGCGACTCGCTGCTCGCGGCACGGGTGGTCTCGGACGACGGCTTCGTCTGGGTGATGACCGAGGGCGGCTACGCCAAGCGCACCTCCGTCGACCAGTACCGCATCCAGGGCCGTGGTGGTCTCGGCATCAAGGTGGCCAAGCTCGCCGCTGACCGGGGCGACCTGGTGGGCGCGCTCATCGTGGGTGAGGACGACGAGGTGCTCGTCGTGCTGCAATCGGGCAAGGTGGTAAGGTCTGCCGTGGCCGAGGTCCCCGCCAAGGGCCGAGACACGATGGGAGTCGTCTTCGCGCGTTTCGCGGAGAACGACCGGATCATCGCGGTGGCCCGGAACACAGAGCGGAACCTGGACGACCAGGACGACCCCGAGATCGAGCCTGCGGGCCCGGTGGAGACGGTGAGCCCGGACGAAGCGGCTCCCGACCCCGCCGACACAGTGCCCACGGACACCGTGGCCGGAGAGGACCAGTCAAGCAATGAGTAGTGTCGCCGAGAAGCTCCAGAGGAAGGCGAAGCGGCCCGTCGGCACCCGACAGGTCCGCCTGCGCCTCGTGTACCTCGACTTCTGGTCGGTGGTGAAGCTCAGCTTCCTCATCGCCCTCGCCGGCAGCATCGTGATCGTCGTCGCCACCGCGCTCGTCTGGCTCATCCTCAACCAGACCGGCGTGTTCGAGAAGATCGACATGCTGCTGAAGGACGTCACCGGGCAGAACGGGTACTCGATCATGGACCAGTTCTCACTGGGCCAGGTCCTCGGGTTCTCGATCGTCGTCGGCATCCTCAACGTCGTCGTCGGCACCGTGCTCGGCGCCATCGTGAGCGTGTTGTACAACCTCAGCGTGCGGATCACGGGCGGTCTGCTCGTGGGCTTCACCAACAACTGACACACCCGGCCGGATGAGGCCGACCACTCGATTTCGTTCCCACGACTTCCTGCGGTAGGCTTTCATCCGATCTGAGGGGCTATAGCTCAGGCGGTTAGAGCGCTTCGCTGATAACGAAGAGGTCCAAGGTTCAAGTCCTTGTAGCCCCACCACAATTCAACTCCCGCGTCGGATCTCTCGACGTGGCGGCCGGTTCGGTCGCTCCGGGGCCTTAGCTCAGTTGGTAGAGCGCTGCCTTTGCAAGGCAGATGTCAGGAGTTCGAATCTCCTAGGCTCCACTCCCTCGGCCCCTGGTCGGCGACTCCGGTCGTCGTCGCAGGGGCTTCGTGCTGCGCGGGCGGGTTCTCGCCGACGCGAGTGGTCACGACTCCCCGCTCAGGTGCGCCGAGTGGTCGCATGTCGTCGGCTCCGGGCGCCGTCACCGACGGGCTGTGGCCGGTGGACGGGGCGCGGACGGGGTGTCGTGACCGGTCGGCGGGCTGGAGGCTCGGGGCGGGCTGCGACGCGCCTCCCGTCCGCTGCGGGGTTGGGCTGGCACCGCCGAGCGGGTGAGATCGCAGTTGGTGTCGGGTCAGCGTGCGTCGAGGCGACAGGGAGTGCGATCTCGGTACCGCGAGTGGGCGCAACGCCCCGCTCAGGTGCGCTGACTGGTCGCGGGTCGTCGGCTCAGCGCGACGTCAACGACGGGCTGTGGCCGGTGGACGGGGCGCGAGCGGGGTGTCGTGACCGGTCGGCGGGCTGGAGGCTCGGGGCGGGGCCGCGACGCGCCTCCCGTCCGGCGCGGGGCTGGGCTGGCGCCGCCGCCCGGGTGAGATCGCAGTTGGTGTCGGTGCGTCCCGCTCGGAGCGCCGAGTGGTCGCGGGTCGTCGGCTCAGCGCGACGTCAACGACGGGCTGTGGCCGGTGGACGGGACGCGAGCGGGGTGTCGTGACCGGTCGGCGGGCTGGAGGCTCGGGGCGGGGCCGCGACGCGCCTCCCGTCCGGTGCGGGGCTGGGCTGGCGCCGCCGCCCGGGTGAGGTCGCAGTTGGTGTCGGGTCAGCGTGCGTCGAGGCGACACGAAGTGCGATATCGGCACCGGCGGCCGCCACGGCACCCCGGGAACGACGACGGGCCCCGGCGCAGTGCCGGGGCCCGTCGTCCGTACCGGAGAGGTCAGGCTGCGGACTTGTCCGCGGAGTCGGAGTCGTCGGCAACCCAGAGGTCGTCGTCGGCTCGGAGCGTCTGGTACGCGGCGTAGGCGGCACCGGCAACGGCGACGACACCGACGATGATCAGTGCGACACCACCGAAACCGAGGCCCTTCTTCTGCTGCGACGGGACGTACTTCGCAGCGGCCTTCTTGGCGCTCTTGCTCTTCTTCTGCGCGTTCTTCACGAGCTTCTTGACGCGGGGGTCCTTCGCGAGGTCGCCCACGCTCATGACCGAGCCCGCGGTCGAGACGAGGCCGGGGATGACCTCGGTCTGGAAACGGTGCGAAGCGGTCTGTGCTGCCGAGGTGGCGGCGTGGACACCCGTGGCGACAGCCGGGCGGATGCCGTTGTCGATCGCGTTCTGGACGCGGGGTGCGATGTCCTTGCGTGCTGCGTCAGCGGCGTGCGAGCGGGCCTCGGCGAGGATCTCGTTCGCGTGCTCGAGCACCTTGCGCTGCTCACCGAGGAGCGTGGCGGTCTTGCCCTTGAGCTTCTTGATCTGCTTCCGGCGCTTGCGCGGCAGTTCGATCGTCGTCATCTGGTACCTCCATCGGAACGGCGTGGCCCCCATCCTGCCACCGCAACGCCTGACAGGTCACGGAGTCACAGCTGTGGGTACCGTCTGTACGCAGGGGACGCATGCGAGAATCGGAACATGTCTCTGCACACCGCTGTCGCAACGATCCACACGAACAAGGGCGACATCCGCGTCAACCTGTTCGGCAACCACGCTCCCAAGACCGTCAAGAACTTCGTCGACCTGGCCACCGGCCAGCAGGAGTGGACCCACCCGGGCACCGGCAAGGTCTCCACCGACAAGCTCTACGACGGCGTGGTCTTCCACCGCATCATCAAGGACTTCATGATCCAGGGCGGCGACCCGCTCGGCCAGGGCATCGGCGGCCCCGGCTACCGCTTCGACGACGAGATCTCGCCCGAGCTCACCTTCCAGAACCCGTACATCTTCGCGATGGCCAACGCCGGACTCCAGGGTGGCCGTGGCACCAACGGCTCGCAGTTCTTCATCACGACCGTGGCGACCCCCTGGCTCCAGGGCAAGCACACCATCTTCGGTGAAGTCGCCGACGACGAGTCCCGCGCCGTGGTCGACGCGATCGAGGGCGTCCCCACCGACGGTCGTGACAAGCCCGTCGAGGACGTCGTCATCAACAGCATCGACGTCGAGTCCGTCTGACCTTGACCGACCAGGCGTACAACCCGGCGAACTACTGCTACCGGCACCCGGACCGGCAGAGCTTCATCCTCTGCCAGCGGTGCGGACGGACGATCTGCACCGAGTGCCAGACGCCGGCGGCCGTCGGGGTGCACTGCCCGGAGTGCGTGCGCGAGCAGCGAGCGCAGTTCACCGCGAACCGTCGTGCGACCGGACCGAGCGGGTTCACGGTCGCACGACGGCGCTTCGCCATGCTCGACCAGAAGGCCACGGTGGTCATCGTCGCGGTCTCGGTCGCGATCTGGCTGCTCGACCAGGTGTCCGGGCGCTTCTTCACGCAGCTGCTCGGCTACAACGCGTACTACCTGCCGACGCAGCCCTGGCGCATGGTGACGTCGCTGTTCGTGCACTCGGGGTTCTTCCACATCCTGTTCAACATGTGGGCGGTGTTCATCTTCGGACGGATGCTCGAGAACATGCTCGGGTCGTGGCGGTTCCTCGCGCTGTACTTCCTGTCGGGCCTCGGTGGCTCGATGGCCGTGACGCTGCTGGCGCCGACGACCTCGGTGGTCGGAGCCTCGGGCGCGATCTTCGGGCTCTTCGCGGCGTTCTTCGTCCTGCAGCGCAGCCTCGGCTCGAACGCGGTCTCCCTGCTCGTGATCATGGGACTGAACCTGGTGATCGGGTTCCTCCCCGGGACGAACATCTCCTGGCAGGCCCACGTGGGTGGCATCGCGGTCGGCTTCCTCACCGGGTACGTCTTCTCGAAGACGCGCAACGTCCGGCAGCGGGGTCTGCAGATCGGCCTGCTCGTCGGTGAAGCGGTGCTCATCATCGCCCTCACGGTCGTCGGCTACGTCCTGGCTCTCGCCTGACCGACCGCTCGACCGTCACACTGCGAACGCCCCGTCACTGTTGTGGCGGGGCGTTTTCGTACCTGTGGACAACTCGGTGAGTTACACGCGTGTGATTATCCCCACTGTGGAAACACCTGTGGACAACTCCGGGTCCGGGGTGTGGAACGCGGTGTGGAGAACGCGTTCTTCTGTGGAGAACCCCGATTCCGTGGGCGGCAACAGCCCTGTCCTGTGGAGAACGCCCGCCGTCCGCCGGGCACACCACAACGCCCGCCGTCCGCCGGGCACACGAGAACGCCCGCCGCACCAGGAGGTGCAGCGGGCGTGGTCGTGAGGTCAGACGGGGCTCAGCGCCACCGTGTGGTCATCAGGAAGCCGACGAACATGATGCCGAAGCCGATCAGGATGTTCCACGAGTTCAGCGACGGGACCGGCAGCGTGCCCTGGGAGATGTAGAAGACGATCACCCAGGCGAGGCCGATCAGCATGAAGCCGAACATGACCGGCTTGAACCACACGGGGTTGGGCTGATCGCCCGCCGTGTCGACCGAGTCGGCTCGGGTGGTCGTCCGGGCGGGCTTGGTGCGGTCCTTGTCCTTGGCCATGGCCGGTATCCTACCGTGAACATGTGTGCGCACGGGCTGCACAGAGCCTCTGCACGACCCCCACGAGTACGGTGAACCGACCATGACCAGGATCCTCGTCGTCGACAACTACGACAGCTTCGTCTACACGCTCAACGGCTACGTGCAGCAGCTCGGCGCGCAGACCGACGTCGTCCGGAACGACGCCTTCCCCGAGTCCGAGATCGCGGACCGGCTCGCCGAGTACGACGGCGTGCTGCTCTCACCCGGTCCGGGCACGCCCGGGGACGCCGGCGTCTCGATCGCCACGGTGCACGCGGCCATCGACGCCGACAAGCCCCTGCTCGGCGTCTGCCTCGGCCACCAGGCGATCGCCGAGGCGCTGGGCGCGACCGTGACGCACGCCGAAGAACTCATGCACGGCAAGACCTCGCAGGTCGACCACGACGACAGCACGCTCTTCGCCGGGGTCCCGCACCCGTTCACGGCGACGCGGTACCACTCGCTCGCCATCGTGGACGGGACCGTCCCCGACGAGCTCACCGTGACGGCGCGCACCGGCGGCGGCGTCATCATGGGCGTCCAGCACCAGGACGCCCGCGTCTACGGCGTGCAGTTCCACCCGGAGTCCGTCCTGACCGAGGGCGGCTACCGCATGGTCGGCAACTGGCTCGAGACCACCGGGCTCACCGGTGCCGCCGACCGCGCAGCGGGCCTCGGCCCGCTGATCGCGTCCCGACAGGCCTGACGCACCCGCTGCACCGGACTGGAGGCTCGTGACGGCGTCGCCACGAGCCTCCAGTCCGGTGGTGGGCCGGGTCCGCACGCGGGTGCAGACGGGACGGCTCAGTTGCCGCCGTCACCGCCGTCGTCGTCCCCGCCCTGGTCGCCGCCCGTGTCGTTCGTCGGTGCGGGGGGTGTGGTGGGTCGGTCGGAGGCGGCGCACCACGTGAGCGTGACGGTGCTGCCCTGGGCGATGTCGCCGGCTGGCGCGCTCTGCTGCACCACGGTGCCGCCGGTGCAGGAGTAGACCGGCTGCGACTGGACGGTGAGCCCGAGGTTCGCCAGCGTGGCGTTCGCGGTGTTGAACGGTTGCTGCAGGACGGCCGGCAGCGTCACGAGCCCGTTCGACACGGTCAGGTTCACGACGGTGCCCTTGGTGTGGTTGGTGCCGGAGGCCGGGTCAGAACCGAGGACCGTCCCCTGGGGGACGGACGTCGAGTTCTCGGACGTGATCGAGCCGACGTCGAAGCCGGCGGCCTTGAGCGACTGCTCGGCGTCGTCCTGGGCCTGGTTCGCCACGTCGGGCACCGCGACCTGCTCCGGGCCGAGGGACACGACGACACGGATGTCCTGCTGCCGTGCCACTGCCGTGCCGGAGCCCGGTTCGGTGCGGATGACCGACCCGCTGGCCACGTCGTCGGAGTTCTCGTCGACGCGCAGCGGCTTCAGGTCGCGCCGTTCGAGCGCGCTCGACGCGGAGCTCCACGTCGCGCCGACGATGTTCGGGACGCTGACCGACGACGCGATCGGGGCCTGGCCGGGCTGTAGGTTCGCCACCCAGAACCCGACCCCGGTGATGACCGCGATCGTCAGCAGGATGCCCACCCAGATCCACGCGACCGGCGGCCGGTTCTGCGTGCGCTGTGGGCGGTGCTCCTGGGTGTCGTCGAGCTCGCGGAAGGCGACCTCGGAGTTCGTGGTGGTGCGGGGGTTGACCCCGAAGAGCATCGTCGAGGCGTCGTTCGCGCGCTGCTGCTGGAGCTTCTTCGTCGACGCCGGCACCTGGCCCGCTGCGGCCTGCTCGAGGTCGCGGCGGAACTCTGCCGCGTTCTGGAAGCGCCGGGTGCGGTCCTTCACGAGGGCGTGCAGGGTCACGGCGTCGATCGCAGGCGAGACCGACGGGGTGATCGTCGACGGGGGGACGGGCTGCTCGCTGACGTGCTGGTAGGCGACCGCGACGGGCGAGTCCCCGAGGAACGGCGGGCGGGCCGTCAGCAGTTCGAACAGGACGACACCGGTGGAGTACAGGTCGGTGCGGGCGTCGACGGTCTCGCCGCGGGCCTGCTCCGGGGAGAAGTACGACGCAGTGCCGAGGATCGACGTGGTCTGCGCGACCGTGGCCGAGGTGTCGGTGATGGCGCGGGCGATGCCGAAGTCCATCACCTTGACCTGGCCGGTGGTGGTGACCATGACGTTCGCGGGCTTGATGTCCCGGTGGACGACGCCGGCGCGGTGCGAGTACTCGAGCGCGGTGAGGATGCCGCTGGTGATGCGGACGGCCTCGGCCTGCTCGACGGGGCCCTCGGCGATGACCTCGCTGAGCGGGCGGCCCTCGACGTGCTCCATGACGATGAAGGGGACCTGGACCTCGGCACCGGAGTTCTCGGTCACGGTCTCTTCGCCGGCGTCGTACACGCGGACGATCGTCGGGTGCGCCATGCGCGCGGCTGCCTGGGCTTCCTGGCGGAACCGCGTGCGGAAGGCCGGGTCGTTGGCGAGGCTCGGCTTGAGGAGCTTGACGGCCACGCGACGGCCGAGGCGTGTGTCCTGCCCGACGTGCACCGTGGCCATGCCGCCACGGCCGATCACGTCGCCGATCTCGTAGCGGTTGGCGAGGAGGGTGATCCCCGCGGTCACACCTTCAGGCACGTACTCCTCCGAATGTCCGTCCGGGCAAGTGTACGACAGGGGTCCCTGACGAGAGGCTGGCCGGGGGGCCGTCCGGGCAACCGTTACCCGAACGGTGTGGACGGCCCCGCGGGCAGGATCAGTTCGGGTCCTGCGGGGCGTCGGTGGAGCTGGCGGACGGCGACGGTGACGGGGTCTCGGTCTCCGCCGGCGCCTCCCACGTGGCGGTGGCGGCGTCCGAGTTCTCCGACGCCGTGAGGTTGCCGCAGGTCACGTTGTAGACGAACGAGACGTTCTGCCCGGCCGCGTCAGCCTGCACGTCGACGGCCTTCGACGTGGTGGTGCCGGACGTCGCACCGGAGCTGTCCTTGCCCCCGGTGACGCTCCACGAGTACTCCTTGACCGTGTACCCGGTGGGGCAGGTGGCGTCGGTCCAGGTGAAGGTGACGGCACCGTCGGTCGACACCGGACCGGCGCTCGGGGTGTTCGGCTTGTTCACCGTGGGCGGCGCGGTGTAGCTGCGCAGCGTGATGAGCGTGCCCTCAGCGACGCTCCCGGTCGGCGTGATCGACTGCACGGTGTTGGCCTGGTCGGCACTCGGCGCGGCGTCGCCGTCCTCGACGGTGACCTCGAAGCCGAGGTTCCGCAGCGCGGCCTGGGCCTCGGTGGTGCTGCGTCCGACGTAGTCGCTCTGGTTGACGAACAGCCGCTCCTGCGTGGGGGAGGACGACGGCGTCGGGCTCGGCTTCGGCGGCGCACTGCTCGAGGACGCGACCGGCTTGGGCTCGTCCTGGTTGGCGAAGGCGAACGCGGCGATGACGGCTCCCGCGAGCAGCAGCACGCCGATGGCCACGACCCACCAGATCCATGCCCGACGCTTCTTCGGGGCCTCGTCCTCGTCCGCGAGCGGCGAGACCGGGGTCCGCGGGACACCGCCGACGGTGCTGCCGGCCTGCGTGCCGATGAGCGCCGTCGCTGCGTCGTTGCCCTGAGGCGGGTTGAACGCGACGGTGCCGGCGCCGCCGAGAGCGGGGACCGCGACGGTCGCTGCGGCGACGTCTCCACGACGGAGCGCCTGGGCCGCACGGGCCAGGTTGGCAGCAGTCGCCGGACGGTCGGCTGGCTTCTTCGCGATGCAGGAGATCACGAGGGCGGCGACCGGCTCGGGGACGTCCCCGGGGAGCGCGGGCGGCTGCTCGTTGATGTGCGCCATCGCGATCGCGACCTGCGACTCGCCCGTGAAGGGTCGGCGACCCGCCAGGCACTCGTACGCGACGATGCCGAGCGAGTAGATGTCGGTCGACGGGGACGCCGGGTGTCCGCTCGCCTGTTCCGGCGAGAGGTACTGGACCGTGCCCATCACCTGGCCGGTCGCGGTGAGCGGGACCTGGTCGGCGATGCGGGCGATGCCGAAGTCGGTGATCTTGACGCGGCCGTCCGGCGTGATCAGCAGGTTGCCCGGCTTGATGTCGCGGTGGACGAGGCCGACGGCGTGTGCGGCCTGCAGGGCGTTGGCGGTCTGCGCGACGATGTCGAGGACCTTGTCGACGGGCAGGGTGTGCTCGCGCTCGATCATCGTCGAGAGGGCCTCGCCCGGGACGAGCTCCATCACGAGGTAGGCGCTGCCGTCCTCCTCGCCGTAGTCGAAGACGTTGGCGATGCCCTCGTGGTTCACGAGCGCAGCGTGCCGGGCCTCGGCGCGGAACCGCTCGAGGAACCCGGGGTCGCCGAGGTACTCGTCCTTGAGGATCTTGAGGGCGACGGTCCGTCCGATGACGAGGTCGGTCGCCTGCCAGACCTCTCCCATGCCGCCGATGGCGACTCGGGACGAGAGTTGGTACCGCCCACCGAAGGTGAGTCCGCTGGTGGGTCTCATTTGTTCAGCACCGCCTCCATGACGTTCTTCGCGATCGGGGCCGCGACCGTGTTGCCGACGCCGGACTGTCCGAGCCCGCCGCCGTTCCCGACGACGACCGCCACGGCGACCTCCGGGTCCTTCGCGGGCGCGAACCCGGTGAACCACAGCGTGTAGGGGTCACCCGTTCCGCCCTCGGCCGTTCCGGTCTTGCCGGCGACGTCGACCCCGTCGATCTTCGCATTGGTTCCGGTCCCCGCCTTCACGACGCTCTGCATCGCCTCGGTCAGGTCGGACGCCTCGGAGTTCGACAGCGGGCTGCTGTACTGCTTCGGCGAGAACGACTGCACGGTCTTCAGGTCGCTCGTCGTGATCGAGTCGACGAGCGACGGCTGCATGACCGTGCCGCCGTTCGCGATGCCGGCGGAGACCATCGCCATCTGCAGCGGGGAGACGCGGACGCTGGCCTGGCCGAACGAGCTCAGCATGAGCTGGGCCGTCGAGTCCACGGCGGGGTACTGGCTGGCGGTCGCACGCATCGGGACGTCGATCGCGTCGCCGAAGCCGTACTTGTCCGCCATCGCCTTGATCGTGTCGTAGCCGAGCTTCTGACCGAGCTCCGCGAACGGGATGTTGCACGAGTTCTGGATGGCGACGCGGAGCTTCACGGTGTCGCCACCGCCGCACGAGCCGCCCTCGGCGTTGTTGATGTAGCTGCTCGTGCCCGGCAGCTGCAGGCGCGACGGGTTCGGGAACTCGGAGTCGAGGTCGTACTTGCCGCCCTGGAGCGCCGCGGACGCGACGATGAGCTTGAAGACCGATCCGGGCGTGTACAGGTCGCCGCCGATGGCGCGGTTCTGCAGCGGCGTCGGCGTCTGCGCCAGCAGGGCGTCGTACTGCGCCTTCACGGCCTTGGTGTCGTGGGACGTCAGCGAGTTCGGGTCGTACTCGGGCTTCGACACCATCGCCAGGATCTTGCCGGTCTTGGGCTGGATCGCCACCACGGCGCCGCTGTTCGCGCCGAGGGAGTCGTACGCGGCGCGCTGCACGTCGGGGTCGATGGTCAGGTTGACGTTGTCGCCCTGGACGTCCTGCCCGGTGAGGATCGAGTTGAGGTTCTGGAAGAACGAGTCGTCCGAGTTGCCGGACAGCACGGTGTTCTCGGCACCCTCGATGCCGGTGTTGCCCTGGCCGATCGTGAAGTACCCCGTCACGGCCGAGTAGAGCGCGCCGTCGGAGTACTTCCGCTGGTACCGGTACTGGTCGTCCACGGCCGTCGACTCGGCGATCGGGGTGCCGTTGACCAGGATCGCGCCGCGCTTGTTCGAGTAGCTGTCGAGGATCGTGCGGGAGTTCCGCGAGTCGGCTCGGAGCGAGTCGGCCGCGAAGAACTGGATCGAGGTCGTCGACACGAAGAGCGCGACGAACATGAGCACGACGATCGTCGAGACGCCGCGGAGCTGCCGGTTCATCGACGCGCCTTCCTGCTGCGCCCGCGAGCGGACCCGCCGAGCGCGTCGCCGCGGTCGGAGAGCACGCGCTGTTCCGCGGGGATGGAGTCGGTCAGCCGCAGCAGCATCGCCGCGATGATCCAGTTGGCGACCAGGGACGAACCACCGGCGGCCATGAAGGGCGTCGTCAGGCCCGTCACCGGGATGATCCGGGTGATGCCACCGACGACGACGAAGACCTGCAGGGCGATCGTGAACCCGAACCCGATGCCGAGGAGCTTGCCGAAGTCGTCCTGCGCCATGAAGCCGACGCGGATGCCGCGCGACGCGAGCACGATGAACAGGGCGAGGATCGCGAAGACACCGATCAGCCCGAGCTCCTCGCCGAGCGACGCGATGATGTAGTCCGCGTTGGCGACGGGCGTGATGTAGGGGCGTCCCTGGCCGAGACCGGTGCCCGTGATGCCGCCGTTCGCGAAGCCGAAGAGGCCCTGGACCAGCTGGTAGCTCGCCTGCGTCGACGCGTTGTAGATCGTCGGGTCGAACGGGTTCAGCCACTGCTCGAACCGGCCGTGCACGTACTCGAGGACGTTCGCGGCGACGAGCGCACCGCCGATGAACAGCACGAGGCCGATGACGACCCAGCCGAGGCGTCCCGTGGCGACGTAGATCATCACCAGGAACAGGCCGAAGTAGAGCAGGGCGGTGCCGAGGTCGCGCTGGAACACCAGCACGCCCATCGCGACGCCCCAGACGATCAGGATCGGGCCGAGGTCACGGGCTCGCGGGAACGTCATCCCCAGGAACTTCTTGCCGACGATGGACAGGCTGTCCCTGGCGGTGACGAGGTAGCCGGCGAAGAACAACGCCATCGTGATCTTCGCGAGCTCGCCCGGCTGGAACGTGAACGGGCCGAGGTGGATCCAGACGCGTGCTCCGCCGCGTGCGTAGCCGAGCCCCGGGAGGATCGGCATGAGCAGCAGCGCCACCGTCAGGAACATGAAGATGTACCGGTAGCGCTGCAGGAAGCGGTGGTTCCGGACGAGGACCAGGGTGACGATCGCCAGGACCATCGCGAGGAGCGTCCACACGATCTGCTTGACGCCGATCGCCGCCCACCCGAGGTCGCCGTTGTGGACGTCGATGCGGTAGATCTCCGCGATCCCGATGCCGTTGAGCACCAGGGCGACGGGCAGGATGAAGGGGTCGGCGTTCTTCGCGACGATCCGCAGCACCACGTGCATGACGAGTGCCAGGCCGAGGATCGACCCGCCGGCCCACAGCACCGAGGTGTCGAACAGCCGGCCCTTGGTGCCGAGCTGCACGAGCACCATCGCGCCGGCACAGATGCCGCAGGCGATGACGAGCAGCGCCAGCTCGAGGTTGCGGGCGCGGGCGGGCTCACGGAGCTTGATCGTGATCGCCTGCGTGAAGGACTGCTGCGCGGTGGCGGTCATCGTCCACCCCGCGTGGCGCTCGGGGACGGCGAGGGCGACGTCGAGCGCGTCGGGCTCGGACTCGGGGACGACGAGCCGCCGGAGCCGCCCGTGCCGGACTGGTCCTGCCCGGTCCGTGCAGCGGTGCGCAGGCGGTCGACGATGTCACGGGCGTCGGAGAGCGACTGCGCGTTGATCGTCGAGCGGACGTTCTCGCGGGTGTACTCCGGCAGGTCGGAGACCTCGACACCGGAGTCCTCGTAGACGTCGGACAGCGCGAGCGGACCGATCTGCTGCTGCACGCCCTTGTAGATCGCGACCTGGCCGCGGTCGGACCCGACGTAGTAGTGGTCCTGCACGATGCGCCAGCCGAGGAACACGGCCCCGACGAGGGCGGCGACGGCGAGCACGAGCGCGATCGTCCAGGTGATCCGGCGACGCACACGGCGGCGGCGGTCCTCGGCGATGAGCTCGGCGAAGTACTGGTCGCTCTCGGGCTCGAAGTGCGAGTCCTCGGGGGCGGTGGTGACCTTGAGCGGGTGCAGCAGGATCGTGGGGAGACGGATCGGCTTGCGGCCGGTCGAGGCCTCGAAGGTGAGGGGTGCCGCTGCCGACCCCACGGTGGTGGCAGCGTCGTCGTCGTCCTCGGTCGGGACCGTGTCGGTGACGTCCATCACGACGACGGTCACGTTGTCCGGAGCGCCGTGGTCGAGCGTCTCCTTGACGAGGCGCTGCGTGACCTGGTTGGCGTCCATGTTCGACGCCAGCGCGTGCCGGATGCGTTCCTCGGCGAGGTAGGAGGACAGTCCGTCCGAGCAGAGCAACCAGCGGTCGCCGGGTCGGATGTCCATGATCGCGGTGTCGACCTCCGGTGCGGCGTCGACGTCGCCGAGCACGCGCATCAGCACGGAGCGCCGCGGGTGGACCGCCGCCTCTTCCGGGGTGATGCGCCCGCTGTCGACGAGCCGTTGCACGAAGGTGTGGTCCGAGGTGATCTGCTGCAGCTCGCCGTCACGGTGGCGGTAGATCCGGGAGTCGCCGATGTGGGCGATCGCGAGCTGGTCGCCCACGCGGATCATGGCGCTCACCGTGGTGCCCATGCCGGTGAGCTCCTGGTGCTCGAACACGGTCTCGGTGATGAGCTGGTTCGCGGCGATCAGCGCCGACTGCAGGGCGAACTCGGCGTCGTGCGCGGAGGGGAACTCGCGGTCGACCTCACGGATGCGACGGATCGCGATCGCCGAGGCGACGTCGCCGCCGGCGTGACCGCCCATGCCGTCCGCCACGGCGAACAGGTGCGCTCCCGCGTAGCCGGAGTCCTGGTTGTTGGCGCGGATGCGCCCGACGTGGGACACAGCGGCGCTCAGCGTGCGAGCGGTCATCCGGGGCTACCGCCGCAGCTCGAACGTGGTCGTCCCGATGGTGATCGGCGTGCGCTCGGCCACGGTGACGGGAGAGGTCACCTTCTGCCCGTTGACGAACGTGCCGTTCGTGGACTCCAGGTCGATGACGACCCAGCCGGACGACTGCAGTTCGAGCCGTGCGTGGTTGGTGGAGGTGTAGTCGTCACGGATGACGACGTTGCTCTCGCTGGAGCGGCCGACCGTGATCGGGCCGCGGCCGAGCGGCATCTCCATGCCTTCACGGGCGCCTTCGGTGATGACCAGTCGGGTCGCGACGTCCGTGGCGGCCGGCCCGCTGCCTCCCGCTCGGTTCTGGTCGATCAGCTCCGTGAACGAGCCGGCCCCGCCGGCCGCGGCAGCGCCGCTCGCTGGGATGGTCGGCGTCGTCGGGCCCGAGGGGGCGCCCTTCGGGTCCGTGGGGATGGTCCGGACGCGCTGGCCGAAGAGGTCGCTGCGCAGGGCGAACACGATGACGAAGACGAACAGCCAGAGCACCGCGAGGAACGCGAAACGCAGGACGAGCAGGGTCAGTCCTGTGGTCATCGCGCACCTCCGTTCTCAGGGATCACCCGGAACACCATACGGGTACGACCGATCTCGATGGTGGAGTCCGGCTCCACGATCGCCTGCTGGAACCGTTCGCCGTTCAGCTTGGAGCCGTTCGTGGACCCGAGGTCGTTGGCCTGCGCGTGCTTGCCGTCCCACACGACCTCGACGTGCTTCCGGCTGGTCCCGGTGTCCGCGACGGTGATGTCGGCGTCGGTGCCGCGGCCGATCACGGTGCGACCGCGCTGCAGCTTGTGCCGCTGCGACCCGATGTCGAGGACGGCCACCCAGGCGACGTCGCGCTGCACGGTGGTGGCGTCGATCTGCAGGATGCCGGTGGACAGCGTGCCGTCCTGCTGCAGACGGATGGTGACCGGGCCGGAGAACGAGTAGTTCTGCGCCACCGCGTGCTGCTGCACCATCTGCGTGAGTTCGTCGACCAGGGGACGGCCGACGTCGTTCATGCGCGTGAAGTCCGGCGGCGCGAGGCGCACGCTGAACTCGTTCGGCACCAGGATGCGGTCGCGCGACACGACGGCGGCCTTGGTGTCGAGTTCGCGTCGGAGCGCGCTGGAGATCTCCACCGGCTGCACGCCGGAGCGGAAGGTCTTCGCGAACGCACCGTTGACGGCGCGTTCCAGTCCCCGCTCGAAGCTGTCCAGCAGTCCCATGGGCTCCCACGTTCTCGGTCGATGACCTCTGCATGGTAGTCGGCGTCAGCTGGGGCATTCTGTGCGTGGTAGTCTTCCATGGCTGGCGCGAGTGGCGGAATTGGTAGACGCGCACGGTTCAGGTCCGTGTGCTGGAAACGGCGTGGGGGTTCAAGTCCCCCCTCGCGCACCAGGCAAGACGAAGGCCCCGATCGAGAGATCGGGGCCTTCTCGCATTCCCGGGCACCGACCCGACCGCCGCGGCCTACGGTGGCCGCATGAGCCCTCAGCGCGTGGTCGTCATCGGCGGCACCGGACACATCGGCACCTTCCTCGTCCCGCGGCTGGTCCGCGCCGGACACGACGTCGTGAACGTCAGTCGGGGGACGCGATCGGCCTACGTCGACGCCCCGGAGTGGGAGCAGGTCGAACAGGTCGTCGCCGACCGCGAGCAGGAGGACCGCGACGGCACCTTCGGCGAGCGGGTCGTCGGACTGCGTCCCGACGTGGTCGTCGACCTGGTCTGCTTCACGCTCGAGTCCGCCGTCGCGCTGGTCGAGCGGCTGCGCGGCACCGGCGTGCACCTGGTCCACTGCGGCTCCATCTGGCGTGCGGGGCCGAGCTCGGTGGTGCCGATCACCGAGGAGAACGGCACGGCCCCCGTCGGCGAGTACGGCGTCGAGAAGGACCGCATCGCCCGGATGCTCAAGCAGGAAACTGCCGATGGTGGTGTCGTGACGACGTCGCTGCACCCTGGGCACATCAGCGGACCGGGCTGGATGCCGATCGGTCCGGTGGGCAACCTCGACCCCGGCGTGCTGCGCACGCTGTCCGCCGGCGAGTCGCTCGCGATCCCGGGGATCGGCGCGGAGACGATGGCGCACGTGCACGCCGACGACGTCGCCCAGGCCTTCCAGCTCGCGGTCGAGCACCGGGACGCCGCCGCCGGTGAGGACTTCACCGTCGTCGCCCCGGACGCCCTGAACGTCCGTGGGTACGCGTCGCTCGCGGCGTCGTGGTTCGGCCAGGAGGCCCGGCTCGAGTCCGTCCCGTTCGACCGGTTCCGTGAGACCACCGACCAGGACGCGGCGCAGGCGAGCTGGGACCACCTGTCCCGCAGCCAGGTCTTCAGCATCGACAAGGCGCGGCGCCTGCTCGGCTACGAGCCGCAGCACACCGCGGGGGAGACCGTCGAGGAGGCGGTCCGCTGGCTCGTCGAGCACGGGGAGCTCGAGGTCGCCGCGCCGCTCGTGACCGCCTGAGGTCCGCTGGGGCGCTGCCCGCACCTGGACGGATCCCGGGCATGGGCTGCGCGTCGGCACGGAGGACCCTCAGCGATCGGGCTGTTCCGGACGGTCGGTTCCCGGCGCGTGTTCGTACGCTCTGGTGCTCATGCGGAGCAGCGAACGTCCCGGACCCGGCCTGGTGATCGTCACGGTGTTGGTCGTCCTCACCGTGGTCAACCTGAGCGTCTCGGCGACCTGGTGGGTCCGGTCCGGAGAGCCGGTGGCCGCCCGCGTCCCCACGACGCAGTCGTCGCCGCGGGACCCGGTGGCCTCGCGGCCGTCCCCGCGGTCGTCTGCCCCGTCGTCTCCCCGGTCGGGCACCGGCTCCGCGCAGGACAGGGCCACGACCGGCATCCCGGCGGCCGAGGCACCGTCGGGGACGCCCGCACCGGCCTCGGAGGACCTCGCGCGCACCTGGACGGCGCCCACTGACATGCCGACGACCGGGCTGCTGCTGCACGTGGACATCCCCGGAGTCCGGTCGCACTTCCCCGCCCGACGGGCTCTGCTCTACCTGCCGCCCGCCGCGCTCACCGCCGACCCGCCGGACCTGCCCGTGGCCGTGCTGCTCTCGGGGCAGTCGCGCGGAGCAGGTCCCACGGACGTGGAGGACGGCGGGCACATCGCCGCGACGGCGGACGCCCTCGCCTTGACCCATCGTGGCCTGGCACCGATCGTCGTCGTCCCCGACCAGCTCGGGCCGGACTCCGGCAACCCGCTGTGCGTCGACGGACCGCTCGGCAACAGCCGGACGTACCTGGAGGACGACGTCCCCGCGTGGGTCACCGCCCACCTGCAGGTGCAGTCCGGGCCGTCGGCGTGGACGATCGGTGGCTTCTCGCAGGGTGGCACCTGTGCGATCCAGATCGGCGCGGGGGATCCCGGACGGTTCGGCAACCTCATCGACGTGTCCGGTGAGGCTGCACCGAGCCGGGGAACCGTCGCGACGACGGTGGCCGAGGGGTTCGACGGGGACGTCGCCGCCTACCGCGCGGCCGTGCCGGCTGCGGTCCTCGCCGAGCACACGCCGTACCGGTCGTCCGACGCCTTCTTCGCCGTCGGCCAGGACGATCGCGTCTTCGGCCCGGTCATGCCCGTGATGGCGCGCGCCGCGCAGGCTGCCGGTATGCACGTGGACTCGTGGGTGGTCCCGGGGGGCGGACACAACTGGACGACGGCCGCGGCCGGCCTCGCTGCCGGGCTCTCCTGGGAGACGGCGCGGATCGGGCTCGCACCGGCGTGACCGGGGCCGGACGGGTCAGGCGACCGGGCTGAGCAGGTCGTCGACCGAGACCTCGACGTCGAGGATCCGGTTCGCCGCTCGGAGTCCGGACAGCAGGGCACCGTGCACCGTCGCGGGGTCGTCCGACCACGTGGCCTCGCCGGCGAGCTGCACCCGTCCGGAGGGCGTGGCGAGCCGGTCGTGGTCGTCGACCGTCGCACCGACGTGCAGGTACGAGTACGACCCGCGCGTGTAGGGGTCGGCCGCCCACCGGGTGATCCGGACGGCGTCGGGGGTCGGCACGTCGGGGCCGTACATGTGCCGGAGCGCAGCGAGGCCCTCGGCCACGACCTCGTCGTCGGACAGGCGTTCGAGCCGCCTGGCGCTGTCGCCGCCGACGAGGGCCGCGAGCACGGGCTCACCCGTCGCGCGGGACATGTCGTACCAGGAGTGCCAGTCGGACCCCGCTGCACCCTGCTGCCGGATCACCCACGAGTCCCAGAACTTGACGGGGAAGCGCAGGAAGACCTTGTCGTACACGCCCATCCCGAGCCGCTCGACGGCATCGGCGGCCGGGGCCTCGAGGGGCGGGTCGAACCGGACGTCGCCGGCCTGCAGGACGCCGAGCGGCACGGTCACGACCACGTGCTGGGCGCTGGAGACCGAGCCGTCCGCGGTGGTCACCCGGACCTCGTCGTCGCGCTGCTCGACGAGGGTCACGACGGCCTCGGTGCGGATGTCGAGGCCGTCGGACAACGCGGTGACGTACTGCTGGTACCCGCTGGGGAACACCACCTGGTCCCCGGGCAGGTGGTCGGGGTCGAGCCCGTGGGCGTCGATCTCCGCAGGGGGTGCGCCGGTGAAGTCCTCGGACCGGTGCGCGAGGTACTCCTCGACGCGGAGGGCACGGCCGTCACCCCAGCCCAGGTCGGCGACGACGCCGGCGACCACGTCGGCGTAGGTGGTACCGGCGGGGGCGGCGTCCACCGCTGCCGGCAGGAGGTCCTCGACGGTGTGCAGGTCGGCCAGGAAGGCCCCGGCGGGGACCTCGGTCAGTCGTGCGCCGGCGGGGTCGTGCCACGCGATGGGGCGGCCCTCGAACTGGAAGCTCCCGACGGAGAACTCGACGGTCTCGATGTCGAGGGACTTCGCCATCGACCAGAGCGGGTTGCCGTCGACACCGAGGATCCACGACGCACCGAGGTCGACCGGCACCCCGAGGGCGTCATCCGTCCAGGTGCGGCCGCCGATCCGGTCGCGGGCCTCGAGCACGACGACGTCGACGCCGTTCAGCGCCAGGGCACGGGCAGTGGCGATGCCGGCGATCCCGGCCCCCACGACGATGACGTCCACGCGGACCAGTCTGCACCGGTCGGCCGTCACACGGCAGTGAGCAGTGCCTCGTCCCGGTCGGCGCGGACGTCGTCGCGGAGCATGCGGTCCGCCGTGCGGAGCGAGAGCGCCATGATCGTCAGCGCCGGGTTCGCGATGAGGGAGCTCGGGAAGACCGAGTTGTCCACGATCCACAGGTTCGGCACGTCCCACGACCGACCGGCGGCGTCCACGACGGAGCTCGCGGCGTCGGTGCCCATCCGCGCCGTGCCGACGGTGTGCGCCGTGCGGTCGAGGACGCGGACGTCGCGGCCGCCGGCGGCCTCGACGATCGCCGTCATCGTGCGGACGGCGTGCCGGGTGATCGCGGCCTCGTTCTCGCCGGGCGAGAAGCTGACGCGGGCCTTCGGCACCCCGTTCGCGTCGAGTTCGTCGGAGAGCACGAGCCGGTTGTCGTCGTACCGCAGGCACTCGGCGTTGATGCCGACGCCGGCCATGTACGGGTAGTCCTGGATCGCCCGGACGAGGGCAGCGCCGCGGAGTCCGCCACCCCGCACGAGCGACGTCGTCAGCGTCTGCGGCTGGGCACCGAGGCTCTGGATGAGGTAGCCACCGGCGAAGTCGGCGCCCTCGGGACGGATGAAGTCCTCGGTGATGATCGACGACGGGTAACCGCGGTAGGACCGCATCGACTCGTCGAACTTCGCCCAGACCTGGGTGGCGCCGTGCGCGGTGAAGTTCCGCCCGACCTGGCCGCTGCTGTTCGCGAGGCCGGTGTGGAGCAGCAGGCGCGGCGTCTCGATCCCGCCGGCAGCGAGGACGAGGGCACGGCACCGCTGGCGGTGGTCGCGGCCGTCCTGGCGGTAGACGACGGCCTCGACCTCGCCGCGGGCATCGAGCTCGATGCCGTGCACGAACGCACCGGGTCGGATCTCGGCACCGAAGGCCACGGCCGCTGGCAGGTAGGTCGTGTCCATCGAGACCTTCGCACCGTTGCGGCAGCCCTGGTGGCAGGACCCGCACGACACGCACGCCTGACGCAGTCCGTGGTGCTCCTGCATCCGGTCCTCGGTCGTGAGCCCGACGGGGGCGTCCGTCGCGGTGATCCCGACCTCGGCGGCCCCGCGGATCATCATGTCCGAGGAGGCGTTCCGCGCCGGCGGTCCCATCAGGTACCGCCGCTCGGGGTCCCACGGGTAGTGCGCGGGACCGGCGACGCCGACGTCGTGTTCGGCCTGCTCGATGTACCGGACCAGGTCGGCGTGCTCGATCGGCCAGTCCTCGCCCTCGCCCGAGTCGGTGCGCAGGTGGATGTCGTGCTCGTTGGGCCGCGGGGTGAACGCACCCCAGTGCAGCGTCGACCCGCCGACACCGGTGCCGCTGTTGTTCGGGCCGAACGCCGTGGGTGCGCCGCCCCCGCTGATGCGCTCGTCCATCCAGTTGATGTCCGCGGGCGCCTCGACCTCGTCCGGGGTGTGGTCGCCGGGCTCGGTGTTCGGGCCGGCCTCGAGCGCGACGACACGGAGGCCCTTGCGGGCCAGGGTCGCGAGCAGCGGAGCGCCGCCGGCCCCGGTGCCGACGACCACCACGTCGACGATGTCGTCCTCGTCGTACCGGCGCTGGTTGGTCAGGTTCATCGTGTGGCTCCCGCCGGTTCCCATGCTTCGCGCTGCCCGGCTCCGAGGAGCAGGAAGCCCTGTTTGCGGACGCCGTCGCCACCGTTGGCGAAGCCGTCGTAGTCGATGTCGGCCATCGTGGCCGGGTGCGTGACCCAGTGCTTCGCCAGGTCGACCGCGGCGTCCTCGGCCCAGGCACGGAGCTGCTCGGCGTCGAAGGGGCCTGCGGCCGGGGTGTGCTCGCCGGCGGTGACGGCGTCGAGCACCGTGGCGAGGTGCTCGTCCGACCGGGCGGCCTCGGGCGCGAGGGCGTCGAGTCCGGCGCGGTAGGCCTCGACGTCCACCGGCAGGCCGTCCGGACGCCAGCCGTCACCGAGTCCGGCCGCGAGCTGGGCGTCGACGCGGAGCGCGAGGTCGATCGAGTGCTCGCCGGGCTGCGGGACGACGACGCGGGCGAGCGCCCGGAGCGTCTCGAGCTGCGCCCTCGACAGGGCCTTCGGTGCTGCGCCCGGGTCGTCGGCCAGGGACCGGACGGCGAGGATGCCGCGGGTCCGGGCGCTGACCCGGGGCGAGGCGAGGACGCGGACGCTGCTCGCCGGGACGACGGGGCCAGGAGCGACACGGCGTTCCCAGAAGGCGCGGATGCGGTCGGCGACCTCGTCCGGGCGTTCCCACGGCAGCAGGTGCGCGGCCCCGGGGACGACGTCGAACTCGCCGGCGGTCCAGTGCGGGAGGTTCAGCTCGCGCTGGGCGTCCGGGCCGAGGTCGCCGTCGCCGACACCCGCCAGGATCAGTGCCGGCACCGGGTTCGGCGGGAACTGCGTGGACCAGTCCTCGCGGCTGCCGCGGACGAGCCAGTCGGTCCAGGCTCGGGGGTCGGCGCGCTGGACGTCGTGCACGGCCATGGCGTGCGGTTCCGGGGGCAGCCGGGAGTCGGTGTTCGCCTCGACGAAGGTGTCGGCCTCGTCCGGGCCGATCTCGCCGTGGGCGGCCCAAGCCAACATGGTCGCGCGGCGGTCGTCGTCCATGGGCTCGGGGGAGAGCGGGGACGCGGCCAGCAGCACCACGGCACGCAGCCCGAACAGGCCGTTCGCGCCGTTGACCGTCCGTGACGCCACGACCGAGGCGACCTTGCCGCCCATGGAGTGCCCGATGAGCACCCACTCGGTGGCTCCGCTGCGACCGACCGCCCGCTCGACGAGCTCGGCCATCTCCTCGACCGTCGTGCCGGTGACGGCGGAGCTCCGGCCGAAGCCGGGCAGGTCGATGCCGATCAGGTCCAGGGTGCCGGCGAGACGGGCGCGGAGCGTCGCGAACTCCTCGGAACTCGACCCGAGGGCGTGGAGGCAGAACGCGGTGGCCGTCATGTCTGTAGTCCTACGGGTCACGCCGCCGCGGTTCACAGCACGCTGTACCCCGTTGACGCGTGTTTGTTACGACCGCGCGAAGATCTCCCGCGACGCAGGCTCAGCCACGGGTCCCGGCGATAGGTTCCAGACATGAGTGCAGAGCTGACGCTCGGCGCCGAGGAAGAGCTGCACCTCATCGACCTCGAGTCCGGCCGACTTTCCGCGAAGGCCCCGCGCCTTCTGCCCAAGCTGCCATCGGACCGCTTCGGCGCCGAACTGCAGCGCACGACCATCGAGACGAACACCCCCGTGGTGACGACGCTCGACGACCTGCGGCGGGTGATCGTCGACCTGCGGAGCGAGCTCTCCGCGGCCATCGCCTCGGCGGGTGTCACCATCGCCGCCGTCGGCACCGCGCCCAGGTCCGAGTACGCCGACTTCGAACTGACCTCGGGTGGCCGCTACGGCCGCATGCAGGAGCAGTACCGGATGCTCGTCGACGAACAGCTCATCTGCGGCCTGCAGGTGCACGTCGGGGTGAGCGACCGCGACCTGGCGGTGGAGATCGCCCAGCGCGTGGCCCCGGTGCTCCCGGTGCTGCTGGCGCTCAGCGCGTCGAGTCCCTTCTGGAACGGGCAGGACACCGGGTACGCGTCCTTCCGGAGCATCATCTGGCAGCGCTGGCCGTCCGCCGGCAGCTTCGGTCGGGTCGAGAACGCGGCGGAGTACGACCGCGTGCTCGACGACCTCATCGCCTCGGGTGTGATCGCCGACAAGAAGATGGCGTACTTCGACGTGCGGCCGTCCTCGCACGCCCCGACGCTGGAGCTCCGGGTCTGCGACGCCACGCCCGTGGTCGACGACGCGGTCCTCATCGCCGGGCTGTTCCGCGCCGCGGTCCGGCGGGCCGAGAAGGCGATCGAGTCCGGCGCCGAGTGGCACCCCCGGAGCGAACCGCTGCACCGCGCGGCGATGTGGCAGGCGGCCCGCAGCGGTCTCAGCGGCGAACTGCTCGGCCTCGGCCAGCACCCGGAACGGCTGCCCGCCGAGGTCGCCGTCCGGCAGCTCGTCTCGCGGCTGCGTCCGGAGCTCGAGGAGCTCGGCGACTGGGGCACGGTGAGCGGCCTGCTCGAGGACACCCTGGCGCGCGGCAACTCGACCGACCGCCAGCGCACCGCGTACGCCGAGCGCGGGGAGCTCGACGACGTCGTGACCCAGGTCGTCGAGGACACCGCCGGCACGCCGTCCGGCCGCGACGAGCACCCGATCATCGCGATCCCGTCGTACCGGGTCCGTGCCGGTGACGAAGCCGTCGGTCCCGGTGCCCGTCCACGTCCGGCCTTCCGCGACCTCGCCGCGTTCTTCCGCGGCTGGGACGCCGACACGACGATCGAGCACTGCACCGCCCGCGACGTCTGGACCCGCGAGCACGAGATCGGCTTCGTCGTCGATGGCGGGGTGCAGCAGTTCGGGTGCGACCTCGTCCCGCGCACGGTCAGCGCGTACGAGTGGGCGCAGCTGGAGCAGGGCCTCGGGCAGCGGGCCCGGGCGATCGAGCTGTTCCTCCGCGACGCCTACGGCCCGCGGCGGATCGTGGCCGACGGCGCGATGGACGAGCACGACGTCGTCGGGAAGAACGGCTGGGACCCGGACGCCGAGCGCCTCCCGCAGCACGCCGTCCGCGCCCCGGTGATGGGCTTCGACCTGGTCCGCAACGAGTTCGGCGGCTGGCGGGTGCTCGAGGACAACGTCCGTTCACCCTCCGGTGTCGCGTACGGCCTGGCGCTCCGCGAGCTGATGGACGACGTCGTGCCCGACGCGCCGCGTCCCGACCGGCTGCGTGACCCCTCCGGCGTCCCGGCGCTCCTCCGCGAGACCCTGCGGCGGAACGCCGCCGCCGTCACCGGCAACCAGGACCCGGTGCTGGCGCTGGTGACCGACGGCCCCGGTGCCGGCGCCTGGTACGAGCACCGCCGGCTGTCCGACGGGGCCGGGATGCGCCTCCTGACCGAGTCGGACCTCACCGTCCGGGACGGTCACGTCGTCGAGGCGGCGACCGGCGACGTGCTGGACGCGCTCTACCTGCGGGTCGACCGCGACGTGCGCGCACTGGCGAGCGGACACGTGCCGGACCTCGGCGCACAGGTCCTCGACGCCGCTGCCGCCGGGCACGTCTACCTGGCGAACGCCCCCGGCAACGCCCTCGTCGACGACAAGGCCATGTACGTCAACGTGCCGGACCTGATCTGGTACTACCTCGAGGAGAAGCCGTTGCTCGAGTCGGTGCCGACCTACCGCACCAGCATCGAGGGCGAGCGGCTGTCCGTGCTCGACCGCGTCGGGGAGCTCGTGACGAAGCCCGTCGACGGCGAGGGCGGACGCGGGGTCCTCATCGGCCCGAGCGCGAGCGCTCCCGAGGTCGCCGAACGCCGCCGGGAGATCGCGGCGGACCCGGCCGGTTGGGTCGGACAAGAGGTGGTGCAGCTCTCCTCGCACCCGACCATCGGTCCCGCCGGGCTCGACCCGCGGCACGTCGACCTGCGCGCGTTCGTCTACGTCACCGGCACCGGTCCGGACGACACCCACCTGGCCGACGTCGCACTCACCCGCGTCGCACCCGAGGGCAGCATGGTCGTGAACTCCTCGCGGGGCGGCGGCGCGAAGGACACCTGGATCATCGGGACGACAGGGGAACGCTGATGTGCGGGCTCGCGGGCGAGATCCGGTTCGACGGCACCTCCCCGGACGTCGGGGCGGTCGCACGGATGACGGGGTGCCTGGCGCACCGCGGTCCGGACGGCGACGGACTCTGGGCGCGTGGTCCGGTCGCGCTCGGGCACCGTCGGCTGTCGATCGTGGACCTGTCGACGGCCGGTGCGCAGCCGATGGTCGTGCCACGCCTCGGCCTGACGATCGCCTACAACGGCATGGTCTACAACTACCGGCAGCTC
This sequence comes from Curtobacterium sp. VKM Ac-1395, assembly GCF_015350975.1. Classification (GTDB taxonomy): domain Bacteria; phylum Actinomycetota; class Actinomycetes; order Actinomycetales; family Microbacteriaceae; genus Curtobacterium. Next base: position 322,735 of record NZ_JADKRX010000001.1, read on the forward strand.
CGCGACGAGCTGCACGGCAAGGGCCACACCTTCTTCTCGACGTCCGACACCGAGGTGATCGTCACCGCGTACGCCGAGTGGGGCACCGCGTTCGTCGAGCACATGATCGGGATGTTCGCCATCGCGATCTGGGAGCACGGCAGCGGTCGACTCGTCCTGGCGCGCGACCGGCTCGGGATCAAGCCGCTCTACGTCGCCGCGGTCCCCGGTGGCCTGCGGTTCGCCAGCTCGTTGCCCGCGATCCTCGCAGGTGACCGCAACGACGACGGCACCACCGGCGCGCACGCCGTCGACACCTCCGTCGACCCGGTCGCCCTGGCGTCCTACATGACCTTCCACTCGATCGTCCCGGCACCGCGCACGATCCTGTCCGGCGTCGGCAAGCTGCCACCCGCCACCGTCCGGGTGGTCGAGCCCGACGGCACCAGCACGGACACCACCTACTGGGAGCCGCGGTTCGAGCGCGACCCGGCGAGGGCGGACTGGTCCGACGCGGACTGGCAGCAGGCCTTCATCGACTCGCTCCGCACCGCCGTCGAGCGCCGCATGGTCGCCGACGTGCCGGTCGGGGTGCTGCTCTCCGGCGGCATCGACTCGTCCCTCGTGGTCGCGCTGCTCGCCGAGGCCGGCCAGCGGGACCTCGCCACGTTCAGCATCGGCTTCGAGTCGGCGGGCGGGGAGTCCGGCGACGAGTTCGAGTACTCCGACGAGGTCGCGCGGCACTTCGGCACCGACCACCACCGCATCCGGATCCCGTCCGACCGCCTGCTCGACGGCATCGACGGGTCGATCGCCGCGATGAGCGAGCCGATGGTCAGCCACGACTGCGTCGCGTTCTGGCTGCTGTCGCAGGAGGTCTCGCAGCACGTCAAGGTCGTGCAGTCCGGCCAGGGCGCCGACGAGGTCCTGGGCGGCTACAGCTGGTACCCGCCGCTCGCCGACGTCCCGCGCGACCAGGCCGCCGAGGCGTACCGGTCCGTCTTCATGGACCGCCGGTGGGCGTCCCTGCAGGGCCTGCTCGGGGAGCGTTGGCGGAGCGACGACGACACCCCGTCGGCCTTCGTCGACCGCGAGTTCGCCCGCCCGGGCGCCGAGACGAGTGTCGACGCAGCGCTCCGCAGCGACACCACGATCATGCTCGTGGACGACCCGGTGAAGCGGGTCGACAACATGACCATGGCGTGGGGCCTCGAGGCCCGCGTGCCGTTCCTGGACCACGAGTTCGTCGAGCTCGCCGGCGCGGTCCCGCCGGCCCTGAAGCTCGCCGACGGCGGCAAGGGCGTCATGAAGCGCGCGGCGCGTGGCATCGTCCCCGACGCCGTCATCGACCGCACCAAGGGGTACTTCCCGGTGCCGGCGATCCGGCAGCTCGAGGGTCCGTACCTGGAACGGGTCCGCCAGGCCCTGCACGCCCCGGAGGCACGGGAACGCGGCCTCTTCGACCCGGGTACGGTCGAGCGGATGCTCCAGGACCCGAACACGACGAGGACCGAGATCGGCGCGAACGCGCTGTGGCAGCTCGGCCTGATCGAGATGTGGCTGCAGCACCAGGGGGTGCGGTGAGCGAGATCCGGCCAGGAGGCTCGACCCACGTCGCGTCCGCACCGCGCGTCGGGTCCGTGGCCGGTCCCGGCGCCGTGGCCGGCTCCGCCGCTGACCTCGGCGAGCGGCTCGCCGCCGCCTGGGGCTCGTGGGGACCCACCATGACGCGGAACGCCCGCCGGGTGGCGTTCGTGAGCGACCGGCACGGCAGCCCCGAGGTCTTCGTGCAGGACGTCGTCGTCGACGGACCCCTGCCCGAACCGACCCGGATCACGCTGAGCGATGACCCCGTCATCCGCGTCTCGTGGTCGTCCGACGGCGAGTGGCTCGCCGTGGCCATCGCGACCGACGGCGGCGTGAAGCAGCAGGTCTGGGTGGTCCGACCCGACGGCACCGACCCCGCGCAGATCGCCGGGTCCCGGTACCAGCACGCCGAACTCGGGCCGTGGAGCCGCAGCGGCCACCGGGTCGTCATCACGCTGCCCTCGACCGAGGCCGACCAGCCAGCCCGCGCGTACCTCGTCGACCCCGTGTCCGGTGACCGCGACGACCTGGCCCTCGGGGAGCTCATCCACGTGCTCGACCTGTCCGTCGAGGAGCGCCTCGTGGTGTTGCGCGACGGGCAGCGCGGCCACGAGTTCGTCGTCGTCGTGGACCGGCTCACCGACGAGGACCACCCGCTCCTCACCGACCCGCCGTCGGGCTCGGCCGAGATCGCGTTCATGCGACCCTCGCCCGCGAGCGAGACCAGCCCGCTCGTCGCCTACGTCGCCACCGAGGCCGGCGCACCCCGACGCCAGCTCGTCGCCCAGCCCGTCGGCCCGCACGGGTGGCGCGGACGCCCGCGGAGCATCGTCGCCCGGCCCGACGCCGAGCTCGAGTTCCTCGACGCCGACGACGCCGGCCGCACCGTGCTGCTCGGCTGGAACGTCGACGGGCGCAGCGAGCTCGAGCTCATCAACACGCACGACGCCTCGCGCACCCCGGTGCCCGACCTGCCCGGCGAGGTCGTCACCGACCCCGTGCTCAGCCGCGACGGCCGGAGCGTCCTGCTCGCGGTCGAGGGGCCGACCCACCCGCGGGAGCTCTGGCGCCTCGACACGAACGCCCTCACCTGGAGCCGCGTCACCGACGTGCCCGACCTGCCCGCCGTCGCACTCGTCGAGCCGACGCTGGAGCGCGTGCGGGCACGGGACGGACTCGAGCTGACCGGGTGGCTGTACCGGGCGGTGGAGCCGGCCGTGTCGTCGACCGGGACCGGCGTCGGGACGGGTGTCGAGCCTCCCGTCCGCGCTGCGATGATCCACCTGCACGGCGGACCGGAGTCGCAGGAGCGACCGACCTTCTCCGCGCAGCACCAGGCGCTCGCCGCGGCGGGCATCACGGTGTTCGCCCCGAACATCCGCGGCTCGTCCGGGTCCGGGCACGAGTTCGTGCACGCGGACGACCTCGGGTTGCGGTGGAACGCGCTCGCGGACGTCGTCGACTGCGCGCGGTGGCTCGTGACGAACGAGCTGGCCGACCGGTCGCGCGTGGCGGTCGAGGGCCGGTCCTACGGCGGCTACGCCACGCTCGCGTCGCTGGCCTTCACGCCCGACGTGTTCGCGGCCGGGGTCGCGGTGTGCGGCATGAGCGACTTCGCGACGTTCTACCGGGACACCGAGCCCTGGATCGCGGCAGCGGCGGCGACGAAGTACGGCCACCCCGTGGACGACGCCGCGCTGCTCGACGCCCTGTCGCCGATGCGCGCGATCGACGAGGTGACCGCGCCGCTGCTCGTCGTGCACGGCGAACTCGACACGAACGTGCCGATCGGTGAGGCGCACCAGGTCGTCGCCGCGCTGCGGGAGCGGTCGCACGACGTCGCCTACCTGGAGCTCGAGGGCGAGGGGCACGAGTACCGCCGCCGGTCGTCGCAGGCGCTCCTCGTGCGCCGCATGGTCGAGTTCCTGGCGTCGCGCCTGGCCTGACCGGGTGCGGCGGGACATCGTGGATTCTCTAGGATCGAGAGCGTGACCACGACGATGCCCGGCTTCGGTGCGCAGCGCATCACGCAGCGCGGGCTCCGTGACCGCGTCTACGACCGGGTGCTCGACGTCCTGATGGGACACGACGTCGAACCCGGCATGCGCCTGTCGATCGACGGGCTCGCCCGGACGCTCGGCGTCTCCCCGACACCCGTGCGCGAGGCCCTCGTCCAGCTCGAGCGCACCGGGCTCGTCGTGCGCGAGGCCAACAAGGGCTACCGGGTCGCCCCGCCACTGCAGGGGGACCAGCTCGAGGCGCTGTTCGACGCCCGGCTCATCATCGAGAGCGGCGCCGTCGAACTCGCCGCCCGCGGGGACGTCGCCGCGCTGCGTGCCCGGCTCGGGTCGGCGCTCGCCGAGCAGTCGGCCGTGGTCGAGGAGATCGCCGTCGTCGGGGTGGCAGCGGCGTCGGAGGAGCTGATGGCGCGGTTCTTCCGCAGCGACTGGCAGTTCCACCAGGTGCTCTTCGACGCGACACGCAACCCGTTCCTGCAGGAGATGTCCGAGGTCATCACGACCCGGGTGCACCGGATGCGCCAGATCGTGGAGGGCGGGGACGACGACACCGACCGGGCCGTGCACGAGCACCGGGCGATCGTCGACGCCCTGGCGGTGGACCCCGCGTCCGCCGTCGAGGCGATGCGCGTGCACATCGACGCCGTGCGGCTGCGGTCGCGGGCGGACGCGTCGCACGGGGGCTGAACCAGGCGGACGCCCGTGCCGAGGTTCGGGTCAGCGGCACGGGCGTCCTGATCCTCCGAGCCCGGTCTTCTTCGGAGCCCCCGGACGGGGGGTTTGGTCGATTGTTGAACACGGCGGTTGCGCGATCCTGCTGACCGGGTATCTTTCCTATAGGAAAGAGGTTCGACGACGAGCCGCGACATGCAAAGGAGCATCCCGTGAACCACGCACAGGACTGGGTCCAGCAGGACTGGGACACGACGACCTGGACCGCCGAGACGTGGCCGATCGCCGCCTGTCTCCACGGGTTCCCGGCCGTCGGGACCGACGGGGTCGCGGTGCACGACGCCGCTCCCGAGGTCTGGGACGACATCCTCGGGCAGGTGGCGGCCGCGGGCTTCTCGCTCGCCGAGGTCGCCGACAGCCACATCCGCCCCGCGGACCTCGAGCCCGCACGCCGCGACGAGTTCCTGGCGATCGCGCGGTCGCACGGCGTCGGGATCCCGTCGGTGCACCTGCAGCGTCGCAGCGTGATCCAGCCAGGGCACGAGGAGGACAACCTCGCGTACGCGCACCGCACGATCGACGCGGCGGCCGAGTGGGGCATGCAGGTCTTCTCGACGGGGCTGCACCAGCCGTTCAACGACGCCCAGAAGCGCGCGCTCTGGTTCTGGACCGCGCAGGGCCCGAAGGACCCCGACGACCCCGAGGTGTGGCAGGCCGCGGTGTCCCGGCTCCGGGAACTCGGTGAGCACGCGGCGTCGGTCGGGCTCCCGATGGCGCTCGAGATGTACGAGGACACCTACCTCGGCACCGCGGACAGCGCCGTGCGCCTGATCGAGGACATCGGCCTGGACACCGTCGGCCTGAACGCGGACGTGGCGAACCTGATCCGCCTGCACCGCCCGGTCGAGGACTGGAAGGAGCTGTTCGCCAAGACGCTCCCGTACACGAACTACCTGCACGTGAAGAACTACACGCGGGACGAGGCGGGCGACGGGAGCTGGGCGACGAGCGTGCCGAGCACCATGGAGACCGGGCTCATCAACTACCGCCAGGTGCTCCGCGACGCCGTCGCGAACGGCTTCCGCGGCATCCTCATGACCGAGCAGTACGGCGGGGACAGCCTCGGCGTCTGCGCCACGAACCAGCGCTACATCCGGTCGGTCCTCGCCACCGCGAAGTTCGGCAAGACCACCGGCACCACCCGCACCAGCACCGCCACCACCACTGAAGGAGCAGTTCGATGAGCACCCTCGACATCGCCGTCGTCGGATCCGGCTACATGGGCGGCGGGATCGCCCAGGTCCTCGCGCTCGCCGGCCACACCGTCCGCATCGCCGACGTCTCGGGCGAGATCGCCCGGCAGAACCTCGACCGCCTGCTCGTCGAGACGCAGCAGTTCGTCGACGACGGGCTCTTCCCGGCCGACGCCGTCGAGCGGGTCCGCGAGCACCTCAGCGCCGCGGAGAGCATCGAGGACGCCGTCGCCACGGCCGACTTCATCGAGGAGGCCGTGCCCGAGAAGCTCGCGATCAAGCACGAGACCCTCCGACGCGTCACGGCTGCCGCTCGTCCCGACGCGGTGATCGGCTCGAACACGTCGACGATCCTCATCGAGTCCCTCGCCGAGGCCGTCACCGGTCCCGAGCGGTTCCTCGGGGTGCACTTCTCCAACCCCGCGCCGTTCATCCCCGGCGTCGAGCTCATCCCGCACCCGACCACCGGCGACCACGCGGTCCAGGTCGCCGAGGCCGTCGTCGCCGCGACCGGCAAGCAGTCGGCGCGGGTCAAGGACTCCACCGGGTTCGTGCTGAACCGCCTGCAGTACGCCCTGTTCGAGGAGGCGACGAAGATCGCCGACGAGGGCATCGCGACCCCCGACGACATCGACACGATCGTCCGGACGACGTTCGGGTTCCGCCTGCCGTTCTTCGGCCCGTTCGCGATCGCCGACATGGCCGGGCTCGACGTCTACGCGTTCTGCTTCGAGTCGCTCCAGACCCGCTGGCCGGAGCGCTTCGCCACGCCGTCGTCGCTGCAGCAGCACGTCGACGCCGGGGAGCTCGGCACGAAGTCCGGCGCCGGGTACCTGCAGGTGCCGGCCGACCGCACACCGGAGCTCGTCGCCTACCGCAACCGTGCCTACGTCGCAATGCAGGAGCTCCTCGACGAGCTCGGCCCGGCGCCGATCCACTGAGGACGGCGACCATGACCACCGAGCAGCACCAGCGCCGCACGGTCGTCCTCACCGGGGCAGCGTCCCCGCGGGGCATCGGCCGCGCCACCGCACACCACCTGGCCGAGGCCGGCTGGGACGTCGGCGTCATCGACCTCGACCACGACGCGTCCCAAGCAGTCGCCGCCGAGGTCCGTGACGCCCACGGGGTCCGGGCCGTGGGCGTCGGGGCCGACGTCAGCGACGAGACCGCCGTGCGCGCCGCCTTCGACACGATCGAGGCCGAGCTCTCGCCGCTCGTCGCCCTCGTGAACCTGGCGGGCGTCTCGTCGGCGCACGCCTACCTCGACCTGCCGCCCGGGGAGTGGCACCGCGTGCTGTCGATCAACCTCGACGGCGTGCACTTCGCGAGCCTGCGGGCAGCGGAGTCGATGGTGCGGAACGGGTACGGCCGGATCGTCAACCTGTCGTCGGTCTCCGCGCAGCGCGGCGGCGGCACGTTCAGCAAGACGCCGTACACCGTGGCGAAGGCCGGGGTGATCGGGCTGACCCGTGGTCTGGCCCGCGAGCTCGGCCCGCACGGGGTGACCGTGAACGCGATCGCCCCCGGACCGATCGACACCGACATCATGGGCGGGACCCTCACCGAGGAGCGCAAGACGGCCATGGCGGCCGACGGCGTGCTGCCCCGGATCGGCACCCCGCGCGACATCGCGGCCGCGGTCGCGTACCTGATCGGCGAGGACGCCGGGTTCGTCACGGGCCAGACGCTGAACGTCGACGGCGGCCTCTACATGCACTAGGGCCGAGCGCCCTCCACCCACACCGTGCTCGCAAAGGAGCGAACCCGTGTCACTTCCCCCTGCCCCCGCGCTCGGGTCGACGAACGACCCCGGCCTGAAGTCCGCCATCGGCAAGGCGACGAAGCACCTCATGCCGATGCTCGTGATCCTGTACTTCGTCGCCTTCCTCGACCGCACGAACGTCGGGTTCGCCGAGGAGGCCCTGAGCGTCGACCGCGGCATCTCGGACGCCGCCTTCGCCCTCGGCGCCGGCATCTTCTTCATCGGCTACGCGATCTTCGAGATCCCGTCGAACCTGCTGCTCAAGCGGTTCGGCGCCCGCTTCTGGCTCGCCCGCATCGCGATCACGTGGGGCATCGTCGCCGCGCTGTTCGCCTTCACGACGAACGACACGATGTTCATCGTGCTGCGGTTCATCCTCGGCGTGACCGAGGCTGGCCTGTTCCCCGGCGTGATCATGTACCTGTCCGAGTGGTTCCCGAACAAGGTCCGCGTGCGGATGTTCGCGATCTTCTACCTGGCGCAGCCGTTCTCGCAGATGATCGGCGCCCCGCTCTCCGGCGGCCTGATCAGCGTCGGCGACGAGGTCACCCCGTTCCACGGCTGGCAGGTGATGTTCGCTGGTGAGGGCATCCTCGCGGTGCTCGCCGGCGTCGCGGCGGTGGTCTTCCTGACGAACAGTCCGCAGCAGGCGAAGTGGCTGGAACCGGGGGAGAAGGCTTCCCTGACCGCGGCCATGGAGCGCGAGGACTCCGCCCGCACCGAGGACGGCCCGACGGGCATCTGGAAGGCGATGGCGAGCGGCCGCGTCTGGTACTTCACGATCATCTACTTCTGCCTGCAGGTGGCCGTCTACGGCACCACGTTCTACCTGCCGCAGCAGGTGTCCTCGCTCCTCGGGCAGGACGTCGGCTGGCAGGTCGGGCTCGTCACCGCGATCCCGTGGCTGGTGGGCCTGGTCGCCTGCTACCTCATCGGTTCACGCGCGGACACCGTGACGCGTCGGCGCCGCTGGGGCACGCTGTTCTACGTCACGACCGGCCTGTCGATCCTCGGGTCGGCGTGGGCGGGGGCGAACGGGCAGCCCGTCCTCGGCATCGTCTTCATCACCCTGGCCGTCGCGAGCTTCCTGTCCGTCGGACCGATCACGTGGGCGTACCCGACGGCGTTCCTCACCGGGGCCGCCGCGGCTGCGGGCATCGGCCTGATCAACTCGCTCGGCAACCTCGGTGGGTTCGTCGCCCCGATCATGCGCACCGCGATCAACGAGGTGGTCCCGACCGACAGCGGCGCGTTCGGCATCGTCTCGCTCGGCGTGCTCGCCTTCGTCGCCGCGGTGATGATCGCCTGCACGAAGTTCTTCCGGGGTTCCCGGGCGGACGACCTGCTCGACACGTCCCACGTCCGCACGACCGACACAGGAGCACGACCATGACCCGGTTGTTCAACGACCCGGCGGACTTCGCCGACGAGATGGTCGACGGGTTCGTCGCGGCGAACCAGTCCCGTGTCCGGAAGGTCCACGGCGGCGTCGCCCGGTCCACGGCGAGCCCGGACGGCACGGTCGCCCTGGTCATCGGTGGCGGTTCCGGCCACTACCCGGCGTTCGGCGGTCTCGTGGGCCACGGGCTCGCGGCCGGTGCGGCGATGGGGAACCTGTTCGCCAGCCCGTCCGCGCAGCAGGTCACCGCGGTCGCGACGGCGTCCGAGCACGGTGGTGGGGTGCTGTTGTCCTACGGCAACTACGCCGGCGACGTGCTGAACTTCGACGCCGCCGAACGTGCCCTGCGGGACGCGGGCATCGATGTCCGCACGGTCCGCGTCACCGACGACGTCGCCTCCTCACCGGCGGACGAAGCGGCGAAGCGGCGTGGGATCGCGGGGGACCTGTGCGTGTTCAAGGTCGCCGGTGCCGCTGCGGAGCAGGGCATGACCCTGGACGAGGTCACCCGGGTCGCGACGAAAGCGAACGAGCGGACCCGGTCCTTCGGCGTCGCGTTCTCCGGCTGCTCCCTCCCCGGCGCCGACGAGCCCCTGTTCACGGTCCCCGAGGGCCGCATGGCGATCGGGATGGGCATCCACGGCGAACGCGGCATCGACGAAGCCGACGTCCCCAGCGCCGCGGACCTGGCCCGTCTCCTGGTGGAGCGCCTGCTCGACGAGGTCCCGTCCGGCGTGGAGCTGCCGGGGGCGCACGTCGTGCCGATCCTGAACGGGCTGGGCAGCGTGAAGTACGAGGAGCTGTTCGTCGTCTACGCCACCGTCCAGCGCCTGCTCGAGGACGCGGGCGCCGTGGTCGTCGAACCCGAGGTCGGCGAACTCGTCACGAGCTTCGACATGGCCGGGGTCTCCCTCACGCTCTTCTGGCCGGACGCGGAACTCGAAGCCCTGTGGGCCGCACCGACGGACACCCCCGCCTACCGCAAGGGCGGCGCGGTCCCGCAGGAGCGCCTGCCCGAGGACGTCCTCACCGCAAACGTCGCCCCGCCGATCGGACCCGCCTCCGACGCCTCCCGCACCGCCGCCCAGCGCCTGGTCGAGGTCGTCGCCGCCGTGCGTCGGGTGGTCGACGAGCACGCCGACGAGCTCGGCCGCATCGACGCGGTCGCCGGTGACGGGGACCACGGCATCGGCATGCAGCGTGGCTCCACGGCCGCGGACGCGGCCGCCCGGGACGCCGCAACGCGTGGTGCCGGGGCCGGCAGCGTCCTCGCGATCGCGGGGGACGCCTGGTCGGACAAGGCCGGTGGCACCTCCGGCGCGATCTGGGGCGCCGCCCTGGAGGCCCTGGGTCGCGTCCTCGGCGACACCGACCGGCCCGACCCGGCCACCGTCCAGACCGCGGTGCACGCCGCCACCGACGCCGTCCTCGCCTTCGGCGCGGTCGTCGGCGACAAGACCATGGTCGACGCCCTCGTCCCCTTCGACGCGGTGCTCTCCGAGCGCATCGACGCCGGGGTCCCGCTCCGCGAGGCCTGGCGGGCCGCCGCGGACGCCGCGCAGGAGGCTGCCGACGGCACCGCCGCGCTGCTGCCGCGGATGGGACGGGCCCGGACGCACGCCGAGCACGCCGTGGGCACACCGGACCCCGGTGCCGTGTCGTTCGCGCTCATCGTCGACGCGGTCGCTGCGTGCTGACGATCGGCGTCTCGCTGAAGATGTACCTCGGCCACGCCCGCACGGTCGCGTGGGCCGAGGCGGTCGCCGACGTCGCCCGGACGCACCCGGCGCTGACCGATGGCGTTGCCGAGCTCTTCGTCGCGCCGACCTTCCCGGCACTCGTGCCCGTCCGGCAGGCGCTCGCGGGGTCGGGCGTCCTGCTCGCGGCACAGGACCTCGCGACCGCCGACGAGGGTGCCTTCACCGGCGAGGTCTCGGGGCGCGAGCTCGCGGAGATCGGCGTCGACCTCGTCGAGATCGGCCACGCGGAACGGCGCGCGCTGTTCCACGAGGACGACGCGACGGTCGCGGCGAAGGTGCGCGCCGCGTTCCGCAACCACCTGCGACCGCTGGTGTGCGTCGGGGAGCCGAGCCGAGCCTCCGTCCCGGAGACCATCGCCATGGTGACCGACCAGCTCGACCGTGCCCTCGCGCCCGCCGTGGCGGAGGGTGCCGTGGCTCCGGTCGTCGTCGCCTACGAACCGGTCTGGGCCATCGGGGCTGCGCAGCCGGCACCGGTCGACCACGTCGTCGAGGTGCTCGGCGGCGTCGAGGCAGCACTGGCAGCCCGTCCGGCGCTCGCGGGGAGCGTCGTGGTCTACGGCGGCAGTGCCGGACCAGGGCTGCTGACCCGTGGGCGTGGGAGGATCGGCGGACTGTTCCTCGGCCGGTCCGCCCACGACCCGGAGGCGGTGCGGAGCGTCCTCGACGAGGCGCTGGCCCTGCGCCGCTGAGGTCGTCGACGGGCCTAGCTGGCGGGTGAGTCCTCGGAGTCGTCCGTGCGGCTCGTCTCGGCGTCGGCCTTGTCGTCCGCGTTGCTCGAACCGATGCCCTTGAGGTCCGAGCGGGTGTTGGCGTGGATCGGCTCGCTGTGCCCGAAGGTGCGTGCGGCCGCACGGAGGCGTTCGACGAAGTCGCCGTCCTCGTCCTCGAGCTGGTCGTCGTCGGCGTCCTCGACCACGACCTCGCTGGTCGGGCCGATCAGGATCTTCGTGGTGGTGCGCGTGCCGTCCGGTGCGATGGCCGGCACCGCGACGGTGTCGGCACGGTCGCCGCCGGCGAGGGCGGCCGCGTACTCGATCACCGCGTCGGCGATGTCGTCGCCGGTCAGGATCGTGGTGTTGTCGTAGTGGATGTGCTTCATCGTTCCCTCCCTGTGTCCATCTTGGCGCGCGATCAGGGCGCCGTCATCCAGTGACCGCGCGATCCGCACAGGACTTCTCGCGGCGGCGTCACTCCCGGGCGCCGGCGAGCCCGTGGTCGTTCGCGTAGACGACGAGCTGCACCCGGTCGCGCAGCCCGAGCTTGCCGAGCACGCTGCTGAGCTGCGTCTTCACGGTGGACTCGGTGACGAACTCGCGCGCCGAGATCTCGCTGTTCGACAGGCCCCGCGCGGCCCACCCGAAGACGATCCGCTCCCGCTCGGTCAGGGTGCCGAACTCGGCGGGCTGCGGGGTCGGAGCCCGTTCGACGTCCTGCCCGAACAGCTGCGCGAGGTCGTTCGGTGCGATCACCGAGCTGCCCTCGTGCACGGCCCGGACCGCGGCGAACAGGAACGACGGCGTCGCGTCCTTGAGCAGGAACCCGCTCGCGCCCAGCCGGATGGCGGTGGCGGCGGCGGGGTCGAGGCCGAACGTGGTGAGGACGATGACCCGGGGCAGGGGTTCCGGGAAGGCGCCGTCGAAGAGTCGGCGGACGGTCTCGAGGCCGTCGGTCCGGGGCATCCGCATGTCGAGCAGCACGATGTCCGGGTGCAGCTCGGTGACGAGCGTCAGGGCCTCGGCGCCGTCGGAGGCCTCGCCGACCACCTCCATGTCCTCCTGCGCGTCGAGGACCACGCGCAGGCCGGCACGGAACAGCGCCTGGTCGTCCGTCAACAGGATCCGGATGGGCGTGGTCACGGGGTGACTCCTTCGTCGAGGTCGAGCGGGATGCGGGCACGGGCGGCGAAGACGTCCTCGACGACGGCCGCGTCGAAGGAGCCGTCGAGGGCGGCGAGGCGGGACCGCATGCCGGCGATGCCCCGGCCCGAACCGCCGGTCGCGCCGGTGCCGACGACGTTCTCGACCTCGAGCACGACGTCGCCCGAGCGCCAGGTCTCGCGGACTGCGACCGGGCGGCCCGGGGCCCCGTGGCGGAGGGCGTTCGTGAGCATCTCCTGCAGCACCCGGCGGATCGCGGTGCCGGTGTCCGAGCGCATGGGCCGCGGGGTGCCGCGGACGGTGCGGTCGACCTCGACGCCGGCGTCCCGGATGCCCTGCACGATCTCCTCGAGCGAGCCCGGGTCCACGCGGTCGCCGGTGCCGTCGATGTGGCCGAGGACCTGGCGGACCTCGAGCAGGGAGCTGCGGGCGGTGCTGGCGATGGTGGCGCTGACCTCGCGGATGCGGGCCTCGTCGTGCAGGAACGGCACCGAGTCGGCCTGCGCGATGATGACGGCGAGGGAGTGACCGACGACGTCGTGGACGTCCCGGGCGATGGCACCGCGGATGCGTTCCGACTCGGCCTCGTCGACGGCGCGCGTCGCGACCTCCTCGGCCTGCACACGGAGTTCGGACTCGCGGACCCGGAGCGCGGACTCGCGGTTCCGTGACGTCAGCGACCGGACGGCCAGACCCGTCGCCCACACGACGAGCAGGGACGCGACCGGGGCAGCGAGGGCGATCAGTGCCTGGTCGAGGGGCCCGCTGATGAGCAGCGCGAACCGGTAGCCGGTGGTCGCGAGGTACACGGTCGCACCGACACCCGCGACGACGGCGATGACGCCCGACAGCACGACCTCGACCTTGTTGCCGACGATGACCGTCGTGCCGATGACGACGTAGAGCGCGATGTCGACCAGCGACGGCCGCTCGGACCCGATGACCTGCACGGCGCCGAGCACGACGACGGCGAACATCGAGCCGGAGGGGGAGATCCGACGAACGGCGATGGCGACGACGGCGAGCACGACCGCCCAGGTGCTCGCCTGTTCCAGCTCGACGTCCACCGGGGCGATGAACACCAGGCCGGCGACGAGCCCGAGTGCCAGGTCGATGACGACGGAACCGGGCGCGAGTGCCCTGATGAACCCCCGCCGATCGGTCACCACGCGATCATCGCACGGGCGCGTCCGCTCGTAGCGAGCAGGGCAGCCGTGGCACTGCTCGCCAGCCCTGCCGCGGACATCAGCCGACCGGGCCGGCCGGGGTGCCGACGGTGACGGTGACGACCCCGCGGGGGAGCGCAGAGCCGGACGACGACGACAGCGACGACGACGGTGACGACGACAGCGACGACGACGTGGCGGCCGTCGGGTGGCTGCCGTCGATCGCCCAGCACGCCGTCCCGATGACGACGACGATGGCGACGAGGGTGGCGGCGGTGCTCCTGGTGGTCCTGCTGGTCATGGGACAAGCGTCCGGCAGGGCACCCCACCCGGTCATCGTCCTGGCGGCCGAAGCCCCTCAGCCGCGCGGGTGAGATCGACTCAGGAGCCGGCCCCTGACGACCTCGACTCAGATGACGACCGACCCCAGCACGCGGTGCGCGATCGAGATCGACTCGCCCGACACCGCCGACAGCGGCGAGGACAGGAACGCGACCAGGTCGGCGATCTGCGTCGGGCTCGACTCCCCGCCGGCACCGCGCTGCACCTCGGCGCTGGGCTCGTCGGTGACCGTCCCCGGGTTGACGACGTTCACCGTCACGCCCGACCCGGCGACCTCGTCGGCCAGGTTCTTCGCGATGACGGTGACGGCCGTGTTCCGGAGCGAGGCCGTGATGTTGCCGGACAGGTAAGCGTTCTGGCCGCTCACCACGACCACCCGGCCGAAGCCCGCGTCCCGCTGGGCCGGCAGCACGGCGTTCGCGACCCGCAGGAACCCGAGGGCCTTGCCGTCGACCGCCTGCGCGACCTGCTCCGGGTCGGACCGCTTCGCCGGGTCCAGCGTGCGGGCGCTCGGGGCTGCCGTCACGACCAGCACGTCGATGCGTCCGTGCTCGGCGAGCACCCGCGCGACCCCGGCGTCGACCGAGGCCTGGTCCGCGGTGTCCATCGCCACCGCGGAGGTCGCCGCCCCGGACGTGGCTGCCCCGGACGGCCCGGCACCCTCGTCGTCCGATGCGCTCCGCGATGCCACGACGACGGTCGCCCCCTCGGCCCGCAGGCGGTCCACCACGGCGGCACCGATGTAGCCCTTCCCACCGACGACGAGGGCGACACGGTCACTGAGCTGCAGGTCCATGCCTGCGACGCTAGCCCCCGGTGTCTCGACCGTCCGAGCGGTACAGTGCGTGAAACGTACAGATGCCGAACCGTTCGTTGCGTGAACCGTTCACTTCCTGAAACACTTCCTTCGTCCAACACGGACGGCAGGACGACGAGGAAGGCGGAACCAGGCATGCGCAGCACGTACCACGGGGCTCAGCGGAGCACCTCGCTCTCCGGCACCCACACCCGGGTCGGCCTCACCGCCCCCGCCGTGATCGCGGCCTACGTGAACGCCCGCATCGAGGACCCCTCGCTGCTCTCGGCACGACGCGAGCTGTCGTACGCCGACTTCTTCGCCGCCCACCAGGGCTGAGCGCCCACCAGGCCTGAACACCCGGAGTCCATGACCCCATGCCGTTGACCGTCGTCCGCCGCGAGCACCACCACCTCTACACCCGCGAGCCCCGATCCACCGCCGCCCGCAGCGCCGTCGAGGCCATCCTCCGGCTGCAGCACGCCGAGGAGCAGCAGATCGAGCACGCCCGCACCGAGAGCGGTCTGTCGAAGAACGAGTTCCTCGCCGTCCGGTACCTGCTCCAGGCGCACCGCGACCACCGGTCCATGGGACCGAAGGACCTCGCCGTGATGCTCGCCGTGTCGAACGCGTCGGTCACGAAGCTCGTCGACACGCTCGTCGAGAAGGGCGACCTCGTCCGCAGCGCCCACCCCACGGACCGCCGAGCACAGGTGCTCGAGCCGACCGAGCAGGCGGCCGCCAAGATCGACGCCTCGTACGCACGCTTCCACGAGGTGGTCGTCGAGGTCCTCGACCGGCTGCCCGCCGCTGAGAACGAGGTCGTCACGCGGGCGCTCGGCCAGGTGGTCGAGGCGCTCGCCGAGACGGTGCCGGAACCCGAGGACGAGTACACGGTCGCGGACAGCGCTCGCTGACGCGACCACGATCCGAGCCTGGAGGCTCCCCACGGGCCCGGTGGGAGCCTCCCGTCTTCTTCCCCACCGGAAACCTTCCAGCGGTAAGTTGTCTGCATGACCGCCGCCGAGGACGCCGACGCCGCCCCGCGACGCGGGTACCGCAAGGGTGCCGAGCGGCGGGTGCAGATCCTCGACGAGATGATCCGGATGGTCGCCGAGCAGGGCGTCGATGCCTCGTCGCTGCGGTCCGTGGCCGAGGCCCTCGGCATCACCCACGCCGCACTGCGGCACTACTTCCCCTCGCGCGACGACCTGCTGCTCGCGGTCTACCGGGAGCACGAGGTGCGCGAGCAGAACTCGCCGGACCGGTTGGCGTCGGCGATCGGCGACATGCGGGACAGCGCCAGGCGCAACCGCGAGGTGCCCGGGCTCGTGCAGCTCTACACGACGCTCGCCGCGGACGCCGTCGGCGAAGGACACCCGGCGACGAGTGACTTCATGCGCGAGCGCTTCGCGCGGCTGCGGTCGGAGCTCGCCGTGCTGATCCAGCGGGACCAGGACCTCGGGCGCATCCGGGGCGACCTCGAGGCGACGGACCTGGCGTCCCTGAGCATCGCGGCGTCCGACGGGCTGCAGGTGCAGTGGCTGCTCGACCCGGACGCGGTCGACGGGGAGCGCGTGCTGCGGCTGCTCGAGCAGCTCGTGCCGCCGCCCGCGTCCTGACGCCCGCGTGCTCTGACGTCCCCGCACGTGCGTCGAGGGAGCAGGCGACGTCGGGTGCCCTGGGGCGACTCGACGTCGTCTGCTCCCTCGATGGGGGCGTGCCTGCGTCCTAGGCGGTCAGCACCGCGGCCGCGGGGTCGAAGTCCTCGGGCAGGGGCGGGATCGACGCCACGGTCGAGGTGATGTCGACGGCCGTGTGCGACTCGGCGGCGTCGCGGATGCCGAGCAGCACGTCGAGGACGTGCAGCGCGGTGGCACCCGAGGCGCGCTCGGGGCGGTCCTCGGCGATCGCGCGGGCGAGGTCGACGACCCCGGTGCCGCGGCCCCAGGTCGACCCGACGGCGGTGATCGTCTCGGGCTCGTCCTGGCCGTACCGCCACAGGGTGGAGTCACCCTCGAACGTGTTCGGGTCCGGGAGCGAGATCGTGCCGAGCGTGCCGTTGATCTCCACGAAGCCCTGGCGCGGCATCGCGTGCTGGAACGAGAACGTCGACTGTGCCGACTGCCCACCGGCGAACTCGATGAGGGCCGCGTGGTGCGTGGGGACCTCGACCGGGAACGTCTCGCCCGCCCGGTCGCCGGACGCGATGGTCCGACGCTCGAGCGACTTCGACGACACGGCCTGCACGCGGGTGGCGGCACCGAGGGCGTGGACGAGCGTCGTCACGTAGTACGGACCCATGTCGAACAGCGGACCGGCACCCGTGGCGAACAGGAAGTCCGGGTTCGGGTGCCATGCCTCGGGACCGGGCACGTGGAACATCGTCGTCGCGGAGAGCGGCTCGCCGATGTCACCGCGGGCGATGGCCCGGAGCGCGGTCTGGATGCCGGCGCCGAGCACGGTGTCCGGCGCCGTCGCGACCCGGAGGCCCTTGGCCTTCGCGGACTCGAGCACCGCTGCTGCGGAGTCGTGGTCCGTGGCGATCGGCTTCTCGCTCCAGACGTGCTTGCCGGCGTCGATGATCTGCTGGTCGACCTCCGCGTGTGCGGCCGGGATCGTCAGGTTGATGACGATCTGGACGTCGTCGCGGGCCAGGAGCTCCTCGACCGACCCGGACGCCCCGACGCCGTACTCCGCTGCCTGGGCGGCGGCACGGTCGAGCAGGACGTCGGCGACGAAGCGGACCTCGACGTCGGCGAACTGCGTCAGGTTCGTCAGGTACTGCGTGGAGATGTTGCCGGCACCGATGATGCCGATCCCGACGCGGCTCACTTGTCGTTGTCCCCGAGCCAGGTGAGGGACTCGGCGATGCCCTCGAAGACGTCGCCCTTGTACGCGTCGAACTCGACGACGCGGATGGCCTGGGGCGCTGCGGCGAGGATCGACACCACGTCGACGTCGCCCTGGCCGGCGGGGGTCTGGTTCTCGAAGGCGCGCTGCAGGGCCTCGGGGACGATGAGGGCGCTCTCGGACGAGGGCAGGGCGTCGCGGATGTCGCCGTCGACCTGGCCGTCCTTCACGTGGATCGCGACGACGCGGTCGCCGAGGGAGCGGAGCACGGCGGGGGCGTCCGCGCCACCGACGGTCGCCCAGAAGGTGTCGACCTCGAGGACGGTCTCCGGGGCGAGCTGCTCGACGAAGAGCTCGTAGACCGTGCGGCCCTCGACCTTGTTCGTGAACTCCCACTGGTGGTTGTGGTACCCGAACTGCAGGCCACGGGCTGCGGCCTCGGCGGTGAGCTCGTTGACGCGGTCGGCGATCGCCTTGACGTCGTCGGCAGTCTGCCAGCGGTCGGTCGGGATGAAGGGGTCGATGACGGTGCGGATGCCGAGGCGCTCGGCGGCGTCCCAGATCGGGGCGGTGTCAGCGGCGTCGATCACGGCGACGTGGCCGGACGGGGCCTTCAGGCCGGTGGCGGCGAAGGCACGCTCGAGGTCGGCGGCACGTTCGACGAACGCGTAGGGCTCGACGTTCTCGTACCCGATCTCGCGCACGCGGGCGATGGCCGCATCGAGGTCGTCGGCGATGGCGTCTCGCAGCGAGTACAGCTGCACGGAGGTGATGGGCATTGCGCGGGGCTCCTTCGGTCCTGACTGGGCTGTGCTGACCCGTCGAGGACGCGATGCTCCGCGGCGAGATCGAGGACGACGCTACACCGAAAACCACCCGGTGTGTAGTTTTGTGTCACTCGTGTCCGCGACGCGGGGCACCGGCGTCCGCACCCCGCGACGATGGGCCGGCGTACCGGGCGCGCGCCGAGCCTCCCGGGCTAGCGTGGACCGGTGCTCCACGACGCGACCCTGACCTTCGACAGCCCCGCCGGACGCATCCGCGGCCAGCGCGACGACGGGGTGGTGCGGGTCCTCGGGATCCCGTACGCGCAGGCCGACCGCTTCCAGCCGCCGCAGCCCGTGCCGCCGTTCCCCGGCGTGTTCGACGCGGACACCCCGGCGCCCCTCGCGCCGCAGTCGGCCTCCCCGGTCGTCGACCAGCTCCTGCACGTGGTCGAGGCCGAGGTCGACGAACACTGCCAGCGGCTCTCGATCACCCTGCCGGCCGACGTCGGCGACGACGAACGACTGCCGGTGATGGTCTGGGTGCACGGCGGCTCGTACGTCATCGGCGGCGGCGACCTGCCCATGAACGACCCGGTCGACCTGGTCACCGAGCAGCGGGTGGTCGTCGTGACCGTCACCTTCCGGCTCGGGGTGCTCGGCTTCCTCGGCGACGGCGAGCGGGTGCCGGCGAACCTCGGCCTGCTCGACCTCGTCGCGTCGCTCGGGTGGGTGCACGAGAACATCGCCGCGTTCGGCGGTGACCCCGAGAACGTCACCGTGTTCGGGCAGTCCGCCGGCGGTGACGCCGTCGCGCACCTGATGATCAGCGACGGCACCGAGGGGCTGTTCCACCGGGCGATCGTGCAGAGCGCGCCGCTCGGGCTGTCGCGAGGACGCTCCCGGATGAACCGCGCGATGGTGCGGACCATCGGCGCGGTCGGCCCGGACACGGCGCTCGAGGACCTGCTCGACCGACAGACCCGTGCGGAGCGGATCGCGATGCCGTTCGGCCTGCGCGGCGGGATGCCCTACGGAACGCAGTACGGCTTCGCGCCGCTGCCCGCGGAGCGCGACCTGGCGGATGCCTGGCGCCGGGTCGCTCCGCGCATCGACCTGATGATCGGTTCGGCCGCGGACGAGACCGCGATGTACGTCCCCGTGCTGCCGGTCGTGCGCCGGGTCGCCCGCAACCGGGTGGGTCGTGCGCTCGTGCGGTGGTGGCTCGTCCGCCCGCTGACCGAGGTGATCTACGGCCGTGATGCCCGTCGGTTCGCCGACCGGCACCGCGCCGGCGGCGGGACGGCGGTCCGCTACCGGTTGCTCCGCGGTGCGACGCGGCGGCCGACCGGCGCGGCGCACATGGGTGAGCTGCCGATGCTGCTCGGCCGGCGTGAGGCCTGGGCCGGCAGCACGTTCGTGTCCGAGCGCGACTGGCCCGAGGCCGAACGCCGCGGCCCAGGCATCCGAGCGATCTGGGCCGAGTTCGCGCGGACCGGGCGGGTCACGGCGCCGAGCGACGAGACGCTGACGTTCGACCGCGGGTGACGCTGCCGGGCAGCCGGAGTCGGCGCTGGTCGGCAGGTCCTCGCGGCACCCCCTGAACTGGCGGTATCCACGGTCGTTCCACCCCCGGAGAATCAGGGCATGCCCGTGTCCGCCGATCCCGACCTCCGTGCCCGCATCGTGGCCGCGGGGATCTTCGCGTACCGCGCCGCCGACTTCCACCAGGTCGGACCCGACGAGGTCGCCATCCACGCCGACATCTCCATCGAGGAGTTCCGCCGCGTCTACCCGGTGTGGGAGCTCTTCATCGTGGCCGTCATCGACCGCTGGAACACCGCCACGCAGCAGGCCCTGCGCTCGATCGGCGAGCGTGAGGGCGCTGTCGCCTACATCCGGGCCCGCCTGGAGACCGGCGAGGGCGACCCCGCGCTGGTCCGCCTGCACCTGGCGCTGTTGAGTGCCGCGTCGACGCCGGGTCACGCCGCTGCCGGGTGGTTCCGCAAGCAGTACACGCTGGCGTTCGAGGACCTCACCGTCATGCTCGCCCGCGACGTCGTGATGGGGCGCGAGGCCCGTGGCACCGCCCCGAGGCACAGCGCCGAGCAGCTGCTCGCGTTGTACGAGGGGCTGCAGCTGCAGTCGTTGCTCCGTGACCAGGCAGACCTGCTCGCCGGGTACGACCGCGCCGTCGCGCGGATGCGGGTCGGGTGGGCGAACGGCCCGGTCGCGCAGCCGGCTCGCTAGCTGTCCTCGCGCTGGCTGCCGTCGCGCTGGTCGTCGTCGCGCTGGAATGCCAACCGCATCACCGACCGCCGGGTGGTCGGGTGCGTCACCTCGTGGAACCCCGCCGCGTCGAAGGCCGACCGCGGGCCGACGAACAGCTCACCCCAGATGTCCTCGACCCCGGGCGCCAGCTCCATCGGGTAGCCCTCGACCGCCCGGGCCCCGTGCCGCCGGGCGTGCTCGACCGCACCCACGACCAGCGCATGGCTGACGCCCTGACGCCGGAAGCCCTTCCGCACCACGAAGCACGCGATCGCCCAGACACCCTCGTCCGCGCGGTCCTCCTGCCGCCCCGCCCACTGCACCCGCGTCTTCCGGAAGCGGACGAACGCCGGCCGCGGTTCGACCGCCGCCCAGCCGACCGGTTCACCGTCGCGGTAGGCCACGATCCCGGTCGTCTCCCGCGCCTCCGGGTCGTCGCACCCCGTCTCTGCCCGGAACCGCCGCGTCCGCTCCTCCACCGGCATGTCCGTGAAGGTCCGGTCGGAGGTCTTCAGCCACTGGCAGTGGCACCGCGCCGGGTCGCCGCGCTCGCCGAACACGCGGTCGAGGTCCTCCCACGGCACCTCGTTCGCCGGTCGGAACGTCGTCGCACCGCCGCTGGTCGTCTCGCTCGTCGCCATCGGTGGGCCCTCCCGTCGCCCGATGGCGCTCAGGGTAGTCCCGCACCAGCGGTGGACGACAGCGCCGGACAGGAGGCTCGGCGCGGCACGCGTGCGCTCGTGCGGCTTCCTGGGATGGTCGGGTCATGGAGTACACGGACTACGACACCCGGCTGGCGGCGTACGGCGTGGTCACGCACGAGGGCCGGGTGCTGCTGGCGATGCAGCGCTTCCCCGAGGCCGGGACCTGGGCGCTGCCCGGCGGCGGCGTCGAGTACGACGAAGGGGTCGAGCAGGCCGTCGTCCGCGAGTTCATGGAGGAGACCGGGTACGAGGTCGCCGTCGGGGGACTGCTCGGCGTGCGGCACCACCTGGTGCCCGCGGAGCGACGGATGCACGAGAACGGCCGACCGATGAAGGCCGTGCAGGTCGTGTTCCGCGTCCGGATCACCGGCGGCGCCCTGCGGGACGAGGCCGACGGCTCCACCGAGCGGGCGGACTGGATCCCGATCGCGGAGCTCCCGCACCACCGCCACGGTCTGGTCGTGCCGATCGCGCTCGGGTGGGCGGGCGCGCTCAGCTGAGTCACTCCGCGATGACGCTGAAGACGTTGCCGGAGGGGTCGGTGAACCACGCGATGAGCGGGCCGCCCTTGCGGTTGACGCCCTTGGCGTCGGTCATGCCCTCGTACTGCAGGAACGTCACGCCCTTCGCGGTGAGCTCGTCGACCGCGGCGTCGACGTCGGGCACCGGGAAGTTGAGCACCGTGAAGGCCGCGGGCTCGTGCGCCGGACCCTTCGGGTAGGCCAACACCCACCTCCCGCCGCCGAGCTGGAGCGCGAGCATGCCGTGGTCCTCGGTGACCTCGAGCCCGAGGACGTCCTCGTAGAACGCCCTCGCCTCGGCCGGGTCCCGCACGGAGAACCCGCTGAACGCCTTCGTCGCGTCGATCGTCATGCCGACAGTGAACTCCTCTGGGAGGATGAGGGCGTGCGTACGGAGGGAACGGTCGACGACGCCGTCCGCCGCGCGGTCGAGCTTGCCGCGTCCGGGGAGCGCGTCGTGCTCGGGATCGCCGGAGCCCCCGGCGCGGGCAAGTCGACCCTCGCCCGCCGCGTGGTCGTCGCCGTCGACGAGCACCTCGGCAGCGGCACCGCCGTGCAGGTGCCCATGGACGGCTTCCACCTGTCGAACGCCGCACTCGACCGCCTCGGCCGGCACGACCGCAAGGGCGCGATCGACACCTTCGACGCCGACGGGTACGTCGCCCTCGTCCGCCGACTGGTGCGTGCGGACGAACCCGTCGTGTGGGCCCCGGACTTCGACCGACGCGTCGACGAGCCCGTCGCTGGCAGCATCGCCGTCCCGCAGGCAGCCCGGCTCGTGGTCTCCGAGGGCAACTACCTGCTCGACGACTCCGCACCCTGGGACGCCCTGGAAGACCTGTTCACCGAGACCTGGTTCTGCGCGGTCGACGACGGGGTCCGCGTCGACCGCCTCGTCGGTCGGCACATGCGGCACGGGCGCGACCACGAGGCCGCGCGCACCTGGGCGGTGGAGGTCGACGGCGTGAACGCCGCACGGGTCGCTGCCACGGTGAGCCGAGCCTCCCGGACCGTCCGGACCTGACCACCTGCGGGCCGCGACCCGCGCCACCTCGAGGAGCCACCATGACCATCGCCATCACCGGAGCGACCGGCAACATCGGCGGCGCCGTCGCCCGCGCGCTCGCCGCGGACGGCGTGCCGTTCCGGATGGTCGTGCGCGACCCCGCCCGTGCTCCGGAGCTGCCCGGGACCGAGGTGCGGACGGCGACGTTCGCGGATGCCGCAGCGTCGCGGGCGGCGCTCGAGGGCGTCGACCTGCTGCTCATGGTCTCGGGCGCGGAGGCCCAGGACCGGCTGGAGCAGCACCGGACCTTCGTGACGGCGGCTGCGGACGCGGGTGTCCGGCACGTCGTCTACACGTCGTTCATGGGCGCGGCGGAGGACGCCACCTTCACACTCGGACGCGACCACTGGGCGACCGAGCAGGCGATCCGCGCGACCGACATGGCGCACACGTTCCTGCGGGACAGCTTCTACCTGGACTTCGTCGAGGACCTGGTCGGGGAGGACGGCGTGATCCGGGGTCCGGCGGGTGACGGCGCGATGGCGGCGGTCGCGCGCGCGGACGTCGCGCGGGTGGCGACGTCCGTCCTCCGGGACCCGGCGGCGCACCTCGACCGGACGTACGACCTGACCGGGCCGGCGGCGATCACGCTCGCCGAGGCGGCGTCGATCGTGAGTGCCGAGCGCGGTCGTGCCGTGCGGTACCAGCCGGAGACGATGGAGGAGGCCTACGCCTCGCGGGCGCGGTGGAACCCGGAGCGGTGGCAGGCGGACGCGTGGGTCAGCACGTACACGGCGATCGCGGAGGGGGCGCTCGCGCGGGTCACGGGAGACGTCGAGCGGGTGACGGGTCGGGCGCCGATGTCGTTGCGGGACGTCTTGCGCGCGGGGTGACGCTGCGCGCGGCTCAGGGCACCCGGCGCGCCGCCAGGGTGCCCACGACGCCGAGCACGAGCACCGCGACGAGCACGACGAGCAGCGGCGCCGTCCAGTCCCCGGTCGCACCGTGGAGCGCGCCGGCGACGATCGGGCCCGCGGACCCGAGCAGGTACCCGCCGCCCTGCACGAACGCCGACATCCGGCGGGCGTCGTCGTCGTTCGAGACGAGCCGGACGATGATGATGAAGATCACCGTGATGCCGCCGCCCTGGGCCGCACCGCCGAGGATCGACCACAGCAGCCACAGCTGCGGTGCGAACAGCAGCCCGAGGGGCATCGCGAGCCACAGGGTCCCGACGAGGGACAGGATCGCCCGGGGGCGCCAGCGCGCGGCGAGCACCGGCACACCGAGCGCTCCGACGACCGCGAGGATCTGGAACACCGAGGAGCTCGCACCGGAGGACGCCTTCGAGAAGCCGATCTCGTCGTGCAGCAGCGTCGGGATCCAGGCGGTCAGGGCGTAGTACGAGAAGGCCTGTCCACCGAAGGCGAACGTCAGACCGATCGTCACCCAGCGGGTCGGGCGGACGACGGAGACCCGGGTCGGCGCGGTCGTGGTGCGGACGGCACCGGTGTCGAGCACCTGGTCGATGGGCCCGGTGACCGGCAGCGGCTCGGCAGGTGCACCCGAGCGCGGGCCGAGCCAGGCGGCACGTGCACCCACCGTGTACGTCCACGCGAGGCCGGCGATCAGCGCGAACACACCCCACAGGGCGATGGCGACCGGCCAGCCCCACAGGTCGGCGATCGGGGCGGTGCCGAGCGAGGTCGTCATCGACCCCACGTTGAGCGCGGACGTGTAGACGCCGGTGACGATCCCGACGCGTTCCGGCGAGGTGTCGCGGCGGATGACCACCGGGACGACGACGTTGCCGATCGTGATGCCGATGCCGATCACCGCGGTGCCGATGAGCAGCGCGGCGGCACTCGGCAGCGACCGGATCACCGTGCCGACGAGCACGACGACGAGCGACAGCGACACCGCCCGCTCCGGGGTGGCCTTCGCGATCACCCAGCTCGCGAGCGGCGTCGCGAGGGCGAAGCAGAGCACGGGGATCGTCGTGAGCAACCCCGCGACGGTCGTGGTGAGCCCGAGGTCCATCCGGGCGTCCCCGATGACGGGTGCCGGCGCGACGATCGGCCCGCGGAAGTTCAGCGCGACCAGGACGATCGCGACCGGCAGGACCCAGCCCGCGCGGCGGACCAGCTCCCCCCTGGTGCTCACGCCCGGCCGGCGAGGTCGGCGGCGGACGTCCCGGCAGCGCCCGAGCCGGCAGCGCCCGAGCCGGCGGCGTCCGACTCCGGCAGCAGGATCGGCAGCAGGTCGAGCGGGGTGGCGGCGGTCGCGATGGTGCCGACGGCCTCGGCGGGGGAGCCGTAGCCCCACTCGGCGAAGACGACGGGCACCCCGTGCACCGCTGCGCCCTCGACGTCGTGCAGCCGGTCGCCGACGAGCACCGGTCGGCTGATGTCGAACCCGCGGGCGTCGAGGCGCTTGAGCGCTTCCTCGACCACGTCGGCCTTCGACGACCGGACCTCGTCGTCGCTCGCACCGGTGATCACGTCGATGTCCCCGACGAGTCCGTAGTGGTCGAGGATGTACGTCGCCGGGGTCTCGGGCTTGCTCGTCGCGGTCGAGATCGGCAGGCCGGCCTGGTGCAGGGTGCGGAGCACGACGTCGATGCCGTCGAACATGCGGGAGTCGAGCGCCCCGTGCGAGAAGTAGTGCTCGCGGTACACGGCCAGGGTGCGGTCGGCGAGCTCGTCGTCCATGCCCATCGCGATGTGGAAGGTGTCGAGGATCGGCGGGCCGACGAACGACATCATCGTCGCGTGGTCGGGGACGGGCACCCCGACCTGGCGGAACGTGTACGTCAGGCTCTCGAGGATGCCCGGCGCCGAGTCGCTGATGGTGCCGTCGAGGTCGAAGAGGATGGCGCTGAACGGGCTGGTCATGTCAGGACCAGCCTAACCGGGGCAGTGGAGGCGACCGTCAGCGGGGCGGGACGTGCGCTGTGGAGCCGGGCCGAGCCTCCTGGCCGGAGGCTGTTCCTTCCCGTCACGGCCGCGCTGGCAGGCGGGATCGCGCGTTGCGGGTCCGAAGGAACGACTCGCCACGCGCGGTTCCACTCGCCACGCGCGGAAGGACCCGCGGCGCGCAAGACGACCCGCCACGCGCGCCGGGAACCCTCAGAACAAGCGGGTGTGCCCGCCCTCGATGCCGCGCATCGCGTCGTAGTCGAGCACCAGCACGCGGATGCCGCGGTCCTCGGCGAGGGTGCGGGCCTGCGGTGCCACGGTCTGCGCCGCGAGGACACCCTGCACCGGACGCAGCATCGGGTCGCGGTTCATCAGCTCGAGGTAGCGCGTGAGCTGCTCGACCGCGTCGATGTTGGCGTTCCGCTTCATCTCCACGGCGACGCTCGCACCGGCGTCGTCCCGCGCCAGGATGTCGACCGGCCCGATGGCGGTCATGTACTCGCGACGGACGAGCGTGTGCCCGTCGCCGAGGAGCTCGATCTGCTCGGACAGGAGCTGTTGCAGGTGGGCCTCGACCCCGTCCTTGACCAGCCCCGGGTCGACGCCGAGGTCGTGGGTCTGGTCGGCGATGACCTCGTGGATGCTGACCACGAGCTTGTCCTGGGTCTTCTTCTGCGTGACCGTCCAGACCTGCTCGATGCCGGCGGAGGCCTGGTCCTCGGAGGGCTCACCGATCTCGATCGAGCACGGCGGGCTCATCCAGTTCAGCGGCTTGTAGCTGCCGCCGTCCGAGTGGACGAGCAGCGAGCCGTCCGCCTTGAGCATGAGGAGCCGGGTCGCGAGGGGCAGGTGAGCCGCGAGGCGACCGGCGTAGTCGACGGAGCAACGGGCGATGACGAGACGCACCCGGGAAGCCTAACGGGCGTCGCGTCGCGCTCCGGTCGCGCTGGTCGCGTCGGCCTGGCTCGTCGCGTCCGTCTCGTGGGTCGCGTCCGTCTCGTCGTTCCGGGCCGGGAGGCTCGGGCCGGCCCCGGTAGTCCCGGTCGCCTCCGGCGTCCGCTCGCGGGCCGCACCGGATGCCAGACCCGCCGCGATGATGAACACGAACACGATGAGCAGGCCGTGGAGCAGGCCGAAGTGCTCGCCGACGAGACCGATGATCGGCGGGCCGGCGAGGAACGCGACGTAGCCGATGGTGGCCACGGCGCTGACGCGGGCGGCCGCGGTGCGGGGGTCGTCCGCGGCGGCGGACATGCCCATCGGGAAGCCGAGCGACGCCCCGAGGCCCCACAGCACCACGCCGACGATCGCC
Source organism: Curtobacterium sp. VKM Ac-1395 (assembly GCF_015350975.1). Lineage (GTDB taxonomy): Bacteria > Actinomycetota > Actinomycetes > Actinomycetales > Microbacteriaceae > Curtobacterium. The sequence goes on from NZ_JADKRX010000001.1 coordinate 349,701, forward strand.
AGCGGCACGCTCGGCACGAAGATCAGCATGCCGAGGCCCACGACGGCCACGGCGGCGCTCGCGCGGAGGACGGGGACGCGGCCGAACCGGTCGATGAGCGGGCTGCCGGCGACGCGACCAGCGGTCATCGCGGCGAGGAACACGGTGAGCACGGCCGAGCCGCCGTCGTTCTCCAGCCCGTGGCCGTCGATCATGGCGAGGGGCAGCCAGTCGTTCGCGGAGCCCTCGGCCAGGGCCATGCCGAGCACGATCACGCCGATGAGCAGCGTCGACGGCTGGCGCCAGACGGCCCAGCGCGAGACGGGGAGCGGCACGGGGCTGGTGTCGGTGGCCTCGGCCTCGATGACCCGCTCGTCGCCGAACCAGCGCACGACGGTCACCATCGCCAGGCTCGTGAGGATGCCGAGGACGATGAAGTGCAGGGCGACCGGGACCTCGAGCCGCTCGGCCAGGGCACCGAGCCCGGCGCCGGCGAGCGTGCCGAGGCTGAACGCGGCGTGGAACAGCGGCATGATCGTGCGTCCGCCGAGCCGTTCGGCCGTGGCGCCCGTCACGTTCATCGACACGTCGCACAGCCCGTTGCCGAACCCGAACGCGATGAGGCTGATCCAGATCGCCGCGAAGCCCCAGCCCAGGCTGACCGAGATGCCGGCCATCACGAGCCCGAGCGCCAGGCAGACGGCGGCGATCTGCACGCCGCGCTTGGCTCCGAGCTTCCCGACGATGTGCCCCGCGAAGGTCAGGCCGGCGATGGACCCGACGCTCATCCCGACGACGAGCAGCCCCATCGTCAGGGTGCTGGCGCTGAGCTCGTCGCGCACGCTGGGGATGCGTCCGAGCCAGGTGGCGATGTCGAGCCCCGAGAGCGTGAACACGACGAACACGGCGTTGCGCCACGCTCGGGTGCTCCGTGCGGTCGTGGTGGCGGACGCCGTCGTCATGGTGCTTCCGATCGAATCGATTCGAGTGTGGTTCTCCGATACGCTAACCGGCGATGGACGACACGGCAACACACGGCGGCGCGTCGGGGACTCCCCGCGTGGCCGGCACCGTCCCCGCCACCGCGCGGACCGCTCGGCCGACGCTCGTCGCCGTCGCCCGTGCCGCCGGGGTGGCACCGTCCACCGCGTCCCTGGCGTTCAGCGGCACCGGTCCGGTGTCCGAGGAGACCCGCGCCCGGGTCCTCGCCGCCGCGGCGGAGCTCGGCTACGACGGACCCGACCCGCGCGCCCGGTCGCTGCGCCGCGGCCGGTCCGGCGTCATCGGCGTCGTGATGGACGAACGTCTCAGCGATGCCTTCCGCGACCCGGTCAACGTCCTGACGCTCGACGGCATCGCCGAGGTCGCGGGGGAGGCCGGCGCCTCCCTGTTGCTCGTCCGCAGCCCGCTCGACGACGAGCGCGGTGCCGGACCCCTGGTCGACGCCCCGATGGACGCCGTCGTGCTCGTCGGCTGCAACGTGCGGGTCGACCCCGCGGTCGCCGTGCTCCGGCGCCGCGGGATCCCCGTCGTCGCGATCGAGGCCGACGACATCGAGGGCGCTGTCCCGATCAAGCTCGACAACCGCGAGGGCTCGGGTCGTGCGGCCGAGTACCTCCGCGACCTCGGCCACACCGCCGTGACGGTCGTCGCGCTGCCCCTCGACGCCTCGCACCACCGCGGGCCGATCAGCGCCGAGCGCTTCGCCGCCGGCGCTGCCTTCACCACCACGGAACGGCTCCGCGGGGTGTGGGACGTGTTCCCGGACGCCGTCGCGATCGAGGCCGGCGGCAGCTCGGTGGAGGAGGGCCGCATCGCCGGCGCCGCGCTCTTCGCGGTCGACGGCAGCCGTCCGACCGCGGTGGTGGCGCAGAGCGACCTGCTCGCCGTCGGGGTGATCTCGGCGGCGCTCGAGGCCGGGCTCCGCGTGCCGGAGGACGTCAGCGTCGTCGGCTTCGACGGCATCCAGGTCGACGACAGCCTGTTCCACCGCTCCCCGATCCGGCAGCTGACCACGCTCGTGCAGCCCTTCGTGCAGAAGGGCCAGGCGGCGGCCCGGGCTGCCCTGGCGATGCTCGAGGGCGAGTCACCCGAGGGTGCCGCGTTCCGCTCCGAGCTCCGCGTCGGCGACACGACGGCGCCCCCGCGGGGCTGAGCCGCCCCTACCGCGCCATCGCGACGGCGATCCACCCCGGCCGGTGCGCCCGCACGCCGAGCGTCACCGCGCGCACCCCGATGTACCCGAACGAGAACACCGCCCACAGCGACGCGAGCCCGTCCCCGACCACCCACAGCAGCGGCAGGTACACGACGAGGTTCACCGCCCCCGCGATCGCCAGGTAGCGGGCGTCCCCGGCGCCGATGAGCACCCCGTCGAGCACGAACACGTACCCGGCGACCGGCATCCCCGCCGCGATGAGCACGAGCACGAGTGGCAGTGATCCCCGAACCGCGGCCGAGTCCGAGAACACCGGGCCGAGCACCCCGCTGACGGCGAGCGTGAGGAGTCCGAGCAGCACCCCGCCGCCGATCCCGAGCACGACGAGCCGGGTCGTGACGAGCCGGACCCGGTCTGCGTCCCGCGCACCGAGCGCGTGCCCGACCAGCGCCTGCCCCGCGATGGCCAGCGCGTCGAGTGCGAACGCCAGGGTGCTGAACACCGTCAGGCCGACCTGCATCGTCGCGAGCCCGACCGTGCCGAGGCCCGCGGCCACCCCGACGGTCGCGAGCATCGCCACGCGCAGCGACGCCGTGCGGAGGAACAGCCAGGCGCCCGACCGCAGCGCCCGCACCACGCCGGACGCCCCGGGACGCAGGGGAGCGCCCACGCGACGGGCTGCCCGCACGGCGATCACCACGTACACCGCGGCCATCGCCCACTGCACGAGCACGGTGCCGGCCGCCGAGCCCTCCACGCCCCAGCCGAACCCGTAGATGAGCAGTGCGTTGAGCAGCCCGTTCGCGACGAACCCGACCGTCGCGACGACGAGCGGCGTCCTGGTGTCCTGCAGTCCGCGGAGCAGGCCGGTCGAGGCCGTCACGACGAGGATCCCGGGCAGCCCGATGAGCGACACGAGGAGGTACGCGGTGGCCGCGGCGGACACCTCGGCCGATGCCCCGAACACCGACACGAGCGGTCCGGCGAGCGGCCAGCCGACCAGGGCGAGCACGACGCCGAGCACGAGCGCGAGCCACATCCCGTCGATGCCCGCGTGCACCGCGCCCCGACGGTCGCCACCACCGAGCGCCCGGGCCACCGCCGGTGTCGTCGAGTAGGCCAGGAACACCAGCAGCCCCGTCACGGTCTGCAGCACGGCACTCGCGAGCCCGACGGCCGCGAGCGGGGTCGCCCCGAGGTGCCCGACGAGCGCGGTGTCCGTCAGCAGGAACAGCGGTTCGACGACCAGCGCACCGAGCGCGGGCAGCGCCAGCCGGACGATGTCGCGGTCGACGGCACGGCGGGACGAGGGCATCAGGACATCATGCCGCCGACTACCCTCGCCCGTGTGGACGTGGTCGCGCTCGTGCCGGGTGCCGTCGGTCTGGCCCTCAGTCCGCTCACCGTCGCCTCGGTGGTCTTCCTGCTCGGACACCGCCGCGGGTACGGCTCCGCGGTGGCCTGCGCGACGGGCTGGATCACCACGATCGCCGTCGCGCTCGTGGTCGCGGTGCTCGTCGGCGAACGGCTGCCGGCCCGGACCGGTGCGGGTGGGACGCCCGTCGAGGCCCTCGTCGCCCTCGGCGCGGGCGTCGTGCTGCTCGCGCTCGCCGTCTGGCAGTGGTCGGTCCGACGGCTCCCCGACGGGTCGCCCGCCAGCTCCCGGTGGTCCGCGGCGATGGAGTCGATCGGTCCGCGCCGCGCGTTCGGCGTCGGCGTGCTGTGGTTCGTGTCGAGCCCGAAGGCGCTCGTCCTGGCGCTCGGCGCCGGCCTGGCCTTCGGTGACGCCGACCCGGCTGCCGCCGAGACGGTCGTCGCCGGTGCGCTCTTCGTGCTCGTCGGGGGATCGACGGCGTTCCTGCCGATCGTCCTCGCCGTCACCCTCGGTGCCCGGGCCAGGCGCGCGCTCGCCGCGATGCGCGGGTGGATCGCCCGCTGGGGCTCGGTGTTCCTGGTGGTCGTGCTGGTGCTGCTCGCGGTCGTCCAGCTCGTGACGGGTGTGGTCGGTCTGCTCGCCTGAGCGGGTGGTCGCGTCGGTCCGGACGGGAGGCCGTGGTGCCGCCGTGCGCGCAGCCCGCGCCGGCGGGGCGGTCGCGACCAGGCCCTCCCGTCCGTCAGCGACTCAGCGTCGGTCGACCCGCGGCTCCGCCGTGACCGCTCCGGTGGCGGCGTGCGCCGACTCCGTGGCAACGGGCTCCGCCGGGTCGGTGCCCCGCGCGCGACCGATGAGGTCCATCAGGTGGTAGACCACGATCGCCGCGACGGTGCCGACGATGATGCCGCCGAAGCTGGCCTGCCCGAACGAGAACGTGAAGTCCGCGATGCCGATGATGAGCGCGATGCCTGCGGTGAGCTGGTTCTTCGGCTTGGCGAAGTCGACGCGGTTCTCCACCCAGATGCGGATGCCGATGACCCCGATCAGGCCGTAGAGCGCGGTCGTCGCCCCACCGAGCACGCCGGCGGGGACCGAGGAGATGACCGCGCCGATCTTCGGGGACAGCCCGAGCAGGACGGCGGCGATCGCGGCGACCCAGTAGGCGGCCGTGGAGAAGACGCGGGTGGCGGCCATCACCCCGATGTTCTCGCCGTAGGTCGTCGTCGCGGAGCCGCCGCCGATGCCGGCCAGGACCGTCGAGACGCCGTCGGCGAAGAGTGCCCGTCCGGTCAGCGGGGTGAGGTCACGGCCGGTGAGCTGGCCGACGCCCTTGACGTGCCCGACGTTCTCGGCGACCAGCGCCAGGACCACCGGCACGAAGGCCAGGTAGATCGGCAGCTGCGCGGGGTCGAACGCAGGGGCCGTGAAGGTCGGCAGGCCGACCCAGGGGACGTCGGCGACGGCGGAGAAGTCGACCTGCCCGCCGATCAGGGCGGCCACGTAGCCGACCACGACGCCGATGACGATGGACAGGCGCCCGATGAGCCCCTTGAACAGGACGGTCACCAGGATGATCGCGAGCAGGGTGATGACCGCGATGACGGGCGACTTCGTGAAGTTGTCGCGGGCGGCGGGCGCCAGGTTGAAGCCGATGAGCGCGACGATCGCGCCGGAGACGATCGGCGGCATCAGGCGGTCGATCCACCCGGCGCCGGCCAGGTGCACGACGAGGCCGACGACCGCGAGCAGGGCGCCGACGACGATGATGCCGGACAGCGCGAGCGGGATGCCACCGATCTTCGTCGCGGCGCCGATCGGGGCGATGAACGCGAACGAGGACCCGAGGTAGCTCGGCAGGCGGTTGCCGGTGACGAGCAGGAACAGGATCGTGCCGATGCCGCTGAAGAGCAGTGTCGTGGACGGCGGGAACCCCGTCAGCAGGGGCACCAGGAAGGTCGCGCCGAACATCGCCACGACGTGCTGCACGCCCAGGCCGATCGTCCGCGGCCAGGTGAGGCGCTCGTCCGGCGCCACGATCGTCGTCGCGGAGACGGTCGCACCGTCACCGTGCAGCTTCCACGGAAGTCCCATGCGATGACCGTACCGGCCAGCGACCAGCCGATGGACGTCCTGTGGAGGACTCGCCGGGGGGACCTGCGGGGGCCCGGTGACTATCGTGGAGCGCATGACCGACGTCGCAGGCACCACCGGAATCCGAACCGACGAACTCGACCCTGACGTGTCCCCGAAGGACGACCTCTACCGGCACGTCAACGGGAAGTGGATCGCGGCGACGCCGATCCCCGACGACAAGGCGCGCTACGGCTCGTTCACGGTGCTGGCCGAAGCGGCAGAGGCCGCCGTCCGCACCATCGTCGAGCGCTCGCAGCTGGCTCCGGAGGGCACCGAGGAGCGCAAGGTCGGCGACCTCTACACGGCGTTCACCGACGAGGTCGCGCTCGAGGCCCTGGGCACGGGCCCGATCGAACCGCTCCTCGCTGAGATCGCCGCGATCGAGACCACCGCCGACGTCGTGCGGATGGTCGGTCGCTTCGAGCGCCTCGGCCTGCCGAGCTTCATCCAGCTCTTCGTCGACAACGACCCGGGTGACCCCGACTCGTACGTCGTGTTCCTCGAGCAGTCCGGACTCGGCCTGCCCGACGAGTCGTACTACCGCGAGGAGCGCTTCGCCGACATCCGCGAGAAGTACCGCGAGTTCGTCGCCGCGATCTTCCCGCTCGCCGGGTTCGAGGCCGGCGCCGAGCGCACCGAGCACGTGGTGGCGCTCGAGACGGCGCTCGCCGCGGAGCACTGGGACAACGTCGCCACCCGCGACAGCCAGAAGACCTACAACAAGCTGCCGTGGGCCGAGGTCGCCGCACTGGCACCCGGCGTCGACCTGCAGCTCTGGTGGCAGGCCATCGGCGCCCCCGTCGGCGCCTTCGACACCGTGGTCGTCCGGGAGCCGTCGTTCCTCACCGGCCTGTCCGAGCTGCTCCGCGACCAGCCGCTCACCGTCTGGAAGGACTGGCTCGCCTGGCAGGTGATCCGGGGATCGGCGCCGTACCTGACGAGCGCGTTCTCGGCGACGAGCTTCTCGTTCTACGGCACCGCGCTCACCGGTGCGCCCAAGCAGCGCGAGCGCTGGAAGCGCGGCGTCTCGCTCGTCGAGGGCGCGATGGGCGAGGCCGTCGGTCGGATCTACGTCGCCGAGCACTTCGACGAGACCTCGAAGGTCACGATGGACGACCTCGTGGCGAACCTGGTCGAGGCCTACCGCCAGAGCATCACCGCGCTCGACTGGATGACCGACGAGACCCGGACACGTGCGCTCGAGAAGCTCGACAAGTTCACGCCGAAGATCGGCTACCCGGTGAAGTGGCGCGACTACTCCGCGCTGCCCGTCGCCGCGGACGACCTGCTCGGCAACGTCCGCGCCGTGGCCTCGTTCCAGGTCGACCGCGAGCTCGGCAAGATCGGCACCCCGATCGACCGCGACGAGTGGTTCATGACGCCGCAGACGATCAACGCGTACTACAACCCGGGCTTCAACGAGATCGTGTTCCCGGCCGCGATCCTGCAGTTCCCGTTCTTCGACGCCTCGCGTGACGCCGCCGCCAACTACGGCGCGATCGGTGCCGTCATCGGGCACGAGATCGGCCACGGCTTCGACGACCAGGGCTCGCAGTACGACGGTGACGGACGCCTGCAGAACTGGTGGACCGAGGCCGACCGCCAGGCCTTCGAGGAGCGCACCAAGGCCCTCATCGCCCAGTACGACGCCCTCGTCCCGACCGAGGTGCCGGACGGACACGTCAACGGCGCGCTCACGATCGGCGAGAACATCGGTGACCTCGGCGGCCTCTCCATCGCGTGGAAGGCGTACCTGATCTCCCTCGACGGCCAGGAGCCCCCCGTGGTCGACGGCCTGACCGGTGCCGAGCGGTTCTTCCTCAGCTGGGCCCAGGCCTGGCAGATGGCGATCCGCCCGGAGGAGGCCGCACGGCTCCTGACGATCGACCCGCACTCGCCGACCGAGTTCCGCTGCAACCAGGTGGTCAAGAACATCGACGTGTTCTACGACACCTTCGGCGTCACGGAGCAGGACGCGATGTACCTCGACCCCGCCGAGCGCGTCGCCATCTGGTGATGGTCGAGCCCGACGCGGCTCCGTCCTCGCGGCGGCGTCGCCAGGACGGTCGCTCCGGCGCGGGCACCCGTGCTCGGGGACGGCACCGCGGCGGGGCGGAGGAGCGCTTCGTCGCGACCGTGGACGCGCTCGGGTCGCTGGCGCACGACGGCGCCGCGGTCAGTGCGTCGGTCATCGACACGTCGACCGGTCGGGCGTTGCTGGCCGTGGACGACCGACTCGTGCAGCCCGTCGGCAGCCTCGGTCGGGTGTTGCTCCTGACCGAGGTCGCGGCACGGCTCGAGGACGGCCGCCTGCACGGTGACCGGCTGCAGCGGATGGCCCGGGACACCGCGGCCGGGCCGGGCCTCTGGCAGTTCCTGCAGGAGCCGACCATGCAGGTCCCCGACCTCGCGACCCTGGTGGCGGCGACCGCCGACGCGTGGGCGACGAACGCACTGCTCTCGCTGGTCGGGATCGACGCCGTCCGCGAGCGTGCCGAGGCGCTCGGGGTCGAGCGCTCGGCGTTCATCGACCGGGTGCGGGACCGCCGTGGTCCCGACGACGCCCCGGACATCGCCGTCGCCGCCTCGGGTGAGCTCAGCTGGCTGATGCGCGGGCTCGCGCTCGGCGAGGTCGTCGACGAGGGCGTCTCGAACCGGGTCCTCGGGTGGCTGTCCCTCGCGGCCGACCTGTCGCTCGTCGCCGGGGCCTTCGGTCTCGACCCGCTGGCGCACCGCGCACTGGACCACGGCCTCCAGGCGGTGTCCGTCACCGGTGTCGGACGGGGGGTCCGCGCCGAGGCCGGGGTCCTGCGGGGCCCGGGTTCGTCGGTGAGCTACGCGGTGACGGTGACCTTCTCCGATGACACCCTCGACCAGCGGCTCGCGGTGGTCGAGGCCCTGCGCACGATGGGCACCGAGGTGCTCGAAGCCGTGCACACGACCGCCACTCGCTGACAGCACGACGGCCCCGACACGTCACGTGTCGGGGCCGTCGTCGGGACCGGGCTCAGCCGTGCTTCTTCGCGGCCTTGGCGATCTTCTTCGCGAGCTTCTTGCGTCCCTTGCGGGCGCGGGGGTCGTTCCACATCTTCCGGGCGGTCTCGCCCTTGGACTGCTTGATCACGGGGCGGTTCGACCGCGATCCGATCGCGAACGCGATGAGCACGACGGCTCCGATGACGATGACGCGGTTGCGCATGAGGTGTCCCTTCGGTGGTGGGGGCCGGCCGGTCAGCCGGTGACCCGTCGTACGAGGTCGGTGATGATCGGCCAGACGTCGCCGGCCCGGTCGGCGGACCCGACGGCGACGGCGACGAGCGGGTAGACGGTCACAGCGACGGTGACCAGCACCGCGAGGACCACGGGGACCCACGCGGCCACGGTCCGGCGTCGGGTGACGGCGAGGACCAGCAGGCCGAGGACCACCAGCCCGCCGAGGACCGTCACGAGCGTGACGCGGACGAACGGGAACGGCACCAGGCCGGCCGTCGTCGCGGTCACCCCGCCGAGGAACCCGACGAGCGGCAGGAAGCCGGCGGTGAAGACGAGCAGGACGACCAGCACGCCGACGACCGTGGCGATCCAGACGCCGCGGGCACGGGGTGGACGCTCACGTCCGAACCGTCGGCCGCTGCGTCCGGACCAGGCGGTCATGCGCGGGGGTCCCGGGCGTCGTCGGCGGCGGCTCGGGCCTCGTCAGCGGCGTCGGTGGCGTGCTCGACGTCCGCGTCGACGGACTCCTCCGCGCGCTCGGCCTCGGCGGCCTCGGCCTCGACGACCTCGTGCACCTGGTCGGCGGCGCTCACGGCCGCGTCACGAGCGGCGTCGGCGGCCTCGGCGGCCCGCTCGGCCACGTCGGCAGCGGCACGCTGGGTCCCGTCGGCGGTGTGCGCACCTGCGGTCGTGGTGGCGTCGGACGCGCGGGTGGCAGCGGTCGCGGTGGCGTCGACGGTGGCGTCACGGGCATGCCGTGCCGTCGCCTGGGCCGAGTCAGCGGCAGCGGCGGCGGTCTCCGACGCGCGCTGCAGGGCCTCGGTCCCGGCCGTGCGGGCACGGCCGGCGGTCTCGCGGACCTGGTCGGACACGTCCGACGCAGTGGAGCGCACCCGGTCGGCGGCGTCGGACGACGCGGAGCGCACCCGGTCGGCGGCGTCGGACGACGCGGAGCGCACCCGGTCGGCGGCGTCGGACGACGCGGCCCGCACCTGGTCGCTGGCGTCAGCGGCCGTGGCGCGCACCGTCGAAGCGGCGTCAGCGGCCGTGGCGCGCACCTGGTCCGTGGCGTCCTTGACCGCGTCCGAGGCCCTGTCGATCACGGACGGCTCGTCGTCGAACGGTCCGTGCACGTCGGTCACGTGGACCTCGACGTTCGCAGGGCGCTGGGCGGTCTCCTCGACGGCCCGCGCGACCTGCGAGCGGACCTCCTCGGCGACGGCGGTGACGGGCTGGGGGTACTCGACCACGAGCGACACCCGGACGTCGAGCGCGGTGTCGGCGTCGTCGACGGTCACGCCGAGGGCGCTGCCGGCCCGGCCGAGGCGGGAGCGCACCTGGTCGGCGGCTCGCTCCACCAGGCTGCCGAGGTGGTGCACCCCGTCGACGCCGAGCGCGGTGACGGCCGCGGTCCTGGCGGCGATCGTCAGGGTGCTCGCGTCGTCGGGCAGTGGCTCGGTGAGCGACGCGGGCAGCTCCACGTCGATGACGTGCGTGCGGGCGTGGGTGGCGTTCTGCATGGTCTCTCCTCCTCGGTCAGGGTGCGTCCGGTGCCGGACAGGCGACGACGGGGCACCCGTGGCGGGTACCCCGTCGTCGTCGGTGTGGGTGTCCTAGTTCTTGAAGACGTCCTTGACGTCCTCGCCGGTCTGCTTGACGCTGGCCGAGGCCTGGTCCTTCTTGCCTTCGGCGACCTTGGAGTCGTCGTCGGTCGCGTTGCCGAAGGCCTCCTTCGCCTTGCCGGCGATGTCCTGAGCGGCGTTCTTGATCTTGTCGTCGAGTCCCATGAGGGGTCCTTTCTCGAGGTGGGCGTGAGCCCGGTGGGGTGGTGGGTGAGCCGGGAGGCTCGGGGTGCGTCCGCGGGTCGGTGTCAGCCGACTCGGGGACGGGTCAGCCGACGCGGGACGGCTTGGCGAGGACCGAGCGGGTCCCGCCGGTGAGGTGGACGAGCACGGGGACCGGCCGTCCGAGGGTGCGGTCCAGGACCGCGAGGGCGTGGTCGACGGCGTCGAGCACGGCGACGGCGTCGCCGCCGCGGCGCACGGCAACCTTGATCCGGGCGGCGCGCTGCCGGCGGACCAGGAAGACGTCGACCTTCGCGTTCACGACGTCCCGGACCTCGCGCAGCTCGTGCTCCACGACGTCACGGACGAGCGCGACGTTGATCGTCACGGCGTCGTCGCCGGAGCGTTCCCGGACGGCGATGGACGTTCCGCCACCGCCGCGCGTGAACACCCAGATCAGGGCGAGCACGATCACGACCGCACACGCCACGGCCACGATCCACAGCGACGCGGCGGGGACGTCGACGCTGCGGGGCAGCTCGAGGTACGGACGCACCGCGTCGCGGACCGCGGGCAGGACGCCGGCGCCGATGGTCAGACCGACCAGGACGGCGACGATCCCGAGGACGAACAGGATGATGCGGTTGAGGGTGCGGTTGCTCTTGGTCATGACAGCGTCCCCTGTTCTGCGATGCGGACCTTGACCCGACGACCGAAGCGCTCGTCGAGCTGGCCGAGGCGGTCCTTGACGGCGTCGCGGACGATCCCCTCGTCCACGGCGATGCCGGAGACCGGGACCACTCGGACCTCGGTGCTGGTGCCACGCGAGGTGGCGGTGGCGTTGCCGTCCGGGACGCCCGCTGCGGTTCCGGCGGCGTTCGCTGCCGTCGCCGCGATGATGCGGGTGTCGATGATGACCGCGCCGCGCTCGTGCGGGACGGGGGAGCGGTGCTGACGACCGGGCTTCAGGGCCAGGACGACGAGGACGATCCCCAGCACGACGAGCACGCCGGCGATGACCTCGGCGATCGTGACGAACGCGGCGTCCGGGCGGAGCGCGGTGTCGACGGCCGTCTGCGGGTCGGCGAGCAGGGGTGCTGCGCCGACCGCGCGGAGGACGGACTCGGTGCCGATCCAGGCGGCCACCAGGGCGAGCACCACGAGCGCGACGGACACGGCGGTGGAACGGGAGCGGTGCACGCTCCGGCGCCGGATGCGTCGCTCGACGCCGCTGGCGCCGTTGGGACTGCTGCTCATGATGGTCTCCTAGCGGACCCGGGTCTCGTGCTCGCGCACGATCCCGGTCAGTTCGATGTGGGCACTGCCGACTCGACGGCCGGTGAGCTCGCCGACGCGGTCACGGACCGCGGTGGCCGAGGTCGTGGCGCGGCCGACGAGGTCGTCGGCCGCGGCCATCGGGCCGGTGATGTCGAGTGCCAGGGACCCCTGGTGGTCACCGAGGGCCACCCGGACACGACGGGCCGGAGCACCGAGGTGTTCGGCGGCCACGGCGCGGGCGCACGAGGTCAGGGCGCGCGCCGTGATCTCGACGCGGCCCGGGACCTCCGGGCCGCCGGTCACTTGGAGCTCCGGCGTCCGGTCAGCACGTCGGTCAGGGCACCGCGGTCGATGCGTCCGGACACGAGGGCGGCCACGAGGGCGCCGATCGCGGCGAACACGACGACGAGGACGAAGCCCCAGAAGCCGAACTGCAGTGCGACGACTGCGAGGATGGCGCCGATCAGGGCGCCTGCGAGTGTGGTGCTCATGCGACGCGCGCTTCCTTCTTGTCGTCGTCCTCGTCGTCGTCACCCGGGATGAAGACGTCCTGGACGGTCACGTTGACCTCGGCGACCTCCATGCCGACGATCTGCTCGAGGGCACGGGCGACCGAGGAGCGGACGCCCTCGGCGACCTGCTGCAGCGGCACCGGGTACTCGGCGACGATGGTGATGTCCGCGGCGACCTGCTTCTCGCCGACCTCGACCTTGACGCCCTGCGAGAGGTCGCGCTGGCCGATGGCGTCGCGGAGGGCGCCGATGGCACGGGCTGCGCCGCCGCCGAGGCCGTGCACGCCGTTGACCTCGCGGGCGGCGATGCCGGCGACCTTCGAGACGACGGTGTCGTCGATGACGGTCTTGCCGGTGGTGGAGCCGGTGGAGCGAGCGGCCGAGCCGGTCGCGGTCGTCGCGGCCAGGGTGCCGGGGGTGGGGGTGGTCGTGGTGTTCGCCATGATGTCTCCTTCCGAGAGCCCGCCGGGTGTTCCCAGCGGTTGCTGTTCACGGATGAGACGGGCTGGGGTCGAGAGAAGTCACACGCCGATCGCGGTTCCCAGACTTCTGCCAGACAGCGGCCCGTTCTGGCCTGACTTGTCCCCCGTTCGGCGGACGAGTCAGCGTTCGACGCCGATTTCGTCCGCCGCGTTGCGTTCTGCACGGGCGACGGCCGCGGCCCGGACGGCGCGCAGATGTGCCATCGGCGTGGTGCCGCACTCGTCCTGGAACAGCTGCTGCAGGCGACGAGGACGTACCCCGGTCGCGTCGGCGATCGCCTGGACGGTGAGGTGCTCCCCGGCGTGCTCGGCGATGAACGCCATGGCCTGCCGGACTCGGGCGGAGGGCTCCCCGGTCGTGCCGTGCGGCCCGCGTGCTGCGGCGCGCGTCTCACCGGGGCTCTCCCCGAAGCGCTCCCGGTACGTCGCGGCGAACCGGCCGGCGTTGGTGAAGCCCCAGCAGCGCGCGACGTCGATGACCCCGTCCGTGGTGTCACCGTGCAGGAGCTGCCGTCGGACCTCGTCCAGACGGTGGTCACGGAGGAACCGGCTCGGGGTGACGCCGAGCGTGCGGACGAAGACGTCCTGCAGGCTCCGTTCGCCGAGGCCCGCGGCGGCCGCGATCGCCCCGACCGACGGCCGTTCGCGCGCGTGGTCCTCGATGTGGCGGATGGCGTCGCGCAGGCGGTTCGCGAGCGGGACGTCGTCGTCGACGTCCCGCAGCGGGAACGTGTCGAGGACGACGACGGCCAGGCGCCGGTTCAACGCCGTGCGCATCGCCCCCTGCACGCGGTCGTCGAGGAGCGCCGGGGTGAGTTCGCGCAGCAGCCGACGGAGGGGCTCGCGCCGGGCGACGACCTCGTCCTGTTGCGCGAACAGCAGCGGGCCGTCGGGCTGCCGGTAGCCGAGCTCACGTGCGACCGTGCGGAGGAACCGGTCCGCGACGTGCACGCCGTTGTAGACCGTCTCCTCGGACTCGAACCGGTAGGCCTCGGACGCCGAGGCGATGTACGGAGCACCCGGTCGGACGACGCGGACCCGGTCGGCGAAGTGCATCTCGAGCGTGCCCTGGGACAGCCAGAAGACGACGTGGTCCTCACGCGGGCCGATGACGCCCGTGCGCCGACCGCCCGTCGCGCGCATGGTCCGGAGGGACAGGTCGTCGTCACCGACCACCGTGTACTCGTACCGGGTACCGGGAGCGACCCGCGTCTCGGTGAAGAACTCCGACCCGCGGTACTCCGAGCTGAAGATCGCGTCGTAGTCGGTGCCGTCCTCGTCGGAGAACCGCAGTCGACGGAATCCGTTGGACGACGTGCTCACGCGCCCATCCTCACACCCGTACCGGGTCCGGGTCGATCACCGTGGTCGGGGGCCAGCGTCCGACGGGTCGCCCGGTCCGGAGGACACTCAGGGTGCACGAGCACACTCGCCAGCACACGGCAGCGATGCCGCCCACCCACCCTGGAGGACGACCATGGCAGGCAAGCACGAGCAGATCCGCGGCGAGTCGGACCGCGCCGACGGGGTCGAACCGGCCGCGGGCGCCTTCGTCGACAGCGACATCCCGGGCGAGGAGTCGCCGCGTTCGGAGGAGCCCGTCGGCGAGTTCGTCGAGAGCGACATCCCGGGCGAGGCCACGCCGACCAGCACGGGCACCGACGGCGAGTACGTCGACTCCGAGATCCCTGGCGACGCGGACGAGGGCACGGCACGCGCGTCGGCCGAGGTCGGCCACTACGTCGACACCGGCACGGGCACCGACGACACCGAGAACGGCTGAGTCCGCCCCGTCAGTCGACGAGCTGCGCCTGCGTGAGCAGGCGCAGCGTCTCGACGCCCGCCGGCGGGCACCGGTCCGCGTCCGCCGAGCTGACCCACTCGACCTCGTCCACCTCTGCGGAGGCGACGGGCGAGGCGGTGTCCAGCGGGCCTCCCGATCGGGCCAGGAAGAGCGTCATCGCGACCACCGTGCCGGGCGCCTGTCCGTGCGCCGGTTCCGTCACGACCGCGAACTCGTCGACGTCGGCGGTGGTGAACCGCAGACCGGTCTCCTCGAGCGCTTCACGGACCACGGCCTGAACGGCCGTCTCGCCGGGCTCGACCTTGCCGCCGGGCAGGTAGAGGACGTCACGCCCACGCGCCCGCACCATCAGGACCCGACGGTGGCGCACCAGCAGGAGCGCGCTCACCTGCAGGACGGGTGGGAGGCTCAGCTGGCGTCCGCAGCGTCGTCGCCGTGTGCCGGGGCGGTCCGGTCCGCCAGCGGCACGACGGGCGTCGGCACGTCCAGTTCCGCTTCGGGTTCCGGTCGGACCCCGTAGAGGGCGTCGAGCGCCTGGACGAACTCGTCGCCACGTCCCGCGCGCCCGAGCTCCCTGGCGCGGACCGACGGCCGGTGCAGCAGCACCCCGACCAGGTGCCGCAGCGCCCGCTCGGTCTGCTCCGCGGACTCCGGCGTGACGTCCCCACGTCGGGTCGAGCGCTCGATCTCGGCGTCGAGGATGTCGAACACGTGCTTCCGGAACGCCACGAGCGCCGGCGTCGTCGACTGCTCCATCGACTGCGCGCGGAAGCGGGACACGGCGTCCTCGACCATGGCGCGGGCCTCGGACTCGGCGTTCAGCTCGGACACCGGCGCGTGGATGCTGATGGTCTCGAGGTCGAGGAGCTCCGTGCCCTGCACCTGCGCGGCCGCGGGGTCGACGTTGCGGGGGAGTCCGAGGTCGATGACGATGCGTCGGACCCCGTCGTCGAGGTCGGCGGCGCTGATGACCGGCACCTCACTCGACGTGCACGTGATGACGACGTCGCTCGACGTGATCGCCTGGTGCAGGTCGTGCGCGGCGACGAGGTCGTGCTTGGCGGCGAACCAGGGGGCGCGGCCGGACGGCGAGTAGACCTGGATCCGCTCGGCGCCGCGGTCACGCAGGGCGGCGATCGTGGTGGCGGCGTAGCTGCCGGTGCCGACGAGCAGCACGTTGGCCCGGGCCCAGTCGGTCACGCGGGACGACGCGAGCTCCAGCCCGAGGCGGACGAGCGAGCGTCCGGCGGCGCCGATGCGCGTGCGGGTCTTGACGCCGCGGGAGGTGTGGGCGGCTTCCTGGAACAGGCGCTCGAGGTCGGAGGTGGTGGTGCCGTTGGCGCGGGCGTCCTCGAGCGAGCGGCGGACCTGCCCGGAGATCTCGGTCTCGCCGATGACGACGGACTCGAGGCCGCTCGACACGGCGAAGAGGTGCTGGACGACGTCCTTGCCGCCGAGCACGGACACGGACTCGAGGACCTCGGTGCCGACGAGCCCGCTGGCCTGGGCCACGGCGTCGACGGTGGCGGACACCGCGGAGTCGCGGTCGTCGCCGGCGAAGTCGAGGTAGGCCTCGAAGCGGTTGCAGGTCGCGAGGACCACGGCGCCGTCGAGGACGTCGGAGTCGGTGACCAGTCTGCTGGCCGCCGCGGGGGCGCCGATGCTCAGTCGCTCCAGGAGGTCGAAGCTGGCGTTGCGATGCGACGCCGTGAGACAGATGAGCACGTACTCGATGGTACCGCGCTCGGTGGGAGAATCGTGCGGTGACCGACGCATCCACAGCCGCACTGCCAGCCACGCACCCGCTCGCCGACGGACGGACCGCCGGATCGGCGCTGGTCCGGGCCCTGCGGGGTGACCGTCCGGAGACGCTGCCGGTCTGGTTCATGCGCCAGGCGGGCCGGTCGCTGCCCGAGTACCGCGACCTGCGCGTGGGCACCGCGATGCTCGACGCCTGCCTCGACCCGGCGATGGCGTCGGAGATCACGCTGCAGCCGGTCCGTCGGCACGGGGTGGACGCCGGCATCTTCTTCAGCGACATCGTCGTGCCGATCAAGCTCGCCGGCGTCGACGTCGAGATCGTCCCCGGCCGCGGGCCCCTCCTCGGTTCGCCGATCCGCACGGTGGCGGACGTCGACGCGCTCGAGGCCCTCGACCCGGCCGCGCTGGCCCCCATCGCCGAGGCCGTCGCCCGCACCGTGGCCGAGCTCGGCAGCACGCCGCTCATCGGGTTCGCCGGGGCGCCGTTCACCCTCGCGGCCTACCTGGTCGAGGGCGGACCCTCGAAGGACCACATCCGCGCCCGCACGCTCATGCACGCCGACCCGGTGACCTGGTCGCGCCTGCTGGCCTGGGCAGCGGGGGTGTCGGGGACGTTCCTCCGGGCGCAGGTGCTCGCCGGCGCCTCGGCGGTCCAGCTCTTCGACTCGTGGGTCGGCTCGCTGTCGCGGGAGGACTACCTGACGCACGTCGCACCGCACTCGGCCGAGGCCCTGTCACACGTGGCCGACCTCGGCGTCCCGCGCATCCACTTCGGCGTCGGCAGCGGTGAGGTCCTGCGGGACATGACGACCCTCGGTGGCGTCACGGTCGCGGTCGACGCCGTCGGCGTGGACTGGCGCCTGCCGCTCGACCAGGCCGTCGAGCGCGTCGGCACCGGTGTCACCGTGCAGGGCAACATCGACCCGGCGATGCTCTCCGCTCCGTGGGACGTCCTCGAGGCCCACGTGCGCCAGGTCGTGCGCCGCGGTGGGGCCGCCCGTGCCCACGTCGTGAACCTCGGTCACGGTGTCCCGCCGGAGACCGACCCCACCGTGCTGACCCGCGTCGTCGAGCTCGTGCACGCCCTGGGGAGCGGCGCCGAGGCCTCCGCGTGACCGAGGCGATCGTCGTCGGTGGCGGGGTCGCCGGGCTGCTCGCGGCTCGGGACCTCGCCAAGGCCGGGGTGCACGTGGTGCTCGTCGAGGCCTCCGGCGTGCTCGGCGGCATGATCCGTCGGCACACCGTCGCGGGGATCGACCTCGACATGGCCGCCGACTCGTTCGCCACCAGGACGGACGCCGTCTCCTCGCTCGCGATCGAGCTGGGGCTCGGCAACGAGATCGTCTCCCCGGACCCGCGCGGTGCCTGGCTGATGACGCGCGACGGCCGGACCGCCCCGATGCCGGCGACCGGGCTCCTCGGCATCCCCGGCGTCCCGATGGCGGCCGACGTGCTCGCCGTCGTCGGGCAGGGCGGCGGGCTCCGCGCCCAGATGGACTCGCTGCTGCCGGCGCCCGTCGGTGCCCGGGCGACCTCGCTCGGCGCGATGGTCCGGAAGCGGATGGGCGCCAAGGTCCTCGACGACCTCGTGGTGCCCGTCGTCGCGGGTGTCCACTCCACGCACCCGGACGACCTCGATCCCGACCGGGTCGCTCCCGGGCTCCGCGACGCGCTCCTCCGCGAGGGCTCCCTCGCCCGGGCCGTGCTCGCGCTCCGGCAACGGGCGACCGCGGGGTCCGCCGTGCAGGGCATCCGCGGCGGCATCGTGCGCATCGTGGACGAACTCGTCGCCGACCTCGAGACCTGGCACGTCGACGTCCGGCTGCACACCCGGGTGACCCGGGTCGACCGGGCCGCGGTCGAGGTGACCGGCGCCGACGGCACCACCGAGCGCCTGGTGGCCGACCACGTGCTCTCGGCGGTGTCCGACCCGACGCGGACGACGGCGGCGACGCGGACGGGCATCGAGCTGGTCACGCTCGTCGTCGACCAGCCGGAACTCGACGCGGCGCCCCGGGGCACGGGCATGCTCGTGCACCCGGCCGCCACCGGTGTCCGGGCGAAGGCCCTCACGCACGCGACGGTGAAGTGGCCGTGGCTGGCCGACGCTGCCGGCGGACGCCACGTCCTGCGGCTCAGCTACGCGACCCCGGCGGCCGACGCGGCGGACGTGGCCACGAGCCTCCCGGTCGACCCCACGAGCGAGACGGGCGTCCGGGCCACGACGGACGCGAGCGCCCTGCTCGGCCTGCCGGTGGACGCGGCACGCGTCCTCGGTGCCGCCTCGGTGCGGTGGCACGGCCCGGACACGCAGGCCGCCGGCCTGGCGGAGGGGGTCGTCGGCATCGGCGAGGCGTCGAGCGGGCGCGGGCTCTCCGGCATCGTCACCACGACCAGGGCAGCGGTCCGCGCGCTCCTCGGTTCCTGAGCGGACCGCTGACCCGCTGAGGGCTACTGTTGGTGGAACGCCGGGGGACATCCCTCTCGGCGCGCATTCCACGCACACTGACTTTCGGAGGAACCATGCGAGGCAGGCTCCTGTTCGTCGCCGGCGCAGCACTCGGGTACGTCCTGGGATCGCGAGCCGGACGGGCGCGCTACGAACAGATCAAGACCGTCAGCGGCAAGATCTGGAACAACGACAACGTCCAGAAGAGCGTGCACGGCGTCGAGGAGTTCGTCGCCGACAAGACCCCGGACGTCGCCGACTTCATCGGTGAGCAGACCAAGAAGGTCGTTCGCAAGGTCGGTCAGAAGAAGGACGACACGACCTCATGACCGACACGCGTGACCGGAAGTCGCGATCGCTCTTCGGTCTCGTCGGGGACGTCCCCCAGCTCGTCAAGAACCTCGTCAAGGGCGAGATCGCGCTGCTGAAGGCCGAGCTGATGGGGAAGGCGAAGGTCTTCGCCCTCGCCGCCGGACTCCTCGTCGCCGCGCTCGTGATCGTGCTGTACGCGATCGGCGTGCTGCTCACGGCGGCCGTCATGGGCCTCGCGACGATCATGCCCGCGTGGCTCGCCGCGCTCGTGCTCGCGTTCGTGATGCTCGTCGTCGCCGCGATCCTCGGGTTCGTCGGCTGGAAGCGGTTCAAGAAGGGGCTGCCGATCACGCCGAAGCGCACGATCGACAGCGTCAAGAACGACATCAACGCGGTCAAGGGCCTCGGCAAGAAGCCCACGCCCGAGATCCAGCACGCGTCCCGCAAGCCGGACGTCAGCGGCCGGTTCTGACGCCTGACGTGTCGACCGTCCCCGCACCACACCGAGGAGTCCCAGTGACCGACCAGCACGACGACATCGCCGACCGCGTCGCGAAGACCCGCGCCCAGCTCTTCGACACCCTCGACGCGATCGAGGACAAGCTCAACCTGCCGAAGCAGCTCGGCATCGCGGCGTCGAAGGTCAAGCGCGGCGTCGTCGAGAAGCGCCCCGAGTACCTGGCCGGGGTCGCAGCGGGCGTGACGGTGGTCGGGGGTATCGTCGTGCTGGTACTCCGACGGCGGTAGATCCGACAGGGGTCGCCCGCGGTCACGGGGTGCTCGCCGGTGTGGGGACCGGCGACGACAAGTTCCTTGCAACCGATAGGACAATGGACCGCATGAGTTCCACCGTGCCCGCGCACGACAGCACCAGCACCCCGCACGACCCCTCTCCCCACGGCACCTCGCCGCACGAGACCGCACCGGACTCGGGCGTCGACCCGAACCTGCTGACGGCCTACGCGCTGTGGGCGGTGTTCCGCCGCCCCGTCGGTGCGGTCACCCGCGTCGGTGACGACGGCGTGGCTGAACTCGACGCCGTCGTCGCCCGCGGCGCCGAGCACGGCGTCACGATCCGCGGCTTCTACGACGTCTCCGGCTTCCGCGCCGATGCCGACGTCATGATCTGGCTGCACGGCGACGACGCCCAGGCGATCCAGGCGGTGCTGCGCGACGTCCGCCGGACCGCGCTCTTCCAGGACGCCGAACCGGTGTGGCACGCGATGGCCATGCACCGCGAAGCCGAGTTCAACAAGCGGCACACGCCCGCGTTCCTCCGCGGCAAGGACCCCGAGGCCTGGATCACGGTGTACCCGTTCGTCCGGTCCTACGAGTGGTACCTCCTGCCGGAGGAGGAGCGCTCGAAGATGCTCCGCGACCACGGCATCCAGGGCGCCAAGTACCGCCGCGTCCTGACGAACACCATCGCGTCCTTCGCGCTCGGCGACTACGAGTGGATCCTGCCGCTCGAGAGCCCCGACCTCGTCGACCTCGTCGACCTGATGCGCGACCTCCGTTACACCGAAGCCCGCATGCACGTGCGGGAAGAGGTCCCCTTCTACACGGGTCGTCGCGTGACGACCGCCGAACTCCCGGAGGTGCTGTCATGACCGACACCAGCCAGATCACGAACGGCCGCCCCGTCCTCGCCGCCACCGCCGCCGCGGCGTCCGGTCCCGAGCACGTCGAGGTCCCGACGGCGTACGACGCCATCCTGCTCGCCGGCTTCGGCGGTCCCGAGGGCCAGGACGACGTCATCCCGTTCCTGCGCAACGTCACCCGTGGCCGCGGGATCCCGGACGAGCGACTCGAAGAGGTCGCCCACCACTACCGGCACTTCGGCGGCGTCAGCCCGATCAACGCGCAGAACCGTGCGCTCAAGGCAGCGCTCGAAGCCGAGCTCGAGCGCCGCGGCATCGACATGCCCGTGCTCTGGGGCAACCGCAACTGGGACCCCTACCTGGCGGACGCCTTCACCGAGGCCGCCGACAAGGGCTACGGCAAGCTCATCGCGATCGCCACGAGCGCCTACTCGTCGTTCTCCAGCTGCCGTCAGTACCGCGAGGACTACGCCCGCGTGCTCGACGAGACCGGCCTGATCGACACGATCCAGATCGACAAGGTCCGGCAGTTCTTCGACCACCCCGGCTTCGTGCAGCCGTTCGTCGACGGCGTCCGTGACGGCCTCGCCCGCGCGATCGCCGAGAACGACGGCCTCGACGTCGCCACCGAGCTGCGCATCCTGTTCTCCACCCACTCGATCCCGTCCACCGACGCAGCCAAGTCGGGTCCGGACTTCCGGGGCTTCGGCGACGGTGGTGCGTACGCCGCCCAGCACGAGGCCGTCGCGCAGGTCGTCCTCGACCGGGCCTGGGCCGAGCTCGTCGAGCAGCCGGAGCACGCGCACCTGCAGGGCACCACGAAGCCCGCGTGGAAGCTCGTCTACCAGTCGCGTTCGGGCCCCCCGACGCAGCCGTGGCTCGAGCCCGACATCAACGACTACATGAACGAGGAGCTCAAGGGCGGTCCCACCCGCGCCGTGCTCATCGTCCCGCTCGGCTTCGTCAGCGACCACATGGAGGTCATGTGGGACCTCGACGAGGAAGCCACCGAGACCGCCGGTGAACTCGGCTACTGGTCGCTCCGCACGCAGACGCCCGGCATCGACCCGGCCTACGTCGCGGGCCTGGTCGACCTGGTCCTCGAGCGCGTCAACGGCGTGCCGACGTCCGAGCGCCCCCACGTCACGGACATCGGCCCCTGGTACGACGTCTGCCGTCCCGGCTGCTGCGAGAACGAGCGGGCCGGGTTCAAGCCGGCTGCCGCGGGTCTGGCGCCGTGACCGAGGGCACCCCGACGCCGATCCGTCTCGGCACCCGCGCCAGCCGCCTGGCGGTCGCCCAGTCCCAGGACGTGGCCGACCGCCTGGCGGCGGTGTCCGGGCGCCCGGTCGAGCTCGTCACCGTCACGAGCGAGGGCGACACGAACCGTGCCTCCCTCGCCAGCCTCGGCGGCACGGGCGTCTTCGCCAGCGCCCTCCGCGAAGCCCTGGTCGCCGGTGAGGTGGACGTCCTCGTGCACTCGCTGAAGGACCTCCCCACCGCGCCGTACCCGGGGCTGACGATCGCCGCCGTGCCGAAGCGCGCTGACGCCCGCGACGTCCTGGTCGCCAGGAACGCCGCCACGATCGACACCCTGCCCGAGCACGCCAAGGTCGGCACCGGGTCGCCCCGTCGCGCCGCGCAGCTCCGCGCGAAGCGTCCGGACATCGACGTCGTCGACATCCGCGGCAACATCGACACCCGGCTCGGCCGGGTGCAGGACGACCTCGACGCCGTGGTGCTCGCCGCTGCCGGGCTCGGCCGCATCGACCGCCTGGGTGAGGCCACCGAGCTGCTCGACCTCGGCTTCTGGCCGAGCGCGCCGGGTCAGGGGGCGCTGGCCATCGAGACCCGCGCGGACGAGACCGACCGCAACCTGCTCGCTGCGCTGCGCAAGATCGACCACGCCCCGACCCGCCTCACGGTGGCCGCGGAGCGCGAGGTCCTCGCCAAGCTCGAGGCCGGCTGCTCGGCCCCGATCGGTGCCACGGCCATCGTCGACGCCGAGATGCTGCTCGTCTCCGCCACGGTCTACCGTCCCGACGGCACCGAGTACCGCACCGCGTCCCACGCCGCGGTCCTCGACGGCTCCCCGCAGGACCGTCTGGACGAGGCCCTCGAGGTCGGTGGCCGCGTCGCGACCGAGCTGCTCGAGAACGGCGCTGGTGCGCTCGCCGACCTGGCCGACACCGTCGCCGAGGACACCACCGACGGCCCGTACACCGCTGGCCCGGGTCTCGCGACCCCGGCAGAGTAGGACGCCCACCACGAACTCCGCCGTCCCCGCCACGGACCAGGTCCCGCCACCGGTGGTCCTCGTCCCGCGCGGTGGCGCGTGGGGTGACCGGGTCGCAGCAGCCGCACGCCAGCGCGGGCTCGACCCCGTGGTGGTGCCGCTCATCGCGACGGAGCCGCCGACTGACGCAGCGGCCCTCGACCGTGCTGTCCGTCGTCTGGTCGCCGCCGTCCCGGACAGGAGGGCCTCCTCGCCGTCCGCAGGCGCCGACCGGCCCGACGTGGCCGGGTACGCGTGGCTCGTGGTGACCAGTGCGACGGCCGTCACCGTGCTCGCCGGACGGGTGCCGAGCCTCCCGTCCGGTCTGCTGGTGGCAGCGGTCGGTGAGCCGACCGCGCGTGCCGCCCGTGCTGCGGGGTGGTCCGTCGACCTCGTGCCGCAGGACGCCTCGGCCGCCGCCCTCGTCGCTGCCCTGCCGGCGACCGACGGCGCGGTCCTCTTCCCCCGCTCGGAGATCGCTGCGCCCACCCTCGTGGACGGGCTGCGCGCCCGCGGGATCGCGGTCGACGACGTGGAGGCGTACCGTACCGTGGGGACCGGCGACGAGCCGGTCGCCCTCGACCCGGCGCCCGACGCGGTGCTCGTGACGAGCGGCAGTGTCGCCCGCGAGATCGCCCGCCGGATGACCCCGCTCGACCCCCGCACGCTCGTGGCCTGCATCGGTCCCGGCACCGCCACCGACGCCCGGACCGCCGGTCTGCCCGTCCACGTGGTGGCACCGAGCAGGTCCGCCGAAGCCCTCCTCGACGCCGTCGTCGAGGCACTGCACCAACCCGCCCCCGATCAGGAAGGTCACCCGTGACTGGACGCTTCCCGCAGGTCCGCCCCCGACGCCTGCGTGCCACCCCCGCCATGCGACGACTCGTCGCCGAGACCCGGCTGCACCCGGCCGAGCTCGTGCTGCCGATGTTCATCCGCGAAGGCGCCACCGACGCCGTCGACATCTCGAGCATGCCGGGCGTGCAGCAGCACTCGCTCGACTCGTTCCGTCGGGCGCTCGTGGGCGCGGCGGAGCAGGGCGTCGGCGGGGTCAACCTGTTCGGCGTGCCCGTCACGAAGGACGCGGACGGCTCCGGCGCGACCGACCCGGACGGCATCCTCAACGTCGCGATCCGCGTCGCTCGGCAGGAAGTGGGCGACGCCCTCGTCGTGCAGTCCGACCTGTGCCTCGACGAGTTCACCGACCACGGGCACTGCGGTGTGCTGGCAGCCGACGGCTCCGTCGACAACGACGCCACGCTGCTGCGCTACCGCGACATGGCGGTCGCCCAGGCCGAGGCGGGCGCCGAGCTCGTCTGCATGAGCGGCATGATGGACGGCCAGATCGCCGCCGCACGGGACGCCCTCGACGCCGCCGGGCACTCCGGCACCGCGCTGCTCGCCTACGCCGCCAAGTACGCGTCGGCGTTCTACGGGCCGTTCCGCGAGGCCGTGTCGTCCTCGCTCGTGGGGGACCGCCGGACGTACCAGATCGACGCCGCCAACGGTCGACAGGGGCTGCGCGAGGTCGCACTCGACGTCGACGAGGGTGCGGACATCGTGATGGTGAAGCCCGCGATGAGCTACCTCGACGTCCTCGCCGAGACCGCGGCCACCTCGCCCGTGCCGGTCTGGGCGTACCAGATCTCCGGCGAGTACGCGATGATCACCGCGGCCGCCCAGAACGGCTGGATCGACCGCGACGCCGCCGCCATGGAGTCGCTCGTCGGCATCAAGCGCGCCGGTGCGGACGCGATCCTGACCTACTTCGCCGTGGACATCGCGCGGAAGCTCAACGAGGAAGCGGGCCTCCGCACCTCGGGCAGCACCGCGGACGTCGCCGGCATCGCCTCGACCGGGAAGGCCCCCGAATGACCACGGCACCGACCACGAACGGCCAGCTCTTCAGCCGGGCCAAGAACAGCATCCCGGGTGGCGTGAACTCGCCGGTCCGTGCGTACGGCTCGGTCGGCGGCACGCCCCGCTTCCTCGTCTCCGCGAAGGGCGCGTACGTCACCGACGCCGAGGGCCGCGAGTACGTGGACCTCGTCGCCTCGTGGGGCCCGGCGATCCTCGGGCACGCGCACCCGGGCACCGTCGAGGCCGTGCAGCAGGCCGCCGCGCGCGGGCTGTCCTTCGGGGCGTCCACGCCGGGGGAGACCGAGCTCGCCGAGCTCGTGAAGCAGCGGGTGTCGGTCGACGGCGACGGTCCGATCGAGAAGCTCCGCATGGTGTCCACCGGCACCGAGGCCACGATGACGGCGATCCGTCTGGCCCGCGGCTACACCGGTCGTGACCTCCTGGTGAAGTTCGCCGGGCACTACCACGGCCACTCCGACTCGCTGCTGGCCGAGGCCGGCTCGGGCGTCGCGACGCTCTCGATGCCGGGCAGCGCGGGCATCACCGCCGAGACGGCCGCGCAGACGCTCGTGCTGCCGTACAACGACCTCGACGCCGTCCGTGCCGCGTTCGACACCCACTCCGAGCGCATCGCCGCCGTCATCGTCGAGAGCGCCGCCGCCAACATGGGCGTCCTGGCACCCGATCGCGGCTTCAACCGTGAGCTCGCCCGGATCACGCAGGCGCAGGGCGCGCTGCTCATCGTCGACGAGGTGCTGACCGGCTTCCGTGTCGGTGCGGCCGGCTGGTGGGGCCTCGAGGCCTCGAAGGTCGTCCCCGACGGCGCCGGGTGGAAGCCCGACCTGATCACGTTCGGCAAGGTCATCGGCGGCGGCATGCCCCTCGCCGCCCTCGGCGGGCGTCGCGAGGTCATGGACTTCCTCGCTCCGCTCGGCCCCGTCTACCAGGCGGGCACCCTGTCCGGGAACCCGATCGCGGTCGCCGCGGGCATCGCCACGCTCCGGGCCGCGACGCCAGAGGTGTACGCGCACCTCGACCGCACCGCGGCGACCATCGCGGCCGCGACGAGCGAGGCACTCTCCGCCGAGGGCGTCGCCCACAGCGTGCAGCGTGCCGGCAACCTGTTCTCGTTCGCGTTCTCCGAGCAGGCGCCGCGCAACTACGACGACGTCCGCGCGCAGGACGTCTGGCGGTACGCGCCGTTCTTCCACGCGATGCTCGACGCCGGGGTGACCCTGCCGCCGAGCGTGTTCGAGGCGTGGTTCGTCACCGCGGCCCACGACGAGCGTGCCGTCGGCCGAGTGCTCGACGCGCTGCCGGGTGCGGCGAAGGCTGCGGCGGCCGCGACGGCCTGACGCGGGACGCCGTGCGGGCGTCTCGCCGGGTCTCCGGTGTCTCGCCCGTGCGTGTTGGCAAAACGCCGGTGTCTTGCCAAGACGCCGCAGGTGTTCGCGGCGTATCGCCCAGACACCGGTGTCTTGCGGACTCTCACGTCCCGCCGCACGTCGCGACCTGGGCGCGTCACGCCCCGTGTGACGGCCGGGAGGCTCCACTCGGCTCCGCAGCGCGGCGTGCGTGCCAGCGGCCCCCGTCCCGCACGATCGCGAGGGGGAAGTCGAACGCGTGGGACACCGCCGCCGACGTGATGACCTCGTCCGCGGGACCCTGCGCCACCGCGGCACCGTCCCGCAGCAGGAGCGCGTGCGAGGTCGAGGTCGGCAGGTCCTCGAGGTGGTGGGTGACCATCACGCTCCCGAGCTCGGGATGCCGCTGACGGAGGGCGTCGACGGTGTCGAGCAGGTGCTCGCGGGCGGCGACGTCGAGCCCCGTCGCGGGTTCGTCGAGGAGCAGCAGCTCGGGCTGTGCCATGAGCGCGCGGGCGATCAGCGCACGACCCCGTTCCCCCTGCGACAGCACGGGCCAGCGGGCGTCGCTCCGGGCAGAGAGCCCGACGTCGGCGATGTGCTGCTCGGCGCGCTCGACCTGGTCCTCCGTGGGGGTCCACCGTGTCATCAGGTCCGTCGTGCCCGTCAGCCCGGTGAGCACGGTCTCGCGCACGGTCAGCGGCGAGAGCATCCGGTGACGCGGGTCGACGTGGCCGATGCGCTCACGGAGGGCCCGGACGTCGACGCGACCCAGGCGGTTCCCGAGGATCTCGACGGTGCCGGCCGAGGGGTGCCCGGTGGCGCCGAGCACGGCGAGCAGGGTCGACTTGCCGGCACCGTTCGGCCCGAGGAGCGCCCAGTGCTCCCCGCGCCGGACGGTCAGGTCGATGTCGTGCAGCAGGTCACGGCCCGAGCGCGTCACGCGGACACCCTCGGTGTGCAGGAGGACGGAGTTCACCACCCCATCGTCGCCCATCCGGAGACCCATCCGGAGACCGGTCCGGTCCCCGTCGCGGGTGTCAGTCCCGCGCGGCGCGGAGCGTCTGCAGGTGGTCGTCGAGCGTCCGGGCGAGGGCGCGGATCACGGCGGCGGCTGCTTCCCCGTCGCGCCCGGTCACGGCGGCCCGGAGCGGGTCGAGGGCCTGCTTGACGTCCCAGAAGATGAACTCCTCGGCAGTCAGTGCGAGGAACTGCACGCGCGGGACGAGCGAACCCGTGAAGGTCTCGAGCAGCGCGTTGTCGGTCGCGCGCACGAGCAGGACCAGCAGGGCGGTGAGGTCGCGGTTGACCGCGCGGTCCTCGGCCTCGGCGTGGGAACGCAGGTCCTCGATGATGCCCAGCGCGGCCTTCTCGCCGGCGGCGTCGAGCTTCGGGACACCCCAGCGGGCACCGAGCTCGGCGAACCCGAGCATCACCTGGAGTGCGTCGTCGAACTGCTTCGCCGAGGGGGTGGCGATGCGGGTGTAGCGGTTCGCCTCCATGTCGACGAGGCCGTAGTCGACGAGCTTCGCGATCGCCTCGCGGATCGGCGTGCGACTGACGCCGAGCCACCGGACGAGCTCGTCGTCGTTGAGCCGCTCACCCGCCTGGAGCGTGCCGTCCTGGATCGCGGCGAGCATCTTCTCGAGCACGACGTCGCGCAGCAGCTTGCGCGGGGAGTTCTCGACGGTCGACTTGGGTACCGGCATTCCGGACTCCTCACGTGACGGACGGTCTTGTATCCCACATCCTAACGAGGCATTCGGCAAACGCTTGCGAAAACACGGCCGAGCGGCTCAGCGACGCACGTCGACGATCGTCCGACCGCGCACGGCACCGGCGAGGACGTCCGGCCCGATGGCGATCGCGTCCTCGAGTCCGACCGTGCGGGTGACCCGGGCGAGCAGCCGTGGGTCGAGCTCGTCGGCGAGCAGGTCCCAGGCCTGCCGACGGAGCGCGGCGGGGGCGTCGACCGAGTTGATCCCGAGCAGGGAGACCCCGCGCAGGATGAACGGCAGCACGGTGGTCGGCAGCTGCACGTCCTGCGCCAGCCCGCACGCCGTCACCGCTCCGCCCCACCGGGTCGACGCGAGCAGGTTGGCGAGGGTCGCCCCGCCGACGCTGTCCACGGCACCGGCCCACGCGGCCTTCTGCATCGGTTTGCCCGGTTCACTGATCGAGGCACGGTCGATGACGTCCGTCGCGCCGAGCTCCTGCAGGGACGCCCGGTTCGTCACCCGCCCGGTCGAGGCGGTCACCGTGTACCCACGGGCTGCGAGCAGCGGGATCGCGACCGAACCCACGCCGCCCGAGGCGCCGGTCACGACGACGGGGCCGTCGGTCGGGGCCACGAAGCGTGCGAGCGCCAGCACGCTCAGCGCAGCCGTGAAGCCGGCCGTGCCGATCGCGGCGGCGAAGTCGTCGGACACGGCGTCGGGGAGCACCACGAGCGACGCCGCGGGGACGACCGCCTGCGAGGTCCAGCCGCCGTGCCGGGTCTCGCCGGCGCCGGCACCGTTGAGCGTGACCCGGTCGCCGATCGCGACGTCGTGCACGCCCGGCCCGACGGCGGCGACGGTGCCGACCACGTCCACGCCGGGCACCAGCGGGTCGATCCGGGCGACGCCGGGGTCGCCCGCGAGGGCGAGACCGTCCTTGTAGTTCACGCTCGAGTACGTGACGTCGACCAGCGCCTCGCCCTCGCCGGGGTCGGGGACGTCGACCTCGGTGACGGTCGGGGCGGCGGAACGGGAGACGAGGACGGCGCGGCTCATGCGCCGGACGCTACCCCGAGCCTCCCGACCGGGCGCGACGGCGACCGCCGCCGCGACGGCGCGCCCCGAGTCAGCCGAACAGGATCGCGGCCTCGTCGAACCGCGACTGCGGCACCGTCTTCAGCTCGCCGAGCGCGTCCTCGAACGACACGTGCACGATCTCGGTCCCGCGCAGCGCGACCATGCGGCCCCAGCGCTGCTCGACCACGGAGTCGACGGCGGCGAGCCCGAGCCGCGTCGACAGCACCCGGTCGTAGGCGGTGGGCGTGCCACCGCGCTGGATGTGGCCCAGCGTGGTCGCCCGGGTCTCGATGCCGGTCATCTCCTCGATGAGCGGCGCGAGGCGCTCCCCGATCCCGCCGAGGCGCGGCCGACCGAAGGCGTCGAGGCCGCGCTCCGAGTGGGCGTTGTCCTCGTGGTCGGGGACGAAGCCCTCGGCGACGACGACGAGCGGGGCGCGTCCGCGGTCGTAGGCGGAACGGACCCACGAGGCGATCTGGTCGAGCGACGTCTTCTGCTCGGGGATCAGGATCGCGTGCGCGCCGGCGGCCATGCCCGACTGCAGCGCGATCCAGCCGACGTGCCGGCCCATCACCTCGGCGACCATGCAGCGTGAGTGCGACTCGCCGGTGGTGCGGAGGCGGTCCATGGCCTCGGTCGCGATCTCCACCGCGGTGTCGAAGCCGAACGTGTAGTCCGTGGCGCCGAGGTCGTTGTCGACGGTCTTCGGCACGCCGACGATCTTCAGCCCCGCGTCCGTCAGGCGCTTCGCCGCGGCCAGGGTGCCCTCGCCGCCGATCGCGATGATGGCGTCGATGCCGTGCCGGGTGAGCACGCGCTCGATGTTCTCGACGCCGCCGTTCGGGCCCTCGAAGGGGTTCGTGCGGCTGGTGCCGAGGATCGTCCCGCCCTGCTTGGCGATGCCCTGGATGTCCTTGCGCCCGAGCGGGACGATGTCGCCCTCGACGACGCCGCGCCAGCCGTCCCGGAAGCCCACGAACTCGTACCCGTGGATCGCGATGCCCTTCAGGACCGCAGCCCGGATGACGGCGTTGAGGCCGGGGCAGTCGCCGCCGGAGGTGAGGATGCCGATGCGCATGATGGGGACTTCCGGTGTCGGGTGGGTGGGACGGGTCCCATCTTGGCTGACGGTGGTTTCGCTTACCATCCCTGTCATGCAGCAGGTCCGTCTCGAGTCGCGTCCCACGGGCGGCGCGCGTCTCGACACGGTCTACCGTCCAGGAGGCCCACTGGACCTGGCAGCGACCCTCCGGCCCCTGCAGCGCGGCTCCGGCGACCCGGCCTTCCGGGTGGTCGGGTCCGACGTGTGGCTCGCGCTCCGCACGCCGGTGGGCCCCGCCTCCGTGCTGCTCCGGCGGACCGGGGACGCGGTGGCGATCTCGACGTGGGGCGACGGCGCCGCGTGGGCGCTCGAGCACGCCCCGGACCTGCTCGGCCGCGGGGACGACTGGTCCGACCTCGACGTCACGGCGCACCGGTTCCTCGCCGACGCCCACCACCGGCAGCCCGGGCTCCGGCTGTGCCGCACGAACACCGTCGTCGCGATGCTCGTGCCGGCGATCATGGAGCAGAAGGTCACCTCGCGACAGGCCTGGGGCGCGTGGCGGTACCTGCTGCGGCGCCACGGCACGCCGGCTCCCGGGCCGGCACCCGACGGCATGGTCGTCCCACCGTCCGCCGAGGAATGGGCCCGCATCCCGAGCTGGGAGTGGCACCGTGCGGGCATCGAACCCGGTCGCAGCGCCACGGTCATGCGGGCGGTCAAGGTCGCGGCGTCGCTCGAGCGCACCCTGTCCCTCGGTCGCGGTGGGGCCGTCGTCGCCGCGCGGCTGCAGTCGATCCCGGGCATCGGGGTGTGGACGGCCGCGGAGACCACGCAGCGCTCCCACGGCGACCCGGACTCCCCGAGCGTCGGGGACTTCCACGTGCCGGCGCTCGTCGGGTGGGCGCTGACGGGCGGTCCGGTCGACGACGACGGCATGCTCGAGCTGCTCGAGCCGTGGCGTGGGCACCGGCACCGCGTCGTCCGGCTGATCGGCGGCAGCGGCTTCCGGAAGCCGGCGTTCGGGCCGCGCATGACGATCCAGGACCACCGCCACCACTGACGGCGGTGCTCGGGCCGGGTGGCCTGCTGCTCAGTCGACCAGGTCGGCCGGGCCCAGCGCGCTCTCGAGCCGGGCGCTGACGGACCGCAGCGTGTCCGCGTCACCGGCCACGGGCCTCCAGAACAGCTGCTCGAGTGCCGCGGTGTGTGCGCGGATGCCGGCGAGCACGGCGCGACGCCCGTCGGGGGTCATCACGACCCAGCTGCCACGGCCGTCGGTCGGGCAGTCCGTCCGCTCGACGAGCCCGCGGGAGACCATGCGGGTGACCTGGTGGCTGACGCGTGACTTCTCCCAGCCGATGCCCGCCGCGACGTCGCGCACACGCAGACGGTGGTCGACCTGGCGGTGCAGCCCGATGAGGATCTCGAACTCGGGCGTGGAGATCCCGGCGCCCTGCTGCACGGCGTGGTCGAGCGCCCGGTCCAGTCGTCGCCAGACGTCGTGGTACGCGTCCCATGTGGCCCAGTCGCGGTCCACGTCGCCCTGCTTCGACATGTCGTCAGCGTATCCATGCGGACGGGTCCTCGCGGGCAGGATCATCCACCAGGATGACGCTCAGCTGACTCTTCGCCGTCGTCCGGCGTGCTCCGAGGTCATGCCGGTGCGTCGCCATACGATCGATCCATGGCGACCGCTCGACTCCAGGACTGCACCGACGACGTCGTCGCCCTCGTGCGGCGGTGGATCGGCGCGTCCGCCGACGTCAAGCCCGACCCGGGGGCGGCGCGGCTGGCGGCGGTCCTGCGCGACGAGCAGGGCCTCGACTTCACGCTCGGGTTCGTCGACCGGGTCGTCCGGCCCGAGGACCCGCGGGTCGCGGCGCGCCAGCTCGAGGAGATCAGCCAGGACGTCCCCGACGAGCTGGCCTGGTACCTCCGCGGTGCCGTCACGCTCGGCGGCGGGTTCGCGACGATGGCGCCGTGGGCCGTGGTCCCCACCGCCCGTCGGATCCTGCGCCGGGTGGCCGGGCACCTCGTCGTCGACGCGGCACCGTCCAGGCTCGGACCGGCCCTCGCGAAGGTCGCGGACGGCGGGTCCGTGCTCGACGTGCACCACCTCGGTGAGACCGTGCTCGGCGTCGCCGGGAGCGACCGACAGCTGCAGCGCACCATGGACCTCGTCCGACGCGACGACGTCGACCGCGTGACCGTCTCCGTCGGCACCGTCGTGCCGCAGATGTCCCTCTGGGCGTTCGACCAGACCGTGGAGCGCATCGCCGACCGGCTCGAACCGCTGTTCCGGCTCGCGGCGTCGACCCCGGGCACCGAGGGCCGCCCGACCACGTTCGTCACCCTCGACACCGAGGACCACCACGACCTCGACGTGACCGTCGCCGCGTTCCGGCTGCTGCTCGACCGCGACGAGTTCCTCGGGCTGCCCGCCGGCGTCATGCTGCAGGCAGCGCTCCCCGACACCGCCGGGGTGCTCGAGTCCCTGACCGAGTGGGCCGTCGCCCGTCGGGCCCGAGGCGGGGCACCGATCACCGTCCGGCTGACCGAGGGCGCCTCGCTGGCGACCGAGCGCGTCGACGCGCTGCTGCACGACCGGCCGCTCGCCACCTGGGGAAGCGCGACCGAGACCACCACCGCGGCCCTGCGGCTGCTCGACACCGCACTCACGCCGGAGCGCACGGACGCCGTGCACGTCGGGGTCGCCACGCAGGACCTCTTCACCCTCGCCACCGCGTGGGTGCTCGCCGAGCATCGCGGGGTGACCGACGCGCTCGAGGTCGAGATGCAGCTCGGCATGACCGCGACGCACGCCGAAGCCGTGCGTGCCGACGTCGGTCGGATCGTGCTGTCCACCCCGGTCGTCCACCCCGACGAGTTCCGCTCGGCGATCGGTTACCTGGCCCGGCGGCTGCAGCAGAACGCCGACCCGCAGGGCTCCGCCGCCGGTGCGTTCGAGATCGACCGCGACCAGGCCGCCTTCGAGCGGGAACACCAGCGTTGGCTCGGCGCCGTCGCCGCGCTCGACGAGCCCGTGGCGGCGACGCACCGCACGCAGGACCGCCGCCGAGCCCTCGGCGAACCCGTGCCGGCAGCGCCCACGGCGGCCACGCCGGACACCGACCCGACCGTCCCCGCGAACCGGGCCTGGGCCGCCGACGTGCTGCGTCGCGTGCCGGCGTCGAAGGCCGGCGCGCAGACCATCCGCGGCGCCCGGGTGCTCGACCGCACCAAGCTCGAGCGCATCATCCGCAGCACTGCCCAGGCCGGTGTCAACTGGGGCCGCCAGGACCCGGTCGACCGTGCCGAACTCCTCGAGCTGATCGCGCACGAGCTCGAGACCCGGCGTGCCGACCTGGTCGAGGCCGCGGTCGCCGAGACCGGGGCCACCCTGGCCGAGGCCGACGCCGAGGTCAGCCAGGCCGTCGACCACGCGTTCATCGCCGCCGAGCAGGCCCGTGGGCTGTCGGACGTCACGGACGCGACCTTCGTGCCTCCGCGCCTGACCGTGGTCGCACCCTCGTGGGACTCCCCGATCGCGGCCACCGCCGGCGGAGTGCTCGCCGCGCTCGCCGCCGGCAGTGGCGTGCTGCTGAAGCCCGCCCCCGAGGCCAAGCGGACCGGGGCCGTCCTGTCCGACGTGCTCTGGGACGCCGGGGTGCCGCACTCCCTCCTGCAGCTCATCGACCTCGACGAGGACGTCCTCGGCCGCCAGCTCATCGCGCACCGGGCCGTCGACCGCATCCTGCTCACGGGCTCCACCGAGACGGCGAGGTCCTTCACGTGGTGGCGCGCCGGACTCCCGCTCACCGCGGACACCGCCGGCAAGAACGCGATCGTGGTCACCCCCTCGGCGGACTTCGACCTGGCGGTGCGTGACGTGGTCCGCTCGGCGTTCGGTCGAGCGGGACAGCAGCGCACGGCGGCGTCCCTCGTGGTGCTGGTCGGTTCGGTCGGCGAGAGCGAGCGCTTCCGCCGGCAGCTCGTCGACGCCACGCGCTCCCTCCGGGTGGCCTGGCCGGACGACCCCGCTGCGCAGATGGGGCCGCTCGTCCACGAACCGGCCGGTGCCGCACTGCGCGGGCTCACCGAGCTCGGCCCGGGGGAGACGTGGCTCGTCCAGCCCGAGGCGCTCGACGACTCCGGGCGGCTCTGGTCCCCGGGCATCCGGGACGGCGTCCGACCGGGCAGCGACTTCCACCAGACCGAGTACGGCGTGCCGGTGCTCGGGATCATGCGCGCCGAGACGCTGCGGGACGCCATCGCGATCCAGAACGACACCGACTTCGGCCTCACCGCCGGGCTCCACTCGCTCGACGTCGACGAGGTCGCCGACTGGATGCACCGCGTCCGTGCCGGCAACCTCGTCGTCAACCGGCCCACCACGGGATCGGTGGTCCGACGGCAGCCCCCTGGTGGCTGGAAGCGGTCCGCCGTCGGCCCCGGCACGAAGCCCGGTGGGCCCTCGTACGTCGCGTCGCTCGGACGGTGGGAGCCGGTCCCACGGACGGTGCACCAGAGCATCCAGCTGCACGGGCTGCCGGCGCGGGTCGCCGCCGTCATCGAGGCCGCCCGCAGCGGACTGCGGTTCGAGGAGTTCGACCAGGTCCGGGCGGGCGCGCTCAGCGACGTCCGGGCGCGGAAGACCCGGTTCGGCAGCGCGCGGGACACCGCGGGGCTCGGCGTCGAGCGGAACGTCCTGCGCTACCGACCCCAGTCCGTGATCCTGCGGCAGTCCGACGGGGCCTCCAGCGGGGAATTCGTCCGGGCGCTCGTCGCCGCGACGGCCGCTCGTGCCCATGTCCTGCTCAGCACGGCCCGCCCGCTGCCGGGTCCCCTGACGCAGCTGTTCGCCGCGAGCCGGCCGCCGCTCGACGTCGTCGACCACCTGGTCGAGTCGGACGAGGAGTTCCTCGCCCGTGCGGAGTCGGGCGCGGTGTTCCGCGACAACTGGTCGAACCCGACCGACGAGCCGCAGGACGCGCTCGACATCGTGCTCTCGCAGGCGCGCGAACAGCCGAAGCACACCGCGTTCGGCGGCCCCGGTGCGCGCATCCGGCTGGTCGGCGGGGACGCACTGGCGCTCGAGGAGGCGCTGGGCGCGAGCATCGACGTGGCGATCTTCGACGCGCCGGTCGTCGAGGCCGGCCTGATCGAGATGCTGCCGTACCTCCGCGAGCAGTCGGTGTCGGTCACCACGCACCGCTTCGGGTCGATCGACCCGCGGTTCGCGGCCCTGCGCATCTGACCGTCAGGCGGGGCGTTGCGGCGGTGACCAGCGCCTCCTGGCCGGTGCCGGTGCCGGTGCCCGTGCCGGGGCGGGCGCGGCTCATTGCTTCTGCTCAGCAGACATGACGGATCCGGTCGGCGGAACGCGCGTTCCACCGACCGGATCCGTCAGCCGTACGAACGAGGACGGGTCAGTCCTCGGTGTCGCCCTCGTCCTCGGGCTCGACGCCGGTCTCGTCCATCCGGTCGCGCAGGTGGTCGGCCATCGACGCGGCACCCTCGGTTCCGTGGTCGTGGTTCACCTGCTCGATCAGACCCGACAGCTTCTCGTGGTTGGTCGCGTCCGTGGCGCCGTCCATGACGGGTTCGGTCTGCTCGTTGTCACTCATGATCGGGACGCTACGCGCGGTTGCCGTGCGTGTGCGTCGAGCCTGTCCACGCTGTCCCTCGAACTGGGGGAGACAGGTGCTCTGTCCCCCTTTCGGCGGACCGGCTAGTGTCGTCTCCAGCGAGCCACACCCGATCGGCGGTTCCCCTGACTGCCGCAGGTTCGCACGAAGCATCGACGCTCCGGCCCCTCTGGAGCGTCCCTGCGCCCGGGCCGGAGCGCCCTTGCTCGAATGCCTCGCCGGTCAGCGCTTCCGGCCGGTCCCCACGAGCGCGATCTCGGCCACGGCCAGCCCCGTCGCGAGCCAGAACTGCCGCGTGCCGATCCGGCCCCACCGGCCGCCGAGCAGCATCAGCGGGAGCATCGTGACCGCGTGCCCGGCATCGATCGCGGCGCCGAGGGTGTGGGCGTTGCCGGTCCCGGCCCGCAGCAGCAGCGCTGCCTGCACCAGGTGGCGCACGCCGAGGACCCGGTGGAACGCGGCCGTGCCGCTCGTGGCGTCGACCGCACGCCGGGCGTTGGCGAGGTGTGCGACACCGAGCCCGGCGCGGACGCCCTCGACGGCGGTCTGACGCTGCACGACGGCGGCGCGGACCGCGCGCTGGCGGCTCATCGTCGACGTCCCGCTGCGACGGCGACGGCACCGACGATGCCGAGCGCGGCACCGATGATCCCGTTGCCGAGACGACGGTTCTCCACCCACCAGGTCTGCGGCGACCACGCGTGCGCGTTGTCGTCGAACACGCCGTGCGCGCCGTGGTCGCCCTCGACGGGTTCGTAGAGGTTCGACGGCAGCGACTGGCCGTCCTTGGACGCGATCTGCTGACCGGAGACCAGGGTCTTCGCGGCGTACCAGTCGGCGAAGCGCCCGCTGATCCGGTTGCCGAGGATCGTGTAGACCGTGGACTCACCGACCCAGGTGCGACGGCGGGGACGCTCGGCGGTGGCGGCGATGGCGCGGGCGCCGACCTCGGGCTGGTAGATCGGCGCGACGGGCTGCGGGTGGTGCGGCAGCTGCGACTTGACCCAGTTGAACTGGATCGTGTTGAGCGCCGGCATGTCGACGCGGGACACCTGCACCTTGCTGCCCTGCTCGATGAGCTCGGAGACGACCGACTCGGTGAACCCGACGATCGCGTGCTTCGCCCCGCAGTACGCGGCCTGCAGCGGGATGCCCCGGAAGCCGAGCGCCGAACCGACCTGGATGACGTGACCGCGGTCGCGGGGGACCATGCGGGTCAGCGCGGCGCGGGTGCCGTTCACGAAGCCGAGGTAGGTCACGTCCAGGGCCCGCTCGAAGTCCTCGGGCGCGGTGTCGAGGAAGCGGCCGAAGACGCCCACCATGACCCCGTTGACCCACAGGTCGATCGGGCCGAGTTCGGCTTCGACGCGGTCGGCTGCACGCTCGACCGCCTCGCGGTCCGCCACGTCCACCGAGAGCGCGAGTCCGCGCTGCCCGGCGGCCACCACCTCGGCGGCCGCGGCGTCGACGCCCTCCTGGCCGCGGGCGATCACGGCCACGTCCCACCCCTTGGCGGCGAGTTCCCGCACCGTCGCTCGTCCGAGTCCTGCCGAACCACCGGTCACCACTGCCACACGTGTCATGACTCCAGTTGTACGCACGCCCGGGCGCCGTCACTCAGCGATGTCCCCCGGGCGCGCTCTCGTCAGCGACCGGCGCCGAACCGCGTCGTCACGCCGGGGGAGTACAGCACCGAGTCCGGCGCCAGCGACGTCAGCGCGAGCGGCAGTCCCGCAGCGCCGATCAGGTCGTCCCGCAGCGTCGCGACCGTCCCGCGGTGCAGCGCCCACGGCTCGTGCTCGTTCGGCCAGTAGCGCGTCGCCCCGGCTCGCCGCACGTGCATGCCCCAGCGCGCCGTCAGGAACGTCTCGAGCGTGCTCGGCTCCGCGATCGCCTCGCCCACCTCGACCTCCACCAGGGAGCGCAGGTGCGATCCGTGCCGCCGCATCGCGTACCCGACGCGGCCGTGGCCGGAGCGGTGCTCGGCGTTCGCCCACCAGTACGGCAGGCCCGTGGCCACGCGGGCCCCGATCGTCGGCAGGAGCTTCCCCGCGTCGAGCGACAGGAACACCACCCCGTGCTGCCCGCGCTCGTCCACGGTGTAGACGCGCACGTTGACCTCGACGAAGTCGCCGACGGAGCCCGTCCGACCCAGCGGTCCGAGTGGCGGGAAGCGGGTGTCCTCGAACCGGAACCCGATGAGGCCCACCCAGGTGGTCACGCCGTCGTCCACCCCGTCGACGCTCATCGTGTCGGGGCGGGTCCCGGCGGGCAACAGGGGCGCGACGGCGGAGACGTCGACGCGCCAGTGCACGAAGACGACGTCGAGCCAGTCCTGTGAGATCCAGGGACGGCCCGTCAGGCCGGGGGCTGCGGACTGGAGGCTCGGCTCGGCCCCCACGGGTCGGGTGGCGGTCACGGGGTGCTCGGGTCGTCACGGAGGTGGGTCACGGGAGCATCGTCCCACCCGGTCTGCGGCGTCGCACAGGTGCCTCGGAACACGTACTGCGACAGACGCTTCCGTTCGTTCGACACCCAGTCGATCGCGGGGCGCCGACGCTCGGGCGGCAGGTACCCGATCCGGTACACGGCCATCAGCTCGAGCTCCGGCGGGACCTCGAGCAGCTGTTCGACCTCGGTCCACGACTCCTCGATCTCCATCGGGAACGAGACGAACTGGATACCGAGGCCGAGCTCGGTCGTCGCGAGCCAGATGTTCTCCATCGCCGCTCCCATGCTGAACACCGAGTAGAACGCGTTCCGCGCCTCCTTCCGGTACTCGTCCCGGTCGAGCATCACGCCGAGCAGCAGCGGCGACCCGGCCACGAGCTTCCGGTTCTCCTCGCCGAGCGTCTGCGGCACCCGGAGCGTGTTCATCAGGAATTGTCCGCGCTTGGTGAACACCTGCCCGGTGAACGGCCGGAGCGGCTTCGGGAGCTTGTCGAAGAGCATGCCGTCACGGCGCTCGTCCATCTCCGCCTGGCTGAACCGGAAGTACGGCTTGTAGCGCTCGAAGAAGGTTCCCTCGGACATCGTGCGGGTCATCGCGCGCCCGCTGATCGCCGCGACCTGGTCGATCGTCGACCGTTCCTCGACCAGGACGAAGCGCCACGGTTGGCTGTTGAGCTGCGACGGAGCCCGGCCGGCCAGCTCGACGAGGAGCCGCTGGTGCTCCTCGGACACGGGGTCCGGCAGGAACGCACCGTTCGTCGTCCGTCGGCGTCGGATGGCCTCGATGAGCTCCACTGCTGTCCTCCCTGGCGTCAGCGTCGCCCGGCGAGCACCGCCCCCAGGTAGGACGGCGCGGCGGCGACCGCGACTTGCCAGTGTGCTCCGGAGCGGGGGTCGGTCCGTGGAGCAACGGACAGTGGGACGAGTGTCGGCAGCAGGAACAGGGCCGCGCGTGACCGGGTCCAGAGCGGTGTCGTGGCGGCCACGCCCGTCAGGGTCGCGGTCACCACGAACAGCCCGTGGTGCACGACCCGCAGGCGCTTCGTGCGGATGAGCCGGACGGCCACGGCGGTGCCCCACGCACAGTTCGCGACGTAGGCGAGCGCCGCTGCCGTGACCAGCCGCCGGGCCGGAATCCGGCCTGCCGGAGCTGCTCCGAGCCTCCTGGCCGTGCGGGACGCGGGGACCACGAGGCGGGCTACGCGGACTCGCGCGAGACCAGGCGGGACAGCACGATCGCGGATCGCGTGTGGTCGACCTGCGGTGCCAGCCGGACGCGGTCGAGCGCTTCCTCGAGTGCCGGCAGGTCCTTCGAGCGCATGTGCACCACGGCGTCGGCGCTGCCGGTGACGGTGCCGGCGTCGACGACCTCGGGCACGGAGTCGAGCAGCGTGCGGAGCTCGTCGGGGGAGACCGTGCCGCGGCAGTAGAGCTCCACCCAGGCCTCGGTGCCACGGTCCTCGACCGCGGGGTCGACCTTGATCGTGAACCCGCGGATGACCCCGTCGGCGACCAGACGGTCCACGCGGCGCTTGACGGCCGATGCCGAGAGCCCGACGACCGACCCGATGTCGCCGTATCCGGCGCGGGCGTTCTCCCGGAGCTGATCCAGGATGCGGTGGTCGAGCGAGTCCATCGGCGACCATCGTACGCGCAGTCGTTGCGAGGACGTCGGGGTGGACGCACGAAACGTGCGCGATCCGTGCTGTGGCGACGGACCCGCACTCCCTAGACTGATGCTCGGCGTCGACCTGGTCCGCCGCGGTACCGGCGAGTGAGCCTGCATCTCGCCGAGGTTGGTCCAGTGGTGGTTCCTGGCAGGCTCGGGCCCGAAGTCCCAGGAGGACTCCAGTGTCGAACCCCGAAACCAGCACCGTCTCCGCGCCCGCTCCGGTCCGCACCGCGACGAAGCGCACGATCCTCATGTGCAAGCCCGACTTCTACACGGTCAGCTACCGGATCAACCCGTGGATGCACCCCGAGGACCCGACCGACACCGCCAAGGCCGTCGCCCAGTGGCAGGAGCTGTACGACGTCTACCAGGGGCTCGGCTTCGAGATCCACCTGATCGACCCGATCGACGGCCTGCCGGACATGGTCTACGCGGCCAACGGCGGCTTCGTGCTCGACGGCGTGGCGTACGGCGCCAAGTTCCAGTACCCGGAGCGTCAGCCCGAGGGCCCGGCGTACATGGACTGGTTCCGCTCCGCCGGCCTGCAGGTCGCCGAGCCCGTCGAGACGAACGAGGGCGAGGGCGACTTCCTGCTCGTCGGCGACGTCATCCTCGCCGGCACCGGCTTCCGCTCGGACAGCACCTCGCACGAGGAGATCGCGCGGGTCTACGGGCGCGACGTCATCACCCTGAAGCTCATCAACCCGAGCTTCTACCACCTCGACACCGCCATCGCCGTGCTCGACCCGGAGCCCACCGCCGACGGCACCTCGAACATCGCGTACCTCGAGTCCGCGTTCGACGAGCCCTCGCTGGCGATCCTCCGCGAGCGCTTCCCGGACGCCATCATCGCGACCGAGGAGGACGCCGCCATCCTCGGCCTGAACTCCTACTCCGACGGCCACAACATCGTGATCGCCGCTCGTGCGACCACGTTCGCCGAGCAGCTGCGCGAGAAGGGCTACAACCCGATCGGCGTCGACCTGTCCGAGCTCCTCCTCGGCGGCGGCGGCGTCAAGTGCTGCACGCTCGACCTGCACCCGGTCCGCACCGGCAACTCCGTCGCGCGGTCCTGATGGACTCCGCACCGGACACCGCACCGGGCACCGCGACCGGCACCAACACCGCCGCGGCGCTCGCCGTCGAGGACCGGGCCCTCGCGCACAACTACAGCCCGCTGCCGGTCGTCATCGCCTCCGGTGACGGCGCCTGGGTCACGGACGTCGACGGCAAGCGCTACCTGGACGGCCTGGCCGCGTACTCGGCCGTGAACTTCGGGCACGGCAACCCGCGGCTGCTCGACGCAGCACGGGCGCAGCTCGACCGGGTCACCCTGACGAGCCGGGCGTTCGTGAACGACCGGCTCGGACCGTTCGCCGAGTCCCTCGCCGCGCTCACCGGCACCGACATGGTCCTGCCGATGAACACCGGTGCCGAGGCCGTCGAGTCCGCGATCAAGGTGTCGCGGGCCTGGGGCTACCGGGTGAAGGGCGTGCCGCAGGGGCAGGCCACGATCATCGTCGCCGGTGGGAACTTCCACGGCCGCACGACGACGATCATCTCGTTCTCCGACGACCCCGACGCCCGGAACGACTTCGGGCCGTACACGCCGGGGTTCCGCACCGTGCCGTACGGGGACGCCGCTGCGCTCCGCGAGGCCATGGACGAGACCGTCGTCGCCGTGCTGCTCGAGCCGATCCAGGGCGAGGGTGGCGTGGTCATCCCGCCCGCCGACTACCTGCCGGCCGTCCGCGAGGTCTGCGACGAGTTCGGCGCGCTGTTCATCGCCGACGAGATCCAGTCCGGCCTCGGTCGCACCGGGCACACCCTCGCGGTATCGCGCGTCGGCGTCCGACCCGACCTCATCACGCTCGGCAAGGCCCTGGGCGGCGGCATCGTCCCGGTGTCCGCGGTCGTCGGGTCGCGCGAGGTGCTCGGCGTCCTGCGTCCGGGCGAGCACGGCTCCACATTCGGCGGCAACCCGCTCGCCGCTGCCGTGGGTGCCGAGGTCGTCGCGATGCTCGACGAGGGGACGTTCCAGCAGCGGGCCCTCGCGGGCGAACCGGTCCTGCGCGGCCTGCTCGACGACCTCGTCGGCCACGGCGTCGTGTCGCACCGCGTCGCCGGGCTCTGGGCGGGCATCGACATCGACCCCGCCATCGGCACCGGCAAGGAGATCGCGAAGGCCATGGCCGCCCGCGGGGTCCTCGTGAAGGACACCCACGGGTCGACGATCCGCTTCGCCCCGCCGCTCGTCGTCACTGACGACGAGGTCGCCACGGCGATCGGCGCCCTGGCCGCGGTCCTGCGCGACCGCAGCTGACGCACCGGCCCTGCGCCGAGCCTCCCGGCTGGCCTGCTGGCTCGCAAGACACCGGTGTTCGTGGTCCGCGCCGCGATCTTCCGCGGCGTGACCCCGGAACACCGGTGTTTTGCAGCCAGCCCTGACCGGACGCAACCAGCCCTCGGCCAGCCCGCGTCAGACCGCCCAGCGCTCCGCGAGCTGGTCCATCAGCGCGTCGAGCCGCTCGTCGACGACCTGCTCCTCCGGGTGCGCCTCGTACCAGGCGAGCACCTCGCGCGCGCCCTGCCGGTAGGTCGTCCGCGGTCGGTACCACGGCACCAGCGACCGGATCTTGCTGTTGTCGAACACGGAGCTGTTGGCCTTGTCGCCGAGCAGCGCCGCGCCCCAGTCCTCGTCGACGGCCGCGACGGCGTCCGCGGGGACGTGCACGATCTTCAGGTCGTCGACCCCGGCTGCGGCCGCGAGCTCGGCCGCGATCGCGTTCCAGGTCGGGGCCTCGTCACTCGTGATGGTGAAGGCCTCGCCGATCGCCGAGGCGTTGTCGAGCAGCCCGGTGAAGCCCACCGCGAAGTCGCGGCTGTGCGTGAGGGTCCAGAGCGAGGTGCCGTCACCCGTGATGACGACCGGCTTGCCGGCGCGCATCCGCGCGATCGCGGTCCACCCGCCGGTCA
The DNA here is from genome assembly GCF_015350975.1 of Curtobacterium sp. VKM Ac-1395. Lineage (GTDB taxonomy): Bacteria > Actinomycetota > Actinomycetes > Actinomycetales > Microbacteriaceae > Curtobacterium. The sequence continues at coordinate 392,628 of NZ_JADKRX010000001.1, forward strand.
GCGGGAGCTTCGTCTCGTCGTAGGTGTGCGACGGCCGGACGATCGTGACCGGGAAGTCCTGCTCCCGGTAGGCCTCCATGAGCAGCTCCTCGCACGCGATCTTGTCGCGCGAGTACTGCCAGAACGGGTTCTTCAGCGGTGTCGACTCCGTGATCGGCAGGTGCGTCGCCGGCGTCTGGTACGCCGAGGCCGAGCTGATGAACACGTACTGCCGGGTCCGCCCCGCGAAGAACTCCACGTCCGCCTGCACCTGGTCCGGCGTGAAGGCGATCCAGTTGACGACCGTGTCGAAGTGGCGGTCGCCCAGCACCTCCGCCAGGGCGGTGCGGTCCGACACGTCGGCCTGGAGGCGCGTCACGCTGTCCGGGATCGGCCTGCCTCCGGTGGTCCCACGGTTCAGGACCGTGACGTCGTACCCCTGCTGGGTGGCCTCCGTGACGCACGCGGCGCTGATGACGCCGCTCCCGCCGATGAACAGGACGCTCGCTCCGGTCATTGATGACTCCTTCGTCGTGGTGGTCGTGCGACTTCTCGCTCGAGACGCTAGTCCGGCCCGGCCGTCGGGGTACCCGGGTGGAGCGGACTACCGTCGGGGCGGACGCCGCGACGACGCGGCACGGGAGGAAACTGCACATGGAGTACCGCTACCTCGGCAACTCGGGCCTCAAGGTCTCCGAGATCACCTACGGCAACTGGCTGACCCACGCGTCCCAGGTCGAGAACGACGCCGCCATCGCCTGCGTCCGTGCCGCGCTCGACGTCGGCATCTCGACGTTCGACACCGCCGACGTCTACGCCAACACCGGCGCCGAGACCGTCCTCGGCGAAGCACTCAAGGGGGAGCGTCGCCAGTCGCTCGAGATCGCGACGAAGGTCTTCGGCCCGACCGGCCCGAAGCAGCACAACGACACCGGGCTGTCGCGCAAGCACATCCTCGAGTCGATCGACGGCTCGCTCGGCCGTCTGCAGACGGACTACGTCGACCTGTACCAGGCGCACCGCTACGACCACGAGACCCCCCTCGAAGAGACGATGCAGGCGTTCGCCGACATCGTCCGTCAGGGCAAGGTCCTCTACGTCGGCGTCTCCGAGTGGACCGCCGACCAGCTCCGTGCCGGTGCCGCACTGGCGAAGGAGCTCGGCTTCCAGCTCATCTCGAACCAGCCGCAGTACTCGGCGCTGTACCGGGTGATCGAGGCCGAGGTCGTCCCGACGTCGAAGGAACTCGGCATCTCGCAGATCGTCTGGTCGCCCATCGCCCAGGGCGTGCTCACCGGCAAGTACAAGCCGGGTCAGCCGCTGCCCGAGGGGTCCCGCGCGACCGACGACAAGGGCGGCGCGGACATGATCAAGCGCTTCATGCGCGACGAGGTCCTGTCGTCCGTGCAGGAGCTCGAGCCCGTCGCGAAGGAGCTGGACCTGTCGATGGCGCAGCTCGCCGTGGCGTGGGTGCTGCAGAACGAGAACGTCGCCTCGGCGATCATCGGCGCGTCGCGACCGGAGCAGGTGCACGACAACGCCGGCGCCGCTGGTGTGACGATCCCGGCCGAGCTGATGTCCCGCATCGACGACGCACTCAGTGGCGTCGTGGAGAGCGACCCGGCGAAGACGAACGACAGCAGCCCGAAGACCCGCGAGGCCTGAGGCTCGTCAGCCCGATCGGCGTGGTGCCGATCGGCGCCGAAGAACAGGAATCGGCTCGCACCACGGACTTCCGCGGTGCGAGCCGATTCGTGTTGTGCGAGTGCGATCCGCGCCACCGCGCACGATCCACCCCGGAACGAAGAAGAGCCCCTCGCTTCCGCGAGGGGCTCTTCACCATGTGGCTGGACGCGGCGTCGATCCGCGGACCTTTCGATTTTCAGTCGAACGCTCTACCAACTGAGCTACCCAGCCGTGGCGACCCTGACGGGACTTGAACCCGCGACCTCCGCCGTGACAGGGCGGCACGCTAACCAGCTGCGCTACAGGGCCATGTGGAATTACTTGATCGTACAGTCTTGCCTGGTGGTGCTGTCTTGCTCGGTGTTGCTTCGCACTACGTTACTTGCTCACTCCGGAGAGTGACCCCAACGGGATTCGAACCCGTGCTGCCGCCGTGAAAGGGCGGTGTCCTAGGCCACTAAACGATAGGGCCGCAAGCAGTGCATCGCGCTACCGATGGACAAGCATACGGATGCCTCGCCCCGATGCCAAATCGAACCCGTCCGCGCCGGTCCTCCCGGCGTGTCGCACTGTCGGGGTGGCTCCGCCGGTCTTCACTCACCGTGGAGCAATGCCTCCGATTCTGCGCTGTCGATGGTCGAGTGCGACCATCGTCGTCGGCCCCTGCCCCTCCTCCGAGGGGCTGCATCGGGCCGGCACCTGTTGTTACTGTTGCGTCTGTTAACAGTGTTACGTGCGTGAGCCTTGCCGCGCTGTTACGAAATCGAGATACATGTCGACCTCATTCCCGCAGTCCCGCCGCTTCCGCCGCCGCCTCGTCGCCGCCGCGTTCGCTGTCGTGCTCACCGCAGGGACGATCGCGGTGGTCGGACCCGTCGGGGCCGCGTCCGCCGTGTCGTACCCGAGCTGGGACGACGTGCAGTCCGCCAAGGCCTCGGCCTCCGCGCAGCAGGACAAGGTGACCGAGATCCGCGGGCTCATCGCGGGCCTGAAGTCCGACGCCTCGGCGAAGCAGAGGTCCGCCGCCGATGCCGGTACGGCGTACCAGACGGCGCAGACGGCCTTCGACGAGGCCACGCTCCAGCAGCAGAAGCTCCAGGGCCAGGCGGACGCCGCCGAGAAGACCGCTGCCCAGTCCGAGGAGCAGGCCGGTCAGCTGGCCGCCCAGCTCGGCCGCGCCAGCTCGAGCAACGTGACGACCGACCTGTTCACGCACCCGACGAAGTCCGGCGACCTGCTCTACGAACTCGGCGCGATGTCGAAGCTCAGCGAGCAGGCGGACGGCATCTACTCCCAGGCGTCGCAGGACCGCGGGACCGCCCAGGCCCTCGCCGACAAGTCCGAGGTCGCCAAGAAGGCCCTCGGCGAGCTGGCCGCCGCCGCGCAGCAGAAGATGCAGGCAGCGCAGTCCGCCGCCGAGTCCGCTCAGCGCGCCGTCGACGCCCAGAGCGCCAACCAGGAGCGGCTCGAGTCCCAGCTCACCCTGCTGACCAGCAACGCCAGCGACGTCGAGGCCAAGTACAAGAAGGGCGTGCAGGTCGAGAAGGCCCGTCAGGCTGCCCTCGCGAAGCAGCGGGCGCAGGCGGCAGCAGCCGCGGCCGCCGCGGCTGCGTCCGCAGCGCGCTCCGCCGGCACGCCCGTCGTCGTCGCCGGGGGCACGGCGAACTCGTCCGGGTGGGTCCGGCCCTCCGCCGGGTACCAGACGAGTCCGTTCGGCTACCGCGTCGACCCGTACACGCACGCGCACGCCCTGCACGCCGGCGTCGACCTGGCCCCGGCCTGCTACTCCCCGATCTACGCCGCGGCGTCCGGCACCGTGGTGTTCGCGGGCAACGGCGGCGGCTACGGCAACGAGGTCGTGCTCGACAACGGCGGCGGGATCTCCACCGCCTACGGGCACGTCGTCAACGGCGGCATCATGGTCGCGAGCGGCCAGCACGTCGAGGCAGGCCAGCAGATCGCCCAGGTCGGTTCGACCGGGTGGTCGACCGGCTGCCACCTCCACTTCGAGACCCGCGTCAACGGTGCTGCCGTCGACCCGGTCCCCTTCATGGCTGCGCGGGGGATCTCGGTATGACCGTGTGCGCGCCCGAGAGGCCCTGAGACCACATGAAGAAGCCTGCGCGTTCCCTCGCCTGCGGCATCGCCACCGTCACCCTGATCGGCATCGGGCTGTCGGTGTCGGTCGCCGGACCGGCCGAGGCGGCACCTTCGGCCCCGTCGTGGGCGGACGTGCAGGCAGCGAAGGCCGACCAGGCCGACACGCAGCAGACGGTCGACGAGCTCGCGTCGCGGCTGTCCTCGTTGCAGGACGCCGCGGACGCCGCCGGCGCCGTGGTGCAGCAGGCCGGCCAGACGTACTCGGCCGCCGCGTCCCGGCAGCAGGAGGCGCAGTCGACGCTCGACGACCTCAGCGCGCAGTCGAAGCGGGCGAAGGCGAAGGCCGACGACTCGGCGGCGCAGGTCGCTGCGCTCGTCGTCGAACTGTCCCGCTCGGGTGGCGGAGACCTCTCGACGAGCCTCCTCCTGGACGACGGCGACGCGAAGGACCTGCTCTACCAGGTCGGCACGATGTCGCACCTGTCCGAGCGGTCCGCGATGGTCCTCGCCCGCGCCGAGGCGGACCAGAACACCGTCGACGCCCTCGCCGCGCAGAAGTCGAAGGCCACAACGGCACTCGCTGCGGCCACCGAGACCACGAAGTCCGCGCTCGCCGACGCGAACGATGCGGCCGCCACGGCGAACGGGCGCCTCGAGAAGAGCCAGGCGCAGCAGGGTGAGGTGCTCGAGCAGCTCGCGTTCCTCAAGGGCACCACGGCCGCCGCCGAGAGCGCCTACGCCACGCAGCAGCGGGCGGAGCGGGCCGAGGCGCAGCTCGCCGCGCAGACGACGACGACCGGCAGCGGGTCCACCACGACGACCACGTCGTCCGGTGCGACGAGCACGGGCGGCAGCAAGCCGACCGGCAGCAAGCCGACCGGCAGCACGGCCGGGAACACGACCGGCACCACGTCCGGCGGCAACAAGCCCACCGGCACCACGTCCGGCGGCAGCAAGCCCTCCGGCAGCGGCTCCGTCGCCGCGCCCGCTCCGGCAGCGCCGGCGCCCGCCCCGGCCCCCGCTCCCGCGCCTGCCCCCAAGCCGGCTCCCGCTCCCGCCCCGAAGCCCGCTCCGGCACCGGCCCCCGCACCGAGCTCCCCGTCCAGGGCCGCCGGGGCCATCGGGTACGCCCGGGCCCAGATCGGCAAGCCGTACCAGTTCGGCGGCGAGGGCCCTGCCGCGTACGACTGCTCCGGCCTCGTGAAGATGGCCTACTCGAGCCAGGGCGTCGCCACGGGTGCCCACAACGTCGTCTCGCAGTACTACTACTTCCAGAGCGTCGGCCGGCTCGTCCCGATGTCGCAGCGCCAGCCGGGCGACATCTTGTTCTACTCGAACAACGGTGCCCCGTCCGGCGGCTACCACGACGCGATCTACACCGGCGGCGGCATCATGGTCGAGGCGGCGAACGTCCGTGTCGGCGTCGTCGAACGGGCGATCTGGTCGCCCGGCCAGCTCCTGCCCTACGTCGGCCGCCCGAGCGGCTCCCTGTAGGCCGTCCGTCTCGCCGGACACCCGCGCAGACGCGCCCCAGCGGCAACGCAGAACGGCCCGGCCCCACGAGGGGACCGGGCCGTTCCGTGTCAGCAGACGAGCGTCAGTGACCGGCGGGCACGTACGCGGCCTGGCCGGCCGTGACGATGGCCTCGGCCTCGGCGGCGTCGCCCCAGCCCTCCGCCTTGACCCACTTGTTCGGCTCGAGGTCCTTGTAGCGCTCGAAGAAGTGCGCGATCTCGGCCTTCGTCTGCTCGTCGACGTCCGAGATGTCCTGGATGTGCGCCCAGCGCGGGTCCTTCGCGGGGACCACGAGGACCTTGGCGTCGATGCCGGCCTCGTCGCTCATCTTGAAGACGCCGACGGGGCGGACCTTGACGCCCACGCCCGGGAAGGTCGGGTACTCGAGCAGCAGCAGGGCGTCCACGGGGTCACCGTCGTCCGCCAGGGTCTGCTCGAAGAAGCCGTAGTCCGTCGGGTAGACGAACGACGTGAACAGCACGCGGTCGAGGTAGACGCGACCGGTCTCGTGGTCCACCTCGTACTTGTTGCGGCTGCCCTTGGGGATCTCGACGACGACGTCGTACGCGGCCATTGGTTGCTCCTGGTCTGTCGGTTGCACGGGAAAGCGCGGCTAACGTTACCGGGTGAACTCTCCGCGTCCCCGGTTGGATCCCGCAGTCGCCGGCACACGCCGCGCGGTGCGCGAGCTCCTCGCCCGGGCGCGCACCGAGGGGATCGTCCGTGACGGCGACCTGGTCCTCGTCGCCCTGAGCGGCGGACCGGACTCCCTCGCCCTCGCCGCGGCCACCGCGTTCGAGGCCCCGAAGCAGGACCTCCGCGCCGGCGCGGTCATCGTCGACCACGCGCTCCAGGCGGGCTCCGAGGCGGTGGCGAGCCGAGCCTCCAGGCAGGCCGCCGAGCTGGGACTGGCACCGGTCACGGTCCGCAGGGTCACCGTCGGCTCCGACGGTGGTCCGGAGGGCGCCGCCCGGGAGGCCCGCCACGCGTCGATCGCCGAGGTCGCCACCGCCACCGGGTCACCCCTGGTGCTGTTCGGGCACACCCTGGACGACCAGGCCGAGACGGTGCTGCTCGGCCTGCTGCGCGGCAGCGGGCCGGACAGCCTGTCCGGCATGCCGCCGCTGGCGCGACGGACGGAGGGGCCGGCGTACGGCCGACCGCTCCTGGCCGTCCGACGGCCCACGACGCGGCAGGCCTGCGCCGCCGCCGGCCTGGCACCCTGGGACGACCCGCAGAACGACGACCCGGCGTACACGCGGGTGCGGGTCCGCACGACGCTGCTGCCCGCGCTCGAGCGGGAGCTGGGCGCCGACGTCGCCGAGGCACTCGCCCGCACGGCCGATCAGCTGCGGGAGGACTCCGCCGCGCTCGACCACTTCGCCGAGGAGATGGCCGAGGACCTCGCCGAGCACTCCGAGGCCGGCATCTCGCTGTCCGTGCGGGAGCTCGCGGCCAACCCGCCGGCGCTCCGGCAGCGGCTGGTGCGTCTCGCGGTCGAGAGCGAGTTCGGGGTGACGCTGTCCCGTGTCCAGACGCTCGAGGTGTGCCGACTCGTGACCGACTGGAGCGGGCAGGGGCCGATCGACCTGCCGGGGGTCCGCGCATCCCGCGACGGCGACCGCCTGTCCTTCAGCGCCGGGCACTGAGTCGCCCGGCACTGCGCAGCCGGGCCGTTAGGCTTGGCGCGTGGAACTCTCCGACGTGCAGGACGACCTCTCCGAAGTGCTCTTCACCCCCGAGCAGATCGACGACAAGATCGCCGAGCTGGCCGCGGCGGTCGACCGCGACTACGCCGGCCGGGACCCGTTGCTCGTCGGCGTCCTCAAGGGCGCGGTCATGGTGATGGCGGACTTCTCGCGCCACCTGACCCTGCAGGCGAAGATGGACTGGATGGCCGTGTCGTCGTACGGCTCCGGCACGAAGTCCTCCGGTGTCGTGCGGATCCTCAAGGACCTCGACACCGACCTGCACGGCCGCGACGTCATCATCGTCGAGGACATCATCGACTCCGGCCTGACGCTCTCCTGGCTCCAGCAGAACCTCGCGTCCCGCGGGGCGGCGAGCGTCGAGATCGTCGCCCTGCTGCGCAAGCCCGAGGCCGCCAAGGTCGAGGTCGACGTCCGCTACGTCGGCTTCGACATCCCGGACGCCTTCGTCGTCGGCTTCGGCCTGGACTACGACGAGCGCTACCGCAACCTGCGCGGCATCGGGGTCCTCGCCCCGCACGTCTACTCCTGACCGACGGTCCGGTCCCTCTGGCGAACCGTCCAGTTCGCCCGCAGAGGACACCCATTCTCGCCACAGAGTCGCAGCCGTATGCTGACCTGCACGCAACTTCGGCAGAGAAAGGTGTCGGGCACTCTGCCCGGATCACATGGACTTCAAGCGCATCTTCCGCGGACCGTACGTCTGGGTACTGCTCGCGCTCGTGGGGATCATCGTCGGGTGGCAGCTCCTGTCGTCGACCGGTACCTCCCAGATCGACACGCAGAAGGGGCTCGAGCAGATCGCTGACGGCAAGGTCTCCTCTGCCGTCGTGAACTCGACCGACCAGCGCGTCGACCTCATCCTCAAGGACGGCGGTGCCACGGAGCAGTTCTACTACTCCGAGCCGCGTGGGCCGGAGGTCGTCGACGCGATCGCGCAGGCCGACCTGCCGAAGGGCTACAACGACACCGTCCAGCAGTCGAACTGGTTCGTCACGCTCCTCGTGACGCTCCTGCCGTTCCTGCTCATCGGTGCGGTGTTCTGGTTCCTCCTCGCCAACGCCCAGGGCGGTGGCTCGAAGGTGATGCAGTTCGGCAAGTCCAAGGCGAAGATGAACAACAAGGAGAACCCGCAGGTCTCCTTCTCCGACGTCGCCGGCGCGGACGAGGCCATCGAGGAGCTCCACGAGATCAAGGAGTTCCTCAAGGAGCCCGCCAAGTTCCAGGCCGTCGGCGCCAAGATCCCGAAGGGCGTGCTGCTGTACGGCCCTCCCGGCACCGGCAAGACCCTGCTCGCACGTGCCGTCGCCGGCGAAGCGGGCGTGCCGTTCTACTCGATCTCCGGCTCGGACTTCGTCGAGATGTTCGTCGGTGTCGGTGCGAGCCGCGTCCGTGACCTCTTCGACCAGGCCAAGCAGAACTCCCCGGCCATCGTCTTCATCGACGAGATCGACGCCGTGGGTCGTCACCGCGGCGCCGGCATCGGTGGCGGCAACGACGAGCGCGAGCAGACGCTGAACCAGCTCCTCGTCGAGATGGACGGCTTCGACGGCAAGACGAACGTCATCCTGATCGCCGCGACGAACCGTCCCGACGTCCTCGACCCCGCACTCCTGCGTCCGGGCCGCTTCGACCGCCAGATCGGCGTCGACGCACCGGGCCTGCAGGGCCGCAAGCAGATCCTCGAGGTCCACGCGAAGGGCAAGCCCCTCGCCGCCGGTGTCGACCTCGAGCTGCTCGCCCGCAAGACGCCGGGCTTCACCGGTGCCGACCTGGCGAACGTGCTCAACGAGGCCGCGCTGCTGACCGCCCGGTCGAACGCGCAGCTCATCGACAACCGTGCCCTGGACGAGGCCGTCGACCGCGTGATGGCCGGCCCGCAGCGCCGCACGCGCATCATGTCCGACCAGGAACGCCTCATCACCGCGTACCACGAGGGCGGCCACGCCCTCGCGGCAGCGGCGATGCGCCACACCGACCCGGTCACGAAGATCACGATCCTGCCGCGCGGCCGTGCCCTGGGCTACACGATGGTGCTCCCGCTCGAGGACAAGTACTCCGTCACCCGCAACGAACTGCTCGACCAGCTCACGTACGCCATGGGTGGCCGCGTCGCCGAGGAGATCGTCTTCCACGACCCGACCACGGGAGCGTCGAACGACATCGAGAAGGCCACCGGCACCGCCCGCAAGATGGTCACCGAGTACGGCATGAGCCGTGCCGTCGGGTCGGTCAAGCTCGGCGCCGGGTCGAGCGAGCCGTTCGTCGGCCGCGACATGAGCGGTGGGACCGGGCGCGACTACTCGGAGAACATCGCCGAGACCGTCGACGCCGAGACCCGCGCGCTGCTCGAGGCCGCGCACGACGAGGCCTACCAGGTGCTCAACGACAACCGCGACCTGCTCGACCGCCTGGCCGGTGAGCTCCTCGAGAAGGAGACGCTGGACGCGCCGGAGCTCGTCGAGCTGTTCAAGGACGTCCGCAAGATCCCCGAGCGCCCGCAGTGGCTCTCGAGCGAGAAGCGTCCGGTCAGCGACCTGCCCGCCATCGCGGTCCCCGGCAAGGCAGCGAACACCGCCGCCGAGCAGGAGACCGAGGCGTCGAAGGCCCGTCGGGCCCGTCCGTTCGGCAACCCGGGCATCGCACCCGCGTAGCCGGCATGACCGACCTGCCGACGAGACGGGGTCGCCGCCCAGGTGGCCGTCCGTCCGTCGGAGGACGAACCCGCGTGATGGGGATCCTCAACGTCACGCCGGACTCGTTCTCCGACGGCGGGCTGCACCAGGCGTACGACAGTGCCCTCGCGCACGCCCGTGAGCTCGTCGCCACCGGCGCCGACATCGTCGACGTCGGCGGGGAGTCCACCCGGCCGGGGGCCGAGCGGGTCCCCGTGGACGTCGAACAGGAGCGGGTGCTCCCCGTCGTCCGGCAGCTCGTCGCCGAGGGCGTCCCGGTCAGCATCGACACGATGAACGCCAGCACCGCCGAACGTGCGGTCGAGCTCGGCGCCGTGATCGTGAACGACGTCTCCGGCGGCCTCGCCGACCCGGACATGGCCCGCGTGGTCGCCGCGACGGGCACCGGGTTCGTGGTGATGCACTGGCGCGGCCACAGCGACCGGATGTACCGCGACGCCGTCTACGCGCACGCGGTGGACGAGGTCCGTCGCGAGGTCGAGATGCGCGTCGCCGAGCTCATCGTGCTCGGCGTCCGTCAGGAGCAGGTCGTCATCGACCCGGGCCTCGGCTTCGCCAAGCAGGGCGCGCAGAACTGGGAGATCCTCGCCGGGTACGAGCGCTTCGCCTCGATCGGGCTGCCCGTGCTCGTCGCCGCCTCGCGGAAGCGCTTCCTCGAGGGCGTCGGCAGCGCCGAGGGTGCTCCGCCGAAGGACCGTGACCTCGCCACGGCGGCCATCAGCCTGTTGGCCGCCGAACGAGGCGCCTGGGGCGTGCGTGTGCACGACCCCGCACCGACCCGCGCCGTCCTGGACGTGTGGGAAGCCTGGAGGGCAGCTCGATCGTGAACGACACCATCCGCCTCACCGGGGTCCGTGCCCGTGGCAACCACGGCGTGTTCGACCACGAGCGCGCCGACGGCCAGGAGTTCGTCGTCGACGTCGCGGTCGAGGTCGACGCCCGGGCCGCCGCCGGCACCGACGACCTCGACCGCACCGTGCACTACGGGGTCCTCGCCGAGCAGGTCGTCGCCGAGATCGAGCGCGACCCGGTCGACCTCATCGAGACCCTCGCCGAGCGGATCGCCGCCGCCGTGCTCACCCACCGCGCCGCCCTGGCGACGGAGGTCACCGTCCACAAGCCGCAGGCACCGATCACCGTGCCGTTCACCGACGTGTCGATCACGATCCGCCGCGAGCGGACCGTCGAGCACGATGCCGCAGTGCACTCCGGCGCAGCCGGGTCCGGAGCCCGCGCGTGAGTCGTGCCGTCATCGCCCTCGGCGCCAACCTCGGCGACCGGGGCAGCACGCTCCGCGCCGCAGCGGCCGCCGTCGCCGCGGTCCCCGGCGTCCGACCGGTGGCGTCCAGCCACGAGGTCGAGTCCGTCGCCGTGACCCTCGACGGCCCGGACACGGCGAAGCCCCGGTACCGCAACGCCGTCGTCGTCGTGGACACCGACCTGGGGCCGCAGGAGCTCCTCGACGCCCTGCACGCCATCGAGGACGCCCACGGCCGCACCCGCGAGGTCCGGTGGGGCGACCGCACGCTCGACCTCGACGTCGTCGCGCTGCAGGACGACGACGGCACGGACGTCCTCGTCGACACCGCGACCCTGACCGTGCCGCACCCCCGCGCACACGAGCGCGCGTTCGTGCTCGCGCCGTGGCACGACGCCGACCCATCGGCCGTGCTGCCCGGTGCCGGGCCGGTGGCGGACCTGCTCGCCGCGGTCGGCGACGACACCGAGCGCGTCGACGAGCCGCGCCTCTTCGACGAGCCGACCCGAGCCTCCCGTCCGACCGACGCGACCGTCGCGACGGACGTGGCCGACGCGACCGCTGCGACGCCACCCGGAGCGGTCTCGTGAAGCCGACCCGCGCCTCCACCCTCGTCAGCGTCGCGGTCGTCGCGGCCGTGGCCGGCTTCGCCCTCGACGCCGCGCTCGCCTCGCGCCAGGTCCCGACGCTCATCCTCTCCGCCCCGCTCGGCCTGACGCTCGCGTTCATCGGCATCGCGCTGGTGGTCATGGCGCTGCCGATCCGGCGCCAGGTCCGCGGGCGGGCCGAGCGCCGTGTCGACCCGCACTACGCGACCCGCGTGGTGGTGCTCGCGAAGGCCTCGAGCATCTGCGGTGCCTTCTTCGGCGCGCTGGCGCTCGGACTGGTCGTGTACCTCCTGACCCGCTCGGTCCTGCCTTCGCTAGGCTCGACCCTGCCGAACGCCGTGGCCGTCGGTGGCGGGATCGTGCTCACCGTGTGCGCCCTCGTCGCCGAACGGATGTGCGTCGTCCCCCCGGACGACGACGACCACGACGACCCGCGCGGCGGCACGGCGGTGCACTGACCGACTGCCGTTCGACCACCGCGCGACGGCCGACCCACGCCACACCACAGGAGGCCGCGATGCCGCGCGAACGACTCGACGAGCCCGGCCTCGGCCTGACCGGTGTGGACTGGACCCGGGTGTCCTCGAAGCTCGTCTGGACCGAGCTCATCACGACCGTGCTGGCTGGGGTCGTCGTCACCGTCGGCTGCGTGCTCATCGGGGTCGTGAGCGGTGGACCGGGCGAGACGGCCGGCCTCGTGTGGACGCTGATCGGCGTCGCGATCGGGATCATCACGCTGGTCACGGCCGTGCTCACGCCGCGTCGGGTCCGTGCGATCGGGTACGCCCTCCGTGACGACGACTTCGTGCTCCGCAAGGGCCTGATGTGGCAGCGCTTCACCGCGGTGCCGTACGGCCGCCTGCAGCTCGTCGACGTGAACCGCGGACCGCTCGACCGGGTGCTCGGCATGAGCGAGCTGAAGTTCGTGACCGCTGCGGCGTCGACGAACGTGCGGATCCCGGGCATCCCCGCCGACCGCGCGGACGAGCTCCGCGACCGACTCGTCGAGCTCGCCGAGTCCCGTCGCGCCGGGCTGTAGGGGCCGACGTGACCTTCCGACCCGGGCCGCCGCCGCCCGCACCGCCCGCCCCGAACCGCCGGGGGAACGCCGCGGCCGCCGCGCCCCTGACCGACGGGGAGTGGCATCGACTGCACCCCCTCACACCGCTGCTGCGCGGCGGGATCTTCCTCGTCGTCGTGCTCGGCATCGTCGTGAACAACCTCCGCGACACCCTCTTCGAGACCTTCATCCCGGGCGGCGGGTCACGCGAGCAGGGCGACCCCGTCCGCTACGTCTGGGAGCACGGGGCGTTCGGCTGGGTGCTGCTCGGGATCGCGGTGTTCCTGGTCGTGCTGATCGGTCTGTTCTACCTGTCCTGGCGCATGCACGAGTTCCGCGTCACCGGCGAGATCGTCGAGGTGCGCTCCGGCGTGATGTTCCGCAACCACCGCAAGGCCCGGCTCGACCGGATCCAGGGCATCAACATCACCCGCCCGCTGATCCCGCGGCTGTTCGGCACGGCGAAGCTCGAGATCGCGCAGGCCGGCAACGACGCCAACGTGCAGCTCGCGTACCTCGGGGCGAAGGCCTCCGACGACCTGCGGCAGCGCATCCTGGTGCTCGCCTCCGGCGCCCGCGACGAGCCCGAGGAAGCGACACCCGGCCGTCAGTACAGCTCGGACGGGGTCGTCTCCGACCGCGTGTACGAGTTCCTGTCGCCCGAGCTCGACGCCGACGCGGTGCACGCCACCCGCATCGTGAAGGTCAAGCCCGGGCGCCTCATCGCCTCGATGCTGCTCTCCGGCACGACCGTGGTGATCCTGGCGCTGGTCGCCGCGATCATCGTCAGCATCGCGCTGACGGGGGAGTACTTCCTGCTCGTCACGCTGTTCCCCGCCGTCATCGGCAGTGGCGGGTACTACGTCCGCAAGTTCTCGAAGTCGCTGCAGTACACCATCGCCGACACCCGCGACGGCATCCGGATCGGCTTCGGCCTGGTCTCGACGACGAACGAGACCCTGCCGCCCGGCCGCATCCACGCGGTCAGCGTCGCGCAGCCCCTGCTCTGGCGTCCGTTCGGCTGGTGGGACGTCCGCATCAACCGTGCGACCAACGCCGGCAACGGGGCGTCGAGCAACCAGCAGGTGTCGTCCATCGTCCTCCCCGTGGGGACCGCGGCCGACGTCCGACAGGTGCTCGAGATCATCCTGCCGGCACTGGTCGGATCCGCGGTCGTCGGGCCCGAGGCCTCGAAGGACCGCCTCCGCGAGGGCTCCGCCGAAGCCGTCAGCGTGGTCGACGACAGCCTCACCACCACCGGGGACGCCGGTGGCTTCGTGCACTCGCCGCGTCGGGGCCGCTGGCTCCGCCCGCTCTCCGCACGCCGCAACGGCTACCGCTTCGTCGAGGGCGCCGTGCTCGTCCGCCTCGGGGCCGTCTGGCGGTCGCTCGTCGTCGTCCCGCTGCCCCGCGTGCAGAGCGTGCGCGTCGAGCAGGGACCGCTGGAGCGGCTGCTCCGCCTGGCCTCGGTGCACGTCCACACCGTCTCCGGTCCGGTCGCCGCGCGCGTCGGGGCGCTCGACGCCAGGGACGCCCAGCGCCTGTGGTCCGGCACCGCGGAGCGCGCCGTCGAGGCAGCGGCCACCGACACCTCCCACCGCTGGCGGTCCCGTGGACCAGCAGCAGCCGACGGCCAGGAGGCTCGCACCACCCCCGACCCGCACCCTGCGGTCCCGCAGGCGGCCCGCTCGGCGCTTGACGTGCCTCCCGGCTGGCAGGACGTCCCCGGGACGGGAGCCGTCCGATGAGGGCGGGACGGCTGGGCGTGGGCGTCGTCGGCGCCGGACGGGTCGGTCCGGTCCTCGGGGCGGCGCTGGCGAACGCGGAGCACGCGGTCGTCGGCATCACCGCGGTCTCGGCGTCGAGCGTCGACCGTGCCGAGGCCCTGCTGCCCGGCGTCCCCGTCCTCGCGACCCCGGAGCTGGTGGAGCGCAGTGAACTCGTGCTGCTCGCGGTGCCGGACGACCAGCTCGCGGAGCTCGTGCAGGGTCTGGCGGACGCCGGCATCTGGCAGCCGGGGCAGCTCGTCGTGCACACCAGTCCTGACCACGGCGTCGGCGTCCTGGCGCCCGCGATGGCCGCCGGGGCGATCCCGCTCGCGATCCACCCGGCGATGGCGTTCACCGGGACCAGCGTCGACCTGTCGCGGTTGCGCGATGCCTACTGCGCCGTGACCGCACCCGGCCCCGTGCTCCCCATCGCCCAGGCGCTCGTCGTCGAGATGGGGGCAGAGCCCTTCGTCGTCGCCGAGCAGGACCGGCCCGCGTACGCCGATGCCGTGCGCGCCGCCGTGAGCTTCTCGACGGCCATCGTGGACCAGTCCGCCGGCACGCTGTCCTCGATCGGGGTGGAGCGTCCTGGCCGGGTCCTCGGGGCGCTCGTGCGCTCGGCGGTCGACAACGCGCTGGCGGCCGCGGACGGGCAGTCGGCGCTGTGACGGACGGCCCGTTCCGCATCACCACGGCCCAGGCCAAGGTCGGGTACGTCGTGGCGGCGAGCGTCATCGGGATCCTGCTCACGCTGCTGCTCTTCGCGTTCGGGCTCCCGGACGTCGTCGTGCCCTTGGTCGCCGCGATCGGGTTCGTCCTGATGGTCGGCATCGGCGTGCGGGTGTTCCGCGGGGACGACGAACCCGTCGCGCCGCCGCGTGCGTGGTGGCGGATGACCGCGAGGCCGTTCGCCGGGTTCCTGCTGGCCGCGTACTTCGTCGCCGACGGACTGCTCGCGCGGCCGAGTGTCTCGAGCGGGTTCGACGTTGCCGGCACCGTCGTGATGCTCCTCGTCGCGGCGGCGTACGCCGGGTCGTCGGTGACCCTGCTCGTGCTGCGGGCGCAGGGCCGCGCGCCCGCAGGGGCCTTCGCCGCGGGCGGGACGCCGTCCCGCGGGTGACGGGCGGCGGGGCGCTGGCCGGTAGCATCGACGCGATCCCCCACGACCTCCGGAGCCGCACCCCATGACCGACGAGTCCGCCACCACCGACACCGCGATCGCCGACGCCGCCGCCCTGGCCGAACAGGAGACGAACGAGCAGCGTCAGGTCCGGCTCGACAAGCGCGCGCGGCTGCTCGAGGCCGGGATCGAGGCCTACCCCGCCGAGCTCCCGATCACCACGACGATCCCCGCGGTCCGGGCGCAGTACGCGCACCTCGAGACCGGCGAGGAGACCCAGGACGTCGTCGGGATCGCCGGCCGCATCGTGTTCTCGCGGAACACCGGCAAGCTCTGCTTCGCGTCCCTGCAGTCGGGCGACGGCCAGCGCATCCAGGCGATGGTGTCCCTGGCCGAGGTGGGCGAGGAATCCCTGGCGCGGTGGAAGGAGTACGTCGACCTCGGCGACCACGTGTTCGTGCACGGTCGCGTGATCTCGTCGCGTCGTGGCGAGCTGAGCATCATGGTCGACGACTGGGCGATCGCGGCGAAGGCGATCCTGCCGCTGCCGAACCTGCACAACGAGCTCAACGAGGAGACCCGGGTCCGTCAGCGGTACCTCGACCTCATCGTGCGCGACCAGGCCCGCGCGACCGTCCGTGCCCGTGCCGCCGTGATGGCGTCGCTCCGCCAGACGTTCACCGGCCACGAGTACCTCGAGGTCGAGACCCCGATGCTGCAGACCCAGCACGGTGGTGCCTCGGCCCGGCCCTTCGTCACGCACTCGAACGCCTTCGACACCGAGCTCTACCTGCGCATCGCGCCGGAGCTCTTCCTGAAGCGGGCCGTCGTCGGCGGGATCGACCGCGTGTTCGAGATCAACCGCAACTTCAGGAACGAGGGCGCCGACTCGTCGCACTCGCCCGAGTTCGCGATGGTCGAGGCCTACCAGGCGTACGGCAACTACGAGCAGATGGCCGACCTCACCCAGGAGCTCGTGCAGAACGCGACCCGCGCGGTCACCGGCGGGTCGCTCGAGGTCACGCTGCCCGACGGCACCGCGTACGACCTCGGTGGCGAGTGGCCCCGCATCGACATGTACGGCTCCCTGTCCGAGGCCGCCGGGCGCACGATCACGCCGGAGACCCCGCTCGCCGAGCTCCAGGAGCTCGCGGCCGCCGAGGGCGTCGAGGTCGCCCACGCCACGCACGGCAAGTACGTCGAGGAGCTCTGGGAGCACTTCGTCATCGACTCGCTCGACCGCCCGACGTTCGTGATGAACTTCCCGGTCGACACGTCACCGCTGACGCGCGAGCACCGCACCCGCCCGGGCATCGTCGAGAAGTGGGACCTGTACATCCGCGGGTTCGAGCTCGCGACGGCCTACTCGGAGCTCGTCGACCCCGTCGTCCAGCGTGAGCGCTTCGTCGAGCAGGCGAAGCTCGCCGCGGGCGGCGACCCCGAGGCGATGCGCGTCGACGAGGAGTTCCTGCGGGCCCTCGAGCACGCCATGCCGCCGTCCGGCGGCATGGGCATGGGCGTCGACCGCCTGCTCATGGCGATCACCGGTCTCGGCATCCGCGAGACGATCCTGTTCCCGCTCGTCAAGTGAGCCAGCCAGGAGGCTCGGTGCGCGTCCGACGCACACCGAGCCTCCCGACAGGGCGAGGTACGATGACCGCGTGCCGCATGGAGTCGTGACCGGGATCATCTTCGCGCTGACGCCGACCGTCGTGGTCGGCCTCGTGTTCTGGTTCGTCATGCGCGCGATCATGCGGGCGGACCGCAACGAACGGTCCGCGTACGCCAGGGTCGAGGCCGAGGAGCGCGCCCGCTTCGAGCGCGTCCACGGCACCGCTGCGCCCACGTCGACGCCCTCGGAGTAGTCCGACACGTCCCGGCCGTCCGGCGTTCACGCGGCCGTTGCCGGCCGGTGTGAGCATCATCCGCATGTCCATCATGCAGATGTTCCGTTCTCGCAGCCTCGTCGGCGACATCGAGAGCGAGTACGACGAGTACGACCGTGACGCCGACCTCGAGGTGTCGAAGCGCCGAGCGGGGTGGCTCGAGCCGTCCTGGTGACCCTCACGCACCTGCTCTTCGGGGTACGGCGGCCGGATCGCATCGATCCGGACCGACGTACCCCTTTTCGTTGTCCGGGAAGCGCTGTGCCCCGGGGTACACCCGCCGAAACGCGCCCGACACATGCCGACATCGGCGGAAACACGGCCTGATCCGCGCACTTCCGCGGAAGTCGAGGCGAAATGCTGTCGGCATCGTGTACCCCTCCCCATGGGGTACCGATGGTGAAGCACGGAGAACCCTGGGAATCGATCCGACGGGTTTGTGGGGTACACCTCCGGACCGCTTTACTCGGTCTCACCCGACGAGGGCCAACACCGTCGAATGCAGGGAGAGTCACATGACGATCGCAACGGCAACGCCGAGCACCACCTCACGCCGCACCAAGAAGGCAACCGCCAAGACCGACTCCGCCAAGGTCGAGAGCACGACGCTCGACGCCGCACCCGAGGTCGAGGCAGACGAGCAGCTCGCCGGTGTCCGTGGCGCATCCGTCGACCAGGTCGGTGACTACCTGCGCCACATCGGGCGTCTGGCACTCCTCACTGCCGAGGAAGAAGCCGACATCGCCCGCCGCATCGAGGTCGGCCTGTTCGCCGGTGAGAAGCTCGCGACCGAGCAGAACCTGCCCAAGGCGCTGCAGCGTGAGCTCAAGTGGCTCGTCCGCGACGGTGAGCGCGCCAAGGAGCGGATGATCACCTCGAACCTCCGCCTCGTCGTCAGCATCGCGAAGCGCTACTCCCAGCGCGGCCTGCCGTTCATGGACGTCATCCAGGAGGGCAACCTCGGGCTCGTCCGCGCGGTCGAGAAGTTCGACTTCACGCAGGGCTACAAGTTCTCCACGTACGCCACCTGGTGGATCCGTCAGGCGATCTCCCGCGGCCTCGCTGACAAGGCCCGCACGATCCGCATCCCGGTCCACACCGTCGAGCTGATCAACAAGATCTCGCGCACCGAGCGTGACCTCACCGTCGACCTCGGCCGCGCGCCGATGCCCGACGAGGTCGCCGCCGAGCTGAGCATGAGCGTCGAGGAACTCGTCGACCTCAAGGGCCGCTCGCACGAGCCGGTCTCGATCCACACCGTCGTCGGTGACTCGGACGACAGCGAGCTGGGCGACTTCATCGAGGACGAGGACGCTGCGTCCCCGAACGAGCTCACCGAGACGACGCTCCTGCACCGCGACATCCGCTCGATCGTCGCCGAGCTGCCGAGCGACGAGGCGAACGTGATCCGCATGCGCTACGGCCTCGACGACGACAAGCCGATGACGCTCGACGAGATCTCGAAGATCGTGCACACGACCCGCCAGGCGGTCAGCCGTGTGGAGTCCCGCGCCAAGCTCCGCCTGTTCGCCAAGGCGGTCTCGCAGGACATGCAGCTGTACCTGACCGAGTAGGTCGGGCAAGGACTTCGGCCGGTGCCACGAACGGTGCCGGTCGGGGGGAACCGGGTCGTTCCGTGGGAAGGCGATCCGGTGGGGTGACGGGAACGGCCCGTCCGAGCGATGCTCGGGCGGGCCTCTCGTGTGTCCGGCCTCCACGGCCAGTGCAGCCAGCATGTGATGTACGGTGTTCTGCATCGTCCCGAGGAGTCCCCGTGTCTGCTGCATCACCATCCGTCGCCCCGACGAGCACCGAACGGGTGCATGACGTCGACGGCACCTTCAACCTCCGCGACCTCGGCGGACTGTCGACCGTCGACGGACGGGCCATCGCACCCGGACGGTTCCTGCGCTCGGGCAGCCTCGCCGGCCTGACCAGTCGGGGTCGCGCGGAGCTGGACCGCCTCGGTGTCGTGCGGGTCGTCGATCTCCGGACGATCGTGGAACGCTCCGCTGCGCCCGACGCCCTGATCGGGTCGGCTGCTCGGTGCACGGCGGTCCCGCTGCTCACCGGGGCGCTGTCGTCGATGGCGTCCGTCCCCACACTCGGTGACCTCTACCTCGGCCTGCTCGACGACGAGGGCACGGGCATCGTCACGGCCGTGCAGGTCCTCCTCGAGCAGCCGGACACCGGCGGGGTGCTCGTCCACTGCTCCGCCGGCAAGGACCGGACAGGAGTGCTGGTCGCGCTGGTCCTGCTCGTGGTCGGGGTCGGTCGGGACGCCGTGCTCGACGACTACGCCCTGACCGAGCAGCTCCTGCCGACGTCGTTCGGTCCAGCGGCGCTCGCGATGGCCGAACAGGTCCGGGCGAGCGGCATGACCGTCGACGACGACGCGGTGCTGGCGCTCGCGACCCGGTCGCCACGTGCGGCCCTGGACGCAGCGATCGAGCACGTGGTCGACCAGTGGGGCTCAGCCGCCGGGTACCTGTGGGCGCACGGCCTGCCCGACGACGGCATCGACGCGCTCCGGGCACGCCTGCTCGTCTGAGTCGCGGCGGGCGTCAGTCCTCGACCTCGCGCCGGAGCTTCTGGCGCAGGTCGCTCGGGATGAGCTCCACGAGCTGGTCCGGGCGGACGGGGAGGTCGAGCAGGCTGAGCTTCACCCGGCCGGTCCGCCCGTGTCGCTCGGCGTCGAGCCGCACCACGCTGCCGGCGTCCTTCCGCAGGCGCATGTCGATCTGGGCACCGGTGGCCACCTCGCCCACGACGAGCCCGTCGACCTCGAGCGCCGCGCTCCTGGTGCCCTCGGCGATGTCGAAGCGGTAGCGCTCCCGCGCTGCCAGGACCACGGCGCGGTCGATGCCCGCCATCGGGGCGACCGGGGTCACGACGGACCCGGAGAGCGCGGGGGAGAGCACCGGCCCACCCGCTGCGTAGTTGTAGGCCGTCGACCCGGCGGGCGTCGCCGCGACGATGGCGTCGGCTCGGTAGTACCCGTAGCCGAGGCCGCCCACGCTGAGGTCGGCCGAGACCTGCCCGGAGCCCGGGCGTCGCACGATCGTCAGGTCGTTGAACGCCAGGTAGTCCGTCCGGGCGCCGCTCCAGGCCAGCCGGGCTTCGAGGGCGTGGTGCGGTTCGAGCTGGTACTCGCCGGCGGACAGCCGCTCCAGGGCCGCCTCGAGCTCGGGCGGCTCGATCTCCACGAGGAAACCGACGTTGCCGTAGTTGACGCCGAGCACGGGCACGGGCCGCTTCGCCACGAGCCGCATGGCGCCGAGCATGGTGCCGTCGCCGCCCAGGGCCACGACGAGGTCGACGGTGGCGGTGAAGTCGTCGTCCTCGACCACCTCGATCGTGTCGCCGATCCGGGCGGCGTCGATGCGTCGGGCGACCAGGCGCCCGAGGCCGGAGGAGTTCCAGCGCCGCAGGGTCGTGACGGACTCCTGCACGTTCTTGGTCGGGTGGACGACGAGGCCGACGACGGGCTGCTCCATGGCCGGATGCTACCGGGCGGACCTGCACCGAGCGGTGGACTCGAGCTGAACGGCTTCCATACACACACGAAACGCGATATTCTGTATGGATGCAGACTGCTGCGCTCTCCGTCGCCGTGCCCACCCTCCGCCACGGCCGCGAGATCGTGCTCCTCGCCGAACACGAGTCGCAGGACTCGGGCTTCGGCTTCGTCGACGCGGAGCACCTCCTCGTCGCGGCGGTCGTCCTGTGCGCCGGCATCCCGCGGCTGGCCTCGGTGCTCGACGCACACGGGGTCACGCCGGCGCGGGTGCGGGAGTCCATCCGGGTCTTCGTCGGCGCGGGCTCCGTCCCCTACCCCTCCGAGCCGGACCGGATCGTGTGCACGCCGGCCGGTGCGCGGGTGCTGGCGCGGGCGGCGCAGATCGCCGGTCCGGACGAGCGGGTCCGGCCGCACCACGTGGTCCTCGCCGTGCTCGACGGCATCGACGACCCGCTGATGGGCGCCGCCAACGACGTGCTCGAGCGTCTCGGGGTCGAACCCCGTCGCTTCCGCCGTGCGATCCGACGGGCAGCGCGCCGTTCCTGACGTCCGACAGTCGGTCCGTCACCGCTGAACGCACCCAGCCAACCCAGGTCACGCCCACGGCGAACAGGGGCAGCCCCGGGGCGGAGCGCTGGTTACTCTCGAAGTACTTGGCCGGACTCACACGAGACCGGCACAGCTGTCGGCTCCGATCGCAGGGGCCAAGGGAGAGCACATGTTCGAGAGATTCACCGACCGGGCCCGTCGTGTTGTCGTCCTCGCTCAAGAAGAAGCGAAGATGCTCAACCACAACTACATCGGGACCGAGCACATCCTCCTCGGCCTGATCCACGAGGGCGAGGGTGTCGCTGCCAAGGCGCTCGAGTCGCTCGGCATCTCGCTCGATGCCGTCCGTGAGCAGGTCCAGGACATCATCGGCCAGGGCCAGCAGCAGCCGACCGGGCACATCCCGTTCACGCCGCGCGCCAAGAAGGTGCTCGAGCTGTCCCTGCGCGAGGCGCTGCAGCTCGGCCACAACTACATCGGCACGGAGCACATCCTGCTCGGCCTGATCCGCGAGGGCGAGGGTGTCGCAGCCCAGGTCCTCGTGAAGCTCGGCGCCGACCTGAACCGGGTGCGCCAGCAGGTCATCCAGCTCCTGTCCGGCTACCAGGGCAAGGAAGCGGTCGCCGTCGGCGGCGAGCAGCAGCAGAACGCCCAGCAGGGTTCGCAGGTCCTCGACCAGTTCGGTCGGAACCTCACCCAGGCCGCGCGCGACGGCAAGCTCGACCCCGTCATCGGGCGCGAGAAGGAGATGGAGCGGGTCATGCAGATCCTCTCCCGCCGCTCCAAGAACAACCCCGTCCTGATCGGTGAGCCCGGCGTCGGCAAGACCGCCGTCGTCGAGGGCCTCGCCCAGGCGATCGTCAAGGGCGACGTGCCCGAGACGCTGAAGGACAAGCAGCTCTACTCGCTCGACCTCGGTTCGCTCATCGCCGGGTCCCGCTACCGCGGTGACTTCGAGGAGCGCCTGAAGAAGGTCACGAAGGAGATCCGCACCCGCGGCGACATCATCGTCTTCATCGACGAGATCCACACGCTCGTCGGTGCCGGTGCAGCCGAGGGCGCGATCGACGCGGCGTCGATCCTCAAGCCGCTCCTCGCTCGTGGCGAGCTCCAGACCATCGGTGCCACCACGCTCGACGAGTACCGCAAGCACTTCGAGAAGGACGCAGCACTCGAGCGTCGCTTCCAGTCCGTGCAGGTCAACGAGCCGTCGCTGCCCCACACGATCAACATCCTCAAGGGCCTCCGCGACAAGTACGAGGCGTTCCACAAGGTGTCCATCACCGACGGGGCGATCGTCTCCGCGGCGAACCTGGCGGACCGCTACGTGCAGGACCGCTTCCTGCCCGACAAGGCCATCGACCTGATCGACGAGGCCGGCGCCCGCCTGCGTCTGTCGATCCTGTCGGCGCCCCCGGAGCTCCGCGAGTTCGACGAGAAGATCTCGACGGTCCGCGGGTCGAAGGAAGCCGCCATCGAGGAGCAGGACTTCGAGAAGGCCGCATCGCTCCGTGACGAGGAGAAGAAGCTCCTCGGCGAGCGTCTCCGCCTCGAGAAGCAGTGGCGCGCCGGTGACGTGGCCGCATCCGGCACCGTCGACGAGGGCATCATCGCCGAGGTCCTGGCGCAGGCCACGGGCATCCCGGTGTTCAAGCTCACGGAAGAGGAGACCTCGCGTCTCGTCTTCATGGAGAAGGCCCTGCACCAGCGCGTCATCGGTCAGGAGGAGGCCATCTCGGCCCTGTCCAAGACCATCCGGCGCACGCGTGCCGGCCTCAAGGACCCGAACCGCCCCTCGGGCTCGTTCATCTTCGCCGGCCCCACGGGCGTCGGCAAGACCGAGCTCGCCAAGGCGCTCGCGGAGTTCCTGTTCGACGACGAGGGCGCACTGATCTCCCTCGACATGTCGGAGTTCGGCGAGAAGCACACCGTCTCGCGCCTGTTCGGTGCCCCTCCCGGGTTCGTCGGGTTCGAGGAGGGCGGCCAGCTCACCGAGAAGGTGCGCCGCAAGCCGTTCTCCGTGGTCCTCTTCGACGAGATCGAGAAGGCCCACCCGGACATCTTCAACTCGCTGCTGCAGGTCCTCGAAGAGGGTCGTCTGACCGATGGTCAGGGCCGCGTGGTCGACTTCAAGAACACCGTCATCATCATGACCACGAACCTCGGTTCGCAGGGCATCGCCGGTGGCCCGGTGGGCTTCCAGGTCGAGGGTGACTCGGGCGTCGGCTACGACCGCATGCGCTCGAAGGTGAACGAGGAGCTGAAGAAGCACTTCAAGCCGGAGTTCCTGAACCGCGTCGACGACACGATCGTGTTCCCGCAGCTGTCGCAGCCCGAGCTGCTGCAGATCGTGGACCTGTTCGTGAAGCGCCTGTCGGACCGCATGCTGGACCGCGACATGACCGTCGAGCTGACGGTCCCCGCCAAGGAGCAGCTCATCAAGGTCGGGTTCGACCCCGCCCTCGGTGCTCGCCCCCTGCGTCGCGCCATGCAGCACGAGGTCGAGGACCAGCTGTCCGAGCACATCCTGCAGGGTGAGCTCACCGCTGGTGACCACGTGAAGGTCGACTTCCGCGAGGGCAAGTTCGAATTCGAGACCGGGCGTCAGCCGGGCCGCGAAGAGGTCCTCGCCGGTGCGGCGGCCGTCGAGGCCGGCACCGACGCGCCCCAGGGCGAGATCGAGTCCTAGGAGTCACATCAGACAGACGGGAGGCCCGGTGCCAGCTGGCACCGGGCCTCCCGTCTGTCTGCGCTCACGTCATGCGACGTGAGCCGGCCTGATCAGGCCTGGACGTCGCCGCGCCAGCCGTCGGCCGTGGGGGCCGCTTCGACGCGCTCCTTGTAGTTCTGCAGGTCCTTCTTGACGGCGTGGCCGCCGACGCCGACCGCGGAGCCGAGCTTCTCGAGGATGCCCGAGGGCTGCCAGTCGATCTGCACGGTGACACGGGTCTCGGCGTCACCCAGCTTGTGGAACGTGACGACGCCGGCGTGGTCGGTCTCGCCGTCCTTCACGGTCCAGGCGACACGCTCGTCCGGGTGCTGCTCGGTGATGACCGCGCGGAACTGACGCTCCTGGCCCGCGACCTTGACGGTCCAGTCGGTGGTGGTGTCGTCGACCTGGACGATCTTCTCCACCTCGTCGAGGAAGGTGGGGAACTCCTCGAAGCGAGTCCACTGGTCGTAGGCGGCGCGAACGGGGACGTTGACGTCGACGGTCTCGATGATCTGGGGCATTGGAACTCCTTGAGCTTCTTGTCTCGTCGTCTTGCCCTGCCGAACGTAGGCCGATGCCCTGGACGCGGGCCTCGACGCTGTCCCCCGGGCGCACCCGCGGGCTGGTCGGAGGGGCCTCGTTGCTGTCCGCCCGGCCTGCCGCCCCGCCGTAGGGTGGTGTGGATGACTCACCACGGGAAGCACGCGTTCGACGAGCGAGACGACCACGGCATCCTGGTGCGGCCCGCGCTCGCGTCGGACGTGCCGCACATCCAGCGGCTCATCGCCCCCTACGTGGACCGCCGGATCCTGCTCGGCAAGGAGAACGTCGCCCTGTACGGCTCGATCCAGCAGTTCCGGATCGCCGAGGCCCCCGACGGGACGCCCATCGGGTGTGGCGCTCTCGCCGTGTTCTGGGACGACATCGCCGAGGTCCGGACGCTCGCCCTCGACGGGGACTGGATCCACAAGCGCGTGGGGCACCGGATGCTCGAGGCGCTCGAGCACGACGCGCGCGAGCTGGGCGTCGCACGCATCTTCTGCCTGACGTTCGAGGTCGAGTTCTTCGCGAAGCACGGGTACCTCGAGATCGGGGAGCAGGTCGTCGACCCCGATGTGTACGCCGAGCTCGTGCGGTCGTCGGACGAGGGCGTCGCGGAGTTCCTCGACCTGGCCCGGGTGAAGCCGAACACGCTCGGCAACACCCGCATGCTGAAGATCCTCTGACGGGTTCTCCCGGTGCGCGGCGGGGTTCCGCCGTGGGGTGCGTGCGGTTGTCTAGCCTGTGCGCATGTCGTCGCTCCGTCACCCCGTCGGCCCCGAGAAGCCGGTCGTCTACTGGCGCCGTCGTCTGGCGGTCATCGCTGCGATCGTGATCGTGGTGGTCGTCATCGTGCTCATCGTCGTGGGGCGCGGGACCGGGGCTCCGGCGGCTGGTCCGTCGGCGTCTGCCTCGTCGTCCGCGGACGCGGCCGCTTCGTCGGACGCGGGTTCTGGGTCTGGTGCTTCCGGGTCTGGTTCGTCTGGGGCCGGCGCTGCCGAGACCCCTGCGCCGTCCGCCAGCGCCGCTGCTGACGGTGCCGCGTGCGCCGACGACCAGATCACGCTGACGCCGGTCCTCGACAAGAGCACCTACGGGCCGACCGAGGACCCGAAGATCGCGATGTCGATCGAGAACACGGGCTCGAACGCGTGCAGCATGGACCTCGGGTCAGCCCAGCAGGTCCTGACGATCAGCTCCGGGCAGGAGCAGTACTGGTCGTCGAAGGACTGCCAGACCGGCGGGACGAACCAGGACGTCACCATCACGGCCGGGCAGACGCTGACCACGCCAGCCATCGCGTGGGACCGCACCCGGTCCGCGAAGGACACCTGCGACGCCGCACGCCCGGCCGTGACCGCGGGGGGCGCCAGCTACCACCTGGAGGTCGCGGTGGGGGAGCTGCAGGCGAAGGCGTCGAAGCAGTTCATCCTCAACTGAGGGATGGGCGCGGGGCGCGGGGGTGGGGCTACCCGAACGCCGGGGTCTGGACGCGGCACCGCACCGGCTTGCCCGCGGAACCGTGCTCCTCGGCGATGACCTTCTGGCCGTCGAGCAGGATGCGGCAGGTGGCGCTCCGGCCTGCCGGGGGCGTCGCCCGGACAGCGGCCGGGTCCTTCGCGAGGACGATGGACTCGTGGGTCCAGGTGGCCGTACCGCCGTTGCCAGCGCCGGGGCGGGTGGCGGCCTTCGCGATCGTGCGCATGGTCGCTGCGTCGCCGCGCTGCTCGGCACCGAGGTAGCGGACGTCGTTCAGGGTACTGGCGTTCGGGGCGTCAACGCTGACTTCGTAGGTGACCGCCCAGGCGTCGCCGACCTGCTGGTGGAGCTGCGCGCAGCCCGTCAGTGTGAGGGTGACCGCGGCGAGGGCGGCGACTGCTGCAAGAGTTTTGTGCATGAAAACACAATCGCGGCCGGCCGATCGAACTTCGTCATGACGAAGTATCGATCGAGTCCGACCGCGGTCGTGTTCGAGGTCAGCCGACCGGATGACGGTCAGCGTTCCTCAGGGGTTCAGCCGATGACGGTGATGTTCTCCGCCTGCGGGCCCTTGCGGCCCTCGGTGATCTCGAACTCCACCTTCTGGTTCTCCTCGAGGCCGCGGTAGCCGCTGCCCGAGATCGCCGAGAAGTGCGCGAAGACGTCGGCGCTCTGGTCGTCCGGGGCGATGAACCCGAAGCCCTTTTCGTTGTTAAACCACTTGACGGTTCCAGTTGCCATGATGGCGTTTCCTTAACTGTTCTTGCTTTCCATCGCGGTATGACACGCAGACGGAGCCTCGTCGTATGTCGACGAGGGTGATGCGCCACGCGGGCAGGTGCCGGCGGGACGGGTTCGGGGTCAGACCCGGAGGCCAGTGACCCGTGAGTCCGGTTGAGGGGCATTGCACCTCGTCCAGACGTTGGGCGCCGCCGAAGCGGTTCCACCAACCTAGCGCGTCTGGAGCGCCAGGACCAGACGAAGTCGCCGGGATCGAACAAAATCTGGTGAACTTGGTGGTGATGGCAGACAAGGAACAGCGCTTCCGGAGCGAACAGCTCGAGGAGGCCCTCGCACAGCAGGACGTCGCCGCGGTTGCGTTCGCACTGCGGAACGACATCGTGATCGTCCCCAGGCTCGTCACCGGCAAGAAGGACATGCAGGTGCGGGTCTTCGGCCGGGAAGGCTCCGAGAAGCGCATCCTGCTGCTGTTCTCGTCGGCCGACGCCTACACCGCGATGGTCCCGGACGAGAAGGTCCGGCAGGTCATGGTCTACGACGCCGAGCGGCTCGAGGAGTTCCTCGCCGCCCATCTCGACTCACTCGAGGGCGTCTTCTTCGACATCGCCGGCCCGAACACGATGCAGTCGGACCCCGCCGACCTGCTGGCCGCATTGCGCGCCTGACGGTCGTGCTCGCCTGGTCGCACCGGCGGACACCGAGGACGCAGGATCGCTAGCGTCGCTTCATGGAGTCCATCCGACCGGGGATCATCGCGTTCGTCGTCGGCGCGTTCCTCGCGGTCGCGGCGCTGGTCCCGTTCGCCGCGTACGAGTACCGGCGGCACGGTCGCCTCGGGTTCCGTCGCAGCGTGCTGGCCTTCGCCACGCTGGTCTACGCCCTCGCGCTCGTGACCTACACGCTCCTGCCGCTGCCCGAGAGTGCTGCTGCTGCCTGTCGTGTGTCGGGTCCGCCGCAGTTGCAGGCCTTCGCGTTCCTCGGGGACATCCAGCGCGAAGGCGGCGTCTCGGGACCCCGCTCCCTGCTCACGAACCCTGCCGCGGTGCAGGTTGCCTTCAACGTCCTGCTCTTCATCCCCCTCGGGGCGCTCGTGCGGCACGCGGTCCTGCGGCACCGGGTGGTCAGCGGACTCCTCGTCGGAGCCGCCGCCGGCGTCGTCGTCTCGCTGGTCATCGAGCTCACGCAGCTGACCGGTGACTGGTTCCTCTACCCGTGCTCGTACCGGCTGTTCGACGTCGACGACCTGATCGCGAACACCGCCGGCGCCGCGCTGGGCACGTTCGCCGCACCACTCCTCGCCCTGATCGTCGGCTCGGACCGCCGCTCAGATGCCGACGCCCCGCGTCGGGTCACCGCCCTGCGGCGGTTCTTCGGGATGCTGGCCGACGTCCTCGCGATCACCTTCACGACCGGGGTGCTGACCGTGGGGACCGCACTCGTCCTGACGATCCTCGGCGTCGACGACCGCTCCAAGCTGACTGCGGTCCTGCTCGCCGCGGTCGCGTTCGTGGCACCCGCTGTGCAGCTCGTCATCGTGCTCGCCTCCGGACGGACCCTCGGGGAGCACGTCACCCGGGTCCGTCCGCTGCCCTCGCCGAACGTCGGACAGCGGTTCGTGCGCTGGGGGCTCGGTTCCGGCGGGTGGGCGGCGCTGTCGGCGAGTTCGCTGCCGTTCTCGGACGTCCTGGCGTTCCTGCTCGCCGTGGCAGCCGTCGTCGGCGTGTGGGCGACGCGAGACCGCCGCGGCTTCGCCTCGGCGGTGGCGCGGCTCGGCATCGTGGACGACCGCCAGCCGCCCGGTGTCGCTGCTGACGGCCTGGAGGCTCGGCACGACTGACGGGGCTCGTCACCGATGCGGGTGGTCGGTCCGCAGGGCTCCCGTGGTTCAGAAGGCGGCGTCGAGCTCGCGTTCGCGCACGGACTTCGTCATCGAGAACGCGACGCGGAGTGCTTCACGCAGGTGTTCGGCGTCCGCGCCGAGGACGGTCGTGAAACCCAGACGTCGGGCTTCGCTGGCACGCTGCTTCGCTCCGGTGGCCTGACGGATCTCGCCGGCGAGGCTGATCTCGCCGATCGCCGCGAGGGTGTGCGGGTAGGGGCGGTCCCGCGCAG
Source organism: Curtobacterium sp. VKM Ac-1395 (assembly GCF_015350975.1). Taxonomy (GTDB): domain Bacteria; phylum Actinomycetota; class Actinomycetes; order Actinomycetales; family Microbacteriaceae; genus Curtobacterium. The sequence goes on from NZ_JADKRX010000001.1 coordinate 421,668, forward strand.
CACTGGCGAGCGCGAGCACGATGGCCAGGTCGGCGCCGGGCTCGGTGATCTTGATGCCGCCGACGGTGGAGACGTACACGTCGGCGTCCGAGAGCTTGATCCCAGCGCGGCGTTCGAGGACTGCGAGCAGCATCGCCACGCGGGACGAGTCCACCCCGTTCACGACCCGGCGGGGCTGCGGCGCCGAACTGGGGACGACGAGGGCCTGGATCTCGACGGGGAGCGCACGACGGCCCTCCATCGCGACCGTGATGCACGTGCCCGACACGGGAGCACCGTTGCGGGACATGAACAGGCCGCTCGGGTCGGGGACCTCGTGGATGCCGTCGCCGGCCATGTCGAAGCAGCCGACCTCGTCCGTGGGGCCGAAGCGGTTCTTCAGGGCCCGGACGAAGCGGAGGGCGGTCTGGCGGTCGCCCTCGAAGTGGCAGACGACGTCGACCAGGTGCTCGAGCAGGCGGGGGCCCGCGATGCTGCCGTCCTTGGTGACGTGGCCGACGATGAGCACCGGCAGGTTGCGCTGCTTGGCTTCGCGGATCAGCGTCGAGGCGACTTCGCGCACCTGCGAGGTGCCACCCGCGATGCCGTCGATCGAGGCCGACGAGATCGTCTGCACCGAGTCCGCGATGAGCAGGTCGGGTTGTACTTGGTCGATCTGCCCGAGGATGACGCCGAGGTCGACTTCGCTCGCCAGGTAGAGGTCGTCGTGCATCGCCCCGGTGCGCTCGGCGCGGAGCCGGACCTGGTCGACCGATTCCTCAGCGCTGACGTAGAGGACGCGCTTGCCCATCGCCGCCGCACGCGAGGCGACCTCGAGCAGGAGCGTCGACTTGCCCACGCCCGGCTCGCCGCTCAGCAGGACGGCCGCGCCGGGGACGATCCCGCCGCCGAGCACGCGGTCGAACTCGCCGATGCCGGTCTGCCACCGGGGGACGGACCCGACGCGGGCCTGGGTGATCGGCTGTGCGATGCGGGTCCCGGTGACCGCGATGGCGTTCGTGCCGCGGGCACTGGCGGTGGTGGCGGAGGTGTCCTCAACCGTTCCCCACGACTGGCACTCACCGCAGCGACCGACCCACTTGATCGTGGTCCACCCGCACTCGGAGCAGCGGAACGTGGACTGGGGGCGGGCCATGCGACGAGGTTAGGCCCGGCCGCCGACATCACCCGACTGCTCCGACGGGGCGTCGGGGGCGTCGGCGTCAGTCTGTTCGGAAGCGCTGCCGGCCGGTTCGTCGGGCTCCTGCTGCGCGGGGACCGACCCCGTCATCCGCTGCCGGAGGCGCTCGACAGGGCCAGCCTGGCGGGTGTGGTCGAGGTCGTCAGCTCCATCGGTGTCCTGCTCCGCGCGGGCGTTCGCCACGGCGCCGGCTTCACGCCCGAGCTCCTCGGCTTCGCGTGCGGAGAGGTAGTGCCGGATCGCGGCGACGGTGTCCACACGGGCGTCGATCGCCGGCTCGAAGGCGCTGGCCCAGACCTCGTACCCGCGGTCGTTCGGGTGGAACAGGTCGCCGTAGGTGTTGAAGAACGTGCGACGGATCCCCACGCGCTTGGTGATCGCGTGCAGCGGTGCGACGGTCAGGCCGAGTTCGTCGGCGACGCGGTGGATGATCTCGTTCGCGACTGCGACCTTGCGCTCGCGGTCCGGCGAGAACATGCACGGCAGCTCGGCCACCACCGCGTGGGACGGGACGGCACCGTAGATCGCCCGGATGTTGCGCTCGAACTTGTCCGGGTGGAAGTCGGCGATGTCGTTCGCGCCGATCGACACCGTGCAGACGTCCGGGGTGAAGTGCTGCAGCTTCGGGAGCTGGTCCCGCTTCGCACCCCACGTCGTGGCCCCGGACACGCTGAGGTTGACGACCCGGACCGTCATGCGTGAGCGGTGTCGGACCCGTCGAGCGAGCAGGCCGACGTACCCGCGGGACGGGACCGTCGCGCCGACGCCCTGCGCCGCGGAGTCGCCGATCGCCAGGTACGTGATCTGCCCCTCGTGGTGGAGTCGTTCGCGCCACCAGTCCGCGTGGATGGGCAGCATCTCGACCACCCGTTGTGAGGCCGCCTTCTGGCCCTTGACCCCGGCCCGGGCGCCCATGGCGGCGCCACCGGCGACCACGAGGCCGCCGCCGACGGAGGAGATCAGTGCGATGAGGGTGCGCGTCTTCATGTCGAGGACGCTACGCCCGCGGGACTCGTCGGATCAGCGGGGACGCTGGGTGTGTGGACAGACCGTGCAGCCAGCCGCCTGTGGAGGGTGAGCCGACCTGCGGTGTCGCGGGGGGCCTCCGGGATCGTGTAAACTCTTTCCCGGTACCGTGTCCGAGCGGCCGAAGGATCATGTCTCGAAAACATGTGTGGGGGCAACTCCACCGTGGGTTCAAATCCCACCGGTACCGCCACAACTCGAAGCCCCGGATCCCCGTCAATACAGGGATTCGGGGCTTCTTTTGTTTGCAATCGTGCACGCGCCAGTAACCGAGCGGTAACGGGCCAACCGCGAGGTTCTGTGAGCAACTGCCGGACTCGGCTGCCGATCGGTCGATTCGTCGGGCACGGCGCCAGCCACGAACCATGAGTCTGCTGTGGTGTGACCTAGGGGCCCGATTCGGCGGCTTTGCCTTCGCGCGCCTCCCCGTGCCGCGCTGTCTCCCCGCCTGCGCCCGGTGCAGCGGTATCGTCTGAGATACCCCGTCTATTCAGTTGTGCCGCGCTTCAACGCGCGAAGGAGACTCCACCCGCATGGCTAAATCACTACTCGAGCAACTGCCCAGCATCGTCGCTGCCGGCAAGCGACAGGCTGCACAGATTCTCGAGCTACTGTGACCTCCGCGGCAGATCCGCGCGGGTCCGTGTGGCGGCGCTGGGATCCTCACATCCACGCGCCAGGGACGGCGCTTAACAATCACTTCAGTCCTGACGACTGGGATGAGTACCTGAAGCTCATTGAGCAATCCGAGCCTCGTATTGAGGCGCTCGGCGTTACGGACTACTACGACATTTCCGACTATGAGAAAGTCGTCGCATACAAAGCGGATGGCCGCCTTCCCGACGTTGGGGTCGTTTTCGCGAACGTCGAAATGCGATTGCCGACGGCTACCGCGACTAACCCGGTCAACATTCATCTCCTCATCTCGCCGGAGGACCCGGATCACGTCGAGGAGGCGAAGCGGTTCCTGAATACGCTCAGCTTCCAGTTCGGCGGCGAGATATATGCATGTAACCCGGCGGATCTATCCCGCCTAGGGAAAAAGTCCAACGCAAAGATTGTCGATCAGGGGGCGGCGCGTACCGCGGGTGCGAATCTCTTCAAGGTCACGATGGAGAACCTGAAAAAGTCCTTCTCCGAGAGCGCGTGGGCGCAACAGCACGTCATTGTCGCAGTCGCTGGCAGTTCTACCGATGGCACCGCCGGTATTCGCGATGAGAGCGCTTCACTCGCCGCCGTCCGAACAGAGATTGAACGCGTCGCGCGGGTCATCTTCGCGAGCTCCCCAAAGCAGCGGACGTTCTGGATCGGCGACGGGGCCGATTCGGTTGAAACGCTGAACGAAAAGTACGATGGCGTCAAAGTGTGTCTCCATGGCAGCGACGCTCATAGCCTGACCGCGGTCGGCAAGCCCGCTGAGAACCGGTACTCGTGGGTCAAGGGTGATGCGACCTTCGAATCGCTCCGTCAAGCATGCCTGGAGCCACGGGAACGGGCGATCGTCGCAGACACGCCTCCGTCCGGGGCGCTGCCGCACCGTGTCATCGAGACGATCTCAATGAGCGGCGCGCCGTGGTTCAGCAACGGAAACGTCCCGCTTTCGCCCGGCCTGGTTGCGATCATCGGCGCGCGCGGCTCGGGGAAGACCGCCCTGGCCGATCTGATCGCGGCCGGCGCAGGAGCGGCGAGCGACGATACGACCGACAAGACCTTCCTCCAACGTGCCAAGCGCCATGTTAAGGGTGCCGACGTCGAGCTGACGTGGGCCGACGGTCGCACGACCGGCGCGGAGCTTCCTCCAGTGATGGACCCGGATGCGACGCCTGCAGTGCAGTACTTGTCGCAGCAATTCGTCGAGCGGCTCTGCTCGTCTGAGGGCATAACGGATGAACTGCTCGACGAGATAGAGCGGGTCATCTTCGAAGCTCATCCGTACGAGGAACGTCTCGGCGCGTCGACCTTCCGAGAGCTTCTCGATATTCGAGCGAGTCACGGGCGAGGACTTCGCAATTACGCGAAACAGGAGATTGATGAACTCTCCGACGAGATCGATACCGAGCGTGCAGCCCTTGACCAACATCCCACCTTCAAGGCCGAGCAAGCCCAGCTGGCGAAGGTCTTGGCAGAAGACAAGGGTGCGCGCAGCAAACTCGTGATCGTTGGAGGCGAGGAGCGGTCGCACAGGCTTGATCAAATCAACGCGGAGCTCGCGAGCCGACAGGCTACGATCGATGGGCTTCGTCGACGCGAACAGGCGCTAGGGGAACTGCGCGCCGCGACCCTTGACCTAAAGGACCGTCGCCTGCCCAGTGTCACCGCAGGTCTCCGACGCACGCATGAAGCTGCGGGCCTCAGCGCGGACGAATGGAACACCTTCCAGCTTGCGTTCGTTGGCGATCCCATTGCAATCGTCGACTCGAGGCTGGCCACAGTCAGGAGAGCGATCGCAGGGCTCAGCGGCGAGATGCCGGCGCGTCCCGACGTACCCCCGGTCGATATCCCCTCGTTTATCAGCGACGAATCAGATCTGGCGAAAGAGACGCTGAGTGCGCTTCGAGCTGAGGCCTGGCGCTTGGGACAGCTCACTGGTCTGGACAGCGGGAAACAGAAGCAACTTGAGGCGCTAAATACTCGAATTTCTCGGAACGAGTCCCTCCTCACCGCGGTGGAGAAGAAGATCGCGAATGTTTCGGGCGCGAGCGACCGGATGAAGGCGCTGCAACTTAGGCGGAAGCAGGCGTACTCGTCGCTATTCGACGGTTTTGCCTCCGAGCAGGCCCAGCTAACGGAGATGTACTCGCCGCTCAGAAAGATGCTTGAGACGGAGCTTGGCACGCTCGGCAAGCTGAGCTTCAGCGTGCGACGCCTCGTCGACCTTGAAGCCTGGGCTTCGCGCGGCGAAACCCTACTCGACCTTCGAACTGGAGAGTTCCGCGGACATGGCGAATTGCTCCGTGTCGCGAGGGACACGTTGCTGGCGGCTTGGGAGAACGGCGCGAGCGCTGCAGTCGCGGAGGCGATGAACACCTTCCGATCCGACCATGACCAGCACATCATCGCACAAGCAAAGGCGCCTCGCTCAGACATAAAGGGCTTCCGGGCCTGGGGCAAGGAGGTTTCCGCATGGCTGAACAGTACAGATCACATCACGGTGAGCTACGGGGTGCAGTACGACGGTGTCGACATCGAGCAGCTCTCTCCAGGTACGCGCGGCATTGTTCTGTTGCTGCTCTACTTGGCAGTCGATAAGTCCGACGATCGGCCTCTTATTATTGACCAGCCGGAAGAGAACCTCGACCCCAAGTCGATCTTCGATGAACTTGTCGGACGGTTCGTCGCGACGCGTCGCCGTCGGCAAATCATCATCGTTACCCACAACGCGAACCTAGTTGTAAACACGGATGCGGATCAGGTCATCATTGCGAACGCGGGCGCTCATGTGTCGGGTGGTCTCCCGACGTTGGCATACGTGAGCGGTGGACTTGAGAATCCGCTTGTTCGCTACGAGGTGTGCGAGATACTCGAGGGCGGGAAACCAGCCTTCGAGGAGCGAGCGAGGCGGCTACGCATTCGTCTGGCATGATCCGCGACCGGGCGGTCTGTGCGGTACCGGGCGTGATTGTTCAAGCCCGTCCCACGATCTGTTCGACGCCTACGTCGCGATCGACGAAGGCGAGATCCCGCCCGGCAGGTCCGAACGGCAGATCGCCGGCGCGCTCAGCGCCACCCCTCGGACTGCCCGATGACGCCGATGCCGGACCGGCGGAGCGAGAGCTGACGGTGACGATCGGTTTTCCAGTGCTGGCGGGGGAGCCACTGGCGCCCCAAACAGGTACCGAGACCACGACGCGGCCGAGCTGGCTCCGACGGCCGTTCGGGCGCGACTGAGAAGGAGAGTGACTGATGACGACGTACACACCGCGGGAGCTGTCAGCCGAGCTCGGGTACACGAACGAGTCCCGACCGGGGCAGGCGGTGCGGGTCTACCTGCGCGGGAAGTACCCGGAGCACCCGAAGCACGGTCGCTGGGTACTCGACGAGGCACAAGCCGACGACGTGCGAGCGAACGTGCAGCGGTCGTCGTGACGAGCGTCAGGCTCCGAGGAGCCTGGTGATCCGTTCCCGGATGCGGGTGTCGAGGTCCTCGAACTCGTCGAGTACGTCCATCGCGGCGTACGCGCGGCCGCGGACTCGCTCGGTGACGGCTTCGACGACGCCGGCCTCCTCGAGGGCCTGCACGCCGCGGTAGACGCTTCGCTCCGGGACGTCGCTGAGCGCTTCGACGAGCTGCTCGATGGTGAACACCGGCAGCGACAGGAGGACCGGCAGGATGCGGTCGGCGGCGCTGCCTGCGCGCGGGCCGGCTTGCTCGCGCCAGGCGGCTTCGTACTGCGCGAAGGCTCGGGCCGTGCCGCGAGCCTCTCTGGCCGCCGTCTCGACGCAGAGCGCCAGGTCGGTTACGAGCGGCGAGGCGTCACCGGTGCGGTACGCGGTGAGGAGCGAGAAGTAGTGGCCCGTGTCCGCGGCGAGGGCGCTGGCGACCGGCAGCACCGTGTGCGGCGTGACGCCCCGGCGGCGCAGGATCGCACCGATGAGCGCTCGGCCGATGCGGCCGTTGCCGTCGGTGAACGGGTGGATGCTCTCGAACTGGGCGTGCGCGATCGCGGCCTGGGTGACCGGCTCGACGTCATCCCGGTTGGAGAACTCGATCAGGTCGTTCAGGAGCGCCGGGACCTCCTCCGGCGGTGGCGGGACGTAGAGCGCGCCGCGGGGCGAGTGCTGGGACCCGCCGATCCAGTTCTGCACGTCGCGGATGCGGCCGGCGTACGAGCGCTCGGTGACGTCCGGGTCGTCCTGCATGAGCGCCTTGTGCGCGGCGAGGATCTCGTCGAGCGTGATCGTCGTGCTCGAGGCGTCGATGAGCTTCGTGATCGCCGTGCCGGCGGCCACCATCGACATCGCGGAGGCGTTCTCCTTTAGCCCGCCGATGGCGCGTGCGAACGCGACCGGCGTCGCTTCGACGTGCTCGATGCGGCTGGAGGCGACCGACTCCATGCGGATGAGGAAGCGCGCGAGGGGGCTGAGCACGCCGTCTGCGACGCGCTCGAGGTCGGCGGCCTCGTAGCGGGCCCGGAAGAGCTCGCGCTCGGGGATGACGGGAACGTGGGTTCCGGCGATCATCGGGGGAATGGACACGGTCACTTCGGTGAGCATTCGGTCCTCGCGGGTGCCGCGTCGGCTCGTGCTCGTCCACGGGACGACGCGCGTCGTGTGTGCTGGCCAGTTCGTCATCGCACGTCCTCCCGTCAATAGCTAAGTTGATTATGTCACTTATTTGACAGAAGCGGCAATAGCGGCGTGGATTCCGCCACGGAAGACCCGCGAAATCCGCGCGCCCTATGGCAGTCGGGCAGCTCGCGCGACGGCTGGCGCCAAAGCGCTTCGCACGGTCGCCTCCGACGATGAGCTTCTCCGTGCGGGCATGGACCGGGCCACGCTCGACCTGAAGTCGCGGCCGCTTGTCGTGCTTGTGCTTGGGGTCGACGACCCAGACCCGGCTCGGGTGGTCGCGATGCGGTCGTTGTTCGCTCGGGGAGCGGGAGCGGGAGCGAGAGCGGCACGTGCGGCTGCTGGCGTTCCGCTCTCACGTCCGCGGAGGTACCGGTTGTACCAGTACCGGACCGCATGCCGTTGTTGTGTGGCTCAGCGATCTAGCGGAAGAACGTGCACGGTTGTGTGTGCTTGGGTGGCTCTCCCGATGGGATCGCCGCGCGCCCGCACTTTGAGGACTTGAGTGTCGTCGCGAGGTTGTGCACGAGCGAGGAGGCAGGCGTAGTCGCTACTGGTGTAGCGCCAGCCATCGCGCTCTCCTCTGGCCGTGCACAACCTCGCGACCGAGTTGTGTGCACGGGTGCATTGACGAGGCTGGTCTCGGCGCAGCGGTCGTACTCGTGCGTCATCGTGGTACGCACTCGTCGGATCGGAACGCAGCGTTTGACGGCATCAGCGGCACCCGCAACCGGGCCGCTCCGCACTGTCGGAACGGCCCGGTTGCTCGGACCTGCCTTGCGATCTATTGCCGCGGTTCTTCAACGGAGTGCGGATGCGCAACGATTCCGTGGCTGCGTCGCTTGCGCGCTTGTCAAGCTCGCTCTGCATCCTTCTGTTCGAACTGACGTACCTGCTTCGCGAAGTTCCCGCGGACGTTGAGGCTTCGATAGGCCCCGGTTTTCCAGGCGAACAGATTGTGGCCACGCCATCGGCGCACGACGTATAGCCGGAAGTAGCCCCTGGCGTGATATTGCTCGCGCGAGCTCACGCCTTCGGGACGCCGCGACGGAACCCCCTTCGTGTCGGGCAAGAGATGGGTAAATAACTCACAGAACGTCGGTCCTTTTCCGTGTGCGTCCGTGTACTCCGCGATGAAGAGTGCGGCTGCAAGCGCCCACTCTCGCGAACGGTCGGGAGCGAGAAAGTCTTCAACGACATACGCCCAGCTCGCTGGCGGAGGGGTCGTCCGGTTGGGCCACCACCCCGCTCGGCGCCTACTCAACGTTGGCCTGCACTCCCGCCAGATGCAGCGCCGGACCGTACGCCTCGATCTGCGCGATGAACACGAGCTCGACCCAGCCCGTGATGTTGCTTCGTTCCTCACGGCTGAGGTTCTCCCAAGTCCTGTAGCCGGAGGAAGGTGACTCGCTCAATCGATTGGCGACGATGCGCGCGGTCTCGCGGTGCAGGATTTGACGGAAGGCGTCTGCTTCGATCGTCGGATCGGATCCCGTGCCGGTGTCTTCGCTCACGATCCATTTCCTTTGCTGACGAGGGCGATCGCTGGCGCTGCGTCGCACGTGGTTTGCGGCGCGGCGTTGATTGGGTCCTGAGACTCTCTTGGTGGGTTCACCGTCAGGAGACTAGGGCCCGGCGCGCATAGGTTCGTGACCGGCCTAAGCGATTTTTGTCAAATCTGCTCGTCTATCAATCGAATCGAATCTTGGCCTTCTTCGGCTTTCTCTGACGGGTCGGGCGCGTCGCTGCGCCTTCGTTGACTAGCGGCGACCGCTGGCCGCGCTCGCGTCGGTGAGGAGCCGATGCCCCTGTTGCAGTCCGTGGTCGCTTACCGGCTGCAGTCGCAATCGTTCCGGAAGTCGGGACAAGCCGAGCCGAAGTCGCTGTGATCAGCTACGAGCTGGTGGACGTTCGTCGTACCAGTGCACTCGCTGCTGTGCTGAAGGCTTTGGTCCAGCACTTCATCGCGCTGGGGCTTGGAGCGCTCACGGAATCTTGGAGATTTCTGGGTCTGTGATCACGAAACTCGTTGATGCCGTTGCGTACGGCACCAACGGCGCACCGGTGCCGGTAGCGGCGCCGGACCGCATCCCCCCTTGCAGTTCGGCGTCGCTGCTGGCGACGAGATCGTTGCGGGCGCATGGCGTCCGCGATCGGTAGCGTCGAATTCCCCCAACGAAGAAAGACCTAATGCGTATCGGATCGAGCATCGCTCTTGTCGTGATCGGCGCGATCGTCGCGTTCGCGGTCGACTTGAAGTAGCTGGTCTCAACCTCAACTTGATCGGCTACATCCTGATGGCAGCTGGTGCCGTCCTGCTCATCATCAGTGTCGCGGTCGCGTTCGGTGGCCGGCGCACGACGACCATGACTCGTGCCGGCATCGATCCGGTTTCTGGGGAACAGATCACGCGGCAGGATCGCGGCGACGGCACCTACTGATCGAAGTCGACGCGATCTGGCTCTCTCTCGATACCATTCACGGCACTACAAGCTCCTCGGTCGAGATCGAAAGAGTTACACTCCCGTGATGTGGCGGCTTATGAGGCTCTGTCGGTCCGGTCAGCATCCGATTGACTCCCTCCAGTGGTAGGGGGAGCAAATGTCTCGTTCAGGCGTCTGCAGCAGACGGTCGCCTCGACCTTTCCGGTGGCCGACTTGTCTTTCCCGTCTTCGCTGCACTGGCTGAGTTGGAGCGGGGCTCTCCGAGAGGGCACTCACGCCCGCCTAGCGCCCCCTCGTGCAAGGGCCGACCGCTGGCAGGCCTCCGCGCTACCGTGAGGGTATCGACCGCACCCCGTCATTTGCTATCTGATTCGTTGCCACCAGCCCGGCTGATCGACGGACGGGAAGCTCGGCGCTGGCGGACACCGAGCCTCCGGTGGCGTTAGGCCGCCATCGCGCCGAGCCGCTTGTGCCCCTTCACGTCGAACCGGTCGAGCATCATGACCTTGTGCCACACGCGGACGAAGTCGGCGACGAAACGCTGCTGGCCGTCGCTGCCTGCGTAGGCGTCGACGACCGCCCGCAGTTGCGCGTTCGATCCGAACACCAGATCGCTGCGGGTGGCGGTCCACCGGTGCGCACCGGTCACTTGCTCCGTCCCTGTGAAGGTCATCTCGGAGTCGTCGGTTTTCGTCCAGATGAGCGTCGTGTCCGTCAGGTGCACGAAGAAGTCGTTGGTCAGCACTCCGACGCGGTTCGTGAACACGCCGGTGTCAGAGCTGTCCCAATTCGCGCCGAGCACACGCAGGCCGCCGGTCAGCGCGGTCCACTCCGGAGCCGTCAGTGTCAGCAGGTTCGCCTTGTCCAGGAACACCTGCTCGGGTGCGACGCCGGGGGCGAAGTCGGCGAAACGGTCGGACGTGTAGTTCCGGAAGCCGTCGGCCACCGGGCGGAGCCACTCGAACATCTCGATGTCGGTGAGCTCCTGCGTGGTGTCGACGCGTCCGGGCGTGAACGGCACGGACATCTCCGAGCCCGCCGCGCGCGCTGCCTGCTCGACGCCGACGCAACCGGCCAGCACGACGAGGTCCGCGAGGGAGACCCGCTTGCCGCCTGATGTTCGAGCGAAGTCGGCTTGCACGCCGCGCAGGGCCTGGACCACGGGGACGGTCCGCCGGTTGACGGCCCAGTCCTTCTGCGGCGAGAGCGCGATCCGTCCGCCGTTCGCGCCGCCACGCTTGTCGCTGTCGCGGAAGGTTGACGCAGCGGAGAATGCTGTAAACACCAGGTCGGACACGGATTGCCCGGTCGCCAGGACCGCCTGCTTGAGCGTGGTGACGTCCGCGTCGTCCAGGGATGCACCGTCGGAGTCGGGTAGCGGGTCCTGCCAGAGCAGGTCGTCGGAGATGGTCACCTCCGGACCCAGGTACCGGTGCTTCGGTCCCATGTCACGGTGGGTCAGCTTGTACCAGGCCTTCGAGAACGCGGTGGTGAACAGGTCGAAGTCGGCCAGGAACCGCTCGCAGACCTCTCGGTACGCGGGGTCGACCTTGAGGGCGATGTCCGACGTCATCATCATGAGCGGGTTCATCTGCCCGGGCACGTGCGCGTCCGGCGTCTTCGGCGCATCGGGGTCCGTCGGCGTCCACTGCAGTGCGCCCGCGGGACTCTTCGTCTGCTCGAAGTCGTACGCGAACAGGTTCTCGAGGTAGGCGTTATCCCATGTGGTCGGATTCGGCGTCCAGCTGCCCTCGATGCCGTTCGTGGACGTGTACTCGCCATTGCCGGTTCCGACGGGGTTGTGCCAGCCGAGGCCCATCGACTCGATCGGCGCGGTCTCCGGAGATGGACCGATGTCCGAGGCTGGGACCTGTCCGTGGCTCTTGCCGAACGCGTGACCACCGGCGATCAGCGCGACGGTCTCCTCGTCGTTCATCGCCATCCGTGAGAACGTGATCCGGATGTCGCGCGCCGAGCCCATCGGGTCGCCGTTCGCGTACGGGCCTTCGGGGTTGACGTAGATGAGCGCCTGGTGCGACGCGGCGAGCGGGCTCTGCAAGTCGTAGTCCGCGTCACCGTTCTTCCCCTGCCACCGCTCGTCGCGCGTGACCATGTCGTCGCCCTGGTGCGCCTGGTGCGGGTTCCACACCTCGGGTCCCCACCAGGTGCCGTCGTCAGGCTCCCAGGCGTCGAGCCGACCTCCACCGAACCCGTACGTCGGCAATCCCATCAGCTCCAGCGAGCAGTTACCGGTCAGGACCATCAGATCAGCCCAGCTGAGTGCGTTGCCGTACTTGTGCTTGATCGGCTGCAGCAGACGGCGGGACTTGTCGGTGTTGCCGTTGTCCCACCAGCTCCCGATCGGCGCGAATCGCTGCATCGCGGTCCCAGCGCCACCGCGCCCGTCGGCGATGCGATAGGTGCCAGCTGCGTGCCAGGCCATCCGGATCATCTGCGGGCCGTAGTTGCCGTAGTCGGCGGGCCACCAGTTGACCGAGGTGGTCAGCAGGTGTTTGATGTCGGCCTTCAGCCCGTCGAGGTCGATCGTTGCGAAGGCGGCCGCGTAGTCGAAGTCTGCGCCGAGCGGATCCGCGTCGATCCCGTTCCGGTGCAGCAGCTCCACACGGAGTCGCTGCGGGTACCAGCCGGACAGGGTCGGGGACTGCCCGAACGTGCCGCCCTGGTGGTCACCGCCCGCGGGCAGTGCACCCCCCATGTGGAAGCTGCAGGTGTTCGTCCCGTCCGGGTCGGTCGTGGCACCGGGGGAGCCTCCGGTGGAGGTCCCGTCGGTCTCGGCGGTGCGGTGATTGGTCACGGCTGCTCCTCGTCGTGCGGCGTGGACGCGTCAGGCGCCCCGGGGCGACGCATCCGGGCCTCACGCTTCGCCGTTGCCCTGGGAGATACGAGCCGGGAATGCGTATCGAGACTCGAATGCTCGAATGAAGTCGTCACTCATCATTCGTCACTCGTCACTCGACGGCGACGTCGCGGCGCACGTCTCCTCGTCCTCCGATAGGACGACCGACCGAGCGCCGGGAGTCGCCCACACCGTTCCGTCCGCGCCGAACGCGAGCACGTCGATGCCGGTGTCGCTCGTGAGCCGTCGGAGGTCGTCCGCGTCGCCCGCGATGATCGCGGTGGCGAGCACATCGGCGGTGACGATGTCGTCGGCGATGACGGACGCCTGGACGAAGGTCGGATCGGCACGTCGCCAAATGTGCTCGCCGCGCTCGGCTGTTCCAGAGGTCGCGACCGCCCGACGGGGAACGTCGAGCCGGACGACGCCGACGACAGTGTCACGGCGGGCCGGGTCGACGATCCCGACGCTCCATGGGTCGTCTTCCCCGTGGTTCCCGCGGACCAGTACGTCGCCGCCTGCGCTGACCATCCAGTTTCCGGTCGGGCCGCCAGCGGTAGCGGCACCGTCTGCCGTGGCTCCGACGTCGAGCACTGCTCCCGCGTCACGGACTGCGAGCCCCTTGACGATGCCGGAGAGGTCGATGACGCCGTCCGGCCGGTGCGGGGTGAACGCTCCTCCAGTCCGGTCCCGCCACTCGAGCGCGAGCGCGTACGCGTCACGCACCTCAGTTGGCGTGTCAGCGAGCCGGAGCGATCCAGCGGCGACTCGGCTCATGACGGATGTGGGGTCGTAGAGGCTGTAACAGCAGTCGTAGCTCGCGAACACGGCGCGGACCGCAGCCGCGTCCGCCGCGGTCGCACCACGAACGCTCACGACGGTGCCCATTGTCTCGAACGTGAGGACTCGACTCACAGTCCAGCCTTGTCGATGGCTGACTGCAGGGAAGTCGTGTAGCCCTCGCTGGTGAAGGTCGCACCACTGACCGACTGGATCTGTGCAGACTGCGCCTGGAGAGCCTCCTGGCGGAGAATCGGGGCGGCCTCCTGACTGATCTGCACCGACCGGCCTCCCTGATCGGTGAGCTGGAGTGCGGTGACGTCGGCGATCTTCCCGTTGGCGACGGTGACCTGCACCTGCACGGGGCCGTACTGGGTCTGGGTCGTGTCGCCGGCGAACGTGCCGGATACCCCGGTCCCTCCGCTGGAGCTCGTCCCAGCACCAGTGCTGCTGGTGCCGCCACCAGTCGTGCCGCTACCGGTGCCGGTGCCGCCGGTTGCCCCGGTGCCCGATGTCGTGCTCTGCTGCACTGGGGCGGTGGCCGCTGGCTCGCCACCGAGTTGCCACCCGATGACGAGGACCGCGACCGACGAGACGACTCCGCCGGCGATTGCGCGTGCTCTCATGACTCAAACCGTTCTTGATGGATCTGGTGCTCGGGGATACCGGCAAGCCGTGCTTCGTGGACGACCAGGTCAGACCAGGCCTTCGGACCGCACACGTACAGGTCGGACTCGAGCAGTTGTGGGAACACTGACCGAAGAGTCACCCCTCGTCGGACGTCCTCCTCTGTCATCCAGCTCTCGCGGGACCAGGCGCGGGGTCCGACCATCGTGTACAGCCGGCTGTCGGTGGCCTGGGCAAGCTCCGCCGTCTCGTCCCAGAGGTACTGCTGGTCGGTGTCGGTTCCGCGAAGGAGCACGGTGGCTTCGGCTGGGCGGAGGTCGGTGTCCTCAAGTAGCGATCGGACGGGTGTGATTCCGATTCCGGATGCGACGAGAGCCAGGTACGGGGCCGTGCGTGCCCGGCTCGTGAAGAGCCCGTACGGTCCCTCAAGGGAGACGAAGGCTCCCGGAGTGATGCGTCCAAGTCGCGCGGATCCGGCGCCGAGGTCGCGAACTGTGATCCGAGCATGATTCTGTCCCGGTATTGCGGAGAACGACACCGGGTGGGCGTGCCACCAGGTTCGCGTGGTCCAGAAGCGCCATATCCCGTACTGGCCACCCTGGGCGCCGAGTCGGTCGAGGTCACGTCCGGCGAGGTGGATCGACACCACGCCAGGCGCGATGCTCTGGACGTCGACGACGCGAATGCGGTGCCGGAGCGTCACCACGACCGGCACCGCGAACCGGTACACGGCTATGAGTCCGAGTGACACGACGTACAGCGCGATCCAGTAGACGCGCTGCCAGGTGCCGTACGCGAGCACACTGCCGACGCTGAGCATGTGCGGCAGCGCAACGAGCACCGCGGCGTAGCTGAGCAGGTGGATGACATGCCATGCCTCGTACGGCAGCCGCCGCCGAACGGCGATCAGCGACGAGACAACCACCGCGACGAACAGCCCGAGCGCGAGGTACGCGAGGGGCATGTCTGGCGTTGAGAACAGCGCGATCGTCTCGGCGATCGGCCCGGTTCCCGCGGATGCGCCGTAGCCCAGGGTGAGCAGCGCACCATGTGCAAGCAGCAGGTACAGGACCGGCTTGCCGAGTGAGCGGTGGACTGCGATGGCGGTGTCCTGACCGAAGGTGCGGTCGATGAGCGGCACCCGTGCCGCGAGGATCAGCATGACGAGGACGAGGTCCGTCGCGATGAGCCCCGCGACGATCCCAGCATCGGTGAGCCATCCGCCGATTCCGATGACCGTGTGCGAGCTGGACGACGCGAGCCAGAGAGTGACGGCAAATGCGGCCGAGAACCAAGCGAGGATCCCGAGCAGATCGGTCGTCGCTCGGCGGCGGCGGCCGGCTCGACGCCGACGGCGGGCCGCGACGTCCAGGGTCTCGGCTGGCGGCACGGTGCCGCGCAAGCGGCCTTGACCGCGGTGGCTCGGAAGCGGGCGGGCGGGGCGAGCGGTGTCGATCATGACTCGTTCCTCTCCAGCATGTGATCGGGTGACTCACAGCATCGGATTCGGCCCTATGGAGGGGCCTGGAACTGTGCGTGCGTATCGCTCGAGACTTCGAGTGATCAAGGACATCTGCGCAGTGGTCAGATCGGCGGGACGACGACGGTGGCGATCGCGCCGCCATGCTCGCCATTCCTCAGCGACGCTGTCCCGCCGGCCCGCTCAGCAATTCCGCGAACGAGGGCGAGACCGAGCCCGCTCCCACCGAGGGTCGCTCGCCGGGCGCTGTCGGCGCGGGCGAACCGTTCGAACGCTTTTGGAAGGAACTCGTGCGGGACGCCGTCACCGTCATCCGCGACCTGCAGTTCGAGAACACGCGAGGTGTCCTGCTCGAGCGTCACGCTGATCACTCCACCGTCGTCCCCGGCTGCGACGGCGTTCGCGACGAGGTTGTCCACGATCCGGGCGAACGCGACGGGTTCGAGCGCGTATCGCTCGTCCGGGGCATCGAGCGTCACAGTGAAGTCGATGTCTCGCGCCCCGGCGCCGCTGATCGCGCGAGCCCGGTCGATCGCATCCATCAGCTCGGTCACCAACTCGGAACCGGCGGTGGAGAGCGCCGGACTCGCCTCATCTAGCCGGTTGAGTTCGAGCAGCGTATTCGCGAGCGCGACGAGACGCGCAGCATCACCTTCAGCGGCCCGCAGCTCGCGTTCGAGCGCCTCGGCATCGCCGGCGGACCGGTGTGCGAGCTCGAGCCTGGCGGTCAGCGCAGCGAGTGGTGTCCGCAGTTCGTGACTGGCATCGGAAACCATCCGCCGTTCCCGCTCGGCGTTCTCGCGCTGCCGGTCGATGAAGGCGTTGAGTGTCCGAGCGAGCGCGGCGAGTTCATCATCCGACTGTCCGACGGGCAGGTGCCCGGCAACCGTCCCTGCGCTGAGCTCCTCCGCGGTCCGCCGCATCCGGGCGACCGGCCGAAGCGCGAGGGTCGAAAGCAGCCAGGCCGTGGCTGCGAAAGCGAGAAGCGCTAGGGCAGCCCCGACGACGAGGGAGCGGTCGACACGGGCGACGGTCTCCTCACCCGCGCGGGCGTCTTGGGCCGCCCAGACGACGTCTGAGTTGGCATCGTTCGTGACGGGGATCCCGACAACCGTGACGCGTCGGTGCCCAGCGTGCAGGCGGAGTGTGACGTCATCGTCGGGTACTGCGGAGGGTAACGATGCACGAACGTTGCGGGGGAGCGAGTCCAGAACCCACTTCCCTGTCGAAGACCGGATCCCGACCATGACGCCCTCGGCGGGGCGGTCCGAGGCCTCGTCCGGGTTGTGCCGGAGGTCGGACACGAACGGTGCAGCATCAGCGGAGGCGAGTGACTCGTCCGTCGCGCGAGTGGCTTGCTCGATCTGGACGTGCAACCCGACCGCGACCCCGGAGAGTGCCACCGCCCCCACGGCCAGGCTCCCGAGGGTGATGCGGGCACGGATGGAGAGGTGGCGCAGGATCCTCATGCCGACGGCACGACCTGCAGGGCATACCCGACGCCCCGCACAGTCCGGATCACCACGTCAGCCTCGGCGGCGTGCAGCTTCTTCCGGACGTAGCTGACGTACTGGTCGACGATCGTCGGGTCGAAGTGCTCGGCGCTGCCCCAGACCTCCGCGAGCACCTCACTCCGGGTACGCGGTGTGGGCGAACCTTGGATGAGGAACCGCAGCAACGAGAACTCCTTGACGCTGAGTGGCAGGTTGCGGCCGCGCACGGAGGCTCGAACGGCGACGGTGTCGAGTCGAACTGTCCCAGCTTCGATGATCGTGGTGGCCCCTGCCGCCCGACGTCGCAGGTGTGCACGAATTCGCGCGTTGAGCTCGGCGATGGCGAAGGGTTTTGTCAGGTAGTCGTCGGCACCCGAGTCCAGACCGAACACGCGGTCGTCGACCGCGTCGCGTGCTGTGACGAGGATGACCGGAAAATCCTGACCCATTTCGCGGAGCCGTCGGCACACCTCGAAACCGGTCATCTCGGGGAGCATGACGTCGATCGCGGCTGCGTCGAACGCCTGCGTGTTCGCCTGGACCAGCGCGGCAACACCGTCGGTGACAACGGTCACCGCGTGGCCCTCGCCACTGAGTCCCCGTTCGACGAGCTCCCCCATCTGCGGGTCGTCCTCGACCACCAGGATGTTGGCCACGTCACACCACCCCGCTCGTACCGAGGAGGGACCCGATTGCGAATGTCGCTGCGAGGGCGAGTGCACCCCCTACGACGACGCGGATGGTTGCTCTCTGAGTTGAATCGCCGCCAATCCGCGCACTGGTCGCTCCAGTCACCGCAAGGGCGACCAGCACAACGACAAAGGTCACCGGGACACGGAGCGACTGGGGCGGCAGCAGGATCGCGAGCAACGGCAGGATCGCTCCAATCGCGAACGCAGCCGCCGAGGCGAACGCAGCGTGCCATGGGCTGACGACCTCATCCTCGTCGATCCCCAGTTCCGTGGTGAGATGCGCTCGGAGGGCGTTCCGTTCCGTCAGCTCGGACGCGACCGACTCCGCGGTCGCCCGCCGTAGCCCGCGTTCCTCCCACAGCTGCGTGAGTTCCTCCAGCTCGGCCGCTGGGTCGTCTTGAAGTTCGCGGCGTTCCTTCTCGATCAGTGCTTGCTGACTGTCCTTCTGGCTGCTCACCGAGACGTACTCCCCAAGTGCCATCGAGATCGCGCCGCCGACGAGCGCGGCAAGGCCAGCGGTCGCGATGGCGGGCACCGAGGTCGATGCCCCAGCGACACCGACGACAATCGAGGCAGTGGACACGATGCCATCATTCGCGCCGAGCACCCCGGCGCGTAACCAGTTCAGACGAGCGGCGAGGCCACCGTTATGGGCTTCGCCGGGGTGAGGCTCAGGAGTGGTCATGTGCCCAGCGAACCAGGTGACGGCTGCCCCGTTCGTAGGAGATTTCGAGTACTTTCCTGACGCGGCACGCGGATGACAACCGTGACGTGGGAGACGGCATCCTGTTGTCTGAGCTGACTGCGTAGGCGCTGATCTGCGCACAAACAGGAAAGGCCAACATGGACTGGCAGTTCGGTGGGATTCCACTGCACCCTCTCTTCATCCACCTCACCTCCGTCGCGGTCCCGATTGCGGCTCTCACCGCGATCGTCGTCGCCGTGTGGCCAGCAGCACGGCGATGGCTCGCCGTTGGTGCGCCAGTCATCGGTCTGGTCGCGCTGGTATCTGTCCCGCTGGCCACCTCGTCGGGTGAGTGGCTGGAACACCGTGAGAAGGAGACCGCCCTGCTTGAGCGGCACACGGAGCTCGCCGATGGCATGCTCCCGTGGTCGATCGCCGTGTTCGTGCTCCTTGTGCTTTGGTGGGGGTGGCACCGTTTCGGTACCGCCCGCGTGGTGAATCACGGTGCGGTGCGCGCCATCAGCATCGTTGGCTCAGTACTGCTCATCGCAGTGGCCGTCGTCTCGATCATCGAGGTCGTCATCATCGGCCATGCGGGAGCCGAATCTGTCTGGAAGGGCTAGCCAGACAGCTCCGAGTCTCGCGTCTCTGGTTGACAGCGTGCGCTCCTCCTGGTGCTGGGGGGCCTTGAAGTTCTTCGTCGTTTCTTGGACGGCACTCGCTGAGGTCATGGGGTGTCCTCCGATCATCCGTATGACCACCCGTCGATCTTCACTCGCCCGGCCGCCCCTCGACGTATTTACGAGCGTGCCGGTGTCTCAATCGTGCTGCTCCTCTTGGCGGGGCTGTTGTTGCGGTTCCACCCCGTGGATCGAGAGCTCGCGTCAGCGTTGAACTCCTGGCACGTGGGCACGGTCGGGGTGCTTGGTGATGTGGTCTATGTCCTCTTCGAACCGGTGACGGCGATCGCGCTGACCGTCGTCGTCACAGCCGTGGTCTGGCTGGGAATGAGGCAATGGTCGGTCGCGGTGGCGTTCGCCGGGGTCGTGGCGTTGACGTGGATCCCCTCGGATGTGGTGAAGCTCATCGTGCACCGGCCCCGACCTGATGGTGCATGGCTCTCACACCCGTTCTCGCCGGCGCAGGTCGACCCCTCCTTCCCGAGCGGGCACATGGTGTTCGTCACGTCGTTGGTACTGGGGCTGCTGATGGTTCTTCGCGGTACCCGATGGCGGTACCTGGTGGCGGCGGCTGGCCTGATCGTCGTCGCCGTCGTTGCGTTCGCCTTGTGTGTCGATGCGGTGCACTGGCCGAGTGATGTCGCAGCATCGATTCTCTGGTCGGTAGCGGTTGCACCGGCGGCTCGCATCATCTGGGTCGACGTCGTTCTCGGACGGGTCCTCCGGCGGGTGGAGCACACTAGGCGGCATCGTGTAGCCGACGGAGAGGACCTGTTGTGAAGCGGTGGGTGTCCGCAAGTGTGGCGGCGGTCCGCGGCCTTCGTGACCGTGATCCCGATCGTCGCGCGTACCGGCGATCGGCTGTGCGAATCGGGCTTCGCGTGGCGTTCGTCTCCGCAGCACTGGTGTTCTCAGTGATAGTGCTCGTGGTGGCGTACCTGGTGTGGCAGTTGACACCGGCACAGCAGCACGAACCGCACGGGCCGGAGGACATCCACGTGTACCTCGACACGGTTGACCTCCTCATCGCCGTCATCGGAGTCGGCGTCATCGCGGTGCTGATGGCTGGCGCTGCTACATGGGTCATCGCCCGACGGGCGGTGCGGCCACTCGCCGAGGCGTACCGGCTGCAGCGCACGTTCGTTGCTGACGCAAGCCACGAACTGCGGACGCCGCTGACGGTGTTGAGCGCCCGGGTGCAGGAGCTCCAGTCGCTGCTCCCGCCCGGTACCGGGCCGCGCGTGGTGGCCGATGAGCTGCGGACGGACACGAAAGCCTTGGTCGACGTGGTAGACGATCTTCTCGCGACCGCTGCTGGCCGACTGGACGAGCATGCCGTCGCGTCGCTTGAGGATGCGTTGCACGGGGCGGCGGCCGACCTGCAGGTCTTGGCGCAGGAGCGCGACGTTCAACTGTTCGTCGCTCCAGGAACGGCGCTCGTGCACGTGACTCCGACGCAATTGCGTCGGTGCTTGGTTGCGCTGATTGACAACGCCATCGGGCACAGCCGAACCGGTGGTGCGGTCTGGGTGGAGAACGAGCGCAGCGGCGACGACGTTGACAGGGGCACCCTCATCATCGAGGGCGGCAACCTCCTCGCCGCGAGCCCCGATGAACTCACCCAGATCGGCTTCCTAACCCCAGAAAGAACCGTCGCCGACGTTGCCCCAGGAGTCGACCTGCACCTACCAGTCGGCTTTACCACAGTCGCCGAAATCGGCATGGTCACGATCGACGCCTTCGCGCACGCAACCGAACCACCCCTTCCCGACGGAGCCTGGACCGATGTCGTCGACGTCACATTCGACGTTGACGGCATCGACTCCGGGCTCACCGTTGTCAGCCTCTTCGACGGCCCCGACTTCGACACGCCCCCACTCACCCCAGCCCCGGGCCTCTACCGCCTCCGCATCATCGGTCGCGGCCGCGAACGCGTCTGGATCGACACGGTTCACGAGCAGTACCGCTTCGACGCCTGGCCGATCGCCGCCCCCATATCTCCCACGATCCATCGCGCACACAACAACCCAGCCTGACTCTCGCATCGAGGATCTCGACCGCGATGACCGGCATCGACATGGACGGTTACGCGAACTCAACGCCCTGTGCCCCGGCCGGCTGCCAGCTATGACAGCGGAGCCGCACCGCTGAAGCAACCGGTCTCGAGCGTGTTGGCCGCACGGTATCTCGGTAGGCGATGGCCTACCGGGCGCGGTTCAGCTCACTGGTGAGTTTCGAACGTGGACCGTTCGGAGGGCTTGTAGTGCCTCTTCTCGCCAGGCTCTGGCGGAGGCCATGACTTTCGTGAAGGCGCTGGAGCCGTGGATGTGCCCGAGTTGTAGGGAGAACGTGGCGGGCACTCCGGCGCCGGTGAGGCGTTCGGCGTAGCGTGCGCCGTCGTCGGCGATGGGGTCGTATTCCGCGGACATGATGTGCGCGGGTGGCAAGTCGCTGAGGTTCTCGGCAAGCAGCGGTGATGCGTAGGGGTTTGTTGCATCTGTTTCTGACCTGAGGTACAGGCGTCGGCACGAGTGCAAGGTCTGCTCGGTGAGTCCGTAGCCGGTGCCCTTCGAGCGGATGGATGGGCTGCTGAAGGTGAAGTCGAGCGCGGGGATTTCCAGCAGCTGGAAGGCGATTGCGGGGCCGTTGTCGTCTCGGGCTTTCAAGCAGAGAGCGGCGGCGAGATTGGCGCCCGCCGATCCTCCGCCGACGGTGATCACGTCGGCGCGGGCGCCGAGGGCCTGGACATTCTCGGCGACCCAGAGCAGCGCGGCGTAGCCGTCGTTGAGGGCGGCGGGGAAAGGGTGTTCGGGAGCTTTGCGGTACTCGACGGCGACGACGATGCAGTCAGCTCCGGCGGCGCGTTCCTGGCACAGGACGTCGATGAGGGCCGAGTGGATGGTGCCGCCGATCCATCCGCCGCCGTGGAAGTAGAGGTGCACGGGGTGGGGGCCGTGGCTGTCGGGGTGAAAGACATTGAGGGTGATGACCCCGTCGTGGACGGGGATGGTTACGGTTCGCTTGCTGCGGACGGGTGGGGCCGGCTCGAGCAGCTGCTGGGCGAGGGCGGCGGCGCCTGCGTTCTCCTGCGCGCGGAAGAGGGCGATGTCCTCGATCTCGGCGGGGACGGTTGGCAGGGTCTCGAGCAGTGGAACGAGGAACGGGTCGAGCGGCATCGGGTCTTCTCCTTCGAAGAAAAGGTGAGGTGTCAGAGGCTGTCGCGCAGTGCGCGGCAGAGCGCTTCGGCGCGGTCGTCGGGGTAGCCGCCGGGGCGGATGGTGGTGTATCCGAAGGAGACACCGGATTCGGGGTGCGCGAACCCGAGCTGGCCGCCGGCTCCGTCGTGGCCGAAGCTGCCGGGGCCGGCCATGCGTCGGGGGATGGAGTCGAGCATGAATCCTGTGCCCCAGCGCAGACCCGCGTCGGGGCCGAAGAACGGTGCGCCGACCGATTGAGGGAGGCGGGCGTTTCGGGTGGTGTCGGGCTCGAGCAAGCGGATCCCGTCGACCTCGCCGATGGTCGCTGCGTAGAGGCGGGCGATGTCGTGGGCGGTGCCGACGATGTTCGCGGCGGGAATCTCGAAGCCGAGGAGGTCGGGGGTGTTCGCGGAGGCGAACAGGTTGAGGCCGTCGATGGCTCCGTTCATCCCCATCACGCGTGCCATCATGTCCAGGTTCGGGCTCTTCCACGGCGGTGCGGCGGTGTCCGGGAGTGGCTGCTCCTGCAGCGCGAAGTTCGAGTCGGTGTCGGGGTCGGTCCCGAAGGTGAGTCCGAGGCCGAGCGGGCCGGCTATGTGCTCGTGGAGCCAGTCCGCGGGGCGCAGTCCGGTGGCGCGGCGGAGGACCTCGCCGGCGAGCCAGCCGAAGGTGAGCGCATGGTACGAGTGCGCGGTCCCAGGTTCCCAGAGCGGGCTTTGCGAGGCGAGGGCATCGGTGACCGGATGCCACGCGCGCAGGTCCTCCACGGTGAGGGGCTCGTCGGGGGCGATGAGTCCGGCGCGGTGGGCGAGGAGCTGCCGGACGGTCAATGCGCTCTTGCCGCGGTCGGCGAACGCCGGCCAGTAGGTGGCGACGGGCTCGTCGAGGGCGAGATGGCCGGCTTCGACGGCCATGAGCAGGCAGATGGTGGTGACACCCTTGCTGACCGAGAAGAGGATGCTGCGGGTGTCGGCCGTCCACGAGCCATTGCGGAAGTCGCCGCCGTGGAGGTCGACGACGGGGACGCCGTGGAGGTAGACGGTGCAGGCGGCCCCGGTGTCGCCACGTTCGGCGAAGTTCTGCGTGAACGCGTCGGCGACGCGTTGGAATCCGGGCTCGACGTGTCCGTCGATGGTGGGGGCGAGGATGCTCATGGCTGGTGTGGAGGCTTTCTGGGTGGAGGCGGTCACGATGCTGAGGACGCGGTGGTGGCGGTGATGTCGATGCTTTCGGTCTCGTGGTGGAACTCGTTGATGAGGCGTCCGCTGCGGACCCCCCACCAGCCGACGGCGATCCCGGCAGCGGCGAGGACGGAGAGCGCGATCAGGAAGCCGTTGATCGAGTTCGCGAGAAGGACCGGCACCGGGGCCAGGAGCAGTGCAGGCACCAGGCGGGCGATGGCGAAGATGACGCCTTGACCGGTGGAGCGGAGCATGGTCGGGAACGCTTCGTTCACCCAGACGCGGAAGATGGGCTCTCCGCAGAAGACGGTGCCCATGCCGGATACGAGCACCGTGGTGACGAGTGTGGCGAGGTTCATCCCGAAGACGACAGGAACGAGGTACGCCGTGACGTACAGGATTCCACCGAGGATGAAGAAGGTGAGGCGGAAGCGGGTGTCGACCGCCCGCATGAAGATGACCTGCACGATGATCGCGAGCGGTACGAGGAACAGCACGAACACCGAGAATTTGGACACGGGCGTGCCGGTGAAGTTCGCTCCGATGTAGGCCGCGTAGGAGCCGAACACCGTGATCGGGATGCTCACCAGGGTGAAGAACCCAACGAGGATGAGGAACGGGAAGCGCAGCGGCGGCGTGATCAGGTCTCGCAGCTTCGAGCGGTCAGCGCGCACGGTGTGCACACCCTGTGTCTGTTCCAGCCGGGCAGCGCGCCAGCTCGTGGACTCGGGGATCGTGAGCCGCAGCGCAAGCACAATGACCGCGACGACGGCGATGAGGCCGAAGATCGCCTGCGCGGCGAAGATCCCGGTTCCGCCGGTGAGGGTGGCGACGAGAACGACTGCGCCGATGCCGACTCCAGCGAGGAGGTTGGACATCACGAGGATCTTGCCGCGGTTCTGATCGGTCGCCGCTTCTGAGATCGTCGCGAGGGAGACGGGAATGTCGGCCCCGATCGCTACACCGAGCACACCCAGACCCAGCAGCAGCAGCAGGAACCCGGTGGCGAAGATCGAGACCGATGCGCCGAGGGCGATGAAGACCATCGTGACCACAAACACCCGCCGTCGCCCGAACCGGTCGCCGAGGCGACCGCCGACCAGAGCGCCGACCGCCACCCCGAAGGTGAGCGCGCTGGTGAGCACCCCGATCTGGCCGGGGGTGAGCCCGATCGTCTGCTGGAGGATCACCAACGCGAAACCGACACCGTTCAAGGCTGCTCCATCCACGAAGGACGCCATGCCGGCCACGGTCCCCACCCACCAGGCGTTCACCGTGCGAGGGGGCACCGGATTCGCTTCGGTCATGACCTTCTCCTTCGAAGACGTCGAGGCCCGGCCTCGTCGTGGGTGCCGGCGGACCCGGCTGCGGCCGACAGTAGGTCAAACTTGTCCACCATGGCAAGGATTCGCAGAGAAAACCTTCGGATTGGCAAAAATTCGTGCGAAGATGAGGTGTCAGGCGTGGGGATCGAAGGAGAGCCGATGACGGTGGAGACGACGGAGCAGCAAGCGTCGGTAAAGCGGCGTGGTCGGTACGCGAACGGTCGGCAGCGGCGAGACGAATTCATCGACCGCGCGTTCGAGATCTTCGCGACGCACGGCTTCCAGCGCCTGTCGTTGCGGAAGATCGCGGAGGAGCTCGGGGTCAGCCACGCCGCCCTCAGCTACCACTTCCCCTCGAAGGAGGATCTGTTGCAGGCCGTCTTCGATCGCCAGGCGGAGCAGGATCGACCCCTACTGGAGCAGTCGCTCTCCGAGCGGGGGTTGCTGGCAGCACTCCCTGAGCTTGTACGACAGAACGAGGTTTTCCCGGGGCTGGTCCAACTCGACGCCACGATGCAGGCGGAGGCAATTCGCAAGGACCATCCGGGGCACGAGTTCACCCACCGCCGGATCGATCTGTTCAATGCCGACGTTCGTCGGGAGCTCGAGCGCGAGCAGGAAAAGGGTCGTCTGCGCGCAGACCTGGACCTCGACCTCACCGCGCGTCAACTCACTGCCATGGCGCGAGGGCTTCAGATGCAGTGGCTCTACGACCCTACGGTCGACGTCGCCGCGCACCTCGATGGATTCCTGGAATTCCTGCGCGCCTGAGCGAGCGATCGGCCCGAGGGCGGGGCGAGCTGTCATCAGTCCGATGAATGGCTGCTTCGCCTGACCGCGTCGACGGCGCCAGAGAGGGCATCGTGAATGAGTACCAGGGTCTCTTCGTCCTCGCGGTGTGATCCGAACAGCAGCTCAACGCGCACGACGATCCCCGCGACGATGCCCAGCGCGATCTGCACCCCCGGGTGATCCGGCGGGATGTCGAGGTCTTCCGCGATCGCGTCCGCCGCGATGGCGAGGAGGGGAGGGGAGTCCTCCGGTCCGGACCCCTGCAGCACCGGATTCCGCTCGAGCATCGCAGCTCTCAGTCGCCACTCCTCCTCGGGAACGAAAGCCGGTTCTTCGCGGAGCCACTGCACGACCCGATCGACGACCGACTCACCCTCGTCGCGTGAGCGCAACGCGAGGATCAGGCGATCAGCCGCAGCGGACGAGGATGCCGTGGCGATGTGGAGTTTCGTCGGGAAGTACGCCGAGACGGAGCGGGTCGACACCTCCGCCTCCTCAGCGATCTGCGCCACTGTCGTCACGTCATAGCCCTGTTCGGCGAACAGCCGCATGCCAGCGAGGAGAACGGCTCGGTACCGGCGCTCCTTTGAGCGCTCTCGAAGCGAAGTTGCTGCCATACAGCAAGCTTACCTCTTCTGCATGTCTGCGTCGCAGTGTATTGTTGCAGTCAACCGCAACTTTGGAGGACTCATGGTCGACCCGACCCCCACCCGATTCGAACGCCCACGATGGACGCGCTGGGCGCTGCTCGTCGTCGGTCTCTACGTGCTCCTCGTTGCCTGGGCCGAGCCGTTCTTCGTGCGCTACCCCGCGGCGGGATCCTTCCTGCTCGTGGGCCTGCTCGCCGCAGGCGTGGCCTGGCGCCGCCCGCGGGGTAGTAAGGCGGCGTGGGTGACGATCCTCTCGGTGATCATCAGCGCCGGCGCGCAGCTCGCGTGGCTCGTGACCGCTTGGTACCCCGCGTGGGCGCTGGCCCTGGGGTTTGCACTGGTGGTTGCCTTCTCCTGCTTCGCCGGTTTCTGGACGCTGAGCAGGACGCGTCGCCGCGTCCTGAGGCAGGAGCATTTGACTTCGTCTGGCCGACCGCCCCTTCTCAGCATCCTGCGGAGCGTCGCGAACAGCCTCCTCGTCGTCATCGCCGTGGTGACCTCCGCTGTCGTGCTCCTGGTCGCCGCGGTCCCCGCGGCGGTGGCCATCCCGATCCAAGCCGCCGCCGGTCAGACACCGTCATTCCAGCCCCGAGGACCCGAGGGAGCTGTCAAAGTGACAGCGAACGGCGATCGGCTCACGAGCGACGTCCGATACGGGGACAAGTACCCCAGCAGCTATCTCGACATCTACATTGCCGATGACGACGCATCGGTCACCCGACCCACCTACATCTACATCCACGGTGGAGGCTGGATCGGCGGGACCAAATCCGATGGTGATCCGAACGCACCCGGCGGGGGTTTCGCCGTCACCACAGACCCGGTCCTGGACGGTGGATTCAACTTTGTCAGTCTCGACTACGGCCTCGCCCCGACCGTCAAGTACCCCACGCAGGTGAGACAAGTCTCGCAGGCAGTCTCCTTCCTTCGGCAGAATGCCAAGCAGTACGGCCTCGACATGTCCGACGTCGTCATCGCAGGAGGAAGCGCCGGCGGACAGCTCGCCGGCCAGTTCGCCAACATCCAGACCAACCCGACTTACGCGGCGCAGATCGGAGTGAAACCGGTCATAGGTGACGCTCTGCGAGCAGTCGTGCTCGACAGCCCTGCGCTCGAGCTGGAGAAGACCGGCGAGACGCAGTCGCCGCAAGCGCTCAAGGACCTCATCTTCGGACTGTCTGCACGCAGCTACGTCGGCACCTCCGTGGCCCTAAACAAGGAGGCATCCGTCACCAACCACGTGACCGCAGATTTCCCGGCAACGTTCGTCGCGGACGGGAACACCGGCACGTTCCCGGATCAGGCCGAGAGCCTGCACAAACGCCTCGACCAGCTCGGAGTGACGAACGCCGTCGACGTCCCGCCCGCGAGCTCCGCTATCCTGGGCCACGGGTATATGGCGATGCCGGGCACATGAACCGACGCCTACAACGAGAAGAAGCTCGCGTTCTTGTCAGCACTCGGCCTTTGACCACTCACCCCGCACCGTCGTGCACCAGAATGCGCCCATGTGGGATACCCCGGTCCGATGACCAGGGCTTCCCACATGGGGGTCCGTCATTGCGGAGTCACGATGCCGGAGTTCCGCCAGCATCCGAGCTCGCTCCAGGCGCGCGGTCAGACCTGGCCTGAAACTCATGCACCAGCACGAAGACAGCGGCCGGGATGATGATCCACAACGCCAAGCCGACGAACGCACTTGCGACGCCATCATTTTCGAAGTACGCACCACCGCGCAGTGCGCGCACCGCGATGCCAACGGGCAGCACATGGGTGAACGGCTCGAGCCAATCCGGCAAGAACTGTGCCGGCAGGACACCTGTGCTCGTAGCGTTACCCAAAGCCAGCAGGGCGATCGACGCCACGAATGTTCCGGCGCCGCCGAACACCCGCAGCAGTGTGGCGGTCGACACCGCAATCGCGAGTCCGAGCATGGCGATGATGCTGGCCGCCAGCAGGAACGGCGCGGGAAGGGCGCCGAAAACGGTGTCCACCAACCACGCCACGACGAGCCCGGCAAGCACCGCGAACGCCACCGCACTCGCTGCGCGCCAGGCGTGGGGCAGTTCGCGGCCGACGCCCATGATCGTCAACCCGAATAGGAACGCACCTAGCACGATACCGAATGCAGCGTAGAAGACCGACAGGCCCCGGGTGTCGCCGGCGGGTAGCGGCTTCAGGTCTGTCGTTGAGAGTTCGGTGTGCAGCGCCGTCGCCACGGGGGTGAGCGCGCCGACCAAGGTCTGCGTTACCGCGGGGCCGTTTGCACCGGCGACGAACAGGTGCGCCCGTCCATCGTCAACGATGAGTGCACCGTCGACGGTGTGATCGGTGACCCCGTCGCGTGCATCGCGCTCGGTGGGGAACGTCGTGACCGCGAATACGTCGCCATGATCAGCGGAGTGCTGCTCGATTGAAGTGACCACCTGCTCAGGCGCGACCACGCCGATCGGCAAGTGGTGCGGAACCGGTGCATGGAACGCAGCGAGGTACAGCGCGACGAAGACCGGACCGATTACCAGACCGACCACCAGCGGAATGAAGGCCCCGGGGAGATGACGCCGGTGCCCCCGACGGGGTAGTTGCTGCGGGACGTGGCGGCCATGGTGGCGCTCGCGTGGTGTCTGCTCGCCCGATGTGGCGGACGAGTCGGGTACGCTGCTCAAATCATCCTCAATCTGTGATCATGTCAGGTGACTGATAAAATGTACCATGAGCTTCCCGACCCGACCGGTCGTTTCGGCTACCTGCTGTGGCAGGCGGCGCACCTTGTGGGGCGCGTGATGGTCGAGGCACTGCAGCCCGTCGAGTTGACGGTCGCGCAGCTCGGCGTACTGTCGTACACCGCCCAGGAACCCGGTATCTCCTCCGCGGAACTCGCCCGGCGGCTGTTCATCACACCGCAGTCGGTGCACACCGCGGTGAAGCCCCTGGTAGAACGCGCGCTACTGGAGCGCCGCCCCCATCCGGTGAACAGAAAGGTCATCGGCGTTTTCCTCACCCCTGACGGCATTGACGTCGCGGATCAAGCGACCGAGTTGCTCGACATTGCCAACAAACAGCTGCTCGCAGACTTCACGCCCGATGCCGCGGCGGACCTCCGGCAGGCGCTTCGCCGCGTGATGGTCACGGCGAACCCGACTGCGCTCGACCGCAGCTCCGTGCGTTCCGTGCCCGCGGCGCCGATCGAACGCTGAACCCCAATTCGAGTGAAGCCGCCCCGCGGTCAGTATGGGGATCGGCGAACGGACTCACCGAAGCGTGTGCCGAGCACGCAGCTAACGACGATCGTCGCAGCAGGAGTTTGGGCGCGATGGCGCGAACAGAAGGTACCGAATTCGTTCCAAGCGCCTTACGCTCATGCCGACGGAGGGCGAACACCATGACGAAGCTGGCTGATTGGGAAGCCGAGGGCGCTCGGGCGCGACCCAGCACACCAAGGGACCACATGCAAGCACCGCTCACGCTCCGTGTAGCGACCTGGGTTGGCACGGTCCTGCTCGTCGCCGCAGCCATCGTGTTGATGAGCACGACGATGATCAGTCAACACCCCGACGAATCGGCAACGCACGCCCTACTGCGCGCCCTGATCCTGGTCGTGATCGGCGCCGCCATCGCGGTCATTGGTGCGGTCACCCTCATGCTCCGTTTCATCGCGAACACAC
Organism: Curtobacterium sp. VKM Ac-1395; assembly: GCF_015350975.1. Lineage (GTDB taxonomy): Bacteria > Actinomycetota > Actinomycetes > Actinomycetales > Microbacteriaceae > Curtobacterium. The sequence continues at coordinate 451,711 of NZ_JADKRX010000001.1, forward strand.
TGTTCCCGAGCTCCTAACGCCCGGATCAAACGCCCTACGCGTTTGAGTTCGTTTCGATAGCCGATCCCTCACCGAGACACGGGCGCTGACCCCGGTCCGCAAATCGGTGGGTCGGTGGTTCAGTTCACGTTGGGAGTGCGCCGGCGGTCTGAGTTGCGACGTCGTAGTACTCGGCCTGGTAGTCGATGATGCGGACGTTCTTGAGGACAGCACTGGCGGCTTCGAGGAAGCGCTCGTCGGTCATGTGCGCGTCGATGGCATCTTGGTCACGCCAGCCCTCGGTGAGGTGGATGGTGTTTGGGTCGGTGAGGTCTTCGGCGAAGACGTAGTAGGTGCATCCGTCTTGCTGCGCGGTGGTGCTCAGGTGAGGGATCACGGCGTCGTTGAACGTCTGGCGGTCCTCCGGATGGACCGTGTAGTACGCGCTGATGACCTTGCTGGTGGGGGTGTGCTTGGTGTGCGGAATCATGTCGTTTCCTTCTCGGGTGATGGTCTGTTCCTGTGGGAGCGAAGATGCAACGGATAGGTGCGTCCAGCAGTAACCGAGCAGTAACAGAGAAGCTGCGGAGAGGTGTGAGCAGGTGCGAGGAACCGCATCGTAGATCTGTTCAAATCCGGGGCGGTCCGCCGCGAAGTACTGGTCGTGCCGCGACGCAGGTGGGTTCAAATCCCACCGGTACCGCCATGGAAAACCCCCGTTGACGCGGGGGTTTTCTTCTTTCTGCGAGTTCGTCTGCGTCGGTGCTCCCGGCACCGTCGTCCAGCCAACGCGGAGTCGGCGCGTCGCGAAGCGCGAGTGGAGAGCCGTCTTATGATGCGCTTGACCCGGGGAGGGGCCATGGACAGAGCGTCGCTCCACACCGACATCCCGACCCTCCGTGCACCCGACATGCGCTCCGTCGTCCTGACGCGCGGGCCCCGGGGCGCGCTCGTGTCGAAGGGGAACGACCAGCTCGCAGCGCGGCTCGGCGCGGGCGACACCCTGCTCGAGGCTGCCCGTCAGGCCGTCCGGTCCGGAACGTTCGCCGTGCAGTCCGCCGGGACGCAGCCGTCGTGCCGGACGATCTCCGAGGTCCTGCCGGAGATCGCGCCAGACGGCGTCACCACCACGACGGGAGTCGCTGCATGAAGAAGACAGGCATCCTCAACGCGGAGCTCAATGCCGGGCTCAGCCGACTCGGGCACGGCGACCTCGTGGTCGTCGCTGACTGTGGACTGCCGATCCCGCCCGGGGTCCAGGTCGTCGACCTCGCGCTCGTGCACGGGGTTCCGCGGTTCGTCGACGTGCTCGATGCCCTGCTCGGCGACGCAGTGTTCCAGGAGTGCGTCGTCGCGACCGAGGCGGATGGCACCGACGCCGGTGCGTGGCTCGCGGAGCGGTTCCCCGAGCGACGTGCCGTGTCGCACGAGGCACTCAAGGCGATGTCCGCCGACGCCCGGCTGTTCGTGCGGACGGGAGAAGCGACGGCCTTCGCCAACGCGGTGTTGGTGTGCGGCGTGCCGTTCTGAGGGGTCAGCGGCGGGAGCTTGCCGTCGCGGGATGACCATGCCCGAGCCTCCGCCGGCGACGAGCCGTGCATGGGTACCCGGCGGCTGGTGCCTTCCACATCGCCGACGATGGCCTGAAGGAGGAGCCGACTGGACGGGAAGTCCGGTGGGAGCACGGATGCCTGAGATCGTCAGCTCCCACCAAGCTCGATGACCGAGCTGGCATCCGGAGGCTCCCGAACGAACGGCCCCCAGTGTCACTGCGAACGCTTCCCATCGCCGACGTCCAGTTGATCGAGCAGGCGGAGGGTGCGTACTTCCGCCGCTTCCTCGCCGGAGCATCGGCGCCGGACCGTGAGGTGCTCGGCATCCGCACGACGACGTTCGGCGGCGGCATGGCCGCAGCGATGGCCGACGACCCGTCGGGCTACTGGAGCAAGAGCCTCGGCGTCGGTTTCGACGTCCCGCTCGACCGCGCCGGTGTGGGCGAGGTGGTCTCGTTCTTCCGCGCGTCCGGTGTGGAGTCCGCGCTCATCGCGGTCGCGCCCCAGGTGATCCCGGACGACTGGGACGCCATCTGCGCGGACGACGGTCTGACGGCGACCTCGGCGTGGGCGAAGTTCGCGTGTCCCGTCGACGACTTCGTGTCGGGCGGGACGGACCTCGACGTGCGGGAGCTGACGGAGCGGGACACGTCGGCGTGGGCGCGGATCATCCGGGAGGCCTTCGGGATGACGGAGCCCGATCTCACGCCGATGCTCCGTGGGGTGTTCGACGACCCGGAGGCACGGGTGTTCGGTGCGTGGGACGGAGACGAGCTCGTGGGGGCCGGCGCCGTGCACGTCGTCGGCGAGGTCGCTTCGATCAACACCGGCGGCACGCTGCCGTCCCACCGGAACCGCGGCGTGCAGTCCGCGATCCTCACTGCTCGCCACGAGGCCGCCGCGAGCGCCGGATGTCGTCTCCTGACCGCGGAGACCGGTCTGTCCACCAGCAGCCCGTCGTACCGCAACCTCGTCCGTGCCGGCTTCGCACACCACTACGACCGGGTCAACTGGCTCTGGACGGCATGACCGCCCGGCCCCGTGGAGGGCCGGGCGGTCAGCCGCGCACCAGGCGGACGTGCCGACCGTGCGTCAGCGGTCCGCGGTCGCCGCACGGCCACGAGCAGGCGTGGCCGAGCGCAGGCTGAGCACGACGAGGGTGGCAGTGCCGAGCAGCGCGATGACCGCGGCGAGCTGGAAGTCGACGGCGATGCCGGAAGCGGCCACGGCGATGCCGCCGATGCTGGAGCCGATGGCGAGGGCGACCTGGATCGTGGTGACGAACATCGCCAGTCCCGCCTCGGCACCCTGTGGTGTCGCCTGCACCATCCAGGTCTGCAGGCCGAGCGGGAGCCCGCCCCACACGAGCCCCCACACGACCAGGAGCACGAAGACGGCCACGGGGAGGTGTGCGACCAGCGGCAGCAGGGCCACGGCGGCGGCGAGGGCGACGCCGAGGGCCGTGAGGGTGCCGAGGACGGACCGGTCGAGGGCCGCGCTCGTGGCGAAGTTCCCGATGATGCCGGAGACGCCGAACACCAGCAGCGCGACCGAGACGACGTCCGGGCTGACCTTCGCGACGTCCTGCAGGAACGGACTGACGTAGGTGTAGGCGGCGAACTGCGCGGCGAAGAGGAACGCGGCGACGAGCAGCCCGATGCGGGCACGTGGCACGCGGAACAGGCCCATGAGCTCGGTCGGACGCACTCGCTGCTGTGCGGGGATCGCGGGGAGGGTGAGCAGTTGCAGGACGAGGGCGACGGCGCCGATCACCGCGCCGATGACGAATGCGAGCCGCCATGTCGAGGTCGCTGCGACGAACGCTCCGAGGGGGAGGCTGACGACCGTCGCGATCGAGATCCCGGCAGTGATCAGTGAGGTCGCGCGGATCGCCTGGGACTCCTCGACGAGGCGGCCTGCGATGCCGGCACCGATTGCCCAGAACCCGCCGAGCGCGACGCCGAGGAGGAGCCGCGCGACCAGGAGCACCGCGAACGCGGCTGCGGTGGCGGCGACGACGTCCGAGACGACGAGGACGGCGCTGAGGCCGATGAGGACGACCCGCCGGTCGAGTCGGGAGGTCGCGACGGTGACCGCGGGTGCCGCGACCGCGGCTGCGAGCCCGGTGACGACGACCATGAGACCGGCGGTCGCGACCCGGACGCCGAGGTCCGAGGAGATCGACGGGAGGAGCCCGATGGGGAGGAACTCCGAGAGGACGGTTCCGAACGACCCGACCGCGACGGCCGAGACGCTGAGCCAACCGTTGTGTTGCAAGCGTGACATGGTCTTCCACTTCTCTCTCTTGCGATGGCGGCGAGGGCCCCGTCGTCGATGTGTGCGCGGAGTCGGCAGGCCGCACTGCCGCCGTTGTCGGCGAGCAGCGCGACCTGACGCTCAGCTCAGCCGTCCACCACCGTCGACGTGGAGGGTGGTGCCGGTGATGAAGGTGTTGTCGACGGCGAGGAGCACCGCCCCGACGACGTCGGCCGGGGTGCCGACGCGCCGTGCGGGGTTCGCGGCGGCCGTCGACGAGAAGAAGTCGCGCTTGCCGTCCTCGCCCATGAAGTCCCACAGGCCGGAGTCGATGATGCCGGGCGACACCGCGACCGCTCGGACCGGGGCGAGCTCCACCGCGAGGGCCTCCGCCATGAACGACACGGCGCCGTTGACGGTCGCCATCACGCTCATGCTCGGGGCGGGCTTCCACGCGGCGACGCCGGAGAAGAACACGAACGCTCCGCCGGGACGCATCGAGGCCGCGAGGTGCTTCGCGAGCAGCATCGGACCGATCACCTTGGCGTCGAACGCGGCGTGGATCACCGCCCGGTCGAACTCGGCTGCCGGCCCGTTCGCCGAGGCAGCGGCGAGCGAGACGACCGCGTCGAAGGGCCCCGACGCCGTGAGCGCCCCGATGGTGCCCTCGTCGGCGAGGTCTGCGTGGAGCACCGGCACGTCGCGGAGCGGTGCCGGGAGGGTCGACACCGTGCGCTCCGGGTCGCGTGCACCGATGACGGGCTGGTCGCCGCGTTCGAGCAGGGCCGAAGCGATGGCCTGGCCGATGCCGGAGCCGCCACCGATGAGGAGGATGCGCTTCATGATGAGTTCCCTTCGTGGGCGTCGGTGCTCAGACGAGCGTGCTGCCGCCGTCGACGGCGAGTTCGCTGCCGGTCATGCCCGAGCTCTCGTCCGAGACCAGGAACAGCACGGCCGCGGCGACCTCCTCGGGGAGCAGGACGCGGCCGAAGGGGAGCTTGCTGGCGATCGCGGCCAGGAGCGCGTCCGGGTCATGCGGCGCGAGGCCCTTGAGCCCGGGGGTCTCGGTGGGGCCGGGCACGACGGTGTTGATCCGGATGCCCCGCGGCGCGAGTTCGGCCGCCCAGGTCCGGGTGAGGGTGGCGACGGCGGCCTTCGAGGCGCCGTACAGGCCGAACGCCGGTTCGGTCCCGGACGCCGACGACGAGCCCGTCACGACGATCGCCGACCCCGTGCCGAGGAACGGCAGCGCGCCCTGGACCGTCAGGGTGGTGGCGCGGACGTTCGTGCCGAAGGTCTCGTCGATGTCCTCTGCCGTGACCTCGGCGAGCGGCTTGAACTCGCCGATGCCCGCGTTGACGTGCACCGCGTCCAGGCCGGCACCGCGCGCTGCGACGGCCCTGAACACGGTCTCGATGCCCGCGGGCTCCGTCGCGTCGGCCTGCACCGGCGTGACGTCGTCGCCGAACTCCTCGCGGAGGGCGTCGAGTGCCTGCTGGCGTCGTCCGGTGACGAAGACGTGCGCTCCCTCGGCGACGAACCGACGGACGACCGCGAGACCGATCCCCGAGGTGCCGCCCGAGACGAGTGCGGTCTTGCCGTTCAATGTTCCGACCATGATGTGCTTCCGTTTCCTCGTTGTTGACTGCTTGGTCCAGAACGGTAGGGCATAATGGACACTTCAGTCAAGAACCGGTTCGAGGAGGATCGCGAATGCCACGACCACGCATGTTCGACGAGGCAGAGGTCATCGACCGCGCACGGCGCACCTTCGCCGAGACAGGCTTCGCCGGCACGTCCCTCGACGACCTGCTCGAAGCGACGGGCCTCGCACGCCAGAGCCTCTACAACGCCTTCGGCGGCAAGAAGGAGCTCTTCATGCGCGCCTTCCTCAGCGACACCACCGAGGCCGTGGACGCGGTCAGGGCGAGCCTGCAGAGCGCGGAACACCCGATCGTCCGCATCCGGACGGTGCTGGTGTCCGCCGCGGTCGAGCACGGCGCGGGCCAGGCACCGCCCTCCCTGTTCCTGCGTGCGGCGGTCGAGCTCTCCAGCCGCGAGGTCGAGGTCGCCGCGGCCGTCGCGAGCGCGTTCGACGCCATCCGGGCCGACTACGTCGCGTGCATCGTCGACGCGCAGGCCGCGGGCGAGATCGAGGCCGACGCCGATGCCGAGGCCCTGGGGATCTACTTCTGCGCGGTCATCGAGGGCATGTCCACGCTCGGCCGCGTCGGCGTCTCACGTGCGACGCTGCTCCAGATCGGCCTCACCAGTCTCGCGACGGTCCCGATCACGACCGTCGGACGTGAGCACCTGGGTACCGACGACGGCGACTGGACCTGACCGTCGGCTCGCCGACGGACAGCACCGCTGACAGCCGGAACCGCTGACGGACGGGAGGCGCGGGGCGGGCCCGCACCGCGCCTCCCGTCCGTCACCCCCTCGGTTCAGACTCGGGTCCTCGGCTCAGAGGAGTCCGAGATGCTCGAGCTCGGGGTACGCCTGTCCGAGCGGCAGCGCCAGCGTCTGCCGGACCGTGTGACTGCGTTCGTCGGCGAGCACCTCGAGTGCGCCCGCTTCGATCTGGTCGTACGCCGACCGGACCACGTCGACGGCCTCGCCCATCGGCGGCATCGGGACGTCGTACTTCGTGAGCATCGGCGTGCGGGTGAACCCGAGGTGCAACCCGACCACGCGGACGCCGCTCGGCGCGAGTTCCAGACGCAGGACGTTCGTCGCCGCCCAGAGCGCGGCCTTCGACACGCTGTACGCCCCCAGCCGGTGCGCCCAGCTCGCCGCCGACAGCACGTTGACGAGTGTGCCGCCGCCGTTCGTCGCCATCACCGGTGCGAATGCCCGCGCGACGCCGAGGGCACCCCACAGGTTGGTCTCGACGACCCGGCGCAGCACGTCGACGTCCCCCGTCGCCAGGGGTTCCAGGGAAGCGATCCCCGCGTTGTTCACGGTGATCGTGACGTCGTGCGCCACGTCGGCGGCTCGTTCGACGGCCCGGGGGTCGTCGACGTCGAGCTCGATCGGCACGACACGGTCGTCGTCCCAGTCACGGTGCGTGCGTGTGGTCGCGTAGACCCGCTCCGCACCGCGCGCGAGCGCCTGGTCGACGAACTCGACCCCGAGTCCGCCGTTTGCTCCGGTCACCAGGATCCGGGAGCCGTCGATGCGAGGCAGGTCCATCGGTCTTCCTCTCCGGCGCTCCACCACCGGAGTGCCTTCCGAGGGCATCGTCGCGCGCCCGCTCCGGCTGGGCATCGGTGGTCACACGGGTCGTCGGTGTGTGTCGAACTCGGTGAGAGCACGGAGGTGACACCGGCAACCGACCGCGCACACTGTCACCGTCCTCACCCCGACCACGGACTGGAGCCTCCTGTGCCCGCATCCCCAGCTGCCGTCACGAGCCTCGACCTCGGCGGCATCACCCTCACGTACGTCCCGGACGGCGAGTTCCGTGCCGAACCCGCGCTCGCCTACCCCCGTGGGCACGACGCCGTGCTGTCCGACGGCCTCGACGTGCTCGACGACGACGGGATGCTCGTCCTGAGCGTCGGCGCGATCCTCATCTCGACGCAGGGACGGAGCATCCTCGTCGACGCGGGCATCGGCAGGCGGACCATCCCGCTCGTCCGACCCGGGACGACGCGCGACGCCTTCATGCGCGGCGGCCAGCTCCTCGACAACCTCCGCACGATCGGCGTCGAACCCGGCGACGTCGACACGGTCCTGCTGACGCACCTGCACGCCGACCACGTCGGGTGGATCGGGGACGAGGACGTCGACGGGGTCCACACCTTCCCAGAGGCGGAGTACTGGCTCGACGACGCCGAGTGGGCGTTCTGGAACCGACCTGAGCACCGCTCCGACGCAGTCGCCCCGCGACCGAACGAGCTGGCCCTGATCGACGAGCGTCGGCACCGCCTCACCGAGGGCGCCCGACCTGTCGAGGGCGTCACCGCCGTCGCGACGGCCGGGCACACCCCGGGCCATCACGCGTTCGCCGTGCAGGGGAGCCGCTCGAGCGCCTTCATCGTCGGCGATGCGGTGCACTGCCCGGGAGAGGTGCTGCACCCCGACCTGGTCTGGGTCGGCGACCACGACGCCGAGGAAGCCGTCCGGACGCGCCGGGCCATCGCGCGTCGTGTCGGCGACCAGGACGTGGTCCTCGTCGGCCCGCACTTCCCGGACGCGGTGTTCCGCCGGTTCGACCCGGACGCCGCACGACCGGTCACCGACGCGCTGCGGTAGCGGACGGGGCGGGGCCGGTGTCCGGCCACGGTCACGGTGCGTTCGCGCGCGGTCGTCGAGCGCTGCGACCAGCGAACGGCCCCCTCCGCGTCGGCGGAAGCCGTCCGTGACGGGCGATGCCGAGGGGCTGCGACCGGTGGCGCTGTGTCACGGGGACTCCGTTCGGTCGTCATGCCGACCGGTGTCCCGGTTCCGCCCCGGGGCGGAACCGGAGCCGGAGCCAGGGCCTCGGCCACGACCAGGGTCGTCCTGGCCGAGGTCGTTCAGGGCGAGTGCGAGCTGGGTGCGCGTGCGGACGCCCATCTTGCGGTAGGCGTTGCCGAGGTGCGTCTCGACCGTCCTGACGCTCACGAACAGCTGGGCTGCGATCTCACGGTTCGTCCGTCCGGCGGCCGCCGACTGCGCGACCCGGGTCTCGGCGGCTGTCAGCAGCGCTCGACCATCGACGGTGTCAGCCGCCTCGGTCAGACGCAGGGTCCGGGCCGCGATCCGCGGGTCGTCGGCGTGGATCCGGCTCGCCGCGACGTCGGCGAGCACCTGCCGTGCCCGTCCGCTGCGGCCGGCGTCCAGGAGGAGCTGCGCGCGGTCGAGTTGTGCGCGCGCCGCCTCGGGTGCGAAGCCGCCGCGGCGGAGTTCCTCCACGGCGTCCTCGGCGAGCCGGAGCGACTCCTCCTGCTGGCCCCGCTGCATCGCGACCATCGCCCTGATCCTGAGCGACTGGCCGTGGGCATGGGGTCGCCGGTGCGACTCGTCGAGTGCGGCGAGTCGCCGGGCGAGGTGTTCGGCGCCGTCGAGGTCGCCGAGGTGGACACGCGCACGGGCGAGCTCGATGTCGATCCACAGCCGTCGTCCCGGCTCGACGATGCCCTTCGCCTCGGCCAGCTCCAGGGCCAGCTCGAGCTCGGTCCGCGCCTCCGTCCAGTTCTCGGACCAGGCCGCGTCGATCCCGGCGAGTCCGTGGACGAGCAGGCTGCCGCGGATCGTCGCCGCCGGACTCGACCAACCGGTCAGGATCTCCTCGAGCGTCTCGCGGTCGTTCCGGGTGAGTGCGAAGAGGCCGCGGGCGCGGGTGAGCGGAGCCGGCGGGTCGACCAGGCGGAGCGCGTGCTGTTCGGCCTCGTGGAGGAGCGACGCCGCCTGGACGACGCGTCCGGCGAGGACCTCGACGATGGCCGCGTGCGCGAGTGCACGGGTGGTGGTGGGGTGCGCACCGAGCAGTTCCGCGGTCCGGACGAAGGCGGTGAGTGCGGGACGCGAACGCCCGAGGTCGTCTGCCTGGTAGGCGCCCGTCGCCTCGATGGAGGCCGCGCTCAAGGTCAGGTCCAGCGTGCCGCTGGCAGACTCGACGGCCCGTGACCTCGCGATGATCTCCGACGAGAGCCCTTCACCCGCGTCGAGGAGCCGGAACGCGAGGTCCTCCAGCGCTGCTCGCAACGTGTTCGGAGCGACCTCGGGCGGGAGTTCGGCGGCGCGGTCTTCGAGCTCCCGCGCGACGTCGCTCGCCCCACCGGAGGACCAGAGGATCCGGAGCACGTCGATGATCGACGCGCGCACGTCTGCCGACTCGAACGACCGTCTCGCGTTCGCGAGGCGACGGTCGAGTGCATCGACGCCGAGGTCCTGCGCGATCGCCTCGGCGCTGACGACGGCGATCCGGTCGAACTGCTCCGGCGCCAGGACGGCGGGGTCGAGGGTCGCCGACAACCGCCTGACGAGCGCGGCATCGCCGTGCGCTCCCGCGAGTTCCGCGGCGTGCAGGACGCGGTCCACGTGCGCGTCGGAGCGTCCGTCGGAGCGCGCCACCGAGCGCATCGCCAGACGAAGCGCGTTCGAGGTCGTCCCGATCCGGCGGGCGCGGCCCGAGGCGGCCCGCAGCTCCTCCGCGAGGTCCGGTCGCGGCCCCGGCAGGACGGCATCGTCGCGGTGCTCGAGTCGCCGTTCAGCGGGCAGGGGGGACTCGGCGAGCCCGGCGTGCAGCGTTCGCCGCTCCTGGGCGGACAGCATCGCGGACATCGCGGCACGCAGGAGCGGCGTCCGCACCGCGACCTCGTGCCCCTTGACGCTGAGGACGCCGAGGGCGACGCCCTCGGCGAGTGCGTCCTCAGCGTGACCGACCACGTGGAAGAGCGCCTCGACGGTGCCCCCACGCATCAACGCCGTGACCGCGAGGACTTCTCGGACGGCCGGGGGGAGTCGCTCGATCCGACGGATCGTCGACGCGACGGCACGTGACGCCGACGCGGCCGTCCGGTCGTCCCCGGAGAGCCGCGTGATCGCCAGGTCGATCGCCCACGACGGGTTGCCGCCGCTCTCCGTCGCGATCTCGTTGAGGTCCGTCGCGGAGAGGCCCCCGAGCTCGGAGTCCTTCAGGACGCCGGCGACCGCGGCGGGGCTGAGGGGCGCCAGGAAGGCGAGCTGCGACGCCGTGAACACGACCTTCCACGAGGTGATCGGGCCACCGGCGTCCAGCTCCCGCGCGACGATCAGGACCGTCCCGGCGGCCTCGTGCGGCGGCCGGAACATCGGAGCCATCAGGTCGACGGACTCCCGGTCCGCCAGGTGCGCGTCGTCCAGGATCAGCACCGTGTGCGCCGCAGCGAGGACGTTGCAGAGGTACCGCAACGCCGCTTCGAGCATCCGGTGGTCGGCGAACCCGGGGGGAGCGGTCTGGAGCACCTGCTCCAGAACCGCCCGGTAGCCGACGGGCAGGGTGCGGAAGACGCGGTCGGGAACGAGTCGCAGGAGGGCCCTGACGGCCGCGTACGGGCCCGTCGTCCCCTCGTCGAAGCGCAGCATCAGCACGATGCGGTCCTGGGCCAGGCGACCGGCGAGCGCCTCGAGCATGGTGGTCTTCCCAACGCCGGGTTCCCCGACGACGGCCAGGCGGCCGCCGCGTTCGCCGGCGACGCGGACCATGCGCTCCAAGAGGTCTCGACGCTCGAGCGGGATGCGGTTGTGCGACGGCTGCTCCTCGCGTTGTCGGGGCATCAGGAGCGACCCCCGAACAGTGCGTCGGTGTGGGCGAGCGCCGACTTGGTCGGCGAGAGCGCCGTGTGCCGCGCGCCGACGGCGACGTCGCGGACCGTCCGCGCGAGCGGGTGCCCGGTGTGCAGTGCCGCCGCTCCGGTCCCGCTCACGAGGAGTGGAAGCGCATGCTCGGCCGCGGCGAGTGCCTGGACGGCGAGGTCGGCCGAGGTGGCACGTGCCACGGCGGACAGCGCGTCCACCTCGTCGCGGGTCCCGAGGGCGGCCGATGCAGCGGCGTGCAGACCCGCTGCACGGGCCACTTCCCGGGCGGCCGCACCGACCGCTGCCCGCACGTCGGGCCGGGCGGACCGTTCCCCGTGGCCCCCGACGTCGTCGAGGACCCGGTCGAGCGCGGACTCGACGGCGCCGATCAACGGGGATGCGAAGAAGATCGTGGCGAAGAACGTCAGCGGAGCCGCCGACGGCGCCGGAGCGAGGGTCCGGGTCCTCCGAGCGGGCACGACGACGTCGTCGAGGTGCGCGGTGTCACCACCGGAGCCCTGCAGACCCGTGGCGTCCCAGGTCGTCTCCACGCGGACGTCCGCCACGGGGACGAGGACCCGCACCAGCGCCCCGGAGTCGACGTCGCGGACGGTCGCCATGACCCAGTCCGCCCAGGGCAGCCCGCTCGCCGGTGTCGAGACCGCGCGCACGTGGAACGCGCCGTCGGTCCAGGTGCCGGTGCCCTGTGGGGCGAGGGTGCCGGCCACGAGCGTGTCGCCGTCCGGCCCCCAGACCTCGAGCAGCGTCTCGCCGGGGAACTCCGCCACCGCGAGGTTCGTCACCGCGGCGACGGCGCCGATCCACCCGAGGTCGGCGTCCGCCGCGCCGAGGTGGCGCAGGCGATCGGCGATGTCGGCGACGGTCCACGGGGCCGGACGCCCGCGGTCAGGGCGCCAGGCGTCGAGCACCCCCGAGCGCGCGAGGTGCTCGCGGACCGCGTCGCGGTCGTGCTGGTCGGTCGGCTTCGAGATGGAGGGGGACATGGGCATCGGGCATCCTCAGGGCGATCGGTCGGTGCGGACGGCTCGCGGGGAGCCGGCACCGGGGGTTCATCATCGGTCGGCGGTGTCGACGTCGTGTCGACGTCGCGTCACCGGACGGGTCAGGAGCACCAGGTCCGCCTGCCTCGGGGTCTGACGACCGGTACTGGACCGATCGGTCTCGAACTGTACGCTTCGTGGATCGAACGGTCAATAATCGTGGCCAGAGGGTGCTCGATCTGGGCGGATCCTCAGGGCGGCCACTGGTCGGGATGGCCGGGAGATGCCTACTCTACATAGGTCGATCAAATCCCCCGAGCGGCCGACCAGTCCGTCGCGGCCGCTCCGGAGGTCGGCGTCCCGCGCAGGGCCATCGGGCTCGGGATGACCACGATCGCTGCCTTCCACCGCTCCGCCCACCCCCGACCAGGAGGTTCGATGAACCCGTCCCGTCCCGCGCTCGCTCGCTCCGCCCGGCTCCTCATCGCTGCCGCCGTCCTGTCCGTCGTCGCAGCGTCCGTCCTCGACCAGACGGTGTTCTTCGTCGTGTCCAGCACCGCGCAGCACCGCGTGGGCGAGGCGTTCGACGTCGTCCTCGGCTTCCTCGTCCCGCTGGCCCTGGTGCTCGTCGCACTGTCCCGCGTGACCACGAGCCGCCGACGGTGGGCCGCGGCCGCGGTCACGGCAGCCGGTGGCTCCTGCGCGGTCGCGGTCGGCCTGGTCCTCGGTGGAGCGGTCTGGTCCGTCGCCGCGAGCATCGGGTTCGCCGCTCTGCTGGCCGCGTGGTTCCTCGCGAACGCCGTGCGGCCTCGCGCCTGGTTCCTCGTCGTGTCGCCGGCCGTGGTGCTCGTCGGCATCGGCCTGGCCGCCGTCGTCGCTCGTGCCGCAGTCGACGCGTCGACGTCGACCCGCCCGGTGCTGTGGCAGGTGGAGGGCGTGGTCACGCTCGCGGCTCCGCTCGCCGTCTCCGTCGTCGTCGCCGTGCTGCTGCCGCTCCGGACCGTCGACCGCACCGTCGGACGGCAGACGACCGCCTGACGCGACCGCGCACCCGCGCCACGACATCGCGGTCCTGCCCGGCGAACGCGGCCCGACACGCTGCTGTTCGAGGACGACTGGGACGCCATCTGCGCGGACGACGGTCTGACGCCGCTCGTGCGGTCGTCAGGCCACGCGCTCCCGCACCGGCTGCCGTCGCGCGAACGCGCGGACCAGGGCGAAGAAGCCGTACCGCCCGCCGGGCTCGGCGACGATCAGGTGCGCGTCGAGCAGGTCCTCGACCACCGCCCGCGTCGACTTCGTGTCGCGGCGGAGCGCCCGTGCCGCCTCCTCCACGGAGAACGGCCCTCCCGGCAGGTGCGACAGCCGGTGGAAGGCATCGCGCTGGTCCTCGCGCAGCCCGGCGGACGCACGTCGGAACGGCGCGTCGACGATCCGGCAGTCGGCGTGCATCACGACCGGCTGGTCGAGGTCGTCGTAGAGCTGCTGCTCGATCTCCGCGACGGTCCAGGTCGGCCGGTCCGCCAGACGGGCAGCCGCGACGCGGACGGCGAGGGGTTGGTGGGAGCAGGCAGCCGCGAGCCGGGCCGTCGGGCCCGGCTCGGCCGCGAGCCGCTCGTGACCGACCAGTCGACCCATCAGGTCCGTCGACTCCTCCGGCGCGAGGGGGAGCAGGGTCGTCCACCGCGTACCCGGCAGGTCGACGAACCGTCGGACCGACGTCAGGAGGGTCAGCGAGCCCGGCCCGGACGGCAGCAGCGGACGCACCTGGGCGCTGCTCGCCGCGTCGTCGAGGACGAGCAGCACCCGACGGTCGGCGACCAGGGACCGCCACGTCGTGGAGCGTTCCTCCACACCGTCCGGGATCGTCGACCGTGGCACGCCGGCGCTCCGGAGCAGCACCAGCAGGGCGTCCGAGGCGGTCAGCGGGTGCCCGCCGCCGGCGCGGAGGTCGACGAAGAACTGCCCGTCCGGGAAGGCCGTGCGTACCCGGTGGGCCGCGTGCACCGCGAACGCCGTCTTGCCCATGCCGCCGAGTCCGGTGATCCCGAGGACGCCGCCGGACGAGTCCTCGGCGACGACGCGTCGGACGCGCTGGAGCTCGTCGGCACGGCCGACGAAGTCGGCGAGGTCCGGGGGCAGCTGAGCAGGTGCCGCGGCTGCGGGCGGTCGGACCGGCGGGCCGGGAGGCACGGTGACGGACGCTGGGGGCGCCTCCAGTCCGACGGTCGGTTCCGTGACGTCGTCCTGCAGCAACCGTTGGTGCACCTGCCGCAGCGCGCTGCCGGGGGAGACCCCGAGCTGGTCGGCGAGCCGGTGCCGGAAGTCGTCGTACGTGCCGAGCGCCTCGTTGCGGAGGCCGAGCGCGAGGAGCGTCTCGAGCAGGAGCGCCGCGACGCGCTCGTCGAGCGGACGGTCCTCGGCCACACGTCGGAGCTCCGGCAGGGCTTCCTCGTACCGACCGAGCCGGACCTCGAGCGTCGCGCGCCCGAGAGCCACCTCGTCGTGGAGCTCGCCGAGCCGGAAGCGCTGGGCATCGGCCCACGAGCCGGGCAGCCCTCCCAGTGCGGTCCCGGTCCAGCGGGCGGCTGCGGCCGCGAGCTCGTCGGCGGCTCCGGCGACGTCGCCGGTACGGACCAGCTCGCGGGCGCGACGCCGGGCCGTCTCGACGACCGCGACGTCGAACTCGGCCGAGCCACGGTCGAGGTGGTACGCCCCGCCGTCCGTCCCGATCGCCAGCCCGGTGGCCTCCGCATGGGGCGCGAGGACCCGCCGCAGGCGGTACACGTACGTGCGCAGGACGCTGGCGGCGCTCCGGGGTGGGGTGTCGCCCCAGATCCGGTCCACGACCGTGTCGACGTCCACCGGGTGTCCCTCGGCCAGCAGCAGCATCGCCAGCACGGCTCGCTGCTGTGGCGACCCGATGTCGAGGTCGACGCCGTGCGCGACGGCGGTGACCGGCCCGAGGACGGCGAACCGGACGATGGGGGGCGCGGATGGGCGCATGGGCATGCTTCCTGTGCAGTTCGGTCCCGTTGACCGGGACACGAGCGCCCGCGTCAGGACGACGTGAGCGCGGTGGTGGTGGCGGAGCACCCGGTCGGCAGCACCGTGAGCGTCACGATCGCGATGGTCGGCGGGAAGAGCCGTGCACGGGCAGCCGTCATCGTCTCAGCGTGCGACTCCTGGAGGGTCCGGGCCACGGCTGTCAGGATGACCCGCATCACCCTGGAGGATGACTGTTCCGGGTCGGTACCACCGGACCGGACGAGGTCGGTGGTTGTACGGATGCAGGCGCGCCCGGTCGCGACGACCCTTGCCCCATGCCGGAACCCGAAGTCATGGCCGCTCGCCCCACGACCCGTCAGTGGATCAGCGGTGCCCGGCCGCGCACGCTGCCGCTGAGCATCGTCTCGGTGCTGCTCGGGACGGGCGTCGCCGTCGCCGGCACGGACGGCGGCGCGGCAGCGTGGGCCGGTCACGGTCCGCACGTCGGCATCGCAGTGCTCTGCCTCGTCGTCGCCCTCAGCCTGCAGATCGGTGTCAACTACAGCAACGACTACTCGGACGGTGTGCGCGGTACGGACCGCTTCCGCCGTGGTCCGGCGCGGCTGACCGGCGCCGGCACCGCGACGCCACGGGCCGTCCTCCGCGTCGGTCTGACGTTCTTCGGGATCGCGGCGGTGGCCGGACTGGTCATCGTGCTGCTCACCGGACTCTGGTGGATGCTCGTCGTCGGGGCGGTGACGATCGTCGCCGCCTGGTACTACACGGGCGGCAGACGACCGTACGGGTACCGGGCGCTCGGCGAGGTCTCGGTGTTCGTGTTCTTCGGGCTCGTCGCCGTCCTCGGCACCCAGGTCGCGCAACTCGGGCACGTCACCGGGCAGGGGTGGGCAGCGGGCACCGCCGCCGGGCTGTTCGCCTGCGGCGTCCTCATGGTCAACAACATCCGTGACCTGGAGGTCGACCGGCTCGCAGAGAAGCGCACCCTCGCGGTCGTCGTCGGCGAGCGGGGCGCGCGCTCGCTGTACGCGCTCTTCATGCTCGCGCCCTTCCTCGTCCTGCTGGTCTTCGTCGTCGCCGCTCCGCTGACCCTCGTCGCGGCTGCGGCGCTCGCCCTGGCCCTCCCGGCGTTGGCCATCGGCTCCCGGCCGGCGGAGGCGCCCCGGCTCATCGCGGCGCTCCAGCTGTCGTCGTTCGCCTCGTTGGCGTTCGGCGTGCTCCTCACGGCGGCGCTGGTCGCCAGCGCCGCCTGAACGACGCCCCCACTCTCGTAGTCCCACCCAGACGGAGGTCCACCATGCGCATCGCCTTCACCGCCAACCCGCTCCCGGGGCACATCGTGCCGATGGTCCCGCTGATGCGTGCCGCCCTCGCGGCCGGCCACCGCGTCGCCGTCGTCACCGGTGCCGACGCGGCGGACTTCGTGCGCGCACAGGGCAGCCCCGACATCGAGGTCCTGCCCGCCGGCCCGCCCACCCTCGTCGCGATGGCCGAGATGCAGCGGGAGACCGGGACCAGCCCGGCGACCGCGCCGCGGCCCGACACCGTCGCCGAGTACTTCGCCGTCCGACGGGTCGCAGCGGCGGTCGACGACGCCGTCGAGGCGGCACGGGCCTGGCACCCGGACGTCGTCATCAGCGAGAGCCTCGACCACGTCGGGCCGTACGTCGCCGCGGCGCTGGACGTGCCGTTCCTCCGGCACGGCTTCGGCCCGGAGCGCCCGGAGCCCGTCCTCTCCGCGATGACCGCTGCGTCCGCGCGCTCCGCCGGGGCGCGCGGTGTCCAGCTGCCGCCGGTGGCGGCGTGGATCGACGTCTACCCGGCGTTCCTCGAGGCCGCCGGGACGGTCCGCGAGGGTCGTCGCATCGCCCTGCGCCCGTCGGCGCACGGAGCCGTCGGTGCGTCGGACGCCCCGGTGCCGGCACCGCCTCGGACCCGTCCGCGGGTGCTCGTGACGATGGGCACCGTGTTCACCGACCAGGCGCTCCTGGACCGCGCTGTGACATCGACGGAGCGGGAGGGACTCGCGGTCGACCTCGTCACGACCGCCGTCAACGGCGTGCAGGCCCGTGTGGGTTCTCCCGACTCCTCCGTGCGGGTCGTCAACGTCCCGTTCCGTCCGCTCGCCGAGCTGCTCGCCGACGTCGACGCGGTCGTCACCGTCGGTGGTGCCGGTACCGTGCTCGGGGCGCTCGTCGCCGGGGTCCCGCTCGTGGTGATGCCCCTGGGTGCCGACCACTCCGTGAACGCCCTGCGAGCGACGGCAGCCGGTGCCGCCGTGACCGTCGACTCCCCGGAGGCCGTCGGTCCGGCACTCCGCCGCGTCCTCGAGGACGCGGACCTACGGCGATCGGCCAGGGACGTCGCAGACCGGGTCCGTGCGTTGCCGTCGGTGGAGTCCGCGCTCGCCGAGGTCGAGCAGGTCGTGGCGGCGGCGACCCGGGAGCGCGTGTGACCGCCGACCAGCCGGTCGCGGACGGTCGGGCTCCCGCGTTGGTGCCGATGCCCGCGCTGACCCTCGCCGTGACCTCCGGCAGGAGCGCCGGGTTCCGCCCGGCCGCGACGCACCGACGTGCCGACGAACTCCTCGGGGACCTCGTCTCGGAGCTCGCCGACCAGGGCGTCAGCAGCACGGGCTGTGCGTCGATGACGGTCGTCGCGGCGGACGACGCCGGGATCGGCATCGAGGTCGGTGTGGTCGTGCACGGGCCCGTCGTCCCGACCGAGACGATCCGGGTCGTCGAGCGTCCGAGCCACGAGGCCGTGACCATCCTGGTCCCGGGGGACCAGACCGACCGTGACTGGGGCCGGTTGCGGGTGTTCCTCGCCGAACTCGACGTCGTGGCGCACCGACGGTCCTACGTCTCGTTCCACCACCCACCAGGCGCCGACCGGGCATCGCGCTCCACGCTGCTCGTGCAACCGGTCGTGCCCCGCCACGACTGACCCAGCGGCACGCTGCCGGACGGGCGTCGACGGCGCGTCGACCCGACGTCGACGCTGCACTGGTGTGCTCGATCCCGACCAGCCCCGTGCGGGGCATGACCCCTCCTGGAGGACCCCGTGTCCCAGACCATCCCAGACGACACCATCGACCACGGCGCGCACGCCGCGTTCCGCGAGGCAGTGGAGACACTCGACGCGACCCTCGACGGTGCCGCGCTCACCCCGGAGGACGCCGGCTACCCGGCCGCGTGCGCCGGGTACAACCTCGCCGGCCAGCGACACCCGGACGTCGTGGTGACCGCGCACAGCGCGAGCGACGTCGTCGAGGCAGTGTCCTTCGCCGCCGCGCACGGCCTGCCCGTCGCCGTCGTCGCGACCGGCCACCACGGCACACGCCCGCTCCGGGGCGGACTGCTCGTCGCGACCGCGGCGATGAACGAGGTGCACGTCGACGCTGCCGCTCGACGAGCCGTGGTCGCCGCCGGCGCACGGTGGAGCGACGTCGTGTCCCGCACTGCGGCGCACCACCTCGCGCCGGTCCACGGCTCGTCCGGGCAGGTGGGCGCGGTCGGCTTCACGTTGGGCGGCGGGCTGAGCCCCGTGCTGGGGCGCAAGTACGGGTGGGGGTCCGACCACGTCGTCTCGCTCGACGTCGTGACGGCCTCGGGCGAGCTGGTGCGCGCGTCTGCCGAGGACGACGCGGACCTGTTCTGGGCCCTGCGCGGTGGACGGAGCAACCTCGGCATCGTCACGTCGATGGAGATCGAGCTGTTCCCGGTCGAGCGGTTCATCGGCGGCGGCCTCTTCTACGACGGCGAGCACGCCGCTGCGGTCCTGGACGCCTTCGCCACGGCGACGGCGACCGCCCCGGACGACCTCACACTGTCGCTCGCGTTCCTCCGCCTGCCTCCGGTGCCCGGGATCCCACCGCTGCTCGCCGGGCGCTTCGTCCTCCACCTGCGGGTGGCGCACCTCGGGGACGCCGCCGGTGCCGACGCACTGCTCGCGCCGCTCCGTGCCGCCGCTCCGGTCCTCCTCGACACGGTCGAGGAGACCAGGGTCGAGGACTTCGAACGGATCCACAACGACCCGGTCGATCCGGCCCCGTTCTCGGAGGAGACGGCGATGCTCGCCGACCTCGACCCATCCGCGCAGCGCACGCTGCTGGACGTCGTCGGACCGTCGACCGACACCGGTCTCCACATCGTCGAGCTGCGGCACCTCGGCGGAGCCTTCGACGTCACCCGCCCCGGTGCCGGCGCGATCGTCGCACCGTCCGCCTCCTACGTGCTCTGGGCGCTCTCGATCGGCATGCCCGAGTCCGACGCACAGGGGATCGCGCAGGCCCGGGCGCTCGTCGAGGCCATGCGGCCGTCCAGCACCGGGACGCGGTACCTGAACTTCGCGCCCGACGACGGGCACCCCGAGCGGTCGTTCTCCGACGGCGACTGGGACCGGTTGCTCAGCGTGAAGGCGGCCGTCGACCCCCGGAACCTCTTCCGCACGCAGCAGCCGCTCATCGAGTCCTGACCATCCGACCCGGGCTCGGGTGCCCGCGTGCGCTCGAGCTCAGCGCGCCCGCGTGCAGACCACGAGGCGGAGTGCGGACGTTCCGAGGGCGGCGAGCAGGACGGTGACGGCGCCCAGCTGACGAGCCAGCCCACGCATCCGTGGTCCCCGTGACCCGTCCGACGCGATCGCCCGGATCGCCTGCCCGACCTCGGCCGCCGATCGCACCACGACACCGGCGCCGACGGAGGCGAGTGCCTCGCCGACAGCGACCTGTGCGTCACTCGCGGGGAAGACCACGACGGGGACCCGGTGCTGTGCGGCAGCGAGGGCGGTGAGCGCGTCGCCGGACACGACGGCGACGTCCACGCCCTCGAGCAGTTCCGGGAGCGCCTCGTCCACCGCGTAGACGAGGTTCCGCGACGGCTCGGTCGCCGGTGTCCTCGAGCCCGCACTGAGTTGGACCACGGTGTTCGCCTGCGATGCCCCGACGGAGGCGAGCACGGCGTCGAGCATCGCCGGATGACAGTCGGGGAGCGCCACGAGCACGTTCCACCGGTACTCCCAACCGTCGGTCAGCGGGTTCGTCCAGCGGTGCCGGCCCTCGTTCCCACTCGCGTGCTGCGCATGCATCGCACCATGCTGCGGATCGGGGTCCACGGGGCGCGTCCGTGCAACCACTGAACGGACCGCGCACCCGCGGGACCCGTGACGACCCGGAAGTACCGCGATGGAACGATCAACCTGCGGGGGGACCGGCGTCATCCGCACGGCCGTCGAACCTGTCCGGCCGCGAGCGCACGCTGGTCTCGACGGACGCCGCGGGGCGTCCGACGTCACCGAAGGAGACACCATGTCCACGCTCGACCAGCACACCGCAGCCCCGACCCCCACCGATCGCCTCAACACCCTGTCGATCGTCGGGTTCGTGCTGGCGTTCGTCGCGAACATCGTCGGCCTGGTGGTGTCGGTCATCGCGCTCGTCCAGATCGGCCGCACCGGCGAGCGGGGCCGAGGCCTGGCGATCGCGGGCATCGTCGTCGGCGGGTTCTGGTTCGTGGTCTTCGGTGGTGCGCTCCTGCTGCACGCGATCGTCGTGAGCACGCACGGCGCGTGAGGCGCGGGGATCGGCGGGGCGGAGGGGTCTCGTCGACCCGGGTACGCCCGGGAGGATGACGTCCTACGACAGGTCGAGGAGCCGCAGGACGTACCCGTCGGGGACGGTGCCGCTGTCGCCGATGTAGTGGAAGAAGAGGTCGGTGGCCTCGTCGGCGTCGAACACCTCTGCCGGGTGCACGGCGTGGTCGGTGCCGGCGACGTTGACGGCCTCGGTGAGGGGCTCGCCGAGGTCGTGCGGGCGCCCCACGACGTAGTGGCGCAGCTCGCCGTCCTCGACGCGCTGCAGCTCCACGCTCATGCGCTCGGCGCTGCCGCCGGCCTGCAGGTAGCGGCTGTTCCAGTCCTCGTTCGAGTACCCCGGACCGTCGGGCCAGCCAGCCTCGTCGGGGACGAACCAGAGCTGGTAGGCGAAGCGGCCGTCGCTCGTGCCGTCGAGCAGGCCGAGCATGCGCCGGATCTGGTCGCGGTGGGAGCGGAACGCGTTCGACAGCTTCGAGGTGCTGGCGCTGTTCACCGTGTGGACGAACACGAGACGGCCGACCCGAGTCCTACGACAGGTCGAGGAGCCGCAGGACGTACCCGTCGGGGACGGTGCCGCTGTCGCCGACGTAGTGGAAGAAGAGGTCGGTCGCTTCGTCGGCGTCGAACACCTCTGCCGGGTGGACGAGGTGGTCGGTACCCGCGACGTTGACGGCCTCGGTGAGGGGCTCGCCGAGGTCGTGCGGGCGCCCGACGACCCAGTGGCGCAGCTCGCCGTCCTCGACGCGCTGCAGCTCCACGCTCATGCGCTCGGCGCTGCCGCCGGCCTGCAGGTACCGGCTGTTCCAGTCCTCGTCGTCGTAGCCGGGCGCGTCGGGCCACCCGGCGCTGTCCGGGACGAACCAGAGCTGGTACGACCAGTCCTCGTCGTTGTCGAGCTGCCCGAGGTTGAAGCGGATCTGGTCGCGGAACGGCCGGATGCTGTCGATGAGCGGCATGCTCGACTCGGCGTTGGTGGTCATGATGAACATCGGTGTCAGGGTACTTTCCGCTCGATGAACTCGGTGATCTTGATGACCTTGCCGTTGAGCGTGGCGGAGGCCGGGTTCTCGGGGCTGATGGCCGCGTCGAACTCCCGCTGCGCAGGGGAGCGGACGGCGGTGCCGCTCTTGATCTCGACGCCGATGTAGGTGCCGTCGGCCTTCTGCACCAAGCCGTCGTAGATGCGACCGTTCGGCACGCCGTCGACGGTGGCCTTGACCTTGGTGGTGTCGACCGTGGTCCCGAGCTGCTTCTCGACCTGCTTCAGGCCGTCGGCTTCCTTCTGCGCGGCGTCGACGCGGGCGGAGTCGTTGTTCTCCGACCGGTACGTCCCGTCGTTGTTCCGCCCCGGGTGCTGCTCGTTCGGCTCCTTGGCGTTCCTGGCGCGTTCGGCGTTGTCCGTCCGGTACGGGGTGCTCCGGTCGTCGGTCGCCGCGTGCACGCCGAGCCCGATGGCACCGGTGCCGGCGAGGGCGGCGCCGGCGGCGATGACGCCCGCACCGGAGACGTTCAGCGCGACACCCGCAGGGGCACCGACGACGGTCAGGTCGAGGGCGACCCCGCCGCCCTCCATCGCGGTCCCGAGGGCCATGGTCGCCAGGCCGCCGAGGAGCTCGAGGACCTCGTCGGGGTGGTTCACCATCGCGTTCCCGAGGGAGGCGAAGACGTTGCCGGCGGTGGCTGCGGCGTCCTGCAGGTACGGGAGCCCGGCGGTGGCCTGCGCGCCCGCGATCGTGACACCGAGCTCGGTGACGGTCTTGACCGTGTGCCAGGCGTCCTCGAACCAGTTGTCGTCGCCGCCACCGACCTGCGTGCTGGCGGCCGACGCGGTGGTGCTGACGGCGTGGGCGTCGACCGTCGACGGCGTGATCCCGTCGAGCTCGGTCGCGACGGCGTCGAGGGTCGCGGTGACGTCGTCGTTGTGGGCCTGCACGCGCATCCGCAGCCCGAGTTCCTCGGTGACCAGCGCGGGGACCTGCTGCCAGTTGCTGACGACGGCCCCGACCGCGCCGAGGAGGTCCCCGGAGGACGCAGCCTTCGCGGCTTCGGCGGCGACCTGCCCGGGGGCCGAGGCGTGGAAGGCGTCGATCTGCCGCACGAGTGCGTCGTGGGCCAGGCCGAGTTCCTCGATGCGGCTGGCGGCGCGGGTCGCGACCCGGAGGAACGCGTCCCCGGCGCTCTGCAGGTGCCTGGCCTTGTCGACCGCTGGCGCCATCAGCGGCGTCAGCGCCGGCTGCAGGGCGTCCGAGGTGAAGACGGCGGGGAGCCCGGACCAGGACCGCGACGCGGCGGTCGCGGCGGACAGGACGCCGTCGGTGGCGGTGGCGAACCGCTGGGCGGCCGAACGGAGCGCGGCGGCGTCGTCGGTGACGTCCGTGACGTCGGCGGCGGTCAGCGCGCCGGCGAGGACGCTCACCGGCCCATGCCGCTGACGTCGGCAGCGAGGTGGCTGTCGGTCGCGGTGATCGCGTCGTGCGCCGTGGTGAGCGACGCCGCGAGGCTCGTCATGCGGACACCGATGTCGTCGCTGCGCCCACGGAAGCGGCCGGCGAGCCGTCCGAGGGCACCGCTCAGCTGTGGCGAGGTGGCGGCGGCGACAGCCGTGCTCAGCGCGGCGTCGGCGGCGGCCGCCTGCTGCCCGGCACTCCCGCCGTGGACGTTCAGGTCGCCGACCAGCGACGACAGCCCGCTCGCATCGACCCGTAGTTCCCCAGCCATGGTCCCCCCGATGATCCCCGACAGCGTGGTGCAGCAGCCACCCTAGGGCGGCTGCGGCCGTCGCGCACCTCCGGCGTCGCCGGTGGCGGTGGTCAGCACTGCCGGACGGGAGGCTCGGTGGCGGTCGCGGGGCGAGCCTCCCGTCCGGTGGGTGGTGGCGTCAGAACGACGCGAGCGCGCTCGTGCTGAGCTGGTGGACCGCCGGCGCAGCGCAGGACTCGAACAGCGCCCCGGTGGCGGGCACGAAGAGCGACTGGCGCGACCCCGGCGGGATCACGCGGAAGCCGTCGGTCACGCGCGGGTGGCACGTGGCGGAGTCCCAGTCGCCGGCGTCCCTGACGGTCACGACCGCCTGGACCTCACCGGACGGGCGGAGGGTGAGGGTCTGGTGCGGCGTCGAGCGGTCGAGTGTCGCCGCGTTGCCGATCTGGGTTCCGTTGCCGCCCCCGACGAAGGAGACGCCGGGCCAGCCCTGCAGGGTGCAGGACCGCGCGCCGGTGTTGCGCAGGATGATCGCGACCCTTGTGGCGCCCGCGCTGCTGCCACCGCCGTCCGCGACCGACCCGGTGAGCTGGGAGGTGGCGCACCGTGTGCTCGCCGTGTCGCCGGAGGTGGTGCTGGCGGGTGCGGGAGCGGCGGCCGTCCCGGAGCCGCGGGAGGGCGCCGGGGCCGCGGCTCCGGCAGCGGTGGACGGCGTCGCGGCGGCGGGCGTGGACCTGCTCGGAGCGGTGGTGGGGCCGGTGGTGGGACTGGCGGACGTCGAGGTGCCGGTCGAGGCCCCGGTCGACGGGTGGGCGGCGGTCGCGGCTCCGGTGCCGCCGCCGGAGCAGGCGGTCAGCAGGAGCGCCATCGCGGTGACGCCGATGATCGGCAGGATGGTCCGTACGCGTGCTGTGGTCATGGGACCAGCGTGCGTCCGGGACGTGGCTCGGCTGCGGCAGGCGTGTGTCAGTCCGGTGACAGGGCGCGGTCGAAGGCCAGGCTCGCGCTCGCGCCCCGGTCGGTGTTGCGGAGCACGAGCCGCGCTCCCGTGGCGTCGGCGTGGTGCAGGGCGATCGCGAGGCCGATCCCGGTGCCGCCGGCGGTGCCGAGCGCGCCGAACCGCCGAGGTCCCTCCGCGAGGAGCGCCTCGGGGAACCCCGGCCCGCGGTCGGTGACGCGGACCTCGGTGCCGTCGACGACCACCTCGACGTCGCCGTCGCCGTGGCGCTCCGCGTTGCCGACCAGGTTCGTCAGGGCACGTGCCAGTCGGTCGGGGTCGAGCCCGACGGTGGCGTCCGCGAGCACTCGGACCGGGACGTGGCTCGACGGGGAGTCGGCGAGCACCCGTTCGACGGACCGCGCGAGGGACCGTGGCCGGACGTCGGAGGCCGGGGCGTCGTGCTGCGCGCGGGCGAGCCGGAGGAGGTCGTCGACCAGGTCGCGCAGCCGCCGCACGAGTCGTCGGATGCGGTCGGCGTCCTCGTCGTCCCCGAGCAGCGCGGCTGCGCTGCTGAGCGCCGTGAGGGGGGTCTTCAGGTCGTGGGCGACGTCGGCGCTGACGGCGCGCTCCTGTTCGAGCCGGACGGCGAGCGCGGCTGCGGTGTCCGCGATGCCGCGGGACAGCACGCCCACCTCGTCGTCCTCGGCGGTCGGGCGGTCCGCCTGCCGACCCGCGATGGCGTCGTTGACGGTGCTGGCGGTGACGCGGAGACGACGGGTGAGCCGTCCGGCGACGAACCAGGACACCAGCGCGGCGATCAGCGCGGCACCGGCGCCGCTCACCGCGAAGGTGCGGACCAGGTCGGCCCACTGCTGTCGGACCGGTGCGCCGGAGACGCGCGTCGCGAGCAGGTCGGCGCCCTCGCCCCGGGCGGCCCACATCGAGGTGCCGTCGTCGTACGTCACGACGGCACGTGCGTCCAACGCCCCGCGGAGCTCCGCGGGCAGTGCGGCGGGGTCGCGGGTGGCGCGCGACGGCAGGGTGCCGCCGAACGCGTCGGTCGCGGCGATCTCGCGGAGCTGGGCGGTGGCCTGCGTGCGGAGCTGGTCGCGGGCACCCGTGATGGACGTGTGCGCGAAGACCGCCCCGGCGGCGAGGACGAGGGTGAGGGCGAGCAGGGCCATGGCGGCGGCGGTCCTGACCCGGAGCGAGCGGTGCCAGGGCACGTGCGTGGTGATGACCGGGCGCGGGGCCGTCGTCCCCGGCGTCGAGCTCCAGGTCGTCACGGGCCGGCCGCCGCGACCCGGTAGCCGAAGCCGCGGACCGTCTCGACGACGTCGACCCCGAGCTTCCGGCGGAGGCGCTGCACGTTCGTGTCCACGATCCGCGGGTCCTGCCACGTGGAGCCCCACACGATCGCGACCACCTGCTCGCGTGACAGCACGGCACCGCGGTTCGCGAGGAGGGCCTGCAGGACGCGGAACTCCGTCGCGCTGAGCGTGATCGGGGTCGCACCGCGCAGCACCCGCTTGGCGTCGTGCTCGACGACCAGGGCGCCGAGCCGTTCCGTCCGTGCCGGTCGTGCGCCGGTGCGACGGAGGACGGCGGTGAGCCGGGCCGCGAGGACGTCGGGGTCGAACGGCTTCGTGACGTAGTCGTCCGCGCCGGCGTGCAGACCGCCGGCGATGTCGGTGGGCAGGTCCCTGGCCGTGAGGAACACCACGGGGACGGCCAGCTCGGCGAGTTCCCGGGCGAGCGCGATGCCGTCCATCCGCGGCATGGCGACGTCGACCAGGGCGATGTCGGGCAGGGCGGCCCGGGCGAGGTCCAGTGCGACGACGCCGTCACGGGCCTCCTGCACGCGGAACCCCCGTCGGAGGAGCAGCAGGCGCGTGGTCTCGCGGACGTCGTCGTCGTCCTCGGCGAGGAGCACCATCGCGCCGCCGTCGCCCGGGTCGGTCACGAGAGCACCTGGTCGGTGACGAACCCCTGGTCGCTCCAGCGGAACGACATCGTCGGACGGCTGGCCCACGCGGGGCGGCCGTTCGCGAAGGTGATCCGGAGGCGCTCGTACCGGGTGGTGCCGGCGACGTCGACCCGGTCGTGGAAGGCGACCGCGACCGCGTACCGGTGCAGCTCCCCGCTCGCGCAGTCGCAGGGGTTGTCGACGAAGCTGCCGACGCCGCGGGACGTCTGCCCGCCCCACGAGGACCAGGTGAGGTCCTGCAGCACCTGGTCGGTCGACGCGCACCAGATCGGGATCGTGAGCGGCGAGGAGACGGCCTCGCGCCCACACCCGGCGAAGTACGCACTGGTGGCGGTCGTGGTCGTCGACACGGGCGTGCCGTCCTGGAGCGGGGCGCCGAGCGCGCTCATGCTCAGCGACGCTGCCACACAGGTCACGATCGCGGTGGCGACGGCAGCGGCGGTCGCGGTGATCCCGGTGCGGCGGGGGAGTCGGGCGGTTCTCAGCATGGGGTCCTCCTGGTCCGGATGTCCATGAGTCTCCGGCGTCGGCGTGGCTCGACCGCGGCAGGCGTGTGACAGTCCGGTGACAGCGTGAGCCGCGCGGGGCCGCGGGCGTCCGTGCCGTCGGTGCCATCCTGCCGGTACGACCGTCACGTCGTCGACACCGTGGCTCCGTAGGTTCGCCGACATCGGGAGCGGACACCCAGTCGTGCCCCACCAGGAGGAGGACCCCATGGAACGGACGAGGACCACGGCGGGGGCCGTCGTCGCGGCGGTGCTGGTCGTGTCCGGCCTGCTCGCGGGCTGCGCGCAGTCGCCGGTCGAGACCGAGCCGGCGACGGGAGCCGGTGGCGCGGGGCCGTCTCGCACGGCCTCGTCGAGCGCGGAGCCGTCGTCGAGCACGGGGTCGTCATCGAGCACGGCGCCGTCCTCGACCTCGGCCACGGGCTCGGCGTCGCCCGCGGTCTTCCCGCCGGGACAACCGCCACGACCCGGCGAGCAGAGCCCGCTGCCGTGGACGGACACCGTCCCCGGGCTCACCGAGGCCGTCCGCGCCGCCGACCACCCGGGGCTGCAGATCTGCGGCGACGACGTCAGGTCCGTGGTCATCAGCGCGAGTGACCTGCGCGGCATCGGGACGACACAGTGGCTCGTCGACAGCACCTGCGACGGTGCGACGGCGACCTCACCCGACGAGGTGTCGATCTACGAGACGAGGGGGGCCGAGATCGTCAGGACGGACGTCGTCTA
This sequence comes from Curtobacterium sp. VKM Ac-1395, assembly GCF_015350975.1. Taxonomy (GTDB): domain Bacteria; phylum Actinomycetota; class Actinomycetes; order Actinomycetales; family Microbacteriaceae; genus Curtobacterium. Next base: position 479,229 of record NZ_JADKRX010000001.1, read on the forward strand.
CGAGTTCACCGCCAACCGGCCCCGGCTCACCGCGTCGCCGTACCTGTTCGGCCCGCACACGGTCGTGCTGACGTTCGACGGGGGCGCGTCCTACCGCCTCGTCGCGATCCAGCCGCACGCCGTCGTGCCCGGTCTCGTTGCGCGGTTCTCGTGAACGGGGACGGGTGGACCGGCCAGGTCGGACCGTACGGCGCTCGTCGGGCCGGCGAGGTCGACGCGGACGAGGTGCCGCAGGACGACGTCGTCGTCGCGGTGATCTGCAGCGCGATGGCGTTGACGATGTCCGGGCTCGTCGTGCTGCTGTTCCTCTGGCGCTGACGGCAGCTGCCCTCAGCGCTCGATGTCGACGACCCGCGTCGCCCGGTCGAGGAACGCGTCGTCCGACGTGGTGACCACCGCGGCGAGCCCGGTGTCGTGCACGAGGCCGGCGACCAGGTCGACGATCCCCGCGGCGGTCGCGCTGTCCAGCTGTGCCGTCGGTTCGTCGGCGAGCAGGAGTCCCGGTCGACCGACGACCGCTCGGGCGATGCCGACCCGCTGCTGCTGACCGCCGGAGAGCTCCTCGGGGCGCTGGTGCTCGTGTCCGGTCAGGCCGACGAGCGCGAGCGCCTCGGCCACCATCGCGTCCCGCTCGGCCGGCTCGGTGCGCCGGATGCGGAGCGGCACCTCGACGTTCTCGGCCGCGGTCAGCACGGGCAGGAGCGAGAAGTCCTGGAAGACGATCGCCAGGCGGTCGCGGCGGAGTGCGCGGAGCTCGTCCTCGCTCCGGTCGGCCAGGGTCGTCCCGTCGACGGCGACCGTGCCGCGGTCCGGACGCTCGAGGCCGGCGAGCAGCCGCAGCAGCGAGGTCTTGCCGGACCCCGAGGCGCCGCGGACGACCACGAGTTCGCCGCGGTCCGCCCGCAGGTCCACGTCGTGCACGACCCGGAGCGGGCCGGCCGCGGTGGTCACGTCCCATCCGAGCCCGGAGGCCTCGAGCACGGGGCCGCTCACCGGTCCACCTCGTCGTCGCCGCGGCGCAGGACGACGTGGTCGTCCTGCAGGCTGAGCCGGACGCGGTCGCGCAGCCCGAGCGCCAGCTGGAAGGACTCGGGCAGCTGCAGGCGCCCCGCCTCGTCGATCACGGCGAACTCCTCTCCCGGGCTGTTCCCGAGGTCGTCGCGGATGGTCTCGGTCGAGGTGCGTCCGTCCCGGATCCGGACCGTCCGTCGCACCTGTTCGGCGACGGTCTGGTCGTGGGTGACGATGAGGACGGTGACGCCCTCGTGCTCGTTCACCGCCCGCATCGTCGCGAGCACGGCCCGGGCGGCGGCACGGTCGAGCGCACCCGTCGGCTCGTCGGCGAGCAGGACCCGCGGGCGGTTGGCCAGGGCCACGGCGATCGCGGCGAGCTGCTGCACACCACCGGGCAACGCCCCGGGCAGCTCGTGACCGTGGTCGCCGATGCCCACGAGGTCGAGCACCTCGCGGACCCGTTCGTCACGCTGACGGCCGCGCACGCCCGCGACCGTGAGGACCGCTGCGACGTTCTCGCTGACCGTGAGGTACGGCACGAGGTTGCGCGCGGTCTGCTGCCAGACGAAGCCGACGCTGTGACGGTGGAAGCGGGTGCGACCGCGACGGTCGAGTGACCCGAGGTCGACGTCCGCCACGACGGCCTGCCCGGCCGAGGGGGCGTCGAGCCCGGAGAGGATCCCGAGCAGCGTCGACTTGCCGCTGCCCGAGGCACCGACGAGCGCGACCATCTCGCCCGCTCGGACCGTCAGGGTCAGGCCCTGGAGCGCCTGCACCTCGACGTCGCGGGACCGGTAGATCCGCACGAGGTCGCGGCAGACGATGTCGGGGGTGGTGCTCATCGGTTCCTCCTGGTCGGGCGGTGGTGCGCGGGGGCGCCGGCGCGGACGGTCAGGACGAGGACGCCCGTGAGCGCCACGAGCAGTCCACCGGCCACCCCGGCGAGCAGCCCGGGGTCGACCGAGACCACCGGTCGGACGACGGCTCCGGTGAACGAGCGCAGGTCAGCCGAGGGCAGCGTGGTCGCGACGACCCCGACGGCCACGGCGGTCCCCGTGACCAGTGCGGCCACGAGGAGCGGGAGCGTCTCGGCCACGACGACGGCCCGCGCGTCACCCGGGGTCGTGCCGAACACCCCGAGCAGGCGGGTCCGAGCCCGACGCGACGACCCCGCCGTCACCCCCGCGACGACCAGCGTGCCGAGGCCGAGCGCACCACCGAGCACTGCTGCCGAGACCGCGACCGCACGTGTGCCCGGGACGCGCGGGTCGGCGTCGATGGACCGAGCCACCCCGACGGCCGTGTCGACGTCCCCGGACGGCACCAGGCGTCGCACGGCCGCGGCGACGCGGTCGGGTGATGCGCCGTCGGCCGTCCGGACGAGCACCCGGTCGACGCTGCCGGTCTCGGTGAGGGCCTCTGCGGTGCGGGTGTCGACGAGCACCCAGCGCTTCGCGAGGGTGAACGGGACCGCGTCCGGGGCGGTCGCCACCACGCGCGTGTCCGTCCCGAGGACGCTGGAGTCCCGCCCGGTGGCCTCGGCGAGCGACCGCGACGCGACGAGGGGCACACGCTCGCCCCGGGTCGTCCGGAGTGCCGCCGGTGCGGGGAGCGCTCCTGGGACGTCCCGCTGCACGGCGGCGAGTCGGTCCGCGTCGGCGACGAGGACCACGGCCTGGACGGCGCCGTCCGGGGTGTCGAAGGACACCTCGTCCGTGGTGGAGACACCGACCGCGGCAGCGACGCCGGGGACGCGGGCGACGCGGGCGACCTGGTCGGGGTCGAGGGCCACCGACGACACGGCGACGTCCGCCGCGACGCTCCGGCGGGCCGCCTGGGCGACCCCGTCCTCGAGCGTGCTGCCGACGACGGTCGCGAACAGGGCCACGGCGATGCCGATCACGGCGACGACGAGCGGGACGGCCTGCGCGACGGCGGAGCGCGCGGCGGTCACGACCCCGACGAGCATCGCGACGCCACGGCGACGTCGGGCGACGGCGACGAGCCGTCCGAGCACGACGGGCAGCAGGCGCAGGACGACCACGACGCCGGACCCGGCGAGCAGCAGCGGCAGCACCGCGGCCAGGGGGTCCACCGAGCCGCCGGGCGCGCTCGTCGTGACGCCGCTCCTGGTCGTGACGACGACCGCCGCCACGGTCGCGACGAGCACGGCGGCCTCGACGACCGGTCGGACGGCGCGACGACGTGCTCCGACCTGCACCGTGCGCGCGAGGACCGCCGCCGCGGCGCACGGCACGACGGCGGCGAGCAGCGCAGCGACCATGGCCTGCAGCGGGGCGGGCACCGACCCACCCAGCGGCGTCAGCTGCACGAGGACCGCGAGGACCCCGCCCGCAGCGGCACCCGGGACCGCGGCGACGGCGACGAGCCCGGCGGCGACCGAGCGGACCACACGGTCGGAGGCGCCGCGCGCTCCCAGCAGCCGCAGGCCGGCCTCGGCACGGTCGAGCACGAGTCGGGCGAGCAGTGCACCGAGTGCGACGAGCGCACCGGCCGGCCCGGAGCCGAGTGCCGCCGCGAGCGTGCCGACCGTGGCGTCGCGGGCCACGGAGGCGTCGAGCAGCCCCGGCAGGCCCGTCGAGAAGGCCACCGACCCGGCCGCCGTGCTCGGCAGGGGCTGTCGGGTGGCGAGGAACCGACCGACGGCGTCCACCAGGCCCGGGCGTCCGGACGCGGTGACGGTGTCCGTGCGGACCGGGAACCACGCGTGGCCCTGGGTGGTGCGGCCGTCGTCGGCGACGTGGCCGAAGGACCCCGCCGCGGCGAACGCCGTGGCCGACACCGTCGTGCCGCCGTCACCGGTCCCCGCGGTCGCCGGCCGGAGCGTCGTGGGCACGTGTCCCCACGTCGGGTCGTGCCGGTCGAGCGGCCGGTAGACACCCACGAGCTCGAGCGACAGTTCGCCGGCGACGGTCCGGACCTGGCCCACCCGCCACCCGACGGCCGCGGCGACGGCGGGGGAGACGGCGACCTCGACCGTGGCGGAGTCCCGCGCCGGTCGTGGCGCCCGGCCCTCGGTGAAGCGCACCACGTCGGCGAACGCGGGGTCGGTCGCGACGGACACCGACGCCGGGACCTTCGACGGCAGTGCGTCGAGCCCCAGGTACCCGGTGGCCGCGTACCAGCCCGCTCGTCCGGTGGCGGTGCGCAGTGCTCCGGGCATCGACCGGTGCACCGCGTCGAGGTCGTCGCCGAGCCCGTCGAACACGGTCTGCGCCGTCGCGGGTGGTTCGGCGTCCCCGGCGACGACGGCGAAGGTCGCCTGCAGGTCCCGGTCGGTCGCGGTCGCCCGGTCGAGGTCGGCTCGGGTGCCGGCCGTCGCCAGCGCGCCGAGGACCGACAGCACGGACCCGGCCAGCAGTGCGGCGAGCAGGGTCACGACCGCGATGGCCACGAGGGGTGCGCGGTGCTCCGCGACGATTCTCCCGAGGGGGGCGCCAGGACGTCGACGGGTGTGCCGGCCGCTCATCGGTGTCCTCCCTCGGCCACGGCTCTGCGGGTCCGGCGGCCGGCGACGGCTGCCAGCAGGCCGGCCCCCGCCAGGACGACGACGGGCACGAGGAAGGTGCCGGCGGAGACCACGACGGGATCGGCCGTGACCAGGCCGGTCGCACCGGGGACGGCGGCGATCGCGAACGGTGCGGCGACCGTCGCGACCGTCACGCCCCCGCCGACGAGCCCGCCGAGCGTGGCAGCGACGACCGGGGCGACGAGCTCCGCGACGCGGGCCCGTCCGGCTGCAGCGGGGGAGACGCCGAGCGCTCGGGAGGTCGCGGAGCGCTGCGGGTCGGCACTGCTGACGACACCCCCGACGAACGCCAGGAGCGCCAGCAGGGTGCCGAACGCCGCCACCCCCGCGAGGGCCCCCACCGCCGGGGCGAGCACGGGCGTCGACGACACGGCGGCCCGGGTGCTCACGGACCCGGACACCGTCAGGTGCCGAGCGGCCTGCGCGGCGAGCGTCGTCGGGTCGGGGCCGGCGATCCAGGTCTCGTCGGCCCGCGGGACCGCGCCCGCCGTGCCGTCCACCGCCGGGCCGCCGAGGACGGACGCGTCGACGAGTGCCGGCAGGTCGGCGGCGACGGCGGTCGTGGAGGCGCTGCCCGGTACCCGCTCGACCACACCGGTGACCCGGGTGTGCAGGGTGCGCGCCGTCGACGCCGCGTCGAGGTCGAGCGGCGACCCGGGCCGCAGTCCGAGTTCCGCCGCGAGCGCGGTGGTGACCACGACGGGCAGCGTCCGCCCCGACGCCGCCGCTCCGAGGGGGATCCGGGTGGGACCACCGAGGTCTTCGAGCACGCGGTCCCCAGCCGCTGCCGGCACGTCGGCCACGGCGACGCCGACCGTCACCCGGAGCCGCGCGGGTGCGATCCCTGCGTCGACGTCGGCGGGACGGCTGCTGAAGGTCAGGGTGGGGTCGACGGCGAGCAGTCGCCACGTCGTCCCCCGTGCCCCGGCGGCGGTGGGGAGCACCGCGTGCAGGCGGCCGGTCTCCCCGAGCGCCACGTCGGCGCCGTCGTCGGCGGTGAGCGGCAGCTCGGCGGCCACCCCGTCCTGGTCCACCACCCAGAGCGCGGACCGGACCGCGCCGCGTGCGTCGGACCTGGGCGTGCCGTCGAGCGTGGCCTGCCCGACGCGCACGGTGACCTCGACACGGCGGGTGCCGGCGGGCAGCGCGGTGCCCGCTCGGCCCGGCACGTCGACGTCCCGGAACGCTGCGGCACCCGCGCGTCCGAGCACGCCCGTCGCCGCGGCCGCCGGCATGGCCACGAGGGGGACGCGGCGGTCACCCGCGGTCACCTCGTCGGTGAGCACGGGCGTCGAGACGGTGTCCCGCCCGGAGACCCCTGCCGTCGGCGCGACGACCGTGGCCCCGTCCTCCACGGCGTCGTCACCGTCGGCGGTCACCCGCACCGCGGGTCCGACGACGGCGGAGGCGGTCGCGCCGTCCACGGCCGAGGTCGTCGCCGCGAGTCCGGCCGCGAGCCCGCCCACCGCGACCGCCATCGCGACGAGCACGACTACCGGGGCCGTCGACGCCCAGGTCCTGGCGAGCCGGCGCACGACGAGACCGGGCAGGAAACCGCGCCACCGCGGGACGGCGCGGGCGACGAGCGCAGCGACCACGCCCACGAGGACGACCGTGACCAGCGCACTCGCGAACACCGTCACGACCGGTGACACGGCGGCGATCGGGTCGGTCTCCACCTGTCCGCGGACGCGGGAGACCGGCACGCCGACGGTGAAGAGCCGCCAGGTCGCGAACGCCGCTGCCGCCACCACGGCGACGGTCAGCACGACCGCGACCCAGGTGCCGGTGGCTCCGACGGACGACGTCCGCCGCGCGGCGACGACACCGGCGGTGGCCACCGCGACGACGACCGCGATGACGGGTGTCAGGACGCCGACCCACACGGTCGGTGTGGCTCCGTGCCCGAGGAGACCGGCGAGGACGACCGCCACGACGGCGCCGACCACGGCTCCGGCACCTGCCACCACCAGGGTCTCCAGGCAGGTCCAGCGGACGAGCTGGGCGCGGGTCGCGCCGCGTGCGGTGAAGAGCGCGTCCTCGCGGGACCGCGCGTCGCGCAGGAGCACGAACAGCACGCTGACGGCGACGACGCCGAGGACCGCGGCGACCGCGACGCCGATCCGGACGAGGGCGCGGGCGGTCGCGATGCCGACATCGATCCGCGCCAGCGTCGCGGGGAGGGTGCCGGACACGTCCGCGCCCGCCAGCGCACCGGTGTCGCCGGAGGTCGCCGCGGTGACCGCGCTCAGTCCTCGACGCAGCCCGTCCGGCGCGACGAGTCGCCCCCGGTCGGTGGTCGGCGTGGTGGTCCAGGTCGCCGTGGCCGTGCCCGGGACGTCCGCGATCGACCGCGCGGGCACGACGAAGGGGCCGGCCACGCCGTCGTCCGTGCCCGACCCGATGTCCGAGGCACCCGACCAGACCGCAGCGCCGGCGTCGTGCGCCCGCCACGTCGCCGCGACGCGGAGCACCAGGGCCGAGCGGGGGCCGACGGCGACCGTGTCGCCGACCCGGAGACCGAGTCGCTGCGCTGCGTCCGCCTGGACGGCGGTGGGCACCGGACCGCTCGTGGTGGGCTCGGCCGGCCACGTGCCCGAGACGACGTGGGCGACGGACGGGAGGCTCGGGACGGCGGCGATCCGGGCCTCCTGTCCGGCGCTCCCCGCGTCGACGGCCGTGGTCACCGACGCGGACCAGGTCACGTCCGCGCTGTCGGCGGGCAGCCGGTCCGCGATGGCTGCGCGCACCCGGCGGGCCTGAGTGGTGGGCGCGTCGCCGAGCTGTTCGGTGACGACGGTGGCCGCGGCGCGCGCCGGCTGGGCGGCGAGGACGGTGGCGGCGCCCGACTCGGCTCCCGCGTCACCGAGCCCGATCGCCAGGAGCGGCAGCGCGACGGCCGCTGCGACGACGGACGCGACCGGCACCAGGAGCGCGAGCCGCGCACGAGCACGCGCGACGAGCAGCCGTGGTCGCGTCACGAGCCCCCCGATCCCCGTCAGCGTGCGTGGTCCCTCACAGATCATGCAGCATCCGGGCCGGTGTCCGTCGCTGGCTGGGCAGGGCGTGACCGATGACCCGTGGTTCCACGGATGACGGCGCGGTCGGTCCCGGCGACGCTCCGGTGGTGCCGACAGCCTCCTGGCCACCTGACCGCGTTGACGAGTCGTCGATCGCGTGTCGACGGGACGTCGACACGCAGCTGGTGTGCTCGTCCACATCCGCCCCAGCAGGGGCGCCACCACCACCACACGACCGGAGGAACACCACCGTGAGCAGCACCATGAGCAGCACCGAGACCACCACGCCCCTGCCGTTCGAGACCGAGTGGGAGCTCGGGCGTCTGCCGCTCCTCTGGGCCCGGGCGCTGGACACCGCCGACGCCGCCGTGCTCGACGGGCTCCTCACCGAGGACGTCGTCGTCGACATGACGCCGGCCACGACGAAGATCGGCCTGGAGTTCCCCGTCCTGCGCCGCCGCGAGACGGTCATCCCGACGATGATCGGCGCCGTCGGCCCGCTCGACACGATGCACGCGGTCAGCAACGTCACCGCCCGCGGTCTCGGCGACGGGTACCTCGTCGAGGCCTACGCCCTCGCGCAGCACCACCTGCCCGGCGAAGGTCCGGACACGACGTCGACCCGCCACGCCCTGATGGGCAACACCTGGACCTTCCACGTCCGCGTCACGCCCGAGGGGCCGCGCGTGGCTCGGTTCACGATGGACTGCCGCTGGATGGAGGGCGACCCGACGGTGCTGCTCGCGGCGATCAGCTGAGGGCGCGAGGGTGCGGTCAGTCCGCGCGTCCGACCAGGCGCCGGAGGAACTTCCCGACCGCGGTGCGCCGTGGCCGCCACCCGTGGGAGCGGAGCACCTCGTTCACCGGCTTCGAGATCCACAGGGAGTTGAACGCGTACGAGCCGGTCGAGCTCGACGACGTCCTGGTCGTCGACGTCGTCAGCCGCGTGTACTCGGCCGTCTCGGGCAGCAGCCGCACGGTGTACCGGTAGGTGAACCGCTCGCGGCCGGTTGCTCCTCCCCAGCCGGCGACGACGACACCGTCCTCGTCGACGACTGAGAAGGGGTGCTTCGTCGCGTGGTCCAGGGCCAGCAGCGCGGCGCGCACCTCGGCCTCGGAGGACGGTCGGTCGGCAGGCAGCGTCGTCATGGGGGCACGCTACCAAGGGCCGGTGCCGGGTCTCCGGACGGCCGGAAAGCGCGTTCCCCTCATTCTGGGGCTGGCTCGTCCGCGGTCCTGAGCGGTGGGATCGGTGTATGCACACGCACGAACTTGACGCCCCCGCCGACGACACGGAGTCGATGCGATCGCGCATCGTCGCCGGGATGATGCAGTCGCTGCGCACCCGACCGCTGCACGAGGTCACCGTCGAGAGCGTCGCGCGCGAGGCCGACACCACCGCTGCGACCGTCGAGGCCGTGTTCCCGAGCTGGGACGGCCTGCTCCTCGCCACGATCGACCAGTGGAACGAGCAGCGCACCGGCCCGCTCATGGGGATCGCCGAGCAGCACGGCACGATCCGGTTCCTGCGCGCCATCGTGACGTCGAACATCGCCGACCCGTCGCTGATGCGCTTCCTGACGTCGACGCTCAACATCGCCGCCGCGCCCGACCACCCGCTCGCGCCGATGCTGCACATGCGGTGGCGTCGGTTCCACGCGTTCGTGCAGCGTGCCCTCGAGCGTGACGTCCAGCTCGGCCGGGAGCCCGGCACGATGGAGCCGGCCCGCGGTTCCGAGCAGCTCCTCGCCACGTACGAAGGACTGCAGCTGCAGTCGATGGTCCGGCCGGAGATGGACCTGCTCGAGGCCTACGACCGCGCCGTCACCCGCCTGCGCGAGGGCTGGGCCCGCGAGTACGTCGCTCCCGTCTGGGACCTCGAGCTCGCGAGCTGAGCCCGCCGGCGTCGACCAGCTCAGCTCAGCTCTGGTCGATGTCGAACACGACCACGTGCTGGCTGCCGGCCCCGATGAACTGTCCGACGGGCTGGTGCGACGGGTGCGGCAGGTAGGCCGCCAGGGACTCCCGGTCACGGAACTCGACCACGAGCATCCAGTCGAAGTCGCCCTCCTTGCCCTCGGTGCTCACGCTCGACCCCGACTGCACGGAGAGCACCCCCTCGATCTTCGTCAGGTGTTCCCGTGCGAGGGAGTCGGCCTCGGCGGACCGGTCCCCGTCGGCGTTCCACTGGACCAGGACCACGTGCGTCACTCCGGACATCGAGTTCTCCTCCACCGGCCGTCCGCCCTGGACGACGTGTTCGCAGCATGCCACTGCCACCGGTGGCGCCTGCCAGGGAGAATGAGCGAGCCTCGTCCGACCGACCCTGGAGTCCCCGTGCACATCGCCGCCGTCGCCCTCTCGCTGCTGCTCGCCGTCGCCATGCTCGGGTCCGGGGTGATGAAGCTCCTCGGCACCGCGCAGATGACCGAGAACATGCGCGTGGTCAACGTGTCCGTGCCCCAGATGCGCGTCCTCGGCGTGCTCGAGCTCCTCGCCACGATCGGACTGGTCGTCGGCCTGTGGGTCCCCGCGATCGGCATCGCCGCCGCGATCGGCGCGGTCGTCTACTTCGCCGGCGCGGTCGTCGCGCACGTGCGGGCACACGAGAAGAACGTGCAGCCCGCAGCGGTCCTGTTCGTGTTCGCGGTCGCGACCCTTGTCGTCCTGCTCCTCGCGCTCTGAACGGGACAGCCCGGCATCCGTGTCAGGATCAATCAGTGAGCACCAGGGAGAACGACGCGGCTGCAGGACCGACAGGCCCGAGCCTCCCGTCGGTCGTGGTGATCGCCGCCATGGCCGAGGAAGCCGCGGCGTTCGGCGCCTTCGCCACCGATCCTCCTGCGGAGCCGGTCGGCGGCGCGCCCTGGTTCGTCACCGTCAACGGGGCCCGCGTCGCCCTGGTGCGGAGCGGGATCGGGTTCACGAACGCGACGATCGCCGCCGCCCGCTGCTTCCACCTGTTCGGGGCGGCGGTCCCGATGATCAGCATCGGTTCCGCCGGCGGCCTCGCCACGGACGTGGAGCTCGGTGACGTCGTCGTCGGTCGGGACTACGTGAACCTCAACGCGGACGCCACGGTCTTCGGCTACCGGATCGGGCAGGTGCCCGGGATGCCCGAGCGCTACGCGGCCGACCCGCGGTTGGTCGAGCACGCCCTCGCCGCCGTGGTCCCGTTCCGCGTCCGCCCACACGTCATCGGCTCGAGCGAGGTCTTCGTGGCGGACCAGCGCGCTCGGGCCCTCCGGGAGGTCTTCCCGGACGTCGGCGCCGTCGACATGGAGTCGGCGGCGATCGCCCAGTTCGCGCACGTCCACGACGTCCCGTTCGTGTCGGTGCGGGGCATCAGCGACCTCTGCGCGCCGACGGGGGAGCAGTTCCGGGCCCACCTGGACGATGCGTCCGACCGGGCGGCACGCGTGGCGGTCAGTCTTGTGACCGCACGACACCGAGCGCTCGGGGCGTCCGTCAGCTAGACGACCGGCGTCGATGCCGTCGGCGTCGGGTCCCCGACCTCGGCGTCGGCGACCTGCGGCACGGCACTCGACCGCCGCAGGCCCAGCCCGACCAGCACGACCGCACCCACCACGGCGATGCCGGCCGACAGCCAGAAGTCCCCGGCGATGCCGACGGTGCTGACGGCCACGCCGCCCAGGACCGATCCCGCGGCGATGGCGAGCTGGATCGTCGTGACGAACAGGGCGAGCCCGGTCTCGGAGCCGCCGGGGGACGCCGTCGACATCCACGTCTGCATCCCGAGCGGGAGCGCTCCCCAGACCAGGCCCCACACGACCAGCAGGGCGAAGACGCCGACGACCGAGTGCGCCAGGAGCGGGAGCGCGACGACGGCGGCGGCGAGGACGAACTTCGACGCCCCGATCGTCCCGAGCACGCTGCGGTTCAGGGTGAACCCCGCGGCGAAGTTGCCGACGATCCCGGCGACACCGAACACCAGCAGCGCGAGGGTCACCGTGTCCGGGCCGACCCCGACGAGCTCCTGGAGGAACGGTGCGACGTACGTGTAGGCGGCGAACTGCGCGGCGAAGACGAACGCGGCGGCGATGAGTCCCACGCGGGCCCGAGGGACCCGCAGCAGTGCGCCGAGCGTGCTGAAACGCACCCGCTGCACGGCCGGGATGCTCGGCAGCATCACCAGCTGCAGCACGAGGGCGATCAGGCCGAGCACCCCGCCGATGACGAACCCGAGACGCCAGCTGCCGATCGACGACACGAACGCGCCGAGCGGCAGGCTCACCACGGTGGCGACCGAGACGCCGGCGGTGATGAAGGACGTCGCGCGGATCGTGGCGGAGGGCTTGACGAGCCTCCCGGCGATGCCCGCGCCGATCGCCCAGAAGCCGCCGATGCCGACACCGAGGAGCATGCGTGCGACCAACAGGATGCCGAAGGACGGGGCGATGGCCGCCAGGCCGTCGGCGACCACGAGCAGCACGGTGAGGGCGACCAGGACGACCCGGCGGTCGAGCTGCGACGTGGCGACGGTGACGACCGGGGCGGCGACGGCGCCGACCAGTCCGGTCGCGACCACCATGAGGCCAGCCGTGCCGATCGGCACGTCGAGGTCGGTGGCGATGGCAGGCAGGAGCCCGATGGGCAGGAACTCGGAGAGCACCAGGACGAAGGACCCGAGTGCGACGGAGACCACGCTGAGCCACCCCCGGCGCTCTGCTGACGATGTCATGGCCAGTGCAAAGCCGAGGGCGTCTCGTCCATTCCCACGTGTCGGCGGTGTCCTCCGGGACCGGTTCTCCGGGACGTGGGAGTTCGGATCTCGCCGTGACGGATCTGGTTCACGGTCCTCGGGTTCCGCCGACCGGATCCGTCAGCGCCCGTTTCGAATTCGGCCCGGGGGGGGGGCGTGCGCCTGGGAGCCGTCCGGTGCGGATCAGTGCCGCACCGCGTACCGCAGCGCCACCGCCCTCGTGCGGAACGTCCGCGTCGACAGCAGCTCGAGACCCACCTGGCGCTCGCCGCGGGGGAAGAACGGCCGGCCGCCGCCCACCAGCACCGGGCACACCCGCAGGCGGTACTCGTCGACCAGGTCGTGCTCCGCCGCCGAGGCCGCCAGGTCCGCGCCGCCGACGGCGATCTCGCCGTCGCCGGGCTCGGCGCGGAGGCGTGCGACCTCCTCGGGGACACCGTCCGTGGCCAGCCGCGTGTTCGTTCCGGTCACGCTCGACAGGGTCCGCGAGAACACGACCTTCGGCAGCTGCCTCCAGCGCTCGGCCCACTCCTGCTCGGCGGCGTCCCACGAGTCAGCCTGGTCCGGGTCCTCCCAGGAGGACATGGTCTCGTACAGCCGTCGGCCGAGCAGGTGCACGTCGACGCCGCGGAGCTCGTCGAGGAAGGCGCCGAACTCCTCCTCGTCCGGCGGTGCCCAGTCGAAGCCGCCGTCGGGCCCGACGATGAACCCGTCGAGCGAGACGCTCATGGAGACCGTCACCCGTTTCATGGGGCGCAACCTACGCCCGCAGCGCTCCCGGCGCATTCCTGAGCCGGCACGCACCGCCGCTGCCTACCGTTCCGGGCGTACCACCGACGAGAGGAAGCACCACCATGGCAACTGGAGTTGCAGCAGTCTGGGTCCCGGTCACCGACATGGAGCGCGCGGTCGCGTTCTACCGCGACACCCTCGGTCTCACCGTCACCGACCAGTCCGAGGACTGGAGCGAGATCGACGCCAACGGCCTGCGCATCGGCCTGAACGCGCGCGAGTCCGCCGGCCCCTCGAAGGACGGCGGCGCGGTCGTGTCCTTCCAGCCGGACGGCAGCATCGAGGACGAGGTCGCCTCGCTCCGCGAGAAGGGCGCCGACATCCAGGGCGAGATCAGCGAGCACCCGTGGGGCAAGATCGTCCCCTTCAAGGACAGCGAGGGCAACGACCTGCAGCTGTACGCACCGCCGGCCAACTGAGCAGGTGACGGACGGGAGGCGCGGGGCCAGCTGGCACCGCGCCTCCCGTCTGCGGTCGGACGCGTCCGCGCCCTGTCGGCGACCGCTCGGTCGCCCTCGCCGCCGGACCAGTACGAGATCTGCGGGCGCGACGGGGCAGCCGCTACCGTTGTCGGCATGACGAGCGCGGGGGCGACGAGCGAGGACTGGTCCCGCCTGCCCGTCGGGCCTCGCGAACACCGGCAGGACGTGGTGCTCGCCCTCGTGCTGGCAGCGGGCATCGCGATCTCGACGGTGCTGTACGGCTCGTCCGGCATGTTCGACGACCCGGCGCCGTGGTGGGTGTGCGCCCTCATGGTCGTCGCGAACGCGGGGCCGATCGCGTTCCGTCGCCGGTACCCCATGACCGTGGCGGTGCTCGTCGCGCTGGCGTTCGCGGGCACGCAGCTCCTCCGCGTGCCCGAGGGGCTGTTCATCAACTTCACGCTGTTCATCGGGCTGTACACGGTCGGTGCGTGGTGCTCCGACCGGGTGCGCGCGGAAGCGGTGCGGTGGATCGTCATCGTGGGCATGTTCGCGTGGGTGTTCCTGGCGATCGTGTTCCGCTGGTCCGTCCCCTCGGCGGTGTCCGGGGACAGCGACACCCTGATCCCGTCGTACGTCGCGAGCTCGCTCCTGTCGATCATCATCAACCTCGTCTACTTCGGCGCCGCCTGGTACTCGGGCAACCGTGCGTGGGCGTCGGCGGTCGCCAAGGACGCCCTCGACCAGCGGACGCTCGAGCTCGCGGTCGAACGCGAGCGCACCGCTGCGCAGGCCGTCACGCTCGAGCGGGTCCGCATCGCGCGCGAGCTCCACGACGTCGTCGCGCACCACGTGTCGCTGATGGGCGTCCAGGCCGGTGCTGCTCGACGCGTGCTCGAGCGCGACCCCGCCCAGGCCGCGGCGTCGCTCGGCGTGGTCGAGGAGAACGCCCGCACCGCCGTGGAGGAGCTCCGGCGGATGCTCGGCACGCTGCGCGAGAACGACGGCGACGGCACCCGCGCGCCCCTCGACGACGCCCCGAGCACCGAGGGCATCAGCCGTCTCGCCGAACTCGTGGACGCCGCGACGACCGCCGGGCACCCGTCGCGGTACTCGGTCGTCGGCGAGGAGCGCCCGGTCCCGCCGACCGTCGCCACGGTGGCCTACCGGATCGCGCAGGAGGCCGTGACGAACGTGCTCAAGCACGCCGGGCCGGACGCCCGTGCGGACCTGCGCCTGCGCTACCTGCCTGACGCGGTCGAGGTCGAGGTGACGGACACCGGGAACGGGGGCCGAGCCTCCCGGCCGTCCAGCGGGGACGAGGACGACCGCAGCCGGGGCAGCGGACTCGGCCACGTCGGGATGCGGGAACGGGTGGCCGCCGTCGGCGGGACCGTGGAGATCGGGCCGCGCGCCCGGGGAGGGTACCTGGTGCGCGCATGGCTGCCGACACCGTGAACGTCCGTGTGGTCCTGGCCGACGACCAGGTCCTGGTGCGGGCGGGGTTCCGGGTCATCCTCGAGTCGGAACCCGGTATCTCCGTCGTCGGTGAAGCGGCGGACGGGGCCGCTGCGGTCGACGCCGTGTTGACGCACCGGCCGGACGTGGTGTGCCTCGACGTGCAGATGCCGGGCGTCGACGGGATCGAGGCCGCCCGTCGGATCGCTGCACTGGAGGACCCACCGGCCGTCCTCGTCCTGACGACGTTCGACAACGACGACACGCTGTTCCAGGCCCTCGATGCCGGCGCGAGCGGGTTCCTGCTGAAGAACGCGTCGCCGGAGCAGCTCGTGGACGCCGTGCTGACCGTCGCGGCCGGGGACGCGTTGCTCGCACCGGACGTCACCAGGCGGGTCATCAGCCGCGCGACGGCGGGGGCGAGCGCCGGGTCCACGGCCGGGGCAGCGGCTGCGGCTGCGGCTGCGGCTGCGTCGTCCGCGTCCGCGTCCGCGTCCGTGTCTCCTGCGGCGTCCGCGCCGGACGTCGCCGAGCCGTGCGTGGTGCCGGGGCTGACCGAGCGCGAGACCGAGGTGCTCCAGCTGCTCGGTCGGGGCCTGAGCAACGCCGAGATCGCCGGACTGCTCTTCGTCGGTGACGCCACGGTGAAGACGCACGTGTCGAACGTGCTGCAGAAGCTCCAGCTCCGCGACCGGGTGCAGGCCGTCGTGTGGGCGTACGAGCACGGGGTGGTCCGCTCGCGCGGTTGACGCCGCTCGCGCGGCTGACCGGTCTCCTCCCAGCGGGGGAGGGCCAGGACCCGCCCCGGGAGGGAGGCGCGGTGTGGGCCCGCTCCGTAGCGTCGGACGTGCAGTGGGGGACCCCACCGCAGGAGGGGAAGACGCGATGCTCAGTGTCGACGGGGTCACGAAGCAGTTCGGTGACCGCCGCGTGCTCGACGACGTGACGTTCACGGTCGGCCGAGGACGGCTCACCGGGTTCGTCGGCGGCAACGGCGCCGGCAAGACGACCACCATGCGGATCATGCTCGGGGTGCTCGCCGCCGACAGCGGGACCGTGTCGATCGACGGCCAGGCCGTCGGGCCCACCGACCGTCGGCGCTTCGGCTACATGCCCGAGGAACGCGGGCTCTACCCGAAGATGCCCGTCGCCGAGCAGGTCACCTACCTGGCCCGACTGCACGGCGTCGAGCGCCGGACCGCAGCCGCCCGCACCGCGGAGCTGCTCGACCGGTTGGAGCTCGGCAAGCACGCCGGTGACCCGGTCGAGAAGCTGTCGCTCGGCAACCAGCAGCGCGTGCAGGTCGCCGCGGCGCTGGCGCACCGGCCCGAGGTGCTCGTGCTCGACGAACCGTTCTCCGGCCTCGACCCGATGGCCGTCGAGACCGTGCTCGGGGTGCTCCGCGAGACCGCGGCCGAGGGCGTCCCGGTGCTGTTCTCCAGCCACCAGCTCGACGTCGTCGAGCGGCTCTGCGACGACGTCGTGGTCATCGCCGACGGTCGCATCCGCGCCTCCGGCCCGCAGGAGGAACTCCGTCGCAGCGCCGGCCCGGCGGCGTGGGAGCTGCTGGTCGACGGCGACGCCGCGTGGATCCGCGACGAGCCCGGCGTGCACGTGCGCGACTTCGACGGCGGGTACGCCGTGTTCGAAGCCGACGACGCCGTCGCGCAACGCGTGCTCCAGCGCGCGGTCACCACGGGGACGGTGGGGTCGTTCGGCCGCCGCGTGCCCCGTCTCAGCGAGGTCTTCCGGGAGGTCGTCAAGTGAACAGCTCCAGCCAGGCGGTGCGGCTCGTCTCCGTCCGCGAGATCCAGGCGCGGCTCCGCAGCAAGGCCTTCGTCGTGTCGGCCGCCATCCTGCTCGTGATGGTCGTCGCCTCGATCGTCGTCGGTGGCCTCGTCGGGAAGGCCAGCTCCGACGACACCACCCCGGTCGCGGTCGTCGACGGTGTCTCGCTGCCCTCCACCGGCGGCCTCGACGTGACGCGCGTCGACGACCGTGCCGCCGCCGAGCAGCTGGTCCGCAGCGGTGACGTCGACGCCGCGATCGTGCCCGAGTCGGGTCCGCTCGGCTTCGGCGTGGTCGGCCTCGACCAGGCGCCGACGGACGTGGTGCAGGCGCTCGCCGTGTCGCCGCGCGTCGAGCTCCTCGACCCGGACGCCCTGCCGCCCGGGCTCGTGTCGCTCGTCGGGGTCGCGTTCGGGGTCGTGTTCTTCGCCGCCGCGGTCACGTTCGGGCAGTCAATCGCGCAGAGCGTGGTCGAGGAGAAGTCGACCAGGGTCGTCGAGATCCTGATGGCCGCGATCCCCGCCCGTGCACTGTTGGCGGGGAAGGTGCTCGGCAACAGCGTGATGGCGCTCGGGCAGATCGTCGCGATCGCGATCGCCGCGGCGGTGACGCTCGCCGTGACCGGGCAGGACAACCTGTTCACGCTGCTCGGGCCGAGCATGCTCTGGTTCGTGGTGTTCTTCGCGATCGGGTTCGTGCTCATCGCGGCGCTGTTCGCGGCGTCGGCAGCGCTGGTGTCCCGCCAGGAGGACGTCGGGAGCGTGACGACCCCGGTGATGATGCTCGTGATGATCCCGTACTTCCTGATCATCTTCGCCGCGGACGACCCCACGGTGCTCGGGATCATGTCCTACGTGCCGTTCAGCGCCCCGATCGGGATGCCGATGCGGATCTTCCTGGGGACCGCGGAGTGGTGGGAGCCGGTCGTGTCGCTGCTCGTCGTCATCGCGTCGGCCGCGCTCGTCGTGGTCATCGGCGCCCGGGTCTACGAGAACGCCCTGCTCCGGACGGGCGGTCGGGTCAAGCTGACCGAGGCACTGCAGCGCTGACGCGTCGGCGCTGCCGCGGGGCGTCGGCGACTCACTCGCTGACCGCGACCGTCCGCCCCGTCCGCGCCGACTCCTGCGCTGCGAGCACGATCGACAGCGTCCGCAGCCCCACCCGCACGTCGGGCTGGGGCTGCACGCCGGTGCGGACCGCGTCGAGGAACGTGCGGAGCATCACGGCGTCGAGGTCGGCGCCGTAGCGTGCCTCGATCGGCAGCCCGGTCGCGGCCACGATCCCGTGCGCGGCCGGCCCGAAGACGTCGAGCGACACCGTGCCACCGGTCCCCGCGACGTCGAGCGTCAGACCGCCCCACACCGCCGACGTGTCCGGCATGCTCCACGAGCAGTCGATCGCTGCGATGAGGCCGTCCGCGTACGTGATCGTGACGAGCCCACCGGTCTCGGCGCTGGGCGGAGCGCCGCCCGCCGGATCGGCGCTGGCCCCACCGCCCACCCGCTCCGCGTGCAGCACCCGGTTGGTCACCGCCGTCACCGTCCGCGGCGCCGACCCCGTCAGCGCCTCGAGCAGGTCGGCGATGTGCACGACGTGGTCGGCCAGCGCACCGCCGCCCGACAGCGCCGGGTCGGTGAACCAGTCGCGGCTGAGCGGCAGCATCCCGTTGTTGGCTCCGCGCACGGAGAACAGCTGGCCGAGTGCCCCGGCCTCGTGCGTGGCCCGCAGCGTCGCGAACGCCGAGGCGAACCGCACGGGGAACGCCACCATGAGCAGCACGCCGGCACGCTCGACGGCGTCGCGGATGGCCAGGCCGTCCTCCCACGTGGTGGCGAGCGGCTTCTCGCAGAGGACGTGCACACCGGCCGCCGCCGCGCGCTCCACCAGCTCCCGGTGTCGGGCGTTCTCGCTCGTGACGACGACCGCGTCCGGGCCCCAGGCGAAGAGGTCGGCGTACGAGTCCGCGTACTCGACCCCGAGCGCCTCGGCCAGCTCGCGTCCCCGCAGCTCGTCCCTCGTCGTCCCGGTGCTGACGCCGTCGGGGTCGGAGCCGATGACGTCGACGTCCGGCATCGCCCGCAGCGCCGACAGGTACCCGAGGGCGTGCGTGTGCGCGAAGGACAGCACCCCGATCCGCAACGCGGTCACGACAGCACCTCCGGTTGTCCGCTCGCGATCGAGCGCAGCGCGGCGTTGGCGATCCGCACGGCGGCTGCCCCGTCCTCGGCCGTGACCCGGGGAGCGGGACCGGTGCCGGCGATCGCCCCCACGAAGTCGGCGAGCTCCAGCCCGTACGGGTCCTCGGCCGGGTCGACCTGCGGCAGGAACCCGTCGACGGCCTCGGGCACCGCGAGGTCCGCGACGGAGTCGAGTTCGTCACGCGACCGGTGGGACAGGCTGCCGAGGGTCCCGGTCACCGAGTACTCGGTCGTGAACGCCAGGTGCTGCGGCCCCCAGACCCCGGCGACGTGGCTGATCGCGCCGGATGCGTGCGTGAGCAGCACGTGCGCCGCGGCGACCGGCTCGGCCGCCGTCCCGGAGCGCACCGCGATGGCGGAGACGGTGGTGACCTCGCCGGCGATCCACCGCGCGATGTCGAGGTCGTGGATCATCTGGTCCATCACGATCCCGCCCGACAGTTCCGTGTCCGCGAACCACGCGGTCCGGATCGGGAAGGCGCCGGACCGCACGAACCGCAGGACCGCGAGATCGCCCAGGAGGCCCGTGGCCACGGCCTCCTGCAGGCGCGCGTACGCGGGGAACCAGCGCACCACCTGGGCCGGGTACAGCGCTCGGCCTGCGTCCCGAGCGCGCTGCACCAGGTCCGCCGCGTCCGCGTCGGTCCGCGCGAGCGGCTTCTCGGAGATGACGTCCTTGCCGGCGTCGAGGGCTGCGCGGACGACTTCCGCGTGGGCGAACGTCGGCGTCACGACGTCGACCACGTCGACGACGTCGAGCAGGGCCGCGAGCGAGTCGACCACCGTGATCGACGACCCGGTGGCGAGAGCGGTCTCCGCGAACGCTGCCGCGAGGTCCTCGGCGCCGTCCCGGGCGAAGACGACCACCGGCCCGAGGCGCAGCAGCCCGGGCATGTGGGCGTGGGCGATGCCGCCGGCCCCGACGAGGCCGATCCGGAGCGGTGTCGCGGGCATCGGGCTCCTTGCGGGTGGGTCGACGGTGACGGTGCTGCCCATGCTAGCCAGCTGCCCGCGCCGGCCGTGCTGGCCGCGGGTCAGTCCACCTGGTCGGCCTCGACCGCCGCGCTCAGGCGCTCGAGGACGTCCGGCACCGCCGACCGCACCCGGCTCCAGCTCGGGATGAACGGCTTGTCGTTCGGCCTCGCGGTGAACGCGCTGCCGGCGTCGAGGACGGCCTGCGTGAAGAGCTCGACCGCGGCCTCCTCGGCGTGCTGGTCGAACGCCAGACCGTTCATCACGGCCTCGTGCCGGTAGACCTCGACGATGTCGAGCGCGTTCCGGTAGTAGGTCGCCTTGAGCACCCGGAAGGAGTCCGACGTCAGCGGGACCCCCATCGTGGCGAGCTTCCGGAACAGCGACTGCACGATGTCGTTGCCCATCCGTGCGAGTCCGCCGGTGCCGTCGGCCTCGGCGAGCGGCTGGTGCTTGTGGTCGTAGTCGTGGGCGATCTCGACCTGACAGACCTGCCGCGTCGCGTAGTCGCGGTACACCTCGGACAGCATCCCGATCTCGAGCCCCCAGCCGCCCGGGATCTTCAGGCCGTTCAGCACGTGCGCGCGCATCGCGAACTCGCCGGACAGCGGGTAGCGGAAGCTCGCGAGGTACTCCAGGTACTCGGACTCCCCGTACACCTGGCGGAGCGACCGGAGCAGCGGCCCGACGAGCAGCCGTCCGACCCGTCCGTTGATGCGACCGTCGGCGACGCGGGCGTAGTAGCCCTTCGAGAACTCGTAGTCGAACGCCGGGTTCGCGAGCGGGTACAGCAGCCGCGCGAGCATGCCCCGCTCGTACGTCGTGATGTCGCTGTCGTGCAGGGCGATGCACTCGGCCCGCTCCGACGCCAGGGCGTACCCGGTGCAGTACCAGACGTTGCGGCCCTTGCCCGGCTCACCAGGTGCCAGGCCGGCGCGGTCGAGCTCGGCGTCGAGGGCACGGAGCCGCGGCCCGTCGTTCCACAGGATCCGGTGCCGCTGCGGCAGGCGCGAGAAGAACTCCCGGGCGTGCTCGAACTGTGCGCGGTCGGCCCGGTCGAGCCCGATGACGATCTCGCTGAGCCAGTCCGCCTCGGCCAGCTCGTCGACGATCCGCTCGAGGGCCGGTCGTTCGAGCTCCGAGTACAGCGCCGGCAGGATCAGGCTCATCGGGCGCTTCTCGGCGAAGCCCCGGAGCTCGTCCTCGATGCTCGCGGTGCTGCGTCGGGTCAGGTCGTGGAACGTCGTGATGACGCCGTTCTGGTGGAAGTCGCTCATCGGTCGCCCCTCAGGAAGTGGTTCAGTCCCTCGGCCCACCCCTGCGGGGCCGTGGTGGTCGTGCGGTGGACCCGCTCGGCGCGGTCGTCGGCGAGTGGCCCCGGTGCCGGTCCGACGCCGCGGACGACGACGGCCAGGTCGACGGCGTCGAGCATCGCGGTGTCGTTCGGTCCGTCGCCGAGGCCGATGGTCCGCGGTACGGACCCGGTCCGTCGTTCGTGGTCGGCGACCAGTGTCCGGACGGCGGCGCCCTTGTCAGCTCCGGCCGGCAGCACGTGCCAGAAGCGGCCGCCGCGGACCAGGTCGAAGCCGGCCTCGGTCAGTGCCGACCGGACGGCTTCGGCGCGGTGGTCGTCGCGCGGGTCCCAGCGCAGGACCTCGGAGGCGGTGCGGCACCGGGCAGCGCGCGCCCCGGCGAGGTCGAGGCCCGTCCAGGCCGCGACCTCCACGTCCGACGCGCCGGAGAACGTCGCGAGCTGCAGGCCCAGCGCGCGTCGGACCCGCTCGAGTGCGGCGTGGAGTCGACCGAGGTCGCCGTCCGCGGGCCCGGTCAGCTGCCTGCCGTCCACGCCGACGACGACCGCGCCGTTCTCGGCGACGAACGGCTGCCCAGTGAGGCCAGTCCGTGCCTGCAGCGCCGTGATCTCGACCGCGGTCTTGCTGCTGCAGAACACCACGGGGACACTCGCTCGCCGCAGCCGGTCGAGCATCGGCAGCGCCGCGTCGAACGTGTAGTCGTGGTGGTCGAGCAGGGTGCCGTCGAGGTCGGTGACGACCATCAGGTCGGGTTCTGGCATCGGTCTCCACTCGCGGCTGGCTGGGCTGCGGGCGGCGATGCCCGCCGACCAGCCTGCCACCTGCGGTGGACGCGCGGGTGAACAGACGGGAGGCTCCCCACCGGACCGGTGGGGAGCCTCCCGTCCGGTGGCCCGCCCGTCCGTCACGCCGCCTGTTCCAGCACCGCCTCGGCGCGCTCCGCGCTGCCCGCGTCGAGCCCGCGGTCGATGCGGCCCCGCGCCGCGAGCCAGATCACGACGCCGGCCAGGAAGACCAGGACCTCGGTGATCGTCAGCGCCCAGATGATGCCGGCGAGCCTGAACCACAGGTTGCCGAGCAGGACGATCGGGATGAACAGCACGCCCTGCGCCAGGGACATCGCGATCGCCGGGGTCGCGAGTCCCGCCGCCTGGAACAGCGACGTGAACAACCCCGTGAACCCGTTCACCACCGTCGCGACGAGCTGCGCGACCAGGATCGTCAGGCCGATCGCCAGCACCGAGTGGTCCGAGGAGAAGACGGTGAAGACCTGCTCCCGGAAGACGAACACCGTGCCGGAGAACACCAGCACGATCGCACCGACCGTCAGCGCCGAGGCCCGCAGCGCCGAGCGGAGGCGCTCCCGGTCGCCCTTGCCGTACGCGTAGGCCAGCAGCGGCAGGACCCCGATCGTGACGCCCATCACCAGGAACTCCGGCACCTGGGCGATCCGGACGGCCACGCCCATCGCGGCCAGGGGGTCGTCGCCGTACTGCGCGGCCAGGTTGTTGAGCACGAGGGTCGTGACGATGAGGAACCCGGCCTGCAGCAGCTCGCTGACGCCGATGCCGAACACCGGACCGAGCACCGAGCGGCGGAGTGTGAACCAGCGCAGCGACAGGCTGACGTTCTCGCTGTGCGTGCCGAGCCACCGCACCCAGTAGACGATGCTCACGAGGTTCGCGAGCCCCACCGCGAGCGCAGCGCCCGCGACGCCCCAGTGCAGCACCAGGATGAACAGCACGTCGAACACCAGGTTCCCGACGGTCGACAGGATCAACCCGACCATCGCCTGGCGGGCGGCTCCCTCGGCGCGGATCATCTGCTCCAGGCAGAACGCCGCGGCGAGCACCGGCACGAAGGCGAGCATCACGCCGACGTAGGCGCTGGTCGCCGGCACCGCCGCGGCGTCCGCCCCGAGCAGCCCGACCAGGGGCCGCAGGAACAGCAGCCCGAGGCCGCCGAGCACGATGCCCGTCACGACCGAGCCCCAGACGGCGAAGGACGCGACGTGCTTGATCTCGCCCGCCGTGGCGGGGTCGTGCTCGGAGGCACCGAGCAACCGCGACATGAGCGAGCTGCCCCCGACGCCGAACACGCCGCCGACCGCCATCACCAGCCCGAGCAGCGGCGTGCCGAAGGTGATCGCCGCGAGCAGCGAGGTGTCGTGCTGCGCGCCGATGAAGCCCGCGTTGATGACGTTGTACAGGGCGCTGACGACCATCGCCGCGGCCATCGGCACACACAGGTGCACGAGGGCTCGGGCGATGGGGGCGGCGGAGAGGTACCAGCGGTTCTTCTCCGCTGCGGTGGTGATGGTGGTGCTCATGGCTGTCCCCTTCCGGGCAGGGCTGAGCGCGCGCCGACGAGGGCCGGCACGGCATGGCTGACGGCGCGACGGCAGGGGCCGTCACGTGGCGCGGTGGTCCCTTCGGCGGGACCGCACGCGTCGTGCGATGTCCCGGCCCGGCGGGACCGTCGGGTGGGCAGGCTGGCGCCTCCGGCGGACGGCCGGGAGGCTCTGCTGCGGTTACCGGGTGGGTTCCGGCAGCTCGGCGGTCACCGTGAGCAGGAGGTCGCGGAGCGTGGCGCGCTCGTCCGGACTGAGCGGGGCGAGCAGGCGGTCGTCGAGGGCGAGCATCGCGTCCTCGAACCCGGCGATCAGGTCGATGCCGGTGGGGGTGGCGTACACGAGCTTCGTCCGGGCGTTGCCGGCGTCGGCTCGTCGTTCGATGAGGCCCCGTTTCTCGAGCCCCTGCAGGAGGCTCGACACGCTGGCCGCACTGGTCCGGGTCATCTCGGCGATGTCGCGCTGGATGGCGCCCGGGTTCTGCTGCAGGTAGCCGAGCACGAAGCTCTGCTCGTGCGAGAGCTCGCGCTCCCGCACCCACTCGTCCGCGGCCTTGCGCTGGGCCCACCCGATCCAGCGCATGAGCTGGAGTGGTGTGTCGAAGTGCGGTGCCTGCATGATCAGAACTCTAAGTGTTCGACCTCTAACTGTCAACCGAGGGGGTGTCGCGGCGGTCCTTGCGCGAGACACCGGTGTCTTGGAGCGAGACGCCGGTGTCTTCCCGAGGCGCCGCCGTTTTCCGCGGCGTCTCAGCGCAACACCGGTGTCGTGCGGGTGGGGGTGGGGGTGGGGTGCGGGCGGGGTGAGGCCGGAGTCAGTGCGACGCCGGCGTCTGGGTGTGGGACGCCGGTGTCTCGCGGGCGGGACGCAGGCGTCGGATGCCGGTGAGGACGAGCACGACGACGGCGCCGAGCACGAGACCGAACACGGCAGAGGATGCGGTGTCCGCGAACCACTCCACGACGGGCCCGGCGGGCTCCACCGCGTGCGTGATGACGTGCAGCAGGTCGTACGGTCCGTGCCAGAACGTCTCGGCGAGGTTGGCGATCACGAGGTGCCCACCGACCCAGAGCATGGCGACGGTCCCGACGATGCCGATCGTGCGGAACACGGCGGGCATCGAGCGCACGATGCCGTCACCGAACCGCCGCAGCCCTTCGGAGGGGTGCTCCATCAGCCGCAGGCCGACGTCGTCGATCTTCACCAGGAGTGCCACCGCGCCGTAGACGAGCGCGGTCATGCCGAGGGCGATGAGCGCCAGCGCGCCGAGGGTCAGCCAGAAGCCCATGTCGGGGTCGAGGCTGGCGAGCGCGATGAGCATGATCTCGGTGCTGAGGATCAGGTCGGTCCGGATGGCGCCGAACACGAGCTTGCGTTCGTCGCGGGAGTCGTCCTCGGCGGAGACGTGGTGGTGGCCGAACCACTCGGCGACCTTCTCCGCGCCCTCGAAGCAGAGGTAGGTGCCACCGATGACGAGCAGCCACGGCAGCACCCACGGCGCGAACGACGACAGCAGCAGCGCCACCGGGATGATGATGACGAACTTGTTGAACAGGCTGCCGAGCGCGATCCGCCCGACGACGGGGAGTTCCCTGGCGGGCGCGAGTCCCTGCACGTACTGCGGGGTGACGGCCGCGTCGTCGATGACGACCCCGGCGGTCTTCGCGCTGGCCTTGAGTGCGGCGGAGAGGATGTCGTCGACGACGGCGAGCAGTCCAACGGACATGTGCGGTTCCCGGTCTCAGGCCGCGCTGGCGGCGCGGTGGACGTCGTCGGCGGTGGGACGGGAGGGAGCTGCCTGCATGAGGAGAACCCTATTCGTTCACTCAGGCAGAGGCGCTGAGTGCTGCCCGCGCTGCCCGCACCACGTCACTGTCGGTCACGAAGTGCGCGGAACCGTCGTCCGCCCCGCCCATCGGCACGCCCGCGTGCGCGCTGTCGGCGGCCGGACGCTTCGCGGAGAGGTGCACGGCGGCCGCTCCGGTGGCGACGAGGGCCGGCACGTCCGCGGGGATGACCCCGGCGCCGGCCATGACCTGCACGGGCCCGGCAGCCGACACCATGCGGGCGATCGTCGCCGCGCCGGTGAGGGCGGTGGGGGCGGCGCCCGAGGTCAGCACGCGGGTGAACCCGAGGTCGGCGAGCAGTGCGACGGCGGCGACGGGGTCCGCCGCGTGGTCGATCGCCCGGTGCAGGGTCACCTCGACGTCGTCACGGAGTGCGCGGGCGGTGCCGACGAAGCGCCGCAGGACGTCGTGGTCGAGCGACCCGTCCGCCCCGAGTGCACCGACGACGACACCGGCGACGCCCGAGCGCACGATGGCCTCGAGTTCGCGGTCCATCAGCTCGACCTCGTCCGCGTCGTACACGAACCCGCCCGGGCGGCACCGGACCAGGGCGTGCACGGGGATGCCCGTCGCGACCGCGGCCTCGACGAGCCCCTGCGACGGGGTCAGTCCGCCGAGTTCGAGCCCGACGCAGAGCTCGACCCGGTCGGCGCCGCCGTCTCGAGCGACGACCGCACCCGCGGGCGACGTGACGGCGATCTCGAGGGAGACCGGGGAGTCGGGAGTGGCAGAGGTCACGCGATGGCTCCGAGCGGTTCGTTCGAGGGCGGGATGATCCGGGCACCGAGGTCCGGCGCCGACGGGAACACCCGATCGTACGGGAACATCGGCCGCGCGATCCGGTGGTGCCCGAGGCGCTCGAGGTCCTGGTCGACCCCGCCCGGCGTCAGTGCGAGCATCCAGTCGGCGGCCATGTCGAACAGCTCCGGCTCGAGGTACCCGATCTTCACGATGACGACGTCGGCCTGGCGCGGAGCGAGGTCGAGGTCCGTGAAGTCGTGCTCGTGGTGGTACGGCTTCCGGTACGTCGTGAGGACGGCGTACACGCTGCCGACCTGCAGCACGACCTCGGTCTCGGCGTCGCGGTCCCCGTGCTTGACCGCGTGCACCCGCCCGGTCATGGTGATCGGTCCGGCGTGGACGTCGTCGACCGCGGCACCCGCCGTCACGGTCACGGTCGCACCGACGCCCGCGGCGACCGCGGTGGCGACGGCCTCGGGGCCGGGGACGCTCGCGTAGATGACCGTCGGGCCGTCCGCGGACCGGAACTCCGGCCGTGCCAGCACCTCCGTCAGCCCCCAGGTCATGTCGCCGGACCCGCCGGCGGTCGGGTTGTCGCCCGAGTCCGAGACGAAGTACGGCCGTGCGGCGCCGGGAGCGAGCGCGGCGTCGAGGCACTCGGCGAACGAGCCCGTCGGCGCGACGAACACGAAGTCCTCGCGCACCTCCCAGAACGCGCGGGCCAGTCGTTCGGCCCCGGCGGCCACGGCGTCCTGGTCCCACCCGGTGACGACGGTGACGGCACGGTCGCGCGGCTGGTCGGCCCACGCGTACCCGACCCAGATCGCGGCGTCGAGCACGCCGTCCTCGGCCTCGACGGCGGGCACCTGGGCGTAGAGCGACGCGGCGGGTTCGATGCGCGTCGAGGTCTGCTCGCCGGGCAGCAGCACCGGGATCGGCACCCACGCCTTGACCGGACGCTGCGACCCGACCGGGCGGGTGGTGAGCACGTCGACCAGGTTCCGGACGGCGCGCTCCTTCGTCTCCATGGCGTCCTCGTGCGGGGCCATCCGGTAGCAGGTGACCAGGTCGACCTGGTGGGCGAGCTCCGCGGTGACGTTGCCGTGCAGGTCCATCGACGCCGACACGATGACGTCGAGACCGATCACCGCGCGGATGCGTCCGAGCAGGTCGGACTCGGCGTCGTCCAGGCCCTCGACCACCATCGCGCCGTGGATGTCGTACCAGAGGCCGTCCACGGTCGTCGACGACACCAGGGACTGCAGCCGGTCCACGATCTCGGACGCGAGCGACTCGTACGCGTCCCGCGTCACCATCCCGCCGGGCAGCGCGTGCCCGATCAGCGCGCCGCGGAAGTCGGCGGCGTCGGACAGCCCGGCGAGGAAGTCGTAGCGGGCCACGACCTCGTCCCCACGGTCCGGGTGGAAGGCCTCTGCCTGGGTCCTGGTCGGCGTGAACGTCGACGTCTCGATGGCCAACCCGGCGATGGCGATGACCGGCCGCCGAGCCGGAGAACCGGCCGGAGACGGGGCGGGGGTGCTGCTGGGCACGGTGTCAGACACGGACACTCCTGTTCCTGGTGGTCGACTGGGGGATCGGCGCAGACAGCTCCTGCAACGACGCCGCGAGGCCGCGCTGCAGGGCGAACTGCCCGGCACCGACGAGACCCGCGTCCGCACCGAGCGACGCGCGCTCGATGACGAGGTGCTGCGTCACGAGCGGGTGGCAGCTCTCGTAGAGCTGGCTCCGCACCGCGGCGACGAACGGGTCGAGGGTGGAGAGGATGCCGCCGAGGTAGACGGCGTCCGGGTTGAAGAAGTTCACGTTGGCGGCGAGCACCTCGCCGAGGTACCGACCGGCCAGGCGCACGGCCCTGGTGGCCTCGGGGTCGGCGTCCGATGCGAGCCGGCCGACCTCGGCGGTCGAGGACACCGGCACGCCGGCCGCGCTGAGGATCCGCACGAGGGCGGCCCCGGACGCCACGGTCTCCAGGCACCCGGTGTTGCCGCACGAGCACGGGGTGTCCCCGGCCGCGTCGATGCGCACGTGCGTGATGTCGCCGGCGGCCCCGGTCGAGCCGCGGTAGAGCCGGCCGTCGATGACGATCCCGGCACCGATCGCCGAACCGGCCTTGATCGTGATGGCCTGTCGTCGTGACGACGGCTGCACGGTCTGCTCGCCCGCGGCCATGCAGTTCGCGTCGTTGTCGACGGCCGCCGGGACGCCGAAGTGCTCCTCGAGCCACGCCGCCACGGGGAAGCCGTTCCACCCGGGCATGCGGCTCGGCAGGTCGACGACCCCGGCCTCGACGTCGACCGGGCCGGGCAGGCTCAGCCCGACGCCGCGCAGGCCCTCCGCGCCACGGGTCGCGATCAGCGAGTCCAGCAGCTCCGCCAGTCGGGCCAGCCCGGCGGTCGGGCCGTCGGAGAGCGCGAACGGGACGTTCGAGACGGACTCGAGCGAGCCTCCCGCCAGGACGATGCCGACCCGAGCGTGTCCGCCACCGACGTCCGCGGCGACCGCGTACTCGTCCACCCCGCCGATCCGGAGCACCTTGCGGGGGCGACCGCCCGTGGAGACGTCGGTGCCCTCCTCGGCGAGGATCCCGTGGTCGAGCAGCTGGGCGACGACGTGCGAGACGGTCGACGGCGCGGCGCCGAGGAGCTGCGCGATCTCGGTGCGGCTCGACGCCTGCCCCGACGCGACGAGTTCCAGCACCCGCGAACTGAGGTCCGGCACGACTTTCTCCAATCCGGCACGAAGACCAGCACAAGGGCCGACGACGGCCGGGAAACCGCCGTCGTTCCGGGAGCCTAGCGGCCTCGTCGAGACCGGAGCCCTTTCGCCCGATCCGCAGAAACGAAGTATTTACACGAGAACGTTTGTTTTTCCAACGGCTTTTGCCATTGACTGTGCCCCACCCCGACCACCAGAACCACTCGCACTAGGAGTCCGCATGACCAAGCCCCGTCGCTGGGCCCTCCTCACCGGAGCCGCGCTCGCGGTGAGCGCACTGCTCGCCGGGTGTTCCGGAGGCGGTTCCGCCACCACGAACGCGAAGTCCGACGAGATCAACTACGCGCTGCCGGCGAACTTCACGCCGAACTGGATCCTGCCGATCGGCACCGCCGCGCACCTCAACACGAACAACGGCTCCATCGCGCAGTCCCTGTACGAGCCACTGGTGGCGTACGACGGCTCCACCGGCAAGATCGCCTGGAACAAGCAGGGCTCGATCGCCACGGCCGCCGACTTCGCGAGCGACGGCAAGAGCGTCACGGTGACCCTGGGCGACCGCACGTGGTCGGACGGCAAGCCGATCACGAGCCGCGACGTCGAGTTCTGGTACAACCTCATCAAGGCCAACAAGGCGCAGTGGGGCTCCTACTCCGAGGGCAAGGTCCCGGACAACTGGACGTCGTTCAAGGCCGTCGACGACACCCACTTCACGATCACGTTCGACAAGGCCTACAACTCCGACTGGATGCTCGCCAACCAGCTCAGCCTGGTCGTCCCGCTCCCGCAGCACGCCTGGGACAAGACCGGTGCCGACGCGACGGTGACCGACGCCGACGAGACCCCCGCCGGCGCCAAGCAGGTGTGGAAGTACATCAACACCGCCGCCGGCAAGATCGCGGACTACGACTCCGACCCGCTGTGGAAGACCATCTCCGGCCCGTACGGCGTCAAGTCGTTCACCACCGCCGGCAAGGTCCAGCTCGTCGCCAACGCGAAGTACGACGGCGGCCAGAAGGCCCAGATCAACACCGTCAACCTGCTGCCGTTCACGACGTCGGACGCCGAGACGAACGCGGTCCGCTCCGGCGAGGTCGACTACGGCTACATCCAGGCCACGGACATGGACCAGAAGGACTCGTTCACGGGCAAGGGCTACGACGTCAAGCCGTGGACCGGCTGGGCGATCACGTACATGCCGTACAACTTCAACAACCCGACCATGGGTGCCGTCTTCAAGCAGCTCTACGCCCGCCAGGCCGTGCAGATGTCGGTCGACCAGGCCAGCCTGTCGAAGGTCGTCTTCAACGGCACCGCGACCCCGACCTACGGGCCCGTCCCGCAGGCGCAGGCATCCGACTACGTCTCCGAGGCGCAGAAGGACAACCCGTACCCGTTCAGCACGAAGAAGGCCGCGGCACTGCTCACGAGCCACGGCTGGACGAAGCAGGGCGGCACGATGGTCTGCACCGACCCGGGCAGCGGCGACAGCCAGTGCGGCGAGGGTGTCGCGAAGGGCACGAAGTTCACCATGCAGGTGCTGTCGCAGTCCGGCTCGTCCGTGACCGACAACATGATGAGCGCGATCCAGTCCTCGCTCGCCAAGACCGGCATCGGCTTCACCATCAAGACCGCGCCGGTGTCGAGCGTCCTCTCGCAGACCCCGACGTGCACCAGCGACGAGGACAGCTGCAAGTGGGACCTGTCCTTCTTCGGCACCGCCGGTAGCTGGTACTTCCCGGCGTACCCGACCGGTGAGGCGCTGTTCTCCACCGGCGGCTCGGCCAACTTCGGCAGCTACTCCAACACGTCCGTCGACGACCTGGTCAGCGCGACCACGACCTCGACCGACTCGGCCGCGGTGCAGGACTACAGCGAAGCGGTCGCCAAGGACCTGCCCGTGATCTGGCTGCCGAGCCCGGACTACCAGATCTCGGTCGTCAAGAAGGGTCTGACCGGGTTCGAGCAGGACTCGCTGGCCAACTTCCACCCGTCCCAGTGGAAGTGGAGCAAGTAGCCACCTGACCGATCGGGAGGCGCGGTGCGGGTCCGACCCACACCGCGCCTCCGTCCCGGCTCGCGAACGCCATCCACCAACGGAAGCCGCATGACCACAGTCCTCTACCTCACCCGGCGGGTGCTCCAAGCGCTCGTGGTGATCCTCATCGTCACGATCGTCGTGTTCTGCCTGCTGCACGCCCTGCCGGGCGGTCCCGCCCGCGGCGTCCTCGGCGTCTCCGCGACGCCGGTGCAGATCGCAGCGTTCAACCAGGCGCAGGGCCTCGACCAGCCGCTGCCCGTGCAGTACGTCCGGTTCCTCGGGCGCCTGCTGACCGGCGACCTCGGCACGTCGTACACGCTCAACGAGCCGGTCTCGCAGCTCATCCAGGAACGGCTCCCGAAGACCCTCGTGCTGACCGGCCTGTCCGCGGTCCTCGGGCTCGTCGTCGCGATCCCGATCGGGATGTGGCAGGCGGCCCGCCGCAACGGTGCGGTGGACTACACGGTCACGGCGCTGGCGTTCGTCTTCTACTCGACGCCGGCGTTCTTCCTCGGCCTCGTGCTCATCGTCGTGTTCAGCCAGCAGCTGCCGTGGCTGCCGTCGCAGGCACCGAGCGGCACCACCCTCGCCGAGGTCTTCCAGGACCCGGCCGGTCTCGTGCTCCCCGTGCTGACCGGTGCGCTCGCGATGATCGCCGTGTTCAGCCGGTACATGCGGGCCTCGACGCTGGAGAACCTGCAGGAGGACTACGTCCGCACCGCCCGTGCCGGCGGGGCCTCCACCGCCACGATCCTCCGGCGGCACGTGTTCCGGAACTCGCTGACGCCCGTCGTCGCGATGCTCGGCTACTACCTGCCCGTCCTGTTCGGCGGCGCGCTCGTCACCGAGCAGCTGTTCAACTACCCCGGCATGGGCCTGCTGTTCTGGAACGCGGCGCAGTCCTCGGACTACCCGACGCTGCTCGGCTGCGTCCTCGTCATCTCGATCGCGACCGTCGTCGGCACCCTGGTGGCCGACGTCGCGCAGTCGCTCATCGATCCTCGTGTGAAGGCGGACCGCGCATGACCAAGACGTCGCTCATCGACACGTCCCGTCCCCAGGCAGTGACGGGGGTGCGCGCATGACCGTCCAACTGGCCCCTGAAGCCCCGGGCGCCCCCGTCACGGTCGCCGCGACCGGGTTCCGCCTGGCCGCCCGCCGGTTCTCGCACAACACCCTCGCGGTCATCGGCCTCGTCGTGATCGTCGTGATCGTGCTGTTCTGCTTCGTCGGTCCCTTCCTCTACCCGACCGACCAGACGCACACGCTCCTCGAGCAGGCCAACCAGCGCCCGAGCGGCTCGCACTGGCTCGGCACCGACGCCGTCGGGCACGACGTCCTCGGCCGACTGATGTACGGCGGCAAGGTCTCGCTCCTGGTCGGCATCGCCGCCGGGGTCCTGGCGACAGTCGTCGGCACGCTGTGGGGCTCGATCGCCGGGTACGTCGGCGGCTGGGTCGACGCCGTGATGATGCGCGTGGTGGACGCCGGCATCGCGATCCCCGCGCTGTTCATCCTGCTCGTCATCTCCGCGATCACGACGCCGGGGGTCGCCGGGCTCATCCTCATCCTCGGCCTGGTGTCGTGGCTGGTGCCGTCCCGCTTGATCCGCGCCGAGACCCTGACGCTGAAGAACCGCGACTACGTCCTCACCCTGCGCGCGATCGGCGGCTCCCACGCCCGCGCCATCGGCAAGCACCTGCTGCCGAACTCGGTCTCCACGATCGTGGTCGCCGCCACGTTCCAGGTCGCCGACGCGATCCTCCTCGTCGCCTACGTCTCGTACCTCGGCCTGGGCGTCCAGCCGCCGGCGACGGACTGGGGCGGCATGCTCTCGGCGGGCCTCACCGCCGCCTACTCGGGACGCTGGTGGCTGATCGTGCCACCGGGTCTCGCCGTGATCCTCGTCGTCTGCGCGTTCAACGCCGTGGGCGACGGACTGCGGGACGCCTTCGACGTGAGGGGCCGCGGATGACCGCCGACCAGATCCTCCGGATGACCGACCTCGGGGTCTCCTTCAGCACCGAGTCCGGCACGGTCGACGCCGTCCGCGGTGTCTCGCTGACCGTCGCCCCCGGCGAGACGCTCGCGCTCGTCGGCGAGTCGGGATCGGGCAAGTCCACCGTGGCGCTCGCCGCGATGGGGCTGCTCTCCGGCAACGCCACGGCCCACGGCAGCGCCGTCGTCGCCGGGCACGAGGTCGTCGGCGCCGCTGAGCCCGCCCTGCGCGGGCTGCGCGGACAGACCGTCTCGATGGTCTTCCAGGAGCCCGCCACCGCGCTCGACCCCCTCACCCGGGTCGGCGCGCAGATCGCCGAGGTCGTCCGGAACCACCGCTCGGTCTCCGCGTCCGAGGCAGCAGCAGCAGCCGTCGACCTGCTGGACCGCGTCGGCATCCCCGACCCGGCCGAGCGCGCGAAGGCGTTCCCGTTCCAGCTCTCCGGTGGGCAGCGCCAGCGCGTCGTGATCGCCATGGCCATCGCGAACAGCCCCGCGCTGCTCATCGCCGACGAGCCCACGACCGCACTCGACGTCACGGTGCAGGCCGAGATCCTCGAGCTGCTCCGCGCGCTCGCCGTGGACAGCGGCACCGGCGTGCTGCTCGTCACCCACAACATGGGCGTCGTCGCGGACTTCGCCGACCGGGTCGCCGTGATGCTCCAGGGCGAGATCGTCGAGACCGGCAGCGTCGAGGACGTCCTGCTCCGCCCGCAGCACGAGTACACGAAGCGTCTGCTCGCCGCGGTGCCCCGGCTGGACACCGTCGAGTCCGTGACCGCACGCGACCGTGCGGCGGCTCCCGTCGCACCCGTGGTCGCGTCCGACCCGGACGGGAGGCCCGACACCGCCCCGGTGGTCGACCTGCGGGACGTCTCGGTGACGTTCGGGCGCGGGGCGCGGGCGGTCCACGCCCTGAGCGGGATCGACATCGCCGTGCACGCCGGTGAGACCGTCGGCCTGGTCGGCGAGTCCGGCTCCGGCAAGTCCACGGCGGCGCGCGTCGCCCTCGGGCTCGTCAAGCCGAGCGGCGGGGAGGTCCGCCTGTTCGGGCAGGACCTCCGCCGGATCCCGCGGCGCGACCGACGCTCGCTGCGGTCGGGGATCGGCGTCGTGCTGCAGGACCCCGTGGCCTCGCTCGACGCCCGGATGTCCGTGGCCGAGTGCATCGCCGAACCGCTCGCCGTGCACCGCCGGGGGACCTCCTCCGCGGACCGACGGAAGCGCGTGGACGAGGTCCTCGACGCCGTGCGGCTGCCCAGGGCGCTGGCGTCCCGTGCGCCGCGTGAGCTCTCCGGTGGGCAGCGGCAGCGCGTCAGCCTGGCGCGGGCCCTGGTGCTCGAGCCCCGGCTGCTCGTCGCCGACGAGCCCACCTCGGCACTCGACGTCAGCGTGCAGGAAGCCGTGCTCGACGTCCTCACCGAGCTGCAGGCCGAGTTCGGGTTCGCGTGCCTGTTCGTCTCGCACGACCTCGCCGTCGTGCAGCACTTCGCCGAGCGGGTCGTCGTGATGCGCCGCGGTGTCGTCGAGGAGCAGGGCACCACCGGCACGACGCTGCTGCACCCGACGACCGACTACACCAGGCGGTTGTTGGCGGCCGTCCCCGTGCCGGACCCCGTGCTGCAACGGCAGCGTCGGGCCGAGCGGCTCGCCACCCTCGCGGCGGTGACCTCGTGACCCCGGTGCTCGCCGGCATCGACGTCGGCGGGACGAACACCAAGGTGGTCCTGGCGACCACCGAGCTCGAGGTGATCGACCGACGCGACCTGCCGACGCCCGCGCACGCGGGCGGCGGGGCGATCGTGGACGCGGCGCTCGGGGTGGTGACGGACCTGCTGGAGACGCACCGAGCCTCCTTGGCGGGTGTCGGGGTGGGCGCGGCCGGCGTGGTCGACGCGACCACCGGGACCGTGCTCGTCACCGGCAACTCGTTCACCGGGTGGGCCGGGCACGGCGTGACCGCGCACGTGTCCGAGCGGCTCGGTGTCCCCGCGACGCTCGACAACGACGTCAATGCGTTCCTGCTCGGCGAGGTCGCCGCCGGCGCCGTCGTGGGGGAGCGCGACGTGCTCGGGATGACTCTCGGCACCGGGGTCGGCGGGGCCCTCGTGCTCGGGGGCTCGCTGTTCGCCGGGCCGCGCGGTGCCGCCGGGGAGATCGGCCACGTGCCGGGCTTCGGCGACGGGCTCTGCACGTGCGGGCAGCACGGACACCTCGAGACGATCGCGGCGGCGCGGGGCATGGCCGCCCGCTACGAGGCCGCGACCGGACGACGCCTGCCGGTGCACACGATCGCCGACGCCGCGCGCGCCGGGGACCCGGACGCACTCGACGTCTTCCGGACCGCCGGGTGGGGGATCGCCCGGGGCATCCTGCTCACGGCGGGGATCCTCGACGTGACGACGGTCGTCATCGGGGGCGGGGTCGCCCGGGCCTGGGACCTGCTGTCGCCGGCGATCGAGGCGGCCATCGCTGCCGAGCCGCCCGTCAGCGGGGCGTCGATCCGGGTCGAGCCGTCGACGCTCGGCTCCGACGCGGTCGCCCTCGGGGCGGCGGCGCAGGTGCGGGCGCGGGTGCTGGCGGCCGTCGCGTAGGCAGGCGGGCGCTGGTGCGTCCGTTGGCGATCACGCTGAGCCGAGTCTCGGCGTCCCGGACACAACGCGCGGCCGGTGGCGCGAGTCGTGTCCGCGGAGACGAGACTCGGACTCGGGTCAGCCGGCCGTCGGGGGTGCCAGGGGGATCGCGTCGCTCGTCGAGCGGAGCGACTCCTGGCGCAGTTCGAGCTGCGAGACCGCCAGCGCCGCCAGGTCGCGGAGGTTCGCCAGGTCGGCCTCGGTCGCCGTGCGCGGACGGGTGTCGAGCACGGCCAGGGTGCCGATCGCGGTGCCGTCGTGGCGGACGAGCGGCACGCTGACGTAGAACCGGATCCCGAGGGGGCCGGTGACGAGCGGGCTGTTCCGCATCTCCGGGTGCGCCGACCCGTCGGGGATCACCACCGGGACCGGGACCGGGGCGAAGCCGTTCCGGAAGCTGATGTGCCGTGCGGAATCGTCGATGCCCTCGGCCAGGTACGACTGCGACCACTCGCGGTCCTCATCGAGCACCTCGACCAGGGCGATCGGGGCGTCGAACAGGCGTGCCGCCATGGCCGTGGTCCGCTGCAGCGCCTCCTCGGGCAGCAGGTCGAGCGTCGCCGGGTGCGACCCCGTGGCGGGGCGTTGACCGGTGGCGGTGCGCGTGCCGGTGCCGGTGCTCGGTCCGGCGCTGCGCGTCGTCTCCGTCTCCGTCGCGCGGGTCGCGGTGCCGGGCGCGTCCGTGTCGACCACGCGGTCCTCGGCCGTGGTGTCCGCGATGACGACGTCGCGGAGCAGGCCGACCAGGGCCTCCCCGGTCGGCCGCTGTGCCGGGTCCCTGGCCGTCATCGCGGTCAGGGCGCGCTGCCAGTGCGTCGGAAGCGGGTCCGGCACGACGGGGTCGCGCGACAGCCGAGCGACCGCGGACTCGACGAGCGACCCGGGGAACTCCCGCCGGCGGGTGAAGCACTGCAGCAGCACCAGGCCGAGCGAGTAGACGTCGCTCGCCGGGCCGACGTCACCGCCGCGGGCCTGCTCCGGGCTGAGGTAGGCGGCCGTCCCCGTCGTCACGCCGTCGGCGGTGAGCCGTTCGACGCCGTCGGCCAGCGCGATGCCGAAGTCCGTCAGCCGAGCCCGGGCACGGTCGGCCCGGTTGCCGTAGTCGACGAGCAGGATGTTCGACGGCTTGATGTCGCGGTGCACGACGCCGCGGTCGTGGATGTAGTGGAGCGCCTCGGCCATGTCGTAGCCGACCTCGGCGATGTGCCGCGAGGCCAGCGGCCCGAGCCCCAGCCGCTCCTCGAGGTCCTGCCCGTGCACGAGCGCCATCACGATGAACCGCTGCGGGGTGCCGTGCTCGTCCTCGACGACGCCGGCGTCGAGCAGGCTGACCAGGTTGTGGTGGTCGAGCGATGCCAGGACGCCCTGCTCGGCCTCCTCTCGCGCGATGTCGACCAGGCCCGGGTGGAAGACCTTCACGGCGACGGGCCGGTCGAGGCTCTCGTCGAGGGCGTCGTACACGACCGACATCCCACCGCGGCCGATGACCGTCCGGAGCCGGTAGCGCCCGCCGAGGAGCGCGTGTGGCGCCTCCTGACCTTCCGTCATCATGCGTGCATCATCCCATCCGGCCGCGGTCCGGGCGCGCGTTGATCCCGAGCACGCGCCGCTCCGGTCGCGCTGCTCCGGTCGAGCTGCGCCGGTCGTGCTGCTCCGCTGGACACCGGCGTTCAGTCGTCGCGCCGCGACCATCCGCGGCGCGACCCGCGAACACCGGTGTCCCGCGCCCGGACAGCCGTAGCATCGAGGACGTGGCCACCAGCGCAGCACCTGTCGTCCTCCTGACCGCGTTCGAGCCGTTCGGGGGTGCCGAGCGGAACCCCTCGTGGGACGCCGTCCGGGCCGTCGCCGAGTCGTGGGACGGCCCCGGCACCGTCGTCGTGGCGCAGCTGCCCGTCGTCTTCGCCGAGGTCCGCGCGGCCCTCGTCGCCGCGATCACCGAGCACCGCCCCGACCTGGTCATCGCCACCGGTGTCGCCGAGGGACGCGACGCCGTCACCCCCGAGCGCGTCGCGGTCAACGTCGACGACGCCCGCATCCCGGACAACTCCGGCGCGCAGCCGATCGACGAACCGATCGACCAGCGCGGGCCGGACGGCTTCCTGACGACCCTGCCGATCAAGCGCATCGTCCGAGCGGCGACCGAGGCCGGGGTCGCCGCATCCGTGTCGAACACGGCGGGCACCTTCACCTGCAACCACGCCTTCTACGAGCTGATGTCGATCGCGGCGAACGAGGCCTTCCGCGCCGGCTTCGTGCACGTCCCCGCCACGCCGGAGTCGGCGACCGGGGACGTCCCGACGCTGCCGCTGGCCGACATCGTCACGGCACTCGAGGTCGCCGTCCGCGAGAGCCTCGACCCCGCGGCCGACGCGGTGCTGGTCGGCGGCGCCGAGCACTAGTCGTCCCGCCCTGGCCAGTCGCCGCGAGCCCTGCCAGGATGCACTCGTGCTCGACGATGCAGACCGGGACCTCATGCGTGCCTTCGCACGCTTCCTCGACCACGCGAACGACCTCGCGGCGACGGAGCAGCGTGCCACGCTGACCCCGATCGGCGAGCGGCTCCGCGACCACCTCGGCGCGGACCCGCAGACCATCCCCGTGGTGACCGAGGAGTTCGCCGACCACCGGCTCGTCGACGCCGACATCGCGCTCGACGAACTCACGGGCCCCGACCCGGACGCGCTCGTCGGCATCGCCGGGGACGACGGCCGCTTCCACAGCTCGATCAGCGAGTTCGTCGCGCACGCCCACACGCGGTGGTCGCTCGGCCCCGTGAGCTACGCCACCCGTGCCACCGGCCCGGACACGACCCGTCGGGTGGTGTCGTTCGGGCTGCGCCTCATCACCTTCGAGGGCGCGCCCCTCGTCGTCCTGCAGCGCAGCGCGAAGCCCGAGTACGGCCGGTCGAGCGCCACGCTCGAGGTGCTCGCCGTCGACCAGGACCTCGCGACGACCTTCCTCACCCGGGTCCGCGCGCTGATGATCGAGCGCAGCGTGCTGCGCGGCCAGGTGCTCTCGTTCGTCCAGTCGCAGTACGGCGCCGACGCCGGTGCGACGTTCCTGCGGCGGCCGGAGACGACCGCGGACGACGTCGTCCTGGCCGACGGGGTGCTCGACGAGGTCGTCGCGCACGTCGTCGGGATCGGCGAGCAGCGCCAGGCGCTCCTGGCCGCCGGGCAGCACCTGAAGCGCGGGGTCCTGCTCTACGGCCCGCCCGGCACCGGCAAGACCCTGACGATCCGGCACCTGCTGCACCGGACCGAGGGCGTCACCGCGGTGCTGCTGACCGGGTCGAGCATCGCCGCGATCGGTGCCGCGGCCGAGGTCGCCCGCACCTTCCAGCCGTCCATCGTCGTGCTCGAGGACATCGACCTCGTCGCCATGGAGCGTGACATGACGCCTCAGCCCCTGCTGTTCGAGGTGCTCGACGCGCTCGATGGCCTGGACGGAGACGCCGACGTGGCCTTCGTGATGACGACGAACCGGGTGTCGGTGCTCGAACGGGCGCTCGCCGACCGGCCCGGACGTGTGGACCTCGCCGTCGAAGTGCCGCTGCCCGGCCTGCCCGAGCGGACGCGGCTGTTCCGTCGCTACGCGGGCGCGCTGCCGTTCTCCGACGCGGTCCTCGCGCAGGCGGCCGAGCGCGCCGACGGCACGACGGGCTCCTTCGCGAAGGAGCTCATGCGGCGGAGCGTCCTCGGTGCGGCGATGCGCGGCGGCGAGCCTTCGGACGCCGACCTGCTCGACGCGCTCGAGTCCCTGCTCACGGCGCGCTCGGCGCTGACCCGCAAGCTGCTCGGCACCCGCGGCGACGAGGACGCCGACGCCGACGGCATCGAACCCGAGGACGTGGTGGACTTCGCGTTCGTCGCCGGCCAGGGCGAGCCCGGCTTCCCGGTCATCGTGCCGTCGGTCGCGGACGAGCACGGGCGCGCCGATGACCTGGGACTCGGGACGACTGCGGACGATCGGCCTCCTTCCGACCAGTGAGCAGCGGTCGCCCGCCGCCAGCGCCGTGGTACCTCAGCGCGCGACGGCGGTCGACGACTGCGCTGTTCGTCGGAACTGCGCGGACCAGGCCACCGCCACGGCGATCACGATCAGCAGGACGGCACTGACCAGCCCCGTGCCGACGGCGAGACCGCCCCGCGCGTGCGGGACCGCGACCCAGTCCGCGAAGGACGCCCCCACCGGCCGGGTGAGCACGTACGCCGTCCAGAACGACAGGACCGGGCCGAGGACGCCGCCCAAGCGACCGAGGACGACGACGGCCATGGCGGCGACGAAGACCATCCCACCGGCGAAGTACCCGAGGTGGAAGGTGCTGGCGAGCAGGTCGCCGGCAGCGGTGCCCATCGCGAACGTGGCGATGACTGCGGCCCAGTAGAAGCACTGTCGGCGCAGGCTGGTGATGGTGTGCACGTCGAGGCTTCCCTCGGTGCGGCGCCACACCACGAACACGGCCACGAGGCCGACCAGGAACACCGGGGCGGAGACCAGGTAGGGGACGCCGAGAGCGACGTGGGTGACGTCGGCGATCATCGTGCCGAACACCCCGACCATCGACACGGCCGCCCAGTACCTCCAGGGCGCGTACCGGGTCGCGGCGAGCTGCACGACGAGGACGACCGCGAAGAGCACGGCCGTGACCAGGACCGTCGGGACGGGATCGAACCGTGTGACGAGGAAGTCGGAGAGTGCCTCGCCCATCGCCGTGGTGACCACCTTGATGACCCAGAACGACGTCGTCGGGTCGGGCACACGGTTCGGTGCGTCGGGCGTCGTCGCGGTCATCCTCGTCGGTCCCGACCGGCCGCGGCTGGCTGGTCGGACGGATCGCCGTGCGTTCCTGACCGGCGGCCGGCCCGACGGCGGAGCGCCCCGATCACGATCGGGAGCACCGAGACCAGGACGATCACGATCATGAGGACGTCGATGTTGTGTGCCACGAACGGGATCCCGCCGAGCAGCACCCCGACAGCGGTCAGGCCTGCAGCCCATGCGATCGCCCCGATGAGGTTGAACAGCAGGAACCGGCGGTAGTGCATCCCGGCGGTGCCGGCCGCGAGGGGGACGTACGTCCGGACGACGGGGACGAACCGGCCGAGGACGAGTGAGAGCCCGCCCCACCGGGTGAAGAACGCCTCTGCCTCGTTGAGTCGAGCGGTGGTGAGCAGACGCGCGTCGTCCCGGAACCAGCGACGCCCGAAGCGCTTGCCGAGCCAGTACCCGACCTGGTCACCGGCGATCGCCGCGAGGGACGCGACGAGCGCGACCTGCCACGGCGTGACGCCCAGGGCGCTGCTGATGATCGCGGCGGTGACGAGCAGGGAGTCACCGGGCAGGAACGGGAACAGCACCCCGGACTCGATGAAGATGAGCACGGCGATGCCCACGAGGACGTACGGACCGAAGGCGTGCAGCACGGATGCTGCGTCGAGGAGGTGCACGGCGAGGGGGACGGTGGCGGTCACGAGGAGACACCCAGCTGCGCCTGCGGAGCGGTGGCATCGCGACGGAGACGGATCGAGAGCCAGCTGATGACCGCGGCGATGAGGACCAGGAACACGACGCTGGTGGTGATGGTGCCGATGCCGAGGCCGCCGTCCTCGACCGGCGACGAGAGCAGGTCGCCGGTGGAGGCACCGAGCGGTCGGGTGAGGACGTACGCGATCCAGAAGCACACGACCGGGCCGCGGTGCCCGATGAACCAGACGGCCGCGGTCAGGGCGATCGCCCCGGCGAACAACAGCAGCGACGGGAAGTACCCGAGTCCGGTCTGCTCCGCGATCAGGTCACCGGCGGCGGTGCCGAGGGCGAACGTGAACAGGATCGCCAGCCAGTAGAACGCTTCCCGGCGGACCGCGTCGATGCTGTGGATCGAGA
This sequence comes from Curtobacterium sp. VKM Ac-1395, assembly GCF_015350975.1. GTDB lineage: Bacteria > Actinomycetota > Actinomycetes > Actinomycetales > Microbacteriaceae > Curtobacterium. The sequence continues at coordinate 520,714 of NZ_JADKRX010000001.1, forward strand.
TGGTCCCCTCGGATCGGTACCAGATGACGAAGACGGCTGCCAGCGCCACGGCGAAGACGGTCGTGCTGAGGGCCAGCGGGACGCCGAGCCCGTCCGTCAGGTTGTCCGTGATGCACGTGCCGACGATGCTGATCAGGACCACGGTGATCCAGTACAGCGGCGGCCGGTAGGAGCGGGTCCGGAACTGCAGGACCAGGAACACGACGAGCGCGACGGCCATGACCAGGGTCGTCAGCGGCAGGCCGAGCCCGACCGTGTCGCTGAGGAGGTCCGCTGCGGTCTCACCGACGGTTGTGGCGAGGATCTTGATGACCCAGAACGACACGGTCGGGTCCGGCACCTTGTTCGAGCGGACGCGGGTCCGCAGCCGGGCTGCTGGCGCGTGGGACATGACGTTCTCCTCGTCGGGACGGACCGGACCGCAGATGCGGGAGCGGCGATGCATCGACGCTAGGAACGCGGGGCCAAGACTTCACCAAGAAACGAGATCGGTCTCGGCGTGCGGCAGGATCGGTGCCGATGCACCGACGTCGGAACACCTCCGTGTCCCGGTGCCGGTGCCGTGGAGGGAGCACAGGTGAGGTCACCGTGGTGGTCATCGATCGCTGACGCGGCGGTCACGTGGTCGTTCCGTTCCGGACAGGAGCGTGACCCGGACCGGTTGGCGTACCGCCGGTCCGTGGTCGGCATCGCGTTCCAGGTCGCCGTCGTGTCCGCGGCGCTGGTCGCCGCGATCATCGCCCTGGTGGTCGGGTACGTCCTCTGGCAGCTCACCCCGGGACAACTGCACGAGGCTCCGGCGGCGAGCGACGTCCGCATCTCCCTCGACACCGTCGACCTGAGCATCGCGGTGGTCGGGGTCGGCGGGTTCTCGATCGTCCTCGCCGGCCTCGCCGCGTGGAGGATCGCACGCCGTGCGGTGCGTCCCATCGCCGACGCCGCCCGTGTCCAGCGCACGTTCGTCGCCGACGCCAGCCACGAGCTCCGGACGCCGCTGGCGGTGCTCCACGCCCGTGTACAACGGCTGCACATGATGACGCCGGCGGACGACCCGCGGCACGCCGTCGTGGACGAGCTCCGAGGCGACACCCGTGTCCTGATCGACATCGTCAACGACCTCCTGGACGCTGCTGCGGGGAACAGCGGAGCGAGCGGGACGGCCGACCTCGCCGATGCCCTGGCGACCCTGCGGCGGGACATGACCGTCCTCGCGGTGGAGCGGGAGGTGCACCTCGACGTCAGGCCGGTCGACGCGGCACTCGCGGGGGCCACCCTGGCGGTGTCGGAGACGCAGCTGCACCGGTGCCTGGTCGCCCTGACGGACAACGCGATCGGTCACACGCGCGCCGGTGGCCACGTCCGGGTCTCGACGAGCGCGGGCGGTGCCTCCGCCGTGATCCGTGTCACGGACGACGGACCCGGCATCACCGGGATCCCTCCCGCCCGCGTCTTCGACCGGTTCGCCCACGGCACGCCGACGGGGCCGGCGGGCGCTGCCGCTCCGCGCACCGGGTACGGCATCGGGCTCGCGCTGGTGCGCGACGTCGCCGTCCGCGCCGGCGGCGACGTCACCGTGGAACGCACCGGTGCGGACGGCACCGTGTTCGCGCTCCGGCTGCCGGTACGACCCGACGGACCACCTGACGACCGGGAGGGCCGCCCGTGACGCTCCGACTCCTGCTCGTCGAGGACGACCCACGACTCGGCCCCCTGGTCGCCGAGGTCCTGGGTGACGAATGGGACGTGACACTCCGCGCCGACGGGGAGAGCGCACTGGAGGTCGCCGCCCAGCAGTACTTCGACGTGATGGTCGTCGACCGACGGCTGCCCGGCATCGACGGCACCGAGGTGATCGCCACCCTGCGGGAGCGCCGCATCAGCACGCCGGTGCTCATGCTGACGGCGCTCGGGGCGGTCAGGGACCGCGTGTCGGGCCTCGACGCCGGCGCGAACGACTACCTGGTGAAGCCGTTCGACTTCGACGAGCTCACCGCACGACTCCGAGCGCTGACTCGTGACTACTCCGGCACGGGGGCCACGATCGAGATCGGCGGATGGGCCTTCCACCCCGACGACCAGAGCATCACGTCCCCGTACTCGGGCAGGGTGATGCTGACGGAGAAGGAGACCGCGATGCTCCGCCTGCTCGCGAGTGAACCAGCGCGCGCCTTCACTCGCCAGCACCTGCTCTCCGCGGTCTTCGAGCGCGGCGAGCAGGTCGGCACCGTCGACACCTACGTGCACTACATCCGGCGCAAGACCGACCGCGACCTGATCACCACCATCCGCGGCGTCGGCTACCGACTCGGCACCCCGGCCTGAACACGACCCGCTGACACCTCCCGTCCGTCGAAGTGCGGACTGGTGCCCTCCGTCGTCCAGGGTCAGGATGCAACCAGTTGCACACTGCAACGACCCTGCTTCGTCCGACAGAGGAGTCGTCATGAAGAAGTCCATCGCAGCCGCGTTCGCCGCGGTCGTCGTCGTCGCCGGTGGCGTGTTCGCCGCCGCCCCCGCCTCGGCCCTGACCGCCAGCCCCCAGGTCGTCGGCGGGGAGAAGGCCCCCTCCACCGCCTGGGCCGTCCAGCTCCAGGCCTCCGGCGGCTCCATCCCCTCCGGCTACGTCAGCACCTGCACCGGCGAACAGGTCTCCGGTTCCTGGGTGCTCACCGCCCGCCACTGCATCGACGGCATCGGCGCGATGAACGTCTACCACTCCAACTCCACGGTCAACCGGGGGACGCCCGTCGCCGTAGACCGGGTCAGCGCGGCCCCGACCGGCGACATCGCCCTGGTGCACCTGCGGAGCGCGTACGCCCTGTCCTCGTACGCGCCGCTCGACCTGGCAGCGACCGCGAAGTCGACCGGCACGGGCACGATCCAGGGCTACGGCCTGCGCGCGAACGCGGTCCAGTCCGACGGCCTGTACCAGGCGAGCGTCGCCCTCACCGGTGCCAGCACCGACGCCTTCGGCGGTCGCGCGCAGCACGCCTCGGGCGTGACCGGCGCCTCGAACCACGGGGACTCCGGCGGGCCGCTGCTGGTCGGCGGCAAGGTCGTCGCGGTCTGCTCGACCGGCGACAGCGCCGACCCCGGCGCGAACACGTCGGCCGGCTCCAACTACGCGCTGCTCTCGCAGTCCGCCTCCTGGATCCGGTCCACGGCCGGCATCTGAACCACCTGACGGACTGGAGGCTCCCCACCGGTCACGGCCGTCCCGCCGCTGGCGCGTCGGTCCGGAACCGGCCGGCGTGGGCCCAGGTGCCAGCTGGCACCGAGCCTCCAGTCCGTCGTCTGGTCGCGTCCAGGCTGGCTGAACGGGTCCCCCGGCGCGCTGAGCACACTGGGCCCATGAGCCAGTACGACAAGCGTGACCCGAACAGCCTCTACCCCGCCCCGCCGTTCCCGAAGCAGGAGCAGTCGCTCCCGGGTGCTGCCTGGAAGATGGACCCGAAGCCGGACCACGGCGAGGAGAGCTACGTCGGCCGCGAGCGGCTGACCGGCTTCCGCGGCATCGTCACCGGCGCCGACTCGGGCATCGGCCGTGCCGCCGCGATCGCGATGTCGCGTGAGGGTGCCGACCTGGTGCTGTCCTACCTCCCCGACGAGCAGGAGGACGCCGAACAGGTCCGCGACCTGCTCGAGGGCGAAGGCCGTCGTGCGGTGCTCGTGCCCGGAGACATCTCCGACGAGCAGTACTGCAAGGACCTCGTCCAGAAGGCCGTCGACGAGCTCGGTGGCCTCGACACCCTCGTGATGGTCGCCGGTCGCATGGAGAGCAACGAGGACATCCTGACGCTCGACACCGAGATGTTCGACTCGACCTTCAAGACGAACATCTACTCCCTGTTCTGGCTGACGAAGGCCGCCGTGCCGCACCTCGAGCCCGGCTCGACGATCGTCACGACCGGATCGATCCAGGCGTCGTCGCCGACGCCGGACAAGATCGACTACGCCGTGTCCAAGGGTGCGATCAAGCTCTTCACCGAGGCCGTCGCCCAGCAGCTCGCGCCGAAGGGCATCCGCGTGAACTCGATCGCGCCCGGCCCCGTGTGGACGCCGTTGCAGCCGGGTTCTGACGACGCCGAGAAGGTGTCGCAGTTCGGCGGGGACTCGCCGTTCGGTCGCCCCGGCCAGCCGGCAGAGCTCGGCGCCGCGTACGTGCACCTGGTCAGCCCGGAGTCGAGCTACCAGTCGGGGTCGACCATCACGATCGCCGGCGGCACGCCCGCCTTCTGATCGACCACCTGCGACGCGGGGCCGACGACGGCCCCGCGTCGCAGCGATGACGACCGGTCACCCGGTGCGGACGCCCTCCACTCCCAGCACGCCGAGGAGTGCGAGGGCGTCGGCATCTGGTGACCCGGCCGGTGCCGTGTAGAGCACGAGCCACTGGCCGCGGTCGACCAGGGCGAGGCTGTCGCAGTCGACCGTGACCGGGCCGACCACGGGGTGGTCGAACGTCTTGGACAGCACGGTCGTCGTCGGGACGTCGTGACGGTCCCAGAGCCGCGCGAACTCCGCGTTGTCCGCTCGGAGCTCCTCGACGAGCCCGACCACGGACGGGTCCTCCGGGTACTGCGCGCGGACGGCGCGGAGCTGCCGGACGACGTGCTGGCGGAACTCGGCACCGTCGGAGATGCCGTAGGGCGGCACCGTGTCGGCGGGGTGCGCCCCAGGCGGGAACGCCTGTCGGGCGAGGTTCCGCTCGGCCGGGAGCCGCTCGCCGAAGTCCTCCATGAGCGCGGCCGCGAGCGGGTTCCACGCGAGGACCTCGAACGTGGCGGAGAGCACGATCGCCGCCGTCTGCGGCAGGCGCTCGACGAGGGCGACGATGCTCGGTCGGACGTCGCGGCGCACCCGTCCGTGGTGGAGCGGCGCCGTGCCCGCCAGGGTGTGCAGGTGCGTGGACTCGACGGCGGAGAGGCGGAGCGACTCGGCGATGCCGGCGAGCACCTCGGCGGACGGCCGTGGCGCGCGGCCCTGTTCGAGCCGCACGTAGTACTCGGTCGAGATGTGGGCCAGGACGGCCACCTCTTCACGCCGCAGTCCGGGCGTCCTCCGTCGCGAGCCCGTCACCAGGCCGACGTCCGAGGGCTGCAACCGCTCCCGCCGTGAACGGAGGAACGCCGCCAACTCCTGCTTGTCCATGCCAGGAGTCTGCGCCCCGTGCGCCGCTGGTGTCGTGGTACCGGTCGTACCTGGTTCCGCCGGTCCACGGCGGTGACGCTGACGCCATGACCGAGAACAGCATCCAGTCCACCTCCGACACGTCCACCACCGCTCCCACCGGCCTGCTCACCGGGAAGGTCGTCTTCATCACCGGCGCCAGCCGCGGCATCGGAGCCGCAGCAGCACGGCTCTTCGCCCGGGAGGGCGCGGCCGTCGTGCTCGCCGCCCGGAGCACCGCCGCGCTCGAGACCGTCGTGGACCAGGTCCGCGCGGCCGGCGGGGTCGCTGACGCCGTCCCGCTCGACCTGGCCGACCCGGCGAGCATCCGCGCTGCCGTCGCGCGCGTCGACGAGCTGCACGGACGGCTCGACGGGGCGTTCAACAACGGTGCGACGATCCAGCACCCCGGGCCGCTCGACACCACGAGCGACGAGGACATCGACGCGCAGTTCGCCGTGAACTTCCGCGGGCACTGGGTCGCGATGACCGCGGAGGCCGCCCTGATGCGCCGGACGGGTGCCGGGGCCATCGTGAACACCTCGAGCATCGGCAGCCGACGCGCGAACCCGGCACTCCCCGCGTACGGCGCCATGAAGCGGGCGCTCAACAGCATCACCGAGACCGCGGCCGTGACCTGGGCGTCCGACCGCATCCGGGTGAACGGGATCACCCCGGGCGGCACCGCCACGGAGATGATCGACGCCTGGGAGGCGGCGACCCCGGGCATCGTCGAGCAGGTCAATGCCTCGATCCCACTCGGACGGATGGCGGAGCCCGAGGAGGTCGCCGAGGTCGCCGCATGGCTCCTGAGCGACCGTGCCGCGATGGTGACCGGCGCGATGATCCCCGTCGACGGCGGTGCCGGCGCCTGACCCGTCCGCCTGGGGCTGGGTCTCCAGCCCCAGGCCCGCGTCAGATGAACTGCCGGAAGTTGGTCGACGCCAGGTCGAGCAGCTCGTCGCCGCGGCCGCTCAGGACCGTGCGGATGGCGTAGAGCGTGAAGCCCTTCGCCTGCTCCAGGGTGACCGCCGGCGGCATCGACAGCTCCTGCCGGTTCGCCTTGACGGAGACCAGGGCCGGCCCGTCATGGGCGAGGGCGGCGGCGAGCGCATCCTCCAACTGGTCGGATTCGTCGACCCGGAAGCCCTTCAGCCCGATGGCCTCGGCCACGGCCGCGAAGTCGGGGTTCGTCAACTCGGTGCCGAAGTTCACGAAGCCGGCGGCCTTCATCTCGAGCTCGACGAAGTTCAGTGACGAGTTGTCGAACACGACGATCTTCACCGGCAGCTTGTTCTGCACGATCGTCACGAGCTCACCGAGGAGCATCGTCAGACCGCCGTCCCCGGCCATCGCGATCACCTGCCGATCGGGGAACGCGGTCTGCGCGCCGATCGCCTGCGGCATGGCGTTCGCCATCGAGCCGTGCCAGAACGACCCGATCAGCCGTCGCTTGCCGTTCATCGTCAGGTAGCGGGACGCCCACACGACGGGGGAGCCGACGTCCGGGATGAACACGGCGTCGTCGTCGGCGAGCTGGTCGAGGACCCTGGCGACGTACTGCGGGTGCAGGGGCTTGTGCTTGCCGGCGGGCACGGCCAGGTCGTCGAGCTTCTCCCGCGTCTTCCGGTAGTGCTTGCGGGCGTCCTGCAGGTGGTGTGCCGGCTTCGAGGCGGTCAGCAGGGGCAGGAGTCCGAGGGCGGTGTCCTTGACGGTGCCGACCAGGCCGATGTCGACCGGGTGCCGCTTGCCGAGCTGTTCCCCCCGGATGTCGACCTGCACGTGCTTCGCCTTCGCGGGGAAGAACTGGGGGTAGGGGAAGTCCGTGCCGAGCATGAGGACGACGTCGGCGTCCTCCATCGCGCGGTAGCCCGACGCGAACCCGAGCAGGCCGGTCATCCCCACGTCGTAGGGGTTGTCCCACTCGATGTGCTCCTTGCCGCGCAGGGCGTGCACGATCGGGGCCTGCAGGCGTTCCGCGAGGGCGACGACCTCGTCGTGGGCACCCGCGACCCCGGCACCGGCGAGGATCGTCACCTTGTCGGCGCCGTTCAGCAGGTCGGCCGTGCGCTGGAGCTCGGCGTCGGAGGGGATGATGCGCGGTTCTGCCCGGCCGATGCGGACTGCACGGTCGTCCCTCGCCTCGGCGAGCAGGACGTCGCCGGGGATGACGAGCACGGCGACGCCGCGCTTCTCGACGGCTTCGCGGATCGCGATCTCGAGCAGGCGCGGCATCTGGACCGGGTCGGCGACGTACTCGACGTAGACGGAGCACTCGCGGAAGAGTTCCTGCGGGTGGGTCTCCTGGAAGTACCCGGTGCCGATCTCCGCCGTCGGGATGTGCGCGGCGATCGCGAGGACGGGCACGCGGGAGCGGTTCGCGTCGTACAGGCCGTTGATCAGGTGCAGGTTGCCCGGTCCGCAGCTGCCGGCGCACACCGCGAGGTCTCCGGTCAGGTCGGCTTCTGCTGCCGCGGCGAACGCAGCCGCCTCCTCGTGGCGGACGTGCTCCCAGCTGATCGTGCCGTCCTTCCGGATGGCGTCGGTGAAGCCGTTGAGCGAGTCCCCGGGCAGGCCGTAGACGCGGTGGACGTCGTTCTCGCGGAGTGTGGCGACGATGGTCTCGGCGACGGTCGGCATGCGGTTCCTCTCGTGGTGGACGTCTCCCGGTCTAGTCGGTGCCGTCGTCCTGTGTGTTCTCTGATGGGACCGAGCCGTGACTTCGCCCGTCGGACTGGGACGATGGGCGGATGATCGACGACGCGCCGCCGCTCCGCCCCCGCCGACGAGAGCCCGACGCGAACGGCATCCTCGTCCGGTCCGCGTACCCGCTGTCGACGCTCGTGATCGGCATCGCGGCGGTGCTCGTCCTGACCGTCGTCGGGTTCTTCCTGGGCACGGTGGACATCGGTCTCGCGAAGGCCCTCAACGAGCTGCACACCGGCGCACTCCGGAGCTTCACCGACGGCGTCTACCACGCGATCAGCCCCGTGCCGGCGATCATCGTCACCGTCGTCGTCACCGGGGTGATCTGGGCGGTGCAGCGGAACATCCGGCCGGCGGCGGCCTTCGCCGGGGTGGTCGCGATCACGTGGGTGCCGTCGGCGATCGTCAAGGAGCTCGTGCACCGCGCCCGGCCCGACGTCAGTGTGCTGCCGCACCCGTTCCCCGTGCAGCCGGACCCGGGCTACCCGAGCGGGCACACGGTCTTCATGGTGGCGTTCACCATCGCGCTCTGCTGGGTGTTGCGCGACACCCGGTGGCACGGAGTCGCAGTCGTCGTGGGGACCGTGGCCGTCGTCGTCGTGTGGTTCTCGGTGACGATCGACGCCGTGCACTACCCGACCGACGCACTGGCCTCGGTGGCGTGGGCGCTCGCGGTGGCCCCTGCCGCCCGGCTGGTCTGGGTCGACTGGCTGATGCCGCGGCTGCCGGTGCTGCGTCCGGCGCGGCCCGTCGCACGCTGACGGAGGCGCTGACGCGGGCGAGACGGCAAGACACCGGCGTTCCTCGTCCACGCCGCGGATGTCCGCGGCGCGACTGACGAACACCGGTGTCTCGCGGGAGCTCAGGCCGCGCGGACGGTCCTGCCACGTGCGGCCAGCAGCGCGATCACCGCGACGACCGCCGCGGCGAGCATCACGATCGCCAGGGGAGCGGCCGTCGTGGACCCGCCGATGCTCACCAGCGGGGACACCAGCGCGGCGAGGCCGAACTGCAGCGCGCCGAGCACCGCCGACGCGCTGCCGGCGGCGGACGGCACGGCTCCCAGTGCCAGTGCCGTCGCGTTGCCGAGCACCAGGCCGAGGCTGCCGACCGCGGTGAACAGCGGCACGGCCAGGGCGATGACCGGAGCACTGGTGGCGACGAGCACGGCGAAGGCCACCGTCGACGCGAGCACGAGCACGATGCCGAGCGACAGCACGCCCCGCACGGAGTGGCGTTCCGTGAGCTTGGCGGACAGGATGCTGACGCCCATCAGCGCCAGGGCGTTGATGCCGAACGCGATCCCGTACTCGACCGTGCCGAAGCCGATCATCTCCTGGTACAGGAACGGCGACGCCGAGATGTACGCCATCATCACCGCGAACGCGAAGCCGAACACCGCGGTGTAGCCGAGGAACGTGCGCGAGCGCAGGGCGCGCAACGGGGACCCCGTCGCCTGGCGTTCGGCGCGGAGCTCGTCACGGCGGGAACGCAGGTGGGTCTCGCGGATCACGGCCAGCACCGCGACGAGCATGACGACCGACAGCCCGAGGACGATCGTGAGCAGCCCGCGCCAGCCGATCGGGCCGGTGAGCAGCCCACCGAGCAGCGGTGCGACGACCGGGGCGACGCCACCGACGATCATCATGAGCGAGAACGCCCGGGCGGCGGGCTTGCCGGTGGCCAGGTCGGAGATGACCGCGCGGCTGATGACCATGCCGGCCGCACCGCCGAGCCCCTGCAGCAGCCGAGCCGCCACGAGCACACCGACGGTCGGCGCGAGCACCGCTGCCGCGCTCGCGAGCACGCACAGCGCCGCCCCGGCGACGAGCGGGGGAACTCGGCCGAACCGGTCCGACAGCGGCCCGAAGACGAGCTGTCCGACGGTGACGCCGACCAGGAACGCGGTCAGGGTGAGCTGCACGGTGGTCGCCGAGGTCTGCAGCTCGGTCGTCATCTCGGGGAAGGCCGGCAGGTACAGGTCGGTGGCGAAGGGTGCCACGGCGCTGAGCAGGCCGAGCACGAGCAGCAGGGCGGTGGTGATGCCCTGTTGCCGGGTCGTGGGCGTCGCGATGTCCGCGCGGATGGTGCCGGTGTCCGTCGTCATGATGATGAAACCATAACGCACTGAGTTATGAATGCATAACCGCTTGCTATCGGCGCTACAGTGCAGGGATGGACGCAACGGTGACCGACGAGGCGCTGGCCGACCTCGCGGACCTCGTGCTCCGGGTCTCGCGCGAGATCGACCCGAACGGCAGCTCGGCCCTCGACGTCGTCCCGCTCACCGGCACCGAGGTCCTCGTCCTGCGATGGGTGGACATGCACCCGGGGACGTCACCGAGCGCCACGGCCGAGGCGACGGCACTGCAGCGGAGCAACCTCAGCGCCGCACTCCGGTCGCTCGTCGCGAAGGGCATGGTCGACCGATGTGTCGACCCCCGCGATGCCCGGCTCGTGCAGCTGTTCGCCACCGAGCAGGCGGCGGCGAACATCCGCGTGCTCCGCGCGCACTGGGCAGGGAAGCTCCGGGCGGCGCTGGGTGACATCGCGGATGACGACCTCGACCGCGTGACGGACGCCGTCGCCCTGCTGACGCGGTTCGACGACGGGCTCCGACCGGCCGGCTCCTAGGCTGCCCCCGCTGCGCCCGCTGCGCCCGCTGCGCCTGCTGCGCCCGCTGCGCCTGCTGCGCCCGCTGCGCCTGCTGCGCCCGCGTCGTCCTCGATCGGCAGCAGCCGGCGAGCACCGTGCCCCTCGGAGCTGAGCGCGTCCCCGGGGTTGACGAGCAGGCAGGCGTTGAGCGAGACGCACCCGCACCCGATGCACCTCGTCATCTCCTCCTGCAACCGGGCGAGCTCGAGCTGGCGGGCACGGAGTCGCGCCCGCCATCGCTCGTTCAGTCGGTTCCAGTCCCGCAGCGACGGCATCCGGTCCTGGGGCAGGGCCGCGAACTGGTCGGCGACCTCGCTCAGGGGGATGCCGAGCCGCTTGGCGACCTGGATGATGGCGATCCGCCGCTCCATGTGCCGCGGGTACAGCCGCGTGCCACCGTCGGTCCGTTCGGGGCGGATCAGGCCCTTGCGCTCGTAGAAGTGCAGCGCCGACGCAGCGACGCCCGTCCGCGCGACGACCTCGCCGATCGTCAGCAGGTCCGTCGGACGCGGCCCGGAGATCTCGACCATGGTGGAGATCCTAGCGAGCGGCGACAGCGGCGATCGCGGCCGCCACCGGCGACCGCGGCCACCACCGGCGACCGCGGCCGCCACCGGCGTCACCGCTGCTGGAACGACTCCCAGAGCAGGAACCCGGTGAAGGCCACGAACGGCAGGAACGCCACCAGGTTCAACCACCGGTGCTCGACGATGACGGCGATGAACTCCCGCAGGAACGCGCTCGGCACGTAGTACGGAGCCGTCGGCGACCCGATCACCTGGGCCGGCAGGTCGAGCTGGCGCGCCAGCACCGCGGCCCGGAGCACGTGGTAGTTGTTCGTCACGACGACGACGTGGCCGTCCCGCCCCGCTTCGGTCTGCACCGCTCGCGAGAAGCGGAGGTTCTCACGCGTGGACCGCGACGCCGTCTCGGGCAGGACGTCCGCGGCCTCGGCGCCGTTCGCGAGCAGGTACTCGGCCATCGCGGTGCCCTCGGCCCGCGGTTCGTCGGCGCCCTGGCCGCCGGACGGGACCAGCACCGGACGCCGTCCCGCTGCGACCTCGCTGCGGTACAGCGCGAGTGCCCGGTCGAGTCGACTCCGGAGCAGGGGCGGGACCTCGCCGCGGACGAGCCCGGAGCCGAGCACCACGATCGCGTCCGGCGCCTCGCGGAACCGCATCCGCCCGTACACGACCGAGTACACCGCGAACGCGACGAAGGCGAGTGCCACGTACACGCAGAGGAACACGAGCAGCACGACGGCCGACACGGCCAGGGTGTCCGGCACGTCCTGCTCGCCGTCGGTCGCGATCGCGAACACCACGACGGCGACGGTCGGCAGCACGAACACGAGCACGCCGGCGACGAGCGAGAGCAGGTTGCCGAGGCTGCGGCCCTCACGCCGGAGCATCTGCACGCCGTTCACGATCAGGGCGAGACCGAGGGCGACGACGGCGAGGGGGACGAGCAGCACCACCAGCCCGACGACGATCCCGAACCCCGGGACGACGGCGGTCAGGATCGACACGACCGCAGCCGCACCGAACAGGACCGCGGCGGTGAGGAACACCCCGTTCCGCAGCATCCGCCGGTCATGGCGACGGCACAGGACGTAGAGCAGCAGGAAGACCAGCGCGGGGACGAGTCCCGCGGCAGCAGCGATCACGGGGTGGCCGTTCGGAGCGCGGTCATCCCAGCACGCTACCGGCTCACCCGACCGCCCGACGGATGAGCTCGGCCACCGTTGCCTCGTCGTCGGTCGAGAACTCCGGGGTGACTGCCCACGACGTCGGCCAGAAGGTGCCGTCGTCGAGCCGCGCAGGGTCCTGGAAGCCGAGCGTCGAGTAGCGGGCCGTGAACTTGGCGGCGTCCTGGAAGAAGAACACCACCGTGCCGTCCTTCGTGTAGGCGGGCATGCCGTACCAGAGCTTCGGCAGGAGGTCGGGTGCGACCTCGAGCGCGATCCGGTGGATGCGTCCGGCCAGCCCCCGGTCGGGCTCGGGCATCTCGGCGATCTTCGCCAGGAGGGCCTCGAGGTCCGCTGCAGCCTTCTCGGCCTTGGACCCGCCGCGTCTCCTGGAGGCCTTCACCTCGGCCGCGCGCTCCTGCATCGCCGCGCGTTCCTCGTCGGTGAACGGGGCCTCATCCGTCGTCCGTGCCATGGCGTTCCTCTCGGTTGCGCCCAGTGTCCTCCTGAGACCGCCCGGGTGCCACGTGCCAGGCTCGGAGCATGACCTACATCGCCAGCGACGACCGCTACGACTCGATGACGTACCGCCGGACAGGCCACTCCGGCCTCGACCTGCCGCTGCTCTCCCTGGGCTACTGGCACAACTTCGGGGACGACATGCCCTTCGAGGACCAGCGGGCGATCAGCCGTCGCGCGTTCGACCTCGGCATCACGCACCACGACCTCGCGAACAACTACGGGCCGCCCTACGGCGCCGCGGAGGTCAACTTCGGCCGGCTCATGCGCGAGGACTTCCGCCCGTACCGGGACGAGATGGTCGTCTCGACGAAGGCTGGCTGGGACATGTGGCCCGGCCCGTACGGCCAGGGCGGCGGGTCGCGCAAGTACGTCCTCGCCTCGCTCGACCAGTCCCTGACCCGGATGGGACTCGACTACGTCGACGTCTTCTACTCCCACCGCCTCGACTCGTCGACGCCGCTCGAGGAGACCATGGGCGCGCTGCACACCGCCGTGCAGCAGGGCAAGGCGCTGTACGTCGGCATCTCCTCCTACGACGCGGCCCGCAGCCGCGAGGCCGTCGAGATCCTCCGTGACCTCGGCACCCCGCTCCTGATCCACCAGCCCTCGTACTCGATGCTGAACCGCTGGATCGAGACCGAGGGGCTCCTCGACGCTGCCAGCGAGCTCGGCTTCGGTGTCATCGGCTTCACCGCGCTGGCCCAGGGCCTGCTGACCGGACGCTACCTCGACGGCGTGCCCGCGGACTCCCGTGCGGCCGCCGGCAAGACGCTCGACCCGTCGTCGATCACGCCCGAGGTCGTCCAGCACCTCAACGCGCTCAACGCCGTCGCCGAGGCGCGCGGCCAGTCCCTGGCGCAGCTCGCCCTCGCCTGGGCGCTCCGCGACGAGCGCGTCACCTCGCTCGTCATCGGGGCGTCGCGGGTCTCCCAGCTCGAGGACAACGTCGCCGCCCTGTCGAACCTGTCCTTCACCGACGAGGAGCTCCGCACCATCGACGAGCACTCCGTGGGCATCACCGACGTCGACCTGTGGGCGGGTGCGCGCTCCGGCGCCGTCTCCTGACGCACCGCCTGACGGACTGGAGGTCCGGTGCCAGCTGGTACCGGGCCTCCAGTCCGTCCCGGCGCACGTTCTGGCCCATCGCGTCCGCGATCGCACGTCGTTCCGCGCGTGACGCCGACGAGAAGATCGACGCCGCGGAGCTCCGGACCATCGCGCTGCAGTCGACTGTGGTCGAGGTCGCCCTCCGCGCCACACGACCCTGTTCGAGGTCGGTGGAGCCAGCGCGACGGACCGGGACCGCGCCCTCGACCGGCACTGGCGGAACGCCAGGACCCTGTCGTCGCACAACCCGGTCGTGTTCCAGCAGCGGGTCGTCGGCGACCACCTGGTGAACGGCGCTCCCCTGACGTACTTCTGGGCCACGGGCGAGGCCCGGTGACATCTCAGAACCCTGCGCACCACGGAGGCGATCTGTCACACGATCACCGCCCCAGCTACACTTAGTACCGTAAGTGTCGAGAACCTCCCGCCGCAGCGACAGATCGGAGCACCGTGGACTGGCCCGCGATCTCGTCCGAAGAGCTCTGGTTCGAGTCGAAGTACGCGGGGTTCGGTGTCGCGGCGAGCCGCCGCACCGCCCTCGGGCATCCGTACCGTGCGGCCGTGCCACCGCTCATCGCGGATCTCGACCCTCGTGTGAGCTCGTCCGTCGCGGCGCTCGTGGACGATGCGGTCGAGGCGCTGGTCCGATTCGACGCGCAGCTCGGCGGTGAGATCGCACCGTTCGCAGCGCTCCTGCTTCGCTCCGAGGCAGCAGCGTCCTCGCAGATCGAGAACCTCACCGCCAGCGCACGGGCGATCTACACAGCAGAACTCGGTGACGACTCACGGCAGAACGCCGCGCAGATCGTCGCGAACACCCGGGCGATGCAGAGCGCGCTCGAGCTCGCTGACGACCTCACCCCCGCCTCCGTCCTCGCGATGCACGCGGCGCTGCTCGACGGCGACACCCATCACGACGCCGGTGTCTGGCGGACCGAACCCGTCTGGATCGGTCGGAGCGCTGACAGTCCAGCCGGAGCCGACTTCGTCGCGCCCGCGTCCGAGCGCGTCCCGGCCCTGGTCGACGACGTCATGGTGTTCTCGCGGCGGGCCGACCTGCCGCGGCTCGTGCAGATCGCCGTTGCCCACGCACAGTTCGAGACGATCCACCCGTTCACGGACGGCAACGGTCGCACGGGCCGCGCGCTGATGCAGGCGATGTTCCGGGGGACCGGGCTGACCAGGAACGTCACCATTCCGGTGTCTGCCGGCCTGCTCACGGACACCGCCGGGTACCACGCAGCACTCGACGCGTACCGCACGGGCGAGGTCGAACCGATCGTGGTCGCCACGGCCGAAGCGGCCTTCCGCGCGGTGAACAACGCCCACGAGTTGGTGGACGACATCCACGCGGTCCAGGCCGCGTGGCGTGCGACCGTCACGGCGCGTGCGGACTCGGCGGTGTGGCGCGTCCTCGAGGTGGTTGCTCGTCAGCCCGTCCTCACCGGGGCGTCGCTCTCGGCGCAGCTCGGGCCGTCGGTCAACGTCTACCGTGCACTCGACGCGCTCGCGGCGGCCGGGGTGCTCGTGGGGAAGTCGGAGCACAAGCTCCGTGCCAAGGTCTGGCGGAGCGATGACGTCCTGCAGGCGCTCGACGCCTTCGCGCGCCGGGCCGGACGTCGGGGCTGACGACCCCGCTGGTACCCTCGGGACCGCAAGTGTGTATCTACCGGTCGCCGCACCTCGGCGGACAGCGGCGGCACCCGATGGGTCCGCAGCTCCACGGCGGGCCGAGAAGGCACACCACGACATGCTCCAGGCGCGCTCCGCAGACGCTTCCCTGATCGCCCACGCCGGGCGCTCCTACTTCCCGATCGCGTTCATCGCCAGGCTGCCCTTCGCGATGATGGTGGTCGGCGTCCTGACGCTCGTCGTCGCCTCCCGTGACTCGGTCGCGCTCGGGGGCATCAACTCCGCGTTCGTCGGCATCGGCTCGGCGATCGTCGGTCCGATGGTCGGCGCAGCAGCAGACCGGTTCGGGCAGCGGACGGTCCTGGTGCCCGTCGGCCTGGCGAATGCCGCGCTGCTCGGGGTCTTCGTGCTCGTCGTGCAGAGCACCGCCCCGGACCTCGCCGTCCTGGCGCTGTCGTTCTTCGTCGGAGCCAGTGCGCCGCAGGTCGCCCCGATGTCCCGTACCCGGCTGGTCGCCATCATCCGGCAGCGCATGGCGCCGGTCCGGCAGGAGAAGGTCCTCAGCGGGACGATGGCGTACGAGTCCGCGGCCGACGAGACGGTGTTCATCATCGGGCCGTTCCTGGTCGGGCTGCTGGCGAGCGCCATCGCGCCGTGGGTCGCCGTGGCCGGCGCGTCGGCGCTGACGTTCGTCTTCGTCACGGCCTTCGCCCTGCACCCGACGGGCCGTCTGGCCGTGGGTCAGCAGGCGGAGGTCGCGCAGGCACCCGCCCGGCAGCTGCTCCGACCGCGCCTGGTCGTGGTCGTCGTCGGCATCCTCGGGATCGGGTTCTTCTTCGGCTCGACGCTCACGTCCCTGACGGCGTTCATGGAGACCCACGGCGAGTCCTCGCAGGCGGGACTGCTCTACGGCCTGATGGGCATCGGCTCGGCGGGCCTCGCGCTCGGGTCTGCGGCGTTCCCGCGGGCGTTCGGCATCGGCTGGCGCTGGCTGGTCTTCGGCGTCGTGCTGCTCGGCGGGGCGATCGCCTTCGCGTCGGCGGACTCGGTCCTCACGGTCGGGATCGTCCTGGCGGTCATGGGCATCGGCATCGGCCCGACCCTCGTCGCGCAGTACAGCCTCGGCTCGGACCGCTCCCCGGTCGGCCGGTCCGCGACGACGATGACGATCCTCGGGTCCGCGGTCATCGTCGGGCAGTCGCTCACCTCGGCCGTGGTGGGTGAGGTGGCTGAGTCCTCGGGCGCGCAGACGGCGATGCTGTTCCCCGCGATTTCGGCCGGCATCGTCGTGCTCGCCGCGGTGGTCAACCTCGTGCTGTCCCGCCGCGGCTGAACCGTCCCCTGATGCCCGCGATGGGAAGCGGGAACGCGCGTTGTCAGTCGGAAGGAACGACCTCCGACGCGCGATTCGACCCCCCTGCGCGCGGAACGACCCACCACGCGCGGAACGACCCACCACGCGCGGAACGACCCGAGGCGCGAAAGAGCTCCGCGTCACGACTCCGTGTCGTCGACCAGCAGGTCCTCGTGGCGGTAGTCGTTCGAGCGCAGCCCTGCGCGGGCGATCATGTGCGTCGACACCGGCACCAGGAACAGCTGGAACACCATGATCGGCAGCACCACGAAGAACGCCGTCCACGTCCACACCGCCACCACGATCGCGGCGAGGGCGAAGGCCAGCCCGAGCACCTGCGGCTTGGACATGGCGTGCAGGCGGACGAGCGGGTCGGGGAAGCGGACGATCCCCACGCCCGCGCCGAGCGACAGCAGCGACCCGACGATCAGCAGCCCGAGGGCGATCCACGCGCGGACGCCGGCACCGTCGATGAAGGACTCGATGACCTCGATCACGATCCCTCCGCTCGTCGTTCGGGGGTGGTGGCGTCGGTGCCCTCGTCGGACGGGTCGGACGACGGGGTCACGGCGCGGGCGACGGCGATCGTGGCGAAGACGCTCGTCGCCGCGATGACCACGAGCACCGGGATGCCGGCGAGGTCCTGCCGGACCACCATCGCCGCGGCGATCACGACGAGCACGGTGGTGAGCACCATGTCGGAGCCGATCATCCGGTCGAGGATGGTCGGACCGCGGACGATCCGGAAGACCGCCATCGCGAGGGTCGCCCCGAGCAGGGCGAGGACCAGTGCGATGCCGATCCCCATGACGACGACTGCTGCGCTCATCGGGTCACCTCCGGCGGCGGGTCGGACAGCTCGGACACGTCCTGCTTCGAGCCGACCGCCCGGATCACGAGGGCGTCGATCCCGAGGGCCTCGCGCCTGGCGGCCTCGACCTGCTCGACGCGTTCGGTGTCGAGCACGTGCAGCAGCAGCCGACGGCGCTTCAGGTCGACGTCGGCGACGTACGACCCGGGCACGAGCGACACGGCGAGGGTCGCCAGCGTGAAGGTCATCTCCGACGTCGTGTGCAGCTGCACGAGCACGATCGAGCTGCGGCGGACGCCCCGCGGTCGGACGGCCACCCAGGCGACGCGGAACGACGCACGGAACACCAGCCCGGACCAGACGACGAGGAACCACAGGAACCGCAGCGGCGAGAACCGCGTGGACAGCGGCACCGGGGGCAGGGGCAGCAGCTGTGTCACGAGCAGCGCCACGACGATGCCGCAGAGCAGCGTCAGCGGGCTCCACGACCCCCAGAGCAGCGCCCACAGGACGGTCAGCCCGGCGGCGAGCGGCACGTCGTAGCGCCACGCGACGACGATGCGTCGGGCGTTCGCGATGCGGCGGGTGTCGTCCCTCATGGGCGCTCCCCGAGGACGGCCTGCACGTACTGCACCGGGGACTCGAGCGACTGGGCAGCGCGGGTCGCGTAGCCGTAGAGGGGGCCGGCGACGACGGTCAGCGCCACGGAGCCGAGCACCGCGACGGTGGTCACGCCGACCATCATGCGGGGCAGGCGCGCCTTCTCGCCGGTTCCGGGCGACGGACGGGAGGCCCGCCCAGCGCTGGCAGCGTCAGTGACGGTCACCGAGCCTCCCGTCAGCACTGAGCCGTCGGTCTCCGAGATCGTGACCGGCGCGGGTTCGGGCGCACGGAGCGTCTCGTGCGGCTCTGCGACGGCCGCGTGCGGGGCCGCGGGCTCGGCGGCGGGCTTCGGCCGCCAGAAGGCGGCGTCCCAGACGCGCATCAGCGCGTAGAGCGTCAGGAGCGAGGTGACGACGCCGGCGCCGATCGTCACGTACGCCAGGGGGCTGCCGTCGATGGCCGCGGCGCGGAACAGGCCGAGCTTGCCGATGAAGCCGGAGAACGGGGGGATGCCCCCGAGGTTGAACGCCGGGATGAGGTAGAGCGCCGCCAGCAGGGGCGCGGCCTTGAGCAGGCCGCCGAGCGACCGCGTGGACGTCGTGCCGCCGATGCGCTCCATCAGGCCCGAGACCAGGAACAGGGTGGTCTGCACGACGATGTGGTGCACCGTGTAGAACACCGCGGCGGCCGTGCCCGCGACGGATCCCAGGCCGACGCCCATCACCATGAACCCGATGTGGCTGATGAGCGTGAAGGACAGCAGACGTTTGACGTCCGTCTGCGACACCGCGCCGAGCACGCCGACCACCATCGTCAGGGCGGCGACGACGAGCAGCACCTCGTTGAGTTGTGGCCGCGGGAAGATGACCGTCTCGAGCCGGATGATCGCGTAGATGCCGACCTTCGTCAGCAGACCGGCGAACACCGCGGTGACCGGGGCCGGGGCGGTCGGGTAGGAGTCGGGCAGCCAGAACGCCAGCGGGAACACGGCGGCCTTGATGCCGAAGCCGATGAGCAGCATCGTGTGCAGGAGCAGCTGCACGTGGTCGGGCAGCCCCGCGACGCGCTCGCTGATCTGGGCGATGTTGACCGTGCCGGTGGCGCCGTAGACCAGTCCGATGGCGGAGAGGAAGATCGCCGAGGCGATGAGGCTCGTCACGATGTACGTCGTGCCGGCCCGGACGCGCTGCTCGCTCCCGCCGAGGGTGATCAGCACGTAGCTGGCCACCAGGAGCATCTCGAACGCGACGTAGAGGTTGAAGAGGTCGCCGGCGATGAAGGAGTCGAGCACGCCGGCGGCGAGCACGAGGTACGTCGGGTAGAAGATCGTGACCGGGGCCTCGCTGTCGTCCGCGGCCAGGCCCTGCCCGATGGAGAACAGCAGGACGACGAGCAGCACGCTCGCGGACACGGTCAGGAGCAGGGCGCTCAGGCGGTCCACGACGAGCGAGATGCCGTACGGGGCGTCCCATCCGCCGACCTGCACCACGATCGTGCCGTGCTGGTCGACGAGCACCATGAGCGTGGCGGCGACGGCCAGGGCGACGACGAGCACGGCGACCGTGATCGCGCGCTGGATGCGCTGGTGCCGGAGGAGTCCGAGGGCCACCGCCGCGCCGAGCAGCGGGACGAGGACGAGGAGCGGGACGAGGAAGGTCATCGGGATCCCTCACGCTCGTCGGTCGGTGCTTCGTGGTGGCGCTCGTGGCCGTCGTCGGGTGTCCCACCGGTGTCCGTGTCGGTGTCGACCTCGGTGTCGTCCTCGTCCGTCGACTCGCCGCGGGCGCTCCGGATGGCGACGTCGGCTTCGTCGACCTCGACCTCGTCCGCACGGGACAGCGTCCACGAGCGGTGGATCAGGGCGAGCAGGAAGGCGCTGACGGCGAAGGTGATCACGATCGCGGTGAGGGCGAAGGCCTGGGGGAGCGGGTCGGTGATGCCCTCGGAGGACTTCCCGATCGGCGGGTCACCGGCGGCGCCGGACATCACGAGCAGCAGCAGGTTGAGCGCGTTCCCGAGGAGCAGGAACCCGAGCAGCATCCGCGTGAGCGAGCGTTCGAGCAGCAGGTACACGCCGCAGGCGAAGAGCACGGCCATCGCGATGACGAGGACGAGTGTGACGGTCATGCGGAGACCTCCTCGGGGTCGCGGCCGGCTTCGATGGTGTCGCGGGTGGAGGTGCGCGAGTCCTCGAGGCGCTGCCGGTCGACCTCGGCGCCGAGGCTGCGCAGCACGTCGAGCACCAGGCCGACGACCACCAGGTAGACACCGATGTCGAAGAACGTCGCCGTGACGAACTCGACGTGCCCGAGGACGGGGACCGTGGCCTCGAAGAACTCCGAGTACAGGGCTTCCTTGCCGAAGAACATCGGGACGATCGCCGTGATCGCGGCCGTCGCGACCCCGAGCCCCAGGAGTCGGCCGGCCCGGACGGGCGCGGCGGCACCGAGTTCGGCGGGGCCCCCGGCGAGGTACCGGGCCGCGAGTGCGATGCCCGCGACGAGTCCGCCCGCGAAGCCACCGCCCGCGGCGTTGTGTCCGGCGAACAGCAGGTACACGGACAGCACGACCAGGCCGTGGAACAGCAGGCGGACGACGACGTCGAGCAGCGCGCTCCGCCCGGTCGGCAGCGCGGCGCTCGTCGGCAGCCAGGCGCGGGGCTCCCCGTCGCGACGCTCGTCGGCGGACTCGGGCCGGTCGCGCAGACGGGGCAGGGTGTCCTCGCGCGAGTTCACGAAGATCAGGCTCGCAACACCGGTGGCCGCTGCGACGACGACCGTCAGCTCGCCGAGGGTGTCCCAGCCGCGCAGGTCCACGAGGGCGACGTTCACGACGTTGAGGCCGTGGCCGAACGAGCTCGTCAGCGCGGGCAGGTCCGGCCAGATCGGCGTCGCGGTGCGGGCCGAGGCCGCGACGACGACGACGATCGCCAGGGTCAGCCCGGCCAGTCCGGCGAACAGGGCGCGCAGCACCCGGAAGCGCGAGGGGTTCGCGGTCGCGATGCGCGGGGGGAGCCGGCGGAGGACGAGCACGAAGGCGATGAGCGTCACCGTCTCGACGACGAGCTGGGTCAGCGCGAGGTCCACGGCGCCGTGCAGGACGAAGAGCACGGACATGCCGTACCCGGTCACCCCGACCAGGACCGCCGCGGCGAACCGGGTCTTCGCCGTCAGCACCGAGATCGCGGCGATCGACATCACGATCATGACCGGCACCTGGCCCCACGAGTCGGCGAACCGGACGTGGAACTCCCAGGGACCGCCGAGCACCAGGTTGGCGAGGGCGCCGGCGACGAAGACGGAGAGGATGACCGTCAGGTAGTAGGGGAGCGAACCGCGCTGCAGGAACGCGGTCAGACCCGTCGCGCCGTGGTCGAGCCCGCGCATGACCCGTCGGTACGTGCCCGCGGCGCTCGGGGACCCGGCCAGCCGGTGCTGCAGGGCCTCGACGCGGGTGCGGGCGAGGAAGAGCGCGACGCCGCCGAGGAGCGTCAGGGCGGAGATGCCGAGCGCGGGCTCGAGACCGTGCCACAGCGCCAGGTGCGGCACGGGTTCGCCGGAGTGCGACGCGGCCTCCGCCGCCGGCTCGAGCCCGTGGGCGACGACCGGCGTGAGCAGCCCGAGCGCGAGCCCGGCGAGACCGAGCACCGACGGCACGACACCGAGTCCGTGCAGCGCGTGCGGCTCCGTCTGCTCGACCCCGGGCTTGCGGCCGAAGGTGCCCCAGAGGAAGCGGAGCGAGTACGCGACGGTCAGGACCGAGCCGATCGTGACGCCGACGAGCGCCACCCACGCCCAGGCCGCACCGGGACCGTGCAGGGCCTCGACGACGCCGGTGAGCACCGCCTCCTTCGCGACGAACCCGATCGTCGGGGGGATGCCGGCCATCGACACGAGGGCGAGCACCGCGACCGTCGCGAGCCACGGCATCCGCCGGCCGAGCCCGCTCAGCCGGTTCAGCTCGCGGGTGCCCGTGACGTGGTCGACGGTGCCGACGACCAGGAACAGCGTGGACTTGAACGTGGCGTGCGCGACGAGCAGCGCCACCCCGCCGAGGGCGATCGCGGGGGTGCCCCAGCCGGCGGCGAGCACGAGGAACCCGAGCTGCGCGACGGTGCCGTAGGCGAGCAGGAGCTTGAGGTCGGTCTGGCGGAGCGCCCGGTACCCGCCGACCAGCATCCCGAGCACGCCGAGCACCGTGATGGTCTCCCGCCAGCCCCCGAGCATCGCGAACGCCGGGGCGAGGCGCGCGACGAGGTAGATCCCGGCCTTCACCATCGCGGCCGCGTGCAGGTAGGCGCTGACCGGGGTCGGCGCGGCCATCGCGGCGGGCAGCCAGAAGTGGAACGGGACGATCGCGGACTTGGTCAGTGCCCCGAGGAGGACCAGCACCACGGCGACCGTGACGAGGGTGCCCGACGGGGCCTGCTCGACGATCGCGGAGAGCTGCGTGGTGCCGGTGCGCACCGACAGCATGACCAGCCCCGCGAGCATCGCCAGGCCGCCGGCCGTGGTGACGACGAGGGCCTGCATCGCGGCCGCCCGGCTCGCCCGCTTGACCGAGTCGTGGCCGATGAGCAGGTACGAGAAGACGGTGGTGGCTTCCCACAGGATGAACAGCACGATGACGTCGTCGGCGATCACCAGGCCGTACATCGACCCGGCGAACGCCGTCAGGACGCCCGCGAACCGTCCGAGCCCGGGCTCCTTCGGCCCGAAGTACGACGCGCAGTAGACGAGCACGAGGGCTCCGACGACCGAGACGACCAGTGCGAGCACCCAGGACAGGGCGTCGACACGCAGGGCGAGGGCGAGGTCGAGCTCGGGTACCCAGGTGGCGCGCTCGGTGACCCCGCCGTGCAGGGCCCGGTCCGTCTGCGTGACGGTGAGCACCGCGGCGGCGGCGGGTGGCAGGGCCGCGAGGTAGAAGACGCGGCGGCCGAGGAGCGGCGTGAGCGCCGGCACCAGCAGGGCGACGACGGCGAACGCGACGAGGACGGTGACCATGGGGCGCCTCCTCGGGGTCGGGCGTGACAGTCCGGCTCTGGGTGGCTCACAGGCTACCGAGAGCCGGGTGAGCAGAACCTGTGCGGCCGGACAGGAAGCACAGGCCGTGCGCCGGGCTGCGAGTGCTGGCTACCGCCCGTACGCCCGCGCCGGGATCTGCGTCGCGAGCTTGCCGCCCGACACGTCGAGCAGCGTCCCCGTGATGTACGACGACGCGTCGCTCGCCAGGAACACGAGCAGGTCGGCCACGTCGTCGGCCGTCTCCCACCGCCGCAGCGACAGCGTGTCGAGGAGCCGGTCCTGCGCCTCGGCCGGCATCGTCGCGAAGCCGTTCATCGCCGTCGGCACCATGCCCGGCGCGTACGCGTTCACGGTGATCCCCCACGGCCCGAGCTCCGACGCGAGCACCCGGGTGAACGCCACGACGGCCGACTTCGACGCGGCGTAGGCGGCGCTCCCGACGCTCGGCACGATGGCCGCGAACGACGCCGCGTTGATGATCCGCCCGCGTCCCGCCGCCTGCATCACCGGCGCGACCGCCTGGCTCATCAGGAACGTGCCGCCGAGGTTGACGTCCACGCACCGCTGCCAGGCGTCCCACCGCAGGTCGGCCACGAGTCCGTCGACGTTCACGCCGGCGTTGTTCACGAGCACGTCGATCGTCCCGTGGGTCTCGACGACGGACGCGATCGCCTGCTGGACGGACGCGGGGTCGGCGACGTTGCAGACCACGTGCTCGAGCGGGAAGTCCGGGTCGAACGCCAGGTCGAGCGCGACGACGCGGGCGTCCTCGGCGACGAAGCGGTCGGCGAGCGTCCGGCCGATGCCGCGCGCCGCCCCGGTGATGACGACCACGCGGTCGCGGAGGTCGAGGTGCATGGGGTGCTCCTTCTCAGCCGACGGTCGTCGTCGACACCACCAGCCATACCATTGCGGGATGACGAGCGCGGGCGCGGCGAGCACGGACACCGGGACGACGAACACGACCACCGGACGCGTCCTCTGGGTCACCGGCGGCGGCAGCGGCATGGGCGCAGCGGCTGCCCGCACCGCGGCGGCGACCGGTTGGACCGTCGTGCTCAGCGGGCGCCGTGCCGACCGCCTGGAGCAGGTCGCCGCCGAGGTCCGGGCAGCGGGCGGTGCGGCAGACGTCCTGCCGCTCGACGCCGGCGACCCGGACGCCGTCATGGCTGCCGCCGCCGCGATCGTCGAGCGGCACGGCCGCCTCGACGGGCTCGTCCTCGCCGCGGGGCTGAACACCCCGGCCCGACGCTGGGACGACCAGTCCATGGCCGACGTCCGCGCGGTCCTCGACACGAACCTCACCGCGGTGCTCTCGGTGGTCGACGCCGCACTGCCGGCCCTCCGCACGAGCGCGACGGGCGGCGTCGTGGTCGTCGTGTCCTCGTACGCCGGGTGGTCGTTCCAGCCCGGGGCGGGTGTCGCCTACTCGGCGTCGAAGACCGCGCTCGGCTCCGTCGTCCGTGGTCTGAACCAGCAGGAGGCGCCGCACGGCGTCCGCGCCACGCACCTCTGCCCGGGCGACGTCGCCACGGACTTCCTCGACCAGCGCCCGCAGGTCCCGGACGCCGCCGCCCGCGCCGTGATGCTCACCGCCGAGGACATCGGCCGCACCATCGGCTTCGTGCTCGACGCCCCCGCGCACGTGCGCGTGGACGAGCTCGTGATCAGCCCCGTCGCCCAGCGGTGACCGTCGGGGACCCGGCCACCTGACGGCCGGCCGGGTGTCTGCCGGACAGGTGCCGAGCCTCCCGTCCGTCCCCTGGCCGCCCGCGTACCGTCCGCGACATGCGCACCCGGACCGCAGCACCCCTCGCATCGCTCGCCCTGCTCGTCCTGACGCTCGCCGGCTGTTCCGCCGGGCCCGACGCAGAGGACGACCGCTCGTCACGGGGCAGTGCGACCGCTCCGCCGGCGCCCAGCGACCTGGCGAGCGGCGAGGTCGTCCCGACGGGAGCCGTGACGGACGTCGCGACCGACCTCGAGGCACCGTGGTCCGTCGTGCTCGTCGACGACACCCCGCTCGTGAGCCTCCGCGACTCCGGTGACGTGCTCGAGCTCGCCGAGGACGGCAGCCCGCGCACCGTGGGCACGATCGAGGGCATCCGGCACGGCGGCGAGGGCGGACTGCTCGGCCTCGCGGTGCACGACGACGACGAGCTCTACGTCTACTCGACCGGCGAGGACGGCAACCGGGTCGAGCGCTACCCGCTGACCGGCGACGCCGGGTCCTACGGGCTCGGCGACCCGACGACTGTCGTCGAGGACCTGCCCGCGAACAGCTTCCACAACGGCGGCCGGATCGCCTTCGGCCCGGACGACATGCTCTACGTGACCGTCGGCGACGCCGGCGACCGGTCCGAGGCCCAGGACCGCGACTCGCTCGCCGGCAAGATCCTGCGCGTGACCCCGACCGGCGACGTGCCGTCCGACAACCCGTTCGACGGCTCCCCGGTGTGGTCCACCGGGCACCGCAACGTGCAGGGGCTCGGGTGGGCGGACGACGGCACGATGTTCGCGTCGGAGTTCGGGGAGAACGCCTTCGACGAGCTCAACGTCATCGAGCCCGGCAGCGACTACGGCTGGCCCGAGGTCGAGGGCACGGGGGGCACCGACCAGGGGTTCGTCGACCCGGTGCAGCAGTGGTCGACGGACGAGGCCAGCCCGAGCGGCCTCGCCGTCGTCGACGACACCGTCTTCATCGCCAACCTGCAGGGCCGGGTGCTCCGCTCGGTGCCCGTGTCCGGCCCGTCGACCTCGCGCGAGTGGTTCGCCGACGACTACGGCCGCATCCGCACCGTGCTCGAGGGTCCCGACGACACGCTCTGGTTCGTCACGAACAACACCGACGGCCGCGGGTCCCCGGGCGACGGCGACGACCGGGTGCTCTCCGTGCGCCTGTCCGACTGACCCGGGCGTACTGTCCGGGGCATGCCCGCTCTCACCGACACCTTCGCCCTGTCCAACGGACTCCACATCCCCCAGATCGGCTTCGGCACCTGGCAGATCCCCTCGGGGTCTGAGGCCTACGACGCCACCCGAGTCGCACTCGACGCCGGGTACCGTCACATCGACACCGCGCTCGCCTACGGCAACGAGGCCAGCGTCGGCGAGGCCGTCCGCGACAGCGGCGTCCCGCGTGACGAGGTCTTCATCACCACGAAGCTGCCGGCGGAGATCAAGACCGCGTCCGGCGCGCGCGAGGCCTTCGCGGAGTCGGCGGGCAACCTCGACCTCGGCGTCGTCGACCTGTACCTGATCCACGCGCCGTGGCCCTGGAGCGACATGGGCAGCGACCACCGCGAGGGCAACGTCGAGGTGTGGAAGGTCTTCGAGGAGCTCTACGACGCCGGCAAGACCAAGTCCATCGGTGTCTCCAACTTCGCCGTCCCGGACCTCGAGCACCTGCTCGGACAGACGGACGTCGTGCCGCACGCCAACCAGATCCGCTGGTTCATCGGCAACACCCAGGACGAGACCACGGCGTTCTGCGCGGAGCAGGACATCCTCGTCGAGGGCTACTCGCCGCTCGCGACCGGCGGCCTGCTGTCGAACACGGCCATCGCGGACATCGCCGCCAAGTACGACAAGACCGTCGCCCAGGTCGCGATCCGGTACCTGCTCGAGAAGGACGTGCTCCCGCTGCCGAAGTCGACCACGCCGTCGCGCATCGCCGAGAACGCCGACGTCGACTTCGTGCTGGCGTCCGAGGACGTCGCAGCGCTCGACGCCCTGCAGGACACGACCGACTGACCTGCGACGGCGTTGCGGGGAACCGCATGACATGTCAGATGTCATTGCACGGACGGCCGCTGCCGGGCAGGATGTATTCCACATACTTCCTGACCCGAGGAGCACCGTGAACACCGCAGCCTGCATCGTCGTCCGCCGCCCCGACCTGGAACGGCTCCTCGAGACCGTCCGGTCCATCGCAACCCAGGTCGACACGGTCGTCGTGGTGGTCGACGCCGGCTCGGACATGCTGGCGGCAGCGCGGGCCCTCCGGGGCATCGCCCTGGTGGTGGCCGTCCCGCGCGGGACGGGGGCGGGCGCGGCGGCGAACCACGGCGTGCGACTGCTCGTCGAGCACGGTGCCGAGGTCGTTGTCCGCCTCGACCCCGACCACGTCGCACCCGCCGACATGGTGGCGGAGCTCGTCCGCCGGTTCGAGGACCCCCGCGTCGCCGTCGCCGCCGGTGTCCTCGGGCCGGTCGGCGCGGCGCGTCCCGTCACGGCCGGCCGTCACGGTGGACCGCGCGGTGTCGACGCCTGTGCGACCTCCGGATCGGCGCTCCGCACGGACGTCTGGCGGGAGATCGGCGGATGGGACGAGGAGCTCGCGACCGACCACCTCGAGTTCGACCTCTGCCTCCGTGTCCGCCAGTCCGGGTACGTCGTCCTGCAGGACCCGGACGTCGTCGTCGGCCGTCCGGTGCGTCGGGCAGCGGCGTCGGCACCGCTCCACGACCTCGGCGCCCTCGCTGACCGGGCGCACGACTCGGTGTGGTTCGCCCGCAAGCACCGGGGCGTGCCGCTGTCCGTCCGGGTCGCCGGTCGGAGCCGCTCGGGGACCGCCGCGGCGATCGCGGTACAGGTCGTCCGGGCCGCCCTCGGAAGCCGCGACGACGCCCGCGGGCGCACCCACGCCCCCGCGCGCACCCACGCCCATGACCACGTCCCGGTGCACGGGCGTGCCGCCATGGTCGCCGCCCTGCTCCGCGGTGCGCTCGCCGGGGCTGCCGTCCGCCGCAGCCCGGAACGGTCCGCTGCCCCGGCGCCGCTCACGGCCATCCGGCACGACCGGAGCCGCAGCGCGGCCTGACCGTGCCCCGGAGCCGCAGCGCGGCCTGACCGTGCCCCGGAGCCGCAGCGCCGCCTGACCGTGCCCAGAGCGGACCGGCGTCTACGCTCGTGGTGTTCGAAGGAGAACCCATGGCGTCGATCACCGACCTCGTCCCCGACCCCGCCGCGCTCGAGCGCATCGCGACCGGCAGCACCTGGGCCGAGGGGCCGTGCTGGATCCCGACGTCGCGGACGCTCCGCTGGTCCGACATCCCGGGCGACCGCATCCTGCAGTGGCACGCCGACACGCGCGAGGTCGACGCGTACGCCGAGGGCGTCGAGTTCACGAACGGCCGCACGCTCGACCTCGACGGCAGCGTCGTGCAGTGCTCCCACGGCAACCGCCGGGTCGAGCGCGACCGGGACGGCGTCGTGACGACGGTCGTCGACGGGTGGAACGGCGTCCGGCTGAACTCGCCGAACGACGTCGTCGTCACCACCGACGGCGCGATCTGGTTCACCGACCCCGCCTACGGCATCACGCAGCCGCGGGAGGGCCACCTCGGGGAGCGCGAGTACGGCGACCACTGGGTGTTCCGCTGCGCGCCCGACGGATCGGACCTGCGCCCCGTGGTGCTCGACGCCGACGAGCCGAACGGCCTGGCGTTCGACCCGTCCGAGCGGGTGCTGTACCTGGCGAGCTCGGACGGGGAGCGCCCGGTCATCCGGGCCTACGACGTCGACGGCGCCCGGGTGAAGAACGGCCGGGTGTTCGCCACCCTGGAGCCCGGGGAGGGCGTGCCCGACGGCATCCGCGTGGACGTCGACGGCAACGTCTGGTCCTCCTCCGGCCGGGGCGTCGTCGTGTTCGCGCCGGACGGCTCCCGCCTCGGGGAGGTCCCGGTGCCGGAGACGGTCTCGAACCTCTGCTTCGGCGGCGACGACGGCACGACGCTCTTCCTGACCGCGACGACCTCGGTGTACCGCGTCGCCACGACCACCCGGGACACCGCCGCCCGCTGACGACGGGCCCCCGCTGCCGTATCCTGACTCGGCCATGCAGTGCGACTACTTCGACCGCGGGGTGTGCCACTCGTGCACGCTCATGGGGCAGCCGTACGCCGACCAGGTCCTCGACAAGGAACTCCGCACGCGCGAGCTCCTGCACGACGCCGTCGAGGCAGCGGGCGGCCCGGGCTCCGTCACCTGGTCGCCGGCGATCACCAGCCCCGAGTCCGCCTACCGCAACCGCGCGAAGATGGTCGTGGGCGGATCGGCCGAGCACTCCACGATCGGCATCCTCGACCACCGGCAGCGCGGGGTCGACATCCGGCACTGCGGCATCTGCACGCCCGGCATCCAGCGGGCGCTCCCCGTCCTCGCCGACTTCGTCACCTCCGCCGGGCTCATCCCGTACGACGTCGTGGCCCGCCGCGGCGAGCTGAAGTACGTGCTCGTGACGGAGTCCCCCGACGGCGAGCTCATGGTGCGCTTCGTGCTCCGCTCCGAGGGCCAGCTCGCCCGCCTGCGCTCCCGGCTCGGGGACCTGCTCCTGGCGCTGCCGACCGCCGTCGTCGTGACCGCGAACCTGCTGCCCGAGCACAAGGCCGTCACCGAGGGCGAGCGCGAGGTCGTCCTCACCGAGCAGGAGACCCTGCCGATGCGCGTCGGGTCCGTGACGATGCACCTCCGTCCGCAGAGCTTCTTCCAGACGAACACCACCGTCGCCGCTGCCCTCTACAACCAGGCGTCGGCGTGGATCGACGAGGTGGACCCCGCGTCCATGTGGGACCTCTACTGCGGTGTCGGCGGGTTCGCCCTGCACGCCGCCCGTCCCGGTCGCGCGGTCACGGGGATCGAGACGAGCGCCGAGGCCATCCGCTCCGCCAAGCAGTCCGCGCGCGAGGCCGGCCTCGTCGACCTGCGGTTCGCGGCCGACGACGCGACCGAGCACGCCCTGCGGTCCCGTCCCGAGCAGACCCCGGAGCTCGTGGTCGTCAACCCACCGCGGCGGGGCATCGGGCCGGCGCTCGCCGACTGGCTCGAGGCCTCCGACGTCCAGCACGTCGTCTACTCCAGTTGCAACCCGGTGACGCTCGCGAAGGACCTGGCGCGGATGCCGTCGCTGCGGCTGCGCCGAGCGCGCGTCCTCGACATGTTCCCGCAGACGGGCCACCTCGAAGCCGTGACCCTCCTGACGCGCGTCTGACCGCTCGCTGACCGCGCCCTGGTCGCGACCCCGGTACGGCCTGGAGGCGCGTTCCGGCGCCGTCCCGCGCCTCCAGTGCGCCTGAGGGCCACCGGGTCGCATTGCCAGCCAATTCGCATGATCGCGTACCCGGGTACACGCGATCGGCGCGCCCATGGGGATCAGCGCTTACCGGAAATCGGCGGGGTACGCATCATCCTGGGGTGGAACGCTTGGTCTCAGTTTGATAACGGCCTGGATCTTCCTATGGTTGCCGACCGTGACACCGGCGCGTACCACTGCCCCCGGTGACACCTCAACAGACCGCGATCGGTCGGGGTGGGCAGTGGGCGTCGTGATCCGACGAGCGGCCCCGGTGGAGCAACAGATGAAGAAGCAAACCCGTACCCGTGCCGTCCTCGGTGGACTCGCCTTCGCTGGGATCGCTGCGGCGGGCGTCGGGCTCTCGGCCCCCGCGAACGCCGCCGCCGGTTCCACGTGGGACGCCCTCGCTCAGTGCGAGTCCGGTGGCAACTGGGCCATCAACACCGGCAACGGCTACTCCGGCGGCCTGCAGTTCACGCAGGGCACCTGGGCCGCGAACGGCGGCGTCGGCAGCCCGGCGAACGCCAGCCGCGAGACCCAGATCGCCGTCGCCGAGCACGTCCTCGCGTCGCAGGGCTGGGGCGCATGGCCCGCCTGCTCCGCGAAGCTCGGGCTGAGCGGCACCACCGGTGCTGCCCCGGCGGCGATCCCGCAGCAGGCCGCACCCGCACCGGCGCCCGCACCGGCTGCTGCCGCACCGGCCGCTCCGGCAGCCCCTGCTCCGGCACCGGCGAAGCAGGTCGCCCCGAGGGCGACCGCCCCGGCACCGACGGCTGCTCCGGCAGGCCCGTCGAAGCCCGCCGCGGTGAAGACCAGCGGCACGACCTACACGGTGGTGTCCGGCGACACGCTCGACACCATCGCGACGAAGCTCGGTGTCGACGGTGGCTGGATGCAGCTCTGGGCCGCCAACACGACGACGATCGACGACGCGAACCTGATCTACGCGGGGCAGACGCTGCAGCTCCCGGCCTGATCCAGGTCCATCGGCAGCCCGCAGCGGCTGCGAGACACCGGTGTTCGTGCTCCACGCCGCGCAGAGTCGCGGCAGGACGCACGGACACCGGTGTCTTGCGTTGTGCGTGCGCCGGGTCAGTCGTGCGGGTTCTGCGCGAGCCAGCGCCCGAGGTCGTCGGACCGCAGGGATGCGCCCAGTGTCTGCACGGCGCCGGCGTTGACCGCGACGTAGGACTGGCCGTCGGGCGAGGTCCCGCCGCCAGCGGTCGGCATCGTGAACGTGTGCAGGTCGTCGGCGCGGACGTCCCGCAGTGACCAGCCGAGATCGACCAGGGTGCGGAACGTCAGGCCGGGGTCGACCGCGAGGTACTTGCTCGTCGCACTGACGAAGTCCTGGATCCGGCCCGGGTCCGTCGCGGTGTCCTTCGACAGGAGCCCGCCGACGATCCCGCGCATGAACGCCTGCTGGTTGCGCACGCGGGTGTGGTCGGCGTCGGCGAAGGCGTACCGCGTCCGGACGAACGCCAGCGCTTCCTCGCCGTCGAGGTGGTTCGGGCCGGCGACGATCCGGTGCTTCTCGATGCCGCTGGTCCTGAAGGCCTGCGGGGAGTCGACGGTGACGCCCCCGAGTGCGTCGGTCATGCCGGTGAACCCGGCGAAGTCGATCTCGGCGACGTGGTCGACCCGGATGTCGAGGAGCTGCTCGACGGTCTGCACCGTGAGCGGGACGCCGCCCCAGGCAGAGGCCGCGTTGATCTTCGCGGTCCCGTAGCCGGGGACGTCGACCCACGAGTCGCGCATGATCGACATCAGGTACACGGCCTTCCGGTCCGCCGGCACGTGGGCGAGCATCAGCGTGTCGGCACGCTCCCCGCGGAAGCCGTCGTCGACGTCGGAGCCGGCGCGGGAGTCGGACCCGATCAGCAGGATGTCCTCCGCGCCGGCGGTGGCGGCCGGACGAGCGCCGCCGGGGAAGGCGTCCGCGATGGTCTCGGTCTCGCGGTCGTAGTTCCGGGCGAGGCCGCCGCTGAAGATGCTCGCGACGACGGCGATGACGCCAGCGATCCCGACGAGGGACCCCACCGTGGCGACGAGCGCGACGAGGAACGGGCG
Source organism: Curtobacterium sp. VKM Ac-1395 (assembly GCF_015350975.1). Classification (GTDB taxonomy): domain Bacteria; phylum Actinomycetota; class Actinomycetes; order Actinomycetales; family Microbacteriaceae; genus Curtobacterium. The sequence continues at coordinate 553,132 of NZ_JADKRX010000001.1, forward strand.
GCGACGGCGGGGTCGTGGAGAGCGGCGCGGTCGTGCAGAGCGGCGGGGTCGTGCGGAACGGCGGCCGGACATGCGGGCTCCTGGGATCAGGCCGACGAGGCGCCGACTCGGTCCAGTCTATCGCATGTGGTATTTCAGAGGTGATGTGGTCAGGACCTGTGGAGGATCCGACCAAGGGCTGCGCGGAGCTGCGGGTCGTCGGGCAGGACCTCGCGCTCGATGTGCCTGGCGGTGTCCCACATCGCCCGGCCGTGGTCCGTGACGGTGACGACCCGCCGGCGCCGGTCGTCCGGGTGCTCGGTGCGTTCGACCATCCCGTCGCGCTCGAGTCGCTCGAGGGTGCGCGACATCGTCTGGGGCTGGACCCGCGCCGCGCGGGCGAGGGTGTCCGCGCCGGTGGGGCCGGTCCTGATCAGGATGTCGATCGCGATGAGCGCCGCGTGCTGCAGGCCGATCGCGCGGAGTCGTTCGTCCCAGTCCCGTTCCACGGCCCGGGCCGCCGCAGCGAGGAGTCGCCCGAGGGGCCACTCGGCGGGGGCGTCGTCCATGGAGCAAGTCTACGGTCGGGTCACCGGCGTCCTCCCTGGACCGCAAAGCAGTCAGCATGCTGACGATCGGTGTACGCTCGCCGACGTGTCCCGCTTCCTGCGCATCGTGGTCCCCGCCGTCGTCATCGTCGTCTGGCTCGTCGTGGCCGCGATCGGCGGCCCCTTCTTCGGCCGCGTCTCCGAGGTCTCCACGAACGACCAGACCTCGTTCCTGCCGGCGTCGGCCGACGCGACGACGGTGCAGGACCGCGCCGCGGCCTTCCGCGACGAGACCGGTGCCCCCGCCGTCATCGTGCTCGAGCGCGACGGCGGCCTGCGGGACGCCGACTCCGCCGCCGCGGCGACCCTGGTGGACCGGCTCGCCGACCGCTCCGACGTCGACGCGGTCAGCCCGCCGATCCCGAGCGCGGACGGGGACGCCGTCGAGATCGTCGCCACGCTGACGAGCGCCGCCGACACCGGGACCGCGGTCGCGGCGATCCGGACGGACGTGGACGACGCGCTGCCCGACGGCGTGCACGGGTACGTCACCGGGCCGGCCGGGTTCACCGCCGACCTCACCGAGGCCTTCGCCGGCATCGACGGCATCCTGCTCGGGGTCGCCCTGGCCGCGGTGTTCGTCATCCTGGTCGTCGTCTACCGCTCGCCGCTCCTGCCCTTCCTGGTGCTCGGGACGGCGACGTTCGCCCTGACCGCCTCGATCCTCGTCGTGTGGGCGCTCGCGAAGGCCGGCGTCGTCACGGTCAACGGGCAGGTGCAGGGCATCCTGTCGATCCTCGTCATCGGTGCGGCGACCGACTACGCGCTCCTCTACACGTCCAGGTACCGGGAGGCGCTCCGTGACCACCGCACCGGGTGGGACGCGACGCGGGCCGCACTCCGCGGCAGCCTCGAGCCGATCCTGGCGTCGGGGGGCACCGTGATCGTCGGCGTGCTCTGCCTGCTGCTCTCCGACCTCAACTCGAACAAGGCGCTCGGACCGGTCGCCGCGATCGGCGTCGCGTTCAGCGTGCTCGCCGCGTTGACGCTGCTGCCGGCACTGCTGCTCGCGTTCCGCAGGGCCGCGTTCTGGCCGCTGCGACCGGCGTACGGCAGCGCCCACCCCGTCGTCACCGGGCCGGACGCCCGCGGGCTCTGGGCGCGGGTCGCCCGCCTCGTCGCACGGCGGTCGCGGGTCGTCTGGATCGTCTGCACCGTCGGGTTGCTGGCCATGGGCGCCGGCCTGTTCGGACTCCGGGCCGACGGGGTCCCGCAGAGCGACCTGGTGATCGGGCAGTCCCAGGCCCGTGACGGTCAGGCCGTGCTCGCGGACCACTTCCCCGCCGGGTCCGGCAGCCCGGCGCAGGTCCTGGGCGACGCGGACCGGCTCGACGAGCTCGCCGCGGCCGTCACCGGCGTGCGCGGTGTCGACGACGTGGTCGCGGTCGCGAAGGACTCGCCGACGGGCACGGTGCCGGTGCGTGCCGAGGCCCAGCGTGACGCGACCCAGGGCGGCGCGGTACCGGGTGCCGATGCCCGGCCGACCGTGTCCGACGGGCAGGTGCTCCTGCAGGCGACGCTGACGGACGCTGCGGACTCCCCGGCCGCCGAGCGGACCGTCCGGGACCTCCGCACCGCCGTCGAACGGGCGGACCCGGGAGCGCTCGTCGGGGGCGTGACGGCGACGGCGATCGACACGAACGACACCGGCATCCGTGACCGCACGCTGATCATCCCCGTCGTCCTGGTCGTGATCCTGCTCATCCTGATGCTGCTGCTCCGGAGCGTGGTGGCTCCGCTCGTGCTCATCGGCAGCGTGATCGTGTCCTTCGCCGCCGCACTCGGGGTCGGGGCGCTCGTGTTCGACCACGTCTTCCACTTCCCGGGGGCCGACCCCGCGGTGCCGCTGTTCTCGTTCGTGTTCCTGGTGGCGCTCGGGGTGGACTACAACATCTTCCTCATGACCCGGGTCCGCGAGGAGTCCCTGCGCTCCGGCCCGCGCGAGGGCGTCCTGCGCGGGCTCGGCGTCACCGGTGGGGTCATCACCTCGGCCGGGGTGGTGCTCGCCGCCACGTTCGCCGCCCTCGGGGTGATCCCGATCCTGTTCCTCGTGCAGATCGCGTTCGTGGTCGCGTTCGGTGTGCTGCTCGACACGGTCGTGGTCCGCTCGCTGCTCGTGCCGGCGATCGTGCACGACCTCGGTCGGCACGCCTGGTGGCCATCGCGCCTCTCGCGCCGACCGGGTGACATGTGACACGCTGAGACCATGCCAGTTCCCTCGACGCAGCCAGCAGCCGAGCGCAAGCTCCTCCGAGACACCGTGCAGGACAAGATCCGGGACGCGATCATGGACGGCACGCTCGAGCCGGGGGAGCGGCTGAACGACGACGACCTGATCGCCTGGCTCGGCGTCTCCCGCACCCCGATCCGCGAAGCGCTCGCCGAGCTGGCGCGCGCCGGTCTGATCGAGATGGCACCGAACCGCTACACGCGGGTGGCTGCGCCCACGTCGGCGGAACTGCTCGACGCCTACCGCACGCTCGGCGTGATCTACGGCGGCGTGGTCCGCCTGGCGGTCCCGCGGTTCACCGACGCCGAGCGGAAGAAGATCGTCAAGGTGCTCGACGACGCCACGGCGCGGATCGGCCGGGACGAGATCGGTGCGGTCGCCCAGAACGGCACGGACATCTACGCGATGTGGGCCGACGCCTGCGGCAACCCGTCGCTCGCGCAGCTCTGCCGCTCCACGACGGACGGACTCGCGTTCAAGCTCCGCGTGCCCGAGCTCGCCGAACTCGTGCCGGCAGCGGTCATCCTGCCCGAGCTGGCGAAGCTCACAGCCGCAGTGCGCGCGAAGGACCCGATCGCGGCGGAGCTCGCCATGGAGGCCGTGCACCTGCTCCCGACGCGCGACTGAGCCCCCGCGCAGGGCCGGCCAGAGGAGCGGTTCGCAGGCGGATCCCACACTCGCCACACGGTCACCGGTTATCGTGCTGCAGTGAGCAGCGAACCCCGAGAGACGAGCCTGCGCCGCCGTGGTGGCGCCGTGCCGCCCCGCCACGGCCGCCAGAAGCGTGGCGTCGGTGTGGTCTTCCCCGCCGTCGCAGGCGTGCTGACCATGGCGTTGCTGCTCAGCGGCGGCTACGCGGCGTACGCCTACAGTCGGCTGTCGGGCGGCGTGACCCGCATCGACGCGATCGCCGGGAACACGCCCGCCAAGGACGACGTGGACGGCACCGCGCAGAACATCCTGCTCGTCGGTGACGACCACCGGCCCGACAACGCGACGCCGGAGCAGATGGCGGAGCTCAGCACGGAGTCGGACGGTGGCGCGACCAACACCGACACGATGATCGTGCTGCACCTCAACGCCGACGGCACGCAGGCGACGATGATGTCGTTCCCGCGTGACTCGTGGGTCGACATCCCGGGCGTCGGCAAGGGCAAGCTCAACAGTGCGTTCCACTACGGCACGCTGAACGGCGGCGGCGACACCGGCGGGGCGAAGCTGCTCATCCAGACGATCCAGGACCTCAGCGGCCTGACGATCGACCACTACGTGCGGGTCTCGCTGCTCGGCTTTTACCAGGTGGTCAAGGAGCTCGGCCCCGTCCAGGTCTGCCTCAACCAGGCGGCGAAGGACAAGGACTCCGGCGTCGACCTGCCCCAGGGGGTGTCGACGCTCGACGCCAAGCAGGCGCTGTCGTTCGTCCGGCAGCGCAAGGGCCTGCCGAACGGCGACCTCGACCGGAGCGTGCGCCAGCAGTACTTCCTGTCCCAGGAGGCCCGCAAGGTCCTCTCCGCCGGCACGCTGCTCAACCCGGTGAAGATGGGGAACATCCTCGGCGCCGTCGGCGGGTCCATCCAGACCGACACCGACCTCATCTCGCTCGCGTCGAAGCTGCGGAACCTGCGGCCGGCGGCCATCCAGTCCGCCACGATCCCGACGCTCGGCACCCCGACCATCTACCCGAACGGCTACGCGGTCTCCATCGTCGAGGTCGACACCGTCGGGCTCCCCGCGTTCGTGCAAGGCCTCATCGGTGAGCCGGAGGCCTACACGAAGGCGACCGCCGCACAGCCCGCCGCCACGACGGTCACCGTGCTGAACGGCAGCGGGATCACGGGCGCGGCGACGAACGCCGGGGGCGTGTTGAGCGCTCGCGGCTTCCAGGTGGGGGCACCGGGTTCGTCGGACACCACGAAGACGACCCTGGTGCGGTACCCGTCGGGCATGGAGGCACAGGCGAAGGCCGTCGCCGCGGTCGTGCCCGGGGCGGTCGCCGTGCGGTCCACGACGGTCACCGGCGTGCAGCTCGTCCTCGGCACGGACGGCAAGACGGCCCAGCCGGTCGCGGCGGCACCCGCACCCGCGGAGAGCTCGGCCCCGGCCGCGGAACCGGCGCCGACCGAGTCGGAGTCCTCCGAGCCCGCGCCGTCGTCGACGGACGTCAAGAGCTACGGCAAGGACGGCGTCTGCATCAACTGACGGGTACGGTCGACGGGTGGACAACGCAGCCCGTCCGATCACCCTGATGACCTACAACGTGAAGAACCCCGACCCGGCGCGCAACTGGCCGGCCCGGGTCCCCGTCCTGCTGGACATCGTCCGTCGCAACGACCCCGACCTCCTCTGCGTGCAGGAGGCCTTCGACCACCAGATGGACGACCTGCGGCAGGGACTGCCCGGGTACACCGCGATCGGCCAGGGCCGTGAGGGCGGCACGGCGGGCGAGCACGCGGCCGTCTTCTTCCGCACGAGCCGGTTCCGCCCGGACGAGGACGGCTCCTTCTGGCTCTCCGACACCCCGGACGAGCCCGCGTCGAACACCTGGGGCAGCGTCTACCCGCGCATCGCCAACCACGTGCGCTTCCTCGACGTCGAGGGGCCGACGTTCACGCTCCTGACGACGCACCTCGACCACGAGCCGAACGCGCACGGCGACGAGGTCCGCGGACGCAGCGCCGCCCTCATCGTCGAGCGTCTGGCCGGCACCGGCGGGCCCGTCGTCGTCGCGGGCGACTGTAACGAGCCGGCCGGGACGGGGAGCGCGTCCCGCGTCTTCGCCGAGGCCGGGTACACGGACGCCTGGACGGTGGCCGGTGACCCCGACGACCGGACGGCGACGTACAACGACTGGGAGCCGCCGGTCGACTCCGGGGAGCGCATCGACTGGGTCCTCACGAAGGACGTCACCGGCGTCGACCGCGTGCGCATCGACCACGACGGGCCGGAGACCTGGTTCGCGAGCGACCACTTCCCGGTCATCGCGACCCTGCGCATGTGACCCTCGGGTCGCAGGGCGGCGGGCTCAGCAGCCCCGCGTCGCGTGCACGGGCATCGGCGACCCGATCACCGTGACCGTGGTGCCGTCGGTGAGCGCGGAGACGCCGTTCCTGCCGGCACCGCGATGGTCGGAGGACCAGCCGTCCTCGAGCAGGACCTGCCAGGCCTCGGCGTCCTCGGATCCGAGTGACTCGCGGTCATCGGCATCGGCGTGACGGATGCGGTCCTCGACGTCGTCGCCGACCTGGACGCCGTGCGGGCCCTGCAGCTCGACGAGGTCACCGGCACGGGTGCGGACCTCGTCGCGGAGGACCCGGACCTCCACCGAGTTGCCGAGCGCCGACGGCGTGGCCAGCGCGGCGACACGGACCGCGCCGCCCCACGTGGAGGTCGTGGTGGCGGGGTAGCAGCGACCACCGGAGCCCTCGGGGGTCTGCGACCGGGACGGCGACCCGAGGAGCCGTGTGAGCAGTCGGACGGTGGTGCCGGCGTCCCGCATGGAGGCGACGGCCACGGTCCGACGGCCGTCGCGGAGCGTGATGGCCTCGGCGTCGAGCTCGATGGTGTCCACCCGCTTGAGCTTGCCGCTCGGCACCCACGTGGCGCTCGGCGACGGGGTGAGCTCGGCGGCGACGGCACGGTCGTCGGGCAGCGACCCACGCGCGAGGTCGGCCGACGTCACGCCCGCCAGGACGGCGAGCGCGGCGGTGCCGAGCACGAGCAGGGTCCGGGGAGTCACTCGTCGACGGTACGACCACGACCCCGGATGTGCGACGGGTGTTACCGAATCGGAGCCGGGCCGTCACCGGACCGTGATGTTCGTGACGGAGGCGGGGCGAGCCTCCCGGCCCTTCGTGAACCGGCTGTTCCTGGACTGGACAGGTCTTGTACATGTACCGTTCCTGCCATGCCCGTCTCATCGAAGCGACGCCTCGTCGCCGACGCCCTGCGCGACGCCATCGGGACGGGCCGCTACGGCCACGGTGAGCGACTGCCGGGCGAGCACGAGCTGGCGGAGCGGTTCTCGGTCAGCCGCGGCACCGTCCGCGCGGCGCTCGCCGACCTGGCCGATGACGAGTACATCGCGACCCACGGCGGCATCGGGTCCGTCGTGACCTTCGACGGCGCCGCCCTCGACCCGCGGGCCGGCTGGGCGCGGTCGATCGCCGGCAGCGGCGCCGAGGTCCGGGCGGTCACGCTCCGGATCGAGCGGGTCGTGGACCCCGAGCTCGCCAGCGTCGTCGGGGCCGATCCCGAGCTGGTCGCGGTCGACCGCGTGCGCTCGGTCGTCGACGGACCGGCGGTCTCCTACGAGCGGAGCCTCGTCCCCCGCGTCGGCCGACTGGACCGATCCGTCGAGGACGGCCTGGTCGACGGGTCCCTCAGCGCCACCATCGCGGCGGCCGGCCTGGTCCCCGCCCGGGCCGAGCAGTGGATCGACGTCCGCCCGCTCGACGAGTCCGAGGCGCTCGTGCTGGGTCGTCCCGCCGGTACGCCCTTCCTGCACAGCCGACGGGTCTCCCGGTCCGCGGGGGGAGCGTTCGTCGAGGCCGTCGACAGCCTGCTCGACCCCGACCGGTTCCGGATCCACATGCGGTTCGGTCAGCCGTCCGCAGAGCTGACGACCCCGGCGTCGACGACCCCGAACCGGACCCACGACCGCTCCACACGACAGGACACCGCCCGATGACCCCCCACGACCACGCGCTCGCCGCCCTCCAGGGCCTCGCGATCGGCGACGCGCTCGGCATGCCCACGCAGTCGATGTCCCTCGCCGAGATCCGCGCCGACCACGGGCGCATCACGGGCTTCGTCGACGCCGGCCCCCGGCAGCGGATCGCGCACGGCATGCCCGCCGCGAGCGTCACCGACGACACCGAGCAGGCGGTCCTCGTCGCCCGGCTGCTCGTCGAGGGCGACGGGCGGCTCGACCCGACCCGGTTCGCCGAGGCCCTGATCGCCTGGGAGCGGGCGATGGCGGCGAAGGGGTCGCTCGACCTGCTCGGCCCCAGCACGAAGACCGCCGTGCAGCGCATCCTCGACGGTGTCCCCGTGTCCGAGGCCGGCTCCACCGGGACCACGAACGGCGCGGCGATGCGGATCAGCCCGGTCGGGATCACCACGCGGGCCGACGACCTCGAAGCGCTGGTCGACGCCGTGCAGGACGCCTGCCGGGTCACCCACGACACGGGGCTCGGCATCGCCGGTGCCGCCGCGGTCGCCGCCGCGGTGAGCGCCGGGATCGACGGGGCCTCCCGGGCCGAGGCCCTCGACGTCGCGGTCGCCGCGGCGCGGATCGGGGAGCGCCGCGGCCACTGGGTCGCCGGTGCCTCGATCGCGGCGAAGACGCGCTGGGCGCGCGGGTTCCTGCCGACGATCCCGGCCGACGAGCGCATCGCCACCGTCGACGGCGTGATCGGCACCAGCGTCGCGAGCCAGGAGTCCGTCGTGGCGGCACTCGCTCTCGTGTCCCTCGACCTCGACCCGTGGGAGACGCTCTGCACCGCCGCGAGCCTCGGCGGCGACACCGACACGATCGCGGCGATGGCCGGCGCAGTGCTCGGCGCCGTGCACGGACCGTCGGCGTGGCCGGACGGCGCCGCCGAGCAGGTCGAGCGCGTCAACGACCTGCGGTTCGCCGACGTCGTGACGCCGCTCCTCGCGCTGCGCCCCACCGCGTAGCCCCCCGAGCCCCCGGTCGGTGGCGTCCCCCCAGCGCCATCGACCGGGCCCTTCCCCGCTCCCACCCCCCCCCGAAGCCCTTCCGACGACGTAAGAGGAATGATGTCCGACACCGCTCCCCACTCCAGCGGCACGCTCACCAGCATCGAACAGCGCGGGATCGAGCCCGTCCCCGCCGCCGAGCGCACCGGGAACGCCGGCGCGCTGTTCTGGGTCTGGTTCGCCGCGAACATCTCGATCCTCGGGCTGCCGCTCGGGGCGACCCTGGTGGCCTTCCAGCACCTGAACATCTGGCAGGCGCTGCTCGTCGCCGTGATCGGCGCCGCCGGGTCGTTCGCCGTCGTCGGCGTGATCTCGGTCGCGGGTCGTCGGGGCGGTGCACCCGGTCTGACCCTGAGCCGCGCGGTGTTCGGCGTGCGCGGCAACATCGGCCCGACGTTCGTGTCGCTGCTCTCCCGGCTGGGCTGGGAGACGGTGAACACGACGACGGCCGCGTTCGTGCTGCTGTCGCTCTTCACGATCCTGTTCGGTACGGACGGCGACGCCAAGCACGCCCCGCTGCTGACGATCGTCGCGATCCTGGTGTTCGTCGTCGCGACCGTGCTCATCTCCGGCCTCGGCCACGCGTTCATCGTCGCCGTGCAGAAGTGGGCGACGTGGGTGTTCGGTGCGCTGAACGTGTTCGTCGCCGTGTTCCTGGTGCTCCGCGTCGACTGGCACGTCGTCGGCAGCGCCCCCGCCGGGCCGTTCGCCGCGATGGCGATCGGCATCGGCACGATCGCCGCCGGCACCGGCATCGGCTGGGCCACCGCCGGCGCGGACATCGCGCGGTACTCCAAGCGCAGCGTCCGCGCGTCCAAGCTCGTCGCCGCGAGCGCCGCCGGTGCCGGCATCCCGCTCGTGCTGCTCGTGGGGCTCGGCGCGCTCGTGTCCGCCGGTGACCCGACGCTCGCCCAGGCCGGTGACCCCGTCGCCGCGATCCGCGAGCTGCTGCCCGGCTGGATGGCCGTGCCGTACCTGATCGCCGCGTTCGGAGGGCTGCTGCTCTCGAACCACCTGTCCGTCTACTCGGCGAGCCTCACCACGCTGACCCTCGGCATCAAGGTGCCCCGGGTGTGGGCCGTGGCCGTCGACGTCGTCGTGACGACGCTCGGCGCGATGTACTTCATGCTCGTGGCCGACGGCTTCTACGCGCCGTTCATCACGTTCATCTCGGTGCTGGCCGTCCCGATCACCGCCTGGCTCGGCGTCTTCATCGCCGACATCGTCCGACGCACCTGGTACGACCCCGAGGCCCTGCTCGACCTCCGTGCGGGCGGCCGCTACTGGTACTCCGGCGGCATCGCCTGGCGTGCCGTCATCGCCTGGGGCGTGGCGATCGTCGTCGGGTTCCTGTTCACGAACGTGCAGGTCGGTGACGCGGACCCGGTCTTCGTCGGGGCGTTCTCCTCGACGTGGATCGGTGCGAACGGCCTCGGCTGGATCGTCACGTTCATCGTCGCCGCCGCGATCTACGCGCTCAGCGGTGGCCCGAGGGGCGTCCTGCACGAACCCGCGGACGAGTCCGCCCCGATGCCGGTCCGCGAGCGCGCCTGATGTCCCGGCTGGTCTCGGTCGGCAACGTGGTCGTCGACATCGTGATGCGGATCGGCACCATGCCCGAGCCCGGCGGCGACGTCATCGCGTCGTCGTCGGAGATCACGGCCGGCGGCGGGCTCAACACGATGGTCGCCGCGCGCCGCGACGGCATGGAGGTCGTGTTCGCCGGGCAGTACGGTACCGGCCCGTTCGGCGACGTCGTCCGCCGAGCCCTCGTCGACGCTGACGTCGAGGTCCTGCAGCCCGGCCTCGACGACGTCGACAGCGGCTACTGCGTCGCGCTCGTGGACGCCTCGACCGAGCGCACCTTCGTCACGAGCGTCGGCGCCGAGGGCCGGCTCGGTGCCGAGGAGCTCGCCCGCGTCACGCTGCACGACGACGACACGCTGTTCGTCTCCGGCTACGGCCTGGCGCACCCCGTGAACGGCCGCGCGATCGCGGCCTGGCTCGGGTCCGTCCCTGCCGGTGTGCGGGTCGTCTTCGACCCGTCGCCGCTCGTCGACACGCTCGACCCGGCGGTGCTCGGCCCCGTCATGGCGCGTGCGGACGTGCTGTCCACGAACGCCCGGGAGGCTCGGCTCCTGTCCCCGGGGTCGGCCGACCTCCGACAGGCGGTCACCGCCATCGCCGCCGGAGCGCCCGGCACGGTGCTGGTGCGCGACGGCGGGGCCGGGTGCTGGGTGGCCGATCCGTCGCTGCCCGACGGGCCCGTCCTGATGCCGGGCTTCCCGGTGACGGCCGTCGACACGAACGGCGCCGGGGACGCACACGGCGGCGTGCTCGTCGCGGCGCTCTCCCGTGGTGAGGGGATCCTCGCCGCGGTCCGGCGCGCGAACGCGGCCGCGGCGATCGCGGTCACCCGGCCGGGGCCGGCGACGGCGCCCACCCGGGCCGAGACGGACGCGTTCCTCGCCCCGCACCGGACAGCGGCCGAACGCCGGGGGTGACCACGGCCTCCCGTGCGTGACCGCTGCTCGGCCGGTCAGCGCCCCGGCAGGGTGGCGAGCGACTGCGACCGCTGCTCGAGCAGCGCGGCGTAGGTGCCGTCGCGCTCGGCCCACCGCAGCGCCTGCGCGCGCTCGACGACGACCTCGTCCGGGGTCGGTGTCCGCGTGAGCAGCCCGACGACCTCGTCGAGGTAGGCATCGAGCGGCAGCGCGTTCGGGTTCACCTGCTCCTGCCCCGCGGTGGCGACCGCGGGCGGGACGAGCTCGGTGACGCCGACGCCCGTGCCGACGAGCTGCGCGCGGAGGGCCTCGCTGTAGGCGTGGACCGCGGCCTTCGAGGCACCGTAGGACGCCATCAGCGGGAACGGCATGAACGCGATGCCGGAGGTCACGGTCATGAAGTCCCCGTGGCCCTGTGCGACGAGGTGCGGCGTGAACGCGTCGAGCACGCGGATCGTGCCGAGCAGGTTGACGTCGATCGTGGTCGCCGAGGACGCGAAGTGCGCCGGGTCGCGGAGGTCCTCGAGCAGCATCACGCCGGACATCGTCACGACGAGGTCGAGGTCGGGGTGCGCCGCCAGCACGGTGTCGCGGGCGCGGAGGACCGACTCCGGGTCGGTGACGTCGACGGAGACGGTCTCGAGGTCGTCGACCCGGCTGGTGTCGCGCCCGCCGACGACGACGGTGGAGCCGGCGTCGGCGAACCGGCGGGCGAGTCCGCGGCCGATGCCGGACGTGCCGCCGACGACGAGGACGGTGCGGTCGTGGATGTCCATGGTGGTGCTCTTCCCTGGTGCGTGGAGTGGGTGGTGGGGACGAGACGATGCTGCGCGCGTCGCCCCGACCGCGGGAGGTCCCCCGTGGTCCAGGGGAGTGACAGGGCACCCCGCCGACCCGGGCCGCTCGGTAGCGTGAGCGGCATGGACGGACCCACGGCGAACCGGCTCGGCGAGTACCTGCTCGCACGGCGCGGTCTCGTCACGCCGGAGCAGGTCGGACTCGCCCCCGGTGGGAACCGGCGGGTCACGGGACTCCGGCGCGAGGAGGTGGCGCTGCTCGCCGGGATCAGCCTCGACTACTACCTGCGACTCGAACGCGGGCGGGACAGCAACCCGTCGGCGCAGGTGCTCGAGTCCCTGGCACGGGTGCTGCAGCTCGACGACGTGGAGACCGAGTTCCTCCTCGGTCTCGGAGCGAGCCGCCCGTCGCCACGGCGTCGCCGCCCGGCCGAACGCGTGCCGGCACGGCTGCACCAGCTGCTCGACACGCTCGAGCTGCCGGCGTTCGTCGAGGGACGCCACTTCGACGTGCTGGCCGCGAACGCGATCGCGACGGCGTTCTCGCCGCGCCTGACCCCGGGGGAGAACCGGTTGCGGTCGCTGCTCCTCGACGCCGAGGAACGCGAGTTCCACGACGACTGGGAGACCGCGACGGCCGACGCGGTCGCGTCCTTCCGGCACACGGTCGGCGACGACGTCACCGACACCCGGGCGGTCGAGGTCGTCGGGGAGCTGTCGATGGCCAGTGCGCGGTTCCGGGCACTCTGGGCCCGGCAGGACGTCCGCCGTCTCGCCGGGAACTCGACCGTCGTCCACCACCCGTCGCTCGGGACCATGCGGATGCACCGCGAGAAGTTCCCGGTGGACGGACTGCTGTTCGTCCTCTACCACCCGGACGCGGACGGCGAGAGCGCCGACAAGGTCCGCCTCCTGGCGGCGATGGCGTCGGGCCACGGCAGCGCCGGGGACGTCACCGACGGGTCCGCCGGAGGACGCGCGGTGCTCGGCGACCGGTCGTGACGGCGCGCGCCTGACGGACCGTGGCCGGTGTGCGCAACCGGGGGACAGCCTCCTGGGCGGTGCGGTGACCCCGCTGCGTACCGTGAGGGACATGACGGACCAGCAGATCGACCAGTACACGATGCAGGACCCGACGAAGCTCTACGCCGACAAGACGCCCGACGAGCAGTACCTCAAGGGTGCCGGCACGGACGCGGAGATGGCGCAGAACGTCCCGGCCGACCACGGCGAGGACACCTACCGCGGCTCGGGCCGACTCGAGGGCCGCAAGGCGCTCATCACCGGCGGTGACTCCGGCATCGGCGCCGCCGTCGCGATCGCCTACGCCCGCGAGGGTGCCGACGTGGCCATCGGCTACCTGCCCGAGGAGCAGGAGGACGCCGACCGCATCGTCTCGCTCATCGAGGCAGCCGGCCGCAAGGCCGTCGCGATCCCGGGTGACATCACGTCCCTCGAGTTCTGCGAGCAGCTCGTCGCGACCGCCGTGCAGGAGCTCGGTGGGCTCGACATCCTGGTGAACAACGCCGGCAAGCAGCAGAACGTCGACGACATCACGAAGATCTCGGACGACGAGTTCGACGAGACCTTCAAGACGAACGTCTACGGCACCTTCCGCATCACGAAGGCCGCCGTCCCGCACCTCAAGCCGGGTTCGACGATCATCAACACGACCTCGATCCAGGCCTACGCGCCGTCGCCGCACCTGGTGCACTACGCGGCCACGAAGGCCACCGTGAACAACCTCGCGAAGGGCCTCGCCGCGCAGCTCGCGCCGAAGGGCATCCGCGTGAACGCCGTCGCACCGGGCCCGATCTGGACGCCGCTGCAGCCGGCCGGTGGTCAGCCGCCGGAGGCGCTGCCGTCCGCGGGTGAGCAGACCTACCTCGGCCGTTGGGGCCAGCCCGCCGAGCTCGCGCCGGCCTACGTGTTCCTGGCGAGCGGCGAGTCGTCGTACGTCGTCGGGGAGACGCTCCACGTCGACGGCGGCATGCCGACGCCGTAGCGGCTGCGCTCCGGCGGCCTGAGGCCTGCCGCAGCGGCTGTCGTCGGATGGTGCGGGGTTCCGCTCGCCGTGCTGGGTCCTGTGCCCGCACGGTGAGGGGAACCTCGCACCATCCGCGTTCCGGGCCAGCGGGCGCGGCGCGGGCGCGGACGCGGCGCGGGCGCGGCGCGCTGGTGCCGCGGCGCTCAGCGGGGCGTGCGGACCAGCAGCCAGATGAAGTACGGCGTGCCGATGACGGCGGTGAGGATCCCCGCGCCGAGCTGCGCCGGTGCGATGACGGTCCGCCCGACGACGTCGCCGACGCAGACGAGCACCGCCCCGAGCAGCACGGCCACCGGCACCACCGCGGCGTGCTTCCGACCGACGAGGGCCCGGGCGGCGTGCGGTGCGACGAGTCCCACGAAGCCGATCGTCCCGACCGCGGCGATCGCCGTCGCGGTGAGCAGCACCGACACCGCGAGGAAGCCGGCCCGGGTGCGCGAGAGCCGGACGCCGAGCAGGCGCGGGGTGTCCTCGTCGAGGGAGACGAGGTCGAGTTCGCGGCGTCGGGCGACGACCACCGCGAGCGACACCACCAGGACGACGGCGACCGGCAGACAGTCCGTCCACGTGCGGCCGTAGGTCGAACCGGAGAGCCACGTCAACGCCTTCGTGGCGTTGAACGGGTCGGTCAGGACGATCACCAGGCTGATCATCGCGGTGAGCCCGGACGAGACGCCGATGCCGACGAGCACGAGGCGGTCCTGGCGGAAGCCACCGCGGGCAGCGAGACCGAACACGATCGCGGCGGCGACGGCTGCGCCGAGGAACGCCCCGCCCGCCGTGGTCCAGGTCCCGACGACGGGCACCGCGGTCACGACGACGACGGCGCCGAGGCCCGCGCCGCTCGAGACCCCGAGGACGCCGGGGTCGGCCAACGGGTTCCGTGTGACGGCCTGCACGACCGTGCCGGCCAGCGCGAGGGCCGCTCCGGCGAGCAGTGCGGCCAGCACCCGCGGGACCCGGGTGTCGAGGATGAACGCGATGGCCTGGTTCGCCCGGCCGGTGAGCCAGTTCGTCACGTCGCCGAGGAGCAGCTTCGCGTCGCCGAGCAGCACCGACGCCACGACCACCCCGACCAGGACCACGACGAGCGAGCCGATCACCACGGGCACGGTCCACCGACCCGGCGTGCGGGCCCCCTCGAGCTGCCCGGACTGGCCGGCGTCGCGCGTGCGGAGGGCCATCACGACCAGGAACACCGCGCCGACGACGCTCGTCACGACACCGGTCGGCACCGCGGTCGCCGCGTCTCCGCGCACCACCGCGCGGAGCAGGACGTCGGACGCGAGCACGATGCCGGCGCCGACGAGCCCGGCGACCGGGAACGCCGCCCACGACCGGTGCAGGGTCGGGAAGCGTCGGGCGAGGGGCCGGACGAGCGCGGGGGCGGAGAGGCCGACGAAGCCGATCGGGCCGGCGATGGTGACGGCCGCTGCCGACAGCACCACGGCGAGCACGATCGCGACGACCCGGGTGCCGTGCACGGGGACGCCGAGGCCACGGGCGGTGTCGTCGCCGAGCGCCAGGGCGTCGACCCGGCGGGACACGACGACGAACCCGGCGACGCCGACCGCCAGGAACGGCAGCATCGGCACGAGGCCGCCGAAGCCGTTCTGCGCGATGCCGCCCTGGCTCCACGCGTACATCCCCTGCGTCTCCTGGGGGAACAGCAGGACCAGGGCGTTGGTCACCGCACCGAGGCCGAGAGCGAGGGCCGACCCGGCGAGCACCAGCCGGACGGTCCCGCTGCCGAGGCCCGAGAGCGCGAGCACGACCGCCGCGGCACCGAGACCGCCGAGGAACGCGAGGCCCGACTGTGCCAGGACCCCGAACCCGATGCCGGAGACGGACCCCAGCCCGAGCGCGAGGTAGGCACCGGCGTTGACGGCCAGCGTGTCCGGCGACGCGAGCACGTTCCTGGTGACGGCCTGCATCGCGGCGCCGGCGACGCCGAGGGCCACCCCGACCAGGAGCCCGGCGACCATCCGCGGCAGGCGGGAGGCGACGACCACCGAGGCGTCAGCGCGGTCGGCGTTGCCCGTGACGGCCTTCCACAGCGCACCGGCCCCGACGTCCGCCGTGCCCTGCGTGACCTCGATCGCGGCGAGGAGCGCGACCACGACGAGTCCACCGAGCAGCAGCGCGACGCCGAGGGAGACGCGTCGTGTCCGAGCACGTGCCGGACGACCGGCGCGGACCCGCGCCGCGGTGTCGACCACCCGCTACTTCGTGATCGCGGCGACGGCGGCGTCGACGTACGCCTCCATCGAACCGGGGCCGCCGAACATCCAGATGCCGTCGTCCAGACGGTGGACGGCGCCTCGCTCGACGAACGGCAGCGACTTCCACACGTCGTTCGACGCCAGGGTCTCCGCGAAGACGTCGTCGCCGTCCACGTCGTTGCCGATGTACAGGAACGTGGTGTCGTCGGGCAGCGCGGTGAGGCCCTCGACATCGGTCGAGCCGAGGCCGTACGCCGGGTCGCCGGTGATCGTCCACGCGTTCTCGAGGCCGAGGGCGGTGTTCACGGCGCCGATCGCCGAGGTCTTCGTGAACGGGCGGATCGTCACCTGGTTCGAGAGCACGTACGCGTCGGCGAAGGCCACCTTCGTCCCGGCCTTGCCCGCGTCGTCGAGCTCCTGCTTCGCGTCCGCGAGCTTCGACTCGAAGCCCTTCCACACCGTCGTCGCCTTCGCGGTGGTGCCGGTCGCCGTCGCGATGAGGTCGAGCGTCTTCCGCATGTTCGCGAGCTGGTCGGTGCCCTCGGCGGACTCCACCACGAGGGTCGGCGCGATCTTCCGCAGCTGCGTGATGACCGAGGACTTGAGCGAGGTCGTCGCCACGATGAGGTCGGGCGCGATCGAGGCGATGGTGTCCGTGCTCGGCTCACCGCGCGTGCCGATGTCCTTCGGGTCGCCCGTGAGCGGCACGGCGGAGTCCCACGCCGAGTAGCCCTTGACGTCGGCCACCCCGGCCGGTGCGACACCGAGGGTCTCGAGGTCCTCGACCACGTTCCACTCGGTCCCCACGACCTTCTCCGCGGGGCCGTCGAGCGTCACCTTCGTGCCCGTGGCGTCGGTGACGGTGATCCTCGACGCCGAGGAGGTGGTGTCGGTCGCCGACTGGGTCGTGCCGCAGGCGGTCAGGCCGACCGCGAGGGTGACGGCGACGGCGGTGGCGGTGAGGAGGCGCTTCATGAGCTGCTGTGGAGCCTTTCGGTGCGGGTGTGGTGTCGGCCGACGGCGCGGGTGCGCAGGCGTCCGGTGGAGGGGTCGTGGTCGACGTCGATCCGGATGCCGTACACGGCCGAGAGTCCGTCGGAGGTGAAGACCTCGGTGGGGGTGCCGTCCGCGACGACGACCCCGGCCTCGAGCAGGACGACGCGGTCGGCGACGGCTGCGGCCTGGTCGAGGTCGTGCAGGACCACGCCGACGGCGATGTGCCGTTCGTCGGCCAGGTCGCGGACCAGGTCGAGGAGCTCCACCTGGTAGCGGAGGTCGAGGTAGGTGGTCGGCTCGTCGAGCAGCAGCACGCCGGTCTCCTGCGCCAGGCAGCTCGCCAGCCAGACACGCTGCAGCTGCCCACCGGAGAGCTGGTCGACGTGCCGGTCGGCGAGGTCGCGCAGGCCGGTGACGTCGAGGGCGTGCTCGACGACCGCCGCGCCGTCGGGGTCGGACCCGCCGAAGCGTGAGCGGTACGGGTGGCGGCCGAACGCGACCACGTCGCGGATGCGGAGGCCCCCGGGGGTCGGTCGGCCCTGGGTGAGGAGTGCGACGCGCTGGGCGAAGGCCTTCGGCGAGAGCGCGAGGCCGTCGACGGGCGCCTCGGTCGTCCCGTCGTGCAGGGCCACCGAGCCGCTCCGCGCTGCCTGCAGTCGTGCGATCGTCCGCAGCAGCGTGGACTTCCCCGAACCGTTCGGTCCGACGAGGGCCGTCACGCGGCCGGCGACGAGCTCCAGCGACGCCCCGTGCACGACCGGGTCACCCTGGTAGGCCACGGTGACGGCATCAGCTCGGAGATCGACCACGCAGTAAGGGTAGCCTAACCTTCCTGCCGTCCCGCAAGTGGGGTCCGACGGTGCGTGACCGGCTCAGCCCGAGACGCCGCAGCTCCTCGCCATGGCCTCGAGCAGTTCGCGGGCCGACATCGCGGCGGCCAGCTCGATCTCGACGGGGTTGATCCCGAACGCCCGCTCGAGTTCCCGGCGGCGTGCCTGGTCGGCGACGGGCACCTCGGGCCGCTGTGGCAGCACGGCGATCGCGTGTGCGGCGGCGTCGAACGCGCCGTGCGGCCGGCCGAGCTGCTCCCACATGGTGCGGACGTCGTGCGCGACCTGGTCGGTGTCGCCGCCGAACTCGAAGCCGGCGGACGCCATGGTGGCCAGTCCCTGGGCGATGGGGTCGTTCGGGGTCATGGCGGCATGGTCACACAACCGGCCGGGGACCCGCCAGGACCGCGACGGGGGCGTGTACGGCACTGTCCCCCTTCCGCACGCCCCCCGGACCGGGGATGCTGCTCGGCGCCGGAACGCGGTTGACTTGCCCAGCCGCCCGTCCTGGGACGGCCATGCGGACAGGACGTCCGCGGATCGGACACGCGCCACGACGACGTCGGCTCGGCGTCCCGGATCGACGGAGGGCACGATGCTCGAAGACACCAGCGCGGACACCGCGGCAGCAGCCGCCGCGGCCGCGACCCTGCACCTGCGGATCACGATCGTGGGTGCCACCGTCGACCTGCTCCGGGACGTGCCCTTCCACGAGGCCCGTCCCGAGGACGTGGCCGACCGGCTCGCGATCAGCGTGTACGAGCTGCACCAGCACTTCCCGTCGTGGGACGGCCTGGTCCTCGCCGCGCTCGACCGCTGGAACGGCACGCGGATGGACGACGTCACCCAGGACGTCGGACGCAACGGCACGACCGTCGAGCTCCTCCGCGCCATCGTCGCCTCGAACGCCGAGGACCCGGCACTCATGCGCCTGCTCGTGGCGCTGCTCTCGGTCGCCGGCAACCCCGCGCACCCGATGTCCACGTACCTCCGCTCCCGCTACCAGCTCTTCTTCCTGCAGATCAAGCGCGGGCTCGAGCACGACATCGCCGTCGGGCGTGCACCGCACACGATGGACCCGCGCCGCGGGGCGGAACAGCTCATCGCGCTGTACGAGGGGCTGCAGCTGCAGGCCCTGCTGCGCGCCGACCTCGACCTGGTGCCGGCGTTCGACCGCTCGGTGGCGCGGCTCGAGCGCGGGTGGATGGAACGGTACGAGCCCCAGGCCGCCCGCCGCCTGTCGACCTGGGCCGACGACGGCTGGGACATCTGACCCGAGGCCACTGGCCGCGGCACGTGTCACTGGCCGGAGGACGCGCTGCTGGCAGCGTGACGAGGGTGCGCCGGGTACGACGGGACCTCCAACGGAAGGAGCCGTCATGGCAGCACCGAACCCGATCCAGGTCCAGAAGTTCCTGAGCGGTATCGACTACCCGGCGTCGAAGGACGACATCGTCACGACGGCCGAGGAGGAGGGCGCGGACGACAACGTCCTCGACGCCCTCAAGCAGATCCCGGACCAGGAGTACGACGGCCCGACGGCAGTGTCGAAGGCCGTGTCCGAGACGGACTGACGCCGAGCGTCACCCCACGGCCGGTCCTCCGTCGGTCCCGTCGTCCGCTGTCAGGGCGTCCGGGACCCCCGGGGGACCGTCCCGTTCCCGGGGTCGTAGCCCGTGTCCCGGAGCACCCGGATCGCCGTGGTGTCGCTGTGCACCGACTGCACGTGCACCCGCCGCGACCGCCGCAGTGCCCGCCGTGCGCCCGGCGTGGCGAAGAGCGACCCGAGCACGAGGCCGGCGCCGATGCCGAGCGCGACGGACACCGCCGCGACGAAGTCGAGCGCGGCGCTCGACGTGCCGGACATGAAGTTCAGCAGGGCGTTGGACACGGCGACACCGGGCAGCAGCGCCCCGCAGAACGCCGGCACGGAGATCGCGGAGACGGCCGTCCGCATCCGGACCGCCGCGTACGTCGACAGCACGCCGAGCAGGACCGCGGCAACGAAGGTCGCTCCGAGCAGCGGCAGCCCGAGCTGGCGGAGCCCCCACAGCGCCGCGGCTGCCGCCACCGAGAAGACCACGGCGACCGGGATCACCCGCGCGCTCGCCTGCTGCACGAAGCAGTTCGCCGCGGCCGACACGACGGTCAGCGACAGTGACGCCCACAGCGGCAGGGTCTGCGTGACGATGCCCGACGGGTCCACCTCGAGGTGCAGCCACTTCGTCATCGCGATGCCCGCCGGCACCCCCACGACGATCGCGGCGATGACCAGCCCGATGTAGAACGCGCGGGCGACGGCCATCGCCCGGAAGCCGGAGATCGCGTCCTGCGCCCAGGTCACGAGCGACACGTGCGGCAGCAGGAGCACCACGAGCGCCGCGACCATCGTGGCGGCACCCGTCGGCTGCAGGACCCCGGCGCCGATCGCGAGCGTGCCGATCACCGACGCGACCGCGCCCTGTGCCCCGGACACGAAGAACTGCGGGTATCCCCGGCCCGTCAGCCACCGCCCGGAGACGATGATGCCGAGCATCAGGACGAACGCCCCCACGCCGGCGCGCCAGCCACCACCGGCCTGCATCGCGATCGAGGTCCCGAGGATCGACAGCCCCACGTCCGCGATCCACGTGGGCCACCGGGAGGGCATCCGCAGCACGGCGACGAGCGCGCTCACGGCCGAGGTCATGTCGCGCTCGTCGTGGATGACGTCGTCCACGATCTGGTTCGCCCACGCCAGCCGGTTCAGGTCGGAGCCGTCGGAGCGCACGGTGCGCATCTTGACGAGCACCGGGCCGTCGGACGGTGCGTACTGGATCGTCACGGAGCTGCCGGTGAAGTCGAGCTCCAGCGGCGCGAGGTTCCACTTCGTCGCGACGGCGACCAGCGCGATCTCGACGCTCCTGGTGTCGGCGCCGGACGCCAGCATCACCTCGGCGACGTCGAGGCAGAAGTCGACGATCTGCACGGCCGTGTACTGCGCTGCGGCCTGGCGGTCCGGTTCGACGTGCTCGTAGATCGAGCCACGGAGCCGGGCACGGATGTCGCGGAGGTCGTGCTGCGCGACGCTCCTGGCACGGGGGCGGTGCGGAGGACGCGGAGGGCGGCCCGTCCGGGGAGCAGGGTGGAGCGGGTCGGGCATCACGCCATTGTGCCTGGCCGACGGACGCGAGTCCGCACGTCCGCTGGACGCGCTGCGGTGTCCGGTCGCGTCAGCGTCGCCGGCGGACGCTGAGTCGGCCGGCCGCGAAGGCGGCGACGACCGCGCCGAGGACGGCGATGGCCACCCCGATCACGACCTGCCAGTTGGTCGGCGGGAGGATCGCGGCGTGGGCCAGTGGCGCGGAGGCGAACCACCCGGTCTGCGGCCGGCGGCCGGTGACGGCCACGACGGTCCCGACGACCGCGGTCACCAGGCCGAGCCACAGTGCGACGAGTGTCCAGGTCTGCCGCGGTCCGCTCACGGACAGGAGCGTAGCCGCCGGGACCGGCCCGTGACAGACGGGAGGCCCGGTGCCGGCTGGCACCGAGCCTCCCGTCTGCAGGGGTGGTGACGACTACTGCTCGAGCGTCGCGTTCAGCGTGATCTCGACGCCGGTGAGGGCCTTGCTGACGGGGCAGGTCGCCTTGGCGTCCTGCGCTGCCTTCTGGAAGGTGGCCTCGTCGACCCCGGAGATCTCGCCGTTGACCGTCAGGACGATCCCGGTGAGCTTGAACCCGCCGGCGCTGTCCGGGCCGAGCGAGACGTCGGCCTTGACGTCGAGGGCCTCGACGGTGCCGCCGACCTCGCCGAGGACGGCCGAGAACTGCATCGCGTAGCAGGCGGAGTGTGCTGCGGCGATGAGCTCCTCGGGGCTGGTGGTGCCGTCGGCGTCCTCGGCGGCGCGCTTCGGGAAGGAGACGTCGTAGGTGCCGACCTTGGAGCTGGAGAGTTCGACCTGGCCGGAGCCGTCGTTCAGTCCGCCGTTCCAGGCGGTGCGAGCGGTGCGCGTGGGCATGCCAGTCCTTTCGTCGTGGGGGAGGGACCGAACGGACCCGCCAGAGCCGAGTCAATCGGAGAACGCACGTTCTCGCAACCCGCTCTCGGTGAAGACGCAGACTCCGTTCGTGGTGCGCGCCGTCGGTGTGGCACGCTCGACAGCACGTGTCGCCCACGAGGGACAGCCCCCGCCCTGGGGGCTGTACCTCGGGCGTCGAGCTTGCGACCATCGTTCGGCGGCTCTCAGGGTGGGTCGCGTTCGGCTCGCACTCGGCGGGTCGTCGACAGGGGACACATGCGCAGCAGCACCACCACGACCAGGACCACCATCCGGACCAGGCTCGCGGCGATCACCGTGGCCACGGCCGTCGTGATGGCGGGCATCGTCGGACTCGCGGCTCCGGCCAGCGCCACGACGTACAAGGACACCATCAAGGCCGGCAGCACGCTGCAGGTCAACGACAGCATCACCTCGCGCAACGGGCAGTTCCGCCTGGTGATGCAGGGCGACGGCAACCTGGTCGAGTACGGCATCGGGAACCGCGTGCTGTGGGCGTCGAACACGGCGAACCAGCCCGGCGCGGTCGCGGTCGTGCAGAAGGACGGCCTGCTCTCCATCGTGCGCAGTGGACGCCTGATCGCGCAGTGGGGGTCCGGCAGCGGGGTCACGAAGGACTTCGGCGTCCGCCCCGACGGCGAGCTCCGGATGCGGAACACCTCGATGGGGATGATCTGGCGGATCGCGACGTACCAGGACCGCATCCTGCCGGGCACGGTCATCGCGCCCGGCACCGTCCTCCGTGCCGGAGCCGGTCGCCAGCAGACGCTGACGATGCAGGCCGACGGCAACCTGGTGCAGTACGTCAACGGTGCGGCCGTCTGGTCCTCGCAGACCTTCGGTCGGCCGGGTGCGTACGCGGCGCTGCAGCCCGACGGCAACCTCGTGGTCTACGCGGCCGACGGTCGCTCGGCGCTCTGGTCGTCACGCACGTCCGGCAAGGGTGCCGGCCAGCTCATGGTCCAGGTGGACTCGAACGTGGTGCTCTACGGCGGGTCCGACACCCGCACCTGGTCGACGCGAGCGGTCACCGGCCTGCTCTGGCCGGTCAACGGCACGGCGATCAGCGGCAAGTACGGCGACGACCGCGGCGCCGGCCACACCCCGCGCTACCACCAGGGGACCGACGCGCCCGTGAAGGTGGGCACCCCGGTGTACTCCTCCGGCAAGGGCACCGTGACGACCGTCGTCCGCGGGAACGCGAGCTACGGCAACTACATCGTCGTCACCTACGGGCTGACCACCGTCCTCACGGCGCACCTCAGCGAGATCGAGGTGACGAAGGGGCAGGTCGTGTCCGTCGGCAAGGAGATCGGCAAGTCCGGCAACACCGGGCAGTCGACGGGCCCGCACGTGCACGTCGAGACCCGTGTGAACGGCACGCTCAAGGACCCGCTGGGGATCCTGCACTTCCGGTGACGACCGCGCTGGCCCGGTCCGACGACCGGGCCGCGTAGCCGACGCGGCTCTGCCGGACGTGCGACGCCATCATGGCCGCTGCGGCGTCCACGTCCCCGGCGTCGATCGCGGACAGCGTCCGTCGGTGCTCGGGCCAGAGCCGCGCGCCGCGCAGGTCACGCACGGCGAGCAGGGGGTCACCGGGGGCGGCCGGGAGGCTCGGCTCGCGTCCGTCGGTCGTCGTCCGGTCGGTCATCGGTGCGTCAGCGTCCCGTGGCATGTCCCTGGGCTCCTCTCGGGTTGGCGGCGGCGCCGAGGACGCCGGTGGAGGGGTCCCGCGTCACGCAGGACAGGCGGCCGAGCGACCAGTCACCGGCGCGGGTGACGACGTGGCCGAGCGCCTCGAGGCCGGCGATCACCTCGTCGCCGAGGCGGTCCTCGACCACCAGCCCGCCGGGCGTCCACGTGCGCGGCCAGAACGAGCCCGGGAACGACGTCGTGTGCAGCGCGGGGGCGTCGATGGCCTGCTGCGGGCTGTACCCGCCGACGACGGTGCGGAGCAGGAACAGCAGCTGCCACTGGTCCTGTTGGTCGCCACCCGGGGAGCCGAGCGCCATGACGGGTGCGCCGTCGCGGAGCACCAGGGTCGGCGTGAGGGTCGTCCGCGGACGCTGGCCGGGGCGCAGCGTCGACGCGGTGCCCTCCTCGAGCCAGACCATCTGCAGGCGGGTGCCGAGGCAGAAGCCGAGCTCCGGGACCGTCGGCGAGGACTGCAGCCAGCCGCCGGACGGGGTGGCACTGACGATGTTGCCCCAGCGGTCGACGACGTCGATGTGGACCGTGTCGCCGCGCGTCTCGCCCGTCTCCATCACGATCGGCTCGCCGCGGTCCTCGGTCAGGGGGTCGTCCTCCGCGGGGGCAGCGACCGCGGTCCCACGGGCACCCGGCACGGTCGGCTCTCCGACGCCGGCGACGGGTTCGCCCCTCGGTGTGTACGTCTCGCGGAGCGGCGGGAGCGCCCCGGCGGCGACGGACACCGACCCCGGACGGAGCTCGTGCGAGGCGCGCTCGCCGATGAGGGCGCGGCGCTCGTCCGAGTACGCGTCGGAGAGCAGCTCGGCCATCGGGACGTCGCCGTCGCCGTAGTACGCCTCGCGGTCGGCGATGGCGAGCTTCTGCGCCTCGACGATCGTGTGCGCACCGGCGACGGTGGACGGGTCGAGCAGGGCGTCGTCGAGCGGGTCGAGCAGCCGCAGCGTCTGGAGCAGCGCCGGCCCCTGTCCCCACGGTCCGGTCTTCGCGATCGTGCAGCCGCGGAACTCGGCCGTCGTCGCCGGTTCGAACGAGGCCCGGAACGCGGCGAGGTCGTCGGCGCGGATGACCCCGGCGTGGTCGGTGCCCGAGGCGTGACGGTGTGGGGTCCGCACGAAGCGGTCGATCGCCTCGGCCACGAACCCGGTCGCCCACGCGTCCCGGGCGGCGTCGATGCGGCGGACTCGGCCGTCGTCGCGACCGGCGTCGTCATGACCGGTACCGGCGTCGACGAGGCGGTCGAGGACGCTCGCCCACGTCTCGTTCCGGACGACGTCCCCGGCGACCGGCAACGAGCCTCCCGGCATCCACCGGTCGGCGGAGGACGGCCAGTGGTCGCGGAACAGGCTCTGCACCGTCGCGATCGTCGCGGCCACGCGCGGCGCGACCGGGTGGCCGTCGCGGGCGTAGCCGACGGCCGGCGCGAGGACGTCGGCGAGCTCCCACGTGCCGTGGTCGCGGAGCAGCAGGAGCCAGGCGTCGACGGCGCCCGGGACGGCCGCGGCGAGTGCCCCGGCGCCGGGGACCAGGTCGAGGCCCTCGGCGCGGAAGTGCTCCGGGGTCGCGCCGGCGGGTGCCGGACCCTGACCGGACAGGACAATGGGTGTCGGGTCGCCCGCGGTCGCGAAGACCGCCGTCATGTCGCCCCCGGGGCCGTTCAGGTGCGGTTCCACGACGTGCAGGACGAACGCGCCGGCGACGGCGGCGTCGAAGGCGTTGCCGCCGCGCTCCAGGACGGACTGTGCGGTGGCGGTCGCGATCCAGTGCGTCGACGCGGCCATCCCGAACGTGCCCAGCAGGTCCGGCCGGGTCGTGTCGGCGCTCGGTGCGACGAACGCGGGGTTGTGGCTCATGACGCTGCTTTCCGGTGCTCGGGGGCGGGGCTCCTTGCATACAACCACGGCCGGTCGTCGCACCCGCGTGCACGGCATCGCACTGTGGACGGTCGGCGCTCTCCACAGCTCGCCGGTCGGGCGGCTCGCGGGTCAGTCGGCGTCCGAGCATGGCGGGATGCCCTGCCTCCCGCCATCACGGCCGCGTCCGAACGCGGTCGTGTACGTCGACGGGTTCAACCTGTTCCGTCGGGCGTTGCAGGGCCATGACGACCGCAAGTGGCTCGACCTCGAACAGCTCTGCCGACGACTGCTCCCGACGTTCGACGTGCGGCAGATCCGGTACTTCACCGCACGGGTACGCCACGTCGAGGGGAAGGACCCGCGAGCCCCGCAGAACCAGGAGGCCTACCTCCGGGCACTCGGCACCCTCCAGACGGTGTCGTTGCACTTCGGCACGTTCCGCGCGGACAAGCGCTGGATGGCCGTGTCGCCGCTCGAGTTCGACGAAACGGGCGAGCCGAAGCGCGTCCGCGTGCGCAAGATCGAGGAGAAGGGGACGGACGTGAGCCTGGCGGCGCACATGGTCTGCGATGCGATGGACGGCATCGCGACGTGTACTTCCTGCTGTCGAACGACTCGGACTTCGTGGACGCGCTGCGGCTCGTCCGGGAGCGGGCTGGTGCGGAGATCGGGCTCATCGTCCCGACGAGCGCTCCGGCGGCTCGGAGCCTGCTCGACCTCCGACCGGAGCACGTCCGTCACATCCGACCTGGTGCGGTCGTCGCCAGCCAGTTCCCGCGGCGTCTGGCTGACGGCGCCGGCGGGTTCTCATGTCCGGCGAAGTGGAGACGTACAGAAGCCCCTCTCCGAGGAGAGGGGCTTCGCGCCGGTTAGCCACCAGGGCACCCCGGGGGGTGGCTCGACGGTAGCGCATCGAGCGGGACCGGTCAACTGACATGTCACCGCGCGGCCATTGCGACGTCGAGCCTCCTGACCGATCAGGTGAAGCCCGAGCGCATCGCCCACCGCGACCAGAAGTCGTACTTCGCCGTCCTGCTCGACGACGACAACCGCAAGCCCATCGCGCGCCTGTGGTTCAACGGCAAGAAGCAGAAGTACCTCGGGCTCTTCGACGACGACGAGGTCGAGACCAAGCACGCGATCGAGTCCCTGGACGGCATCGACGAGCACGCGGAGGCGGTCCGCGGCGCCGTCGCCCGCTCCGTCGCCTGAGGTGGAGACGGCCTCTCGGCGCCGACCGTAAGCTCGACACGATGACCTCCCGCGCCACCGCCGAGGACGTCCTGGTCGCCTTCGCGCGGACCGAGGGGGACGCCGCCGCTGCACGTCGTGTCGCCCGGCGGTTCGCCGACCTCGACGAGGGTGAGCGCTCCGCACTGCTCTGGAGCGAGGACACCGGCGCACGCCTGCTCGCGGTCGTGCTGCTCGTGCAGGCGATGCGGGAGCGGCCGGACCCGGAGCTGACGGACGAGTACCTGGCGGCGGCACGGGCGGAACGGCTCGACCGCGCGGACCTGGTCGACATCGCCGCCGAGGAGCTCGTGGGCGCGCCGTTGGTCGGCGGGTCGACCGGGCCGCTGTTCGCGCTCGTGAAGTCCGACGTTGCCTGGGTCCGGCGGATCGCGGTCGTGGCGACCCTGGCGTTCGTCAAGCAGGGCGACGCCGAGGTGCCGCTCGCGATCGCCGGCCGGGTCGTCCGGGAACGTGGCGAGACCGTGCAGAGCGCCCTCGGCTGGGTGCTCCGCGAGGTCGGGAAGCGGGCGTCGGAGCCGGCGCTCGTGGTGTTCCTCGAGCAGCAGGGGCGTTCCCTGACCCGGGGCGCCCTGGAGACGGCGACCGAGCACCTGCCGCCGCCCACCCGCGACCGGCTGCGCGAGGGCCGCGCGAGCTGAGCCGTCGGGTCGGACCGCCGGGCTGGGGTGCTCCGGCTGACCTACGAGGACTGGCCCTCGGCGAGGATCGTCGTCAGCGTGACGATGCGGCCGTCACGGACCTCGATCACGTCGACGCCGCGCGCCACCGGGTCGCCGACGGGACCGAACCCCCACGACAGCGCACCGTGCGTGGCCGAGACGTAGCGGCGTCCCTCCTCCGCGAACTGGAACGCGCCGGGCGTCGGGTCGAGGAGCCCGGCGGCCTTGGCCTCGAGGGCGTCCCACCCCGTGACGGACCCCTCGGGGTCGATGAAGACGACGTCGGGCGCGTAGGTGCGCTCGATGGCGGCCCGGCGGGCAGCGACGTCCCGGTTGCCGAAGACGTCGTGCAGGTTCGCGGTGAGGAGCTCAGCGGTGGTCGACATGCTCGGAGCCTAGGCGCAGGCGGTGTCCACGAGGAGGATGAGGGCATGCAGCACACCGACGTGCCCGACCGACCGACGATCGACGCCGCCCTCGTCGAGCGCCTCGTCGCGGAGCAGTTCCCCGCCTGGTCGGGGCTGCCCGTCCACGAGGTCGACGTGCAGGGCTGGGACAACCGCACGTACCGGCTCGGCGACGAGCTGAGCGTCCGCCTGCCGAGCGCCGCCGCGTACGTGCCGGCGGTGGAGAAGGAGCAGCGGATGCTGCCGTACCTCGCGCCGCTGCTCGACGTCGCGGTGCCCGAACCGGTCGCGCTCGGTGGTCCTGGCGGCGGCTACCCGTTCCCGTGGTCCGTCCGGCGGTGGCTCGCGGGGACCGTCGCCGCGCAGGTGGACGTCGACCGGTCCGCGCTCGCGGCGGACGTCGGGCAGGCGCTCCGACAGCTCCGCGCGGTGCCGCCCGGAGACGGTCCGGCGCCGGGGCCGCACTCCTTCGACCGTGGAGCGCACCCGTCCGTGTACGCGGACGAGGTCGAGCGCGCCCTCACGGCCCTCGGCGACGCGGTCGACCAGCGGGCGTGCCGCCAGGTCTGGGAAGCGGCGTGCGCCTCGACCTGGCAGGGACCCGGTGTCTGGTTCCACGGCGACGTCGCGGCGACGAACCTGCTGGTCGACGGCGGCGGCCGGCTGTCGGCACTCATCGACTTCGGCACGTGCGGCGTCGGTGACCCCGCCTGCGACCTGGTGCTCGCCTGGACGTTCCTCGACCACACGGGCCGCCGGGTGTTCCGCGACGCGGTCCGACTCGACACCGACACGTGGGCGCGCGGCCGCGGGTGGTCGCTCTGGAAGGCACTGGTCATGCTGGCCGGCAGCGCCGGCCCGGGGGACACCGCGACGTGGCAGGCGGTGCTGGCCGCCACGCTCGCCGACCCGGTCGTCTGACTCCCGGACTGGCGCGGCCCGCACAGCAGTGACGCGCCAGCGGCACGCGGGCCGCGCCGACCGAGCCTGCGAGGGAGGGGGGCGGCGCCGCCGCGAGCCGGCAGTCCGGAACGGGGCTGGGAGGGCACCACGGGACGGGCGCGTACCCAGGAGGGGGACGTCAGCCGTGCCTCCCACTCGGCTCGACCCCCGCGACGAGAGGAGCGCTCATGCGCGCACTGACCTGGCAGGGCACCGAGAAGGTGTCCGTCGAGACCGTTCCCGACCCGACCATCCAGGAGCCGACCGACGCGATCGTGCGGATCACCTCCACGGCGATCTGCGGCTCCGACCTGCACCTGTACCGCGTGCTCGGCCCGTACATCGACAAGGGCGACGTCCTGGGCCACGAGCCGATGGGCATCGTCGAGGAGGTCGGCTCCGCCGTCACGAACCTCAAGGTCGGCGACCGCGTCGTCGTCCCCTTCAACATCTCCTGCGGGCACTGCTACATGTGCAAGCGCGGGCTGCAGTCGCAGTGCGAGACCACCCAGGTCACGGAGTACGGCAGCGGTGCCGCGCTCTTCGGGTACACGAAGATGTACGGCCAGGTCCCCGGTGGCCAGGCCGAGTACCTCCGAGTGCCGCACGCCGACTACGGCCCCATCGTGATCCCGGACGACGGCACCCCCGACGACCGCTGGCTCTTCATGAGCGACATCCTGCCGACCGCCTGGCAGGCCGTGCAGTACGCCGACGTGCCCGAGGGTGGCACGCTCGCGGTGCTCGGCCTCGGCCCGGTCGGGCAGTTCGCCGCCCGCATCGGCAAGCACCTGGGCTACCGCGTGCTCGCCGTCGAGCCGGAGCAGGTCCGTCGTGACCTCGCGGCGAAGTACGGCATCGAGACCTTCGACATGTCGAAGGACCTGGTCTCCGAGCTCGTCGACCTGACCGACGGCCGCGGCCCCGACGCCGTCGTCGACGGCGTCGGCATGGAGGCGCACGGCAACCCCGTCGCCGGGTTCGCCCAGCGCGCCGCCGGCCTGCTGCCCGACAAGCTCGCGCAGAAGGCCATCGAGACCGCCGGTGTCGACCGGCTCGACGCCGTGCACACCGCGATCGACCTGGTCCGCCGCGGCGGCACCGTCTCGCTCAGCGGCGTCTACGGCGGCATGGCCGACCCGATGCCGATGATGACGCTGTTCGACAAGCAGATCACCATCCGCGAGGGCCAGTGCAACGTGAAGCGCTGGATCGACGACATCATGCCGCTCGTCTCCGACCCGTCGGACCCGCTCGGCACGCTCGACCTGACGTCGCACCGCGTGTCGCTCGAGGACGCCCCGCACATGTACGAGGTCTTCCAGAAGAAGCAGGACAACTGCGTGAAGGTCGTCCTCGACCCCGCCATGGCCGCGGCGTGACCCGCGTCGTCGTCGTCGGTGCGACGGGCAACGTCGGGACCGCCGTGCTCCGTCGCCTGTCGGCGGAGTCGGGCGTCCAGGTCGTCGGGGTCGCCCGACGCCTGCCCGACGTGCACACCGCAC
The DNA here is from genome assembly GCF_015350975.1 of Curtobacterium sp. VKM Ac-1395. Lineage (GTDB taxonomy): Bacteria > Actinomycetota > Actinomycetes > Actinomycetales > Microbacteriaceae > Curtobacterium. The sequence goes on from NZ_JADKRX010000001.1 coordinate 583,436, forward strand.
CGTACGGCGACGCCGTCTGGCACGCCGTGGACGTCGGGGCCCCGGACGCGGTCGATCAGCTGGTCGCCCTGTTCCGGGGCGCTGACGCCGTCGTCAACCTGGCGTGGGCGCTGCAGCCCACGCACGACATCCCCGCGCAGCACCGGACGAACGTCGTCGGCACGGCGAACGTGCTCGAGGCCGTCGCCCGCGCCGAGGTGCCGCAGGTCGTCGTGGCGTCCTCGGTCGGTGCGTACCGCGGCGTCGACGTCGAGGGCAAGCGCCACCGCGTCGACGAGACCTTCCCGACCGACGGCATCCCCACCGCCACGTACGCCATCCACAAGGCGGAGAACGAGCGGGCGATGGACGCCTTCGCCCTCGCGCACCCCGAGGTGGTCCTCACCCGGTTGCGCCCCGGACTGATCTTCCAGCGGGCAGCCGCCGCCGAGATCCGCGGCCTGTTCCTCGGCCAACTGGTCCCGATGCGGGCCGTCCGGTGGATCCAGTGGGCCGTGCTGCCCCTGCCGTACCCGTTCGTGTTCCAGGCCGTGCACGCGGACGACGTCGCCGACGCCTACTGGCGCACGATCGACCGTCGAGCGGGCGGCGCGTTCAACATCGCCGCCGAGCCGGTGCTCACGCCGCCCCGCATCGCGCGGGTCCTGCGGATGCGCGGTGCCGTCCGCATCCCGCTCGGCCTGCTCCGCGGGATCGTCACCCTGACCTGGCGCCTGCGGCTCCAGCCGACGGATGCCGGGTGGATCGACATCGCCGCGTCCGTCCCGGTCATGTCGACCGAGCGTGCGCGCACGGAACTCGGGTGGGAGGCCCGCCACACCGCCACGGACGCGCTCCGTGACCTGGTGGCCGGCTTCGCGACCGAGACGAACGTCCCGGGATCGGCGCCCCTCAGCGGCTAGCGCCGTGGCGGCCGGGGGATCAGCGCCTGGGGCCGCGGGCATCGTCGGCGGCGACCGGCAGACTGGTCCCATGGCCCGACCCTCCGCGAAGTCCTCCGGCACCGACGCCCCGCGCATCACGCTGACCGTGCCGTCCGACCTCACCGACTGGGTCGCAGGACCGGGCGACGTGCTCACCGGCGACCGCATCGACGGGCGTCGGATCGCGTCGCTCGACCTGAGCGGCGAACGGCTGCCCGACCTGGAGATCGAGGAGTGCGTCATCGGCGTCCTGCGAGCCGACGACGCCGACCTGCGCGGGCTGCGGGTGCACGACAGCGTGCTCGAGACCGTCGACACCCCGGTGTTCCGGGCATCGAGCAGCTCGTGGCGGGAGGTCCTGGTCTCCGGCGGCCGCATCGGCTCCGCCGAGCTCTACGACTCGGGGCTGAACGGCGTCGAGTTCGTCGGCATGAAGCTCGGGTTCGTGAACCTCCGCGGCGCCACGGTGACCGACGTGGTGTTCCGCGACTGCGTCATCGACGAGCTCGACATCGCCGACGCCCGACTGCTGCGCGTGTCCTTCGAGGGCACCAGGATCCGCGCCGCCGAGGGGTCGAACACCCGCATCGAGCACGTGGACCTGCGGGGCGCCGACCTCGACCGGGTCGAGCGGCTCGAGGGCTTCCGCGGTGCGACGATCGGCGCGGACCAGCTGTACACGCTGGCGCCGCTGCTGGCCGCGCAGGCGGGCTACCGCGTGGCCTGAGCTGTTCACCGCGCGGTGTCGACCGACGCCAGCGCCGCCGCCAGGTCCGCCTGCACGAGGTCCCCGTGCACGGCGGCGCCCGCCATCGTCCCGGCAGCGGCGGACGCGATGACGGTGGCCATCGGCGACGCCACGTTGCCGGCGGCCCACACCCCGGGGACGTCGGTCGCCCCCGTCGGTCCGACCGGAACGGCGCTGGCGATGCGGTGGTCACCCATGAACTGGTCGACCGCGACGAGCCCGAGGCCCTCGAGCCCCTCGACCCGGGCCTCGGCCGTGCTCGCCGTCGCCAGGGCATCGAGCTCCACCACGGAGCCGTCGTCGAGCTCGACGCCGGACAGACGACCGTCGGCCGTGAGGACCCGGGTCACACGGGCGTCCACGACCCTGATCCCTCGGGCTGCGAAACCGGCTCGGGCGGTGTCGTCGGCGAACGCGGGATCGATGACGAACGCGGTCACGTCGTCGCTCAGCGCGCGGAACATCAGCGCGTGGTGCGCGCCGAACGGGGTCCCGACCAGGACGCCGATCCGCCGGTCGCGGATCTCCCACCCGTGGCAGAAGGGGCAGTGCACCACCCCGCGGCCCCACTGCTCCGCGAGGCCGGGCACGTCCGGCAGGACGTCCACGGCGCCGGAGGCGACGACCATGCGTCGGGCAGACGCCTGTTCGCCGGAGTCGAGGGTGACGGTGAAGCCGACCGGGTCGCCGTCCGTCACAGGGCCGGCGGTCGCGGCCACGAGCCTCCCGGCCATGACGGTGACGCCGTACCGGGCGACCTCCTCGCGGCCGGTGCGGAGCAGGTCGGTGGGTGAGGTGCCCTCCTGCCCGAGGTAGTTGTGCACGCCCTCGGCACGGGCGTTGCGGGGTTCGCCGGCGTCGACGACCAGGACGGACCGGCGCGACCGGCCCAGGATGAGTGCTGCGGCGAGGCCGGCGGCTCCGCCGCCGATGACGATGACGTCGTGGGTGTTGGACATGCGCACATGGTGCGACGTTGGTCGCGCGACTGGCAAGCTTCATTGCTGCTCTGGCAACATGGGGGCCATGGGACACGACCAGGAGGCGCAGCGCGAGTCGCGGACGACGGCACAGGTGGTCGACGGGGTCGGCCCGCGCCTGCGCACGCTCCGGCAGCGACAGGACGTGACGTTGGCGGCGCTCGCGGAGCGGACGGGCATCTCGGTGAGCACGCTCTCACGGCTCGAGTCCGGGCAGCGGAAGCCGACGCTGGAGCTCCTGCTGCCGCTCGCGCAGGCGTACCAGGTGCCGCTCGACGACCTCGTGGGGGCGCCGCGGACCGGGGACCCGCGGGTGCACCTGAAGCCCGAGCGGCACGGCGACCGGGTGGTGGTGCCGCTCACCCGACGGACCGGCGGCGTGCGCTCGTTCAAGCAGCTGTTCCCGCCGAACTCGCCGGGCGGGGAGCCCTCGCTCAGGGCCCATGAGGGCTACGAGTGGCTCTACGTCCTGTCCGGGCGGCTGCGGCTGCTGCTCGGCGAGCACGACCTCGACCTCGGACCCGGCGAGGTCGCCGAGTTCGACACCCACACGCCGCACTGGATCGGCAACGTGACGGACGAGGTGACCGAGGTGCTCTGCCTGTACGGACCGCAGGGGGAACGGGCCCACGTGCGGTCCCGTCCGGTGTCCTGAGCACGCCCGGCTCATCCGCTGGACGCGGTTCCGAGACCTTCCTGTGACCGTGAGCAGCACGCGGCGACCACCTTGTGACGCACGCCGCTGGTGCAGTGCCCGCGGCGGACGACCGGAAGGCTCATCATGACCACGAACCCACCCGGGAACGACTCCGGGACCCCGATCCACGACCGCACGGCTGCTGCCGACGGGCACGAGATCCACCCCGGTGTGACCGTGCCCGCCTGGGCGGACACCACCCCGCTCGAGGACGGGCGCGATGCCGACCTCCTCGGCCTCGGCGACGACTCGACCTCCTCGGCGGTCCCCGCGAGCGAGCAGCTCCCTGCGACCCCGTCGGCCGCCGGCCTCAGCGGTGCCGGTGCCCCCGGCTCGGCGACCGGCTCGATCGCGGACCACGACCTCCTGCCCGACTCGGGCAGCACCGCCGGCATCTCCGGCGGCCCCTCCTCCGGTGGCTCGTCCTCCGGCGGCTCCGGCTCTGACGCCAAGGCCAAGGCCGACGCGGCCAAGGGTGCAGCACAGGACGTCGCTGGTGACGCCAAGGAGAAGGCCGCGAACGTCGCCGGCACCGCCAAGGAGCAGGCCGCCAACGTGGCCTCCGAGGCGACCGACCACGCCAAGCAGCTCTACGGGCAGGCGTCCGAGAACCTCAAGCAGCAGGCCGGCGAGCAGCAGCAGCGTGCCGCCAGCGGGCTGAAGAGCCTCGGCGAGCAGCTCGGCCGCATGGCGGACAACGACGAGGAGCAGGGTGTCGCCTCGCGCGTCGTCCGCGACCTGTCGGGCCGCGCGTCCTCGGCCGCCGGGTTCCTCGAGAACCGCGACCCGGGCTCCCTCCTCGACGAGGTCAAGTCCTTCGCCGCCAAGCGTCCCGGTGCGTTCATCGCCCTGGCCGCCGGCGCGGGCATCCTCGCGGGCCGTCTGACCAAGGCGATCACCACCGAGGTCAAGCACGAGAAGGAAGCCGACGCCACGGGCACCGGCTCGACCCACACGCCCGGCACCACCGGCACCACCGGGACGGGGGCCGGCGTATGAGCCATTCCGCCCCCGGTGCCCCCGGGATCGGCGAACCGACTCCCGAGGAACGCGCCGCGACCACTCCGCTCGGTGAACTCCTCACCGACGTCTCGCGCGACATCTCCACCCTGTTCCGGCAGGAGGTGGCGCTGGCGAAGGCCGAGCTCACCGAGTCAGCGAAGAAGGCGGGAAAGGGTGCCGGCATGTTCGGCGGCGCCGGCCTGACCGCACTGTTCGCCCTGTTGTTCCTGTCGATCGCCGCCTGGTGGGGTCTCGGCTACCTCATCGGCAACGCGTGGTCGGCAGTCGTGATCGCGGTCGTCTACGCGATCGTCGCCGGCATCCTCGCGCTGCAGGGACGCAAGCAGATGAAGCAGATCAAGGGCGCTCCCCAGACCGTGGAGACGGCCAAGGAGATCCCCGACGCACTGAAGCCCAACTCCGGGAGGAACGCATGAGCACGCCAGACGAGATCCGCGCAGAGATCGAGCAGACACGGGGGACCCTCGGGTCCGACGTGGACGCCCTCGCCGACAAGGTGAGCCCGTCATCGATCGCACACCGTCAGACCGAGAAGGTCAAGAGCCGCTTCCAGGGCGTCCGCGACTCCGTCATGGGCGCAGCCGACTCGGCTCGTTCCAGCGCCTCGGGCTCCGCCTCCGGTGCGACCGACCAGGCCAAGGACGCCGCCCAGCGCGGTGTCGAGAAGGCCAAGGGCAACCCGCTCGCCGTGGGGCTCATCGCCTTCGGTGCCGGGTGGCTCGCGTCCTCGCTCATCCCGACCTCGTCGAAGGAGGAGGAGCTGGCCGGTGAGCTCAAGGACCGCGCAGCGCCCCTCGTCGACCAGGTCAAGGAGACCGCGAAGGACGTCGGCTCGCAGCTCGGCGACTCCGCCAAGGAGCACGCGCAGGACCTGAAGGGCACCGCGCAGGACGCGGCCCAGACGGTGAAGGACGAGGCGCAGGGCGCCGCGTCCGACGTCAAGGACAACGCGCAGTCGTCCGCACAGGACGTGCGCGGGGCCTGAGACCCAGCCACACGACGGACGGGAGGCACAGTGCCAGCTGGCACCGTGCCTCCCGTCGGTCGTCCCGCTCGCTGGGTCGGCGGTGATGCTTCCGGGAGTTCGCTGGACGGATGACCGACGCTCCCTCGACCGCAGTCCTGTTCGACATCGACGGCACGCTCGTCGACTCCAACTACGCGCACGTGGACGCGTGGTGGCGTGCCTTCCGGGCGACCGGGCAGTCGGTCGACGCCTGGCGGATCCACCGACTGATCGGGATGGACGCCTCGCGCCTGCTCGAGGAGCTCGTGCCGGACATGTCGGACGAAGACCGCGACACCGCCAAGCAGTACCAGGCCGCCTACTTCGCCGAGCACATGCCGCGCCTGCGCCTGCTGCCGGGTGCACGCGAGCTCCTCGAGGCCGTCGCGGCCCGCGGACACGCGGTCGTGCTCGCGACGAGCGCCCCGGAGAACGAACTCGTCCGGCTGCGCGAACTGCTCGACGCCGAGCAGTGGATCAGCGTCGTGACGAGCGGCGAGGACGTCGAGGAAGCCAAGCCCGCGCCGGACATCGTGCAGGTGGCCCTCCACCGTGCCGGCGTCGACCCGTCGAACGCGATCATGATCGGCGACGCTATGTGGGACGTCGAGACCTCGGCGAAGGTGGGGGTGTCCTGCATCGCGGTGATGACGGGTGGCGTCGGGGGCGACGAACTGCGGAACGCCGGGGCCGCCGCCGTGTACGACGACGCGGCCGCGGTGCTCGCCGACCTCGAGGACGGGCCGATCGGCGCACTCGGCCGCTGAGTCGGGTGGCGTCGCTCGGTGGTGTCGACCGGCGTCGCTCGGTGTCGTACCTGCGTGGAAAGATGGTCGATCGTGATCACGATCGAACGCGTCCTCTGGGACGACCCCCGCGCCGTCGTCCTCCGGGCCCGCATGGACGAGGAGATGCACGAGCGGTACGGCTCCGCGAACGCGGACGAGGACCCCGCCGTCACGGCCGAGCGTGACCGTGCCCTGTCGGTGGACCCGTCGTCGGTGATCAGCTCGGTGCTCGCCGTCGACGAGTCCGGTGAGGCCGTCGGGCACATCGCGATCCGTCGAGTGCGTGACGAGGTCGAACTGAAGCGCCTCATCGTGCTGTCCTCGGCGCGTGGCAAGGGTGCGGCGACGAAACTGCTCGACGAGTGCGAGCAGATCGGCCGCGAGCAGGGGGCCGAGCGGTTGATCCTGCAGACCGGCGACCGGCAGCCCGACGCCGTGGCGCTGTACGAGAAGACCGGGTGGCGCGCGATCCCCGTCTACGAGCCGTACCTCGCGACGATGCCGTGGTCGTTCTGCTTCGACAAGGCGCTCTAGAACTCTGGTTCCCTGGGACGTTGCCGGGCGTGAATTGCACTCTGGCGTCCCGAGTGCAATTCTTGTGCGGTGAACACCGCTGAGCGCACCCGAGTGCTTCGTCGACGCATGGTCGCCGAAGCCCGTCGCGCGACCGTCGAGCACGGACTCACGGGGTTCACGATCGAGCAGCTGTGCGAGTCCGTCGGGGTCTCCCGCCGGACGTTCTTCAACCACTTCGCGTCGAAGGAGGACGTCGTCCTCGGCATCGAGCTGAACGCCGACGTCGAGACGCTGACGGCCTACGCCGCGGGCCAGCTCGTGCCGGTCTCGCTCGACCCGCTCGCCTCGATCGTCGCGCTGGCGATCGAGCAGCTGCGGATCGTCGGGCTGAACCGCGCCGACGAGGTCCTGGTGCGCAAGGTCTTCGACCGCGAGCCGGCCCTGGTCGCACGGTTCCTGTCGGCCACGGACGTCCAGCTCGCGAAGGTGACCGCCGCCGTGCGGGAGCGCTTCGGCTGGACCGTGTCGGACGACCCCCGCGCCCGGCTCGTCACCGAGGCAGCGGCAGGGCTGCTCCGCGTGACCGCCGAGCACTACTTCGACGACGACTTCGACGAGGCCACCGGGCCGACCTTCGACGCGCTGCTCACCACCAACCTCCGCCTCATGCGAGCGGCCATCACCACCGGACCGACCGTGTCCGCGTCCGTCGACCAGGAGAACACCCCATGAGCACCACCGCCTCGCGCACGAAGCGCACCCGTCCCGGCACCGGGGGCGGCGACGGGCCACTCCTGCTGACGCAGCGGCGCATCTGGATCATCTTCTCCGCGCTCATCGCGGGCATGCTGCTCTCGAGCCTCGACCAGACCATCGTGTCCACCGCGATGCCGACGATCGTGGGCGACCTCGGTGGCGTGGCGCACCAGGCCTGGATCACGACCGGGTACCTGCTCGCCTCGACCATCGTGATGCCGATCTACGGCAAGTTCGGTGACCTCATCGGCCGGCGCAACCTGTTCCTCGTGGCGATCGCCCTGTTCACGCTGGCGTCCCTCGGGTGCGCGATGTCGACCGACTTCTGGCAGTTCGTGGTGTTCCGCGCACTGCAGGGCCTCGGCGGTGGCGGTCTGATGATCCTGTCGCAGGCGATCATCGCGGACATCGTCCCCGCCTCGCAGCGCGGCAAGTACCTCGGCCCGCTCGGCGCGATCTTCGGGCTGTCGGCCGTCGGCGGTCCGCTGCTCGGCGGGTTCTTCGTCGACCACATGACCTGGCACTGGGCGTTCTGGATCAACATCCCGGTCGGCATCGCGGCGTTCGCCGTCGCGTGGTTCGCCCTGACGCTGCCGAGCAAGAAGGCCACGAAGCGGATCGACGTCCTCGGGGTCGCGCTGCTCTCGGCCACCACGGCCTGCCTGGTCTTCTTCACCGAGTTCGGCGGCAACCGCCAGCACGGCTGGGATGCGCCGGAGACCTGGGCCTGGGGCGCTGGTTTCCTCGTCGCCGCAGCGCTCTTCGTGTACGTCGAGTCGCGGGCGCAGGACCCGATCATCCCGCTCTCGTTCTTCCGCAACCGCACCTTCGTCACCGCGACGGCGATCGGCTTCGTGCTCGGCCTCGGCATGTTCGCCGCGATCGGCTTCGTCCCGACGTTCCTGCAGATGGCGTCCGGCACTTCGGCCGCCGTCTCCGGTCTGCTGATGCTGCCGATGATGGTCGGGCTGATCGGCACGTCCATCGTGTCCGGCACGCTCATCACCAAGACCGGGCGGTACCGCGCGTTCCCGGTCATCGGCACGATCGTCGTCGGCATCGCGATGCTCGGCATGACGACCCTCGCCGCGAGCACCCCGATCTGGCTGATCTGCGTGTACCTGTTCGTGTTCGGCGCCGGGCTCGGCCTCATCATGCAGGTCGTGGTCCTCGTGGCGCAGAACGCCGTCCCGCCGGAGCAGGTCGGCACCGCCACCTCGACGAACAACTACTTCCGCGAGGTCGGGGCCTCCCTCGGCGTGGCCGTGTTCGGCGCGCTCTTCACCTCGCGCCTGACCGACTCGCTGACCGACGTCTTCCGTGGCGCCGGTGGCAGTGCGTCGCAGGCGGCCTCCGCCAGCGCGAGCATCGACCCGACGCAGCTCGCGAAGCTGCCCCAGGCCGTGCAGGACGGCATCGTCAACGCGTACGCCGACTCCCTGTCGCCGGTGTTCTGGTACCTGCTGCCGTTCATCGCCGTGGCGTTCGTGCTCGCGCTGTTCATCCCGCAGATGCAGCTGGCGGACGTGGCCGGCATGGTCGCCCGCGGCGAGGCCGTCGGCGGGACCGAGGCCGACGAGCTCGAGCGGTCCCGCCGTGCTGGCGCGGGCGTTGGCGCTGCGCCCGCCGAGGCCGCGGAGTCGCGGCGCGACGAGTAGTCGCGAGCACGCTCGGACGGGAGGCCCGGTGCCAGCTGGCACCGGGCCTCCCGTCCGTCGTCGGTGCGGGCGCGCGCTCCAGCGCCCGTACCTCCCCGCTCCCCGCGCCCGTACCTCCCCGCTCCCCGCGCTCCCATCCGCCCGACTCGGAACGACAGTGTCGACGTCGTACGACAGCGATGTTGTCGTTCGACGTCGGGGCGTGGCCTGACTCTGCGGGTGCGCGACATCGTCGATGTCGTACGACAGCGATGTTGTCGCCCGGAACCGCGCCGCACGGGGAACGCAGGCGCGGGGCCGTCAGGCGCCGGTGCTCGCGCGGGGGACCAGCCGCGTGGGGAGGGCGGGGTCGGGCGCCTCGGTCCCGTCGAGCATCGCGAGGAGCCGGAGCGCCGCTGCCCGGCCGAGTTCGGCGCCCGGGAGTGCGACGCTCGTCAGGGCCGGTGCGGTGACGGACGACGACGGCAGGTCGTCGAACCCGGCGACCGCCAGGGTCCCCGGCACGGCGACGCCCCGTTCGGCGGCCACGCGGAGCACCCCGTACGCCAGGGTGTCGGCCGCACCGACGACGGCCGTGACGCCCTCGGCGAGCCAGGTGTCGACGACTGCACCCGCGGCGGTCGCGGCGGCGTCGATCGTCAGGTCGGCCTGGGCCACGACGGACGACACGGTGATGCCCGCCGCAGCGCAGACCTCGTCGAACAGGGATCGGCGCACGGCGAAGGTCGTCGCGCGCGAGGTCCCGTCGAGGTACCCGACACGATGGTGTCCGGCGGCGGCGAGGTGCGCGACGAGGGCGTCGACGCCGGAGGACAGGTCGTAGTTGACGGCCCCGGGGCCTCCCGGAGCGTCGAGCAGCACCACGGGGACGCCGGCGGACATCGACTCGCCGGCGGCCGGTGCGTCCACCAGGATCCCCGCGGGTCGGAGTCGTTCGAACCGGCGGACGTCCGCGTCGACGGGCTGTTCGCCGCGCTCGGTGACCGACAGCACGAGCTGGAACCGGTCACCGACGGTGTCCCGGACGCCGCGGATGACCTCGGCGAAGAACGGGTTCGACAGGTCGGGCGCGATGAGGACCACGAGGTCGCCGCTGCCCCGCGCGAGGGAGCTGGCGGCGTGGTCGACGACGTACCCGAGCTCGTCGACGGCATCGCGGACCCGGGTCGCGATCGGCACGGAGACACGGCCGCGGTCCTTGCCGTTCACCACGAGGGAGACCGTCGCGATGCTCGTCCCGGCTCGTTCTGCGACCATCGCCGCGGTCACGCGTCCGGACACGGCGGAGCGACTTCGCGGGGACGGGGGCACGGCGTCGATGCTACCGAGCGGGGCACTGCACTCGGGTGCCGGGACCCCGCTCGACTTGACGTCAAGCGCTTGATGCTGTGTGATGTCAAGCGCTTGACGCGGCGTGCATGGCGCGTCAGGCCCTGACCAACAACCGGGCCCTCGCCCGGACCGCACTCGGGCCCGCCCGGACCGCACCCGGGCCGAACGCCCGTATCCCCGACGAAGTGGAGCACCACCGTGACCGACGCCCCCCGCCAGCCCGAGAAGATCATCCTCGACTGCGACCCCGGTCACGACGACGCCGTCGCGATGCTGCTCGCCCACGGCAACCCCGACATCGAGCTCCTCGCCGTCACCACCGTCGTCGGCAACCAGACGCTGCCGAAGGTGACGCGGAACGCCCTGGCCGTGGCCCGCATCGCGGGGATCACCGGCGTGCCGTTCGCCGCGGGTGCCGCGCGTCCGATCCTCCGCCCGATCGAGGTCGCCCCGGCGATCCACGGCGAGAGCGGCCTCGACGGACCGGTCCTGCCCGAGCCGTCGTTCGAGCTCGACGACCGGCACGCGGTGGACCTGATCATCGACACCGTGATGGCGCACCAGCCCGGCACCGTGACCCTCGTGCCGACCGGCGGCCTGACGAACATCGCGCTCGCGGCCCGCAAGGAGCCCCGCATCGTCGACCGCGTGAAGCAGGTCGTCCTGATGGGCGGCGGCGTGCACGTGGGCAACTGGAGCCCGGTCGCCGAGTTCAACATCGTCATCGACCCCGAGGCCGCGTCGATCGTCTTCGACGCCGGCTGGGACGTCGTCATGGTCGGGCTCGACCTGACGCACCAGGCCCTCGCCACCCCCGAGGTCGCCGCGCGGATCGCCGCCGTCGGCACCGGCCCCGCCGCCTTCGTCGGCGAGCTCCTCGACTTCTTCGGCCAGACCTACCGCGACGCGCAGGGCTTCGACGCCCCGCCCGTCCACGACCCCTGCGCCGTCGCGTACGTGATCGACCCGACGATCGTCCGCGCGGTGAAGGTCCCGATCCGCATCGAGACCCAGGGCGCGCTGACCCTCGGCATGACCGTCGCCGACTTCCGCGCGCCCGCGCCGGAGGACTGCCGCACGAGCGCCGCGCTCGAGCTCGACCACGGCCGGTTCTGGGACCTCGTCGTGGACGCCCTCGAGCGCATCGGCGAGACGCCCGACACCGGCTGGACGCCCCGCGCCGCCGCCGACGCCGTCGAGGCCGGCCTGACCACGCAGCCGAGCACGACCCGACCCACCATCACGACCACGGAGATCTGACCCACCATGAGCACCCCCTCGACGACGAAGTCGAACACGTCGAAGAAGTCCATCGGCGCGCTGACCGCGGCACTCCTCGCCGCCTGCATCGCATTCCAGCTCAACGCCAGCATGCTCAGCCCCGCGCTGGTCACGATGGCTCGCGAGCTCAACACGGACGACGCGACGATCGGGCTCTCGCAGACCCTGTACTTCACGCTCGCCGCGCTGTTCTCCCTGTTCCTGCCCCGCCTGTCGGACATCGTCGGGCGGAAGCGCGTGCTCGTCGGCATGCTCGCGGTGATGCTCGTCGGCAGCGTGGTCGCGGCCCTCGCGGTGAACGTGCCGATGCTCTTCGCCGGCCGCATCATCCAGGGCGTCACGGGCCCGGTCGTGCCGATCTGCCTGCTCGTCCTGCGCAACGAGATCACCGACCCGAAGCGCTACGGCGCCGCCCTCGGCCTGCTCACCGCGGTGAACGGCGGCATCGCCGGGATCGACGCCCTGGCCAGCGGCTGTATCGCGACGAACTTCGGCTTCCGGGGCATCTTCTGGGTGATCGCGGTCGTCACGGTCGTCGCCCTGACGCTCGTCACCGTCTGGGGTGTCGAGTCGCGCCCGTCCGCGGGCACCCGGATGGACTGGGTCGGCGTCGTCCCGCTGGTCATCTCGGTGGGTGCGCTGCTGACGGCGTTCAACGAGGCCGGCAAGCTCGGCGCCGCGAACCCGGTGCTCGTGGTCGGCGGGATCGTCGTCGCCCTCGCGGCCTTCGCCGTGTTCTGGGCGGTCGAGTCCCGCGTCCGCGAGCCCCTCGTCGAGACCCGGTTCCTCAAGCGCCGGGGCACGTGGGCACTCCTCGCCACGACGTTCCTCACGGTGACCGGTGTCTTCGCGGTCGTGAACGGCCTGGTCACGTCGCTCGCCCAGAACGGCGACGCCGGCTTCGGAATGGAGGCCGACCTCGCCTCCCTGGTGTTCCTCACGCCGTACGCGTTGGTCGGCTGGATCGTCGGACCGTTCGCGGGTCGGCTCGCCCCGACGCTCGGCTACCGCGCGGTGCTGCGGGTGGGGCTCGTCGGCAGCATCGTCGCCACCGTCCTGATGGCCCTCGTCGGCGTGCACTCGCTGCCGGTCCTCATCGCCACCACCGTGCTCATCGGCATCACGTACGCCGGCATCGCCAACATCATCCTGAACGGCCTGGGCATCGTGCTCTCCCCGGAGTCGAACCCCGGGTTCCTGCCTGGTCTGAACGCCGGCGCGTTCAACCTCGGTGCGGGCGTCAGCTTCGCCGTGCTGCCGGCGCTGCAGATCGCGCTCGGGGTCGGCGGGTCCTCGGGCACGGCCGGCTACTCCGGTGGGATGCTGCTCGGAGCCGTCATCACGACCGCCGCCCTGGCGATCTCGTTCCTCATCCCCCGACCGGAGGATGCCGAGACCCCCGCCATCGTCCAGCAGAAGGAGAGCGTCCGATGACCGAGACCATCGTGATCGTCGGGTCGTTGAACGCGGACCTGGTCGTCCGGACGGACCGCTTCCCGAAGCCCGGCGAGACCCTGCACGGATCCGACCTCGCGATCCTGCCGGGGGGCAAGTCCGCCAACCAGGCCGTCGCCGCCGGGAGGCTCGGGGGCACGGTGCGCATGATCGGTGCGGTCGGCGACGACGGGAACGGTGCGCTGCTCCGCGACTCCGTCGCGGCCGCCGGCGCGGACACGACGCACGTCGCCGTCCGGCAGGGGACGGCGACCGGCACCGCCGTCATCACCGTCGACGCCCACGGCGAGAACACCATCGTGATCTCCGGCGGCGCGAACGCCACCCTGACGCCGGACGACCTGCCCGCCGAGGCCTTCCGGGACGCCGCCGTCCTCGGCCTGTGCCTCGAGGTGTCGATCGACGTGGTGCTCGCCGCCGCCCGTGCCGCACACGAGGCCGGTGTCACGGTCCTGACGAACCTGTCCCCGTTCGGCGACGTCCCGCGCGAGCTGCTCGACCTGACCGACGTGCTCCTCGTCAACGAGCACGAGGCCGCCGCACTCGGTGACCACGGCGTCGCCCGGTCGATCGTGACCCGAGGTGGCGACGGCTCGGTCGTCCACGACGGCGACGCCGCGCCCGTCGAGGTGTCCGCGGTGCCCGTCGAGGCCGTCGACACCACGGGGTGCGGCGACGCGTTCATGGGGGCCGTGGCGCTCCGACTCGCTGCGGGCGACACGCTCCTCGAGGCCGCACGGTTCGCCGCCGGTGTCGGGGCGTACGCCGCGACCGGGGCGGGGGCGCAGGCGTCCTATCCGACCACGACGCAGCTCGAGGCGTTCCTGCGGGCGTAGGACGAGCCTCCAGGAGGTCCCTGCGGTCTCAACGACCTCGCTGCGGCCGCTAGCGTTGCGGCATGCGCGTGGGAGTCCTCGACATCGGGTCCAACACCGGTCACCTGCTGGTGGTCGACGCCCACGGCGGCGCCGCGCCGCTGCCGGCGTCCTCCTTCAAGCAGGCGCTCCGACTCGCCGAGCACCTCGACGAGCGGGGCGCGGTGACGCAGGCCGGCATCGACGCCCTCACCGGGTTCGTCGCGGAGTCGGTCCGGGTCGCGGAGGACCGCGGCTGCGAGGACATGCTCGGGTTCGCCACCTCGGCCGTGCGTGACGCGGTGAACTCCGAGGCGGTCCTGGCGCACGTGCAGGACCGGACCGGGGTCGAGCTCGCCGTGCTCTCCGGGTCGGACGAGGCCCGGCTGACGTTCCTGGCCGTGCGGCGCTGGTTCGGCTGGTCCGCCGGACGGCTGGCCGTGTTCGACATCGGCGGTGGGTCGCTCGAGATCGCCGGCGGGGCGGACGAGGCGCCGGACGTCGCGTGGTCGATGCCGATCGGCGCCGCGCGGCTGGCGCGGTCGTTCTTCGCCGACGGGACGCCGACCGAGGACGACGTCCGCCGCCTCCGGCACGACATCCGCGTCGAGATCGCCCGGGATGCGGGCAAACTCCTCCGATCGGGGGTACCGGACCGGGCCGTGGCGACCTCCAAGACGTTCCGGTCGATCGCCCGCATCTGCGGGGCGGCGCCGTCGGCCGCCGGGCCGCTCGTCGCACGCTCGCTGGACGGCGACGTCCTGCGGGCGACGCTGCCGTCGCTGCTGCAGATGTCCGTCACCGAGCTCGCGGCGCTGCCCGGGGTCTCGGCGAGCCGTGCACACCAGGTCGTGCCGGGAGCGCTCGTCGCCGAGGCGTGCCTGGACATCTTCGACCTGCCCGCGCTGGAGATCTGCCCGTGGGCGCTCCGCGAGGGCGTCATCCTCGAGCGGCTCGACCAGCTGTCGGTGTTGGTCTGACGCGGCTCGGCCGCGTACCCGGACGCTTTCACCGCTCCGGAGTCGCCTCGTCCTGACGAGGGGCTGACGCAATTCGCTGGTCCCTCGGCTCCGGTTGACGTGAAGTACGAACGGTAATATGTTTGCGGTCAAGAACTGGAGTGACCGGTTCCGTGGCTGAGGGAAATCATCATGACGCAAACGTCAATCATCGAACTGCCGGATCTCGACTTCAGCGGTCTTGAGGTCTTGTCCGTCCGCGAAGCGGTCGCCGTACCCGAGACCGGGGCGACGAGTGGGAGCAGTAGCTGCACGTCGACATCCTGCTGTGGGAGCAGCTCGTGCTGCTCATCGGGGTCCTGCGGCTGATCCGGCATGCGGGGCTGTCATCTACGTGACGGCCCCGCATCGATCAGATCACCGACGATCCAGCAACCAGACGGGACCGATCAATGGCCGCCATCACAGCCGATGGGCTGACCAAGAGCTACCGTGGGGTCGAGGTGCTCAGGGCACTCGACGTCGTCGTGGAAGACGGCAGCGTCGCCGCTTTCCTCGGACCGAACGGCGCAGGCAAGACCACGCTTGTCGAGATCCTCGAAGGGCACCGGGGGCGCGACTCCGGATCGCTGTCAGTCTTCGGGTACGACCCCGGACACGTCGTGGACTTCCGACGGCTCAGGACGGTCATCGGCGTCGTCATGCAGCAGACGCTCCTCGAGCCCGCGCTGACGCCGCGCGACCTGCTCCTCCGGCAGGCCAGCTACTACTCGGACCCCGTGCCGCTCGCAGAATCAGTGAGCCGGTTCGGCCTCGATGAGTTTGCGCGGAAGCCGGTCCGGTCTCTGTCTGGCGGGATGCGTCGTCGTCTCGACCTTGCGTTGGCGTTCGTCGGTCGCCCGCGGATCCTGTTCCTCGACGAACCGTCGACCGGCCTCGACCCGATCTCACGACACTCGATCCGCGAACTCGTTGCCGACGCGAACCGGGCCGGGGTGACCGTGGTGCTCACGTCCCACGACCTCGACGAGGTCCAGCAGCTGGCCGACGCCGTCCACATCCTCCGTGACGGCCGCTTCGCCGCGAGCGGCAGCCCGCGGGACATCGTGAAGCGGTCAGCCGCTCCTGGACGGGTCGAGTTCGATCTCCCCGCAGGCGAACGCGAGCTGCTCCCAGCCGGAGCCGTCCGAGTCGGCAAGCGTCTCCGGTACTCCACTCCGTCCCACAGCGAACTCCTCGAACAGCTGCGATCGTGGGAGGCCTCGACGGGACACAACCTCGGTGAGCTGACCATCGCCGCACCCACCCTCGACGATGCGTACGTCAAGCTCGTCGGTGAACCGGAGGTCTCCGCGTGACGATCGCATCAACCGCTGGACGGCGACACGACTTTGCCAAGAGTTTCCTCTTGCACACGCGATCAGAATTCGTCGACTTCTGGATGTCGGTCATTTCTCTCGCGTTCATCGTGCTCATGCCCGTCATGTTCTACGTCGTGTTCGGAGTCGCATTCCTGAGCGCTGCGGACAGCATCCGTTCCGTGAACGGTGCGGAGATCCGACAGGCCGATCTCAGTTACGCGGGCGTGCTCACGTTCGCGTCGATGTCGGTGACCTTCGCGAACGTCGCGATCGGCTTGGCGATCCGCCGCGAACACGGACTGTTCCGTCGGTTCCGGACGACACCGGTACCGCCGTGGGTCGTCATGGGTGCGTTCCTCGTGAACATCTTCGTCACCCTGGTCATCGTGCTCGCGGTGGTCTCCGCAATCGGGTTCCTCGGTCTTCGAGTCACTATGGACCCCGACCGCGTCGTGCCGCTCCTCGTGACGGCAGTGCTCGGCTTCATCGCCCTGTCGCCCATCGGTGTGGCGCTCTCGCTGCTCCCGCCGAACGCCGACGCGGCAGTCCCGATCGTCAACGGGATCTTCTTCCCGCTCGCGTTCCTGTCGGGCGCGTTCATCACGGTGCCGCTCGGTGCCTTCGTCGACGCCATCGTCCCCTACCTCCCCGGCGCACCACTCTTCCAGCTCTTCGCTGCGGTCTTCTCGGAGGGCGCGTTCGTCTGGGACGGTCGACAAGTGCTGATCCTGCTCGGCTGGGCCGTCATCGGGATCGTCCTGTCCGGGGCTTTTTTCCGGTGGGCATCCGAGCGCGAGCCTCGGGGCTTCACCCGCAGGAAGTCAGCCGAGTAAGCCATGTTCACAGGGAGACAGGCGGTGCGGGTCGATCTCACACCGCGATGGATGGTGCGCGAGAACACCTACCGGTACCGAGTGCTCCGGCACGAGGGGGGCGTGGAACTCGACCGTCGTCTGGCTGAGATCCACGAACGATCCGCTCAGCGCGAGGCACTGCGCGAAGCGACGATCCGCGAACTCGAACGACTCATCCCGCTGCTGGACGGGGTGAGTAGACGGCAGGCACTCGCGGCGAAGCGTGCGGTCCACAATGCTGCGACGACGATCCCGCCGATGGGGCCGGAGCTGTTCGACGCGGCTCCGCTGACGTCCGCGTGGTCGCGGAACACGCAGCGCATGGCAGAGGCGGGGGGCGCCGTCGACGAGCTCGAGGAGCGCGACCTGGCGTCCGAACGCGCGGTTCTCTCGGCCTGGGCCCAGGACGAGCGCGTCCAGCAGAGCGTTGCGATGACCAGCACCGTGCTCCTACACGCCCTGCGTGGCAGCGCTCGTGGGGGCAGCCCGGACAAGCGGGGGCGCAAGTCCGAACCGGCATTGGTGCAGTACTTCTCACGATCGACGCTGCGCGTGAGTCCCTTCTCGCGCTACACAGCGGTCGACGTCCGTGTGCTCGGAGACCTGCCCTCCGACGACGACCATGGAATCCGGAGTGCCGTGGCGGTGAAGCGACTGCTCACACGGCACGCGGTACGGAGAGCGACATCCGACCCGGTCAACATCGATCACGTCGTCTGGACCACACCCCCCGGTGCGGAACTGGAGGGTGGCACCTTGACGTTTCGCCGTCGCAGCTGGGTCGCACTTGCTCCGGGTGCTCGCCTCGACGCGTTCCGGGAGGTCGACGTCTCGTGGCCCGTGCCGGAGGCCTGGCGGTCGACCGTCGCTGTGCTCCTGGCGACCCCGCCGGGGTCCCTGCGTGACCTCGCTGCGCGGACCAGCAGTGATGCCCCGCATCACTTCGAGACCGTGCACGCAGGCCTCGCGCAGCTCGCCTCCAGAGGGCTCCTCTACCCTGTCGATCCGGTCTCGGAACAGGACCCGGACTTCGAGGGCTCCTTGCTCGATGCGCTTCGCGCATGGCCGGGCGTCGGCGCGCAGGACCTAGTGGCTGCCCTGCGGTTGACGCACCAGCTGACCATGGGGTTCGGCAAGCTCGGGGGTGCGGAACGAACAGCGCGCCTCGAGATCCTGGAACGCGCCTGGTCCACCGCGGTCGGCGCCGCTGTCACGGCGCCGATCGTCGAGGACTCTTACGTCACGACTTCCGCGTCCGTCCCGTCCCCGGACGGATGGCGCGATCCCATCCGCGGCCTCTCACCGTTGCTCACCGCACTCGACGATCAGCGCCTGTTGTCGACGGCGCTCGAGGCCACGTTCGTAGCCGAGTACGGAGAGGGCGGCGTCTGCACCGACATCAGGCGCTTCGCCGCGAAGACCGCCGGCGCGTTCCCGCTCGCGCAACAGCTCCTGGCTGGTGACACCGACGGCGCGCCCTCGACAGCTGTCCTTGGGCTGCTCAACGCGAGAGCGATGGCGGCTCGGCACCTGAACGAGCTGTCGCGAGTCGATGCGGTAGAGGTCTCCGTCGATCAGGCGGTTCTCGACACGCTGACGAGCACCCTCCCGGACGCCGAGATCGCCCGACGCCGCACCGTGGCCGTATTCGGGCAGGTCGCCGGGAACCGCTTCGTCGTCAACCACCTCTATGGCGGACGACTGCGGTACTTCAGCCGGTACCTGCGCCAGCTCGACCCCGAGCACACGGAGGCGCTCCGGAGTCACCTCCGCTCCCAGACCGGCGGAGCGCTCAGCTTGCAGCTGCGCCCCACCCTCGGGTTCAACGCCAACCTCTCACCGTTGCTCACGGAGGCCGAACTCGTCCTCGACGACGACGTCCCCCACGGCACCGACACCCGACGGATCGAAGACCTCGCCATCGTGCACGGACCCACGGGCCTCGCGGTCGTCGAACGGGCTACGGGCCGCGCGGTCGAGATGGTCTACACCGGGTTCCTGGTGCCGCACGCGCTTCCGGCGACCGAGATGCTGCTCGCGATGCTCGCCGAGGCGCCCTTCTACGGGTTCGGGGACGTCAGCATGGACCTGCACCGCCGCGGACCGGCCGCTCGAGCTCCTCGGATCGTGCACGAGGGCTTGGTCCTGTTCCGTCGCCGGTGGGCAATCGAACCGAGGACGCTGCTCAAGCGAGTTGACGAGTCATCCGCGCAGCACTTCCGACGTCTCGACACCGACCGGCGAGCTGCGCAGATGCCGTCACAGGTGTTCTTCCGTGCCCTGCGTGGCGGATACGCCACACCGATGGAGCGAGTCATGAGCCCTAAGCCGCAGCACCACGACTTCCTCAGCAGGCTCCACACTTCGACGATCCGCCGCCGCCTGGGGGACCTCGGGCCGATGGTGATGGCGGAGGAACTCCTCCCCGAGCCGACAGTGGGCACTGCCGCATCTGAGACCTTCTTCGAAGCCACGATCACCGGGGACCGACCATGACGACCACCACCATCCGGGTCGACCACCGTGCCGAACCCTCACAATTGATCAGCGATGGGATCCTCGCCTTCCTGCCGCAGCTCCGCGACGTCGAGGTCTGGTTGCAGGTGCACTGGCTCTTCGGTCCGCACATCCTCGTCAACATCAGCGGCGGCCAGTCAGCGGTGGACGAAGCGCGGGCCCGCTTGGTCGCGCACGTGTCGGCGTGGTTGGCCGAGACGCCGTCCAGCGTGGACTTCGATGAGGCGGCATACGTCGAACGCTCCCGGGACCTCGGACGCCTCGAGCTTGTTCCGGGGCCGCATGCGCCGCTCCGACCGGATAACCACGTCGAAGTCGTGGACCGGCGGCTCGACACCTTCATCCGTGACGAAGCGTTGTTCGAGGCGAAGGGGAGGGTCCTGGCGCGTGCGATGCGCGACCCGCGCTTCGTGCACATGACGAAGCGGCCCGCCGAACAGAACGCTGACTCGGTCTACACGTCGATGTGCATCCTCGCGACGTCGTACCCGAAGTGGGGTCTCGTCTCCGGGTACCAGGCCTTCCTGTCGCACTGGAAGGAGCAGCTTCACTGGTCGGACCCGTCCGGCCGTGCTGAGTCGGTCTTGCGCGCGTCGTTCCAGCGACAGCAGGAGGACCTCGTGCGACGCCTGCAGCAGGTCTACAGCGGCGTGTCACCGACCGGCGGGGACAGCGCGTTCTGGGCGGAGTGGCAAGCAGCCGCGAGCGAGGAAGCGCATCGACTGGCCGCCCGCGAGCAGGTCCTCCCGTACCCGCTGCCGGAACGGCACGACCGCGCAGTGTCGATTGACGACGACACAGGGCGCCGCTGGTCCGGTTCGGACGAGCGCACCTACAGCGATTTCCACGCGCAGTTCCGACGACTCGACTTCACGAAGCTCGGCAACGGCACGGACTTCGCCGCGTACCGCTACCTGATCAACTGCTTCTTCGACCTCTTGCCGCTCATGGGCGTGACGCCGGCGCAGCGGTACACGCTCGCCTTCTACCTGACGGAGGCGGCGCAGATCGTGGTCGGTGAGACGTGGCAGGGAACGATCGATCGGGCCATCGACAGGCAAGAACGCCTGGCGGATGCGGCGCCGACGTTGCCGTGGAAGGGCTGACGACATGGACGGGCAACTCGGATCGGTGGCCACGACCAGTGTTCGGCTCCGTGCCACGGTGTCGAGCCGTGACATGGAGGGGCGCGGCGTGGCGATCAGCGCCGGCGGATCGGCGGTGGTCATCAACGGCCTGCACGGTGTGACGCTGTGGCATGCCGTCGAACCACACCTGCGGCGCGGTGTCGCTCCCGCTGACTTCGTGGCGACGCTCCCCTCCAGTGCGCGGTCGACGATGCGTTCGCTGATGGACGAGCTCGAGCACCACGGGCTCCTGGTGCGGCACGAGGCCGAGGACGACGCCGCTGCGGCGCACCCGGCGATCGACTTCTTCCAACGCGTCTCACACGCACCGTTGGCCGCCGCACGCCGGGCCGCGTCGACGTCACTCACGATCACCGGCGCGACGGACGACCTCGCGAACGCGCTCGCCGCGCAGCTCGCGCTCTGCGGCTTCGCGGGCGTCGAGTTCGAGGGCACCGACGACCGACTCGGGCGTCTCCCGGTCGTGATCCGCGGGGCGGACGATCATGGCCGGCGCACGCTCGTCCTGATCGGCGCACGCGCAGGATACTGTGCCGTCGGACCGATCGACGGGCTCGTCGACGACACCGCAGGAGCTGACTTCCAACGCTGGGCGGCTGAGGCGCCGTCCTCGATCGGTCCGAACTGGGCGGCGTTGGTCGCCGGTCAGGCAGCACTCGCCGCGCTGCGGGCCATGGACACCACGTCTGGCGCTTCGACGGGGAACACGTACGTCACCTCGACGGCAGAGCTCATTGCCGAAGCTCGGCCGTTCACCGCGTTCGCCGACCGTGTGGAACCCGAGGCGCTCCGTGTCGCCGACCTCGACGTCGCTTCCGGAACGGGTACGTCCGTGCCCGACACGCTGGCGTCCATGGAAGCGTTGTGGGACCCGGTGTTCGGCGTCGTCTCCGGTGCCGTTCCGGCCGAGCTGCCGCAACAGCCCGTGGGTCTCGCCGTCTCCGGGGACGCAAGTGTGATCGGCATCGGTACGTCGACTGCGGAGGCGCGGCTCGACGCCGTCGCCGAGGAGCTCGGGAGCGCGTGGCGTTCCCGTACGCTGCCGAGTGATCCGCTCGGCCACCTTGGTGTCGGGCCGACGACGACCGACGCTGCTGCGACGGCTCTCGTCGCACTGCTCGAAGCGGACTCGGATGCCCAGCGGGGCATCGACACGACGTCCCGTGGCGCCGTGATCACGAGCACCGCCCGCTGGCTCGCATCGGCGGCGGTCTTGATCCTCGGCCGCGAAGTTTCGGTCGAGTCGACCTGGCTCGCCGGAAGGTGGTCGGGGATCGTTCGCGTGGTCGCGGACCTCGGCGACGGTGCTCGGGGCGTTGCGTACGGACTACGCGAGGAGCGTGCCGCCGAAGGGGCGCTGCTCCGAGCCGTCGGGCGGGCGCAGTGCGGTGACACCGCGCGGACGTCGCCGATCGGTGCCCTCTGGTCGGGCAACCGCGAGTTGCTCAGGTGGCCCGGGCTCGAGGGCGCTGTGCGGTTCTCGCGTCTGCACGCCGGCGGCTGGGACGAGCTCGGCGCGCTGGCCGTGACGGCGGAGGCTGTCTCGTGAGCGGGGTAGCGGTGGCCGAGCCCGTCGGCAAACCCGTCCGACGGTTCGCTGACCTGCTGATCATCGGCCCGGACCCCGCACCGGACGAGGCAGGGTGCGGCGAATGCGCCGAACGCTGGGCTCTCGACGTGCGTCCGCAGGCCGTGCCGACATCCGGGGCGCGGTCCGCGGGACTGCTCGAGCAGCTGATTGCTCGTCTGGTTCGCCTGCCGTTGCCGTCCGGCCACGTCATGGTCCTCGACACGTCGAACGGCTCGTCGTCGTTGCACAAGATCACGCCGCACAGCGCGTGCTCCCGGTGCGCGCCCCTCATTCGAGCATCGGCACCGTCGCGGTGGGACCTCCGTTCGCCGCAGCCGCCCCTCGCCGGAAGCGTCCGGACGCGGGCGCTGGACGGACAGCACCTGCGAGACGAACTCGTCGACTGGCGGTTCGGGCCGATCGCGCACGTGTACCGAGACGAGGAATCGCCGTTCCCGCTCGTGACCGCAGAGACCATCGCACCCGGGTTCGCCCACCGCGAGGGCGGCTACGGGCGGGCCAGCAGCTTCGCGAAGAGCGAGGTGCCCGCGTTGCTCGAGGGCGTGGAGCGAGTGCTCGGCGGGCATCGACAGCCGTCTGCTCGAACCGTGCGGGCCTCCTGGGAATCGCTCGGGGACCGGGCGCTGGACCCACGGTCGCTGGCGGAGCACACGCCGGAGACGTACGAGCGGGCGGACTCCCCGTTCCGGCGGTTCGACCCGACCGAGGAGATGGACTGGGTCGAGGGCTGGTGGCTT
The DNA here is from genome assembly GCF_015350975.1 of Curtobacterium sp. VKM Ac-1395. Classification (GTDB taxonomy): domain Bacteria; phylum Actinomycetota; class Actinomycetes; order Actinomycetales; family Microbacteriaceae; genus Curtobacterium. The sequence goes on from NZ_JADKRX010000001.1 coordinate 606,620, forward strand.
TCGTACGACCGACCGGTCCTCGTGCCGGCGCAGCTCGTCTACTGGCACGAGAACGCTGGGGCCGATGCGCTGCTGTACGAATCGTCGAACGGCTGTGCCGTCGGTGGTTCGGTCGAGGAAGCAGCCCTGCACGGGTACTTCGAGATCGTGGAACGCGACGCCTTCCTCCTGACCTGGTACGGGCGCTTGCGTCTCCGGGAGATCGACATCAGCGCGGAGTCCGCGTTCGCGGACACCCTGCTCCGCCTCGCACGCGACGGGCTTCGGCTCCGGGTCCTCGACGCGACGAGCGACCTCGGGATCCCGGTGGCGATCGCCATCGTCACGGCACCGGACGAGCTCGTCCGCTCCGGGTGTGCTCCGGCGTTCTCGCTGGCTGCGGGAGCGCATCCGTCGGGCAACCGAGCGATAGCTGCGGCGATCGAGGAGTGCGTGACCAACGCGCTCATGTACCCGAAGTGGGTCACGATGCGCGAGTCCGTCCGTGTGGACCACTACCGACCGATGCTCCACGACCACGAGCTCGTGCACGTTCTCGAGGACCACACCGGCATGCACGGGCTCTCGGAGGCACGCGGACTCTGGGGCTTCCTCGATGATCCGTGTGGTCGGGTGTCACTCGACGAGTTCCTCGCGCGCGGGCGGCCCGCTCCTGAGGACGTCGTTGCCGAGTTGCGGCACCACGTCGACGTGGCAGCCTGCGTCGGCGTGACAGTCCTCGCGGTCGACCAGAGCGCCCCGCACCTCCGAGACATGGGAGTGTTCGCCGTGAAGGTGATGGCTCCGGGGACCATGCCCATGACCTTCGGGCACCTGAACCGTCGTGTCGACAACGTGCCTCGGCTGGCGCGAGCAGCGTCCGTCATCCACGGAGCGGTCCCGGCAGGAACCTGGGGGGAAACTCCGCCCCCTCACCCGTTCCCGTGAACCGGCTGGCATGGGAGAGCGCCGGCCAGGCGCTCTGGGACGCGGGGCCTGGTCGCGACGTGGGGACGGTGCGGACGCTCTTCGAGACCGATCGACACGTCGCCGGCCTGTTGGCCGAGGACGGATTCGACGAAACGCTCGCGGGTGCGGTGCAATGGCTCCAGCGCAGTACCGAGTCGTCGCACGAGCCCGGTGCCGACTGGCGGACATCCGTCCTGGCGGCCGTCTGGGAGGCGCACAGGATCCGGCGCGTCGCGCCGGATGACCGGTACGTCGCCCACCGCGCCTACCCCGCGCCGCGAGGGATCTTCGCCGCGGACGCGGTCCTCGAGGTGGAGGGCCCCATCGGCGCCCGTCAGGTCCGGTTCGGTCCGCTCGGCGCCGGTCAGCCGTCGCCGCCCGGGTGTCCGTGGGTGTCGGCGCACCTCGGGTTCGACGTGTACCCGGCGCGCTACCCCACCCCGTACGGAGGGCTCCGGACGACCCTCGCCGACCTCGAGTCGGGGCACCTCGCAGCGACGGTCGCTCTCTGCGCGCGCCGCGCTGGCATCACCACTGCGCTTCAACGCTGCACCGGCAGCGACGCGCACGCTTCGTTCCGACTCCGTTTCCTCCCCGAGGGACCGTCGGACCCGTTGCTCGACAAGTGTGTCGACACGGCGGCGGCGGGCTCGGCGAGCGACTTGCGAACGTGGCTTGACCGGCGGTCGAGCGGCCGATCGAGTGAGAACCTCGTCACCAGCGGTCCCGTCACGGACGAGCAGGCCGAGGCGGTGCACCGAGCGCTGCAGGCCGGACTCGAGCTCGTGGGCGAGCACGTACCGGACGGTGGGATCCGACTCCTGGCCCACGGCGCCGAACCCGGGGGCCTCGACACCGTGCGGGTCGTCGACCTGGGGGCCTCGGACAGCGGACGCACCCTTCGCAGTCGTCCCCGCATGACGTCGTCCCGCGGGATCACATTCGTGGTCGAACCGCGGCTCCTCGCGGGGCTGCACGGCTCGGAGACGCACCGTGTCGTCCCGTTTCTGCTGGGGTGGATCGCGCAGTGGGGGTGTCTGGCGGCGGCGGGGATCGGCATCGCATCGCGTCCGGCCCGGAACCACGACGAGGTCGAGTGGGCGGATGCACTCGGCGCCGATCCGAACGCGGTGATCGGGTACCAGTTGTGGCTCCGGACAGTGCCGATCGAGGCCCAGGACGTTCCGTGGTCGACGAGAGGGATCAGGCTGTGAACACGGCGTGGCGCACTGCGCACATCTACCTGCACAACTCGACGGCGACCCTGTCGGAGTTCATCGCCGACACCGTCGTCCCGTCGGTTCGCGGAATCGCGCCCACGGACTGGCACTTCGTCCGGTACTGGTGGGGAGGACCCCACCTGCGTGTCAGGATGCGCGGGGTCGGGGCGGCCGCCCACGCAGAATGGGTTTGCGGCATGCGCGCCGCCCTGCCGCCCGCTGAGCTGCACCTCGACGAAGCCTCTTTCAGTACCGAGTTCACGAGCACCTCGCCGGTCGGGTGGCAGGAGCACGGCCAGATCGTGATCGACGTGCCCTACGAAGCCGAACTCGCGCGGTACGGCGGGGCGGCGGCGATGGCGTCGTCGGAGCGAGCGTTCACGCAGGCGAGCCAGATTGCGGGAGCGCTGCTCGGTGCCCGCCCGCGCAGCCCCGAGCTGCGACTGATCGCGAGTGACACGATGACGCTCGCGATGCATGCGCTCGGGCTGGACGGTCATGGCGGTGCCCGCTCAGCGCACCGGTACTTCGGTTCGTGGGACTTCGTGGGGGAACAGCAGACCAGCGGCCCCGAAGCCCGGCGCGCAGCCGAGGCGACCTTCGAGGTCGATCCGGATCGGTGGCTGCAGCGGAAGGACGCCGTCATCCGATCGGCCGGAGACGGGTCCGACACCTGGAGAGCGTCCCTGTTCCAGCTCTTCTCCAGCCTCGTCACCGACCTGGAGGCGCTTCGTGCTCGTGGCGACGAACTGGAGAACAGCGTGGCCGGCGTGCTCTGGAGCCAGGTCCACATGTTCTGCAACCGACTCGGGGTACCCGTCTCCGATGAACGCGTCGCCGCATGGCTCACTGCATCGCAGTGGCGGGGACCGGTTGACCGTCGGTACTTCAACGACGACTCCGCCGCGCCCGACAGGCAATACCTCCGAGCAAGCGGTTACCGCCGGGCACGGATGGGCTCGGACCAGATGCCACGCTTCGACGTCCGCGTCACCGCGCCGGACCTCGTCCGACACCAGGTCACCCCGCTGCCGGAGTCGCAGGGCGGCCCCACGCTCGGAGCGGCCCTCACGCGCAGACGGAGCACCTACGGGTCGTACGGCACGACGCTGGCGGCGTCGGTCCTCGGCGGTCTCCTGCGATCCGCGATCGGCGAGGTGCCGACCGGACCGGCGGTGCCCGTACGACCGCAGACAGCACGGCGGGCGTACCCGAGCCCGAGCGCGGCGTACGCCGTCGACGCGTTCGTGATCGTCCGCGACGTCGAGGGTGTCGAGGCGGGCTGTTACCGGTACGACGCCGCGCGACACGCTCTCGAACGATGGACGGACGTGCCCACCGACGACGAACTCGCGCGGTGGTCGCCCTCGTTCAGCGACACCGCAGGTACACCGCTCGCGGTCGAGCACGAGACCGTCCCGGTGATCTTCGCCTTGGCGCCGAGGCTCGACGACCTGCGTGTGAAGTACGGGCAGCGGGCGCTGCGGCTGACCCTGCTCGAAGCGGGACACATGAGCCAGAACCTCATCCTGGTGTCCACCGCGCTCGACATGCCGAGCGTGCCGTTGTCCGCGTACGACGACGACGCCGTCAACGAGTGCCTACACCTCGATGGTGTCGGATCGTTCACCGCCGCGATCATCCCGATCGGGGCGCCGAGGAAGACCACAGCGATCGGAGGGGACGCCGCCCATGAATGACGACGAGAAGAACCTGCGGTGCGCGAGCACCGAAATCTCGTCGGCGGGCTTCGCCGTGGCGAGTCTGGCGCTCGGGATGATCCTGGGGTGCCCGGGCATCGGCGCCGTGCGGGGAACAGCGGTCGGGTTGTTCGGGCGGCCCCGGGCGCTCACCTCCTGGACCTACTCGTGAAGCTCGTCCCACGCGGATTGGCCGTCGCACGCGAGGCCTTCGCCCGACTGCACGCGTGGCCTGAACCAGCAGGGAACGAGGTGGTGTCGAGCGCCGTCGTCGCTCATCTCTGTCGCGACATCGGAGCGATGGTGACGACCGGGGTCGGCGGCCACGGAGTGGTCGCCCGTATCGGGACCGGGAAGCCAGTCGTCGCCCTGCGTGCGGAACTCGACGCGCTGGCGACGAGCGACGGTGCCGAGCACCTGTGCGGGCACGACATGCACTCGGCAGCGGTCGTCGGAGCTCTCGCCGCACTGCAAGCAGGGGAGGCACCGCGAACGGGTACGGTGCTCGCGATCTTCCAACCGGCCGAGGAAACGGGGACAGGGGCGGCTGCCATGGTGGCTGCCGGGATCGACCAGCTCGTTCCTACGCCGGCGGTGCTGCTGGCGCAGCACTCGTCGCCGCTTCCACACGACGTGGTGGCGTTCAGGCCCGGTCCGATCACATCGTGGGACGAGACGGCGTCCATCGACCTGACTGCTCCCGGAGGGCATCCGGGGCTCATCGGTAGCGAGCGGCACGCGTTGACTGTCGCGTTCAGTCGACTCGTCCATGCCGTTGATCCGCGGATCGGCCAGGTGACCCGGGCGCGGCTCGGCGGGTCTGCGAACAACGCGCTCCCGAACAGTGCCACGGTGACGGTTGACCTCCGTGCGGCGGACGAACCGTCTCTCACCTCTCTTCGGCAGGCGCTCGGACGCCTGCTCGACGATGTCGTCGTCGAAGGTGTCGCGTACTCCACGGCGGCAACGCGGACCTTCGACGGGGCCAACAACGACCCGGATGCCGCTGCCCTGCTGTACCGCGCCTTCGTCGAACACGGACGCAGCGCCGTCCTGATGCCGGGGCCGTCGAGGACCTCAGACGACGTAGGGGTGCTCGCGAACGCGCTCGGAGCCCCGCTCTGCTACTGGTTCTGGGGTGTGTCCGGAAGCTCCCGGATGCCGCCGGAGGACCGAGCGGCGCTGGCGGCGGGTCGGGCGCCGGTCAGCGTGCCCGCCAACCACTCTCCGCTCTTCTCGGCATCTGACCTGTCGCTCGAGAGCGGACTGATGAACCTGCTGATCGCGCTGTCAGCATGGGACTCTCCACGGACCATCCGCGGCGAGACGCAGACCGACGAGCCGGCCCGAACGCGCTCTTCGCCAGTCGAAACCACCGAAGGGAACGACTCTGACCGGATCCGTGCTTGAGCTGCCAGGCCCCGACTTCGGCGAACTCGAGATCTTTTCGGTGCGCGAGGCCATCGCCGCGACGGAGGCTGGCGTGACGAGCGGCAGCAGCTCCTGCTGTTCAGCTGGTTCCTGCGGCTGAGCCGAGAAGAGCGAGGTGGGGAGCACGTCCTCCCTGCCTCGGTCGGAGCCAGCGAGAGGGAAGCCGAATCAGGGTCGTGGCATCGATGTCACCGGACAGCGCGGAAGTGGACATGGAACGACCGATGGAGGAGTACGGAGAAATCATGACGGATTGGACTGGAATGCTCTGGGTACTGGTGCCGGTGACGGCGATCATCTGCGGAGTGGTGTACTCGATGGCTCGACTTCGGTGGGGAACTGATCGAGGACACGGCAACTGGGCAGTTACCGAGCGCACGGCGGCCACGCAGCAAGAGCTGGCAAGTACGCTCGCGGGCATTGAACGACGCCTCGACGGCATCGAGCGGGCGTTGCGGCAGGCTGAGTGAGCTGACCGCGTCACGGCCGGCTGTCGAGTGAGGGTGTCCGCGTGGCGCGATGCGACCGCGGGGGCGCGAGCAGCCACGGGCGGATGAGCTTCGTCACGAACGGCAGCACCCAGAACGTCATGATCGGCGTGAGCACGACCGTCGTGATGAGCACCCGGGGGAACGCGGCGAGCCCGGCGAACGACGGCACCAGCAGTCCGACGACGATCGTGAACGCGAGGTTGACCGGGAAGAACCCGAGCCAGATGCTCACGGCCTGCTTCCACCGCGGGGGAGCGCTCGACGACGGGGCGTCCTCGGGGACGTCGAACCAGCCCTCGATCCCGGTGCGCTTCTCCACGCGGGACTCAACCACGAGATCGCGGCCCAGGTCGAGCCACCGCAGCCGGTCGTCGGAGTTCTCCCACGTCGACAGGGAGTCGTGGTCGGCGAAGCGGTAGAGCATGTGCCACTCGCGGGACTGGGCCCGGGAGCGGACCCACCCGGACCCGAGGAAGCCCGGGTACCGGTTCGCCAGGTTCACCCCGGACTGCACCCAGCGGGTGACCTCGGGGATGCGCTCCGGCTCGACCAGGCGGGTGATGGACACGGTGACAGGTGGGCCGGCGGTCTCGGGTGACGACTGCAGCATCCCAGGCTCTTGTGGAGTCATGGCACCAGTGTCGCGGACCCGTGTTACACGCTCGTGACGGCGGCGTCCCCGACACGGGGCGGGGCACCGACCACCGGGTGGTGGTCGGTGCCCCGCAGGTCATCCGGACGTGTGTCGGTCGGCGCTCACTTCGTCGCCGTGACCGCCACCTTCGTCGCCGAGGTGGTGACACGACCCGAGTCGTTGGTGAAGACGGCCCGGTACTGCCGGCCGTTCACCGCCGTCGTGGCGGTGAAGGTGTAGCTCGCCTTCGTCGCACCGACCTGGGTCACCCAGGAGCGACCGCCGTCCGTGCTCCGCTGCCACTGCACCGTCGGCGTGGGGCTGCCGGAGGCCGCGGCGGACAGCGTGACCTTGGTGCCGGCCTTGACCGACACCTTCGTCACGGGCTGCTTCGTCACGACCGGCTTGGCGGCGGGCGCGGTGACCGTGACCTGGCCGGCGGCGCTCGTGTTGCCCGCCACGTCGGTCGCCCGGAAGCGGACGACCTTCGGGGTGTCGGACACGGTGACCCGACCGGAGTACGTCTTCCAGGTCGTGCCGTCCAAGGAGTACTGGATGGTCGCGACGCCGGAGAGCGCGTCCTCGGCGGTCAGGGTCAGCTGGCCCTTCGTCGCCGTCCCCGCCGTGACGGTCGGGGCGGTGCGGTCAATGCGGACGGTGGTCTCGAGCAGCTTCGAGATCGATCCGTCCGTGCCGACGGCCAGGGCGCGGAGCTGGTGTTCGCCCTCGTCCGAGATCGTCACCGGGTCGGAGGCCGGGAGCAGTTCGCCCTGGTCGACCGACAGGTACAGGCGTGCGTCGTCGTCCGTGGACGTGACGCGGACCGTCACCGGTGCGGCGGACCACCCCGCAGCGTTCGGCTTCGGCGAGACGCCGACTGCGACGGACGGTCCGTCACCGGTCTGCTCGGTGAGCACCGCGCCCTTCGTCACCGACTGGTAGTCGACGAGGTCGGAGAACTGCGCGGTGTAGGGCTGCACCGAGATCCCGGAGACGCCCTTCGCCTCGGCGAGCTGCTGGAAGCCAGCGGTCTGCGACGCGGTGGCGAGGATCCGGCTCGCGCTGCGCTGCAGGTCGCCCAGGCGCAGGTTGTAGCCGGTCGCCGGGTAGTTCCCGGTGACGGTGACCGTGTACGCCACGACCGGTGAGGTGCTGTCCGCCGGGTCCTGGTGCTGCACTCCGGTGACGGAGATCCCGGCTTTCTGCGCGGCACTCAGCGTGGTGCCGGCGAGCAGGCCGGTGACGTCGGCGTAGGCGGCCTGGACGGAGGCGTACGGAGCGTTGGCCGCGTACGTCTCGTTGTTGATGGCGTCACGCGTCGTCGTCCCGGAGAGGGGCGTCTTCGTCAGGTCGGTCGTCGCGTCCACCGTGGTGGCGATCGACTGGGTGCCGGTCGCGGCGGGCGTCAGGCCGCCGAACTGCCAGGCGGTCGACGTCCGGGTCGGGGTGACGGTCCTCGTGTACGCGGGCAGGCCGGACACGTCGATGGTGGGAGCGACCTGCTTGAGGGCGTTGAGGACCTCGTTCGGGTTGCCGCCGGGCTCGATGAGGTCGTTGCCCGCGTACATGACGCCGGTCGCCCCGGTGCGCGGTCCTGCGCCCCAGTCGGTCATCACGGTGCCGGCGAAGCCCCACTCGCCGCGGAGGACGTCCGTGTTGAGGTCGTAGCTCCCAGACGCGTACGTGCCGTTGACCTTGTTGTACGAGGTCATCACGGCCATCGGCTGGGCGCTCTTCACGGCGATCTCGAACCCGCGCAGGTAGATCTCGCGGCTTGCCCGCTCGCTGATGACGTCGTTCGAGGTGGTCCGTGCGGTCTCCTGGTTGTTGCCGTAGAAGTGCTTGATCGTGACGCCGGCGCCGGGGATGCTCTGCACGCCCTTCGTCATGGCCGCCGCGGTCAGGCCGGTGAGCAGCGGGTCCTCGGAGTAGTACTCGAAGTTGCGCCCGTTGAGGGGGTCGCGGTGGATGTTCATGCCCGGTGCGAGCCAGAGCGCGACGCCGTACTCCGACATCTCCTGACCGACGGCGACACCGACCTCCTGCACGAGGTCCGGGTCCCAGGTCTGCGCGAGCAGGGTGCCGATCGGCCACGCGGTGCCGAACTGGTAGGTCGCCGGGGTGGTCGACGTCTTCTGCGTGATGCGCAGTCCGGCTGGGCCGTCGGCGAGCGTCATGCCCGGCAGTCCGCGGTCCTCGTACTTCGCCGTCGTGTAGCCGGCGGCGCCGATCGCGGTCGCGGTGGTGCCGGCGGCGCTGGCACCCTCGACGATGTTCGCGAGCTGCGTGGCGCTGAGGCTCGCCACGAACTGCTGCATCGTGATCCGGCCGGTCTTCACGTCGAACAGGGTCGAGTTCGGCACGACGGCCACGGGCTCCGTCGTCTCACCGGTCTTCGGGGCGTAGGGCTTGCCCGTGCCCTCCCAGTCGGTGGTCGCGGCGTCCACGTACGCGGTCACCGAGGCGATGGTGTCGCCGTCGATCGCTGCGTAGGGCGAGTCGGCTGCGACGGGCACGTCCTGCTCCAGCGCCGAGGCGTGGTCAGGAGCCGTGAAGCCGGTGGTGTCGAGCGGGACGACGGGGGCGTCGGCGAGCTGCTGCGCCTCCTCCGGGTACGACCAGAAGTCCGCCGGGTCGCTGGTGCGCTCGGTGGCCGGTCGCTGGTCGTCGAGCTCGTTGGCGAGCTGTTCCGTGGTGGTGGTGGCGCCGAGCCGGAGCTTCGCGGCCACGCTGGTGTTCCGCGACGAGTCACCGACGCGGATGACGTAGTCACCGGCCTCCATCGTGTTGGCGGCCTTCGTCTCGTCGTAGGACGCCATGTCGGTGGTGGTGTACCGGATCGTCACGGTCTGCGACGCTCCGGGGGGCAGGCTGTCCGTCTTCGCGGAGCCGGCGAGCTGCTGGTACGGCTTGTCGAGACCGGTCTGCGGCGCGGAGAAGTACGTCTGGACGACGTCCTTGCCGGAGGCCTCGGTCCCGACGTTCGTGACGCGGGCCTTGACGGAGACGGTCGACATGTCCGCGGTGACGCCGAGCGGTTCCACCTGGAACTGCGTGTACGAGAGCCCGTACCCGAACGGGTACTCGACGACGCTCGCCGGGTCCGCGGGGTCGAGCGAGCGGTACATCGAGTCGAACCAGCGGTAGCCGACGTAGATGCCCTCGCTGTACTGCTCCTCGGCGCTGTTGCCGTCGTTGTTCGCGAAGGTCGCCGCTGCCGGGTAGTACGAGTACTTCGAGGCCCAGGTGTCAGTGAGCTTGCCGGACGGCGTGACCGTGCCGTTGAGCACCTGGGTGAGCGCCGTGCCGGACTCCTGGCCCGCCTGGCTCATGAGCAGGATCGAGTCGAGCGGCTTGCCGCCGTCCGGGTCGTTGGCCGACTTGTTGATGTCGTCGAAGAACGCCGTGTCGACGATCCCGCCGACGTTGAGCACGACGACGACCTTCCGGTACGTCTGCCCGATGATCTGCAGGTCGTCCTTCTCGGTGTCGGTCAGCTGGTAGTCGCCGGCGCCGGGGGAGCGGTCGCTGCCCTCGCCGGAGTTCCGCGCGACGACGTAGACGGCGGTGTCGGTCGGTGCGGTGGGCTGCACGGTCGTCCGGGTCAGCCGCTGTTCCACCGAGGAGTAGTCGATGGAGGGGCCGAAGCCGCCGGCGTTGGTGGTGCCGTACTTGGCGTCGAAGGCGTTCTTCACGGCGTCGGAGTAGGCGGGGGCGGTGGTGATCTGGTACCCGGCGTTCTGCAGCCCCTGTCGGACCGAGATCGTGTAGCGGTTGTTGACGTTGCCCGAACCGGTGCCGCCCTTCACGGTGGCGTAGGCGCCGACGCCGTAGACGGCGACAGCGCCGTCCTTCGCCATCGGCAGCGCGTCGTCGTTGTTCTCGAGCAGGACCATCCCCTGGCTGGCGGCGCGCTGGCTCAGCGCGGCGTTCGCCTTCTCGAGTGGACCCTGGTTGGGGTTGGTGGTCGCGGCGTTCGCGAACCCGGCCCCGGTGACGACGAGCGCCCCCGTGACGCAGACCGCGAGTGCGGCCCTGACGGCGATCCGCGGGGATCGCCTGTTCTCCACATGCATCGAGTTGTCCTCTCTGACAACGTCGTACGCGTCGACCGTCACCCCCACCACGTCCCTGTGGCGAGGAGGCAGAACCGGTCTCGGCGTGGTTCTGACGGGACAATCCCGGACCGTATTCGGGATTCGCCGAGCCTGTCAAGGCTCGAAGTCGACGATCGGCCTGCTTCCAGGGCCGCCGTGTCCGGACCGCGCGGGGCAGCCCAGCCCGCATGCGCTCTCCGGATGAACCGGCCGTCGTCGGACTGGGCAGCGAGGCCGCAGTGCGCGCCCGCACCGTCGCGGAGGACACTGGTGCCTTGGAGGTTCAGCTCATGGACACGACGAACCACGCGTCCGCCGACACCGAGCGCGGGCGGCACGAGACCCCGACGGAGCGCTGGGACCGCAACTGGATCGACATCCAGCAGGAACTCCGGATCGTGCAGACCGGCACGCAGATCCTGGCCGGCTTCCTGCTGACGCTGCCGTTCCAGCAGCGGTTCACGACCCTGACCGATGCGCAGGAGGCGATCTACCTGGTGCTCGTCGTGCTCGCGGTCGTGGTCACCGTCGTCGCGCTGTCCGCCGTCGCGACGCACCGGCTCGTCTTCCGACAGCGGCAGAAGCACGACCTGGTCCGGGTCGGGAACGCCGTCCTGTTGACGGCGCTGATCGCGAGTGCCCTGCTGTTCGCCGGGACGGTCCTGTTCGTGTTCGACGTGGTGGTCGGCGATGCCGGCGGGCTGATCGGCGGCGCGGCCGTCTTCGTGGGGACCGCGCTGCTCTGGACGTCGCTGCCGCTGTCGCTGCGCAGGACGCGCCGCGACGACGGCTAGCTGGCCTGCTTCTTCGCCGCGGGCTTCTTGGCGGGGGCCTTCTCGGCTGGTGCCTTCTTCGCCGCTGGTTTCTTCGCGGCAGGCTTCTTCGCGGGGGCCTTCTTCGTCTCCGATCCGGACGCCTTCGACCCGGAACCGGAACCGGAACCGGAGCCGGACCCGGAACCGGAACCGGAGCCGGACCCGGACCCGGACCCGGAGCCGGACGACCGCGAGCCGCTCGACGGACGCGACCCCGAGCCTCCCGTCCGCTTCTTGTCCACGGACGCGCGCAGCGCCGCCATCAGGTCGATGACGTCACCACCCTCGTCGTCGTCGGACGCAGCCTGCTCGCCGAACGTCGCGGCGGTGTCGACGTCGTCGCCGGACTCGAGCTTGGCGTCGATGAGCTGCTGGAGTTCGGCCTGGTACTCGTCGGTGTAGCGGTCGGGGTCGAAGTCCGTCGACATGCTCTCGACGAGGGACGACGACATCTTCAGCTCGTTCGCGCTCACCTTCACCGAGGTGTCGAGTGCCGCGAAGTCCGCGGACCGGACCTCGTCGCCCCACAGGAGCCCCTGCAGGAGCAGCACGTCGTCGTGCACGCGGAGCACGCCGAGCCGGGTCTTCTGGCGGAGCGTGAACTGCACGACGGCGAGACGGTCGGTCTCCTCGAGGGTGCGGCGGAGCAGGACGTAGGCCTTCGGGGAGCGGGAGTCGGGTTCGAGGTAGTAGGTCTTCTCGAACATCATCGGGTCGACCTGCTCGACGGGCACGAACTCGAGGACCTCGATCTCGTGCGACTGCTCCTGGGGCAGCTTCTTGAAGTCGTCGGCGGTCAGGACGACGGTCTTCTCGCCGTCGTCGTAGGCGCGCTCGATGTCGGCGTACTCGACCTCGTGCCCGAGCTCGCACACCCGCTTGTACCGGATGCGGGCCTTGTCCTCGTCGTGGACCTGGTGCATGGAGACGTCGTGGGTCTCGGTGGCGGCGTAGACCTTGATCGGCACGTTCACCAGCCCGAACGCGATGGAACCCTTCCAGAGCGACCTCATCACCACATGATGCCCGTGTGCGCCCGGGAACGTCCGGGTGCAGGGCACGAGCCGAGCACGGACCGAGCGACCACCGAGCACGATGGGGCCATGAGCCAGCTGGACAAGGACGACCCGCGCACGCAGTACGCCCGCCCGCCGTTCCCCGCGCAGACGCAGCAGGGATCGGGCCGTGCCAGCGAGATGGACCCGCCGCCGGACCACGGCGAGACGAGCTACGTCGGCACGGGCCGGATGCGCGGGTACCGGGTGCTCGTGACGGGTGCCGACTCGGGCATCGGCCGCGCCGCCGCGATCGCGATGGCGAAGGAGGGCGCCGACGTCGCACTGAACGCGCTGCCCGAGGAGGTCGACGACCTGACCGAGGTCCGCGACCTGATCGGTGACCTCGGGCGCCGGGCGGTGATGCTGCCGGGGGACCTCACCGACGAGGCCTTCTGCCAGGAGCTCGTCCGGACGGCGGTGAGCGAACTCGGCGGGCTCGACGCGCTCGTGCTCGTCGCCGGCACCCAGCAGGTGCACGAGGACGTCACCCAGCAGTCGACCGAGGACTTCGACCGCACGATGAAGGTCAACCTCTACGCGATGTTCTGGCTGGTGCGCGAGGCCGTCCCGCACATGGCCCCCGGCAGCGCGATCGTCACGACGAGCTCGGTGTCCGCGTACCAGCCACAGGACCGGATGATCGACTACGCGGCGACGAAGGCCGCGATCATCACGTACACGAACGGCCTCGCCCGCCAGCTCGCGGCGAAGGGCATCCGCGCGAACACCGTCGTGCCGGGGCCCGTGTGGACGCCGCTGCAGCCGATCAGCTACCCGGGCGACGAGATCGCCGCGTACGGGCAGGACACCCCGTTCGGCCGTCCGGCGCAGCCCGTCGAGCTCGGCAGCGCGTACGTGTACCTCGCCGGACCGGAGTCCTCGTACACCTCCGGCACCACGCTGACGGTGGCGGGAGCGACCGGGGTCGCCCTGTGAGCCCCGAGGCGCGGACGGGACCCGAGGCGCGGACGGGGTCCGCCGCGCGGACAGGGTCCGCAGCGCGAACGGGGTCCGCCGCGCGGAAGACCACCGTGCTGGTCGGGGACCGCCGGCTCGCGCTGACGAACCTCGACAAGGTGCTCTACCCGGAGACCGGCACGACGAAGGGCCGGGTCGTCGAGTACTACGAGCGCGTCGCGCCGTGGATGATCCCGCACGTGAAGGACCGGCCGGTCACCAGGAAGCGCTGGGCGAACGGCGTCGACGGCAAGGTCTTCTTCGAGAAGAACCTGCCCGACTCCGCGCCCGACTGGGTCCGGCACCACACGATCGAGCACTCCGACCACGACAACGAGTACCCGATCGTCGACGACCTGCCGACGCTGGTGTGGATGGCGCAGCAGGCCGCGCTCGAGCTCCACGTGCCGCAGTGGCGGTTCGGCCCACGCGGCGGGAGGCAGGACCCGGACCGCCTGGTGCTGGACCTCGACCCGGGCGAGGGCGTCGGGCTCGCCGAGTGCGTCGAGGTGGCCGTGGCCGCACGCGAGATCCTGCACGGCATGGGCCTCGACCCGTACCCGGTGACGTCCGGCTCGAAGGGCATCCACCTCTACGCAGCCCTGGACGGCCGCGCGTCGACGGACCAGGTGTCCGAGGTGGCCCACGAGCTGGCCAGGGCACTCGAGCAGGACCTGCCCGACCTGGTGCTGTCGTCGATGAGCCGGGCGGAGCGGCGGGGCAAGGTCTTCGTCGACTGGTCGCAGAACAACGGCAACAAGACGACGATCGCGCCGTACTCCCTGCGCGGGCGCGAGCGTCCGACCGTCGCCGCGCCCCGCACCTGGGAGGAGCTCACCGAGAAGGGGCTCGCCCAGCTGACGCTGGACGAGGTGCTCGAACGCCTGCAGGACCACGGCGACCTCCTCCACCCGGTCGCCGCCGGCGCCCTCTCGGTCGGCCGACCGGACGCCGGCCACTGGGACAGCGACCGCACGCAGGCCGCCAATGACGCAGAACGCGAAGCGCGGACGGGAGGCGCGGCGAACGACCGCCTGACGACCTACCGTTCCAAGCGGGACGCGTCGAAGACCCCGGAGCCGGTCCCGCAGGACGCGCCGACGGTCCGGAAGGACGGCACCCCGACCTTCGTCATCCAGGAGCACCACGCCACCCGCGACCACTACGACTTCCGGCTGGAGCACGACGGCGTGCTCGTGAGCTGGGCGCTGCCGAAGGGGGAACCGACCGACCCGGGGAAGAACCACCTCGCCGTGATGACCGAGGACCACCCGCTCGAGTACGGCACCTTCGAGGGCACGATCCCGCACGACGAGTACGGCGGGGGCACCGTGACCCTCTGGGACGACGGCACCTACGACCTCGAGAAGTGGCGCGAGGGCGAGGAGGTCATCGTGACGCTGCACGGCCGGACGAACGGGAACCGGCGGCTCGCGCTCCTGCACACCCGCGGGCGCGGGAAGGGCCGGGAGGGCGACGAGAAGAACTGGCTCATCCACCGGACGAAGGACCAGCCCGACCCCGGGGCGGACGGCACCCGATCGGAGGATGCGGGGCGAGCCTCCCGTCCGGCAGCCGGCGGCGGACGCACGACGCCCGGCGGGGGCCGCACGACGCCCGGCGGGGGCCGCACGACGCACGACGGGGGCGGTCCGCGCATCGCCCGAGCGGCCGAGGCCGACACCGACCCGGTCGAACGTCGGACGATGCAGGCGACGCTCGCCACGGGAGCGCCGACGCTCGACCCGGCGGACTGGGCGTTCGAGATGAAGTGGGACGGCGTCCGGGCGCTCGCGACGGTCCGCGACGGGGTGGTCTCGCTGCGCAGCCGGAACGGCAACGACCTGACGGCGCAGTACCCGGAGCTCGCGGAACTCGGGGAGCGGGCCGGGGTCGACGGTGTCTTCGACGGCGAGGTCGTCGCGCTCGACGACCGTGGCCGACCGTCCTTCCAGCTCCTGCAGAACCGGATGGGGCTCACGAAGAAGCGCGAGGTGGCGGCGGCACGTGCGCAGACGCCCGTGCGGTTCCTGCTGTTCGACGTGCTCGAGGCCGACGGGCACGAGCTGACCCGTCTCGGGTACGAGCACCGACGGCAGGCCCTCGAGACGGTCATCGACGCGGGCGGTGCGATCGAGGTGCCGCCGGCGTACGACGGTGACCTCGCGCGGGCCCTGGCGGACTCGGCGGAACGTGGACTCGAGGGCGTCGTCGCGAAGAAGCGCTCCTCGCGGTACGCGGAGGGACGACGGTCCGAGGCGTGGCTCAAGCTCAAGCACCACGCGACGCAGGAGGTCGTCGTGGCCGGGTGGAAGCCCGGCAGCGGGCGGCGCGAGGGCGGCATCGGGTCGCTGCTGCTCGGCATCCCCGGACCCGACGGCCTGCGCTACGTCGGCAAGGTGGGCACCGGGTTCCGCGACCGGGACCTCGACGAGATCGCCGACGTGCTCGGTCCCCTGGCACGGCAGGACTCACCGTTCCTCGACGTGCCGCGACCCGACGCGCGGGACGCCCGATGGGTGGACCCCGAGCGCGTGGGGGAGGTCCAGTTCGCGGAGTGGACAGCCGACGGGCGGCTCCGGCAGCCGTCGTGGCGGGGTTGGCGTCCGGACAAGGCCCCGGGGGACGTCGTCCTGGAGTGATCCCGTCCACGTTCCGCATGCGTCCGCATGAGGTCCGCTGGAGGCGAACTTCCGTCCCCCGATCAGCGGGCCCACGGGGGACGATTCCCCTGCTCGTGCCGGGATGCCGCGGACCGGCTGTTACGTTCGCGGGACGAAAGGGGGTGCGGGATGACCAGCAACTACCTGCCACCGTTCTCCGCAGCGGAGCGTGTCGACCAGACCGAGGACGATGCACCCGAGGGACCGGCACACCCGGCTCCGGCGGACACCGACCACGAGGCGACCTACGCGGACTTCCTGGGCGACCAGGTCGAGGACTGACACCGCATCGCCCACCCGGCCGACGGCCGGGCTCCGGGCGGGGCGGCCCGTGCGCCGGATCAGGGGACGCACGGACCGCCACGAAGCGCCGTGACCGGCCGTTCAGGGCGACCGGCCACGGCGCGCTCGACCCCGTCGGCGTGCAGAGCCGACGGGAGGCCCACAGAACAAGACGTCCCGAGGACGGCGTTCGTCACGCCGCGCCCCGAGATCCACCCGGAGGACTTCCCCTGACTGAGGACCAACCGCTCTCCGCCCTGTCGGACGCGTCGCTCGTCGAACGGTCTGCCGACGGCGACGCCCAGGCCTTCGGCGTGCTCATCCGCCGGTACGGCCCGCTCATGCGCGCCTACGCCGCGCGGATCCTCGGACACGGCGACGGCGAGGCCGACGACGCGGTCCAGGAGGCAGCACTCCAGGCCTGGCAGCGCATCGACCGGGTGGAGGACCCCGACCGCGTGCGCTCCTGGCTGTTCCGGATCGCGGCGAACAAGGCGCTCGACCGCCTCCGACGGCGGCACCCGCACCTCGACCTCGAGGCGGTGCCCGACCGTGCGGACGACCGACCCGTCGACGAGGTGGTCGTCGCACGCATGCAGGTCGACGCCCTCGCGCGGGTGGTCCGAGACCTGCCGGACGCGCAGCGAGCAGTGTGGGTCCTGCGGGAGATCGGCGGGTCGTCCTACGCGGACATCGCCGAGCAGACCGGGCTCACCGTCACCGCTGTCCGGGGACTGCTCGCCCGGGCCCGTCAGGCCGTGATGACGCAGATGGAGGGGTGGCGATGAACGACGACGACGTCGACGACCGCCACGGTGCCTTCACCCTCGACGAGCTCGCCGACTACCTGGACTCCGGCCGGGACCCGGTACGACCCGAGAGCGAGGCGGACGCCGACGCGAGTGCGGCGCTCCGGCGACTCGAACGGCTGCGCGAGGCCTCGGCCGATCTGCTCGACGCCGACGTCCGCGCCGCCGGCACTGCCGACGAGGACTGGATCGCGCGCGTCCTGGCGAGCATCAGGACGACGGCGCACGCCGGCCGGGACATCCCCGTGCCCGACGACGACCCGACGTCACACCTCGTCGTGACCGAGGGTGCTGTCCGCGGGCTCGTCCGGGCACTCGGCGACGGCATGCCGGGCGTCCTCGTCCGCAGGACCCGGTTCACCGGCGACGTCACCACGGCGGGCGCCGCGATCGACGTCGAGGTCATCATCGCCCTGGCGGCCGATGTGCCGCTGCGGGAGCGGGCCGACGCGCTGCGGGAGACCGTCGCCGCGGCCCTGCACGAGCACGCGCCGTTCACGGTCGCGTCGCTCACCGTCCGCGTCGCCGACGTCCTGACCCCTGGGGAGCACGCATGACCACCACGGACACCAGGGCCCTGTCACGCCTGGCGACGGAAGCGGTCCTCGCGGTCCCCGGCGTCCGGTCGGTGGTGCTGCCCGGGCCGAGCCTGGCCGTCCTGGTGCGCGACGTCCGGTCGGTGCTGGACCTGCCGCGGGACGGCGGTGCGGTCCTGGTCGAGGACCGCACCACGGGGCTGCGCGTCCGGGTGGTCGTCACGGTGGACGCCGGTGTCTCGGCGCTGACCACGCTGCGGTCGGTCCGGGACGCACTCGGGGTCTGCATCGAGCACGCCACCGCGACCCGGCCGGACGACGTCACGGTGCGGGTGGTCGAGATCGTCTGACGGACCGCTGACCCCAGCCGCGCGTCGCCGGGCCGGCGCCCGTGGGCTCAGGCGGCGGGGGCGCCGTCGTCCGCGGCAGCGCCGCCGTCGGTCGCGGGGAGGTCCTCACCGATCATGCCGTCGTCCTCGGTGTCGACGACGTCGGCCGCGGCGGCCTTCGCGTCGTCGATGGTGTCCTGCGACTTCCGCAGCAGGTCGTCGTTGCCGGTGGGTGCTGTCTCGCTCATGGGCCCGACGCTACGCGGGAGCGCCTGAGCCGGTCTCCCGCCGCGGTCGGTGCGCGGGCTCGTAGTCGACCGCGGAGGTCGGCGCCGGGGACGTCGGCATGACCGGGGCGGGCGGGGCACCGTACGCGTCGGCAGCGTCGAGCACGGCCCGGGTCGCGGCGGCCGCGGTGCGGAGCGCGTCGGCGATGGGGAGCGCCCGGTGCGCCGGGGTCCGGACCTCGACCCCCCACGGCTCGTCGAACCCGAGGTCACGGACCGTCCGGATGAACCCCGGGATGTCCCACGCGCCAGCACCGGGCAGGTACCGCCCGAGCCGGGACTCGTCGGCCAGGGTCATGCCGTTCGGGGTGTCCATCAGACCGTCGCTGAGCTCGACCGCCGCCAGCGTCGACGGCGCCAGCCCGTGGCGGATCGACGCCAGGGTCGAACCGCCCCGCAGGGCGTGCATCGCGTCGAGCAGCAGCCCGCCGTTCGGGTGCCCCGCGGTCGCGACGAACCGTGAGGCCCGCTCCACCGTCGGCAGGTTGGACCACGGCTCGGGTTCGAGCACGAGCTGCGCACCGACGCCCCGGGTCTGCTCCGCGAGCACCACCCAGTCGTCGAGCATCGCCGCGGGGGAGACCCCGGGCAGGCTCACGTCGGCGCGGGCCACGACCTGCCAGGCACGGAGGGTCGCTGCGGCCTCGAGCAGGACACCGCGGTCCGCGTCCACCGCCGTGGTGCGGCTCGGGCACGTCCACCAGGTGCTGAGGGTGCCGAGCTGCACCCAGACGATGCCGGCATCGTCGAGCATCCGCCGGAGCCGGTGGAGACCGATGGTCGCGCGGACCTCGTGCACGTCGTCGAGGGCGAGCGAGATGCCGGAGAAGCCGGCGGCACCGACGGCGCGGACACGCTCGTCGATCGGTTCGTCGCCGTCCCACGTCCAGGACGTCGCCAGCAGGTCGTGTTCCAGCACGGTGCACCTCCGTGTCCACGGTCGCACGACGGCGGTGTCGAGCGTCCCCGGCCCGCTTCCCTGTCAGCGGACCACGACGACGCGTTGCGACGACGCCGTCTGGCACCGTGCTACTCGCTGCTGCTCCGCACCGGCTCACAGCCGCGCACCGACTGCGTCATCTGGTCACGATCCGCGCACCGCAGGACGGCCGGGAGGCTCGGTGCACGTCCGGCGCGCACCGTCAGGTCAGCGACGGTGCCGGTCCCAGCGTCGTCCGCACGGTCCCGACGCCCTCGACCGTCCCGACGAGCACCGACCCGGGAGCGACCACACCGACACCGTCGGGGGTCCCCGTCATCACGAGGTCACCCGGCTCCAGGCGCACGGCCCGGGACAGCTCGGCGAGGACCTCGGCCACGGACCAGATCTGGTCCGCCAGGTCCCCGTGCTGGCGGCGCTCGCCGTCGACGGTGAGCGCGATCGTGCCGTGCGTCGGGTCGACGTCGGCGGCAGGGACGAGCGTGCCGATCGGTGCCGAGGCGTCGAACCCCTTCGCCATGTCCCACGGCCGACCCAGTCGCTTGGCCTCGGCCTGCAGGTCCCGCCGGGTCAGGTCGAGGCCGACGCCGTACCCCCAGACGTGGTCGAGCGCATCGTCGACGGGGATGTCCGCGCCGCCGACACCGACCGCCACGACGAGCTCGACCTCGTGTTCGAGCCGCTCGGTCATCGGCGGGTACGGAGTCCCCGCGTCGTCCGTGACGACCGCGTCGGCCGGCTTCGTGAAGAAGAACGGCGGCTCACGATCGGGGTCGTGGCCCATCTCGCGCGCATGCGCCGCATAGTTCCGTCCGACGCAGAACACACGGCGCACGGGGAACCGCCCGCCCGTCGTCGTCGGGACGGAGGGCGTTGCCGGGGCCGGGATCACGAGGTCGGTCACGACCCCAGCGTGGCACGGGCCTACTGACCCGGTGCGGCGCTCTCCGTCTCACCCTCGCCCGGGTCGCCGCCGGTCCCGCCCTCGGCGGGCTCGTCCTGCGGCCACCCCGCGAACTGCCACGCGCCGACCGAGGGGTGGTCCTCGCCCTTCGAGTAGGCGTACGCACGGGCGGCGTCACGTGCCTCGGACAGCTTCCCGAGCATCTCGGCGAACCGGTCGGACCCGTCGGCCACCCGCGTCAGCGCGTCGTGCGCGAGTGCGAAGCGGTCCATCTCGTTCCGGATGAGCATGTCGAACGGCGACGTCGTCGTGCCGCGCTCGAGGAACCCGTGCACGTGCAGGTCGTCGTGGCCGTGGCGGCGGTAGGTGAGCTGGTGGACGAGCGACGGGTACCCGTGGAACGCGAACACCGCGGGTGTCCCGGGGAGGAACAGCTCGTCGTAGCGCTCGTCGGAGACGGGGTGCTCGTGCTTGCGGGGGTCCCCGAGCGAGAGCAGGTCCACGACGTTCACCACGCGGACGCCCACCTCGGGCGCGTGGGTGCGGATGATGTCGGCGGCCGCGACGGTCTCCACGGTGGGGACGTCCCCGGCGCTGACCAGGACGACGTCCGCGTGCCCGACCGTCTGCTCGGTGCCGGCCCAGTCCCAGACGCCCAGGCCGGCGTCCGCGTGGGCGACGGCGTCCTCGAGCGACAGGAACACCGGCTCGGGGTGCTTGCCGGCGACGATGACCTCGATGCGGTTCGTCGTCTCGAGCGCGTGCGCCGTCACCGCGAGCAGGGTGTTCGCGTCGGCGGGGAGCTTGATCCGCACGAGGTCCTGCTGCTTCGAGGCGACGACGTCCAGGAAGCCCGGGTCCTGGTGCGAGAACCCGTTGTGGTCCTGCCGCCAGACGTGCGACGAGAGCAGGATCGTCAGGTTCGACACCGGCGCACGCCAGTCGATGTCGGTCGAGGACTCGAGCCACTTGGCGTGCTGGCCGACCATCGAGTCGATGATGTGCGCGAAGGCCTCGTACGTGTTGATGATCCCGTGGCGACCGCTCAGGACGTAGCCCTCGAGCAGGCCCTCGAGCACGTGCTCGGACAGGATCTCGGTGACCCGACCGGTCGGCGCGATGTGCTCGTCGTCGGGGGAGTTCGCCGCCCGCCAGACACGGGAGGTGACGTCGAACACCGCGTCGAGCTTGTTGGAGACGGTCTCGTCGGGGCCGAACAGCCGGAACGTCGAGGGGTTCTGGGCCATCAGCGCCGCCAGCCAGGGGCCGAGCGTGCCGGTGGAGGAGGCGTCCTCACCGGCGGGGACGCCGTACGGTGCGAGGTCAGGTCGCTGCAGCGCCGTGCGGATCCGGCCGCCGTTGGCGTGGGGCGTCGCGCTCATCCGCTTGTCGCCGACGGGGCGGATCGCCTCGAGCAGCCCCGTGCCGGTGCCGTCCTCGGTGAAGAGCTCCGACGGTCGGTAGGACTCCATCCACGCCTGCAGCTGGGCGCGGTGTCCGTCGTCCTCGCGGACCGCGGGCAGCGGCACCTGGTGGGCGCGGAAGGTGCCCTCGACCTTCTCGCCGTCGACCTCCTTCGGACCGGTCCAGCCCTTCGGGGTCTTCAAGACGATCATCGGCCAGCGCGGGCGGAGGTCGGTCGCACCGGCCATCTCGCCGGCGGCGGCGCGCGCGGCCTGGGCGCGGGCGGCGGCCTGGATGTCGTCGATGGATGCCAGCGCCCGGCGCAGGGCCCCGTCGAACAGGGCGTGCACGGCGAAGGGGTCGTCGTCGACGCGGGAGGAGTCCACGATGATCGGGTCGTAGCCGAGCCCGCGGAAGTACGCGGTGAGGTCCTCGGTGGGGATGCGTGCGAGCACCGTCGGGTTCGCGATCTTCCACCCGTTGAGGTTGAGGATCGGCAGCACGGCGCCGTCGGCCACGGGGTCGAGGAACGTGTGGGCCTGCCACGACGCGGACAGCGGCCCGGTCTCGGCCTCGCCGTCTCCGACGACGCAGGTCACGACGAGGTCGGGGTTGTCGAGCGCGGCACCGTACGCGTGCGCGAGGGAGTAGCCGAGCTCGCCGCCCTCGTTGATCGACCCGGGCGTCTCCGGGGCCGCGTGCGAGGGGAAGCCGCCGGGGAACGAGAACTGCTTGAAGAACTGCTGCAGCGTGGTGCCCGGGTAGAGCTCCTGCCAGGTGCCCTCGAGCCACGCGTTCGCGTTCATCGCGGGGCCACCGTGCCCGGGGCCGCAGATGTAGAGCATGTCCCGGTCGGTCGACGTGATCAGCGCGTTGCAGTGCGCGTACACGAGGTTCAGCGCGGGCGACGTGCCCCAGTGCCCGAGGAGCCGCGGCTTGATGTCGTCCGGGGTGATCGGGTGTTCCAACAACGGGTCGTCGAGCAGGTAGATCTGCCCGACGGTGAGGTAGTTCGCGGCGCGCCACCACGCGTCGATCGCGCGGATTCGGTCAGTCGTGGGGAGGTGCTCGGGGGCCATGACCCCACGGTACGGACCTCGCCGCAGGACGGTTCCAGAAACTCGTCCAATCCGTTCGGGGAGGGGTACCGAATCATCAGCACAGGGCAAACGCCCAGAGCACTTCCCGGCCTCGTCCGGCCAGGACTCGATCAACTCACAGAAGAGGAACGAACACCATGCGCAAGATCACCAAGACCACGGTCTCCCTCGCCGCCGCTGGCGCGATCATCCTCACCGGTGCCGGGTTCGGCGTCTCCGCCGCGCAGGCCACCCCCACGATCCACACGGTCGCCTCGTCCTCCTCCAAGATCCCCGCCCCCGTCGCGTCGGTCCCCGAGGTCCTCGGCGGCGACACCTCCGTCGCCCTCGACAAGGGCTTCACCGACGCCCTCACCTCCCTGGGGCTCACCCCCGGTGTCTCCGGCACCGCGAAGCTCGCCGACGGCGCCGTGTCGTTCCCGATCACCGCCGGGTCGGTCACGTACTGGAGCCCGGACGGCAACTACCGCCCCTACGTGCAGGGCCTGCTGAACCACGACGACTCGGGTCTGACCCTGAAGGCCGGCGACACGACCGTCACGCTGGAGAACTTCGTCGTGAACCCCGGCTCCTCCAAGCTCTACGGCGACGTCCTCGTCAACGGTGAGGTCGCAGCCCCGAACGCGTACCTGTTCTCCCTCCACGGTGGTTCGCTGAAGGCCCTGCAGCTCGAGGGTGACAACGCGATCCTGACCGGCACCACCGTCCACGTCTCCGCCGACGCCGCGAAGCTGCTCAACAGCACCTTCAAGACCGACGCCGTCAAGGCAGGCCTCCTCGTCGGGACCGCGACGATCACCGCCCAGATCAAGTAACACCCCGCACCACAGCACCACCACACGAGAACGCCGCCCCGATCACGGGGGCGGCGTTCTCTGCGTTGCGCGGGAGTTCCGGCGTCACGGGCGCATCCGATGCTGGTTCCCCTCCGCGGCGGTGACGAATCCGGTCGTCTCCGCCCGAGATCCCCGAACCAGATCCGTCATCCCGCAGCACGGGAACCCGTTCGGCACGCGGTCGTTCCCCTGGCGCGTTTGATGGGAAGCGGAAATGCGCGTCGAAGGTCGGAACGAACGACCCCCTACGCGCGGAACAACCTGCCGTGCGCGGAACGACCTACAACGCGCGGAACGACCCATGACGCACGCGATGGGAAGTGGAAACGCGCGTCGGAGGTCGGAACGAACGACCCCCTACGCGCGGAACAACCTGCCGCGCGCGAAACGGCCTGCAACGCGTGGAACGACCTACAACGCGCGGAACGACCCGCCGAGCCGGAGCGCCACGCGCCGGGAGCGCCAGCAGCGTCAGGAGCGGCGGCGCCACCAGCGACGCGGACGGGCGTCAGCCAGCGCTTGCTCCGCAGCGCGAGCGGCCGAGGCCATCCGGACCTCCCGACGCTCCCGCCAAGCCCGCACCTCGGAGTCGACGTCCCGCATCGGCGTCACGACGGGCGGCCCGCCGAGGAGCTGGCGGCGGGCCTCCTTCACCCGGGCGTTGAAGTCCACGAGGACGTCCCGGACGTCGGACTCCACTGAGAGTGCGTCCAGGTGGTCGTCGAGCTCGGCGTCCTCGGTCCGCAGGGCCAGTGCGGGCGGGGCGATCCCGCGGATGTCCTCGCGCTCGATCTTCGACTTGATCCACCAGTCGGGGTCGTGCTGGCCGTCGAGTCCGGGCAGGGGCTTGCCGTGGTACGGGTTGCCCTCGAAGACACCGCGCCGCTCCGCTTCCTCGATCTGGGCCCGTGCGTGGGCGGCCACGTCGGCGGCCTTGAGCAGCCGACGTTCCTCACGCACCTCGTCCGGGTCGAGCGACCCGCGTTCGATCTCGCTCTCGACGAGCTGCTGGTAGCGGTAGCGGGCGGCCCTCCTGAGCCGGTCCATCCGTGCGTCGACGTCGTTCATCGTCAGACCATGATGCCCCGCCCGTCCGACGGCGCACCCAGGCCGCACGCCCCGGACACCCTCGTCGCCAGCGGTCCTCCCGAGAACCTCCACGGCCGCGGTGGTCCACGGTCGGGTGCATGGACTCACTGCCCCTCTGGTTGCTCGTCGTGGTCTTCGTGGCCGGCGCGGCCGTGATCTGGGTCGCCGGCATCCAGCTCTCGAAGACGACCGACGTGCTCGACGCCCGCCTGCACCTCGGCAGCGCACTCGGCGGCCTCATCGTGCTGGCCGTCGCCACGAACCTGCCCGAGATCGCCATCACCGTCAGCGCCGGGCTCTCCGGGTCGATCGAGGTCGCAGCCGGCAACATCCTCGGCGGCATCGCCCTGCAGACCGTCGTCATCGCCGTCCTCGACGCGTTCGGCAAGCGCGGGAAGGGCGTCAAGCCGATCACCTACCGCGCGGCCTCGCTGACCCTGGTGCTCGAGGCGGTCGTGGTCGTCGCGGTCCTCGGCGTCGTGATCGCCGGCAGTCAGCTTCCGCCGGACCTCGTCGTCGCCCGGTTGACGCCGGACGTCGTCCTCATCGCGGCGATCTGGCTCGTCGGGCTGTTCCTGGTGCAGCGCGCGAGCAAGGGCCTGCCGTGGCACGAGAGCGGACACGCGCCCGACGCCAGCCCGCACGCCGCGGGGCACCGCACCCGCAAGCCGGACGCGTCGAAGCCGATGAGCACGAAGAAGGCCGCGGTCGTCTTCGCGGTGTCCGCCCTCGCCACCCTGGTCGCCGGTGTCGTGCTCGAGCAGGCCGGGGACGCGGCGTCCAGCAAGATCGGGCTCTCCGGCGTGCTGTTCGGCGCGACCGTCCTGGCCCTGGCGACGAGCCTGCCGGAGATCTCCACGGGCCTCCAGGCCGTGAAGCAGGGCGACGACAACCTGGCGGTCTCCGACATCTTCGGCGGCAACGCCTTCCTGCCGGTGCTGTTCCTCGTCGCCACCCTGCTGTCCGGCAAGGCGGTGCTGCCGCAGGCCAACGCCAGCGACGTGTACCTGACCGCCCTGGCGGCCGTGCTGACGCTCGTCTACGCGGTCGGACTGGTGTTCCGGCCTCAGCGACGGATCGCGGGGATGGGCGTCGACTCGTTCGTCGTCGTCCTGCTCTACCTACTCGGCGTCGCGGGCCTCGTCGCCATCAGCATCGGCTGACCCGGAACCGGAACCGGAACCTGAACCGGACTCCGCCCCGGACACCTCCTCGATCGTCAACGCCGCCTGGATGAGCGCCAGGTGCGACAGCCCCTGCGGGATGTTGCCCATGAAGGCCCCGTCCTCGGCGCTGAGCATCTCGCTGAACAGCCCGACGTCGTTCGCCTGCGCGACCATGTCGTCCATCAGGCTGTGTGCGTCGTCGACCCGTCCGACGCAGGCCAGCGCGGCTGCGAGCCAGAACGAGCACGCGACGAACGGCGACTCCTCGACGTCCATGCCCGAGTACCGGTAGACGAGCGGCCCCTGCTGCAGCTGCTCCTCGATCGCCCGGATCGTCGACTCCATGCGCGGGCCCCGGTCGAAGGCGCTCATCGCGTGCAGCAGGATCGAGGTGTCGAGCGCGTCGGTGCCCGGGTACATCACGTAGTGGCCGAGCTCCTCGTTCCACCCGTTCTCGGACACCCAGTCCTCGATGAGCTCGCGGTTCTCGATCCACTTCTCGCGCGGGCCGTCGATCATGCCGGCGTCGTGCAGCTCCACGGCCGCGTCGAGTGCCTGCCAGCAGCCGATCTTGCTCGTGACGTAGTGCTGCGTGTCCTCGAGCTCCCACATGCCCGAGTCCGCCTCCGGCCAGCGGTGGCACGCGTCGTCGGCGAGGTCCTGGAGCACCGCCGCGGACTTGCGGTCGAGGACGTTGCCGGCCCGGACGTACTGCCGGAGGATCTCGAAGACGTCGCCCCAGACGCCGAGCTGCAGCTGGTTGCCGGCACGGTTGCCGATCGTGACGGGGCCGATGCCGTTCCACCCGGGCACGTCGCGCTCCTCGACGTCGTCGGTCTTCGAGCCGTCGAGCGCGTAGAAGATCGGCATGGTCTCGTCGTGCTCGGCGATCGTGCGCATCATCCAGGACACCGCGGCGTGGGTCTCCTCGCGCAGGCCGAAGCGCGTCAGGGCGTGCACCGTGTACGACAGGTCGCGCACCCAGGCGAACCGGTAGTCCCAGTTCTTCCCGCCACGGCGGTCCTCGGGCAGGCTCGTCGTCGGCGCCGCGGCGATCGCCCCGGTGGGGGAGAAGATGAGCAACTTCAGCGCGAGGGCGCTCCGCTGCACGGCCTCGGCCCACGGTCCGTCGTAGCTGAACTCCTCCGACCACGACTTCCAGTTCGCGATCGTCCGGTCCATCGCGGCGAGCGCGCTCTCCGGTCGCGGCATGAAGATCGGTTCGTCGTGCGTGCCGACGATGGAGAGGATGTGCTTCGAGCCCTCCTCGGCGTCGAACCTGCCCGAGAAGCGGGGCCCGTCGTCGTGCACCGGGTCGAAGCCGTGCTCGACGATGGCGATGGTGACGCCGTCGATTCCGATGACGGTGCCGTTCGCCGTGTCGAGGCGCTTCGGCTCCGCGGTGTTGAGGAGCGTGCCGGGCACGACCGCCCACTCCATCTCGACGGTGCCGTCGACGCCCTGCACGCAGCGCGCGACCTCGGCCCACGGCAGCCGTCCGGCGACACCGGTGACCATGGCGTCCGTCACGGTGACGGTGCCAGACGACGTGGTCCACGTGGTGACCAGGACGTTCGTCCCAGCGATGTACTCGCGGGAGACGGTGGCGTCGTCGGCGACGGGGCGCAGGGCCACGTGTCCGCCGTGCTCGGCGTCGACGATGCTCGCGAAGACGGGCGGCGAGTCCATCGACGGGATCGGCAGCCAGTCGATGCGGCCGTCGCGGGCGATGAGCGCCACGGTCCGGCCGTCCCCGATCGCGCCGTACGAGCGCAGGGGCACGTACCCGTCGGTGCGCTCCTCGTTGTCGGAGGCGTCCGGTGTGTCTCGCGTGCGTTCAGGCATGTGTCCATGCTGCCCGGATGCCCTGCGGGTGAGCAGCCCGCGGCGTACCCCGCCTGCCGGAGCCGAGCCGGGCCTCCAGGCCGTTCACCGGAGCCGGGTTGTGCATCCCGGGCGTGTCGCGCTAGTGTCGCTCTCCTGCCCGCCCTGGGCAGGCCCTGCCAGCGGCAGGACACCGGAAGGACCGCGCATGCGCGCCGTGCAGTATCCCGAACAGCGGATCGAGCTCCAGCTCGATGCGCTCGCGGTGCTGCCCGAAGAGCGCAGCACGCAGCAGTCCACCGGCAACCCCGCGTAGGCACGACCGTCACACGACGCCCCCGTGCCCACCCGGCCCGGGGCGTCGCTCGCCGTCCTCCTCGCGTCCGTCACGGACGCCGCGTCCGTCACGGACCCCGCGTCCGTCAGGACGCTCGGTCCACACCGGACAGGAGGCCCGGCACGGTTCCGCCTCGGACCGTCACCCTGAAGAGACGAGACGAGGAGAAGCAATGCAGAAGATCACCGGCCGGCTGCTGTCCTGGGCGTCGCTGCTCGAGGAGAACACGGAGCAGCAGGCCCGCACCACCGCGGCGATGCCCTTCGTGTTCCCGCACGTGGCCCTGATGCCGGACGCCCACCTGGGCCTCGGCGCGACCGTGGGGTCCGTCATCCCCACGCTCGGCGCCGTGATGCCCGCAGCCGTGGGCGTCGACATCGGCTGCGGCATGATCGCCGTGCGCACGCAGTTCACCCGCGCCGAGCTGCCGGAGGACCTGCAGCCCCTCCGCGAGCAGATCGAGCGCGCGATCCCGCTGTCCGCGGGCGCCACGAACCGGAAGGTCGTCGCGACGGCCGCACCACGGATCGCGGAGCTCGAGACGATGGCCGAGGCCGCCGGGTTCGACCCGGCCGCCGCGCTGCAGGGCTGGCGGAACCAGCTCGGGACCCTCGGGTCCGGCAACCACTTCATCGAGGTGAGCGTCGACGAGGAGGACCGGGTCTGGCTGTTCCTGCACTCCGGGTCGCGCGGGGTCGGGAACAAGATCGCCCAGCGCCACATCGCCGTCGCCAAGGCCGCGATGCAGCGGTGGTGGATCGAGCTGGCGGACCCCGACCTGGCGTACCTGGTCGAGGGCACGCCCGAGTTCGACCGGTACATCGCCGAGCTCCGGTGGGCGCAGCACTTCGCCCTGCTGAACCGCGAGGAGATGATGGACCGCGTCGTCCGGCAGCTCTCCGAGGTGATGGGGCAGCCCGTCGACGAGCGCGAGCGGATCAACTGCCACCACAACTTCACGCAGCGCGAGGAGCACTGGGGGAAGTCGGTGTGGGTGTCCCGCAAGGGTGCGATCCAGGCGCGGACCGGGCAGCTCGGGCTGATCCCCGGGTCGATGGGCACGGCGTCGTACGTCGTCGAGGGGCGGGGGAACAAGCCCTCGCTGGAGTCCTCGCCGCACGGGGCCGGTCGGATGTACTCGCGGTCGGCCGCGCGCCGGACGTTCACGCACGACCAGCTCCGTGCCGCGATGGTCGGGATCGAGTACCGCGACACGGACGCGTTCCTCGACGAGATCCCGGCGGCCTACAAGCCGATCGATCAGGTGATGGAGGACGCCCGTGACCTCGTCACGATCCGGCACACGCTGCGCCAGGTCGTCAACGTGAAGGGCGACTGACGGGCTGTCGGACTGGAGGCGCGGTGCGGCCCGCACCGCGCCTCCAGTCGCCTCCAGTCCTGCCCGTGTCTCCTGTGCACACCGGGGCGCGCCGGACATCCGCAGCCGCGTCGGGCAGTGTGGTCCCCCGTGAACACCAGCGCTGAAGCCACTGCCCGCGAGACCGGACGACAGGCGCGCCGCGTGGCGGACAGCCGCTGGTTCGAACTCACCGCCCGCGCCGGGTTCGTCGGCAGCGGCGTGGTCCACCTGCTCATCGGGTACCTGGCGATCCTGCTCGGCATCGGGAACGCGGCCGCCGGCAGTGGGTCCCAGGGCTCACAGTCCGGCGAGACCGACCAGTCCGGAGCACTCGCGCAGATCGCGGCCGTCCCCGGCGGGATCGTGCTGCTCTGGGTCGTGGCCGTCGGCACCGCGGCGCTCTGCCTGCGCCTGGTCATCGAGGCCGTCGTCGGTGGCCGCACCGACAGCGCCCGTGCCTGGTTGGCGCGCGCGAAGAACGCCGCGAAGGCCGTCGTCTACGGGGCCATCGCGTACTCCGCCGGGTCGTTCGCGCTCGGGGCGGGCAAGAGCTCGAGCGGTTCCACCCGGAGCGCCGCCGCGAAGACCCTGGCCACCCCGGGCGGCGTGTTCCTGCTGCTCCTCGTCGCTGCCGTCGCGGTCGCCATCGGCATCGGCCTCGTGGTGATCGGCATCCGGCGCTCCTACCGGAAGCAGCTCGTGACGCCGCCGCGCTCGGTCGAGCCGACCCTCACCGTGCTGGCGGTCGCGGGATACGTCGCGAAGGGCATCGCGGTCACGATCGTCGGCGTGCTCGTCGCCGTCGCGGCCTTCCGGAGCGACCCCGACCAGGCGACCGGACTCGACGGGGCCTTCGACGCCCTGCGGTCGATGCCCGGCGGGTCGGTCGTGCTCGTCGTGGTCGGCATCGGGTTCCTGGCCTTCGGCGCCTACAGCTTCCTGCGCGCGAAGTACGCGAAGATCTGACGCTTCCCGGGCGGGTTCGTCGGGTGCCGCCTGCCCGCGCGCCCGCCCGCCGAGCGGTTACGACACCCCGCTCACGTCCGGCGAACGGTCCGCGACACCCCGCTCACGCCCGCCGAGCGGTCGCGACACCCCGCTCACGTCCGGCGAACGGTCACCAACCGTCGTTCCGACGGCCGCGGTGCGACGGGTTGCGCCCACTCGGCGACCACCCGACGGGGTGTCGTGACCACTCGTGGGGCATCTCGACGACCGCCCGACGGGGTGTCGTGACCACTCGTGGGGCATCTCGACGACCACCCGACGGGGTGTCGTGACCACTCGTGGGGCATCGGGAAGGCACCCGGCTCCGGACGACGGATCTCGTCGGGGACATTGACGGATCCGGCTGGCTCGGCCCGGGTTTCCCGAACCGGATCCGTCACCGCGGAGAACGGGAACGGACTCCCCGCCGCGAGGGCCCTCGGAAGCCGACCTGCCACAGGGGCTGAACGTGGTGTGTGGTGGCCCGCGGTAGACCGGGACCATGACGACGAGCGCCACCAGCGGACCGGCCCACCTGTTCTCCGACGCGGGCGCCGTCCTCGCGGAGAGCATCGTGTGGGACCCCGACCAGCACGTCCTGCGCTGGACCGACATCACCCTCGGCACGCTGAACACCGCCGACGCGTCGGGCTCCCCGCTGAGCGCCGTCCCGCTGCCCCCGCCGCTGGCGTCCTTCCAGCCCAGGGCCCAGGGCGGTTTCGTCGCGGCTCTCGGGGACACGGTCGTCGTCACGGACGCCGACGGTGGGGACCCGCGGACCATCGCCCACGTCGAGCACGCGCACGCCGGCATCCGCTTCAACGAGGGCAAGTGCGACCCCTTCGGCCGCTTCCTGGTCGGCAGTATGAACCTGACGACGGGGGAGCCCGACGGCGCGCTGTACTCGGTCGAGCCCGACGGCACGACCCGACTGCTCCGTGGGGGCTTCGGCACGACGAACGGCTTCGAGTGGTCCCCGGTGGGTGACCTGATGTACGTCACGGACACGAGCACCTCGACGATCTACCGCGGGACGTACGGCCCCGACGGGGAGCTCGGTGAGCTGGAGCCCTTCGTCGTGGGCGCTCCCCACGACGGGCTGGTGCGCGACGACGAGGGCTGCTTCTGGAGTGCGAGCTACGGCGAGGGGCACATCGAGCGGTACGACGCCTCGGGGGCACACCTGGAGACCGTCGACGTCCCCGCGCCGAACGTCACCTCCGTGGCCTTCGGTGGGGACGACATGTCGACGCTCTTCGTGGCGACCGCCCGCGAGAACCTGACCGAGGAGCAGCTCGAGGAGCACCCGCACTCCGGCGGCGTCTTCGCGGTGCCGACCCGCGTGCACGGCGTCCCGGCGTTCGCCTTCGGTGGCTGAGCCCGCGGTCGCCGCCGGCTGCGCCTGCGCAGGCTGACAGCCGCACACCTCGGAGTGCCGGACCCCTGACGGTAGTCTGGGCGACCGCCTGCCATCCGAGGAGACCCACGTGAACGAGGAGCACCCGCGCCACGCCGACGCCCTGGAGCACACGGAGAGCGCCGACGTCGTGGTCAAGGTCGACCGCGTCCCCGTCGACGGCACGAACGTCCGCGTGAGCTCCATCGGCGACGTGGGCAAGCGCCCGTTCCTGCTCGTCGCGGGTCTGGGGATCGCGTCGACGTACTACGAGCGCCTCGCGCCCAACCTCGAGGAGTTCGGCCCCGTCCGCGCCCTCGACCTGCCGGGTTTCGCGGGCGTGCCGAAGTTCCGCGGCACGGTCTCGATCGAGCGCTACGCCGATGCCGTGGAGCGCGTGATCGAGGAGCTCGGACTCGACAACCCGGTGCTCGTCGGCCACTCCATGGGCACGCAGGTCGTCACCGAGGTCGCCGCGCGCCACCCGGAGCTCACCGACCTGGTCCTGATCAGTCCCGTCGTCGACTCGAAGGCCCGCACGGTCAGCGAGTCCGCCGTGCGGTTCCTCCGCTCAGCGCTCCACGAACCCTCGGCCGTCCGCTTCCACGCCGTCACCGCGTACGCGCTCTGCGGCTGGCACTGGTTCCGCAAGGTGCTGCCGAAGATGATCGCGTTCCCGATCGAGGAGCGCGCCCCGCACGTGCAGGCCCGCGTCCTCATCGTCCGCGGGGAGCACGACGCGATGGTCCCGCGCGACTGGGTCCGACGCCTCGCCCGGGTCTTCCCGCACGCGGTCCTCCGCGAGGTCGTCGGCGGAGCGCACTCGGTCATGCACGCGCAGGCCGACGTCGTCGCGCGCCTGGCAGTCGCCCACGTGAAGGGCGAGCTGACGGACCGCGGGGTGTCATCGCTGCAGCGCGTCCGCGATGACTCGACGAAGACGGACTTGGCCCGACTCGGCCCCGGCGACGCCTGGCTCGTCGTCCGTGCCCGCTTCAAGGAGCTGTTCGGCATGGCGAAGGGCGACGACGAGGTCCTCGAGGCCGGCAAGTCCGCCCATGCACTCGCGATGGCCGACGACGCCGACGCCCCGGTCGACCCGGACGTCCGCCACGAGGTCGTCGAGGCCGTCGCGCCGGAGCTGAACCGGCGCGACGACCACTGACCGCCAGTCTCGTCAGGCCGTGATGCGGCCCGGCAGCATGTCGGGCGTGATCGCGTTCGCCTCGGCGAGCACCTTGCGGGCCTCGTCGGTCTTGTCCGACACGTTCCAGAGCAGCACGCCACGCACGGTGTCGTCGTCGTCCAGGTAGTAGACGACGCCGGTGACGGTGGGGTCCTGCCAGTCCTCGACGGTGCGCAGGTCGGCCGAGACGGTCCCGACGGCCTCGTAGCCCATGTCGAACACGTTCGAGTAGTACATCGGCGTGTGGTCGTACGTCTCGTCGGCGTCGGCGAGGTTGCGGCCCGCCTGGCGCCCCTGCTGCTGCGCGTTGTCGACGTGCTCGACCCGGCGGGTGCCGAGGATCCGGTCGGGGTACCGTGCGACGTCACCCGCGGCGAACACGGCGGGGTCGTCGGTGACGAGCGTCGAGGACACGACGATGCCGTCGTCCACCGTGAGACCGGCGTCCGCGGCGAGACCGGTCACGGGTTCGATCCCGAGGCCGACGACGACCGCGTCGGCCTCGACCTCGGAGCCGTCGTCGAGCGTCAGGGTGACGCCGTCGGCGGTCTGCGAGCCCTCGGTCACGCGGCGGCCGGTCCGGAGCTCGACGCCGTGGTCGACGAAGCGCTGCTGGAACGCCCGGGCCAGGTCGTCGGGGAACATCGCGCCGCCGACCACCTCGTCCGGGTCGACCAGGGTGACGCGGGCGCCGGTCTGCACGACGCCCGCGGCGATCTCGGTGCCGATGTAGCCGCCACCGACGACGACCACGTGCACGCCGGCGTCGGCCAGGGTGCGGAGGCGTCGGTAGTCGGCCGCGCTGCGGTAATCGAGCACGCGGTCGGACGGCTCGAGTCCGGGCAGGCCGCGGGGCTTGCCGCCGGTGGCGATGAGCAGCTGCTCGTAGCCGTGGGTGGCACCGTCGGCGGTGGTGACGGTCTTGGTCGCACGGTCGATCGAGACGACCCTGGTGCCGAGCAGGAACTCCGCGCCGGTCTCCTCCGTGTGCAGGTCGACCTTCTCGTCCCAGCTGAAGTCCGGGTCGGTCCAGAGCTTCTTGGACAGGGCGGGACGGGCGTACGGGCGGTCGACGTCCTCGCTGAGGACCCCGATCGTGCCGTCGGTGTCGAGTTCGCGGACGCCGCGGGCGGCCGCGTCGGCGACCATCCCGCCGCCGACGATCAGGTAGCGGTAGTCGGTCATGGTGTCCCTGTCAGATCGTGGCGACCGAGCCGGAGTCGACCCGGTAGTTGGAGCCGTTGACGAAGCTGGCGAGCTCGGAGCACAGGAACGCGACGACGTTCGCGACCTCTTCCGGCTCCCCGCGGCGCTTCAGCTCCATGTACGGACGCTCCTCGTCGAGGAAGCTCTCGATGGCCTCGTCGAAGCTGCTGCCGACCTGCTCGGCACGCTTCTTCATCATCGTGTCGGTCATCGGCGTGTGGATGAAGGCGGGACTGACGGTGTTGACGAGCAGCCCCTCCTTCGCGTAGCTGCGCGACAGGCCCTTCGCGAACGAGAGCACCCCGGCCTTGGCGGCGCAGTAGGGGAGCTCGTCGTCGTACGGCTGCGACGCGTCCTCGGAGACGAGGTAGACGATGCGACCCCAGCCGCCGTTCCGCAGGTCGGCGATGAACTCGCGCGTGATGCGCACCGGACCCATCAGGTCGACGTCGAGGGTCTCGGCCCAGCCGGCCTCGTCGATCTCGTGGAACATCCCCTGCGCACCGGTCACGCCGGAGGACTGCACGAGGATGTCGATCTCGCCGACGGCGTCCCGCACCTGCTCGTGCAGCGACGCCAGGCTCTCGGCACTGCGCACGTCAGCGGCGAAGGCGTGGAGCTTGCCGACCGGTGCCTCGAGCTGGTCGGCCGAGTTGTCGAGTCGTGCCTGGTCGATGTCGGTCACGACCACCGTGGCGCCCTCCGCGAGGAGGATGCGGGCGGTGTTCCAGCCGATGCCGGAGTCGCCGCCGAACACGAGTGCGGTCTTGCCCTGGATGCCGAGGTCCACGTCGGTTCCTTCCTGGTTCAACGAAGGACCGCGCGGCGCGAGTGCGCCGCGCGGTCACCTGCTGGTGGTGCTGGTGTCACGCGTGCGCGGAGGCCTCGGCGGTCTGCGAGGTCACCGCTGCGGCGAGGGGGGTGCGGGGAGCGCGGTTCTCGGCGCTGACCATCCAGGCGAGCTGCTCGAGGCGCTCGATGAAGCCGTGGAGCAGGTCGGCGGTCGTCGGGTCTTCTTCGTCGACCTCGTCGTGCACGTCACGCATGGTGCCGGTCGCCTGGTACAGACGGAGCGTGATCTGGTCGATCGCGTCGTGCGTGGTGATCTCCCCGTCGGGGAACGCGTCGAGGTGGCTGCCGGCGGCGACGGTCGCCGAGCGGCCGTCGGGGACCAGGTACAGCGCGCGCATGCGCTCGGCCGTGTCGTCGGCGAACTCGCGGGCGGCGTCGACGATCTCGTCGAGCTGCAGGTGCAGGTCGCGGAAGTTCGTGCCGAGGATGTTCCAGTGAGCCTGCTTGCCCTGGAGGTGCAGGTCGATGAGGTCCACGAGGACCGCCTGGAGGTTCTTGGCCATCTTGTCCGATGCGTGCATGGTGGTGGCTCCTTTCGCTTCGGTTGACCTCTCTGGTCTACGCGCTGCGAGCGCCACCGTTCACAGTGCGCAGTGAGGGAGTGTCCCCCGCGCACGCGTGGACGTCAGTGCGACGGAGCGGGGTCGACCTGGTCGACGGCGTCGCGCATGTGCTCGAGGAAGAACGCCACCGTGCGGGCGTCCTCGAGCGAGAGCCCCTCGGCGATCGACATCATGCGGCGGTGCATGGTGCCGAGCGTGGCGCGGACCTCGTCGTCGCTCGCGGTCGTCGGGGTGATGACCAGGGCTCGGCGGTCGGTGGGGTGCTTGTCGCGGCGGACGTGGTTGCTCTTCACGAGGCGGTCGATGAGGATCGTCGTCGACGCCGAAGAGATCTTCAGGTACGCGGCGAGGTCCTTCGGGCTGACCTGGCGGCCGGCGCGCTGGGCCTGCAGCAGGTACCGCACGGCCAGCAGGTCGGTCTCGCCCATGCCCATCGAGTCACGGGTCCGCCGACGCATCGCGGTCTCGGCGGCACGGTACCGACGCAGGGCGTTCAGCACGGCGACTCCGCGCTGCGTCGCGTCGTCGTCGGGGAACCAGTACCCGGACGCCTCCGCGGTCTCCTGCAAGGACATGCCGATCAGGGTAACCCGTCTCGTTGCTAGGACGTCTAGCGAACACACGGGTGGTGCTGACCGTTGCTCAGGACGGACACACCGGACGGGAGGCTCCCCACCAGCTGGTGGGGAGCCTCCCGTCCGGTGTCGGTGCGGCAGACTACGCGGCCGCTGCGGGCTCCTGGGCGGCCTCTGCGAGCGCGGTCAGCGCGCCCTGGACGAGCTCGGTGACCTCGGCGTCCTCGCGCGGGTGGGTCTCCGCGAACCGGACGACCGACTGCGGGATGGCGACCTTGACGTCCTCGAGCACCTTCGCGCCCGCGATGCCGGCGACCTTGCGGGCGTCGTCGTGCGCCCAGACGCCGCCGTACTGGCCGAACGCGGAACCGATGACGGCGACGGGCTTGCCGGACAGGGGCGAGGCGCCGAACGGCCGCGAGGCCCAGTCGAGCGCGTTCTTCAGCACGGCCGGGATCGTGCCGTTGTACTCCGGCGTGACGAGCAGGACGCCGTCGGTCTCGGCGAGCGCCTGCCGGAACGCGACCGCTGCGGCGGGCGGGGTGTCCCCGTCGATGTCCTCGTTGTAGAAGGGCAGGTCGACGATGCCCTCGTACACGGTGGGCGTGGTGCCCTCCGGGGCGTGGTGGATCGCGGCTTCGGCGAGCTTGCGATTGATGGAGCCGGCGCGGAGGCTGCCGACGAGGACGAGGACGTTCGTCATGGGGACCCTTTCGTGGTCGAGCGTGGTCGTTCGTCGACGTCGTTGTCGGGTCTGATTGTTTCACCGACAACCAACCGGTTCGTGCGACGCCGTGTTCCCGACCCTCGGAACAGGGTGTGTCGTCGTCGGTAGCGTGCAGGGGTGACCGGATCCAGGACCCCAGCCAGCACCCCCGCCACCCCCGACGCCGACTGGTGGCGTCAGGCCGTCGTCTACCAGGTGTACCCGCGGAGCTTCGCCGACTCGAACGGCGACGGACTCGGTGACGTCGCCGGCATCACGAGCCGGGTGCCCTACCTCGCCGAACTCGGGGTGGACGCGATCTGGCTCTCCCCGTTCTTCCCGTCGCCCCTCGCCGACGGCGGCTACGACGTGGCGGACTACCGCGACGTCGACCCCCGGCTCGGCACGCTCGAGGACGCCGACGCGCTCATCGCCGCGGCGCACGCGCACGACATCCGGGTGATCGTGGACGTGGTGCCGAACCACACCTCGGACGAGCACGAGTGGTTCCGCGCCGCGCTCGCCGCCGGACCGGGGTCCCCCGAGCGGGCCCGCTACGTGTTCCGCGAGGGTGCCGGCGCCGACGGGGAGCTCCCGCCGAGCGACTGGGTGGCGAACTTCGGCGGCAGCGCCTGGACCCGCGTGCCCGACGGCCAGTGGTACCTGCACCTGTTCGCGCCGGAGCAGCCCGACCTCGACTGGACGAACCCCGAGGTGCACGCCGACTTCGAGCACACCCTCCGCTTCTGGTCCGACCGGGGCGTCGACGGCTTCCGTGTCGACGTCGCCCACGGGCTCGCCAAGGACCTGTCGGAGCCGTACCGCCCCTCGAACGAGCAGGCGCTGCCCCTCGACGGCTCGGACCCGCTCTACGACCGCGACGAGGTGCACGAGATCTTCGCGGGATGGCGACGTGTGCTCGACGAGTACGACCCGCCGCGCGCCGCGATCGCCGAGGCCTGGGCACCCGCGCCCCGTCGCGTCCTCTACGCCCGGCCGACCGAGCTCGGGCAGGCCTTCAACTTCGACCTGCTTGAGGCCCCGTTCGACCCGACCGCCTTCCGGACGATCATCGAGCGCAACCTCGCCATGTCCGAGGAGTCCGGCGCGTCGAGCACGTGGGTGCTCTCGAACCACGACGTCGTCCGCCACGCCACCCGGTACGGGCTGCCCGACGACACGGACACCGACGCGTGGCTGATGACCGACGGCACCACGCCCCCGCTCGACCGCGACCACGGGCTGCACCGGGCCCGGGCGGCCTCGCTGCTGCTGTTCGCGCTGCCCGGCTCGACGTACACCTACCAGGGCGAGGAGCTCGGGCTGCACGAGGCCGCAGCCATCCCGCGCGAGCTGCTGCAGGACCCGAAGTGGATCCGCTCGGGGCACACCGTCAAGGGGCGCGACGGCTGCCGCGTGCCGATCCCGTGGACCGTCGACGGCCCGTCGTTCGGGTTCGGCGACGTGCCGCCGCAACTGCCCCAGCCGGAGGACTTCGGCGCGTCGAGCGTCGAGGCCCTCGCAGACGACCCGACCTCGACGCTGTCCCTGTACCGCGCGGCCTTCGCGACGCGTCGGCAGCTGCAGCGCGGCGAGCACCTCACGTGGCTGGACACCCCGGCGCACGTCGTCGGGTTCGCCCGGCACGACGGGTGGCGGTCGTACACGAACTTCGGCACGTCGCCGGTGCCGCTCCCCGAGGGACAGGTGCTGCTGGCGTCCGGGCCGCTGACGGACGGGATGCTGCCCGGCGAGACGACGGTGTGGGTGGGGTAGCGCTGGGCTGATCGCTGCGGGGTCCATCCCTCCACAGCCAGGAGGCTCGGGGCCGGGCTCCACAGATGAACCCGGCCCCGCCGTGTGGTCGCGGCCCGGTCGCGAGCATCGGTGGCATGACATCACCAGCGAAACCACCACCACCTCCTGCACGACCCGCTCCGCCGGTCCGGCCGCGTCGGTCGGCCCCGCGCGGCCTGCGTCCGGTCGTCGGGCGTGGCGCGCGGCGGGCGTCCGGGGTCGGCGTGCGTCGGGCGTCCGGACTCGGGGCCGTCGCGGCGGCGCTCGCCGTCGTCCTCGCGCCCCTCGGCCCGGTGCCCGCGCAGGCCGAGGACCACACCTTCCCCTACGTCAACGACTTCACCAGCGCGGACGGGGGCACGCTGACCGGCAGCGCCCGCATCGTCGACGGCCGGCTCCGCCTGACACCGGCGGACGTCGGCGTCGCCGGGGCCTGGGCCATGGACGACGCCTTCCCGTCGACCCTGGGGCTCGACGTCGAGTTCGACTACGCCATGTACACGCCGTACGAGCAAGGTGCCGACGGCCTGCTCCTCTACCTCGCCGACGGCTCCGTCGCTCCCGGGGTCGGCGGGACCGGGGCCGCGCTCGGGTACGCCTGTCGCACGGAGCAGAACGAAGGCTCGGGACCCTGCCAGACGCCGGGGCTCCCCGGGGGCTTCGCCGCGGTGGCCCTCGACCTCCACGGCAACTTCTCCCTGCCCATCAACGGCAGTGGTCCCGGCAGGTCGCCGAACACGGTCACCGTCCGTGGC
The DNA here is from genome assembly GCF_015350975.1 of Curtobacterium sp. VKM Ac-1395. GTDB lineage: Bacteria > Actinomycetota > Actinomycetes > Actinomycetales > Microbacteriaceae > Curtobacterium. The sequence continues at coordinate 645,860 of NZ_JADKRX010000001.1, forward strand.
TCCGGCAACGGCACGGACGGCTACCGGTTCGTGGACAACGCCGCCGTCCGCAGCGGGGTCGAGACCGACGGCCCCACCACCAGGACGGTTCGCGTCACCCTGCAGCCCGGCGACGACGGTCTCGAGCTCACCGTCCGCCTGACGACCGGTGGGGTCACCACGACCGTGCTCGACTCGGTCCAGCTCGGCGGCGACGGCCAGGCCCCGCTGCCCGACACCCTCCGCCTCGGGTTCACCGGCGCGACCGGCGCCTACCGGAGCGTCCACGAGATCGACGCCCTGCGGGTCGCACAGCCGGCGGACCTCCGCGTGGAGCACGAGACGGCCCCGGCGGTCGCGGGGGAGCGGGTCCGCTACGCCGTCTCGGCCGCGAACACCGGTCGCAACGACTCCGAGCCGAGCCCGTTCACGGTCGACGTCCCCGACCAGCTCAGCGACGTGACGTGGACCTGCTCGGCCTCCGACGGCTCGGCGTGCGGCGACGGCAGCGGCACCGGGGACGTGGACACGGCGCTCGACCTGGTCCGTGGGGGCATCGCCAGAGTGGTGATCGAGGGCTCCCTCGACCCCACGGCCGAGGGTGCACTGACGAGCGTCGCCACGATCGACGTGGCACCCGGCCTGGCCGACGTCGACGAGTCCGACAACACCTCCACCGCCACCACGCCCATCACCGTCCGCGCCGACGTCGAGACCGACAAGCGGGTCAGCCCGTCGACGGACGTCGAGCCCGGTGACGAGGTCGAGTACGTCGTCACCGCCCGCAACCGGGGGCCCGCCATGGCGCAGGACGTCGGCGCGGTCGACGACCTGCCCGCCGCGATGTCCTTCGCCGGGTCCGACGACGACTGCACCGCGGAGGGGCAGCACGTCACCTGCCGGTCAGGGGAGTCCCTCGCCGTCGGACAGGAGCACGCCTTCCACATCCGGGCCGTCCTCGACCCCGAGTACCGCGGCGACGGCTCCGACGTGGTCAACATCGCGACCGCGACGTCCCCGACCGACCCGGACGGCGGCGACCCCTCGGACGAGGTCGCCATCGTCGTGCCGCGGCCGGACGACCCCGACGCCGGTGCCACGCCCGGGCCGACGCCGACCCGGACACCGTCACCGCAGCCGAGCGGCAGCCCGACCGCGGGTCCGACGACCGGGCACGCGAGCGACCGCGGTGACGGTGGCGGCAGCGCCGGACACCGGACCCCGGCGGCCCCGAGTGCGCTCGCGTACACGGGTGCCGCGGGCACGGCGCTCGCCGCGGGCATCGGCGTCCTGCTCCTCGTCCTGGGCGGTGGCTGCTGGGTGCTCGCCCGGCGCCGACGTCGCGCTCCGGAGCAGCCGGTGCGCGGGACGGCGATGCCCAGGAGTGCCGTGAACGACTGAGCCGGCGGCGTGTGTCCCCTCGGCGCTGAGGTTCTCGGATCCTCAGCGCCGACGGGGTCCTCGGGACGGGGGCACACCGGGGCGGCGGTAGGATCGGACAACGATCAACATGCCCGAAAGAGGTCTCGTGTCCGACTCCGTCGCCGACGCACACCAGCGCGCGCGGTACTGGCCGATCCCCGTGCTGCGGGCCGTCCCCGCCGCGGTCATCGCGATGGTCATCACCTTCTCGTCGAACCACGCGGCTGGCTACGGCCTGCTGCTGTTCGGCGTCTTCGCCATCGTCGACGGCGTGGTCGTCGGCATCGGCAGCGCCACCCGGCTGCGTGATGACCCGCGCTCGCGCCGCACCGCGCTCGTGCAGGCCGTCGTCAGCGTGGTGGCCGGAGCCGTCGGCATCGCGTGCAACGGGTTCGGGCTGCCGGCCTTCATCGCGGTGGTCGTCGCGTTCGCCGTCTTGACCGGTGCACTCGAACTCACGCAGGGCCTGCGGTCCCGCGGCCGGTCGCCGTTCTCGCGCGACTGGTCCACGATCGGCGGGCTCACCCTGCTGCTGGCGATCGCGTTCCTCCTGACGCCGCCGGACTACTCCCAGCAGCTCGGCGGGGTCGAGCGCGTGACCGGCACGCTCGACGCCTCGATCGTCCTCGTCGGCCTGCTCGGCGCCTACCTCGCCATCACGGCGGTCTTCCACGTGATCGCCGGCCTCTCGCACAAGTGGGGGACGACTGCTCCGGCAGTGTCCCCGGACGGAGCACCACACGCATGACCAACCCCAGCCGTCGTGACCGCATGCGCCCGGTCGAGCTCCTCGGGATCTCCGCGATCATCGCGGTGTTCACCGGGCTCGTCGTGCTGCTCTCGACGCGGGAGGTCATGCTCGCCCTGATCTTCCTCGGCATCGCGTTCATCGTGGTCGTGGTGGTCCTGGCGATGCTGCAGCTCGCCTCCACGAGCGACCAGGACGACAACGACATGCTCGGTGGTCACAAGACCCCGGGTGAAGGAGACGACGACGGCTTCCACTGACGTCCGGCGCCCCGCGCTGGGTGACCCAGCGCTCCCGGACCGGTACCGCCACCGGTACCTGATCCTCGCCGTCTGCTGCATGAGCCTGTTCATCGTCTCGATGGACGCCACCGTGGTGAACGTCGCGCTGCCCTCGATCGGACGCGAGCTCCACAGCAGCATCAGCGGTCTGCAGTGGACCATCGACGCCTACACGCTCGTGCTCGCCAGCCTCCTGATGCTCTCGGGTTCCACCGCCGACCGCATCGGACGCCGTCGCACCTTCCAGATCGGCCTCGCCCTGTTCACGCTCGGGTCGTTGCTCTGCTCGCTCGCGCCGAGCGTGGGGTGGCTCGTCGTCTTCCGCATGGTCCAGGCCGTCGGCGGCTCGATGATGAACCCGGTCGCGATGTCGATCATCACCGCGACGTTCGACGACGCCAAGGAACGTGCACGGGCCGTCGGCGTCTGGGGCGCGGTCGTGGGCGTCTCGATGGGGGTCGGCCCGCTCGTCGGCGGAGCACTCACGGACACGGTCGGGTGGCGGGCGATCTTCTGGATCAACGTGCCGATCGGCATCGCCGCGATCGTCCTGACCGCCCTGTTCGTCCCGGAGTCGCGCTCTCCGAAGCCTCGTCGTCTCGACCCGGTCGGGCATCTGCTCGTCATCGTGCTGCTCGCGACCCTGGTCGGCGGACTCATCGAGGGGCCGCGCCTCGGTTGGACCTCACCCGGTGCGCTCGGGCTCTTCGTGGTGGCCGCCGGGTCCCTGGCGCTGCTGGTGACCGTCGAGCGTCGTCGCGCGGAGCCGCTCATCGACGTCCGGTTCTTCGGCAGCATCCCGTTCTCGTCCGCCGTGCTCACCGCGGTGGCGGCGTTCGGGGCGAACGGGGCGTTCCTGTTCCTCAACGCGCTCTACCTCCAGGAGGTCCGGGGCATGTCCCCGTTCGAGTCCGGCCTCTGGACGCTCCCCGCCGCCCTCGCCACCATGGTGATGTCGCCGGTGTCCGGGCGGCTCGTCGGGTCGTTCGGCACGCGCGTCCCCCTCGTGCTCGCGGGGATCGGCATCGGCGGTGCCGGAGCCGTCCTCACGACGATCGACGCCACCACACCGATGTGGGTGCTCGTCGTCGCCTTCGTGCTGTTCGGCTTCGGGTTCGGCATGGTGAACGCCCCGATCACGAACACCGCCGTCTCGGGCATGCCCCGCGCCCAGGCCGGGTCCGCCGCTGCCATGGCCTCGACGAGTCGGCAGACCGGGGTGTCCCTCGGCGTCGCCCTCGCCGGCACGGTCACCGGTGCCAGCGCGGTCGCCAGCGTCGGAGCGGGGTTCGCGGTCGCCACGCACGCCATGTGGTGGATCGTCGTCGGGATCGGTGTCGGCATCGTGGTGATCGGGTTCGTGGCGTCCTCGGCCGCTGCCCGGCGTTCCGTGGACCGGGTCGCGCCCCTGCTCGACGCCTGACCCGTCCGGGCCGCCCGGGCCGCCCGGGCCGTCCGCGCGGTTCCGCCTGGCGTCGCACAACCGGAACCGGCTCGAACCGGGCACGTCCGTGGTTCGAGCGCACGTCGGTTGTGCGACGCCGATCCGAACCACCCCGCCGCACCGCGCCGCCCCACCCCATTGCCCCCCCGCGCCGCCCGCCCTCAGCGCCGCACCCAGCGCCGCCCGCCTCAGCGCCGCGCGGCGACGATGTCCTGGGCGAGCGCCTGCGTCGCCCGGTTCGGCACCGGCGTCGTCCGCATCGCGAGTCCCACGCGCAACGGGTCGACCTCGTCGTCGAGGTCGATCGCGACCCCCTCGTGCGCCGCACCCGAGTCCGGGACGACCCCCACGCCGAGCCCCGCCGTCGCGAACCGCACCACCGCCGGCATGTCGTTCATCTCCGCGACGATCCGCCGCCGGATCCCGAGCCGTTCGAGCGCCTGGTCGAGGATCACCCGGTTGCCGAAGCCGTGCGCCGTGTCGATGAACGGCTCGTCCGCCAACTCCGCCAGCGACACCGAGGTCCGTCCGGCGAGCGGGTGGTCCGTCGCGACGAACGCCCGGAACGGCATCTCGCGGAGGGGCTCCACGGTGATGCCGGCCGGCACGACGGGCAGGCCGCAGTAGGCCAGGTCGAGCCGTCCGGACGTCAGGTCCTGCACGAGCCCGGTCGTGCCCGACGGCGACGTCATGAGCTCGACGGCCACGAGCGGGTGCCGCTCCCGGAACGTCCGGAGCACCCCGATCAGGTCGACCACGTCCATGCTCGTGAAGATCCCCAGCCGCACCCGCCCGCGGAGCTCGGCGTCGGTCGCCGTCGCCAGGTCCTGCATCCGGTCGAGGGACTGCAGGACGGCCCTGGCGTGGGGGAGCAGGTCCTCGCCCGCCGTGGTGAGCACGAGCTGCCGGCCGGTGCGGTCGAACAGCCGGACGCCGAACGTGCGCTCCAGGCTCGCGATCCCCGCCGACACCGTCGACTGTGCTGCCCAGAGCCGTTCGGCGGCGCGGGTCACGGTGCCCTCGTCCGCGACGGCCACGAACTGTTCGAGCAGACGGGTCTCCATGCGACCATCATCGATCAGGTCGATGGCGGACATCAAGGACATCCGTTCGACATGATGACCCGGCGGGACGACGATGGCACCATGTCAACCGTCACGGACAGCGCGGCGACGCCCACCGCTTCGACCCCCACCACACCCGACGACCGCGTGCCCGCTCCGCGCGGCCGGCGTTCGCACACCCGCCGCCGCCACGCGGCCGGTTTCTGGGCCGTCGCCGTCGCCTTCCTCGCGGTGATGGCCTTCGCGACCGTCCCGGCCCCGCTCTACGTGCTCTACCAGGCCCGTGACGGCTTCCCGACCTTCACGACGACCATCGTGTTCGCGGCCTACGGCGTCGGCGTCGTGGGGTCCCTCTGGCTCGCCGGCCACCTCAGCGACGTGCACGGGCGCAAGCCGCTCATCCTCGTCTCGATCGCCCTCGAGCTGGTCGCGGCCGTGCTGTTCCTCGTCTGGAACGACGTCAGCGGCCTCATCGTCGCCCGCTTCGTCACCGGTCTCGGCATCGGCACGCTGACCGCCACGGCGACCGCGCACCTCGGCGAGCTCCGGGTCCGTGCGACCGGTGACCCGCGCTCCGCGAAGAGCGCGAGCATCGCCGCCGGTGTCGTGAACCTCGGCGGCCTGTCGCTCGGCGCGCTCATCGGCGGCGCCCTGGCCGAGTTCGTCGGCGCCCCGCTGATGGTGCCCTACGCCGTGTTCGTCGTCCTGCTCGTCGTGTCGTTCATCGCCGTGCTCGCCGTCCCGGAGACCGTCGACCGTCCCGAGGAGCGCGCTCCCTACCGCCCGCAGCGCATCCAGGCCCCGGCGGGCAAGTCCGCCGCGTTCTGGGCAGCCGGCGTCGCCGCGTTCGCCGCCCTCGCGGTGCAGGGCCTGTTCACCTCGGTCGCACCGACCTTCCTCGGCACCACCTTCCACGTCACGGACCGGCTGGCCGCCGGTGCGACCACGTTCGGCGTCTTCGCCGCGAGTGCCCTCTCGCAGCTCGTCTTCGCCCGGCTCTCGCAGCGGGCGCAGATCCGCCTCGGGATGGTGCTGCTCGTCGGTGGCCTCGTGGTCCTCGCCGGTGCCGCCGTGGTCCTGCAGGTCGGTGGCTTCATCGGCGGCGGGGTCGTCGCTGGTGCCGGCGTCGGGCTGATCTTCCGCGCCGCGATCGGCAGCGCCGGCGAGCTGGCCGCCCCGGGACAGCGTGGCGGCGTCCTCGCCGCCGTCTTCCTCATCGCTTACGCAGGGCTCACCGTGCCGGTCGTGGCGGTCGGGGCAGCGCTCCTGGTGCTCCCGACGCTCCCCGTCCTCATCGGGTACGTGGTGCTCGTCTCGGTGCTCGCCGTCGTCGCCGGCATCCGACTGGCCGCACGCGCCTGAGCCGCTCCGAGCCTCCGGTCCGGTGGGTCGTCCCCGGCCTGGAGGCTCGCCCCACCTCCGGCATACTGGCCGCATGCCGACGCAGCGCAACCGATCAGTCGTGGCCGGCCTGGCCGTCGTGGTGGCCGTCGGGCTCGTCGCCGGAGGGTTCGCCCTCGGCGCGCAGCGGAGCGGCGACGACCCGGTGACCAGCGCGACGACGGCTCCCGCGGCCGTGGCGACCGCCGACGGCACCGTGGTCATCGACCGTCGAGGGCCCGACCTGCCCGGGGACGACGTGCTGGCCTCGTGCGACCGGAGCAGCCGCGCCGAGGTCGGCCGGTACGACACCGCCGCGCTCGGGCAGGTCGTCCTGCAGTGCGGGAACAGCAGCCAGGGCTACGAGCACATCCGCGTGCGGCACACCGGCGACTGGCAGGACGTCCTCGCCGGGACGGGAGACCGCGACTGGGACGACGCCATGCTGACCGCGGTGAAGACCGCCGTGACGGCACCGCGGTCGGGCTTCCCGGTCGATGCGGGTGACGGCAAGGTCTGCTATGCCGCTCCCGTCCGGTTCGACGACGGCACGACGCCCTCGCCGGACGCCTTCGTGAAGGTCATCGTCTCCGCCACGACGGACCGCGTCATCACGGCCTACCCCACGCGCGACGACGACTGCTGACGCCCCGTCCCGCGCCGCGCCGCCGCCGCCCGCCCCCTCCGCCCCGGAACGACAAGCTCGACGTCGTACGACAGGGATGTTGTCGTTCGGAATCGGCTCGCCGCTCGCCGCTCGCCGCGCGCCGCACCCCCGCACCGCGCACCCCGCGGCACCGGCGTCCCTACGCGTGCACCTCGTGCTCGTGCAGTCGGTGCGACGCGGGCTCGAGCTGGAACGTCGAGTGCGCAACCGGTACGTCGAAGTGCTCCGCCACGCAGCGCTGCAGCTCGTCGAGGATCTCCGGCGCGTGCGACGTCGTGAAGCAGTGGTCGTCCACCACGACGTGCGCGGTGAGGTTCGGCACCCCGGTGGCGACGAGCGTGGCGTGCAGGTCGTGCACGGCGATCACGTGTTCGAGCTCGAGGATGTGGAACCGCACGTCCTCGAGGTCGAGACCAGGCGGCGTGGCCTCGAGCAGGACGTTGGCGGTCTCGCGGAGCAGCCGGATCGCCCGGGGCAGGATGAGCGCCCCGATCACGAGCGCCGCGACCGAGTCGGCGCGGTCCCAGCCGGTGGCCCCGAGCACGATCGCGGCGATGATCACCGCGACGGACCCGAGCGTGTCGTTGAGGACCTCGAGCCGCGCGGCCCGCGACGTGAAGTCCACGCCGGAGGCGCGCATCAGCACCGCGTACGCGACGAGGTTGCCCACCAGGCCGATCGCCCCGAAGACCAGCAGCGGCCCGGAGTGGATCTCCGCGGGGACGAACAACCGCTGCACGCCGGAGATGATCACGTACACGCCGACGGCGAGCAGGATCGCCGCCTGCGCCGTGGCCCCGAGCACCTCGGCCCGCTGGAAGCCCCACGTGCGCTGCGACGTGGGGGAGCGCCGCGCGAGCCGGACGGCGACGAGCCCGATGCCGATCCCACCGGTGTCCACGACCATGTGCCCGGCGTCGACGAGCAGCGCCAGGGACCCGGTCACGACGGCCCCGACGACCTCGGCCAGCAGGATCGTCGCGGAGATGCAGAACGCCACGAGCAGGGCGCGCTCGTTCGCACCGGCGTGCGCGTGCCCGTGGTCGTGTCCCATGCCCCAATCGTAGGGAGCACGACTGACGACCTGCCAGGATCGTGCCCGTGACCGAATCGCCCTGGCAGCGCGCCGTCGCACCCGAGGTCCTCGCCCGCCTGCACCCGCGCCTCCGCACGTACTTCGGCCCGATCCCGGCCGGCCACGTCGGTCGCGGCGAGGGCGTGTTCACCGTGGTCGGCACCCCGCGGCGCTGGCTGTGGCCCGTCCTCGCGGTCCTCGCCCGCGACGGCGTCCTGTTCCCGGTCTGGGAGCACGACGTCCCCTTCACCGTCGCGAACCGCCCGGTCCGCGTCGGTCGCGGGGACCCCGGCACCGGCCAGGAGGCCCAGGTCGCCGTCCGCGCGCACCGCACCTTCCGGTTCCGCTCCGGGGACCGCACGATGGTGGACGCCATCGCCGCCGGACCGCACGGGCTGGTCGACCACCTCGGTCGCCGCGGGCGCGTCAGCGCCGACCTGCGGGCGGAGGTGGACGCGCACGGGCCGGACGCCGGCGTCCTGCGCCTGGTCTCCACGCGTGTGTCGTTCCGTGCGCTGGGTCGGGAGTGGAGCCTCCCGGCCCTCCTCGCCCCGCGGGTCACGCTCACGGAACGATTCGATGACGAAGCCGACCGCCAGCGCGTGTCCCTGGTGCTCGCGGCACCGATCCTCGGCACGCTGTACCGGTACGAGGGGGCGTTCCGGTACGCGATCGCGCCGGGACAGGACGGGGAGAACGATGACTGACGACAGCACCCAGACGACGAAGGGCCGTGCGGTGATCGCGGGGGCGAGCGGCTTCGTCGGGACGTACCTGCAGGACGCCTTCCGGCAGGAGGGCTACGAGGTCGTCACGATCGGCCGCACCGGCGACGCGGTCTGGGGCAACACGCTCCGGGTCCGCGAACTCGTGGACGGGGCCGCGATCGTCGTGAACATGGCGGGCAAGAGCGTCAACTGCCGCTACGGCCGCCGCAACCGGGCGGAGATCATCCGCTCGCGCGTCGACACCACGCTCGAGCTCGCCGAGGCCATCCGCACGTCCGAGCACCCGACGCCGCTGTGGCTCAACGCCTCGACCGCCACCATCTACCGGCACGCCGACGACCGCCCGCAGGACGAGGCGACGGGTGAGCTCGGCGAGGGCTTCTCGGTCGGGGTCGCCCGCGCGTGGGAGGACGCCCTGTTCGCCGCCGACCTGCCCGGTACCCGTCGTGTCGCGCTCCGGATGGCGATCGTCCTCGGGGACGGCAGCGCTCTGGTCCCGCTCCTCCGGCTCGCACAGGCGGGGCTCGGCGGACCGCAGCACGACGGCCCCTGGTTCCCGACCCCGGCGCGGCTGGCCGCGGGGACGTACCACCACGACCGCCACACCCACGGGCGACAGCGCTTCAGCTGGGTGCACATCGCCGACGTCCTCGGCGCCATCCGGTTCATCCGTGACCACGACGACCTCGACGGCGCGGTGAACGTCACGAGCCCGAACCCGTCCGACAACCGCACGGTGATGGCCACGATCCGGGAGGCCGTCGGGCGACGCTTCGGACTGCCGACCTGGCGGTGGATGCTCGAGCTCGGGTCGTTCGCGATCCGCACCGAGACCGAACTCGTGCTGAAGAGCCGGTGGGTGGTGCCGACGCGCCTCGTGCAGGCCGGCTACGAGTTCCGGTACCCGCTGCTCCACGGGGCGCTCGCGGACATCATCGCGGACCGTCGGGCGCACCGGGGCTGACAGCGGCGGGTCCGGCGGCGGCGGGCTCGGCAACGGGCGCATCGATGGAGCAGGAATCGTCGCCCGGGTCGAGCGCAGGCGACGACTGCTGCTCCCTCGACGGAGCAGACGAGCCAGACGGAGCCGACGTGCGCAGGCGCGGCGTGCGCGACGCCCACAGCACCCCGACGACGACGACCACGCCCGCGACGACCTCGACTGCGTCGGGCACCTCGCCGAACGCCAGCCACGACGCCAGCACCCCGACCACGGGGACGAGCATCGAGAACGGTGCGACGGTGCTCGACGGGTACCGCGACATCAGCCGCGTCCACAGGCCGTAGCCGACGAGCGACGCCACGAGCACGATGTAGAGCAGCCCGAGGTCGGCGGGCAGCGCCTCGAGCGTGAAGGCCGTCCCGAGCGCCTGCCCCATCCGCGCCGGCCCCTCGACGACGAACGACAGCACGGCCATCGGGATCGGCGGCACCACTGACCACCACAGCGTCAGGTGCAGCCCGTTCGGCGCCCCGGCCTTCCGTGTCGCCACGTTCCCGATCGCCCACCCGAGTGCCCCGCAGAGCGCCAGCACGACGGGCAGCAGCGCGGCCGTCTGCGAGCGGTGCACGGCGATCGCGGCGAGGGCCAGGACCGCGATCGTGACGCCGACGACCTGCCGCTGGGTCAGCCGCTCGCGCAGGAACACCCCGGCGAGCACGACGGTGAACGGCGCCGAGGCCTGCAACACGAGCGAGGCCAGCCCGGACGGCATCCCCGACGCCATGCTGAGGTAGAGGAACGCGAACTGCAGCACCCCGAGCGTCGCACCGACGAGCACGAGCATCCGGAACGGGATCGGCGGGCGCGGCACGAACAGCAGCGTCGGGACCGCCAGCAGCGTGAACCGCACCGCGGCGAGCAGGAACGGCGGCCAGTGCTCGAGCGCGATCGCCGTCGCCGGGAAGTTCAGGCCCCAGACCACGGCGACGGTCAGGGCGAGGAGGCGGTCGCGGAGCAGCACCCTCCGATGCTCCCGCAGCCCGGGTGGTAGCACCAGCGAACACTTCGACACGGACGTTGTAGGGTCCCTGCATGGTCGGCTTCGACGTCACGCTGCTCCCCGTCCTCCGGGAGCTCGACGAGCGCGGGTCCGTCACCGCCGTCGCCGCGGCCACCCACCGCACCCCGAGCGCGGTGTCGCAGCAGCTGCAGACCCTCCAGCGCCAGGTCGGCGTCCCGCTCGTCGAACGCGTCGGCCGCGGGGTCCGGCTCACCGAGCACGGTCAGGTGCTCGCGGGGCTGGCCGGGGTGGTGGCCACCGCGGTCGCCACCGTCGACGCTGCCTGGCAGGAGCACCTCGGGGGAGCGTCGGGCGTCGTCGACCTGGCGATCTTCCCGTCGGCCGCCGAGCTGCTGCTGCCGGGTCTGCTCGACCGGATGCGGGAGCACCCCGCGATCGACCTGGTGCTCTCCGACGTCGACGTCAGCGAGGACGGCTTCGCCCCGCTCACCGCCGACCACGACGTGGTGGTGGGGCACCGCCCGGACGGGTCGTCCCCGCCGCACCGGCAGGCCCTCGAGACCGTCCCGCTGCTCCGGGAACCGCTCGACGTCGCCCTGCCCGAGGGGCACCGGCTCGCCGACCGTGCCCGCGTGGGCATCGACGACGTCGTCGACGAGACGTGGATCGGCGTGCCGCGCGACTACCCGATCGACCGCGTGTTGACCGCCATGGCCGCTGCTCGGGACACCCCGCCGTCCGTCGCGTTCCGCACGATCCACCTGCCCGTCATCGAGAACCTGGTGGCGGCGGGCCACGGGATCGCACTCGTCCCCCGGTACACGTCGCGCACGCGGGCACCGGGGCGCTTCCAGCTGGCGGAGCTCGCGGACGTCCGCGCGGGACGCCGCATCGAGGCGCTCGTCCGACCGGACCGTGCCGTCCGCCCCGTGGTCCGCACCGTCCTGGAGGCCCTGGTCGCCACCGCCCTGGACGTCACCACCTGAGCCGGTGACGTCCCCGACGGGGCCGGGACGAGCCTCCTGTCCGGAGGGTCACCGGTCCCGCCGCCGTCCTCAGACGTCGAGGTGGTCGACCAGCTCGTCTGCCAGGCCCGTGTAGGTCCCCGGCGTGAGGTTCGTCAGCCGGGCCTTCGCGCCGTCCGAGATGTCCAGGCCGTTGACGAACGCGACGAGGTCCTGCTGGCTGACGCGCTTGCCCCGTGTGAGCTCCTTGAGCATCGCGTACGGGTCCTCGATGTCGGACTGCCCGGCGGTGACCTCGGCGCGGATGACCGTCTGGATCGCCTCGCCGAGCACCTCCCAGTTGCCGTCGAGGTCGGCGGCCAGGCGCTCGTGGTTCGCCGCGATCTCGCCGAGCCCGCGCCGCAGGTTGTCGAGCGCGAGCAGCGAGTGCCCGAACGCGACGCCGACGTTGCGCTGCGTCGTGGAGTCGGTCAGGTCGCGCTGCAGACGGCTCGTGACGAGCGTCTCCGACAGCGTGGAGAACAGCGCGGACGAGATCTCGAGGTTCGCCTCGGCGTTCTCGAACCGGATCGGGTTGATCTTGTGCGGCATCGTCGACGACCCGGTGGCCCCGGCGACCGGGATCTGCGTGAAGTACCCCATCGAGATGTAGGTCCACACGTCGGTCGCCAGGTTGTGCAGGATGCGGTTGGCGTGCCGGACGCGGTCGTAGAGCTCCGCCTGCCAGTCGTGCGACTCGATCTGCGTCGTGAGCGGGTTCCACGTCAGGCCGAGGCCCTCGACGAACTCGCGCGACAGCGTGGGCCAGTCGGCCTCGGGATCGGCGGCGAGGTGCGCCGAGAAGGTGCCCGTCGCGCCGGAGAACTTGCCGAGGTACTCGCCGCCCTCGACCTGCGCCAGCACGCGCTCGAGGCGGTAGACGACCACCGCGAGCTCCTTGCCGAGCGTGGTCGGGGTGGCGGGCTGCCCGTGGGTGTGGGAGAGCATCGGGACGCTCCGCAGCTCGAGCGCCAGGTCCCGCAGGCGTGCGATGACGGCGCGGAAGCCCGGCAACCAGACCTGGGCGACGGCGTCCTTGATGGTGAGCGCGTAGGAGAGGTTGTTGACGTCCTCGCTCGTGCACGCGAAGTGCGTCAGCTCGGCGATGGCGTCCAGGCCGAGCTCCGACAGCCGGCGACGGACGAAGTACTCGACCGCCTTGACGTCGTGCCGGGTCGTGGCCTCGATCTCGGCGAGTTCGGCGATCTCCGCCTGCCCGAAGTCGGTGACGACGGCGCGGAGGGCGGCCTTGTCGTCGACGCTGAGCGGGGACGTGGTGAACATCGCGTGGTCGGTGAGGAAGATCAGCCACTCGACCTCGACGGAGACGCGCGCACGGTTGAGGCCCGCCTCGGACAGGTGCTCACCCACCGTGTGCACGACCGGGTAGTACCGCCCGTCGAGGGGGCTGATCGGCTGCGGGGGAAGGGGGGTCATGGTGCTCCCTGGCGGACTGCCGGTTCGATCTGGTGGAAGAGTGCGCGGCACGCCCGTTCGACCGTGGACAGGACCCGGTCGAACTCGTGTCGGTCCGCGTAGTACGGGTCCGGCACGTCGGCCTGTTCCGGCCAGGAGTCGTCGTACCGCAGCAGGAGCGTCACCTTGGCGGCGTCGTCCATGGTCGGCGCCCACGACCGCAGGATGCGCTCGTGGGAACGGTCGAGTGCGACCACCAGGTCGAGGTCCGGGAACCGGTCCGGGTCGAACTGACGGGCGCGATGCCTGCTGCCATCGTATCCGCGCGCCGCGAGTGCTGCGATCGTCCGCTCGTCCGCCGGTTCGCCGACGTGCCAGTCACCGGTGCCGGCGGACTGCACCTGGAAGCGGTCGCTCATGCCGGCGTCCTCGACGATCCGGGCGAAGACGATCTCCGCCATCGGGGACCGGCAGATGTTGCCGCTGCAGACGAACGAGACGCGGAAGGGCGACGGGGCGCCGGCGTCCGTGGTCATGTGCTCATCATGGCGCACGGCGTCGTGCCCGGGGCCTGTCAAGCGCGGGGGCGGCTCAGCACCGGGCGGGCGACCAGACCGATCAGCCAGGCGAAGACGGCGAGCACGAAGGCCCCGACGATGCCCCAGCCGAACGAGTCGACCTCGAGCCCGAAGCCGATGCTCGTCGAGATCCCGGCGACGATGAGCAGCAGGATCGCGTTCACCACGAAGGAGATGAGCCCGAGGGTCAGGATGTAGATCGGGAAGGCCACGATCCGGATCAGCGTGCCGATGACGGCGTTGACGAGCCCGAAGACGAACGCGACGAGCAGGAAGGTCAGCACGGTCTCGACGGTGCCGCCCTCGCCGAAGGGCGTGACGGAGACACCGCTGACGATGAGCGTGGTGAGCCAGAGCGCGACGGCGTTGATGACGAGGCGGACGAGGAATCGCATGCTTCCATGATGCCTGGTAGCCGCTCGGTAGGCTGATGTCGTGACCGATCAGCCCGTGCACATCCGCCCCGAGATCGCGGTGCTCCCCGCCTACAAGCAGGGACGCCAGGCCGCTGCCGACGCCTTCAAGCTGTCCAGCAACGAGAACCCCTTCCCGCCGCTCCCCGGCGTCGTCGAGGCCGTGCAGGCGCAGACCGCGTTCAACCGCTACCCGGACGCCTCGGCGATCGCGCTCCGCGCCGTCCTCGCGAACCGCTTCGGCGTGACGGTGGACGAGGTCCACGTGGCCCCGGGCAGCGTCGCGATCCTGCACGAGCTCGCGAAGGCCACGTCCGGCCCGGGCGACGAGGTCGTCTACGCCTGGCGGTCGTTCGAGGCCTACCCCGGCGTCGTCACCGTCGCGGGCGCCACGAGCGTGCAGGTGCCGAACCGGGCCGACGGCGGGCACGACCTCGACGCCATGGCCGCCGCCGTCACCGAGCGCACCCGCATGGTGATCGTGTGCACCCCGAACAACCCGACCGGCCCGATCGTCACCGCGGCCGAGTTCGACGCGTTCATGGCGCAGGTGCCGGCGACCGTCCTGGTGGTGCTCGACGAGGCCTACGCCGAGTTCGTCACCGACCCCGACGCCGTCCGCGGTGTCCCGCTGCTGGAGCGCTACCAGAACCTCGTCGTCCTCCGGACGTTCTCGAAGGCGTACGGCCTGGCCGGTCTGCGCGTCGGGTACGCGCTCGGACCGGCATACGTCCTCGACGCCGTGCGCGCGTGCGCGATCCCCTTGTCCGTCACCGCGCAGGGGCAGGCGGCCGCACTGGCCAGCCTCGAGCGCGAGTCCGAGCTGCTGGAACGCGTCACGCACCTGACGGAACGGCGCGACCGCATCGTCTCCGAGCTCCGCGCGCAGGGCTGGGACGTGCCGGACGCCCAGGGCAACTTCGTGTGGCTGCCGACGGGGGACCACACCGCCCACGCCACGGAGCAGTTCGAGCACGCGGGCATCATCGTCCGGGCCTTCGGGAACGAGGGGCTCCGCATCTCGATCGGCGAGCACGAGGCTGTCGGGAAGCTCCTCGAAACGGCCCGTTCACTTGTCGGGGGACTCACAACGGCCGGCCCAGCCCGGCCGCTACGCTGACCCGCATGTCCTTCCACGCCGCGGCCCCCGCGACGACCATCGTCCGGCTCCTCGACACCGAGGGCCGGTTCGTGGAGACCGACGAGAACGCTGAATTCGCGGCGATCGCCACGGCCCTCCCCGACGAGACGCTGCTCGCCATGCACCGCCAGATGGTGCTCACCCGACGCTTCGACCACGCTGCCGGCAACCTGCAGCGCACCGGGCAGCTCGGCCTGTGGGCACCGAGTCACGGGCAGGAAGCCGCCCAGGTCGGTTCGGCCTTCGCGCTCCGCCCCCAGGACCACCTCTTCCCCTCCTACCGCGAGCACGCCGTCGTCCTGCAGCGCGGGGTGGAGCCGATGGAGATCATCTCGCTCTTCCGCGGCCAGGCCCACGGCAACTGGGACCCGGACGCCCGCGGCAACACGCACGTCTACACGCTCGTCATCGGCGCGCAGACCCTGCACGCCACGGGCTACGCCATCGGGCAGGCGCTCGACGGCGTCGTCGGCACGGGTGACCCCGACGTCGACGAGTGCTCGATCGTGTACTTCGGCGACGGCGCCACGAGCCAGGGCGACGTGAACGAGGCCTACGTCTTCGCCGCGTCCCACAAGGCCCCGGTCGTCTTCTTCCTGCAGAACAACCACTGGGCGATCTCCGTGCCGGTGTCGGTGCAGTCCCCGACCCCGCTCGTCGACCGCCCGCGCGGCTTCGGCATCCCGAGCGTCAAGGTCGACGGCAACGACGTCCTCGCCTCGTACGCGGTGAGCGCGGTCGCCACCGAGCACGCCCGCAGCGGCCAGGGCCCGGCGTTCATCGAGGCCGAGACCTACCGCATCGGCGCCCACACGAGCTCCGACGACCCCACGCGCTACCGCGGCGACGACGAGCTCGCCGACTGGGTCGCCCGTGACCCGATCACCCGCTCCGAGGCCTACCTCCGCAGCCGTGGCGCCACCGACGCCCAGTTCGCGGAGTTCGAGGCCGAGGGCGAGCAGATCGCCGCCGACATCCGCGCGAAGACGTCGGCACTGCAGGCACCCCCGATGGACGCCATGTTCGACAACGTCTACCGCGAGCAGCACCCGCGCATCGACGAGCAGCGCGCCTGGCTGCACGACTACGAGTCCGCCCAGGACGCAGGAGCCTCCGCATGACCACCACCGAGCATCTCGTCGACTACACGCTCCGGTCGCACCCCGGCGCCGGCGAGGTCCCCGCGGACCCCACCCCCACCATCCCGATGGCCAAGGCGCTCAACGCCGGGCTCGCCGCGGCGATGGCCGCCGACGACAAGGTCCTGCTCATGGGCGAGGACATCGGCCGGCTGGGCGGCGTCTTCCGCATCACCGAGGGCCTGCAGGAGCGCTTCGGCGCCGAGCGCGTCCGGGACACCCCGCTCGCCGAGTCGGGCATCGTCGGCACCGCGATCGGCATGGCCCTGCGCGGCTACCGCCCGGTCATCGAGATCCAGTTCGACGGCTTCGTCTGGCCGGCGTTCAACCAGATCACCTCGCAGCTCGCGAAGATGGCGAACCGGCTGCCGGCGCACATGTCGCTCCCGGTCGTCATCCGCATCCCCTACGGCGGCCACATCGGCGCGATCGAGCACCACCAGGAGAGCCCCGAGGCGTACTTCGCGCACACCCCGGGTCTCCGCGTGGTCAGCCCGAGCACGCCGAACGACGCCTACTGGATGATCCAGGAAGCCATTGCGTCGAACGACCCGGTCGTCTTCATGGAGCCGAAGTCGCGCTACTGGCCGAAGGGCCAGGTCGACATGGTCGACGGCCACGTGCCGATGCACACCACCCGCGTCGCCCGCACCGGCACCGAGGTCACCCTCGTCGGGCACGGCGCCATGGTCGCGACCCTGATGCAGGCCGCCGACATCGCCGAGGCCGAGGGCACCAGCTGCGAGGTCGTCGACCTCCGCTCGATCTCGCCGATCGACTGGGAGCCGCTGCTCGCATCGGTCCGCAAGACCGGCCGGCTGGTCGTCGCGCAGGAAGCCAGCGAGTTCGTCAGCGTCGGCAGCGAGATCGCCGCGACCGTCGCGGAGCGCGCCTTCTACACGCTGCAGGCGCCGCCGCTGCGGGTGTCCGGGTTCGACATCCCGTTCCCGCAGTCGAAGCTCGAGCACCACCACCTCCCGGACGCCGACCGCGTCCTCGAGGCCGTGGACCGCGCGCTCGCCTACTGACCCGGTCCGTCCGGACCATCTCTCCACCGCACGACCGACCGCCGAAGGAGCCGACGTGGCCGTCGCCGAATTCCCCCTCCCCGACGTGGGCGAAGGCCTCAACGAGGCCGAGATCGTCCAGTGGCGCGTCGCGATCGGTGACGCCGTGGCCGTCGACCAGGTCCTCGTGGAGATCGAGACCGCGAAGTCGCTGGTCGAGCTGCCGTCCCCGTTCGCGGGCACGGTGACCGGTCTGCTCGTCGCCGAGGGCGACACCGTCGAGGTCGGCCGCCCGATCATCCGGGTCGAGTCCGGTGCGTCCGTCGGCGCCCCCACGGAGCAGCCTGGGCCCACGCCGCCGGTTCCTGACCGACGCGCCAGCGGCGGGCAGGCCGTGCCGGTGGGGGGAGGCCCCGCCCCCGTCGCCGCCCCGGTCTCGCCCGTGGTCGCGCCCAGTGCCCCGGTCGCCTCCGCCCCGCCCGTCGCGGTCCCCGCCCGCGTGGCCGTTCCCGCGTCGGCAGCGGCGACGCCCGCCCGCCCCACAGCACCGACGCCCGCGCCCGCTGCCACCCCCGCGCCCACCGAGTCCCGCATGCCGGCCTCGCTGCCCGCAGCCGAGGGCGCGTCCGTCGTCGGCACCGACGAGTCCTCCGGCGCCGTCCTGGTCGGGTACGGCTCCGCGACCAGCGCGCCCTCCCGTCGCAAGCCGGGTGCCCGCCGGGCCGCAGCCGCTGCCGCCCAGGCGAACCGAGCCTCCAGTCGGGAGACCGACCTGGTCGTGACCGACGAGGGCGAGGCGACCACCGCCGACGCCGTCGCCGCGCAGGGACAGCGTCCCGCGCGGCCGTCGATGCCCGCCGTGATGGCGAAGCCGCCGATCCGGAAGCTGGCGAAGGACCTCGACGTGGACCTCGCCATCGTGGTGCCGACCGGCCTGTCCGGCGAGGTCACCCGCGACGACGTGATCCGGCACGCCCAGCAGGCCAGCGTCTTCCGCAACATCGAGACGCCCGAGTGGGGTGACGTCCGCCAGGAGACGATCCCGGTGAAGGGCGTGCGGAAGGCGATCGCGACGGCGATGACCACGTCGGCGTTCACCGCACCGCACGTGTCCCTGTTCGTCGACGTCGACGCGACCCGCACGATGGAGTTCGTCAAGCGGCTCAAGGCGTCGCCGACGTTCGCCGGCGTCAAGGTCTCGCCGCTGCTCATCATGGCGAAGGCCGTGATCTGGGCCGTCCGCCGCAACCGCTCGGTCAACTCGTCGTGGACCGACCGCGAGATCATCGTGCACCACTTCGTCAACCTCGGCATCGCGGCGGCGACCCCGCGCGGGTTGATCGTGCCGAACATCAAGGACGCCCAGGACATGTCGCTGCTCGAGCTGGCCAAGGCCCTCGAGGAGATGACCATCACCGCCCGCGACGGCAAGACCAGCCCGGCGCAGATGGCCGACGGCACGATCACCGTGACGAACATCGGCGTGTTCGGGATGGACACCGGCACGCCGATCCTCAACCCGGGGCAGGTCGCGATCGTCGCCATGGGCACGATCAAGCCGAAGCCGTGGGTCGTCGACGGCGACGTCCGCTCGCGCATGGTGACCACGATCGGCGCCTCGTTCGACCACCGCGTGGTGGACGGCGACGTCGCGTCGCGGTTCGTGCACGACGTGGCCTCGGTCATCGAGGAGCCGGCGCTCCTGCTCGACTAGCGGTCCGCTGGTCGCGTCGGGTCGTTCGGCGCGCAGCGGGTCCCTTCGCGCGTCGACGCCGCGCGTCCTCCCGTGCGGCGCGGGTCCTCCCGTGCGCAGCGAGTCGTTTCGCGCGAGGGGGGTCGTTCCTTCCGACCCGCAACGCGCGAAAGCGCTCCCCATCGCGCGCGGTGGGGGAAACAACGCCTGGTGTCCGCGCGCGCGTCGGCGGCGTCCTACGGGGTCGGGGGCACGTCGCCGGTGAGGACCACCCGCTGTGCGGCGGTGTCCCACGTGTAGGTCGCTCGCGTCGTGCCGCTCGGGGCCGCGTTCGGGTCCGTCGCGGCCGCGTACCGGTAGGTGACGTCGATCGCGGCGTCCGAGGAGCGCGCGACCTGCGGCTCGAACGGGTACTGGACCTTCGTGGCGGTCCCGAGGTACGTGCCCTGGTGGAAGAGCAGCACGGCGTACGGCGAGCTGGCCGTGCCCTCGGCGAGGGGGACGACGGCCCAGGACAGCGCGGGGCACGCGTCGTAGCCGTTGACGTGCGCGGCCGAGGCGTCCCACCGCGCATCGGGCAACCCGGACGGGGCCGCGAGGCGTGCGACGGCCGCTCCGACCACCGTGGCGCCGTCGGTGGGACCGCAGGTCGGGGTGGGGGCCGTGTCCGTCGGCGCCGTGCTCGTGGGGTCCGCGGACGGCGCCGACGTCGGGGCCGTCGTGCCGGTCGGGGCTGCGTTCGACGACAGCCGGTCGGGTGGCGGTGATGCGGGGGACTCGGTCGGACCGGCGGTGCAGCCGGTCACCGCCAGGGCCAGTGTCGCGGCGAGGAGGAGCCCGGTCGTCGTCGTGGAGCGCATGCCGACCACCATGCCCGGCGCGAGCTGGCCGGTGTCGAGGGTGGTGCCAGGTCGGATGTCGTCTGCGATCGTCCGCGTGGTGTTCACGCGGATGTCGGCGGTCGGGGCGATGATCATCACATGTTCCACCAGCTCCTGATGCCCCCACAGGAGATCCGAACGGGTCGCCTGGTGCTCACACCGGTCACGCCGTCCGACGTCGACGCCGTGCACGCGGTGTTCTCGGACGCCCGCACGTGGACCCATCTGCCCTCCGGGCGGCACACCTCACGGGCGATGACGCAGGACCTCGTCCAGCGCAAGATCGGTGGGCGAGCACGGCACGGCCTCGGGTCGTGGACAGCACGCTCGATCGACACCGGCGACGTCGTCGGTGTCGGTGGCGTGGACATGACCGCCGGTGGCGTCTGGAACCTCGGCTACCGGCTCGCGCCCGAGTCCTGGGGCAAGGGCTACGCGACCGAGATCGCCCAGGCTGCCGTCACGGCCGCCGGCGACACGGCCCCGGGCGTCCCCGTCACGGGCCGGGTCCTGACGAACAACCCCGCGTCCGCTCGGGTGCTCGCGCGCGCCGGGCTCTCGCTCGTGTGGCAGGGCACCACCGCTGCGCCGACCCCCGCGGGCGTCGAGCGCCAGGTCTGGTCCGACCGGGCGCTGTCGTCCGAGCAGGTCGACTGGCTCGTCGCGAACGCCTGATCCCGCCGGTCAGTCGATCCGGCCGCTGTCCTGGGCCTGGCCGGCGATCACCGCGGCGACCGCGGCGCACAGCACGAGTGTGAGTGCGGCGACCCAGCAGGCGTCCCCCCGCGCGACCGTCAGCAGGAGCGTCGTCACGAGGACCACTGCCCCCACGGTGCCGAGTCGGATCGCGGTCATGCGTCCCATCGAAGCGGAGTGCCCGCCGTCGGGCATCGGCCGGACGGATGAACTCACGGGGTGCGGCATCGACGCACGGAGGGTGACTCGGTAGTCTGAGAACAACTGGTCATGTCCGCCCATGACCAGTCACCGAACCACCGCGATGGAGCACGAGGAGCCGATGACGACCCGCATCACCGAGGGTGCCGAGCCGAAGCACCAGCAGCTCCGGCGCATCCTGCTCGAGCTCGCGACCGTCCGCCTGGCTCCTGGTGCGGCGATCCCCTCGGAGCGGCAGCTCATCGCCGAGTACGGCGTCTCGCGGATCACGGTGCGCGAGGCCCTCGGTCAGCTCGTCAACGAGGGCTACCTCGAACGGGTCCGCGGCAAGGGCACGTTCGTCGCTCACCGCCCGGTGCAGTCGACGCTGCACCTGGCCTCGTTCACCGAGGAGATGCGGGCGATGGGGCACGTGCCCACCACCGTGGTGCTCATCCGCGAGGAACGGGTGCCCCCGTCCGACACCGCCGCGGCCCTGCGGCTGGGCGAGCACGACACGGCGTACCACCTGAAGCGCCTGCGCATGGCCGACGGTGCCCCGGTGTCCATCGACGACGCCTGGCTCGCGGCGGACGCCTTCCCCGGGCTGCTCGAGCACGACCTGTCCGGGTCGGTGTACTCGATCGTCGCGAACGAGTACGGGCTGCCCATCGACCGGGCACAGCAGACCGTGGCGGCGAAACCCGCGGCGGACGACGTCGCGACCCTGCTCGGGACGAAGACGGGCGCCCCCGTGCTGGAGTTCGACCGGGTGTCCTACGCAGGGGACCGCCCCGTGGAGCACGCCCGCTCGTGGTACCGGTCCGACCGCTACCGCGTGCAGATGGAGGTCACGGCCACCCAGGTCGCGTGACCCCTGGTGCGCATGGTCCGCGTGCACCTGCGTCCGGCCCCCGCCGAGGCTGCCTGTCCGTGCCTTTCTGTGCGCCCACATGGAGCGACATCGGCGGTGCAGACGCGCGCCGCTTCCGCACCGATCGTGTCGCTCGCGCTCGATGCATCCACATCGAGCGACACCGGCCGGGCAGAAGCGCCGCGCAGACCGACGCGCGATGTCGCTTTCGCCGAACCGGACAGCCAGCCAGACGAGCGGAAGACACCGCTCCGCCGTCCGGCGGCCGCTAGACCGTGAAGAGCGTGTCGCCCTCGGCGACGGTCGTGCCGACGGCGTCCTGCGCGACGGAGTCCGCGGCAGAGCCGAGCACGACGACCGGGCACACCGGCGAGTAGCCGGCGGCGGTGATCGTGGCGGGGGTGAACCGGACGACGGGGTCCCCGGCGGCGACGGTGGCACCCTCGGCGACCAGGAGCTCGAAGCCCTCGCCGGCCATCTTCACGGTGTCGATGCCGACGTGCACGAGCAGGTCCGTGCCAGCCGAGCCGTGCATCGCGAAGGCGTGCGGGTGGAGCTTGACGATGGTGCCGTCGACCGGTGCCACCGCGGTGACCGTGCCGTCGACGCCCGTCGGGTCGACCGCGACCCCGGCACCGACGAGCTGTCCGGCGAACACCGGGTCCGGCACGTCGGCGAGTGCGACGACCGGCCCGGCGAACGGCGTGCGGACAGCCGTCACAGCTCGTCCTGGATGTCCTGCGCGAGGTTGTCGGCGATCGGGCCGACGATGACCTGCCAGCCGGTGCCGCCACCGACGACGGCCTGGGCGCCGGCGGTCTTGAGTGCGTCCTTGTCGACGAGGTCGCCGTCCTCCACCTCGACGCGGAGGCGCGTGATGCAGCCCTCGACCTCTTCGATGTTGTCGGCTCCGCCGAGTGCGGCGATGATGTCGGCTGCCTTGATGTCGGCCATCTGTTTCCTCCTCGTTACGGCTTCGCGATCAGGTTGACAGTCAGTACACAGGTCGTCGACACTACGTACTGGTCATGACCGGACAGGACCGGACCTCGCGACACTGCTGAGAGTACCGGCGCCGGCTGCACGACTCAACTCACCCCGACCAGCTCCACCCGATGACGAGAGGACCTCCGATGAGCACTGCTGCAACCACGGATGTGCCGGAGAAGAAGACGCCGAAGAAGCAGAGCAGGGTCTTCGCGAACGCGCAGCGACTCGGTCGGAGCCTGCTGCTCCCGATCGCGGTCATGCCCGCGGCCGGCATCCTGCTCCGTCTCGGCCAGAGCGACATGCTCGGCGCGATCCCCGGCTTCGAGAAGGGTGCCACGATCGTCGCCGCGGCCGGCAACGGTGTCTTCACCTGGCTGCCGCTGCTCTTCGCCGTCGGCATCGCGATCGGCTGGGCCAAGAAGTCCGACGGCACCACGGCCCTCGCCGCGGTCGTCGGCTACATGGTCATGTACCAGGTGTTCGCGGCGATGTCGCCGATCGTCCTCGAAGGGGTGAAGGACTCGTCCGGCAACCAGGCGACGATCAACTTCGGTGTCCTCGGCGGCATCATCATGGGTCTCGTCTCGGCAGGCCTGTGGACCCGGTTCCACCGCACGAAGATGCCCGACTTCCTCGGCTTCTTCTCCGGTCGTCGTCTCGTCCCGATCCTGGCGGCCGTCGCCGCACTGATCATCGCGGTGCTGATGTCCTTCGTGTACCGCTACTTCGACCAGGGGCTCACCTGGGTCGGCGAGCAGGTCACGGCGCAGCCGGTCATCGGTGGCGGCATCTTCGGGTTCGTCAACCGCATGCTCATCCCGATCGGGCTGCACCAGCTGCTGAACTTCTTCCCGTGGTTCCAGCTCGGGAGCTTCACCACCGGTGGTGTGACCTACCACGGTGACATCGCGCGCTTCCTCGCGGGGGACCCGACGGCCGGCATCTTCCAGACCGGCTTCTTCCCGATCATGATGTTCGCGCTCCCCGCCGGTGCCCTGGCGATCTGGCGCAACGCCCGCCCCTCGCAGCGCAAGCTCGTCGGCGGCATCATGCTCTCGGCTGCGCTGACCTCGTTCGTCACCGGCATCACCGAGCCGCTCGAGTACTCGTTCATGTTCGTCGCCTGGCCGCTGTACGTGATCCACGCCGTGCTGACGGGCACCTCGCTCGCCCTCGTCAACGCCCTGGGCATCCACGACGGCTTCTCGTTCTCGGCCGGTGCCATCGACTACGTGTTGAACTTCGGCAAGGCGCAGGGGGCGATCTGGCTCATCCCGATCGGCCTGGCGTACGCGGCGGTCTACTACTTCTTGTTCAGTTTCGTGATCAAGAAGTGGAACCTCGGGACCCCCGGCCGCGAGCCGGAGGACGAGATCGCCTCGGCCTCGGTCGACGACCTCACCAAGGCGTAGTCGCGACGCGACCCCTTCACGGACGGGAGGCGCGGGGGCCCCGGGCACCGAGCCGCCCGTCTGTTCTGGCCTCACCTTGCTGATACCGGTTTTGACAATCGTTCTCACGAAGCGCTAGCGTCGTCACCATGCACTCCCGCCTCCTCGCCCTGCCGCTCGTCGTCGGCGCCGCTGCGCTCGCCCTGACCGGGTGCGCGACGTCCTCTGCCTCCTCGGACGCGTCCGACGACGGCACCGTCCGGGTCGTCGCCTCCACCAACGTGTACGGCTCGCTCGTCGAGACGATCGGCGGTGACCACGTGCAGGTCACGAGCATCCTGAACGACCCGTCGCAGGACCCGCACTCGTTCGAGTCGAGCGCGACGACGCAGCTCGCCGTGTCCAAGGCCGACCTGCTCATCGAGAACGGCGGCGGGTACGACGACTTCATGACCACGCTGGCGAAGTCGTCGAACACGACGGCCGACACCATCAACGTGGTGGACCTGTCGGGGCTCGACACGGGCGGCTCCGCGGAGTTCAACGAGCACGTGTTCTACAGCTACCCGACGATGGTCACGCTCGTGGCGGACGTCGCGAAGCGCCTGGGGAAGCTCGACCGTGCCGACGAGGCGACGTTCACGAAGAACGCCGACGCGCTCACCACGAAGCTGCAGGACCTCGAGTCGCAGACGGCCGCTGTGAAGAAGACCGTCGGCGGGGAGCAGGTCGCGTACACCGAGCCGGTGCCCGGGTACCTGTTCGACGCGATGGGCCTCGACAACGTCACGCCGCCGGACTTCTCCGAGGCGATCGAGGAGGGCGACGACGTCCCGCCGGCCGCGCTCAACGACACCATCAAGCTGTTCTCGGGCGGGAAGGCGAAGCTGCTCGCGTACAACGAGCAGACCTCGAGCCCGGAGACCGAACAGGTCGAGAAGGCCGCCAAGCGCGCCGACGTTCCGGTGGTCGGTGTCACGGAGACGCTCCCGAAGGGGGAGGATTACGTCTCGTGGCAGCAGGCGAACATCGACGCGGTGCAGGCGGCACTGACGAAGTGACGACGGTCCAGGAACCGACGCGAGCCGCCACTGCCGAGCGCAGTGGCGGCTCCGCCGTGCTCGCGCTCCGTGACGCGGGCCTGTCGTACGGCACACGGAAGCTGTGGAGCGGACTCGACCTCGACGTCGCGCCGGGGGAGTTCCTGGCCGTGCTCGGGCCGAACGGCGCCGGCAAGACCTCGCTCCTGCGCACGGTCCTCGGGCAGCAGCGGTTGACCAGCGGGTCGATGGCGTTCCTCGGGCAGCCGGTCCGGCGCGGGCACCGACGCATCGGGTACATCCCGCAGCAGCGCCTGATGGAGTCCGGCACCCCGCTGCGCGCGCGGGACATGATCGCGCAGGGCGTCACCGGGCACCGGTGGGGCGTCCGGCCCGAGCGGAAGGCCGAGCGCGAGCGCATCGACCGCATCGTGGACGAGGTGGGGGCGACGGCGTTCGCGGACGCCCCGGTGTCCGAGCTGTCCGGCGGTGAGCAGCAGCGCACCCGTGTCGGGCAGGCCATCGCCGCCGACCCCGCCCTGCTGCTCTGCGACGAGCCGCTCATCTCGCTCGACCTCCGGCACCAGCGCGGCGTCACCGAGCTCATCGACCGGCAGCGTCGGCAGCAGGGCGCGGCCGTGCTGTTCGTCACGCACGACGTGAACCCGATCCTCGACGTCGTCGACCGGGTCCTCTACATCGCGGGCGGTCGGTTCCGCATCGGGTCGCCGGACGAGGTTCTGCGCGCCGACGTGCTCTCGGACCTGTACGGCACCCCCGTCGACGTCGTCCGGACCATGGGCCGCATCGTGATCGTCGGCGCGAACGACACCCACGACCACACCGGCGAACACCACCACCACCACGACGTCGACCCGAACGCCGCGGCACCGGACGAAGGGCGCATCTGATGGACGTCTGGTCGACGGTCTTCTCGTTCCAGGACTACGGCGAGCTCCTCGTGCTCGTGCAGAACTCGATCCTCGCGGGCGCGGTGCTCGGCATCGTCGGCGGGCTGATCGGCCCGTTCGTCGTCGCGCGGAACATGCCGTTCGCGGTGCACGGCATCAGCGAGCTGTCCTTCGCGGGTGCGAGCGCGTCCCTGCTGCTCGGGGTCAACGTGGTGACGGGCTCGCTCGTCGGGTCGGTGGTCGCGGCGCTGCTCATCGGCCTGCTCGGCTCACGGGCCCGCGACCGCAACTCGATCATCGCCGTGCTGATGCCCTTCGGGCTCGGCCTCGGCATCCTCTGCCTGGCGCTCTACAAGGGCCGCGCGGCGAACAAGTTCGGTCTGCTCACCGGGCAGATCGTCTCCGTCGACAACCCGCAGCTGACCTTCCTGATCGTCGTCAGCGCGATCGTCGTCGTCACGCTCATCGTCATCTGGCGCCCGCTGATGTTCGCGTCCGTCGACCCCGACGTCGCCGCAGCAGCCGGGGTGCCCGTCCGGACGCTCGCCCTCGTGTTCATGCTGACCCTCGGCCTCGCGACGGCCGTCTCCGTGCAGATCGTCGGCGCGCTCCTCGTGCTCTCGCTGCTCGTGACACCGGCGGCCGCGGCGCTGCGGCTCACCGTGCACCCGCTGCTGGTCCCGCTGCTGTCGATGCTGTTCGCGGTCGTGTCGGTCGTCGGTGGCATCCTGCTGGCACTCGGTGGCGGGCTGCCGATCAGTCCGTACGTGACCTCGATCTCGTTCGCCATCTGGGTCGTGTGCCGCATCGTCGGTGCGCGGAAGGAACGCCGCGGACGCGACCGGGTCGCGGTCCGCGACGAGCACGACGGGGGCACACCGAGCCTCCAGACCGGCACCGATGCACCACAGGAGGTCCGCGCATGAACGCCGTCCAGAACCCCGGCGTGACGCCGAAGCCGAAGCGCAACACCTGGCAGCGCGAAGCGGTGCGCGGCGCGCTCGACGGGTCGGAGGGCTTCGTCAGCGCCCAGGCGCTGCACGCCCACCTGCGCGAGGGCGGTTCGACGATCGGGCTCGCGACCGTCTACCGGGCGCTGGCCGACCTGGCCACCGACGGTGATGCGGACTCGCTGCAGCAGGACGGCGAGTCGCTCTACCGCGCGTGCACCACGGACAAGCACCACCACCACCTCATCTGCCGGAACTGCGGTCGGACCGTCGAGATCCAGGCCGACCCGGTCGAACAGTGGGCACAGCGTGTGGCGGCCGAACACGGCTTCACGAACGCCAGCCACGTCGTCGACATCTTCGGCGAGTGCGCCTCCTGCACCGCTGCCCGCGCGGGCGCGTAGGGTCCGGCGCATGCACGTGATCATGGTGCCGGGGTTCTGGCTCGAGGCGGACGCCTGGGACGAGGTCGTGCCGGTCCTGCGCGAGGCTGGCCACTCGGTCGAGGCCCTCACCCGCGACGGTGACACCCTCGACGAGCAGGTCGCCGCGCTGGTCGAACGCCTCGACGACGTGGCCACGCCGGAGGAACCGGTCGCACTCGTCGGGCACTCCGGCGCCGGTCCGATCGCGTACATGGCCCTCGACCGGAGGCCGTCCCTCGTCCAGCACCTGGTGTACGTCGACACGTTCCCGGGGCCCGAGGGCGGCTGCGTCAACGACGAACTCCCGGTCGTGGACGGCGGCGTGCCGCTGCCGGCATGGGACTTCTGGGAGCCGGCGACCGTCCGCGGGATGACGGCGGAGCTCCGGACCGCGTTCGAGCACCGGGCGGTCCCGGAGCCGGCAGCGGTCCCGAGCGACCCCTTCCACTACGAGGACGCCGCACGGCACACGGTCCCGGCCACCGTCATCACGTGTGAGATCTCGCCGGCCGACCTGGCGGCGATGGTCGCTGACCACCAGACCTGGGCCGCGGAGCTCGTCGCGACAGAGGAGCTCTCGATCGTCGGGCTCGACACCGGCCACTGGCCGATGTTCACGGCGCCGGTGGCGCTCGGGGACCTGATCGTGCGGGCATTGGCACCGAAGCCGACCGACGGGCCGTAGGCGCGCTCCGGCCACGGGCTCCGGACAGGAGGCCCGGCTCGCGTCGCGGACGCGGGTGCGGTCGCTCACCGGTCGCCAGCAGGGCGGTGGCTGCGTGGCGGGGGCGGGTCGCGCCTCCAGGCCGGTCTGCACCGGGCCGCGCCGGACAGGTCGTGTCCACGTCCGGAGTGCCCCGCGTACGGTGACGGCCCGTGGGACTCGACACGTGGACGAGCTGGGCCGGCGCGGCGGACTACGACGTCGCCCGCTTCGTGCTGCAGCGCGGGGTGGCGGCGATCGCGTGTCTGGCCTTCGTGTCGGCGGCGCTGCAGTTCCCGGCGCTGCTCGGCGAGCGGGGCCTGCTGCCGGTGCCCCGGTTCATGGAGCGCCCGTTCGCACGGACCCTGCCCGTGGTGTGGCGGTGGGTGCGGTACACCGACGCACGCCTGCGGACCCTCGCCGTCGGAGGAGCCGTCCTCGCGTTCGCGGTCGTCGTCGGGGTGCCGCAACTCGGACCCGCGTGGGTGCCGACGGTCTGCTTCCTGCTGCTCTGGCTCGCGTACCTGTCGATCTCCGACGTCGGCCAGACCTTCTACGCCTTCGGGTGGGAGTCGTTGCTCGTCGAGTCCCTGTTCACGGTGGCGTTCCTCGGGTCGGACCGGGTCGCGCCCCCGATCGTGGTGCTGATCGCCCTGCGGTGGCTGGTCTTCCGACTGGAGTTCGGCGCCGGCATGATCAAGATGCGTGGCGACCGGTCCTGGCGCGACCTGACCGCGCTGTACTACCACCACGAGACGCAGCCGATGCCGAACCCGGTGTCGCGGACCGCCCACCTGCTGCCGCGCCCGGTGCACCGGTTCGAGACGGCGGCGTCCCACGTGGTGCAGCTCGTCGTGCCGTTCCTCCTGTTCGCTCCGCAGCCGGTCGCCTCGGTCGCCGCGGCGCTCGTGCTCGTCACGCAGCTGTGGCTCGTGGTGTCGGGGAACTTCGCGTGGTTGAACTGGATCACGCTCGTGCTGGCGTTCGCGGCGGTCGACGACCGGTCGGTGACCGCCGTCCTGCCGTTCCTCGCGCCGGTCGCGGACGCCGGTCCGACGGCGACGCCGCCCTGGTTCGTCGTGCTGACCGTGCTCGTCGGCCTCCTGCTGCTCTGGTTGTCCGTGCCGGCCGCGCGGAACCTGGTGTCCCGACGCCAGCTGATGAACGCGTCGTTCAACCGGTGGCACCTCGTCAACGCCTACGGGGCGTTCGGCAGCGTGACGCAGCAGCGCGACGAGGTGATCGTCGAGGGGCTCGACGAGGACGGGGAGTGGCGCGCGTACGAGTTCCGGGGGAAGCCGGGCGATCCACGGCGTCGGCCCGGCCAGTTCGCGCCGTACCACCTGCGGCTCGACTGGTTGATGTGGTTCCTGGCGCTCGGGATGGAGGAGCGGTGGTTCCGGGTGTTCGTCGTGCGGTTGCTCGAGGCGGATGCGCCGACCCTGCGGCTCCTGCGGCACGACCCGTTCGCCGGAGGTCGGCCCCTGGCGGTGCGGGCCCGGGTGTTCCGGTACCGGTTCGCGACGCGGGAGGAACGGCGGCGGACGGGGATGTACTGGATCCGGCAGGAGCGGTACACGATGCTGCCGCCGACGTCGTTGCCGGGGTGAGCGTGGTGCTGGTGCTGGTGCTGGTTCTCGTGGCCGTGTTCGTGGCCGTCTTCGCGGTCGGGCCCGTGTTCGTGGCCGCGGCCGTGTTCGCGGTCGGGCTCGGCGTGGGCGCGGTTGCGACACGCCCGGCGCTCGCGTAGTGTTGGTGGCTGGTCCGCGCTCGCGCGGTCCCGTTGTTCAGCCCTCCGACCGTCGCGAACGCCGCGGTCGCGTGGTTCCGGCCCTCGCGGTCGGACTGGGCGGCACACACAACCCCCTCGTGACGTCACCTCCCGGTGGCCTGCGCGTGTGTGTGCCAGGCAAGTGACCTTGGGTGCGTCCGATCGGACGCACGGTATGCATCAGGAGGAAACCATGGCAGCAGTGTGCCAGGTGACCGGCGCCGTTCCCGGCTTCGGACACAACATCTCGCACTCGCACCGTCGGACGAAGCGTCGCTTCGACCCGAACGTGCAGAAGAAGACGTACTACGTGCCCTCGCTCCGGCGGAAGGTCACCCTCACGCTCAGCGCGAAGGGCATCAAGGTCATTGACG
Source organism: Curtobacterium sp. VKM Ac-1395 (assembly GCF_015350975.1). Lineage (GTDB taxonomy): Bacteria > Actinomycetota > Actinomycetes > Actinomycetales > Microbacteriaceae > Curtobacterium. The sequence goes on from NZ_JADKRX010000001.1 coordinate 676,189, forward strand.
CTCGCGGCATCGAGTCCGTCGTCAAGGACGTCCTCGCACGCGGGGAGAAGATCTGATGGCGAAGAAGGGTCAGGACGTCCGTCCGATCATCAAGCTCCGCTCGACGGCGGGCACTGGTTTCACCTACGTGACCAAGAAGAACCGTCGCAACAACCCGGACCGTCTCGTGCTGAAGAAGTACGACCCGGTGGTCCGCAAGCACGTCGACTTCCGTGAGGAGCGCTAAGCATGGCGAAGAAGAGCATGATCGCGAAGAACAACCAGCGTGCAGTCATCATCGCGCGCTACGCCGAGCGTCGTCTCGAGCTGAAGAAGGCCCTCGTGGACCCGAACGGCACGGACGAGTCGCGTGAGGCCGCTCGCGTGGGGCTGCAGAAGCTCCCCCGCGACGCATCGCCGGTGCGCTACCGCAACCGCGACGCCATCGACGGCCGCCCCCGCGGCCACCTGACGCAGTTCGGCATCAGCCGTGTCCGCTTCCGCGACATGGCGCACCGTGGCGAGCTGCCGGGCATCACGAAGAGCTCCTGGTAAGCACGCACTCCACGAACGCCCCGTCACCCTCACCGGTGGCGGGGCGTTCGTTGCGTTCGCGTTCGTCGCATTCGGGGGACAAGGTCGTCACATTGGCCACATCTGTCGCTCCAGACGCCTGACAAGCCCGGAAATCCGGGCGAGTCGGCAGGATTCGCTGCACCCGGCTGGTAGGTTCAACTCCGGTTCCGCCGGGCCCTCGGCCCGCTGGTCCGAAGCCCGGGGCAACCGCCAAGGGCACCGGGCGCCACGTGCGTCCGACCGATACGCAAGAAGTCCGAGGAGGACACCCAATGGCTGACAAGTCACTGAACCGCACCGAGCTCGTCGCTGCTGTCGCCGCCGAGTCCGGCCAGAGCCAGGCCACCGTCAACGGCGTCGTCGACGCGCTCTTCAGCGTCGTCTCGGGCTCCGTCGCCGACGGCACGAAGGTCACGATCCCCGGTTGGATCGCCTTCGAGAAGACGCACCGTGCCGCCCGCACCGGCCGCAACCCGCAGACGGGTGACGCCATCGAGATCGCCGCGAGCGACTCGGTCAAGGTCAGCGCCGGCTCGAAGCTCAAGGCTGCGGTCAAGTAGGACTGTTCGACGCACGACGGGGACGGCTTCGGCCGTCCCCGTCGTCGTTCGTGGGGGCGGCTCCGGTCGTCCCCGTCGTCGTCGTGGGGGCGGCTCCGGTCGTCCCCGTCGTCGTCGTGCGGACGGGTCTCCACAGGTCGGTGTCCGCGGGTGCTGCCGGGGGTGGGCACCGCCTAGGCTTGACGGGTGAACCGGATCGCGCGCATCAGCGGCCCAGCCGTGCTGGTGCTCGTCGCGTTCGTGTCCGTCCTCGTCGCCCTCGTCATCGGCGGGGGAGCGGATCCCGCACTCATCGCCGACCCCGGCCCCGTCGTCCGGTTCGGCCTCCCGATCGCGCGGGTCCTCGTCGACCTGGCGGCAGCGACGGTCATCGGCGGCCTCGCCCTCGCGACGGTCGGGCTCTCACGCACCGCCCCCGAGTGGAACCGCGCGATCGACGTCGCAGCTGCCTCCGCCGGTGTGTGGACGGTCGCGTCGGCCGTCACGACCTTCCTCACGTTCCTGAGCGTCGCCGGGTCGCGGGTCAGCCTCGACGACCAGTTCGGTCAGTCGATGGGCGTGTTCCTCACCGGCACCGACCTCGGCCTCGCGTGGCTCGTGACCGTGCTCGTCGCGGCCGCCGTCACGGTGCTCTGCTTCGCCGTGCGGTCCCGGGGCATGGTGGCGCTGACCGCGGGCGTCGCGATGATCGGCCTGGTGCCGCTCGCGCAGCAGGGACACGCAGCGGGGACCGCCAGCCACGACGCCGCCGTCACCGCGCTCGGCCTGCACCTCGTCGGCGCCGCGCTCTGGATCGGTGGCATCGTCATGCTCGTGCTGGTCCGCGGGGTCGTGACCCAGGGCCGTCTCGCCGCGGTCGTCGGTCGGTACTCCAGCATCGCGCTCGGGTGCTTCGTGCTCGTCGCCGTCTCCGGTGTGGCTTCGGCGCAGATCCGCGTCGGTGCGCTGTCGAACCTGTTCAGCCCGTACGGCGCCCTGGTCCTGGTGAAGATCGGGGCGATCGTGGCACTCGGCGTCCTCGGGGCCGTGCAGCGCCGCCGCACCGTGGTCGCCCTCGCCGCGACACCCGCACGGCACCGTCCGTTCTGGACGCTGATCGTGCTGGAGCTCGCCGTGATGGGCGTGGCCTCCGGGTTCGCGGCCGCGCTCGGCCGGACGGCGCCCCCGGTCTCGCAGATCGCCCCGAGCAAGACGGCGGACCCGTCACCCGCCGAGCTCCTCACCGACGACCCGCTGCCCCACGCTCCCGGCGCCTGGGGATGGCTCACGCATTGGAACGTCGACCTGTTCTGGCTGATGGCCGCCGTGCTCGTCGTGGCGACGTACGCCGCGGGGGTCATCCGGCTCCGTCGCCGCGGGGTGTCCTGGCCGGCACGTCGGTCCGTCGCCGCGGTGCTCGCCGTCGTCAGCCTGGTCGTGGCGACCTCCGGGTCCCTCCACGAGTACGACCGGTTCCTCATCTCCGCGAACGTCGGCGCACACGTGCTGCTCGGCCTCGTCGTCCCCGCGCTGGTGTGGGCGGCCGCGCCCGTGCAGCTGATCCGGGCGGCGGTCCTGCCCCGCGACGACGACAGCACCGGCGTCCGCGAGTGGACCGGCGTGCTCGTGGACAACGCCGCCGTGCGCTACCTCGTGCAGCCCTTCCCGGCGTTCGTGCTGCTGGCCGCCGTCTGGTGGGCGTTCTACGGCACCCAGGCCGTGCGGTGGTCCACCGGCGACCCGATCGGCCGGACGGTCATCGACGTCGTCTTCCTGCTCGTCGGACTGCTCGCCCTGCCGACGCTGTTCACCCCGGTCGCTGCCGGAGCCCGTCGAGCGTCGCTGCCGGCGTTCCTGGTACGGGTCGTCGGTGCCGTGGTGGTCGCTGCCGGCACGGTGTCGCTCGGCATCGCGATGCAGGGGCCGCTCGGGCTGCTGCAGGCGTCGTGGTTCGGCGCGATGGGTCGCACCTGGGGGCCGGACCCGCTGGTCGACCAGGCGCGAGCGGGCGTGGTGCTCGTCGTGGTCGGCGTGCTGCTGGTCATCGCCGTGGTCGTCGTCGGACTCGTGCAGCTCCGGCGCCGTGCGACGAGCGCGCCGGCGTCCGGACTGCCGGCGTCCGGCATGCCCGTGTCCGGACTGCCCGCGTCCGTGCCCGACCCGGTCGCCGTCCGCGCGACCACCGCCGACGGGCTCGACGACGGGACGGCTCCCCGGTGAGCGTCGAACTCAGCACCGAACAGCGCGCCGTCTTCGAGTACATCGAGTCCACCCGTGACCACGTCTTCATCACCGGCCGCGCGGGGACGGGCAAGTCGACCCTGCTCAACCACCTGGCCTGGAACACCGACAAGCAGGTCGTCATCTGCGCCCCGACGGGTGTCGCTGCGCTCAACGTCGGCGGTCAGACCATCCACTCGCTCTTCCGGCTGCCGATCGGTCTCATCGCCGACGCCGACCTCCGCCAGGGCCCGGAGACCCGCAAGCTGCTGAACACCATGGACACCCTGGTGATCGACGAGGTCTCGATGGTCAACGCAGACCTGCTCGACGCCATCGACCGCTCGCTGCGCAAGGCCCGCGGGCGGCAGTTCGAGGCCTTCGGCGGCGTCCAGGTCGTCATGTTCGGCGACCCGTACCAGCTGCCGCCGGTGCCGGGCGACGCCGATGAACGCGCGTACTTCACCGACCACTACCGGTCGCTGTGGTTCTTCGACGCCCGTGTCTGGCTCGAGGCCGAGCTCCACATCATCGAGCTCGCCACCGTGCACCGCCAGCGCGACGACGCCTTCGCCGCGATGCTCACGGCGGTCCGCCACGGCCGGGTCACCGCGGACATCGCGAACCGCCTGAACGAGGCCGGCGCACGCCCGGCACCCGACGACGCCATCACCCTGGCGACGCGGAACGACACCGTGGCCAAGATCAACAAGGCGGCGCTCGACCGGCTCCCGGGCAAGACGAAGACCGCCAAGGCCGACGTCAACGGCGACTTCGGTGGCCGGAACTTCCCCGCGGACGAGGCCCTCGAGCTCAAGCCCGGGGCCCACGTGATGTTCCTCCGCAACGACCCGGACCAGCGCTGGGTGAACGGCACGCTCGGTGTCGTGCAGACCATCCGCGACACCGTGTGGGTCGACGTCGACGGGGAGTCCTTCGAGGTCCAGCCCTCGGTCTGGGAGAAGTTCAGGTACTCCTACGACGCCGACAAGAAGGAGCTCAAGAAGGACACCGTCGGGGAGTTCCAGCAGTTCCCCCTGCGCCTGGCCTGGGCCGTGACGATCCACAAGTCGCAGGGCAGCACCTACGACCGGGCGATGATCGACCTCGGCAACCGGGTGTTCAGCGCCGGCCAGACCTACGTCGCGCTCTCGCGGCTGACCTCGCTCGACGGGCTCTTCCTGTCGCGGCCGTTGCGCCCGTCGGACATCATCGTGGACCTCGACGTCCGACGCTTCATGTCCGAGGCGCCGCGCATCGTCGCCACCCAGCTCGAAGCCCCGAAGCCTGACGCCCCCAAGCCCGACGCTCCGAAGCCCGACGCCTGACCCAGCACCGCCCACCGGCCAGGAGGCCCGTGGCGGCCTTGCACCGAGCCTCCCGGCCCACCGGCCAGGAGGCCCGTGGCGGCCTGGCACCGAGCCTCCCGTCCGGTGGGTGGCCGGGTCCAGGGCCCGCGGCTGCATGCGTCCGCATCGTGCGACGCGGCACATGTCGTTCGACGTCCGTCGTGTCGGATCATGCCGACGGATGTGGTGCGTGCGCATGCTGCGACGTCGCACGAGTCGTTCGCCGGGTGCGGTGTCGGCGCATGCGTGTGCATGGTGCGACAACGTCGAGGTCGTACGACAGCGACGGTGTCGTTCGGCGTCGGGCGCGCACATGGCCGTCGGATGTCCCCGGCCCGCGCGACAACCTCGAGGTCGTACGACAGCGACGGTGTCGTTCCGAGTCGGGCGGGACGGGCGGGGCGGTCTGGTTGGCCAGCGTCCCCGGCCCGCGCGACACCGTCGACGTCGTACGACAGCGACGGTGTCGTTCCGAGTCGGGCCGGGGCGCTCCACACACGACGACGCCCGCCTGCCGAAACGGCAGACGGGCGTCGGACGCAGCGCGACTCAGGCCTGAGCGGCCCGCAGTGCGCTGATGTTCTGCTTGTCGGCACCGAGTGCGGTGAGCACCAGGACCACGCCGACGATGGCGTTGAAGACGTTGTCCGGGGTGTTCAGCGCGAAGACGTTGGCCGAGGTGCTGGAGAAGACGAAGCCGTACACCGCGAGGACCACGAGCACGATGCCCACGACCAGGTTCACGTTGCGCGAGCCGATGGTGTTGCCGAGCCCGACGATGAAGAGCGCGAACGCCAGCAGGGTCCAGACCGCACCGAGCGCCGGGTTCACCTGGAAGGCGTTCCACAGCAGGCCGCCGACGTCGCCGAAGAAGGCGTGACCGCGCTCGTGGGCGAAGAAGAAGCCGAGGATGCCCCAGACGGTCAGGACGGTGCCGGCCGTCAGCGCGAGCGCACGGTTCGGCGAAGCGATGATGCTCGGTTCCTTGATGGCCACGTCGGTCTCCTCGTCTGGTGCCACGATGGTCGTCGTGGCGCTTGCCGCCCGTGCAGGAACGTCACCCTGCCGGGGCGTCCGCGCAGGAGCGTCAGCCTGGCGGAACCCGCCGAGCGTGCCCTGGTTCCCAGGGTTCGACCGGCCCTCCAACGGTATCGTGTCCGACCCCGAGCGACCGAATCGGAGCAGGCCGAGCAGGCGTGCGACGACACCCGCGACGACCACCCCGAGGAGGATGATCCCCGTGATCCGGACACCCGAGCGCGACGTGCCGGGGTCGCGCGACGCTCGGGGGCCGAGTGTGTCGCGACGGCTCCGGTGGGGTGTGCTCGCGGCTCTGGGGTTCGTGATCGTGCCTCTCGTCTACGCGGTCGCCGTGCTGACGCCGCTCGGGCAGCGGGTGGAGGACTCGGCGCTCGGCGGTGTGCGCGAGACCGACCTGTTCGGGTCGGACACCGCGCTCAACGTGATCTCGGTCCCGGTGATCCTGCTGCTCGTGGTCGTGATCGCCGCCGTCGCGTTCGCACGGAGGCGGCTCGCCGTCGGTCTGGCGGCGGGGGTCGTCGTGCTCGCCTCGGCGGGGACGTCGACCCTGGTCAAGAGTATCGCCGTGCGCCCGGAGATCGCTCAGTCGACGACGCCGAACTCGTTCCCCTCGGGACACGCGACCATCGCGATGGCGGCGCCGTTCGCGGTGCTGATGGTCACACCCCGACGCTTCCGCCCGGTCGTGCTCGTCCTCGGCACGGTCTACGCCGTGTTCGTGGCGAACCAGACCGTGGTCTACGGGTGGCACCGGGTGAGCGACATCATCGGCGCCTGCGCGGTGGCGCTGTTCTGGCTCGGGCTCGTCCGGTGGCTCGGCCCGCGGGTCGACCTGGGCGTCCGCGGGGACCGTGACGGACGCCGAGGCCCGCGCAAGCTCGTGACGGCGCTGCTGCTCATCGCGACGGGGGTGACGCTCGCGGTCGGTGCGACGGCGTTCGTGGTCGCGCTGACCGACCCCTCGGGTGACCGCGACGCGATGCTCGTCGCCGGTCGGATGGCGTCCTCGGCGAGCGTGCTGCTCACGGTCACCGTGGTGTGGCTGGCGGACGGTCTGCACCACGCGGCACCGACGACGGACCCGGCGGCCCCGCCAGCTCGCCGCTGAGCACGCGGACCCGGACGCAGCAGCTGCGGCAGCACCAGAACCAGAACCAGCACCAGCACCAGCACCAGCACCAGCACCAGCACCAACAGCCGCACCCCCAGCGGGAATGTCTCCCCGTGCGCTACGTTGTACCCATCAGTTCGATGCAAACGCATCGACCTTGTGGAAGGCAGGCGCATCATGCAGTTCGGGATCTTCACGGTCAGCGACGTCACCACCGACCCCACCTCGGGGACCACCCCGGACGACACGCAGCGCGTCCGCGACATCATGACGATCGCCGAGCACGCCGACCAGGCCGGGCTCGACGTCTTCGCCACGGGGGAGCACCACAACCCGCCGTTCGTGGCCTCGAGCCCGACGACGATGCTCGGCTACCTGGCCGGGCGCACGAAGCACATCACGCTCTCCACGAGCACGACCCTCATCACGACGAACGACCCGGTGCGCATCGCCGAGGAGTACGCGATGCTCCAGGTGATCTCCGACGGCCGCATGGACCTGATGATGGGCCGCGGCAACACCGGCCCGGTCTACCCGTGGTTCGGGCAGGACATCCGGCAGGGCGTCAACCTGGCGATCGAGAACTACGCGCTCGTCCGCCAGCTGTGGGAGAACGACGTCGTGAACTGGCAGGGCCGGTTCCGCACGCCGCTGCAGGGCTTCACCTCGACCCCGCGTCCGCTCGACGGCGTCGCGCCGTTCGTCTGGCACGGCTCCATCCGCACGCCGGAGATCGCCGAGCAGGCCGCCTACTACGGCGACGGCTTCTTCCACAACAACATCTTCTGGCCGATCCAGCACACCGAGCAGATGGTCGGCCTGTACCGCCAGCGCTTCGAGCACCACGGCCACGGCAGCGCCGACCAGGCGATCGTCGGGCTCGGTGGCCAGTTCTTCGCGCGGAAGAACTCGCAGGACGCGGTCAACGAGTTCCGGCCGTACTTCGACAACGCCCCGGTCTACGGCCACGGCCCCTCGATGGAGGACTTCACCGCGCAGACCCCGCTCACCGTCGGCTCGCCCCAGCAGGTCATCGACCGGTACGCCGCGATGAAGGACCACGTCGGCCACTACCAGCGCCAGCTCTTCCTCATCGACCACGCCGGCCTGCCGCTGAAGACGGTGCTCGAGCAGATCGACGTCCTGGCCGAGGACATCGTCCCCGAGCTCCGGAGGATCAACGAGGAGGGCCGCCCCGCCCACGTCCCGAGCAACCCGCCGAGCCACGCCGAGCGCGTCGCGGCAGCCCGCCTCGCGGGTGCCGTCGGCAGTGACCACGTCGCCGCCGTCGACGAGTTCACCGGAGCGTCGGTCTGATCGTCACCCCGTGACGGCCTGGAGGCCCGGTGCCAGCTGGCACCCCTCCCTCGCAGGCTCGGTCGGCGCGCCCCGTGCAACGCTTCGCGTCGCCGCTGAGCGGGGCGCGCCCGTCCGTCAGGTGGGTCGTTCCGCGCGTTGCAGGTCGGGAGGAACGACCGCCGACGCGCGAATCGACCTCCTCCGCGCGGAACGACCCGCGGAACCCCCGCGCGGAACGACCCGCGGAACCCCCACGCGCACCGACCGCGCCACGTCCGTCGCCTATCCTGTCCCGGTGACGACGCCCACCACGCCGCCGCAGCAGCGGGCCCGGACGCTCACCGGCCCCGGCCTGGTGCTGCTGGCCGTCGTGGTCCTCCTGGGCATCCGCCTGGCCACGCCGAGCATCGGGTCAGCGGGCCTGCCCGACGTGGTGCAGGACTTCCTCACCCTGGCGATCAGCGTCGTCGTGGAGTCCCTGCCGTTCGTCGTGCTCGGCATCGTGCTCTCGATCGTCGTCGAGGTCTGGGTGCCGCAGGGTGCCCTCGAGCGCATCCTGCCGAGCCGCCCGATGCCCCGCCGAGCCGTCATCTCGCTCATCGGCATGCTGTTCCCCGTGTGCGAGTGCGGCAACGTCCCGCTCGCCCGGGGGTTGATGCTCCGCGGCTTCACCCCCGCCGAGGCGGTCACGTTCCTGGTCGCTGCCCCGATCCTCAACCCCCTCGTGATCATCAGCACGGCGCAGGCGTTCGGCTGGTCGGGGTGGATCCTGCCCGTCCGGATCCTGGGTGGCTTCGTCGTCGCGAACCTGGTCGGGTGGATCGTCGCCGCGCACCGTCGCCCCGCTGACCTGCTGCTCCCCGCGTTCGAGGCCCGCTGCCGCGCCGCCGTCGGCAGCGCCGCCCCGACGAACCGCTGGCGGGAGAGCGCCGCCCAGTTCGGCGGCGAGACCGCGACGATGATGCCGGCGCTGTTCGTCGGCGCCGGGCTCGCCGCCGCGATCCAGGTCGCGGTGCCCCGGTCCACGCTCGTGGCGATCGGGTCGAACCCGGTGCTGTCCGTCCTGGCGATGATGCTGCTCGCGATGACGGTGTCGCTGTGCTCGAACGTGGACGCCTTCTTCGCGCTGTCCTTCGCCTCGACGTTCCTGCCCGGGTCGATCACGGCGTTCCTCATCATCGGGCCGATCATCGACGTGAAGATGCTCGCCCTGCTCCGCACGACCTTCCGTGTGCGCTTCCTCGTGCTGCTCGCCGTCGTCTGTGTCCTGTTCGCCGCTGCCGTGGGGTTGGTGATGAATGTCCTCGTCTGAGCACGACGTCACGCACGGCAGCGCCCACGGTGATGGTCGTCGGCGCGCGCTGGTCGGCCTCGGCTCGGTGCTCGCCGTGGCCCTGTGCACGCTGTGGCTCGCCGCCGTCGGCCACCTCGACCTCTACATCAACCCGCGGTACTCGGTCTTCACCGTCGTGCTCGCGGCCGTCGCCGTGCCCGCGTCGGTCGCCGGCCTGCTCGTCGTCGCACGGGGAGCGGGACACACCCACGACCACGCGGGTCCCGACGACGACGTGGTCGCCTCCGGCCGGTCTGGAGGCCCGGCTCGCCTCCTCGGGACCGTCCTCGGTGGCGTCGCGGCGGCCGTCACGATCGCGCTCACGCTGGCGATGCTGGTCCTGCCCCCGACGACGCTGTCGGCCAGGACCGCGCAGCAGCGGAGCGTCGACAGCGCGACGCTCTCGGACGCCACGGGGTCGAGCGGGAACGTGGCGCTCCTCGGCAGCGGTTCCGTCGACACCGCGGGCTACGGCGTCAAGGACTGGGCAGCGCTCATCCGGCAGACGACCGACACGAGCTCGCTCGTCGGCAAGCGGGTGCAGCTCACGGGGTTCGTCGTGCCCGGCGCGGACGGCACCTTCACCCTGACGCGGTTCGTGATCAGCTGCTGTGCCGTCGACGCACAGCCCGTCGGTCTCGTCGTGACCACGGACGGCACCGTCCCCGCCGCGAACCAGTGGGTGACCGTCAGCGGGGCGCTCGCCGCCAACCCGGACCAGGCCGCCGACGCCCGCACGGTCGTGAAGGCGCAGACGGTCAAGCGCGTGCAGCAGCCCGAGGACCCCTATGAGTACTGAGACGCGGCGGCCCGTCGCCGAGCGCTTCCGACGGCGCTTCGTGGCCGTCGTGCTGGTGCTCGTGGTCGTGGCGGGACTCGCGGCCGTCGTCGGCTCGCAGCAGGGCCCACGGCTGCGGTCGGTGGCGTACGACGCCAGCGGCATCGTGTCCCGCCCGGCGCAGCGCGTCATCATCACGGCGAACCAGGCGCTGCAGCGCGTCACGGCGTCGGACGTCCGGGTCAGTCCGGCGGCGGCGCACACGGTGACCTCGAGCGGCAACACGGTGGCGGTCGAGTTCGCCGGGCCGCTCGAGTACGACCGCCGCTACACGGTCACGGTGGCGGGTGCGCGGGCGCCCGGGCAGCGGGCGACCTCGGACCTGCGGGCGACGATCCGCACGGGCAGCACCGACGTCCTCGCCCTCGTCCGCGGTGCCGGCGCGGCGAAGGACCGCATCGTGCGGCGGTCGCTCGACGCCTCGGGTGCGACGACCGTGTACGAGGGGACGGACATCACCGAGTACGTGCGCCTCAGCCGGTTCCTCGTGGTGCTCAGCGAGACCGCCGTGGGGGAGTCGAGCATCGACGTCGTGTCGTTGGCGGACGGGGTCGAGGACCAGGACGCGCCCGTCGAACACCTGACGCTGCCGACCTCCGCCGGGCACGCGTCCGCGCTGCACGCGGCGGACGACGGGGCCTCGTTCGGGTTCCAGTACGCCGACACGTCGTCGGGGGAGTCGAAGGACGTCGGGCTGTACGTCGTCGACATGACCGGCACCCACATGCCCGAGGCGATCGCGGCCGACGGCACGCCGACCACCGGTGCCGTGCCGATGACCGTCAGCCAGTGGGCCTACGTCCCACGGACCGAGAGCGCCCTGGTGCGCACGGGTACCGACGAGCTGTTCCTCGTCGACATGAGCGGGCGCGCCGAGGCCGTGCGGCTCGGGTCCGCCACCTACCTGCACGGCTTCGTCGGGTCCGGCACCACCGCGGTCGTCGAGTCCGGCACGGGCATCGAGCAGGTCGACCTGACGAGCGGGAAGCGGACGCCCATCACCGCTCCCGCGCTGAGCACCGACGCGCCCTACCTGGGACGCATCGCGCAGCTGACGGACCGGACGTACCTGCGCACGGTGGGCGACGTCCGTGACGACGGGACGATCGCCAGCCGCATCGTGCGCGTGGACGGCACCCGAGCCTCCCGGCTGCCCGTGACCATCCCGGCCGACGCGACCCTGAACGCGGTGTGCCCGTCGCCGAACGGGCAGTTCGTGGCGCTCGCCACGCGGTCCCGGGACGGCGCGCTCGTCAGCATCGTCGATGCGACCACCGGTGCGCTCGAGGCGAGCACCGCCGGCGACCAGGTCGACTGGTGCACGGCGCTGCCGAGCGGCGACGAGGTCGGGTAGTCCCTCCCCCGGGAACGAGCACGAGGGAGCAGGAGACGTCCGGTCGGACGTCCGCTGCTCCCTCGATGGGGGTGGTGCGAGTGGACTACGCCAGCGTCGCCGCGTCGATCACGAAGCGGTAGCGGACGTCCGAGGACAGCACGCGCTCGTAGGCCTCGTTGATCTGGTCGGCGCTGATGAGCTCGGTCTCCGGCAGGATCCCGTGCTCCGCGCAGAAGTCCAGCATCTCCTGGGTCTCCTTGATGCCTCCGATGGCCGAACCGGCCCAGCTGAGGCGACGCGGGATGAGGGCGAACGCGGGGACCTCGAGCGGCTCCGACGGGGCGCCGACGTTGACGAGCGTGCCGTCGACCTTGAGCAGGCCGAGGTAGGCGCCCATCGGGATCTTCGCCGAGACAGTGTTGATGATCAGCTCGAAGGAGCTCGCGAGCTTCTCGAACGTCTCCGGGTCCTTCGTCGCGAAGTGGGCCTTCGCGCCGTAGCGGAGCGAGTCCTCTTCCTTCGACGTGGTCTGCGACAGGACCGTGACCTCGGCGCCGAGTGCGACGGCGATCTTCACGGCCATGTGGCCGAGGCCACCCATGCCGATGACCGCGACCTTCGTGCCGGGGCCGGCCTTCCAGTGGTGCAGCGGCGAGTAGGTCGTGATGCCGGCGCAGAGGAGCGGGGCGACCTTCTCGATGTCGAGCGACTCGGGGACACGGAGGACGAAGTCCTGGTCGACGACGATCGCCTGGGAGTAGCCGCCCTGGGTGATCGTGCCGTCGGCCGGGTCGACGCTCGTGTACGTGCCGGTGTTGCCCTTGAGGCAGTACTGCTCCTGGCCGGCGAGGCACTGCTCGCACTCGCCGCAGGAGTTCACCATGCAGCCGACGCCGACACGGTCGCCGACCTGGTGCTTGGTGACGTTCTCGCCGACGGCACGGACGTGGCCGACGATCTCGTGGCCGACGACCTGGGGGTACTGGATGTCGCCCCACTCGCCGCGGACGGTGTGGATGTCCGAGTGGCAGATGCCGGCGTAGGCGATGTCGATCTCGACGTCGTCCGGCCCGACGTCGCGGCGCTCGATGGTGGTCTTGACGAGCGGTTCGGTGGCGGACGGTGCCGCGTACGCGTTGACGGTGCGCATTGGTCTCCTCGTGGGGTTCCGGGGTGCGAGCCGGTGGACTCGCAGGGTGCGGGCCGGTGGGCCCGCACGGGACGTCAGCGGTGCGCTCGCAGAGTGCGGGCCCGTGGGCCCGCGCGGGGCGGACCGCTTCCGATCCACCGTCCATGGTGCCCGGTGGAGCGCTCCGGAGGGAGGCACGGACAGGGCACCCCGGGCCGCTGACCAGTTCGCGCACCGGGCTTCGAGGACGTCCGGGTGAGGCCCTACGGTGGAGCTACCGAGTTGGTACCGATTCCGTCGTCACGATGTCACCCGCGTCCTGCGGATCCCTGACACAGCGGAACACCTCGGCAGCACGGGCCTTCACCGCCCACGAAGGGGCTGGTCGCATGACCGCCACGACCGCTTCACTGCCCACCCACGAATGGCACCGCCGCGGGCTCCGTTCCCCCGCCGAGATCGCCGCCCTGGTCGAGGCCCGCCTCGTCCACCACACGGACCTGCATGAACCGACCTACGCGGACTTCCTCGGCGAACAGGTCGCCTGAGCGCTGAGCCCGCCGGGCCGCTCCTCCCCGTCAGGCGCCGGTGTCCTCGTGGCTCGCCCCGACGGGTTTCGACTCGGACGACCCGCGTGCACGGAGCACGATGCCCAGCACGGCCATGCTCCCGACGGCGAGGAACTCCGACTGCCAGTTCTGCAGCGTCCGGTTCCAGAAGTCCGCACTCCGGACGTACTCGCCCCACGTGAGCGGAGCCTCCAACGCGGTGAGCTGCTGCTCGTCGTACGCGACCACCCCGGCCACCGACTGCGCCAGCCAGGACAGCAGGAAGATGGCGCCCATCACGATGAGCAGGGAGTGGGCGAACACGACCTGCCGCAGACCACCGGCACGGGCCCACGCCGGGGAGTCCGGTCGGGCGAACCGACCGACCTGCTCCTCCCGGTCCGGACCCGGCCCAGCCTGGTCCACGTCCTTCGACTCCGACGAGCCGCGCTGCACGAACCAGATCGTCGCCCAGATGTAGAGCAGGAACTGCAGGTACTCCGACTGCCAGTTCTCCGCCACGTCCGCCGCGAAGCTCGACGAGGTGACGTACTCGACCCACCCGACGGACACGAGTCCTTCGGACACCTGCGTCTCGTTGAAGGCCGCCCACCCCGCGAAGGACTGCCCGACGAGGGCGGCCACGAACAGCGCGCCGAAGAACAGGCTGAGCGAGTTCTGCCGCAGGAACCGCACCACGGTCACCGCCCCAGCAGCCCGAGGGTCAGGAAGTACCCGAGACCGACGGCGATCACGGCGACGTAGCCCCAGACGACGCGGCGCACGTCAGCTCCCGTCCACGGTGCAGTCGTACGGGGCGTCGGTCCGCGGCGCGCACCCCGCAGCACGCACCAGCCAGGTCGATCCGGAGCGGGCGAGGAACAACGCTGCCCCATCGCGGCCGACCATCGCCGCCCGGCCGTACACCCGAGCGTCGTCAGGAGCGTCGGCCGACGGCACCGCGAGCCGGAGCCGGCCGATCCCGGTCGCGCACGCCACCCCGCTCGCCGTCTCGACGTCCTCGCGGGCATCCCGCGTGAGGAGCGCACACGCTCCGGCGCCGTGGCCAGCCGAGACCGCCTGCGCGAACTGCTCGGCGGTGGTCTCGGCCCCGGCCCGTGCCGATCCACCGGCACTGCACCCGGCGACGACGACCAGGACGATCACTGCCGTGCCGACCGCACCCGACAGGCGTCCGACGACACTCGACGGTCGCGGTCGCGGTGCTCGCACTGGCCCTTCCATGGGCCCGGGGTACCCCTGCTCGGCTGAACCGACTCCTAGCTCCGCGGCGTCCGCGCGAAGAACAGTGCCAGCGCCCCGAGCACACCGGCGCCGATGATCAGGACCCAGGCCACGGCTCCCACGGCACCGTCCCACGGAGCGATCAGGAGCCCGATCCCCACGAGCAGCAGCACCAGGGCTGCGACGAGGGTCAGGACGTGCGGTCTGCGGGTCCAGGAGCCTGCCATGGCTCCACCGTACGCAGGACGGCTGGACCGCCCGTGCTCGCCCGGTCCGGCGGAGGTGGCCACCGCGCTGCGTGCAGGTCGGTCCGCGCTCAGGCCCGCGCGGCCAGCCGCTGCCCCGCGATCCGGGCGAAGCGCAGCGGGTCGGCCATCGCGTCGGACGGTTCGCCCGTGGTCTGCGTCGCGATCACCGTGAGCGAGGCCGCCGCGTCGAAGCCGTCCACGGGTGCGTCGATCGCCCCCGCGACGAGCATCCGTCGGCGACCCTCGGCCATCGCGCACACGACCGATGCGACCTTGCCCGCGGCGGACTGCCCGTCGAAGCGTCCCTCGCCCGTGACCACCACGTCGGCGGTCGCCACCACGTCGGGCAGCCCGAGCACCGCTGCCACCGCTCCGGCACCGCGCGCGAGCGTCGCGCCCCACACCAGCAGGCCGAACCCGGCCCCGCCCGCGGCACCGGCCCCGGGCGTCGTCGGGTCGACATCGGGGAAGCGTGCAGCCCAGGCGGCCAGCCGGGCCTCGTGCACCGGGACCCGGTCGGGCGTCACGCCCTTCTGCGGTCCGAAGACCGCCGCGGCACCGGTCGGGCCGAGGAGCGGCGACGTGACGTCGGTCAGGACGGTGACACCGAGGGGTGGCAGGGGCCGGAGCGTCGACGTGGTCAGGTCCCCGAGTTCGTCGAGGCCGTCGAGCCCGTCGAGCAGGGAGCCCGGTCCGGCGGAACCGGAAGCGGAATCGGAACCGGAACCGGAACCGGAACCGGGACCGGGACCGGAACCGTTGCCGGGACCGGCGCCGCCACCCGCCCCGACGCCCCCGAGTCCGAGCGCCCCGAGGAGGCCCGCCCCACCGTCCGTCGACGCACTCCCGCCGATGCCGAGCACCAGCCCCGTCGCCCCGGCGTCGAGTGCGGCGGCGATGGCCTCACCGAACCCGGTCGTCTGCGCGGCATCGGGCTCGAGCGTCGACAGCAGGGGGAGCCCACTCGTCGCCGCGAGCTCGACGACCGCACGTCCGTCGGGCAGCGCGAGCCACTCGGCGTCCACCGGGGCACCGGCCGGCCCGGTCACCGTGACCGGCATCCGCCGCGATCCGGGGACGGCGGCCGCGAACGCGTCGAGGGTGCCCTCGCCACCGTCGGCCATCGGCAGCAGCGTCACGGTGTCGTCGGGCCGGGTGGTCAGCCACCCGTCCCCGATGGCGGCGGCGACAGCGGCAGCGGTGGCCGTCCCCTTGAACGAGTCCGGCGCGACGACGACATGCACGCAGCAACGCTAGCGGTCAGCCGGGTCAGCCGGGTCGGCCGGGTCGGCCGGGTCAGCCGGGCAGCG
The DNA here is from genome assembly GCF_015350975.1 of Curtobacterium sp. VKM Ac-1395. Lineage (GTDB taxonomy): Bacteria > Actinomycetota > Actinomycetes > Actinomycetales > Microbacteriaceae > Curtobacterium. The sequence goes on from NZ_JADKRX010000001.1 coordinate 692,290, forward strand.
CGAAGCGCGGGTGCGGCGCCCCGCCCGTCGCCAGGTCCGCGACCATCGTCCCGAGCAGCGGCGCGAACTTGAACCCGTGCCCGGAGAACCCCGTCGCGACCGTGACCGGTCCACGTCGGTCGATGACGAAGTCGTCAGCGGGGGAGTTGTCGTACAGGCAGCTGATCGGGTCGGGCCGGCTCGCGTCGACCCCCGGCACGAAGCGCGCCACGTAGGCCTGCAGGCGCTCCAGCTCCTCGGGGACGGGCGTGCGGTCGCGCCGGTCCGGGTCGACGACGGGGCCGGTGCCGTGGAACCCGACCTTGACGCCTTCGCCGGGGGTGAGCAGCCCGTAGACGTCGGGGCCGTCCTCCGGCCAGTGCACGAAGCTCGGCCAGGCGGCGTCCGGCAGGTGGCTGGGGAAGTGGGCCGGCTGCTCCTGGGTGACGCGGATGGCCGGGAGGCTCGCCCCGCGTCCCCGGAACAGCTCGCCGACCAGCGTGGGGGCCCAGGACCCGACCGCCGCCACGACGCTCGGCGCCGTCACGGTCGTGGCGCCGTCCGGGCTGTCGAGCGTCAGCGTGACGGTGTCCCCGTGGTCCTCGACGCCGGTGACCCGCGTGTCGAAGCGGAGCTCGGCGCCGTCCGACGCCGCCAGGTCGAGGAGCGCCTCGACGGTGTCGGCCGAGCGGATCCGACCGGCCGAGGCGTGCGTCAGGACGTGTCCCTCGAACGCCAGACCCGGCCACCGCGATTCGGCCTGCTCGGGCGTGAGGCGTTCGTGGTCGATGCCCGCCGCGGCCAGCTCCCGCGCGATGGCGTCGACCTGCGCCGGTCGGCCGTGGTCGACGGCGCCGGTGCGGTCGAGCAGCGGACGCCCGCTGGCGGCTTCGAGCGCGACCCACGCCGCCAGGGCCTGCTGGCAGAGCGCGACGTACTCGGGGTCGGCGTAGCCCATGCGGAAGATGCGGCTGGCCCCGTGCGAGGAGCCGTGGTCGTGCCCGCGGCCGTGCTGTTCGACGAGCAGGACGTGCTCGCCCCGAGCGGCGAGGGACCGTGCGCTCGCGGCACCGACGACCCCGCCCCCGACGACGACGTGGTCGAACGCTGCGTGCATCCGGCGATCCTACGGCCGCGGACTACCGAGCCGACCAGCGGTGACGCGGGATGAAGGGGCGGGGAGTGGTTGGCTCCCCGCCCCTCTTCTCGACCGTCCCTGAGCGACCGGATCGAGGCGTCCCCATGATCGAGCAGGCGTCCTGCCGATCGGAGCCGTTCGGCCTCCGCTGCGCTGCGGGGCGGCCGATCCTGCGCCGGGTGTCTCCTCGGTGCGCCCTGCGTCCAGGACGGCTCCGGTCCCGCGGCGTCGCGCTCAGCGCTCGAGCGTCTGCCGTGGGGACTCGTCGTACGCCTGGCGGTACGCCGAGCTGAAGCGGCTGAGGTTCGTGAACCCCCAGGTCCGTGCCACCTCGGTGACGGTCGTCTCGGCCGGGGTCGACGTCGCCAGGTGCTCTCGGGCGTGGCGCAGGCGCGCTCGCCGCAGGTACTCCGTGGGCGTCGTGTCGAGCGCTCGCCGGAACGCCAGCTGGATGCCCCGGACGCTCATCCGCGCGGCCTCGGCGATCTCCACGATGCCGATCGGCGCGGCAGCGTTGTCCTCGATGAACTGGGCCGCACGACGCACCGCGGTGGGCAGCGCGGCGTCGCAGGACGGGGAGCCGACCTGCTCGACCGTCATGCCGAAGGCGTCCACCGCCGAGGCCAGGACGAGGTCGGTCGTCGCCTTGCGGATGAGCGCGTAGCCGCTGAGGGCCGAGGTCGAGAAGACGCTCGCAGCGTGGCGGGCGACGTGGCACCAGTAGCTCGCTGCCGCGTCGGTGAGCGGTCCCGAGGACGCCGTCACGAGGCGCGCGCCCTGGGCGTCGGCGCCGACGTGTCGGGCGAGTGCGCCGACGTCGAGGTTGACCACCATCAGGTGGTGGTCCGACGACCACGACCGGGCGATCCCCGGGCGGAGCAGGAAGGGCTTCGTCGTGTCGAGGGGGTCGTCGTTGCTCGTGGCGCGGTACTCACTGCCCGACGCCATCCCGATGCCGACGACCCCGTCGAAGCGGACGGCGAGCTCGGACCGCGAACTCACCTCGAACCGGGCGACGCTCACCGCGTCGCTGTCGCCGACGACCCGCTGCTTGTACGTGAAGGGCGCCACGCATTCACGGAAGGCACTGCCGGGGTAGACCCGCTGGACGAGTTCCTGTGCCTCGTCGCGGTCGTGCGTCGTGAACCTCGCATCGACGAGCATGCCGTGCCTCCTCCTGGGGAGCGTGCCTGATCCGAGCGTCGGCTGGTGGGGCCGGCGCAGGTCAGGTCAGCGTACCCAGGACATCCGGCACGGATGCTCGGCGGACTCGGCTGCAGCCCGACTACGGCCGCTCGTCGACGAGGGCGACGAACCGGCTGCCCACGCCGTCGACCTCACGCCGGACGAGCCCGGCGGTCGGGTCCGGTGCCTGGTAGGGCGCGTGGTAGTCGCACATCAGGTGGTCCCAGTCCGGCCACCACTTCTTCGGCCGTGCCTCTTCCGAGTAGCCGCAGACCGAGCACTCGAGGTGGACCCAGACCTTCTTGGTCCCCGTGCGGTTCGCCCGGGACTGCACGAGCCAGGCGGGCGGGTCCTGCTCGATGGCCTGGAGTTCGGCTTCGCTGAGGCGCGACGGGATCCCGTGGTGGGTCGCCATCTCGATGGGGATGTCGAGGCGGACGGCGGCATCGCGTCGGGAGAGCATCCCCCAAGGGTAGGTTCTGTCGCTGCTCGTCGCGTCGATGCGCTCCGTGGTCCGGTCCTCAGCGCTTGGGTGTGAACTCGACCCGGTCGTGCCGTTCGACGCCGAAGCGGAGGCCCGGGTACCGCAGGCCGGAGAAGTACATGTTCGTGTGGGCGATGACCTGCCGGGCGCTGATCGGCACGCCCTCGTGTTCAGCGTCGACGGTCGTGTGTGCGTCCCCGACCAGCGTGACGTCGAACCCCCGGACCGCCGCGGACTGCGTCGTCGTGCGGATGCAGTAGTCCGTCTGCGCGCCGGCCACGACGAGGTGCGTCGCCCCCAGCTCGGCGAGGACCTCGGCGAGTTCCGTGCCGACGAACGCGTCACGCCGGGTCTTCCGCATGAGCGGTTCGTCCTGCCGCCGTCCGAGCGGTGCCGCCAGCTCCCACTCCGGCGTCCCCTCCGGGAAGTCGTCGTGGTCCTGGACCCAGATCACCGGGACACCGGCCGCGCGGGCACGCTCCACGAGCAACGCGGTGCGGCGGGTCATCCCGTCGGCGTCGTGGCAGCCGTCGAGGACGCCGACCTGCATGTCGATCACCATGACCGCGGTGGTTCCGTTCATCGGCTCATCATGGCAGTGACCGGGGCGGCCGTCGCAGGACGAGGGGCCCGCTCCGCTCACTGGATCAGGTCACTGCTCCGCGCGAGGAAGACGCCTCCCACCAACGTCGAGCTCCCCGGTCTCATGGGTCCGTCCTCCGCGTCGTCAGCCGACGGCGGGATCGACCGGTGGGTCCTCGGGCTGTGGGTGCTCGTCCTGCCAGATCGCGTCCACCGCGCCGAACTCGCGCGGGTAGCACTGCGTGTCGAAGACCTCGCTGCCGGTGGACGGCGTCGCGTACAGGTACCAGGGCCCGGTCCCTCGTCCGCTCCTGTTCCACAGGCCGTCCGCGTACCAGGTGAGGGGGACGTCGTCCATCGCCTGTCCCGCCTGTGCCTGGCACGCGAGCAGGCGGTTGAACGCCGTCCGGTACTCGTCCAGAGAGACGATGCCGTCGGTGGTCTCGGCGCGCTGCTGTGCGGAGGGTGCGGCGATGCGCGGAGCCTGTGCCCAGGACACCCAGACGGCGTACCGGTCGGTGTCACCGGCGGAGAAGGTCACTGCCGTGGCTCCGGTCGAGGCCGCCGGGGACAGCGACCAGCCGGTGGCCTCGGACGTCGGATCGCCCCGTCGACCGCAGACGCTGCCCACCGTGGGGCGGCCGGCGACCTCGACGGTGGGTGTGTCGCCGTCGAGGCACGCCCACGCCACCGCGACGCTGTCCGCGCCGGCAGGGCGATCGGACGGGGTCAGCGAGGTGGCGCCCCGCACCACCCGGAACGTCGGTTTCCCCAGGATCCGGCCGTGGTTCGCGTCCTCGACCATGTAGCGCGCCGTCGTGGCGAGGGAGCTCTGGACGGCGACGTCGGGGTCGCTGCCCGGGAGCGCCGCGGCGGTGAGCCCGCCGGTCAGGCCACCACCGACGAGGAACGCGACCACCACGGCGATGACCGCGCCACGGGTCGGACGGCGTCGGCGGTGGCGCTCGGGGCCCGTCGCGCGGGTGGACGTGACGTCGGCGACGAGGGCGTCGCGCATCGCGGTCAGGCGGGGGGAGATGTCGTCGTTCACAGTGCGCCTCCGAGGGGTTCCGCTGTGGCTGTGTAGCGCTGGTGGAGTCGAGCCTTCGCTCGGTGGAGCCGGGACTTGACGGTCCCGGGGGCGACACCGAGAGCGGCGGCGGCCTCGCGCTCGCTGAGCCCCTCGATGACGCACAACGTGAGCACGCGTTGGTCGGCGAGCCCGAGTCCGCGGAGTGCCGTCACGGCGTCGCCGTCCGTGTACTGGTCAGCGGGGTCCGGTGCCGGGTCGTCGACGGGGAACCGGCTGAGGAAGCGGCGGTGTCGCCCGGTCGACCGGGTCAGGTTGTGGGCCGCGTTCGTCGTCGTGACGAGCAGCCACGGCAGCAGCGAATCGTCGACGAAGCGGACCTCGTCGCGTCGCCGCCACGCCTCGAGGAACGCGACGGCGACGACGTCGTCCCCGTCGGCGGGGCTGGGGACGAGTCCGACCGCGTGCCGCCGCAGTCGTGGGGCATGGCGGTCGAACACCCGCCCGAACGCCTGCCCGTCGCCCGCGGTGCTCAGGGCCCAGTCGGCCCGGTCACCCGTGATCTCGTTCATGTCCTGAGTTGTCCGCAGACCCGCGATCGGTTCCCTCGTCGGCTCGTACTACAGTTCGGGCGTGCCCGCATTCTCCACCGACGACGTCCTCGGCAACAGGCTGGACTTCGAGATCGCTCGCGACGGATTCGTCCGCAGGCTGCGAGATGATGCCGAGTTGCGCAACGCCGAGACGTGGTTCCGGCGCGAGGGCTACCGGGTCGTCGAGCTGGACGCTGGGAAGTGGAACGACGACGAGCAGATGCACGTGGCCTTCGCGACGGGCCTCCGGTTCCCCCGCCACGTCGGGAAGAACCTGGACGCGCTCAACGACTGCATGTCAGACGTGGCCGAGGCGGACCACGGGTGGGACGCGTCCGAGACCGGCCTCGTCCTGATCCTCTCCGGCTTCGACCGTTTCGCTCGACGACTCCCACGGACGGCCGACCACGTGCAACACATCCTGCGGAGACAGGGAAGCTACGCAGCGCTCTTCGGGAACCGGCTCCTCACCATCCTGTCCTGAAGGGTCCTCCTCCGAACCGGCCGGCACGACACACATCCCCTACCATTGCGTCGTGGTCGCTGCAGTCCAGTTCTACGCGTCGGATGACGACGTCACAGCGTTGCTCGACCACATCGGGGAAGGACGAACGGCAACCATCTGGCAGTGGCCACTCGTGGAGCGCGAACCAGTCAGTCTCAGTCGCACGGAGGCGGGTGGACATCGGTCGGTCGTGATCCTCTCCGAGGAGTTCGGGCCGCCGGTCGTCATGTACCGCGATGACCCTGCGCTGCGGGAAGGGACTGTCACCGCGGTCATGTCGACGATCAACTTCCAGCGTCTCGACCCCGGACCAGGCGTGGGCCTCGTCCACCCCGACCGGTCACCCGTGCTCTTCTGGCAACCCGGTCGGGTCGGCGACGGGGAGTTGACGACCCACCTCATCGGCTCCCAGGCACAGGCCATGCGCGCGATCTCACCGGAGTACGAGCGATGGGTCAAGCGAGTGATGGGATGGGTCCGACGACGGGGGACCAAGGTCTGGGGACTCGAGCAGGGCGCCGTGCGCCCGGACCTGGACGTCCGCGTCAGGACGGTGAGCGCGGTCTACGCCCTTCCTGGAGCACTCCGCCTCCTCGAGGGCGGCGCGACAGGGGTCGACTAGAGGTCGTTCAGATCCACGCGGTCTCGTATACGAGGTGCCCGCCGTGCTCGAGTTCATCGAGCCCCCTGCGGAAGGACCGCAGCTGTTCACGACCGACCACGGAGCAGGCGACGAGGTGCCCGCGCGTCTCGACCTCCGCGCCGTGCGTCGTGAGGAGCTCCTGCAGAGCGGCGGCGTCTCCGTCGGGCGTGACGAGGACTCGGAGGGACCAGTGGTCGCTGCGCTCAACGACTTCCCCGGGGGACACGCCGATCTCCTGGTCGTCCTTGAGCGCGACGACGTCACCGAGGCTGTAGCCAGACGTGAAGAACGGGATGCAGCACAGCCGGAAGCGCTGATCGTCGAGCTTCTCGAAGAGCAACTGTTCGAACCGGAGCGTCCCCGGACCGCTGTCGTCGAACGTCGTGTTCGCGACGACGTCGACTCGGTCGCCCCACACCGGCGAGGGGTGGAGGACCCACTCGTCCGGATTCGATGCCGATGACAACGAGTTCCCTCCCACGATGAACGACGCCGGACGCTCGGCGTCCGCGAACGATCGTAGTGATCAGCAGCGACTCCTCCCACGACCATTCCGGAGCGGATCGTCAGGCGGTCAGTCGGGCTCGGAGCTCTCCTGGCGTCAAGTCGTAGCCCGTCGCACGAGGTCCGGACCAGTTCAGACCTGCGCTGAGTCCGTCCCGCTCGATTCCAGGAAGCCATCGGCTCTCGAAGTCAGCGCGCGAGATCTCCAGGGGTCGAAACCCCTCGTACGCCGGAACCTGTGCGATGACGCGCTCCGCCCGCGACCGCCGAGACCAGAACGGCATTGCCCGGCGACCATCGGCTGCCTTCGGTGCCGGCACGCCGTTGTCGTCTTCGACCGTCCACACCGGGCCGTTGCCACCGATCTCCCGGAAGAACGACGACGCCTGTGCAGCACTGGAACTCACAACGCCAAACTAGCGGTGACCCGGACGACACGATGGTCGGTTCTTCGGAGCGAGTGACGGGAATCGAACCCGCGCTACCAGCTTGGGAAGCTGGAGTTCTACCATTGAACTACACTCGCGCGCCCGCTCAGCGGGACTCGACAACCATACCGGATTCCGCCCTGGACGCCAGCCGACGACGTGCCGGAGGCCGATGCGCCGGGCCGAGCCGAGCCTCCCGGCCGTCGCCGCAACCGACCATGCGTGATGGCCGTGTCTCCCCTGTGAGGCCGCCCCGCTGACGGACAGGTGTCGGGGCCGTGTGTACCGTCCAGGGAGTTGATCGACCCCGACCCCGAGGAGGCCCGGATGGTCAGGCATCCCCTCATCGACGACGTGATCGGCTCCGCGATCGTGGTCGATTCCGACTCCCACGTGGTGTGGCTGACGGACGCGCTGGCCTCCCTGCTGCAGCGCGCTTCGGCCGCAGAACGCGTCGTCGTCCTGCGGACCCGCCCCGACGCCGCCATCACACCCGCACTGCGCCACGCACTCGGAGCGTACGGAGCGGCCTGGGCCGTGACGGCGCCGGACGGCAGCCTGCGCGACGGCCGGACCGGGGTCGAGGCCACGGACGTCACGGACTTCGCGACGCACGGACCGGAGCTGCTCGGGGTGCCCTCGCTCGCACACCCGGTCGCCGAGGGGTCCGTCCGGCAGATCAGCATCGACCTGACCCTCCGCCACCACGCCGAGCGGGCGGTCGACATCGGCTCCGCGATCGAGGCCCTCTGTCACACGGTCGGCACCTGTCCGACACGGTGGGGCACCACCGAGCCGCTCGCCGTGCCGTGGGACCGCTGGGTCGTCACGCAGTACGCCAAGCACGAGTCCCCGGGCATCAGCACGTCCTACGCGGTGGGCGACGGCTTCTCCGCGACGATGACCGCGCACCTGACCGACGGCGTCGTTATCGAGACCATGTCCGCCGTCCTGACCGTGCCCGACGAGGGAACCGACCCGGCGCTCGCCGAGCGGATGCTCGACGCCGTCCAGCGCGTCGCTGGCGAGGTCATGCCGGTGTTCGGCGTGGTCATGCAGCGCCGTGGTGACGCCGACCACCTCGTCCGGCCCGTGTCCCACGGGGAGCCGGCACCACTCGCGGTCGTCGTCGGACCCGAGGCCACCGGGCTCCTCGACCGCGGGGACGTGTGGCCGCCGCCGCACACCTCGACGTCGAGCTTCGTGGGCGGGACCGGTCGCGACGGTGCCGGTTCCGACGGTGCCGGGCTCATCGTCCGGCTCGAGGACGGGTGGACGGCGCTCGAGGCCTTCCTCGACCGCATCGACGAGGACCGCTTCCTGCAGCTCGTCGGTGGCGCTCCGCTCGACCCCTCGCACGACGAGGGCTCCCTCGACGGACACGTCAGCGCCGGTGGCGTGCACGGAGCGCACGGTGCCGCGTGACGTGACCCTGCTCTGCCGGGGCCCGGTGGAGGTGCGGGAGGTCGCCGAGGCGCTGCTCCTGCACGATGACACCTGGGGTGTGCGGGCGCTCGACGACGGCCCCGTGATGCAGGTCTGCCGTGACCAGGACCACCCCGTGGTGACGGTGCTCGGGGTCCGACGCGTGGACGTGCTCGACGAGGTCGAGCGGATCCTGCCGGACGCCCCGCCCATGACGATCCCCGTGTGGTGGGTCGACACGGTGATGCCCGCGGGCCCGGACGGCGAGTCCGGGATCAGCGCAGCGCTCGAGGCCGCGATGGACCTCGACGCCGTGTGCATCGTGCACGGCGACTGAGCCGAGACGCCGCTCAGTCGCGCTGGCGCATCGCGCTCAGGCGCTCGTTGTAGGCCTTGAGCTCCGCGTCGCCGTCCCGCTCTGCCTGGCGGTCGAGGCGCTTCGCGTCGCGCTTGTCCGACTTCACCCAGTTCCGGACGACGAGCAGCGCGACGAACACCATCGGCAGCTCGGAGGCACCCCACGCGATGCCGCCGCCGGTGTGCTGGTCGGCGAGCAGCCCGACGTCGTTCGTCTGCCCGAGGGCGTGGAACCAGTCGGCGGCGTACACGGCCTGCGACGTCATCACCGCGACGCCGAAGAACGCGTGGAACGCCAGGGTCGCCAGCAGCGCGATGATGAGGATCGGGTACTGGGGGCGCTGGGGGCCCGGGTCGATGCCGACGAAGACCCAGAAGAACAGGTAGCCGCTCAGCACGAAGTGGACGACCATCGCGACGTGCCACTCGTGCGACTGCATCGCGAACTGGAACGCGGGCGTGAAGTAGAACACCACGAGGGACCCGGCGAAGATCACCCCGGCGACGGCCGGCTTGGCCATGAACTGCATGTAGCGCGAGTGCACGAACAGCATCAACCACTCGCGGGCTCCGCGGGAGCCGTCGTTGCGCACCGGCAGGGTCCGCAGGGCGAGCAGCACCGGGCCGCCGAGCACGAGCGGCAGCGGCACGAACATCATCAGCAGCATGTGCTGGATCATGTGCGACGAGAAGTGGATCATGCCGTAGACCGACGGCCCGGCCGAGGTCGTCCAGATGAACACGGCGCAGCCGAGCACCCACGAGATCGTGCGGCCGACGGGCCACGAGTCCCCGCGCTTGCGGAGCTTGCGCACCGCGAGCAGGTACCAGCCGGCTCCGACGACGGCGAGCGCGAGCCACACCCAGTCGATGTGCCACTGCGTCAGGAACGTGTGGAGCGTCTGCGTCGGCGGGTACGGGTAGCCGATGAGCCCGGAGCGGGTGTCCTGGCCGGTCTCGGGTGTCTGGGGGATCGGCGGCTGGCTGCGCGACACCGCGACCGAGACACCGATGGCGATCGCCATGAAGACGACCTCGGCCAGGGCGAACCGCGTGAAGGAGCGGCGGTCGAGCGGGGAGCGCAGCAGGGCGGGGACGAGCTTGCGGCGCTGGACGATCCCGGCCAGTCCGAGCAGCACGAGGATCACGGCCTTGACCGTGATGAGCCAGCCGTAGGTCGTCGTGACCAGGTCGAGCGGACCGGTCAGCCGGAGGGACGCGTTGACGATGCCCGAGAAGGCGACGGCCGCGAACGACCACCCGGCGAGGGTCGAGTACCGCGCGACGACGCGGCCGGTGGCGCCCTTCGTACCGGTGCGGAGCAGGAGCACGGCGACCAGGCCGCCGGCCCAGACGCACACCCCGATGAGGTGGATCGCGAGGGAGTTGACCGCGTTGGCGTGCTCGAGCGACCCGGCGGCGTGCCCGGAGAGGGCGAGGGGCAGCAGCGCGAACAGCCCGGCGACCGTGGCCACCGCGAGCGTGGTGACACGGGTGGCGAAGGCGGCCAACACCGTGGCGACGAGGATCGCGACGGCCGACACCACGAGCGACTGCCCGATCTCGACCTGGAACGCGAAGACCATGAAGTTGCGGGCGAACAGCGGCGACGTGATCGAGGACCCGAGCGTGTTCGCGCCCGTGAAGACGATGCCCACGACGGCGGCGAGGAACCACACGGCCCCGGTCGTCGCCGCCCAGCGCACCGCCCGGTGCTGGACGCTCGAGATGGCTCGGTGGTCGGCCTTCTGTGCCGGCAGTGCGAACGCCGCGACGATGAGCAGGCCGATCGTCAGCGCGGCCATGGTGTCGTGCACGGCCCGCGCAACGGGGAGGCCGTACTGCACGAGGTCGCCGGCGCTGACGAGCTGCTGGTTCGCGGTGAAGGCCCCGGTCACGGTCATGCCGAGGATCGAGCACGCGACGGCGAGCGGCACGGCGACGGCGAGCACGGTCGCGACGGTGGACGTGCGAGCGGTGACGGGCGCCGCTTCCGGCGTCGGGCCTCCAGCGGTGGTTGCGGTGGTGGTGACGGACATCGACCTGTTCCGGGGACGCTTTCGCCCGCGAGACCGCGGACCCTCCATCGTAGACGCGCGGGCCTGGATCCACGCCGTCCGTCTGCTCAGGAAGCCGCGGTGCCCTCCATGTGCCCCAGGCGTCCCTGCTCGTCGAAGTCCACCGTGATCGTGCCGCCGGACAGGGGCAGTGTGCGACCGTCCCACGGCGCACCGCGGAGCGACGCCCAGCTCGCGACGGCTCGACGGTGGTCCTGGACCTCGATCGACCGGATGCCCTCACCGAACACGCGGAGCATGCGGGGGACCGTCGGGGCGTCGAAGAGCAGTCCCTCGAGCAGCAGCCACACCCGGGTGCCCCCGCCGACGTCGGCGTTGTAGCCGAACCAGGTGCCGCTCGCCAGCCGTGCTGCGATGGACAGGCCCCACCCGAGCTCGTACCCGGTGCGGACGGCGTCGTCGTCGGGGGCGCCGTCGAACGCCACCTCGCCCTGCACGAGCTCGGGGACGTCGTACCGTTCGCCGAGCGCCCGTGTCGCGGTGGCCGCGGTGAGCACCGACTCCGGGTGCTGGCCCGGGTTCGCCCATCCCCACAACCAGCTGCGCGGGCCCGGGGCAGCGGTGCCGAGGAACTGCACCGGGAAGGTGGCCGGGTTCGCCCCGGAGAAGTGGAACTGCCCCGCTGCCAGGTCCACGTCCCAGTGCTCGTGGTCCTCGAAGCGGTCAGCCAATGCCAGTTGGGCCTCGTAGGCCAGGAAGACCCCGTCGTCGATGAGTGCCTGCATCCCCCGTGAGCGCGTCATGCGGCCGACCCTACCCGGCACCCCCGGCACCGCCGGCACACTCGGCGCCTCCGGCGCCCCCGGCGCCCCCACCGCTGACCCGGTGCTCCCAGATCCCCTCGCTGCCGACGCCGACGAAGCCCACGGCTTCGTTGACGTCGAGCATCGGACGGTTCTCTTCGGCGTTGAAGGTGATGATCGACGGGTGTCCGGGGTGGTCCCGCTCGACCGTCTCGATGCCCACCACCTTGAGCAGCCACCCGAGCCGGTGCCCACGGTGCTCGCGCAGCACGAGGGTGTCCCACTGGAAGACGGGCTCGGCCACCTCGTCCGGCACCGCCAGCTGCGTGAACCCGGCGAGGACCCCGGTCGGGACGTGTTCGACGGCGACGGTGAGCATCGTGCGCGGTGACGCGTCGAGCAGCGCGTCGTGCTCCTGCAGGCGCTCCACGGTCCAGACGTCCTCGGGCTCCTCCATGTCGCCCTCGGGGGCGTCGGTGCTCATCCGGGTCTCGAGCAGCGCGATGCCCTCCTGCCACCGCGGCGGTGTCGGGCCGGTCCAGGCGTGCACCCGGTACCCCGGGCCAGCGGCGGCCACGGCGCGGTCGTGCAGGGTGCGCACGACCGAGGCGTCGGTGGGCAGCGTGAGCCGGCTGATCCGGTTCACCTGGCCGAACCGCCACCCGCGACCGGTCAGGAAGCGCACGCCGGCCTCGTCCTCCGGCACGGCACCGAACCCGGTGGGCGCCTGTAGGTACCCGGGCCCGGTCGCCGGCCCGACCTGCCGCGACACGGCGTACGTCTTCCACTGGGTGCGGCCCTCGGCCCGGGCGATGCCCTCCAGGTGGTCGGCGAGCAGTGTTCCGACGCCACGACGACGGTGGTCGGGGTCGACGCCGACGGAGAGCCAGCAGTTCGGGGTGCCGGCCGCGGTCTTCGAGTCGTAGGACCCGGCAGCGACGACGAGGTCGTCCTCGTCCCGCACGACGAACAACCGACTCGGCGCCTCGGGGTCGTGCATCATCGCGAGCTGGGCCTCGGCGGTCCAGACGAGCTCGGCCAGTCCGTGGACGGCCACCTCGGACCGGGCCGACACCGCCACCCACTCGCGGAACGCCGCGACGGCCGCCGGGTCGTCGTCCATGGTCCTCGGTACGTCGAGCTCGATGACGCGGTACACGGTGGTCCCCTCCCGCCACCGAGCACGGTGCAGGGCAGCCGGCCAGCCTACCGGCGCGTCGATCCCGGCCGCTAGGCTTCGGTACCGTGCTGCTCTCCGACCGCGACATCACCGCCCAGCTCGCCGCCGGACGGATCGGCCTCGACCCCCACGACGCCTCGCTCGTGCAGCCGTCGAGCATCGACGTCCGTCTGGACAAGTACTTCCGGCTGTTCGACAACCACAAGTACCCGCACATCGACCCCGCGGTCGACCAGCCCGACCTCACCCGGCTGGTGGAGACCGACCCGGACGAGGCCTTCGTGCTGCACCCCGGCGAGTTCGTCCTCGGCTCGACGTACGAGGTCGTCACGCTGCCCGACGACATCGCGGCCCGGCTCGAGGGCAAGAGCTCGCTCGGTCGTCTCGGCCTGCTGACGCACTCCACCGCGGGCTTCATCGACCCGGGCTTCTCGGGCCACGTCACGCTCGAGCTCTCGAACGTGGCCACCCTGCCGATCAAGCTCTGGCCGGGCATGAAGATCGGGCAGCTCTGCTTCTTCCAGCTGTCGAGCCCGGCGGACAAGCCCTACGGCTCGGCCGAGTACCAGTCCCGCTACCAGGGACAGCGCGGCCCGACGGCGTCCCGCTCGGCGCTCAACTTCCACCGTGCGGACGTGTCCGAGCGCGACTGACGCCGTCTGGCTGCGAAATACAGAATGGTGTGTATCGTTGCACCATGACCGGAGCTCCGACACGGACACCGCCGCCCGTCTCCGCCGCTGACCTGATCCGCGACGCCCGCGACCGCGCCGCCCTCACCCAGGTGCAGCTCGCCCGTCGTGCAGGGGTCACGCAGAGCGTCATCAGCACGTACGAGAACGGTCGCCGCGAGCCCTCCCTCGCCGCCCTGCAGCGGCTGCTCCGCGCCGCCGGGTTCCTGACGGTGATCGACCTCGAGCCGTTGGCCACCGTGTCGTCGCTCCGCGAGCGCGTCGCAGCCCACCGCACCGAACTGTGCGACGCCGTCACCCGTCTCGGCGGCACCAACCCGCGCCTGTTCGGCAGCGTCGCGCGCGGCGAGGACGGCCCGGACAGCGACGTCGACCTGATGGTCGACCTCTGCCCGGGTCTCGGCATGTTCACGCTGATGCGGATCCAGGACGCCGCCGAGGAGGTGCTCGGCGTGCGGGTCGACGTCGTCGCCGCCGACGGCATGCGCCCGGAGGTCGTCCGGCAGGCGGTGCCCCTGTGAACCGGGACGTCGACCAACGACTCGCGGACGTCATCCGCGCCTGCCGCGTGATCGGCCGCTACGTCTCGGCGGACACCCTGCCGGACGACGTCGTGTACGACGCCGTCCGGATGCGCCTGGTCGAGATCGGCGAGGCGGTGCGGATGCTCCCCGTCGCCGTGACCGCCGGCGAGCCCGGCATCCCGTGGTCGCGCGTCTCGCTGCTGGGGGAGCGCCTCACGCGCCGGTACTTCGACACCACCCCCGCACTCGTCCTCGGGACCGCGCAGGTCGACGTCCCGCACCTGCAGCAGGCAGCGCAGCGACTCCGGGCCAGCCAGCGCTGACGGCGGGTGCGGCCGGTCGCCAGCGCACGTCCCACCGGACGGGAGGCTCGGTCCGCGCTGGCACCGCGCCTCCCGTCCAGCCGTGGTCGCGACCACGGCCTCGGCCCGGCCGTACGCTGACGTCGCGATCTGGTGTTGACGGATCTGGTCGGCTCAGCCCGAGGATCCGGAACCGGATCCGTCAGCCGCCGTTCCGGGAACCGTCCCATGTCGACGGACGGATGGACGGACGAACGGCGGTCCGGCTGTCCGGATGTCCTGTCAGATGCGCGAGCGGGCGGATGGCCGAACGGCCGAACTCGCTTCCGGGCTTCCGGGCCTCCGGTCCGGCCGCGATCGCGGCCACTGCATCGAGCCGGCCGGGGGACGACATCGCGATCTGGTGTTGACGGATCTGGTCGGCTCGGCCCGAGGATCCGGAACCGGATCCGTCAGCCGGCAATTCGGAATCCGTTCCGGGTCCGGGTCCGGGTCCGGGTCCGGGTTCCGGTCCGGGTCCGGGTCCGGGTCCGGGCGAGCGTGCCGGGGAGACGGCACAGGGCCCCGTCCGCGATGCGGACGGGGCCCTGTGGGTGGGACGAGTGACTACTCGCCGGCCTTGGCCAGCTGCTCGAGTGCGTCGTTGCCCTTGTAGGCCTCGACGGCGTTGTCCTTCGTGACGAGCACCGGGGTGAGCTCGACGGCGGGGACGACCTTCGCACCGTTGTCGTTGTTCTTGTCCTTGGTCGTCTTCGGCGTCTTGCCGTCGGCGATGTCGGACACCAGGTCGATGGCCGCCTGGGCCTCGTCCGTCGTGTTCTTGTAGATGGTCGAGTACTGCGTGCCGTTCATGATGAGCGGGATCGACGCGGTCTCGGAGTCCTGACCGGTGACGACCGGGTTCTCCTTGCCGGCGGCCTTGGTCGCGGTGAGGATCGCACGGGCGAGCGTGTCGTTCGGCGACAGGACGCCGTCGAGCTTGGTGTCGCCCGAGTAGTACTGCGAGATCAGGTCGGTCATGCGCGACTGGGCGTTCTGCGCGAGCCAGCCCTTGGTCTGCACCTTCTGGAAGGTGGTCTGACCCGAGACGACCTTGATCGTGCCGTCGTCGATCTTCGGCTGCAGGACGTTCATCGCACCGTTGAAGAAGACGGTCGCGTTGGCGTCGTCGGCGGAACCGGCGAAGAGCTCGACGTTGTAGGGTCCGTCGCCCTTCTTCTCCTTGAGGCCCTTGAGGAGGGCGTTGGCCTGCAGCTGGCCGACCTTGTAGTTGTTGAACGCGACGTAGTAGTCGACGTTCTTCGTGTTCAGGATGTTGCGGTCCCAGGCGATGACGACGGCGCCCGAGGACTTCGCCGACTTGACCTGCGAGGTGAGCTGCGAACCGTCGGCGGCACCGATGATGACGGCCTTGGCGCCCTTGGTGATCATGCCCGAGATCTGCGACTGCTGGTCGGGGACCGGGTTGCCGGCGTTGGCGTACTGGATGTCGGCCTTGAAGCCGGCGTCCTCGATCGACTTCTTGAACGCGGCGCCCGCGAGGACCCAGTTCTGCGAGGTCTTGGCGGGGAGCGCGACGCCGATGAGGTCGCCCTTCTTGATGCTGGCGTCGGAGCCGCTGCCGGAGTCCGAGCCACGGGCCGAGCAGCCGCTGAGGGCGAGGCCCGTGATGAGCGCCAGGCTGAGGCCGGCGACGATCTTCTTGCGCATGTGATTGCTTTCTCTTCGTTGAGGAGGGTGGGGCCGAGGCCCCGCTGTGAGGGGTGGAGGGCTAGGGGAGGGTGACCTTCTCGGGCTGGTCCTCGATGGACCGCGGCTGCTGGGCCGCCACCGTGTTCTGCTCGGTGTCCTTGCGCTGGAACTGCCGCATCATGCCGCCGATGAGGGACGGACGCCCCTGCGACTTCGAGTAGACGTCGAAGGCGACGGCGACGAGCAGCACCAGACCGCGGATGATCTGCACCTTGTTGGACTCGAGGCCCATCAGCTGCAGGCCGTTGGACAGCAGCGCCATCACGAGACCACCGATGATCGAGCCGGAGATCGTGCCGACGCCACCGGCGACGGCGGCACCACCGACGAACACCGCGGCGATCGCGTCGAGCTCCCACCCGGTGCCGTCCGCGGGGCCGGAGGCACCCGAGTAGGCGACGAACACCATGCCGGCGACGGCGGCGAGGACGGACATGTTCATCATGACGAAGAAGTTGACCTTCTTCGCGCTGACACCGGAGAGCACCGCGGCGCTGGAGTTGCCACCGACCGCGTAGACCTGGCGACCGAAGATCGTGTTCTTCGTGACGAAGCCGTAGATGATCGTCAGGACACCGAGGATGATCGCGACGATCGGGACCGAGGTGCCGACGGGGCCGGCGCCGAACAGGTACGTGGCGACGAGCGTGACCGCGACGAGGATGCCGGTGCGGACGACGGAGACCCACAGCGGCGGGACCTCGGCCTGCATCTTGCGACGACGGCCACGGCCGCGGGCCTCGATGATGATCAGCGCGGCGATGGTGACGAGCCCGATGAGCAGGGTGCCGTTGCTGTAGCCGAAGTCCGGACCGAAGTCACCGAGGAAGCCGGCGCCGATCGGGGTGTAGGCGTCCGGGACGGGGACCGAGGTCGAGTTGCCGATGATCTGGTTGACGCCACGGAAGATGAGCTGGCCGGCCAGCGTCACGATGAACGCCGGGACCCGGACGAACGCGACCCAGAAGCCCTGCCAGGCACCGATGAGGGCACCGACGGCGAGGCCGAGGATGATCGCGGTCCACACCGGGAAGTGCCAGACCGCCATGGACTGCGCCACGATGATGCCGACGACCGCCGCGACCGAACCGACCGACAGGTCGATGTGGCCGGCGATGATCACCATGACCATGCCGAGCGCCAGGATGAGGATGTAGGAGTACTGCAGGAACAGGTTGATCACGTTGGTGGGCTCGAGGATGAGGCCCTGGGTCGTGATCGAGAAGAAGATCAGCAGCGCGATGAGCGCGATGACCATGCCGTACTGGCCGATGCTGTTGCCCTTGCCGAAGAGCTGTTTCAGGTTGTTCATGAGGCTGTGGCGCCCTTCCGCGCGGAGGTCATGCTGCGCATGAGCGATTCAGGATCGGCCTGGTCGGCCGGCAGGTCAGCGGTGATCTGACCCTCGAAGATGGTGTAGATGCGGTCGGAGAGCCCGAGGAGCTCGGGGAGCTCGGACGAGATGAGGATGATGCCCTTCCCCTCGGCCGCGAGCTGCTGGATGATGCCGTAGATCTCGAACTTCGCGCCGACGTCGATGCCGCGGGTGGGCTCGTCGAGGATGAGCAGGTCGGGGTCGGTGAACATCCACTTCGACAGGACGACCTTCTGCTGGTTCCCGCCGGAGAGCTTGCCGACGTTGTCCTCGACGCTCGGCACCTTCGTGCGGAGCATCTTGCGGTACTTCTCGGCGACCGAGTACTCCTCGAGCGAGTCGACGACACCGGCCTTCGAGATCTTCCGCAGGTCGGCGGCGACGGTGGAGCGCTTGACGGTGTCGAGCAGGTTCAGGCCGAGGGCCTTGCGGTCCTCGGAGACGTAGCCGATGCCGTTGTCGATGGCCTGCTGCACGGTGTTGAGCTTGATCTCGCGGCCGTCCTTGACGACCGTGCCGCCGAGGAAGGTGCCGTACGAGTGGCCGAAGAGGCTCATCGCGAGCTCGGTGCGTCCGGCGCCCATCAGCCCGGCGAACCCGACGATCTCGCCGCGTCGCACGTGGAAGTTCGAGCCCTTGCACACCAGGCGCGAGGAGTCGAGCGGGTGCTGCACGGTCCAGTCGCGGACCTCGAAGAAGGTCTCGCCGATCTTCGGGGTGCGGTCGGGGAAGCGCGACTCGAGCGAGCGGCCGACCATGCCGCGGATGATGCGGTCCTCGTTGACGCCGTCCGCCTTGACGTTGAGCGTCTCGATGGTCTTGCCGTCGCGGATGATCGTGATGCTGTCCGCGATCTGCTCGATCTCGTTGAGCTTGTGGCTGATGATGATGCTCGAGATGCCCTTGGCCTTGAGGCCGACGATCAGGTCGAGCAGGTGCTGTGAGTCGTTCTCGTTCAGGGCCGCGGTGGGCTCGTCGAGGATGAGCAGCTTGACGTCCTTGTGCAGCGCCTTCGCGATCTCCACGAGCTGCTGCTTGCCGACGCCGATGTTCTTGATCTGCGTGTCCGGGTCGTCACGGAGACCGACGCGGGCGAGCAGGTCCTGGGCGCGCAGCTGGGCGGCGGTCCAGTCGATGGTGCCGAACCGGCCGGGCTCGTTGCCGAGGAACAGGTTCTCGGTGATCGAGAGCTCCGGGATCAGCGCGAGCTCCTGGTGGATGATCACGATGCCGGCCTGCTCGGACTGCTTGATGCCCGAGAAGCGGACTTCCTGGCCCTCGAAGACGATGTCGCCGGTGTAGGTCCCGTACGGGTAGACGCCGGAGAGGACCTTCATGAGGGTCGACTTGCCGGCACCGTTCTCGCCGCAGATCGCGTGGACCTCGCCGGCGCGGACGTTGAGCGAGACCTCCGAGAGGGCCTTGACACCAGGGAACTCCTTGGTGATCGAGCGCATCTCGAGGATGGTCTCGGGTGCTGTGATCGACCGGGTCTCGAGTCCGGTGTCGATCGGGGTTGACGCCACGGTGCATCTCCTTCTGCCGCTGCGATGCGGCAGTCCTTCGGGTGGTCCTGCTGCGGCAGCGAAGGCGCAGGAGGCCTGCGTGGACTTCGTTGTCGCGTCCAGTGCCCCAGCCCGTGTGACGGTGATGTGAACGGTCACATCGGCTGGAACGGAGGCAATACTACGCACGGCGACGCCACAGGTGTCAATTCGTCACTGTCGCGTTTCGGTAACGGTCGCGGTGTCGGTGGGATCGCGGACATCTGTTGTCCCCCGATCTGGGGTCGATCGCCTGCGTTCCGCGGATCGGACGGGAGGCTCGTGGCGGCCTGGCACCGCGCCTCCAGCCCGATGGTCCGCCCGGACCGAGGTGCGTTCTCCGGCCACTACCCGCGGTGGCGGGGTGCGCTGGTCGACGCGCGGACCACGAGCTGCGGGACGATCTCGACCGCGCGGAGCACCTCGTCCTCGTCGGGCAGGAGCAGGTCGACGCAGCGGCGCCCGAGCTCGGCGAAGTCCACCTGCACGGTGGTCAGCGGCGGCCAGAAGTGCTTCGCCTCGGGGATGTCGTCGTAGCCCACGACGGACAGGTCGCCCGGCACGTCGAGCCCGTAGGACCTGGCGGCGTGCACGACCCCGAGGGCCATCGCGTCGTTCGAGCAGAACACCGCGGTGCAGTCGCGGTACCGCAGGAGCTCACGGCCGGCGTGGTACCCGAAGTCGGCGGTCCAGTCCCCGAGGATCGGCGGCTGCACGGGCTTGTCGCGGTCGGACATCTCGCGCAGGAAGCCCTGCATCCGGGCGTCGGCCTCGATCCAGTCCTGAGGGCCGGCGATGTGGCGGACGTACTCGTGGCCGAGGTCGAGCAGGTGCGCGGTGGCGAGCCTGGCGCCCTCCATCTGGTCCACCCAGAGCGCCGTCGGGTCCTCGCCGATGCTCGAGCGGAGGGTGACGTACGGCGTGCGGACGCCGAGCTCCTCGATGAGGTCGAACACCCGCTGCTGCGGCGCGATCACGATCATGCCCTCGACGTCCTGGTCGAGCAGGTGCCCGAGCCCGTCGCGCACGGCGGTGTCGGTCGGCTCGGCGATGTTCGCCGTCGTGACGGAGTACCCGCGGGCGACGGCGGCGTCCTCGATGGCCTGCATCGTGACGGCGGGGCCGTAGTGGGAGCGCTGGGCCGTCAGCACCCCGATCGTCCGGGTGCGGGACGTGACCAGCGCGCGGGCGGCCCGGTTCGGCCGGTACTGCAGCTGCTCCATCGCGGCGAGCACGCGGTCGCGGGTCTCGGCGCGGATGGCGTCGGAGTTGTTCAGGACCCGTGAGACGGTCTGGTGCGACACACCAGCGACCCGCGCGACGTCGCGGATGCTGGGCGATCGCGGTGGCTGTGTCCGCGTCGACGCCATTGCTTGCTCTCTCCCGCTCGGTGTCGTGGCACGCCCATGTGCACGTTCACATTCCGAGCCAGATCATTATGCACGCCTGCCGCCCGGGTGCCAGCCGGGAGGTCCGAGCGGGTGCGGGCCACGGCGGGCTGGCGTGCGCGAGGCCGCCGCGTGGTGCGAGCTTGCGCACCCCGTGCCGCGGGACAGGCCCGCACCGGGTGGTCGACCTCGCACGGGCCGAGGGAACGCGCACGGTGCGAGGCGACGGAACCCGCACGGGCCGAGGGAACCCGCACGGTGCGAGGCGGGCGTGCACCGACGACGACGGAACGCCGACCGTGCGCCGCAGGCCAGCACCCGCACGGCCGGGACGCCGAGCGCACGGACACGCCCGCGACGCGCCCGGAGGGGTCAGTCGAGCGCGTTGACCGGCAGCTGTTCGAGCTGCCACCCGAGCCACGGGCTGAACGCGAACGGCGCCGCCGAGACGGCACTGCGGAGCGCGCTCTCGGAGAGCCACTCGTACTCCGAGACCTCGTCGTCCGCGGGGGCGGGGAGGTCGTCGGTCACGGCGCGGAACACCGGGCAGACCTCGTTCTCCACGATCCCGGAGGCGTCGACCGCCCGGTACCGGAAGTCGGGCAGCACGCTCTGCACGTCCCGCACGGTGATGCCGAGTTCGCGCTCGGCACGACGGGCGATGGCGTCCTCGAACGTCTCGTCCGGGCCGGGGTGGCCGCAGAAGGAGTTCGTCCAGACACCGGGCCAGGCCTTCTTCGACAGCGCACGCCGCGTGACGAGCAGGTCGCCGTCCGCGTTGGTGACGTGACAGCTGAAGGCGAGGTGCAGCGGCGTGTGATCGGTGTGCACCGCGAACTTGTCCGCGGTGCCGATCGGGGTACGGTCTTCGGCCAGCAGCACGACGGTTTCAGGGAAGTGGTTCATCTAGTTCGATAGATTAGGCCAATGACGGACGAAGCGGCCACCGTGGCGCACATCGACCTCGCCCTGGTCGACGAGTGCCTGGAGCGCTTCTTCGTCGTGTCCTCGGCCCGGGCACAGGCCTTCGGCCGCCCCTCCGAGGAACTCTGGCGGGTGCTCCGCAAGGCGAGCATGGGCGGCAAGCGCTTCCGTCCTCGCATGGTCCTCACCGCGTACGCCGGCCTCGGCGGCACCGACGTCCACGCGGCGTCGCACGTCGCCGCCGCCTACGAACTCCTCCACACCGCACTGGTCGTGCACGACGACGTCATCGACCGCGACTGGTCCCGCCGCGGGCAGCCCAACGTCGCCGGGTCCTTCCGCGACACCGGCACGACGGGCGGCCTGCCGCTGCCGACCGCCGAGCACCGGGGGATGAGCGCCGCGGTCATCGCCGGCGACCTCGCGCTCTCCGGCGCCCCGCGCTTCATCGAGTCGAGCGGCGTGGACGGCGACCGGCGCACCCGCCTGCTCGACCTGTTCGACGACGCCGTCTTCGCCAGTGCCGCCGGGGAGATGGCCGACGTCGACCTGACCCACGGCGTGATGCCGACGGTGGACGAGGTCCTGGCGATGGAGCGCGCGAAGACGAGCGTCTACTCGTTCGAGGCCCCGCTGCAGTCCGGCGCCGTGCTCGCCGGCGCCGACGAGTCGATCGTCACCGCGCTCGGCGCCTTCGGCCGCGAGATCGGCATCGCCTACCAGGTGGTCGACGACCTGCTCGGGGTCTTCGGCGACGAAGCAGCGACGGGCAAGACCGCGATCGGTGACCTGCGCGAGGGCAAGCGCACGATGCTCATCGCCTACGCCGCCACCACCGAGTGCTGGGCCGAGCTCGCGCCGTACCTCGGTGATCCCGACCTGACCGAGGAACGCGCTGCCGAGATGCGCCGCCTGCTCGTGCACTGCGGGGCCCACGACGCCGCACTCGTCCGGGTCCGCGAGCACACCGCGCTCGCCCGGGCCGAGCTCGCCGCGCTGCCCTTCGACCTGGCCGACCGTCTGGAGACCCTGGTGTCGGAACTGGTGGAGCGCGTCCGGTGACCACGAGCACCACGAAGGCCGGCAGCGGGCACGCCGCTCGGCTCCCGCTGTACGACGCCACCGCAGAGGCCGCGTCCGCCGTCGTCATCGACCGCTACTCCACGTCCTTCGGGCTCGCGTCGCGCCTGCTCACGAAGGACACCCGCGAGCACATCACGAACGTCTACGCCCTGGTCCGCGTCGCCGACGAGGTCGTGGACGGCCCGGCGACCGAGGCCGGCCTCGACCCGGCACTCGCCCGCACGGTGCTCGACGAGCTCGAGGCCGACACCGAGCGTGCGATGGAGCACGGCTTCTCGGTGAACCCGGTGGTGCACGCGTTCGCCAGGACCGCACGGACGACCGGGTTCGGCCCGGAGCTGACGAAGCCGTTCTTCGCGTCCATGCGGATGGACCTCGAGCAGACCGAACACGACCAGGCGTCCTTCGACACGTATGTGTACGGCTCGGCCGAGGTCGTGGGCCTGATGTGCCTGCGCGCCTTCGTGTACCGCGCCGGCACGCCGACGTTCGACGCCACCGTGCTCGTCGACGGTGCCAGGGCCCTCGGCGCCGCCTTCCAGAAGGTCAACTTCCTCCGCGACCTGCACGCCGACTTCGAGGTGCTGGGCCGCTCGTACTTCCCGGGCGTCGACCTGCGCTCCTTCGACGAGGCCACCAAGACCCGCCTGGTCGACGACGTCCAAGCCGACCTCGACACGGCAGCACGGACCGTCCCGCTGCTGCCGAAGGACGCCCGCCAGGCCGTCGGCCTGGCCCACGCCCTGTTCCAGGAACTCAACGACCGGATCGCGGCCACACCGGCCACCCGGCTCATCACCACCCGTGTGCGCGTCCCGAACCCCGTCAAGGCGCGGCTCGCCGCGCAGGTGCTCGCCGGACGCGCGCCGATCACGTCGCGCAGGGTGACCAGCCGACACACAGGAGGCCCAGCATGAGCCCGTCACGAGCCTCCCGTCCGGAGACCACCCGCAAGGTCCCCGTGCGTCGCGCCGTCGTCATCGGCGGCGGCATCAGCGGACTCGCGTCCGCAGCGCTGCTCGCGCGGGACGGCTTCGCCGTCACCGTGCTCGAGCAGCGCACCCAGCTCGGCGGCCGTGCCGGCACGTGGGAGCAGGACGGCTTCCGGTTCGACACCGGACCCAGCTGGTACCTGATGCCCGAGGTCTTCGACCACTTCTTCCAGCTGCTGGGCACGAGCGCCGACGAGCAGCTCGACCTGGTCAAGCTCGACCCCGGCTACCGGGTCTACAGCGAGGGCTACGACGAGCCGATCGACCTCCGGGCGACGCGCGAGGACAACCTCGAGCTGTTCGAGTCGATCGAGCCGGGCGCCGGCAAGCGGATGGCGAAGTACCTCGATTCCGCTGCCGACACGTACGAGATGGCCGTCCGTCGGTTCCTCTACGGCACGTTCCAGGACTTCCGGAAGCTCGCCGCCCCCGACGTGCTGCTCCGCATGGGCAAGCTCGCGCGGCTGCTGCTCGAGCCGCTGTCGAGCTTCGCCGAGACCGCCGTGCGCGACCGCCGCCTGTGGCAGGTCCTCGGCTACCCGGCCGTGTTCCTCGGCACCAGTCCGTACTCCGCGCCGAGCATGTACCACCTGATGAGCCACCTCGACCTGGCCGACGGGGTGCTCTACCCGAAGGGCGGCATCACCGAGGTCATCTCCGCGGTCGAGCGCGTCGCCCGGGCCGAGGGCGCCCAGATCATCGCCGGCGCCAAGGTCGAGCGGATCACCGTCGAGGGCGACCACGTCACCGGTGTCGTGCACCGCGACCGGGACGGCGTCCAGCACGTCGCTCCCGCGGACGTCGTCGTCAGTGCCGCCGACCTCCGCCACACCGAGATGCAGCTGCTCGACCGCGAGCACCGCACGCACGACGAGTCGCACTGGAAGAAGCGCGACCCGGGCCCGTCTGCGGTGCTCGTGTACCTCGGCGTCGACGGACCGGTCCCCGGGCTGCTCCACCACACGCTGATGTTCACCGCGGACTGGAAGGCGAACTTCGGCGCGGTCTTCGGCGACGACCGGCACGTGCCGGACCCCGCCTCGATCTACGTGTGCGCACCGTCCGAGACCGACCCGACCGTCGCCCCGCGCGGGTCGAGCAACCTGTTCATCCTGGTGCCGCTGCCCGCCGACGTCGGCATCGGCAAGGGCGGCGTCGACGGCGCCGGCGACTGGGAGGTCGAGCGCATCGCCGACCGGGCCATCGACGTCGTCGCGGAGCGCTCGGGCGTCCCGGACCTCCGCGACCGGATCCGCGTCCGCCGCACGATCGGCCCGCGCGACTTCGCGGACGACTTCAACGCCTGGAGCGGCTCCATGCTCGGCCCGGCGCACACGCTGAAGCAGAGCGCGTTCTTCCGCGAGGGCAACGCGTCCGCCAAGGTCGACGGCCTGTACTACGCCGGGTCCTCGACGATCCCGGGCATCGGGCTGCCGATGTGCCTGATCTCCGCCGAGGTCCTGCTGAAGCGCATCCACGGCGACACCTCGACCGAGCCCCTGCCGACGCCGCTCGAGCGGTCCGCCGGCGCCCCGCCGCGGGTGACCCCGGCAGCGTCGACGCGGACCCCCACGCCGACGGCCGCTGGGTGATGCACGGGCTCTACCTCCTCGGGCTGCTGGTCTCCCTGACCGGCATGACCGTGCTCGACGCCCGGTTCCGCCTGTTCTTCTGGCGGGCACCGTGGCGCGCGGCGGCCGTCATGGCGATCGGTGTCGTGTTCTTCCTCGTCTGGGACGTGCTCGGCGTCGCGCTCGGGATCTTCTTCATCGGCCCCACCCGGCTGCTGACGGGCGTGCTGCTCGCCCCGGACGTCCCGCTCGAGGAGCTCTTCTTCCTGCTGCTGCTCTGCTACACGACGATGAACCTGTTCGGCGCCGTCCGGCCGATCGTGGCGCGGGCCGCCGACCGTCGGAGCCGGTCGTGAACGGGTCGGGCGTGTACGCGCTGCTCGCGGTGCCGTTCCTCCTCGTCGCCCTCGTGCTCGCGGTCGTCGCCGCCGTGGTGGCCGACCGACGTGCCCGGACGCGCGAGGACGCTGCCCGACGCCGACGGGTCACCGCCGTCACCGGCGTCGTCGCCGGGGTGGCGCTGCTCGTCATGACGATCGTCTTCAACAACGTCATCGTCACGCTGCGCATCGTCGCGTACGACCCGGCGCGCATCACCGGGCTCCGGATCGGGGCGTTCCCCGTCGAGGACCTGGCCTACGCCGTCGGTGCCGTGCTGCTGCTCCCGTCCCTGTGGGTCCTGCTCGACCGCGACCACCGCGCCGAGCTCACGACCCGACCACGTCCCGAACCGGAGGACCCGCGATGACGGCGACCCCTGCCTCCCGGCAGTCGACCCTCGGCGCACTGTTCGTGTCGTCCCGGCCGATCAGCTGGGTGAACACCGCCTACCCGTTCGCGGCGGCCTACCTGCTCGGCAGCGGCGTCGGCGTCGACGGCGGTGGCGGCTTCTCGCTCGTGGCGCTGCTCGTCGGTGTCGTGTACTTCCTGGTGCCCTACAACCTGGCGATGTACGGCATCAACGACGTCTTCGACTACGAGTCCGACCTCGTCAACCCCCGGAAGGGCGGGGTCGAAGGAGCGCTGCTCGACAAGAGCGTGCACCGCACCACGCTGTGGGCCGTCGTCGTCACGAACGTGCCGTTCCTCGTCGCGCTCGTGCTGCTCGGCGGTGTCGGCGGCAACGGCCCGTGGTCGTGGCTCGTGCTGGCGATCAGCGTGTTCGCCGTCATCGCCTACTCGGCACCCGGACTGCGGTTCAAGGAGAAGCCGTTCCTGGACTCCCTGACCTCGTCGACGCACTTCGTGTCCCCGGCGGTCTACGGCCTGGCGCTCGCCGGACCGCACTGGACCGGACAGCTCGTCGCCGTGTGCATCGCGTTCTTCCTGTGGGGCGTCGCCTCGCACGCGTTCGGTGCCGTGCAGGACGTGCTCGCGGACCGGGCGGGGGGCATCGGCTCCGTGGCGACGGTCATCGGTGCACGGGCGACCGTGCGCCTGGCGTTCGTGGCGTACGTCGTCGCGGGCGTCGCGCTGCTGTTCTCGGCGTTCCCGGGGCCGATCGCCGCCGTGGTCGTGATCCCGTACGCGCTCAACGTGCTGCCGTGGTGGAACGTCACCGACGCGGGCGCCGAGTCGGCGAACGCGGGGTGGAAGCGGTTCCTGTGGATCAACTACCTGGCGGGGTTCATCGTCACGATGGCGCTCATCGCGTACGCGTTCACGCACTGAGGGCGGGGTGGGTTCCTGTCCCCGCCCGCCTGTCCCGCGGCGGTGGGCTGTTCCGCGCGTGCTCGGCCCGGTCCCGCGGAGCTCGGCCCGTTCCCGCGCAGCTCGGCCCGTTCCCGCGGAGCGAGTGGGATCGCGCGTCGGGGGTCGTTCGTTCCGACCGTCAACGCGCGATACCGCTTCCCACCGCGGGCGTGACGGGAAGGAACGCGCGTGCGGGCGTCCACCCCGAGGCGCTCCCGGGACCACCCCGTCGGCGGTCCCTGCCAGGATGGACGTGACGTCGAGGTCGGCGTCGACGTGAACACGAGGGAGTGCACACATGACGGTCCGCATCATCCACGTCGGTCTCGGAGGGTGGGGCGGCAGCTGGGCCCGCGTCGCGCTCCCCGCGGTGTCGGAGGTCGAGGTCGTGGGGATCGCCGACCCGAGCGCCCCGACGCTCGAGGCCGTGCGGAAGGACCTCGGCCTGCCGGAGACCGCGGCGTTCCCGTCCCTGACCGCGGCGCTCGCCGGGGTCGATGCCGATGCCGTCGTGATCACGGCGCCCGCCGTCACGCACGTGCCACTCGCGCTCGAGGCCCTGGACGCCGGCAAGCACGTCCTGGTGGAGAAGCCCTTCGCGAACTCGGCGGCCGAGGCAGCCGAGGCCGTGCACCGCGCCGAGGAACGCGGCCTCGTGCTGCAGGTCAGCCAGAACTACCGGTTCTACCCGGCACCCCGCGTGACGAAGGACCTGCTCGCCGCGGGCACCCTCGGGGAGCTCTCCGCCATCAGCATCGACTTCCGCCAGTGGGACAACGACGCGGCGTTCGAGGACAACCCGCACTACCGGTTCCCGCACGCGATGATCAACGACATGGCGATCCACCACCTGGACCTGCTCCGGATGATCACGGGGCAGGAGGCCGTCCGGGTGTTCGCGAAGGCGACGTGGCCGTCGTTCAGCAAGTACCAGGACGAAGCCGTCGCGTCGATGCTCATCGAGATGGAGGACGGCCTGGTGGTCAGCTACCGCGGCAGCTGGTTGAGCCGGGCTGAGCACACGCCGTGGGCGGGGGAGTGGAGCATCCAGGGCGAGGACGGCGAGATCCGGTTCACCAGCCGTGCCGGCGAGCCCGGGGACGTCAGCGGTGACCTCGTCACGGTGCGGAAGGCCGGCGGCAGCAACGCGGGCGGCAGCAACGCGGGCGCCAGCGGTGCCGAGGGCCCGACGGAGACGTCGGTCGAGCTCCCGACGGCCGAGCACCACGACCGCCAGGGTGGGCTGCAGGCCTTCGCCCGGGCGGTCGACGGTGGTCCGGCGCCGGAGACGAGCGGGCGGGACAACCTCCGGAGCCTCGCGCTGATGGAGGCGGCGACGCGGTCCGCCGCGTCCGGCATGCCCGAGGACGTGGTCGTCCCCGACTGACGGGCCCGACGCCGTGCAGCTCGACTCGGTACGACACCATCGCTGTCGTACGACGTCGATCCTGTCGCTCGGCGTGTCGATCGGCCGCGCCAGCGCCCGCCCCGAGCGCCGCAGCGCCGCAGTGCCGCAGCGCCGCAACGTCAGGCCGCGCCGGCCGCCCGCCGCGCCTGCGCCACCGCGCCCCGGACGCCCCACGGCCACGCCGGCCCGTGCCCCGGCAGCACGTGCTTCGCCTCGGTGTCCTCGAGCCGCCCGAGCGACGCGACCGCGGTGTCCATGTCGGACGTCGCCGCCGGTGCCACGACCCGCGGGCCGATCCCGCCCGTGTAGGGGTCGAAGGTGACGAGCGCGTCCCCGACGACCACGGCGTCCCGGTCGGCGAAGTGCAGCGCCACGTGCCCGTCGGTGTGCCCGGGCGTCTCGATGATCCACGGAGACCCGGGGACCTCGGCGCGGGACTCGAGCGGCACGGTGTCCTCGATGCCGTCGACCGTCGCGGCGCCGGCGAGCAGCATCCGGCCGAGCGGAGCCAGCCCGCCCGGATGCGCGAGCACGAACCCGAACCGGTTCGTCTGCGGCTGGTACGAGTACGGGTGCGCCGCCAGGTCCCGGTCGCCGGGGTGCACGAACACGGGCGTGCCCCACTCGCGGTGCGCCCGGGCAGCGGTGCCGACGTGGTCGAAGTGCCCGTGGGTGAGCAGGATGCCCTCGACACGGTCGGGCGTGTACCCGAGCTCGTGCACGGCGAGCAACAGGTGCGGCCATGACGCGGGGAGTCCCGCGTCGATGACGATCAGCTGGTCGCCGGTCTCGACCAGGTACTGGTTCGTGTGGGCGATCTCGAGCCGGTGGATGCCCTCGGCGACGTCTCGGTACAGCATGCGCGGGACGGTAGACGCGACTCGCTGGACGCACTGCCGGGCTGGTCGCACAACGCGGTCCTGGGGTGCCGAGGCCCGGAACCGTGTACGAACGACGTATGGCGAACGACAGTCTCCCCGAGCTCGAGCTCGCGAACGTCCGCACGCGCGAGCGGATCACCGACACGGTCGAGCGCATCAAGCAGAAGGTCGACGTGCCCGCGCGCACCCGACTGGCCGTGGCGAAGACCCGGCAGCGCTGGCACCGCGACCCGACCCCGCTCGTCGCCCTCGCGACGATCGCGGCCACCGGCGTCGTGGCCATCGTGGTGGGCACGCGCATCGGCCGGACCCCCGCCGGGCACCTCGCGGCACCACCTGCGTCGACGGCGTTCACCGCGCTCCTGCCGTTCGGCGCGCGCGGCGACGAGTCCGCGCCCGGCCGCAAGGGGCGCAAGGCCCGCCGGGCCGGGCGGAAGGCACGGCAGGCGCAGCTCGAGCAGGACCCGGGCTACCAGCTGCGGACGAAGCAGCGCCGTCGCCTCGCCCCCGTGCAGGCGCAGGCCGCCAGGTACCGCAAGCAGGCCGCCAAGCGAGCGAAGAAGGGCTGACCCATGGCGCGCGAAGACACGAAGCCGGCACCGGACGACTCCCGGAAGGCCGACAGCCCCACCGACCTGAAGAAGCCGACGGTCGTCTACACCCTGAAGAAGACGCTGCGCGAGTTCAGCAGCGACCAGTGCACCGACCTCGCGGCGAGCCTGACGTACTACACCGTCCTCGCGCTGTTCCCCGGGCTGCTGGCCGTGGTGTCGATCCTCGGTCTCGTCTCCAACCCGAAGACCACGATCGACACGCTCCTCGAGATCATCGGCAACGTCGGCTCGCAGCAGGTCGTCGAGCTCATCAGGAACCCGGTGGAGAACCTCGTCCGGTCGCCCGCCGCACCGGTCACCTTCATCGTCGGTCTCCTCGGCGCGCTCTGGTCGGCCTCCGGGTACGTCGGCGCGTTCGGCCGTGCGATGAACCGGATCTACAACGTCCGCGAGGGCCGTCCGATCTGGAAGCTCCGCCCGACCATGCTCGGCGTCACCGTGACCACGGTCGTCCTGCTGGTGATCGGCCTGCTGGCACTCGTCTCCGGCCCGCTCGCGCGGAGCTTCGGCGACCTCATCGGCCTCGGCGACGCAGCCGCCCTGGTGCTGTCGATCGTGCAGTGGCCGATCCTGCTGGTGATCGCCATCGTCGTGATCGCCGTGCTCTACTACTGGTCCCCGAACGTCAAGCAGCCGAAGTTCACGTGGGTGAGCGGCGGGTCCATCCTCGCGCTGCTCATCTGGGTCATCGCGAGCGTCGGCTTCGGGTTCTACGTCGGCAACTTCTCGAACTACAACGCCACGTACGGCTCCCTCGGTGGCGTCATCGTGTTCCTGCTGTGGATCTGGATCACGAACAACGCGCTGCTCTTCGGCGCCGAGTTCGACGCCGAGATCGAGCGCGGCCGTGAACTCCAGGCCGGCATCCGCGCCGAGGAGGACATCCAGCTCCCCGAGCGCGACACCCGTCAGATCGAGAAGCAGGACGAGAAGCGCGCCCAGGACGTCCTCGAGGGCATCCGGATCCGCCAGGGCGTCGACAACGACTGACCAGCGGCGGTCCGGTTGACGGACACCCGGACTGGAGGCTCGCCCCGGCATCCGTAGGCTGGCCTGCGTGACGCAGACACAGCCTCCAGTCCGTCCGGTCGCCCTGGTGACCGGAGCCACCCGCGGCATCGGCCGCGCGATCGCGGCCGACCTCGGCCGCACCCACCACGTGCTGGTCGGTGGCCGCAGTGCCGACGCGGTCGCCGCCGTCGTGGCGGACCTGCCGAGCGCGGAGCCCTTCGTGGGTGACCTCGGTGCCGGCGACGTGCCCGACCTGCCGGAGCGGCTCGACGTCCTCGTGCACTCCGCCGGGGTCGAGCAGGGCACCCGGGTCGCGGACACCCCGCGCGCCACGTGGGAGGCCGTCTTCGCGACCAACGTCTTCGCGGTCGCCGAGCTGACCCGGCTGGCGCTGCCGGCGCTCCGGGCCTCCCGGGGGATCGTCGTCACGATCAACTCCGGCTCGGGCTTCGTCTCCGGCCCGGGCGGTGGCGTGTACGGGGCGTCGAAGTTCGCGCTCCGTGCGTTCACCGACGCCCTGCGGGAAGAGGAACGGGACGCCGGCGTGCGGGTGTCGAGCGTGCACCCGGGCCGGACGGACTCGGACATGCAGCGGCAGCTCGTGGAGAAGCTCGGCGAGGACTACGACACCGAGTACTACCTCGCGCCGTCGGACGTCGCCGATGCCGTGCGCACGGTCGTGGACCTGCCCGAGCGCGGCACCGTCGAGTCGCTCTCGATCCGCCCGACCCGGAAGCGCTAGCCCGACCCCGTCACGCGAGCGCCGTCGTCACGCGAGCTCCCGCCGTCACGCGAGTTCCAGGCGGACGTCGGGCTCCAGCCGCGCCAGGAACGAGTCGTCGTGGCTCACGACGACGACAGCACCGCGGTAGGCCCGCAGCGCGTCGACGAGCTGGTCGACGCTCGCCAGGTCGAGGTCGTTCGTCGGTTCGTCGAGCACCAGGAGCTGCGGCGGCGGGTCCGCGAGCACCAGCCCGGCCAGCGCGACCCGGAAGCGCTCGCCGCCGGACAGCGCCCCGGCCGGGCGGTCGACCGTGTCCCCGCGCACCAGGAACCGCGCCAGACGGTTGCGGAGCTCGGCGGGCGGTACATGCGGGGCGCTCCGGCGGACGTTCTCGAGCACGGTGGCGGCGTCGTCGAGCGAGTCCTTCCGCTGCGGCAGGTACGCGATCTGCTCGACGTGCGCGACGGCTCCGGTGCCGGGGAGCGGATGGTCCCGCGCGGTGGGCACGCCGACCAGCTGCTCGAGCAGCGTGGTCTTGCCGACGCCGTTGTCCCCGCCGAGCGCGACCCGTTCCGGCCCCTGCACGACGGTGTCCCGGCCGCGCAGCGTGATCGTGGCGATGCGGCGCGACGCGGGCACGTGCGGGTCGGGCAGCTCGACGTGCACGGACTCGTCGTCGCGGAGCCGGAGTTGGGCGTCGCGTTTCGTCGCCAGTGCCGCGGCCTCGTCGTCGGCGAACCCGACGCGCAGCCGGCCCGCGGTCTCCTGCGCGTGCTTCCGCATCTCGTTCGCGTACGACTTCGGCATCGACCGGCCGGCCTTCTCGCCCGCCTTGGCGCGACGGGCGATCGTCGTCTCGGCCGCGATGCGCTGCCGTTTCTCGGTGCGGTGCCGCTGGTCGGCGACGCGGACCTCGCGCTCGACGGCGGCCTGCTGCACGGCGAGGTGCTCCTCGTACGCCGAGAAGGTCCCGCCGAAGACCGTGACCGACCCCGTGCGGAGCTCGCACGTCTCGTCGACGTGCTCCAGGAGCTCCCGGTCGTGGCTGACGAGCACCAGGGTCCCGCGCCAGGAGTCCACGACGTCCAGGAGCATCGCGCGCGCCCGGCGGTCGAGGTTGTTCGTCGGTTCGTCGAGGAACGCGATCGGCCGACCCCGCAGGCGGATCCCCGCGATCGCGACGAGCACGGCCTGCCCGCCCGACAAGGTCGACACCGGGCGGTCGAGGTCCAGGCCGAGGGGATCGATGGCTGCCGTGGCCCGCTCCTCGACGTCCCAGTCGTCACCGAGGGCGTCGAAGTGCGCGGGGTCGGGATCCCCGCCGAGGATCGCGCGGAGTGCCGCGAGCGACGGTGCGACACCGAGCAGGTCCGCGACGGTGTCGGTCGCCCGCGCCCCGTCGGCTGCCGCGAGCAGCCGCTGGGGCAGGACGTCGACCGAACCCGTCGTCTGGACGGAACCGGACGTGGGCTGGAGCCGACCGGTGACCAGCCGGACGAGCGTGGACTTGCCGGCCCCGTTCCTCCCGACCAGACCGGTCCGGCCCGACCCGAAGGCGGCGGTGAGGTGGTCGAGCGCGACGGTGCCGTCGGGCCAGGTGAAGCTGAGGTCGTGCAGGACGACGGATGGATTGGTGGGCATGGAGGTGTCTCCCAGTGTCGGTGCTGGGCGCACGACACCGACCCACCGCGGTGCGGTGGAGCGCCCGACGGGGCGCGCGATCACGGTGTCAGCGCGTGGGCTGAGCAGGACCGGTGATCGAGAGCAATCCGTCGTCTTCCGTCGGGGACCCCCGTGTCCGCCATCCGAGCCGCCGGTCGGTCTCCCGCCCCGGGGCCTCGTGATGACGACGAGGTGGCACCACGGTAGGCCCGGTCCCCACACGGGCGCAAGGGATGACAGGGTGGAGGCATGCCCGAGAACCTGCTGCCGACCCCGTCGGCCAACCCCGAGACCCTGCTGCCCGCCGACCCTGCGGTGGACGCCGCGCTCGCCGCGAACGCCCCCGTGGCGTCCGTGGTCGTCGCGCACCCCTCGTCGAGCCTGGCGTGGGCACTCCTGGCGGACGAGGCCTGGGGCCGTGGCGCGACGCTGGAGTCCTACGCGTACGCCCGCGTCGGGTACCACCGCGGGCTCGACTCGCTGCGCGGGGCCGGCTGGCGCGGTGCCGGGCCGGTGCCGTGGTCGCACGAGCCGAACCGCGGCGTGCTGCGTTCCCTGTTCGCCCTGCGCCGTGCGGCGATCGCCATCGACGAGCCCGGCGAGCCCGAGCGCCTGACCGACTTCCTGAACGGTGCCGACCCCGCGGCGCTCCCCGCGCTCGGGGCGTAGCCGGTCAGCCCTCCGCAAAACACCGGTGTTCGTGCTCCGCGCCGCGGAAGAACGCGGCGCGACCGACGAACACCGGTGTCTTACAAGCCCGGCGGGCCCGCAGACCCCCGCGCCCTACCCCAGCAGCACGCTCCACGCCGTCGTCGCCGGCCACAGCTGGTGCTCCGGCAGCACGTCGAGCCCGCACGCGCGGGACCCCAGCCCGTGCTGCGCCGCGTCGAGGTACAGGTACAGCGCATCCGACGCCGGCAGCTCGTACGGGTGCCCCGCACGGCCGACCTGCTGCGCGGTCCACGGCGTCAGCGTGAAGCCGGTCCGCCGTGCACCGACCGACGAGACCGTGAACGGCCCCACGGTGAGCGAGCGCAGGTCCGGACGGTGCCCGGTCTCCTGCGGCATCGAGTAGTTCACGGTCAGCAGCGACACCGGCGCAGCGAACCGGCCGACGTGCGCCGCGTGCGAGGAGTCCGCGTACGACTCCAGCGGCCCGGTGCCGAACCACTCCGCCGACTCGTCGACGAGCGACGCCGGCAGGTCGATGCGGACGCCGATGCGCGGCCACGTGATGCCCCAGGCGCCGAACGGGACCGCGGTCGTGTCGAGCTGCAGCCCGGCCTCGGTCAGGGTCCAGCGGTGCGTCACCTCGACGCCGGCGCCGCTGTTCGCCGCCGAGACGCGGACGCGCTGCACGAGGCCGTGCTCCGTCCGCGACACCGAGACGAGCCGGTGCGTCAGCCGGTCCAGCCCGTGCGCCTCCCACTTCGACGCCGACGACGGCGCGTCCGGGTCGCCGACACCGTGCGTCAGCACCGGGTCGGCGGTCTCGTAGCCACCCTGCGAGGCCAGCCGGTCGTTGTCGGTCGGTGCCCGCCAGAGCTCCAGGCGCGGCCCGGCGACGGGCAGCTCCTTCCAGCTCGACAGGTCACCGCGGGCCGTGAAGGTCGCCTCCCCGAGCCGGTCGCCGTCCCAGCCCGCACCGGAGGCTCGTGGGGCCTCCGCCGGTCGGCTCGCGACGAGCGTCTGGGTGCGTGCCACGACGTGGCCGGTGTCCGCCCACGCCGTCGGTCCTGCGAGCTCCGCGACGACGTCGAACCAGATTTCCTCGCCGGGGGCGAGGGGCCCGGCCGCGGCCGCGAGCACCTCGCTCGGCACGGGCACGGTGGCCGACTCCCGCGGCGGCACGACACCGGGCGCCAGGCGTCCGGTGGCCTCGACGACGCCGTTCCGCGCCAGGGTCCACGTGAAGCGGAGCCCGGAGGTGGACGCCGAGTGGAACCGGTTCTCGACCAGGACGGTGCCGCCGCCCGCGGTGGTCGTGCCGTGCAGCGGGGACACCGACAGGCGGACCGGCGCGACGACGGCCGCGAACTCCGCCAGACCCGGGGTCGGGGTGTCGTCCGGCAGCACCAGGCCGTCCATCACGAAGTTGCCGTCGTGGACGACCTCGTGGAAGTCGCCGCCGTAGGCGTAGTAGGGGGTGCCGTCGGGGGTGTGCGCGAGCAGCCCGTGGTCGCGCCACTCCCACACGAAGCCGCCGTGCAGCCGCGGGTAGCGGTCGACCAGGTCCTCGTACTCCTGGATCTGCCCGGGGCCGTTGCCCATCGCGTGCACGTACTCGCAGTGGATGAAGGGCTTGGACCGCTGCCGCGCCGCCTCGGCCGGGCCGCACTCGAGCAGCGGCGTCGCCGGACCGCCGCCGATCGACTCGGTCTCCTGCAGCGTCGGGTACATCCGCGAGTACACGTCGGTGTACTCGCCCGTGTAGTCGCCCTCGTAGTGCACGGGACGTTCGGCGTCGCGAGCGCGGACCCACGACGACATCGCCGCGAGGTTCCGCCCGGTGCCGGACTCGTTGCCGAGCGACCACATCACGATCGACGCGTGGTTCTTGTCACGCTCGACGGTCCGCGCGATGCGGTCGAGGTAGGCCTCCTCCCACGCCGGGTCGTCGGAGGGGTTGCCGACCCAGTCGACGAAGAGGAACCCGTGCGTCTCGAGGTCGCACTCCAGCACCACCCAGAATCCGAGCTCGTCGGCCAGGTCCAGCACGCGCGGGTGCGGCGGGTAGTGCGAGGTGCGGATGGCGTTGACGTTGTGGCGCTTCATGAGCGCCATGTCGGCTCGTGCGTGGGCCTCGTCGAACACGCGGCCGCGCTCGGGGTGGGTCTCGTGACGGTTCACGCCGTGGAACACGACGCGCTCGCCGTTGACCAGGAACCGGTCGCCCTCGATGGACACCGTGCGGAAGCCCAGGCGGAGCGAGACCGTCTCGCCGTCCGAGGACAGCGTGGCGTCGTACAGCCGGGGGAGTTCGGCGCTCCACGGTTCGACGCCCTCGACCGTGATCGGGGCGACGTCCTCCGCGGAGTCCCAGACGACGGAGACGTCGAGTTCGGGGACGGCGAACCGCACGGGGAAGACGGCGTCGAGCGTGGGGACGGAGATCGTGCCGGTGCCCGTCGCGGGACGGCCGGACGCGGCGGTCCCGGCCGAGGCCGCGTTCCCCGTGGTGGCTGTCCAGCCCGCGCGCACGAACACGTCGTCGATCGGGGCCGCGGGACGCGCGAGCAGGGTGACGTCACGGAAGATGCCCGGCAGCCACCACTGGTCCTGGTCCTCCAGGTACGACGCCGCTGACCACTGGTGCACCCGCACGCGGACCTCGTTCGCCCCGGGCCGCAGCAGCGACGTGACGTCGAACTCGGTCGCGAGCCGGGAGCCCGTCGACCAGCCGACCAGGGCGTCGTTCAGCCAGACGCGGAAGTGCGACTCCACGCCGTCGAACCGGAGCAGCACCCGGGCGGCCGCGTCGAACGACGTCGGCAGCGAGAAGGTGCGCCGGTGGTCGCCGGTCGGGTTCTCCTCGGGCGGGTGCGGCGGGTCGATCGGGAACGGGTACTGCAGGTTCGTGTAGCTCGGAGCCCCGTGCCCGTGCAGGACCCAGTGCGCGGGGACCGGCAGCGTGCCCCAGCCGTCCGGGTCGTCGAAGCCGGGGGCGTCCGCCACCGGCGACCAGCGGAAGTCCCACTCCCCGTTCAGCGTCAGGGCGGGTGCATCGGTGTGCAACCACGCCCTCGGTGCCAGTCGGGACGCCGATCCGGGCGTCGTGGCGTGCAGGTCGTCGGTGGCGGTGGAGGTCAACCCTTGACCGATCCTTCCGTGAGGCCCCCGCGCCAGAAGCGCTGCAGGACGATGATGGCGATGACGAGCGGGATGACCGAGACGAGCACTCCGCCGGTGGTGAGCTGGTAGAACTCTGGCAGACGGTCCACCTGGGACCGCCAGTTGTTCAGTCCCAGTGTGATCGGGTACAGCTTCTGGTCTGCCAGCATGATGAGCGGCAGGAAGAAGTTGTTCCAGATGCCGACGACCTGGAACAGGAACACCGTGACGAGCGCCGGCGTCATCTGCCGGAGCGCGATGGTGTGGAAGATCCGCAGTTCACTGGCGCCGTCGAGCCGTGCGGACTCCATCAGCGCCGTGTCGATCGACGCCGAGGCGTAGACCCGGCACAGGAACAGGCCGAACGGCGAGACCAGGCTCGGGATGAGCACGCTCCAGTACGTGTCGGTCAGGCCCATCGTCGAGAACAGCAGGAACAGCGGCAGGGCCGTCGCGGTCCCCGGCACGAGCACGCCGCCGAGGATCGTCCCGAACACCAGCTGCCGACCGCGGAACTCGTACTTCGCGAGCGCGTAGCCGCCGGCCGCCGCGAAGTAGGTCGCCAGGACCGCGCCGACGCCGGAGTACAGGATGCTGTTCGCGATCCACCGGACGAAGATCCCGCCGTCGTACGTGAACACCTGCTGCAGGTTGCTGAACAGCGCGAAGTCGCCGCCGAACCAGAACCCGTTCGTCGAGAACAGCGCCCCCGTCGTCTTCGTGGCGGCGATCACGACCCAGTACAGCGGCACCAGGAAGTACAGCGCGACGACGACGAGGATGCCCGTCACCACGATCTGCGACCGCGGCGAGCGGTCGAGCTTGCGGCGCTGGTGCGCCGAGATGGACGTCGTGTCGACGGGCTCGGCCGCCTGCCGCGTGATGGGTGCCTGGATCGTCTCGCCGCTCATGCGCTCGTCCCCTTCGGTCCGGACTGGAGGCTCGTCCCGGCCCCGGTGGTCGTGCTGCGGGTGACGGCACCGGTCGCCGGACGCGACCCGGTGGCGGAGGTGCCGCGCGTCTGGAGCGCGCGCCGGGCCTCCAGGCCGTCCTTCCTGGCCCGCTTGCGCTGGTCGCGCTCGTCCTTGGGCGGACGGTTGGTCAGCGCCAGGAACGTGAAGGACAGGATGAAGGCGGCCAACGCGATGATGACCGCCTGTGCACTCGCGACGCCGTACTCGTTGAACGCGAACGCGTTCGTGTACGCGGCGTAGTTCGGCGTGTACTCGGTGTCGATGGCGGGGGCGACCGTCGACAGGATCTGCGGCTCCGCGAAGAGCTGCAGCGTGCCGATGATCGAGAACACCGTCGTCAGCACCAGGGCCGGCGCGATGAGCGGGATCTGGATGCGCCACGCGACCTGGAAGGGACCGGCGCCGTCCATCTTGGCGGCCTCGTACACCTCGCCGGGGATCGACTTCAGCTGCGCCACGATGATGAGCATGTTGTAGCCGGTGTAGGTCCACGTCACGATGTTCGCGATCGACCACAGCACGCTGTTGGCGCCGAGGAAGTCCGGCTGCAGCCCCATCGACTGCAGCAGCGACACGATCGGCGACAGGCCGGGCACGTAGAGGAACGACCAGAGGATCGTCGCGATGACGCCGGGGACGCCGTACGGCATGAAGTAGATCGCCCGGAAGAAGCCCGGCCAGCGGGCGCTCGCCGACTCGAGCAGCAGCGCCAGGACCGTGCAGGCGATGATCATGACCGGCACCTGCACGATGCCGAACAGGAGCATGCGGCCGATCGAGGCGACGAAGCCGTTGTCGTTCAGCGCGGTGACGTAGTTGTCGAAGCCGGCGAACCGGCCGGTGACGCCGTCCTCGCCGAACAGGCCCTTCCGGTCGACGGTGGTGAAGCTCTGGAACAGGGCGCTGATGATCGGGATGATGAACGTCAGGACGAAGAGCGCCAGGAACGGTGCGAGCAGCATCCACGGGGCACGCTTCTGTGCCCGGGTGGCCTTGGTGCTCGTGCGGAAGGTGGGCTGCGCGCGCTCGGTGGTGCGCGCCTGGGTGGGGGTCTGGGTGCTCACGATGCCGTCCTGACGCTGAGGCCCTTGTCCTTGAACGACTGGACGATCTCGCGCTGGGCGAGTTCGACGGCGTCGCTGAGCTTGAGTCCGCCGGTGATCTTGCGGCGGAACTGGTTCTGCAGCGACGTGAACGCCGACTGCGTGACGGGGGACCAGGACCAGTCGATGTTCTGCTCCTTGGCAGCCGGGGCGAAGACGTCCTCGTTGTAGTTCTGCCCCGAGAACCAGGCACTCGGCTGCTCGCGCTGGGCGCCGATGTAGTCCTTCGCGGGGGACCAGCCGATGCCGCAGTGCTTGATCATGGCGTCGACCCCTTCCTTCGAGGTGGTCATCCACGTGATGAAGTCGAGCGCTTCCTTGGGGTGCTTCGCGTTGGCGAGGACCGCGGCCGTCGAGCCGCCGATCGCGCTCGACCCGAAGCCGTCGGCGCTCCACTTCTGCATCGGGGCGACCTTCCACTTGCCCTTGCCGCCCTGGATCGACTCGATGAGGGCGTCGCCCCAGCTCGCGCTGGTCACGGCGGCGATCCGACCGCTGGCGCACGCGGCGTACCAGCCGGGGGAGTAGGCGCCGGCGCTGGTGTCGACCAGCTTCTCGTCGATGCACCCGTCGAAGAAGTCGGCGACCTCCAGCGTGGCGTCGTCCGTCATGTCGACGACCCACTCGTCGCCGTCGACCTTGAACCAGCGCGCCCCGGCCTGCTGCGCGTACGCCGCGAACGGTGAGGCGTCGGCGACCGGGAAGACCTCGAGGTAGTTCTGCTTGCCGGTGCCCCGGACCTTGTCGGCCAGGACCTTCCACTCGTCCCACGTCGTCGGGGGCTCACCGCCGGCCTGCTCGAGGATCGCGGTCTGGTAGTAGAAGCCCATCGGGCCGGTGTCCTGCGGGATGCCGTAGACGCCGTCGACGAAGGAGACCTGGGCCCAGGCGGCTTCGTCGTACTTGTCCTGCACGTCCTTCGCGCCGTAGCGGGCCAGGTCGACCAGGCCGTTCGCGAGCATGAACTCGGGGATCTGCCGGAGCTCGACCTGGCCGATGTCGGGCCCGCCACCGGCCGCGAGCGCGGAGTACATCTTCTGGTACCCGCCGCTGTTGCCGCCGGGGATCCAGTTCGCCGTGACCTGCACGTCGGGGTGCTTCGCGTTCCAGACGTCGCAGACCTTCTGCAGGTCCTTGAGCCAGGCCCAGTAGGTGAGCTGGATGGTCTCGCCGCTCGCCGCCGCGGGGACGAGGGCCGCCCGGTTGACGTTCGTCGAGCCGGGCACCGCGCAACCGGCGAGGAGACCCGTCGCAGCCGCTCCGATGCCGAGCCCGAAGAGCTGGCGTCTCGTGATTGGTGGTCGTGATGATGGCGTCATTGCCTGCACTCCGGTTCGTCATTGATCGGGGTTGCGCCTCAGCAAACCACGGAACCCGAGTGGCGGTGGGTGTTCGGGCCTGGGTGTTCGCTCCGACCTTGGAACGGCGTCAGCTCGGAGCGCGGACGGTGGGGACCCAGAGCAAGCACGAAGGCCGCCGACGGCGATCGCCACCGGCGACACGAACGGGAGGAGCACTGATGGCTGAACGCGGGAACACCACCCACCGGCCAGAGCTCGACGAGCAGCTCGCGCACGAGGCGCAGAGCATCGTCCAGGGCCACGGCAGCAACAGCCACGTCGAGGAGTTCCGGCAGTCCGAGCCGGTCCCCGACGACACCGACGACGCCGAGACGCTCCGGGCGTCCGGCTACGACGGCGAGGTCGAGGGCGAGCTGCAGGACGACAGCACGGACGTCCTGCCCGAGGACGACGCCGACGTCGTCACGGACACGGACGGCCGGGGCGCGATCGGCGGGGGCGCGGTCGCCGGCGACACCGTGGGCGGCGACGACACCGTCTTCACGACCGAGACCGGCGAGGAGACCGAGAACGAGGTGGTGGACGGTGGCACAGACGACGCGTGAGACAACGGCGCTGCAGCCCGACCTGGTCGAGGCACTGCAGGCTCCCGGCACCTGGACCTGGGCGTACGTCGACGCCTCCGGCAACCGCGAGGACCCCCGTCGGCTCGCCGCGCTCCAGCGGCGCACCGTGTCGGACGGACTGCAGCAGCAGGGCGCTTCGGGCCGGGCGGTGGAGGTCATCGAGGAGGAGCTCGTCGAGCAGCCGGGCGTCCCGGCGCCCGTCGCCCGCTACGTGCTCGTCCGCGACGACGAACTCGTGCTGAGCGAGGTCCTCCCCGGTCACCTGCACGGGCAGGAGTCCGTCGGCACGGGCACGGTCCCCGACCTGCTCCCGCTGTTGGCACACCGCCCGTTCGACCTGCCGTTCCTGGTCGTCCAGGTCGGCCGCGAGGGCGGTGGCTTCCGCGGCTACCGTCTCGGACACGCCCCGTCCGGCGCCCCCGAGGACGAGCAGCGTGTCCAGGGCCGCACGGACACGCTGCACAAGGTCAAGTCCGGGAACGGCTGGAAGCAGTCGCACTGGCAGCAGCACACCGAGGAGATCTGGAAGCAGACGGCCGGTGAGGTCGCCGCCGCGCTGGAGGAGGCCGTCCGCACCACCTCGCCCCGGCTCATCGTCGTGGCGGGGGACATCCGCGCCCGCGAACTGCTGCGCGGAGAGCTCTCCGCGGCCACCAGGGCGCTCGTCACCGAGGTCGCCGTCGACCCGCGGGCCGACGACGCGTCCGAGAAGGCGCTCGTGCAGCACGTCGACCTGGCACTCGCGCGGGTCCTCGCATCGCGGCGGCACGACGTGCAGGACCTCCTGCGCACGCACGAGGGCCGCGGCGACAACGAGAGCGTCAGCGGGATCGGCCCCGTGGTCGACGCGCTGCAGCAGGCACAGGCGGCCGTGGTTGCTCTCGACGCCGCGGCGCTCGGCGACCGCACGCTGTACGCCCTCGCCGCAGCACCCTGGGTGGCGACGGCGCCCGAGCAGGCGGGCGGGGTCGAGGTGCTCGGGCAGGTGCCCGCGGTGTGCGCCCTGGTCCGGGCGATCGTGCTGACCGACGCCGAGCTCGTGCTCGTCAACGCCGCGTCGTTGCCGAGCGGTGCACCGGCGTCAGCGCTGCTCCGGTGGCGGGTGGGCCCGGCCGTCCCGGCCTGACGCGGGGCGGTGCAGGTCGGATCGTGCGTCGAGGGTGGGTTCTCCCGACCCTCCACGCGCGATCCGACCTGCCACCGCGGACGTCTCGGGTCGGAACGCCCGCCGGCTTCACCCGGTCGAGCGGTCGGAGCGCGGCACCAACGGCAGCGCCAGCAACGGCAGCACCGCCACGATCCCGAACGACGCCGCGAAGCCGAGCACCCCGACCAGGGCACCGATGCCCGGGCCGACGGCGCTC
This sequence comes from Curtobacterium sp. VKM Ac-1395, assembly GCF_015350975.1. Taxonomy (GTDB): domain Bacteria; phylum Actinomycetota; class Actinomycetes; order Actinomycetales; family Microbacteriaceae; genus Curtobacterium. The sequence goes on from NZ_JADKRX010000001.1 coordinate 734,482, forward strand.
GCCGCGATGAACTGGCCGGTGTTCTGCGCGCCGAGGGCCCGGCCGGACCAGAACGGCCCCGCTGCCTCGGCGACCGACGTGTACGCGAGCCCGTTGTCCGCGACCGTGACACTCGTGGCCACGACGAGGAACACGGCGGCACCCGCCAGGTGGGAGACGTCGACGAGCGCCATGACGGCCATCACGACCGCCGCGCTCACGGCGACGACCCGCAGCGGACCGACGCGGGAGCGTGCCCGGTCGCTCCACACCCCCACGAGGATGCGCCCGATCGCCCCGACGAACTGCGACGCCCCGACGAGCAGCCCCGCCGCGGCCGTGGGCCACCCGAGCCCGACGAGCCACACCAGTCCGTACGTCGACAGCGTGAACTGCGGGACCACGAGCAGCACGGACACCGCGTGGACCCGCCACAGGAAGCCCGACGTCCGGTAGGGGTTGGCGACGTGGGCCGCGGGAGCGTCACTGCGTGCCGGTCGCGGCGGGTTGGCGATGCCGATCGCACAGAGCACGGCGAGCACCGCGCACAGCACGATGGGCAGCACCAGGGCCGCCCGGATGCCGGACGTCTCGGCGAGCTGCGGCACCGTGACCGCCGCGAGCGTCACGCCGAGCGGCTGCGACATCTGCCGGATCCCCATCGCCAGGCCGCGCCGCTCCTTCGGGAACCACCCCACCACGACCCGTCCGCTGGCGGCGTTCGTCGACGCGCTCGTCATCCCGCCCGCCAGGAACGCCAGGCCGAGCAGCACCGGGTCACCCGCAGCCAGCCATGCACCGACCGCAGCGAGGGTGGTCAGGACGAGCCCGCCCGCGATGACGACCCGCTCGCCGATCCGGTCGGTGAGCGCTCCCCACGCGATGAGCGTCAGCACCATGCCGAAGGTCGGCGCGGCGGCGAGCACCCCGGCGACCGGCAGGGGTGTGCCGTGCGCGTGCAGGTACGAGATGAGCAGGGCCGGGGCCGAGACGACGAGCGTGCCCGCTGCCTGTGCGGCCACGCCGAGCGCGAGCATCGACCACGCGCGGGCGGTGGTCGTGGGCGCGGAGGCAGTCGTGGTCATGGCCGTCGTTTCGTCGCGGAACGGTTTGGTATACCAAAACGGTATACCATCCGGACCGCTCCGCCGCTACGCTGGTCCGTCGTGACCGAACCGACCGACGCAGCGCCCGTGTCGCAGACGGCCCAGCTCTACGACAACCTGCGCGCCGCGATCCTGACGCTCGAGATCGCGCCGGGGGAGCGCATCTCCGAACGCGGGCTCGAAGCCCGGTTCCACGCGTCGCGAACCCCCGTCCGCGCGGCCCTGTCCCGGCTCGAACGCGAGGGGCTCATCCTGCACGAGGGTCGCTCGTGGACGGTCACGCCGATCGACCTCGACGAGATCGCCTCGCTCGCCGAACTCCGTGGCGTGCTCGAGCCCGCCGCCGTCCGGTTCGCCGTCGAGCGGGCGGACGCCGCAGCGCTCGCCGAGGTCCGGGCGCACCTCGACGCCCTCCGTCCGACGCCCGACCAGCAGGCCGGCATCCGGATGGGCTCGACGTTCCACCTCGACCTGGCGGCGCTCGGCGGCAACCGGTTCGTCACGGACGCCATCGGCGACGCCCTCACCCGGCTCGAACGCACCCGCTGGATCGAGGTCCGCACGCCTGAGGCCCGCGACGCCGCGTGGGACGAGCACAGCGCCGTCCTCGACGCCGTGCAGGCCGGGGACGCCGACCGTGCGGCCGACCTGCTCGCCGCGCACGTCGCCGGGACGAACGACCGCCTGATCGCCTGGATCGCCCAGGAGCGCCGACGACTGCGCGGTGCCGGCATGGCGATCATCGGCGCGACCGACCGGACGTCGCCCACGGCCTGAGGGCAACTGCCCCCGCACAGTCGTGCTCGTGTCCGGACGCGACCGCGCGCGGGACCCGACCCGCCCTGCGGGGGCGAGCCGGGCCTCCATGGCCGTGTGCCGCGTCCTGATCCGGCCGCGGCGCCGCTCACTCGATGCGCGTGCGCCCGTCCGCGCCGTCGAGCTGCGCGAAGGCGGCTGCGCCCTCCCGCGGTTCGTGCGTGCGTTCGAGGAGTGCTTCGCGCACCTCGGCTTCGTCCAGGCTGACCCTGACCGCGTCGCGGCGTCCTGACTGCGTCGACTGTGACATCTCGTGTCGTCCTTCCCGTAGGCGGGCTCGGCCCGCGTCGATGCGGGCACCGCCCGCTGGTTGCGCTTCCTCACGGGACGTACTGAGGTCGCCCCAGTGTGATCCGCTGCTGCCGTCCGCCGCAAGGGCCTGGCAGCGGTTGTGGAGAAGTGTGTCGAGACGGGGTGCCTAGGATGGTCGGCGGTCGGGGCGGCTCGCCTCCGGCGCGCACGAGCGGACGGACGGGAGGCCCTGGTTGGCCGAGCAGCGCACCGCACCTCCCACGGTCTACGACGTCGCCGCCGCCTCCGGGGTGTCCATCGCCACCGTCTCCCGCGTCCTCCGCACACCCGACGCCGTCCGCGAGGGCACACGCGACCGCGTGCAGGCTGCCATCCGGCACCTCGGCTACGTGCCGTCGGGGAACGCCCGGGCATTGGCGGGCAAGCGGACCGGCGTGATCGGACTCCTGCTGCCCGGGTTCGACGTGGTGCCGGACGAGCGACCGGGGCTCGTGACGGACGGCGGGGTGCGGGTCGTCGACGACCGCCGACACGTGACGCAGCCGTTCGCGTCCAACCTGTACTTCGACGAGGTGCTCCGCGGCGCCGAGACCGAGGCCTGGCAGCGCGGCCTCGCCCTCATGGTCGCCGCCGGGCGCGGCCCCTCCCGCGACGTCATCGTGAACGACGTCGCCGGGCGGGTGGACGGCCTCGCCGTGCTGGCGCAGACCGTGCCGGACGAGCTGCTCGAGCACGTCGCCCGCCGGGTGCCCGTGGTGGTGCTCGCGGACGACCGGCGCTCGCACGGGTTCGACTCCGTCAGCGTCGACAACGCCGCGGGCATGCGCACCCTGGCCGCACACGTGATCGGTCGGCTCGGCATCCGGTCGATCGCCTACGTCGCGGGGCCGATCGACTCCCCGGACGACCAGGAACGCTCGGCGGGGTTCCGCCAGGCGCTCGACGACCACGGGGTCGAGCCCCGTTCCGTCCGCACCGTGCACGGCGACTTCGGACGGGGCCGGGCGCGGGAGCTGGCGGTCGCACTGCTGGCGGACACCCCACCGCGGGCCATCGTCTGCTCGAACGACCAGTCCGCGCTGGGGGCGCTCGACGCGGTGCTCGCGGCGGGGCTCCGGGTGCCGGAGGACATCGTCGTGACGGGCTTCGACGGCATCGACGCCGGTCGGTTCTCCACGCCGAGGCTCACCACCGTGCACCAGCCGATGGGGGAGCTCGGGCGGGCCGCGGTCGTGGCGATCGTCGACCGGCTGGAGCGCCGCGAGGGGCCGCCGCGTGCCGTGCGGCTCCCCGTCGAGGTGCTCCTGCGCGAGAGCTGCCCCCCGACCCTGTAGTGCCGGCTGCTCCGCAGCACCACGACTTGCGCGGCGTGATGTAAGCGCATACATTGACCCTCGTACCCACTCGACACGGAGGTCGACCGAGCAATGACGCTTCCCCCACAGCGCACCCCACGGCGCACGAGGCGCGAGTCGCGGAGCACGCCGCACACGCGGCGCGGCCGCCTCGTCGCAGCCCTCGCCGGCATCGCGGTCGTGGCCCTCGCGGCGACCGGCTGCAGCATCCAGGTCCGGTCGGAGCCGGACCCGAGCATCGGCAAGGACACGATGCTCATCAACGCCGACCACGGCAACCCGCTGTTCGACCGCAACTTCAACCCGTACATCACGAACGCCCGCACGGCGTCGAAGTGGATGTACGAGCCCCTCATCGAGGTCAACCCCCTCGACGGCAAGCGGAACCCCTGGCTCGCCAGCTCGTGGGAGCAGCCGGACGCCCGGACGATCGACATGACGATCCGCACCGGCGTCGAGTGGTCCGACGGCACGCCGTTCACCGCGCGCGACGTCGTCTTCACGTTCGAGCTGCTCAAGAAGTTCCCCGCGATGGACGTCAAGGGCGCCTGGCAGCACATCGACACCGTCGAGCAGCAGGGCGACCACGTGGTCTTCCACCTGAAGTCCGACGACGTCCCGAGCCTGACGATCATCGGCCAGACGTACATCCTCGGCGAGCACCACTGGGGGAGGGTCGAGGACCCGACGACGTGGCGTGACCCGAACCCGGTCGGCACGGGGCCGTTCGTCCTCGGCAACTACTCCGACCAGCAGTACTCGATGGACAAGAACCCGCGGTACTGGCAGGCGGGCAAGATCGCGATCAAGCACCTCGTCCTGCCGGCGACGAACACGCAGCTCGACACCGTCACCCGCGGCTACGACTGGGCGTACTCGTTCATCTCCGACGTCAAGGGCACGTGGGGTGCCGCATCGGACACGAACACGTACTGGTTCCCGCCGGGGGGCGTGATCGGCCTCATCCCGAACCTGACGAAGGCGCCGTACGACGACGTCAACGTCCGCCGGGGCATCTCCCTCGCGCTCGACCGTGACGACATCGCCGAGACCGCCACCGAGGGCAACCTCACCGCGGCGGCCCAGACCGGCCTGATCCTGCCGAACCAGGAGCGGTACGCGAACCCCGACATCCCCGACAAGGGCATGGTCACGCAGGACGTCGCCGCGGCGAAGGCGTCGTTCGCGAAGTCCGGGTGGGTCGAGCAGGGCGGGAAGATCGTCAAGGACGGCAAGCAGCTCGAGATCACCATCACGACCGCGAACGGCTACGCCGACTGGCTCCGCGCCGCGCAGGAGGTCCGCCGCGACCTCACCGCCATCGGCGTCAAGGTGTCGATCAGCGCGCCGCAGCCCGCCGGGTACCAGCAGGCCATCAACAACGGCACCTTCGAGATGGCGATGGGCGGCATGGGCAACGGCGACGTCTACCAGGCGTTCAACTCGCTCATGTCGACCGACTTCTACCAGCCCGTCGGCAAGTCGACCGTGAACAACTACGAGCGCTACCGGGACCCGGCGACGCAGCGGCTGCTCGACGAGTACAAGGCCACCACGGACACGACGCGGCAGCAGGAGATCCTCGACCAGCTGCAGACCATCGTGTACGACCAGCTGCCCGTCATCGGCATGTACCACGGCGGGCTCTGGGGCCTGTTCAACACCGGCAAGTTCGTCGGCTGGCCGAGCGCGGAGGACCCGTACATGGCCCCGCAGAACTACGACTCCGCGCCGTTGCTCATCTTCACCAAGCTCCGGCTGCGCGACAGCGCCGCCGGGCGCGCGATCGTCGCGACCGAGAGCGAGCAGGGCAAGTGAAGTACATCCTCCAGAAACTCGTCCTCTTCGTCCTGACCCTCTGGGCCGCGGTCACGCTGAACTTCGTGCTCCCGCGCCTCATGCCGGGCAGCCCGAGCGACGCGGCCCTCGCGAAGCTCAGCCAGAACGGCCCCGTCACCGACGCCACGAAGAAGGCCATCGAGGCCCAGCTCGGCGTCCCGACCGGCAGCCTCTGGGCCCAGTACGGCAGCTACCTGCACCAGGTCGTCACCCTCGACTTCGGCACGAGCTACACGTTCTACCCGCAGCCCGTCGGCGACCTCGTCGGCAAGGCCCTGCCGTACACACTGATCCTGGTCGGGGTCGTGACGATCCTGGCGTTCGTCCTCGGCACCCTGATCGGCATCGCGGCGGCCTGGAAGCGGGGGACCTGGCTCGACTCGCTCCCCACCCTGTCGGGGTCGTTCATGTCGACGTTCCCGTACTTCTGGACGGCGCTGCTCCTGCTGTTCTTCCTCGGCTACGTCCTGCACTGGTTCCCGACCACCGGCGCGTACTCGGCGACGACCACCCCCGGCCTGAACCTGGCGTTCACGGGTGACGCCCTGCAGCACGCGGTCCTGCCGGCGGTGACGATCCTGGTGACCAGCCTGGGCGGGTGGATCATCGGCATGCGCAACGCGATGATCAACACGCTCGGCGACGACTACGTCACCTTCGCCGAGGCGAACGGCCTGCGCGGTCGCACCGTGGCCATCCGCTACGCCGCCCGCAACGCGATCCTGCCGAACCTGACCGGCTTCGGCCTGGCCCTCGGCGGTGTGGTCGGTGGCTCGGTGCTCGTCGAGCAGGTGTTCGGGTACCCGGGCATCGGCTACCTGCTGTTCAACGCCGTCATCGGGCAGGACTACCCGCTCATGCAGGCGCTCTTCCTGATGATCACCGTGTCGGTGCTCATCGCCAACTTCATCGTGGACGTGCTGTACGGCGTCCTGGACCCGAGGACGCGCCGATGACGAACACGAGCACACCCGACGCAACCGTCGCAGTCCGCACGCAGGACGCACCGGAACAGCAGGCCCCGTCCAGGCTCAGGTCCGCCGCCCGCCAGTTCGGCGTCGTCTGGTCGAACACCAAGGCCAGGATCGGCATCGTCGTCCTCGCGGTGTTCGTCGTCGTGGCGATCGCGGCACCCCTCCTCGCCCCGTACGGCGCCAGCCAGAACGGCTTCCCGCGCAGCGAGGACGCCACGTGGGCCCACTGGATGGGCACCACCGCCGCCGGCGAGGACGTCCTCTCCCAGCTGATCTACGGCGCCCGCATCTCGGTCATGGTCGGCGCGGTCGCGGGCATCCTCTCCACGCTCGTCGCCGTCGCGATCGGCCTCAGCTGGGGCTACGTCCGTGGCTGGATCGCCGAGGTCATCGGCTTCATCGTGAACCTGTTCCTGGTGATCCCGGGCCTGCCGCTCATGATCGTCATCGCGGCCTACCTGCAGAACGGCGGCATCGCGGTCATCATCGCGGTGATCGTCGTCACCGGCTGGGCCTGGGGCGCTCGCGTCCTGCGCAGTCAGACGCAGTCCCTCCGTGGTCGGGACTTCGTGACGGCCGCGCAGTTCTCCGGCGAGGGTGCCACCCGCATCGTCTTCCGCGAGATCCTGCCGAACATGACGAGCCTCATCGTCGGCAGCTTCTTCGGCGCCGCCACGAGCGCGATCCTGGCCGAGGCCGGCCTGGAGTTCCTCGGCCTCGGCGACTCCTCGATCGTCAGCTGGGGCACGATCCTCTACTGGGCGCAGAACTCGAACGCGCTGCTCACCGGCCAGTGGATCCTGCTGTTCGCCCCCGGGCTCTGCATCGCCCTCCTCGCGATGAGCCTCACCCTGATCAACTTCGGCGTCGACGCCGTGTCGAACCCGCGTCTGCGCGAAGGCGCGCGCCCGAAGCGCAAGGAGGCGACCGCATGAGCGGTGCACGTCCCGTCCCCACCACCGGACTGGAGGCCCCCACCGGCGCCGCCACGAGCCTCCCGTCCGGCGGGTCCACCGCCGGTGACGTCCTGCTGGACGTCCGCGACCTGTCGGTCGTCTACGAGTCGTCCGGCCAGACCGCCGTCCAGGCGGTCGACCACGTGTCGTTCTCCCTGCGGAAGGGCGAGTTCGTCGGCCTGGTCGGCGAGTCCGGCTCCGGCAAGTCGACGCTCGGCTACGCGCTGACCCGGCTGCAGAAGCCCCCGGCGCGGACGAACGGCGGCAGCATCGTGTTCGCGGGGAAGGACATCCGCGACCTCGGCGACGAGGAGCTCCGGCAGCAGCGCCAGGGCGGCTTCGCGATGGTGCTGCAGTCGGGCATGAACGCGCTCAACCCGGTGCGCACGATCCGCAACCACTTCATCGACGTCTTCAAGGCCCACGGCCACGTGCCGCGCGAGCGGTGGGACAGCCGGATGCGGGAGCTCGTCGGCAAGGTGAAGCTGCCCGACTCGATGCTGGCGCGGTTCCCCGGCGAGCTGTCCGGCGGCATGCGGCAGCGCGTGTCGATCGCCCTGGCGCTGTCGCTCGAACCGCAGCTCATGGTGTTCGACGAGCCGACCACGGCGCTCGACGTCCTCGTGCAGCACGCGGTGATGGACACGATCATCGAGCTGCAGCGTGCCGAGGGCTTCACGGCGGTGCTCATCAGCCACGACCTCGGCATCGTGCTCGAGGCCACCGAGCGCGTCCTCGTCATGCACGAGGGCCGGATCGTCGAGGACGGCGGGTCGCGCGAGGTGCTCCGTGCCCCGCAGGACCCGTACACGCAGATGCTCCTGTCGCACTACGCCGACCCGAGGGCGTCGGTCGTGTCCCTGCCCGGGTTCCCGGACCGCTCGCTCCGTGCGGAACACGGCGAGAAGCGGCAGGAGGCCACCACCTCCCACGCCACGGTCGGCTCGCGCGAGCGCAGCGCGGCGCGGAACCCGATCGTCGTCGACCACCTCGTGAAGACCTACGCCCCGCCCCGTCGTGGCGAGGATCCGGTGCGGGCCGTCCGCGACGTGTCGTTCACGCTCGAACCGGGGCAGTCCCTCGCACTCGTCGGCCAGTCGGGCTCCGGCAAGTCGACCATCGCGAAGCTGCTCACCGGCGTCGAGAAGCCGAGCTCGGGCACCGTCCGGTTCGGTGACCTCGACGTGGCGAAGCTCGGCCGTCGGGGCATGCGCGACCTGCGCTCCGAGGTGCAGATGGTGTTCCAGGACCCGTACTCGGCGCTCAACCCGCTGCACACGGTGGAGTACACGCTCACCCGTCCGGTCGTGAACTACACCGGGCTGCGCGGCAAGGACGCCCGACGCCGCGTGCTCGAGCTCCTCGAGACCGTGGGCCTGACGCCCGTGGAGCAGTTCGCGCAGAAGCTCCCGCACCAGCTCTCCGGCGGGCAGCGGCAGCGCGTCGTCATCGCCCGGGCGCTCGCGAGTGACCCGCAGGTGATCATCGCCGACGAGCCGGTCTCGATGCTCGACGTGACCCTGCGTGCCGGGGTGCTCGCACTCCTCGAGGACCTGCGCGAGCAGTGGGGCGTCTCGCTCCTCTACATCACGCACGACCTGTTGAGCGCCCGGCTCATCACCGACGACATCATGGTGCTTCACGACGGCGCTGTGGTCGAGCGGGGTCGGACCGCCGACGTGCTGCAGCACCCGCAGGACGACTACACGGTCGCGCTGCTGGACGCCGTGCCCAATCCCCGGAGAAGGCTGTCGGCATGACGAACCTGCACGCGTTCCCCGCCGTCCCGCCGTTCGGCCACCTGCCCACCCCCGAGGGCGTCGACGTCGTCGGCATCGACCTGCCCGTCGGCCGGCTCACCGCCTACCGCGTCGTCCCGACGGGCCCGTCGAAGGGCGTCGTGCTCGTCGTCCCCGGGTACACCGGCTCGAAGGAGGACTGGCGCACGTTCATGCCCCTGCTCCGTGACGCCGGCTGGACCGCGGTCGCGATCAGCCGCCGCGGCCAGGCCGACTCCGTGGCGCCGACCGAACCCCGGGACCACGCCTTGGAAGAAGAGGCCGCCGACGTGGTCCGGGTCGCCCGGTTGCTCGACGACGGCGCTCCCGTGCACCTGGTCGGGCACTCGCTCGGCGGGGTGATCGTCCGCGCCGCCGCGATCCAGGACCCGAGCGCCTTCCGCGACGTCGTGCAGTTCTGCTCCGGCCCGTACGGCTGGCCGTACCGGAAGGTCACCGAGCTGACGATCATGCACGACACCGGCGGGAACAACCGCACGCTGTTCGACGCCACGAACCCGCTCTGGGCCTACCGCCCCGACGAGGAGCTGCCCGACGACGTGCGCATGGTCCGCGAGCGCTTCGATGCCACGAGCCCCCTGAGCATCGTCGCCGGCGGCCACATCCTCGAGGACCACACCGACAGCTCCGCCGAACTCCGCGCCACCGGGCTCCCCGTCCTCGTCACGCACGGGGAGTGGGACGGCGCCTGGCCGATCCCGTGGCAGCGGGCCATGGCCGAGGACACCGGCGCCGAGTACGTCGTGATCCCGGAGAGCTGGCACGGCCCCCAGATCGAGAACCCGCAGGGGACCGTCGAGGTCTTCGACCGGTTCCTGTCCGCCCACTGAAAGGCACCATCATCGTTTCGCTGCACTTCCCCGACGGCTTCCTCTGGGGTGCCGCCACGGCTGCCCACCAGATCGAGGGCAACAACGTCAACAGCAACTGGTGGGTGCACGAGCACGAACCGGACACCACGATCGTCGAGCCCTCCGGCGACGCGGCCGACAGCTACCACCGCTACCGCGAGGACATCCGGATCGCCGCCGACCTCGGCCTGAACTCCTACCGGTTCAGCATCGAGTGGTCACGCATCGAGCCCGAGCGCGGGTTCGTCAGCCGCGCCGAGGTCGACCACTACCGCCGCATGGTCGAGGCCTGCCACGAGTCCGGCATCGAGCCGATCGTCACCCTCATGCACTTCACCGTGCCGCGCTGGTTCGAACGCGACGGCTTCTGGCGTGCCCCCGACGCCGCCGACCTGTTCGCCCGGTACACCGAGGCCGCGCTCCCCGTCGTGCAGGACGGCGTCCGCTACGTCTGCACGATCAACGAGCCGAACATCGCCGCGATGCTCGCCGGCGGCGAGGACGCAGCCAACCTGGTGGCCTTCGGCCTGCCGAACCCGGACCTGCAGGTGGCCGACGCTCTGCTGGCCAGCCACAAGCGGTCGCGCGAGGTCCTGGGACAGGTGTCGGGCCTCCAGTCCGGGTGGACCATCGCGACCCAGGCGTTCCAGGAGACCGACCAGCCGGGCTCGGCCGAGAAGCTCCGCGAGTACGGGTACCCGCGTGACGACTGGTACCTGGAGCAGTCCGCGGGCGACGACTTCGTCGGCGTCCAGGCCTACACACGCACGTTCATCGGCACCGACGGCCCGCTGCCCGTCTCGGACGACGTCGAGACCACGTTGACCGGCTGGGAGTTCTGGCCCGAGGCCGCTGCGGCCGGCATCCGCAGCGCCTGGGAGCTGTCCGGTCACGTGCCGGTCATGGTCACCGAGAACGGAATCGCCACCGCGGACGACACCCGCCGCATCGCCTACACGCAGGGTGCGCTCGAGGGCGTCCACCGCTGCATCGAGGACGGCATCGACGTCCGCGGCTACCAGCACTGGTCGCTGCTCGACAACTACGAGTGGGCGTCCGGCTTCCGGCCGACCTTCGGTCTCGTCGCGTGGGACCGCGAGACCTTCGCGCGCACCCCGAAGCCCTCGGCGCACTGGTACGGCGGCGTCGCGTCCGCCAACGCCCTGACCGTCTGACGGGAGGCTCGTCCCGCGTCCGTCGCGCCGGCTCGGTCCGGCCGTGGCCGGCCCCGGTGCCTCGTGTCGGGTGCCCGGTCGGGTCGGGTCGGGTCGCTAGTCGGTCGCGTCCGCGGCGAGCAGGGCCGTGATCGCGCCGTCGCGGAGGAGCCCAGCGCGGTCCGCGGCGGTGGAGCCCTCGTCGTCCTCGGCGGCACGGTCCACGTCCAGGGCGAGCACCGCGCGGACCGTGTCCACGTCCGCGGAGTCGACCGCCGCGATGAGCAGGGTCGCACCGCGCGAGCCCCGGGCCCGGACGTCGGCACCCGCGGCGGCGAGGGCCCGCACGACCTCCGCGTGGCCACCCCATGCAGCGCGGACGACCGGGGTGGTGCCGTCACTGTCCCGAGCCTCCAGGTCGGCGCCCGCCGCGATCAGGACCCGGAGTGCCCGCCGGGCGTCGCGGTCGACCGCCAGCGTCAGCGGCGTCCGCCCCTCGGAGTCCACCAGGGCGAGCGTCGCCCCGCGGCGGAGGAGCTCCTCGAGCATCTCGGGCCGGTCGAACCACGCGGCGGCGTGCAGCGGGGCGAAGCCCCATCGCGGGTCGACGTCGTCGACGTCGCTGGCGTCGTCGGCGAGGTGCAGCCCACCGAGGTCGCCGTACGCGGCGGCGCGGACGCCCTCGGTCGCCCACTCCACCCAGCCGTCGGGCACCGGGCCGTGCCAGCCGCGTGTCGGGCGGTCGCCGAGCACGTCGTAGTCGGACTCGTCGACGCTGCGCACCGAGACCTGGGCGTCCCGGAACCGGATCGCGACCTCGCCGACGGGGGAGACGAGCAGCCGCAGTTCCCAGGCGTCCGCACCGGTCACGTGGTCGAGCTCGCCGCGGGCGATGTGGGCGTCCCCGGCCAGCACCGCGCCGGCGTCCACGTCGGGCGGGTCGATCACGGCGTCGTCGAAGCGCAGGGTCACACGGGCATGGTTCCAGCGCCGCCAGAGTCCGTCGGCGGTGTCGAGCACCTCGTCGTTCCGGACGACGACCTCGGCGTGCACGACCACCGGGTCGGGCAGGCCGTGCCCCGGGATCGCGGTGGTGTCGGTCGTCCCGTCGTCTGCCGCGTCCGTCGGGGCATCAGAGGCGTGTCGGTGTGCCGCTTCGCTGCGCAGGGTCGCGACCCGGGCGTCGGTCCAGCGCACGGTGGCGAGGGCTGCGACCGGAGGAGGAGCGTCCACGAGCAGCCGTGCGATGTGCTCGGGCTGTCCGTCGAAGTCCTCGAGGGACACGTAGCCCACCGAGGGCCAGTTCACTCGACTCCAGCGCACGGGGTCGACACTACTGCCCTAGCTCAAGACGTACCGTGGTGTTGCAATATCACATGTTGGTACACTGGTTTGATGTCCGTTCTCCTGCGCCCTCTGAAGACCGTCCTCGTCACCGGCGCGGCCGGCTACATCGGCTCCCACGTCGCTCGTGTCCTCCGTGACCGGGGTGATCGCGTCGTGACCCTCGACGACCTCTCCACCGGCGCAGCGCGTCGGCTCGGTGCCCCACTCGACCTCCGGGTCGACCTCGCATCTGCCGCCGCGTCCGACGTCCTCGAGCGGGGGCTCGTCGACCACGGCGTCACCGACGTCGTCCACCTCGCTGCCATGAAGCAGGTCGGCGAGTCGATGGCGTTCCCGACGCGCTACATGGACCGCAACGTGGGCGGCCTCGTGACCCTGCTCGCCGCGATGGAGCGCGTGGGTGTCGATCGCCTGGTGTTCTCGTCGTCCGCCGCGGTCTACGGCGAGACGACGGAGCCGCTCGTGGCCGAGGACCACCGCTGCGCGCCAGCCAACCCGTACGGGCAGTCGAAGCTCATCGGCGAGTGGATGACCGAGAACGCGGCACGGGCATGGGGCCTGCGTGCGGCGAACCTGCGCTACTTCAACGTCGCTGGCGCCGGGTGGCCGGAGCTCGCGGACGACGGCGTCGCGAACCTCATCCCGATCGTCCTCCGGGCGGCGCGGCAGGGTCGGACCGTCCCGGTGTTCGGGACCGACCACCCGACACCCGACGGCACCTGTGTCCGGGACTTCGTCCACGTGCTGGACCTCGCCCGCGCGCACGTCGCCGCGCTCGACCACCTCGAGTCCACCTCGGGTGCCCACGCGTTCAACATCGGGACGGGGACCGGCACGTCCGTCCGCCGTGTGGTGGAGATCGCCGAGGCGGTCACCGGCATCCGGATCGCGACGCAGGACGCCCCCGCACGGTCGGGCGACCCGGCGATCGTGGTGGCCGATGTCGAGCGTGCGGTCCGACTGCTCGACTGGTCTGCGAGCTGCTCGATCACGGAAGCGGTGTCGTCGGCGTGGTCGGCCGCGGGTGCATCGGAGCGTCACGAGCCGTCGGCGCTCGTCGGGCTGCCGGCCGCCTGATGCGGCGGATGCCCGTCCCGCGCCAGGACGGGCATCCTGTCTCAGCGGGGCCTGGCGTCCAGGAAGTACTGCGCGCACCGTTCCCAGACACCGGTGCGGTCGAAGTGCTGCTCGACCTCGTCACGACCCGCAGCACGGAGACGCGCACCGAGCGCCTCGTCACCGAGCACGCCGCGGAGTCCTGCGGCGAGCGCGCGGTGGTCGCCCGTGGGCACGACCACGCCGGTCTGCCCGTCGACGACCAGGTCCCGGATCCCGGTGCAGTCGGTCACGACCACGGGGATCCCCGTCGCCCAGGCTTCGAGGACGACGGTCGGCAGCCCCTCGCGGTGGGACGGCAGGCAGAACACGTCGAAGGCGGCGAACACCTCCGCCGGGTCCGTCAGGTTCCCGGTGCTCGTGACCCACGGCCTGCCGAGGAGTCCACGGACGTCGGCGTCCAGCGCGTCCGTGCCCTCGTCGGGTCCGATCAGGGCGAGGCGGAGGGGCAGGCCCTCGTCCCGGAGTGCCGCGACCGCCCGGACCAGCTCCTCGATCCCCTTGTCGCGGGTGACTCGTCCGACGAACCCGACGACGAGTTCGTCGGGACGGACACCGAGCGCACGACGTTGCTCGCGGCGGAGTGCGGCGTCCTCACCGATCCGGCGAGCACGCTGCCCGTCGACCCCGACCACTGACCCCTTCCCGATGACGTCGACGCGCGCCACGTCGACCCCCAGTTCCGCGAGGCGCGAGCGCAGCCCGTGGCTGACCGCGACCGTGTGCGTCGACAGTGCCAGGGCGAGCCGCTCGGTCATCAGGAGGAACCGGCGGAACAGTCCGCTCGTCGTCTCCAGCCGGAGGCAGTGCAGGACCTGGATCCTCACCGGCACGCGGCAGATCCGCGCCGCGAGGCCGGCGAGCAGGGTCGCCTTCGGGGTGCCGTAGACGACGCGGTACGGCCGGAGGCGTCGCATCAGCGCGATCAGCTGGACCAGTCCGCGCAGGTCGGCGATGGGCGACGGTTCGCGCTCGAGCGAGATGACGTGGGAGTCGACGCCCTCGCGCGCCCGGACGCGTCCGAGCCGTCCGGTGTCGTCGGACGCGACGCGCACGGGCGCCAGCTCCGTGGAGTCGAGGTACCGGAGCTGGTCACGGAGCATGACGTCGAGCGCGATGTCGGTCTTGACGATGAGCGTGCCGGAACGTGGGTGGGTCATGGCGGGTCCTCCTGAGGTCGTCGTTCGGGTCAGCGGGTGAGGTATCGCGGGCGGCGCAGGCCCCAGTGGCGGGCCGACTGCGACGCGGTCCACGCGAGGTTGCGCAGCGTCTGGCCGGCGACGGACCGGCCGAGGTGGCGCGCGAGGGCGAGGCGGGAGGCGCGGATCCGCGTCGCTGAGGCGCTGAAGGGGCTGGTCTCCCGGCTGTGCATCGTCGCGTGGACGCGGTACCGCGTGAGGCGTCCAGGGAGGTTCGTCACGCGTCCGACCCGTGCGAGACGGAGCCACAGGTCGTAGTCCTGCATCCGGACGCATCGGGTGTCGTACCCGCCCACGGACACCAGTGCCGAGCGCCGGATGAGGACGGAGGAGTGCACGACGAGGTTCTTCCGGAGCAGCCCCCTCGCGAGGTCGGTGCCGGCGGGGGGATCAATGGCCCCGACGGTGTTCCCGGCGTCGTCGATGACCGTGGCGGCGGTGCCGACGGCGACGATGCCGGGGTCGGCGTCGAGGAGCGCGACCTGCGCGGCGACACGACCTGGTTCGGCCAGGTCGTCGGCGTCGAGGCGGCCGATGAACTCGCCACGCGCGACGGCCGTGCCGGCGTTGATGGCGGCGGCGGACCCGGAGCGCTGCGGCAGCGTGACGGTCCGCACGCACTCGTGGCGGGGCATCCCGGTGGTGTCCTCGACGCCGTCCAGCACCACGACGACCTCGAGTTCCGCGGTCTGCGCGAGCAAGGACTGCAGGGCTGCACGGAGCCAGTCGTCGACACGGACGGTGGGGACGATCACGGACACTCTCGGCGGTGTGGACATCGTTCGAGTATGACATATCAGATGCTATGCTCGATGTTCCCGTCCTGATCAGGAGACCACGTGCCTTCCACGAAGTGGCGAGCTGTCGCCCAGCGCTCTGCGCACCTGCTCCGCGTGACGCTGCCGGCGTTCGGCGGACGCGGCGTGCAGTTCCTCGCGCTCGCCGCCATGGCTGCCGTCGTCTCGCCGGCCGACTACGGTCGGTTCTCCACCCTCCAGGTGCTCGTCTTCGGCCTCGCGAGCATCACCGCGTCCTCGATGGGGGCGTCGTCGAACGCAGCGGCTGCCCGCGCCACACGCGACGGTGCCCTCGGGGTGTGGGCCATCCTCGCCACGCTGCTCCGCGCACGCCGTCGCGCCCTGCTCGTCAACCTCGTGGTCTCGTCGCTCGCCGTGCCCGTCGGGTACTTCCTCGTCGTCGGTGTCACCCCCGAGCGGCTCCCGATGCTCGTCGCCATCGGGGTCATGAGCGCCGCGCTCCCGGTCGGCGAGACCGTCGTCGCGGTGCTCGCCGGCAGCGGCCGGTACCGCACCGCGTCGTGGACGGACGCGGTCCGGGCCGTCGCCGGTGCAGCGCTCGCGCTCGTCCTGGGGGTGGTGTCCGGCCCGTGGTGGGCCACGGTCGGACTGCTCGCGACCGACGTCCTGATCGCGGTCGCCGCCATCGTGCTCGCCACGAACCACCGGCGGGCGACGACGACCCTGACGGGGCTTGCGGGCCCTGCGCCTGCAGCTCCGGACCGGTCCGCGGACGGACTGCACGCCGGTCTGGTGGCGAACGTCCTCGGTCAGGTGGCCAACTGGGTGGTGCTCTGGGCGATCGGAGCGATCGGTGGTGCCCTCGGGCTCGGCGCGTACGGCGTCGCACTGCGCTTCGCCTCCGTCGTGACGCTCGCCCCGGTGTACTTCGGCAAGACGGTCATCGGACAGCTGGCCGCCCCAGGGCTCTCCGCGAACCAGTGGACGCCGCGGTCCTTCGTCGGGATGCTCGCCGGGCTCTCCGTCGTCGGCTCGCTCCTGGCTGCAGGCGTGATGGCCCTCGGGTTCCCGTCGCTCACCGACCGCTACGACGGACTCTGGTGGATGCTGGCCGCGGTCCTCACGGCGACGTCGCTCCGAGCGGTGCTCATCGGCCTCGGGCAGGTCTGCGTCGCCCAGCGGCGGTGGCGGACCTGGGTCGTCGCCGATGCGGCGAGCCTCGTGGTGACGGTCATCGGTGTCCTCGTCGCCTCCGTCGGGCCGACCGGCATGCACGGCGCCGTCCTCGTCGTGCTGGCGTCCGCCGTCGCCAACGTCGCGGGCATCGCGACGCGCTTCGTCGGACTGCGCAGGCCGACCAGCCGGGTCCCGGAGACTGTCCGATGACCGAGTCCGACGTGGTGCGGTCCAGCCGTGCCACGGTGCACTGGCTGCTGCGCGGGGTCGTCGTCATCGCGGCGACGCTCTCCCTGGCACAGGCCTGCCTCGTCGGGGGTCCTGCCGGTCCCTTCGTGCTCCCCGTCCTCCTGCAGTCCGTCGTCGTCCTCGCGGGCATCGAGGTCTCCCGGGCATCGCGGACCGGTCTGCGCGTCGACGCGCTGACGCTCTTCCTCGGGTGGGAGTCCCTCCGTGGCTGTGTCGCGCCCGTCATCATCCAGTGGTTCGGGTCCGGCGGGAACTTCTTCTGGCGCCCCGGCACCTACGCGGACGCGACCGTCGTCCTGTACCTCGGTCTGGCGTTCGCGGCGACGGTGGTCGTCACGCGAGCGACCGCCGGGGCCCTGGCCGCCGCGGCGGGCGACCGGACACGTCGGGCGACGGGAGCCGCCGTGCGGTCCCCACTGGTCACGGTGCCACCGCTGGTCGACGGACCGCTCACGCCCGCGGTGTTCATCGCGCTCGGCCTGGTCGGTCTGGTCCTCCGGTTCCCCGACGTCGCATCGGTCACGTCGTTCCTCGCCGGTGACATCGACGGCCTGCAGCGGAACGACGTCGTACCGAAGGGACCGATCACCTTCTTCTCCGAGGTCGCTCGTCCCCTCCTCTTCATCGGTCTCGCGATGCTCATGCGGAAGCGGCACCGCGCGGGCTCGTCCACGTGGTGGCTCGTGCTCCCGCTCCTCGGCTCGGTCGTGTTCGCGCTCGGCTCCTACGGACTCCGTCGCGCCGTGATGGCCTTCGCGGTGATCGCGCTCGTGTTCGTCCTCCTCGACCGGAGCAGCCGGCGCATCCGCCTGGTCCCGTCGGTCGCTGCCGTGGCGGTGCTCGGGGCGTTCTTCTTCGGCGCCGGCACGCTGAGGTCGACGCTCTGGCTCGAGCGCACCGGTCTCGAGGCGCCCGAGGTGGGCGTCGTCCCGGCGCTGCAGTCGGTCCTGGTGTACGCGGCCAGCCCGATGCAGCTCTCCGGGGCGATGCCGTGGGCCGCGGAGACCGGCGCCTTCACCCCGTGGACGTTCGTCCTCTCCCTGCTCGGCCCGGTGCCGGGGATCCCTGACGAGTGGCGACTGCAGTCAGGCGTCGCCCTGTTCAACCACGCGGTCTACCACAGCTTCGTCGGCCGGGACCAGCTCGTGCCGACGTGGTTCGAGGGCTACCTGTCGTTCGGTGTGCCCGGGGTCTTCGGGGTGGGGCTCGTCTTCGGTCTGCTCATGCTCCTGAGCGACCGGATGCGGACACGGCTGCAGTCGTTCCCCGCCGCGTACGCAGCGGCCATCGTGGCGCTCTGGGTGTCCCAGCCGAGCGCCGTCGGGACGTACTCGATCTTCCAGAACCTCCTCTGCTACGCCCTCCCACCGCTCTTCCTCGTCGCGGTGGGGTCGGTGCTCCCCTCGCGTGCGCTCGGCCCTCGCCAGCCGTTCGTCCCGACGACCGCGGTCGAACCGGCCCCTCCGCGACACCAGACCACTCGTTCCCTCACCGGAAGGCCCACCACATGAAGGTCCTCATGCTCAGCGGCATCTTCGCCCAGACCCAGGAGTACCGCGCCACGCACATGGCAGAGACGCCCGACTCGCTCCTCGCGGCCGGGCTCGCACGGGCCGGCGTCGACGTGACGACCGCGGCGCCGCGCTTCCGCGGGGACTGGAGCCGCTACGACGTCGTGCACCTCAACCACCTGATGAACGCGTGCGTGCGGTCCCTGGTCACGCCGAGCGCGCGCGTCGTCTTCACACCGCACTTCAGCGGCTGGAAGCCCGTGCACCACCGGATCGCGCTCCGCGCCACCGAACGTCGGGCGGACCGTGTCGTGGTCTTCACCGAGGACGAGCGTCGGCGACTCGGTGGCCGGATCGCCGAGGACAAGGTCGTCGTGATCAGGAACGCGCTCGACGTCGAACACTTCTCGGCGGTGCCGCGGGTCCGTCCCGCCGCGGGGGAGCCCTGGGAGCTGCTGTACGTCGGTCAGCTGGTCGAGTTCAAGCGCGTGCACCTGGCGCTGCGGCTCCTGCAGCGGATCCGACAGTCGGGCGACCGCGCAGTCCTCCGGGTCGTGTCGCACCGGGAGACGCTGCGGCTCGAACTCGAAGCCGAGGCTGAGCGGCTCGGTGTCGCGCAGGACGTGCACTACGTCGGCTCCCGCGACCGCGCCGGCATCGGCGAGGAGATGCGTCGCGCGCACATGCTCGTGCTGCCGTCGTACCGCGAGGGGCAGTCGACCGTGGCGGGAGAGGCCGTCATCAGCGGTCTCCCCGTCCACATGTTCGACGTCGCCGCTGCCTGCGAGCAGGTCCCGGTCGGCCACGAGCTGCCGGCCGTCGAGGACGTCGAGCGGTGGCTGACCCTCGGCTGCGAACGTCTCGTCGACTACGAGCACCAAGCCCGGACGTTCCTCGCCCAGGCGCCCGTCGAACGGGAACTGCTGTCGCTCGACCGAGCCGTCCGGGAGCACATCGAGCTCTACGAGCACGTGGTCGAGCAACGTCCTGCCGCTGCGTCAGCGTAGTGATATACAATGTTTGCAATACCGACCTGATCAGAGGAACCCGATGGACTTCGAATCGATCATCCGCATCCTGCGCCGAGGATGGCTCGTGCTCCTCGCCGCGACCCTGGTCGGTGGCGCGGGGGGCTGGGTCCTCGCCGCTGTCCAGGAGCCCACCTACGAGGCCTCGACGTCGCTCTACGTGTCGGTCCCCGGCGCAGCGAACTCCTCGGAGCTCGCGCAGGGCGGGACCGCGGCCGAGCAGAAGGTGCAGTCCTTCGCCAACGTCGCGGTGAGCGCCAGGGTGCTCCGACCCGTGATCGAGGACCTCGGCATCGACACCACGCCGGAGCGCCTGGCGAAGCGGGTCTCTGCGCAGTCGCCGATCGACAGCGTGCTCGTCAACGTGACGGTGTCGGACGACGACCCGGAGCGGGCGGCGGCGATCGCGAACGGGATCGGGACGAGCCTGGCCCACGTCGTGACCGACGAGCTCGAGGAACCCGTGGAGGGCACGAGTCCGTTCCGGATCAGCACGATCGAACCAGCCGTCGCGCCGACCACGGCATCGTCACCGAAGCCGGTGGCCAACGTCGCCGGCGGCCTGGCGATCGGGCTCCTGCTCGGCTTCGCGATCGCGGCGCTGCGTGCGACGCTCGACAACCGCCTGGACTCCCGCGCAGACGTCGAGTCGATCAGTGGCGCACCCGCCGTCGGGGAGATCCCCTACGACAAGTCGATGCGGCAGGACCCCCTGATCCTGCGGGGGGAACCAACCAGCCCCGGCGCCGAGACGTTCCGCCGCCTCCGGATGAACCTGCAGTTCCTCGAGATCGGGCGACCGACCCGGAGCTTCGTCGTCACGTCCTCCATCCCGGGCGAGGGCAAGACGACCACGATCGCCAACACCGCACTCGCGCTCGCCGAGAACGGTCTCCGGGTGGTCCTCGTCGACGCCGACCTCCGTCGGCCGCGCATCGCGGACGTCATGGGCGTCGAGGGCTCCGCTGGTCTGACCGACGTGCTCATCGCCCGCCTGGAGCTCGACGACGCCCTGCAACCGTGGGGCCGCGACGGGTTGGCCGTCCTGCCGTCCGGGGCCATCCCTCCGAACCCGACCGAACTCCTCGGCAGTGACGCGATGGCCGCCGTCATCGCTGAACTCGAGCGCCGTTACGACGTCGTGCTCGTGGACGCCCCGCCGCTCCTGCCGGTGGCCGACGCCGCGGTGCTCACGAAGCTGACGGGCGGCGCACTGCTCGTCGCCTCGATGCACCGGACCACGCGGAAGCAGCTGGCCGGCGCCCGAGCGGCGCTCGCAGACGTCGGGTGCGCCGCAGTCGGGTCGATCATGACGATGGCGAAGCCCGCCCGACGGTCTGCGTACGACTACCGGTACGACGCCGCGTCGGGGCCGGAACGGCTCGTCGTCGACCCGGACACGGGTGGTCGCCACTCACGACCGGTGCAGGGGACCTGACGGTCAGTGCGGTCCGCGGTACAACACGATCTGCGTGTTCCGCTGCGGCCGGGCACCGGCGCGCAGTGAGATGGCCGCACCACTGGCCGTCGCCGCGAACACGCGTGCACCCGGGCGGCTGATCAGCTGGTCCGCGAGCGCCCGCTCGAGTTCGCGCACCCGGTCGCGCAGCGTCTTGTTCTCGTTCTCGAGTTCCAGCACCCGCCGGATGCCCTCGAGGGACACCCCCTCGGAACCGAGCCGCGCGATCTCGCGCAGCTGCACGACGTCCCGCATGGAGTACCGACGCGACCCACCGCGCGTCCGCCCCGGCACGACCAGGCCGAGCCGGTCGTACTGCCGCAGCGTCTGCGGGTGCATCTCCGCCAGCTCCGCGGCGACCGCGATCGCGAAGACGGGCGAGTTCTCGTCCATGTCGGTCATGGGGTTGTCCTTTCCGTCGTTCGCGTGGTCCTGGAAACCAGACTGGAGGCTCGGTGCGGTTCCTGACGGAGCCGCACCGAGCCTCCAGTCGGTTCTGCTGGTGCTGCTAGCTGCGCGCCTTGGCGAGCAGGTCCTCACGGGGGTCCTCGTCGGGCAGTGCGGCGGCGAGTGCCTCGACGGCATCGCGTGCCTTGTCCGACAGGTGCGAGGGCACCGCGACCTGGACGGTGGCGAGCAGGTCGCCCGTGCCGTCCTTCGTCGCGACGCCGCGTCCCTTGACCCGGAGGACCCGACCGGAGGGCGTGCCCGGCGCGACCCGGAGCTTGACGGGCTCGCCGCCGAGCGTGGGCACCTGGATCGTGGCACCGAGCGCTGCCTCGACGAACGTCACGGGGACATCCACGCGGAGGTGCTGCCCGTCGCGCTCGAAGACCGGGTGCTTGCGGACGTGCACGAGCACGACCAGGTCACCGGCGTCGCCGCCGTCGGGCGAGGGCTCGCCCCGACCACGCAACCGGATCTTCTGCCCGTCGGCGACACCCGCCGGGATCCGGACGTTGACCGGCCGGCCGTTGCCCTGCGACAGCTTGATCGTGTCGCCGGCGATGGCCGTCGTGAAGTCCAGGGTCGTCGACGCGGTGACGTCACGGCCCTTGGACGGACCACCGAAGCCGCGGTAGCCGCCGGAGGGCTGGCCGAAACCAGCCCCGCCGGCGCCGCCACCGAACATGCCGCCGAGGATGTCCTCGAAGCCGCCACCCTGGCCGAAGCGGACGCGCTGTCCGCCGCCGCCGGGCTGGCCGCCGCCACCGAACATCCCGCCGAAGACGTCCTCGAACCCGCCGCCCTGACCCGGGCCACCCGCGGTGAAGCGGGCGCCCGAACCCATGGCACGGACCTGGTCGTACTCGGCGCGCTGTTCCTTGTCGGAGAGCACCGAGTAGGCCTCGCTGATCTCCTTGAACTTCGCCTCGGCCGCAGCGTCACCCGGGTTGGAGTCCGGGTGGAACTGCCGCGCGAGCTTGCGGTAGGTCTTCTTCAGGTCGGCGTCGGACGCCTTCTTGTCGACGCCGAGGACCGCGTAGAAGTCCTTGTCGAACCAGTCCTGACTGGCCACGGCTACCTACCTTCTTCTTCCATGTCCGAGCGCTCCCCGGCTCAGGCCGGGACCGCCACGGCGACCTTGGCCGCACGGATGACGCGCTCACCGAGCTTGTAGCCCGGCTCGACGACGTCCGCCACGGTCTGGCCGGTGGCACCCGGGGTGGGGAGCTGGACGATCGCCTCGTGGATGTTCGGGTCGAAGGCCTCGCCCTTCTCGCCGATCTGGACGAGCTTGAACTTCTCGAAGCCGCCACGGATCTTCTGGCCGATGACCTGCATGGGCCCCTCGGTCAGGTCGCCGTGCGCCTCGGCGCGGCTCAGGTCGTCGAGCGCCGGCAGGAGTGCACGGACGACCTCGGCGATCGCGACCTCGCGGTTGGCCTCGCGGTCACGCTCGACGCGCTTCCGGAAGTTCACCAGTTCGGCCTGCGCACGGAGCATGTCCGTCCGCATCTCGGCGACCAGGTCGCGGTCGCTCGCGGACAGGCCGTCCTCGGCGATACCGCGGGCGGCGTCGTCGAGCAGGGCCTGGTCCTCGGGGCTCAGGTCGCTCGGCACCTCGACGTCGGGACCCTCGGCCTCGATGAGGTCCTCCGGCTGCTCCGCGTTGGTGGCGTCGCCCTCGACCTGGGGCTCCGGCTCGTTCTGGACGTTGTCGTCGTTGGCGTTCTTCTCGTCAGCCATCGCTTACTTCTTGTCCTTGTCGTCCTCGTCGTCCACGACCTCGGCGTCGACGATGTCCTCGTCGTTGCCGTCCTGGGGCTGCTCGCCGGCACCCTCAGCGCCCGGAGCACCGGCAGCGCCGGCGTCCTGCTGGGAGTAGATGGCCTGGCCGAGCTTGCCCTGCGACTCGTTGAGCTTGTCGTAGGCGGTCTTGACCGCGTCGTCGTCGTCACCCGCGAGGGCGGACTTCAGCGCGTCGACGTCGGCCTGCACCTCGGACTTGACGTCCGCGGGGAGCTTCTCGTCGTTCTCCTTGATGAGCTTCTCGATCGAGTAGACGAGCTGCTCGGCCTGGTTGCGACGCTCGTTGGCCTCGCGACGGGCCTTGTCCTCGGCCGCGTGCTCCTCGGCTTCGCGGACCATGCGCTCGATGTCCTCCTTCGGCAGCGAGGAACCGCCGGAGATGACCATCGACTGCTCCTTGCCGGTGCCCTTGTCCTTCGCGGACACGTGCACGATGCCGTTGGCGTCGATGTCGAAGGTGACCTCGACCTGCGGCACGCCACGGGGAGCCGGCGCGATGCCGGTGAGCTCGAAGGTGCCGAGCGGCTTGTTGTCGCGGGTGAACTCGCGCTCGCCCTGGAAGACCTGGATCGCGACCGACGGCTGGTTGTCGTCAGCGGTCGTGAAGGTCTCGCTGCGCTTGGTCGGGATCGCGGTGTTGCGGTCGATGAGCTTCGTCATCAGGCCGCCCTTGGTCTCGATGCCGAGCGAGAGCGGCGTGACGTCGATGAGCAGGACGTCCTTGCGCTCGCCCTTGAGGACACCGGCCTGCAGCGCGGCGCCGACGGCGACGACCTCGTCCGGGTTCACGCCCTGGTTCGGCGACTTGCCACCGGTCAGCGACTTGACGACCTCGGCCACGGCGGGCATGCGGGTCGAGCCACCGACGAGGACCACGTGCGCGATGTCGTTGACCGACACGCCCGCTTCCTTGATGACGTCGTTGAAGGGCTTCTTGGTGCGGTCGAGCAGGTCAGAGGTCATCTGCTCGAACTGGGCGCGCGAGATGGTCTCGTCGAGGTTCAGCGGGCCGTTGGCCGTCAGCGTCAGGT
Source organism: Curtobacterium sp. VKM Ac-1395 (assembly GCF_015350975.1). GTDB lineage: Bacteria > Actinomycetota > Actinomycetes > Actinomycetales > Microbacteriaceae > Curtobacterium. Next base: position 758,690 of record NZ_JADKRX010000001.1, read on the forward strand.
ACGGGAGCTGGATGTTCGCCGACATCTGCGACGACAGTTCCTTCTTCGCCTGCTCGGCGGCTTCCTTGAGGCGCTGCTTCGCGATCTTGTCCGTGGACAGGTCGACGCCGTGCTCGTCCTTGAACTTCTTGACGAGGTAGTCGACGATGCGCTGGTCCCAGTCGTCGCCGCCGAGGCGGTTGTCGCCGGACGTCGAGCGGACCTGGATCGTGGAGAAGTCGTCGTCCTTGCCCACCTCGAGCAGGGAGACGTCGAACGTGCCGCCACCGAGGTCGAAGACCAGGATGAGCTCGTCTTCCTTGCCCTTGTCGAGGCCGTAGGCCAGAGCGGCCGCGGTCGGCTCGTTGATGATGCGGAGGACGTTGAGTCCGGCGATCTCACCGGCGTCCTTCGTGGCCTGGCGCTCGGCGTCGTTGAAGTACGCCGGCACGGTGATGACCGCGTCGGTGACGTCCTCACCGAGGTACTGCTCGGCGTCGCGCTTGAGCTTGCCGAGGGTACGGGCCGAGATCTCCTGCGGCGTGTACTTCTTGCCGTCGATGTCCGTCGTCCAGTCGGTACCGATGTGGCGCTTCACGCTGGCGATGGTGCGGTCGACGTTCGTCACGGCCTGACGCTTCGCGGTCTCACCGACGAGGACTTCCCCGTCCTTGGTGAACGCGACGATCGACGGCGTGGTGCGGAGTCCCTCGGCGTTGGCGATGACCGTGGGCTCGCCGCCCTCGAGCACGCTGACGACCGAGTTGGTGGTTCCGAGGTCGATGCCTACTGCACGTCCCATGTGTGGGTGCTCCTTCTTGCTAGGGGTAAGTCGTTGGACTTGCGTCCGATGGACTCAACTCTACTCAGGCCCGCCTGGACGTCAAGTCGAGGAGGCAGAAGTTGCGTCGATCAGGCTCAACTCTCAGTTTCCACATGAGGATGGGTCTGGCCGTCCGTTCGTATTTCACATGATATTCTTGATACACACGTTGCGCCATGGGTGGCGCAGCTGCTCCCTTCCCGCAAGCCGTGCACGATGCGGCCTGTCCTGAAAGATGCACATGTCTCACAAGAAGAGGGCCTCGACTGCCCTCAAGTCCATGGGTGCGGCCGGGCTGGCCGCCGCCACAATCGTCAGCGGCCTTTCCTTCGGTGCCGCTCCCGCATCTGCTGTGGACTCAAGCAAGGCAGTAGGAACTCGTATCGCAGCGCCACCTACCGGAACGGTCGTTCCTTTCGCGGCCCCGCGGGCGAACGGCACTGCGTTCTACTCACCCAACACGGAGTGGAGGGAATCGTCCACACTTACTGGCGCCATCTCGAGCGCATCGAAGCTGCGCGTCGAGCGGGTGCCGAACTCCGATTTCTTCTTCCTGCGCTGGACCTCTGGCGAATGGAATGGTTACTGCCTCTCCGCGAACACGACCGTGTACAACGACACGGTCAGCATGAGTAGATCGAAATCCTGCTCGGAAGCCGACTATTGGCAACTCGATGCTCAGGGCAGGCTCTCTCTGTTGTCGAAGCCAGGCAAGTACATGGTCACCGAAGGGCTCACGTACATGGGCTTCAAATACGTCGCGGTAGGCACATCCGGGCATGCAGCGAGGCTTCCGGGCCTCAACAACCTGCGCGCTCTGACTGCGTCAGTGAAGTCGCAGAGCAACATCACCAGGACCGCTGTGCTGCAGGGCACGGCGACCCCGGGAGCGCGGATCGAGGCCAAGGGCAAGAGCACGACGGCGGATCCGACCACCGGTGCCTGGGAACTGACAGTCGATGACCTCACGGCAGGTGCGAACGCGATCAACGTGGTCCAGAGGGTCGACAACAGCACCGTCGACAATCAGGACATCACCGCCACGATCGTCGAGGGTGGCGGACTCTTCGGCATCGACCAGGGCCCGGTCGAGCTCAAGCGTGGCGCGACCACGAAGGTGCCGTTCGTCGTCGAGAACCGCGTCTCACGCACCGACACCAAGGGCACCGTCGTGCTGACCGCTCCGGACGGCGCGACCTTCTCCGAGCAGGACACCGTCCAGGGCTCCTGGCGACGCGTCGGCAACACCGCATGGAACGCCTCCACCTCCATCCCGCTCACCAACGGCCGCCTGTCGAACGACAACACGACGCTGACGTTCGACGCGGACTGGACCAGCGAGCGTCCGGCCGACCAGCAGTACCGCTTCATGGTCGACGTCACCGCTGGCGACGAAGCTCCTGAGGAGCCGAGCGCCATGGACTTCGTCTTCAGCGGCACGAGCAGCACGAACGACTTCCGTGCCGAAGGCACGACCACCACCAGGATCGGGGCGCCGGCGCAGACACCGCTGGAAGCGAAGGTGGACTCGGTCGACAACGTCAACAAGACCGCGGTCGTCTCGGGCACGGCGACGAAGGGCGCCACGGTGGCCATCGGGGACGAGTCCGTCGAGGTCACGAACGACGACGGCTCGTGGACGCTGACGGTCGGCGGTCTGGAGTACGGCGACAACACACTGCACGTCGTGCAGACGATCGGCGGCCAGGAGTTCGACTCGACGGACGTCGTGGCGAAGGTCGACGGCATCAACCGTGACTTCACCGTCGCGACGCCGGAGAACGACTCCGAGCACAAGGGCGAGTCGGTCACCTTCTCGGGCAACGGCCGCGCAGGGGAGACCGTGCGCGTCCACGTGACGAACTTCGACAGCGCCGACGTCACCGCGAAGGTGGACGACGACGGGCACTGGTCGGTCTCGCGGTGGATCGGGACCGGCATGTACGTCTTCGACGTCACGCAGACGAACGCTGCCGGCTCGGTCACGGGTGAGGTCCGCGGCCTGACCATCAACAAGCCCGCTGACGAGGACCCCGTGAACCTGCCCTGGGCGGTCACGGCGCCGGAGTCCGGTTCCGAGCACCGCGGTGAGATGGTCACGTGGACGGGTACGGGCAACGCTGGCGACACCGTGTCCTTCACCCCGAAGAACCCGGAGCAGTCGGCCTGGTCGACGGTCGTCAAGAACAACGGCACCTGGAGCGTGGACCACTTCGCGGGTACCGGGGCCTACGACATCGACGTGGTGATGAAGAACGCGGCCGGTTCGGCCACTGGCGAGTCGAAGAACGTGCTGCTGAACCAGTCCGTCAACCTGCCCTTCGCAGTGACCTCGCCGGAGAGCGGCACGGACCACAAGGGTGAACTCGTGACCTTCGAGGGCACCGGCAACGCGAACGAGGAGATCTCGCTGAAGGTCACCAACTTCGAGAGCTCGTCCCCGACGCCGGTCCGCGTCGACCGCACGGGTCACTGGAAGATCGAGAAGTTCCTCGGTACCGGTGCGTACACGATCGACATCACGCAGAAGAACGTCTCGACTGGTCTGGTGACCGGCGAAGCCAAGGACCTCAAGTTCAACCAGCCGTCGGACGAGGACCCGGTGAACCTGCCGTGGGCGATCACGTCGCCGGAGTCGGGTTCCGAGCACCTCGGTGAGAACGTCACCTGGGCGGGCACCGGCAACGCTGGCGACACGGTGTACTTCACCCCGAAGAACCCGGAGCAGTCCTCCTGGACGACGGTCGTGGGCAAGAACGGCCACTGGAGCGTCAACCGCTGGGCCGGCGTCAGCGTCTACGACGTCGACGTGGTCATGAAGAACTCCGCCGACGCCATCACGGGCGAGTCCAAGAACATCGTCCTGAACTCGGTCGTGAACCTGCCCTTCGCGGTGACCTCGCCGGAGAACGGCTCGGACCACCGGGGCGAGCCGGTCACCTTCGAGGGGACTGGCAACGCGAACGAGGAGATCTCGCTGAAGGTCACCAACTTCGAGAGCTCGTCCCCGACGCCGGTCCGCGTCGACCGCACGGGTCACTGGAAGATCGAGAAGTTCCTTGGCACCGGTGCGTACACGATCGACATCACGCAGAAGAACGTCTCGACTGGTCTGGTGACCGGCGAAGCCAAGGACCTCAA
>NZ_JADKRX010000001.1:762732-944067 GCF_015350975.1 Curtobacterium sp. VKM Ac-1395
ACGGGTCACTGGAAGATCGAGAAGTTCCTCGGTACCGGTGCGTACACGATCGACATCACGCAGAAGAACGTCTCGACCGGTGACGTCACCGGTGAGGCGAAGGGCCTGCAGTTCAACCAGCCCGCCTCCTGATCACCACCCTCATCGGCATCGACGTCCGTCGATGACCGCGGCCGGGTCCGGCACCAGCCGGGCCCGGCCTTCACGCTTCCCCCTCGCGGTACGACCACACCGTGAGCTCGCAGACAGGAACGAACAATGCGCACCACCACTCGGATCGGCATCACGATCACCGCCTCGGTCCTCGCGGCCGTTGCCCTCGCGGGGTGCTCGGGCAACGGCGACTCCACGGCCACCAAGACGCCCACCGCATCGCCCACCGTCGCGACCGCGACGGGCGGTGTCGCCGATGACACCGGCGCCTGCGTCGACCGGGTGTCGACGCCGATCAAGAGCAAGGCCGAGTTCTCGATCGACAGCTGCGACTTCGTCGACGTGATGGGCACCGGCAACACGATCACGGCGGGGAAGCTCGAGAAGCTCATCGTCGAGGGCGACGGCAACACGATCACGGTGAAGTCGGTGAAGGAGGTCACGACCTCGGGCAAGGACAACACGATCTACTACAGCGGCTCCGAGCCGACGCACCACGAGGTCGGCTCCGGCACGACGCTTGCACCGGTCTCGAGCAAGAAGTAGGAGCGCGAACGCGCACACCCGGCAACGCAGAACGCCCCCGCAGCCAAGAAGGCTGCGGGGGCGTTCTGCGTGGTGTCAGCGCGTGGGTGTCACGACGATCGGGTCCGAGACCTCTGGGGTGCCGGTGACCGGGGTCATCGTCACGGCGAAGCGGTAGCCACCGTTGCCGACGTACTTGCCGACCTTCCATGCACCAGTCGGGCCGACGACGGTCTCCACCGGTGCGAGCCCGGCGCCCGGGTCGATGTCGATGCGGGCGTCCACCGGTCCGGTGCCGGAGAACTCCAGCACGGTGTTCGGGGTGAAGGTGGACCCGGTCGTCGGTCCGGTGACGGCGAACGGCTGATCGGCGCTCGCGGGGGCCTGGTTGAGGCGGAAGCCCGTGACCTCACCGGTGGTGGTGCCTGCGGTGTTCGTCTGGGTGACGTCGAACGTGTAGGCGCCGGTGCCGAGGTAGCGGCTGGTGGTCCAGGTGCCGTCGTCACGGACCGTGGTCGTCACGTCGGCGGAGGCGAAGTTGCTCACGTGGAGGGTGACGGTGTCGCCGGGCGTACCGGTGCCGGTGAAGGTGACCTGCTTGCCCTTCTGGTCGGAGCCTGCGCCGGGGCTCGTGACCGCGAAGGGCTTCGTCACGGGGGCCTGGTTGAGGCGGAAACCCGTGACCTGACCGGTGGTGGTGCCTGCGGTGTTCGTCTGGGTGACGTCGAACGTGTAGGCGCCGGTGCCGAGGTAGCGGCTGGTCGTCCAGGTGCCGTCGTCACGGACCGTGGTCGTCACGTCGGCGGAGGCGAAGTTGGTCACGTGGAGGGTGACGGTGTCGCCGGGCGTGCCGGTGCCGGTGATGGTGACCTGCTTGCCCTTCTGGTCGGAGCCTGCGTCGGGGCTCGTGACCGCGAAGGGCTTCGTCGTGCCGGCGTCGAACGCGATGTCCCGCATGACCGAGGTGCGTCCGTCGGCAGTGGTCTGCGTGAACGTGATCTGGTACCCGTCACGAGCGGTGAGGTCGGCGTCCGCCTTCCACGTCCCGACGCCGGACCGCGAGCCGGTTGCCTCTGTGCGGAACAGCTGGTGGCCGTCCTGGTCCGTGGCGGTGATGGTCGCACCGGCCTCGGCCTTCCCTGAGAAGGCCCGCGCGCCGGGCTCGTAGGTGTTGTCGTCGGCGATGCCGTCGACCTGCAGGAGGCGGGGGAGGTGCACGCGCTCGGACGTCCCGCTGAAGTCACGGCCGTCGAAGACCAGGTTGACCATGTCGAGTTGCTTGCCGGTCGCGGCGGCGGCGATCGTGTAGCTCCACAGGGCATCGGCGCTGGTGGCATTCCCGACGACGCGGTCGCCGTCGAGGATCCAGAGCCCAGGAGCGCCGTCGTGCTCCCCGACCACCTGGATGCGCCCGTCCGGGTGGACGAACACGGACCGGAGGGACGGTGCGGCAGCAGCCGGGTCGACCGGCAGCTGCTCGAGTGCGACGGGCACGCGGGCCGACGAGGTGCCGTCGGCAGTGCGTCCGACGACGTAGACCGTGGAGTCGACACGGTCCTGCGGGAGCCGTGCGGCGTAGCCGGTCTCGCCGAGGTCGGCGTCGGCGATGGTGGTGCCGGCTTCGTCCTGCACGACGACCGAGTCCATGTCCTTCGCGACGGAACCCGCCACGACGAACGAGCCGTCGAGGACGCGCCCCTTCTGCGCGACCGTCGGCGCCTGCGGCGCGTCCGATGCCGCCGGCGAGAACCGGACGTCGCGGAGCTCGTTCGTCCGGCCGTCGGTCGTCGTCTGCGTGAGGGTGATCACGTGGTCGGAGGCGGTGAGGTGGGCATCGGCGTTCCAGGTGCCGGTCCCGTTGCGCGCCTCGCTGACCTCGGTCGTGAAGAGGGTGGCACCAGAGGTGGTGTCCTTCGCGACGACGGTGGCGCCGGCGGTTGCACTGCCGGCGAAGTGGGTGGTGCCGGGCGTGAACGTGTTCTGCTGCTGCAGTCCATCGATCGTGATGGTGCGGGGGATCGGGATCCGCTCGCCGCGGGTCTGGGTGCCATCGGCGGCGGTGTGTACCCGGATCACCTCGAGACCGGCGTCCTGCAGCCGGTTCTGCACCGTGATGAAGAACGCACCACCGCCGGTCGAGCGGTCGTACACCGTGTCACCGAGGACCAGCCAGAGGTCATCGCCGCCAGCGTCGCCTGCGAGGATCCGGGATCCGAACGGCGTGCTCCAGTCCTGGTGGAACGTCGGCGCCGTCAGCGAGGGGTCGACGGGCAGCGCGTCGAGGTCGGGAGCGTCCTCCTGCGCGGTGGAGTCCGACGACGAGGCGGCTGTGGGAGTGGTGGTGGCAGCGGTGGCGACCGCGGGCGTCAGCAGACCGACGCTGAGTGATGCGGTGACGATGCCGCAGACCACTGCGGTGGTGCGGAAGGGGGAGGGTGCCATGGGGGCTCCTTGTGTTGGGGGAACCAGTAGCATACGCACATGTGGTATTTGGGATTCGAGGGTATGCCGAGAGCAATGGGAACAACCGTTCCAGTGGCCCCGGGTACGCTGACGCGGTGCCAGACTTCGCCGACCGCTTCCGCCGCGACCCCGACGACGAGCCGGACCTCGTCGCCCTCGACGGCACGGACCGCTTCATGCTCGACGAGGCACCGCACGTCCACGGGGACGCGGTCCGAGCCCCGGGTGCCGTCGTCGTGGTCGACGACGTCCGCGGGTTCCTGACGCTCGGCCTCATCGCCCTGCACGGCGCCGCGAACGTCCGGGTGGTGCAGGACTCCCTCGTCGGACAGCGCGCGCTGCAGGCCAACGCTGGGACGTTCGGCCTGCGCGGGTTCCACCACCCCGACTCGTTCGAGGACGCCTTCCGTGACGCCCGACTCGTGCTCCTCCGGCTGACGAAGTCGCACGACCGCCTGGACGAGATCGCCCGCGCGGTCGCCCGCTTCGCCGCCCCGGACGTCGTGCTGCTCGCGGGTGGGCGGACCAAGTTCATGACGCTGTCGCAGAACGACGTGCTCCGGCGGTCGTTCGGGGACGTCGTGGCGTCACGGGGGCGTGCGAAGTCCCGGCTGCTCGTCGCGCAGGACCCGTTGACCGCCGCTGCGAACCGCGCCGCCATCACGTCGCCGTGGCCGAAGCAGGTGCACCTGGACGAGCTCGGCATCACGGTCGCGGCCCACGGCGGGGTCTTCGCCGGGGCGTCGCTCGACCTCGGCACGCGCGTGCTCATCGAGGCGATGGACGCCGCGGTGCCCACCGCCCGCGTCGCCGTGGACCTCGGCAGCGGCAACGGCGTCATCGCGACGGAGATCGCCCGGCGGCGTCCGGCGATCCGGGTCATCGCGACGGACGTGTCCTCCGCAGCGGTGCGGAGCACGCGGATGACGGCGGACCTCAACGGCGTCGGCGACCGGGTCACCACCGTGCGGAGCGACGCCGGTGACGAGCTCGACGAGGGCTCGGCGCAGCTGGTGCTGTGCAACCCGCCGTTCCACGCGGACACCACGGTGAGCACCGACGCGGCCGAGGCGATGTTCCGGAACGCGGCCACGATCCTCCAGTCCGGGGGAGAGCTGTGGTGCGTCTGGAACTCGCACCTGCGCTACCGGCCGGTGCTCGAGAAGGCCGTCGGACCGACCCGTCAGGTCGTGCGGACCGACCGCTTCACGGTCACGGCGTCGCGACGCCCCTGACCGACAGGACCGGAGATGCCGAAGGGCGGCTGCGCAGATGCGCAGCCGCCCTTCGTCGTCCCGCCGGATCAGGCCGGGACGTAGTCGAACGTGTCGGGGTCGGGGCCCGTGCGGTGCCCCTTGTCGAGCGTGGTGATGTCCGTCATGTCCTCGTCGGAGAGCTCGAAGTCGAAGATCGCGAAGTTCTCCTCGACGCGGGCACGGGTGACCGACTTCGGGAAGACGATGTCGCCGCGCTGGATGTGCCAGCGGAGGACGACCTGCGCCGGGGTCTTCTGGACGGCGCCGGCGATCCGGACGATGGTCTCGTCGTCGAGCACGAGGCCCTGGGCGATCGGGGACCAGGCCTCGGTCGCGATGCCGAGCTCACGGTCGACGGCGCGGAGCTCGTCCTGCGCGAGGTACGGGTGCACCTCGATCTGGTTGACGGCCGGCGGCACGTCCGTCTCGGCGATCAGGCGACGCAGGTGGTGCGCCTGGAAGTTCGAGACGCCGATGGAGCGGGCGGTGCCGGCGGCGTAGAGCTCCTCGAAGGCCTTCCACGTGGGGACGAAGTCCGACACGGTCGGGAGCGGCCAGTGGATGAGGAAGAGGTCGGTGTAGCCGCCGAGCAGGTCGGCCGACTTCTTGCCGTTCTCCAGCGCGAGGTCGTGGTCGTGGAAGCCGTTGTTCAGCTTCGAGGTCACGAAGATCTCGGAGCGGTCGATGCCGGACTCCGCGATGGCCTCGCCGACCTCTTTCTCGTTGCCGTACATCTCGGCAGTGTCGATGTGGCGGTAGCCGACCTCGAGCGCGGCCAGTGTGGCTGCCTTCGTCTCGGAGGGATCGATCTGGAACACACCGAAGCCGAGCTGCGGGATGGTCTTGCCGTCGTTGAGTGTGATGTTCGGAACGGTCATGAAGCCAGACAACCAGCCCGCACCCGACGCGCACCCCAGCAACACCCAGACTCAGAGCCGACGGGGGGTCGTCCCCCTACGCCAGCGCCGCCGCGATGTACGCCGCCAGCGCCTGACCGTAGGCGATCGCCGGGTCCTCGGCCGCGAACGTCCGGTCGACCCCGGCGATCGTCGCGGTGACGGTGTGCACGACCCGCTCCCCGGCGGCGACCCGCGTCAGGCCGACGAACGCCGGCCCGAGGAGCTCGCGGAGCTGGTCTTCGCGGGGCAGCCAGAGCGACTCGTCGGCGGTGACGGAGTCGAGGGCCCACTCGGTCGTCCCGTTGAAGCCGAGGATGGTGCCGGAGGGGTGGTCGTGACGCTCGACGGTCATCTCGGAGACGGTGTAGACGTCCTCGTCCACGCCGGGCTTGTCGATGACGAACCGGTCCCCGGTCTCGGGGTGCCAGCGGAGTCCTGCGTCGCGGAGGGTCTTGGCGAGTTCGACGGTGATCACGACACCAACCTGCCACGCTCGGGCGGTACACGTGTTCCGGATGGCAACCCGTACTAGCATCGCGGAGCACCCATCGTGCGCGGGCCGTCGACGCTCCGCGCGCGCGACGCGACGACGCCCGGACGACCGGTGCCGTGCCTCCAGGCCGTTGACCGGCCACGGGACGGAACCGAGACGGGCCAGACCGCGGCGGACCGCACCAGCGGCCCGTCCAGAGAAGGACCCCGCATGACCCTCGACCGCGAGGAACTCCGCGACGCCTGGACGGTCTCGATCGTCGAGGACAGCGCCCCGGCCGGCGTGCCTCCGGAGGTGCGCGACGCGCTCCGCGGCGCCGGGATCAGCGCGACCGTCCCCGGTCAGGTGCACACGGACCTGGAGCGCGAGGGCCTGCTGCCGGACCCGACCCACGACCGGAACGAGGCCGCCACCCGCTGGGTCGGTCGTGCGGACTGGACGTACCGGCGCACGGTCGACGTCGACCCGCGCGGACACGAGCGCGTGGACCTGGTCTGCGAAGGCCTGGACACCGTGACGGAGCTGACCGTCGACGGCGTGCAGATCGGCGCCACCAGGAACATGCACCGGCGCTACCGCTTCGACCTGCTCGACGCCACGGGCGGCAGCAACACCGCCACCGAGCGCGAGCTCGAGATCCTGTTCGAGTCGCCGTACCGCGAGGCCGGCCGGGTCGCCGCCCGCGCCGGCAGCATGCCCGGCCCGTACGACGAGCCGTTCCCGTACGTCCGCAAGATGGCCTCGAACTTCGGCTGGGACTGGGGCCTGACCGCGGTCACGAGCGGCCCGTGGCGCGACGTCGCGATCGAGCGCTGGTCGACCGCACGCCTGCGCGACGTCCGTCCACTCGTCGACGTCGAGGCGGGCGAGGGCGTGCTCGACGCCCACATCGCGTTCGAGCGCTCCGGCATGAACGACCTCGACCAGGACGGCGAGGACGACGACCTGGTGCTCGTCGTGACCGTGTCCGGCGAGACCGTCGAGGGCACGAAGACCCGGCAGCGGTCGCGCGCGCAGGTGACCCCGAAGGAGAACGAGACCGTCGTCACGGTCCGGATCCCCGAGGCGCGTCTGTGGTGGCCGCGGGGCTACGGCGCACAGCCGCTGTACGACGTGTTCGTCGAACTGCAGACCGTGGAGGGCGAGGTCCTCGACCGACAGACCTTCCGCACCGGCTTCCGGTCGACGCGCATCGACACCACGCCGGACCAGATCGGCCGTCCGTTCAACATCCACGTCAACGGCACGCTCATCGACGTCCGCGGCGTGAACTGGATCCCCGACGACGTGATCGTGTCGCGCGTGGACCGGCAGCGGTACCAGGGCCGTCTGGCGGCGGCCGCCGACCTCAACGCGAACCTGGTGCGGGTGTGGGGCGGGGGCGTCTACGAGTCGCACGACTTCTACGAGGCCTGCGACGAGCTCGGCCTGCTCGTGTGGCAGGACTTCCCGTTCGCCTGCTCCGCCTACCCCGAGGACGAACCGCTCCGCAGCGAGGTCGTCGCCGAGGCCCGCGACAACGTCGCCCGGCTGTCCCGCCACCCGTCGCTCGTGGTCTGGAACGGCAACAACGAGAACATCTGGCTGCACGACGCCGACGGCTGGGGCGACGAGCTCGGTGACCGCGGCTGGGGCCTCGACTACTACCTCGACCTGCTCCCGACGATCGTGGACGCCGTCGACCCGTCGCGCTTCTACACGGTGGCGTCGCCGTGGTCCGGCTCCGAGTCGCTGCCGGCGAACGACGTCGACCACGAGACCCACCACTCGTGGGACGTCTGGAACCGGCTGTCCGACGACCACTACCGCGACTCGGTGCCGCGCTTCGTCTCGGAGTTCGGCTGGCAGGCGCCGCCCGCCTGGCGCACGCTCCGCGACGCCGTGTCGGACGACCCGATGACGCCGACGTCACCAGGGGTCGTGCACCACCAGAAGGCCGCCGACGGCATGGGCAAGCTCGCACGCGGTCTGGAACCGCGTTTCGGCACCGTCCCCGACGGCGACCTGGACCGCTGGCACTGGCTGACGCAGCTCCAGCAGGCCCGCGCGATCGCGACGGGCGTGGAGCACTGGCGGTCGCACTGGCCGCGCAACACGGGCGTCATCGTCTGGCAGCTCAACGACCTGTGGTCGGTGTCGTCGTGGTCGGCGATCGACTCGGCGGGGCGGCTCAAGCCCCTCGCGCACGAGCTGCGTCGTCTGTACGACGACGTCCTGCTCGCCATCCGTCCGGTGTCCACGGTGCGGACCGCGCCCGGTGGCGCGCCGGCGGACACCGCCGGTCGGCCTGGAGGCTCGGACCAGTCGACCGCGTCGCTGCCGGTCCCCGACACGGCCGGGTCCACGGCACGTGGGGACACCGCGGTCATCGACCGTCCGGTGGCACCGATCGAGGTCGTCGTGCGCTCGACCCGGCGGGGCCTCGACAGCGTGGTGCGCGTGCGGCGGATCGACATGGCCGGGCAGACCCTGGCCGAGGTGCACCTGCCCGTGCGGCTCGACGGCGCGGGGGTAGGGGTCGTCACCCTGCCCGAGTCGGTCGGCATCGTGCAGGACCGCACCGGCGAGCTCGTCGTCGCGGACATGGACTGGCGTCGTGCGGTCTGGACCCCGTCGGCGGACAAGGACATGCGGTGGCAGCCCGCGCACTACCGCGCCGCGTTCTCCGAGGCGGAGGACGGCGACGGGCTCGAGCTCGTCATCGAGGCGGAGTCGCTCGTGCGGGACCTGCTCCTGCAGCCCGACCGCGTGCAGCCCGAGGGCACGGTCGACCGCGGGTTCATGACGCTGCTGCCCGGGGAGCGGGTGTCGTACCGTCTGCGCGGCGTCACCGAGGCCGACGTGCCACGTCTGACCGAGGGACCGGCGATGTGGACCATCGACCGCGAACTGTCGATATCCGACATACCACAGTGATATCCTGGGCGTCGCGCCGCTGGTGACCGGTACCCGTGGTCTCGGCGCACGGGACGGACGACCTCCTTCCCGCTCGTAGGAGGCCCCTGATGTCACTCGCGATCCGCACGGTTCCCGCAGCACGCCCCGAGTCGCCCCCTCCTGCTCCGCGATCGGCCCGGCGTCGAGTCGGCGGTGCCGGGATCGCCGTCGTCGACCTCGTCCTCCTCCTGGTCGCGTTCACGGTCGCGCACTTCGCCCGGTTCCCGTGGGAGCTGTCCGGTGGTGCGGTGGACGCCGGACGTCTGGAGATCCTGGTGGCCCCGGCGGTCGTCATGGTGTGGATGGTCCTGCTCTCCGCCTTCCGGACGCGTGACCCGCGCATCGCCGGGGTGGGCGGCGACGAGTACCGCCGCCTGGTGACCGCGAGTCTGGTCACCGGTGCCCTCGTCGCCGTCACGGCCTACGCGGCGAGCATCGACATCGCGCGGGGATACGTCGCGATCGCCTTCCCGGTCGGGCTCCTGCTGCTCGTCGTCGGGCGCAAGGTCGTCCGGACGCGGCTGGCAGCCCGTCGTGCCGCCGGCGACCGGTTGATGGACGTCCTGCTCGTCGGTGACCTCGAGGACGTCCGCTACGTCGGTCGTCGGATCGCGTGCAGTCCGGGTGCCGGGTACCGGGTCCGTGCCGTCGTCACCGACTGTGAGCCCTCGGGGTCCGAGGTGCCGCTCGGCTCCGCGACCGCGACCGCGACGGCGACGGCGACGGCGACGGCGACGGTGCCGGTCGTCGGTCGGGTCGCGGACGTGCTCGACCTGGCGAGGACCTCGGGCGTCGCCGCGGTCGTCGTCGCCGGGGCGATCGCCGGCGGGCACGAGCGACTCCGGCGGCTCGGATGGCAGCTCGAGGAGCTCGGCGTCGAGCTCGTGGTCTCGTCCCCGATCGCGGACGTCGCCGCCGGCCGCGTCCACGAGCGACCGGTCGACGGGCTGCCGCTGATGCACGTCGAGACGCCCGTCTACACGCGCCGGTTCGGCAAGCGGATGCTCGACGTGGTCGGTGCCGGTGTCGGGCTGCTGCTCCTGTCGCCCGTCTTCGCGGTGCTCGCGCTCGTGATCCGACTCGACGACGGCGGCCCGGTCTTCTTCCGACAGACCCGGGTCGGGCGGGGCGCCACCGAGTTCTCCATCCTGAAGTTCCGCACCATGTGCACGGACGCCGAAGCCCGCATGGCTGCCCTGCACCGGGAGAACGAGGGCGCCGGACCACTGTTCAAGATGAAGGACGACCCGCGGGTCACGCGCGTCGGGGCGTTCCTGCGACGGACCTCGCTCGACGAGCTCCCGCAGCTGTGGAACGTCCTCGTCGGCACGATGAGCCTGGTCGGACCCCGTCCCGCGCTGCCGCGCGAGGTCGCCCTGTACGAGGACTTCGCCGACCGCCGACTCCTGGTCACCCCCGGCATCACCGGGCTCTGGCAGGTGAGTGGCCGGTCCGACCTCGACTGGGCCGACGGCGTCCGGCTCGACCTGCACTACGTCGAGAACTGGTCCTTCGTGCACGACCTGGTGATCCTCGCGCGGACCATCCCGTCGGTGCTCCGGTCCCGCGGTGCCTACTGACCGCGGTTCCTGAGCGGGAGGTGACCGTTCGACCCCCTGTTCTGGGCATCCAGCGCCGACCGAGTTACCATTGGACGAACACGGGCTTCCGCCGGGTGGATCGACGATGACCCGCTGACGGCGAACAGTTCCAGAATCAAGGAGTCATGATGCTCGGAAACCTCACCGGTATGCACCTGCTGATCATCCTCGGCATCGTGGTGCTGCTGTTCGGTGCGACGAAGCTCCCGGCCCTCGCCAAGGGCCTCGGCCAGTCGATCAACATCTTCAAGAAGGAGATGGACATCGACGACAAGAAGAGCAAGAACGCCGACGGCACGGTCCAGAACACGACCGTCGACCCCACTGTCCCGCAGACGCCGGTGGTCTCCCAGGCCCCCGTCGTGAACCCCGGCCCCTCGGCTCAGCCGAACGCCACCACAGACCACCGGATCTGATCCGGCCCTGCCCCGTTGCTGAAGCCCCGGTGATCCCACACCCGGGCTTCGTCATGCCCGGCGCTGTGCACGCGCGTTGCTGAAGCCCCGGTGATCCCACACCGGGGCTTCGTCATGCCCGGCGCTGTGCACGCGCGTTGCTGAAGCCCCGGTGATCCCACACCGGGGCTTCGTCATGCCCGGCGCTGTGCACGCGCGTTGCTGAAGCCCCGGTGATCCCCCACCGGGGCTTCGTCATGTCCGGGTGACCTGTGACCGCCAGGACCACGCGGTCGGGGCCCAGGGGGCGGATGATGACGGGATGACCTCCTCGCCCGCCCCGGTGCACACCGCGCCACTCCGTGACGACCGCCGCGTGGTGCTCGTCGTCGCGATCCTGTCCTCGTTCGTGGTGGGCCTCGACTCGAGCGTCGTGAACGTGGCACTGCCGGCGATCCGGACGGAGCTCGGCGGGGGACTGGTCGTGCAGCAGTGGACCGTCGACGCGTACCTGGTGACGCTCGGGTCGCTCATCCTCGTCGCCGGCTCCCTGTCGGACCTGTTCGGCCGGGTGCGGATCATCACATGGGGGCTCGTCGTGTTCGGCATCGCCTCGATCGTGTGTGCGATCGCCCCCACCGGTGAGGTCCTCATCGTCGCGCGGGCACTGCAGGGCGTCGGTGGTGCCCTGGTCACCCCCAGTGCCCTCGCGCTCATCGTGGCGGCGTTCCGCGGTGCGGCGCAGGCGAAGGCGATCGGCACGTGGACGGCGTGGTCGAGCGCGGCGTCGATCCTCGGTCCGGTCGTGGGCGGGCTGATCGTGGACGGCATCGGCTGGCGCTGGATCTTCGTCGTCACGGCGGTGCCGATCGCGGTGACGATCCCGCTCGTCCGCCGGATCTCCGGGGACGTGGTCGCCGGGCACCGTCCGCGCGTGGACGTCGTCGGTGCGGTGCTCGCCGTCGTCGGGGTCGGCGGTGTGGTGCTCGGGCTGATCGAGCAGGAGCGCCTGGGCTGGGGCTCGCCGGTGGTCGTCGCGGCGCTGGTCGTCGGCGGGGCGGCGCTGCTGGCGTTCGTGCCGTGGGAGCTCCGGGTGACGCGGACCTCGGGCGCCCCGCTGGTGCCGCTGGAGCTGTTCCGCGCCAGGAACTTCGCGGTGGGGAACATCGCCACGCTGTCGATCTACGGTGCCCTCGGCATGGTCTTCTTCGTGATCACCCTGTTCCTGCAGGAGGTGTGGGCGTTCCCCGCGTGGCTGGCCGGCCTCGCGACGCTGCCTCCGACGGTGGTGCTCCTGCTGCTCTCGACGACGGTCGGCGGCCTGGCGGGGCGGTTCGGCCCGCGGTGGTTCATGGCGGCGGGGCCGGCGGTCGCGGCCGCCGGTGCACTGCTCATGGTGACGGTGGGTGACGACCCGTCGGGGTACTGGTTCGCGGTGCTGCCGGGGCTGGTGCTCGTCGGGCTCGGGATCACGCTCATGGTCACCCCGCTGACGAGCGCGGTGCTCGGGTCCGTGCCGCAGTCCGAGGCCGGCGTCGGCTCCGCCGTGAACAACGCCGTCGCGCGCATCGCCGGTCTCGTGATGGTGGCGCTGGCGGGTGTGGTGCTCGGCGGCGAGGTGAGCGTCGGCGGAGTCCACCGCGCGATGGTCGTGATGGCCGTCCTGCTGCTGGCGGGGGCACTGGTGAGTGCGGTCGGCATCGTGAACGTACGATCACGCGAGGCGGAATGACTGCCAGCGTTGTAAACTTGAGCCAGTAGGACTCAAGTGAGTCCGAGGACTTCGTGACCACACGACCACCGCAACGAAAGGACGACAACGCATGGCGAACCTCCAGGGCGCTCCTGACTCTGCGGAGCAGCAGAAGACCGCCCTCGAGCAGTACGGCGTCGACCTCACGGCGATCGCGAAGAGCGGCAAGCTCGACCCCGTGATCGGCCGCGACGCCGAGATCCGTCGTGTCTCGCAGGTGCTGACGCGCCGCACCAAGAACAACCCGGTGCTCATCGGCGAGCCCGGCGTCGGCAAGACCGCCGTCGTCGAGGGGCTCGCGCAGCGCATCGTCGCCGGGGACGTCGCCGACTCCCTCAAGGACAAGCGACTCGTCTCCCTCGACATCTCCTCGCTCATCGCCGGCGCGAAGTACCGCGGCGAGTTCGAGGAACGCCTCAAGGCCGTGCTCAAGGAGATCAACGACTCCGACGGGCAGGTCATCACGTTCATCGACGAGCTGCACACGCTCATGGGCGCGGGCGGCGGCGAGGGCTCGGTCGCGGCGTCGAACATGCTCAAGCCGATGCTGGCGCGCGGCGAGCTGCGGATGATCGGCGCGACGACGCTCGACGAGTACCGGCAGTACATCGAGAAGGACGCCGCCCTCGAGCGTCGCTTCCAGCAGGTCTACGTGGGGGAGCCGAGCGTCGAGGACTCCGTGGCGATCCTCCGCGGGCTCAAGGAGCGCTACGAGGCCCACCACAAGGTGACGATCAACGACTCCGCCCTCGTGGCCGCGGCGAGCCTGTCGAACCGGTACATCTCCGGCCGGCAGCTGCCCGACAAGGCGATCGACCTCATCGACGAGGCTGCGTCGCGCCTGCGCATGGAGATCGACTCCAGCCCGGTCGAGATCGACGAGCTCAAGCGGAGCGTCGACCGGCTGCGCGTGGAGGAGTTCGCGCTGAAGCAGGAGCGGGACGACGCCTCGAAGGCCCGTCTTTCGACCCTGCGCACCGAGCTGCAGTCGCGCGAGGAACGCCTCCGCGAGCTCGAGACCCGCTGGCAGGCCGAGCGGGCGTCCCTGAACCGCATCGGTGAGCTGAAGCAGCGCATCGACGAGCTGAACATGGCCGAGGCCAAGGCGAACCGCGAGAACGACTTCGAGACCGTGTCGCGCATCCGGTACGCGGAGCTCCCGCGCATCGAGGCCGAGCTGGCCGCCGCAGAGCAGGCCGAGTCCGCCGACCGGATGGTGAACGACAGCGTCACCGACGAGGACATCGCCGCCGTGATCGCGCAGTGGACGGGCATCCCGCTCGGGCGTCTGCTGCAGGGCGAGACCGAGAAGCTCCTGCACCTGGAGAGCGAGCTCGGGCGCCGGATCATCGGGCAGCGCACCGCCGTCAGCACCGTGTCCGAGGCCGTCCGGCGCACGCGCGCGGGCATCTCCGACCCGGACCGTCCGACGGGGTCGTTCCTGTTCCTCGGGCCGACGGGCGTCGGCAAGACCGAGCTCGCGAAGGCGCTCGCCGAGTTCCTGTTCGACGACGAGAAGGCCCTCGTCCGCATCGACATGAGCGAGTACGGCGAGAAGCACTCGGTCGCGCGGCTCATCGGCGCCCCGCCCGGGTACGTCGGGTACGAGGCCGGTGGGCAGCTCACCGAGGCCGTCCGGCGTCGCCCGTACTCCGTGATCCTGCTCGACGAGGTCGAGAAGGCGCACCCCGAGGTCTTCGACGTGCTGCTCCAGGTGCTCGACGACGGGCGACTCACCGACGGGCAGGGTCGCACGGTCGACTTCCGGAACACGATCATGGTGCTGACGTCGAACCTCGGTTCGCAGTTCCTGACCGACATGGCCCTGACGCCCGAGCAGCGCGAGACCGCGGTGCGGGAGCTGGTCCAGCAGGCCTTCCGGCCCGAGTTCATCAACCGACTCGACGACATGGTCGTGTTCCAGGCGCTCACGGAAGAGGACCTCGGGCAGATCGTGTCGCTGTACGTCGACCGGCTGGCACGCCGACTCTCCGACCGTCGCCTGGAGCTCGCGGTCACGCCGCAGGCCCGCGGCTGGCTCGCCGAGCGCGGGTACGACCCGGTCTACGGGGCGCGGCCGCTCCGTCGGCTCATGCAGCGCCAGATCGACGACCAGCTGGCGCGGGCGATCCTGGCCGGGGACGTCCGGGACGGCGACACCGTCCGCGTGGACGTCGCCGCCGGTGGCGACGCACTACTGGTGGAGCCGTTCGAGCTCGCGGAGATCGTCGAGGAGTAGCGCTCCGGACGGGAGGCCCGGTGCCGGTCCCTGGGACCGGCACCGGGCCTCCTGGCCTACCGTCGGCCCCATGCCTGAGATCCGTGCGTTCCGTCGCCTCACCGACGCCATCGAGGGCGCGAGCATCCTCGACACCGCCGTCGACTTCGACCGCAAGCTCGTGCAGTTGACCGCCAAGCCGCGCGCGCTCCGCCAGCTGCTGCACGGGGTGCCGTTCGGGCACCCGATCCACCCGCTCATGGTGCAGGTGCCGCTGGGTGCCTGGATCTCCGCCGCGGTGCTCGACCTGCTCGGCGGCACGGGCAACGCGAAGGCCGCGAAGACCCTGATCGGTGTCGGGATCACCTCCGCGGGCAGTGCGAGCATCGCCGGGTACGTCGACTGGTCCGAGCTCGACCGGGAGCAGCTCCGCACCGGCTGGGTGCACCAGGCCGTCAACTGGGTCGGCATCTCGCTGTACGGGCTGTCCTGGCTGCAGCGGAAGGCGGGCAACCACTGGGCCGGCAAGGTCACCGGGTTTGCCGCGCTCACGGTCGTCAGCGTCGGCGGGTACCTCGGCGGACACCTGGCCTACCGGCAGCGCGCGGGTGTCAGCCAGCACGGCGAGGTCCCGTTCGACGCGTCGCGCTGACGTTGCTCGGTGACGGCTGATGTCAGCCGGTTCAGAGGTATGTCACGTGCAATGTGCGCATGCGCATCCTCGTGGCCGACGACGAAACCGCCCTCGCTGACCTCATCGCGACGGGGCTGACCCGGCAGGGCATGGCCGTCGACGTCGCCTACCGGGGTGACGTCGCCGACGAGCTGTTGGCGGTGAACGACTACGACGTCGTGGTGCTGGACCGGGACCTGCCCGGCGTGCACGGCGACGAGGTGGCCCGACGTGTCGCCGGCAGGGGGAGCGTCACCCGGGTCCTCATGCTGACGGCGGCGACGACCCTGTCCGACCGCGTCCACGGACTCGAACTCGGCGCGGACGACTACCTGACGAAGCCGTTCGAGTACCCCGAGCTCGTCGCCCGGGTCCGAGCACTCGGACGGCGGAGCGTCGCCCCGGTCGCGCCCGTCCTGGAGCGCGGCGGTCTGGCCCTCGACACGAACCGCCGGATGGTCACCCGGCACGGACGGCCGCTCGACCTGACCGCGAAGGAGTTCGGCGTCCTCGAGACCCTGCTGCGAGCCGACGGACGGGTCGTCTCGGCCGAGGAGCTGCTCGAGAAGGTCTGGGACATGAACATCGACCCGTTCACCTCGGCCGTGCGGGTGACGATGTCGAAGCTCCGCCGGAAGCTGGGGGACCCCGACCCGGTGCGGACGGTGCCGGGTCAGGGCTACGCGCTGTGACGCGCACGTGGAGCATCCGGGCCAGGACCGCCCTGGTGTTCGCGCTGGCGTCGATGGCGCTCGCCGTGGCCGTCGTCGTGTTCACGAACCTGATGTCGCAGGCGGCCCTCGGGAGCGCGGGGACGGTCGCGACGCTGCGGGACCCCACGGCAGCAGCGCAGGAACGTGGTGCGGAGCTGGCGTTCGTCCGGGTCGTCGCCGTGCAGCAGTGGCAGTGGGCGGCGGTCGGCGTCGCCGGGGCCGGCGTGGTGGCCGGCGGGATCGGCTGGCTCCTGAGTCGGCGGATGCTCCGGCCGATCGACCGCATCACCGACACCGCGACCAGGATCTCCGCCGCGAACCTGCACGAGCGGATCGCCCTCGACGGCCCCGACGACGAGCTCCGGCGGCTCTCGCGGACCGTCGACGACCTGCTCGACCGACTCGAGACCGCGTTCGAGAGCCAGCGCCGGTTCGTGGCGCAGGCGTCGCACGAGCTCCGGACACCCCTGACCGTGCAGCGCGCGGCGATCCAGATCGGGCTCGCCGACGGGGTCGACGCCGAGGAGCTGGCCACCGTCCGGGCAGGTCTCCTCGAGCAGAACCGTCGCACCGAGCACCTCGTCGAGTCGCTCCTGGTGCTCGCCGAGGCCGACCGGGGACTCGCCGGCGACCTGGCGCCCGTCGACCTCGGCTCGCTCGCCGCGGACGTCGTCGCCGGGGTCGCCGGGCCCGCCGACGAGGCGGGGGTGACCGTCACGCTCCGGAGCCACACCGAGCCTCCAGGCGGTGCCGGTCCGCTCGTCGGGGAGCCGACCCTGGTGCGGCAGCTCCTGGTGAACCTGGTCGGCAACGCCGTCGAGTACAACGTGCCCGGCGGGTTCGTCCACGTCACCACCACGCAGGCCGGGATCGCCGTCGAGAACTCGGGTCCGCTCGTGCCCGGGGACGTGGCACCGCTGCTCGTGGAGCCCTTCCGGCGGTGCGCGGACGCGGTGCCCGGACGACGCCACAGTGGTCTCGGGCTGTCGATCGTCGCGTCCGTCGCACAGGCGCACGGGTGGCACCTGCGGGTCGAGGCCCGCCAGGGCGGCGGCCTGCGTGTGCGCGTCGGTGTTTCGTCGATGTGACCTGACGGGGACGCGGGCCGCAACACCCGTTCCGCTGTGCTGGATGCATGGACACCACCGACACCACCAGGACCACCCGCCGGACCCGCGCGCTCCTCGCCGCTGCGACGGCCGTGCTGCTGCTGCCAGGACTCCTCGCCGCCTGCTCGGGCGGATCGCCCGACGGCGACGACACGGCCACCGGTTCGTCGACGGGCGGATCCGCCGCGGCGGGCTCGTCGCTGGCCGCGTGCATGCGCGACCAGGGCTACGACATGCCGGACCCCGACGGTTCGGGCTCCACCATGCAGCTGAGCACGCCGGACGGTGTCGACCCGGACCAGTACCGCGACGACCTGCAGCGCTGTCTCGGCGACGGGACCGGGGCGGGCGACGCGCAGGCAGCGAAGCCGATGGGACCGAGCCCGGAGCAGGCGCGGAAGGCCGCCGCGTGCATCCGGGAGCACGGCTTCACCGACTACCCCGACGACGAGGCGGCGAAGGCGCAGTACCACCCGGACGACGAGGCGGCGTTCGAGGAGGTCGCACAGACCTGCACCGAGGAGGCCTTCGGCGGGAGCCCGGCCGGGGTCGCACCGTGATCGCCTCGGGACGGACGCGGCTGCTCGTGACCGTGGGACTCGTCGCCGTCCTCGCCGCCGGTGCCGGCACGTGGGCGCTCCTGGAGGCGCGGATGGGGGCATCGGCAGCGGCGTCTGCCGGTGGGGGTGACCGGTACACGGGGCCGACCGGGACCGTGACGCGGGGCGACCTCACCGACTCGGAGGTGTTCGCCGGGTCGCTCGGACACGGGACCCCCACCGGCGTGCCCGGCGCCGCGTCGGGCACGATCACGTGGCTGCCGGAGCCCGGGCAGGTGGTCTCGCGTGACGAGCTCCTGTACGCCGTCGACGAGCGCGCCGTCCGGTCGATGTACGGCACGGTGCCGCTGTGGCGTGACCTGGAGCGCGGGACCTCGGGCACCGACGTCCGGCAGCTCAACGAGAACCTGGCGGCGCTCGGGTACGACGTGGCGCAGGACGACGTGTTCGGCCCTCGGACTGAGCGCGCGGTCGAGCAGTGGCAGCGCGCCCGCGGGCACGACGTCACCGGGGTGCTCACGGCGGACGACGTCGCGTTCGTCGACGGGCCGGTCCGGGTGGCGTCGGTCGACGGGCAGCTCGGACAGCCCGCGAGCGGCGACGTGCTCCACGTGACGAGCACGGAGCGCATCGTCACGGCGACGGTGTCCCAGCGCGACGCCGAACGGCTGGCGGTCGGCACGGCGGTCGACGTCCGCGTGAACGGGGCCGGGGACGCGATGTCCGGCGAGGTCACGGACGTCCGACCGGCCACCGGCGACGACGCCACCACGAAGGTCGACGTGTCGGTGTCCTTCGACGCCGGTGACCGACAGCTCCCCGCGGCGGCCTCCGCCCGGATCGAGGCGCAGGGCACCACGGCCCAGGACGTGCTGTCGGTGCCGGTCGCGGCACTGGTGGCGGCCGACGACGGGCGGTACGCCGTCGACGTGGTGCGTCGCGACGGCAGGACGGAGCGCGTCCGCGTCGTCCCCGGGCTCACGGCGTCGGGGCGCGTCGCGGTCACCGGGGACGTCGCCGCGGGCGACCGGGTGGTGGTGCCAGCATGAGCGGGAGGACCGCTCCCGCGGCGCGGCCGCACCCGGGCAGGCTCGCCGCGGGTGCGGACGCCGCTGGTCCGGTGCTGTCGCTGCGGGACGTGACGAAGGCGTACGGCGACGTGGGAGCGCTCCGCGGGGTCACGCTCGACGTCGGCGCGGGGGAGCTCGTCGCCGTGGTCGGGCCGTCCGGGTCGGGCAAGTCGACGATGCTGAACGTCGTCGGCACGCTCGACCGGCCGACCACGGGCACGGTGACGATCGCCGGGAACGACGTCGCGACGATGACCGACGACGCGCTGTCGCTCCTGCGGGCGCAGCACATCGGCTTCGTGTTCCAGCACTTCCACCTGCAGCAGGGAGCGACCGCAGCGGAGAACGTCGCCGACGGGCTGCTCTACAGCGGCACGACCCGGTCCGAGCGACGTCGGCGTGCACGCGAGGCGCTCGACCGCGTCGGGCTCGGACACCGCGTGCACCACCGCCCGCCGGAGCTCTCCGGCGGCGAGAAGCAGCGCGTGGCCATCGCGCGGGCGGTCGTGGGGGCGCCGACGATCCTGCTCGCGGACGAGCCCACCGGGGCGCTCGACACCGCGTCGGGAGCGGCGGTCCTGGCACTGCTGCGCGACCTCAACGCGAGCGGGACGACCGTGCTCGTGATCACGCACGACCTGGAGCTCGCGGCGTCGCTGCCCCGACAGGTCCGGATGCGCGACGGTCTCGTGCAGGAGGACTCCGCGACCACGCCCACAACCACCACCACGGCCGCCGCGCTCGCCGCGTCGATCGGGGACCCGCGGTGAGCGGGCGTCGGACCCTCGGACCCGGTGACCTGCTCCGGCTCGGGGTGTTCGGGCTCCGCACCCGCCCGGGCCGCGTGGTGCTGTCGGCACTCGGCATCGCCATCGGCATCGCGGCGATGATCGCCGTCGTCGGGATCTCGACCTCGAGCAAGGCGGAACTCGACCGGGCGCTCGACGCCCTCGGCACGAACGTCCTCACCGTCACGACGGCGCAGAGCATCACCGAGACGCCCCCGCTGCCGCCGACGGCGCTCGGGTCGGTGCTGCGCCAGGACGACGTCGAGGCCGCCGCCGCCGTCGGCACGGTCGAGGGAGCCCACGGCTACCGGACCCCGTACGTGCCGGAACCCGAGACGAAGGGCATCGGCGTCATGGCCGCGGAGGGCGACGTCCCCGCGGTGCTCGGCGGCTCGGTGCGGTCGGGGCGCTGGCTCGTGGGCGGGGCCGACGCGCCCGACCAGGTCGTGCTCGGGGCCGCGGCCGCAGCAGCGCTCGGGATCGACCACGTCCGCGCCGACTCCCGCGTCTGGCTCGGTGGTCGCTGGGTGCAGGTCGTCGGGACGCTCGCCCCGATGGCGCTCGCCGAGGACCTGGACGCCCAGGTGTTCGTCCCGCCGAGCACGGCTGCGTCGCTCGGCTTCGACGGGCACCCGACCGCCGTGTACTCCCGCGTCGACCCCGCGCAGGTCGTCGTGGCGCGAGACGTGCTGGCACGTGCGATCAGCCCCGGCTCGCCGCAGGACGTTGGCGTGAGTCGACCGTCGGACGCCCTCGCCGCGAAGAACGCCACGGACGACTCCTTCACCGGGCTGCTCGTCGGCATCGGCGGCGTGGCACTGCTCGTCGGGGGCATCGGTGTCGCGAACACCATGGTCATCACCGTGCTCGAACGGCGGGCCGAGGTCGGTGTCCGACGCGCACTCGGTGCTCGACGACGCGACGTCCGCGACCAGTTCCTCGTCGAGTCGCTCCTGCTGTCGTTCCTCGGCGGCGTCGCGGGCGTGGTCATCGGTATGACGGTGACGGTCGTCTTCGCGATCGGACAGGGGTGGCCGGTGGCGATCCCGCCGTGGGCGGTCCTCGGTGGGCTCGGCGCGACGGTCGTCATCGGCGGGGTGTCCGGGTGGTACCCGGCGGCGCGCGCATCGCGCATCCCGCCGACGAGTGCGCTGGCGGCTGTGTAGGGGTGTCCACTCCACCGCCTGGAGGCCCGGTGCCGGTCTGCGAGACCGGCACCGGGCCTCCAGGCCGTCCTGGTCCGGACCCCGATGTGCACTGCGGATGATCGGTGGTCATGACCAGTTCGTCAAGCATCGGTCGCGATTCGTTCGCCATCCGTGATCCCCCGGAAACACGCGGATCACGGGTGTCCACAGGGACCGATCCAACGGTTGACACGGGGCGTCCCAGGGTCTTCTATTGCGGAATACGCAACGACCTTTCATAAAGGCCGGACCTAGGGAGTCAACGTGACACGCACGCGATTCACTGCACTCGGTGCGCTCGGCCTGGCGGCCGCGCTCGCCCTCACCGGGTGCTCCGCAGGGAGCAACGGCGCTTCCGACAGCGGCACGAAGTCCATCGGCACACCCGATGGGAAGGGCAAGACCATCACCGTCTGGATGATGAACGGCGACCTCAGCGAGAAGGTGCTCGACGCCGCCCAGACGCAGTTCACCAAGGCCACCGGAGCGAAGGTGAAGCTGCAGACCCAGCAGTGGGACGGCATCACCACGAAGCTGACCACCGCACTGGCCCAGTCGGACGCCCCCGACGTCGTCGACCTCGGCAACACCCAGGTGCCGGTGTACGCGGCGACGGGTGGGCTCAAGGACCTGACGCCGTACAAGTCGGAGCTCAAGGGCGGTCAGGAGTGGCTCTCCGGACTCGAGGGCCCCGCCACCGTCGACGGCAAGCTCTACGGCGCACCGCTCTTCGCCGGCAACCGTGCGGTCATCTACAACAAGAAGGTCTGGGCGGACGCGGGCGTCACCGCGGCACCGACGACGTACGAGGAGCTCACCGCCGACCTCGACAAGGTCAAGGGCGCGAACACGCGCAGTGACTTCTCCGCGTTCTACATGCCCGGTCAGTACTGGTACGGCGGGCTGCAGTGGGTGTGGGACGCCGGCGGGCAGATCGCGACGGAGAAGGGCGGGAAGTGGACCGGCACGCTCGACTCCGCCAAGGCCGTCAAGGGTCTGGACGCCTGGAAGCAGTTCCAGAACGCGTACTCGGCGACGTCGACGCAGGACATCAACACGGACAAGCCGGCGCAGTCGGACATCTTCGCGCAGGGCAACACCTCGGCGTTCCTCGGGTCGGCGTGGGAGATCGGCTCGATCACCACCGCCAAGCCGGAGCTGAAGGACCAGATCGGCACGTTCCCGATGCCGTCCGTGTCCGGATCGGGGACGCAGCCGGTGTTCCTCGGCGGCTCGGACCTGGGCATCCCGGCGAAGTCGGCGAACCAGGACCTGGCGCTCTACTACCTGAAGATCCTGACCTCGAAGAAGTTCCAGCAGGACCAGGTCTTCGGGGTGGACGGCTGGGAGCCGAACTCCACGCAGCTGCTCTCGGCGGTCGCCGGTGACGTCGACACGCTGCACAAGCCGTACTTCGAGGCCGCCTCGACGAGCCGTCCGACCCCGGCGACCCCGGGCTGGTCGACGATCGAGGGCGACGCGAGCTTCCAGTCGATGTTCGCCGACGTGGCGACCGGCCGGAAGACGGCGGAGGAGTCGGCGAAGGACTTCTCGAAGCACCTCACCTCGGCGCTCAACGCGAGTCTGTAGTCGATGACCTCGACCGCTGACACGGCGACCGGTCCGGCAGCTGCCGGGCCGGTCGCCGGCGCTGACGCCGTTGGGGCCGCCGGTCCCGACTCCGGACGCTCCGGGCGTTCAGGCCGCACGGGGCGTCCGGGTCGACTCGGACGCCCGGGGCCCGGCCGGCGGCGTCCGGTCACGGCGTCGCGGGCACCGCTGGTGCTCCTGGCCCCGGCCGCCGTGATCCTGCTCGCACTCGTCGTCTACCCGCTGGTCCGGCTCGTCGTCATCTCCTTCCAGGAGTACGGCCTGCGCGCGATCTTCACCGGGCAGGCGGGGTTCGCCGGGGTCACGAACTACACGAACGTGCTCACCGACGCGAGCTTCTGGCCGGTCATCCTGCGGACGATCGTCGTCACCGCGGCGATGGTGATCGGCACGCTGCTGATCGGGATGGCGGTGTCGCAGCTGCTCACGCGGCTCGGTGTCGTGATGCGCACGGTCGTGAGCGTGGTGCTCGTGCTGGCCTGGGCGATGCCGAACGTGGCCTCGAGCCTGGTCTGGCAGTGGCTGTTCCAGCCGTTCTACGGCGTGCTCAACTGGGTCGTCACGCAGATGCGGGTGTTCGGCGACCACACGCAGGACAACTGGGCGTCACACCCGGCGCAGGCGTACACGATCGTGCTGACGCTCGTGATCTGGCAGGCCGTGCCGTTCGTCGCGCTGACGCTGTACGCCGCCCAGTCGCAGATCGCGCCGGAGTACTACGAGGCCGGCTCGCTCGACGGCGCCACCACGTGGGCGATGTACCGGGCGATCACGCTGCCCGCGCTCGCACCGACCCTGCTGCTCGTGACGATCCTGTCGGTGATCTGGGACTTCAACGTGTTCAACCAGATCTGGTTGCTCACCCGCGGCGGTCCCGAGGACGCCACCCTGACGCTCGGCATCTGGACGTTCGTGAAGTCGTTCGTCTCCAACGCCTACGGGCAGGGCGCGGCGATCGCGGTCATCTCGACCGTCATCCTCGGCGTGCTCTCCAGCTACTACATCCGCCGGCTCGTCCGCAGCGGGGAGGAGGACCTGTGACCAGCACCGAGGCACGTCCCGTCGTCCGGAGCCGCCGCAAGCGCCCGCGGGTGCTCGCCAACACCCTGGCGGTGCTGTTCTGCCTGGTGTGGGTGTTCCCGATCTACTGGATGGTGAACACCGCGTTCAAGCCGGCGGACGAGGTCACCACGATGACCCCGATCTGGTTCCCGCTGCGCCCGACGATCGAGAACTTCACCCGCGCGCTGACGCAGGAGGACTTCCTCGGGTACCTGCGGAACTCCGCGATCGTCGTGGTGGCGGCCGTGCTGTTGTCGATCGTCGTCGGGTTCCTGGCGTCGGCGGCGCTCTCGCGGTTCCGGTTCCGCGGGCGTCGGGCGATCCTGGTCGGGATCCTGTTCGTGCAGATGATCCCGTCCGGCGCCCTGCTCATCCCGCTGTTCCTGTCGTTCCAGTCGCTCGGGCTGCTCAACAGCTACCTCGGGCTGATCCTGGCGTACGTCGCGAGCGTGCTGCCGTTCTCGATCTGGGTGATGCGCGGGTTCTTCGTCGCGGTGCCGGTCGAGATCGAGGAGGCGGCGAAGACCGACGGCGCCGGGACGTTCCGGATCATGTGGAGCGTGCTGCTGCCACTCGTCATGCCGGGGGTCATCGCCACGAGCGTCTTCGCGTTCATCGCGGCGTGGAACGACTACCTGACGGCGTACGTGATGCTCAAGGACCAGGCGATGTACACGCTGCCGGTCTGGCTGGCGGGCTTCTCGACGAACAAGGGCACGGACTTCGGCGGGCTGATGGCCGCGAGCGTGCTGTTCTCGCTCCCCGTGGTCGTCTTCTTCCTCATCGTGCAGCGCCGCCTGGTCACGGGCATGACGGCCGGTGCGGTGAAGGGGTAGCACGTCGGGTGCTCTCAGCGGTCGTCGATGCGGTCGAGCACCGGGCCGAGGGCAGCGTCCATCCTCGGCGTCAGGGCACGGGCCATCGTGTCGGTCAGGTGGTTCGTGTCGCGGTAGACCAGGACGTCCCACAGCACCGGTGCGCAGCGGTCCTGGCAGGTCCACGGCACCGGGTCGACGACGGGGACGCCAGCCGCGGCCGCGGCGGCCGCCTGCGCTGCCGAGCGGGCCGTGTCGGTCAGGTCCCGCACCGGTTCGGCACAGGCGGCGACGTCCTCGATCGATGCGGAGAGGCACCGGCCGGGGGTCCGCTCCCACGCAGGCGTGTCACCGATGACCACGACCTCGGCCCCCGTCGCCGTGATCCGCGCGATCGTCCGTGCGACGGCATCGCGCCAGGTGGCGGCGTCGGCGTCGGACCGGTACCCGTTCGCGGCGTCAGCGAGGACCACGAGGTCGGGTCGCATCCGCTCGAGCCGCCTGAACGCATCGCGTCGCCAGACGTCGCACTCGCGGTAGCTCCGTCCGAGTTCCTGCGCACGCACGGACAGGTCCGCGCTCGGGCACGACGACTTGGTCATGGTGACGAGGGCAGCGTCGTGCCGTCCGGCGACGGTCGCGAGCGGTGACGTCCACTGCGCGGCGTGCGAGTCGCCGAAGAGGACCACGCTCCGCTGGCCCGCCCCGTACCGGCAGGCATTCGTCGACAGGGTCGCGAAGTCGCCGTGGCAACCGTCTCGGTAGACGGGCGGCAGGTCGGCAGCTGCGTCGGCGATGCCCGGCGTGAGGTTCGCCGGCACCGTCCGCGGCGCCCATGGACCACGGAGGACCGCCGCCGGGGTCGCTGACGGCGCTGCCACGGTGCTGCGGAGCGGCGGGAGCGCGGTCGCGGGGACGACGAGGACCGCGGTGGCCACGACCCCGGCCACCACCACGAGCGACCGGGTGCCGTCTCGGCGCGCCCAGTTCGACGTCCGTGTCTCGACGAGCGCGTGCCCGCCCCAGGTGAGCACCACGGTGACGGCGAGTGCGGCGATGGTCTCGGCCGGGCCGAGCGGTCGGTCGAGGGCGAGGGCGGGGACGACGAGCACCGGCCAGTGCCAGAGGTACATCGAGTACGACCGGTCGCCGACCCACCGCATCGGTCCCCACGCCAGGGCACGGCGGACCGGGTCGTCGTCGTCGCCGGGCAGGACGACGAGCAGGGCGCCCGCGACGGGGACGACCGTCAGGGGCCCGGGGAACGGCGTGCTCGCGTCGAACAGGACGGATGCCGTCACGACCAGGCCCAGGCCGACCGGGGCGGCGGCTCGTCGGACGAGCCGAGGGCACCGGAGGGCTCGACGGCGTCCGCGGACGGCCGCGATGGCCGCGAGCGCGCCGACCCCGAACTCCCAGGCGCGGGTGTGCACGCCGAAGAACGTCCACGGTCCGCTGACGGTGCTCCCGATGAGGGTGGCTCCGATGCTGAGCGCGCAGAGCACGGTCGTCAGCGCGAACGCGTGACGTCGGAGTGCGGGCACGGCGACGACACCGGCGAGGAGCAGCGCCCACACGACGTAGAACTGTTCCTCGACACCGAGCGACCAGAACTGCTGGAAGGGCCCTGCCGCGTGGTCGGCGAGGTAGTCGGTGCCGGCGCGTGCCAGTCGGAGGTTCTCGGCCCCGACCACCGCCGCGAGCGCATCGACGCGGGCCGCGACCCGGTCGAGCGGGGGCAGCAGGACGTGGACGGCGAGGACGGTCGCCGCGACGGTGACCGTCGCCGCGGGAGCGAGCCGGGCGAGGCGGCGTCGGAAGAACACGACGAGCCGGATGCGGCCGTGGACCGCGTGGTCGCGCAGCAGGTTGCCGGTGATCAGGTACCCCGAGATGACGAAGAACACGTCGACGCCGACGAACCCGCCCTGGACTCCTGACGCGCCCGCGTGGAAGAGCACGACGCCGAGGACGGCGACCGCGCGGAGCCCCTGGATGTCTGGCCGTTGCCGGCGTGCCCCCGTGTTGCGGATCATCCTCCGATACTGGAGTACCAGGTGTCAGTCCGCGACTTGTCCACATGTCGGGAACCAAGTGTTGTGTTTGTGTGGGTTCCTGTCGTAATGTGCTCAAAACCAACGGGAACGAAGGAGTTCGGGCATGTACGCAACGGAGCGCCACGACGCCATCGCCGCCGCCCTGCAGGACGCCGGCCGGGTCTCCGTCGCCGACCTCGCCGAGCACTTCGACGTCACCACCGAGACGGTCCGCCGCGACCTCGACCTGCTCGAGACCGCCGGGGTCCTCCGCCGCGTGCACGGGGGAGCGGTCCCCGTCGGGCGTTCGAGCGTCGTCGAGCTCAGCGTCGCCGAGCGCGAGGGCCAGCACGGCTCCGCCAAGTCCGCGATCGCCCGGGCCGCGATGCGCCTGGTCCCGCCGACGTTCACCGGCTCGATCGCCCTCGACGCGGGGACCACCTGCGCCGCCGTCGCGTCCGAACTGGCACGGTGGGAGCCCGCCGAGGCCGGCGCCACCATCACCGTCGTGACCAACTCGGTCCCCATCGCCGCCACTCTGCAGCACTCCGCGAACGTCGAGCTGCACCTGCTCGGTGGGCGCGTCCGCGGGGTCACGAGCGCCGCGGTCGGCACCGCCACCGTGCAGCAGATCGGCGCGCTCCGCCCGGACATCGCCTTCGTCGGCACGAACGGCCTGTCCGCCGGGTTCGGCCTCAGCACCCCCGACGAGTACGAGGCGGCGGTGAAGGGCGCCTACGTGCTCGCCGCCCGTCGCAGCGTGGTGCTCGCCGACGCGGCCAAGCACGGCGTCGAGGCGCTCATGCGGTTCGCCCGCCTCGACGAGATCGACACGCTCGTCACCGACCAGCAGCCGCCCGCCGACCTGGCCGGGGCGCTCGCCGAGTCCGACGTCGAGGTCGTCGTCGCATGAGCACCCGCATCGTCACCGTCACGCCGAACCCCTCCCTCGACCGCACCATCGAGCTCGCCGGCGAACTGCAGCGCGGGGCCGTGCAGCGGGCGACCCGGTCGACGGCCGAGCCCGGCGGCAAGGGCGTCAACGTCTCACGGGTCGTCGTCGCCAGCGGCGGGGACACCGTGGCCGTGCTGCCCGGGGACGACCTCGACCCCGTGCTGCTCGGCCTCGCCACCCGCGGCATCCCGACGGCAGCGCTGCCGATCGGCGCCCCGCTCCGGTCCAACGTCACCGTCACGGAGCCGACCGGCACCACGACGAAGTTCAACGAGCCGGGCCCCTCGCTCGCCGGACGCCTCGACGACCTGGCCGCCCTCGTCGCGGACACGGCCGACGCCACCGCGACCGGCCCCCGCGCCCGCTGGGTCGTCATCGCCGGGTCGCTGCCGCCGGGGCTGCCCGACGACGCCCTCGCCGTCCTGGTCCGCGCCGTCCGTGCCCGCCACGGCGACGCGGTCCGGATCGCGGTCGACTCGTCCGGCGTCCCGTTCACCGCGCTCCTGCAGTCCGGGGAGCGGCTCGACCTGCTCAAGCCGAACGCCGAGGAGCTCGCCGAGGTCGTCGGCGGAGACCCCGACGCCTACGAGCGGGACCTCGACCTGGCGGCGGCTGCGGCCGAGCGGCTCCGGGCACGCGGGGTCGACACCGTGCTGCTGACGCTCGGCAGCGCGGGCGCCGTCCTCGTCGGCCCCGACGGGGTCTTCGCCGCGACGGCCCCGCGCATCGTCGCCCGCTCGACCGTCGGTGCCGGCGACTCCGCCCTCGCGGGGTACCTCCTCGCCGAGGTCGCCGGGGCACCGCCCGAACGGCGGTTGGCGCAGGCCGTCGCCACGGGAGCCGCCGCGGCCGCACTGCCCGGCAGTGACGTCCCCGCCCTCGACCACACCGACCCGGACGCGATCGTCGTCGTCCGGCGCACCCCCACCGACACGAACAGCACCCCCACCGCAACGCCACTCGCGTCACTGCAAAGGAGCACACCATGACCGCTGAGCGAACCACGAGTCCGGGACTCATCAGCGTCCCCCTCGTCGGCCTCGACGAGGACCTCGGAGCCACCTCGGCCGACGTCATCCGCGTCCTCGCCGACCGCGTCGCCGCCAGCGGCCGCGCGGCCTCGGGCGAGTCCCTGGCCGCCGACGCCATCAAGCGTGAGGCCTCCGTCGGCACCGGCGTCCCCGGTGGCATCGCGATCCCGCACGCCCGGTCGGCCTCGGTCACCGAGCCGACGCTCGCGATGTCCCGCCTGGCCAGGACCGTGCCGTTCGGTGCACCCGACGGCGACGCCGACCTGGTCTTCATGATCGCCGTGCCCGAGGGCGCCGACAAGGACCACCTCACGGTCCTCTCGACCCTCGCCCGTGCCCTCATCCGCGAGGACTTCACCGCTGCCCTCCGCGCCGCGACCACCCAGCAGGAGATCGTCGACCTGGTCGACCGCGAGGTGACCGGCGAGGTCGCCGACGCCGGCGTGACGGGCGCACCCCGAGCCTCCAGCCCGGCCGCGCCGACCACGGCACCAGCCGCCGGCCGGAAGGTCATCGTGGGTGTGACGGCCTGCCCGACCGGCATCGCGCACACCTACATGGCCGCCGACGCACTCGTGGCCGCTGCGCAGCGCGCGGGTGCCGAGATGCACGTCGAGACGCAGGGCTCGTCCCAGGTCGAGCCGCTCGACCCTGCGCTCATCGCCCGCGCCGACGCCGTGGTCTTCGCCGTCGACGTCGACGTGCGCGACCGCTCCCGGTTCGCCGGCAAGCCGCTGGTCTCCGGCCCGGTCAAGCGCGGCGTGGACGAGCCCGACGCGATGATCGCCGAGGCACTCCGCGCGGCCGACGACCCCAACGCCGCCCGGGTCTCCGGCTCCGCGGCCGAGACCGGCACGAGCACCGCGTCCAACGAGCACTTCGGGCAGTCGCTGAAGCGCTGGCTGCTCACCGGCGTCTCCTACATGATCCCGTTCGTCGCGGGCGGCGGGCTGCTCATCGCGCTCGGCTTCCTGCTCGCCGGGTACGGCATCGCGCTGACGCACGGCGACTCCGGCCAGAACAACGCCGTGTTCACCCTGACGAACTTCACGCTCGTCGACCTGCCGCCGCAGGGCCTCGGGTACTACCTCGGCGCCGCTGCGTTCCAGATCGGCTCCGTGTCGCTCGGGTTCCTCGTCGCCGCGCTCGCCGGGTACATCGCGTACGCCATCGCCGACCGGCCCGGCATCGCGCCGGGCTTCGTCGCCGGGTCGATCGCCGTCTTCATGAACGCCGGGTTCCTCGGCGGTCTGGTCGGCGGTCTCATCGCCGGTGCCGCCGCGTACTGGATCGGGCGCATCCCGACCTGGCGCTGGCTGCGTGGCCTGATGCCGGTCGTGATCATCCCGCTGTTCGCGTCGATCATCGCCTCCGGGCTCATGCTGCTCGTGCTCGGTGGGCCGATCGCGTGGCTGATGACCCAGCTGACCGAGTTCCTCAACTCGCTGTCCGGCGCCTCCGCGGTGCTGCTCGGGATCATCCTCGGCCTGATGATGGCGTTCGACCTCGGCGGTCCGGTGAACAAGGTGGCGTACGCGTTCGCCGTCGCCGGGCTGGGTGCCGGCACCGCGACGAACGTCGTGCCGTTCGAGATCATGGCCGCGGTCATGGCCGCCGGCATGGTGCCGCCGCTGGCCCTGGCGCTCGCCTCGACCGTGCTGTACCGGAAGGGGTTCACGAAGCCCGAGCGGGAGAACGGCAAGGCCGCGTGGCTGCTCGGTGCGTCGTTCATCTCCGAGGGCGCGATCCCCTTCGCCGCGGCCGACCCGCTGCGGGTCATCCCGGCGTCGATGGTGGGTGCCGCGGTCACGGGAGCGATCACGATGGCCGCCGGGGTCACCTCGCGTGCGCCGCACGGCGGGATCTTCGTGTTCTTCGCGATCGGGGGCATCTGGATGTTCGTCCTCGCGATCCTGACCGGCACCGTCGTGTCGGCGCTCGTGCTGGTCGCGCTGAAGAAGTGGGTGCGTCGGGCTCCGGCGGCGGACGCCGACGGTGCCGAGGCTGCTGCTGCCGACCAGGCGGCCGTGGCCGGCGAGACGGTCGGGCAGCGGGCGCCGGTGGCTGCGTAGGGCTGCTCGGTCCGACGGACGGGAGGCTCGGTGCCAGCTGGCACCGAGCCTCCCGTCCGTCCGGGGTCCCGTCCCGGCGGTCAGTCGGCGATGTTGGCCGTGACGGCGTCGATGTAGGCGGCGCGCTCCTCGCGGGAGTGCGGACGGCCCGGGACGCCAGGGCGTTCCTGCCACGGGAAGGGACCGGCCTCGTGGCGGTACTCGATGCCCATGGCCTCGAGCCGGGCGAGGTGCTCCACGAGCCGTCCGCGGAAGTCGTCCAGGTCGCGGGGTCCGGCGACGTCCGCGGACCAGAGGGCCTCGGCCAGGGCGGCGACCCGGGGGAAGAGCTGGTAGTCGAGCTTGCGGACGGTGTCCACGTGCTCGGTCCACATGTTGCCCTGGCCGCCGATGACGTGGGCACGCTCGGCCTCGGTCAGCGATGCCGGCACCGGGTCGAACGCGAAGACGTCGTCGACGGTGAGCACGATCGACACCGGGATCGGCTCGTTCGGCAGGTCGCTCTGCCGGTAGTCCAGGTAGGCCTGGTCGTCCGGCACGGAGATGACGTCGTGCCCGCGGCGCGCAGCCGTGACGGCACCCTGCAGCCCGCGCCAGGACAGCACGGTGGCGGAGGGGGAGAGCGTGCCGCCCTCGAGGATCTCGTCCCACCCGAAGGCGCGACGGCCGTGTGACTCGACGTGCGCGGCGAGCTGGCCGATGACCCAGGCCTGCAGCTGCTCCTCGTCGGCCAGGCCCAGCTCGCGGATGCGCTCCTGCGTGCGGGGGTCGGTCTCCCACTGCACCTTCGGGCACTCGTCGCCGCCGATGCCGATGTAGGCGCTCGGGAACAGCTCGACGACCTCGTCGAGGACGTCCTTGAAGAAGGAGATGGTGGCGTCGTCGGCGTTCAGGACGTCGTCCGCGATCCCCCACTCGGTCCAGACGTCGACCGGGGACTCCGGATGCACGCCGAGTTCCGGGTAGGCGGCCAGGGCAGCGCGCACGTGCCCGGGGGTCTCGATCTCGGGGACGACGGTCACGAACCGGTCGCTGGCGTAGGCGACGATCTCGCGGATGTCGTCCTGCGTGTAGTACCCGCCGTGCGGTCGGCCGTCGAAACCGGCCGGTCGGAGGATGCCGTCCGGGCCCTCGACGTGTGCGCCGACCTGCGACTCGGCACGCCACGACCCGATCTCGGTGAGCCGCGGGTACTTCCGGATCTCGATGCGCCAGCCCTGGTCCTCGGTGAGGTGGAAGTGCAGGCGGTTGACCCGGTGTGCCGCGAGCTGGTCGATGACCCGGAGGACCTCGGCCTTCGTGCGGAAGTGCCGGGCGACGTCGAGCATCACGCCGCGCCAGGCGAAGGCGGGGGCGTCCTCGACCTGTTGCGCCGGGATCGTCCACGGGCCGGTGCCGACGCGGCCCTTCCGGTACACGTCGGCGGGGAGGAGCTGCAGGACCGCCTGGACCCCGTAGAAGACGCCTGCGGGGCCACCGCCGACGACCTCGACGTGGTCGCCGTCGACGGTCAGTCGGAAGGACTCGGCGCGGTCGTCGCCTGGCCCGGCGAGGAGGGTGTCGTCCGACTCGTCCACGCGGAGGGAGATGCCCGCATCCTCCGATCGGTCGGCATCACGGACCGGCAGGCCGGTCGAGCCCCGCAGGGTCTGCTGGAGGTACAGTCGGACCGGCTCGCTCGGCGCATCGGCGGCGATGCGGGTCGACGGGGTGATCTCGAACGAGCCGACACCGGGTGTCGACAGGCGCGGGCGGGGGATGAGCATGTCGGCGTCCACCATTCCTCAATGATCTTTCGTAATGTGGAGGCTATGGCCGTGAGCGAGACCCTGTCAACGATCCCGAGCGGGGTCGACGGGAGCTCGCCCGCGACCCTCCGGCTCCTGAACTCCCGTGCGCTCCTCGACGAGCTGTTCCGCGACGACTCCTCGTCCACCGTCACCGAGCTGAGCCGCCGGGTCGGGCTGTCCCGCCCGACGGTCGAGGCAGCCCTCGCCGACCTGGTGGCCGCCGGCTGGGTGCGCGAGGCCGACGCGATCGCGACGCCGAACAAGGCGGGCCGACGGGCCAAGCGCTTCCGGGCCGACGCCGGAGCGGGATCGGTGCTCGGGGTGGACCTCGGGCTGCACGGCATCGTCGGCGTGCTCGCCGACCTCCGCGGGGACGAGCTCGCCCGGGTGGAGGAGGTCTACACGGACCTCGCATCCGCCGACCAGGCATGGGCGAGCGTGCAGGACGTCGTCCACCGGCTGACGGAGCACGTGGACCAGGACCGGCTGCTGGCCGCCACGTTCGGCGTCCCGGCGGTCGTGGACCGCAGCGGCGAGATCGACTACACGGTCGCGGTGCCCGAGTGGGTCGAGCGCCGGGTCCCGGGACGCATCCAGGAGCTGCTGCCGAGCGCGGTCACGTTCTTCGACAACGACGCCAAGCTCGCCGCGACGGCCGAGACGATGTGGGGTGGCCTGCACGGGGTCCGCGACGGCCTCTACCTCGTGATGGGCCGTCAGATCGGCGCCGCCTTCCTGGTCGAGGGCACGCTGGCGCGTGGCGCCCAGGGCGCGGCGGGGGAGATGGGCGGTCTGGCGTCGACCGGGTGGCCGGAGGCGCCGACCAGACTGGAGGCCCGGATCCCGTCCGGCGCGGACGTCGAGTCCGTCATCCTGGCGGCGGGGCAGGGCGACGCTGCCGCCCAGGACGCCGTCCGGGCGCTCGCCGAGGACGTCGCACCGGGGGTGGCGCAGCTCGTCGCGACGCTCGACCCGGAGGTCGTGGTGGTCGGGGGCGAGGTCCTGCCGGCAGCCGAGGTGTTCTGCGCGGCACTCGCCGACGCCGTCACGCCGCTGCTGCGGCACCCGGTGTCGATCGTGCCGTCGTCCGTCGGGCGGGACGCCGTGGCCCGGGGAGCGCTCGCGCGGTCGCTCACGCACGTGCGGGCATCCCACATGGGCCTGGGCTGAGGGATCCGGGCGGCGCACTCCGGCACCTGTCAGGGTGTTCAGGGATGATCGCGGGATGACGACCGCCGTTCTGACGACCGCCACCCGCGCCGCTTCCTCGTCCCCGGACGCCGACATGGGCGGGCTGTCCGGGATGGTGTTGCGGCTCATCGAGGCGCTCGGGGAGTGGGGCGTCGCGCTGATGCTCTTCGTCGAGACGGTCTTCCCGCCGATCCCGTCCGAGGTCATCCTGCCGCTGGCGGGGTTCCTCGCCGGTGCCGGTCGCATGAACCTGGTGCTCGTCCTGGTCCTCGCGACCCTCGGGTCCTACGTCGGGGCACTCGTCCTGTACTGGCTGGGGCGGGTCATCGGCTTCGAGCGCACGGTCCGCTGGCTCGGGAAGCTGCCGCTCGTCGACGAGGACGACTTCCGCAAGGCCGCCGCCTGGTTCCACCGCCACGGCCGCAGTGCCGTGCTGTTCGGCCGCCTGGTCCCGATCGTCCGGAGCCTGATCTCGCTGCCCGCCGGCGCCGACCGGATGAACCTGGCGTCGTTCTCGCTGTTCACGATCCTGGGTTCCGGCCTGTGGAACAGCGTGCTCGTGCTCGGCGGCGCGGCACTCGGCACCCAGTACGACAAGGTCGAGGGCTACACGGAGTGGATCGACCGGGCGATGTACGCGGCGATCGTCGTGGTCGTCGTCGTGTTCGTGGTGCGCCGGGTCCGCCGTGCTCGTGCCGAGCGCGCCGAGCGTTCCGCGCAGGGGCAGACCCCCGCCGCCGGCGTCCACGGTCGTCGTCGTGCGGAGACGACCGGGGACTGACCGGCTCGGGGACGTCCGTTCAGGCCTTGGTGAGCGCCGACTCCTTGTGCGCCGCCTGCTTGCCCGACTTCTCCGACTCGATGATCCAGTACGGGTCGTCGTCCGTCGGCTTGAAGTGCTGACCGTCGAACTCGAAGTCACTCGTGCGCTGCTCGACGAGCTTGCCGGTCGTCTTCCCCTGCGAGGTGTTCCAGTGGACCTCGTCGCCCTTCGACAGTGCCATCGCCTGTTCCCTTCCGTCGTGTCCAGTTCGCGTCCGGTCCGCGGCCTGTACCCCGAGACGGTAGACCCCGCCGATCCCCGTGGTTCCAGGGATGTCGGGCGCGTCACGATGTCATAACGTCGACCCGGATCGAGGACACGGCGCGTACCGTTGCGTGCGAGTCGCGCACGAGCAACGCTCGCCCCCGATGGCTCCCCGAAGGATCGAACCACCCTGATGTCACTCGTCGACAACACCCGCACGGAGACGGTGCTCTCCGGACGTTACCGGTTGGCGCGCCTCATCGGCACCGGGGGCATGGGGTCGGTCTACGAGGCCCGCGACGAGCACACCTACCGTCTGGTCGCCGTGAAGCTCTTCGCGACGCCGCACTCGATGACGACGGCCGATCGGGTCCGCCAGGAGCGCGAGATCCGGCTGCTCAGCATGCTGTCGCACCCGGGGCTCATCCCGCTCTACGACGCCGGCACGCACGAGTTCCCCGACGGACCCCACCGGTTCATCGTGATGGAGCTCATCGCCGACACCACGCTGCTCCGCCGCCTGGCCGAGGGCGCGCTCCACAACTACGAGGCGGCCGACCTCGGTGCCCAGCTCGCCGACGCCCTGGCGTACGTGCACTCCCGCGGGATCGTGCACCGCGACGTCAAGCCCGCCAACATCCTGATCAGCGACGAGGGCTCCTCCGGGTTCGCCCGGACGGTCAAGCTCACGGACTTCGGTGTCGCGCACTTCGTCGACGGCTCGCGCCTGACGAACGACGGCACCGTGATCGGCACGGCCGCGTACCTGAGCCCCGAGCAGGTGGCCGGGGAACCGATCAGCTACGCCACCGACGTGTACTCGCTCGGACTGGTGCTGCTCGAGGCCCTGACCGGCAAGCAGGAGTACTCCGGCACGCTCATCGAGGCGGCGCTCGCGCGACTGCGTCGCAGCCCGGAGATCCCGGACGAGGTCGGTCGCGACTGGCAGGACCTGCTGCTCCGCATGACCGACCGCGACCCGGCCCGCCGTCCGACCGCCGTCGCGGTGGCCCGGGCGCTCCGTGGGGGTTCCATGCAGGTCACCGGGCCCGTGCCGCTCGGCCCGGAGCGGCTGGCGCACAAGCGGGACCACCGCATGCACCGGGCCGCGCACCGGCACGCACGACGTGGCACGTTCGAGGCGGTCAACCGCTGGCGTCGACGCAACATCGCGACCGGGACCGTCGCGGCCGCCGGGGTGCTGCTCGCGTGCGCGCTGAGCTACGTCGCGGGCACGCTGCACTGATCCCCGGGCGGCAGCGACGGTCTGGGCGGGTCAGACCTCCAGCGAGTCGCCGTCCGACAGGGTGACGAGCTCGATGCCGGTGAGCTGACCGCTGTACTGGGCGAACATGCCGCGGCCGGCCTCGCTGAGCATCAGGTCGTGGATCTGCACCGCGCGGGTCGGCTTGACCGCACGGATGAAGTCGACGAGCTCGCTGAGCTTGGCCCACGGGCCGGAGGTCGGCACGAGCAGCGTCTCGACCGCGGTGTCGGGCACCGAGTAGGAGTCACCCGGGTGGAAGACGCGGCCGTCGACCAGGTAGCCGACGTTGCTCATCGCGGGCAGGTCGGCGTGGATCACGGCGTGGTCGCCGCCGTGGACCTGCACGGCGAAGCCACCGGCGTCGATCGTGTCGCCGGGGGCGACCGCCGTGACGCGGCCGTCGTGCTCGCCGAGCGCGGTGACGACGTCGGCCGGTGCCCAGACGTGCAGCTCGGGCTGGGCGTCGAGGGCGGCGGTCAGGACGTCGGCGTCGAAGTGGTCGGGGTGGTCGTGCGTCACGAGGACGGCGGCGGTGCCGGCGACGAGGTCGGCGGAGTTCGGCGTGTAGGCGCCCGGGTCGATCACGAGGGAGCGGTCGCCGTCACGGAGGACGACGGTGGCGTGGGTGTGCTTCGTCAGCTGCATGCTCCGGAGTGTACAGCCTGCCTGTACAGTTCGGTCATGGCCTCCCGCGACCAGGACGACGCGTTCACCCTCGACGACGCCTTCACCCTCGACGACGCGAACGCGCTGCGACGGGCGATCGGCGACAGCGTGCGCGCGATCCGCCGGTCCGAGACCACGCCGGAGGGGCAGATCGAGGCGCTCGGCTTCCTCGCGCGGGACGGCGCCCACAGCATCGCGACGCTGGCACGGCTGCGACGCGTGCGGCACCAGAGCATGCGGGTGACGGTCGCCGACCTGGAGGCCCAGGGGCTCGTCGCGCGGGCACCGGACCCGTCGGACGCCCGCGGGGTCCTGGTCTCCCTGACCCCCGCCGGGACGGCCGTGATCGCCGAGTCACGGACCCGTCGTGCCAACCGGGTGCTCGCGGCAGCCGAGTCGGCGCTCACCCCGGAGGAGCGGGCGGTGCTCGCGCGGACGGCCCCCGCGCTCGACAAGCTCACGGCGGCCCTGCTCGCCCAGGATGTCGACGACGCGCAGGGTTGAGCCGGCACTGCCCGTCCGTCGGTCGTTTCGGGCAGGATGGAGGACATGAGCGACCAGCGATGGATCAAGATCTGCGGCTTGTCGACGCCGGAGACCGTGGACGTCGCCGTCGACGCCGGTGCCGACGCCGTCGGGTTCGTCTTCGCCGCCGGCAGCCCCCGGACCGTCACCGCTGACCGGGCGAAGGAGCTCGTCGAGCGGGTGCCCGACGGGGTCGACGCCGTCGGGGTGTTCCGTGACCAGGAGATCGACGAGATCGTCGGGATCGCCTCGGCCGTGGGCCTGACGACACTGCAGCTGCACGGCAAGGAGTCCGCGACGGACTTCGCCCGCGCGCGGGACGCCGGCTTCTTCACGATCCGGGCCGTCGCTGCCGAGGACTACCTCGCCGAGACCCCCGAACAGCGTGCCGCGTACGACCACGACCTGCTGCTGCTCGACGCCGCGGTGCCCGGCAGCGGACGGCTCATCGACCCCGCGACGCTGGCGGACGGCATCGACGAGGCCTGGATCCTCGCGGGCGGGCTCACCCCCGCCAACGTCGTCGCCGCGGTCGAGAGCCTCGACCCGGACGGCGTCGACGTGTCGAGCGGCGTCGAGTCCGAGCGCGGCGTCAAGGACGCCGCCAAGATCCGGGCGTTCGTCGAGGCGGTCCGCAGCCTGCCCTGACGGAGCCGGGCCGGGCCTCCCGGCCGGGTGGACGCGACGGTCAGACGGACGCGACCCGGAGCGTCGGGATCAGCTCGGTGAGGAACGCGTCGGTGTCCTCCCAGCCCTCCACCGCGTGGCAGGGGACGCCGAGGGCCTTGACGGGGTAGTCGTTGCCCTCGGGGTCGAGCCGGTCGCCGACGAAGAGCATGTCGTCGAGCGCGACGCCGGTGATCTCGGCGAGGCGCTGCATGCCGTAGGCCTTGTCGATGCCCTTGCGGGTGATGTCGACGCTGGTCGAGCCGCCGGAGCGGACCTCGAGGTCGGGGAGTTCGGCCTGCACGCGGCGGCGCAGGTCGTCCTTCTTCGCACCGGTCGGGTCCCACTGCTTCTTGACGTCGACCGGGGCGGCCTGGCCGAGCGCCGAGAAGGTGATCTGGGAGCCGCGGTCCTCGAGGATGTCGCCCCAGGTCTCGGACTCCCAGTAGCCGGCGTCCTTCGCGACGGCCTCGACGGCGGCGAGCGCGCGGGCCTTCTCGTCGTCGGTGAGGTCCTCGGCGTACTGCAGTGCCCAGTCGTCCCCGGCCCAGCGGTAGTACCGCGTGCCGCAGGTGGGCAGCAGGTGCAGGTCGTCGAGGGTCAGACCGGCGCGCTGGCTGAGCGGGGTGACCAGCTGCTGCTCGAACTGCTGGAAGTTGCCGCCGGAGATCACGGCGACGGGGACCGTCTCGAGCAGCGCGGCGAAGGTCTCGAGCATGCGGGGGTCGAGCGAGGACTTCGACGGGGCGAGGGTGTCGTCCAGATCGAAGGCGACGAGGCGTGGTGCGGTCATGGACCCGATTGTGTCATGCGACATGTCCCCGCAGCCGGACGGGTGCGGGGTCACGCCGGTCCTTGCGGGAAGCCGGTCGGCTGGGCCGGGCGCCCCCCGGTGCTCACTCCTTGACGAGGACGACCTCGTCGAGCGGCAGGCGGGTGCGGGGAGCCACCTCACGCGCGGCGGCCTTCTCGTCGAGCTGCGACGGGTGGGCGACCGTGCCGATGGCCGTCACCGTGAACGGCTGGAAGCGCTCCGGCAGGTCGAACGCCGCGCGCAGGCCCTGGGCGTCGATGCCGGCCATCTGGTGCACGTGGAGACCCTCGGCGTGCGCCTGCACCGTGAGGGCGGCGAGCGACTGCCCGAGGTCGTACTGCGCGAACGGGCGGGCGTCGCCGTCCTCTGAGGCCGTCTCGAGCACGCCGACCACCAGGACGCTCGACCGGTGGGCCCAGGTCTGGTTGAAGCCGAGCAGGTGCTCGTTGATCGTCCGGAACGTCTCGGTGCCGCGGCGGCCGGCGATGAAGCGGCGGGGCTGCAGGTTCTGCGCGGAGGCGGCCCAGCGCGCGGCCTCGAGGACGGCGTCGAGCTGGTCGTCCGAGATCGTCGCGGTCTCGTCGTAGGAGCGCGGGCTCCACCGCTCCTCGAGCAGCGGGACGAGGGGCTGGCTCGAATCGGTGGAACGGGAGAGCGTGGTCGCGGCATCGGTCATGCTCTGCACAACGGCGGTCGATGCGTCCGCATTTCCGACTCGTGACCCGGATCCCGGTGACACCACGGATGACACACGGCGCCAGCGGTGCTGTCGGGCTTCGACACCTGCCAGGATGGGGGCGATGGGTGGCGTTCTGATCGGCTTCGCGATCATCGGCGCGATCATCGCGGCCGGGTACGTCGTCGGGCGCGTCGGGTTGCTCGGACCGCACGCCCAGTTCGTGATGAGCCGACTGGCGTTCTTCGTCCTCATGCCGTGCCTGCTGTTCCACACCATCGCGACCGCGGACATCGCGTCGCTGGTGTCCCCGATGCTCTGGGTGTCGCTGTTCAGCGCCGTCACCGTCGCCATCGGGGCAGCGCTCGTGTTCGGCCTGGTCCTGCGGCGGTCGCTCACGGTGACGACGGTCGGCGCGCTGGCGTCGAGCTACGTCAACGCGAACAACATCGGGCTGCCGGTCGCCGTGTACGTCCTCGGGCAG
The DNA here is from genome assembly GCF_015350975.1 of Curtobacterium sp. VKM Ac-1395. Classification (GTDB taxonomy): domain Bacteria; phylum Actinomycetota; class Actinomycetes; order Actinomycetales; family Microbacteriaceae; genus Curtobacterium. Next base: position 802,214 of record NZ_JADKRX010000001.1, read on the forward strand.
GCCACCGCCGTCGTGCCCGTGATCCTGCTGCAGCTGGTCCTGCTCGCCCCGGTCGCGCTGACGATCCTCGACGCGGCGACGGCGTCCGGGGGCGGGTGGCGGCGCCGGCTCCTCGGGCCCGTCACGAACCCGCTCATCATCGCGTCGCTCCTCGGGCTGCTGTGCTCGGCGCTGCACGTCCGACTGCCCGTCCCGGTGCTCGAGCCCTTCGCGCTCGTCGGGGCCGCCGCCGTGCCGGTCGTGCTGTTGTCGTTCGGCATGAGCCTGCACGGGTCGGCCCCGCTCCGCGACCCGTCGATCCGGACGGACGTGATCGTGGCGTCGGCCGTGAAGCTCCTGGTGATGCCCGCCGTGGCCTACGTGTTCGCCCGGTTCGTGTTCGGGCTCGGCGACCAGCAGGTGTTCGTCCTGACGACGCTCGGGGCGCTGCCCGCGGCGCAGAACGTCTTCAACTACGCGCAGCGCTACGACGCCGCAGTCCCGGTCGCGCGGGACGTCGTGCTCATCTCGACGATCGGCGCGGTGCCCGTGCTGGTGCTCATCGCCGCGCTGCTGCACCCGTAGGTGGCGCCCGGCGTGGCCGGGGCGCCGGCCCGCGCCGGCCCGCGCTGGCCGGTGAGATCGCAGTTGGTGTCGGGTCCAGGGCCGGGGAGGCGACGCGGAGTGCGATCTCGGCGCGGGCGGGACGCGGGGCGGGGCGGACGGGAGGCTCGGGGCGGGGCCGGTGGGGGAGCCTCCAGGCCGGTGGGTGTGCGGTGCCGGTGCCGGCGGGTGGCGCGAGTGGTCGGGACACCCCGACGGGGTGGCGGCCAGTGGTCACGGAGCGTCGGTGGGACGGCGCGGGAGCGACGGGTGGTGACCGCTCGGCGGAGGTGAGCGGGGTGTCGTGACCGGTGAGAGGCGCTCGGCGTGGCCGGCTCGCACCGGTCGTGAGATCGCACGTTCTGTCGGGTGCGAGCCCGGGGAGGCGACACGGAGTGCGATCTCGGCGCGGGCGGGACGCGGGGCGGGGCGGACGGGAGGTTCGGGGCGGGGCCGGTGGGAGCCTCCAGGCCGGTGGGTGGTCCGGTGCCGGTACCGGTGCCGGTGCCGGCGGGTGGTGCGAGTGGTCGGGACATCCCGACGGGGTGGCGGCCAGTGGTCACGGAGCGTCGGTGGGGCGGCGCGGGAGCGACGGGTGGTGACCGCTCGGCGGAGGTGAGCGGGGTGTCGTGACCGGTCGGGCGGCGGCGGGAGGGGACGCGGCGGCGCGGGACCGGACGGGACCGGACGGGGCGGGACCGGTACGGACCAGACCGGACCGGACCGGGACTGGAGCGGACCGGACCGGACCGGACCGGACCGGGTCAGAAGATCATCGGGCGGTCGTCGTCGAGGGCGGTGTCGAGGTCGAGGTCCACGACGACGGGGACGTGGTCGCTCGGGGCGTCGCCCTTGCGCTCGTCGCGGTGGATCGAGGCGCCGGTGACGACGTCGGCGAAGCCCTGGGAGCCCATCACGAAGTCGATGCGCATGCCCTCGTTGCGGGGGAAGCGCAGCTGCTTGTAGTCCCAGTACGTGTAGCCGTCGGGGACGATCGGGCGGACGACGTCCTGCAGGCCGCGGGCCTCGAACGTGCGGAAGGCGGTGCGCTCGGGCTCGCTGACGTGGGTCGAGCCCTCGAAGACGCGCATGTCCCAGACGTCCTGGTCGAGCGGCGCGACGTTCCAGTCACCCATCAGCGCGAGCTTGAGGTCGGGGTCGGCCTGCAACCACTCGGTGGTGCGGTCGGCCAGCTCGGCGAGCCAGTCGAGCTTGTACGTGTAGTGGGGGTCGCCGACCTCGCGCCCGTTGGGGACGTAGAGGCTCCACAGGCGGACGTCGTCGACGGTGACGCCGATGGCGCGGGCCTCCACCGGGAGGTCGGGGCCCTCGTGTCCCTTGAGGAAGCCGGGCTGGCCGGGGAAGTCACGGGTGACGTCGTCCATCGGCAGGCGGCTGGCGAACGCGACGCCGTTCCACTGGTTCAGCCCGTGGGCCTCGACGTGGTAGCCGGCGGCCTCGAACGCGTCGACCGGGAACTGCTCGGGCTTGCACTTGATCTCCTGCATGCCGAGGACGTCGACGTCCTCTCGCACGAGCCAGTCGACCACCCGGCCGACTCGGGTGCGGACGGAGTTCACGTTCCAGGTCGCCACGCGCATGGAACACGAACTTACCCGTCGCCACCGACCACCGGCTCCGGGCAGGCCGACGCTCCGAGCGGTCAGTGACTCCGAGCGGTCAACGCGGCCATGGTGTTCCCTGGACCGAGAGTCCAGACCACCGTGAGGAGCAGCACCATGGCAACGACGAGCAACCGCGTGGACGGCACCGCAGCCACCGCGACCAGCGCCACCACGACGACGCAGGTGACCGGCGCCGGCAGGACGATCATCGACGACCAGGTCGTCGCGAAGGTCGCCGGGATCGCCGCGCGGGACGTCCCCGGCGTGTACGCGCTCGGTGGGAACGCGGCACGCGCCTTCGGTGCCATCCGCGACGCCATCGGGTCGACCGCGCTCGGGCAGGGCGTCCGCGTCGAGGTCGGCGAGACCCAGGTCGCCGTCGACCTGACGATCGTCGTGGACTACCCGACGCCGATGATGGAGGTCGCCTCGGCCGTGCGCACCGCGGTCACGAACGCCGTCACCGAGCTGGTCGGGCTGCAGGTCACCGAGGTGAACATCGCCATCAACGACGTCAACATCCCCGCGCTCGACGGCACCCCCGACGACGTCGACGGCCGCCTCCGATGAGCGCGACCGTCGTCGGCATGGGTGTCGGCGCCGTGCTCGCGGTCGTCGCACTGACGCTCGGCTTCTGGGCACTGCTGGTCGTCGCCGTGTGCATGGCGCTCGGGGCCCTCGTCGCCAGGGTCGTCTCCGGGGACGTCGACGTCCACCGGCTGCTCGACGTGCTGCGCGGGCGCCGGAGCTCGTCGTGAGCGGTGCGGCCCCCGCGACGACCGCGTCTGCCGCTGCCGCTGCCGCTGGCGCTGGGGTGGCCGCTGCCGCTGGCACCGGCCGCGTGCCCGGGTACGACCGGATCGGCACGGCGGCGCTCGTGCACACCGCCCAGGTGGTGGCGGCCGAGGCTCTGGGGAGTTCCGTGCGTGACGTCCGGGCGCGCGTCGCCGACGACGGCCGCGGCTCCCTGGCCGTGACCGTCACGGCGCCGCTGGTGATGCCGGTGCTCGGCGCGCGCTCGACAGCCGGACGGGCTGCGACGGACGCGTCGGACGCGTCGGACGCGTCGGACGCGTCGGACGGCGGCACCACCGCGCCGCCCGAGTCCGTCGTCGCGCGGACCCACCGAGCCCGGGCCACGGTGGCCGAGCGGATCAGCGCGATCACCGGCCGCCAGGTCCAGCGCGTGGACGTCACGTTCACCTCGTCGGTCGTCGACACCCCGAGGCGGGTGCGATGACCGAGCACGACGCCTTCGCCCGCCGGGTCCTGCGCCGCGAGACCCACGAGTCCCGGTCCGTGTCGACGGTGGTCGCGATGCTCCTGCTGCTCGTCGTCGCTGCTGCCGCGGTCGTCGCCGCCGTGCTCGTGTTCCTCGACCAGCGCGTGGTCGGCGTCGATCCGCGGGACGTCGTCGACGCCGCGGTCGCTGCCCCGCGTGCGCTCGACCCGACCGTCGTGGTCGGTGTCGGCGCGGTCGTCGCGTTCGTCGGCCTCGTCCTCCTGGCGAAGGGCCTGCTGCCCGGGCGTCGTCCGCGCCACACCATGCCGTCGGACCGCCTCGCCGTCGTGGTCGACGACGAGGTGCTCGCCTCCGCTGCCGCACGAGCCGCCCGCGGAGCCACGCGACTCGGCCCGGACGCCGTGGTGGGGACCGTGGGGCGGCGGACGGTGGACGTCGTGCTCCGACCCGCCGCCGGGGTCGACGTGCCAGCGGTCGCCGCGAAGGACGCCGTCGACCGCGAGTTCGATGCCATGGACGTCGTGCCCGCGGTGCATGCGCGCGTGCGGGTCCAGCCGACGGGACGGGTCGACGGGTGAACGCCACGAACCGCGTGCTCAGCCGCGTCGCACTGGTCGTCACGGGACTGGCACTGCTCGTCCTCGGCGTCGCGACGGTCCTCGTGCAGACCGTGCCGTGGGCCGCTGAACGCTGGCACGACGCCGCGCGGGCAGCGCTCGGGGACCTCGGAGCGGATGCGCCCCACGAGGGCGCGATCGCCGCCTGGGCGTGGGTGCTCGGCGGCGCGGTGCTGGTCGGTGTCCTGGCCCTCGTCGTGCTGAGCGGACTGGGCGGTGGTCGTGCCGGCACCGTGGTCGAGGACGACGGCAGCGCAGCCGGGCTGCCGGGGGTCGTGCGCATCGACGCCGCCGCCGTGCAGCACGCCCTGTCGTCCGCCGTCGGTGCGATGCCGCAGATCGCGTCCCTCGCCGTCGACGTGCACCGGGTCCGCGGTCGCCGTGCCCTGCGCATCCGGGTCCGTCCCCGGAAGGGTGCGTCGCCCCGCGAGGTCACGACCCGCGTGGAGGAGATCGTCGCCGACCTCGACGCCCTGCTCGGCGGACCGCTGCCCGTGCTGCTCGAGATCGCCCGCGGCGGCGCCGGGTCGTCGCGGCCGGACCGGGTGCGCTGACGTGGGTGCACCGCTGTCGCTCGGGGGCCTGCCGCGCGGCGAGGTCACCATGCCCGACGCCGTGGCCTCGGTGGTCGGCGCGCGCCCCGCGGTCCCGGTGTGGGTGAACGCGATCGGCGGGAAGACCTTCCGACTCGGGGGCACCGACGCCGACAGCGCCGACGAGTACGTGAAGTGGGTGCCGGCGGCCTACACGCCGTGGATCGACGCCGAGGTCGCGCGGCTCACCTGGGCAGGCCGGTGGCTCCGCGTGCCCGAGGTCGTCGACCACGGCGCCGACGAGCAGGGTGCCTGGCTCCGCACCCGGGCGGTCCCGGGGTGGAGCGCCGTCGACCCGCGCTGGCGCGACGAGCCCCGGACCGTGGTGATCGCCGTCGGGGAGGGCCTCCGCGCGCTGCACGACACGCTCCCCGTGGCCGAGTGCCCCTTCGTCTGGTCGAGCGACGACCGGGCGGAGCGAGGCCGTGCGGCGGGCGCGAACCCGTCCCTGCTCGGCCCCGAGCCCGAGACGGACCTGCTCGTCGTCTGCCACGGCGACGCGTGCACGCCGAACACGCTCATCGGCGCGGACGGGCGCTGGGCGGGCCACGTCGACCTCGGCGCGCTCGGTGTCGCCGACCGCTGGGCGGACCTGGCCGTGGCCACGATGGCGCTCGGGTGGAACGTCGGACCCGGGTGGGAGCCGCTGTTCCACGAGGCCTACGGACTGCCAGCCGACGCGGAACGCACCGCCTGGTACCGCGCACTGTGGAACCTCGACGACGACGGGATCCTCAGCGTCGGCGGCAGCAGCGACCGCAGCCGCGGCGACGGCGTCTCCGGCTAGAAGCCCACGCCCCTGGCGGCCATGAAGCCGACCGGGTCCGTCGTGCCGCCCCCGACGTGGGTCTCGTAGTGCAGGTGGCACCCGGTCGAGTTGCCGGTCGACCCGACGAGCGCCACCAGGGTGCCCGCGGCGACCTGCTGCCCCGGGGTGACCCGGAAGCCGCCGCTGACGATGTGGCCGTACGCCGTCGCGACCCCGTTGCCGTGGTTGATGCGCACGTAGTTGCCGTAGCCGCCGTACCAGCCGACGTACTCGACGGTGCCGGCTGACGCGGCGACGATCGCGGTGGAGCAGCCGCTGCCGAGGTCGATGCCGTCGTGGAAGCTCCCGTTGCCCGTGATGGGGTGCACGCGGTAGCCGTAGGAGCTCGAGATGTACCCGCCGGCGGGTCGGACCCACCCGGTGCCCGAGCCCGTGCCGACCGACGGTGACCCGCCGACCGGAGCGCCGCCGCCTCCGCCGCCACCCCCGCCGCTGGTGTTCGCGGCGTTCGCGGCGGCTGCTCGCGCAGCGGCCTCCGCGGCACGACGGGCGGCCGCGGCGGCTTCACGCGCGGCTCGCTCGGCCGCGGCCTTGCGGACGGCCTCGCCCTCGGCGAACTCGGCCTCGGTCCGGACGCGGCCGGAGGTCAGCGTGGCCAGCTGCGCCTGGAGCCGTGCCTTGTTGTCCTGCTGCTCGTCGTAGGCAGCCTGGGCCCGGTCGGACGCGGCCTGCGCCTCGGCCATGCGGTCCTGTGCCGCCTTCGCCAGGTCGGCCAGCGCGGCAGCTGCCCGGTCGGCCTGCCCGGTGAGGGCCCTGGCGACGGAGGCGTCCGCGCTCGCGGCCGTCTCCACACGCTCGGCCTGCTCGGAGAGCTTGCTCAGCGCACCGAGGTCGTAGAGCAGGTCACGGGTGTCCTCACCACCGGTCAGCACGCTGGTGGAGACGTCGGTCCCGCCCGAGCGCGCCATCTGCGCGGCGAACCGGCCGGCCTGGGCGGCGCTCTGCTCGGCGACCTCGGCGTGTTCCTCGGCATCGGCGCGGAGGGCCCGTTCCTTCTCGGCCGCACGCTGTGCCTTGCGCTGGGCGTCGGAGTACTCGGTGCCGCGCTCCTGGGCCTCGGTGGCAGCGGCGCTGGCCTTCGACTCGAGCTGCCCGATGAGGCCCTGGATGTCGGAGATCTGGCTGTTCTTCTGCGACTCCTGCCCGCGGGCGGCGAGGACGTCGTCCCACGACGGGTAGGTCGCCGCCTGTGCCGGGGGAGCGTCGAGCACGACGGTGCCGGTCAGCCCGAGCAGGGCGACGCCGGTGACCGCCAGGCGCAGGCCCAGCCGCTGGCGGAGCCCCGGGCGTCGACCGGACAGCGGGCGCGAGGAGGGGGAGGCAGAGCGAGTCATCGGGAGCGAGCCTATACATCCGTACAGATCCGCCGCGACGTCGCCGCACATCTGTGGAGAACTCGCTCAGAACCCACGCTCGCGTCGGACCACGTCCGCGCTGCCCACGACGTCGCTCCGCAACCGGGCTGCACCGCTCGTCCCGGCGTAGTCCCAGACGTCGAACCCGGTGCAGTGCGTGACCGAGGCGGGCCGTCCGAGGAGGTCCTCCACGGACGTCGGCCACACGTCGCCGGAGCCCACGACCACGAACGTCGGGTCGGCGTCCCGGTAGGCCCCGAGGTCGACGAGCCACGGGTAGACCTGGAACGTGTCACGGACCTGCAGCAGGTCGACGTTGGTCGACGCGTAGGTCGCGAGCGGCCGCACCGTCCAGAACTGCCCGACCCCGACGACGTCCCGGCCGTCCGCCCAGCGGTCGAGGCAGCTCGCCGGCGTGTACGCGGCAGTCCGGACGGCCCGGAGGGTGCTCGGCGCCACCGCGACCCCGGCTGCCAGCACGACGGCGGTGCCGAGCGCGAGCGCCACCCGCACGCCCCGGACCGGCCGGTGCACCCGGGTGCGCCGGACGGCCGTGCGCGTGAGCTCGCAGACCGCGACGAGGGCGATGAGCGGCGCGACCACGACGGGCTCGAGGTAGCGAGGGGTGTCCGACCCGGCGACGACGACCCCGACGGAGACGGCCGCGATCGTCACCGTGGGCAGGAGCGACGCGACCAGGACGGTCCTGGCGGTGCGGACCCGCCAGGCCCACACCGTCCCGCCGACGGCGAGCAGGACCCCGACGAGCATCAGGAACAGCCCGACGTCGCCCTCGCCGGACCCCGCGCGGTCGTCCGTCAACGACGCGAAGAAGCCGAGGGTCGACGCCGCACGCGACGGGTGCACGTACGACGAGGGGTCGAGCGACACGAACGGCCGGAGCGGGATGCGCACGAGGGACCCGACGACGGCGCCGAGCACGACGACGCCGGACAGCCACAGCGCCGGCCGCCACGGCACCCGGCGCAGCAGCGCGACCACGAGCAGCGTCACGACGACCGGGCCGCCGGACCACGGCACGTACAGCGGGTTCGACGCGGTCGTGCACGCGGCGACCAGGCCGAGCGTGACCAGGACCGCCACGGACGCCCGCCCGACCCGGACGGCACGGAGCACGAGCGCCGCCGTGGCGAGCAGCGCCAGCACGACGCCGTAGTAGTAGGTCGTCGTGAGCAGCAGGGACGCGAGCTCGAGCGACGTCGCGGTGGCCGAGGACTCCGTCAGCACCTGCAGCGTGAGGAACCCGACCGCCAGCACCGCGACGGCGATCCGCGCCGACCGGCGGGCGGACGGCATCAGCTCGTTGGCGACCGCCCGGACGAGCGCGTAGACGCCGAGCAGCACCAGGACGCCGTTGAGCGCCAGTGCCTGTTGCGGCGTCGCGGTGACGAGGGAGCAGAGCAGGTAGACCGGCAGCTCGGGGAAGAAGAACAGCGCGGGCGACATCGCCCACTCGAAGGGCTCACCGGCCCGGATCGACCGGACGACCAGGGGCAGCAGCACCGAGTCGCCGTCGTACCAGAGCAGCGAGACCCGGGCCGAGGCGAGCACGTGGCGGAGCGCGACGACCGCCAGGGCGACCGCGACGAGCGCACCGAGCGCCTCACGCCCGAGGGCACCGACGCGGTCCCGCGGTGACCTCCCGCGGTCGAGCCCGCGGTCGGAGCCGGCTCGGCGGGACCCGCCGGCCGCTGGACGCGACGGGCGTTCGAGGGACACACCAGGCAGCGTACCGACGCGTCCCCGACAGCTCCGATGAGCGCCGGACGGGCCGGACCGACTACCCTTGTGCGCTGTGACGGACGCGCGCGAGCAGTTGATCGACCACATCACGGCTGAGGCCGTGTTCCACGGTGACTTCACGCTGACCAGCGGCAAGAAGGCGACGTACTACATCGACCTCCGCAAAGTCAGCCTGGACCACCGCGTCGCCCCGCTGATCGGCCAGGTCATGACCGACCTGATCGCCGGTGTGCCCGACGTCTCCGCCGTCGGCGGCCTGACGATGGGCGCCGACCCGATCGCCGCCGCCGTGCTCCACCAGTCGGCAGCGCGTGGCGGCACGTACGACGCCTTCGTCGTCCGCAAGGAGCCGAAGGACCACGGCCGCGGCAAGCAGGTCGAGGGCCCGGACCTCCGCGGCAAGCGTGTCATCGTCCTCGAGGACACCTCCACCACCGGTGGCTCCCCGCTCAAGGCCGCCGAGGCCCTGGAGCGCGAGGGCGCGATCGTCGTGGGCGTCGCGGTCGTCGTCGACCGGGACACCGGCGCCAAGGAGACGATCGAGGCAGCCGGCTACCCGTACTTCGCGGCGATCGGACTGGCCGACCTGGGGCTGACCGCGTGACCCCGGAGCGTCCGGACGACGCGCGCGAGCCCGACGACGCCGCCCGCCCCGAGCACGGGGCAGACGGCCAGGAGGCCCCGCCCGCTCCCGCCACGGACGCTCGCTTCCCGGGACTCCGCAGTGCCGCCGACATCTTCGGTGCTCCGCGCACCGCCGACGAGTGGCCGTCGCGCCGGGAACGTCGTGAGGCGGAGCGCGCCGCCGCCGAGACCGGCGAGCCGCTCCCGGAGCGCTTCGCGCCCGCCTCTGCACCGGCAGCCGAGCCCGCCGCTCCGACGGGCGACGAGCCCACCGCTCCGACGGACGCCGAGCCCGCCTCCGCGCCCGCTCGCGCGCCGCTCGACGAGGACGCCACCCAGGCCATCTCGATGCCCGAGCAGCTCGCGGCCCCCTCGCACCCGGCCTCCGACCCCGACCGGTCCCTGCTGAGCGGCCGGATCCCGCCGGCCTCCGCGGTCCCGCCGAGCACCACGGCGCCGCACCCCAGCTCGATCCACCTGCCGTTCGCGCAGACGAACCGCGACCAGCGCGCCGCGGAGACCCAGGCGATCGAGGACGAGCGTCGACGCACCGACCCCTTGGGGCTCGGCCGCGACGACGTCGACTTCCTCGGTCGCGCGACGGGCTCCCGGGCCACCCCGACCGGCCCCCTCGCACAGCAGCCGGTCGGCGTGGAGGACACGCTGCCGCCGACCGACGAGCCGCCGACCTTCACCGAGCTCCTGCGCATGCCCGGGGTCGACGGTGCGGACCGACCCGACGCCGGACGTCCCTTCGACTGGGCGGTCAACGACGCCGACGCCGGTGAGGTCCCGACGACGCTGACCTCGAACTCGTTCGACACCACCACCCTCGGCGGCGGGTGGTCGCTGGCGGACGAGGCCGACGACGACGACGTCATCGACGACGAGCCCGTCGGACCCGCGACCACGGCGCTGCCCGTCCCGGAGACGGTCGACCACGACGACCTCGGCAGCTGGTCCCTCAGCGACGACGCCGCCCGCACCGGCGAGGTCTTCCCTGGCGACACGATGGACACCGAGCGCCCGGCCCCGCCCGTCGACCGCCCGGCACCACCCGCCGACCGACCGGCCCCGCCCGTTGAAACCCAGACCCCGCCCGTCGAGCGCCCGGCCCCGCCCGTCGACCGGCCGACCCCGACCGAGCGCCCGGTCACGCCGCCGCCCGCCCGGCTCGACCTCGACGAGCTCGACCAGTCCGAGTGGGACGGTCGCGAGACGAGCGACACGAGCGCGATCAAGGACCTCTTCGGCACCCAGGCGGTCAGCCAGCTCGGCTCCACCGGGTACGACCCGCACGACACCGGCACGCAGATGATGCCGGCGGTCCACACGCCGTCCCCGGCACCCGCCCGGTCGCCGTCCCAGGCCGGCTCGACGGCAGACGGCGGCAACTTCATCAACGAGGGCTTCGCCCGCCTGCGCGACGAGGGCAAGCGCGGCAAGCAGCTCCTCATCGGCGGGGCGGTCGTGATCATCCTCCTGATGCTGCTGGCGGTCGTCCTCATCTCGTTCTGGATCCGGTCCAACACGCTCGACGAGCAGCTCACGCCGACGAAGTCGCCGGCAGCCGCAGCCATGGTGGCCACGGCCGGTCCGCCCGCCTCGACGGCGTAGCCAGCACACGACAGACGGGAGGCTCCCCACCGGACCGGTGGGGAGCCTCCCGTCCGTCGTGGACCGCGGTCAGACCGTGGTCCGCACCTTCGCGGAGGCGTCGGAGAGCGTCTGCAGCTCTTCGACGTCGAGCTCGAGGTCGGCCGAGGCGAGGAGCGCCGGCAGCTGCTCGGTGTTCCGCGCCGACGCGATCGGCGCGACCACGTCGGGCTGGGCCTGCAGCCAGGCGAGTGCGACGGTGGCGATCTCGACGTCGTGCGCGGTCGCGATGCCCTCGAGGGCGTCGACGACGGCCAGGCCGGCGTCCGTGAAGTACCCGGAGACCTGGCCCTCGCGGTCCTTGCCGGCGAAGTCGTCCTTCGTGCGGTACTTGCCCGTGAGGAAGCCGGCGGCGAGCGAGAAGTACGGCACGACGCCGAGCCCGGCGTCGTGTGCGAGCGGTGCGATCTCGGACTCGTACGGCTGGCGGGTCACCAGGTTGTAGTGCGGCTGGATCGCGACCGGGCGGGCCAGGCCGTTCGCCTCGGCGATCCGGATCCACTCGGCGGCACGTTCGCGCGAGTAGTTCGAGATCGCGGTGAAGCGGACCAGGCCCTCCTGCACGAGCTGGTCGAACGCCCGCACGGTCTCCTCGAGCGGGGTGTCCTGGTCGTCGAAGTGCGCGTAGTACAGGTCGATCCGGTCGGTGCCGAGGCGCTGCAGGCTCGCACGCGCGGCCTTCGCGACGTTGTCCGCCGACAGCCCGGGGAACTCGGGGTGCTGGGAGACCTTCGTGGCGATCGTCACGTCGTCGCGCTTGCCCGACGCGGCGAACCACGAGCCGATGACGGTCTCGGACTCACCGCCGGAGTTGCCGTCGCCCCAGGCGGAGTACACGTCGGCGGTGTCGATGAAGTCGCCACCCGCTGCCGTGTAGGCGTCGAGGACCTGGTGCGAGGTGGACTCGTCCGCGGTCCACCCGAAGACGTTGCCACCGAGGGCGAGGGGGAACACGTGGAGGTCGCTGCTGCCGATGCGGGGCATGCGGATTCCTTTCGGATCGGAACGGTCGTCGTCCACGCTAGGCCGGTGCGCTTGACAACGTCGCAGCGTCAGGGTGTCGTGGACCTGGACATGACCACGCTCTCCTCGTACCTCGCCGACCCCCGTCCCGCCGTCCGACTCCGGGCGGTGATGGCCGCCGGCACCGAACCGTTGACGGACGACCTCGAGCTCCTGGTCGAGCAGTGCGCGCTCGAGCCCGACCTGCAGGTGCGGGAGATGCTCACGTGGGCGCTGCTCCGGCTGCCCGCCGAGGTCGTCGTGCCGCGGGTGCTCCGGGAACTCGATCGTCCGGAACCGCAGGCGCGGAGCCAGGCGCTGCACACGCTGTCGAAGATCCGCGACGGGTCGGTGTACCCGCAGGTCGCAGCCCGGCTGGAGGACCTGGACCCGGGCGTCGTCCGCACCGCCTGGCGTGCCGCCGTCGTCCTCGTGCCGGACACCTCCCGCGCCGAGCTCGCCCGGGCGCTCGCCGTCCAGCTCGGGCAGGGCGACCGGGAGACGCGGCTCGCCCTCAGCCGGGCGCTCGCCGGCCTCGGGGCCGAGGTCGTCACGCCCGTCCTCGACGCGGCGGCCGAGCACCGGAACCCCGACGTCCGTGAGCACGCCGCCGACACCGAGCGGCTGCTGCACGACCCGGACGCCGGGTCCGCGCTGGCGCTCGAACGGGCTCGTCGCGAGGTCGCACTCGGGCGCACCCGGTCCGCGAAGGGCTGACTGGAGCCGGACGTGTCGGCGGCGGCCGCCTGCCGCCTGCCGCCGGGCTGTCGGTCTCCGGCGTCAGTCGTCGTCCGGCGCGAGCCAGATCGCCGCGGCGGCCGCTGCGGGCAGGTCGACGAGCGACTCCGACCCGTCGGCGTCCCGACGTGCCACGGCGACCACGCCGGCGTAGTCGCGGACCTGCTCCACCCGGAGGTGCGTGCCGAGCCCCACGCCGAGCTCGTCGAAGTACCGCAGCAGGGACGGGTCGTCGTCGGAGACCCGGTCGACGGTGCCGCACGTCCCGGGCACCACGGTCGTGAGCAGGGCGCCCGGCGAGGACGGCAGCGAGCCGTCGGCGCGGGGGATCGGGTCGCCGTGCGGGTCGTGCGTCGGGTGCCCGAGGTCGGCGTCGACCCGGTCGAGGAACGTCTCAGACACCGCGTGCTCGAGCGCCTCGGCCTCGGTGTGGACCTCGTCCCACGAGTACCCGAGCCGGTCGACCAGGAACGACTCGATCAGCCGGTGCCGTCGGACCATGGCCACGGCGACCTGGTGCCCGAGCGGGGTGAGCACCACGCCGTAGTAGGGGGTGTGCTCGATGAGGCCGTCACGGTCGAGCTTCCGGAGGTTGCCGGACACCGTCGACGCAGACACCCCGAGCGCAGCGGCGATGTCCCGCGTCGCGATGCCGGGGTCACCGCGCTCGGCGGCTTTCCAGATCAGCTTGACGTAGTCCTCCGCCATGGTGGAGAGCGGAGGGAGGCGCATACCGCAATGGTACAAACAGGCATGCCCGTCGATCCCACGACCACCCGGCGTCGCCGTCGCCGGTGGCCCGTCCCGCCGTCGCTCCTCATCGGCCTGGCCCCGCTCGTGCTCTTCGCGGCAGTCAGCGCCTGGCGTGCCCGGCCGAGTGACGACTACCCGTCGCTCGGCCTCACGGTCGACAGCGTCGTCTCCGCCCTCGTCGTCCCCGAGGGCATCGCGGCGCTCGTGCTCGCCGTCATCGTCACCGGGCTCGGGTGGTGGCGCATCGCGACGGTCGACGCGACACGGGGCCGTCCGCGCTGGGCCTGGATCGCCCCGGTGCTCATCGTCGTCGTCTGCCTGGTCCGGCTGCCGCTCGTCGGGTGGGGTGCGCTGCCGTGGCACTACTTCGCGCTGCTCGCCCTCGGGGTGCTGTTCGTCGGGGTCTTCGAGGAGCTGATGACCCGCGGGGTGCTGCTCGTGGGGCTCCGCCGACGCCTGCCCGAGTTCGGCGTCTGGATCGTCTCCTGTGTGCTCTTCGGGCTGCTCCACCTGCTGAACGCGCTCGCCGGCGCGGGCATCGGCACGACGGTCGTGCAGGTCGTCTTCGCGGCGTCGTTCGGGTCGACCCTCTACGTCGCCCGACGTCTGAGCCGCGGTCTGCTGCTGCCCGTGCTGCTCCACGCGTTCTGGGACTTCGGCTCGATCGCCGTCTCCGCGACGGTGCGGCGGGGGTCGGGCGACCCCGTCGCGGCCGGGGGCATCGGGCTGTTCGCGTTCGCGGTCCTGGCGTTCGGCATCGTCGCCGGCGGGATGGTGGCCTGGCGGGACGACCGCCCGCGCCGGCTCCGTCGTCGCTGGCGCGAGGTGCCGCGGAACCCCGACGCCGAGCCGCTCCGCGCGCCCGAGGTCGTTCCGACGTGGAACGACCTGCGAACCCCTACAGACACCCCGGCCGGTTCACCCGGCTGACGGCGACTGTTCTCCTGCTGGACACCGGCTCTCCGCACCATGACGGGGATCCCAGTCGGTCCACAGAGAGGAGCGTCGCCTGCGTCCCAGGCGGCCACCACGAATGCGTTCATCTGCACGCGCGATCGCCACCGGGGTGACGGTCGCAGCGATCGCGACCTCCCTGGTCGTCGGCAACCCCCTCGAGGCGTCCGCCGCCACCCACCCGAGCGACACCACGCCGCCGGACCTCGTCTCGCTGCTGAGCGGCTACGACTCCTTCTGGCACTCGAGCGGGGAGAACGACCTGCACGGCACCGTCGTCGGCCCCGCGACCCTCGCCCAGAACGACGCCCTGACGTCCTGGATCAACCAGCACGCGACCCCGGCGCAGCAGTTCCGTGCACTGCAGGACTCCGAGTACGAGAACACGACCAACACGTCGTACGACCAGTCGTCCACGGTGTCGCAGGGGCTCGGTGACGTCCTCGAGAAGGCCTACGTCCAGGGCCGTGCGACCGGAGCGCTCCCGCTGACGAGCGCGCTGGTCAACAGCTCCACCGGTACCTCCGGGGCCTACGTCGGCACGGGCACCGCGAAGGCGCACTTCAGCTACCCGCGGCCCTACCTGCCCGCGTCGACCACGGCGACGCTGCCAGCTGGCGACGACCAGGCCGGGTGTGCACCCGCGACGGTGAACAGCTCCTCGGTCGCACCGAACCGCGTCGGCAAGCCGTACGCGAGCGCCGACGGCAGCCTCGACATCACCCGCGTGGCCCCGCAGACGGACACCACGAAGGAGTTCTCCCCGAACGACGTCGTGCTCGACGCCGGCTACGGCACGAAGGGCATCTGCACGGGCGGCTCGTTCCCCAGCGGCCACACCACCACCGCCTACCAGGCCGGCATCACGCTCGCCACGCTCCTGCCCGAGCTCGCGCCGGAGATCCTGGCCCGCACCTCCGAGGCCGGCAACGACCGCATCGTCCTCGGCGTGCACTACCCGCTCGACATCATGGGCGGTCGCATCGACGGCGAGGCGGCACTCGCAGCTCGCTGGTCCGACGCGTCGTACCGCACGGACGTGCTCGAGCCGGCGCGCAAGGAACTGGTCAGCTACCTCGAGGCCGCCTGCGGCACCACGCTCTCCCAGTGCATCGCGGCCGAGAAGCCCTACCAGGACGACCCCTACGGCGGGGCAGCGATCCCGGGCGGCACGGCACAGGTCGTCAGCGACCGCGCCTCGGCCGTGAAGGTCTACCACGAGCGCCTGACCTACGGGTTCGCGACGACCGGCACCACCGGCCTGCCCGCGAGCGTCCCCACCGGCGCCGAGAACCTGCTGCTCACCACGTTCCCGACCCTCACCGACGCCCAGCGCACCGCGGTGCTCGCGCAGACCGAGATCACGTCGGGCTTCCCGCTCGACCAGACCGGTTCCGCGAACGGGTCGTGGGAGCGCCTGGACCTCGCCGCCGCCACCAGCGCGACCGTCGCGGTCGCCCAGGACGGCTCCGTGCGGGTCGTCTCGACCGGTGGTCAGGCGCGCGTCCTCGCCGCCGCACCGACGCCCGCGCCCACCCCGGCGCCCACCACTCCGGTGACGCCCGTCACCCCGGTCGCACCGGCTCCGGTGTCCGACCCGGCCACCTCGGGCACCGTCCCGAAGGGCGTCCACCTGCCGGTCGTCAGCGGCTGAGCGAGCACCGGCCGACCGACGTGCGCCTCGCGTCGGTTGGCCGGTCACGTCCCACCCGGCCAGGAGGCGCGGCTCACCTGTCAGGGAACGCGGCGGCGGGCGCGACCCCACCGCCGCGACCGCCGCCGCCGTCACCGCCGTCGACGCAGGACGGTCTTCGTTTTCGGCGGTGACGGATCCGGTGGTCTCGACCCGCGTTCGGTGAACCAGATCCGTCATCGCGCCGGAAGGTAACGGGTGAGTTCTGCCGTCGGCACCGGCACCGGCACCGGCGTCGCGCCGGACAGAGACGGGGAGTTCGTCGCTCGAGTCGCCGTCGCCGTCGCCGTCGCCGTCGCCAACGCCGCCGTCTCCGTCGCCAACGCCAACGCCAACGCCAACGCCAGCGCCGCCGTCGACGCGGGACGGTCTTCGTTCTCGGCGGTGACGGATCCGGTGGTCTCGACCCGCGTTCCGTGAACCGGATTCGTCATCGCGCCGGAAGGGAACGGGTGAGTTCTGCCGTCGGCACCGGCGTCGGCGTCGCACCGGACAGAGACGGTGAGTTCGTCGCTCGAGTCGCCGTCGCCAACGCCAGCGCCGCCGTCGACGCGGGACGGTCTTCGTCCTCGGCGGTGACGGATCCGGTGGTCTCGACCCGCGTTCCGTGAACCGGATTCGTCATCGCGCCGGAAGGAAACGGGTGAGTTCTACCGTCGGCACCGGCGTCGCACCAGACGGAGACGGTGAGTTCGTCGGTCGCGACGCCGACGCCGACGCAGACGCAGACGGTCTTCGTCCTCGGCGGTGACGGATCCGGTGGTCTCGACCCGCGTTCCGTGAACCGGATTCGTCATCGCGCCGGATGGAAACCGCTCAGGAGGCCGAGGGGCGTCGGGTCAGCGCTTGCGGCCGACGGCGAAGACGCGACGGAACGGGTACACGGTGCCGTGGGGGCCGCTCGGGTAGGCCTGCCGGAGACGAGCGGCGTAGTCGGCCTCGAACCCGGCGGTCATCCCACCCGTCGGGTCGGCGGCGTCGAGCGTGGCCAGCGCCGGTCGGAGTCCCGTGCCCCGGACCCAGGCGAGCACCGGGTCCTCGCCCGCCAACAGCTGCAGGTAGGTGGTCTCCCACGCGACCGTCGCGAAGCCAGCGGACTCGAAGAGGTCGAGGTACCCCGCACCGTCGAGGACCGGGTCCGCGCGCAGCACGCCGTCGAGCGCCGACGCCCAGGGGCCCTCGGCAGCGACGGCCCGCATGAGGGCGTGCGACGAGGAGTCGAAGTTGCCGGGCACCTGCATCGCGAACCACGAGCCGTCGGGCATCGCGTCCAGCCACCGCGGGAGGAGCCCGGTGTGGGACGGCACCCACTGCAGCGCCGCGTTCGTCACGACGACGTCGTCCTCGGGGCCGGGCGTCCAGTCCTCGATCGCGCCCAGCTCGAACGACAGGCGGGGGTGGTCCGCGCCCACCGGTGCCGCGTCCGCCAGCATCTCCGCCGAGGAGTCGACCCCGACGACCCGGGCCGTCGGCCAGCGGCCCGCGAGCGTGGCTGTGAGGGCCCCGGGTCCGCACCCCAGGTCGACGACGCGACGGGGAGCCTCCTGGCCGTGCTGGAAGGGACCCGCGATCCGGGCGACCAGGTCGTGGAACGGCCGCGACCGCTCGTCCGTGAAGGCCGCGTAGCGGGCCGGGTCCCAGCGCACCGTCCTACATCTCGACTTCGATGGGCTCCGCGCGGACGAGCTCGTGGACGCCCGAGATGACCTCGCTCGGGCGGAACGGGTAGCGGTCGATCTCGGCCTGGTCGCTGATGCCGGTCATGACGAGCACGGTGTGCAGCCCGGCCTCGATGCCGGCCTGCACGTCGGTGTCCATCCGGTCGCCGATCATGCCGGTGTTCTCCGAGTGGGCGCCGATGCGGTTCATCGCCGAGCGGAACATCATCGGGTTCGGCTTGCCGACGACGTAGGGCTGCTTGCCCGTGGCCTTCTCGATCATCGCGGCGATCGCCCCGGTGGCCGGCAGGACGCCCTCGGCGCTCGGGCCCGTCGCGTCGGGGTTGGTGACGATGAAGCGGGCGCCGTCGCGGATCAGCCGGACGGCCTTGGTGATGGCCTCGAACGAGTAGTTCCGGGTCTCGCCGACGACGACGTAGTCGGGCGAGGTCTCGGTCATGATGAAGCCGGCCTCGTGCAGGGCGGTGGTCATGCCGGCCTCGCCGATCACGAACGCGGAGCCGCCGGGCATCTGGGACTTGCAGAAGTCGGCCGTCGCGAGGGCGGAGGTCCAGATGCGGTCCTCGGGCACGTCGATGCCGGACCAGCGGAGCCGGGCGCTGAGGTCGCGCGGCGTGAAGATCGAGTTGTTCGTGAGCACCAGGAACTCGGTGCCCTCGTCGAGCCACTGCTGGATCAGCTCAGGTGCTCCGGGCAGCGCGTGGTTCTCGTGCACGAGCACGCCGTCCATGTCCGTCAGCCAGCACTCGACTTCGTCGCGGGATGCCATGTGGCACACCCTACTGGCCGTCGCTGCCACGCTCAGGTGCGCCGAGAACGACCTCGCTAGGGTCGTCCGGACACGTCCCGATCCGAGGAGGAGCTCGTGCTCGTCGACCCGACCGCCACGGCCACGTCCCCTGGTCCCGCGACCCAGCCCCGCCGACGCGGGCGCCCGAACGTCCTCAGCCGCGAGCAGGTCATCGACGCCGCGACCGCCATCGCGAACGAGGACGGGCTCGACCGCCTGTCCTTCCGCGCCCTCGGGCTCCGGCTCGGCGTCGCCCCGATGACGGTGCACCGGACCATCGGCGGCCTCGACGACCTGCACGCCGAGCTCGTCCGCCGCACCGTCGACGAGTTCACCGCGACGTTCGTCTGGCCCACCGCGTGGCAGAACGTCGTCCGGACCTTCGCCGTGACCTTCCGGGAGCTGATGACCACGCACCCGCTGGTGCTCGAGTCGCACAGCCGTCGGGCGCCGCTGGTGTCGAGCGAGTCGGACGTCGTCGTCGCCACCGTGGTGCAGGCGCTCCGAGCGGCCGGACTGCCCGACGCCGAGGCGATGTACACGTTCTTCGTCGTCTACGACTTCGTGGTGGGGCACGCGGGCGTCCAGGTCGGACGCGGCGACACCGAGGCCGGACGCCCCGAGCGGCAGCAGCTCGTGGGCGAGATCCTCGGCGAGCACTCGTACGACGACCGCTTCGCCCTCGGCCTCGACATCCTGCTCGCCGGCATCGAGGCCCGCGTGGCCGCCGTCGGCTCCGTGGCCGCCGTACCCTCGGAGTCGTGACAGACCAGCCCGAGCCCTCGCACGAGCGCACCACGCACGGGGTCGGCCCGCACCCGGAGCCCTGGCCGGACGACCCCCGGTTCGACCCGGAGCTGCTGCGCCTCGGCGACACCCGCAACGTCGTCGACGCCTACCGGTACTGGTCGATGGCGGCCATCGTCGCCGACCTCGACACCCGTCGGCACGGGTTCGACGTGGCGATCGAGAACTGGCAGCACGACCTGAACATCGGGTCGATCGTGCGGAGCGCGAACGCGTTCCTGGCCGGCACCGTGCACATCATCGGGCGCCGGCGCTGGAACCGCCGCGGCGCGATGGTCACCGACCGCTACCAGCACGTGCGGAACCACCCGGACGTGGCCGCGTTCCTCGAGGCCATGCGCGCCGAGGGCCGCCCGGTCATCGCGATCGACAACACCCCGGGAGCCGAGCGGATCGAGACCGCCGGAGTCCCGGAGCGCTGCGTGTTCCTCTTCGGGCAGGAGGGCCCCGGGCTGACCGACGAGGCCGTCGCCGGCGCGGACGCCCACCTCGAGATCGCCCAGTTCGGGTCGACGCGGAGCATCAACGCCTCCGCCGCCGCCGCGATCGTCATGCACACGTGGATCGTCCGGCACGCAACGCCGTGACCCGGCCACGTCGGGCGCCTGCGGCGGCCTGACGGACGGCGGGCGGGCCTCCTGGCCGGGTGTGGGTCAGCGCGTGGCGGTCGTGCGCCGCGCGACCAGGTGGGGCTCGACGAGGACCTCCGTGGCGACGAGGCCCGGGTCCGCGATCCGGGCGAGCAGGCGCTCGCCGGCCCCGCGACCGATCTCGACACTGCGGTCGTCGATGCTCGTCAGGCCGACGAACCGCGTCGCGGCGATCGGGGTGTCGTCGTAGCCGATGACCGAGACGTCCTCCGGGACGCGCAGGCCGCGGGCGGCGAGCTCCGACATTGCACCGAGCGCCATCACGTCGTTGGCCGCGAAGACCGCGGTGACGTCGGGATGCTCGTCGAAGAGCGCGCGGGCGGCGCGCATGCCGGCGTCCTCGGTCAGTTCCTCCGGGAGGATCGTGGTGACGACCGTCGCGCCGGTGCGGGCGTCCGCCACCCCGGCCTCGAAGCCGGCCCGCCGCTCGACGGCGGCTGCGGACCGCGCGCCGACGAAGCCGAGCGTGGTGTGGCCGAGGCCGAGCAGGTGCTCGGCGGCCATCCGGCCACCGGCGCGGTCGTCGTTCGCGACGGTGTCGGCGCGGGGGATCGCGACCCGGCCGCCGGCGATGACGATCGGCGTGGACGCGGGGACGGCGAGGTCGGTGTCGGGTTCACCGGCGATGACGATGCCCTCGACGCGCATCGAGAGGAAGCCCTCGACCGGTGAGGCGTCGAGCCCGGTGTTGAGGAACCGGTCGGCGACGACGAGGCGGTGGCCCTGGTCCTGCAGGGACTCGCGGAGACCGGTCAGCAGGTCGACGAACCACTGGTTGCGGAAGTCGTCGAGCACCACGCCGATGGTCCGGCTGCGGGTGCCCGCGAGCGAGACGGCTGCGGTGGAGGGCCGGTAGTCGAGCTCCTGGATCGCCTGCAGCACGGCCGCTCGGCGCTGGTCGCTCACCCGCGGGGACCGCTGCAGCACGAGCGAGACGAGTGACTTCGACACCCCGGCTCGGGCGGCGACGTCGTAGATCGTCGCTGGTCTGGCGTCTCCCACAGTCATCGTCGACCTCTCCGCTCGGGTGATCTGATCGTAGCGGTGCGTCCTGGGGTGGTGTCGATGCCGATGGCGCGCTCCAACGCTGATCGGGGGTTTTCCTTTTCAGCGAGTTGGTCTTATTGTCATGACATGAGCCCGCGGCGGCGCAGCACCACTGCCCGACGTGAGACCGTTTCCTTGACCAACGGAGGACAAGTGGCAACCGCGCAGACCAGCCCAGCATCCGGAGCGGGGGCGCTGCCCCCGCTCGTGAACGGCCCGCACACCAAGCGACTCGGCGTCGTCGCCGTCATCGCGACCTTCGGCGGGCTGCTCTTCGGGTACGACACCGGCGTCATCAACGGTGCCCTGCAGCCGATGCTCGACTCGGGTTTCGTGCCGAACGCCACGGCCGAGGGCTTCATGACCTCGTCCATCCTCATCGGCGCCGCGATCGGGGCGTTCTTCATCGGACGCATCTCCGACGCCTGGGGCCGCAAGCCCACGATCAACACCCTCGCGGTGCTGTTCTTCCTCGCCGCGGTGGCCTGCGTCCTCGCGCCGTCGTGGGAGTTCCTCATGGTGTCGCGGCTCTTCCTCGGCGTCGCGGTCGGCGGTGCGTCGGTCACCGTGCCGGTGTTCCTCGCCGAGCTCGCCCCGACCGAGAACCGCGGCGGGCTGGTCAGCCGCAACGAGCTGATGATCGTCACCGGGCAGCTCGCGGCGTTCGCCATCAACGCGGTCATCGGCACGATCTGGAGCGAGGACGGCAACGTCTGGCGCTACATGCTCTCCGTCGCGGTGCTGCCGGCGATCGCCCTGTTCATCGGGATGTTCACCGTCCCCGAGAGCCCGCGGTGGCTGCTCGGCAAGGGCCGCCGCGACGACGCACTCGCCGTCCTCAAGCAGATCCGCGCAGCCGACCGCGCCGAGGCCGAGATGGCCGAGGTCGAGGAGCTCGCCGCGCAGGAGGCCGAGGCCAAGCGCGCCCGCATCAGCGACCTGCTGGCGGCACCGTGGCTCCGGAAGATCCTGTTCATCGGGATCGGGCTGGCCGTCGCGCAGCAGCTCACCGGGATCAACTCGATCATGTACTACGGCACGCAGGTGCTCACCGAGTCCGGGTTCTCCGGTTCGACGGCCCTGATCGCCAACGTCGGCTCCGGCATCATCGCCGTGCTCGCGATGGTCGTGGCGCTGCGGGTCATCAACCGCTTCGGGCGGCGCACGATGCTGGTCTTCGGGTTCACCGGCACGACGGTGTTCCACCTGCTCATCGGGCTGTCGTCGCTCGTCCTGCCCGAGGGCACCCTGCGTGCGGTCGTCGTGCTCGTGTTCGTCATCTGCTTCGTCGGCACCATGCAGGGCACGATCGGGCCCCTCGTCTGGCTGATGCTGTCCGAGATCTTCCCGCTCAAGCTCCGCGGCGTGGGCATGGGGTTGACGGTGCTCATCCTCTGGCTGACGAACTTCGCGGTGTCGACGCTGTTCCCGATCGTGGTGAGCGCGACGGGCATCTCGACGACGTTCTTCATCTTCGCGGTGCTGAACGCCCTGGCGCTGGTCTTCGCGATCACGAAGGTGCCGGAGACGAACGGCCGGTCGCTCGAGCAGCTCGAGGAGGACTTCTCCACCGGCGCGATCTACACGCAGAAGGCGCGCGGGTAGGGAGTCTGCGAGGACAGATTCGGGCTGCCTCCTCGGCGCTGGCACACCTGGCGGCGCTGGCACACCTGGCGGCGCTGGCACACCTGGCGGCGCTCCTCTGGAGGTCCGCGTAGCCTCCGCCGCATGGCGACGCTGCTCATCACCGGTGCGGCCGGGCGGATCGGGACGGCCCTGCGCCCCCGGCTCCGTGCCGCTGGACACGACCTCGTGCTGCTCGACGAACGGACGCCCGAGGACCCGGTCGTGGCGGGGGAGCGGCTGGTGCTCGGGTCGGTCAACGACCTCGACGCCCTGGAGAACGCACTCGTCGGCGTGGACACGATCGTGCACCTGGCGGGCATCCCGTCCGAGACCGACTGGGACGCCCTCGTCACGGCGAACCTGACGGGGACGAAGAACGTCCTGGAGCGTGCGGCCGAGAACGGCGTGCTCCGCGTGGTGCAGGCGAGCTCCATCCACGCGGTCGGCCGCGTCGAGGAGGACGTCCCCGCCGGGAGCGTCCCGGGCGACCGGCTCCCGCGGCCGGACTGCTTCTACGGCGTCACGAAGGCGGGCATGGAGATGCTCGGCAGCCTGTTCGCCGACCGCTTCGGCATGTCGATCGTCTCCGCCCGGATCGGCGCCTTCGGGGAACGACCGTCCTCGCGCCGGGCCCTGTTGATGTGGACGTCGGCCGACGACCTCGCGCGGCTCGTGCTCGCGACGGTCGACCTCACCGAGCCGGGCCACCACGTCGTGTGGGCGCTGTCGCGGAACAGCGGGACGCCCGCCGACCTCGCCGCGGGAGAGGCCATCGGCTTCCACCCCGTCGACGATGCGCGGACGGTCCTCGACCCCGCGGAGATGGACGCGCTCCCCGACGAGGACACCCGCTGGCTCGGCGGCTCCATGGCCGTCGACCCCCTCGGCCGCCCTCGTCCCTGACGCCGCGCCCTACCCGATCAGGCTCGGGCGCAGGTCGCGGAGCGTGCGGGAGCGACCCTGGCGAGCAGCCACCACGAAGGTGACCAGCAGCGCGCCGAGCATCCAGCACAGCAGCACGCCCGCGTCGGACCACACCGCATCGGTCGACCCGCCGTACATCGTCTGGCGCAGGGCGTCGACGGAGTACGACATCGGCAGGGCGAAGTGCAGCGCTGCCAACGGCCCCGGCAGTGTCTGCCACGGGAACGTGCCGCCGGCCGTGACGAGCTGCACGAGCATGAGCACGAGGCCGAGGAACTGCCCGACGGACCCGAGCAGCACGTTGAGCGCCATCAGGATCGCCGCGAACGTCGCCGAGGCCAGCACCATCACGCCGATCGTCGCCGCTGGCCACTGCACGCCGAGGTCGAGCGCGAACCGCACGATGAAGAACAGCGCCACCATCTGCACGAAGCCGAGCACCACGGGCGTGAGCCACCCGCCGAGGACGATCTGCACGGGCTTCTTCACCGCGGTGATCGCACGCTTGGAGATCGGTCGCAGGATGAGGAACAGCGCGTACATGCCGATCCACGCCGCGAGCGAGATGAAGAACGGGGCCAGGCCGGCGCCGTAGTTGTCGGCCGCCGCCACGTTGTCGTCGCCGACCCGCACCGGGTCGGAGATGACCGACGCCTGCGACGCACGCTGGGACGCGGTGGACGCCGGGATCTTGGTCCGGCCCTGGTCGAGCGAGTCGGCGAGCTTCGACGACCCGGACTTCAGCGAGTGCAGCCCGGACGCGAGCGACTTCGCCCCGTCGTCCGCCGTGGCGGTGCCCGACGCGAGCGACCGGGCCCCGTTCGTCAGGGTCGGCGCGGAGGCAGCCAGCGTCGACGTGCCCGAGGCGACCTGCGCGGCGCCGTCCGACAGCGTGGACGCACCCGAGGCCGCGGTCCCGATGCCGTTCGACAGTGCCGGTGCCGCGGCGGCGAGCTTTCCCGTACCGGCGGCCAGGGCGTCCGAGCCGTCGGAGAGCCGCTGCACGCCCGAGGTCAGGCTCGGGGCCTTCGTCGCGAGCTCCGACGCCCCGGCCGCCACCTGCGCGCTGCCGGTCTGCAGCGCGCCGAGGCTGCCAGAGAGTGCCGTCGCACCGGTGCCGAGCTGCTGGCCCGACGTCGCGAACTGGTCGAGCGTGGCGAGCAGCGCCGTCTTCTGGTCGGCGGGCAGCGCCGAGGCCTCGACCACGGGCTTCAGCTGCGCCGCCAGGGCGGGGGAGTCCGCAGCGACCTGCTGGACGCCGGCGATGAACGGCGCGGCGTCGTCAGCGAGTCGCGCGTTGCCGTCCGCGACACGGGACGCACCCTGCGCGAGCGTCGCGGAGTTGGCCGGCAGGGTCGCCGTCTGGTCGCGCAGCTGGTGCAGCCCGGACTGGAGCTGCGTGGCCCCGGCGTCGAGCTGGTCGGTCTGCGTGGGCAGGGATGCCGTCCCGTCCTGCAGGGTCGACAGGCCGGAGGACAGCGACGCCGCTCCGGCGGCGACCTGCTGTGCGCCGTCGTTCAGCTTCGTGGTCTGTGCCGGCAGTGCCTTCGTGCCCGACGCGAGCTGAGCCGCGCCGTCCCGGAGTGCGCTCGTGCCCGATGCCAGCTGGTCCGCCCCGTTCGAGGCCGACGCCGCACCCGACGCGAGCGTGCCGGCGCCGTCGACCGCGTCGCCGAGGCTGTCCCGCACGTCGGCGAGCCCGACGAGCAGGGTCTTCGCCGCTTCCTTGCCGACCTGCTCGGCCACCGCGGTGCGCATGGTCTTGCCGGCCTGCTCCGCGATGGTGGAGGCGAGGTAGGAGTTCGTGTCCGCCGTCGTCATCACGAGACGAGCGCGCTTGGGGTCGTCGGACCGCGCCGACACGAGCGACTCGGAGAAGTCGTGCGGGATCGTCACCACGAAGTCGTAGGTGCCGTTCCGCACGCCGGCGCGTGCCTCGGCCGCCGAGGCCCGCTCCCACTTGAAGTCGTCGCCGTCGATCGCGCGCCTGGCGACGTCCTTGCCGTAGTCCACCGAGTCGCCGTCGAGCGTGGCGCCGGCGTCCTGGTTGACGATGGCCGCCGGGACCTGGTCGAGCTTGGCGTACGGGTCGCGGTTGGCCCAGAGGTAGGCGCCGCCGTACAGCAGCGGCACCACCATGAGCGCGATGAACGCCAGGCGTGCGAGCGGGGTCGCGGTGAGTCGCGCGAGTTCGGCGCGGACGAGCGAGGTGGTGGTCACGAGCGGGTCTCCAGGGGAGCGGTTGCTGCGGTTGCGTCGGGGTCGGGGTCGGGATCAGACGGGAGGCTCGGGTCGGCCGGCACGGGGATGGTCGCCAGGAGCTGCGTCGCCGTCTCGGCCGCCGCCTTCGAGGTGACGAGCACGATGGTGACGCCGCGCGCTGCCACGTCACGGACGACGGCGAACCAGTCGGCCACGACACCCCCGTGGCGTTCGGGTGACGTGATGACCAGCGCGGTCACTCCCTCGCGGAGCAGGGCGAGCTCGGTCAGGAGCCGCACCCGCACGTCGGTGGGCACGCGCTGCACGTGGGTGTCGGCGTACGCGGACATGCCGAGTTCGTCGAGCACGGTGTCGACGTGCTCGCGGGAGGGTCGGCGCTCGGCGAACGCCAGCTCCTCGCGCACGATCCGACGGAGGGTCATCACCGGGAAGGGCTCGGCGATCCCCGGGGTGTCGACGAGGGCCACCGTGCGTCGGAGCGCAGCGGCGTCCTCGTGGCCGTCGAGGAGCACCCGGCCGCTGTCGGGCTGCATCCGCCCGCCGGCGACGAGCGACGCGAGCACCGGGGCCTGCTCGGTCTCCACGGCCAGGATGCCCGGACGATGCGGACCGGCGACGGCCGAGACGACGGGCAGCGGTGCGCCCGGCTCGTCGCCGATGCCGGCGTGGTCGATCTCGATGGTGGTCATGCTGACTCCTCGGGGACGGAGCTGACGGAGCTGACGGGTCCGGTGAGCATCGCCGTGCGCCAGTCGATGCCCGCCATGCCGAGGGCCGAGACGACCACCATGCGGCGGCCGTCCTCGTCCGACGTGCCGGAGCGGGTGGCCTCGTCGAGCACCGCGATGCACGCGCCCTCGACCAGGCGTCCGAGTGTGGCCGCGTCGACGTCCGAGCGCATCGAGCCGTCGGCGATGCCGAGCGCGCAGGCGTCGCGCACCTGGGTCCGCAGCGGCGCGAAGACCTCGGCGACGGAGGCGCCGAACGGGTCCCGCACGGCGATGCGCGCCATCGACCGGACGTGGGAGACCTCGGACCACAGGGTGACGGCGATGGCCGCGATGCGCGCTGCCGGCGGCAGTTCGCCGAGGTCGGTCGTGGTCGGCATCGCGGCGAGGATCCGGGCAGCGCCGGCGGTCACGACGGCCCGGACGAGGTCGTCACGCGAGGGGAAGTGCCCGTAGACCGCACGGCGCGAGAGCCCGGCATCGGCCGCGATCGTCTCGAGCGATGCGTCCGGATCCCGCTGCAGCGCTGTCTTCGCGGCGTCGATCAGGGCTGCCCGGTTCTCGGTGGCATCGCGGCGGGGAGCGCGCGGAGGTGTCTCTGATCCGGTCATGTGGCCATCGTAATAACCTGCACACACCTGTGCAACTTAACGGCTTCGTGTGCCCCGTTCGGGTGCCGTCCCCCAAAGTGCCGACTCCCTGCCCTGAGAGGAGACACATAGCTTCAGAGGAATTCCCCCAGCATCCCGGACGGAGCAACACGTGCGCCAACCCACTCCATCAGACCCGAGACGCCGCAGCATCAGCAGGATCGCGGTCGCGCTCGCCGCGGCCGGCGCGCTGACGTGCGGCGGCCTCGCCCTCGGCGGGACGGCCTCCGCCGCACCCGCGGGCCTGTCGGCTGCCGACCTCAAGCTCGCGGCGCCGCTGCGGGACGCGAAGCCGCAGAAGACCGTCGCCGCGTTCGTCCGGACCACCGGCGAGGGTGTGCTGGCCGTCGACGCCAAGGCCAAGGGCGGTGACCTCACCCGTTCGAAGACCCCGTCGACGGCCGCGAAGCAGCGCCTGTCCGCGGTGACCTCGACGGTCGCGAAGGTGCGCGCCGCGGTGCAGCAGGCCGACGGCGACGCGACCGAGCTCTACGCGACCGAGTACACCGTCCCCGGTGTCGCGGTCGTCGCGGACGTGTCAGCGCTCAAGGAGATCGCCGAGCGCGCCGACGTCGCCAGCGTCATCCCGCTGACGCCGAAGAAGATCGTCGACCCGACCAGCAGCGAGGTCGCCGGCTCCACCCCGAGCGGCGTCGACCCCGACGCGGTCAAGCCCGGCGTCGACGGCGTCACGCCGAAGAACGCGGCGAGCGACATCTACACGCGCTCGCTCGACGCCTGGCAGCAGACCGGTCACACGGGCAAGGGCGTCAACGTCGCCGTGCTCGACACCGGACTCGACTACACGCAGGCCGACTTCGGCGGCCCCGGCACCACGGCTGCGTACGACGCAGCGCTGGCGAGCACGAATGCGCCGGACCCCAGCTGGTTCGACGCCGACAAGTTCCTCGGTGGCCACGACTTCGCCGGCCCCACGTACAACGCCGACCCGTCGAGCCCCGCGTACGACCCGACCCCGGCACCGGACGAGAACCCCATCGACGGCAAGGGCGGCGACCACGGCACGCACGTCTCCGGCACCATCGCCGGCTACGGCCTGACCGCCGACAAGACGACCTTCACCGGGAGCTACAAGAAGCTCACCGCGCAGAAGGTCCAGGACATGTGGATCGGGCCGGGCACCGCGCCCGAGGCCGGTCTCTACGCGCTCAAGGTGTTCGGTGACGCCGGCGGTTCGACCGACGTCACGGGTGCCGCGCTCGACTGGGTGGGCCAGGCGCTCACCGAGGGCAAGGACATCAACGTCCTCAACCTGTCGCTCGGCTCCGACTACGGCGCACCGGACGACCCCGACAACGCGAAGATCGACGCGCTCACCGCCCGCGGTGTCCTGCCCGTGATCGCCTCGGGCAACGCCGACGACTTCACCGACATCGGTGGCTCGCCGGGCAACGCGGAGGGCGCCCTGACGGTCGCCGCGAGCGCCACCGGCCAGAGCCTGTTCGACGGTGTCCGCGCGACCGCCCCGGCGGACGTCGCGAAGACCTACGCCGCGCAGTACTCGCAGAACTACCAGGGCACGCTGCCGGTCGAGGGTGACGTCGTCGTCCCGACCACGAACATCGACGGGTGTGCCGCGTTCAGTGCCGCGGACGCCGCCGCGATCACGGGCAAGGTCGTCTGGCTGAAGTGGACGGACGGCGCCCTCGAGTGCGGTTCCGGCGTCCGGTTCAACAACGTCCAGGCCGCCGGCGGTGTCGGCGTCCTGCTCGCCGGGACGATCAACACCTTCGACAGCGGCATCGCGGGGAACACGACCATCCCGGGCGCCGAGCTGACCAAGGACAGCGCGGCGAGCCTCCAGGCCGCAGCCCAGGCCGGGACCCTGCACGTGCAGTTCGCCGACGAGCTCAAGGGCTTCCAGCTGGCGACCGACGCCGACGCGGTGAACACGCTCGCGCAGTTCACCAGCCGTGGTGTCCACGGTTCGTTCGACGACATCGTCAAGCCGGACATCGCCGGCCCCGGGGTCAACGTGATCTCCGCGGCCAACGGCACCGGTGACGGCCGCATGTCGATGAGCGGCACCTCGATGGCGACGCCGGACGTGGCGGGCATCGCCGCGCTCACGTTCGAGTCCCACCCGACGTGGTCGGCTCCCGACGTCAAGGCGACGCTGATGAACACGGCGACGCACGACGTCCGCGACGGTGACGGCACCGCCACCGTGCTCCGACAGGGCACCGGCCGCGTCGACGCGCTCCAGGCGGTCACCGCCGGCACCACGGTGCGGAGCGTCGAGAACGACCAGCTCGTCACGGCGTCGTTCGGCGTCGTCGAGGTCGCTTCGCCGACCACCGAGAAGCGCACGCTGCAGATCAAGAACACCGACGGCCGACCGCACACGTACGACGTGGCCTACGAGTCCCGCGTCGCCCAGGGCGGCGTCGCGTTCTCGATCGACAAGCCGCGCGTCACGGTCGTCCCGCACGGCACCGCCACCGTCACCCTGACGATGACGATCGCCGACCCGACGAAGCTGACCCGCACGATCGACCCCACCCAGGAGTCGGTCCAGCAGGGCTACCAGCGCGAGTTCGTCGCCGCGGCCACCGGTCTCGTGACGTTCACGCCGACCGAGCAGCGGTACAACCCGCTGCGTCTCGCGACCTACGCGGCCCCGAAGGCGGTCAGCGCGGTGCACGGCTCGGACGTCACCTTCGCGGCGACGTCGTCCACGGCGGACCTGGCGCTCGCCGGTCGCGGAGTGGAGGGCGCCCTCGTGGCCCCGTTCGTCCTCGGCGGCGCCGACCCGCAGGAGTCGTTCTCGGACGGCTCGGCGAAGCAGTCGCTGCAGGCGGCCGACGTGCGCACGTTCGGTGCGAGCGCGGCTGACGGCACGCTCGCGTTCGGCGTGCAGACGGCCGGTCCGGACGCCGACCCGGGCGCCGTGACCAACGTCGAGGTGCTCATCGACGCCGACCGCGACGGCACGCCGGACTACCTGGTGTACGACGCCAAGTCGGCAGCGGTGGACGCCACCCTCGCGACGACGATCGACCTCGCCACCGGGGACACGCTCGACGCGCAGCCGCTGAACGGCGGAGCGCCCGGACAGGACGTCAACACGTTCGACAGCGCGGTGAAGGTCCTGACGGTCTCGCAGGAGGCGATCGGCGTCACCGGGGCGTTCGACTACTCGGTGCTCACCGAGTCGGCGTACGCACCGGCCCAGGCGACGAGCGGCTCCGCGGTGGTCGACGAGACCTCCACGGCCACGTTCGACCCGTCCGCTCCCGGGCTGGCCTTCGCCCAGGGCGGCACCGCCGGCGTGCTGTTCTCCGACGCCGGCTCGCTCCAGGTGACCCGCGCCGCGGACAGCACCACGACGCCGCGCATCCTGCTGCTGCACCTGCACAACGCGGTCGGCGACCAGGCGGACGTGCTGTCGGCCTCGGTCGCGGCACCGGTCCTGGCGCTCCGTGAGGGCAGCGCGGTGACCGTGTCGGGCACGCCGACGGTGGGCAAGAAGCTGACCGCGAAGCCCGGGAGCTGGAACGCCCGCGGTGTCACGTACGCCTTCCAGTGGCTCCGTGACGGCGTGGCCGTCGAGGGTGCCGACGAGAAGACGTACAAGCTCGGCTCCTCGGACGCGGGACACCGCTTCCAGGTCCGTGTGACCGCGTCGGCGACGGGGTACCAGAACGGTTCGGCGACCTCCACGCCGACCGCGCCGGTGGCCAAGCGCTAGTCAGCCACGTCGAGGGAGCAGGAATCGTCGGGTCGCACGTCCGGGCCCGACGATCACTGCTCCCTCGATCGCGTTCCGCGTGCGATCGCGCGCACGAGATGGCCCGGGAGTGCGGCTCCCGGACAGGTAGTTAGACAAACTAGCGACTGCGTGCCACGGTGGAGCCATGGCAGCGACGAACCACCTGATGCAGCTCCGTCAGAACCCGATCGAGTGGCGCCGCCGCGGGCTCACGCCGCCGGACGTCATCCAGGCGATGATCGAGGAGCGCCTCGCGGAGCCCGGCCACAACCAGCCGATGGGGGACCCCAGCTACGCCGAATTCTTCCGGGTCTGACCCAGGGAGGGCAACGCGGACGCGTTCGGGTCGCGGACCGCGGATGAGAACGACGGGAGGCTCGGTGCCAGCTGGCACCGAGCCTCCCGTTCGTCGTTCCGACCGTCGTGGCGGTCAGTGACCGATCTTGCCGTCAGCGGCGTCGGCCGCCTTGTCGATCTGGTCGCCGTGGCCACCACCGGTGGCCTTGTCGGCCGCGTCCGAGGCCTTGTCGAGACCGGCGTCGGTCGCCTTCTCGCCCTTGTCGCTGTTCATGAAGTCCTTCGCCTTGTCACCGAGGTCACTCACGTGGTGCTCCTTGTCGTCGTGGGTCTGGGACACCCACGGTGCTCGCCGGATGCCGAGAGTCGGTCCAGTGTCGGACGACGACGTCCGTGCGCTACGCGACGATCTGCACGACCGTGCCGAGGGGCAGGGCGTTGACCGCGTCCACCGCGTCACCGTCGAGCCGGACACATCCGTGCGAGACCGCTCCACGTGCGACGGACTCGTAGTGCACGCCGATCAGGCCACCGTCGTGGCCGCCGTACGGTTCGTCCGCGGCGGACGAGTGCAGCGTCGTCAGTTGGATCGGGTGCACCGTCTGGTTCTGCGCCGGGTCGAGGTAGCGGGCCTGGATGTACCCGACGACGCCCGTCGGGGTGGGGGTGCCGCCGGCGCCGACGCCCGCCGGGAACTCCTTGACGGTCTTGCCGTCGGTCCCGACGATGGCGACGGTCTGCTTGCCGACGGAGATCACGACGTGGTCCGCCAGCGCCGTCTTCTTCGTCAGCAGGTCGCGACGGATCCACGCGGCACTCTGCGCGGCGGCGCCGGACTGCACCGCTGACGGGAGCGCCTGCCGCGCCGGCGTCATCACCATCGCCCACGCACCGGACACTTGGACGGGGACGACCACCGTCGGGTCGCCCAGGAAGTTCTTCGCCGCCAGGCGGGCGACCGGCTCCGCGCGGTCGTCGCCGTACAGCGGCGCGTCGGCGCTGATCGTGTAGGACTCGTCAGCGGCCTTCGGGATCGTGGCGTCGTAGTAGGGGAGCAGCCCGCCGATGACGGCGTCGTACTGCGCCTCGGGCAGGGTCGACACGACCGCCGCGCTCGGTGCCCGGTACGGGTCCGCGGTCGGGGTCGGGGTCGCGCTCCGGGACGTCGTCGGCTTCGTGCTCGTCGTGGTGCTCTGCGTGGTGCAGGCGGTCAGGCCGAGGGCGAGCAGGAGCGCGGCGGCGAGCGTGGTGCTCGCCACCCGGACGGTGCGGGTGCGGGGCATGCGGGGGTTCCTCCGGTGGAACGCGAACGGGAGCACGACCGATGGTCGTGCTCCCGTCTGCGGATCTGGTGTGACTAGCCTGCGACGACCGGGAGGGTGCCCGCGGGGCGGGTGCCCGTGGTCGGCGCGGTGCCGGCGCCGGGCGTGGTGCCGGCGACCGGCGCGGTGCCCGTCGCGACGGCGGGCAGGGTGATCGAGAAGTCGATCGAGTCGACGACGGTGAGGTCGGAGTCGACCTCGCCGACCGTCAGGTCCTGCGTGGTCGCCGCCGAGTCGGAGAACGTGCCCGTGGTGGTCCACGAGCCGTCCGCCGTCACGATGGTGGCCGGGGCGACGACGTCGCCGGTGGCGCTGACCACGGCGATCGCGTCGCCGGGGGTGCCCTTGCCCGAGTACGTCACGGTGCGCGACGCGACCTTGGAGCCGTCGGTCGGGGTGACCAGCGTCAGGGGCGTGGCGACCGGGGCGGTCGCGGCTGCGGGGAGGGTGATCGTGATGGTCGTGTCGCCGGCACCGCTGCCGCCGCGCACGTCCGTCACGCGGACCGGCTGCTGCCGCGCTGCGTCGTCCGGGAAGGTGACCGAGAGCGACCAGGTCTGGTCGGCGCCGACGCGGGCGATGTTGCCGAAGCCGCCGAGGCGGTTGCCGTCGGTGTCGAGCAGGTTGATCTGGTCGCCCTCCTGGCCGGTGCCCGTGAAGGTGACGGTGCGGGAGCTGACGGTGGCACCGTTCTTCGGGCTGGTGACCGAGAACTGCGCCGGGGCCGGGGTCGCTGCCTCGGCGGCGGCGGTGAAGCTGCCCTGCGCCTGGATCTGCAGGTTGTCGTTCTCCTCGAGCACGTTGTACGTCACCGGGGTGGTGCCGGCGCTCGCGGGGATGTCATAGGTGAAGGACCAGTTGCCGGTGGCGTCGATGCGCGTGCGGGCGATGGGGGCCGACTGCGGGTCGATCTGCACCGTGTTGCCGGGGGTGCCGGTGCCGGACGCCGTGATCGTGCGGCCGGAGACCGTGTGGCTCACGATGGCGAAGGCCGGCTGCGCGGCGACGGTGATCGTGGTGCTGCCGTCGGAGTTCAGACCCTTCTGCTGGTCGAGCTCGTAGGTGTGCGCCGCGGTGTCGGGCAGCGTGTACGTGATCTTCCAGGTGCCGTCGGCGGCGATCACGAAGCGCTCCGCCGGGAAGCCCTTCTGCAGGATCACGTTCTCGCCGGGGGTGCCGAGGCCCGTGAGGGTCAGCACGCCGCCGGTGACGGTCTGGCTGGTGACCTTGAGGTCAGCCGGGTCGGCGTTGGCGGGGGTGGCGACGAGGGCGACGCCGCCGACGACGATTGCGGCACAGACCGGCAGGGCCATGGCCTTCTTGGTCCAGAAGGACGTGTTCATCGTTGAACTGCTCTCTCCGTGCGGCAGGTGGCACGGCGATCGGGCACCGGGGCTCGGGCGAGCACCGGTTGATGCCGCACGGGTGTGGCACCGGGAGGACGGGGAGGGATACCCCGAGGCATCGTCAGTTGAACGCTGCGCTCCGAACACTACGTCGGAACCGGGGGATCGTTCCGATTCGGAACGAATTGTCCCCCGTTCTGGGGCCAGCGGGTGTCGGGGGCGGCGAACGCGATCCGGCTCGCGGTCGCCGTGCGATCGGCAGACGTCCCGGTGACGCGGAGATGGACGTCCGATAGACTCGGGTGGACCACCGGCCCGACGCCGTGTGAGGTCCTCCGCCAACGTGAGGAGAACCAGATGCCCGCAGCAGTCATCATCGGCGCCCAGTGGGGCGACGAGGGCAAGGGGAAGGCCACCGACCTCCTCGGCAGCCGCATCGACTACGTCGTGAAGTTCAACGGCGGCAACAACGCCGGGCACACGGTCGTGGTCGGCGGCGAGAAGTACGCGCTGCACCTGCTGCCCTCCGGCATCCTCACGCCCGGGGTCACCCCGGTCATCGGCAACGGCGTCGTCGTCGACCTCGAGGTCCTGTTCCAGGAGCTCGACGCCCTCAAGGCCCGCGGCGTCGACGTGTCGAAGCTCCGCGTCTCCGCGAACGCCCACGTCATCACGCACTACCACCGCACCATCGACAAGGTGACCGAGCGGTTCCTCGGCAAGCGCCAGATCGGCACCACCGGCCGTGGCATCGGCCCGACCTACGCGGACAAGATCAACCGCGTCGGCATCCGGGTCCAGGACATCTTCGACGAGAACATCCTGCGGCAGAAGGTCGAGGCAGCACTCGACCAGAAGAACCACCTGCTGGTGAAGGTCTTCAACCGCCGGGCGATCGACGCCGAAGAGGTCGTCGAGTCGCTGCTGTCCTTCGCCGACCGGCTCCGGCCGATGGTCGCGGACACGGCCCTCGAGATCCACCGGGCACTCGAACGCGGTGAGACCGTCCTGTTCGAGGCCGGCCAGGCCACCATGCTCGACGTCGACCACGGCACCTACCCGTTCGTGACGTCCTCGTCCGCCACGGCCGGTGGCGCCGCGACCGGCTCGGGCATCGGCCCGGGCAAGCTCGAGCGCATCATCGGCATCGTCAAGGCGTACACGACCCGCGTCGGCGCCGGCCCGTTCCCGACCGAGCTGTTCGACGAGTCGGGCGAGTTCCTGCGCGCCAACGGCTTCGAGTTCGGCACCACCACCGGGCGCCCGCGTCGCTGTGGCTGGTACGACGCCCCGATCGCCCGGTACACGGCGCGCATCAACGGCGTGACCGACTTCGTGCTCACCAAGCTCGACGTCCTGACCGGGCTCGAGACGATCCCCGTCTGCGTCGCGTACGAGGTCGACGGCCAGCGGGTCGACGAGGTCCCGGTCTCGCAGTCGGACTTCCACCACGCGAAGCCCGTGTACCAGGACTTCCCGGGCTGGACCGAGGACATCACGGGCGTCCGCGAGTTCGAGGACCTGCCGAAGAACGCGCAGGACTACGTGCTCGCGGTCGAGGCCATGTCCGGCGCGCGGATCTCCGCGATCGGTGTCGGCCCGGGCCGTGACGCCATCGTCGTCCGGCACGACCTGCTCGGCGAGCGCGGGGCCTGATGCGCGTCCTGTTCGTCTGCAGCGGCAACATCTGTCGGTCGCCGCTGGGCGCGCAGGTCCTGGAGGCTCGGCTGACGCCCGGCGCATCGGCGGCGGTCGGGTCCGGGGCTGCGTCCGGCTTCGTCGTGGAGTCCGCGGGGACCATCGCCGACGACGGCGCCGCCATGGACGAGACCGCCGCGGCGCAGTCCCGTCGGCTCGGCGGTGACCCGTCGGCGCACCGGTCCCGGTACCTGACCGCCGAGATCGTCGAGGGTGCGGACCTCGTCCTCACCGCCGAGCGCTCGCACCGGGCGGCCGTCGTGTCGCTCGCGCCGCGGGCCTCGCGGCGGACGTTCACGATCAAGCAGTTCGCGCGGGTGCTGGACGGGCTCGAGCCCGGCGACCTGGCGGACGTGCGGTCCCCGCAGGACCTGGTCGACCGGGTCGCTCGGCTCCGCGGGGTCGTGCCGCCGCCCGCTGATCCCGCGGACGACGACGTGGACGACCCCTACCGCCGCTCCGAGGGCACGCACGAGCGGGTCGCGGACGAGATCGACGCGGCGCTGGCGACGGTCGCGGACGCGCTCCGGGCGGTCAGCTAGACGAACCGACCCGGGCGGCGTCGCCGAGGTGGCTCGTCCTCCCGGTCGGCGACGCCGTCACTCGGGCAGGCGGTACGACCCGACCGTGACCGCGTGCGCACCCTGCCCGGCGAGGACCCGGACGACGGCGTCCGCCCGGGCACGGTTCGGCACCGAGTCCTTCGCCGCCCAGGCCGCGAGCGCGGACTGCAGCTCGTGGTCGTTCGTCACGACCCGGGTCGTCACGGTGCCGCTGCGGTCCTCGGACTGCACGAACGCAGTCGCGGACGACGACGAGTAGTAGACGCACGTGTCGAACCACGTCCGGGCGGTGCCGGTGTGCTCGTCGACGAACTTCGCGAGCCGCCGGGCCTGGGTCCGGACCTGCTGCGCGGGGGAGGCCCCCTTCGCCTGCACCCGGACCTGCCACCAGTTCTCGGCCTCGTCCTCGTGGTTGAGCACCTTGCGGCTCCGCACGTGGACTGCGAACGGCGGTACGAGGGACGACTCGTCGACCAGGGAGCGGAACGCTGGGTGCACCGCGCTCGGCTTGCGGCCGTCGAACACGATGCCGCTCCAGCGCTTGCTCTCGATGACCAGGCCCCGGCCGGACTCCGAGACGAGCACGTGGTCCGCCTGCGCGACGAACTGCCGCTGCGACCCCGACTCCGTCTCGCCGACGGGCATGAAGACGACGTTGGTCATCAGCACGCCGTTGACGCCGGCGGCGCGGCAGGCCTGGAGGATCGCCTGCTCCGACCCGGCGTCCCACTGCATGCCGCGGCGGGCGAACGCGCGGCTCTGCTCCGCCTCGGCGTGGGCGTCGCGCCGTTCGGCATCGGCCGCGGCGACCTGCCTGTCACGGTCCGCCTCGACGCGGGCGGTCGCTTCGCGGTGGTCCGCTTCACGGCGAGCGAGTTCGTCGCGGCGGGTCCGCTCAGCGGCCTCGAGTGCGGTGCGAGCGGTGGAGCGGTGGCGTTGCAGGAGGAGCACCAGGACGACCACCACGACGGCGAGCCCCCCGGCGACCACCCACGGCACGAAGGCGTCGGTCATGGGACCACCACACCACGCGGACCGGCCTGGAGGCTCGTCCCACGTCGGCGCGTCCGCTCGACGCCGTCGTCGGTACGGTGAGCGCATGACGGAATCGGTCGAGACCGACGCGCAACAGGACCGCGACCGCAAGCGGGCGTCGGTTCGGTGGTGGAGCTGGTTGGTGGGGATCCTGATCGTGTGCATCGTCGTCCTGGCACTGCTCAGTCAGGTGTTCCCGGTCGCGATGGCGGTGATCGCCGGTTTCGGTGCGAGCGCAGTGGGAAGCAAGCGCGGCACGGAGCTGGCGTGGTCCGGTCGCGCACTGTGGGTCAGCATGGCGCTCCAGGCAGCCGTGTTCATCGGGCTGGCTCTGCTCCTGGGAGCGGCTGGCCTCGGTGTCGAGGACCACCCGAACAACGCCGGGACCGGCGCACTGCTCGGCGGCGGGCTCGTCGTGGGCGCTGCCCTGGTTGTGCTCGTGATGGTGTTGCGGGTCCGTCGTCGTGCGGTCGACCGAGAGGTCGAGCGCTTCGCGGCTGCGGAGGATGCGCGCGTCGCCGACCGACCCGACGACGGATCTGACGTCAGTGCGGCCGGGTGAGGACGACCGCCAGGACGGTGGACGTCGACGACGGCCGACGACCCCGCCTGACCGCGTCGGTCAGCCCGCGGTGCCCGCGAACCGGTCGGTCGTCTCGATGAGGGCGTCGAGGATCCCCGGCTCGTCGAAGGCGTGCCCGGCGTCGTCGATCATCCGGAACACGGCGGACGGCAGGGCCCGGTGCAGGTCCCACGCCGTGACCGCCGGCGTGCAGAGGTCGTAGCGCCCCTGGACGATGACGGTCGGGATGCCCTCGAGCCGGCCGGCGTCGCGGATCAACTGGCCGTCCTCGAACCAGCCGTCGTGCGTGAAGTAGTGGTTCTCGATGCGGGCGAAGGCCAGCGCGTACGTCGGGTCCGCGTACTGCGCGACGAGGTCCGGGCGGGGCAGCAGCGTGATCGAGGCCGCCTCCCAGCTCGCCCACGCAACGGCTGCCGGCCCGTGCACGGCGGGGTCCGGGTCGGCGAGCAGCCGTTCGAACGCACGGACCAGCCGGCCGGGGTGCCGCTCGTCCTCCGGCACCGGAGCGAGGTAGCCCTCCCACAGGTCGGGGAGCACGTTCGCGGCACCGCCCTCGTAGAACCAGTCGATCTCGCTCTGCCGCAACGTGAAGATGCCCCGGAGGACGAGCTCGGTGACCCGGTCCGGGTGCGTCTCGGCGTAGGCCAGTGCGAGCGCGGAGCCCCACGAGCCGCCGAACACCTGCCAGGCGTCGATCGACAGGTGCTCGCGCAGCCGTTCGATGTCCTCGACCAGGGTCCACGTCGTGTTCGCGGACAGGTCCGTCGCCGGGTCGCCCGCGTGCGGCAGGCTGCGGCCGCAGTTCCGCTGGTCGAACAGCACGATCCGGTAGCGGGCCGGGTCGAACAGGCGGCGGTGGTCCGGCGAGCACCCGGCGCCCGGGCCGCCGTGCAGGAACACGACGGGCTTGCCGTCGGGGGAGCCGCACTCCTCCCAGTACACCTGCTGTCCGTCGCCGACGTCGAGCATGCCGGAGCGGGTGGGTTCGAGCGGTGGGTACAGCTGGCGCACGGCGGGTCCTCTCGGAACGACACGGGTCCCGGTCACCGTACCGCCGCGTGGGGCCGATCGGATGCGGAGATCTACCCGTCGCTGAACTGACGGGCGATGACGCGTTCCACTGCGGCGGGCTGCTGCCGTGTCGCGATGAGGGTCTGCAACGCGCGGGTCACCACGTCCCGGTCGGTGCGGGCGCCGGTGAGCTCCTTTGCGGTGTCGAGCAGCTCGGGATCGAGATCGATGGTCGTGACGGTCATGGTTGCCTCCCGGTGGGGCCGCCCGAATCGCACCTCACATCGTACGGATGAGCAGTGCCACGGGCGCGCTCCTCCGTATGCGACCTGAGCAGGTGGCGCCGCCTCCGGAGGAAGGAGCATGACGGCCTGGAGGCTCGGTGCCAGCTGGCACCGAGCCTCCAGTCCGGTGGTCAGACGGTGCGGGCCGAGACGTCGACGACGGGGGCGACCGCGGGCACCTGCGCCGCCTCGCGCCGGAGCACGACGACCGTGACGTCGTCGTCGTGGGGGACCTCGCCCGCTCGCGCGGACAGCGCATGCACCAGGGCCTGCGGGTCGCGGTGCTCGCGGCTGAGTGCTGCGACGGCCTCGACCGCGTCGCCGTCGAAGAGGTCGAGGACGCCGTCGCTGAAGGTCACGAGCATGTCGCCCGGCTGCAGGACCGTGGTGGTCGTGCGCCACGCGTTCAACAGCTCGAGCCCGAGTCCCAGCGGCAGGTCGCCCGACAGCAGCCGCTCGACCTGGCCGTCCGCGCGGATGATCGAGCTCAGGCCGTGTCCGGCGTCGGCCCACTGCAGCACGCCCTCGTCGGAGACCCGGGCGTGGAAGAGCGTGGTGAAGGTCACCTCGGAGGTCAGGGTCTCGGCGGCCAGGCCGTCGGAGGCACGCTTGAGTGCCTCGGACGCGTCGTCCACCGTGCGGGCGCTCCGCAGGGTCGACCGGACGGCGGCGGCGATCAGGCCGGCCCCGACCCCCTTGCCCATCACGTCGCCCAGGCTGAAGGCGATGCCGCCCGGGGTCGGGTACCAGTCGAAGAAGTCGCCGCCGACGGTCTTCGCCGGCAGGCAGGCGCCGGCGATGCTGACGGAGTGGGCCGCGTCCAGGCTGGTGCTCGGCAGGAGCGAGCGCTGCACGGTTGCTGCCCGGTCGATCTCGGCCCGGACGGCGTCCTCACCGACCTGAGCGGCGGCGACGCTCCGACGGGCGTTCCGCGCGAGTTCGTGGATGATGACGGCCACGGTGCCGAAGACGACGACGGTGATGCCCAGACGGACGAGTTCGCTGCCGGCCGGGGGCTGGCTCGGGTTGATGACGAACGGCGTGAGGATCACGACCGCGACGCCGACCGCGGCGTAGGCGATGTTCCACCGGCCGGGCCGCGACGCCGCCCACACGACCGGCAGGATCACGAGCGACGTGAACACCGAGGCGCCGTTGCCGGTGCCGGCACGCAGCAGGGCGACGGCGACGAAGTCGATCGCGGGCAGGACCGCGCCGAGCAGCACGAGGCGGGGCAGGCCGGCCGCGGTCGCCGCCACCAGGGTCGCGAGGGCCGTGACGACGAAGCTGGCGAGGAAGGCCTGGGCGTGGGTGATCTCGAGGACCGGCAGCGCCACGGTGAGCAACGCGGAGAGTGCGACGAACGCGCTGATCGGGGCCTGACGGACCAGCGGGTTGTCGTAGATGCTGGTTCGGTTCGGCATGCTCCCTGAAGTCTAGGGATCGTCAGTGTGGGCGTTGACCCCTCTTCGGGGGCCCGACGGGGCCGGGCCTGGGGTGCTGGCCGAGGGCCGCTTGCCGCTTGCCGCTTGCCGGTCAGCGCGGCCAGGTCAGGACGACCGCCACCGTGTTGAACAGCACGTGCGCCAGGATCGCCCCGCCGATGCGCCCGGTCATCGCCACGAGCGCGCCGGTGAGCAGGCCGAGCAGGAACGTGGTCGTGAAGATCTCGAAGCCGACCAGCGACGACGCCGGGCTGCTGATCAGGACGTGCAGCAGTGCGAAGAGGAACGCGGTCAGCAGGACCGCGAGGAACCGGGTGCGCGGCGTCAACGCGTCGGCCAGCCGGGGTTGGAACAGGCCGCGGAACACGACCTCCTCGAGCACGGGGCTGACCACGCACACCCCTATCGCCGACACGACGAGCAGGACCACGTCCGGCTGGCCGAGCGTGGGGGCCGGGCTCAGCCCGGACGTGCCGAAGAACGAGATCGACATGGCGGCGTCCACAGCGCGGCACACGATCACGATGCCGAGGGCGGCGATCGCGTCACCCATGCCGAGGCCGAAGCTGAGACGGCTGGGTGCGGTCGGCCCGCCGGCGTCGGTGGCGTCGCCGGCACCGTTCGGCCTGGAGGCTCGGCGCAGCACCCACAGGGCGCCGGCCGTGAGCGGGACCCACACCGCCAGGTCCGCGGCCAGGACCTGCAGGACCGGAGCGGGGATGCCGCCGCCCCGGGCGAAGCCGGTGACGAACCGTGCGAGGACGACCGCCACCCCGACGGCGACGAGCAGCGTGAACAGGTCGCGCTGGCGGGCGGTCTCGACGTCGGTGGTCGTCCGGTCGGGGGCGCTGCTCATGGCGACACCGTAGGGGACGCGGGGCCCACATCACGGAAACAGCCGAGGTCGACTCATTCGTGTGGCACTATTTCCATGCCGCTCGCTGGGACTACCCCGGTGTGCCTGTTCTCGGGACAGAACAGGGATGCGGCTCATCGTCGGGGAAGGCGGGCCGCGTGGAGCT
This sequence comes from Curtobacterium sp. VKM Ac-1395, assembly GCF_015350975.1. Lineage (GTDB taxonomy): Bacteria > Actinomycetota > Actinomycetes > Actinomycetales > Microbacteriaceae > Curtobacterium. Next base: position 843,705 of record NZ_JADKRX010000001.1, read on the forward strand.
ACGCGACTACATCACAGTGCTGCGCAAGGGATGGGCTCTCATCCTGGTCCTGGCACTGATCGGGGTGGCCGCGGCCGCGGGGTACTCACTGCTGAAGAAGCCCGTGTACTCCACGTCGGCGCAGGTCTTCGTCTCGACGCAGACGAGCGGCAGCGCGAGCGACCTGGCGCAGGGCAACACCTTCACGCAGCAGCGAGTGTTGACCTACTCGAACCTGGTCACCACGCCGATCGTGCTCCTGCCGGTCATCTCCAGCCTGAAGCTCGACATGACGACGGACCAGCTGGCGTCCAGAGTCACCGCCGATGCACCGTTGAACACCACCTTGATCGCCATCACCGTCAACGACACGGATCCGGTGCAGGCAGCGGAGATCGCGAACGCGGCCTCGCAGAGCCTGACGAACGTCGTGCAGAACATCGAAGCGACCGACGCCGACGGGCAGAGCACCGTCAAGCTCACCCGCGTGAAGCAGGCGGACGTGCCGAGCGTGCCGGTCAGCCCCAACGTTCCCGTCAACGTCGTGCTCGGACTGCTCATCGGTCTGGCTCTGGGCGTCGGTCTCTCGGTTCTCCGACAGGCGCTCGACAACCGTGTGCGTACCGAGGCCGATGTGGAGCGGATCAGCGCGAAGCCGATCGTCGGCGGCATCGCCTTCGACAGCAAGGCGTCTGAACGCCCCCTGATCGTTCAAGCGGACCCCAGAAGTCCCCGCGCAGAGTCGTTCCGCACACTCCGCACCAATCTGCAGTTCGTCGACATCGGCAGCAAGGCACGCACCTTCGTCATGACGTCGTCAGTGCAGTCCGAAGGCAAGAGCACGACCGTGGCGAACCTCGCCATCGCGCTCGACAGTGCCGGGTACCGCGTCATCCTGATCGACGCTGACCTCCGTCGTCCCCGAGTCGCTGAGTACATGGAGGTGGAGACGAACGCCGGCCTCACCGACGTGCTCATCGGGCGTGCCGAGCTCGAAGACGTGGCGCACCCCTGGGGTCGTGGCAACATGGTGGTGCTCCCGGCGGGACCCATTCCGCCGAACCCGTCAGAACTCCTCGGTTCCCAGGCGATGCAGAAGCTGATCGAACGTCTCGAGTCAGAGTTCGACTACGTCCTCTTCGACGCGCCGCCGCTCCTGCCCGTGACGGACGCAGCGATCCTGTCGAAGAAGGCTTCGGGCGCGATCGTCGTCGTGGCCTCCGGGAAGACGTTGAAGGGCCAGCTGGCTGGAGCCGTGCAATCGCTTGAGAACGTCGACGCCCCGATTGCTGGCTTCGTCATGACGATGATGCCGACGAAGGGTCCTGGGGCGTACGGGTACGGGCGGTACGGCTACGCATACGGCTATGGAATCGAGGAAGACGCAGATCGGCAGACGGCCTCCAAGCAGCCGAAGCAGCCGAAGCGCGGTCGACTCAAGGCCGCTCGCGGCACAGAGCGATGAGGGGATCGCGAGCGTGAGTCCACGCCGCGGAACCCGCAGCCTCGGCGAGGTCCTGACGAGCAGGTCGCTCGTCTGGGTGGCTGCGATCGTCGTCGTCCTCGTGGTCGTCGACGCGGTCCTCGTGGCGATGGCACTGTCCCGTACGGCCCCGGAGGCGAACAGGGAACCAGGTCCGGTACCGACCTTCACGAGCACACCGTTCCCGTCCCACGGGTCCTCTGGCACCCCGACGCCGTCGGCCAGTGCGGGGAGTTCGGACACGGGCGAGCCGGCGGCTTCGAGCCGGCTGCTGACCGCGGTGGACGGCAAGCAAGCTTGGCGGGCTGTCAGCGGGACCTGCGGGGGTGACGCGGGCACGCTCGAACGTTCCGTTGACGGGGGTGCGACGTGGTCGCCGGTCGGCCTCGGCGTGGGATCACGGACAGTCCTGGCTCTCAGGGCGGACGGTGCATCGGTGTCGGCGCTGACGGGTACCGGCGACAACTGCGCGCCCTCCGTCCGGACCTCGAAGGACGACGGGGCGACCTGGGACACCGGAGTCGCCGGTGCGGCCGGAGCTGGCGTGACTCCGACGGGTCTCGTGCTCGACACGGGAGCCGTTGCCTCGCCGTGCCCCGACCCGGCTGCGGTCTACCAAGGGCAGTACACGACAGCGGTCGTGTGCGACGGCTCGGTCTCGTGGCGCAAGGGCACGGGGGCGTGGGTGTCCGTCGCGTTGTCCGGCGTGCAGTCCTTGGCCGATGCGGGGGACGAGTACACCGTTGCGCGCACCGGCGTCGCCGGGTGCGAGGGCGTCCGCATCGACTCGATGCGCGCGACGGGCGTCACGGCGTCCACGACAACCTCCCGACTCGGCTGCGCCGACGACGCTGCGGCAGACGGAGTCGTCGTCGCGCGAGCAGGACAGTCCGTGTGGCTCTGGTCCGGCGACGTCGTGCGTGTGTCAGCAGATGGTGGGGCCACCTGGTGACCCACGGGCCGAGCCTGGCTTCGGGACTGGCGGGGAGCCCTGCACGCGGCACGACCGAGGACTGGGAACGCGTCTACGCGAGGCGAGTGCTCTTCACCGACTTCCTGGTGCTCGTATGGGTCGTGTTCGGTGTGCAGATCGCCTGGCTCGGCATCGACTCTCGGCTGGCCACGAACCAGAGTGAGCTCCGACTGAGCTACACCGGCATCTCGATCATCGTCATCGTGGTCTGGCTCGCCGCCCTCGCCGTCTACGACACTCGTGGTTCGCGGGTCATCGGTCTCGGGAGCTCTGAGTACCGGCTCGTCGCCGACTCCAGCGCGCGTGTCTTCGGACTGATCGCCATCGCGGCGTACCTGCTCAACGTGGACCTGGCTCGTGGCTACGTACTGATCGCGTTCCCGGTCGGGATCGTCGTGTTGCTGATCTCGCGATGGATGTGGCGCCAGTGGCTGGTGGCGCAACGCAAGAGCGGCGGGTACTCCGCTCGTGTCCTGTTGGTCGGTTCGACGGCCAGCGTCCTGCACATCGCCGGCGAGCTGAACCGCACGCCGGCGGCCGGGTACCGCGTCCTCGGGGCGGTCGTCTCCTCGGGGACGAGAGGACTCCTCCCCGGCTCCACCATCCAGGGCCACGGGGGCTTCGCGGACATCCTCCGGGCGGTCGAGGAGACCGGGGCCGACACGGTGGTGATCACCAGCGCGGACGACCTGCCGCCGGAGCGGGTGCGGCAGCTCAGCTGGACCTTGGAACCCGGCAAGCAGCACCTCGTCGTGGCGCCGAGCTTGACGGATATCGGCGGTCCGCGGATCCACACCCGGCCCGTCCAGGGTCTGCCCCTCATCCACGTCGAGACCCCGACGTACGGCGGTAGCCGGCTCTACACCAAGCGTGCCTTCGACATCGTCGGATCTGCGGCCCTGATCGTCGTCCTGTCGCCCGTTCTGGTCGTCCTAGCGCTGCTCGTCCGGTTTACGTCGCAGGGCCCGGTCCTCTTCCGGCAGGAACGGGTCGGACTCAACGGGGAGCCGTTCCGGATGATCAAGTTCCGGTCCATGGTCGTCGACGCCGAGGCACGGCTCCAGGAACTCAGCGCGCTCGACCGAGCCGAGGGCAACGACGTGTTGTTCAAGATGCGCAAGGACCCGCGGATCACGACGGTGGGCGCCATCATGCGTCGATTCAGCCTCGACGAGCTCACCCAGCTCTTCAACGTCCTTGCCGGCCACATGTCGTTGGTCGGGCCGCGTCCGCCGCTCCGGCGCGAAGTGGACCAGTACGACGTCCACGTCCACCGGAGGTTCCTGGTCAAGCCAGGGATGACCGGACTCTGGCAGGTCAGCGGGCGATCCGACCTGTCGTGGGAGGACTCAGTACGACTCGACCTCTACTACGTGGAGAACTGGTCGATCATGGGAGACCTGGTGCTCCTCTGGCGCACAGCCCGCGCGGTTGTCAGCTCTTCTGGGGCGTACTGATTCTGCCCAGGGAAAGTGTGGTGCCACGGGAATCGGGTGACTACGCGCGAGGCAAAAGTTCGTAGCGCAAATCGCCGATCCCCTTGCGCAAGTAATCGCACCTGCTGGTTCATTTCGCACGGAAACACCGACTCATGAACAGTGTCCGACTCCTACACACGACCTGCTGAGGGCACTGTTGGCGTAGATCGTCGACCGGGTCCTCGCGCTCGGGACCGCGCCCCGTGCGCACGGCGCGGACACGGTGGGGATGCCGAACGTGGTCGGGAAGGCGGCGAAGACCGATCGGGCGCTCCTCCGCGATGGGAATCGAGCGGTGCTGAAGCCGGAGGCGATAGGGCACGTGATCTTGTTGTCGCACTGAAAGGTGACGAAGCAGAGCGTGAGACCTGGCACGAGGGAACCGGAGGGTGGGGAGGTTCGTCTCATGGTGAAGCTGAATAAGAAGTACGCGCCCGCCGCAGGAGACGTCGGCAGCGGCTGAGAAAGCCAACCAGACAATGACTTCCGCAGGCTTCGACGCTGGCCGTACTGGGCTCTTTTGCGACCGGTACGGGAGAGCGAGGTTCCCCTACGGGTGAGACGTTTACGTCATCCTCGGCATCATCAACCTTGAGTTGCAGGGCGACCGCCACTTCTAGAAGCTCAAAGCGGACATCACGAACGAGTGCGACGCGACGGCTGCGGCCTGAACGGCGGGCGGCTCGAACGACGCATCGCACGTCACCGCGCGCGACAAGGACTGAGATCGACACGGGTCCTAGCTGCTCCGACGCGCGTCCGGGCGTCAGGTAGCGGGGGCCCGGGTTCTATCTGGTCCAGTGGCAGATTGCCACGCTCAGCTTCTGCCCGCACACCCGCTGGTCGGCGCATAGTGAAGACAACGACGACGAAGAGTGCGCCCGCCGACGCCCACTGCAGCACGTCGAAGCTCAGCATCATGACCACCATCGGGAGCAACGCGACGCGGCCCGCGCGACTGGCGTGAACGAAACTCGCGATTATGAAGGCGATTATCAGCAGAAAGCCAGTGATGCCGGCCGCCATCATCGTCGTCGCGAACATGTTGTCGACGGTGTAGAAGTAGTCGTTCTTCAGGAATCCCAGCCGATAGTTGGTCTCCTCTGAGCCCCACCCGGACCCGACCAGGCCCTGCGCAAGCGGCCTGAGGGTTAGCAGGTTCGGGATCGCCTGGATCGAGTTCAGGCGATGCGTCGAGTTGATGCCGCTCACGTCGTTCACGACGGGCTCGAAGATCTCCCGGTGGCCCAGGAGCCATGCCCCGACTGCCACGAGCAGACTTACCTTGATCACACGAGAAGCCGCACGGCCGACGAAGACCAACGGCCCGACGACGGCGACGAGCGCAGCGATGTAAACGCTTGAACTGCCGGTCGTGAAGATCCCAACAAGCAGAACCGCAGAACCGACAAACTTCCATCGCCCTGGCATCGATGCTGCAAGGAGAACCACCATCCCGCCCAGCATCGCGACGCCAGCAACGATCGGATGGCCCAACGTACCCTCGGTGCGCGTGAAGCCGGAGAGCACGGGATGGTAGCCGCTGGCATCGTCGAACGGGTCTCCCCGGAAAACGGCGAACTCGGCGAGACAGAGCAGCGCCTCGATCAGCGCAAGGGCAACCACCCCGTTCCGCACAAGGCGTGCGTCTTCGGGGACCAGGCCGCGGCCGAGAAGCGCGACGGGAAGGAGGTAGAGCAGAGCGATCGCCACAAACGGAAACGGGCGGATCATCAGAGACCCGCCGACTCCGACGAGCACAGTTGCGGCCAACAGGATGAACGGAACCCATCCACCCGCTCGCCTGCGATTCGGCAGGAACACTCCGAACACGAGCATCCACAGGCCGCCCCCTGCCATGCCGGTCCAGCCCGGCAGGGGCGTGTGGAGTGCGGGAACCAACACGACCGCTCCCACCCCGCCGAGCACCGCAACTCCGCGGTATCGTCCGCGGCCCTCGAACAACGCCCATACGGTCACGGCAGCAGCCACCCCGCCGGCGACCGCGACCAACGGCGAGACCAGGAACGCGAGAGTGACGATGACAACGACGACCGCCCCTGCCGTGAACCACAGTACGTTCCCCCGGAGTTCTGACACGGGCTCAGGGTAGCCGACTGGTCAGCCGGCTCAAAGGTCGCGACCCACGTAGGATTCTTCCGTGAAGCTGACCCGGAATCGCGCCATCGCACTCGGTTGCGCGATCGTTGCCATCGTCGGCCTGACTGCCGGAGCGTACAAGGCCCGCGTCGCCTACATCAGCCACGAAGGCTGCGAGTCCGTCCGCGCCTACGAGAAGTCAGTCGGGCCCGTACAGGTCATCGGCAAAGGTGCGAAACGAATCACCGTGATTGGGGATTCCTACTCGACTGGCGACATGCTGTCAGACCGCGCCGACGCGTGGGTCGATGACTTCGCGTCAGAACAGGACGCCACCGTCAGCGTCTTGGCACAGGGCGGTACCGGCTACACGAACGCAGGGTTCTGCGGAGACAGTACCTTTGGCTCCCGGGTGAGGCAGGTTGCTGCCACCGATCCTCAGCTGGTCATCGTGGAAGGTGGCTTGAACGACACCGCAGCCACCGAGGACGAAGAGCGCACCGCAGCTGAGCGTGTGTTGCGCAGCCTTCGCGGCCACAACGTGGTCGTTATCGGTCCGGTAGACGTGCCCGTCCTCGAGGGCGAGGGCGCGGTCGACCTGGCTCTCTCCGGCGCCGCTCGGGCGGAAGGCGCACGCTACATCTCTGCTCTCGGTTGGCCGATTGCTCTCGGCGCCGACAAGAAGCACCCAACGGCGGCCGGGCATGCAGAGTTCGCTCAGCGAGTAGCGGCAGCAATCGCGTCGGCCTGAGCACGGCGGAACCCCCTCCGGCCCACAGGGGGTCAGCGTCACTGCAGCTACTGCTCGTACCGTCGTCTCACTCATGACCGCGTCGTGCTCCGAGCGTTCGCGCCGGAACGCCCGCCACCGTTTCCATCGCCTGCACGGATCGCGTGACGACAGCGCCAGCGGCGACGATGGCGCCACGTCCGATGGTGACTCCGGGCATGATCTTCGCACCTGCACCGATCCAGGCGCCGTCCTCGACGACGATCGGAGCGGAGGTCTCACGACCAGCCCGCTGCTCGGGTCCACCGATCTCGTGCGAACCCGTGACGAGCAACACCTGCATGCCGATGCGGACGTTGCGTCCGATGGTGATCGCGGCCGAGCCGTCGAAGAAGCAGCCGTAGTTCACGAACGTGCCCGCGCCGATGGCGATGTTGCGGGCACCGAAGAAGCACCGCGCCTGGATGTACGAGCGTTCTACTGGCATGCCCGCTGCTCTGAGCATCCGCCACCGCCCGCGCGGGGGAACTACCGTGCTTGCGATGAAGCCATTGAGTGTGGCGTCACGAGCGGCGCGCGCGAGCTCCTTCGTCACTCCGGTCAGGGTGTTCACGCGGATCTCGTTTCGGTCGAGGGGAGCGGGCGGGCCTGGGCACGGAAGATGACGACACCGACGAGGAACTTGACGACGGCCATGGCGATGAGCGCGCCGACGAGTCCCGAGAGCCCCAACGTCAGAGTCAGGGCGAGCTGTGTGACGAGGTCGACAGCGACCACCGCCAGACGGATCCGGTGCGGCACGCGGGAGTCGGCATTGAAGCGGAGCAGCAGCAGGGCCGTGTCGAGTACGAGGTTCCCCGCGAGCGCGGCCCCGACCGGCACGAGGAACGGCGCCGTGTGTTCGTAGGTCTCGCCCGCGGCTCCGGTCGTTGCGATGACCCAGCCGATGACGCCGGACAACAGGACTCCGCCGAGCCCGCCGAGTATCCAGAACGTGGCGGTCCGAGCCCTGCGCGACGATGCACCGGAACCGAGATCGCTCATCTTGACCAGCAGGAGTGGGGTGAGCGCCTGGATGATGCTGAACACCGGCGCGAAGACCACCGAATACGCCAGTCTGATCCCGGCGGTGGCCGCGGGCACGGCGATGAGGTAGATGATGAGGATGCCGAGTTGCGATCCGAGCGCTGAGTAGAGGGCTTCCGCCGAGATGCGGAAGGAGGTCCCGACGACTGCAGGCACGTCGCGGTCGGCGGTCGGGAGCCGAGAGGCCGCGACCCAGGACAGTGCGAGCGCGATCGCGAGTCCGATCATCCAGATGACGACGACCGGCTTCACTGGGTCGAGCAGTGCGAGGGTCACGGCAACGGCGCTTGCCAGGGCGTACGGAACTGCGCCGAGGATGGCGGACGCGAAGCGCTTCCGCAGTGTCAGGAGGTAGTGCGGGCCGTCCGCCAGCACGATGAGGGCCGCCAAGACCGCGAGGAACAAGTCCGGACCACCGGAGCCGAGCGCGAGCCACGCCGCGCTCGCGGCGACTGCGAGGACCGCGAAGGCGGCCGACGTGAGCGCGACTGAACGGGATGACAGCGCCTCGTCGACTCGCAGCCCTGCGCGTGCGCCCGCCACGATCCGACCGTCCATCGCGAACGCCCGGGAACATGCCGCTGCAATCACACCGATGGAGGTGACCACCGTGAGACTCGCGAAGTCAGAAGTCGGAAGGACGTGGCTGGATGTGAGCGTGAAGAGGAAGAACGCAGCGGACCACGATCCCTGGTCAACGAGCCGGAGTGCGATCGGGTGTCCGGCCGCGCCTCGGACTCGTCCGGCGATGCTCACTTCGCGCTCCGCAAGGCAACTGCACGGTCGAGGAGGACCCGTTCCTCGTCGATGAGGCGCGTTTCCGTCCACACTGTGCTTGCATCTCGCGGGAGAAGCGCAGCCGCGGTGACCGCCTCGGCGACGCTGGCGCTGGTGCGAGGTTCCTCTCGGCCGATGGCGACTCCCGGGGCGTCAGCGAACTCGAGCACGGCTGCTGCCCCGGTCCCAGCGAAGACCACGACCGGGAGGCCGACCGCGGTGGCCTCACCGACCACGCCTGAGCCGCCTTCTCGCGCCGAGAGATGTATGAGGACATCCGCTGCGATCATCTCGGTGACGACCGCCTCTCGCGGGATCTGGCCGAGGAACCGGACGCGTTCGTCGACGCCGAGTTCGCGGGCCAGGGCGGCGAGTTCGTTCGGCCGTCCTGGAGCGGGTTTGCCGGCGATTCGCAGAGTCGCATCGGCGAGCTCGGGAACCGACAACGCGGCGATCGCCAGCTCGAAACGCTTGAGGGGGACGAGGTTCCCCACGCACAACAGGCGCAGCGCTCCGCTCGTGGCGGTCCGTCGTGCATCGGTGTCCGGCGGTCGGATCGGTCTCGTGTTCGGGAACACCTCTGCGCGTGCTCCAACTGAGCGCACGACCTCGGCGAGGATGTTCGATGTCGTGAGCGTGAGGTCGACCTGTCGGGCGACACGTCGTGCGGACTTCCTGCTGATGAAGTCGCGGAGGCGCTGGATGACGTACCGCTTGCGCCAATCGGCAGGGCGAGGCGCGAAGAGGTAGGCATCGGCGCGGCCGGTCGAACCGACCGGCCCCCAGACTGCGTAGGTGGTGGCCGGTAGCCAGGTGATGGGAGGGGCGAGGAGCTCGCTTGCGAACGTCACATGACGAGCGAGGACCACACGCGTCGTGTCGATGGTCGCGCGGACAGCGGCGGGGACTCGCCATGCCCAGACCATGTGCTCGAGCCGCGTCAGCCGGTGGTGGTGGAGGAACCGGAGGTACCGGGGTTCTGCCGGACTGACGAGGATGAGTCGGGACACATCGCGCTTGATCTCCTCGAGCCGGGCGATCGTCGCTACGCGGGACCGCTCGTTCATCACCGCCACGACCTGAAGGTCCCGCTCGTCGGCGATGGTCAACCACGACAGCAGGTACTCCCAGCCGATGGTCGGCTCGCTCGGGAGCCGCGGGTCGCAAGCGAAGGCCGTCAGCAGAACGACGTCTCGGTTCGAGGAGTTCATCGTCCGCCCCGGATGAGCGCAGCGCTGTACGCGCGGAATGCCCGTGCGGTCGGGTCGGCGCCGCCCCGGCGGACGGTGGCCACGAGGGCGCGGGACGAGAGACCGCCCGCAACGATAAGGGTCCAGATCCACACTGCGAACGGGCGACGGCGGAGCGAGGTCGCGTAGAACTCACGGAGGTTCAACACCCAGGCCGCGTTCATCGACATCGAGTGCGAGCTGTCGCTCCCGCCGACCATGTGCGTGGCACGAGCTCGAGGAACGATCCAGACGCTCTGACCAGCCTCGCCGACACGGTGACAGAAGTCGATGTCCTCGGCGTACATGAACCACCGTTCCGAGAGCCCGCCGACGGCGCTCCATGTCGTCATCGGCACGACCAGACATGCTCCCGTCACCCACTCGACCCGAGTCGTCCCAGTCACCTGTGCCGGCAGCAGGTAGTGCCCCTGCAGGGCCTCCGACCACTTGCCCAGGCGAGAGAGCCCGGAGTAGTGCGTGAACATCCGCCAGCACGACGGCATCCAGCCCGCTGAGACGATGCGTTGCGGCGCGGGCTGTTCGATGAACGGCGCGACGACGTCGCCCGGGTGCGAGTCGGAGGTCTCAGCCAGCAGTCGGACGTCATCGACGCCGATTGAAGCGTCGGGATTGAACAGCATCAGCATGCGTCCGTGTGCACGTGCTGCGGCGCGGTTGACCGCTTTGGCGAAGCCGAGGTTCTCAGTGCTCTCGATGAGCTCGACGTGTGGGAGCTGGTGCCTGACGAACTCTTGGGTGCCGTCGGTCGATGCGTTGTCGAACACGATCACCTCGACGTCGGGCATCGAAGCCAGCCGCGACAGGTTCTCGCCGAGGACGTGGCGGCTGTTGAACGTCACGACCACGACCGAGAGCAGGATCGGCTCGCGTTCAGTCATCGTCGGCTTCGGGCTGCGCGGTTCTGGAACCGCGGTCTCGAGCGGGCACCCCCGCGACGATGTGGAAGGGCTCGACGTCCTTCGTCACGACCGAGCCGGCGGCGATGACCGCACCGTCACCGATCGTGACGCCCTTGAGCACGGTTGCACCGGCACCGATCCACACGTCGTCACCGATGACGATCGGAGCCCGGCGGGAGCCCTGTGTCCGGATGGGGGTGGAGGGATCCTCGAAGACATGGTCCTCGCTCACCATCGTCACGTTCGGTCCGAGCAGGCAGTCGTTCCCGATGGTGACGCCGCCTTGCCCCCAGATCAGGTTCGCGGCGCCGATCGCAGTCCGTGCTCCGACGCGGATGAACTCGCCGCGCTCGCTGATCACACCGCTGCCGAGGAGACGGGCACCGGGACCCACGGTCACGTTCGGACCCAGCGCTACCCCTCGACGGCAGAACGCGTCGATCAGCACACCCTCGCCGAGGGCGACGCCAGCGCCGACCGCGAGGTGGCTGCTGTTGCGGATCCGCACCCCGGCGCCGCGGAAGCGCAGTCCCGCCCGGTCCGATCTGCGTGGTAGTGACAGCCCGCGGATCGCGTCCACACCCTTGTCGAGGACGAAGCTGCCGAGGACGGACGGGGGGATGTCACCGGGCAGCGGACGGCCGCGAAGACGCTCGTAGACGATTGCGATGATGTTCACGTCAGTCCGTCGCTGTCCTTCGGGCGGTCTCCACCAGCCGGTGCCAGCCGATGGATGTGGAGGGGAGAGGCATCGAAGGATTCTGTCGAGCCGAGACCAACGCCGTGATCTGGTCGGCGATCGCGGCGACGTCCTGGGGATCTGCGTAGGCGGCGCCGGTGCCGAGCGTCTCGTGGAACACCGGACGATCACTCGCCAGCACTGTTGCTCCGAGGTTGGCGGCTTCGAGCGGAGGAAGCCCCCAACCCTCGTCGAGCGACAAGAAGAGGAAGAGGCGGCAGTGCTCGTACAGCCACCGGAGCATTGCGTCCGAGACGCTCCCGAGGAAACGGACTGATCCCTCGGCAACGGCCGCCTCGGCTCGAGCCGAAAGCTGCTCACCACGCCCAGATGCGGCCCCCACGACGATGAGGGGCTTCGTCACGTTGATCGTCCCGCTCTGCACCGCCGCCTCGATGGTGTTGCGGAGGTTCTTCCGGACGTTGAGCCTCCCGACGGTGAGGAGGAAGCTCTGAGCCTGGAGACCCTGCACCGGCTCCGCGAGCGCGTCCTGACCGAGGGACGCAGCAATGCCCAGGCCGACGGCCTGGACGTCTCGCACTCGCCGGTTGTGGCTCCGGATTCGGCGCACCTCGTTCTGTGAACTGGTCAGCACTCGGCTCGCCCTGGTCATGAGGGGCGGGAGCAACGACAGGTAGAGCCGCTCGGCCGGTGTGAACCACCGCGGGTTCGTCTGGAAGAGCACGTCGTGCACGAACACGACGGATGGACGGGCTCGAGAGAACGGAGCGAAGTTCTGCGCGACGATGAGATCGGCGTGCACCCGCCTCGCGACGCGAGGCAGGACCAGCACGTTCGCGAGCGGATGGAGCGGTGCAGGGGTGCCGATGACTGTCGTGCTCGGGAACAGCACGCGGCTCTCGCGTTCAGCGCGCTCGGGCACGACGAGGAAGAGTTCGTCGTGCGGGTGCGCGATGAGCCATGCGGTGATCGATTCGCGGAGCACCATACGACCGGACGGCGGTCCGTCGACGAGCCAGAAGGCGTCGATGACGACCTTCATCGGATTGGTCCTCGTCGGATGGTCTCCAGAGCGTCCGAGTACGCGGCACCCACTCGTTCCCAGGTGTACTCCGCCTTGGCACGTTCGCGTGCACGCGTGCTCATCGACTCCTGGCGTTCCGACGACGAGAGGACAGATCGGACACCGGCGATGATGCTCGCGGCGTCTGGCTGGACGAACACACCGGTGTCCGCCAGTACCTCGCGGTTGTAGACGGTGTCGCGGGCGACCGTGGGAGCACCCGAGGCCATTGCCTGCACGAGCGCTGGATTCGTCCCACCGACGCTGTGGCCGTGGAAGTACGCGCCTGCGTCCTCCCAGAGTCGGTGGAGGTATGCGTCGTCGCGGACGTGACCGAGCCAGTGCACCCGTGGGTTCGTCTCGCTGAGGCGAGCTACCCGCTCGTCGAAGACCCCTCCGTACCCGGAGGACCCAACCACGACGACGTCGTGGTCCTCAGCGAGCGTCGGAGCTGCGCCGAGGAACTCCTCGATCGTGTTCTCTGGCACGAATCGTGCGACGACCAGCACGTACTGGCGTCGGCCGAACTGCGTCGGCGATGCCTGGGCTGGACTGAAGTCGCCGCCGTAAGGGATGAACAGGCTCGTGCGCCCGAAGTTCCGCTTCCAGTAGTCCCCAAGAGCACGCGCATCGACCACGAGCCGGTCGGCGAAGGTCGCGGTGAGCCGAGCGCCGGCGCGGAAGACGGTCCGAGCAACACGACCCCACTTCGCGCGCTCCCACTCGATGCCGTCGACATTGACGACCACGCGGATACCGCGGAGCTTCAGGAGCGGAAGCCAGAAGCCGTTCGCCACGTTCATGACGAGTGCGACGTCAGGCTTCTTCAAGATTGCGTGGAGGGCTGACGTGAAGCCGTACGAGAGGGTGCTGATCGACTTCTTGTCCGAGCCGACTGTGGTGACACGGCGAACACGGGGATCGGCGCCCGCGTCGATCGTGGCTCCGGGGCGCCCGTACACGGTGACGTCCCATTCGTCGTCAGCGAGATACGGGGCGATGTGACGCACGGCTGTCTCGAATCCGCCGTAGTAGCTGGGATATCCCCTGGTACCGATGATCGCCACCGATCGCCGTTTCGACTTCGCCAACGATCCCCCGGGTTCCGCGGCTCGGACCCGTACCGACCGCTCGCAGCAGGATGACCATAACGCACGCGAGGAATAGCCGTGGTGAGGCCAGAGCGACACCGCCGGAGTGTCCCGGCGAAAGACGGCGGCTGCCACGGGTGCCGCTGATCCGGTGCGGCTGTGACACCCGCCGGTGTCGTCATCGCAAGGCCGCCTCGGTGGCGCGACCGTAGGATTGCGCCCATGTCCGACCTTCCCGAGTCGCGACGGACCACAGCACGCCGAGGTTCCAGGGGCCGGCCCGTGCTGTGGATCGTGCTCGCGCTCGTCCTGTTGTTGATCCTCGCCGTCGCCTGGGTCGGCGTGCGTGGCCTGATGGCCAAGCGCGACCTCGAGCAGTCCGTGCAGCTCGTCAGCACGCTCCGGTCGGAGCTGGTCAGCGGCGACAGCGCCGCGGCGCAGAAGACGGCGGACGACCTGCAGGACCACGCGGCGGCGGCCCGGTCCCTGACCGGCGACCCGGTCTGGAGCGCGTTCCAGGTCCTCCCGTTCGTCGGGTCGAACCTGCGTGCCGTCCGCGAAGTCGCTGTCGTCGTGGACGATGTGGCGACGGGAGCCGTGAAGCCGGTGGCCGGCGTGATCGGTGATGTGAACGTGAAGGCGTTTGCGCCGAAGGGCGGCAAGCTCGACCTCGCTCCGCTGGTGAAGGCGCAGCCGGCCGTCCAGCGTGCGACGACGGCGCTGGCGAAGGCCAATCGGGACGCAACGGCGATCGACACGTCAGACACGTTGTCCCCGGTCGTCAGCGCGGTGAACCAGCTCCGCAACGCCCTCTCGTCGGTCTTCGCACAAGCCGATGCTGCCAACCGGGCGGTACAGCTCGCCCCGGCGATGCTCGGGCACGGCGGTGACCGTCGGTATCTGCTGCTGTTCCAGAACAACGCTGAGCTCCGCGCCGCGGGCGGTATCCCTGGAGCCGTAGCGCTCCTCGACGTCCGCGATGGCGCCGTTCACCTCTCGAACCAAGCCGCGGGTTCCACCTTCGACCAAGCTGACGGTCCGGTCCTCCCGCTGACGGTCGACACGCAGGGCCTGTACGGCGCCATCACCGGCGAGTACATGCAGGACGTCACCTTGACGCCGCGCTTCGACGTTTCGGCAAAGCTCGCCCGCGAGATGTGGAAGCAGAAGTACGGGCAGCAGGTCGACGGCGTCCTCGCGATGGACCCGGTCACGCTGGCGTACATCCTCAAGGCCACCGGGCCCGTGCAGCTGCCGACCGGTGACACCCTGACGTCGGAGAACGCGGTGAAGCTGCTCCTGAGTGACGTCTACGCCAAGTACCCGGACCCCAAGGTTCAGGACGCCTTCTTCGCGTCGGCCGCGAGCGCCGTCTTCGACAAGGTGTCGAGTGGCGCGTTCGATCCGAAGGCCTTCATCAGCGCGTTGACCGACGGAGTGCAGGAGAACCGGCTGCGCCTGTGGAGCGCGGACAAGTCCGAGCAGGACCGGCTCGAAGGGACCGCCGTGACCGGCCCGCTGCCGACGAGCAGCCCCTCTGAGCGGCAGTTCGGTGTCTACCTCAACGACGCCACCGGCGCGAAGATGGACTTCTACCTGCAGAAGACCGTCGCCGTCGGGAGCGCGGTGTGCCGTGCAGACGGCCGCCCGACGTCCGTGGTCCAAGTCACGCTGAAGAACACGGCTCCGGCCGACGCCGCGACGGGTCTCCCCGATTACGTGACGGGTGCAGGGAACTTCGGAGTGGCGCCGGGCAAGGTCCAGACGAACGTCGCGGTCTACGCGGCCAAGGGCGAGATCTACCTCGGTTCGACGCAGGACGGCAAGGCAGCCGCTCCGCACACCGCAGTGGACGGGGACCACCCGGTCGTGCAGGTCCAGACGCTGCTCGCGCCCGGCCAGAGCACGACCTTCCGTGCGACGTTCCTCGGGTCCGCGAAACAGGCAAAGGCGGCGGTCACGGCCGTGTCCACCCCTACGATCGCGCAGTCCCCGGTGCTGCCGGCGACCGTCGATTGCGGGAATCCTGCGGGTTGACGACACGGATTCTGGACTTTTCGGTGCCGATCGTGCCCCCATTCCGGGGGAGTTTCGGGCTTCGGGGCGGCCGGTGCGGCTCCACTCGGATGACCTGTCCACAGCCGATGCCGCGGACCGAGAACTGACCAGACGGCCCTGACCAGGGAAAACCTAGTGGTTGCCATGAGAACCATCGGAGCTGACCCTCTAGACCGCCTCTTCTGCCAACACGAGAGTTCACGCGTTCGTCACAAACTCCTTGCGTGGCACCTGTGAACTTCGGCTACTTTGAGGGAACTTCGCCAACCGCACTTCAGGGAACCAGTGTCGCTCGGTTGTCTTGCGAGGGGTCAGGGCTCTGGGTCTCAGGGTCTGAAGGATCAGATTCTTAGGGGAACAACTTCATGAAGAAGCTCATTGCCGCGGTCGTGCTGGCTGGCGCCGCACTCATCGCGACCCCGGCTGCTGCCAACGCCGCCGGCTACGTCCCGACGTCCAACGTCTCCGTCACCGGCAGCACCGTCGCCGGCGGCACCACCGTCGTCAACTTCGGCGCGGGTTCCTTCGTCGGCAACGAGACCGTGAACATCTCGGTCACCGGTGCCGGTGCCGTCACGCTCGGCGCCCTCCCGACGACCACCGTCTCGAAGGCGTACACCGCCTCCGCGACCGGCGCCGTCACCCCGCGCATCACCCTCCCGGCCGGCGCCTCCGGCACCTACACGCTGACCGCCACCGGTGCCACCTCGGGCAACGTCGGCACGGCTGCGCTCACCGCTGCTCCGGCCGCGGGTGCTGCCGCTGGTGGCGCAGCAACCGGTGCAGGCACCGGCTCGCTCGCCTTCACGGGTGGCACCATCTCCGCTCTCGCCCTCTGGGTCGGCGGCGGCGCTGTCGTCCTCGGTGGCGGCCTGCTCGTGGTCCGCGGTTCGGTTCGTCGCCAGCGCGACGGCCAGATCGCAGCCTGAGCACCTCTGCACGAACGAAGCCGCTGGGACCTCGGTCCCGGCGGCTTCGTCGTTCCCGGAAGCTCCGTCAGCCAGGAACTCCGGATGAACGGACCCCGTCAGCGCGACAACAGCGCGACCACGACGAGCCCCACCGCCACGACACCGAGCACCGCGATCACGACGAACACCCACGGCCGCGTGCCAGGACGGGTCGGAGGACGGGGACGATCACGAGGGGCCATGCCCGAAGCCTGGGTCACCGAGATGTGAGCGACCCGCTCCGCCCCACCACCACGACCCCCACGAGCGCCCCGATGACCGCCCCGCACGTGTTCGAGACGACGTCGTCCACGGACCCGAACCGCGACGGCAGGAACAGCGACTGCGACACCTCGATCACGACGCTCAGCAGGAACCCCGTCCCCGCGCCGACCCACCACCGGCGCGCACCGAGCAGCAGCACCACGAAGACGCCGAGCGGCACGAAGAACACCACGTTCGCCGAGAACTCCGTCGCCGCGTAGTCGAACCACCCCGGCAGTCCGATCCCGTGCAGGCGCTCGAGCGTCCGCAGCAGCCACGGCTGCGCCCCGGCGTCCACCGGTGACCCCGTGAACGCGATGACGCCCACGACCGCCGCGTACACGGCCCCGAGGACCACGGCAGCCCGCCGACTCCGTCCGTCCGCCCGCAGCGCGCTCCTGCCCGCGTCCCGCAGCGTCCGGTGCGCGGCCAGCCCCAGCGTCCCGAGCGCCACCCCGACGGCGGCAGCGGTCACCAGGGACCGGAACGTGGTGAACGGCGCAGCGTGCACGAGTGCGAGCGCGACGGCGCCCACCACCGCCACCAGCAGGCTCACGAGCGCGGCTCGCCGCACCGGCAGGGGCTCCGGCCTGGAGGCTCGACCCGCCCCCGCCATGAGCGCCGGCAGACAGGCGGTCACCCCGGTGACGACCGCGGCCAGGACGAAGTCGACGGACAGGGTGAGCGTGCCGTGCCCGACGCGGGTCCGGAGCGCGTTCGCGACCCGGAGCACGGCGGACACCGCGGCCTGCGCTGACGCGGGGACGAGGACCATCGCCACCACGACCACCCCGAGCACGACCAGGAGCGCCCGCGCGAGCAGCTCGGTCCGTCGCGGCGTCATGGGAGCGACCGTATCGCCCGCGGGGCGGTGTCCCCCGATCCGCGATTGTCCGAACCGCGAGTACCCCGGTGGGGGACGTGTACCCCGGTCTGGGGTGCATCAGCCCCGCGAAACCGGGGCCGTCTGATGGAGGGCATGAACGCAAGCCGTGAATGCCCGGGGCTGGATGGCGGCGGGCATCGCCGAGGCCATAGATTTCTGGGACAGCACGATGTACCCCGGATCGCGACAGGAGCAGCGCCATGAGCATCACCGCCAGCAGCACGCAGACGCACCGTGAACTCACCCTCGACACCGAGACGGTGGACACGATCGCGATCCTCGAAGCCGGGGTCGCCCCCAGCGCCCGTCCGGCCCGCGCCAAGCTCACCTGGACGCAGGAGGACGACGGCGAATGGGTCGCCAACTACGGCGGGTACTTCGGCGGCTCGGTCGACAAGGTCGCGAACCGCTACGTCGCATCGGACACGTTCGGCCTGGTCGTCGGTGACTTCGCCTCGCTCGAGGACGCCCAGACGAACCTCGCCGACCGCCTGCACGTGATGCTCCCGCCGGTCATCCGCCCGGTCGACTGACCAGCGTCTCGACCGCACCCGCACGAACTGCAGCACCCGCACGACACGAAGGAACGACCATGAGCTTGATCGACGACCACCACGCGACCACCGAGATCACCCTCGACACCGAGACGATCGAGGTCATCGCGGCCATCGAGGCCGAGGTCATCGCACCCGCTCAGCCCGCGCGCGCCACGATCCTCTGGACCCGACCGGACACCGGGCTCTGGGCCGCGAACTACGGCGGCTACTACGGCGGCACCGTCGACAAGCAGGGCTCGCACTACTTCGTGTCGGACACCTTCGGCCAGTACGTCGGCGACTTCCGCTCGCTCGAGGAAGCCCAGGCGAAGCTCGCCGAGCGGCTGCACATGGTCCTGCCGGACGTCATCCGGACCACCTCCTAGTCGTCCTCCACAGCACGCCCCGTCGGTCTCCGGCGGGGCGTTCGTCATGTCCGGGGCAGCAACCGTCGGGCCGTCCCCCGAACGAGTGGTCCCCCCTACTGGGGACCAGCACTGTCCCCAATTCCTCTGGGTTTCCTGTCAGGATCAGGCCAGCGCGAACGTCCGTTCTCCCGGCCCTGCGGGATCGAGCGGGTCGCGTTCCGTCGACCCGACCCGGAAGTGATCCATGCTGTCTGCAACCCAGCGCTCTGCTGTGCCCCGCCGCCGTGCGGGCGTCCGGCCCCTCGCCGTGCTCGCTGCCGCCCTGCTCGTGGGGACCGGACTCAGCACGGCCACGGCCGTCGTCGCGGCGACACCGGCGTCAGCGGTCACCGCGACGACCGACGGCCACTTCGTCTGCGACCAGAACACGCTCTACGCGACGAACGGCGCCGGCAAGGTCGTCGCCGTCGACATCACGACGGGCGACACGAAGGGCTCGACGGTCGACGTCGCCGACCTCGGGACGGGCGCGAACAACGGCCTCGGCATCTCGCGTGAGGGCAAGTCGCTGTTCGCCGCAGGCAACGGCACCACCGCGACGATCCGCTCGTTCGACCCGGCGACGAACACCGCGTCCGACCCGATCGCCACGGACAAGGTGCGGCCGATCATCCGCGGTGCCGTCAACCCGGCGACCGGCATCTACTACTACGGCGACAACACCGGCTGGCTCGGCGCGTACGACCCGGCGACGAAGCAGTACCTCGGCCAGGTCGGCCAGGTCAACGGGCTCAAGTCGGGCAACGGCGACTTCGCGTTCAGCTCGCGCGGCCTGATGTTCGTCGTCGCCGCCGACACCGTCTACCGCGTCAACACCGAGACGGTCCCGACGACCTCCGGCACGACGGCCCTGGCCACCACCGCCATCGCGACCCTGCCGTCGGGCACGAACAGCCCGGGCATCGCGTTCTCGTCCGACGGCTACCTCTACGTGTCGAACTCGGTCACGACGAACAACGTCGCGACCACGACGATCTACCAGCTCGACCCGACCGCGGGCACGCAGGTCCGGAGCTTCCCGATCGTCGGCAACTACGGCGCCAGCGACCTGGCGTCCTGCAACTACGCGGACACGGTCACCGGCCAGGCCTCGATCGACGAGCGCTGGGCGGCCGGCGACCAGTTCGGCCTCGCGATCACCGGCGACGGCATCACCGGCTCGAACACGGGCACGAGCGACACCACGACCGGTTCCGACACCGGCGTGCAGACCCGCAAGGCCGGCGCGATCCTGACGACGCCCGGCAAGAACTACACCGTGACCCAGACCCCGTCGGGCACCACCGACCCGGCGAACTACAGCACGACGTGGAAGGCCGTCGACCTCGGCAGCAACCGCACCGTGGCGACCGGCACCGGCACGAAGGCGTCCTTCGTGTTCCCGCAGGCCGTGTCGAGCGACGGCACCGACGTCGTCGTGACCTTCGCCAACGTGATGAAGGCCACCCACGTCAGCACCAGCCCCGACACCCGCACCACGCCCGCCGGCACCCCGGTACGCGTCCCCGCGGCCGGCGTGCTCGCGAACGACAGCGGCACCGGTCTGTCCGTCGTGTCGAACACGACTCCTTCCCACGGCTCCGCGACGGTCGCCGCCGACGGCTCCTGGACCTACACGCCCGCCGACCGGTTCTCCGGCACCGACGCGTTCGACTACACCGCGAAGGACTCCTCGGGCCGCACCGCGACGAGCACCGTCACGGTCACCGTGACCCCGAGCGCCGCGGCCGACGCCGTCACCGTGCACGCGGGTTCGACCACGACCGCCGGGGCCAGCGACGGCCTCCTCGCCAACGACGCCGGCAAGGGCCTGACGGTCACCGACCACACCGATCCGACCCACGGTGTCCTCGACCTGCACGCCGACGGCTCGTACACGTACACCCCGGCCGCCGGCTGGTCCGGCCCGGACACCTTCACCTACTCGGCGACCGACGCCTCCGGCACCACGACCACCGCGACCGTGACGGTCACCGTCCTGCCGACGGCGGGGGCCGACACCGTCACCGCGACGGCCGGACAGCCGACCGTCGGAGCCGCGCCGGGCCTCCTGGCCGACGACCTGGGCCACGACGTCCGCGTGAGCGGGTCCACCCAGCCCGCCCACGGCACGGTCGCCGTGCAGCCGGACGGCTCGTACACGTACACGCCCGCTGCTGGGTTCTCCGGCACGGACACCTTCACGTACACGGTGACCGACGGCTCCGGCTCCGACACCGTGACGGTCACCGTCCACGTCGCCCCCCGGGCCGTGGCCGACACGGTCAGCGTCGCTGCCGGCGGTTCCGCCGCAACGACCGACCGCGCGACCGGACTGCTCGGCAACGACCTCGGCGACGGCCTCGGCGTGACGGCGCACACCACGCCGGCCCACGGCTCGCTCGAGCTCGACGGCGCCACCGGCACGTACACGTACACGCCGGCCGCCGGGTTCTCCGGCACGGACACCTTCGAGTACACGGTCGTCGACCGGTCGGGCACCCCGGCCACCGCGACCGTCACCGTCGTCGTCCAGCCCACGGCGAGGGACGACCGCGCGACGACCACGGCGAACGTGCCGGTCACGGTCGACGTGCAGGGCAACGACCTCGGAACGGAGCTCGTCACCACGATCGTCACCGGGCCGACGCACGGCACCGCGGTCGTCGCGGACGACGGCAGCGTCGACTACGCACCGACGACCGGCTCCTCCGGCACCGACACGGTCACCTACCGGGTCACCGACGGCGCCGGCCGGACCTCGGGCACCGCGACCGTGACCATCACCGTCGCACCGCACGCCCTGCCCGACACCGCCACGACGACGGTCGACCAGGCCGTCACCATCGCCACGAGCGCCCTGACCGGCAACGACGTCGGCACCGGCGTCACCGTGACGGACGTGCGTGACGCGCAGCACGGCACCGTCGCCCTCGGGCAGGACGGCACCGTCGTCTTCACCCCGACCACCGGGTTCTCCGGCACCGCGACCTTCCACTACGACGTCGTCGACGCGGCGCGCGGCACCGCCACCAGCTGGGTCGTCGTGGTCGTCGGACCCCAGGCAACGCCCGACACCGCGACGGCGACCGCTGGGTCGACGCTGACGGTCGCTGCGTCAGCGGGCGTGCTGGAGAACGACCACGGCACCGGTCTGACGGCGACGATCGACGAGCAGCCCCTCCACGGCACCGTGGACCTGCACGCCGACGGCTCGTACACGTACACGCCGAGGGACGGCTGGTCCGGCCCGGACACCTTCACGTACACGGCCACCGACGCCGAGGGCAACACCTCGACCGGCATCGTGCGCGTCACGGTGCGGCCGAGCACGGTGGAGGACGCGATCACCACGGCCGCCGGGCAGCCCGTCACCGTCACCTCGCGTGACCTGACGGCGAACGACCACGGCACCGGCCTGACGGTCACCGCCGTCGGCCCCACGACCACGGGCGCCACCACCACCGGAACCGTCGTGCGCAACGCCGACGGCACGGTCACCTACACGCCGGCACCCGGCACGTCGGGCACGGACACCTTCGGCTACGTGGCCACGGGGTCCGACGGCACCACGGCGACCGGCACCGTCACGGTGACGGTCACCCCGGTCGTCGTCGCCGCCGACACCGCGGCCACCGCGGACGGCACGCTCGTCGTCCCCGCCGACCAGGGCGTCCTCGCCGGCTCGACCGGCACCGGCCTCACCGTCACGGACGCCACGAAGCCCGCACACGGCGCCGTCGACGTGGCCGAGGACGGGTCGTACACGTACACCCCGACCCCGGGGTACTCCGGCCCGGACTCCTTCGACGTGACCGTCACCGACGGCACCGGCACCACCACGACCGGCACCGTGACGATCACCGTCACCCCGAAGGCGCTCGCCGACACGGCCACCACGAGGGCGTCCACGCCCGTCGACGTCCGCGTCACGAAGAACGACTCGGGCACCGCGCTCACGGTCACCGCGGTCGGCACGCCCGGCCACGGCACCGCGACCATCGGCGGCCCCGGGACGGTCACGTACGTCCCCGCGTCCGGGTTCTCCGGCACGGACACGTTCACCTACACCGTGACGGACCCGACCTCGGGCACGGCCACGGCGACCGTCACCGTGACGACCACCCCGACGGCCGTCGCCGACGTCCTCCGCACCCCGGCGCGCACGGCACTGCGGATCGCCGGCACCACGCTCACCGGCAACGACCGTGGCACCGGCCTTCGGGTCACCGGTCACGGGAAGGCCGCCCACGGCACCGTGACGGCCGGCCCGGACGGGTCGCTCGTCTACACGCCCGGCGCCCGCTTCTCCGGCACGGACACCTTCACCTACACGGCGACGGACGCATCCGGGCAGCCGACGACGACCACCGTCACCGTCCTGGTGGGCGCGGTCGCGACCGACGACTGGAGCACCACGACGACCAACGGCGTCGTGCGCATGTCCGCGGCGAAGGGCGTGCTGGCCGACGACGCCGGCACCGGCCTGTGGGCGTCCATGGAGACGAAGCCCCAGCACGGCGTGCTCCGCCTGGCGAAGAACGGCTCCTACGTCTACACGCCGAGCTCCGGCTGGTCCGGTCGTGACTGGTTCACGTACGCGGCGCACGACACCGACGGCAACACCGCCACCGCACTCGTCGCGATCGACGTCGTCCCCACCGCGAAGCCCGACGCTGCCCGCACCACGACCGGCACCCCGGTGACGGTCAAGGGCCCCGGCGTGCTCGGCAACGACCACGGCAGCCGCCTGCGGGTCGTCGCGGTCGGTGCGGCAGCGCACGGCACGGCGACGATCGCCGCTGACGGCACCCTCCGGTACACGCCGGCCGCCGGGTTCTCCGGGACCGACCGCGTCACGTACACCGCGCAGGACGCCTCCGGCCAGCGGGTGGACTCCGCGGTGGACGTCACGGTGGGCATCGCGGCCGCGGACGACCACGGCAGCACCATCGCCGGCGTCGCCCTGCCGGTGAGCGCACCCCACGGTCTGCTCGCCAACGACCGCGGCACCGGCCTGACCGTCGCGCTCGACGGCAAGCCCGCGCACGGCACCGTCACCGTGCACGCCGACGGCTCGTACGTCTACACGCCGGCCGCCGGGTTCACCGGCACCGACACCTTCACGTACCGGGTGACCGACGCCGCGGGCCAGCGGACCACCGCGACCACGACCATCACCGTCGTCGCGCACGCCGTCGCCACCGACGACCGGGTCGTCGGCACCCAGGGCCGCGCCGTCACGATCGCCCCGATCGGCAACGACGACGCCACCGGAGGCGCCCGCTTCCGGACCGCCTCACTGCGCCTGGTCGACCCCGCCACCGGCGCCCGCGTCTCCCGCGTGGCCGTCGACGGCCAGGGCGTCTGGATCGTCCGGGACGGCACCGTGCGCTTCACGCCGTCGGCCGACCGCCCCGGCACCGTGCAGATGCCCTACACGGTCACGGACACCGACGGGCAGTCCGTGACGGCGACGATCACCGTGGTCTACCCGGTCGGGCTCGCTGCTGCGGCGCATGCTGCACAGCTCGCCTTCACGGGTGCCACCGGCCTGGTCGGGATGGGCCTGGCGGCCCTGGCCGCGCTCCTGGCGGGCGCAGCACTGCTGCTCCGCCGTCGTCAGCCCACCTACGGTCCGATGCGGCGCGGCTAGCAGGTCCTGACGGGAGGCCCCGACCACCTCCGCCACCCGGCGGACGTGATCGGGGCCTCCTGTCGTGCGCCGTCAGGCGACGGGGTCGATGAGCTGCGGGCCGTCGTTCCGCACGCTGTTGACCGCGCGGGAGACCTCGTACTGCTCCAGGCCCGCGGCGACGGCCAACGACTCGTGGTCGAGCAGTGCGAGCAGGTCGTCGCTGCCCAGGTCGGCGCCGAGCCAGTCGTCGTAGCCGTCGGGCGTGAGGAACGCCGGCATCCGGTCGTGCACCTCGCCCGGAGCCACGTGGGCGTCCCGCGTGATGATCGCCAGCGACAGCCGCCACTTGTCCGGGTCGTCCTCGGGCTTGGTCGGGTCGGGCCAGGCGCTCACGACGCCGGCCATGGCGAGTGCGCCGCCGGGTTCGTGCACGAAGTGGGGCTCCTTGCCGTCCTCGCGCACGACCCACTCGTAGTAGCCCTGCGCGGGGACGATGCACCGGTTCGTCGCGAAGGCCCGCTTGAACATGCCGCTCGTGGCCACGGTCTCGATGCGGGCGTTGATCGGCTTCGGCCGCTGCTTCTGGAAGTCCTTCGCCCAGCTCGGCACGAAGCCCCAGCTGATCTGCGGGAGTTCACGCTCCCCGTGGCGCTGGCGGACGGCGGAGACGGGGTCCGTCGGCGCGACGTTCCAGCTCGGGACCAGCCCGGTGCTCACCACGCCGGTGTCCTGGTTCACGTGTTCGGTCCGGGCGGCGAGCTCACCGATGAGTTCCGGGAGCAGGTCGGCGGTGGTGTCGGAGACGACGAAGCGGCCACACATGCGCCCAGTGTGCCCGTCCCCGCCGACACCGGTGCGGGCCCGGCGGCGTGCGTGCGCGCGTGCCTGCCGGCGGTCAGGCGCCGGGGCGAGTCTCGGCTGGGCGGACATCGTGCGCCGTGATCGGCGCGCGATCTGTCCGTGGCGGCGAGACTCGGTCCGTCCGGATGGCCGTGGCCGTGGCCGTGGCCGTGGGCGTGGGCGTGGGCGGAGTGGGCGGTGTGGGGCGTGCGTCGGTCGGGGGCAGGGCAGCGGCGGCACGGCGGGCTCGTTCGGCGCGGCCGAGTTCGCGGACCCGGTCGAGCGTGGCGACGGACCAGAGGGCGAAGTACACCAGCATGTACGCCGGCAACGCCCCGGCCGTCCACCCGGCCACCGCGGCGAGCAACCCCGCGACGAGGAGTGGCGCCCACCGCGACAGGTCGAGCACGATGCCACGCCGGAGCAGCGCGGTGTCGACGAGGACCGCCTCCCGGTCCTCCGGGCGCACGGCGGGAGCCTTCGCCCGCAGGTACGGCTTGACTGCTGCCCGAACGGTCCGCGCGGTGTCGGGCCGGACCTGCCGACCGTTGATCGTCGCCGCCGGGTCGAGGGGCCGGGCGATGGGACAGCAGCTCAGCGCGAGCAGGCCCGTCGCGACCGCCAGCAGCACGATCACGACGACCGTCAGGCCCGTGCTCGTCGATACCCACCGGAAGGCGGCTTCGGTCGCGACCATGACAACGGCAGCGACCACGGCCGCGAGCACGCCGATGCGGATCGCACGCCGGAACCGGTCGACGGAGACCGCGTCCGCGACGTGCGCGCGGAAGACCTGCCAGCCGAGTCGGAACACGTGGTCAGTCCTACCCGGACCAGCTGAGCATCGCTCGGACCGGTGGGGCGATGGCGGCGTTCTGGTCGCGCGCTGACGAATCCGGAGGACGAACCCCGCGTTCCGCGAACCGGATCCGTCACCGTCGCGAACGAGAACTGCCGTCCAGGTCGCTCACCCGAGCCGCCGGTCAGTCCTCGGGCAGCCCGAGCTTCGTGCCGCGCGCTGTGGGGGAACGCGGTGCGCCGTCGCGGCGCTGGCGCTGGCGCTGGGGCTCGGCCTCGGGGGACGGCAGTGACTCGGCCAGTCCTCGGGCACGCTCGACGCGTCCGAGCCGCCGTGCACCCGCGATCGACCACGCCGCGGACATCACCGCGACCCAGAGCACCACGCGCCCGGGGAGGTCGAGGACCACGGCGGCCCCGAACGCCACCACCGACGCCGCGATGAGGACGAGGCTGCGCCAGAGCTCCGGCACGATGGCGGTGCGGAAGGCCTCGGCGTGGCGCAGCACCTGGTCCCGGTCCTGTGCCGCGATCGTCGGTGCCGACCGCGTCCGGAAGTACCGCTCGGTGTCGTCCGGCGCCGGGAGCAGACTGCCGGACCAGTCCACGCGCGACCCGTCAGCGGACCGCGGTCGCACCGGGACCGCAGCGACCCCGACGAGACCGACGGCGATCGCGAGCAGCACGATGCCCACCCACGTCACGGGCTCGCCGAGGTCCGGCCACGGCGCGACTGATCCCACGATGACGAGCACGGCCAGGGCGAGGGCGGCGACGAGGGCGCCGATGCGGGCGGCCCGACGCCTCCGGTCAGCGGGGACGCACCGGCTGACGTGGTCGCGGAAGGCGCGCCAACCGAGGGAGAACATCCTCACGTTCTACTCCAGGGTCCCGTACGGCCGCGGTGCGAGCGGCCGCCGACGCGGGACACGCCCGGTCAGCCAGGCCGGGGGAGCGGCGGACACCGGTCGTGGTGCCGGGGTTCAGCGATCGTCCAGACAGAGGCGGTCACCTGGCTCCATGAGTCTCGACATCGTCTACACCGCCGTCGCCCACGCCTCCGGGGGTGGCCGCGACGGACACGTCCGCAGCGAGGACGACCGTCTCGACCTCGACACCCGTCCGCCGAAGGAGATGGGCGGCAGCGGCGAGGGCACCAACCCCGAGCAGCTCTTCGCCGCCGGGTACGCCGCGTGCTTCCTCGGGGCCCTGCACGCCGCGGGCCGCGAGCTCGGCGTCGACACCACCGGCGCCGAGGTCTCGGCCGAGGTCGGCATCGGCGGCACGGGCACCGGCGAGTTCGGGCTGGCCGTGGAGCTCGACGTCTACACGCCCGCCGTCGAGCAGTCGCAGCGGCAGCGCGTGGCCGAGCGTGCGCACGAGATCTGCCCGTACTCGAACGCCACCCGCGGCAACATCACGGTCACGCTCTCGCTCGTCGACTGATGAGCCCGCTGCCGGCGAACACGACGCGCTGCCCCTGCCTCAGCGGCAACCCGTACGACGAGTGCTGCGGGCCGCTCCACGCCGGCGCTGCCGCCCCGACTGCGGAACGCCTGATGCGCTCCCGCTTCTCGGCCTTCGCGCTCGGGCTGCCCCAGTACCTGCTCGACTCGTGGCACCCGAGCACCCGCCCGGCGTCCCTCGAGCTCGACCCCGAGCAGCGCTGGACGCGCCTGGACATCGTGGGCACCCGGGACGGAGGCCCGTTCGACACCCGGGGACAGGTCACGTTCCGTGCGTGGTGGCGGTCCGACACCGACCGTGGCACGCTCGAGGAGACGAGCGACTTCGTCCGTGAGCGGGGCCGCTGGTCCTACGTCAACGGGGTCGTCTCCTGACGGGAGCCCCATGGCCATGCGAGACATCTCCACCTTCGGCGCCCGCACCACCGCAGCCGAGGTCGTCGACGGCATCGATCTGACGGGTCGCACCGTTCTGGTCACCGGAGCGGCGTCGGGCATCGGGGTGGAGACCGCGCGGGCCCTGGTCGGTGCCGGGGCGACCGTGACCCTGGCGGTGCGGGACGTCGCCGCGGGGCAGCGCGTCGCCGAGGACATCGCGGCCACGACTGCCCGAGCAGCACCGACGGTCGTCGAACTGCACCTCGACCGGCCCGCCTCGATCGCATCCGTCGCTGCTGCCTGGTCCGGCCAGCTCGACGTGCTCGTCGCCAACGCCGGGATCATGGACGCCCCCGAGTCGTACACGGCCGCCGGGTGGGAGTCGCAGTTCGCGACGAACCACCTGGGCCACTTCGCCCTGGCGCTCGGGCTGCACGACGCCCTGGCAGCGTCCGGCTCCGCGCGGATCGTCGCCCTGTCGTCGAGCGGGCACGGCTCCTCGCCCGTCGTGTTCGACGACCTCTTCTTCCGGCGGCGTGCGTACGACCCCGGTCTCGCCTACGCGCAGTCGAAGACCGCGAACGCGCTCTTCGCCGTCGGGGTCGGGCGGCGCTGGGCGGCCGACGGCATCACCGCCAACTCCTGCATGCCCGGCGGCATCTGGACCGGCCTGCAGAAGCACTGGGACCCGGACGTCCTGGCGGCGACGAAGGTGGCTGCCGGCGACATCGTGAAGACCCCCGAGCAGGGCGCCGCCACGTCCGTCCTGCTCGCCACCGCGCCGGAGCTGGCCGACGTCACCGGTCGCTACTTCGAGGACTGCCACGAGGCCGAGGTCGTCGACGCCGTGCGCGACGGCCTGTACGGCGTGGTGCCCTGGGCGCTCGACCCGGTGGACGCCGACCGACTGTGGGACGTCTCGCTCGCCCTGGTCGACGCCGAGGCCCGCGCCCGCCGCTGAGCGCCCGCGCCGGAACGCTACGCGGTGATCGCCGCGGGCAGCCCCACGGCCGTCCGCATCGCCCGCCGCACCGCGGCCTCGTCGGGCAGCAGCTCCTCCTGGTCCCCGCTGAGGAAGAACCGGATCTGCCCGATCGCCTGCTCGGTCAGCATGTCGAGCCCGCTCAGCACCCGACCGCCGCCGGCCTCCCACCGCGATGCGACGGCAGTGGGCCACGGCTCGTACGCGACGTCGAACAGCACCGCGTCAGGCCCCGACGGCGTCAGGTGCAGGTCGTCCGCCGCACCACCGGGGAGCGTGGAGATGACGAACCCGAGCGGCCCCGCGGCGTCGAGCTCGTCGAGCGGGTGCAGTTCGAGCGTGACGCCGAGCCGCGTCGCGAGCCGCACGAGCGCACCGGCCCGCGCGGTGTCCCGCACGAAGACCCGCACGAGCTGGGCGCCGAGTCGCAACGACGCGGTCATGGCGCTCGCCGCGGTCGCCCCGCCACCCAGGACGGTGGCCTCGCCGGGCACGTGCCCGAGGGCCTCGACCGGACGGACGAGCCCCTCGACGTCGGTGTTCGCGCCGACTCGACGCACGCTCTCACCGACCTGCCGGAACGCGATCGTGTTGGCGACGCCGAGCTCGTCGACGAGCGGCGTCGTGCTGTCGAGCATCGGCAGCACCTCGCGCTTCAGCGGCATCGTCAGGCTCAGGCCACGCAGCCCGGGCTGCCCTGGACCCAGCCCCGTGACGAACGCGTCCAGCTCGCCGGACGCGACCTCGTGCCTCCCGTACGTGAACGGCACCCCGAGGGCGGCGTAGGCCGCTTCGTGCAGGGCGGGGGAGAGCGAGTGCGCGATCGGCGAGCCGAGAACGGCGAGGTGGGTGCGGTGCGGATCCGCGTACGACGGTGTCACGGTCGGACAGCCTAGCCATCCCCGTTCCGAGTGCGGTTCTTAGGGTAGCCTTACCTCTGTGATCCGTCCTTCCTCCCCCAAGCAGCGCCTCCGCCGCGTGCTCGCCGCTGTCGGCGCCGTCGTGGCCGCCTCGCTCGTCCTCGCCGGGTGCTCCTCCGGCTCCTCGTCCGACTCCGCGTCGTCGTCGTCGACCTCCGGTGGTTCGACCTTCCCGGTGTCGATCACGACCGGTCTCGGCACCACGACGATCAAGTCCGAGCCGAAGCGCGTCGTCGCCCTCGGCTGGGGTGACGCGGAGACGGCGCTCGAGCTCGGCGTGCAGCCCGTCGGCGCGAGCGACTGGCTCGCGTTCGGTGGCGACGGCGTCGGCCCGTGGCTCAAGGGGGCCTACACGAAGTCGCCGAAGATCATCAACACGCTCGAGCCGAGCTACGAGGACATCCTCAAGCTCAAGCCGGATCTGATCCTCGACGTCAAGTCCTCGGGCGACAAGGACCGCTACAGCAAGCTCTCGGCGATCGCCCCGACCGTGGCGATCCCGAAGGGCGGGGAGAACTACCTCGCCTCGACCACGCAGCAGACCACGATGATCGCGAAGGCCCTCGGCAAGGAAGCCTACGGCAAGAAGCTCCTGTCCGGGGTCGACGACGCCTACGCCGCCGCCCGCAAGGAGCACCCGGAGTTCCAGGGCAAGTCCGCCGTCATCGCCGCGTACACGTCCGAGGGCTTCGGCGCCTACGCCTCCCGCGACAGCCGCGCGACCTTCATGCGGAACCTCGGCTTCGAGATCCCGCCGAAGATCGACCAAGAAGCCGGCAAGGAGTTCTCCGTGCGGCTGTCGAACGAGAACCTCGACCTGCTGGACGCCGACCTGACCGTCGTGCTGCCGATCTACGTCGAGGCCTCGGCCGCCGAGTCCGACCCGCTGTTCCAGAAGGTGCCGTCCGTGCAGGCCGGCCACGACATCGTCTTCGACGACAAGGACGTGTCGTCCGCGTTCTCGATGGGCACCACCGCGGCGATCGAGTGGGCGCTGGACCGGCTGCCCGCCGAGTTCGCGAAGAAGCTCGGCTGACACGGTCGGTCGCGTGCTCTGACAGACAGGAGGCCCGACCCGCCATCTCGGGACCGCTCGCGGTCCGTGGGTGGTGGGGCGGGCCTCCTGGCCGTTCGGGTCCGGCGGTGTGCCGGGGCTGCGCCGATCCGACTGGCCGTTGGGGTCCGGCGGTGTGCCGGGGCTGCGCCGATCCGACTGTCCGTCTGGGTGGATCCGCTCAGTTGGCGAACATCGACCCGAGGAAGGCGAACAGCAGGGTGATGAGCGGCAGCGATCCCTGTGCGAAGGCGGAGTTGAGGTACCGACGGCCCGTGCCGGCGAGGATCACGGCGGCGGCCAGCATGCTCGCGGTGGAGAACACCACGAGGGTCCAGCCGGTCGCGGGGTTGCCCGTGGCGACGAAGACGACACCCAGGACCGCGCCGATCGCGAGGAACAGGTTGTAGAAGCCCTGGTTGAAGGCCAGCGAGCGGGTGGCTCGGGCCTCGGCGTCGGAGGCGATCCCGAAGATCTTCCGCACGCGGGGGCTGGTCCACGCCACGGACTCGAGGAAGAAGATGTAGACGTGCACCAGTCCGGCGAGGACTGCGCACACACACGAGATCACGAGGAGCGCTGACATGCGTTCCATTGTCACAGACGCCGCGCGCGCTGGGGTTCGGGGTCGGGGTCCGGGGTCCGCCGCTAGGCTCTGTCCATGAGCGAGTACGACGACGAGGCCGTGGCGGAACTCCAGAGCATCCGGCAGAGCATCGACAACATCGACGCCGCTGTGATCCACATGCTCGCCGAGCGGTTCAAGTACACCCAGCGCGTGGGCTACCTCAAGGCCAGCGCCGGCATGCCCGCCGCCGACCCGGGTCGCGAGCAGATCCAGGTCGCACGCCTCCGCTCGCTTGCTGCCGAGTCCCACCTCGACCCGGCGTTCGCGGAGAAGTTCCTGAACTTCATCGTCGCCGAGGTCATCCACCACCACGAGCGGATCGCCGTGGGCGAGGAGATCGCTGCGGACGCTCCGTGAGCGACAGCAGTCCCGAGGCGGCTGGGGCTGCCGCTGGTGTTCCGTCGGCTGCGGCCGCTGCGTCCGCTGTGGCAGGACTGCGGTTGCTCGTCGGGTCGTACACGGCCACGGGCGGTGGGAACGCGACCGGCATCTCCTTCGTCGAGAACGGTGTCGCCGCGACGGTGGCCGTCCTCGACGACCCCTCGTTCCTCGCCGTCTCCGGCGACCGCGTCTACGCCGTGTCCGAGACCGCCGAGGGCAGCGTCAGTGCGTTCCGGCGCTCGGGCTCCGCACTCGAGCACCGCTGGACCGCGACCGCCGGCGGGAACGCGCCCTGCCACGTGCAGGTCGATCCCTCGGGGGCCCTCGTCGTCACGAACTACGTCTCCGGCACCGTGACCGCGGTGTCGTTGGCGGCTGCCGAGTCGTTCGCTGCCTCGGTCGCGGCGAGTGACGGGGTCGTGGGGGCGCGGGGGTCCGCCGGTGCCGTGGTGGTGCCGGCGTCGGCGATCGCGACGGTGGCGTTGCCTGCTGCTTCCGGTCCCGTTGTCGATCGGCAGGACGGGCCGCACGCGCACCAGTCCGTGCCGACGCCGGAGGGCACGGTGCTCGTCGCCGACCTCGGCGGGGACACGCTGCACGAGTTCCGGGTCGACATGTCGGACGGCGGTGCCGGTGCCGGTGCCGCTGGTGCTCATGCTGGTGCTGGTGCTGGTGCCGTGTCGCTCGTGCCGGTGCGGGTGCACGACGTCGCGCCGGGAGCCGGACCGCGCCACATGACCTGGTTCGACGGTGACCTCATCGTCGCCGGGGAGCTCGACGGCCGCGTGTATCGTCTCCGTCGCGACGACAGCGGCGTGCTGCGGCTCGTCGCCTCGGTGGACACCTTCGACGGGCCGACGGGGGATTCCCTGCTGAGCCACATCGAGGCCGACGAGTCCGGCCGCGTGACCGTCGCCGTCCGTGGTCGTGACGTGATCGTCGTGCTCGACGCCGCGGATGGTGGACTCACCGTCGTCGGCAGCGCCCCGTGCGGTGGGGCCTGGCCGCGGCACTTCGCGCGGGTGCCCGGGTTCGTGCTGGTCGCGAACGAGCGCTCCGACGCGATCGCGGTGTTGCCCGTCGGGGACGACGGCGTGCCAGGGGAGGCCGTGGCGCAGATCGCCGTCGGCACCCCGACGTGCATCGTGCCGGTGTAGCCGGTGTAGCCGGTGTAGCCGGTGTCGTTCGGGTCGTTCGGGTCGTTCGGGTCGTTCGGGCCGTTCTTGTTGTTCGGCCCTGGCTCGGTTCGCTGCGACCCGGTTCGGTCAGCGTTCGATGAGGTTCTCGAACGTCCGACCCTCGGCCAGCGCGGCGACCTGCCGGCGCATCAGCTCGATCGACCGCGGCACGCTGAGGTCCGTGTTGCCCCCGACGTGCGGCGTGAGCACCGTGTTCGGCGTCGTCCACAGCGGGTGCCCCTCGGGCAGCGGCTCCGGGTCGGTGACGTCGAGTCCTGCCGAGAGCCGGCCGCTCTGCAGCTCGGCGACGAGTGCGTCCGTGTCGACGACCTTGCCGCGGGCGACGTTCACCACGACCGCTCCGTCGGGCAGTGCTGCCAGCAGGTCGGCGTCCACGAGCCCCTCGGTCTCGTCGGTGAGCGGTGCGATGAGCACCAAGACGTCGGTCGTCCGGGCGAGCTCGGCGAGTTCACCGAACGCGTGCACGTGGCGGCCGTCCTGCTCCCGGGCGGTGCGGGCGACGACGCGGACGTCGGTCTTGAAGGCCTCGAAGCGGGTGGCGATCGCGCCGCCGATGGCCCCGTACCCGACGACGGTCACGCGACGGTCGGCGAGCGAGCGGGTCTCGCGGGCGTCCCAGATGCCGGCCGCGCGGTCGAACTGGAAGGCGCCGATCTCGCGGAGCACCGTCAGCGTCAGGCCGAGGGCGAGCTCGGCGGTCTCGTCGTCGTGGATGCCACGGCCGTTCGCCAGGGCCGCGTGCTCCGGGACGTGCGGCAGCGCGTGCTCGTAGCCGGCGCTCGGCAGCTGCAGCAGCTGGAGGTTCGGCAGGTCGTGCACGTACTGCCAGCGGTGCTGCCCACCGAAGTAGAACGGCAGGAACGCGATGGCGACGTCGTCCGGGCGCCCGTAGGGGGCCTCGACGTCCCACACGTCGAGCTCGATCCCGTCCGGCACGGGGCCGAACCGGTCGACGAGCTCGGCGAAGGGCAGGGTGACGATCGACATCGCGTTCCGCCGCTCAGCTGTCGGTGCGGGGGGAGAAGGTGCCGTCCGAGGCGAGCGGGCCGCGGCCCAGGACGCCCTCGGTCACGGTCTCCTGGATGACGTCGCCGAAGCGGGTCGGCATCGTCGAGCCGTGCGTGGTGCGCAGCTCGTCGATGCTGGCGGTGAACGCCCCCTGGACCTCGAGCGCCTGCGAGTGGCCGTCCGTCACGCCGATGCGCAGGACCGGGAAGGCCCGGCCGTTGCACAGGCCCTGGAAGCGGACGTCGTCCTCACGGCGGACGGACACGACGACGCGGCCGGTCGACTCGGAGAACAGCGCGGTCGCGAGGTCGACCCCGTCCCGCTCCTGCAGCTCGTCGAGCACGACGCGTGCGCCGACGCCGAAGCGCAGGACGCCCTCGGCGAGCGTCTGGCCGAGGCCACCGTCCGCCAGGTCGTGGGCGCTCGTGAGCAGCTGCTCGTCGGTCGCTGCACGGAGCAGTTCGCCGAGGGCCTTCTCGCGGGCGAGGTCGACCGCCGGCGGACGCCCGCCGAGGTGCCCGTGCACGGTGCCCGCCCACGCGGAGCCATCGAGCTCGAGGCTCGTCGTGCCGAGCAGGTAGAGGTTGTGGCCGTCGTCCTGCCAGCCCGATGGGATGCGCTTGGCGACGTCGTCGATCACGCCGAGGACACCGACGACCGGCGTCGGGTGGATCGGCGTCGAACCGGTCTGGTTGTAGAACGACACGTTGCCGCCGGTGACCGGGATCCCGAGTTCCATGCAGCCGTCCGCCAGGCCCTCGACGGCCTGCGAGAACTGCCACATCACCTCGGGGTTCTCCGGCGACCCGAAGTTCAGGCAGTCGGTGACGGCCGCGGGGACCGCGCCGGTGACGGCGACGTTCCGGTAGGCCTCGGCGAGGGCCAGACGGGCACCCTGCTTCGGGTCGAGCTGGCAGTAGCGGCCGTTGGCGTCGGTCGCGATCGCGATGCCGAGCCCGGTCTCCTCGTCGACGCGGATCATGCCGCCGTCGTCGGGGAAGGACAGCGCGGTGTTGCCGAGCACGTAGGTGTCGTACTGGTTGGTGATCCAGCGCTTGTCCGACAGGTTCGGCGACCCGAGGAGCTGCAGGAACTGGGCCTTCAGCGCCGGGCCCGTCTCCGGGCGGTCGAGCGACTCGGCGCCGTCGGCCTGGAGCGCGTCGATCCAGGTCGGGTAGGCGACGGGGCGGTCGTACACGGGGCCGTCGACGGCGACCGTGCGCGGGTCGACGTTGACGATCTCCTGGCCCTGCCAGTCGATGACGAGCCGGCCGGTGCCGGTGACCTCGCCGAGCACGCTGGTCTCGACCTCCCACTTGCCGACGACCTCGAGGAAGGCGTCGAGCTTGTCGGGACGGACGACCGCCATCATCCGCTCCTGGCTCTCCGACATGAGGATCTCCTCGGCGGTGAGCGTGGGGTCGCGGAGCAGGACGTCGTCGAGCGAGATGTGCATGCCGCCGTCGCCGTTGCTGGCGAGCTCGGACGTGGCGCACGAGATGCCCGCGGCGCCGAGGTCCTGGATGCCCTCGACGAGGTCGTCTCGGAACAGCTCGAGGCAGCACTCGATGAGGACCTTCTCGGCGAAGGGGTCACCGACCTGGACTGCCGGACGCTTGGTCGGGCCGCCCTCGGTGAAGGTGTCGGACGCCAGGATCGACGCGCCGCCGATGCCGTCGCCACCGGTCCGGGCGCCGAAGAGCACGATCTTGTTGCCGGTGCCGGAGGCGTTCGCCAGGTGGAGGTCCTCGTGGCGGAGGACGCCGACGGCGAGGGCGTTCACGAGCGGGTTGCCCTGGTACACCGGGTCGAAGTAGGTCTCGCCGCCGATGTTCGGCAGGCCGAGGCAGTTGCCGTAGAACGAGATGCCGCCGACGACCCCGTGCACGACGCGCGCGGTGTCCTCGTGGTCGATCGCGCCGAAGCGGAGCTGGTCCATCACGGCGACCGGGCGGGCGCCCATCGAGATGATGTCGCGGACGATGCCGCCGACGCCGGTGGCAGCGCCCTGGTACGGCTCGATGTAGGACGGGTGGTTGTGCGACTCGACCTTGAAGGTCACCGCCCAGCCGTTGCCCACGTCGACGACACCGGCGTTCTCGCCCATGCCGACCATCAGGTCCTTCTGCATCTCCGGCGTGACCTTCTGGCCGAACTGCCGGAGGTAGTTCTTGCTCGACTTGTACGAGCAGTGCTCCGACCACATCACGGAGTACATCGCGAGCTCACCCGAGGTGGGGCGGCGGCCCAGGATCTCGCGGATCTTCGCGTACTCGTCCGCCTTGAGCCCGAGCGCCTCGTAGGGCTGCTCCTTGTCGGGCGTCTCGGCGGCGTCCTGCACGGTGTCGGGCTTCGGGCGCACGTGGGTCGTCACGGTGGTGTTGTTCCCTGTCACTGGCGTCGGCGTCGTCACTTGACGAGCGTCGACTCGATCACGGAGGTGAAGAAGGTGAGGCCGTCCGTACCGGAGGCCATCGCCGCGGGGGTGTCCGGGCCGAAGCCGGGCTCGGTCGCGTGCTCGGGGTGCGGCATCAGGCCGACGACGTTGCCGCGCTCGTTGGAGACGCCAGCGATGTCGTCGATGGACCCGTTCGGGTTCACGCCGACGTAGCGGAAGACGACCTGGCCGTTGTCCTCGATGCGCTTGATCTCGTCGGCGTCCGCCACGAAGCGGCCGTCGGCGTTCTTCAGCGGGATGGTGATCTCCTGCTGGGCGTCGAACCCGTTCGTCCAGGCGGTGCCGGCGTTCTCGACGCGGAGCTTCTGGTCGCGGCGGATGAACTGCTGGTGGGCGTTCCGCGTGTGCGCTCCGGGGACCAGGCGGGCCTCGGCGAGCATCTGGAAGCCGTTGCAGATGCCGAGCACGGGCATGCCCTTGCCCGCTGCGTCGATGACCTCGGCCATGATCGGGGCCTTCGCGGCGATGGCCCCGGCGCGGAGGTAGTCACCGTAGGAGAACCCGCCGGGCAGCACGATCGCGTCGACGCCCTGCAGGTCGTGGTCGCCGTGCCACAGGGCGACCGGGTCGGCACCAGCGAGACGGACAGCGCGCTGGGCGTCGCGGTCGTCGAGCGAACCGGGGAACGTGATCACACCGATGCGCATGGCGGTCACTTGGCGACGCCGTCCTCGGTGTCGGCGACGCTGACCGAGACGACGTCCTCGATCACGGCGTTGGAGAAGACGTCCACCGCGATCTCGCGGACCTCGGCGAGCTTGGCGTCGTCGACGGGGCCGTCGACGTGCACCTCGAATCGCTTGCCGATGCGGACGTTGGTCAGGTCGTTCTTGCCGAGGCGGGCGAGGGCGTTGCCCACCGCCTTGCCCTGGGGGTCGAGGATCTCGGCCTTCGGCATGACCTCGACGACGATCGTTGGCACGTGTTCACTCCAGCACGGGGGAATCGGGTGGGGACCGCTTCAGTCTAGGTGGCGCACGCGTCGCGGCGGGTGCGGTTGTGGAGAACTGTTCGATCACGTATATTCCAAGTCGAACATTTGGGATCGATGACGGACAGGAGGCTCGGATGGCGACGCTCACGCCGCTCGCGTACGCCGCGCTCGGACTCCTCAACGAGGGGCCGTCGCACCCGTACGAGATGTTCCAGACCATGACCCACCGCCGCGACGCACGGAACGTGAAGGTGCGGCCCGGCACGCTCTACCACCAGGTCGGCCGCCTGGTGGAGCACGGGCACGCGGCCGTCGTCGGCACCGACCGGGCGGGGAACCGTCCCGAGCGCACGACCTACGCGATCACGGACGCCGGCCGGGAAGCCCTGCACGACGGGCTGCTCGAGCTCATCTCCGCCCCGGCCGACGAGTACCCGGTCTTCCACCTGGCGCTCGCGGAGATCGAGAACCTCCCGCAGGACGAGGCCGTCTCCTCCCTCGTCGACCGGATCGCCGCCCTCGGGGCCCAGCGGACCGAACTCGACGAGATCCGTGCCGTCGTCTCGGCCAAGGCGTTGCCCGAGCGCTGGTGGCTGGACGTGTCGTACGTCCATGCGATGCTCACCGCTCAGATCGAGTGGCTCCGCGCCACGGTCGCCCGCATCGAGAGCGGCGACGTCCCCTGGACGGAACCCGGCACCGGCCCGGCCGTCCCTCCCCACACCTCCACGAACAGCAAGGAACCCACTCGATGACCACCGTCACGCCTCCGCGGACGACCGAGAAGAAGCCGTGGCCAGCCCTCTGGGCCCTGGTCGTCGGCTTCTTCATGATCCTCGTCGACTCGACCATCGTGTCCGTCGCCACCCCGACCATCGCCAAGGCCCTCGACGCGGACATCAACGCCGTGATCTGGGTGACCAGCGCCTACCTGCTCGCGTACGCGGTGCCCCTGCTCATCACCGGGCGTCTCGGTGACCGCTTCGGCCCGAAGGTGCTCTACCAGGTCGGCCTCGTCGTCTTCACCCTGGCCAGCCTCTGGTGCGGCCTGGCCGGTTCGATCGAGGTCCTCATCATCGCCCGCGTGGTCCAGGGCCTCGGCGCCGCGATGATGACCCCGCAGACGATGGCCGTCATCACGCGCATCTTCCCGCCGCAGAACCGTGGCGCCGCCATGGGTCTCTGGGGCGCGGTCGCCGGTGTCGCCTCGCTCGTCGGCCCGATCCTCGGCGGCCTGCTCGTCGACGGCTTCGGCTGGGAGTGGATCTTCTTCGTCAACGTCCCCGTCGGCGTGGTCGCCTTCGTGCTCGCGCAGCGCTTCGTCCCGACGTTCGACCGTCACCGACACCGCTTCGACTACCTCGGCATCGTGCTCTCGGCGGTCGGCCTCTTCCTGCTCGTCTTCGGCATCCAGGAGGGCGAGACCTACGACTGGGGCACCATCACCGGCCCGATCTCGGTCTGGTCGCTGATCATCGGCGGCATCGTCGTGCTCATCGCCTTCGTGGTGTGGCAGGGCGTGCAGAAGGGCGAGCCGCTGCTGCCGCTCGGCCTGTTCAAGGACCGCAACTTCACCCTCGCGAACATCGCGATCACGGCCGTCGGCGTCGCCATCTCGTCGTTCGCACTGCCGATCATGCTGTGGGCGCAGGACGTCCTCCGGTTCTCGCCGACCCAGGCGGCGCTGCTGCTCGTGCCGCAGGCCGTGATCTCGGCCGGGCTCGCACCGTTCGTCGGCAAGAAGCTCACCGTGTGGAACCCGCGCTGGGTCGCCGCGTTCGGCCTCGCCTGCTTCTCGGGCGGCCTGTTCTGGTTCGCCGCCCTGCTGAGCGCCAACGCCGACTGGGGATGGGTGCTCCTGCCGAGCGCGCTCCTGGGCCTCGCGAACGCCTGCATGTGGGGTCCGCTGTCGGTCTCGGCGACCCGCAACCTGTCCCCGCGCCTGGCCGGTGCCGGGTCGGGCGTCTACAACACCACGCGGCAGATCGGTGCCGTCCTCGGTTCGGCCGGCATCGCCGCACTGATCGAGGCCCGCATCACGGCCAACTTCCCGTCGGGTGCGGGTGGCTCGTCCGCGGGCGGTGCCGAGCAGCAGATCGGTTCGCTGCCGGGCTTCCTGCTCGACCCGTTCTCGAAGGCGATGGGGCAGTCCCTCATCCTGCCGGCGGTCGTGCTCGTCGCGGCCATCGTCGCCGCGCTGTTCCTCGCGAAGCCGAAGCAGACCGTGGCCTGGGCCCAGACGGGTGCGGTCACGACCCAGCCCGACGCCGAGGCCCCCGCCGCCTCGACTGCGCCCGAACAGGAGCTCGCGGCGACCGACCACCACGGCAAGCACGCCAGCGCCTAGCCGTCCCCGCACGCCCGGAGAGCCCCCGACCACGACCAGTGGCCGGGGGCTCTCCACGTCCGCCGGACAGTCCCGCGCCCCCGAGTCCCGACGCACGCGCGACGACCTCGACGTCCTACGACAGCGACGTCGCCGGCGAGAGCGGTCTGGGACGCGGGCCGGAGGCGCCGCCTCAGTCCCGCCGCGACAGGTGCGCCCGGGTCAGCGCGTCCATCTCCTCGTCGGTGAGGGCGTCGACGTCGCGGGCCTCGCGGCGGTCGGTCCGCTGCCACCGCACGAACAGGGAGATGAGCACGGGGACGTCCGCGACCTCGGCGATGAACCAGAGCAGGTCCCCGGCCAGGTGCTGGTCCCGCAGCGGCGACGGGAACCACGCCGGCCCCGACGCCATCACGGTCGCCCCGTCGAGCACGTGGTTCGTGATCCGCAGCACGATGCCCGGGATCGCGTCGAGCATCAGCTCCACGAAGGCGAGCAGGAACTCGGCGGTCACGAACGTCGACGAGCGCAGCACACCGGGCTCGGACAGGGGCGCGAGCAGAGCGAACCCGAGCATCGGTACGAGGACCGTGATCGCGACCGCGCCGACCGAGGACGTGCGGATCAGGGCCGACAGCGGTGTCAGCAGCAGGCAGAACAGCGCGAGGGCGACGAGCGGGGACACGATCGCCGTCCCGAGCACGCGCACCGGGCGTGACTCCATGACCGCGGAGGTGGCGCGGGCGAGACGAGCCGGGCCTCCCGTCCGGAGCAACGTGACGGGCGCGGCGAACGCGGCGAACGTGGGGACCGCGAAGAAGAGCAGTGCCAGGCGCAGGACGAACGCCCACCGCAGCGTCTGGTCGTACACGCCGACGATGCCGAACTGCAGCACCGCGAACAGGGCCAGCGCCCCGGCGAACGACAGCGACCGCCACCAGGGCCAGGGGCTCCCGGAGCGGTGCGCGCCGACCACGAGCCAGCCGTAGGTCCCCGCCGCGAGGACGAGGAGTGCGACCGCCAGCGGGTCGACGTGCCAGATGCTCCAGAACTCGGACGGTGACGGCGTGGGGTGCCTCCTGCGGATCGCGCTGCAGGATCATCCTGCGACCGCGGAGCCGCGGTGGTCGGTCGAATCCGGTGAGAAGCGGCTCAGGCGCAGGGCGTCCGTGCGACACCGGCGTTCCACGTCGCCGCCTGCGCCCGCCGCCGACACACCTGCTCGATCGGTCAGCCGAACGTCACCGGATGGCGCTACAGTGGTCGTTGTCTTGACCAGCGCAAAAGAAGGGGTCCTCATGGATGACGACGCAGATCTGCTCCGCACCGCCGGACTCCGCGTCACGACCCCGCGTCTCGCCGTCCTCCGGGCGACCGAGACCATGCCGCACGCGACGGCTGACGACCTGGTCACGGCGCTCGCCGCCGAACTGCCGACCACGAGCCACCAGGCGGTCTACGGCGTCCTCGCGGCACTGACCGGCGCCGGACTGGTCCGACGCATCGAGCCAGCCGGCAGCCCCGCGCGGTACGAACGGCGCACCGGCGACAACCACCACCACATCGTGTGCACGATGTGCGGCGCGATCGCGGACGTCGACTGCGCGGTGGGCCATGCGCCCTGCCTGACGCCGTCCGACACCCACGGCTTCGCGGTCACCACAGCCGAGGTCACCTACTGGGGCATCTGCGACGCGTGCGCTGCAGCGGAACGCGTCGACGCTGACGTCGAGCCGGTCCCCGCCTGACCCACCGTCGGCCGCCACGGCCGACCCCATGAGCCACCCGAGCATCCCCGTCCGAACCAGCCCCACCCCAGGAGGAACCGTGTCCGACCAGAACACGCCGACCGGCACCCCGTCCACCACTCCCACCACGACGACCAACAGCGGCGCCCCCGTCTCGAGCGACGAGCACTCGATGGGTGTCGGCGCTGACGGGCCCATCGCCCTGCACGACCACTACCTCGTCGAGA
Organism: Curtobacterium sp. VKM Ac-1395; assembly: GCF_015350975.1. Classification (GTDB taxonomy): domain Bacteria; phylum Actinomycetota; class Actinomycetes; order Actinomycetales; family Microbacteriaceae; genus Curtobacterium. Next base: position 885,403 of record NZ_JADKRX010000001.1, read on the forward strand.
AGCTCGCGCAGTTCAACCGCGAGCGCGTCCCGGAGCGCGTCGTCCACGCGAAGGGCGGCGGCGCGTTCGGCACGTTCACCGTCACGCAGGACGTCAGCCGCTTCACCCGCGCCGCGTTCCTGCAGCCGGGTCAGCAGACCGAGATGCTCGCGCGCTTCTCCAGCGTCGCCGGCGAGCAGGGCTCCCCGGACACCTGGCGCGACCCCCGCGGCTTCGCGCTGAAGTTCTACACGACCGAGGGCAACTACGACCTCGTCGGCAACAACACCCCGGTGTTCTTCATCCGCGACGGCATCAAGTTCCCCGACTTCATCCGCTCGCAGAAGCGCCTGCCGGGTTCGCACCTCCGCGACCACGACATGCAGTGGGACTTCTGGACCCTGTCGCCCGAGTCGGCGCACCAGGTCACGTGGCTGATGGGCGACCGCGGCCTGCCGTCGAGCTGGCGCCACATGGACGGCTTCGGGTCGCACACGTACCAGTGGATCAACGCCGACGGCGAGCGCTTCTGGGTGAAGTACCACTTCAGCACCGAGCAGGGCCACGCGACGCTGACGCAGGAGGACGCCGACCGCATCGCCGGTGAGGACGCCGACTTCCACATCCGCGACCTCCACGAGGCGATCGAGCGTGGCGACAACCCGCGCTGGACCCTCGCGGTGCAGGTCATGCCGTACGAGGACGCTGCCAGCTACCGCTTCAACCCGTTCGACCTGACGAAGGTGTGGCCGCACGCGGACTACCCCCTCATCGAGGTCGGCACGATGGAGCTCAACCGCAACCCGGAGAACTACTTCGCGCAGATCGAGCAGGCGACCTTCGCCCCCTCGAACTTCGTGCCCGGCATCGCGGCCAGCCCCGACAAGATGCTCCTCGCGCGCATCTTCAGCTACGCGGACGCCCACCGCTACCGCGTCGGCACGAACCACGCGCAGCTGCCGGTGAACGCCCCGAAGAACGAGGTGCACTCGTACTCGAAGGACGGCGCCATGCGCTTCGACTTCCAGAAGTCCGAGGTCCCCGTCTACGCGCCGAACTCCCTCGGTGGCGCGCACGCCGACCCGAACGCCACCGACGACGCCCCCGGGTGGGAGTCCGACGGCGCGCTGCAGCGCTCCGCCGCGACGCTCCACCCCGAGGACGACGACTTCGGCCAGGCCGGCACGCTCTACCGTGAGGTCCTCGACGACGCCGCCCGCGAGCGCCTGGTCGGCAACATCGCCGGGCACGTCTCGAAGGTGACGCGCGACGACCTGCGCGAGCGCGTGTTCGCGTTCTGGACCAACGTCGACCCCGACCTGGGTGCGCGCGTGCGCGCCGCGGTCGCGCCGAGCGCGCCGGGATCGAACGAGGACCCGGAGAAGGTCGCGGTCCAGGCGTAAGCCCCAGCCGTTCCACACAGACGGGAGGCACGGTGCCAGCTGGCACCGTGCCTCCCGTCTGTCGTCTGGCTGGATCAGACCTGTTGTCCGTTGAGCCAGATGGGGCCGGTCGGCCAGTCCCCGAGTGCTGCCGTCACCGGGCGCACCATCCAGCCGCCCTGCTCGGTGTTGGTGATGCCGGCGCCCTCGGCGGTGAAGGCGTTGAACGTGCCGACGGCCTCGGGGAACTCGTGCCAGCCGAGGTGGCTGTAGAACGGGATGCGGTCCTCACCCGCGCCGAGGAAGCCGAACGGCACGCGCAGCCCGTCGAGCACGGCGTGCGTGCGCGTCATGAGCTCGCGACCGACACCCGTTCCCTGTAGTCGTGGGGCGACCGCCACGAGGCCCGTGTCGCCGACCAGGACGTCCTCGCCGCCCACCGTGACGAACATCCGCCGGATGCCCACGTGCGCCAGGACCACACCGTCCTCGTCGTGCGCGAGCACGCGACGCTCGGGCTGCATCCCGGACCAGCTGCGGCCGCCCACGTACCAGTGCGACCAGTCCGGGAACGCCTGCCCCAGCATCGCCGCGATCGCCTCGTGGTCGGGGAGTGACAGCGTGCTCTCCTCGACCACCTCCCACCGGATGTCGTCGCTCATCGGTCCATCCTGCACGGTGCTGCTGCGAGGGGTTGCACTGTCATGCTGACCGGTAATACGTTACAGGTCACCACGAGGGGTTCGCGGGACACGGGGAGGAAGAACCATGATCACGAAGTTCGTGCTCGGAGCAGCCATCATCGGCACGGTCGTCAGCGGCGGCATCGCGTTGGACGTCGTGCGGGCGCCGGAGGCGAAGGCGGCGGCGTGCTACGGGTCGGTCAGCATCTGGAAGGGGAAGAACAACACCTGCTCGTCCGCGCGCCACTGGGACGCCATCAAGAACTCCAACGCCAAGTACGGCGCCTGGGTCGGCAAGGGGAAGTGGTCGCAGCAGAATGCCTGCTGGGCGAACGTCGTCTCCTACGGGATGACGGCCAGGTAGATGCGGTTTCGAGAGCACGGCCGCGCCGCGGCGGTCGTCCCGGGCGCGGTCGTGGTCTCGTTGTTGCTGACGGGTTGCTCCGCTGACGAGGCTCCGGGTGCGATCGGGGGCACCGACCACGCCTCGTTGGAGCGTGCGGGGCCTTGGGCCGAGGACTTCCGGGACGCGCTCGCCCACGGTGTCTCTGACTACGAGGCGGGCATCCTCTCCGATGGGCAGGTGACGATTGCCGAGGTCGAGGATGCACACGACCGGATCGGTCGGTGTCTTGAGGACTCCGGCTACACGATCATGTACAGCGCCGATGGCGGTTTCGAGATCGGGAGTCTGCGCGGCGGATCGCCGAGCAACGACATGACCCGGACGAACGCGGTGCTCGAAGCATGCGAGAAGCGGTACGACGAGTACGTGACCATGCTCTTCCAGGAGACACGGCGCAACCCGGAGAAGCAGGACGAGGCGAAGATCACCGTCGCCTGTCTCCGCCGAGCTGGGATCGTCGGCAAGGCCTACACAGAACGGAAGTGGCAGTCCGAGTACGACAGCGGGGTCTTCTCGTTCAACGACTCCGACCCCCGCGCGCAGCAGTGCGACCTCGATCCGCTCGGACTCTGGCGGGACGGATGAGCCGGGGAGAGGGGGCCGTGTCCGGGCCGCTCATCGCTCTCGGCAGCGTGATCGTCGCGGCTGCGACAGCTGTCGGCGTCGTCGTCGCGCTCCCGGTCGGACCACCGGCGGCCCTCGCGACCGCGACACCCGCCGACACCGTCGCGGTGACGGAACGCTCGGACGCCGACGAGCGGCAGGTGCAGCTGGCGCTCGACACCGGTGCGCCCCGGGCGGTCGTCACGACACGCGCGGGGACGGTCACGGCGTCGTCGTGCACGACCGGCGGAGTCCTGCGGAGCGGGCTCGAGATCGCTCGGATCGACGACGTCCCGGTGATCGCGATGGCGACGGGGACACCGCTGTACCGCGACCTCGCCGTGGGCGACCGCGGGGACGACGTCCGCGGGCTCCAGCAGGAGCTCGCTCGACTCGGGGTCCCGGTCACGGTCGACGGGATCGTCGGACAGGCAACGCTCCGGGCCGCCCAGCGCTTCCTCCTGATGCACGGCTCCACGCGCGACGACCTGACGGACGACACGATCGAGCGGTCGGCGTTCGCGTGGATCCCGTCGGCTGAGACCACCGTCCGGACGTGCGCTGCGGTCGTCGGGGCTCCGGTCGGTGCTGACGGCGTGCTGGTGGAACTGCCCGCCGAACTCCGAGGCGCGCGGGTCGAGCAGCTCCCGAGCGACGCCGTGGCAGGCGCTCGCCGAGTCGTCCTCGGACAGGTGCATGCCGATGTCGACGAGCGCGGGGTCGTCGTCGACCCGTCGTCCCTCGCGGCGATCGGCGCACTGCCGGAGTACGCCGCGACGGTGGCGTCGGCCGACGGCGTGCCGAGCCTGTCTGCGTCGTGGTCGTTGCGGGATCCACTCGAGGTCCGGGTCGTCCCACCGACGGCGCTGTGGGACGTGCACGAGGACCACGCCTGCGTCCAACCGGCCGAGGGACAGCCGCTCCTCGTCGAGGTCGTCGGGTCGGAGCTCGGGCAGTCGTTCGTGCGCCTCGACTCGGGCACCGCGCTCGACCCGGGCACTGCACTCGACCGGGTCCGCGCGACGCCGGACCGAGGGCGATCGTGTCGGTGAACCTCCACGCGGTCGGTCACCGCTGGCCCGGCGGCACGGAGCTGTTCCGCGGCGTCGACTGGGCCTTCGAAGACGGGTCGGTGACGGCACTGGTGGGGCCGAGCGGGTCGGGCAAGTCGACGCTGCTCGCGGTCCTCGCCCGGATGCTGGTGCCGACGGCCGGGGCGGTGGAGCTGCCGACCGGTGCCGAGGTGCTGTGGGTCTTCCAGAACCCGCACGGCGTCGCGCGTCGGTCGGCTCTGGACCACGTGTCGCTGCCGTTGCTCGCGCGGGGGCTGACCCGTCGTGCGGCGGATGACCGAGCCATGGAGATCCTCGAGCGCTTCGGTCTCGCGCGACGGGCATCGGCACGGTTCCGGGAGCTCTCCGGTGGCGAGGCGCAGCGACTCATGCTCGCTCGAGGTGTGGCGTCCGCGCCGACGCTGATGCTGGTCGACGAACCGACGGCACAGCTCGACCGTGCGACTGCTGCGGAGGTGAACGACGCCATCGGTGAACTCGGAGCGACGGGGACCACGGTCGTCGTCGCGACCCACGACGACGCCACCCGCGATGCGTGCGGGGACGTGCTCGACCTGGGGCGGTTCCGGTGACCGGTCGGCGGGGTCCAGGTCGCGGACGCTTGCGCACGGCGGAGGTGCTCCGCGAAGCATGGCGGGACCTCGCGACGGGAGCCGGAGGTGCGGTGACGTGCGCGGTCGTCCTCGCGGTGCTCCTCGCCGGGGTGGTCGGACTGCGCACGGCGGCGGCCACGGAGGACGTCCGCGCCGCCGCCCGCTTCATCACGTCCGGTGCGGCGACGCAGGTCTTCACCGCCGAGGGGCGCATCGACGGCGCCGCGTGCGCAGCGCTCGCGGACGACGCGGACGTCCTCGCGTCCGGGGCGGTGCGCCGAGTCGAGGACGGACTGGTCGTCGCTGCGCTGCCGGGCACGTCCGTCCCGACCTACGAGGTCTCCGGTGGGTTCCCGGCCGTGGTCGGCGTCGACGGCGTCGTCGGTGGCGCTGGCGTCGTGGCCTCGGCTGAGGTCGCGGACACGCTCGGTGTCGAGCCCGGCGGGCGCATCGAGCCCGCCCAGGGCGCGGTCCCGGTCGCGGGTGTCTACGCCTGGCCGGACGACGGCCGTGACCCCGACCTGGGGTACGCGGTCCTCGCGCCCGCGATCGACGACGGCACCCCGTTCGATGCCTGCTGGGCGACGATCTGGCCCGCGGACGACACCGCGCTCACCGGCCTCCGTCGGACACTGCTGCCGTCGACCGGCGCCGAGGACGACGCCCGGTCGACTTCGGGTCAGCTCAACCCGCGGTCCGGGACGACCTTCACCCCGGCAGCGACACCGCCGAGCGGGGTCGTCGAGACCGTGGTGCTCGGCATCGGTGTGGCGGTGGGCCTGGGCGCGGTGGTCCGGCGACGACTCTCGATCGCGTCCGACCGGCACGTCGGGGTGACCGTCGGCGCACAGGCGTTGGGCGTCGCGATCCAGCACGGTGCGTGGTCGTTCGTCGGTGCCGCACTGGCCGTGGCCGCGTCAGTCGTCCTGGTGCGCGGGCTCCCGGTCGCCGATGCGGGGCCCATCGTGGTCCGCGCGGTCGTCCTGTGCGCGCTGGGGCTCCTGGGAGCCGTGGCGGGCGGGGTCGCCGGCGTGGCCCTCGTGCGGGAACGGTCGCTGCATCGCTACTTCCGGACCCGGTGAGGTGAGCGTCGTGCCGGGCACGGGCCGAGCCTCCCGTGCGAGGTCGACCACTCCGTGCGCCGCATCAGCGTCGCACCAGGTTGCGGACCTCGCACCAGCCGAGCGGCCGCGCACGGTGCGGGCAGCGAGCAGCGAGCAGCGAGCCGCGCACGGTGCGGGCAGCGCCGCCGCCTCCTCACCCGCGCCCGGGCGCCGTGACCTCGATGCGGTTCGCCCACGGGTCCTCGAACGCGACGGTGCGGCCGTCGTCGGCCGTCTGCACGCCGTGGTCCCGCATCCGGGCGGTCAGTGCGCCGAGGTCGTCGACGCCCGGCACCTCGATGCGCACGAGCCCCAGCCCGAGCGCGAGCTGCCGACGTCCGGCACCGCGGGAGTTCCACGTGTTCATCGCCATGTGGTGGTGGTACCCGCCGGCGCTGACGAACAGGGCCTCGCCCCAGCCCGCGGTCGTCGCGAAGCCGAGCTGGTCGACGTAGAACGCGCGGGCGCTGGCGACGTCCCCGACGGACAGGTGCACGTGCCCCACCCGGGCTGGACGCGCCCCGGCGTCGGATAGCCCGGTCGACGTCAGGTGCTCCTGCAGGAACGCGTTCGGGTCGACGTACTTCGTGTCCATGTCGACCATGCCGTGCGTCCACGACCACTCGGTCCGGTCGCGGTCCCAGTACAGCTCGACGCCGTTGCCCTCGGGGTCGGTGAAGTAGAAGGCGTTGCTGACGAGGTGGTCCGCGCTGCCGGTGAAGGTCTGCGGGTACTTCGTCGCGACGGAGTACAGCGCGGCGGCCAGGTCGGCGCGGGTGTCGAACAGGACCGCGGTGTGGAAGAGGCCGGCCTCGTGCGCTCCGGCATGCGCGAGGACCGGCGCGTGCTCGAGCACCACGACCGGCGTCGTGCCGCGTCCGAGCACGGCGACTCCGCCCGCGTTGGACAGCAGCGTGAGCAGGACGCCGTCGCGGTAGTAGGCGATCATCCGGTCGAGGTCGGCCACGCGGAGGGTGACGGCGCCCATGCCGGTGTCGGCGGCGAGGAGGTCCTGGGTCTGCATGGCTCCAGTCTCCGCCGATTTGGTTGACGCGTCAACTAAATCGTCCCGCGACCAACCGGACTCGTCCTGGGAAGCGGCCCCGAGCCTCCCGGCAGCTGCGACGAACGGACGTCGCGACGTCGCGACGACGAGCCGACGCGACGTCGCGACGACCTGCAGCCGCGACGCGCGGGCGCGAGCCACCAGGGACAGACCCTCACGTCGCGGTACCGTTCTCGCGTGGCGGAGACCGAGGGAGCGGCGGCGGCGCCGTTCGAGTACCGCACGGGCGGGGACGACGACGTCTCCCTGCACCGGATCGGGACGAACGGACCGCAGACCGGCACGATCGGACCCCGTCCCGCCCACGTGCTGTTCTGGCTGTCGGACGGGCACGCCGTCGTGACCGCCGACACCGGTGACCGGTGGGAGGTCGGACCCGGCCGGCCGGTGATGCTCTCGGCCCCGGTCGCGTACGCGTTCGACACCGATGCCACCCGGATGACCCTGCTGCACCTCACGCCGTCGTTCCTCGACGCCGTGGCCGCACGGACCTCCGACGACGGCGCCGCCGGCGATCCGTGGGAGTTCGTCCAGCCCGAGGCCTCGGACATCCGACTCGAGCCGCTGCGAGCGCTGCTGCGCGAGGTGACCGCGCAGATCCTCGACCCCGACCTGCCCGAGTCGGACCGCCAGAGCGTGAACCGCCGGGTGGCCAAGGTCGTGCTCTCGACGTTCACGCGCTCCCGGGCGGACGTGGAGAACCGGCTGCGGCGAGCCGTCCGGTTCGTGCACGACCAGGCGGCGGACGACATCACCGTCGGGGACATCGCCGACGCCGCCGGGCTCAGCGAGCGCGGGGTGCAGGACCTGTTCCGCCGGACACTCGACGTGACGCCGATGCGGTACCTGCGCGAGGTCCGTCTGGACCGCGTGCACCTGGAGCTCCAGGCGCGACCGGCCCGCGTGGTGGTCACCGTGCAGGACGTCGCCAGGCGGTGGCAGTTCATGCACCTCGGCCGGTTCGCGGCGAGCTACCGCGAGCGGTTCGGGGAGAGCCCGCACGAGACGGTCGAGCGAGCCGGCCCAGGCCGAAGTCACCGGGACTGAGGCGAGCAGTTTCTCCGGACTCAGCAGCCGATCGAGGTCAGCGTGACGTCGGTCACCTTGCCGCTCTCGATCATCGCCGTCTGCGTGCAGAGGTCGTTCGCACGGACCGTCACCTTGCCCACGGCGATGCCCGCGAAGCGCAAGGTGTCCCCGGGGAACGCGCGCTGCTGCGCCGCGGTGCGCCCGTTCGGGATGAGGACCTCGACGCGGTACTGGTGCTCGGCCTCGTTCTGCGACACCGTGACGGTGATGCGGCCGGTGGAGTCCTGGGCGCCACAGCCGGACAGCGTCAGCGCCGCCACGAGGGCGACGACGAGCACGGTGGCAGAGCGACGGATCACGTGACAAGCCTACGACGGCGACCCGGCCCGGTTGACCCGCCTACTGGGGCCAGGAGTCCTCTGATGGGGGGACAGGCGATGTCCGGTTGGCGCGCTAGCGTGGAGGCATGACAGTCGGGACCGGAACGAGCGTGCAACCGACGTCTCGTCCGGACGCGGTGAAGCGGGCTGCGCTCCTCGCCGCCCTCGACGTCGCGCAGGGTGGGACCGAGGAACGCTTCGAGCGGATCACCCGCATCGCACGCGAGGCCTTCGGCGTCTCCGGCTCCTTCCTCAACCTCGCGAACGAGGACCACCTCCTCATCAAGTCGCAGCAGAGCGACGAGGTCTTCAGCGGCCCCATCCCGCTGCAGGACACCTTCTGCGGCCGGACCATGGCCGAACCGGGCGCCGTGCTCGTCCCCGACGCCCTCGTCGACGCGCGGTTCCGCGACCTGCCGATGGTGACCGGCGACCCGAACGTGCGCTTCTACGCCGGCGTCCCGCTGCGGCTCGGCTCCGACGCCGTCAAGGTCGGCACCCTGTGCCTCATCGACCAGCAGCCGCGCACGCTCAGCCCCGACGACGTCGCCCTGCTCCACGAACTCGGCACGTGGGCAGAGCGCGAGCTCGCCGCCGGCGCCGACGAGGACCGCCTGCGCTCGGTGCTCACCGGACTCGAGCCGGGCCCCGTCGACGTGCCCGGGTACCTCGTCGACGGCATGTCCGTCCCGCACGGCGTCGTCTCCGGCGACTTCCACGACTGGCACCGGTCCGGCGACGCCCTCGTCGTGACCGTGTCCGACGTGATGGGCAAGGGCATGTCGGCCGGACTCCTGGGCGCCGGCATCCGCGGTGCCGTCCTCGCCCGCGGCGACGAGCAGCCCGCCGCCGCCGTCGCAGCACTCGAACGCCAGGTCGCGCCCGAGCTCAGCCGGGCCGAGTCCTTCGCCACGTTCTTCCACGGGCGCCTCGACCCGGCGACCGGGCACCTCGACTACGTCGACGCCGGACACGGTCTCGTGCTGCAGCTGCACGCCGACGGCACCGAGACCATCCACCGGTCACTGGACCTGCCGCTCGGCCTGCACCCCGTCGGGCTGCCTCGGACCACCGGCTCCCTGGTGCTCGAGCCGGGCGACACCCTCATCGTGGTCAGCGACGGTGCGCTCGAACTGTGGGACTCCACGCTCGCGTCGCTCTCGCGGCTGGGTGGCCTGTACCGCAAGGCCACGGACACCGCGTCCTTCCTGGAGCGCATCCGCGCCCGGGCCCGCACGCACGACCCGGGTGACGACCTGACGGTCGTGGTCATCGCGCGCGAGGGCTGACGCGGCAGGGGCTGCGGTGCTCTGGTGCCGCGTCGGTCGCTCGGTGCGCCGTCAGTGCGGCGCACCGGGTGCGGAACCCCGCACCGGCGGAGACCGCGCGCACGGTGCGACCGTCCTGTGGCTGGCCACCGTCGGACTGGAGGCTGTGCTCACGACGTGCGCCGTGCCTCCAGTCCGGCGCGGTGCCGGCTCAGGGCCGCACTGTCACCCGCCGAGGGGTGGGGTTCCGTCGCTGCGCGACGGCGAGTGGCCGGGTTCCGTCGCTGCGCGACGGCGCCCGGGGTGCCGAGTGGTCGGGTTCCGTCGCTGCGCGACGGCGCCGGGTCGCCGAGCGGTCACGTCCTGTCGCTGCGCGACGGCGAGTGGTCGCCGTCTGTCGCGTGCGGGAGCGTGAACCGACAGGACGTGACCAGTCGGCGGACGTGAGCGGGGCGTCGTGACCACTCGACGCGACCGCGACCGCGACCGCGACCGCGGCGGCGACGGCGACGCCGCCGGTCGCCGCACGGCTCCGGCGTCAGGCGCCGAGGCGCTCGATGAGCTCGCGGTACCGGGCAGCCGTCCGCTCGACGATCTCGTCGGGCAGCACCGGCGGCGTGCCCTGACGGTCCCAGTGCGCGCTGAGCCAGTTCCGCACGATCTGCTTGTCGAACGAGTCCGTGCGGTTGCCGGCCTCGTAGGAGGACGCGTCCCAGTACCGGCTGGAGTCGCTCGTCAGGACCTCGTCCCCGATGCGGATCTGCCCGTGGGTGTCGTGCCCGAACTCGAACTTCGTGTCCGCGATGATGACCCCGCGCTGCAGGGCGATCGCCGCCGCTTCCGAGTACACGTGCAGCGAGAGGTCGCGGAGCGTCGCAGCGACGTCCGCCCCGACGAGTTCCTCGGTGCGCTCGAACGAGATGTTCTCGTCGTGCTCGCCCTGCGGCGCCTTGTACGCGGGCGTGTAGATCGGCTCGGGGAGTCGGTCGCCGTCGGAGAGCCCGGCGGGGAGCGGCACGCCACAGACGCTGCCGGACTCCTGGTACTCGGCCCACCCGCTGCCCGAGAGGTACCCGCGCACGACGCATTCGACCGGGAACATCCGCAGCGGCATCACGTGCATGGACCGGGTGGCGACCTCGTCCGGCACCGGGGTCGTGGTGGCGGAGGGGCGGAGCAGGTGGTTCGGGACGTCACCGAGCTGGGTGAACCAGAAGCGGGACAGGCGCGTCAGGAGCTCGCCCTTGCCCGGGATCGGCGGCTCGAGCGCGAAGTCGTAGGCACTGACGCGGTCCGACGCCACGAGGAGCAGCTCGGTGGCACCGGCGACGTTCGCCGTGGTGGCCGGGACGTAGAGCTCGCGGACCTTGCCGGACGAGACGTGCTTCCAGCCGTCAATCCGGGGTGCGGCGTTCATCGGACGACCTTCGTGGCGATGTCGGTGCGGAACTGGGCACCCGGCAGGGTGATGTCGTGCAGGCCGGCGTAGGCGCGGTCCCTGGCTTCGGTGAAGTCGGACCCGGTCGCGACGACGCTGAGCACGCGGCCGCCCGTCGCGACGAGCTCGCCGTCGAGCAGGCCGGTGGCCGCGTGCAGGACCGACACGCCCTCGCGCGCGTTCGCGGTGTCGACGCCGCTGATCGGGCGACCGGTCTTCGGGTTCTCCGGGTAGCCCTCGCTCGCCAGGACGACGGTCACCGCGACCTGGTCGTGGAACGCCGGCGCGGGGGTGCCGCCGAGCTGCCCGCCGGCTGCCGCGAGCAGGAGTGCGCTGAGCGGGGTGGCCAGGCGGGGGAGCACGACCTGGGTCTCCGGGTCGCCGAAGCGGGCGTTGAACTCGATGACCCGCACGCCCTGCTCGGTCACGATCAGCCCGCAGTAGAGGAGCCCGACGAAGGGGGTGCCCTCGTGCTCCAGGCGGCGGACGGTGGGCAGCGCCACCAGGTCGGTGACCTCGTCGACGAAGGCCTGCTCGGAGCCCCAGCGGTCGGCGAGCCAGGGCAGGGGGGAGTAGGCCCCCATCCCGCCGGTGTTCGGGCCGAGGTCGCCGTCGCCGAGGCGCTTGTAGTCCTGTGCGGGGCTGAGCGCGCGGACGTCGTGGCCATCGCTGAGGAAGAACAGCGAGACCTCTTCGCCGTCGAGGAACTCCTCCACCACGACGGGGCCGTGCTGCAGCCAGTAGGTGGCGTGGTCCACGGCGGCCTGGCGGTCGTCGGTCACGAGGACGCCCTTGCCCGCCGCGAGCCCGTCGGCCTTCACGACGTACGGTGCGCCGAGTTCGTCGATGGCGGCGACCGCTTCGTCCAGCGTGCCGGCGGAGAGGGGACGGCCGGTGGGGACCGAGGCCTCGGCCATGATGCGCTTGGCGAAGGCCTTCGAGCCCTCGAGCGCGGCGGCGGCCTTGCTCGGCCCGAACACCGGGATGCCGCGGGTCCGGAGGGGGTCGGCGACGCCGGCGATCAGCGGCGCTTCGGGCCCGACGACGACGAGTTCGACGCCGTTCTCGAGCGCGTACTCGGCGACGAGCGGACCGTTCGTGGGGTCGAGTGACACGGTCTCGACGTCGGCGGCGATGCCGGCGTTGCCGGGCGCGGCCGTGATGACGTGACCGGCCTGCTCCGCCAGGAGCGCCGTGATGATCGCGTGCTCGCGGGCACCGGAACCGAGGACGAGGATTCGCACCCGATCACCCTACCGAGCCACGGCGTTCCGCTGGGGTGCACCGGCTAGCCTGTGGAGATGCCGGGGAGGACGATCGACGATGCCGAGGGCGCAGCCGCACTGCGCGCCGTCGTCGAGGGTGCGACGGAACGGCCGCTCGTCGCCATGGCCGTGCGGTGGACGCTCCAGCGTCTCGCCGAGGACGTGCCGGGCAACAGCGTCGAGGTCCGCGTGCCGCCGTTCGCCGCCGTGCAGGCCGTGCCCGGACCCCGCCACACCCGTGGGACCCCGCCGAACGTCATCGAGACGGACGCGGCGACGTGGATCGCGCTCGCGACGGGGACGCTCCGCTGGGACGACCCGACCGCCGCCGTGCGCGTCAGCGCCTCTGGTTCCCGAGCGGACCTGGCGTCGTTCCTGCCCGTGCGGACGCACGGCCTCGGCCCCGTCGACTGACGACCGCGCTCCCGGTACCCGGGGGGATCGAATTAGGTAGTGCCTACCGATGTGGCAGGTGCTACCGCAGTCGTACCGTAGAAGTCGCCGGGATTCGGACCCGACCCGAACGGGTCCGAACCCGGCGACATCGCCCACGGTACGCGACAACCGTCGCTCCGTGTCAACCATCCGGCGTGGCGTGCTGCATTCCGCAACCCGATTGCGGATTCTGTCGCGCCCGGTTGTCGATGGAGCGCTCCCGTCCCCGCCCGCGGACCACCAGCCGCCGGTGGGGCGGAGCGGGCCTCAGACCAGGTCGGCGAGCTCCGACCGTGCGTGCAGGTCCCACTTCGCGAAGATCCGGGACATGTGCGCGTCGATCGTCCGGACGGACAGGCCGAGCTGCTCTGCGATGGACCGGTTCGAGAGGCCCTCGGCGGCGAGCTCCGCGACCTCGTACTCGCGACGGCTCAGCGGTGGGCGCGAGCGCTGCGCGGTGACGTACAGGCCCCGCGCGGCGAGTGCCCCCTGTGCGGCGATGGTCCTCGTGCCGTCCCCGGCGAGCACCGCGTCGGCGTACTCCCGCACGGCCGCCGCCATCGGCCCGTCGACACGGTCGACAGCAGCGCGAAGCCGTCCGATCGACGCGGCCGGGTCCCGCCCGTTCATGAGGTCGTTCGCGTACAGCAGGACCTCGCCGAACATCACGCTCGTCCAGGCACCCCCGGCGGTGGCCCGCTCGATGACCTGCTGCGCGTGCTGCACGCCGGCGGGGTTGCCGAGCGCGGTCTCGGCCCAGGCGATCGAGATGGCGATCTGCTCGCCGGTGATCCGCATGGCCCGCGGGGGGACGCTCCGCGCGCGCTCGAGCGCGACGCCGGCCTCCTCGGCACGACCGGCGGACGCCAGCGCCATCGCCAGCCGTGCCCAGGGGTACGCACCGAACCCGCCGTGGTCGGCCACCGCGTAGCGCTCGCACGCCGCCGAGAACGCGGTGACGGCGTCGTCCCACCGTCGCTGCCCGATCGCCAGGTTGCCGACGCCGATGAGTTCGAGGGTGAAGTCGTACTTCAGGAACGGGCTGGACCGCTTGACCGAGATCTGCGTGATGAGGTCGGCGTAGTCGCCCCGCCAGACCTGGACCTGGTGCATGACGGACAGGAGCTCGCCGACGCTCCACGGGGCTTCCTCGACGTGCACGGTCGCGGTCGCGAGGGCCGCCCGCCCGAGGGTCATGGCGTCCTCGAGTCGTCCGCCCGTCGCCAGGGCCATCACGGCGCACGGTGCGACGCAGAGGAACGACATCGGCACGGTGGGGGCGTCGACGATGCCCGAGCGCTCGACCTCGGCGCGGACACCGGTGAAGTCGCCGCCCCAGCCGAGGTGTGCCAGGCGCAGCAGGCGCAGGCGCTCGACGCCCTCCGGCCCGACGAACGCGGTGGCGGTGTCGGTGAGGGCGACGGCGGCCTGCACGTCGTCGTCGTGGAACTGCCGGATGTTGGCCAGGGTCTCGCAGGCCTCGATGACCGCGGCGTCGGGGACCTCGTCGTGGCGGGTCCTGGCGATCTCCCACGCGGCCTCGGCGTCGGCGCGGCCGGCTTCCCGCCCGGCGCTGTACCCGCGGGCCAGGGAGCGCAGGCAGTGCGCGCCGACCCGCTGGGCGGCGCTGAGGTCCGCTCGGAGCGCGGCCGAGCTCAGGGCGACGGCGCTCTCGTGCTCCTGCAGTCGACCGGCCACCTGCGCGGCGTCGAGCAGCTGCGGCACCGGCGGCAGCACTCCGCACTCGATCGCCCAGAGCGCGGCTCGGAGCCGCGCGGCCGGGACGGCACCGGCGGGGTGGTCGGTGCGGAAGGCGTTGGCGCGGGCGAACAGCGTCGTCCGCCGGGCCACGGGCACGAGTGACCGGACGACCTCGCCGACCAGGGGGTGCGACGGCCGCACGATCGGGGCGCCGTCGGCGAGCGAGTCGATCCGCACGAGGCCGAGCGCGACGACCCGGTCGACGTCCCCGCCGCCGACGAGCCCGAGCAGTCGGGACAGCGGGATCGGGTCGGCGAGTGCCACGATGTCGACGACGTCGCGCAGGTCCTCCGGCAGCGCGCCGAGTTCCGTCCGGTACATGTCGGCGAGGCTGTTCGACGCGGTGATGCGTCCGCGCCAGTACCAGCCGGACGCCGTGTGGTCGAGGTCACCGGAGGCCAGCGCGGCCCGCACGACCTCGCGCAGGTAGAGCGGGTTGCCCTCGGTCGCCCGGTGCACGCGTTCCACGGACGCCGACTCGAGCGGTGCCCCGAGGGCGTTGCCGATGAGCGTCGCGGTGTCGTTGAGGTCGAGCGGTCCGAGGTCGATCCGCTCGAGCAGGTCGTCCTGCCATAGCGAGCGCAGCGGCTCGGCGAGGGCTGTGAAGTCCCGGCACGTCAGCACGAGCCGTGCGCCCTGGTTCCGGACGAGCCAGGCGACGTACCTGGCGGAGATCGCGTCGAGGTGGTCGGCGTCGTCGACCCGGAGCAGCAGGTCGCGGTCGACGACGTCCGCGGCCTCGCGGAGTCGCTGCTCGGCACCGGCCTGGTCGGCGAGCAGCTCCGCGGGCAGGTCGCCGAGCTGTTCGGAGACGGCGCTGAACGGCATCGTGGCGCCGCCGGCCACGGCGGTGATCGGCACGACGAGTGTCCGGTCGGCGCTGTCCCGGCGGGCGACGCGGTCGGTCACGCGGGCCGCGGAGGTGCTCTTCCCGAGTCCGGGCGCCCCCACCAGGGCGACGCTCGTGCCGTGCTCGGCGACGACGGCGACGGCCCGGTCCTCTTCACGGCGCTGCATGACGGGCCAGGCGATCCGCGCGGGCACGGCGCTGCGCCGGTGTTCCGGCAGCATCGGTCCGGTCATCCTGCGTCACCCCCACGTTCCGGATACCAAGCGGTACGGAACCATCATCCCCCGGATCCGCCTCCGTCGTGAGGCCCCGACACGTCCCAAGGTGGGGGACAATGGGACCGTGAGCACCACCGACCACCCTGACGACGCTGCCGCGCCCGCACCCGACACCGCTTCGACCTCGGACGAGGTCACCATCCGGCGCGCGCCCAAGTTCGGTGTCTTCATCGTCGGCGGTGCCCTGCTCGGCTTCCTCGTCACGATCATCGTCATCGCGGCGACGATGGACATCGACCGCGGTGACAAGACCGAGACCGTCGGCTTCAGCGGTCTGGTCGGCTACTTCGGCCTCTGGGGCGTCACCATCGGCATGGCGGTCGGCGCCGTCGTCGCCGTGGTCCTGGACCTCGTGCTCGCCCGCCGTGCCGCCCGCCTCACGGCGGAGCGCATCGCCGTCGACCTGCCCCCCGAGACGGTCGAGGGCGAGATCGACGACCGCGGCGACCAGCCGCGCTGACCGCTCCCGGTCACGTCGTGGCCGGCCCTGCACGGACGGGAGGCACGGTGCCAGCTGGCACCGTGCCTCCCGTCCGTCGTCCTGGTCGCGACCAGGACCGCGCTCAGCTGAGCTGGTTGGCCTCGACCCAGGACAGGTACTCGGGGCTGACCGTGCCGGTGACGTACTCGCCGGTGAAGCAGCTCATCTCGAGGTCGGTGACGTCGGAGCCCTCGATGATGGCGTCCCGCATGTCGCCGATCTCCTGGTAGATCAGGTGGTCGCTGCCGAGCACCCGGTTGATCTCCGGGATCTTGCGGTCGTGCGCGATGAGCTCCTGCCGCGTCGGCATGTTGATGCCGTAGACGTGCGGGAACCGGACCGGGGGAGCGGCGGAGGTGAAGGTGACCTCGTTCGCACCGGCGGCCCTGGCCATCTCCACGATCTCCTTGCTCGTCGTGCCGCGCACGATCGAGTCGTCGACGATGAGGATGTTCTTCCCCTTGAACTCCGACGACATCGCGTTGAGCTTCTGGCGCACCGAGCGTTTGCGCTCCGCCTGCCCGGGCATGATGAACGTCCGGCCGACGTAGCGGTTCTTGTAGAAGCCCTCGCGGTACTCGATGCCGAGCTTCTGCGCGACCTGCATCGCTGCGGGGCGTGAGGAGTCCGGGATCGGCATGACGACGTCGATGTCGCCGGTGGGGGCGTACTGCTCGATCGTGTCCGCCAGGCGGTTGCCGAGCCGCAGGCGGGCGTCGTACACGGAGATGCCGTTCATGACGGAGTCCGGACGGGCCAGGTAGACGTACTCGAACGAGCACGGCACCAGGCGCGGGTTCTTGGCGCACTGACGGGCGTGCATCGTGCCGTCCATCTCGATGAAGACGGCCTCGCCCGGGGCGACGTCGCGGACGATGTCGTACCCGCCCGACTCGAGCACGAGCGACTCGGACGCCACGACCCACTCGGAGCCGCCGGCGTCGCTGAAGCGGTGTCCGAGGATGAGCGGGCGGATGCCGAACGGGTCGCGGAAGGCCAGCAGCCCGTGGCCCGCGATCGTGGCGATGGCGGCGTAGGAGCCCTCGACGCGCTCGTGCACGCGCTCGACGGCGTCGAACACCTGCCCGGCGTCGAGCTCGCGGCCGCGCACCTGGCCCTGCAGCTCGTGCGCCAGGACGTTGACGAGCAGCTCGGTGTCCGAGCTGGTGTTGAGGTGCCGACGGTCGATGTCGAACAGCTCGCGCGTCAGTTCCCGCGTGTTCGTCAGGTTGCCGTTGTGCACGAGGACGATGCCGTACGGCGCGTTCACGTAGAACGGCTGGGCTTCTTCCTCGTTGCTCGCGGTGCCCTTGGTGGCGTACCGCACGTGGCCGAGGCCCATCGTGCCGAGCAGGGCCCGCATGTCACGGGTGCGGAAGGCCTCGCGCACGTGACCACGGGTCTTGTGCATGTGGTGGATGTGCCCCTCGACCGTGGCGATGCCCGTCGAGTCCTGTCCCCGGTGTTGCAGGAGGAGCAGTGCGTCGTAGATGGATTGGTTTGCTGGCCCCTGATTGACGAGGCCGACGATGCCGCACATGCGCGGAGTGCTCCAGACCGTAGGATCGGGTGGTACCGAACAAGTCTGCCATGCCCCGCGGAGGACGACGTATGCCCAACCCCTACGCCGAGGCCGGCGTCGACACCGCTGCCGGTGACCTGGCCGTCGAGCTCATGAAGTCCGCCGTCTCGGCGACGCACAACGCGTCCGTGCTCGGCGGTGTCGGCGGGTTCGCCGGGCTCTACGACGTGTCGTTCCTGAAGGACTTCTCACGACCGCTGCTCGCCACGTCCACGGACGGCGTCGGCACGAAGGTCGCGATCGCGCAGGCGATCGACAAGCACGACACCATCGGCCAGGACCTCGTCGGCATGGTCGTCGACGACATCGTCGTGGTCGGTGCGAAGCCGATGTTCATGACGGACTACATCGCCTGCGGCCGCGTCGTGCCCGCACGGATCGCGGACATCGTCGCCGGGATCGCCCGTGGCTGTGCCGACACGGGCACGGCCCTGGTCGGCGGCGAGACGGCCGAGCACCCCGGGCTCCTCGGGCCCGACGACTACGACGTCGCCGGTGCTGCGGTGGGTGCGGTCGAGGCCTCGTCGCAGCTCGGCGCACACCTGGTCAAGGACGGCGACGTCGTCGTGGCGATCGCGTCCTCCGGCCTGCACTCGAACGGGTTCTCGCTCGTGCGCCACATCCTGGGGCAGCGCGGCGTCGGGTACACGGACTCGCTGCCCGAGTTCGGCGGCCTGGTGGGAGAAGCCCTGCTCGAGCCGACGCGCCTCTACACGACGCCGCTCCTGTCGCTGCTCGACGCCTTCCCCGGCGCCGTGCACTCGCTCTCGCACGTGACCGGTGGTGGCATCGCGGCGAACCTGGCGCGCGTGCTGCCCGTCGGCTCCTGGGTCGAGGTCGACCGCGCCACGTGGGAGCCCCTGCCCGTCTTCCGGGTGCTCGCCGAGATGGCCGGCACCCCGATCGAGGACACCGAGGGCACCTGGAACCTCGGCATCGGCATGTTCGCCGTCGTGGCGGCGTCCCGGGCGGACGAGGTCATCGCGTCGCTCGGCGCTGCCGGGATGGCGTCGTGGTCGGTCGGTGCGGTGTCGACGTCCTCGAGGGCGCTCGACGGCTTCGAGCAGGGCGCCAAGGGCGTCGACGGCGGGGCCGTGCGGCTGACCGGGGCGTACGCGGGCTGACGCCCCGGCGCTGCGCGCGGCGCTGCATGGCCGTTGCCGACTCGGAACGACATCGTCGAGGTCGTACGACACCGACGATGTCGTCGTGAGTCGGGGATCGGCGGGTCCGAGCGCGGCGCGGTCGTCCGCGCACACGGAAACGCCGCGCTGCCCAGGGGCTGCGCGGCGTCGTCGTCGAGTCGAACTCAGGCGGACTTGTTCTGGTCCTGCTGGGTCTCGAGCTCGTCGTCGTCGTCCAACGGCTCTGGACCGTACTGGTCCGCCCAGCGGTCCTCGTAGTCCTCGCCGTCGTTCTGCCCAGTGGACAGCTCGCGTTCGAGTGCACCGTAGTTCGTCTCAGGGCTGAAGTACTTCAGCTCCCGAGCGACCTTGGTGTGCTTTGCCTTCTGACGGCCGCGCCCCATGCGTGACCCCCTCGTGTGTCGGCTCGTGTCCGGTCTGTCGGGAGCGGAGTGTCACCCGGTGAATCCGAACGGTTCGTGGTTGGAAATCTGCCGATCACTCTACCATGTAGCCCTATCTGGACCTGCCCCACGGGCGTTGCGCATCCAGCAGAATCGGAAGTGATGACAGACCAGACACCGACCCTCGACGACCAGCACGCCCGGGTGGTGGTGATCGGTGCGGGACAGGCCGGTCTGTCGGTCGCCTGGCACCTGCAGCGACTCGGGCTGACGGCCGGGACGGACTTGGTCGTCCTCGACCGGGCACCGAGCACCGGCGGCGCGTGGCAGTTCCGCTGGGAGGCCCTCCGCCTCGGCGCGGCACACCGCGTGCACGACCTTCCCGGCATGCACGAGATGGGCCTGCGGTTCGACGACGCCGACCGTGCCCGACCCGCGCGTGACGTCGTCGGTGAGTACTACCGCCGCTTCGAGCAGCACCACGACCTGCGGGTGCGGCGTCCGGTGCAGGTGACGAGCGTTGAGCGCGCGGGATCCGGACTGTGCGTGTCGACACGGGGTGCGGACGGACGGGTCGCGCGGATCCTGGCCGACGTCGTGGTCAACGCGTCGGGCACCTGGGGCGCACCCTTCGTCCCCTGGTACCCGGGGCGCGACGTGTTCGGCGGGCGGCAGGTCGACACCACCGAGTACCGGTCGGCGGCCGAGTTCGCCGGGCAGGACGTCGTGGTCGTCGGGGGCGGCACCAGCGCGATCGGGTTCCTGCTCGAGCTCGACGGGGTCGCCCGGTCCACGCGGTGGTTCACCCGGCGCCCGGTCGTCTGGTCCGACGGATCCGCGCTCGACGTCGAGTCCGCGGTGGCGGCGGTCGAGGAACAGGACCGGGCAGCGCGTGCCGGCGAGGTCCTGCCGAGCATCGTCAGCGGCACCGGTGTCCCGGTGTCGCGGCGCATCCGGGCTGGCCTGGACCGTGGGGTGCTCCGGGACGAGCCGGTGTTCGTGCGGTTCGACGAGCACGGCGTGGTGACCGCTGACGGCGAGCACGTGCACGCCGACGCGGTCATCTGGGCCACGGGCTTCCGCGCCGACCTGCGGCACCTGGCACCCCTGCACCTGCGGACGGCGAAGGGCGGCGTGGTCGTGGCCGACGGGCGCTCGGAGGACGAACCCCGGCTCTTCCTCGCCGGGTACGGTCCGCAGGCGTCGACGATCGGGGCGAACCGGGCCGGTCGGCGGATCGCCCGCCAGGTGGTGGCAGCGCTCGACGCGTCCTGACCCCGCACCGTGCGAGGTCCTCCGGCCCGTGCGAGGTCGCACACCCGGTGCGCGCCGACAGCCCCGCACGAGGTGCATGACCTCGCACCGAGCCGCCCCACTTGCGCGGCCCTACGCGGCCAGGGGCTCCTCGACGCCACCGCGGCGGCGACGCGCACGCAGCACGACCGCGTCGAGGGAGAACCGCCCGGGCCCGGTCAACGCGACCGCGAGCGCGCCGGCGGCCAGCACGAGCACGAACTCGAAGCCGCCCTGCTGCGCGAAGAACCCGGCGTCACCGTGTGCCAGCACCCCCGCGACCACCATGTCGACCGCGAGCAGCGCCGCGACGACCCGCGTCGCGACCCCGAGCACCAGGAGCGCACCGCCGACGAGCTCGAGCCCGGCGACCAGCGGCGCTGCGACCTCGGCGAACGGGACGCCCATGCCGGAGAAGCCCGAGGCCACGGCGGGGATGCCCTGCCCGACCTTCTGGGCTCCGTGGGCGATGAAGACCACCCCGAGGACGACGCGGAGGACGATCAGGCCGATGGATGTCGATGTCGTTCGCATGGCCACGACCGTACGAGGTGACGTGTCACGCATCCGAGCTGTCGGGGGTTCTCGCCCGACATGTCCAGGGCATGCCCAGGCGGAACGGGAACGGCCACCCCGAGCGAGCACAGCGGCTCGTACGGGGTGGCCGACGTCGCACGGGGCGACGGGGTCAGCGTCGGGTCAGGACGTGGCGCCGATCGTGCCGGAGTCCGAGGCCTCGCCGTCGGGGGTGCCGCGGCCGGTCTGGTGCTGCAGGCGGTCGATGTGCTCGGACGCCTCGGCCTTGGTCAGGTCGGCGGAGAGCTCCTCGCCGGCCTCACGAGCCAGGGTGTCGAGGTAGCTGCGCTGCGGGCCGGTCATGGGCTCGTCGCCGGTGACCCACTGCTCCGGGTCCTTGCTCGCGGTGGTGGAGGGGTCGGGACGGGCCCCGCCGAGGGTCTCGCCGTCGGTGGAGGACTCGGAAGGGGACGGGGAGGAGGATGCGTCGGTCATGGCACGGACGCTACGCCGCACCCACTGACACCCGACGGTCCGCGGGCCGGAAGGCGCTACGCGGCGCCCGACTCGTCCACCGGCACGCTCGTGTACCGCACCAGGTCCGGGCCGACCTCGTTCGCCGCGAGCGGCACCGACCGCCCGTCCCGCGTGACCCAGAGCGTGTTGCCCGGCTCGTCGAGGCGTTCGACCGGGTGCAGGGAGCCGTCGAGGAGCACCGTCGCACGGACTTCCACCCGACCGGAGGGTGTGCGCGGCGGCAGCCCGGGCACGTCGTCCGCGAATGCCGGGTAGGTGCCGGGCGCCAGCAGCGGGCTGATCGGCGTCGTGACGATCTCGAGGCCGGCGGCCCCGGTCGACGTCGAGGCGTCGGCGGTGACCGTGACCAGCCGGACCACCTGGTCCTTCGGCAGCGGTGCGTCCACGACGCCGGACGCGGCCAGTGCGCGGAAGGCGGGCCGACCGTCGGAGCCGAGGTGGGCCTCCTGGCTGTCGATCCGGACGCGACCGCGTCCGCGGGTGTCGGCGTAGACACCGGGCTCCAGGCCGGAGCGGCGGGCTTCGACGAGGGGCACGACGACCCGGTCGGGCCGGTACCAGTCGCGGAGGGTGGCCGGGTCGACCCAGCCGATGCTCGCGACGCCGCGCGCCAGTTCGGCGTCGTCGTCGACGGCGCGTTCGTCGAGCGCACCGAGCGGGTGCTCGCCGCGGACGGCGACGAGGCCCTCGTACCGGTCGTCGGCGTGGTCGAGGACCTCGACGCGCTTCGACACCTTGCCGCCGTGGCCGTCGAACGTCGCCCAGGTGCGCAGTTCGGGAGCGTTGGTCATGGGGTCACATCGTATTCCGGGAGGCTCGGCTCACTCCGAGGACGTCGGCCTGCGCGCGGCGGACGCCGCCACCAGGGCACGGATCTCGCCGGTGCAGAGGGCCGGGTCGACACCCTCGGCGGGGCCGGCCGGTCGGGTCGCACGGCGCGACTGCAGGCTGTTCCGCTGGGCCGATCGGAGGATGCGGTCCTCCTCTTCACTGCGGAAGACACCGTTCGGCGACCGGCGGAGCGGGGGTCGCACGGGCTCACCGCGGCGGTCCTGCCCGGGGAACGGGCGCGAGCGACGGCCGTAGAGCAGCTCCGAGGAGTCCAGGAGCCACGGCACCAGGGCGACGGTCACCCCGTGCACGAGCAGCAGCTTCCGCCGGATCCGACGGCCGCGGTGGTTGTGCAGCAGGCCCTCCCACCAGTGTCCGACGACGAAGATCGGCGTGTAGACCGTGACGACCTCGGACCCGTGCGCTGCCCGGTGCGCCTTGATGTAGGAGATGAGCGGCATCGAGATGTCGCGGTACGGGCTCGGGACGATCGTCAGCGGGACCTCGATGCCGTGCTCGGCCCACTGCTGGCGGAGGTGTGCGGCGTCGGCGTCGTCGATGGCCACGTGCACGGCCTCGAGCCCGGCGTGCTTCGCCGCGATGGCGTAGTCGAGCGCCTTGAGCACCGGCTTCTGCAGCTTGTTCACCAGGACGATCGCGTGGTCGCCGGTCGCGCCGAACTGGGTCTCGACGTCGGCCTCGACCTCGTGCTTGACGTCACGGTAGTAGCGGTTCACGCCGAGCATCAGCACGTAGAGCACCGGCATGATGAGGAACACCAGCCAGGCGCCGTGCGTGAACTTCGTGATCGTGACGATGACCAGGACGACCAGGGTGAACGTCGCCCCGATCGCGTTGATCGTCCGCGACCGCACGACCTGGCCGCGGTGCACGGGCTCGGACGCGGTGCCGTCCCGGTCGGCGCGGAGCAGCCTGGTCCAGTGCACGACCATGCCCGTCTGGCCGAGCGTGAACGACACGAAGACGCCGATGATGTAGAGCTGGATGAGGCTCGTCACGTTCGCCCGGTAGACCACCAGCAGCGCGGCCGCGACGAGCGCCAGCACGATGACGCCGTTCGAGTAGATGAGCCGGTCGCCGCGCGTCGACAGGGCCTTCGGGGCGTAGGAGTCCCGCGCCAGGATCGAGCCGAGCAGCGGGAACCCGTTGAACGCGGTGTTCGCCGCCAGGAGCAGCACCGCGGCCGTCGTCGCCTGGATCACGAAGAACAGCACGGAGTTGTCCCCGAACGTGGCCGCCGCGATCTGCGCGATCAGGGAGCGCTGTGGCGTCGTCGCGCAGTTCGCGAAGCCCACCAGGTCGCAGGCCCGTTCGGCGTAGTGCACCCGGGACACGAGCGCGAGCGTGATGAGCCCGATGAACAGGACGATCGCGATGCCGCCCATGGCCACCAGGGTCGCCTGGGCGTTCCGCACCTTGGGTCGGCGGAAGGCCTGCACGCCGTTCGCGATCGCCTCGACACCGGTCAGCGCCGAGCAGCCGGACGCGAACGCGCGGAGGAGCAGCAGGATGAACGCCGCCTGCGTGGTGTGCTCGACGTTCTGCACCGTGTACCCGGCCGACTCCGCGACGGGAGGGTGGCCCGCGGCGACCCGGACCAGGCCGGTGACGACCATCACGAAGACGCTGGCCACGAACAGGTAGGTCGGGACGGCGAAGGCCTTGCTCGACTCCCGGACGCCCCGCAGGTTCGCCGCCGCGAGCAGCACGACGAAGACGAGCGCGAGCTCGACGCGGAAGGGGTTCAGCATCGGCAGCGCGGAGATGATGTTGTCCACGCCCGATGCCACCGACACCGCCACGGTCATGACGTAGTCGACGAGCAGGGCGCTGGCCACGACGAGCCCGGCCTTCTCGCCGAGGTTCCGGTGCGCGACCTCGTAGTCACCGCCGCCGGACGGGTACGCCTTGATGAGCTGGCGGTAGGACGCGACCACGACGACGAGCAAGAGCACGACGAGCGCAGCGACCCACGGCGCGAAGGTGAGGAACGCCATCCCGCCGAGCAGCAGGATCATCAGCAGCTCCTGCGGGGCGTACGCCACCGAGGAGAGGGGGTCGCTCGCGAAGATGGGGAGCGCGAGGTGCTTCGGGAGGAGCTGTCCCTCGAGCTTCTCGGAGGGGAGCGGATCCCCGATCAGCCGCGACTTCAGCGACCGGATCTCGTTCGTCACGAGCGGCAAACCTACTCACATCCGCGCGCGAGTCAACACTGTGCGGACGGACAGGGAAGCGATGGTCCGGTCCACGCGCTGATGTGGCGGGCCGGCCGTGCCGGCGGACGGGAGGCCGTGGTCGCTCCCGTCCCGCCGGCGCGAGCGGTCAGAGCGACCGGCGCAGGGCCTCCAGGCCGTCGCGCAGGCGCGTCACGGTGTCGGCGCCGAGCGTGCCGCGGGTGGCGCGACGACGCAGGTCGGCGCGGACCTGCTGCCGGAACGACGACAGGGCCATCTCGAGCTCGCGGAGGACCCGCGCGCTCTCCGAGGGGACGGACGTCGGTTCCTCGGTGCTGGCGCCCTGTGCGGACGCGGCGAGGTCGGCGCGGAGCGAGCGCATCGCGTCACCGACCGAGGCGCGGACGCCGTCGGCCAACGACCGCACGGAGTCGTTCACACCGGACTCGACGTCGGCGATCTCGTCGGCGCGGGCGGTGAGCTCGGCGCGGCCGGCCTCGGTGATCGCGTAGACGGTCTTGCGGCCGTCGACGGTCTTCGAGACCAGGCCCTCGTCCTCGAGCTTGGCCAGGCGCGGGTAGACGGTGCCGGCGCTCGGGACGTACGTGCCGCCGAAGCGCTCGCCGAGGGCCTGGATGACCTCGTACCCGTGCATCGGGTGGTCGGCGAGCAGGACGAGGAGGTACAGGCGCAGCTGGCCGTGGGCGAAGACGGGGCTCATGCGGGTGCCTCGGTCTCGTCGGTCGTGGTCGGGTCGACGGGGGCAGTACCGGTCCCGTGGGCGGGTGCCTCGGTCTCGTCGGTGGTGCCGTGCGTGCCGGTGGTGCCGTGTGCGTCCGTCGCGGAGTCGGGCGCGGTGTACGCCGTCGTCGGGGGCGTCGTCGTCTGTGTCGTCGGGGCAGCCGGCGGCGCGTGCAGCACCGCGATGTCGCCGGAGACCGAGTTCACCTTGAGGTCGAGCCACTGCCCGGAGAGCTCGCCGCCCTGCTTGACGTACGAGCCGCGCACGCCGTTGATCTCGGCGTCGTCGAACTGCAGCTTGCCGGTCGCCGTGCTGACGGTGCAGCGGAAGGGCACACCGTCCTCGAGCCGGACGCTCACCGAGCCGGACACCGTGTTCACCTTGGCGGCGTCAGGGGTGCCGCGCAGGTCGAGCACGACGTCTGCCGAGACGCCGTCCGCCGAGAAGCGCGGGATCTCGCCGGTCGCGACGACGTCGCCCGACACCGTGTGCACCGTGAGGGCGCCGTCGAGGTCGTGGATCGTGGTGGAGCCGTTCACCGCGTTCACGGTGACGTCACCGGCCACGCCGTCGACGACCAGGTCACCGGAGACGGTGTTCAGCGTCGCGCCGCGGTTCGTGCCCGAGAGCAGTGCACCCGCGGAGACGACCCCGAGGGTGACACCGGCGTCGCGGGGCACCAGGATGCTGACGTCCGCGCGGGCCGAGCCACGGAAGGACCGCAGGAAGCCGATCGGGTCGTCCCAGCGGATCTGCGGGTGGTCGACGGTGAGCGTGTCGCCGTCGAGCTCGATCTTGAGCGGCTTGCCCGACACGCTGTGCACCTCGACGCGTGCGGTCGGCTCGTCGTGTGCGACGACGTCGACCTGTCCGCCCACGAGTCCGACGCGCACGGACCGGACGATGCCGGTGTCGATGACCTTGGGCTCCTCGACGAGCCACTTCTCCTGTGCCATGTTGCCTCCTCGAACTCGCGATGTATCGCGTTGTGGGAGTCACGATACATCGCGAGTCTGGACTCCCGCCACCCCTCCTCCCTCCCTCGACGCTGGCATGGGGGCGGGCGCCCCGTCACGGGGCGGGCGTGGGCTCCGGGGCGGGGGTGGGGCGGGCCTCCTGGCCGGGTGGGACGTGACCCGACCGCTCGGGACTCCACGGGAAGCGGCGGAAGACCGGCATCATCGGCTGGACCATCGGGCCGATGGCGAACGCGGCGACCACCGTGCCGGCACCGACGTCCCCGCCCAGGAACCAGCCGACGATCACCACGGCGACCTCGATCAGGGTGCGGGCGAGCCAGATCGGCCAGCCGAGCCGCTGGTGCAGGCCGACCATCAGCCCGTCGCGCGCTCCCGTGCCGAAGCCGGCGCCGATGTAGAACGCGGTCGCCACGGCCAGCAGGACCAGGCCGGCGACGAAGAGCCCGATCCGCGCGACCAGGCCGTCGGGCGACGGCACGAGCCACAGGACCAGGTCGGCGGCGGGGCCGATCAGCAGGGCGTTGAGCAGCGTCCCGACCCCGGGCTTCTGGCGGAGCGGGATCCAGAACAGCAGGATGACGCCGCTCGACACGACGGTGATGAGGCCGAACGACCACGGCACCACGTGCTCCAGCCCCTCGGTCAGGACGGTCCACGACGAGACGCCGACGACCGCACGGACCTGCAGGGCGGTCGAGGCGCCGTAGAGGAACAGGCCGACGAGCAGCTGCAGGGTCCGGAGCGTGAGGGAGGTCGGGCGCGACATGATCTGATGCTCCCTTCGATTGGACTGCCCGTCGAGAGCCAATCTCGCTAGCGTGGTCCCCATGACCCCGGTCCTCCTCAGCGCCCGCTCCGCCGCCCTGCTGCTCAGCGAGTGGCGCACCGACTCCGACGCCACGGCGTACGAGGCGCTCGCTGACGCCGTCCGGGTCCTCGTCATCGACGGCCGGGTGCCGCTCGGGGCGCGACTGCCCGCGGAACGCGGACTGGCGGAGGCGCTCGGGGTCTCACGGACGACCGTCGCGAACGCGTACGCCCGGCTGCGCGAGGACGGCTTCCTCGTCTCCCTCCGTGGGTCCGGCAGCGTCGTGCGGCTGCCGGCGGACCTGGCGGGGCGGCCGGACCCGGAACGACTCGGCGGTGTCGTCGCGGGGGACGTGCTCGACCTGCGGAAGGCCGCCATGCACGCGGCTCCCGGGGTCGGGGACGCCGTCGAACGGGCGATGCGGCACGTCCCGGCGGCGCTCGCCGGGATCGGGTACGACACCGTCGGCGACCCGGGCCTCCGTGCGGCCATCGCATCGCGCTACACGGATCGAGGCCTGCCGACATCCTCCGACCAGGTGATCGTGACCATCGGAGCGCAGCACGCGATCGCACTCCTGGCGCGGGTCCTCGTCCGACGGGGGGACGGCGTGCTCGTGGAGTCGCCGACGTACCCGCACGCGCACGAGGCCTTCCGCGAGGCCGGCGGCCGACTCGTCGGCGTGCCCGTCGACGCCCGCGGCGGATGGGACACCGGGGTGCTCGAGACGGCGCTGCGGCGCTCGGCCCCGGCGGTCGCGTACGTGATGCCGGAGCTGCACAACCCGACCGGCGCGACCATGTCGGCCGAGGTCCGCGCGCTCCTGGTCGACGTCGCCGCCTCCGTGGGGACGACGGTGATCGCCGACGAGACGATGGGGGAGCTGCGGATCGACGGACCTGCCGCCGTGCCCCTGGCCACGCTGAGCGAGGACGTCGTGATGATCGGGTCCGCTGCCAAGCTGTTCTGGGGCGGGCTGCGGATCGGCTGGATCCGCGCGGCACCGGCGCTGCTGCAGCGCCTGCTGCTCGCCCGCCCGACGGGCGACCTGGGCACGCCGGTGCTCGACCAGCTGGTCGCGCGCGAGCTGGTCCCGCGGACCGAGGCCGTCCTGGAGGCTCGGCGCACCGCCCTCAGGCAGGGTCGCGACGAGGTCGTGGGGGCGTTGCGCACGCGACTGCCGGAGTGGGACGTGCCGTCGCCGGCGGGCGGGTTGACGACGTGGGTCGGGCTCGGTCGGCCGGTGTCCAGCGCGCTGGTGCTCGCCGCGCGGGCCGAGGGCGTGGTGCTGGCGTCCGGCGGGGTGTTCGGGCCGGACGGTGGGTTCGAGCGGTTCCTCCGGGTGCCGTTCACGATGCCGCCCGCGGACCGGGTGCGGATGGTCGACGTGCTCGAGCGGGCGTGGGGTCGGGTCGGCGGGGCGTCTGCCGGGGCGCGGGGGTCGTTGGCCGCGGTGGTGTGAGGCGGGCGGGGTCATCCTGTCGGTGGACCCGGCTGGCTCCCTGGTGGGACGACGGCGCTCCACCGGCCCGCGATGCTGGGCGCATGACACCGATCAGCGCGAGCAGCTCCGTCCCCGCGATCCCGGCCGTGCCCGTGGCCGCCCGGGTCTCGATGGCGTTCGGCGGGGCGCTGCTCGCGGGGGTGCTCACGTCCTACGGCCAGGGCGTCACCGGGCTGTCGAGCGTCGCCAACTCGGCCGGACCCTGGTTCATCGTCGCCGTCGCGCTGCTGCTCGTCATGCGGGTGCGTAATGGACGGGTCGGGCTGCCCGTGGCGATGGTGACCGGCATCGTCCTGCTCGAGCTCCTGCACGTCGGGTACTGGGCGGCCTCCAACCTGCGCGGGTTCCCGGACGTGCTGTCCATCACGAGCTTCTGGGTGCTGATGGGCTTCCCCGCCGGGGCGCTCGCCGGAGCCGTGGCCGTCGCCGTCCGCTCCCGGGACGGCCGCTGGCGTGGAGCCGCCTTCGGGGTGACCGCCGCCGTGCTCGTCGGTGAGGGCATCCGCTGCCTGCTCCAGGTCGCCGAGACCACGGGTGTGGCGACGTGGGTCGTCGAGATCGTCGTCGGGGCGGCCGTGCTGCTCGTCGGGGTCGTGGTCGCGCGGACACCGGTGGGACGGGTCGTGGCGCTCGGGTGCGGCGTGCTCGGGACCGTCGGGGTGCTCGGTGCGTACGTCCTGGTGAGCTGACGCGGCTGCTGCTGGTTCGCCGCCGCTGCTGATCCGGCAACGGTGCTGATCCGTCCGCTGTCAGCCCTGCCTGCGAGGATCGGAGGGTGCACCTCCTCTCGGTCTTCAGCCTGCGGAACCGCGCGCTCATCGCGCTCGTGACCGTCGTCGTCGCGGTGTTCGGCGGGATCGCGCTCACCAGCCTCAAGCAGGAGCTCATCCCGAGCGTCCAGTTCCCACAGATCGCGATCGTCAGCGCCTACCCGGGCGCGACGCCACAGGTCGTGTCGAACGACGTCTCCACGAAGATCGAGCAGGGCATCCAGGCGGTGCCCGACCTCAAGTCCACGTCCGCGACGTCGTCGACCGGGCAGAGCGTCGTCTCCGCCGAGTTCGACTACGGGTCCAACCTCGCCAGCGCCGAGGACAAGATCCAGACCGTCGTCAACGCCCTCTCGCTGCCGGACTCCGTGCAGACGCAGATCGTCACCGGGTCCTTCGACGACCTGCCAGTGCTCCAGCTGGCCGTGTCCGCCGAGGGCGACCAGGAGCAGCTCGTCGACCGCCTGAACGCGACGGCGATCCCGGACATCGAGAAGCTCGACGGCGTGCGCGAGGCCGACGTCTTCGGCAACCCGGGCCGTCGCGTGGTGATCACCCCCGACCGCGACGAGCTCACTGCCAGGGGCCTGTCCGAGACCGCCATCTCCGACGCCCTCGACGACAACGGCACGCTCATCCCCGGCGGCAGCCTGACGCAGGACGGCTCGACGCTCTCGGTGCAGACCGGTGAGCGCATCGCGTCGACCGCCGACATCGCAGCCCTGCCCCTGACCGGCGGCAAGGACGTGACCGGTGCCCCCGAGGCGACCACGCTCGGGGACGTCGCGACGGTCGCGATCAAGGAGTCCCCGCGCACGTCGATCAGCCGCGTGGACGGTGAACAGGCACTGACCATCGCGATCACCAAGACCCAGCAGGCCAACACGGTGGACGTCTCCACGACGGTCCGTGACGCCCTGCCCGGCATCGAGTCGAAGATCACCGGGGACCCGAAGATCACGGTCGTGTTCGACCAGGCGCCCTACATCCAGCAGTCGATCGACTCCCTGGCGGAAGAGGGCCTGCTCGGGCTCGGGTTCGCCGTGGTCGTGATCCTGGTGTTCCTGCTGTCGTGGCGGTCCACCCTCGTGACCGCGATCTCGATCCCGGTCTCGGTGCTGCTCGCGGCGATCGGCATGCGGGCCGCCGGGTACACGCTCAACATCATCACGCTCGCCGCGCTGACGATCGCGATCGGCCGCGTGGTGGACGACTCCATCGTCGTGATCGAGAACATCAAGCGGCACCTGCAACCCGGGGTCGACCGGCGCCAGGCCGTGCTCGACGGCGTGCGCGAGGTCGCCGGCGCCGTGACGGCGTCCACCGTGACGACCGTCGTGGTGTTCCTGCCGGTGGCGTTCGTCGCCGAGCTCGTGGGTGAGCTCTTCCGGCCGTTCGCGCTCACCGTGTCGATGGCCCTGGTGGCGTCACTGCTCGTCTCGCTGACGATCGTGCCGGTGCTGGCGTACTGGTTCCTCCGTGCGCCGAAGAGCCACAAGCACGCGGGGGCGGCTGCGCCCACGTCGACGTCTGCCAGGAGCACCACACTCAGCAGCGCGGACGACCTGCACGACGCCGGTGCTCCTGACCGGCTCCGGCGCGGGTACCAGCCGGTGCTGCACTGGGTGCTGCGGTTCCCGTGGGTCGTCGTCCTCCTCGCCGTGCTGGTCCTCGGCGGGACGGCCGCCGCGCTGCCGTTCGTGAAGACGAACTACCTCGGCGACTCCGGCCAGAACACGTTCACGGTCACGCAGGACCTCGAGCCGGGCACCTCGCTCGACGTCCAGTCGGACGCAGCCCGGAAGGTCGAGCGCGAACTGCGCGCGGTCGACGGCGTCGAGACCGTCCAGACCACGATCGGGTCGAGCGGGCAGTCGATCCAGGCCGCGTTCGGCGGCGGCGGGTCGGCATCGATCCAGTACGCGGTCACCACGACCTCCGGCGCCGACCAGACCCGGATCCAGTCCGACACCCGCAAGCGCCTCGACGGGCTCAAGGGCGCCGGCGACGTCGCACTCTCCTCGGCCGGCGGCGCGTTCGGTGGCAGCAGCGACATCGAGGTCGACGTCACGGCGCCGACCCAGGCGCAGCTCAAGACGGCGGCAGGCCAGGTGCTGTCGACCATGCGGGGCCTGGACGACACCACCGGCGCGTCGAGCAACCTGTCCGCGGCCGAGCCCTACCTGGCCGTGCGGGTCGACCGCGCGAAGGCCGCCGAGCTCGGGCTCACCGAGACCCAGGTCGGCGGACTCGTCGCCGCGTCGGTGTCGCCGCGCGACACCGGCTCCGTCGAGATCGAGGACGCCACCCTCGACGTCTACATCGCCGACCCGGAACCGCCCACGACGATCGAGGCGCTGCGGTCACTCTCCGTGCCGACGGCGACGGGTCCCGTCCCGTTGTCCGACGTCGCGACGGTCGAGCGCGCGGACGGACCGACGACGGTCACCACGACCGACGCGGTCCGCACTGCAACCATCACGGTGACCCCGGACTCGGCGAACCTCGGTGCGGCGGTGCAGTCCGTGACCGCGGCGGTGGACCAGCTGGACCTGCCGAAGGGCGCATCCGCGTCGATCGGCGGCGTCGCGTCGAGCCAGTCGTCGGCGTTCAGCCAGCTGCTGCTCGCGGCGCTGGTGGCGATCCTGATCGTCTACGTGGTCATGGTCGCGACGTTCCGCAACCTGTACCAGCCGGTGTTGCTGCTCGTGTCCGTGCCGTTCGCGGCGACGGGGGCGATCCTGCTGCAGCTCGTGTCGGGCATCCCGCTCGGGGTGGCGTCGCTCATCGGCGTGCTCATGCTCGTCGGCATCGTCGTGACGAACGCGATCGTGCTCATCGACCTCGTGAACCAGTACCGACGCCGAGGGCTCCGCGTGCGCGAGGCCCTGGTGGAGGGCGCCACACGACGACTCCGACCGATCCTGATGACCGCGCTCGCGACGATCTTCGCGCTGATGCCGATGGCGATCGGGGTCACCGGGAAGGGCGGCTTCATCTCGCAGCCGCTCGCGCTCGTGGTGATCGGCGGGCTGGTGTCCTCGACGCTGCTGACGCTCATCGTGCTGCCGGCGCTGTACTTCCTGGTGGAACGGATGCTCGAGCGGCGCAGTGACCGCCGAGCCGGCCGGACCGAGGGCTAGCGCGCCTCGGCGTCCTCGACCTCGAGCTGCGTGAACCAGTTCACCAGGACGACGGTCAACGTCACGAGGAACACGACGGCGCCGAGCTGTGCCACCGGCGAGGAGTGTCCGGTCGCCGCACCCCAGCCCGCGAAGGCCACGGTCACCATGAACGACAGCCCGAGCAGCAGCTCTGCCGCGGTGGTGGCGAGCGAGCGGTGCTGCCAGGAGACGGCAGGGCGGACGAGGAGGGTCGAGGTGTCGGTCACCCGGGAAGTCTCGTCCGGAGGGTCGTCCGACGGCAGTCCCGACTCCGGGTGGCACCCGCCCGGGGTACAGCTCCGGTCCGCGGTGTGACCGACCGGAAGCGCCCTCAGCGCAGCGTGCGCCGGAGGAACCGCACGACCCGCTCGCTCATCGCCTGGTCGAGCTGGGCGATCGAGTGCGCGGTGCCCTCGACCGCGACGAAGGTCACCGGGACGCCCTCGTCGCGCAGGGCGGAGGCGAAGTCCTGGGACTCCCAGATCGGGATGAACTCGCGCGTGGAGTGCCCGATGAAGAAGGGTGCGGTGTCCGCGGTCACGTTGTAGCGCGGGGACGCCCGCTCGGCCGCGGGGCAGGCGTCGTACCGCGTGCAGCCGAGGTAGAGCAGCTGCTTCCGCTGGAACGCCGCCGCGACCCCGTCGGACGCGGTCGAGCGGCTGGTGAGGTCCGACGGTCCGCTCAGGTCGACGACCGCGCGGATCCGGTCGCCGTCGGCGTACGCGGTGGAGCGGTGGTCCTCGACGGCGAGCATCGACACGAGGTTGCCGCCGGCACTCCCGCCGAACACCCCGACCCGGTCCGCGTCGACGTCGTAGGTCTCGAGCGTCGAGGGTCGGAACACCCAGTCGAGCGCCCGTCGGACGTCGTCGAGCCCGGCGGGGAAGGGGTCGGTCGGGGCCAGGCGGTAGTCGACGTTGAACGTGACGAAGCCCGCGGACGCCAGGTACTGACAGACGGACCGGTAGGCCGCGGTGGCCTTGTCCCCGTGCGACCAGCTGCCGCCGTGCACCATCATCACGGCCGGGCGGGTCCCGGTGGCGGCCTTCTCGAGCGCCGACGGGTCGGCCGTGGCAGGTGCGGTCGGTGAGGGGCTCGTGCCACCCGTCGCCTCCGGTGCGACGGGTTCCGGCGCAGTCGCGGCGTCGGCAGCGGCTGTCGCTGACGCCGCCCCCTCGGGCGTCGCGGTCGTGCCCGGTGCGCTGTCCGCCGGGAGACAGACGTCGAGCCGCTGCAGCCGGTCCGCGCCGTAGGGCACGTCCGAGACGACGTCGATGCCGTGGTACCGCAACGACAGCGGGTAGATGACGGCGCCAGCGGTGACGGTCTCGTTGCCGTCGCCGGCGGGGTCGGCACTGCACGACGCGACCGCGCCGAGCGCCACGATCGCGGCGACGAGCGCGAGCAGGGTGCGACGGCCGGACCTCATCGCCGACAACGGTATCCCCAGGTGTGGGCGATCGCAGCACGGAGGACACCCGGGGGTGCCAGGATGAGGGCGACCCGTCACCGTCGAAGCAGGAGGACCCGTGAGTCGACGCAAGGCCTGGAACGCCGATCCCGAACCGCTCCTCCGTGTCGACGAGGGCTTCCGGCTCGCCGACGTCGACCCCGACGGCACCCCGGGCTTCCCCGGTCGCAAGATCGACGGCCTCGAGTCCCTCGCCGCCGGTGCCGACCGACTCGCTGCCCTGCAGGAACGCCTGTGGGCCGCTGCGACCGCGGGTGACGAGCGCCGCGTGCTCCTGGTGCTGCAGGCGATGGACACCGCGGGCAAGGGCGGCATCGTGTCCCACGTCGTCGGCGCCGTCGACCCGAACGGCGTGCACTACGCCGGGTTCAAGGCACCGACGGCAGAAGAACGCGAGCACGACTTCCTCTGGCGTGTGGAACGGCAGCTCCCGGCCGCCGGGCAGCTCGGTGTCTTCGACCGCTCCCACTACGAGGACGTCCTCGTCCAGCGCGTCCACGGGTACGCCCCGCCGGAGGAGATCGAGCGTCGCTACGGCGCGATCGTCGACTTCGAGAGCCGACTCGCGGCGCAGGGCACCACCATCGTCAAGGTGATGCTGCACATCTCGAAGGACGAGCAGCGCGCCCGCCTGGGCGACCGCCTCGACCGCCCGGACAAGCACTGGAAGTTCAACCCGGGCGACATCGACGAGCGCCTGCGCTGGGACGACTACCAGCAGGCGTACCAGATCGCCTTCGACCGCACGTCGACCGCCGTCGCGCCCTGGTACGTCGTGCCGGCGAACCGCAAGTGGTACGCGCGCCTCGCCGTCCAGCAGCTCCTGCTCCGCGCGCTCGAGGACATGCACCTCTCGTGGCCCGCGGCGGACTTCGACGTGGCCGAGCAACGACAGCGGCTCGCCGAGTCCTGAGCCCCTCCCGCCAGGAGGCCCTCCTCGCGCGCCGACACCGGCCCCGCCGACCGACGGGGCTGGTGTCGATGCGCATGGTCGCGTAGACTCGATCGGTCGGCCTTCGACACCGCGGCTGCGAGCCGCGGACGTGTTTGGGTGTTGTGTAGTTCGAGGGCTGGAATCACGTCGATCGACGACGGGATGAACCCCCTCTCCACGAACCGCCCCCGCCGATGTCGCTGCCGGGCTGCGTGGTACGTCTGCACCCCGGAAAGCACTCATGGCCCCTTACGACAAGGGCGCGGACAACCGCGCCTCCGATCGAGCCCGTCACCCGAACGGCACCCCTGCCGCTCGCAGCAGCAAGCACCGCGGCTTCCGTGCCCCGGAGCCCACTGCCCCCCGTCAGAAGCAGCGTTGGGACGCTGACGACCGCCGCAACCGTTCGTCGCAGGGCGAGCGCCCGAGCCGCCCGAACTGGGACCCGCGCGACAGCCGCGGCAGCCGTCCGGCGTGGGAGCCCCGCGGTGCGGGCCGTCCCGCGCGCGGTTCGGACCGCGACGAGCGCGCTCCGCGCAGCTTCAACCGCGACGATCGTGCGCCCCGTCGCGACAACGACGACCGCGCCCCGCGTCGCTTCGACCGTGATGACCGTGCGCCGCGCACGTTCAACCGTGATGACCGCGCGCCTCGTCGTGACAACGACGACCGTGCCCCGCGTCGCTTCGACCGTGACGACCGTGCGCCGCGCACGTTCAACCGTGATGACCGCGCGCCTCGTCGTGACAACGACGACCGTGCCCCGCGTCGCTTCGACCGCGACGACCGCGCCCCGCGTCGTGACAACGACGAGCGCCCGCAGCGCCGGTTCGACCGCGACGACCGTGCCCCGCGCACGTTCAACCGTGACGACCGTGCGCCCCGTCGTGACAACGACGACCGCGCCCCGCGTCGCTTCGACCGTGATGACCGTGCGCCGCGCACGTTCAACCGTGACGACCGCGCGCCCCGTCGTGACAACGACGAGCGTCCCCAGCGCCGGTTCGACCGCGACGACCGTGCCCCGCGTCGAGACAACGACGACCGCGCCCCGCGCCGCTTCGACCGCGACGACCGTGCGCCGCGCACGTTCAACCGCGACGACCGTGCCCCCCGTCGTGACAACGACGAGCGTCCCCAGCGCCGCTTCGACCGCGACGACCGCGAGGCCCCCGCTGCACGCGGCGGCCACTTCGTCCCCGCGGACGACGTCAAGCTCGACAAGCTCAAGGCCGAGTCGACCATCGCCGCCGACGTCGAGGGCGTGACCTTCGCCGACCTCGGCATCGGTGGCAACATCTCGCGTGCCCTGGCCGAGCTCGGCGCCACCAGCCCGTTCCCGATCCAGGCCGCGACGATCCCCGACGTGCTCGCCGGCAAGGACGTCCTCGGGCGTGGCCGTACGGGCTCCGGCAAGACCATCGCGTTCGGTGCGCCGCTCGTCGAGAAGCTCATGGAGAACGGCGGCGGCACGAAGCGCAAGATGGGCCGCGCCCCGCGTGCGCTCATCCTCGCGCCGACCCGCGAACTCGCCCTGCAGATCGACCGCACGGTGCAGCCGATCGCCCGCTCGGTCGGTCTGTTCACGACGCAGATCTACGGCGGTGTGCCGTACGGCCGCCAGGAGGGCGCCCTCCAGCGCGGCGTCGACATCATCGTCGGCACCCCGGGGCGCGTGCAGGACCTCATGAAGAAGGGCACGCTCGACCTCAGCGAGGTCGTCGTCTCCGTCCTCGACGAGGCCGACCACATGTGCGACCTCGGGTTCCTCGAGCCCGTGCAGGAGATCCTCGAGGCCACGGCCCAGGTCACCCCGGCCGGCAAGCGCGCGCAGAAGCTCCTGTTCAGCGCCACGCTGGACACCCAGGTCGCGGCGCTCGTCGAGCAGTTCCTGCACGAGCCGTCCGTGCACGAGGTGGCGGGTGAGGACCAGGCGTCCTCGACCATCGACCACCGCGTGCTCGTGGTCGAGCAGCGCGAGAAGGACCGTCTCCTCGAGGAGCTCGTCGCCGGCGACGGCAAGACGATCGTCTTCGCTCGGACCCGGGCCTACGCCGAGCGCCTCGCCGAGCAGTTCGAGGACGCCGGCATCCGCGCGACCTCGCTCCACGGGGACCTGAACCAGTCGCGCCGCACACGCAACCTGCAGCTGCTCACGAGCGGTCGGGTGAACGTGCTCGTCGCGACCGACGTCGCCGCGCGCGGCATCCACGTCGACGACGTCTCGCTCGTCGTGCAGGCCGACGCCCCGGACGACTACAAGGCGTACATGCACCGCTCGGGCCGCACGGGTCGTGCCGGCAAGGAGGGCACCGTCGTCACGATCGTCCCCCGTGGCCGCATCCGGAAGATCGAGGGCATCCTCGAGCGCGCCGAGATCGAGGCCGAGCTCGTCCAGGCGGGCCCCGGCGACGGCATCGTCGCGGAGCTCGCCGCGCGCTAGACGCGAGCACAGGACGGACGGGAGGCCCGGTGCCAGCTGGCACCGGGCCTCCCGTCTGTCCGTCAGCGGTTGAAGAACAGCAGCCCGCGCGCGTAGCCGGCCTGCCCGGCGTGCTGCGTGCAGTCGTCGAGGATGCTGACGAGCCGGGCGCCCGCGGTGACGGGCGGGTCCCACGCATCGTCCACCACGGCGTCGAGGTCGTCCGGTCCGAGCGTGCCGAGGTAGGCGACGGTCCGCTCGTGCACGGCGCGGAGGTACCCGGTGAGCAGCTCGCCGGACGCCCGCACCCGGCCGACGTCGTCCTGGGACATGCCGTAGCCGAGCGCCTCCGCGGGGAAGGGCAGCCCGAAGCGGTCGTACCAGCCGTCCGCGGTCCACACCTGCTCGGCGCCCGCGAGGGCAGCGACCTGCACGTCCTGCCCGCGCGCGATGTGCCAGGCGAGCCACGCCACGGTGTTGGCGCCCGTGCCGGGTCGTGATGCGAGCTGGTCCTCGGAGAGCCCGTCGACGGCCCGCTCGACGGTCTCGGGCACGCGGGAGAACGCTTCGATGAGGAGTTCTGAGGGGGTCATGCCCCGAACCTACGCCCGGGTGCGCAGCACCAGTCCGGGTCTCAGACGGAGGCGCCCGAGCGACGGGCGAGCGCGCTGCCGAGCCGCGTGAACGCCTCGGCGAGGGCGCGGCGGTCCTCGGGGGCGATGGCCTCCCGGAACGACGCCGACCAGACGGCGCCGATCTGCTGCGCGATGGCTTCGCCGGACGGCGTCAGGTGGAGCAGGATGCTGCGGCGGTCGCCCGGGTTCGGGCGACGCGCGATGTGCCCCCGCTGTTCGAGCCGGTCGATGAGCGAGGTCATCGCCCCCGTCGACAGCTCGAGGTACTCGCCGGCCTGCTTCGGGGTGACGCCAGCGTCGTCGGCTGCGGCCAGGAAGAAGACGAAGCGGCTGTCGGTGGCGTTCAGCCCGCGGGTGCTGCTCTCGTGGTGGAGCACACGCGAGTGCTGCGTCTGCAGCAGGCGGAACGCGGTCACCAGGTCCACGAGGTCGTCGGCGTGGGGCGGTACGGGCGTCGAGGGGGAGGTGACCGGCACCGTACTGCTCATCGAGCAAGTATCTCATTGATTGAGGTAGTTCTCGTGACCCCAGCAGAGGGGGTGATCCTCGGTCTTGTGAGCCACTCTCGGACCAAGTAACTTGATCGTCGTACCAACCAGTACACGGCACCACCCCGGCATGCAGCGCGACTCAAACCATCGCGGTCCCGGCCGAACCAACCGATCAGACCTCTTCTCCTCTGGAGCACCGCCATGCCTCGTGTCACTCCTCGTGCTGCCCGCCTCGCCGCCTGGATCGCCATCCCCGCCGCCCTCGTCGCGTCGGGCGCCGTCGTCTCCACCGCCTCGTACGCCGCGTTCTCCGCCACCACGGTGAACCCGACGAGCAACTGGACCGCCGGCAACGTCGCCCTGGCCGACGACGACAACAACACCGCGCTGTTCACCGCGGCTGGCCTGAAGCCCGGCTCGACCGGCACGAACTGCATCACGGTGACCTCGACCGGCTCGCTCGCGTCGGCCGTGAAGCTCTACGCGACCACGCCGGCCACGACCAACGCGCTCGCGTCGAACATCACCGTCGCGATCGACCTCGGCACGGGTGGCGGCTTCGGCTCCTGCACCGGTTTCACCCCGGCCGCCACGAACAGCTCCGTCTACTCGGGCACGCTCGCCGCGTTCGGCACGTCGGCGACGAACTACGCCACGGGCGTCGGCACCTGGACCCCGACCGGCACCGGGTCCGAGTCGAAGGTCTACCGCGTGAGCTACACGGTCTCGCCGACGGCACCGAACTCGGTCATGAACGGCACCGCGTCGCTGGGGCTCACGTGGGAGGCCCAGAACAGCTGAGCCGCCGGAAGGGTGACGGACGTGTGACCAGCACGCCCGTCACACCTCCCGTCAGCGACGGCCGGGGGCGCGCACGCGCCGGCCCGGTCCGTCGACCCCAGCACGCCCCCGGTCGAAGGCACCCCATGGTCAGCATCGAAGTCAGCGGTGGAGGCACACCGCATGATGCGCTCCACGACGCCGTCGACTGGGGGCGTGTCGTCGTCGCGACGGTCGCCCGCGGGATCGTCGCCACACTCCTCGGCCTGGCGCTCTGGGCCGCGGCGCCCGCGGTCATCGGCTGGCTCCCCACCACCGTGATGACCGGCTCGATGGCACCGCGGATCGTCCCCGGTGACGTCGTCGTCTCCCGTCCGGTGGCACCCGCGGAGCTCCGGGTCGGGCAGGTCCTGCTCGCGGACGACCCGGACCAGGCCGGGCACCTCCGGATGCACCGCTTCGTCGACGCCGGGCCCGGCGGCTCCGTCGTCACCAAGGGCGACGCCAACCCCCAGCGCGACTCGACCGCGATCAGCCGCTCCGACGTGCACGGCGTCGCGTTCCTCCGCATCCCCGTCGTCGGCACACCGATCGTCTGGATGCGCGACGGGGCGTGGTCGAAGCTCGCGCTGCTGGCCCTCGCGGTCGCAGCGGTCCTGTGGCTCGCCACCGTCGACGGCTCGCTCCGACGGTTGGCGGCGGCCGTCCACGAGGACGACGCTGACGGCCCTGGTCCTGGTCCTGGTCCTGACGCCGGCTCCGGTCCTGACGCCGGCTCCGGTCCGGCGCCGCGGCACGGCCTGGAGGCTCGCTCCGGGGCCGCCCCGCTCCTCCAGCCCGTCGGTCGGTCCGGTCGGCACGCGCTGTCCCGGCGCGCGTCGTCCGGGCAGGTGCTGTCCCGTCGCGCGCACCGCCGCCAGGTCCGGCGGCAGCGCCGGCTCCGTGGCACCGGCGGGGTCGCCGCCGTGGTGCTGGTGGCCGGTGGCCTCGGTCTGCTGCTGCCGGCACAGGCCGTCGCAGCTCCCTTCACGAGCCGCACGTCGAACGCCGCGACCTCCCTGCAGGCGGCGACCGCGGTCGCGACGACGGCGCTGACGTGCAAGCCCAACGGTGACGGCAGCGTGGCCATCGGCTTCACGTACGGGGGAGCGCCCGGTGTGGTCTCGTCGTTCGACGTGCTGATGGGCTCCACCGTCGTGGGGACCGCTCCCGGCACGGCGTCGTCGGTCCGGGTGGTCGGCAGCGGCATCCTCAACCTCGGCACGACCGTCACGGTCACCGTCCGGACCAACCTCGGCGGGACGTGGACCGCCACGAGCACGTCGACGGCGAAGATCCAGACCGCTCTGATCGGCACCACGCTGAGCTGCGGCTGACCTGGTTCTCCACAGGCCCGGGCGGGGTGTCCCGGGATGTCCGTGGGCGGCGTTAGCGTGATCGGCATGCGCATCCTGCACACCGGCGACTGGCACCTGGGCCGCTCGTTGCTCGGTGCCGACCTGCTCGAACACCAGGCCGCGTTCCTCGACCACCTGGTCGGGGTCGTCGTGCAGCGCTCCGTCGACCTCGTCGTGGTCGCGGGCGACGTCTACGACCGCGCGATCCCGCCCGTCGACGCCGTGCGCATGCTCTCCTCGGTGCTCGAACGCCTGGCCACCGTCGCGACCGTCGTCGTGACGCCGGGCAACCACGACTCCGCCGTCCGGCTGGGGTTCGGGTCCGCGGTGATGAACGACCGCGTCCGCATCCTGTCCGAGCCGGCACGCCTGGCCGATCCCGTGCTCGTCGACGACCCGGACGGCCCCGTCGCCGTCTACGGCATCCCGTACCTGCAGCCCGACATGGTGCGGTACGCGCTCGCCGCCGTCCCCGACGAACCGCTCGCCCGCTCACACCAGGCCGTCGTCGGTGCCGCGATGGACCGCGTCCGTGCTCACCTCACCGCACGCCCCGGCACCCGCAGCGTCGTCGTCGCGCACGCCTTCGTGGGCGGTGCCGAGCCGAGTGACAGCGAGCAGGACATCCGCGTCGGCGGGGTGGACCGCGTCGCCGAGTCGACCTTCGACGGCATCGACTACGTCGCCCTCGGGCACCTCCACGGGCCCCAGCGCGTCGGCCGCACCGACCGCATCCGGTACGCAGGGTCGCCGCTCGCGTTCTCGTTCGGGGAGCGGAACCACACCAAGTCGGTGACCCTCGTCGACCTCGACGCCACGGGCGCGGTGTCCGTCGAGCTCCTCCCCACGCCCGTGCCGCGGCCGCTCGTGGACGTCCGGGGGCCGATCGACGCCATCGAGTCCGGCGCGTTCGCCGAGCACGCCGACGCCTGGGTGCGGGTCGCCGTGACGGACACCGTGCACCCCGAGCGGATGTACGCCAGGGTCAAGGACCACTTCCCCCACGCCCTCGCCGTCACCCACGAACCCACCGATGCCCCGGCACGCACCACCACCCGGGCGGTCACGGCGACGTCCGACCCGGTCGAGGTCTCGGCCGACTTCGTGACCTTCGCCACCGGCGGCGCCCCGTCCGACGACGAACTCGTGGTGCTGCGCGACGCGTACGAAGCCGCCGTCGCGACGATGTCCGACCAGGACCGGGCAGCGCGCTGATGTACCTGCACCGGCTCGAGCTCCGCGCCATCGGCCCGTACCCCGACCTCGTGTCGATCGACTTCGCCGCGCTCGCCGCGTCCGGGGTGTTCCTGCTCGAGGGCCCGACGGGCTCGGGCAAGTCCACGATCATCGACGCCGTCGTGTTCGCGCTCTACGGCGGGCTCGCGGGCACCGACGTCAGCACCGACCGCCTGCACTCCCAGCACGCCGACCCCGCGATGGAGCCCTTCGTCGAGCTCGTGTTCGAGACCGGCGCCGGGGTGTTCCGCGTCCGTCGCACACCCCAGCACGACCGCCCCAAGCAGCGCGGCACCGGCACCGTGAAGCAGCAGGCGTCCGCACAGCTCACCCGCCTGGCCAGCCCGACGGACCCCGCCGGCGAACCCGTCTCCGCCCGTGCGCAAGAGGTCGGCGCCGAGATCACGCGGATCATCGGCCTCGACCGCGCGCAGTTCCTGCAGACCGTGGTGCTGCCGCAGGGCGAGTTCGCGAAGTTCCTGAAGTCCCCGGGCGAAGACCGCCGCCGCCTCCTGCAGTCCCTGTTCGGCACCGAGGTCTACGACCGCACCGCCGACGAGCTCGCCACCCGTCGCCGTGCCGCCGCGGCCGAGGTCGACGCGGCAGACGCCCGCGTGCGGGACGCCCTCGCCCGGTTCACGGAGGCCTCCGGGCGCGCCGACGTGGACGAGCCGGCGGTCCCCGGTGTCGCCGCCGACCTCCGCGCCGCTGCCGACACCGCCGAGGCCCTCCGGGCACAGGCCGCCCTGACCGCGACGGCCGCCGCCGAGCACGAACAGGCCGTCGTGCTCCGAGCCGCCGCCCTCGAGCGTCGTGCGGAACTCCTCCGGCGTGCCGCGGCGCTCGACGCTCAGACCGCCGTCGTGGCCGACGTCCGCCGACGCCTGGCCGTCGCCGAGCGCGCTGCCCGGGTGAGCGCCGTGGCGGACGGCCTCGACAGCGCCGAGCAGCGTGCCTCCGCAGCCGGTGCGGCGCGGGACGCCGTCCGCTCCGAGCACGGGGTGTCCGACGACGACACCGCGGCCGAGCGCGACCGCCTGACGGACCTCGTCGGCGGGGTCCGGCACCTGGTGACCGTGGCGCGGGCGCTGCCCGGTCGTCGTGTCGCGCTCGACGCCGCCCGCGCCGACGCCGAGCGCCTGGGCGGCCGGCTGACCGAGCTCGTCGCCGCTCTCGACGCCCGGCCGGCCGCGCGCGCGCACATCGTCGACGCTGCCCGGACCGCAGCCGGCACGGCCGCCGGTGCCGATGCCGCCCAGCACCAGGTCGACGCCGTCGCCGAACTCCGTCGGGTGTCCGCGGAGCACGTCGCCATGCGGACCCGGGTCGTGGAGGGCGAAGCCGCCGTCGCTGCCGCTCGTGTCGCGGCGCACCGTGCCCTCGACGCCGAACAGCAGCTCCGCGAGCGCCGCATCGCCGGGCTCGCGGGGGAGCTGGGCGCAGCACTCCAGCCCGGCGACGCCTGCCCGGTGTGCGGTGCGGTGGAGCACCCCGCGGTCGCCGCACCCCAGGCCGACCACCCCACGCCCGCGCAGATCGCCGAGGCCGCCGCGGCAGCACGCCGAGCCGACGAGCTGCTCGCCGACGCCGCGACCACCCTCGCGCTCGACCGAGCGGAACGCGACCGTCTCGCCACCGTCCTCGGTACGACCACCCCGACCGACCTCGACGCCCGTGCCGCGCAGGCCGAGGCCCGACTCGCCGAGGCCAGAGCCGCAGCGGCGGACGTCGCCCGGCACGAACAGGCCCGCACCGCCCACGACGAAGCCACCCGCGCACTCGAACACGACCGCAACGACGTCGACGCGCGCCGCCAGGTCCTCCTCGCGACGGCCTCCGGCGATGCCGACCGCGTCGCGCAGGACACCGCCGCGGTGGCCCAGGCGTTGCGCACGCTGACCGCCGACCTCGCGCACCTCGACGAGCAGCCCACCGCACTGCCGGACGCCGTGGCCGCGATCGACCGCCGTGTCGAGGCCCTGCGGACGGTCGCGACCGCCGACGAGCA
The DNA here is from genome assembly GCF_015350975.1 of Curtobacterium sp. VKM Ac-1395. Lineage (GTDB taxonomy): Bacteria > Actinomycetota > Actinomycetes > Actinomycetales > Microbacteriaceae > Curtobacterium. The sequence goes on from NZ_JADKRX010000001.1 coordinate 929,300, forward strand.
CGCCCTCGTTGCCGTGCAGGCGGTCGCGGAACGCCGGACGGAGGTCGACCGGGTCCTCGCCGAGCAGGACTTCGCCGACGTGGGCGCCGCTCGGGCCGCCGTGCTCGCCCCCGACGACGCCGAGCGACTCCAGGAGCAGGTCCGGACCGCCGACCGTGAGCGTGCGGTCGTGGACGCCGGCCTCGCCGAACCGGCCGTCGTCGCCGCGGCGCAGGACGACCCCGCGACCCTCGACCTCGACGCCGCCCGGGCCGCCAGGGTCCAGGCCGCCGCCGCGCTCGAGTCCGCCGCGCGGGACGCCACCACCGCCGCCGACCGGGCCGCTGCCACTGACCGCTGCGCCACGGACGTCGAGCGCGCGCTGACGGCCAGGGCAGCGACGTCGGCCCGCAGCCGCGCGGTGGTGCGCCTCGCCGACATCGCGGCCGGCGCCCCCGGCGTGAACCCGACGGGCATCACCCTCGGCACCTACGTCCTGATGCGCCGCTTCGAGGACGTGGTCGCCGCGGCGAACGACCGGCTCCGGGCCATGCTCGGCGGGCGGTTCGCCCTCGAGACCTCCGACGAACGGGAGTCCGGCAGTCGTTCCCGTCGCACGGGCCTGGCGCTCGCGGTCCGTGACCACACCACGGACACCACGCGCGACCCCCGCAGTCTGTCCGGTGGTGAGACCTTCACGGTGTCGCTGTGCCTGGCGCTCGGGCTCGCGGACATCGTGCAGGCCGAGGCCGGCGGGGTCTCGCTCGGCACGCTCTTCGTCGACGAGGGATTCGGCACGCTCGACCCCGAGTCGCTCGACGGCGTCATCGGGCAGCTCACCCGCCTGACCGCCGGCGGCCGTCAGGTCGGCATCGTCAGCCACGTCGAGGAGCTCAAGCAGCGGATCCCCGAGCGGATCGCGGTCCGCCGGGCCCCGGGCGGCGGCTCACAGGTCACGACGACCGTCTGACGCCCGACCCGAGCACCGGCCTCGGGTCAGGGCGTCGGCGTCGCGGAGGTGTCGACCGTGCCGTCCGGCGGCGGCAGGATGTCGGCCGCGACGAACGGGAACACCCAGGTGAAGAGCGCGAAGACGACGACGGCGAGGAGCACGAGCAGCTCGATCACCTTGAGGGCGGTCGGGCCGGGCAGGACCCGCCAGACGAACGGGAAGATCACTTGGCGGTCTCCGAGAGTTCCTTGGGGGTGCCTTCCGACGCGGGCATCCAGTAGTCGAGCTTGGCGTGCGTGACGAAGCGCTCCTTGGCGGACCACATCGGGTGGCAGGCCGTCAGCGTGAGCCAGCGGTCGTCACCGGTCGGCTCGACGCCCGGCTTGTTCGGCACGGGGGCGATGGTCTCGACGTGGTCAGGCGTGACGATCTGGCTGTCGGTGACCTTGTAGACGTACCAGGTGTCGAAGTTCGTCGCCTTGTCGGTGACGCGCACCACGATGGGGTCGCCGGGCTTCAGGTCCGCGATCTGGTTCAACGGCTTGCCGTAGGTGACGCGGTGGCCGGCGACGGCGAAGTTGCCCTCGGCGCCGGGCATCGCCGTGCCCTGGTAGTGGCCGAGCCCGATCGTGTTGAGGACCTTCTCACGATCGGTGCCCTCGCCGATGGGCCGGTTGTAGTCCGCGCCGAAGCGGGGGATCTGCATCGTGCCGAACACGGACGACAGTCCGGGTGGCTCAGCGAGCACGGGTGCGACCCCGCGGCGCTCGGTGCCGACCTCCGACGGGGGCTTCACCTGCTGCAGGTCCTGCACGAGCGCCGTCTGGTCGTGCACGGCGACCACGTCGGTCCACCAGGCGGTCCAGAGCACGTAGAGCCCCGTGGCCGCACCGGCGATGATGAGCAGCTCTGCGAGGAGCGACAGCAGCGCGCCGCCGACCGTCTGGCGGGGCCGTCGACGTGGTGGACGGGAGCGACCAACCTGCTCGTCCTGCGCGCCCCCGTGCGCGGGAAGGGTGTCGTGTGTGGTCACGTGGCTCCTGGTCCGGGCGTTCTGTGTCGCGGTGACGACGGGACAGGTCTATCAGACCATGGTGACGCCCTGTCGAGGACGTTCTCCACACCGTCGGTACCGTGGAGTGATGGGACACGTCATCCGTCAGTTCACCCCTGCCGACACCGAGGCGGTCGTCGCCGTGTGGGAGTCCTGCGGCCTGGTCCGTCCGTGGAACGACCCGCGACGGGACATCGCCCGCAAGCTGACCGTGCAGCCCGAGCTCTTCCTGGTGGCGACCGAGGCCCCGAGCGCCGACGCCGAACCGGCCGACGCCGACCCGGCCGACGCCGACCCGGCCGACGCCGACCCGGCCGGCGACGGTCCGACCGTCGTCGCCGCGGGGATGGCCGGCTTCGACGGACACCGCGGCTGGGTCAACTACCTGGCGGTCCGGCCCGACCTGCAGGGCTCGGGCCTCGGCCGCGCGTTCATGGCGGAGTTCGAGCGGCTGCTCACCGACCTCGGCTGCCCGAAGCTCAACCTGCAGGTGCGCGCGGGCAACGAGCAGGTCATCGGCTTCTACGAGTCGCTCGGCTACACCGACGACCACACGGTGTCGATGGGCAAGCGCCTGATCCCAGATGCCTGATCCAGGCGATCGCGCCTGACTCAGGCGAGCGCGAGCGTGACCGACGCCGTCAGCGCCAGGCCGATGCCCACGGCCTGCAGCACGGCGAGCCGCTCCCGCAGCACGATCCCGGCGAGCACCACGGTGCCGATCGGGTAGAGCGCGTTGAGCACGCTGATCACGGGCAGCGTCGAGGGGTCCGTGCTCGAGTGCAGGCCGGTCTGGATGAACACGTTCGCCAGGGCGTCGAACACCCCGCACGCCACGACCACCAGCGCGAGCCGGCGGACCGTTCCGGCGACGGCCGGGGGACCGGCCACGTCGCCAGCGCCGGCCGAGGCGGCGACGCGGGAGGAGCCTCCTGTCCGGACGGCCGCAGCGACCGCCGCCGCCCCCAGCAGCACCGCCTGCAGCAGCCGCGCGACGACCAGCGGGGCCATGCCGGAGTCCGCCGGGGTCTCGTTGAAGGCCAGCACGATCCCGCCGAAGCCGCACCCGGCGACCGCTGCCGTGACCACGCCGCGCGCCGTCAGTCGAGCGCCACCGGGGTCCCGTACCGACGCCACGAGCACGACGGCCACGACCGCGACGACCAGCGCCCCGATCGCCACCGGGGACAGCACGGTCCCGCCCACGAGCGCGACCACGACCGGCACCACGGCGGCGAACACCGCGGTCAGTGGCGACAGGACGCTCATCGGCCCCATCGCCAGCGCGGCGTAGAGCAGGAGCACGCCGACCGCGCCGGAGACGCCGGCGACCGCGCCCCACAGGGTGGCCTGCCACGAGGCCCGTCCGCCGACGAGTGCCAGCGCGACCAGGAGCGGTGCGATGCCGACGACGGCCGCGAGTGCCGCGACGGTGACGGGTCGGAGCCGCCGCGACGCCAGACCGCCGAGGAAGTCGGCGAACCCGTACACGAGCGCGCCACAGAGGCCCAGCACGACGGTGATCACGGGTCCCATCCTGCCCTCACCGGTACTGTGCGATGGTGAGCGTTCCCTACCACCGTCTCTTCCGCGTCGACGGCCGCTGGCGCTGGTGGCGTCCGCTCGTCGCCATCGCGTTCCTCGCCGGGTGGTACCTGGTGTCGCAGATCCTGATCACGGTCGCCTACTTCGTGCCCATCGGGGCCACGCAGGGGCCGCAGGGACTGCTCGACCTCGAGCAGAGCCTGCAGAAGGGCGCGCTCGACCCGACGGACCCGATCGTGCTGTCGCTGTCCCTGGTGTCGCTCGTCGTGCTGCTCCCGGGGATCATGCTCGCGGTGAAGATCGCGCGCCTCGGCCCGGCGAACACCCTGTCGTCGGTGCGCTTCCGCGTGCGCTGGCGCTGGGCGGCGTGGTGCCTGCTGCCGACGCTGGTGATCGCGGTCATCATGTTCGTCGTCCAGACCGGGGTCTTCGACCCCACGAACGGTCAGGTGTTCGGTCCCGGCAGCATGTTCACGTTCGACGGCGGCTTCGGGTGGAACCACGACGCGATCGGACAGTCGACCGTCTCCGTCGAGACCCTCACCCTGACGATCGCGATGGTCGTCCTGCTCGTGCCGTTCCAGGGCGCAGCGGAGGAGTACGTCTTCCGCGGCTTCCTCATGCAGACCCTCGGCGCCTGGATCCCGTGGCGCAAGGTCGGCGCCGTCGTCGCCGTCCTCGTCTCCACCGTCGTGTTCGCCCTGCTGCACATCCCGAACGGCTACAACGTCTGGGGCATCCTCGACGTCGGCTCGTTCGGGCTCGTCGCGGCGGTCATCGTGCTCCGGACCGGCGGGCTCGAGGCCACCGTCCTGCAGCACGCCTTCAACAACATCATGATCTTCGTGCTCCAGGCGCCCGGCTGGTCGAAGGTCGACCTCGACTCCTCGAACGGCACCGTCGTCGGCTGGCTCGTCACCCTCGGCACGTCGCTGGCGTACTGGGGCATGGTCGAGTTCCTCGCCCACTGGCGCGGGCTCGACCGCCGTTTCCCGGGTGCCGAGACCCCGCGCTTCCGCGGCACGGTGCCCACCTGGGCAGGCGGCACGCGCTGGGTCCGGCCGGGAGGCACCGGCTGGTCGGGTGCACCGGCTCGCTCCGAGGGGGTGGCCGGGTCCACTGCCGCGGTCGCGCCCGCCGGGTCGGTCGCCGGGACCGGCAGCTGACCGCGCGCGGCGGGTCGGTCGCCGGCACCGATCGTCGACGGTGCCGCTGTGGACAGCTGACCGTGCGCCTGTGGACAGCGGGATCGGTGTCGCCGGTCGCCCGTAGGCTGGACGCATGAGCACCACCTCGGCCGCCGTCGTGCCCGACGCGTCCCCGTCGCGCACCGCGGCGCTCGACGTCCTGCACCGGGTGTGGGGGTACGACGACTTCCGCGGGGAACAGGCGTCGATCATCGACCGCGTGGTGTCCGGGCAGGACGCCCTGGTCCTCATGCCCACGGGTGGCGGCAAGTCGCTCTGCTACCAGGTGCCCGCGCTCGTCCGCGACGGCGTCGGGGTCGTCGTCTCGCCGCTGATCGCCCTGATGCAGGACCAGGTCGACGCCCTCGCAGCGAACGGCGTCAAGGCCGCGTTCCTCAACTCCACGCAGGGCCCCGACGAGCGTGCCCGGGTCGAGCGTGCCGTCGTGCAGGGCGAGGTGGACATGCTCTACCTCGCGCCCGAACGACTCCGGCTCGAGTCCACCCGTGCACTGCTCGACCGCGCCCGCATCGCCCTGTTCGCGATCGACGAGGCCCACTGTGTCGCGCAGTGGGGCCACGACTTCCGCCCGGACTACCTCGAGCTGAGCGTCCTGCACGAGCGCTGGCCGACGGTGCCGCGGATCGCGCTCACCGCCACGGCCACCCCGCAGACGCACCGCGAGATCTCCGGCCGCCTCGGGCTGGACGACGCCGAGCACTTCGTCGCCGACTTCGACCGACCGAACATCCAGTACCGGATCGAACCCAAGACGGGCGCGCTCCAGCAGCTGCTGACGTTCATCCGCACCGAGCACAAGGGCGACGCCGGCATCGTGTACTGCCTGTCGCGCAACTCGGTCGAGCGCACGGCCGCGGCGCTCGTCGACCAGGGCATCCCCGCGCTGCCGTACCACGCGGGCCTCGACGTCCGGGTCCGCGAGCGCAACCAGTCCCGCTTCCTGCGCGAGGACGGCATCGTGATGGTCGCCACGATCGCGTTCGGCATGGGCATCGACAAGCCCGACGTCCGCTTCGTCGCCCACCTCGACCTGCCGAAGTCGGTCGAGGGCTACTACCAGGAGACCGGCCGTGCCGGGCGTGACGGTCAGCCCTCCACCGCGTGGTTGGCGTACGGGCTGAACGACGTCGTGCAGCAGCGCCGGATGATCGACCAGTCCGAGGGCGACGCCGCCCACCGCCGCCAGCTCAGCGCGCACCTCGACGCCATGCTGGCGCTCTGCGAGACGATCGAGTGCCGCCGGGTGCGGTTGCTCGCGTACTTCGGGCAGGAGTCCACGGCCTGCGGCAACTGCGACACGTGCATCGCCCCGCCCGAGTCGTGGGACGGCACCGTGCCGGCGCAGAAGCTCCTGTCGACCATCGTGCGGCTCGACCGCGAGCGCGGCCAGCGGTACGGCGTCGCCCACCTCGTCGACATCCTCGTGGGCAAGCAGTCGCCGCGTGTGCAGGAACTCAAGCACGAGTCCCTCGCCACCTTCGGCATCGGCGCGGACCTGTCCGAGGCCGAGTGGCGCACCGTGGCCCGACAGGTCCTCGCGCAGGGCTACGCCGCCGTGTCGAGCGACGGCTTCGGCACGCTCGTCCTCAGCCAGAGCAGCGCCGAGGTCCTCGCCGGTCGCGTGCAGGTGCTCATGCGTCGTGACCCGGTCAAGGCGCCCCGAGCCAGCCGTGGTCGTCGGACAGTCGTATCCGACATGCCGCAGGAAGCCGTCGGCCTGTTCGAGGCACTGCGGGCATGGCGTGCAGCGCAGGCTCGCGAGCAGGGCGTCCCCGCGTACGTGGTCTTCAACGACGCGACCCTCCGGGGGATCGCGGCAGTCCGTCCGTCCGACGTCGACCAGCTCGCCGAGATCTCCGGCGTCGGTGCTGCGAAGCTCGAGTCCTACGGCCGTGCCGTGCTCGACGTGGTGGCCGCCGCGGAGTGACCCGGGGCACATGCCGCTGTCGACATGTGCGTCCTCGGCCCGTGGCTACACTCGGTACCTCCCGCCCCGAGGAGGCTGCAGGTGTCCGGTTCGTCGTTGTTCGCCACCGTGCTCGGGCGTGGGGTGGTGGCACCGCTCGCACGGGTGCTCTGGCGCCCCAGGATCGTCGGGCGGAAGAACGTCCCGAAGCGCGGCGCGGTCATCCTGGCGAGCAACCACCGGTCCTTCATCGACTCCCCGGCGATCACGATCATGGCCCCGCGCAAGGTGTCGTTCCTGGCGAAGCAGGAGTACTTCACCGGGACGGGGTTCCGCGGTGGTGTCTCCCGCGCGTTCTTCGGAGCGATCGGGGCGATCGGCGTCGAGCGTGGCGCGGGTGCTGCGGCGCAGCAAGCCCTCGACCTCGGGCTCGCCCGCCTGCAGGAGGGTGAGGCCTTCGCGATCTACCCGGAGGGCACCCGGTCGCTCGACGGCCGGATCTACCGCGGGCGGACCGGTGTCGCCTGGCTGGCCCTGACGAGCGGAGCGCCCGTCGTGCCCGTCGCGCTCACCGGGACCGAGGACGTGCAGCCCGTCGGCGCCCGTGTCCCGAAGCTCGCGCGGGTGACGATCGAGTTCGGGGAGCCGCTCGACCTGTCGTCCTTCGGCGAGGCCTCGTCCGGACGTGCACGTCGCCACGCGACCGATGCGGTGATGGCGGCGATCCAGGCGATGAGCGGCCAGGAGCCCGCGAACGCCTACAACAACCCGCCCGCCACCATCGTCGAGCGGGTCCGTCGGGCACTGCACCGGGATGACCCGAGCGAAGCGGTCGAACCCGACTGAGCACCTGCCGCTATTGCAGATACGAAATATCAGTGCTTGAATGGAGACCGTGCCCGCGCTGGGCACGGTCCCGCCGCCCGAACACGGAACAGGGACCTCACCCCGTGATCGGAAGGTCAGCAGCATGTCCTCCACCCCGCTCTACGACGCCGTCTCCCGGCGGCACGACCGTGCCGCCTCTGCCGGACCACGCCGCACCACGACCCCGGTTGCACAGCCCGCCACTGCTCCGACCTCGCCGCTGTCCGCCCCGGTCGCCGCGACCCGGTCCACGCTCGTCCCCGCCGCCCTCGTCGCCGCGATCGACGACATCCCCGTCCGGGTCGCCTCCGCGCTCCCGCAGGTGGTCAGCGTCCGTCCAGAGCAGTTCGTGCTGGTCGAAGCCGTCGCCGACGCCGTGACCCGCGCCGTCGTGGACGCCGTCGCGGTGGAGCTCGACCGCATCCACGCCGACGGCGCTGTCCGCGTCTGACCCGCTCCGCTGCCCGATGACGACGAACGACGCGCTGCCGAAGCGCCCGCGCGGGGCCGAACGTTGCGCAGCGAACACCGCGGCGGCACGGACATCGCGGTCGTCGCGTCCGTCTCGCAGCTCCGGACCTGCCACGGGTCCGTCCCAGTCCTCCGGTACGGCGGTGTCCCCTCCCGCCGTGCCGGAGCCCACGCCTCGGCGCCCGGCCGTCCCGGTGACAGCTCGTCGGCGCCGTCGGGCCGTCCCGCTGACGGCCACCGCGGTCGCTGCGTGCCTGTTCGTGACCGTCGCCTCGCCGCAGTCGGCCCTCGCGACGCCGACCGACGCCGTGTCAGAGTCGACCACTCCGATCGCCGCGATGGACGCGCAGGAGTACCGCGCCGCAGGGTCCGTGGACATCGACACGGACCGCGACGGCTTCTCCGTCCAGCGGGCCCCGAGCCGGGTGCCGCGCGGCATCCTCGGCGCAGCGCTCCCGGCGGGTGACTCCGTCGTCCGTCCGGTCGACGGCTCCGTCCCCGCGGCGGGTGGCTTCGGGTCGCGCTGGGTCGACGGCTGTGCGGCGTGCTCGACGAACCACGAGGGGCTCGACTTCGCAGCACCCATCGGCACCCCGGCCGTCGCGGCGATGTCCGGCGTGGTCGTGTCGGCCGGCGTGCTCGGCGGGTACGGCAACCAGGTCCTCGTGCAGCACGCCGACGGCCTGCAGACGCGCTACGGACACCTGTCCCAGATCGCCGTCCGTGTCGGGCAGGTCGTGACCGCGGGGGAGCGCATCGGGGCGGTCGGCAACACCGGCGTCTCGACCGGTCCGCACCTGCACTTCGAGGTCATCGTGTCGGGCCGCCCGGTCGACCCGGCGGTCTGGCTGCGGGCCCACGCGCTCCTCTGAGAACCGGGCGTCGTCGCCGCGTACCGTTCGACGAGCCGTCGGCACCGAGCCGACCGGCAGGACGGAGACACACGGTGCGCGTGACGGTGTTGGGAACAGGAGCCATGGGGGCCGGAGTGGCGCAGTCGCTCCTCCGCGAGGGACACGACGTGACGGCGTGGAACCGGAGCCGGGAGCGCGCCGAGCCCCTCGCCGAGCACGGTGCGACCGTCGCTGACGACGCGGGCAGCGCCGTCGCCGAGGCCGAGGTCGTCCTGCTGACGCTCTTCGACGCCGACGCGGTGGTCGACGTCCTCGAGCAGGCAGCGGGGGACGCACCGACGGACGCCGTCTGGGTGCAGGCCTCGACGGTCGGGGTCGAGGGCAGCGAGACCGTCGTGCAGATCGCGGCGAAGTACGGCATCACCCTGGTCGAGGCCATGATGCTCGGCACGAAGACCCCGGCGGAGCAGGGCAAGCTGACGATGCTCGCCGCCGGTCCCGCGGCGACGCTGGACGCCATCGACCCGGTGCTCGACGCGATCGGCGCCAAGACCGTCCGCGCCGGTGACCGCGTCGGCGAGGGCACCGCGCTCAAGCTCGCCGCCAACGCCTGGATCGCGTCGATCACGGCGGCGACCGGACAGTCCCTCGCCATCGCGCGGGGACTCGGCATCGACCCGGCACTCTTCCTCCAGGCGATCGAGGGCTCGGCGAGCGACTCCGCCTACGCGCACACGAAGGGCACGTCGATGATGGCCGGGGAGTTCCCCGCGCAGTTCGCCCTCGACGGCCTCCGGAAGGACATCGGCCTCATCACCGATGCCGCCCGGGCGAACGGGGTGTCGACGACGCTCCTCGACGCGCTCGGTCGGGTCTACGCGGACGCCAGCGCTGCCGGCCACGGCAAGGACGACATCGCGGCGGTCAGCACGGCCTTCTGAGCAGCACGCCGCACTAGTCGCGACGGAAGAGCCGTCGGAGCTTCGTCCCGAGGCGTCCGACGGCTTCGTCGTTCATCGTGTTCGCCAGGTCGAAGGCCTCACGAGCCGGGTCGGAGCCGTCCCGGATGCGCCGGAGTGCGGCGTTCGCGCGCGCTCGGGCGTCGAGTTCTGCGAGGGGCATGTCGTCCTCGGGCTCGTGCGGCCGGGCTTCCGTCATGACTGCAGGCTACGCGTGCCGTGGTGAGCCGCGTGTGCGTGCTGGGCTACGCCTGCGGGGGCACCGAGCGGGGTCCGTCCGCGCGCCTGGCCGTCTTGTCGGCGTCGATCTCGTCGACGACGGAGGTCATCTCCTCGAGGAACTCCACGACGACGGCCATGTCCACCGACGGCAGGTGCTCGGCGACGGCGAACGCGCGGGTGTCCAGCTCGTCGATGACGGTGATGGCACGGCGCATCGACGACCCCGAAGCGCTGAGGATGACGCCCCGGCGGTCGTTCGGGTCCGGGCGGCGCTCGACGTGGCCGCTCTGCACGAGTCGGTCCACGAGGGCGGACGTCGACGCCGGCGTGATCTGCAGGCGTTCCGCGAGCTCCTTGGCGTTCACCGCGTGGCCGTCGGCCTCGGCGTCGACCAGGACCCGGAGGGCCAGGAGCGCGTTCTCGCCGATCCCCAGGGCCTCTCGTGCACGACGCTGCGCAGCGCTCTCGGCCGTGCGGTAGCGCCGGAGGGCGTTCAGCACGTCCACCGCGTCGACCCGGGACCCGTTGCCGTACCAGTACCCCGTGGTGTTCGTCGTCACCTCGGAACTCATGGTCGAGATTCTAGGCGCTCTAGTTAGGTTGTCTAGCGACCGAGCCAGTCCACGCGTTCGCAACACCCGTGACGCGGCCTCGAAACACCGACGCAATGCGGGGTCAGTAGGTTCACGGCATGCAGGAGCCGCGGTGCTGAGCCGACTCGCCGGGAGTGTGTTCCGCGTCGGCGCGGCGGTCGAGCGGGCAGACGTCATCGCGCGGCTGCTCGACGTCTACCTGACGCGGTCGGATCCGGCCACGGGAGCCGGAGAGCCGGCGATCGCTCGGGAACTCCGCGTCGTCGCCGGTGCGGCCATCCGTCCCGCGACCGTCCTCGACCGCTCGACGACCCTCGAGGCACTCGCACTCGACCGGCACGAACCCGCGTCCATCGCGAACGCCGTGGCCGTGGCGCGGGACGACGCCCGCCGAGCGCGGGACGTCGTCTCGACCGAGCTGTGGGACTGCCTCAACGTCACGCGCTCGCGGATGCCCCGCAAGATCGCCTCCGGCCGGGAGCACGAGTTCCTCGGCTGGGTGCGCGAACGGAGCGCCCTCGCGATCGGCGTGGTCGAGGGCGACGCAAGCCGTGACGAGGTCTGGGAGTTCTTCACGCTCGGCCGGTCCCTGGCACGCTGCGCCGCCACCGCGCGGCTCCTGGCGTCCGACCTGCTCGAACCCACGTCCGCCACGTCATGGGGCACGGCACTCCGGGCATGCGGCGCCGGTGAGGCCTTCCACCGCGGGTCGCATCCGGGCGCACCCGCCACCGAGGCAGCCGCGTTCCTGCTCCTCGACGAACGCAGTCCCCGCTCGGTGCTGTTCCTGACGCAGCGTGCCGAGGAGTGCCTGGCGGACGTCGCCTCGCGCGTCGTCACCGAGGAACTCGCCGACCTCCGTGACGCCCGGCGCGCTCTGCAGCAGATTCCTCCGGCCGAGGCCGTCGACGCAGCCAGGACTGCCGGTGCCCGACTGGCCGCGGTCGCCGAACGCGTGGCCGCTGCGCTCGAGGACCGCGTCTTCGCGGTCGCCGAACCCGCTCGCTGACGTCGGTCGCGTGCGCTGCCGCACGCGGGGTGTCGCTGCATGTGGTCGCATCGGGCGACAGGGCAGCGAGGATCGCGACGCGTGTCCGCACCGACCGTGTCGCCCCATGCGGCCGGATCGGGTACGCGCGCATCGAGCGACACGGCAGGCGCGGGTGCGACGCGCACATGCACGGACGGTGTCGCTTCCGCCGCGCTGCTGCAATGGCACCCACCGGACGGTGTCGCTTCCGCCGCGCTGCCGGACGGTGGGACCCACCAGACGGGAGGCTCGGTGGCGGACCGGTGGGGAGCCTCCCGTCCGGCGGGGTGCCGGACCGTCAGGAGGCGCTGGAACGGTCGGCGAGGGCCTCGTCCCGCTGCAGGTCACGTCGGACCTCGGCAGCTGACCTCGGCGCGCCGACGACCGGGATCGAGTGGGTGACGGCGAGGTGGAGCCGCGAGTCGGCGTCGTACCGGAGGCGGAAGTGCTCGTGGCGGACGAGCCAGACGAGCGCGATGGCCAGCGCGACGAAGCCGGACGCGGCACCGACGCCGATCGCCCAGCGGGGGCCGAAGGCGTCCGCGACGGCGCCGACGACGGGGGCGCCGATGGGGGTGCCGCCGGCGAAGATGGCCATGTAGAGCGCCATCACACGGCCACGCATCGCCGCGGAGGTGGTGGTCTGGACGAGGGCGTTCGCGGTGGTCATGAACGTCAGCGACGCCAGGCCGACGAAGACGAGCACGATGGCGAAGGTCCAGTAGGTCGGAGCGAGGGCCGCCGCCGTGCACGCGAGCCCGAACCCGCCCGACGCGATGACGAGCAGGCGCATCCGGGGGCGGTCACGGCGGGCGGACAGGAGCGCGCCGAGCACCGAACCGACCGCCATCACGGAGCTGAGCAGGCCGAACTCGCTCGCGCCCTTGTGGAACTCCACCCGCGCCATCGTCGACGTGAAGATCGGGAAGTTCACGCCGAACGTGCCGACGACGAAGATCATCGCGAGGACCACGATGATGTCGGGTCTGGTGCGGACGTACCGGAAGCCCGCGATGATCTGGCCCTTCCCGCGCTTCGCCTTCGGTCGGTCGGCGAGCTGTTCGGGGTCGACGAACGCCAGGGCGCCGAGGACGGCCGCGAACGACGCCGCGTTGATGATGAACACCCAGCCGGACCCGACCGCGGCGATCATCACGCCGGCGACCGCGGGGCCGATGAGCCGGGCGGCGTTGAACGAGGCCGAGTTCAGCGCGACCGCGTTCGAGACCTGTTCGCCGGTCACCACGTCCGACACGAAGGCCTGGCGGACCGGGGTGTCGAAGGCGGCCACGATGCCGAGCGCCAGGGCGAAGCCGTACAGCCAGAGCAGGGTCGCCGTCTCGGTGACGACCATGATGCCGAGGCCCAGGCCGAGCAGGCCCATCAGCGCCTGCGTGACCATGAGCGTGCGTCGGCGGTCGAAGCGGTCGGCGACCAGCCCGGTCCAGGGGAGGAGCAGGAGCTGCGGCCCGAACTGCAGCGCCATCGTGGTGCCGACCGCGATGGCGTCGTTGTGGGTGAGCTGCGTCAGGACGATCCAGTCCTGCGCGGTGCGCTGCATCCAGGTGCCGACGTTGGACACCAGGGCCCCGGCGAACCAGATGCGGTAGTTGCGTCCCGAGAGGGACCGGAACATGGCGGTCACGGCTGGGCCAGCCTCCTCATGATGTCGGTGGCCTCGGTGAGCACGCGGCGTTCGGCGGGCGTGAGCACCGCGAGGCGTGGGGTGAGCCAGTCGTCACGGCGTCGTCGGGTCTCGACGACGAAGTCCGCTCCGGCCGGGGTCGTCGCGATGAGCACCTTGCGGCGGTCGTCCCCGTGGTCGGCCTTCGTCGCCAGGCCGAGCTCGACCAGGGCGGCGACGGTCTTCGTCATCGACGGTGGGGTGACGCCCTCGTGCCGACTGAGGTCCGCCAGGGACAGCGGGCCCTCGCGGTGCAGGCGTGCGAGCGCGGAGAACACGGCGTCGCTCATCGTGCTGTCGGCCTTCTGCGCACGCAGCGTCCGGGACAGCCGGTTCACGGCCACGCGGAAGTCGGTGCTCAGGTGGGTCACGTCGTCAGCCTAACTCATTAGTTCAGTGAACGAACTGGTTGGGCCGCAGGACGCATCATCGGTGTATCGTGCGATGTATAGGCAACAGGTGTTGCCGAGGATTGGAGCAGGTCATGTCCGAGTTCGAGGGCAAGGTCGCCATCGTCACCGGTGGGGGCAGCGGCATCGGCGAGGCCATCGCGAAGGAGCTCGCTGCGGCGGGCGCGCAGGTCGTCGTCACCGACATCAAGCAGGACGCCGCCGAGCGGGTCGTCGGCGCGATCGAGGCGGCCGGTGGGACCGCCGTGGCGTTCACGGCGAACTCGGCCGTCGCCGCCGACGACGAGCGCGCCGTGCAGTTCGCGGTCGACACCTACGGCGGGCTGCACCTCGCCGTGAACAACGCCGGCATCGGCGCTGCCCCGCAGCCCATCGGCGAGTACGACGTCGCCGCATGGGACCGCGTGCGTGGGGTCGACCTCGACGGCGTCTTCTACGGGCTGCGCTACGAGATCCCGGCGATGCTCGCCTCCGGTGGCGGTGCCATCGTGAACATGTCGTCGGTGCTCGGCTCGGTCGGGCTCGCGCAGAACGCCGCCTACGTGGCGTCGAAGCACGCGCTCGTCGGCCTGACGAAGGTCGCGGCGCTCGAGTACACGGCGCAGGGCATCCGCACGAACGCGGTCGGTCCGGGCTTCATCGACACGCCCCTGGTGCGGTCGTCGCTGTCGGCCGAGCAGCTCGCGGCGCTCGAGGCCGAGCACGCCGCGAAGCGCCTCGGCACCGACGCCGAGGTCGCCGCGCTGGTGCTGTTCCTGCTCAGCGACAAGGCCTCGTTCATCAGCGGGAGCTACCACCTGGTCGACGGCGGGTACTCCGCGCACTGAGGTTGTGCGGGCCGGGGCACGCGCGGGTCGTTCCGCGCGTGCGCTGCCGCTTCCCGCGGAGCACGTCGAATCGCGCGTCGGAGGTCGGATGTCCTGACCCCCTGCGCGCGATCGCACTCTCCATCGCGGGTGATGTGGGAAGGACCGCGCACCGCGGGCGCCGGACTGGAGGCTCGGCGCAGGTTCCCGACGTCGGGAACCTGCGCC
>NZ_JADKRX010000010.1 GCF_015350975.1 Curtobacterium sp. VKM Ac-1395
ACGAGGTCAATAAATTGGCATTGACAATGTGCACGCTGTTGAGTTCTCAAGGACCAGACGCACTCCCCGCTCGACCCATGAAGGATTCCGCCAGAGAGGCATTCGTTCTTGGTTTGACCACCGGTGTCGTCGAACCCTGAGGTACTTGTCGTACCAGCAGGTTCTGTGGCTCATCCCGTAGGAGAGAACCGGTGGAGTAGTCATCCTAGGCGTCGGAGCCGGTTGGCGCAAGGCCAGTTCCGAACTCCTGTGGAGGATGGTCCCGCTTGAGGGCCGACGTGCTCTGGGCTTTCGCTCCAGCCGCTCCGCCGCACCTTTGGGGTGACGAGAGGAAACATTACGGGCGGATCGGCCAGAGCGCCAAGCCAGGCCAGATCCCGGGCGTGTCGCATCGTGCAACACGGGCGCCGGAACGCGACGAAGCCCGGTCTCCGCAAGGGAGAACCGGGCTTCGGACGGCTGGTGGTCAGGCGGTGAGCGTCACGCCGGCGAGGGTCTTCTTGCCTCGGCGGACGACGAGCACTCCCCCGGGCAGAGCGAGATCGGCCAGCACCGCGGTCGGGTCCTCGGCTCGGGCGTTGTTCACGTAGACCCCGCCCTGGTCGATCGCACGTCGGGCTTCCCCGAGGGACTTCACCAGCTCGGTCTCGACGAGGGCCTTCGCCAGGTCGTCACCCGGGTCGAGCGACACCGACCCCGGGAGCTCGGCGATCGCAGACCGCAGGGTCTGGGCATCGAGGGCCTCGAGGTCCCCGTTGCCGAACAGCGCCGCCGACGCAGCGATCGCCGCCTGGGTTGCATCGACCCCGTGCACGAGCGAGGTGACCTCGAACGCCAGGGTCCGCTGGGCCTCTCGCCGGAAGGGCTCGTCGGCCACCGCCCGCTCGAGCCGTTCGATCTCCGCCCTGGGCAGGAACGTGAACTCGCGCAGTCGGGCGATGACGTCAGCGTCCGCGGTGTTGAGCCAGAACTGGTACAGCGCGTACGGCGACGTCATCTCGGCATCGAGCCAGATCGCGTTGCCCTCGCTCTTGCCGAACTTGGTGCCGTCGGAGTTCGTGATCAGCGGGGTGCCGAGCGCGTGCACGGTCGCACCTTCGGCACGTCGGATCAGCTCCGTCCCCGACGTCAGGTTGCCCCACTGGTCGGAACCACCGGTCTGCAGCGTGCACCCGTACTGCAGGAAGAGCTCCCGGTAGTCGAGCCCCTGCAGGATCTGGTAGCTGAACTCCGTGTAGCTGATCCCCGCGTCCGAGTTCAGCCGTGCCGCGACGGCGTCCTTCTTGAGCATCGCGTTCACGCGGAAGTACTTGCCGATGTCCCGGAGGAAGTCGATCGCCGACAGCGGCGACGTCCAGTCGAGGTTGTTCACGAGCCGCACGCCGTTGTCGCCGTCCGGACTGAGGAACCGTGAGACCTGCTCCTGCAGGCGACTCACCCAGTTCGACACCGTCTCGCGGGTGTTCAGCGTGCGCTCAGCAGTCGGTCGAGGATCCCCGATCAACCCGGTCGATCCCCCGACGAGCGCGAGTGGTCGGTGCCCCGCGAGCTGCAACCGCCGCATGGTCAGGAGCTGCAACAGGTTGCCGCAGTGGAGGGACGGTGCCGTGGGGTCGAACCCGCAGTAGTAGGTGATCGGCTCGCCGTCGAGAGCTGCTTGCAGGGCGGTCTCGTCGGTCGAGACCTGCACCAGACCACGCCACTGCAGCTCGTCCCACACCGAGGCGAAGGTGGGGTCGTTCTGCTGGCGCGTCAGGACGTCGGGAGCGGGATCACTGGACACCGGTCCATCGTAGCGGCGGTCACCGACGCCGTCGGGTCGACGAGGAGCCCAGCCGGGAGGCTCGGTTCGGCCTGGTCAGTCGACCGCGCCCTTGTGCCGTCGGTACGTCGAGACGGTCGGTTCACCGGGCAGCCAGAACCGCCACGGGAAGCCCCCGCCTCCGGCGAGGCCGGCGACACCCGTCCGCGGCCCCCGGTGGATCCCCGGATCGGAGGCGAGCTGGTCGAGGACCGCAGCGGGACCGTCGGCGGTGATCCGCGCCTCCAGGCCGGGAGCCAGGGCGAGCACGTACGGACCGGACCCGTCGAGGACGGACGTGCCGTCGTCCGTGCCGAGGACCGCGCCGAGCGCCGCCCCGAGGTTGCCGGGGCCCCGAGCGAGCTGGACGTCCGAGACGGTCATGCCCCGTCGCCCTCGGGCGACGTCGACGCCGTCGAGCACCTCGGCGCCGCGGAGCAGTGCCCCCGAGGACGTCCCCGTGTCACCGCTGACCACGTTGACGCAGGTGTGGATGCCGTACGAGCGGTAGGCGTAGAGCGTCCCGGCCGGCCCGAACAGGTTGCGGTTGCGGTCCGTCATCCCGCGGTGCCCGTGTGAACCGGGGTCGGTGGGGCCGAAGTAGGCCTCGACCTCGGTGATGCGGAGCGTGACGCCCTTGCCGGTCAGCGTGGCACCGAGCAGAGCGGGCGCAGACATCGGAGCCGGTGCCGCGAGGACCGCGAGCGCAGCACGCGTCATCGGGTGAAGGGCGCTCCCGCCGCCAGGTCGCGGACCCGCTCCGTGAGCGTCGCGAGCTGTTCGACGACACGATCGGGCGCGGTCCCGCCGACCCCCGAGCGCGACGCGACGCTGCCCTCGATGGTGAGGACGGCGCGGACCTCGGGCGTGAGGTGCTCCGAGACGGCGGCGTACTCCTCGTCGGTCGGGTCGTCGAGCTCGATGCCGCGCTCCTCGCAGTACCGGACGAGCGCGCCGGAGACCTCGTGGGCGTCGCGGAACGGCACGCCCTGTCGGACGAGCCACTCCGCCACGTCGGTGGCGAGGGAGAAGCCCTGCGGCGCGAGCTCCGCCATCCGGTCGGTGTCGAAGGACAGTGTCGCGACCATGCCGGTGAACGCGGGCAGCAGGACCTCGAGCGTCGCGACGGAGTCGAAGACGGGCTCCTTGTCCTCTTGCAGGTCGCGGTTGTACGCCAGCGGGAGGCCCTTGAAGGTCGCGAGCAGCCCGGTGAGGTTGCCGAGGAGCCGGCCGGACTTGCCCCGAGCGAGCTCCGCGATGTCGGGGTTCTTCTTCTGCGGCATGATGCTCGACCCGGTGGAGAACGCGTCGTGGAGCCGGACGAAGCCGAACTCCTTCGTGTTCCACAGGATCACCTCTTCCGCCAGGCGCGAGACGTCGATGCCGATCTGCGCGAGGACGTAGGCGAACTCGGCGACGGTGTCCCGTGCGGCGGTGGCGTCGATCGAGTTCTCCGCGGGGCGGTCGAAGCCGAGCTCGAGGGCGATCGCCGTCGGGTCGAGACCCAGGGAACTGCCTGCGAGGGCCCCGGCACCGTACGGGCTCACACTGGCGCGGCCCGACCAGTCGCGGAGGCGTTCGAGGTCCCGCACCAGCGGCCACGCGTGGGCGAGCAGGTGGTGGGCGAGGAGGACCGGTTGCGCGTGCTGCAGGTGCGTGCGCCCCGGCATGATCGCGCCCTGGTGCTCGCTCGCCTGCTGGCTGATCGCGTCGACGAGGTCGATGACCATCCGGCCGATGCGCCGCCCGTGGTCGAGCATGTGCATGCGGCCGAGCGTGGCGATCTGGTCGTTGCGGCTGCGACCCGCGCGGAGCTTGCCGCCGAGGACCGGGCCGAGGTCGGCGATCAGCAGGCGTTCGAGGGCACCGTGGACGTCCTCGTCCGAGTCGTCCGGCTGGAGGGACCCGTCGGCATGGGCGGCGTCGAGGCGGTCGAGCCCGGCGGTCATGGCCTCGAGCTCGTCCGCGGTCAGGTACCCCGCCGTGTGCAGGGCCCTGGCGTGCGCCCGGGAGCCGGCGAGGTCGTACGGCGCGAGCTGCCAGTCGAAGTGCGTCGACTTCGACAGGGCGGCCAGCTCAGCGCTCGGCCCGTCCGCGAACCGGGCACCCCAGAGGGCGCCGGCGTTGGTGCCGTCGGTCTTGGTGGCGTGCGTCTCCGGCCGGGAGGCTCCGCGTGCGTCCGTCATGTCGTCCTGCGTCGTGTCGTGGGTCGGTCTGGGCGTGGGTGCGTCCGGGGCGTGCGGCGCGGGGCGGAGGTGCGCCGGGCCTCCCGAGCGGTCCGGACGGCGCGACCGACTGGTCGCGCCGTCCGGAGCGGGTCAGTTCGCCAGGTCGCGGCGGGCGGAGATCTTGGACGGGAGCGACCAGATCTCGATGAAGCCCTTCGACAGCGACTGGTCGAACGTGTCGCCGGTGTCGTAGGTCGCGAGGTCGAAGTCGTACAGCGACTGCTCGCTGCGGCGACCGGTGACCGTGGCGCGACCGCCGTGCAGCTGCATGCGGATGTCGCCCGAGACGTACTGCTGGGTGTCGTTGATGAAGGCGTCGAGCGAGCGCTTGAGCCCACCGAACCAGAGCCCGTCGTAGACCAGGTCGGCCCACTCGGACTCGACACCGCGCTTGTAGCGGTTCACGTCGCGCTCGAGGGTCAGGCTCTCGAGCTCCTCGTGCGCGGCGATGAGCGCCATCGCGGCCGGGGCCTCGTAGACCTCACGCGACTTGATGCCGACGAGACGGTCCTCGACGACGTCGATGCGGCCGACGCCGTGCTTGCCGGCGAGGGCGTTGAGCTCCTGCACGATGCGCAGGACGCTGAACCGCTGGCCGTCGAGCGCCACCGGGATGCCCTGCTCGAACGTGATCGTGACCTCGTCGGCGTCGCGAGCGATCGCCGGGTCCTGCGTGTAGGCGTAGAGGTCCTCGATCGGGGCGTTCCACGGGTCCTCGAGGAACCCGGTCTCCACCGCGCGACCCCAGACGTTCTGGTCGATCGAGTACGGCGACTTCTTGCTCTGGAGGATCGGCAGGTCGTGCTCCTGCGCGTAGATGATCGCCTTGTCGCGGGTGAGCGCGAGGTCGCGGACCGGGGCGACGCTCGTCAGGTCGGGGGCGATCGCGGCGACGGCGGCCTCGAAGCGGACCTGGTCGTTGCCCTTGCCGGTGCAGCCGTGCGCGACGCTGTCGGCGCCGAGCTGCTTGGCGGTGAGGGCCAGGTGCTTCGCGATGAGCGGGCGGCTCAGCGCGGAGACCAGGGGGTAGCGCTTCTGGTAGAGCGCGTTCGCCTTGAGGGCGGGCACGAGGTAGTCGTCGGCGAACTCGTCCTTCGCGTCGATGACCACCGACTCCACCGCGCCGCAGTCGAGCGCGCGCTGCCGGATGGCCTCCATGTCCTCGCCACCCTGGCCGACGTCCACCGCCAGCGCGACGACCTCTTTGCCGGTGGCGTCCTTGAGCCAGCCGATGCCGACGGAGGTGTCGAGTCCTCCGGAGTACGCCAGTACGACGCGGTCTGCCATGTGATGTCTCCTAGGGGTGTTGGGGGGGTCAGTTGTCCGCGGCGGTGGCCGCGCTCGCGGTGGCCGCGCTCGCGGTGTTCGCGGCGAGGAGCCAGGCGAGCAGGGCCTTCTGGGCGTGGAGACGGTTCTCCGCCTCGTCCCAGATGATGCTCCGGGGACCGTCGATCACGTCGGCGGTCACCTCGTAGCCGCGGTCGGCCGGCAGGCAGTGCATGAACACGGCGTCGTCGGCGGCGTGGGCCATCATCGCGTCGTCGACGCGGTAGTCCGCGAAGGTGTCGAGGCGCTGCTGCTTCTCGTCCTCCTTGCCCATCGAGACCCACGTGTCGGTGACGACCACGTCGGCGCCGGCGACCGCGGCGACCGGGTCGGTCACGACGAGCACCGAACCGCCGGTCTCGGCGGCGCGCTGCTCGGCGTCCGTGACCACCTGCGGGGTGGGAGAGAACGCGCTCGGGGAGCCGACGCGCACGTGCATGCCAGCCGTCGCGCAGGCCAGCAGGTACGAGTGCGCCATGTTGCTCGCACCGTCGCCGACGAACGCGATGGTCTGTCCGGCGAGGGCGCCGCGGTGCTCGCGGATGGTGAGCAGGTCCGCGAGGAGCTGGCAGGGGTGGAAGTCGTCGGAGAGCGCGTTCACGACGGGCACGGACGTGCTCGCGGCCATCTCCTCGAGCCCGGCCTGGCCGTAGGTGCGCCACACGATCGCCGACACCATGCGCTCCAGCACCCGGGCGGTGTCGGACGGGGTCTCCTTGCCGCCGAGCTGGCTGTTGGCGGTCGAGATGATGAGCGGGCTGCCGCCGAGGTCGCTGATGCCGACGTGGAAGGACACCCGCGTGCGGGTCGACGACTTGTCGAAGATCACGGCGACGCTCTGCGGGCCGGCGAGGGGCTTCGCACCCCAGCGGTCACGCTTCATCTCGACGGCGAGGTCGAGGATCGCGGACTGCTCGGCCTGGGTCAGGTCGTCGTCGCGGAGGAAGTGGCGGGTCATGCGGGGGTCTCCTGGTGGGCGCCCTCGACGGACGCCATGCTCTGGGCGAGGATCGCGAGGAACTCGTCGATCTCGGCGTCGGTGACGATGAGCGGCGGCGCGATGCGCAGGCTCGACTCGTTCGGGGCGTTGACGATGAGGCCGCGTTCGAGCGCGGCCGCGGCGATCGCGGCTGCGACGGGCAGGTGCAGCCCGACGCCGATCAGGAGCCCGGTCCCCCGGACCTCTTCCACGAGCGGCGAGTGGAGCGCACTGATGCCACTGCGGATCCGCTCGCCCTTGGTGACGGCCCCCTCGACGAGCCCGGCGGACTCGATCTCGGTGAGCACGGCGTTCGCGACGCGGGTGCCGAGCGGGTTGCCGCCGAAGGTCGAGCCGTGCTGGCCCGCGGAGAACAGGTCGGACGCCCACCCGAAGGTCACGAGCGCACCGATCGGGAAGCCACCGGCGATGCCCTTGGCGACCGTGATGGCGTCCGGGACGATGCCGTACTGCTGGAAGGCGAACCACGAACCGGTCCGACCGACACCGGTCTGGATCTCGTCGAGGACGAGGAGCGCACCGTGCTGCTCGGTCAGGCGCCGGGCCGCGGCGAGGAAGCCCTCGGGCAGGTCGACCACGCCGGCCTCGCCCTTGATCGGCTCGATGAACAGCGCCGCGACGGTGTCGTCGATCGCGTGCTCGAGTGCGTCGATCGAGGTGTCGATGTGCTCGACGCCCGGGATCATCGGCAGGAAGTCCTCCTGCAGCGCGGGCTTGCCGGTGAGCGCGAGCGACCCCATCGTGCGGCCGTGGAAGGCCTGCTTCAGCGCGAGGATGCGGGTCTTCCGGCCGTCGGCACCACGGTTCAGGCGCGCGAGCTTGAAGGCGGCCTCGTTGGCTTCTGCTCCGGAGTTGCCGAAGTACACGCGGCCGGCGTCACCGGCCCCGGAGATGCGCTTGAGGCGTTCGGCGAGCTCGAGCTGGGGCGGGGTCGCGAAGTAGTTCGAGACGTGCACGAGCTTCGCTGCCTGGTCGCTGATGGCCTCGACCAGGGCCGGGTGGGCGTGGCCGAGGGAGTTCACGGCGATGCCGGCGAGGAAGTCGAGGTACTCGTTGCCGTCCACGTCCCAGACACGGCAGCCCTGACCGCGCTCGAGCATGATCTTCGGCGGCGTCAGGGATCGCATGAGCGACGCCCCGAACCGGTCGTTCCAGGTCTCGGTCTGCGTCTCGGTGCTCACCGTGCGGTTCCCTTCGTCTGCGTGGTGTCGTGGGTCACTGCCGGACCGCGTCGGCCGATCTCGGCGTGCGTGTTCTGGTTCTCGGTGCGCCTGCTCGGGTCCGGGATGACCTCGGTGCCCGCGCCGCGCAGGGTGAAGACCTCGAGCAGGATCGAGTGCGGGATGCGGCCGTCGATGATCGTCGCCCCGCCGACCCCGCCGACCACGGCGTCGAGGCACGCAGTCATCTTCGGGATCATCCCCGACTCGAGCGACGGCAGGAGCTCGCGGAGTTCCTCGACCGCGATGAGGTCGATGAGCGAGTCGCGGTCGGGCCAGTTGCGGTACAGCCCGGGGACGTCGGTCAGCATCAGCAGCTTCGACGCGCCCAGGGCGATCGCGAGTGCGGCTGCCGCGGCGTCGGCGTTCACGTTCAGCGCCTGGTCGTGGTCGGCGTCGTCGATCGCGATGCTCGACACGACCGGGATCTGGTTCGCCCGGATGGCCGCGAGGACACCGGACGGGTCGACGTGCGTGATGTCGCCGACGTGGCCGAGGTCGAAGTGCTCGCCGTCGACGACCACGCCCTTCTGCTCGCCGGTGAACAGCGAGCCGCCGTCACCGAACACGCCGACACCGATGCCGTCGCCGTGCTCGTTCATCAGGTCGACGATCTCGCGGTTGACCTCGCCGGCCAGGACGTCGCGGACGACGGTGATCGCCTCGGTCGTAGTGACGCGGTAGCCGCCGCGGAACTCGGACTCGATGCCCTGTTCCTTCAGCGCGGCGGAGATCTGCGGACCGCCGCCGTGCACCACGACGGGATGCAGGCCCGCGTAGCGGAGGTAGACCATGTCCTCGGCGAAGGCCCGCTTGAGGTCGTCGTTGACCATGGCGTTGCCGCCGAACTTGACGACGACGATCTTGCCGGAGAAGCGCTTCAGCCAGGGCAGGGACTCGATGAGCGTCGCGGCCTTGACGGCGGCGAGCTCGTGCTCGTGCTGCTTGGTCTGGGTGTCGTCGGCCATCAGCTGGAGTACGCGCTGTTCTCGTGGACGTAGTCGTGCGTCAGGTCGTTCGTCAGGATGGTCGCCGAGTACGGCCCCACCCCGAGGTCGATGAGCACGTCGGTGTCGCGCGGGGTGAGGTCGACCTCGTCGATCGGACGGTCGGGCGCACCCGCGTGGCACACCCGCACGCCGTTCATCGAGACGTCCACCGCGTAGGGGTCGAACTCGGCGTCGGTCGTGCCGATCGCCGCGAGCACCCGGCCCCAGTTGGGGTCGTTGCCGAACACGGCCGCCTTGAACAGGTTGTTCCGGGCGACGCTGCGGCCGACCGTGACGGCGTCGTCCTCGGACGCGGCGTTCACGACGTGGATCGCGATGTCGTGGCTGGCGCCCTCGGCGTCCTGCTGCAGCTGGCGGGCCAGGTCGGCGCAGACGACGGTGAGGGCCTCCTGGAAGTCGCCGACCTCCGGCGTCACGCCGGACGCGCCGGAGGACATCAGCACCACGGTGTCGTTCGTCGACATGCAGCCGTCGGAGTCGACGCGGTCGAAGGTGACCCGGGTGGCTGCCCGGAGGGCCTGGTCGAGCTCGTCGGAGGTGAGGAGCGCGTCGGTCGTGATCACGACGAGCATCGTCGCGAGCCCCGGCGCGAGCATGCCCGCGCCCTTGGCCATGCCGCCGACGGTCCAGCCGTCCTCGGTCACCACCGACTGCTTGGCCCGGGTGTCCGTCGTCATGATCGCGGCGGCCGCGTCCGGGCCGCCGGTCTCGGACAGCGCGTCGGTGGTGAGTGCGACGCCGTGCAGGACGTGGTCGCGGAACGTCTGGTCACCGCGGCCGATGAGACCGGTCGAACAGACGACGACGTCCCCGGCACCGATGCCGAGCGCGTCGCCCACGGCCTCGGCCGTCATGTGGGTCGTCTGGAACCCGAACGCGCCGGTGAAGCAGTTCGCGCCGCCCGAGTTCAGGAAGACCGCCCGTGCCACCCCGTCGCCGACGACCTGGCGCGACCAGATGACGGGGTGCGCCTGGGCGCGGTTGCTGGTGAAGACGGCGGCGACCGCGGACTCGGGGCCGTCGTTCACGACGAGGGCCACGTCGGGCGTGCCGCTCGCCTTCAGCCCGGCGGTGGCGCCGGCGGCCCGGAAGCCCGCTGCTGCGGTGACGCCCTGGCCGTCGGTCGGGGCCTGGAGGCTCGGTGCGGCCTGGTCCTGCTGGTTCGCTTCGGTCACGGTGCGACTCCGTCCACGCTGAGGCCGAGGGTCTCCGGCAGTCCGAGTGCGATGTTCGCCGACTGGACGGCTGCACCGCCGGTGCCCTTGGCGAGGTTGTCGAGCGCCGTCACCGCGACGACGCGTCCGGCCGCTTCGTCGACGGTCACGCCGATGAGCGCCGTGTTCGCGCCGATGGTGTCCGCGACCCGGGGGAACTGGCCCTCTGGCAAGAGGTGCACGAAGGGCTCGTCCGCGTAGGCCTGTTCCCAGGCGAGGCGGACGTCCCGCGCGCTGACGCCCGGCGCGAGCTTGGCGGTGGTGGTCGCGAGGATGCCGCGCGACATCGGCACGAGCACCGGGGTGAAGGAGATCGTGACGTCCGGAGCACCCGCGACCCGCAGGTTCTGCTGGATCTCCGGGACGTGCCGGTGCTTCCCGCCGACGGCGTAGGCGCTCGCGGAGCCCATGATCTCGGCCGCCAGGTAGGTCGGCTCGAGCTTCTTGCCGGCACCGGACGGCCCGACGCTGAGCACCGCGACGATGTCGTCGCCGTGCACGAGCCCGGCCTGGATGCCCGGCTGGATGCCGAGCGTGATCGCCGTCACGTTGCACCCGGGGACCGCGATGCGCTTGGTCGACGCGAGTTCGGTCCGTTGCCGGCTCTGCGCGACGATGTCGTCGACGTCGCGCCACTCGTCCGCCGAACCCGGGGTCGGCGCCGCGTGCAGGAGCTCGGGCAGCCCGTAGGTCCACGCCCCGTGGTACTCGCCACCGTAGAAGGTGTCCCACGCTGCCGGGTCCGTCAGCCGGTGGTCGGCGCCGCAGTCCACCACGAGGGTGTCGTCGTCGAGCTCCGCCGTGATGGCTCCGGACTGTCCGTGCGGCAACGCCAGGAAGACGACGTCGTGTCCACGCAGCGTCTCCGCCGTCGTCTCGACCAGGGTCAGGTGCGACAGCGACCGGAGGTGCGGCTGCGTCGCGACGAGCGGCTGCCCGGCGTTCGAGAACGCGGTGACCGTCCTGACGTCGAACTCGGGATGAGCGGAGAGGATGCGCAGCAGCTCACCACCCGCGTAGCCACTGGCTCCCGCCACGGCGACGGATACGGACATGGGATTCCACCTTCGGTCGGACTGTTCGTCGAGGATCTGAGGCGGCGGCCCCGGGCGGTGCTGGTCCCAGTGGGATCAGTCGCGCAGGGTCGCCCCGAATCGCTCGCCGGCACGTCGGACGGCGCCGTCACGGGCCACGGAGGCCTCGGCAGCGGTCAGGGTGCGGTCCGTGGCGCGGAAGCGCAGCGCGAACGTCAGGGACTTCTGTCCCTCGTCCACGCCGGAGCCCCGGTAGTCATCCACGAGGCGAGCATACTCCAACAGCTCTCCCGCGCCAGCGCGGACGACCTCGAGCACCGCACCCGCCGGGACGTCGACACCGACCACCAGGGAGAGGTCCTGCGTCGCCGCCGGGTAGGACACGATCGGCGCCACGTGCACGGCGTCCGGGATCGCGGCGACCACCGCGTCGAGGTCGATCTCCACGACGGCGACGACCCGCGGCAGGTCCGCGGCGTCCGTCAGCTCGGGCAGCAGTTCCCCCGCGACGCCGACCACGGTGTCGCCGACCAGGAGCGACGCGGCGCGTCCGGGGTGCAGCGACGGGTGGGTGGTCTGCGCGACGGTGAGCTCGACGCCGGCGGCCCAGGCCACGGTCCGGGCGACGTCGAGCGCGTCCGCGATCCCGAAGGGCTGCGGGAGCACGCCGGGCTGCTTCACGAGGCGGTTGCCCGTCAGGAGCGCCGACACGTGGAACGGCTGCGCCGGCAGTGCCGCGTCGAGCGCGAGGAGCGTCTCGGCGCCGGGGTGCTCGGCGCCGACGGGGACCTCGGTGGTCCCGAGTTCGGCGTCGGCCACGGGCAGGAACACCCGCGAGGTCTCGTACACGGCCAGGTCGACCAGACCGCGGGAGACGTTGCGGCGGGCGACGTCGACGAGCGCGGGCAGCCCGCTGCGCCGGAGGAGGTCCTGCGCGCTGTCGAGCGCGTTCGCGAGCACGACGCTCGGGCCGCCCTCGGCGTCGATGCCCGGGTACGCCGCAGCGGTCGCCGCCGACACGAACGGCGCCGTGACGACCTCGGTCAGGCCGTCGGCCGCGAGGGCTGCTGCCACGCGCCGGAGCGCCCGCTGGTGCACGGTGAGGCCCCGGCCGGGCGGTGCGACGGGCAGGACGCTCGGGATCCGGTCGTACCCGACGATGCGGGCCACTTCCTCGACCAGGGTGGTGTCGTCGGTCAGGTCGGGGCGCCAGGTGGGCGGCGTGACTGCGAGCTGCTCGCCGTCGACGTCCACCGTCGCACCGAGGGCGCGCAGGGTGTCGATGACCTCGGCGTCGGAGTACTCGACGCCGATCAGCTCGGTCGGACGGGACACGCGCATCGCCACGACGGGGCGCGGGGTGGTGTCCACCAGCGTCGACCCGAGGGTGTCGGCCGTGCCGCCGGCGAGCTCGACGAGGAGCTCCACCGCGCGGTTGGCCGCGGCCTCGGCCACGAGCGGGTCCACGCCGCGCTCGAAGCGACGGGAGGCCTCGCTCGGGAGCTTGTGGCGGCGGGCAGTGCGGGCGATGGAGACCTGGTCGAAGCCGGCGGCCTCGATCAGGACGTCCGAGGTGCTCGGGGAGATCTCGGTGCGGGCACCGCCCATCACGCCGGCGAGCCCGACGGGGCCGTCGTCGTCGGTGATGACGAGGTCCTCGGGGTGGAGCTTCCGGGTGACGTCGTCGAGCGTCGTCAGGGTCTCCCCCGGGGCCGCACGACGGACGCCGAGTCCGCCCCGCACGGTGGCGAGGTCGTACCCGTGCAGGGGCTGCCCGAGCTCGAACATGACGTAGTTCGTGATGTCGACCGGCAGTGAGATCGAGCGGACACCAACGAGTGACAGGCGGGACACCATCCACGCCGGTGTCGGCAGCGAGGCGTCGATGCCGCGGACGACCCGCGTCACGAAGGTGGACGAACCGACCCGGCCGCGGATCGGTTCCTGGTCGTCGATGGTCACGGAGAACCCGTCGCCGGACCGGGGAGCGACACGGTCGACCGGGTCGTGGAACGAGGCGCCCGTGGCGTGGGCGTATTCGCGGGCGACGCCGCGCATGCTCAGCGCGTAGCCGCGGTCCGGGGTGACGTTGATCTCGACCGCGGCGTCGTCGAGGCCGAGGAGCGCGATGGCGTCCTGGCCGACGGTGGGCTCCATGCCGAGGTCGGCGAAGCGGAGGATGCCGTCGTGCTCGTCCCCGAGCCCGAGTTCGCGTGCCGAGGCGATCATGCCGTCCGACACGTGCCCGTAGGTCTTGCGCGCGGCGATCGGGAACGGTCCGGGCAGCACGGCGCCGGGCAGCGTCACCACGACGAGGTCGCCGACGTCGAAGTTGTGCGCGCCGCAGACGATGCCGCGGGGCTCGGACTCGCCGACGTCCACCTGGCACCAGTTGATCGTCTTGCCGTTCTTCTGCGGCTCCGGGACGCGCTCGAGCACCCGACCGACCACGACGGGTCCGGTCAGGTCGTTGGCGTGGACCGCTTCTTCCTCGAAGCCGACCGACACGAGCGCCGCGTGGACGTGCTCGAGGCTGACGTCGTCGGGCAGGTCGACCGACTCACCGAGCCAGCGGAGTGGGACGCGCATCAGACCACCGTTCCGAACTGCTGCGAGAAGCGGATGTCGCCCTCGAGGAAGTCACGCATGTCGTTCAGGCCGTTGCGGAACTGGAGCGTCCGCTCGATGCCCATGCCGAACGCGAAGCCCTGGTACTCGTCGGGGTCGATGCCGGCCGACCGCAGGACGTTCTGGTTCACCATGCCGCACCCGCCCCACTCGACCCAGCGCGCGCCGCCCTTGGCGTTCGGCTGCCAGACGTCCATCTCGGCGGAGGGCTCGGTGAACGGGAAGTAGTTCGGGCGCAGACGGATCTGGGCTTCGTCGCCGAACATCTGCCGGGCGAAGTGTTCCAGGGTGCCGCGCAGGTGCGCCATCGTCAGGCCCTTGTCGATCGCGATGCCCTCGACCTGGGTGAAGACCGGCAGGTGCGTGGCGTCGAGCTCGTCGGCGCGGTAGACCCGGCCGGGCGCGATGACGTAGAGGGGCAGCTCGCGCGACAGCAGCGACCGGATCTGCACCGGCGACGTGTGCGTGCGCATGACCAGGTGCCGCTCGACCGGCTCGACGAAGACGGTGTCCGCCATCGCGCGGGCGGGGTGGTCCTGGTCGAAGTTCAGGGCGTCGAAGTTGAACCACTCGTGCTCGAGCTCGGGGCCTTCCGCCACTTCCCACCCCATGCCGACGAAGATGTCGGCCACGGTCTCGTTCAGCAGCGAGAGCGGGTGTCGGGAGCCTGGGGTGCGGGTGGACGGCAGCGCGGTGACGTCGACACGCTCGGCGTCGAGCCGCGCGCGCTCCTCGGCCTCGGCGAGCACGGACTCCTGCTCGGCGACCGCACCGTTGACCCGACCGCGCGCCTGCCCGACGAGCTTGCCCGCCTGGGCCTTCTGCTCCGGCGGGACACTGCGCATCGACGCGTTCATCCGCGCGAGCGTCGACTGCTCGCCGGTGTGCTCCGCCCTGGCCTGCTTGAGCTCGGCGACCGTCGTGGCGGCACGGACTGCGGCGAGGGCCGCGTCGACCGCGTCGGCGACGGCCGATTCGCTGATCTCGAGAGGTTCTGACACAGCACCAGAGCCTACCGGCCCCTGGGATACCGCCGTTCTGTACCGGACGGACTGTGGAGGAGTCCGGACAAGCGCCGCCTGTGGAGGGAGGAGTCAGACCGAACGCTGCGCGAACGCGGACTCGTACAGGCACACCGACGCGGCGGTCGCCAGGTTCATCGACTCCGCACGGCCGTAGATCGGCACCTTCACGGCACGGTCGACCATGGCGAGGTCCTCGGAGGTGAGCCCGCGGGCCTCGTTCCCGAAGACCCAGACGGTCGGGCCGTCGAGCAGCCCCTCGGCGCGGACGTCGGGCAGGTCGTCACCGGACACGTCCGCCGCGAGCACCGTGTACCCGAGCGACTTCGCGCGCTCGATCGTGTCCGCCAGCCCGACGCCGACCGACACCGGGACGTGGAACAGCGAGCCCGTGGTCGAGCGGACGACCTTGGGGTTGTACGGGTCGACACTGCGCCCGGTCAGGACCACCGCGTCGGCGCCGGCCGAGTCGGCGGCGCGGATGATCGTGCCGGCGTTCCCCGGGTCACGGACCTCCTCGAGGATCGCGACCAGTCCCGGGAGCGCACCGTCCGAGGCGGACGCGTCGGGGGCCTCCTGGCTGGCGCGGTCGGGGAAGACCTGCCGCACCGACGTCGGGAACTGCTCGCAGACCGCGACGACGCCCTGCGGGGTGACCGTGTCGGCCATCGCGTCGAGGACCTGTTCGGTCACGAACCAGGTGTCGACCTGGGTGTCGGCGAGCCCGTAGCGCTCGGCGGCGGTCGGCGTCACGTAGAGCTCGCGGAGGAGCTCCGGCCGGTACTCGAGGGCCTCGCGGACGGCCTGGGGACCCTCCAGCAGGAACAGCCCCGTCTCGGCGCGCACGTCCTTCTTCGTCAGCGCGGCGACGGCCTTGACGCGTCCGGCACGGGGGTTCTCCAGGAGATCAGTCACGGACACAGTCTCGCAGGCGCCCGGTCCGCCGGATGCACGACGCCCCCGTTCCGCGGACGGAACGGGGGCGTCGTCGGCCCTGACGGGCACGGGAGCTGCTGTCGCAGTGCTGCTGACTACGCTGCGGCCTTGGGGGCCGAGGTGTCGGCCGGGAGGGCCTTCTTGGCCGACTCGACGAGCGCGGCGAAGGTCTCCGGGTTGTTCACGGCGAGGTCCGCGAGGATGCGACGGTCGACCTCGATGCCGGCCAGGGCGAGGCCCTGGATGAGGCGGTTGTAGGTCAGGCCGTTCGCACGGGACGCAGCGTTGATGCGCTGGATCCAGAGGCGACGGAACTCGCCCTTCTTCGCGTGACGGTCACGGTACGCGTAGACGAGGGAGTGGGTGACCTGCTCCTTGGCCTTGCGGTACAGGCGCGAACGCTGGCCGCGGTAGCCCTCGGCGCGTTCGAGGATGACGCGGCGCTTCTTGGCGGCGTTGACCGCTCTCTTGACTCTTGCCATTGGTCTGTTCCTTTACGATCCGGGGCGGCTCAGTGGCCGAGGAGCTTCTTGACGTTCTTGGCGTCGGCCTTCGAGAGGACCTGGTCCTCGTTCAGGCGCGCCTTGCGCTTGGAGGACTTGACCTCGAGGTTGTGACGCATACCGGCCTGCTGCTTCATGATCTTGCCGGTACCGGTGACCTTGAAGCGCTTCTTCGACCCGGAGTGGGTCTTCTGCTTGGGCATGGTGGTGCCTTTCCGTGGGATGGATGGGGGACCGCGTCGTTGCGGGGTCGGTCTGGGGGGACCTATTCAGTCGTGGACTCGGCCTGGGCCGTCTCCTGCGACGCAGCCGGGGCTTCGTCGTCCGACTTGGTCTTCGTGGCGTGCTCCGTCGCGCGGCGCTCGGCCTTCTCGGCTGCACGCTTGGCGTTCTGCTCGCCCTTGACGTCGGACTTGTTCTTGAGCGGCGCGATGATCATCGTCATGTTGCGGCCGTCCTGCGTGGGCCGCGACTCGACGACGCCGAACTCGGCGATCTCCTCGGCGAACTTGTGCAGCAGTCGGACACCCTGCTCCGGACGCGACTGCTCGCGGCCACGGAAGAGGATCATCGCCTTCACCTTGTCGCCACCGAGGAGGAAGCCCTCGGCGCGCTTGCGCTTCGTCTCGTAGTCGTGCACGTCGATCTTCAGGCGGAAGCGGACCTCTTTCAGGTCGGTGTTGACCTGGTTGCGGCGGGCTTCCTTGGCCTTCTGAGCGGCTTCGTACTTGAACTTGCCGTAGTCCATGATCTTGGCCACGGGCGGCTTCGAGTTCGGCGCGACCTCGACCAGATCCAGCTCGGCTTCCTGCGCGAGGCGCAGTGCAACGGCGATGGGGACAACGCCGACCTGCTCGCCCTGGGGTCCGACGAGGCGGACTTCGGGGACGCGGATTCGGTCGTTGGTACGGGGATCGGTGATGCGGAGCTCCTTCAATCTGGTGGTGGCCGTCCAGGACATTCGCCTGGACGACGGCACGAGAGAGGAGATCTGACGCACGGGTACACGACCCGTTCGGCAGCCGCCCGACTCCGGATCAGTGATCCGGACTGCCGGTGCCCGTGCAGTGGCTGCATGGACTCCGGTGGAGCGGTGGTGACCCGGTAGCCTGGTGGTTCGTGGCCGCGGGTGGGAGTGACTCCTCTTCGTGATGCGATCTGCAGGTCCGGTTCGTTCGAGAACGCACCGGGCACGCGGACAGCATCTGCCGCGGAGAGTCTAGCAGAGGAGCACCGTGACCGACACCCCGCCCAACGACCTCGCCACCGAGGCCTCCATCGACGACATCGACGCCGCCCGCGACATCGCAGAGGTCCCCGCGGTCGAGCTCATCAACACCGTGGCCGTGCACCTGCTCAGCGCCGCAGCCGTGAAGGTCGGGCTCGCGGACGACCCGCAGCAGCAGACCGACCTGGACGAGGCGCGCAAGCTCATCACCGCCCTGGCCGGCCTGGTCACCGCGGCCGCGACCGAGATCGGCGACCACCACGCCCGTCCGCTGCGCGACGGTCTGCGCTCGGTGCAGCTCGCGTTCCGCGAGGCGTCCGCCATCCCGGACGCGCCGGGAGCCGGCCCCGGCGAGAAGTACACCGGTCCCGTCAACTGACGGGTCGGGACGTCACCAGATGACGGAGGGGCGGCGCGGGGCCAGCGGGCACCGCGCCTCCCGTCCGTCACGGTGTCGCGACCAGCGCCCTCAGGACGCGACCAGGCGCTCCACCGCTGCCACCGGGATGCCGACCCAGGTCGGCCGGTTGCGCGCTTCGTAGACCACCTCGTAGACGGCCTTGTCGACCTCGAACGCGTCGAGCACGGCGTGGTGTGCGCTCAGGTCGGCGCCGATCCCGCGCTGGTAGCCGTCGAGGAAGGCGGCGCGGGCCTCGCGGGCCCAGTCGGCTGCGTCCACCGGGTCGTCGTCGTGCGCGAGAGCGCCGGCGACGTAGTCGAACGAGCGGAGCATGCCGGCGACGTCGCGCAGGGGCACGTCGGGCAGCGAGCGTTCGTCGAGCGGGCGCAGGGGCTCGCCCTCGAAGTCGAGGAAGACCCATCCGCGGGGCTCCGGTGCCGAGAGCACCTGGCCGAGGTGCAGGTCGCCGTGGATGCGCTGGAGTGCCGGCCACTCGACCGCCGCGGCGCGCTCGTAGACGGCGCGGACGGCGTCGGCGTGCTCGGCGATCGCGGGGACCTCGGCGGCGGCGGTGTCGAGGCGGCTGCGCATGGTCTCGATCGCGGCGGCGACGCGGTCCGGGGTGGCGGGCACCGTCGGCATCACGCCCGCGAGTGTCACGTGGATCTCGGCGAGCGCGGCACCGAGCCGGTCGGCCCCGGCCGCGAACGAGTCGCCACGGCGGGCGTCGTCGAGCGCGACGCGCCAGGCGTCGTCGAGACCGGGCAGGAACTCCTGGGCGAAGGCGAGGTGTCCGCTCGCGATGCCGTCGTCGCGCCCGGTGTCGGGCCACTCGCCGTGCAGTGCGCCGAAGACCTTCGGGACCCGCGCGGACCCGGCTGCCGAGAGCGCCTGCTGGGTCGTGACGTCCGGGTTGTCGCCGTGGTGGAGCACGCGGAACACCTTGACGATGACGGTGCCGTTGTCCTCGGTCTCGCAGATGACGGAGGTGTTGGACTGTTCGCCGCGCAGCACGCGGGCGCTCGTGACGCGGCCGATGGGTCGCAGGGACTCCTCGCCGGCGTCGATGCGCCCGAGGAGCCAGCGCGCGTAGGCCGGGTCGTGGGGGCCGTCGTACTGCGTGCCCTCGGGGTCGATGCGCGCGGACTCGAGTTCGGGGACGGGTGCGCTGTGCTCGGTGACGGGCACCTGGTAGAGCACCGCTCCGGTGGCGGCGTCGTCGATGACGAACCGCGTGGTCACCCGCGCTTCGTCGGTGGTCTCGTCGATCTCGGCGATCGTGCGGAGGTCGGGGACACCACCCTTCGCCGCGTACCAGCGCTGCTGAGCCATCCACTGTGCGACGTCGGTCATGCCTCAGGACGCTACGCGACGGCGGCACCGGCCGTCACAGGTCCTCCACAACGCGTGCCCACCGTCTCGCTCTCCACAGGCTGCGACTCCCCCGGTGCCGACCGAGTCGCGGCGGACGACACTGTCGCCATGGACACGCAGAACGCACCCAGCGACACCACCGCCGGAGCACTCGCCGAGCCCCGGCGGTCCTGGCGCATCCCCGACGACCGGCGACTCCCCGCGCTCGAGCCCTACGCCCACGCCGTCGAGCGGACGCCACCCCTCACGGTCCGCGAGACCCTGTGGGACACGGCGGGACGGACCCTGGCGTTCGCGGGCGTCGAGCTCCTGCGGGCGGAGGGGCCGGCGGGCGGGGGCACGGCGGCGGGTGGGGATGGCGCCTGGTCGATCGACCGCGGGGACGGGCCGGTGCCGCTGCCGTCGGACAGCGGGGGCGAACCGAGGCCGCCGCGGGACGCCGTCGAGGTGTTCCTGCGCGGGCAGCCCCTGCAGGTCGTCCGGGTCCGGGACACCGCGACCACGCTCGTGGTCCTGCGTGGCAAGGACGGCCGGGTCCGAGCCGAGGTCGCCGACGTGCGCGTGGACGAGGGCGACCCGGACACGGCACTGCTCCGCAGCGCGCGGTGGTGGGCGCTGACGGACGACGGGGACCCGGGCTCCGTCTCCCGAGCGGTCGAGCGGGCACTCCTCGACGCGGCCGAGGACCCCGGCCGCGGACCGAACGACCCCGTCCCGCGACTGGCGCCTGTCCGTCGTCCGGCGGTGGACACGGCCCGACGACCCCGTCCGGGCACGGCGGCGGCGTTCGTGCGCGGGGTGGTGGCGGACCTCCGCGCCGAGCTCGTCACGATCGACCCACGGGTGCGGGCCGACGAGCGGGAGGCCGTGCACGACCTGCGGAAGGTGCTGCGCCGTCTGCGCAGCGTGTTGGCGGTGTTCCGTGGGGCGCTCGACCGGGACGCCACCGAGCAGCTCCGCGGTCGGTTGGCCGAGGTCAGCGGGGTGGCCGGCACAGCACGGGACGCCGAGGTGCTCCGCGACCGGCTGCTCCGCTCGGCGTCGCGGGCACCGCAGGGCTACGTCGACGCCGACACGCTCGACCGGCTCGGTGCGCAGTTCGAGGACCACCGCAGGACGACGGCGGCCGAGCTCCGGCGGGTGATGAGCTCCGCTGTGTGGTTCGCGGCGCTCGATGCTCTGGACGACCTGGTCGAGACCGCTCCCCCGGGGCAGCACGCCACCGACGCCGCCACCGTCTTCGTGGCGAAGCGCATCCGGCGCGAGCGTCGGCGGGTCCTGGCGCTGATCGAGGACTCCGTCACGGGTGCGGGTGCCGGCGACGAGGACCTCGCAGTGCTGCACGGACAGCGGAAGGGAGCGCGCCGCCTGCGGTACGCGCTGCAGGCCGCCGGTGACACGGCAGACGTCGGGAAGCGGCGACTCGGACGGCTGCGGCGGGTGCAGGACACGCTCGGGGACGCCCTCGACGCCGCGCACGCTGCCGACGCCTACCGCTCGGCCGCGGCGCGCGATGCGGGTACGGGTAGGCGTGCGGGTACGGGTGCGGGGTCCGACTCCGGCGCGTTCGTGCTCGGGGTGCTCGCGACGACCGAGCGCCTGGTCGTCGAGCGGCAGGTCGCCGAGGGCCGCCGGCTGCTCACCGGGCTCGGCGCCGCTCTGCGAGGATGAGTGCGTGCCGCACTACCTCGAGGACCTCGCCGCCGGACAGACCTTCACGACCCCTGGTCGGACGATCACCGAGGCCGACGTGGTGTCGTTCGCCTCGTGGACGAACGACAACAACCAGGTGCACACGGACGTCGAGTTCGCCGCGCGCACCCGGTACGGCCAGCGGATCGTGCACGGGATGCTCGGCGCCTCGCTCTGCGTGGGGCTCATCGCCCGGACCGGTGTGTTCGAGGGCTCCGCGGTTGCGCTGCTCGGGATCGACCAGTGGCGATTCACGGCTCCGGTCTTCATCGGGGACACCGTCACGTGTCAGGTCGAGATCCTGTCGACCCGCCTGACCAGTTCGGGCACGACCGGCATCGTCGAGCGCATGGTCACGCTCCGCAACCAGCACGACGAGGTCGTCCAGCAGGGGCGCATGGACGTCATGGTCCTGACGCGCGCCGCTGCGATCAGCTGACGCGAGCCCGGGCCGAGCCTGGTGCCGGTGCCGGTGCCGGTGCCGGTGCAGCCGATCGGCGCGTGACGATGTGCGGATCGTCCTCCTGACGGCTCGCATCACGGTTTACAACGATGTACTAATGCGTCAGCATGGGTGCATGAGCACGCTCGACGGCACCGTCGCCGCACCCACCAGCGCATCAGCAGGCCTCCCCCTCGCCACGCAGCAGGACGGCTCGTACCCCCGGCCCCAGATGCTCCGCGAGCACTGGGCCGACCTCGACGGGACGTGGTCGTTCCGGAACCAGGGCGACGACAGCGCCTGGCGATCGGGCTTCCCCGACGCGCGGGACATCACCGTGCCGTTCCCGCCCGAGTCCGTGGCGTCGGGCATCGACGAGCCCGGCTTCCACCCCGTCGTCTGGTACTCCCGCACGCTCACCCGAGCAGACCTCGACGCCGCCGGCCTCGGCGACGCCGCGCCCCGGCTCGTGCTGCACTTCGGCGCGGTCGACCACCGCGCGCGGGTCTGGATCGACGGCCAGTTCATCGGCGAGCACGAGGGCGGTCACACGCCCTTCGCCTTCGACGTCACCGACGCCCTCGGCACGGACCCCGACGCCGAGCACACCCTGGTCGTCCGCGCGGAGGACGACCCGCACGACCTGACGCAGCCCCGCGGCAAGCAGGACTGGCACGAGGACCCGCACACCATCTGGTACCGCCGCACCACCGGCATCTGGCAGACCGTCTGGCTCGAGGCCGTCCCGAGCGCGTCCATCGCGTACCTCCGTTGGACGAACGTCGACCACGCGACGCTCCGACTGACGGTCCGCTTCGCCGGGGTCCGGACCGGTGGGGAGCGGCTGCGCGTCGAGGCCCGCTGGGACGAGCACGACGAGCACCTCGCGACGATCGAGTCCACCGTCGGCGACACCGCCACCGAGTTCGACGTCCTCGTGCCCCTCACCCGCCAGGCGAACGGGCAGGCCGAGGACGAACTGCACTGGTCGCCAGAGCACCCCCGCCTGGTCGACGCCACCGTCGCCCTGCTCTCCCGCGACGGTGAGCCGATCGACACCGTGGCGTCGTACTTCGGCGTCCGCACGGTCGGGATCGACGGCGGCGCGTTCCTGCTCAACGGGCGCAGCCACGACGTCCGCAGTGTCCTCAACCAGGGCTACTGGCCGGACTCGCACCTCGCGGCCCCGTCGCGCGAGGCCCTGCGCCGTGAGGTCGAGCTCATCAAGGAGCTCGGCTTCAACGCGGCCCGGAACCACCAGAAGATCGAGGACCCGCGGTTCCTGTACTGGGCCGACCGCCTCGGGCTGCTGGTCTGGGGCGAGGCGCCCGGCGCCTACGAGTTCTCCCCGCGCGCGGTCCAGCGGCTGATGCGGGAGTGGATGGACGCCGTCGAGCGCGACGCCTCGCACCCCTCGATCGTCACCTGGGTCCCCGCGAACGAGAGCTGGGGCGTGCAGCACATCGCCACGGACCCGGCGCAGCAGGCCTACGCCCGGTCACTCGCCGACGTGACACGAGCGATCGACCCCACCCGTCCGGTCATCTCCAACGACGGGTGGGAGCACCCCGACTCCGACATCATCACCGTCCACGACTACGAGGGCGACGGCACCCGACTCGCGGCCACCTACGCCGACGACGCCGCGCGCACCGAGCTGTTCCACGGCATGGGCCCGGCCGACCGGCGCGTGCTCGTCGGCGGGGCGGAGGACCTCGGCCAGCCGGTGATGCTGACCGAGTTCGGGGGCGTCAACTACCAGCCCGGGTCGAAGCGCGAGGACGCCTGGGGCTACACCTCGGCCACCGACGGCGACGACTGGATCACCCGCATCACCGCGCTCTACGACGCGATCCGCGCGAGCTCGTTCCTCGCCGGGTCCTGCTACACGCAGCTGACGGACACGATGCAGGAGACCAACGGCCTGCTGAACGCCGACCGCACCCCGAAGGTCCCGATCGAGCAGATCCGGCGCGCGGTCACCGGGCACTAGCCGGGAGGGCCGCCCCAGGGAGCAGGAATGGTCGGGTCCACGAACTGGACCCGACCATTGCTGCTCCATCGACGCCTCCGTGCCCGCTCGTGGTGGTCGCGGACCGGACAGCGGCCCCGGTCTGCGAGGATCGTGCGGGTGACGAGCGTGGCGGAGACGACCCGGTCCTCCCGGCCGCTCCTGCGGACACTGCTGACGGGACGACACAGCGGGTGGACCGCGCCGCTCGTGATCTGGCTCGGCTCCCGGATCGTCAGCACGGCGCTGCTGGTGACGATGTTCGTGGTCGCGACGGAGAACGGGTGGGACTTCGCGTCGTACCGGCGCGACCCGTCCTTCGCCACCTTCTCCGGCTCGTGGGACGCGTCCTTCTACCGGACCATCGCCGAGCACGGGTACCCACGGACGCTGCCGACGGACGGGGACGGCAACGTGCTGCCCAACCCGTGGGCGTTCCTGCCGGTGTTCCCGGCCCTCGTCCGCGCGGTGATGGCCGTGACCGGCGGGTCGTTCTGGGTCGCCGGTGTCGTCGTCGCGACCCTCGCGGGAGCCGGTGCCTGCGTGCTGCTGTACCGCCTGGTGCTCGCCGTCGGCTGTTCGCACCGTGCGCGCTGGGCGACGGCGCTGTTCGCGTTCGGGCCGACGGGGTTCCTGCTGCAGGTCGCCTACGCGGAGAGCACCGTGCTGCTGCTGCTCTTCGGTGGCCTGCTGGCGCTGGTGCGGCGGCGGTACTGGCTCGTCGCGGTGCTCGGGACGGTCGCGGCGTTCACGAAGCCCGGGGTCCTGGCGCTCGCGGTCGCCCTCGCGGTGCACCTGGTCGTGCGGTGGGTCGCCTGGGTGCGTGCCGGTCGGGACGCCGGGGGCTTCCCGTGGCGCGAGCGGGTGGCGATCGTCGGCGCGGGCCTCGTCGTCGCCGCGGCCGGGCTCGCGTGGCCGGTGGTCGCCGGGGCGGTGACGGGTCGGTCGGACGCCTACCTGGCGACGGAGCTGTCGTGGTGGGTGGGGTTCGTCGGCCGACCGCACTTCACGCCGATGACGCCGTGGTTCCTGATGGCGGGAAGGTGGCTCGGGCCGATCGGCATCGTGCTCGTCGTGGCGGTCCTGGCAGGAGCGGTGTGGTTCTTCCGGCGGCGGGACGTCCGGGCCCTCGGTCCGGAGGTCGTCGGGTTCGCCGGGGCGTACGCGCTCTACCTGGTCGCGGTGTTCCTGCCGCAGCAGAGCCTGCCGCGGTTGCTCATGCCGATGGCGCCGCTCCTCGGGTCGGACGTGTTCGTCCGGACGCGGCGACGGGCGGTGACGTGGCTGCTCGTCGGGGTGGGGCTGCAGCCGGTGGCCGTCGTGCTGCTCTGGTTCCTCGGGTTCCCCTGAGGCTCGCGGCTCGCGGCACGCGAAAGCGCGGATCGAGCGGGCGGCGGGCGGCGGCGGCGGCGAGCAGCGGTCGGAGCGCGAGGTGGCATCGCACAACCGGGATCGCCTCGAACCATGGACGTCAGCGGCGCGAGCCGACATTGGTGGTGCGGTGTCGATCGGCGCCGGCAACAGGGGCCAGGACGCTCGCGAGCGGGGTCGCGCTAGGCGTCGAACGTGTGGAACCAGGCGGTGCCGCCCGGGTGCTGCAGCGTGATCATCTCGTCGAGGTCGCGGTAGGGGCCGTCCTGGTTGTGGCTGGCCGACTTGATGCGGACGGTGCCGTCGGGCTCGGTGAAGACCTCGGACACGATGGTGGTGTGGTCCGGGGAGTCGTTGTGGTTCCAGTCGAAGAAGACGATGTCCCCGACCCTCACCTTGTCCCGCTCGTCCAGGGAGCGCCGGGTGAGGCCGAACGTGGCAGCGTTGGCGTCGAGCCACGGGTCCATCGTCGGGCAGTACGTCCACGTGGCCGAGTGCGCGGCGCCGCCGGAGCGGTTGTACCAGTCGTCGCGCTGCTTCCAGCCCCGGGCGACGAGCGTCTGGTTGACGTAGTTCGCGCAGTCGCCGCCGATCGGGTTCATGGTGCCGTACTCGGCGAGGTTGTAGTCCTTCCAGTGCCGCATCGCGTACTCGAGCTGGCGGTCGACCGCGGTGAGCGTGGCGTACGCGAGCGTCGTCGTCGCGAGGGCGGCGGACGCGTCGGGCGTGGGCGGTGCTGCCGGCGTGGTCGTCGCGGCGTCGCTCTGGGTCGCGCCGCTCTGCCCGTCGTTCGCCGCGCTGCCGTTGCCGTCCGAGCTCTGGTTCGCCGAGGCCACCGGGGCGATCGCGTCGGCGAAGAGCGCGACGTCCGCGTCGCCCGCCGTGTACATCGCCTGGTGCGGGGCGGTGAAGGTCACCGTCGTGGCGGTGGCCTTGACGTCACGCGCGGGGACACCGCCGACGGTCACACCACGGACCGCGGCGAGCCCGGCACCGGTCACCGTGACCGTGACGCCGCCGGTCAGCGGGACCTGCGCGGGCGTGAGGGCCTTCGCGGTGGCCGCGCCCGAGCCGGAGCCCGCAGCCGAACCGGAGGCAGCAGCCGAACCCGAGGCCGCGCCGGACGCCTGACCCGCCGCACGCGACCCACCCGCTCCAGCCGTGGAGGCGCCGGAGCCCTTCGGGGCGTCCGACGAGCAGGCCGCGGCGACGAAGCCGATGCCGGCGACACCCGCGAGGGACAGGAGCGAACGACGTGTGAACGAGGAAGTCATGACCCCGTCAGCGTACGGGACGCCCTCCGACAGACGACGGGACGCGCGGGCGCTCAGACCGCGGCGCTGGCACCGGTGACGTTCACCATCCAGGTCACGCCGAACCGGTCGGTCAGCATGCCGAACTCGTCACCCCACGGCGCGACGGTCAGCGGCTCGATGACCGTGCCGCCCTCGGACAGCGCCGCGAAGAACCGGCGGAGGTCCTCGGCGTCGTCACCGGACACCGACAGCGAGATGTTGCTCGTCGACGAGCGCTCCATGCCGTTCGGGGTGTCGGACCCCATGAGCAGGAACCCGTTCGGCGTCACCAGCTGGCCGTGCATGATCTTGTCGACCTCGGCCGGGTCGTCGGAGGCGTGCATCTCGCCGAAGGTGCCGAGGCTCAGTTCACCGCCGAACACCGACTGGTAGAACTCCATCGCCTGGCGGGCGTCGTCGCGGAAGCCCAGGTAGGGGCTCAGGTGCGAGGTCATGGCGGGACTCCTCTGTCCGCCCGGGCGACACTGCCCGGTGCTCAGCGTCAGCGTGGCACGGGCGGGGGCGCGCCGCAACGATGTGACGTCACCTCACAGCATCACCGCCGGACAGCAGAACGGCCCGGAACCGTGGGGTTCCGGGCCGTTCTGTCACGTGGTGGAGCTAAGGGGATTCGAACCCCTGACCTTCTCATTGCGAACGAGACGCGCTACCAACTGCGCCATAGCCCCAAGTGCTCGACCACACTAGCACCGTCGTGGAGCGGAACCGAAATCGGTCCGCGGCCCTCGGGCGTGCCGTCGGTCAGACCGCGCGACGGCGCCGCATGATCGCGTCGAGGTCGGCCTGTTCGTAGGCGTCGTCCCCGATGACCCCCATGCCGGCCCACTTGCTCGGCGGCGTCTGGGCGACCGGTGCGGTGGGGTCCGGCGTGGCCCGCAGCCCGAGCCGCTCCGCGAGCGTGCCCTGGTCGTGCGCCGACAGGGCCGTGGCCGCCTCGTCGACGTCGGGACGCATCCGCGACACGGTCGCGAGCGACGGGTCCATCTGTCCGGCCCGGATCGCGGCGACCTCGGCGTCCGCCTCGGCCTTGGCGGCCGCGACGCGCTCCTTCAGCCGAGCAGCGAGCTCGGCCGACGACTCCGGCGCGGCGGCGGGAGCGGCGGGCTTCTCCACGTAGAGGGGCTTCGGCACGCGTGCCGGCGTCCAGCTGCGGTCGGTCTCGGACGGCTCGGCAACGGTCTCCGTCCGCAGCGGCGGCGCCGGGTCCGTCCACGCGCTGGCCGGCCGGGAGGCTCGGCTGGCGTCCGGCGCGGACGCCGCGGCACGGGTCTTCCGCGCCTGGGCCACCTGGTGCAGCTGGGCGAGGACGACCGCCGAGCCACCGGCGGCGACGATGCCGGCGACGGCGATGAGCCAGGCCGAGGGGGCGGCGACGAGGACGACGAGCGCCACGACGAGGCCGAGGGTGCCGAGCAGGGTCGCGCCGAGTCGGGAGCGACGCATGCGCATGGCGGTGAGTGCTGGCACGGAGGACGCCTTCTCGAGCGCAGGGGCCTGTTCGGCCAGTCGACGGGTGATCTCGCGCTGCCGCGCAGCTTCGTGCGCGCGGACGATCGCGGCGCGCTTGGCTTCTTCCGACTTGGCGACCTTCTGCGCCTCGGCGAGGGACTTCGCGTTCATCTCGATGCGCACCTCGTCCGGCAGCTCGGCCGTCTGCGCGAGGATGCGGAGGGTCTGCTGCAGGCGGATGGCGTTCCGCTCGGTGGCGAGGTACTCACGCCGTGCGGCCCAGGACGGCATCAGGTACACGAGCCACAGCACCGCCGCGACCAGCAGGACGATGCCGCCGCCCCATGACCCGAATCCCATGGGGGAAGGCTAGGGGTGGCCGTTCACCGCACCCGTGATTGGGGGACGTGTGTTGCGCGAGTCGCGAGCAGATCCACGGGAGGCGGGGCGAGCCTCCCGGCCGGACCCACGCACCACGTGGCGGACCTCAGTGGTAGCGACGACCCGTGTCGATCGGGGCGGCGGCCTCGTCGCGGGCCGCGAGCGGAACGCTGCCGACACCGGGCGGGACGTGCCCGCCGACCCAGCGTTCGAGGACGCCCTCGCGCACCTCTTCCGCGACGAGGGCGAAGCAGAAGTGGTCGCGCCAGTCACCGTTGATGTGGATGTAGCGACGGCGGAGGCCCTCGTACCGGAACCCGAGCTTCTCGACGACGCGGAGCGACGGGGCGTTCTCCGGGCGGATGCAGATCTCGAGACGGTGGATGCCGACGTTGCGGAAGCAGTGGTCGGTCGCCAGGGCGACGGCGATCGGCGTGACGTTGTGACCCGCTGCGCCCTCGACCACCCAGTACCCGATGGACGCACTGGCGAGCGAGCCGTAGCTGACACCGGAGACGTTGAGCTGCCCGACGAAGCGGCCGTCGAGCTCCATCGCGAAGGGCAGTCCGAGTCCCGCGCGGGCGTTGGCCTGGAGCGCTCGGATGCTGCCGCGGACGTCGGTGGAGACGTGCCCGGACGGGTTGGTCGCCTCCCAGGTGCTGAG
Organism: Curtobacterium sp. VKM Ac-1395; assembly: GCF_015350975.1. Classification (GTDB taxonomy): domain Bacteria; phylum Actinomycetota; class Actinomycetes; order Actinomycetales; family Microbacteriaceae; genus Curtobacterium. Next base: position 28,251 of record NZ_JADKRX010000010.1, read on the forward strand.
CCAGGAGCGGTTCGTCGCGAGGGCCACGTCGAGGTCACGCGAGTCGCGGAGCCGGAGGGGGCGGATGGTGACCCGTCCGTGGGACAGGGTCGGGATGGTCGTCATCGGGCGGTTCCTCCGGTGCCCCGGCGGTCACCGGGACGGGTGTCCCGTGCGGGTCCGGCTGCACCGGGCCCGCACGGGATGGGTCGACTCATTCGCCCGCGTTGAACTCCTTGAGCCACGACTTGAGGTCGGGGCCGAGGTCCGCGCGGTCCGAGGCGAGCTGCACGATCGCCTTGATGTAGTCGAGTTTGTCACCCGTGTCGTACCGGCGTCCACGGAAGACGACGCCGTACACGCCGCCGGTCCACTCCTCGGCGCTCGCCATCTTCATGAGCGCGTCGGTGAGCTGGATCTCGCCGCCCTTGCCCGGCTCCTGCTTCTCGAGGACGTCGAAGACCTCGGGACGGATGACGTAGCGGCCGATGATGGCCAGGTTCGAGGGCGCCTCGCCCTGTGCCGGCTTCTCGACGAGGCCCGTGATCTTCACGACGTCGTCGGTGTCGGTCGGCTCGACCGTGGCGATGCCGTAGAGGTGGGTCTGCGACTCCGGGACCTCGAGGAGGGCCACGACGGTGGCGTTCTTCTGGCCCTGGACCTCGATCATGCGCTTGAGCAGCGGGTCACGGGCGTCGATGATGTCGTCGCCGAGGAGGACGGCGAAGGGTTCACGACCGACGTGCATCTTGGCGCGGAGCACCGCGTGGCCGAGGCCGAGCGGGTCGCCCTGTCGGACGTAGTGCATGTCGGCGAGGTCGGTCGACTGGTTGACCTTCTGGAGCTTCTCGTGGTCGCCCTTCTTGCGGAGGGTCTCCTCGAGCTCCGACACGTGGTCGAAGTGGTTCTCGAGCGCGTTCTTGTTGCGCCCGGTGATCATCAGCACGTCGGTGAGACCGGCGTCGACTGCCTCTTCCACCACGTACTGGATGGCTGGCTTGTCGACGACGGGGAGCATCTCCTTCGGCATCGCCTTGGTCGCGGGGAGGAAGCGAGTGCCCAGCCCTGCAGCTGGGATCACCGCCTTGGAAATCTGGAAGCCCATGTCGATGACCGTATCCGATGGGGGTTGCGGGGTCATGTCGCCGGAACGGAGGACACGGGCTTTGCGCGGAGGTCTGGCGGGTTCCCGCACCGACCCGCTCGCACCGCGGTCGTTAGACTCCTGCGCATGATCCCCGATCTCGGCAACGAGAAGCGCGCGCTGCGGGCCGAGCTCCGGCAGCGGCGACGCACCAGGACCACCACCGAGCGGGACACCGACACCGCCGCACTCACCGCGACCCTGCAGCGGTTCGCTGAGGAGCGGCAGGTCCGGTCCGTCGCGCTGTACCTGTCGGCGTCGGACGAACCGAACGTCCGACCGTTCCTGAACTGGGCGTTCGAGCACGGCATCCGGGTGCTCCTCCCCGTCACCCGCGAGGACGGCCTGCTCGACTGGGCGGTCGGCGACGGGTCCTCCGAGACCGAGGGCCTGTTCGGCATGCCGGAGGTCGTCGGCGAGGTGCTCTCCCCGCTGGCGATCAACGACGTCGACGCGATCCTCGCCCCGGCCGCGGCGGTCGGGCACGACGGCGTCCGGATGGGCTGGGGACGCGGCTACTACGACAAGACCCTCGGGTCCATGGCGAACCGTCCGCCCGTCTATGCTGTGATCTTCGACGCCGAGTACCTCGACGAGGTCCCGCGCGAACCCCACGACGAACCCGTCGACGGCATCATCACGCCGTCACGCATCATCACGTTCCGGAGTTAGACGTGCCCACCTACTCGTACCGCTGCACCGAGTGCGGCACCGCGTTCGACATCAAGCAGTCCTTCTCCGACGCCACGCTCACCGAGTGCCCCACGTGTGGCGGGGTGCTCCGCAAGGTGTTCTCCCCCGTGGGTGTGACGTTCAACGGTGGCGGCTTCTACCGGACCGACTCGCGGCCGACGCCGAAGGGCGAGGGGTCGGGGTCATTGTCCTCGTCGGGGTCGTCGTCGTCGGACGCCAAGCCGGCTGCGGCCAAGCCCGCGTCCGGGTCGTCGTCGGGGTCGTCGTCGTCTGGCTCCTCCTCGTCGGGCTCGTCCTCGTCCGGCTCCTCCTCGTCCGGCTCGTCGTCGTCCGGCTCGTCCGCGTCCTGACCGGGTCTCCGCCGCGCCGATAGGTTGAGGGTGTCGCCGACCGGCGGCCGTCCTCGACCCGGAAGGAGTCCCGCATGAAGGGCTTCAAGGAGTTCCTGCTCCGCGGCAACGTGATCGACCTGGCCGTCGCCGTGGTGATCGGTGCCGCGTTCACCGCGATCGTCACCACCATCGTCAGCGCCCTGATCAACCCACTGATCGGTGCGGTGTTCAACGCGTCGAGCCTGGACGAGGCGCTCGTCTGGAAGATCCCGACGGTGTCCGGCGGCCACGCCTCGATCCTGTTCGGGGCGGTCATCGGCGCGGTGATCAACTTCCTCATCGTCGCCGCGGTCGTCTACTTCGCACTCGTCGTGCCGGTGAACCACCTCAAGAAGGTCGCCTTCGAACGGGTGAAGAACGACATCGAGCAGACGCCGCAGGACGTCCCGCCGACCGACGTCGAGGTGCTGCTCGAGATCCGCGACCTGCTCCGCACGCAGAACGGGGAGCCGTCGAACACCGGCTCGGGTGCCCACGTCGCGCCGAGCACCGCACCCCAGGGCCCCGGCATCGGCGGCTCCACGAAGCTGTAGCCCGGGCGACGCAGTCGGCTGTCGCACGACACCGGTGTTCCGCGGGGACGTGCTGCCGCGAGACACCGGTGTTCTGCAGACGCGCCGCGGACAACCGCGGCGCGAATGCACGACACCGGTGTCTTGCGACAGGGGCGCCGCGGACAACTGCGGCGCGAACGCAAGACGCCGGTGTTCTGCAGCCCAGACCCGCGGCCGGCCGACAGCGTGGGCTACGCGGCGACCGACCGCTCGCGCCGGCGCTTCGCCACGAGGGCCATCACGTACTGGGTACCGGCGACGACGTGTCCGGCGGTGCCGAGCCACACGAAGACGAGCGCCGTGACCCGGATCCAGGAGTGCTCCGACGCCCACGACGTCGACGAGAACAGCAGCACCGGCAGCCCCACGAACAGCAGTGCCGACCGGATCTTGCCCGTCCAGGACACGTCGAGGTCGGGGTCGCCGTTGAACCACACGCTCGACAGCAGGGCGAGCACGGCGTCGACGACCACGATGACGACGACGACGATCCACGGCAGCAGCCCGACGAGCACGAGCGACAGCACGATCGCGATGATCGCCAGGCGGTCCGCGACGGGGTCGAGGGCCTTGCCGAGCTTGGACGTCTGGTTGAACTTCCGCGCGATGAAGCCGTCCGCCCAGTCCGAGACACCGAGCACCACCAGCGAGACGAGCGCCCACCCGGGGTGGTCCTGGACGACCAGGGTCACGAAGACGGGGATGAGCAGGAACCGAATGAGCGTGATGAGGTTCGGCCAGGTCTGCCAGTCGGGGCGGGTCCGCTGTGCGGCGTCGGTCATCGGGTGCTTTCGATCGGGTTCTGAGGTCCCCAGCGTACCCATCACCAGTGTGGAGGCCGGTCCCCGAGCAGGCGGGCGTCGTTCTCGCCCGAGGCGTGCCGCTCCGGCTCCGGTGCGGGAGCCGGGTCGGAGCCCGGCACCGGCTGGGTGGTGACGCGTCTGCTCGGCCGAGCCGAGCCTCCTCCCCGTTCCGTGGTGACTGCAGGACCGACGGGAGGCTCGACGACCGTCGCGTCGTCGGCTCGCGTCCACGTCCCGACCAGGTGGTCCGTGTCCGGCGTGACCGGACCGGTGGGCCGGGAGGCCCGCCTGCTCATCGGCGGGCGGGGCCCGTCGTGGGCACGCGGGGACCGAGATCCTGCCTGCTCATCGGCGGGCGGGGATCGGTGGTATGGAGATCTCCTGCGTCGCCCCACGGTCCACGCCGAGCACGGCCGCGACGGTGTTCGCCACGCGGTCCGGGTCGGAGAACAGCTGGAACGCGTGCACGCGCACGTAGTGCCAGCCGAGTCGACGGAGCACCTCGGGCCGGAGTCGCAGCGACTCGCGCAGCGACCCCTTGACCAGCGACGCGTCGGTCTCGATCGTGACGCAGACCCCGCCGTGCGCGGCGACCAGGCCGAGCTTGCCGCGGTGTCCGAGCGCGACCGGGATGCCGCGCATCTCGAGCCGGCGGGCCAGGTCGACGAGCAGCGGGTCGGAGTCGTCCGGCACGTACTCGGCGGTGGTGCGGGCGCGGACCTCGGCCAGGATCTCAGCGAGGGCGACGGTGCCGTGGCCCATGCGTTCGGCCTCGATGTCGGACGGCTGGAAGCACGTGACGATCACCATCGAGCGGCGGGCACGGGTCATGGCGACCGCGAGCAGGCGCACGCCGCCCGGCTTGCCGAGCGGACCGAAGTCGCGGAGGACCCGGCCGTGGGGCGTGCGACCGTAGCCGATGGAGAACACGACGCGGTCGCGGCTCTGGGCCACGGACTGCTCGAGCGTGGCGACGATGAACGGCTCGGCACGATCGCCGATGACGAACTCGGTCAGGTCCTTGTGGCCCTGCGCCGCGGTGAGCACGGCCTGCTCGACGCGCACGGCGTGCTTCGCCGACGCGGTGATGACCATGAGCGACTCGGTCGGACGGGTGCGGGCGTGGTCGATGACGAGCCGGACCACGCGGTCCACCTCGGCGTCGACGCTCTCCACGGCGCCGGACTCCGGGTCCGGCACGGCCTTGCCCTCGCTGACGTAGTCGAGGGCGATGGACCCGTGCCCGAGGAACGAGCCCGCCCAGGGCAGCGACTCGATCCGGCCGCCGTAGAAGCGACGGTTGACCAGCTCGGCGAGGTCCTCGCCGCCGGCGCGGTACGACCGCGTCAGCGACAGGGTCGGCAGGAGCGTCGAGAGCTTGGCGAGCGCGGAGTCGGCGTGCAGGGCGTCGAGCGTCTCCTCGTCCACCTGGAGTGCGCGGTGCGCGGGGTCCACGGCGATGCGGAACGGCGAGGGTGTCTGCGTGACCGGGTCACCGAAGACGACGGTCTGGCGGGCACGGCGCACGGCGTCGACCGTCTCGGCGATGGTCACGGCGCCGGCGTCGACCAGGATGACCGTGTCGAACGGCATCGTGTCGGCGATGTGCGGGACCTCGTACGGCGATGCGAGCCACACCGGGGCGATCGACCGGGACAGGTGCGGGGCGGAGTCCTGCAGGAGCCGCGAGGTGATCGCGCCGTCCTTGAGCTGGGACTTCAGCGCTGCCGCCTCTTCCGGCCAGTCGACGAGGCCGACCTTCCAGTTCTCGGCGAGCTGCCACGCGAGGCCCTGCGAGACGCCGGCCGCGTGCGCGTCGTCGACGAGGCGGAAGTCGGCCTCGACCCGGTCGAGCATGTCGGTGTTCGCGCCGAGCAGTGCCCGGTCGGACTCGAGCATGGTCTCCAGCGCGGACTGCCACCAGGCGAGCTCGAGCTCGGCGGGCACCTGGGTGTCCGGCACGTGGCGGTTCGCGAGGTCGGTGATGAGGGGCTCGAGCTGCAGGTCGCGCAGGGTCTGCATGAGCTCGGTGCGCTCCTGCAGGTTGTGCAGGACGTCGGACTCCTCGGCGAGGGTGCCGATGTACGGCAGGAGCTGGTCGACGGGCACGTTCGCGAGCTGCTCGTCGCGGCTGCTGCGGCCGAGCGGCTCGTCGAGGCGCGCGAGGTCCTCGGTGACGTTCGAGTAGAGCACCTGCACGTCGGCGATGCCCGTGGGCACCTCGGGGGCGACGCCGGCGGCGACGTAGCGCTGCCACAGGACGCGCTGCTGCTGCACGCGGGTCAGGGCCTCGTGCAGGTCGGACACGTGCACGCCCGGTCGGACGTACTCGCGCGCGAGCTTCTTGAGCCGGCGACGGTTGGTGCTCGACATCGGAGCGCCCTCGCCGCGCGGGGCGGTGGCGGCGACGAGCTCGGACACGGAGCGGTCGAACACGACGGGCAGGAAGCGGTCGAGCGTGTCACGGATCTCGGTGAGCAGGCGGAGGTAGATGCCGAGCTCGTTGATCGTCGTGAACTGGCGCATCCGGGTCGTCGCGATGAGCTCGTGCGCGCGCTGGAGCAGCGTCGGCAGGGACCCGCCGTGCAGTTCCTTCGCGATGCGGTGCGCACGCTGGGCACCGTCGCTCGAGGAGAACTTCGCGCCGTACCAGGGCGAGTCGTCCGGGCCGTAGCGGAACTCGCCGAGGTTCGCGGCGCTGACCATCGTCTCGGCGACGCGGGACCGGCCGGTCACCATGGCGCTGACGGACTGCTTCGACAGTCGGGCGGTCGTCGACGGCGGCACGGGCAGGAGCGAGAGCCGGGACAGCTCGACGAGGCAGTCGAGCACGCTGACGCCGAAGTCGGCATCGGTGCGACTCAGGGCACCGCGGTAGTCGGTGAGGACCTTGCGGAGCCGGACCAGGGCGTCGTCGACCTCGCGGAGGTTCGGCCGGGTCGCCTTCTCGTTGCGGGCGATCGCGCGGACGACGTCACGGCGGAGGGTCGCGGGGGTGACCGCGACGCCCGGCAGCTGGACCTCGCCGAAGCGGGCGGCGATCCCGCGCAGGGTCGCACGGCGCGGGCTGACCACGAGGACGCGCTTGTTCGCGGCGACGAGGCCGCCGAGCGCGTTCACGATGGTCTGCGTGCCGCCGGTGCCGGGCAGGGTCTTCACGACGATCGAGTTGCCGGCCGTGATCTGTGCGATCACGTTCTCCTGCTCGTCGTCGGCGTCGAGGAGGAGCGTGTCCGTGTCGGGGCTGCGCTCGTCCGACGGGGTCTGCTCGACCGGGTGGTACGACTGCTCGACCTGCCACTTGGCGCTCGGGTTGCCGGCGAGGGCGTCGAGCACCGGGTGGGACAGGTCCTTCGTGTCCTCGACCAGGCCGACCGCGACCTCGGCGAACGTCGACACGACGAGCCGGGCGTGGACGGAGAAGCCGGGGATGTGCGCCGTGAGCCCGCGGAGGCGGTCGATCACGGGGTTCGGGGTGAAGGAGCCGTCCTGCTGCGCGAGCGCGACGAAGGACTGGGCATCGAGCGTCACGCCGAACTGCTCGCGGAGGGCGTCGGCGAGCGCCGGGTTGAGCACGGGTTCGCCGAGCAGGCGGACCTCGAAGTCGCGGCCGTGGCGGCGGATGGCCAGCGGACGCAGGAGCACCGGGCCGCGGAACTGCTCGTCGGCGTGCTTCCAGTCGGCCATGCCGATGCCGAGGTTCACGGCGTCGATGCCGCGGACGGTGGCGAGCTCGGTGCCCTTGGCCTCGACGTGCCCGGCGGCGATGCGGGCCGCGCGCAGGGCGACCTCGTCGCGGATCAGGCTCGAGAGCAGGGTGGTCTTGCCGGTGATGAACTGCGCGAGGCCACCGGGGTGGGTCGTCGAGAGCTCGATCCTGGCGCGGGGGTGGTCCGCGAAGTGCACGAGGGGGCTGGCGCCGCCGACGCCCGCGAGCTGCTCGCGCCAGGCGTCCCAGACGGGCTCGGCGGCGTTCGTCGCGGTGAGCCGCGGGTCGCCGAGGGAGATCGCGTGCGGGCTCGTCACCTGGAGTTCGGGCTGGAGGGACCGGCCCAGGTCGTCGCCGTCGTGCTCGATGTCTGCGCCGGTGGTGGCGTCCGGAGTGCTCGTCGTGTCGTCCTGATCGTCGCGGTGGTCGTCGTGCGCCTGGCCCCCGGGCGCGTCGGAACCCGTGACGGGGACGTCGTTCACGTCGTCCTCGCCGTCGGTCACCCTGTCCGCACGCCACACAACGCCCACTGTAAGCGGAACCGCGGCACCACTCCGGCAATGAACCGTGGTTTCGGCAAGATCGGCGGGGTCCTGGACAGGTTCCGGCGGCGTCGTCTGTGGTACCAACGTGGCATGGCCATCGACGACCGACCCGCCCCGCCCACCACCGCTCCGTCCCGGCGTCGATCGGTCCCCGCCGAGATCTCGCGCTCGTGGCTGCTCGTCTCGGGCACCGCGTCCGAGCGCTTCGACAGTTCGGTCCGGTCCCGCGCCGACCAGGTGATCCTCGACATCGAGGACGCCGTCGACCCCGCCGCGAAGCCCGCGGCCCGGTCCACCGTGGCCGAGTGGCTCACGGGCGGCGGTGACGCCTGGGTGCGGATCAACGACGTCACGACCGACTTCTGGGAGGACGACGTCGAGGAGCTGCGCGGCCTGCCCGGGCTGCAGGGCGTGATGCTCGCGAAGACCGAGAGCCCGGCTCAGGTCACCGACACGTGGCACCGGCTCGGCGGGCACACCCCCGTGATCGCCCTGGTCGAGTCCGCCGTGGGCATCGAGGAGTCCGTGTCGATCGCCAAGGCGCAGGGGGCGTTCCGCCTGGCGTTCGGCAGCGGTGACTACCGCCGCGACACCGGCACCTCGGCCGACACCCTGGCGATGGCCTACCCGCGGTCGCGGCTCGTCGTCGCGTCCCGCGTGGGCGACCTCCCGGGGCCCATCGACGGCCCCACGGTGGGTTCGTCACACCCGATCCTCCGCGAGCAGTCGCAGGTGGCGGTGTCGCTCGGCCTCACCGGCAAGCTCTGCCTGGACACCGAGCAGCTGCCCGTGATCAACGAGGTCATCTCCCCCACCCCGACCGACGTGGCGTGGGCGCAGGACTTCCTCGACGACTTCGAGGCCCGCGGCCGCGTCATCCGCGACGGCTCCGACCTGCCGAGGCTCGGGCGCGCCCAGAAGATCCAACGACTCGCCGAGGCCTTCGGCGTCGAAGCACGCTGAGGACACGATGACCTGGTCAGCACCCGACCCCGCCCACCGTCCCGACGACGCAGCCGCCGCCTGGGCTCGCGGTGGCTCGACGCTCTTCCCGCCCGGCAAGCTCGCGGACCGGATCTCCACCGTGCTGCTGCTGGTGTTCGGGGCACTGCTGACGGTCGTCACAGCGATCGTGGCGGTCGTCGCGATCGCCTCGGCCACGGCGTCGTGCGACGCGGCTGCCGGGTGCACCCCCGGTGGCTGGTTCGGCGGCGCGGCGATCGCGGTCGGCGGGGCGTTCGTGATCGGCGTCGCCACGGTCGTGCTGTCTGTCGGTGCCTGGGTGCGGCGGCGGACGTCGTGGTGGATCGCGGCGGTCGGCTTCGTGCTCGCGATCGTGTGCATCACGGTCGGCGCGGTCATGTTCGTCGATGCGTCCGACGACGGCGCGGCGACGGGGTCGAGCAGCAGCGTCGCCTGAGCGGGGTCGGTCGGGTCGCCCGACTCGGAACGACACCGTCGCTGTCGGACGACCTCGGAGTTGTCGCAGCATGCAGACGCACTGGTGGACACCGCACCGGTCGAACGACTGCTGCGATGTCGGACCACGCACACGCCGCACATCCGGCCGCATGATCCGACACGACGGACGTCGAACGACACGTGCGGCGTCGCACGATGCGGACGCAGGCTGCGGGCCCTGGACCCGGCCACCCACCGGACGGGAGGCTCGGTGCCGGGCCGCCACGAGCCTCCAGGCCGGTGGGTGCGGACCACGCGCGACCCGTTCCTGAACCCCGCCGCGCGGCACAGCGCATGCTGGGCCCATGAAGCAGCGAACCATCGGTGACACCGACGTCAGCGCGATCGGACTCGGCGGCATGCCGATGTCCATCGAGGGACGACCCGACGAACGGCGTTCCATCGCCACCATCCACGCCGCGCTCGAAGCGGGCGTGACCCTCATCGACACCGCGGACGCCTACCACCTGGGCGGCCACGACGAGGTCGGCCACAACGAGGAGCTGATCGGGCGCGCGGTCCGCGAGTTCCACGGCGACGCCGGCAGCGTGCTCATCGCCACGAAGGGCGGACACCTGCGGCCCGAGGCCGGCAACTGGACGCAGAACGGCGACCCCGCGTACCTCAAGGAGGCGGCCAAGGCGTCAGCGAAGCGCCTCGGCGTCGAGACGATCGACCTGTACCAGTTCCACCGCCCGGACCCCGCCGTGCCGTACGCGGACTCGATCGGGGCGCTCGCGGAGCTCCTCGACGAGGGCGTCATCCGGATGGCGGGCATCTCGAACGCCGACGTCGACCAGATCCGGCAGGCGAACGAGGTCCTCGACGGGCGCCTCGTCTCCGTGCAGAACCAGTACTCGCCGGCGTTCCGGTCGAGCGAGGCCGAGCTCGAGCTCTGCGACGAGATGAGCATCGCGTTCCTGCCGTGGAGCCCGCTCGGCGGCATCGCCGGCGCGTCGGACCTCGGCACGACCTACCAGGACTTCGCCACCGTGGCGCGGGACCGTGGGGTCACGCCGCAGGTCATCGCGCTCGCGTGGGAGCTGGCGAAGAGCGACGTCGTCATCCCGATCCCCGGTGCGTCACGCCCGCAGTCGATCCTCGACTCCGTGACCGCGGCCACCATCCGCCTCCGTCCGGAGGACGTCGACCGACTCGACCGGTCGCTGGCGACCGCCTAGTCCGTCCTCCCAACGGGACGCGCCCCGACCCTCCTGACAGGAGGACCGGGGCGCGTCCCACGTGTGGGTGGGGTCAGTCGCTGACCGGCCGTGCTCGGCTCAGCCGCAGACCTTGCTGAGCGACTTCGTCGAGGACTGCGCGTCCGTGATGGCCGACTGCAGCTTCGACGCGTCGGCCGACCCCGGGGCCTTCGCGTACGTCTCGAGCTCCCCGACGAGCTTCGAGAACGACTGCTCGAACTCGGACGCCGCCGCGTGCACCTGCTCGTTCGTCACGGCGTCGGTGGCGGACTTGAGCTTGCTGTCGAACTCCTGCAGTTCGGAGACGGCCTTCTCCGGGTCGCTCTGCAGGTTCGCCGACTGCTCCTGCAGCTGGCTCGCGACGGACTTCATGTCACCTTCGAGCGACTTGCACGCGGCCGCCTTGGACTGTCCCTCGGGCGCGGCCGCGTCGCCGCCGGAGCCGCCCGAGGCGCAGCCGGCGAGCAACAGGGCCGTGACGACGGCGGTGGTGAGTGCGGCGGTCTTCTTCATGGTGGTCCCCCGGGTCGCATGGCGAGCCGTGGGCCCGACCGGGACCACGGAGCGTGCCCGAGCGTACACAGCGGCTCCGAACGGGAACGGTCGACGTGCTGCGGCCAACCGCGACGCGTCCGTGCACCGGTCGCGTACGGTCGAGGACATGCAGGCCATCACCTTCGACGCCCCGGGCGACGAGCGCGTCCTCACCCTCTCCGAACTCCCCGACCCGACGGCGGCTGCCGGCGAGGTCCTGGTCGAGGTCGCCGCCGCCGGGGTCAACAACGCCGACCTGCAGCAACGCCAGGGGAACTACCCGCCGCCGCCCGGGGCCTCGGACGTGCTCGGCCTCGAGGTCTCCGGCACGATCCGCGCCCTCGGTGCCGACGTCACCGGGTGGGCCGTCGGCGACCGCGTGTGCGCCCTGCTCGCCGGCGGCGGGTACGCCTCGCTCGTGGTCGTCCCCGCGACGCAGCTGCTCCCGGTGCCGGACGGGCTCGACCTGGTCGAGGCGGCCGCGCTGCCCGAGGCGGCCTGCACGGTGTACTCGAACCTCGGCATGATCGCCGGCCTCCGCCCGGGGCAGACGCTCCTGGTGCACGGCGGCACGGGCGGGATGGGGTCGCACGCGGTCCTCTGGGCGAAGGCCCTCGGCGCCCGGGTGATCGCCACCTCGGGTGGGGAGCGCAAGGTCGCGGCGTCGCGGGAGCTCGGCGCGGACCTGGTGATCGACCACCGCACCGAGGACTTCGTCGCCTGTGCGAAGGAGTTCACGGACGGCGTCGGTGTGGACGTCGTGCTCGACGTCGTCGGTCCGGACTACCTGGAGCGGAACCTCGACGTGCTCGCGCCGAACGGCCACATCGCCGTCATCGCGTCGGGCAGCGGTACCGAGGCCACGCTGCCCTTCGGCGTGCTCATGCGCAAGCGCGCGACGATCAGCGGCACGACCCTGCGCGCCCGGCCCCTCGCCGAGAAGGCCGCGATCGTCGAGGCCGTCCGCTACAACGTCTGGCCGTTCGTGGTCGACGGACGGGTCCGCCCGGTGGTCGACGCCGTGCTGCCGCTCGCCGAGGCCGCCGAGGCACACCGCCGCATCGCGTCCGGCGACGTCATCGGGAAGCTGCTGCTCACGCCGTAGCGCGGGACGACGTCGCACCACCGGTGTCGGCTCGAACCGTGCACGGAGGCGGCGCGAGCCCACTTCCGTCGTGCGGATGCGGACGGAACCGCCTGGAGGCCCGGGGCGCGTCCGGCGGGCCGGCACCGGCCCTCCAGGCTGCCGCGGTCGCTACGCGCCGACGCGGGCGAGGAACTCCACGAGCGCCGGGTGCTGCGGGGCGTCGAGGACCGCGGCCGGCGCACCCTGCTCGACGACCTCGCCGCGGTGCAGGAACACGATGCGGTCGGCGACGTTCCGCGCGAAGTGCATCTCGTGCGTGGTCATCAGGATCGTGGAGCCCTGCTGCTTGAGCTCGGTGACCAGGTCGAGCACCTCCCCGACGAGCATCGGGTCGAGGGCGCTCGTGACCTCGTCGAGGAGCAGCAGCTCGGGGTCGGACGCGATGGCGCGGACGATCGCGACGCGCTGCTGCTGCCCGCCGGAGAGCCGGTCCGGGTACGACCCCGCGAAGTCGGCGAGACCGATCCGGTCGAGCAGCCGTCGGGCGGTCTGCTCCGCGGTCGCCCGGTCGACGCCGTGCACCTTCCGCGACGCCAGCGTCACGTTGTCGAGCACGGTGATGTGCGGGAACAGGTTGAACTGCTGGAACACGACGCCGATGCGGGCCCTGGTGGCGTCGACGTCCACGCGGGGGTCGGAGATGTCGGTGCCCTGCAGCAGGACCTGGCCGTCGTCGATGCCCTCGAGCAGGTTCACCGTCTTGAGCAGCGTCGACTTGCCCGAGCCGGACGCGCCGATGACGCAGATGACCTGGTGCTGGTCGACGGTCAGGTCGATGCCGCGCAGGACCTCGTGCTCGCCGAACGACTTCCGGAGCCCGCGGAGCTCGAGGACGGGTGCGTCGGTCATACGGTGCCGCCGATCTGTTCGCGCCGCTGCTGCCGACGGGCGATCGCGTCCGTGACCCGGATGAGCGGCAGGCTGATCACGACGAAGAGCAGGCCGGCGACCAGGTACGGCGTGAAGTTGTAGGTCTCGGCCTGGGCGATCTGTGCGGAGCGCACGGCGTCGACCGCGCCGAGGATCGACACCAGGCCGACGTCCTTCTGCATCGAGACGAAGTCGTTCATCAGCGCGGGGGTGACCTTGCGGATCGCCTGCGGCAGCACGACCAGCCGCAGCGTCTGGGTGTGGGACAGGCCGAGCGACCGCGCGGCCAGGCGCTGGGACGGGTGCACGGCCTCCATGCCGGCGCGGAGCACCTCGGCGACGTAGGACGAGTACGTCAGCACGATCGCGATGGTGCCCCAGAACTCCGGCGGCAGCCGGGGGAAGACGCCGAGCCCGGGCAGGCCGAAGCCGACCAGGTAGAGCACGATGATGAGCGGCAGGCCACGGAAGAGGTCGGTGTAGGCGGTCGCGAGCACCCGGAGCGGGAAGAACACCGGGCTGCGCAGGCCCCGGACGACGGCGAGCACGGTGCCGAACACCGCGACGCCGATCGAGGCGAAGAACAGGATCCGCACGTTCAGCCACAGGCCGAGCAGGATGTCGGGGAACGTCGAGGCGGCGACGCCCGGGTCGAAGAACGACTGCTGGACGGCGGCCCAGCCGGGGGTGTTGACGACGCCGAAGTACGCGACGGCCAGGACGACGAGCGTCGAGACGACGGACAGGACGACGGAGCGACGGCCGCGCTGGCGGCGCCAGAGACGGCGTTCGAGCTCGATCTGGCTGGGTGCCGGTGCTGCGACCGGGGTGCCCGCGCCGGCTCCTGCTGGGAGGGTCACGTGCTACTTCAGGACGGGCGTGTTCGTCTCCGACGACAGCCACTTGGTCTGCAGGTCCTGCAGCGTGCCGTCGTCGTCGAGCTTCTCGACGGCCGAGTCGACCTTCTTCGTCAACCCGGAGTCCTTCGGCAGCACGAACCCGAACTGGTCGCCCGTGCCGTCTGCGGGGAACTGCGCCGAGACGGTGCCTTCGTCGAGCTGCGCGGCGGACATGTAGAAGGCGGTGGGCAGGTCGGTGACGATGGCGTCGATCTGGCCGGACTTCAGTGCCAGCACGGCGTCGTCGTTCGAGTTGAACACCTGCGGGGTGACGCCGAGGGTGTCCTTGACGCTGGTGATGCTCGTCGAGCCGGCAGCGACGCCGATCGTGTCCTGCTTGAGCGCCGCGATCGTGGTGTCGTCGACCGCCTTGGACTTCTTCGTCGTCACGACGGCCTGGGTCGTCGTGTAGTACGGCGACGACATGTCGACGGCCTTCTTGCGCTGCGACGAGATCGAGAACTGCTGGACGTTGAGGTCCCAGTCCTTCGGGCCGGGAGCGACCGCGCTGTCGAAGGTCGAGCGCTTCCACATGACGTCGGACTTCGCGTAGCCCATCTCCTTCGCGACGGCGTAGGCCACGGCCGACTCGAAGCCCTTGCCGGACTGCGGCTTGTCGTCCTCCACCCACGGGGAGTACGCGGGCTGCCCGGTCGCGATCGTGAGCTTGCCGTCGGTCACGGTGCCGTCGGCACCGCCCGAGCTGCCGGCGCTGCACGAGGACAGGGCGATCGCGGCGACGGCGGCGGTCGCGACGGCGAGGGACAGGCGGAGATGACGGGTCACGGTCGGGCCTTCGTGCGGGGGCGTGGGGGCAGGGAGAATCGTACGGGGAACTGGTACACCACCGCGACCGGCACCGTCATGGGGCGTCAGGACGAGAGCGTGAAGTCCTCGAACGAGAAGCCCGGGGAGACCAGGCAGCTCACCAGGACCTCGCCGTCGCCGGGCAGGGTCCGCTGCCAAACGCCACCGCGGACGAACGCCTGCGCGTCGTTCACGCGGTCACGACCGGCGTCCGGCCCGAGGGTGATCTGCGCCCCGGGTTCGGGCTGGTCGCCGGACCCGCCGAGCTCGAGCACGACGGAGTCCGGTCCGTGCCACATCCAGATCTCGTCGCTCGTGACCCGGTGCCACGCGGAGGACTCCCCCGGTGGCAGCAGGAAGTGGATGAGGGTCGCGGCGGGACGCTCACCCGCGGACGTGGTCACGGTCGCTGGGGAGGTCCAGGTGCGGACGTACCAGCCGCCCTCCGGGTGGGGCTCCATCCCGAGGGCCGCGGCGCGCTGGGGCACGTCGAGCCACTCGATGACCTCGCCGTCGACGGTCCGTCGTGCCATCTGCTTCGTCATGCGACCATCTTCCCGCGGATGACCGTGGCGACCGCGCGCCCGGCCCCGTCCTCCACGAGTTCGGCGAGCGCGTCGGGCACCGTGCGGCTGTCCACGTCGAACACGGCCAGGTCGGCGCGGGCCCCGACGGCGAGGTGCCCGATCCGGTCCTGCCCGACGGCGAGCCCCATCGCGTGCGCCCCGCCGAGCGTCGCCGCCGCGAGCAGCCGTCCGTGCAGGTCGCGGTCGCCGTACCCCTGCGCGCGGGCGATCCGGTGCAGTGCGGTGACGTCGGCCATCAGGTCGAGCGACGGGGACGAGGACAGCGAGTCCGTGCCGATCGCGATCGGGCTGCCCTCACGGAGGTAGTCGGCGACGGGCGGCGGGTCGAGGCCGATGACCGCGTTCGACCGTGGGCACAGCGCCACGGCCGTCCCGCGGGCGCGGAGCAGCGCCCGGTCCTCGGCCGTCATGTAGACGCCGTGCGCGATGTGGCAATCCGGCCCGAGCACGCCGAGTCGGTCCACGAAGGCGGTCGCGCTCGCACCGAACCCGAGCGCGCGCATGGCCCGGAACGACGGCACGTTCGCCAGGTGCCAGTCGGTGCCGTGCAGGTCGGTGCCGTCAGCCCCCGCGAGCCGCTCCCCCTCGAAGGCCGCTTCGCCGAGGTGCAGGTGCAGCCGCAGCCCGCGCTGTCGCACGATGTCGGGCAGTTCCAGCAGGGGCGCGACGTCGAGCGAGTACGGCGCGTGCGGGGAGAGTCCGGCCCCCGGCGTGGTCGGGATCCGGGCGAGTTCGTCGAGGACCTGGGCGCGGCCGTGCTGCTGCCAGGCCGCGTTCTCCCAGTCCATCACCTCCCAGTAGGCGATCCCGCCGAGGCCGGCGTCCTCGAGCGCGGTCGCGGCCTCGATGTCCGTCACGACGTCGGCGATGCTCGTCACCCCCGCGGCGATCGAGCGGCGCGCGCCCTCCGCGGCTTCGGCCCGCCAGTCGTGCGGTTCGGCGTAGTCGCGGTTGAACGCGGCGGCCCAGTCCTCGAACCCGTCGTACTGACCGGAGCCGACACTGTCCATGCCGGTGTACTGCAGGTGCGAGTGCGCGTTCACGAGTCCCGGCAGCAGGGCACCGCGCCAGCGCCGCTCGGTGAACGCGGAGCCGTCGAGCTGGTCGACGACCCAGGACCGCTCGCCGACGTGCAGGATCCGCCCGTCCCGCACCGCGACGGCGCCGTCGGCGATGGGCGGCGCGGTCATCGGCACCACGATGCGGGCCGAGTGCACGGTGGTCGCGGCCGTCAGCTCGCTCACGCGGGGTCCCCGAAGCGGCTGGTGCGGACGTCCGGCTCGCGGTCTGCCGGGTGTTCGGCAACCCGGTCGGGAGGCTCGGCGTGCGCCCCGAAGGCGGCGAGCGCCGCGCGGGCGGTCGCCTCGTCCACCGCGGGGTCGATCGGCACCACGGCGCGCTCGAGCTCGTCGCCGTGCTCGAGGAGCATCCGCACGGCACCGAGCTGCGCCGCGAAGGAGAGGTCCATGATCTCGACCGGGTTGCCCTCGGCAGCGGTGATGTTGATGCACCCGCCGCGGTCGAGCACGACCGGCCCGGATGCGGCCCCGGGGAAGGTCAGACGTTCGGCCTTCCGCCCGACGGTGCGCAGCGTGGCTCCCGCGGCGAGGGCGGCGTCGAGCGCGACCTCCTGCTCGATCCCACCAGCGACCGCGACCACGGCGTCGGGAGCGCAGGCACGCAGCACGTCGAGGCTGATCGTGTCGGTGACGCCGGTGGCGCTCATCACCACCTCGGCCTCGCGCACGGCGTCGACGAGCGGGGCGACGGCGTACCCGGCGAACAGCGCCTGGAGCGCGCGCACGGGGTCGGTCTCGGCGACCGTGACGGTGAACCCGAGGGCACGGAGCACCAGGGCGACCCCTTCGCCGACGTGCCCGTACCCGGCGACGACCGCCGAGCCTCCCGGCTGGACCCGATGTGCGCCGGACGTGAGCCCGTCGACGAGGTCGAGGACCGCGAACACCGTCGACTGCCCGGTGCCGTACCGGTTGTCGAAGAAGGTCTTGGTGCGGGCGTCGTTCACGGCGACCACGGGGATGCCGAGCGCGCCCCGGGCGGCCATCACGCGCAGGGGGCGGAGGCCGCTCGTGGTCTCCTCCGCCGCGCCCAGCATCGTCGGCAGCAGGTCCGGGCGCTCCTGGTGGGCCAGGCGGATCACGTGCGCGCCATCGTCGAGCAGGATGT
This sequence comes from Curtobacterium sp. VKM Ac-1395, assembly GCF_015350975.1. Taxonomy (GTDB): domain Bacteria; phylum Actinomycetota; class Actinomycetes; order Actinomycetales; family Microbacteriaceae; genus Curtobacterium. The sequence continues at coordinate 45,764 of NZ_JADKRX010000010.1, forward strand.
GCGGGCGGGTGTCGAGCATCGCCAGCGCGAGGTCCTTCTGCCGGGCCGTCGTCGCGGTGGACTCGGCGAACACGGGCAGGCCAGCGCGTCGGAGCGCGTCGGCGACGGCGTCGTCGGTCTCGTCGGCGTGGGCGTAGACGACGACCTCGGCGCCGGCGTCACGGAGGAGCAGGCTCAGCACGGCGGTCTTCGGTTCGAGGACCATGGCGACGCCGACGCGGGTGCCGCGGAGCAGGCCGCCGTCGCGGAGCTCGCCGGCGACCGCGCGGGAGACCGGCATCGACCGTCGTGCCCAGCGGAGACGGGCGTCGGCGGCGGGGTCGTCCTCGGGGTCGCGGCCCGTGGAGACGAGGAACACGTCGTCCGAGAGCATCGGCACGGCCAGCACCCCGGGTCGGGCGGGGGCGACCGGACCGAAGGCGTCCTCGTCGACCGCGGGGAGGTGGCGTCCGGCGTCGACCACGACGAGCGTCGCGCCGCGGGGGCGGTCGGCCTCGCGCTCGACGGCGGCGGTGCTCTCCTCGGGGTCGCCCAGGCACCAGAGCTGGTCGACGGGTTCGTGGTCGGCGGCGGCGCGGGCGCCGAGGGCCGTCAGCAGCGCGTGGAGGGCCTGGCGGTCGCGGGCGTCACCTCCGACCAGGCGGAAGCGGCGGGCGGCGACGAGCAGGTTCGTGGCGGCGGCGAAGCGTCGCACGGCCGCCGAGGCCCAGGAGCGCGTCGCGACGTCGGGTCCTGGCGGCATGGGTCAATCGTAGGGCGGGGCCTGTCGCCGCCGCTGCCGCTGCCGTCGGCGTCCTCGTCGTCAGTCGAGTGGGCGGGGGTGGGGTGCGTCGTACCACCCGGATCCCGCCGCTCCGACTCCGGTCAGGTCGAGGCCCTGGCGGCGCGTCCGGTTCCGGAAGTGCACCTGCACGCCGATGAGCACCGCGACCCCGATCGCCGACACGAGCGCGAGCCCCACCACGTAGAGCGTCGACGCGAGCCCGGAGATCGCCAGGGGCACGGCACCGTTCCGCGCGGCGGACAGCGGCGTGCGGGTGAACACGAAGGCGAGCAGCGTCGAGATCGTCGCGTTCGAGTCGTACAGCCCGTGCAGCAGCGACACCACGACGTAGGTCACCAGGACGGTCCAGGTCCAGCGGAAGCGGGGCCGCCCGTGGGACGCGCCGAACAGCACGGCACCGAGGATCGCCGTCCAGAGCACGTGGCCGACCGGGGACAGGATCGCGCGGATCACCTCGGTCTGCAGCAGGGACACCAGGTCGATGCCACGGGCGGTGATCGCCGCGTTGAAGGCGTACCCGGCCGACTCGAACGCCGCGAAGCCCGCACCCACGGTCGCGCCGAGGAGCGCCCCCTGCCTGGCGGTCTTCGGGCGGACGCGCCACCCCACCACGACGAGCAGGACGCCCTTGACGAACTCCTCCACGAAGCCGACCACGACGTAGATGAGCGCGCCCTGTCGGAGGTCCGACTCGAGCAGCGACGCCCCGAGCACGCCGAGGATCCCGCCGACGAAGAACGCCGTGACGAGCTGCATCGTGCTGACCGTCCCCGTGACCCGTTCGATCACGAAGAGCACCACGGTGAAGGGCACCAGGAAGCTGCCCAGCAGGATGATCGTCGGGACGAGGTTCGTGTTGCTGGTGAACACCGTCACGACGATCGTCACTGCCCAGAGCAGGAAGCCGACGAGCAGGGTCTTCCACCACCAGCCTCGGCGGTGGTGCGGGTGGTCCACGGGGACGGCAGAGGGCAGGGCCATGCGCCCATCGTGCTCCGAGGACGGGCGAACCGGGCCGGGAATGTCCACGACCGCCGCGGTGGTTCTCCCCGGCATGACCGACGTGACGTACGACCAGGTGACCATGTTCGGCGCGGACTGGTGCCGCGACTGCCGCCGTTCCAAGGCGCTGCTCGACCGGCTCGGCGTGGACTACACGTACGTGGACGTCGAGGCCGACCTGTCCGCAGCCGCCCGTGCCGAGGAGATCAGCGGCCGCAAGAGCATCCCCGTCGTGGTGCTGCCGAACGGCACGCACTTCGTGGAGCCCTCCGACGCGGAGCTGCAGGCCGAGCTCGAGGCCTCGAACCTGGTCTGAGACCCCTCGGTCCGGTTGTTCCGGGACGACCAAACAGCCAGAAGACGCGGAAATGGGCACCGATGTGCTCCACCGTGTTGACTCTGGGGTTGACCTCGGCACCGACGATCCCGTCGGTGCCGATTCGTTCGTTCCACCAGGAGGACACCGTGCTCGGTCTCATCATCAGCTTGATCATCGTCGGACTGATCGCCGGTGCGCTCGCGCGCCTGATCATCCCCGGCAAGCAGAACCTGTCGATCCTCATGACGATCGTCCTCGGCATCGTCGGTTCCTTCGTCGGCGGGTTCCTCGGGTTCCTGATCTTCCAGCACGACCCGATGGACGGCTTCTTCCAGCCGGCCGGCATCATCGGCTCCGTCATCGGCGCCATCATCGTGCTGTTCCTCTACACCCGCTTCGCGGGCAAGGGCTCGCGCCGCTGATCGCAGCAGGAGCAGTGCCCGACGGGGGCGTGCAGTGGTCACACGACCACGGCACGCCCCCGTCGGCCGTTCCGGGGTGACCCCGCGCGATGGTGTGGTGCGCGGTTGCGCACTCGGTGCGAGGGTGCGAGGGCGCACGGGGAGCGCAAGCTCGCACGGAGCGGACGACCTCGCACCGTGCGCGCGCTGGCACCGGACCGGACGGGAGGCTCGTGGCCGGCCCGCCACGAGCCTCCCGTCCGGTGTGGGAGTCGGGTCGATGCGTCCGCTACCGTCGGACGGCATGGGGCGCACGACGTGGACCGACGTACCGACCGCACTGCGGATGCAGGTCGAGGAGCTGCTGGGCGGGCCGGTCGAGCACGCGACGTCGCAGGCCGGCGGATGGTCCCCCGGCGGCGCGGACCGCGTCATGACGACCGGGGGCCGTCGTGCCTTCGTCAAGACGCTCTCCCGCGCGCGCAACCCGGACGGCTTCGCGTTCCACGAGCAGGAGTCGCGCGTGATGGCGCTGCTGCCCGCGACCGTGCAGGCACCGCGGCTCCTGGCGACCCTGCGGCACGACGACTGGATCGCCCTGGTGCTCGACGACGTGGCCGGGCGGCATCCCGGCGCACGCGGCGACGGCTCCGAGGTGACCGCGGTGCTCGACGCGCTCGACACGCTGCCCGTGGCCACGGGTCCGCTCGCCGCGCTGCCCCGTGCTGCGGAGGACCTCGTCGAGGAGTTCGGCGCGTGGGACCGGATGCGCGAGGCCGGGATCCCCGACGTCGTGCCGACCGCCGTCGCGGAGCGTGCTGCAGCGTTCGCCGAGCTGGCGCGCGACGGCGCTGCGGCGGCTGACGGCGAGCACCTGCTGCACCTCGACTGCCGTGCCGACAACCTGCTCGTGGACGCCGACGGGGTCGTCTGGGTCATCGACTGGCCCTGGGCCGGCATCGGCGCACACTGGCTCGACCCGCTGACCTACCTGCTCGACACCCTGGTGCGCGGCGAAGACGTCGACGTGGAGCACCACCTCGCGAACCACCGGGTCTTCGCCGGGGTGTCGTCGGGTGCCGTGGACGCGGTGCTCGCCGGTCTGGCGGGGATGTTCCTGGAGAAGGCGGCGCGTCCGGCGCCGCCCGCCATGCCGACGCTGCGGGACTTCCAGCGCAGCGAGGGGCTGGCCGCCGCCGAGTGGCTGGCGCGGCGCGGGTCGGTCTGACCCGCCGCGGGATGGGCAGGCCGAGTCTCGTCGGGGCGGACGTCCTGCGCGCTGGTGACGGCGCGAGGTGCCCGCACGGCCGAGTCTCGGCGCACTGCTGGGCCGCGCGGATGCCGAGCCCGAGCAGCAGGTCCCCCGAATGTCCAGGAGGCGCGGCAGTCCCCGGCGTACGGTCCGCGACATGACTGACGAGAACGCACGCCACCGCCCCGAAGAGGACGCCGCGCGGCTGGGACTCGTCGTCGTCGGCGAAGCAGCAGCGCTGCAGTCCGGTGACGAGGCTGCTCTGGACGCGAGCGTCGAGAACATCCGCGAGACCATCGAGGACCTGATCGACGAACCCCTCACCCCGCGGCAGGAGGAGGTCGTCGAACGACTCGCATCCGCCGGTGGCACCCTGACTGCCGGGCTCAGCGGCGCCCTGGCCGCCCAGACGGGTCGTCCGGTCGACGACGTGCTCGAGGGCGCCGCGCGCAGCATCGTCTGGCAGGAGCGGCTGGCGGCCGACCGTGACCGCGACCGCGCTGCCGTCGACGAGGCCGCGGGCACGGAGCACCGCGAGGTCGAGCCCGAGCAGCGTCGGATGTCCGATGACCAGCGGCAGCGCTCCGGCGAGGACACCCGCCGCGATGCCGGCCACGGGGACGACGGCCGTGTCGGCGCCGAGGAGCCCGAGGACCGCCGACACCGTCGGGACGAGCGCTAGCCACTCCCCCGGGGAAACACGAGGTCACGAACGCGTGCCTCGTGGGCCTTCCCCGTACCGTCGGAGGCATGCCGAAGCGACTCCTGCTCAACGTCTTCGAGATGAACTGCGTCGGGCACATCACCCACGGCCTGTGGCGCCTGCCCGGGAACAACCGGCACCGCTACACGGACATCCGCTACTGGACCGAACTCGCCCGGTCGGCCGAGGCCGGACAGTTCGATGCCGTCTTCATCGCCGATGTGCTCGGCGCCTACGACGTGTACGGCGGATCGGCCGCACCGGCCCTGCGCGAGGGCCTGCAGATCCCGAACAACGACCCGATGCTCGTCGTGCCCGCCATGGCCGCCGTGACCGAACACCTCGGCTTCGGAATCACGTCCTCGACCAGCTACGAGCCGCCCTTCGCGTTCGCCCGACGCATGTCCACGCTCGACCACCTGACGAACGGTCGGGTCGGCTGGAACGTCGTCACGAGCTACCTGCCGAACGCGGCGCGCAACTTCGGCCTGGCGACGGAGATCCCGCACGACACCCGGTACGAGATCGCCGACGAGTACCTCGACGTGCTCTACCAGCTGTGGGAGGGCTCGTGGGAGGACGACGCCGTCCTCCGCGACGCCGAGCGCGGCATCTACACCGACCCGGACAAGGTCCACCCGATCGACCACGTCGGCCAGCACTTCCGCGTCGCCGGCCCGCACCTGTCCGAGCCGTCGCCGCAGCGCACCCCGGCGCTGTTCCTGGCGACTGGCTCCCCCGCCGGCATCGCCCGCGCCGGCCAGCACGCCGAGGTCGTCTTCACCGGTGGGCACGGCGTGCAGCGGACCGCCGACGCCGTCCGCGACGCAGCCCAGGCGGCCGGACGGGACCGCGGCGACGTCCGGTTCGTCACGCAGGCCGCCGTGATCACGGCGCCGACCCAGCGCGAGGTCGACGACAAGGTGGCGCAGTACCGCGCCTTCGCGAGCGAGGAGGGCCCGCTCGTCCACGGCAGCGTCCCCTTCGACGCGCTCTCCCACCCGCGCAGCCGCACGGTGCGCGACGCCCTCGAAGCCGAAGGGGTCGAGGGTGGCGAACGCCTGGTCGGCCGGGTCGCGCTCGACGCCACCGTCGGCGAGCTGCTCGACCGGGTCAACGAGGCCTGGCACGGCGCGTTCTGGGCAGCCGGCGTCCCCGAGGCGGTCACGGAGCAGATCGAGGGCTGGCTCGACGACGACGGGATCGACGGCATCAACCTGCGCCAGTACCACTCGTTCGACACCGTCCGCGACTTCGGCCGGTACGTCACGCCGCTGCTGCAGGAGCGCGGCCGCCTGCCCGAGCGCTACACGCCCGGCGAGACCCTCCGCGAGCGCGTGACCGGAGGCGCCGCACGGCTCCCGGCATCGCACCCGGCCGCAGCACACCGCCGCACCGGCGTCCCCGCCTGAGTCCAGACGAGACGGACTGGAGGCTCCCCACCGGTCCGGTGGGGGGCCTCCTGTCCGTCGGTTCCCACCCACACCGCCCGCGATGGCAAGCGGGATCGCGCGTGGGAGGTCGGAAGGAACGACCCCCTACGCGCGATTCGACCCCCTGCGCGCGATTCGACTCGCCCTGACCCGGTGCGGTTCAGATCCCGAGCAGCCGGCGCACCCCGTCCGTCACCACGCGGCGGGTGAGCTCGCCGTCCCGGCGGGCCTTCGCCCGGAGCGCCGCGCCCTCCCACAGGTCCACGAGCTGGGCCGCGACCAGGTCGGCGTCGAGCGCGGCGTCCACGTCGCCGGCGTCCTGCGCAGCCCGGACGGCCGTGGCCAGCCGTGCGATCCACGCGTCGAACACCGCGTCGACGTGCGCGGCCACCGTCGGTTCGTCGGTCGCCGTGTCGACGGCCAGGTTGCCGAGCAGACAGCCGTACCGGAACTCGATGCCCGCCAACCGGTCGAGCATGACGTCGAAGTACCCGGTGATCCGGTCCACCGCGCGCGGCACGGACGGGTCCTCGAGGAGCTCGATGGGCGACGCGGCGGCGAAGCGGTCAGCGACCTCCATCGCCAGGTCCGCCTTGGACCGGAAGTGGTTGTAGAACGACCCCTTCGGTGCCCCCGCGGACCCGGTGATCGCGGCCACACCGGTGGCGGCGTACCCGTGCTGGTGGAACTCGACGAGGGCGGCGTCGACGATCGCATCGCGGAGGCTGGCTTTCGGCATGCACCGATCCTCTCACCGGGGGAATGAGACGACCGGTCATATTGCTATCGGGAGAACACGGTGCCACCAGGTGCCCGACGGAAGGAACCCACCATGACCGGACTCAGCGGACAGACCGTGCTCGTCACCGGCGCGAACGGCGGACTCGGCACCGAGTTCGTGCGCCAGGCCCTCGAACGCGGCGCCACGAAGGTCTACGCCGCCGCCCGACGCCCGCAGGACTGGGACGACGCCCGCATCGTGCCGCTCGTGCTCGACGTCAGCGACGAGGCCTCCGTCGCCCGCGCGGCCGCCGAGGCACCGGACGTCACGATCGTCGTCAACAACGCCGGACTGCTGCGCCCGGGCGGGCTCGTCGACGGCGACCTCGGGGACGTCCGCGCACAGATCGAGACGAACCTGGTCGGCCCGCTGCTCGTCACCCGCGCCTTCGCCCCGGCACTCCGCGTGGCGCAGGGAGCCGTCGTCAACGTCGCCTCGGTGCTCAGCTGGCTCGGCGGCAGCGGTGCGTACGGCGTCTCGAAGGCGGGGCTGTGGTCGGCGACGGACTCGATCCGGCTCGAGCTGGCGAGCGACGGCGTGCAGGTGCTCGGTGCCTACCTCGGGTACACCGACACGGCCATGGCGACCGGCGTCGACGCGCCGAAGAACACCCCCGAGGCCGTCGTCACCGCGATCTGGGACGGCGTCGAGCACGGCGAGCACGAGGTCCTCGCGGACGAGCTGACGCGGAGCGTCCGCGCCTCGCTCGGCGCCTCGGTCGCCGAGCGCTACGCCGCGCTGGCCGGCTGACGCACCACGGGACGGACTGGAGGCTCCCCCCCGGCCCGGTGGGGAGCCTCCAGTCCGGTCACCCCTGTGAGACGCCGGTGTTCGTCCTCCGCACCGCGGACGTCCGCGGCACGACCGACGAACACCGGTGTCCTGCGAGCGGACTCGCTACGGGCGCCACCAGGCGTCGAAGGGGGTCGCCGGGACCTGGCGCTTGTGCTCCGTGGCGCGGTAGCGGGTCTCGATCGCCTCGGCGACCTCGACCGGCACGTCGTGCCCCTGCAGGTAGGCGTCGATCTCGGCGTAGCTCAGGCCGAGGTTGGCCTCGTCCGTCTGGCCGGGGGTCTCGTCGAGGAGGTCGGCGGTGGGCGCCTTCTCGTAGAGCCGCGCCGGTGCGCCGAGGTGCTCGAGGAGCTGGCGACCCTGGCTCTTCGTGAGCCCGGTCAGCGGGGTGAGGTCCACCCCGCCGTCGCCGTACTTCGTGAAGAAGCCGGTCACGGCCTCGGCCGCGTGGTCCGTGCCGACGACCAGGAGCCCGCGCTGCCCGGCGACCGCGTACTGGGCGACCATGCGCATCCGGGCCTTGACGTTGCCCTTGACGAAGTCGCTCAGCGCGACGCCGGCGTCAGCGGTGTCCTGCACCACGCCGTCGACCCCGTGCTCGATGTTGACCGTCAGGCCGGGCTCTGCGGCGATGAACTGCAGCGCGAGCTGGGCGTCGTCCTCGTCGGCCTGCACCCGGTAGGGCATGCGCACGGTGGTGAAGGAGACGTCGTGCCCCTCGGCGCGGAGCGACTCCACCGCGAGCTGGGAGAGCCGCCCGGCGAGGGTGGAGTCCTGCCCACCGCTGATCGCGAGGACCAGGCCCTTCGCCCCCGTGGTCAGCAGGTAGTCGCGGAGGAAGTCGACACGACGTGCGACCTCGGCGGCCGGGTCGATGACGGGCTGGACGTTGAGGTCCGCTGCGATGGCGGCTTGGAGTTCACGCACCGCCCCAGTATCCACCGCGGCGGGCGGGACGGTCAGCGGACTCGGCGACCCGTCAGGTCCGGCGCCGGGCCGGCCGGCGTGATCGTGTTGTCGTGGTCGACGCCGATGGCGCACCGGCAGACCACGCTCAGCGTCTCGTCGGGGGTCCTGAGCAGTCGGAACCGCTCGACGTGCTCCGGTCCGACCGCCCGGTCGAGGGGGTGGGTGTCGTGGTCGTGCACGCTCGCTCCTGTCGTTCGTCCGGGTGGACGGCGCGGAGTCGGTGCGGTGGGGACCCGAACGCCCCACCGCACCGAACCCGACATGCGGCCGTCCGCCGCTGATCCGTCCCCCGTGGTGGCAGGGGACCCGACGCGGAAGGGGTCACGGGTGACGTCACGCCGCACAGAACGACGCGTCACGCTGACGGCACGCGGCGCCAGGGGCGCTCGATCGGTCCGTGGGCGTGACATCCCTGGTCCTTCCGGGTCCACGCGGCATCCTCGCCGCGCTGCGGGACACGGGTGGTGAGTCCGTGTCGGCCGATCGGGGTCCACCGTTGTGGGGACACCGGTCGATTGCTGAGCAATCTACAAGGCAGGACGGGGTGGGTGGCGATACCCCCGTTCGGGGCACCGCAGTCCGCGCGGGCTACTTGGCGCCGACCTCTTCCGAGCGCTTCTGCCGCCACGGCTTGGCGGGGGTGTCCGGGCCGTCCCAGACCTGCACGGCGCCCCACGCGGCGGCGAGGAGCGGGACCGACATGACCGCACCCGTGATGCCTGCGAGCACCGTGCCGGCGGTCAGACCGACCAGGATGACGAGGCCGTGCAGCTGGAGCGTGCGGCCCATGAGCACGGGCTGCAGCAGGTTGCCCTCGAGCTGGTTCACGAGCACCACGATGCCGACCACGACGAGCGCCTGCACCGGGCCGAGGGTCACCAGGGCGACGAGGGCGGCCAGGATGCCGGCGGCCGTGGCACCGACGATCGGGATGAACGCCGTGATGAACACGACGACGGCCAGGGGCAGCGCGAGCGGCACCCCGACGATGGCGATGCTCACACCGATGCCGATGGCGTCCACCGCGGCGACGGTCGCCGTGCCGCGGACGTAGCCGCCGAGGGTCGAGACGACGCGGTCACCGACACGACGGGCGCGGGCGTAGCGGGTGCCCGTGAAGGGGCGGAGCAGGAACTCCCAGATCTTCGGCCCGTCCTTGAGGAAGAAGAACAGCACCACGATCATCAGCACGAGCCCGGTGAGGAAGTTCGCGGTGGCCGAGGCCCCGGCGAGCGCACCCGAGCCGAACTTGGCGCTCGTGACGAAGTCGGTGGCGGTCTTCGTCGCGTCGTCGATCTGCTTGTCCGAGATCGAGAACGGCAGCGACGTCACCCAGCCCTGCAGCTGCTGGAAGCCGTCGACCGCGGACTTCTGCAGGTCGCTCCACTGGTTCTCGACCGCGACGACGATGAGCCACCCGACCAGCCCGAGCACGGCCAGCACCCCGAGCAGCACGATCAGCGTCGCCACGAGGGAGGGCACCCGGTGTCGGCGGAGCCAGGACACGACCGGGTGCATGGCGGAGGCGATGATGAGCGCGATGAGCACCGGGATCGTCACGACGCTGATGGTCGACGCCGCGAAGACGATGCCGATCACGATGACCAGCACGATGATGACCTGCAGGCACCGGGTCGCGAGGCCGCCGAACGAGTCCGACCACGCCTTCCTGGCACCGGTGGGCGGTGCGTCGCTGGTCGACGGGGTCGGGGAGAAGAACGGCATGCGGATCCTTGTCGTGGGTGACGGCGGTGCGATCTGCTGTCGAACGCTCCCCCGATGATGTCAGGCGACCGCTCCCCGCGTCCGGCGGTTAGCCTCGGACGCGTGACGACGACGTTCCCGCGCAGCTCCCCGTCCGCCCTCGGCATCGACGCCTCTGGGGTCGATGCCCTCGTCCGTGCGCTGGAGTCGACTCCCGACGTCGAACCGCACGGGCTGGTGCTCCTCCGGCACGGCGAGGTCGCTGCCGAGGGCTGGTGGGACCCGTACTCCGCCGACCGCCCGCACCTGCTCTACTCGCTCAGCAAGAGCTTCACGGCTGCAGCCGTCGGGATCGCTGCGCACGAGGGGCTGCTCGACCTCGACAGCGCTGTGATCAGCCACTTCCCTGAACTGGACCACGAGGTGCTCGACCAGCGCACCCGTCGGATGACGCTCAGGAACCTGCTGGCGATGGCGAGTGGCCACCGTGCCGAGACCCTCGACCGGGCGCTGGCGATCGACCCGGAGAACACGGTCCGCGGCTTCCTGCTGCTGCCCCCGGACGAGGAGCCCGGCTCGGTCTTCGCCTACAACCAGCCGTGCACGTACACGCTCGCGGAGATCGTCCGACGGGTCAGCGGCGGCACCCTCGTGGAGTACCTCCGGCCGCGCCTGCTCGACCCGCTCGGCATCGACCAGCTGTCCTGGAAGCGTGACTCGATCGGCGAGCTCGGCTTCAGCGGCTGCTACACCACGACCGAGAGCGTCGCGAAGCTGGGTCAGCTCTACCTGCAGCGCGGGGTGTGGGACGGCGTCCGGATCCTCGACGAGGACTGGATCGATTCCGCCACCCGGACGCAGGTCGCGAACCCGGACGAGGAGAACCCGGACTGGGCGCAGGGCTACGGGTACCAGTTCTGGATGGCCCGGCACGGCTTCCGCGGCGACGGCGCCTACGGGCAGTTCTGCATCGTCCTGCCGGAGCACGACGTCGTCCTCGCGATCACCGGGCAGAGCCTCGACATGCAGGCCGTGCTCGACGCCGTGTGGGAGCACCTGCTGCCGGCGATCGACCGCCCCGGCCCGGACACGACGGACGCCGCCCTGCCCGGCCCGGCCCTGCCGCCGGTCACCGGTGGCGCACTGGACACGGTCGACGGCCTGGAGGCCCGTGGTGCGTTCTCCCGCTCCGCCAGCTCCGCGGTCCCCGGCCTGGACACCGTGGTGCTCGAGCAGGACGGCGGCACCTGGACGGCCACCCTGACCCAGGACGGCTCCCCCGTCGTGGCGCCGCTCGGCGCCGGCGCGTGGGCGGTCGCCGGGTCGACGGCGGCGAGCGCCGCGGTCGACGAGGACGCTCGGGTCCTGGTCGCCGTGCGGTTCGTCGACACCCCGCACCTGCTCTGGGTGCGGTGCGACCCGGCGTCGGCGACGTTCGAGGCCCGGTGGCAGACCGAACCGCTCCACGACCGCATCCGCACGCTGCACCGTCCCACCGACTGACCGTGGTGTTCTACAGCGCCCGGTCCGTGCAGCGCGTGCGGCAGGTGGTCCTCGACGTCGTCGTCCTGCTCGGCTGTGTCCTGGCGGTCGTCGTCGGGACGACCGTCTCCGGGGCGATCAGCGGGATCGCCGCGATCGGCACCCGGGTGAACCGCGACGGCTCGGCGTTCCAGGAGCAGCTCGGCAAGGCCGCGTCCGCACTCGGCAAGGTGCCGTTCGCCGGCGACGCGGTGAGCCGGCCGCTCCGTGCGGCGTCCGAACGGGCCGGTGCCGTGGCCGCAGCGGGGACGGAGCAGCACGACGCCACCGTCCGGCTGGCGCACCTGGTGGGTGCCGGTGTCGCCGTCGTGCTCGTCGTGGCGCTGCTGCTCGTCTGGCTGCAGTTCCGCGGCGGGTTCGTCCGCAGCGCCACCGCCACTGCCCGCCTGGGTCGTCAGCCGGCCGGCACCGAGCTACTCGCCGTCCGCGCACTGACGACCCGGTCGGAGGTCACCCTGCTCGGGGCGGACGTCGTCGACCGGTGGCGACGGGGCGACCCGGCGACCGTGCGGGCGTTGGCCGACCTCGAGCGCCGGGCGAGCGGGCTGCGACCGTCGGGCCCTCCGGACTGACGCCCCGTGGGCTGACGGCCGGTGGACCGACGGCCTGACCGGTCACCAGGGGACGACGCCGTCGTCCTCGAAGAAGCCGCCGCGGGGTCCGTCGTCGGGCAGGGTCGCGAGGCGCACGGCCGTCGCGGCGCCCTGCTCGGGGGTGCGGTCCCCCGCGAAGCCGTTGAAGTCCGTCGCGACGAGGCCGGGGCAGGCCGCGTTCACGATGACCGGGGTGTCGGCGAACGCCCGGGCGTACTGCACGGTGATGCCGTTGAGGAAGGTCTTCGAGGACGAGTAGACCGCCATCACCGGACCCGGCTGCCGGCCGAGGGACCCCATGCTGCTCGACGTGTTCACGATCCGCGGGGCGTCGGACCCACGGAGCAGGGGCAGCATCGCGTTCGTGACCCGGATGACGCCGTACACGTTCGTGTCCACCACGCCCCGGAGCACGTCGATGTCGATCGTCGTCGGGTCCTGCCCCCACGTGACCGGGTCGAACGCCCCGGAGACACCGGCGTTGTTCACGAGCACGTCGAGCGTGCCGACCCGGTCCTCCAGCTCCGCGGCGGCGGCGACGACGCTCGCGTCGCTCGTCACGTCGAGCCGCAGCGCGCTCGCGTCGATCCCCTGCGCGACCAACCGGGCTGCGGCGTCGGCACCGGCCACGTCGTCACGCGCGCCGAGGACGACACGGTGGCCGAGCCTCCCGAGCGACTCCGCGATCGCGTAGCCGATGCCCTTGTTCGCCCCGGTGACCAGGGCGGTCTGCTGTGTCGTCGTCATGGTCCGATCCTCGGTCGGCGCACCCCGCCGCGTCCAAGACCGATCGGGTGCCGGGCGATACCCGTGGGGTATCGGCAGGACGTAGGCTCCGCACGTGGACGATCTCGAGACGCGTGAGCTGCGGTACTTCCTGACGGTCGCCGAGGAGCTGCACTTCGGCCGCGCCGCCGCCCGCCTCGGGATGTCGCAGCCACCGCTGTCCCGGGCGGTCCGCCAGCTGGAGCAGCGCATCGGCGTGGACCTGTTCGTCCGTGACCCGCGGGGCGTGCGCCTCACCACCGCCGGTGCCGTGCTGGTCGGCGAGGCACGATCGGCGCTCGCCGCCGTGGCGGCTGCCGGTCGACGCACCCGACGGGCCGGGCTGCCCACGCGGCACCTCGTGCTCGCGGTGAAGGCCGGTGCCGACCACGACCTGCTGCAGGCGCTGCTCGACGTGCACGGGGCGGACCCGGACGGCCTGCCGATCGAGGTCCTGTTCGGCGAGGTGCACGAGCAGGCGGCCTTCCTCCGCGACGGCCGGGCCGACGTCGCGCTCATGCACCGCACGTACGACGACCTGACCGGGTTCGACACCGAGGACCTGCGCACCGAGGACCAGGTGGCGATCCTGCCGCGCACCCATCCCCTGGCGGCTCGGGAGTCGCTCGTGCAGGCCGATCTCCGCGACCTGCCGGACCTGCCCGCCGCCAGGTGGCCGCGGCCGGACGGGTCCTACCCCGACGGTCCCGGGCCCGAGGTCCGGTCGCAGGCCCAGCTCGCCCAGCTCGTCGCCCTCAGCCGCACGGTGATCGTCATCCCGCGGTCGAGCCGGACCCTGCAGTGGCCGGAGCACGTCGCCGTGCCGGTCGTCGACGCCGTGCTCGCCACCACCGTCGTCGCGTGGCCCGCGGGGTCGACGTCACCGGACGTGGCCCGGGTCGTGCGGAACGCGGTGCTGGTCAGCGGCGAAGCGGTACCGACGGCCTGACGCGCCGTGCCTGGCGGCCACCGCCGCCCGGCGGCCGCGCGGCGGGCGACCGCCCGACGGACGTCAGATCTCGACGTCGCTGCCCATCGTGACCGTCCGCTGCGGCGGCAGCCCGAACCGGGACGCCGGGTCGGCGGCGTTGTGCGCGAGCCCGACGAACAGCTTCTTCCGCCAGTTCACCATCCCGCCGTTGCCGCGCATCGGCCGGAGTGCGCCGCGCGAGACGAAGTACGACGCGTCCGCCATCTCCTCCGGGTCGAGGTCGAGAACCTCCGACAGGCACGCCGCGTGCAGGGCGTGCGGCAGGTCCTGGTCGTCGGAGAACCCGAACTTGACGGTGACGTGGTCGATGCCGTCGTCGGCGTACCCCAGGTCGTCCCGGGTGAAGGCCTTCGCGTGCGGCACGTGCGGCACGTTCGCGGTGATCACGGACACGATGATGACCCGGCGGTGCATCACGTGGTTGTGCTCCATGTTCGCGCGGAGCGCCAGCGGGGTGGTCTCCTTGTTCGGGTGCGGGAACACCGCGACCCCGCGGACACGCGGGACGCCCTTCGCGTTGACCTTCTCGATGAACTCGGCGAGCGAGCCCTCGCGTGCGCGACGTTCGTCCTGCACGAGCTGTCGGCCGCGACGCCACGTGGTCATCACCGTGACGACCGCGAGCGCGATGAGCAGCGGCACCCACCCGCCGTGCAGCACCTTCGACAGGTTGCCGGCGAGGAAGGTCAGCTCGAGTCCGCCGAAGACGACCGCGACGACGACGAGCTTCCACGTCGACCAGTTCCAGAGCGGCTTCACCACGAGCAGCAGGAGCAGGGTGTCGGTCACCAGGGCGCCCGTCACCGAGACGCCGTACGCCGTCGCCAGGCTGGCCGAGGACCGGAACGCGAGCATGATCGCCATCACGCCGATGAACAGCAGCAGGTTGACGGCGGGCAGGTAGATCTGGCCGCCCTCGCGCTTGGAGGTCTGGCGGATCGTCAGCGGGGGCAGCAGCCCGAGCTGGACGGCCTGGCGGGTCAGGGAGAACGCGCCGGAGATGACGGCCTGGCTCGCGATGACCGTGGCCGCGGTGGCGAGCACCACGACGGGCAGCTGCGCCCAGTTCGGGAACAGCAGGAAGAACGGGTCCTTCGTGGCCGAGGGCTGCTCGAGCACGAGCGCCGCCTGGCCGAGGTAGTTCAGCACGAGCGCGGGGAACACCACGAAGAACCAGGCGCGGCGGATCGGCACGCGGCCGAAGTGGCCCATGTCGGCGTAGAGCGCCTCGGCACCGGTGATGACGAGCACGACGGCACCCATCGCCACGAAGCTGATGAGCGGGTGCGCGAACACGAAGGCGATCGCCCACGTCGGGGACAGGCCCTGCAGGACGCCGGGGTGCTCGATGATCCGCGGGATGCCGGCCAGCGCGATGACGACGAACCAGAGCATCATCACCGGGCCGAACAGCGTGCCGACCTTGCCGGTGCCGAACCGCTGCACGAAGAACAGGATGACGAGGATCACGGCCGCGATCGGCACGATGAGGTGCCCGACCGCCGGGGCCGCGGTGCCGAGGCCCTCGACCGCGGAGAGCACCGAGACCGCCGGGGTGATCACCGAGTCGCCGTAGAACAGCGAGACGCCGATGATGCCGATGACCAGGAAGATCGTCGCACCGCCACGGCGCTGGGCGTAGAGGCGCCTGGCCAGTGCGGCGAGCGCCATCACCCCGCCCTCGCCGTTGTTGTCGGCGCGCATGAGCACCAGCACGTACTTGATCGAGACGATGATCGTGATGCTCCAGAACATCATCGAGATCACCCCGTAGACGTCCTCGGGGATCGGCTTGACGATGCCGCCGTCGATCGTGAACACGGTCCGGAGCGCGTAGAGCGGGCTGGTCCCGATGTCGCCGAAGACGACGCCGAGCGCCGCCAGCGCGAGCGCGGCGCCGCCGCTCGGGCCGCTGTGCTCGTGGGTCGCGGTGTCCTCGCTGACAGGTGCCGCGGAGTGTGTCTCGGTCACGCTCGATCACTCCAGATCCGGCCACCAGGGAAGCGGCCGTCGCTCATCCTGCCACCACCGGAGGACTCTGATCGCAGCACCGACGGAACCCGCAGTCCGCATGCAGCATCGCCCTCCGGCGCCCCCGCGTCCGGCGCTACTCCTCGAGCTGCAGGGACTTGCCGCGCATCACGAGCAGGGGGTCCGGCGGGAGCACGACCTCGGGGTCCTTGTCGTCGTAGTCGAACTGCGTCAGGAAGTACCGCATCGCGTTGACACGGGCGCGCTTCTTGTCGTTCGAGCGGACGATCGTCCACGGCGCGTACCGCTTGTCGGTGCGCCGGAACATCTCCTCCTTCGCCGCCGTGTAGTCGTCCCACACCATGAGCGAGGCGACGTCGTTCGGGGAGAGCTTCCACCGGCGGACCGGGTCGAGCTGGCGGATGGCGAAGCGGGTCCGCTGCTCCTTGCGGGTGACGGAGAACCAGAACTTCGTGACGTGGATGCCGGAGTCGACGAGCATCCGCTCGAACGACGGCGCCTGCGTCATGAAGGTCTCGTACTCGGCGTCCGTGCAGTACCCCATCACCCGCTCGACACCGGCCCGGTTGTACCAGGAACGGTCGAACATGACGATCTCGCCCGCGCTCGGCAGGTGTTCGACGTAGCGCTGGAAGTACCACTGGCCCTGCTCGCGCTCCGTCGGCTTCGACAGCGCCACGACCCGCGAGGTCCTCGGGTTCAGGTGTTCCGTGAACCGCTTGATGGTGCCGCCCTTGCCGGCCGCGTCCCGCCCCTCGAACAGGATGATCGCCTTGCGGTCGTTGTCCTCGAGCCAGTACTGGCACTTCAGCAGCTCGACCTGCAGCCGGTACTTCTCGTACTCGTACTCGTCGCGGGACATCCGCTCGTCGTAGGGGTAGTCCTCGAGCCAGGTGTAGATCGGGTTGCCCTCGGGGTCGATGAGCTCCGGGTCCGGGGTGTGCGCGTTCCCGACCGTGAACCCGCGGGTGCGCAGGTCCTCGATGTACTCCCGCAGGTCACCGATCGGCGTGGCGTCCAGCATGCGGTCTCCTCACGTCCTGCGCACGGTCCGCCGTGCGCGTCAGCCCGGTATAACGACTCCGGGTGAACGGCGACCGAACGTGGGGGTGCTCACTTGATGCCGGTCGACGCGATCCCCTGGACGAACTGCCGCTGGAACGCCAGGAACACCACCAGCAGCGGCAGCACCGTGATCGTCGCGATCGCCATCACCGCGCCCCACGGCGAGCTGAAGGCCGGGTTGTTCGTCAGCGTCGAGAGCGCGACGGGCACGGTGAGGTTCTCGTTCCCCTGGAGCACGACCAGTGGCCAGAGGAAGTCGTTCCACCGCGTCATGAACCCGAGGATGACGAGCACCCCGACGAGCGGTCCGCAGGTCGGCAGCACCACCCGGAAGAAGGTGACGAACTCGCCGGCACCGTCGAGCCGTGCCGCTTCGAGGAGCGCGTCCGGCACACCGAGCATGAACTGTCGGGCGATGAAGATGCCGACGACGTCGAACAGGGTCGGGAGCACCACGGCCCAGGGCGAGTCGACGAGACCCAGCTTCGCCACGACGAGGAAGCTCGGCACGATCGTCACCTGGATCGGGATCATGATGGTCACGAGGAACGCCGAGTACAGCAGCCCCCGGCCGAGGAACCGGAACTTCGCGAGCGCGTAGCCGGCCATCAGCGACACCACGACGCTGAGCGCGGTGCCGACCGAGGTGATCAGCGCCGAGTTGCCGAGCCACCGCCAGACGGGCTGCGTGCTGAAGACCTGCGTGTAGTTGTCGAACGACGGGTGCGCCGGGAACAGGTAGAACGAGCCGCTCTGCGACTGGCCGCCCGGGGTGAGCGCCGAGACGACCATCCAGTAGAGCGGGAAGACCATCACCGCCGCGAGCAGGGCGAGCCCGGCGACGAGCACCCAGCGCCCCGGCCGCGGACGGCGGGCGCGGAACGGACGGGACCGGCTGGTCTGACGGGGTGTCGTTGCGGTGGTCACAGGACCTCCTCGGCCTTGCGGTTGGCGCGCTGCCGGAGCAGCGTGAAGACGAGCAGGATCGCGACGAGGACGAGTCCGAGCGCCGCGGCGTACCCCATGCGCGCGTCGATGAACGCGGTCCGGAACACGTACTGGATGAGCACGGTGGTGGAGAACCCCGGGCCGCCGCCGGTCATGACGTAGATCACGTCGAAGGCCTGCAGGGAGAACACGACGTTGAGGATGACCAGGATCGACGTGGTCGGCCGGAGCAGTGGCCACGTGATCGTGCGGAACCGGGCCCAGCGGGACGCGCCGTCGATCGCGGCCGCCTCCTTGAGCTCTGCGGGCACGGACTGCAGCGCTCCGAGGTAGATCACCATGCAGAACCCGATGCGGGTCCACACGACGACGATCACCAGGGTCGCCATCGCCCAGCCCGGCGCGGTCAGCCAGGGCAGCCGGCCGAGCCCGAGGGCCTCGAGCAGGTTGTTCACGACGCCGTAGTCCCCGTTGAAGATCCAGGACATGACGACGCCGACGACGACACCCGCCGCGACCATCGGCACGAAGAACAGGGCACGGAACACACCGCGCCCCGGCAGGGGGCGGTTCAGGGCGACGGCGAGGGCGAGCCCGATCGCCATCGACGTCGGCACCGTCCCGAGGGTGAACACGAGCGTGTTCCGCAGCGCGGTGAGGATGAGCGGGTCGCCGGTCATCGCCGTGAAGTTCCCGGCGCCGATCCATCCGCCGTCGGTGATCGACGTGCTGCTGTCCCGGAGGCTCAGCGTGATCGCGATGACGATCGGCACGAGCGAGAACGCGAGGAACAGCAGACCGGCCGGACCGATGAAGGCGTACGGGACGAACCGCGCCCGGCGTCGCGTCCGCGGGTCGGCGGGACGTTCGGGGCTCGCGGGCAGGGTGACCGCCCGGTCCCTGGTGTCAGTTCGCAGTGACACTGCGCATCGCCTCCATCATCTGGCCAGCGGCCTCGGCCGGGCGGAGCTGTCCGAGCAGGCACAGGTCGAGGTAGTCGGCGAACACGGCGTTCAGCGACGAGAAGTACTGCCCGCTCTCGGCCTTCACCATCGAGAGCGGGATCGTGGCGCCCTGGTCGATGAACTGCTGCATGGTGTCCGCGTGGGACTCGTAGCCCACGTCGGCGGCGTCGAGGGACCTGCGTGCCGGCAGCCAGTTGCCGTCGTGGCAGAACCGCTCGATCTGCTCACGGCTCGTGATGAGGGCGACGAGCTCCGCGGCGAGGTCGGGGTGCTTGCTCGACTTCGTCACCGCGAGCGCGTTCCCGCCCAGGTCGCTGGCCTCGCCGGTGTTGCGGACCATGGGCGCGGTCCCCCAGTTGTCGGGCATCTGCTCGTCGAGCTGGGCCATCGGCTCGGGGTTGTTCAGCATCATCCCGATCTGCCCGGTCATGAACAGGTTCCGCGCGACGTCCCCGCCACCGGTCTTGCTGAGGTTGCCCGTGGTGGCGAGCCCCTCGGCGTACCACTTCCGGCCGAACTCGAGCGCGCCGATCGCCTCCGCGGTGTCCATGGACGGTGTCGCGCCGTCCTCCCCGAGGAAGGCACCGCTGTTCTGGTACACGAAGGGCAGCCAGCGGTAGGCCGTCTCGGGTCCGCTCCACCCGTAGCCGAACGCGTACTTCCCCGTCACCTGCTTGACCTCGCGGGCGACGTCGAGGAACTGGTCCCAGGTCCAGGCGTCGGCGATGGCCGTCGGCGGGGTCACGCCGATCTGCTCCATCACGTCGCGGTTGTAGTAGGTGATGAAGTTGTCCGTGTGCTGGAACACCCCGAACACGCCGTCGTTCCTGGCGCCGATCGCCCAGAACGGCTTCGTGTAGTCGGACTCGTAGTCGGCGGGGATGTGCCCGCTGATGTCGATGAGGCTGCCGTTCGCGGCGTACCGACCGATCTGCTGCGGGGTGATCCGGATGATGTCCGGCGCCAGGTCCGCGGCGAGCCGGGTGATGAACCACTGGTGGAACTGCCCGGTGGTCACCTCCACCGAGACGCTGGTCCCCGGGTGCGTGGCGACGAACTCGTCCGCGATCCGCTGGTAGCTCGTGATGTCGGTCGGGATGTTCCAGGTCGACAGGCGGATGTGCTTGGTGCCGCCGCGCGCGGCGGTCCCCTGGCCGGCGCACGCTGCGAGCGCGCCGGCCATCGAGATGCCGGCGAGGGCGAGGAACCCCCGTCTGGCGAGCTGGGGTGGTGGACGGTTCGGCATGTCCTCTCCTTTGAGGTCGTGGTGCCGGGTCGTGCGGACAGGAGGCTCGGGTCGCGGTGCGCGCAGCACCGCGCCGTGGCCTGGGGTCGCGCCCGGCGCGGTGTCCGCCGGGCGCGACCGGTCAGACCAGGGCGGGCCGGGCCTCCTGGCCGTGGCCCTGCTCCGCACCGACCGCGTCCGCCGGACGGAGCGCCTCCGGGAGCAGCGCCGCGTGCGCGTGCAGCAGCTCGTCGGTCATCGCCGCGATCCGGTCGAGGGTCAGGTGTGCCGCGGTCAGCGGGTCGAGGGCCACGGCGTGGTGCACGTTCGCCACGTCCCCGGTCAGTGCGGCCCGGACGGCGAGGGTCTGCACGTTCGTGTTCGTCCGGTTGATCGCGGCGAGCTGCGGCGGGAGCTCGCCGAAGGAGGTCGGCTGGACGCCCTTGCCGTCGACCAGGCAGGCCACCTCGACGCAGGCGTCGGACGGCAGGTTCGCGATGACCCCGGTGGCGTTCGGGACGTTCCCGTAGACGACCGCGGGGACGCCGGTGACGATCGCGTTGACGATGCTCGCGCCGTACTCGACGGACGGGGACAGGTCGGCCTTGAGCTTCTCGAGCTGCTGGTCGACGTCGCCCTGCTCGTCGTGGGCCAGGCAGATCTCGTAGTAGTCCCAGCGCTCCGGGATGTACTCCAGCGTCGTCTCCGGGTCCTTCCGGAAGTACGGCACGTACTCGCTCGCGTGGTGGCTCGACTCGGTCTCGAAGTACCCGAACGAGCGCATGAGCTGGGTGCGCACCTGCTCGTTGCCGCCCTCGTAGTTGCTGGCTGCCAGTGCTGCCTCGCTGTGGTCGCCGTCGTCGTCGTGCAGGTCGGCCGCCGCGACGCCACGACGGTGCTTCGCGGTCATCACCTCGCGCAGCCGGGGGTAGAGGTCCTCGCCGTTGCGTCGCTTGAACTCCAGGATCCAGGCCTGGTGGTTGATGCCGGCGCTGACGAACTCGACCTCGTCGTACGGCACGTCGAGCGTCCTGGCGAGCATCCGCGTCGTGCCCTGCACGCTGTGGCACAGCCCGACCGTGCGGAGGCCCTTGGCATTGAGGAACGCCGTGGCCATCGCCATCGGGTTCGCGTAGTTGATGAACTGCGCGTCGGGGCAGAGCTCGAGCGCGTCGCGGGCGATGTCCTCGTACGCCCGGACCGAGCGGAGGAAGCGGAAGACCCCACCGGGGCCGACGGTGTCCCCGACGGCCTGGTCGATGCCGTACCGCCGCGGGATCTCGACGTCCCACTTGTACGACTCCACGCCGCCGACCTGGAACGTGATGATGACGACGTCCGCGTCGGCGAGGGCCGCACGGCGGTCGGTGGTCTCGAGGACCTCGACGCCGAGGCCGTGGTGCGCGACGAGCTCCCTGGCGGCGGACGCGGTGCGGGCGACCCTGCCCGCGTCGAGGTCCATGAGGTGCAGCGTCGCGTCCTGCAGCGCCGGGAAGCTGACGAGGTCGCCGATGAGACGGAAGGGGAAGACGAAGCCGCCGGCGCCGATGATGGTGATCTTGGTCATGGCAGCACGCTACGGAGCGCCCGGGACGGCCCGCCTCCGGCTTCGGACGGCGGCGTTCCCGGATCCTCAGGTCGGCCAGGGTCCTGCTCGGTGCGCTGTCCTAGGCTCGCCCCGTGCTCGATGACGCGCTCACCCATCCTCCGACGCCCGGCTCCGTCGTCGAGACGGTGGAGCCCGCCTACTGGAGCCACCGCGGGCCCGCTCCGCGGATGGACGCCTCCCACCGCCACGACGACCTCGAGATCAACCTCGTGCTCGAGGGCCGGCTCGACTACCGGTTCGGGGGGACGCCGATCAGCGTGCACGCCGGCGAGATCGCGCTCTTCTGGGGTTGGACCGCGCACCAGCTCATCGGCGAGCCCACCGAGGTCGGCGAGTTCCGGTGGGTCCACATCCCGCTCGCGGAGGTGCTCGCGTGGGGGCTGCCCGACCACGACCTCGGCGCGATGCTGCTGAACCGCCCGGTCATCGTCCCGACGTCGGCCGCCGGACGGGACGTCGAGTCCATGCTCGGTTCGTGGCAGCAGGACTTCGCCGACGACGGCGCCGAGCTCATCGCGAACCTGGAGGCGCACGCACTCGTCCGGCGCCTGCTCCGGCACGCACGCGCGCAGGTGGACCTCCGCCCGTGCGGTGACCACGGGACCGCGGAGTCCATGCACCGCGTGGTGGACATGGTCCGGTTCGTCGTGGGCCACTTCCGGGAACCCGTCACCGTGACCGACGTCGCTGCCGCAGCGCACCTCCACCCGCACTACGCCATGACCGTCTTCCGGCAGGACGTCGGCACGACGATCGTGGAGTACCTCACGCGGTGCCGGGTCGCGGAGGCCCAGCGGTTGCTCGCCACGACGACGATGACCACCAGTGAGGTCGCACACGCAGCGGGCTTCGGGTCGCAGAGCAGCTTCTACGCCCACTTCACCCGGGCGTTCGGCGCCGCGCCCGGCGCCTACCGCTCGTTCCACCGCCGGCGGGAGCCGGTGCTCGGCTGAGCGCACGCAGGAACGGACGGGAGGCTCGGGGCAGTCGTGCCCCGAGCCTCCCGTCCGTCACGTGGTCGCCTGGGCGACCCGTTCGACTCAGTGGCGGCGGAAGTAGCCGTTCGCGCCACCGACGTACATCAGGATCGTCGCGACGAGGACCGCGACGGCACCGATCCAGCCGAAGGCGTTGCCACCGGAGGCGGCGCCGACGCCGACGCCGATGAGCTGCAGGATCGCGAGGACCGTCAGCACGATGCGGGCCCAGTTGCGACCGTCACGCATCTTGAAGACGATGATGAGCTCGACGATCGCGAGGATGAACGCGAAGATCGCGCCGCCCACGAGCGGGGCGGTGCCGACGCTGTCGGCCGCGTCGGACGCGCTGCCCGACACGAGGCTGATGACGCCGGACAGGATGTTCGCCAGGACGACGATCAGCCAGATCACGAACGCGACGGTGACGGTGGTCGGTCGACCGGAAGTGGTGTTTGCCATGCTGCTTGCTCCTTCGACGTGCGACCGCATGCAGCGGTCTTTCAGCGAACGTACATGGGTTTCGCCGGTCTGTCCGGTTCTGGTCCGCTACTCGTCGCCGGCGCCCCCGGCTCGGGCGACCGCGACGACCGCTCTGGCGGTCGCGACGTCCGTCACGAGCTCGTCGACCATCCCGGCGCGGACAGCCCCGACGACGCTCGGTGCCTTCTCCGGCCCGACCGCGATCGCGACGACGTGCGGGATGTCGACCAGGACCGACCGGGGCGTCCTGACCATGCGTTCAGCCCCGTCGAAGGCGATCTCGGAGCCGTCGGCGCGGAAGAAGTTGAGGGAGACGTCGCCGGCCGCGTCGCGGAGGACCTCGTCGTCCACCGGGACGCCCCGGGCGTGTGCGTCGCGGATGGCCGGCGGCGCACCCACGCCGACGAGGGCTCCGACCGCGCGGTCCCACAGGCCGACGACGTGCTGGAAGGCCGGGTCGTTCTCCAGCGACGCCCGCATGTCCACGGACGGGAGCGCCTGGGCGAACAGGAACGCCGGCACGGCCGCGGACCGCTCGGCCGCGAGCCGGGTGATCTCGTTCGACTGGAACCACGGCAACGGGTCCGCCTGCCCGCCGACCGTCGGCGCGAGGAGCACGCCGTCCAGGCGGAGCGTGACGTCCCGCGCGACCGCGTGGGTCGTCCGGCCGCTGCCGATGAGCAGGGCGTCCCCGGGACGGAGCGCCATCCGGTCGACGGCGACGGTCACCGCGGCGGCGAGGTCGGTGCCGAGCGTGGCGTGGTGCACAGCGGAGACGACCTGCACGGCGTCGAGCCCGAGGAGCGTCCGGACGTCCTCGGCGAGGGCGACGGTCTCGTCGAGGAACGGGTCACGGACCCGGATCTCGACGAGCCCGGACCGCCGGGCCTCGGAGACCAGGCGGCTGACCGTGGCCCGCGACACCGCGAGCCGTTCGGCGATGTCCACCTGCGTGACGTCCTCCAGGTAGTACATCCGCGCCGCCTGGTAGACGAGGTCGAGCGGGAAGCGGGCGTGGCCGTCGCGCGGAGCGTCGGACACGGCGACGGCCGGTCGTCCCGGACGACCGGCCGTCGCGCCCGTGGGAGGGCGTGGTGTCACGCGCTCACTCGGCGAGGGTGAACGGGGACGTGACCTTGTCCGCGTTCTCCTTGGTGATGAGCACGCAGTCGAACGCCTGCTTCTCCTGGCTGGCGCCGGTCTTGCCGGTGCGGATGAAGGAGTCGGCCTCCTGCACCGCCTTCTTCGCGAACGTGGCGACCGGCTGCAGCACGGTGTACTGCAGCTCCCCCGCCTTGATCGCGTCGACCGCGTCGGGCGAGCCGTCGAAGCCGCCGACCTTCACCTGGTCGAGCTTGCCGGCCTCCTTCAGCGCGGCGACCGCGCCGAGGGCCATCTCGTCGTTGCCCGGGATGACGCCCTTGATGTCGGGGTTCGCCTGCAGGATGGACTGCATCTTGTCGTGGCCCTGCGTGCGGTCCCAGTTCGCGACCTGCTTGGCCACCTCCTTGAGGCCCGGGTACTGCGACAGCACGGTCTTGTAGCCGTTCGAGCGGGTCTGCGCGTTGTTGTCCGACGGGGCGCCGAAGAGCTCGGCGTAGTTGCCCGAGTCACCGACGTCCTTGACCCACTGCTGCGCACCGAGGGCGGCGCCCTGGGCGTTGTTCGAGACGAGCTGCGCCTTCGCCAGGCCCGACTGGTTGATCTCGGCGTTCACCAGGATCACCGGGATGCCCGCGGCGTCGGCCTTCTTGACGGCACCGATCGATCCGCTCGCGTTGGCCGGGTCGAGGATGATCGCGACCGACTTGTTCGTGATCGCGGTGTCGATGAGGTTGCTCTCGGTGTTCGTGTCGCCCTTGGAGGCCGAGACGTTCGACTTGTAGCCGAGGGACTTGGCCTCGGCGGACGCGACGTCGCCCTCGGTCTTCCAGTACGGGTTCGAGGGGTCGTTGACGATGATCGAGATCAGGCCGCCCTTCTTCGACGAGCCCGAGCCGGAGCCCGTGTCCGACGATGCGCTGCCCCCGGCGGAGCAGCCGGCGAGGACGAGGGTCAGGCCGACGCCCGCGGCGAGCACCATTGCCAGCTTGCGGTTCATTGTGGGGTTCCTTTCGCTGTGTTCCGGTGACGGGGGTCAGCCGGCGGTCTTCTCGTGGACGGCGGCCGGGGGCTGCGTGTCCACGGGAGCTGTGGGGGTGGGCGTCGTCGTCCCGCCGGCACGGGCCGGGCGGCGCTTGTACTGCACGGCGTTCAGCAGCACGGCGAGGACGATGACGGCGCCGGTGAAGACGGTCTGCCAGTAGGCCGAGACGCCGATGATGACGAGGCCGTCGGACAGGAAGCCGATGACGAAGGCCCCGAGGAGGGTGCCTCGGACGTTGCCGACACCACCGGAGAGCGCGGCGCCGCCGATGACGACCGCCGCGATGGCGGTCAGCTCGTACGAGTTGCCCGCGGTGGGGCTCGCGCTCGTCAGTTCGGACGACAGGATCAGGCCGGCGATCGCGGCGCAGAGGCCGGACAGTGCGTAGACCCGGACCTTGACCCGCTTGACCGGGACGCCGGAGAGCTCCGCGGCCCGCTCGTTGCCACCGGAGGCGTACAGCCAGCGGCCGAAGACCGTGCGGTTGAGGAGCAGGCTCGCCGCGATCGCCGCGACGATCATCACGATGACGCCGATGGGCAGCCCGATCAGCCGGTTGAAGCCGAGCCAGTCGAAGCCGGTGTTCCCGAGCGCCGCGTTGCCGCCCAGGTCGTTGTAGGTCAGGCCGTTCGTCATCAGCAGGCCGATGCCGCGGACGACGTAGAGCATGCCGAGCGTCGCGACGAACGGGGCCACCTTGAAGCGGGCGACCAGGATGCCGTTCACGAAGCCGATGAACGCACCGACCGCGCAGGCGATCACGACGACGACCCAGACCTTCGGGTACAGCGTCGAACCGCCGATCGTGACGCCCTTCATCAGGGCACCGGCGATGACGCCCGAGAACCCGAGCGTCGAGCCGACGGACAGGTCGATGCCGCCGTTGAGGATCACGACCAGCATGCCGATCGCCAGGATCGCGTAGACCGCGACGTGCGAGGACATCGTGAGGATGTTGCTGACGGTGAAGTAGTTGGGAGAGAGGACGGAGAAGACGACGATGATCGCGACGAGGGCGAAGAACGCGCGCCCCTGCAGCAGGAGCCGGCCGAGGCTGAACCCGTCGGCGAACATCGCGGGCCGGCGTCGCGCCGAGGTGGTGGAGGACATGCGTGTTCCGTTCGTGGCGGTCATGCGACCACGGCCTCGCCCGAGGCGGCCATGATCGCTTCCTTGGTGGTTTCGGATCCGAACTCGGCGGCGATGCGCCCGCGGCTCATCACGACGATGCGGTGGGCGATGCTGAGGCACTCACCGACCTCCGACGTCGTGTAGACGACCGCGAGGCCGTTCCTGGCGCGCTCGGCGAGGAGCTTGAAGACCTCGGCCTTGGCGCCGATGTCGATCCCCCGGCTCGGCTCGTCGAGCAGGATGACGTCGGGCTGCGTGGCCAGCATCTTGCCGATGACGACCTTCTGCTGGTTGCCGCCGGAGAGCGAGCCGATCATCGCGTGGCCGCCGGGCGTCTTGACGTGCACGGTGCGGATCGACTCGGTGACGATGTCGGTCTCGCGGTTCCCGGAGAGGAACAGGCCCTTCACGAAGGCACCGATCGAGGCGAGCGACATGTTGTGCCCGACCGTCATCGTCTGCACGAGTCCGTCCCGCTGCCGGTCCTCCGGCACCAGTCCGAGGCCCGCCTCGATGCGGTCCGCGATGCTCAGGCCCGCCAGGTCGCGGTCGCCCTTGCGGACCCGGCCGCCGTCGATCCGGTTGCGTCCGGCCACGGCCTCGAGCAGTTCGGTGCGTCCGGCGCCCATGAGGCCGTAGATGCAGACGATCTCGCCGGCACGGACGTCGAGGGACACGCGGTCGACGACGTTGCGCCCGGGGACGTCGGGGTCGGCGACCGTGACGTCCTCGATCGCGAGCGCGACCGGGCCGAACTCGTAGCCGGTGGGCGGCGACCCCAGGTCGAAGCCCTCGCCGACCATGGCCCGGACGACCCACTCCAGGTCGATCTCGGCCGCCGGGGCCATCGCCGTGATCGCGCCGTCGCGGAGCACGACCGCGTGGTCGGTGATCTCCAGCGCCTCCTCCAGGTGGTGGGAGATGTAGACGATCGAGACGCCGCGAGCGGTGAGGTCCCGCACGACCTGGAACAGGACCTCGACCTCGGAGGCCGAGAGCGCGCTCGTCGGCTCGTCCATGATGAGGATCCGGGCGTCGACCGACAGCGCCCGGGCGATCTCGATGAGCTGCTGCTGGCCGAGGCGGAGGTCCGACACCAGCGCGAGCGGGTCGATCTCCTCGCCGAGCTCGGCCAGGACGGTCGCGGACTGCCTGGCCTCCTCGGCGTAGTCGACGCCGGTGGGCCCGGTGATCTCACGCCCCATGAAGATGTTGTCGCGCACCGTCAGGTTCGGCGCGAGGCTGAGCTCCTGGTGGATGATCGAGATGCCGTGGTCCCGGGCGTCGACGGTGTCGGTGAACGACACGGTCTCGCCGTGCAGCGTGAGCGTGCCCGACGTCGGCTGCTCGACCCCGGACAGGATCTTCATGAGCGTCGACTTGCCCGCGCCGTTCTCCCCGAACAGCGTCGTGACCTGGCCGCGGTGGATCGCGAAGTTGACGCCCTTGAGCGCACGCGTCGCACCGTAGGTCTTGACGACGTCGGTGGCCTGGAGGACGACCGCGCCGATCGCGCCGTCGCCGCTCATCGGACGTCCAGGGCCGACGGCGTGACGAGCCAGGCCTTCGGGTTGATGAGCTGGAACGCTCCGGTGACCTCGACGGTCTTGCCGGTGAGGGACGCGGTGTCAACGTCGGCGAGGACCTGCTTCTTCAGCTGGTCGTTCAGTGCGGCGCCGGCGTTCTGGTAGTCGATCTGGTTCGTGAACTGCCCGAACTCGATCGTCCCCGGTGCGTCGCGGAGGTCGGTGCCGTTGATGGCCGGACCGGTCTGCATGCGGATGAGCAGCCCACCCGGCAGCCCGTCGACGGTGACCGGGTACAGGCCGTCCTGCGCCTCGCCCACCGTGCCCGTGAAGGTCGTCGAGAACTCGGTCCCCGCGCCGCCGGCAACCCCGTACTTCTTGGTGGCGGCGGCTGCGTCGGCGTTGAGTGCCGTCGCCAGTTCGTCCGCGGGCACGGCTCGCTTGGCGATCGCCGCCTGCACCTCGGGGAAGTGCTTCTTGCCCCAGGCCGAGGCCGAGAACGCCGCCGGGCCGGCACCGACGGACGAGCCCTTGCTGACGACCTTCACGCTGAGCACCATCGCGATGAGCACGACGAGCACGACCGCGCCGATGACGATCCGGCGCGTCAGGCGTCGGCGCTGCGGCGACGTCGTGCTGACGGCGCTCACGACTGCGTCCCGTCGACGCGGGACGCCTGCTCGGTTCGGGGTGCCCCGGCGGTGGGGCGGACGGCTCGCGGCATCGCGTGCTCCTTGCATGAGGACGACGAGCACGCGGCGGGCGCCTGACGTCGTCGTCTGGTCGGGTCAGCCGGTCCCTGCGGAACGGCGTCGACCGCACCTCTCGGAGCGGCCTGACCAGAAATTACGTGCAGAACGACATTTCTGCAAGGGGCAATCGCAGATCAGCGTGAAACCGATGCTGCCAGAAATCTTGTTCTTGACATCTGTTCGGGACCCCGTATGGTCTGCTGCACCGCGATGACGCGGCTGGAACGTGACCGACGGAGACCACCATGTCCACGACCTCGACCCCTCCCCAGGCAGCCACCGCGACGCCGGAGATCCCTGCGACGATGCGGGCGGTCGTCGTGCACGGCCCCGGCGACTACCGCCTCGAGACCCGACCCGTCCCCACCCCAGGACCCGGGGAACTGCTGCTCCGCACCGACGCCGTCGGGATCTGCGCCTCGGACCTGAAGTG
>NZ_JADKRX010000011.1:0-806 GCF_015350975.1 Curtobacterium sp. VKM Ac-1395
GAACCCGGAAGCTAAGCCTCTCAGCGCCGATGGTACTGCAAGGGGGACCTTGTGGGAGAGTAGGACGCCGCCGGACTCAACGTAAGAAAAGATGTGGCCATCGGCCCTCCATCGAGAACTCGCAGGGGAGACCCTCGTTCTCGTGGAAGGCCGGTGGCCATTTCTGTTTTCCACGCCCGAGCGTGACTCGACGTGCCGCCCGGTCCGTGATGGACTGGGACGGCCCGGCGTCATGCAGGGCGCACACAACGACACAGCGGACGACCGCCGGCGCAGCAGCACCGGCACGCATGAGGAGCAACGGTGGCGAACGACGACGAACGGCGCAACGACCGCGACGACGAGCGGGGGGAACGACCGCGTCGCGATGGCGACAGCGCTCCTCGGGGCGACGGAGCTCCTCGTCGTGACGGGCCGCCCCGTCGTGACGGCCAGGGCGCTGGCCGTGGTGGTTGGTCGTCCGGGCCTCGCGAGTTCGAGCGTCGAGAGAGCGATCGGCGCGATCGGCCCTCTCGTGACGGCGACCGTCCGGCGCGCACTGACCGGCCGGCGCGCGACAGCGCTCCGGGCCGTGGGTTCCGTGACGGCGGTCAGCGTTCCGACCGACCGGCATGGCGTGGAGACCGGGACGACGCTGGTCGCCCGCCTCGGTCGGGTGGCTCGCGATCGGACCGCCCGTCGGGTTCGGACCGTCCGCGTCGTGATGGGGATCGTCCGTTCAACTCGGATCGTCCGCGTCGTGATGGGGATCGTCCGTTCAACTCGGATCGTCCGCGTCGTGATGGGGATCGTCCGTTCAACTCGGA
>NZ_JADKRX010000011.1:906-67887 GCF_015350975.1 Curtobacterium sp. VKM Ac-1395
TCGTCCGCGTCGTGATGGGGACCGTCCGTTCAACTCGGATCGTCCGCGTCGTGACGGCGATCGTCCGTTCAACTCGGACCGTCCGCGTCGTGACGGCGATCGTCCGTTCAACTCGGACCGTCCGCGTCGTGACGGCGACCGTCAGGAGCGCGGCCAGTTCAGCACGCGCGGCGGCGACGACCGCAAGCGCTTCGGCGACGGCTCTCGTGCGCCCGGTGCCCGCTTCGGCGAGGCCGCGCGCGACGACTGGGAAGACCGCGACCCGTACGGCACCCGCTCGATCCGCCCGCGCCACGAGGACCCGGAGATCCCCGAGGAGGTCCAGGCGCGCGACCTGCACCCGCAGGCTCGCACGGAGCTGAAGACCCTCAGCAAGGACAACGCCGAGTGGGTGGCGCGGCACCTGGTCACCGCGGCGATGTTCATCGACGACGACCCGGAGCTCGCGAACCAGCACGCCCTCAGCGCTGCCCGTCGTGCCGGTCGGGTCGCGGTCGTCCGGGAGACGGCAGCGATCACCGCCTACCGCCTCGGGGACTTCAGCACCGCCCTTCGTGAGCTGCGCACCTACCGACGCATCTCCGGGCGGAACGACCAGCTCCCGATGATGGTGGACTGCGAACGCGGACTCGGTCGTCCGGAGCGGGCGCTCGAGCTCGGCCGGTCGGTCGAACGCTCGGCGCTCGAACCCGGCGTGCAGGTGGAGCTCGCGATCGCGATGTCCGGCGCGCGTCTTGACCTCGGGAATCCCACAGCTGCCCTCGGTGAGCTGGAGATTCCACAGCTCGACCCGTCCACGGCGTACACGTGGTCGCCCGCGCTTTACAGTGCTTACGCGGCCACGCTCGAGGAGCTCGGCCGCCAGGACGAGGCCGACGAGTGGTGGGCCCGTGTCGATCGTGCGGCAGAGGCCCTCGCCGAAGTCGCCGACGAAGACTCTTGGGAGACAGTTGATGTGGTCGAGGAAACGTTCGAAGTCGACGAGCCCGCTGACGAGCTCGAACAGCCCGGAAACGCCGACGAGCTCGAGCAGCCCGGAGACGTCGACGAACCCGGCGAGCCCGACCAGCTCTCGCCCCTCGGGGACCCCGGCTCCGACGACGACCTCGACGACGAGCCCGACGACGACCTCGGCGAGATCGACGACGACAACCCCCGCGACGTCGACGGGTCCGCAGCCGACTGACACCCCGCGTCCGCCGACGGACGGCGTCGACGTGGTCCTCACCGACCTCGACGGCGTCGTCTACCGCGGCCGCAACGCCATCCCGCACGCGGTGGAGGCCCTGACCCAGGCGTCCCGCACCGCACGGGTGGGTTACATCACGAACAACGCCTCGCGCCGTCCGTCCGACGTCGCCGAGCACCTCGAGGGCTACGGGCTGCAGGTCGGCCCGGAGGACGTCGTCACGTCGTCGCAGGCCGGCGTGCGGCTCCTCGAGACCCTCGTGCCGGCGGGTTCCACGGTCCTGGTCATCGGCGGCATCGGCCTGACCAGCATCGTCGAGCAGGCGGGCTTCACCGTGACCGCGAGCGCTGACGACGCACCGGCGGGCGTCATCCAGGGGTTCTCCCCGGACCTCGGGTGGACGCAGCTCGCTGAGGCGTCGTTCGCCCTCGCGGACCCGCAGATCCCCTGGGTCGCGACGAACATGGACTGGTCGATCCCGGTGGAGCGCGGCATCGCGCCGGGCAACGGCACGCTGGTCGCCGCCGTGCACCAGGCGGTCGGTCGGATGCCGGTCGTGGCCGGAAAGCCCGAACGACCGATCTTCGACGCGGCCCTGGCCAGGTTCGGCGGTGAGCGTCCGCTGTTCATCGGGGACCGACTCGACACCGACATCAAGGGCGCCAACGACGCCGGCATCCCGAGCGTGCTCGTGCTGACCGGCATCGACCAGGCCAAGCAGGTGCTGGCGGCCGACGAGCGCTCCCGCCCGACCTACGTGCTGCAGGACCTCCGTGGGCTCTCGGCGCCGTACCCCGTGACGCACCGGCACACCGCGGACGACGGCACCCGCTACGTCAGCGTGGGTGATGCCACCGTGCGGATGCAGCGGAACGTCGTCGGCGTCGAGCAGGCGGGGTCCGACGCGATGGACCTGCTGCGTGCGGGGGCGACGGCGATCTGGGACTCCGGCCTGGCCATCTACGGCCTCGACGTGGACCCGCAGCTGTACGGCGGCGAGTAGCGTGTCAGACGTGCCAGTCGACCAGCAGGAGCAGCCCAGCGACATCGCCGAGCGTGCCCGAGCGGCCGAGGAACTCCCGCTGACCGACCGCGCCGACGTCTTCGCCGGTCTGCACGACGAGCTGCGCACGCGGCTCGAGAGCGGCGGCACCGCGAGTGCCTGACGCCGACATGACGGCCCCGGACTCGGTGCAGACCGACGGTGCCGCGGACACGGGCGAGCGCACGGCCGCCGCGCCGGTCCGGCTCGACGCCGCCGTCGCCGCACGTGGCCTGGCCAGGTCCCGCACCGCTGCCGCCAAGCTCATCCTGGACGGACGGGTCAGCGTCGACGGCGCTCCGGTCGTCAAGGCGTCGACACCGGTCACCGACGACACCCCAATCGTGGTCGACGCCGGCGACGAGTGGGTGTCCCGTGCGGCGCTCAAGCTCGTCGGCGCGCTCGACACCTTCGGCGTGGACCCGTCGGGCCGCGTCGCGCTGGACGTCGGCGCGAGCACGGGCGGCTTCACGCAGGTGCTCCTGGCCCGCGGAGCACGACGAGTGGTCGCGCTCGACGTCGGGCACGGGCAGCTCGACCCGGTGGTGGGGCTCGACGACCGCGTCACCGTGGTCGAGGGCGTCAACGCCAGGAACCTGACGGCCGCCGACTACCTGGCCCTCGACCCCGCCGCGGGGGAGACCAGCCTGGTCGTCGGGGACCTGTCCTTCATCAGCCTGCGGATCGTCCTGCCCGCACTGGTCGAGGCCGTGCCGGCGGACGAGTACGTCCTGCTCGTCAAGCCGCAGTTCGAGGTCGGTCGTGGTGGTGTCCGTGAGGGCATCGTGCACGACGCCGACCTCCGGAACGACGCCCTGATGAACGTGCTGTGGGCAGCGTGGGACCTCGGCTTCGGGACCGCGGGCATCGCGGCGTCGCCGATCCTCGGCACCCACGGCAACCACGAGTACGTCGCGCGTCTCCAGCGGGGCGCAGGGTCGAACCCGACAGAATGGATCGACCGGGCCACGGAACTGGCGGAAGGAACCCCATGAGCGACGACCGGCACATCCTGCTCGTGTCGCACACGGGTCGGCGGGACTCGATCGACGCCGCGGTCGAGGTCTGCGACCTGCTGCACGCGGCCGGCGTCACCCCGGTGATGCCCTTCGACGAGTACGCCGACATCCGCCGGGCCGAGGCGTCCGTGGGCAAGGTCGACATCCTCGGCGTGGACGTCCAGCTCGAGGACCTCGAGATCGTGATCGTCCTCGGCGGCGACGGCACCATCCTCCGCGCGGCGGAACTCGCACGCGGCACCCACGCCCCGCTCGTCGGCGTGAACCTCGGCCACGTCGGGTTCCTCGCCGAGAGCGAGCGGGACGGCCTCGGCGAGACCGTGCAGCGCGCCCTGTCCGGCGACTACAACGTCGAGGAGCGCGTGGCACTGCAGGTCGACGTCGTCGTCGGCAACGAGGTCGTCTACTCGTCGTGGGCACTCAACGAGGCCACCATCGAGAAGGCCTCCCGCGAGCGCATGCTCGAGGTCGTCACCGAGGTCGACGGTCGTCCGCTGTCGTCCTTCGGCTGCGACGGCGTCGTCGTCTCCACCCCCACCGGCTCCACCGCCTACTCGTTCTCGGGTGGCGGCCCCATCGTCTGGCCGAACGTCGACGCCATCCTCATGGTGCCGCTGAGCGCCCACGCGCTGTTCTCGCGGCCGATCGTCGTCGGGCCGGACTGTGTCCTGGCGATCGAGGTCCTCCGCCGCACGAGCGGTGTCGGCGTGCTGTGGTGCGACGGCCGACGCACGCACGACCTCCCCCCGGGAGCCCGCGTCGAGGTCCGTCGTTCGCCGGAGCCCGTCCGGGTCGCACGGCTCAAGGACGCCCCCTTCACGGACCGCCTCGTGGCGAAGTTCCAGCTCCCGGTCGCCGGCTGGCGCGGCCCGCAGCACGACGACGAGGAGACCGGGGGCGACCGGTGATCGAGGAGATCTCCATCGCCGACCTCGGCGTGATCGGCGAGGCCACCCTCGAGCTCGGCCCCGGCTTCACCGTCGTCACGGGTGAGACCGGCGCCGGCAAGACCATGATCGTCACCGCGCTCGGGCTGCTGCTCGGCGCACGTGCCGACGCCGGCTCGGTCCGCCGTGGTGCCTCGAGCGCCGTGGTCGAGGGCCGCTGGCACGTCCCGGACCACGCCACGGTCGTCGACCGCGTCGAGGACGCCGGCGGCGCGGTGGAGGACGGCGAGCTGATCCTCACGCGCACCGTGTCGGCCGAGGGCCGGAGCCGCGCCACGGTCGGTGGCCGCAGTGCCCCCGTCGCCGTGCTCGGGGAGCTCGCCGACCAGCTCGTCACCGTGCACGGGCAGTCCGACCAGATCCGCCTGACGTCGTCCACCGCCCAGCGTGCGGCGCTCGACGGCTTCGGTGGCGCCACGGTCGAGAAGGCACTGCGGAAGTACGTCACCGCGTACGACGCCTGGCAGGAGCACGCCGCCGAGCTCGAGACCCTGACGCGGGACCGCGACGACCGGCTCGCCGAGGCCGCTCGGCTGCGCGCCGCCTCCGACGAGATCGAGGCCGCGGCACCCCAGCCCGGCGAGGACGCCGAGCTCGCGGAACGCGCCGAGCGCCTCGGCAACCTCGAGGAGCTCCGCCTGTCAGCGGGCCTGGCACACGAAGCCATCTCGTCCGAGTCCCTGGACGGTGCCGCGGACGTGATCGGCCTCGTCGAGGCCGCCCGCCGTGCGGTCGAGCGGGTCGTCAGCGCCGACAGCACCCTGCAGCCGGTCCTCGAGCAGCTCACCGAACTCGGGATCCAGGCCAGCGAGGCCTCGGCCAGCCTGTCGAGCTACCTCGGGTCGCTCGAGCCCGAAGCCGGCCACGACCTCGAACTCATCAACGAACGCCGCGCGGTCCTCGCCGCCCTGGCACGGAAGTACGGCGAGACCGTCGACGACGTCATCGCGTTCGGCGAGCGGGCCTCGAACCGACTGCTCGAACTCGACGGTGACGACGACCGCATCGTCGCCCTGCAGCAGGCCGTCGAGCAGGACGAGCAGACCCTCGCCACGGCGGCCTCCGCGCTGACCTCTGCCCGCACGAAGGCCGCGACCGACCTGGCCAAGCGCGTCACCGCGGAGCTGGGGACGCTGGCGATGGGCGGCGCGACCCTGGTGGTCGAGGTCACCGACGCCGGTGAGTACCGACGCCACGGCCGGGACCAGGTCGCGATCCTGCTCCAGCCGCACTCGGGCACCGACCCGCGACCGATCGGGAAGGGCGCATCCGGCGGCGAGCTCTCCCGCGTCATGCTCGCGATCGAGGTCGTCATGGCCGGCAGCACGACGGTGCCGACCTTCGTGTTCGACGAGGTGGACGCCGGGGTCGGGGGTGCTGCCGCGATCGAGATCGGCCGTCGGCTGGCAGCGCTCGCCGAACGCACCCAGGTCATCGTCGTCACGCACCTGGCCCAGGTCGCGGCGTTCGCGAACAACCACCTCAACGTCGTGAAGGACGCCAGCGGCGCGGTGACGTCGTCGAGCGTGCGGCGCCTGGAGGGCGACGACCGGCTGCAGGAGATGGCCCGGCTGCTCTCCGGCCTCGGCGACAGCGCCAGCGGCATGGATCACGCCCGCGAACTGCTCGAGGTCGCGGGCCGCTCCGCCTGACCAAGGTGAGACGCGCCCGGCGAACGCGAGTCGCGCCTCCCGGCACTTCTGACGTACGATGGAACCCCGTGGCGGACACTCTCAGCAGCGGTACCCAGGCAAGCATCCCGACCCCGAAGGTGACGAAGCAGATCTTCGTGACCGGCGGGGTCGTCTCGTCTCTCGGCAAGGGCCTGACGGCGGCCAGCCTCGGCAACCTCCTCACGGCTCGCGGCCTCCGGGTCGTCATGCAGAAGCTCGACCCGTACCTCAACGTGGACCCGGGCACCATGAACCCGTTCCAGCACGGCGAGGTCTTCGTGACCGACGACGGCGCCGAGACGGACCTCGACATCGGGCACTACGAGCGCTTCCTCGACATCAACCTGTCGCAGTCGGCGAACGTCACGACCGGTCAGGTGTACTCGACGGTCATCGCCAAGGAACGCCGCGGCGAGTACCTCGGCGACACCGTGCAGGTCATCCCGCACATCACCGACGAGATCAAGCGTCGGATGCGCGAGCAGGCCGGCAACGACCCGCAGCCCGACGTCATCATCACCGAGGTCGGTGGGACCGTCGGCGACATCGAGTCCCAGCCGTTCCTCGAGTCCGCGCGCCAGGTGCGTCACGAGCTCGGCCGCAACAACGTGTTCTTCGTGCACGTGTCGCTGGTGCCGTTCATGAACGCGTCCGGTGAGCAGAAGACGAAGCCGACGCAGCACTCCGTCGCCGCGCTCCGCTCGATCGGCATCCAGCCCGACGCCCTCGTGCTCCGCTCGGACCGCCCGGTGTCTGACTCGAACAAGCGCAAGATCGCGCTCATGTGCGACGTGGACGAGGACGCCGTGGTCAACGCCGTGGACGTCCCGTCGATCTACGACCTGCCGACGCTGCTGAACAGCCAGGGCCTTGACCAGGTCATCGTCGACGCCCTGCACCTCGAGGCCGGCGCCGTGGACTGGACCTCGTGGAACCCGGTGCTGCGCGCGGTACACGAGCCGAAGAAGGACGTCACCATCGCCCTGGTCGGCAAGTACATCGACCTGCCGGACGCCTACCTGTCGGTCACCGAGGCGCTCCGTGCGGGTGGCTTCGCGCACAACGCCAAGGTCACGCTGAAGTGGGTCGTGTCCGATGACTGCACCACGCCCGAGGGCGCGGCCAAGCAGCTCGGCGACGTCGACGGCATCTGCGTCCCCGGCGGCTTCGGCGTGCGCGGGATCGAGGGCAAGCTCGGTGCGCTGAAGTTCGCGCGCGAGAACCAGATCCCCACGCTCGGCCTGTGCCTCGGCCTGCAGTGCATGGTCATCGAGTACGCCCGGCACGAGGCCGGCCTGGTCGACGCCTCGAGCTCCGAGTTCGACCCGGAGACCTCGACCCCCGTCATCGCGACGATGGCCGAGCAGGTGGACATCATCGCCGGTGGCGACCTCGGCGGCACGATGCGCCTGGGCCTCTACCCCGCCCACTTCACCGAGGGCTCGCTCGCCGCGTCGCTCTACGGAGCCCCCGAGGCCTCCGAGCGGCACCGCCACCGCTACGAGGTCAACAACACGTACCGCCAGCAGATCGCGGACGCCGGCCTGGTGTTCTCGGGCACCTCGCCCGACGGCACGCTCGTCGAGTACGTCGAGCTGGACCGTGCGGAGCACCCGTTCTACATCGGCACGCAGGCGCACCCCGAGCTGCGCTCGCGGCCGAACAACGCGCACCCGCTCTTCGCCGGCCTGGTCGAGGCCGCGATCGCGCGGAACGAGGCGTCGCGCCTCTTCGACCCGGAGTCGGAGCAGGTCGCGTAGCCAGCGTCACCAGCAGACAGACGGGAGGCTCCCCACCGGACCGGTGGGGAGCCTCCCGTCCGTCGTCTGGTCGGGTCCCGAGAAGCGGTGACGGTGGCCGCTGGTTTGATGGGGCCGTGACCGACGAACCGATCTCTGACGAACCCGCTTCCTTCGACGTGACCGACTCCGCGCTCGTGTACGAGGGCGCCGTGTGGAACGTCCGCCGCGACACCGTGGCGTACGGCGACGGCAGCATGGTGCGCGAGTACATCGACCACACCGGCGCGGTCGCCGTGTACGCCGAGGACGACGAGGGCCGCGTGCTCGTCATCCAGCAGTACCGGCACCCCGTGCACCTGCGCGACTGGGAGCTGCCGGCCGGCCTGCTCGACAAGCCGGGGGAGGACCACCTCGTCGCCGCGCAGCGGGAGCTCGCGGAAGAGGCCGACGTGCAGGCGGAGACGTGGGAGCCGCTGGTGCACTACAACACCTCGTCCGGTGGCAGCAACGAGTTCATCGAGGTCTTCCGGGCCCGTGGCGTCACGGCGACGTCGTCGGCCTTCGAGCGGGAGGCCGAGGAAGCCGACATCGTGGTGCGCTGGGTCCCGCGGGCCGAGGTGCTCGAGGGCATCTTCGACGGCCGCATCCACAACTCGGCGCTGATCGTGGCGGCGCTCGCCGTGGACGCGCTCGAACGCGGTTGACGGGCTGGGCGGGCGCTAGCCTCGTCGGGTGATCCCGCTCGACCGTGCCACCGAGACCTACCTGCGGCACGTCGCAATCGAGCGGGGACTCTCCGAGCACACGCTGTCGGCCTACCGGCGGGACCTGGCGACGTTCGCCGAGTGGATCGCCACGCAGCCGGAGGTGTCGTCGGCGGGTGCTGACCGAGCCGGTGGTGCGTCGGTGGCGACCGACGTGGGGCGCTTGGCTCGGGCGGACCTCGCCGGGTTCGTGACGCACCTGGCGACGCGTGAGCCGGCTCCGCTCGCGCCGCGCTCCGTCGCGCGGATGCTCAGCTCCGTTCGGTCGTTCAGCGCGTTCGCCGCGGGGGAGGGCTGGCTGCCGCTCGATCCCGGCGCTTCCGTCCGTCCGCCGAAGGCCCCGATGCGGCTGCCGAAGGCGATCTCGGTGCACGACATGGAGCGGCTGCTCGGAGCGGTCGACGGCGACGACCCCGTGCAGCTCCGGGACCGGGCGCTGCTCGAGCTCCTCTACGCCACGGGTGCGCGCATCTCCGAGGCCGTCGGGTTGTCCGTGGACGACGTCACGACACTGTCCGGGGTGGACGAGGCCGCGGACGCCGACACCGACGTCTCCGTGGTGCGGGTCACCGGCAAGGGCAACAAGCAGCGCATCGTGCCGCTCGGCAGCTACGCCCGGGCCGCGGTCGAGGCCTACCTGGTGCGGGCGCGGCCGCTGTTCGCCACACGGGGGAGCTCGACGCCGGCGCTCTTCCTCGGAGCCCGGGGTGCGCGGCTGTCCCGCCAGAGCGCCTGGCTCGTGATCCAGGCTGCTGCCGCCGGTGCCGACCTCGCCGAGCACGTGTCGCCGCACACGTTCCGGCACTCGTTCGCGACGCACCTGCTCGAGGGCGGGGCGGACGTGCGCGTGGTCCAGGAGCTCCTGGGGCACGCGAGCGTCGCGACGACGCAGATCTACACGATGGTGACGGCGGACATGCTGCGGGACGTGTACCAGACGGCGCACCCGCGGGCGCGGCGGTAGCGCGGGCGCGACGGACGCGCGGGCGCGACGGTCGCGCGGGGCGCGTGCGCGGCGTCCGCGCTGGTGTGGGGGTGTCGCGTCAGAACATGTGGGACACGGCGACGACGCCCGTCGCCAGCGCCACGACCATCGCCGAGGCCGACAGGCTCCGGGCCACCGGACGCCAACCGCCCGTGGCGTTCGGGTGCACGAGGCCGGCCACGCCAGCCGCGAACCCGAGCACACTGCAGGCGCCCCAGGGGTTCAGCGCCACGGAGACGACCGCCAGCACGACGGCCAGACACGTCATCACGCAGAACCGCTGCGCGGCCCCGGCACCGTAGGCCACCGTGCGGCTGTCGGCCGGGCGGGCGAGCACGGAGAACGCCGGCCCGGTGGGCGTCACGACGATGGGCCGGACCGCCTCGACCGGACGGCTCGGGAGCGGCCTGGTGGCGTCACCCCAGGCGCGGCCGTCCCACCATCGGAGACGGGCGGGTTCCCGGGGGTCCGGGAACCAGCCTGCGGCCGGCAGCGTCACGGGGAGCTCCTGAGAACGGGTGGAAGGTGCTCTCTGACGCTAGGACGACGCTGCCGCCTGCCCCAGTCCCAACCCGGGTGTCGGCAGGAAGGGGGACAGGCGGCGAGCGGGGGTCAGGCCGGGACGGGCGCGGCGTCCACCTCGCGCATGACCGCTGCGACCGCAGCCAGCTGCCGGGCGTTGAAGTCGACGCCGAGCTGGTTCGGCACGGTGACGAGCACCGTGTCCGCGGCCCGCACGGCTGCGTCTGCGGCGAGCTCCGCGACGAGGTCCTCCGGCGACCCGATGTACGAGCGACCGAACCGGGCGAGGCCGCCGTCGAGGTAGCCGACCTGGTCAGCGCCCTCGGCCTGTGCACGGAGGCCGAAGTAGTGCTGCGACTCGTCGTCGATGATCGGGATGATGCTGCGCGAGACCGAGACGCGGGGTGTGCGCTCCCAGCCCGACTCCGCCCAGACGCGACGGAAGCGTTCGATCTGCTCGGCCTGCAGCTCGTCGAACGGCACGCCGGTGTCCTCGGTGAGGAGCGTCGAGGACATCAGGTTCATGCCCTGCTCGGCCGTCCACTCCGCGGTGGCGCGGGTGCCGGCGCCCCACCAGATGCGGTCGCCGAGTCCGTCGGAGAGCGGCAGGACCGGCAGCGAGCCCTCGGCGCCGGTCATCTGCGGGTTCGCGTTCGCCATCGGCTCGCCGGCGATCGCGCGCCGGAAGACGCTGGTGTGCGCTCGGGCCAGGTCGGCGCCGTTCGGGTCGGAGGCCTCGGGCACGTAGCCGAAGGACTGGTACCCGGCCTGCGCGGTCTCGGGTGACCCACGGCTCACGCCGAGCTGCAGTCGGCCGCCGGAGATGAGGTCGGTCGCTGCCGCCTCCTCCGCCATGTAGAGCGGGTTCTCGTAGCGCATGTCGATCACGCCGGTGCCGATCTCGATGCGGCTGGTCCGGGCGGCGATCGCGGACAGGAGCGGGAAGGGCGCCGCCTGCTGCTGGGCGAAGTGGTGGACGCGGAAGTACGCGCCGTCCACGCCGGCCTCCTCGGCAGCCACCGCGAGGTCGATGCCCTGCACCAGGGCCTCACGACCGCTGCGCACCCTCGACCCCGGCACGTCGCGCCAGTGTCCGAACGACAGGAATCCGATCTTGGTCATGTCGATGCGAACGCATCCGCACGGACGGCCATTCCGCACGACTACGGTCGGCTCCATGGAGTTCGACCCGCGGAGCGCGCTGACCGACGAACGGGCACGGTCCGAGAAGCTGCTGGCCGACGTCGAGCGGAGCATGCGGGACGTCAGCGACGCCCGCGACGGCGCGAACACGGACGACGAGCACGACCCCGAGGGCGCGACGCTCGCCTGGGAACGCGGCTCGCTCGGCGCGGTGCGGGACGACGCCCGCCGCCGGATCGGGCTGGTCGACGCGTCGCTGGCCCGGCTCGACGCGGGCACGTACGGCACGTGCGCCGTCGGCGGCGAGCCGATCCCGCAGGCACGGTTGGCGGCGGTCCCGTGGGCCGCGACGTGCGTCGCGCACGCGTGAGGAGCCTCCCGTCCGCCGCCTGGTGACGTGACCCGGCCTGGAGGCTCGGCCACCGTCCACGACGGAGGCGACGGTCACCCGCTGCGCCGGTGATTCTCAGCCGCGGGCCCTACCGTTCCCGCATGGAGACGGACCGGGACCACCTCACTGCGAGCGCAGCGGATGCTGCACGGCCGCAGCGGTTCCGGTGGTTCCACGACATGCGCGCCTGGATCCACGCCCGGCCGCACGTGCACCTGTTCTGGAAGGTGCTGATCGGCATCGTCGGCGGGCTCGTGGTCATCATCGGGCTGATCCTGGTGCCGCTGCCCGGGCCCGGGTGGCTCGTGGTGTTCATCGGGCTGACGATCCTGGCCAGCGAGTTCCACTTCTTCCACCGGATCATCACGTGGCTCCGGGCGCAGCTCCACCGGTTCTGGGACTGGGCGAAGGCCCGCGGTCCTCGGTGGCTGCGCCGGATGGCCGACCGGAACAAGGCGGACGTCGACGCCGCCCACGAGGACGCCCACCGGACCATGGGCCGACAGGCCCGGCCCGGGCACTAGCGCTCGGTCAGTCTGCTGCCGCGGTCCGGATCGAGCCGGTGGCGGTGCGCTCGAGGACCTCGGACGCGTGCTCCTCGACCACGGCGGCGTCCTTCGACACGAGCTGCAGCACGAGGGCGACCCCCGCGGCGAGGACGATGAAGGCGCCGTACCCGGCGATGACCGGTACGAGGCCGACCGTCGGCTCGAGCAGGCCCCCGATCACGGCCGGCACGCCGAACGCCAGGTAGCTGACGACGTAGATCGTCGAGAGCAGACCGGCACGGTGCGTCGGGGCGGCGGTGGCGAGCAGCATCCGGAGCGGCGCCTGGAACCCCGCGCCGAACCCGACGCCGGCGATCGCGCTGCCGACGACGAGCCCCGGCAGGGAGTGCGCGAACACGAAGCCGACCGTGACGACCGGCCCGAGGATCAGTGCGACCAGGCCGATGAGCACGCCGACCCGGGCGTCGAGCCGCTGGATCGCGATGCCCGTCGCTGCACCGACACCCGTGACGACGGCGATGAGGGCCCCGGCGGCGAAGTGGTTGTCGATGCCGAAGACCGCGCCGAGCGCCGAGGGCACGAGCGAGAGGAACAGGCCGCCGAGTGCCCAGCTCGCCACGAGGGAGCCCGCGACGCCGCGGAACAGCCGTCGTGAGGACCGCGGCACGGCGATCGTGGGGCGGAGGGAACGCAGGGCTCCCGGACGTCGGGTGCCCTGCTCGGGGACGACGACGAGCGCGACGAGCATGAGCACGAGGAGCACGCCGAAGAGCAGGTAGACGAACTGCTCGGGCGCTGGGCCCCACTCGACCAGGGCGCCGCTCGACAGGGCGCCGGTGGCGAGCGCGATCGGCGGGACGGCGCCGTTCAGCACGCCGGCGAGGGTGGGGTGGCGCTCGAGCGAGTTGTCGATGAGCGCGGCGCCGAGTGCGCCGATGAGCAGCCCGACGGAGACGCCCTGCAGCACACGGTCGAGGATGAGCGCCCCGAGGCCGTCCGCGACCGCGAACAGCCCGAGTGACACGGCCAGCCCGATGCCGCCGGCCACGAGCACCGGCTTCCGCCCGACGTGGTCGGACAGGCGCCCGGCGACGAGCAGGCTCGCGAGCAGCCCGGCGACGTAGATCGCGAACACCGCGGTGAGCATGAGCGGGGTCAGGTGCCACTCGGCGGCGTACACCGGGTAGATCGGCGACGGGACGGCCGAGGACGCCAGTGACACGAGCAGCAGCGCCGCGATGATCCAGAACCCGGCGACCGAGCGAGTGGACTGCATGAGCGACCCTTCCGTTGTGCGAGGCCCGTCGTACGCGAGCCGCTGTGCCAGACCCGCTGTACGAGTCTGTTCGTACCGCATTGGTACAGCACGATCGTTGTACGACGCAAGTCGTACTGGGAGGGGAACCCTGGTAGCGTCCCGTCCATGCCCGAGCGCGTCGATGCCCCCGAACGGCTGCCGCAGCCGTCCCCGGCCGAGATGGACCTCCCCGTCGTGTTGGACGCCCTGTCGGATCCGATCCGACTCGCGATCCTGCACCGGTACCTCGTCGACGCCGCCGGTGGTGAGCGCTCCTGCGGGTGGGTCGGCATCGACCGGCCGAAGTCCACGTTGACGCACCACTTCCGTGTGCTGCGTGAGGCCGGGCTCCTCGAGCAGCACCTGGAGGGCCTCACCCGGATCAGCCGCGTGCGCGTCGAGGACGTGCAGCAGCGGTTCCCCGGCCTGCTCGACCTGGTCATGGCGTGGCAGGTCCCCGCGGCGCTGATGCGGGCGGACCTGGTCGCATGAGCACTCACACGCTGCCCGAGGTCGTCGCCGACCCGGTCGTCACCTCGGCGCTCGCCGCGGACCTGACGGCCGCGGGCTTCACCGTCGACGGGGTCGACGCACTCTGGGGCGCGGACGCCGCCGAAGCGCTGCACCGCGGCAACCGGGTGCCCGCGCTCCGTGCCCTCGCCGCGCGGGACACGTCCCCGCTCGGCACCCTGGCCACGCTGTTCGTGCTCGGGCTGCCGGTCGCGCGGACCGCGGCCGACGCGGCCTTCCCCTCCGTGCGCGTCGACGAGCTCGTGCGCGCCGGGATCGTGCGTGTGGAGGAGGTCGACGCCCCCGACGTGGACGCGGTCGACGACGCCGACCTGGTGCGGCCCGCGGTGGACCTGCGCCCGTACGCGTTCGTCGACGACGCGGGTGCCGGCAGCTGGTGGATCGTCTCGGACCTCGGGGAGCTCGCACTCGGCGCCGCGCTCGACGAGGAGCACGTGCTCGGCATCGGCGGGGCCACCACCACGCTGAGCGGGCTGCAGGTCCCCGTGCCCGTCCGTCGGGTGCTCGACCTCGGCACCGGCTGCGGCATCCAGGCCATGCACGCCCGACGGTTCGCCGACCAGGTGGTCGCGACCGACATCTCCCGTCGCGCGCTCGACATCGCCCGCTTCAACGCCGAGCTCAACGGCCTGGACGGCATCGAGTTCCGTCTCGGGTCGCTGTTCGAGCCGGTGGCGGGGGAGCGCTTCGACCGCATCGTCTCGAACCCGCCCTTCGTCATCACACCCCGCACCGAGGGTGTGCCGTCCTACGAGTACCGCGACGGCGGCATGGTCGGCGACGCGCTCGTCGAGACCGTGCTGCGCGGTCTCGCCGACCACCTGGAGCCCGGCGGCACCGCGCAGCTGCTCGGCAACTGGGAACACCACTGGGGCGTGGACGGCCTGGACCGCGTCCGCGGGTGGTTCGCCGACACCGACCTGGACGTCTGGGTCGTCGAGCGCGAACGACAGGACCCGAACCGCTACGCCGAGACCTGGATCCGCGACGGCGGCACCAAGCCCGGCACACCGACGTTCGACCGCCTGGTCGGCGCCTGGCTCGACGACTTCCAGGAACGCCGGGTCATCGGGGTCGGCTTCGGCTACGTCGTGGTCCGG
Source organism: Curtobacterium sp. VKM Ac-1395 (assembly GCF_015350975.1). GTDB lineage: Bacteria > Actinomycetota > Actinomycetes > Actinomycetales > Microbacteriaceae > Curtobacterium. Next base: position 15,761 of record NZ_JADKRX010000011.1, read on the forward strand.
AAGCCCCGGACGGGAGGCCCGGCTGCGCTCCGGCGGTTCGAGCGCGTCCCCGAGACGCTCGGCTCCAACCCCGCTGGCCTCGGTGCCACGGTGGCGCGGGTCCTCGACGCGGCCGAGTGGCTGGCCGCGCACGACGACGTCGCGCTCGCGACGGCGCACCTGCGGGTCGCGGGGGACGTCACTGAGGAGCGCTTCTACTGGCCGGGCAACGACGACCCGACCGTGATGACGCTCGTGCAGGGCGGCGGCTTCGGTCGTCGCGTCGACGCCGACACCGCGCTCGCCGCGTTCGTCGGGGCCTGCGACGGGGAGCTGTCCGTGGCCGCGATCGTCGGCGCGCTCGCGCAGATCACCGGCGTGGACGAGCAGGCGCTCGCCGCGGACCTGCTGCCGGCCGCACGCGAACTGGTCCTCGACGGGCTGCTGTCCCCGGCCTGACCGCTGGGCGCGATCGTCTCCGGACGCACGTGACCCCGGGCGCGGTCAACGACGCCCGGGGTCACGTGGTGGCGCTCAGGAGCGGTGGTCGCGCCAGGAGTGCTGCGGGTCGTAGCCCAGCAGCTCGCGGGCCTTCTCCGACGACAGCAGGGAGCTGACGCCGTCGATGTCCGAGCGGCGCTCGATGTCGGGCACGAAGCGCTCGACGAGCTCGAGGGTCGGGGTGTCCATCACCGTGTCGGGGCTGGCGATCACGAAGGCCTCGAAGCCGGTGAGCTCGCTCTCGACGGCCTTGCGCACGGCCTGGGCGCCGTCGCGGGAGTCGATGTAGGACCACAGGTTGAAGGTCTTCGCCTCGGGCGTCGCGTCCCACGGGTACGACGGGTAGTCGGTCTCGTCCATGACGTTCGAGAACCGCAGCCCGATCATCTTCAGCGTCGGGTCCCAGCGGGTGAAGTGCCGGGCCATCTCCTCCTCCACGGCCTTGCCGAGGGAGTACGAGGACTGCGGGCGCACCGGGAAGTCCTCGTCGACGGGCAGGTAGGGCGGGTGGTGCTCGCCCATCGGGATGCCGAGCAGGGTCTCGCTCGACGCCCAGACCACGTTCCGGATCTTCGCCGCGCGAGCCGCGTGGAACACGTTGATCGACGAGGTGACGTTGTTCGTGATGAGCGCCACGTCCGGCACCTGCCCGGGAGCGGGGACGGCCGCCAGGTGCACGACCGCGTCGACGTGGTCGTAGCGGTCGTCGACGCCGATGAACGCGTTCAGCACCTGCCCGTAGTCGGTCAGGTCGATGCGGACGAACTGCACCCGTTCGGGCTTGTCGGGCGAGGGGACCCGGTCGAGGAGGACGACGTCGTACCCGTGTTCGTCGAGGTCGCGCACCACCGCTCGTCCGAGCTTGCCGCTGCCGCCGGTCACCACTACGCGAGTCATCGCGCCTCCGCTCATCGTCGAGTTGCTGTCCACCCATCCTGCCGTGCGGGGGTGGACGCAGGCAGGTACTGACGGTGCCCTGCTGTGCCGGGGGTGCGCCGAGCCTCCTGGCCGGTCGTCAGGAGGCGGACACGGCAGCGACCTCGGCGATCGCGAGCCGGGTGACCAGCTCGACGTGCGCGGCCATGTCGCGGCTCGGGTCGAAGAGCCACTGGATCTGCATGCCGTCGGAGACGGCGAGCAGGACGCTCGTGAGCTTCTCGGGGTCGATGTCGGCGCGCAGCCGGCCGTCCTCCTGCATGCGGCGGAAGTCGGCGGCCATGACCCGACGGAACTTCTCGTAGCGCTCGCGGAACCAGGCGTGCGCGGGGTGCTCCGGGTCGGTCGCCGCCGCGGCGGACAGGTTGACGAACATCTGCACGAGACCGGGGACCTCGGCGTTGTGCCGGACGATCGCTGCGAGGAGCTCCGCCGGGTCGTGGGCGTCCCAGTCGGCGGCGTCGTCGATCGCGTCGCGCCGCCGGAGGACCTCGACCCAGAGTTCGTCCTTGGACTCGAAGTAGTGCAGGAGTCCGGCCTGTGTGAGCCCGACGGCTTCGGAGATGTCCCGGATGCTGGTGCGTCGGAAGCCCTGGCGGGCGACGAGTTCGAGCGCGACGGTGAGGATCTGCTCGCGCTTGGCGATGCCCTTCGCGTAGGAACCCCGTCGTGTCATGGCAGGACTGTACCGCCGACGACAGGGGACCATTCGCAGGCACCTGAGCACCCGTCCATCCGCTTTCCGTGCCATCACCAGATCCATTCACTAGCATGGACGCCAGCGTCAGGCGGCTGGTTACCGTCGACGCGCGCACCGCCAAGGGATCGCCGTGTGAGCGACGCGGCCTCCTGATCCGGCCGATGGAGCCCCGGCGGTCCCGGTGCGTCAGATGCGCCCTCGCGTTCTCGCGGGGGCGCATCGTCGTTCCCTGTCCTGGTGGTTCCGGTCCTGGATGACTTCTGCCGTTGTCGGACAAAGTGATGACGCTTCATCACGATTCCCTGGGAGCAGGACCGCGTGATTGTGACAAACCAGGCGGTAGGTGGAACGATGAGGGCGCCATCTCGGGCGGATCAGGGTCGAGATGGTCATCCGGCTGGGGGCGCCGGGTCGCACCACCCCGAGTGCGCTCCCGCCGGATGTCCTCGTCAGCGGACCAGGTGCGGCGCGACCTGTTCGGCGATCACGGTCAGGATCCGCTCGTGCGACGCGGCGTCGCCGTTGGCCGGCAGCGTGATCACGAGTTCGTCCGTCGCGGTGACGGCCGGGTCGGCGCGCAGGGCCTCGACGATCGCGGCGGGTTCGCCGGAGACGACCTTGCTGAAGCGGAACGGCGGGGTGCCGGACAGGGGGCGTCCCTCGTCGTCCATGCCGGAGGCGTAGCTGGTCAGGAACTCCTCGTGGACCTCGCGGTCGTGGTCGTCCAGCAGCGGGACGACGATCCGGCCGACGGCGACCTTCGGGGTGCGCCCGACGTGCGTGCCGGCTGCCTGGAGTTCGGCGAAGCGGGCGCGGTAGGCCTCGATCTGCGCCGCCTGTGCCACGGCGAAGGACTCGCCCGTGTCCTCGGTGTTGAGGGTCGAGCAGTGCAGCAGGAGGCCCTTCTCGGCCGTGCGAACCGCGGTGCCCATGCTGCCGCCGCCCCACCACACCCGGTGGCGGAGCTCGGGGCTCAGCGGCTGCAGCGTCAGGTCGGTGCCCTCCGGGATGCTCTCGTAGCCCTTGCCCGAGGTGCCGAGCGGCTGGCCGTCGAGGACCTCGAGGAGCCGGGAGGCGCGTGCCTCGGCCTCCTCGCGGAAGCTCCGCTCCACGCTGCCGAACACCGGGTCGAGGATCGGGCCGTAGCCGGCGATCCCCGTGCTGATGCCGAGCTGCACGCGACCGCCGCTGAGCAGGTCGACCGTGCTGGCGTCCTCGGCGAGACGGACCGGGTCCTCGTAGCGCATCCCGAGGACGGCGGTGCCGAAGCCGATCGTGCTGGTCCGCTGCGCGGCGGCGGCGAAGAACGTCATCGGGCTCGTCAGGAACGGCTCGAAGTGCCGACCGCGGACCCACCCGGTGCCGTACCCGAGCCGCTCGGCGGTCTCGAAGAGGCGGAGGCCGTCCTCCAGGGCGGCGGCCGCGCCGGCGGCACCCCCGTGGTTGGGGACGAAGGACAGGAAGCCGAGTTCACGCACGAGTCGAGTGTATGCGGGTGCATGGATCTGTGGAAGGTGCGGTGGCTGTCCACGGATGTCGAGCCTCCCGACCGTCCGCCGGTGCCGGGCTGGGAGGATGGGTGCATGACCGACGTCACCACTGCTGCTCCGCTCGTCGCCGCGATGCCGGCGGCCCCCGGCGGTGTCGTCGACCCCGACGCCGTCTACCAGGCCTTCGCCGACTGGGCTGAGTCGAGCGGCCGACCGCTCTACCCGGCGCAGGACGAAGCCGTCATCGAGCTGGTGTCCGGGGCGAACGTCGTCCTCAGCACGCCCACCGGCACCGGCAAGTCGCTCGTCGCGGCCGGCGCGCACTTCGCAGCGCTCGCCGAGGGCAAGCGCAGCTGGTACACCGCGCCGATCAAGGCCCTGGTGTCGGAGAAGTTCTTCCAGCTCGTCGACCTGTTCGGCGCCCACAACGTCGGCATGGTCACGGGGGACTCCAGCGTCAACGCGGACGCCCCGATCATGTGCTGCACGGCGGAGATCCTCGCCAACCTCGCACTCCGTCAAGGACCCGACGCGGACGTGGACGTCGTGGTCATGGACGAGTTCCACTTCTACGGCGACGCCGACCGCGGCTGGGCGTGGCAGGTGCCGCTGCTCGTGCTCGAGCATGCGCAGTTCCTGCTCATGTCGGCCACGCTCGGGGACGTCACCACGATCGCGGACGACCTGTCGCGGCGGACGGGCCGGCCGACCGCTCGGGTGACCGGCGTCTCGCGTCCGGTGCCGCTCGAGTACGAGTACGTGATGACCCCGGTGCAGGAGACCGTCGAGCGCCTGCTGGAAGAGGGCAAGGCGCCCGTCTACATCGTGCACTTCGCCCAGGCCGCCGCACTCGAGCGGGCGCAGGCGCTCATGTCCGCCAAGGTCGCCTCGCGTGAACGCCGTGACCAGATCGCCGAGGCGATCGCCACGTTCCGCTTCAGCGCCGGGTTCGGGCAGACGCTCTCCCGCCTGATCCGTGCCGGCATCGGAGTGCACCACGCGGGGATGCTGCCGAAGTACCGACGGCTCGTCGAGCAGCTGGCACAACGTGGGCTGCTCCCCGTCATCTGCGGCACGGACACCCTCGGCGTCGGGATCAACGTGCCGATCCGATCGGTGCTGCTGACCGGCCTGACCAAGTTCGACGGCACCCGGATGCGCCAGCTGTCTGCACGCGAGTTCCACCAGATCGCCGGACGAGCGGGTCGTGCCGGGTACGACACCGAGGGCGACGTCGTCGCCGAGGCACCCGAGCACGAGATCGAGAACGCCCGTTCGGTGGCCAAGGCGGGGGACGACCCGAAGAAGAAGAACAAGATCAAGCGCAAGAAGGCGCCCGAGGGCTTCGTCTCGTGGGGGCAGGCGTCCTTCGAACGGCTCATCAACGCCGAGCCCGAGCCGATGGTGTCGCGGATGCGGATCACGCACGCGATGGTGCTCGCCGTCGTGGGCCGCGGGGGCGATGCGTTCGAGGACGTCCGGTCGCTCGTGTTCGACAACCACGAGCCGCGGTCCCGCCAGCTCGACATGGCCCGTCGCGCCCTGACGATCGCCCGCACGCTCATCAACGCCCGGGTGATCGAGAAGGTGGACGGCGCGTACCGCGTGACCGTCGACCTGCAGGCCAACTTCGCGCTGAACCAGCCCCTGTCGCCGTTCGCGCTCGCCGCGTTCGAGCTGCTGGACCCCGACTCGCCGACGTACGCGCTCGACATGGTGTCCATCGTGGAGGCCACCCTCGACGACCCCCGCGCGATCCTGTCGCAGCAGCAGTTCAAGGAGCGCGGGGAAGCCGTCGCGCGGATGAAGCAGGAGGGCATCGAGTACGAGGAGCGCATGGAGCTGCTCGAGGAAGTGACCCACCCGAAGCCGCTCGACGAACTCCTGACCGCCGCGTACGAGGCCTACGCCGCCGAACAGCCGTGGGTGCTCGACTTCACGCTGTCACCCAAGGCCGTCGTCCGTGACATGTACGAGCGAGCGATGACCTTCGGCGACTTCGTGCGGTTCTACCAGCTCACTCGGTCCGAGGGGCTCGTGCTGCGCTACCTCTCCGACGCCTACCGCACGATGCGGCAGACCATCGCGGACGAGCAGCGCACGCAGGAGCTCGACGACCTGATCGAGTGGCTCGGGGAACTCGTGCGCCAGGTCGACTCCTCGCTGGTCGACGAGTGGGAGGCCCTGATGAACGGGGACGTGGCGCTCGCCGAGGCCGAACACGCGGAGATCGCGCCGCCCCAGCCCGCGCGGCTCACCGGCAACGTGCGGGCGTTCCGCGTGCTCGTGCGCAACGCCCTGTTCCAGCGGGTGCTGCTCGCCGCGAACGACGACATCGACGGTCTCGGCGAGCTCGACGCCACTGCCGGCTTCGACCGCGCCGCCTGGGACCTGGTGCTCGAGGAGTACTACGACGAGCACGACACCATCGGGATCGACGCCGACGCCCGGTCGATGCAGTTCCTCGACCTGTCCGAGCAGGGGCGGACGTGGCGTGCGCGGCAGATCTTCGCGGACCCGGCCGGCGACAAGGACTTCGGCTTCTCGGCGACGATCGACCTCGACGCCTCGGACGAAGCGGGCGAGGCCGTCGTGCGGGTCACGGAGATCGGTCGCTTCGACGGCTGGACCGAGGTCGACGTCGACTGACGCGCGGTCCGGCGCACCCTGGTGTGCGGGCGTCCGGCCGTTCGGGGGTGTGCCGGACTTCCGGCGGACGAGTAGCGTCTCCCGCGCCACCTACCGGAAGGAATGCGACATGCGCATCGGATCCAGCATCGCCCTGATCGTCATCGGCGCGATCGTCGCCTTCGCGCTGAACGTGCAGCTCGCCGGCATCGATCTCCGCCTCATCGGCTACATCCTGATGGCCGCGGGCGTCGTCCTGCTCATCATCAGCCTGGCGGTGGCCTTCGGCGGCCGTCGCACCACCACGACCACGCGCTCGGGCGTCGACCCGGCCTCGGGGGAGCAGATCACGCGGCAGGACCGCCGCGACGGCACCTACTGAACCACCTGACTGACTGACGGGTCCGGGCTCTCGAGTCCGGGCCCGTCGTCGTGTGTCCGGGGCCGGGTCTGGGTCCGGTTCTGATTCTGGTTCCGGTTCCGGTTCCGGTTCCGGTGGCGGTGCACCGGATTCCGTCCGCGGCGCTGACGAATCCGGTCAGCGAAACCCGGCGCTGACGAATCCGGTCAGCGAAACCCGGCGCTGACGGACCGGATCCGTCACGGCGATTCCGGAACTCCGTCGCGCGGAGCCGCGGAGGCGCGGGTCTTCACGCCGCGGAACCCGTGGGCGTCCGAGCTCCGACGACGTCGGCTCAGAACCGGGTCGCGGGCAGAGTCGCCTCGGGGTGCGCTGCCGGCTCCGCGACCGCGACGCGCTTCCGAGTCGGGGGTGCGCTGCCGGCTCCGCGACCTCGACGCGCTTCCGAGTCCGAGCCCGTCGGTGTGTCTCCGGGGCCAGTTCTGGGAGCGGTGCACCGGATTCCGTCCGCGGCGCTGACGGATCCGGTCGACGGAGCCCGGCGCTGACGAACCGGATCCGTCACGGCGATTCCGGAACTCCGTCGCGCGGAGCCGCGGAGGCGCGAGTCGTCAGGCCGTGGAGCCCGTGGGGCTCCGCGCTCCGACGACGTCGGCTCAGAACAGGGTCGCGGGCGGGGTGGCCTCGGGGAGCGCTGCCGGCTCCGCGACCTCGACGCCCGGCCAGCCCGGACCCGTCGGCACGTCGGCACGGTTCTGGTACGCCGTGGCAGCACCTCGGGCGCGGACGTCGGCGGCCTCGTTCATCTCGTGGCCCATGTGCCCGCGGACCCACTCGAAGGTGACCTTGCGGCCCTGCAGCTCGGCGTCGAGCTCCTTGATGATCTCGACGTTCAGGACGGGCTTGCCGTCGGCCTTGCGCCAGTTCTTCCGCTTCCAGCCGGCGAGCCACTCGGTGCAGGCCTTGATGGCGTACTGGCTGTCGCAGAGGATGTGCAGCGGCTCGCCGGTGTCCTTCGTGGCGCGGAGCAGCTGCAGCACGGCGGTCAGCTCGCCTTGGTTGTTCGTCCCACGCGGCCACCCACCGGCGGCCCAGCGGTCGTCGTCGACGTACCAGGCCCAGCCGGCCGGGCCGGGGTTGCCGAGGGCGGAGCCGTCAGCTGCTGCGACGATCGTCACGGGGGACCTCCTGAGGTGGGGCGAGTGCCCGACAACGGTAGCGGACCCGGGGAGGTGCTCCCTCAGCGGACGGAGGCGCCGTCGAGCGCCGAGACCAGCGCGTCGCCGTCGGGGACGTCCCAGAACGCGGTGGTCCTCGGGCCGAAGAAGCCGTCGAGCCCGGTGTTCGCGTAGATCGTCTGCACGCTGTTGCCGCCGAAGAACGCCCGTGCGCCGGAGTTGCCCGTCTCCCACTGCACCGAGCAGTGGGTTCGGTCGCGCGTCCACTGCACGTTGCGGTCGGTGCGACGGACGTCGGTCTCCCGGGTGCTGCGGCCGTTCGTGATGAAGACTCGTCGGTCGGTGACGGCGTACACCTCGGTGCGCTTGCGGTGCCGTTTGACGAGGAAGCGGCCGACCAGCAGGTGCAGGCCGACGAGCACGAAGACGCTGCCGAGGACCCAGGCGAACGACGGCCCGTCCGCGATCGTGGCGGGGATCATCATGGACGTCAGGAGCCCGCACCAGAGCAGGCTGAACGGGATGAGGAAGCCGTCCCGCCCGGTGAACAGCTTGCGGGGGTCGCTCTGCCCCACCCACAGCAGGTGTTCGCCGCTGCGGAGTTGGTCGGAGGCCAGGGCACGAGGATCCATCACGCCATGACGCTACCGATCCGAGCGTCCCCCGTCCGACCCCCAGAACTGGGAACGCTGGACCCTGGCCCGCCTAGCGTCGGCGGGGACGAGAGGAACACCCATGAGCAACGACATCGCAGGCCCCGAGCACTCCGACGACCGTGACCGCTCCGAGGCACTGACGAACGCCGCACACTCCGACGACGTCGACGGGGTGGACGAGCGCGAGCAGCGGGCGGCCGACACGTCCTACAGCCCCTCGAGCGAGCGGGAGATGGACGCGTCGCAGACCCTGCAGCGCGACGACGACGACCTGCGCGAGGACGGCATCGACCCCTCGCGGATCGTCGCGGCCCCCGGGACCGGCGGCGCGGACGACGCGGGCGACGTCGAGCCCGAGCCCGGTGACCTGCACCTGCCTTGGCAGTCGGAGAGCAACTGACCCTCGCCGCTACGACACCGAGTCCGGGTGGGAGCCCGTCCGCTGCCCGGACTCGAGCGTCGCGATCGCGGCCAGGTCGTCGTCGCTGAGCACGAAGCCCTCGACGGCGAGGTTCGTGCGGATCCGCGACGGCGTCACCGACTTCGGCAGGACGACGACGCCCTGCTGCACGTTCCACCGCACGAGGACCTGCGCCACGCTCACCCCGTGGGCGTCGGCGATGCGCGTCAGCACCGGGTCCTCCACCAGGCGCCCCCGCCCGAGCGGCGACCACGCTCCTGTCACGATGTCGTGCTGCGCGTGGAACGCCATGAGTTCGTGCTGGGGCAGCCACGGGTGCCGCTCCACCTGGTTCAGCGCCGGCACCTCGCCCGTCTCCGCGATGACGCGTTCGAGGTGCGGCACCTGGAAGTTGGAGACGCCCACGCTCCGGGCACGCCCGCTCGCACGGAGCTCGACGAGGGTGCGCCAGGTCTCGACGTAGCGGTCGTTCGCCGCGGCCGGCCAGTGGATCAGGTAGAGGTCGACCGCGTCGAGCCCGAGCCGGTCGAGGCTGGCGTCGAACGCCCGCAGGGTCGCGTCGCGCCCCTGGTGGTCGTTCCACACCTTGGTGGTCACGAAGACGTCGTCACGGTCCAGTCCGGAGGCCCGGATCGCCTTCCCGACGCCGCGTTCGTTGCCGTACATCTCGGCCGTGTCGACGTGGCGGTAGCCGGCATCGAGCGCGATGCCGACCGCGGTCTCGGCATCCGCGTCGTCGACCTTGTACACACCGAAGCCGACGGCTGGGACGGAGCGGCCGTCGCGGAGGGGGATGGAGGTGACCATGCGTCCATCCTGCCGGGCGGGGCGGAGGTGGGGCGGGCCTCCCGGCCGGATCTGTGGAGAGCGCGCTCGCCGGGGCGTCCTCAGGTGGGGAGGTTGACCGGCTCGGTGTCGGGGATGGGGCTGGCGTCGCGACCGCGCAGGTCGGGGAGCCAGCGCTTCGCGACCAGCGGCAGGAGCACCCCGACGAACGCTGCTGCTGCACCGACCGCCAGGCCGCCCGTGGCGCCGTGCTGGTCGATGAGGAAGCCGGCGACTGCCGACCCACCCGCGGCGCCGATGAGCTGCCCGGTGCCCATCCAGCCGTAGGCCTCGGCGGTGTCGGAGAACTTCACCGTGGCGGACACGGAACCGAACATCACGGCGAGGGCCGGTGCGATGCCGCCGCCGGCGATGAGGAGTGCGAACGACAGCCACCAGAACCCGGTGCCGAACGTGGCGAGCCCCAGGCCGATGAAGACGATGAGCATGCGGGTCCAGAGCGTGCTCGGCGAGATCGGACGGTGGCCGAACGCCAGACCGCCGACGAGCGAGCCGACCGCGAAGATCGCGAGGACGATGCCGGCGTTCGGGCTGCCCTCGCCGAAGGCGCTGGTGACGCCGGCCTCCACCGCGGCGCACGCCCCGATGAGGAGCAGGCCGGTCAGGGTGGCCACGACGACGGACGGACGCTTCATCACGACGCCGAACGCGCGCTTGGACCGGGGGATGCGCACGCGGCCGAGCTCGGGGGAGGCGATGAACCAGACGCCGCCGACGACGAGGAACACCATCGCCACGACGATGGCCTCGACCGTGCCGATCTGCGTCGCGACGAACGTGGTGATGACCGGGCCGGCGACCCAGATGAGCTCCTGGGCGCTGGCGTCGAGCGAGAACAGGGGCGTGAGCTGCGCTGAGGTCACCATCTTCGGGTAGATGGTGCGCACGGCCGGCTGCACGGGCGGAACCGCCAGCCCGCCGAGGAACCCGATGACGACGTACGCCCACAGGGGCATCAGCACGAACGCGATGACCGCCATGCTCGCGAGCGCGACGATGCTGGTCAGGATCAGCACCGGCCGCATGCCCCAGCTGCCCATCCAGCGGCTGGTGAGCGGGCCGGCGATGGCCTGGCCGACGCTCGTGGTGGCGAGCACGAGACCCGCGGAGCCGTACGAGCCGAAGATGTGCTCGACGTGCAGCAGGTAGGCGAGCGAGAGCATCCCGAACGGGAACCGCGCGGTGAGCTGGGCGGCGATCACACGGCCGACGCCGGGGGTCTTCAACAGGTTGCCGTACGCGCTCACGCAACGAGTGTACGGACCGGACGGGGCGGTGCGGGGCGTGTGTCACCCGACCGGGGGAGGGTGCCCTGGACGGGGTCCGGGACCTGCTTCTCAGACACGCCGACGAGGGGGTACGAACGGGCCGTTTCCACACCTCGGGACAACCCCCTCCACAGGCTGTTGGCAGTGTCGGTGGTGCGGGGCAGACTGGCGGAAATCCGGGGCTGTGGGGAATCCACAGACTGTGGATGGCGTTGTGGAAACTACAGGGGTGTAACACTTCCTCTAGTGGTCCACCCGGGCATCGGGCACAACATGTAGTAGCGTCGTGCTCAGCACAGCACCAGAACTTCGGGCTCCGAACGGGGTCCAGAACAAGGGGAGAACATGGCCGTCATCGTCTACACCAAGCCGTCCTGCGTCCAGTGCACCGCCACGTACCGGGCCCTCGACAACAAGGGCATCCAGTACGAGGTGCACGACGTCTCGACGGACGACGCCGCCCTCGAGCACGTCAAGAGCCTCGGCTACATGCAGGCCCCCGTCGTCGTGACCGACGACGACCACTGGTCGGGCTTCCGTCCCGACAAGATCGCGACGCTCAGCGCCGAACTGGCGTAGGGCTCCACCGTCCGGCGGACGGTGGGTCGAACTCGATCAGGAGGCTCGACTCACCACCCGCCGGACACCCCCGGTCCGTCTGTCCGCACCTCACAAGGAGCGACACCATGAGCCGAATCGTCTACTTCTCGAGCGTGTCCGGGTACACCGCGCGCTTCATCGAGAAGCTCGGCCGCGACGCGGACCGGATCCCGCTCTACCCGGGCGAGCCGTTCCTGCACGTGGACGAACCGTACGTCCTCGTCCTTCCCACCTACGGTGGCGGCAACGGCGAGGGAGCGGTCCCCAAGCAGGTCATCAAGTTCCTGAACGACGAGCACAACCGGTCACTGATCCGGGGCGTCATCGTCGGCGGGAACACGAACTTCGGTGAGGCCTACGGCCTGGCGGGCGACGTCGTGTCGCGCAAGTGCCACGTGCCCGTGCTCTACCGCTTCGAACTCTTCGGCACGCCGGACGACGTGTCCGCGGTCAACTCAGGATTGGATGCATTTTGGACGCAGCAGTTGCAGACGTCGATCTGACGTCGCCGACGACGGGGATGGACTACCACTCCCTCAACGCGATGCTCAACCTCTACGACGCGGACGGCAAGATCCAGTTCGATAAGGACCGCGAAGCCGCCAAGCAGTTCTTCCTGCAGCACGTCAACCAGAACACCGTCTTCTTCCACAACCTGAAGGAGCGGCTGGACTACCTGGTCGAGAACGAGTACTACGAGCAGGCGACGATCGACCTGTACTCGATGGACTTCATCCAGCGCCTCAACGACCTGGCGTACTCGAAGAAGTTCCGCTTCCAGACGTTCCTCGGCGCGTTCAAGTACTACACGAGCTACACGCTCAAGACGTTCGACGGCAAGCGCTACCTCGAGCGCTTCGAGGACCGCGTCGTGATGACCGCCCTCGGCCTGGCCCAGGGCAACGAGCAGCTCGCGATCGACCTCGTCGAGGAGATCGTCGCCGGCCGCTTCCAGCCCGCCACCCCGACGTTCCTCAACACCGCGAAGGCCCAGCGCGGCGAGCTCGTCTCCTGCTTCCTCCTCCGCATCGAGGACAACATGGAGTCGATCTCCCGCGGGATCAACTCCTCGCTGCAGCTCTCGAAGCGCGGCGGCGGCGTGGCCCTGCTGCTCTCCAACATCCGCGAGGCCGGCGCCCCGATCAAGCAGATCGAGAACCAGTCCTCGGGCATCATCCCCGTGATGAAGCTGCTGGAAGACTCCTTCTCCTACGCGAACCAGCTCGGTGCGCGTCAGGGTGCCGGCGCGGTCTACCTCAGCGCCCACCACCCGGACATCATGAAGTTCCTCGACACCAAGCGCGAGAACGCCGACGAGAAGATCCGCATCAAGACGCTGTCCCTCGGCGTCGTCGTGCCGGACATCACGTTCGAGCTCGCGAAGAACAACGAGGACATGTACCTGTTCTCGCCGTACGACGTCGAGAAGGTCTACGGCGTCCCGTTCGGCGACGTCCCGATCTCCGAGAACTACCGCGCGATGGTCGACGACTCGCGCATCAAGAAGACGAAGATCAAGGCGCGCGAGTTCTTCCAGACCATCGCGGAGATCCAGTTCGAGTCGGGCTACCCGTACATCGTGTTCGAGGACACGGTGAACAAGGCCAACCCGATCAAGGGCCGGATCAACATGTCGAACCTGTGCTCGGAGATCCTGCAGGTCAACACCCCGACCACCTTCAACGAGGACCTCTCGTACAAGGAGATCGGCAAGGACATCTCCTGCAACCTCGGCTCGCTGAACATCGCGCTGACGATGGACTCGCCGGACTTCGGCAAGACCATCGAGACCGCCATCCGCGGCCTGACCTCGGTCTCGCAGATGTCCCACATCACGTCGGTCCGCTCCGTCGAGGACGGCAACGACAAGTCGCACGCCATCGGCCTCGGCCAGATGAACCTGCACGGCTACCTTGCTCGTGAGCGCGTGTTCTACGGCTCCGACGAGGGCATCGACTTCACGAACATCTACTTCTACACGGTGCTGTTCCACGCCCTGCGCGCCTCGAACAACATCGCGATCGAGACCGGGGAGACCTTCGACGGCTTCCGCGACTCGAAGTACGCGTCGGGTGAGTTCTTCGACAAGTACACCGACCAGGTCTGGACGCCGGCGACCCCCCGCGTCGCGTCGCTGTTCGACAACGCGAACATCACCATCCCGACGCAGGACGACTGGAAGGCGCTGAAGGCGTCCATCCAGGAGCACGGCATCTACAACCAGAACCTGCAGGCCGTCCCGCCGACCGGTTCGATCTCGTACATCAACCACTCGACGTCGTCGATCCACCCGATCGCGTCGAAGATCGAGATCCGCAAGGAAGGCAAGCTCGGCCGCGTCTACTACCCGGCGCCGTTCATGACGAACGACAACCTGGACTACTACCAGGACGCGTACGAGATCGGTGCCGAGAAGATCATCGACACGTACGCCGCGGCGACGCAGCACGTGGACCAGGGCCTGTCGCTGACGCTGTTCTTCAAGGACACCGCCACCACGCGTGACATCAACAAGGCGCAGATCTACGCATGGCGCAAGGGCATCAAGACGATCTACTACATCCGTCTGCGCCAGCTCGCCCTCGAGGGCACCGAGGTCGAGGGCTGCGTTTCGTGCATGTTGTGACGCCTCCGGCGTCGTGCATGCTGCGTCGTCTCGGTCGCTGACGCGACCACCCCCGGCCTGGAGGCGCGGTGCCAGCCCGCACCGCGCCTCCCGGCCTTCGATTCGTCACCATCTCAATTCCGGAAGAAGCAATGACTCTCACCGACCCGGTCCACGCCACCGGCAAAGCCGTCCCGCTGATCCGTTCGGTCAGCGCGATCAACTGGAACCGCATCCAGGACGAGAAGGACGTCGAGGTCTGGAACCGCCTCGTCAACAACTTCTGGCTGCCCGAGAAGGTGCCGCTGTCGAACGACGTGCAGTCGTGGAACACCCTCACGCCCGAGGAACAGCAGCTCACCATGCGCGTGTTCACCGGGCTGACGCTCCTCGACACCATCCAGGGCACCGTCGGCGCGATCAGCTTGATCCCCGACGCGATCACCCCGCACGAGGAGTCCGTCTACACGAACATCGCGTTCATGGAGTCGGTGCACGCCAAGAGCTACTCGTCGATCTTCTCGACCCTGGCGTCGACGCCCGAGATCGACGACGCCTTCCGCTGGTCCACCGAGAACGTGAACCTGCAGAAGAAGGCCCAGATCGTCCTCGACTACTACACCGGTGACGACCCCCTCAAGCGCAAGGTCGCGTCGACCCTGCTCGAGTCGTTCCTGTTCTACTCCGGCTTCTACCTGCCGATGTACTGGTCCTCGCGCGCGAAGCTCACGAACACTGCTGACCTGATCCGCCTGATCATTCGCGACGAAGCCGTCCACGGGTACTACATCGGGTACAAGTTCCAGAAGGGGCTCGAGGGCGCCTCGGAAGAGCGCAAGCAGGAGATCAAGGACTACACGTTCAGCCTGCTGTTCGAGCTGTACGAGAACGAGATCCAGTACACGCAGGACCTCTACGACCAGGTCGGGCTGACCGAGGACGTCAAGAAGTTCCTGCACTACAACGCCAACAAGGCGCTGATGAACCTGGGCTACGAGCCGATGTTCCCCAAGGAGACGACGGATGTGAACCCGGCGATCCTGTCGGCGCTGTCGCCCAACGCGGACGAGAACCACGACTTCTTCTCGGGGTCGGGCTCGTCGTACGTCATCGGCAAGGCGGAGAGCACTGAGGACGAGGACTGGGACTTCTGAGTCTGACTTGATTCGTGGGGACGCCCCGCTGGCTTTGGCCGGCGTGATCCGCCCCTGTCAAATTGGCGCGTGCACTGCTGAATCTGGCGCAGGTCCAAGTCTTATTGGTTCGCCACTGTCATGAGTTGGAACTCATCGCTGTGAGGGGCGTCTGTCTGTGCTCGTCCCGTTCTACGATCAAACTCGGTTCCCGAGTGCAGCTCTGTTGAGAGGGTCGTGGTTCGGGCCGCGCGAGTCGTCGTACTCCGGTCGAGCTTTCCCCGGGCCCTTGGCCGGAGGTGCGCAGTTCTGATCCGGTCGTGGACCTTGCTCGTCAGTTGGCGTTTAGCTTAAGTAGCGCGATCGGGGACGAAAGCCTGCGTTTTGTGGCCGTCCGTGCTGGTCTGAACCACGTCACTCTGCTCAACGTGCTGGCGGGGAAGGTGTGACCAGATTGGCGACGTTCTCGCGCCTCCACTTCGCTTTCGGGGGCACATCACGGTTCTGGTTTTTTGATTGACCGACAGCTCGCCGACGTCAACATAGGACAGAGCCCCAAGGGTAACGAACGGCCGCGCTGGCACCGTTCGCCCCGACGTTCCACCAGTTCCGACGCCTCGGCGACAGATCGACCTCGCTGTTCGTGTCAGAGGCACCGCAGGACGGCACGGGCGTCACGCACGTCTAAAGGTGCTGTCGACAGCGTCTGATCGGGGGTTGTGGGTCTCCTTCCCGATGACCCTCGAATCGAGCCACCGCCGGCGGCCACGGCGGTTACGCTCGCCGCATGGATCAAATCGCTACGCACGTGCACATCAACCGGGACGTCCCTGCGGGCGCCGGCGCAGGTGTCTGGAAGCTCACGCTATACACGGACACCGGGTACGTCGTCGACGCCGTCGCGCTCCGCACGCGGGACCGCAAGGCCGACCCGCTCGAGGAAGCCATGGCGGCCCTCCGCGAACGGCAGTACGACGTTGGCGATTGGGTGCAGCCCGATGAAGGTGAGTGGAACGCCGAGGTTGCACGGTTCGGGGAGAAGGACACGATCACCGTGCACTTCGTCGACAAGAACCTGCACCTGTCGGGCACGGTGAAGTCGTACGGCACGCCCCGCTTTGTCGAGCTCGCAATCGAGGGACAGGACTACCACCCGTGGTGGACCCTCGCCGACCTGCGCGAGCTCGGTAGCGCTGACGCGCACTACCGGCCCTACGAAGGACTCGAGACTGAGGGTGACCTGCCCCTGTGCACGGACGCGAGCTGAAGCCGCTCAGCCCTCGACGATGACGCGCTGGCTGATCCATAGCTTTGGAATGCTCGCCCGAGACGCGGTGATCGTAGCCACGTAGTCGTGTCTGGTGGCCTGGTGCAGCTACATCCCGTTCAGCACGACAGCATCGAACCCCCGCCATGAAGGAACGCCCGATGATCCTCGTGCTTGACGCGAACGCTGTCCTGCCAAATCCCGAGCTGCGGGGCAGCGCTTGGAGGGATATCGCGACCGCGATCGGCGACAGTGCCCTCGCCGTGATCGTGCCGCGCATCGTCGCAGCGGAGATCACTGCGAAGGTGCAAAAGAACCGTCGCGATCAGCGACCGAAAAGCGATGTCCACCGGGCGCCAGAAGCCGTGCAGCGCGCGGTGCAGGAGGCTGCCGAAGAGGTTGAGCGCTGGGCCGCCCGATACGACGCAACGATCTACCTCGAGGCCGAAGGCGTGATTATCCGGGACACCCCGACCGTCTCACACGACGTGGTCGCACAACGAGCCATCGACCGAGGGCGCCCTTTCAACGAAAACGGGGGAGGCTACCGCGACGCCTTGCACTGGTACACAGTCCTCGACGTCGCGCGAGATCATCCCGACGAGGAGATTGTATTCGTCTCGAAGGACCTCGCCTACCGGAACAGCAGTCGCGACGATCTCCACCCCGAGCTCCGCGACGAAGCCGAGGCCAACCTGACCACCGGCAGCATCCGGCTCTGCACCGAGCTCCGGGAGTTCGTCCCGCCACAGAGGTACGCCTCTGACGAGATCCGAGCTTTCCCAGGGCACAAGCATCTGGACAAGCTGGTGACCGCGCTGTTCCGCGGCGGCAAGCTCCACGCACCCGAACTCTGGGTCGCGTTGGACCTCGAGGATCCCGTCGACGCCGATGTGAGCGAGCCCGGAGCGCCCGAACTCGTGTGGGCGTTCGTTCGTGAGCTTGTCGGTGGTGGTCGCGCCTACAGGACGAGGATCCGCTTCACTGCGCGTGTGGCTTTCGACTGGATCGACTGGCCAGATGAAGACGACGGCAGCTCGAACCAAGAGCTCGACGTCACCGCCTGGTACACGGTCGACGACGACGAGTTCCACGTCGACGAGGACCGCACCCACCTGTTCCCGGCTCCGGTGTTTACTCCGGCGAAATCCCTTCACCTCGCCCCAGCGTGGACGCGCACTGCAGGTCTGTTCGACGGCTGGCGCTCCCGAGAGCTCGTGTCAGCCATCAGCAGCGACTTCTTCGACGCGAACACCGCGCTTCTGGGGAAGATCGAGCTGCCGCCGGGGATCACCGACATGGTCGAGAACCTGCGCATGCTCGGCATCACCCGGAACGTTGCGGTGGCCTCGTTCGTATCGGGTATTGCGAAGCAAGAGCTCCGGAACCCGGTCGCGAACGTAGCCGCCGAGCTCGCGGCAAACGCCGCGTACCCGACGGGACCCGTCGCGGAGGTCGCCAACCAACTCGCTCGCAAGGGTCTCTCCGAGATCCCCTACGGAGCCATCGCAGCCGCGGTTGCCGCGGCTGCGAACTCAGCCTCGGATCAAACGGACAACACCGAAGAAGACACCGACACCGGCACCGGCACCGGCACCGGCACCGGCACCGGCACCGGCACCGGTATCGAGACCGAGACCGAGACCGAGACCGAGACCGAGACCGAGACCGAGACCGAGACCGAGACCGACAATGCCCTTGGGTTAGCTGCGACTGCCACCGACAACGAGAACCCCGACGCCGACATGCCTCCTGACGGCGACCACGCGGGCGCCTGAGGAGCGCTATTGCAACGCAGTACGGGTGTAATACCTGGGTACGGTCGAACGCCTCGCCGTAGCCCGCGCTCCACGAAGGACATCAAGGGTGACGTCCCCGTGTGACCGTCGCCATCAGGACCGCCTACTCGTACTCGTCGAGCGAGTCGTAGAACCGGTCGAAGCCTTTGCCCTCGTACTCGACCGTCCACTGGCTCACCTGTTATTGCTCAGCAAAAAAGGGGGGGGGGTCATGCTTGCCATCGGCGCAGGCTATGGCTGTGGTGGGCGAATCGGTTCCACTTCGTCTGCGGCAAGCCAGATCGCATCCAGCCGCCCCCGAAGATCCGCAGTGGCTTCGGTAGACAGTTCCACCGCGGTCGGTGCGCTGTCCCACCCGCCATGAGCGGCGATCCGCTGTACGGCGACGGAGCCGACGAATGGTCCGCAGGTTAACGACTCAGCCCAGTACTGGGCGCATCCCGCAGTCGTTACGGTTCGCAGGGCCTGCAGAATTCGGCTAGTGAGGCCGGTGCGGGACGGCGTCACGATCGCAACCGTGGAGTTACAGGCACGCGACTCAGGGTTGAAAATTTGCCGCTTAGATGATTGGCTGGCATTGTCCACCAAAAGGGGGACAACCTTACGAGGGGGCGGCGAGTGGACCTGTCGACACACATTGTGAGAAACGATCTCGTGAAGGCAGGCGCCGACACTGGCGAATGGGACTCGATCGTTACCGCACCAGCGGTCAAAAATCGGCTGATCCGCTCCGTGCTGCTCGGCTTGCAGCTCCGAGGCAAGCTTTCGTTCCATGTCAGCGCGTTGCACGGTCTCGCACTCATCATCGGACCACCCGGCACTGGGAAATCCACGATTGTCCGTGGCCTCGCCGGACAAATTGCCAACCTCGTCACCCAGAAACAGTGCAGGCTCATCGAGATTAACCCGCACGGATTGATGAGCGGAGAGCACGGCAAGAGCCAGCAGCAGGTCCACATCCTGCTAACCGAGCAGATTCCGACCCTCGCCGACGACGGGCTGCCCACGATCCTGATGCTCGATGAAGTCGAGTCGCTCGCAGTCGCCCGAAGCGAAGCCTCCCTCGCAGCGAACCCGGCGGACGTTCACCGCGCGACCGACGCGGTCCTGACCTCCCTCGACGAGATCGCACAGAAACACCCGAACATCGTCGTCGTCGCCACAAGCAACTTCACCGGCGCACTCGACGAAGCGTTCCGATCTAGAGCAGATGTGCTCATCGAGATGCCATTCCCGGACGCGACCGCAATCGAAGGCATCCTGCGACGGGTTCTCATCGATTTCAGTCACGCCTACCCGACCCTTGCGGAGGTCGCGGCGGCCCCAGAACTTTCGCGGGTCGCCCGCGCGCTCGTCGGACGAGACGGCAGGGCGATCCGAAAGAGCGTCACGGAAGCGATGCTTCTCCGTCTGGAAGTGACCATCGACCCTGCACAGCTGACTCTCGATGACCTCCTTGAGTCAGCTGGCGCCGGAACGACGGCAGGGACGGAGCGGCCCCATGCGACGCTCTAGAATCATTGCTGGGACGCCGTGCCGGTCTGCAACAGAAGCATGGGCCACGGTTGTTGCGCTGATCGGCGACAGCATCGAACGCAGTAATGACGTTCCAGACGGCTCGTGTGCGAAGGCGCTACGACCGCTCGACGGACTCATGGCGGCGATGATCAGTAGCGGCAGCTTCGACGACCGGCCCATCGTCGTCACCGCTGGGCCGTTCCAGGTTGCGGTGACGATCGCGACCGGGGACGCGGCATTCACGGTCGAGGAGAACCTTGCACCAGTGCCAGGCGGCGCATCCGCAGTCGCGGCCTGGAAGATGTACATCCCCGCTCGCGGAAGCCTCGGCGCCGCTCTCGAAGCCGCGGCGGCTGCGCTCGACCACGTGTCAACGGGGACAGCGCCGGAGCCATCCGAGAAGGCATCGACCGGCAGCAGCGCGATTGACGCGGCAGCGCTTCGCGCCCTCGGAGGTCGATAATGACCAGCACCTCGACCTCGACAACGACGTACACAAGAACGCAGACAGCAACGCATCTCGCGGACGTACTCATGTCCACCGTTGCCGAAATTCTAATAATCCTCGGAATTGATACGACTCGCTACTTTAATCAGCTTGCGACCGACCAGCGAGCGATCCAGGCATGGATCACGGAAGGGTCCCTAAAAGCACTCAACGTCGAGTGCGTGTCCCCAGCGGGCGACCTCATCGCCAAGTTCGAGTTCACTGTCAGCTACGCGCCGGCGAACGCCGGTGCAACGGCGTTCACCACAACTCAGAAGCAGGCCGCACGGTATACAGCGAAGGTCGCAGCGATGCCGCCGGGAACCACGTACCGCCTCGTATGCACCTTCAACTCCGCCCGTACACCACAGCCCGGGTGGGATCCGGCGACGCTCGCTTCAACCGCGCACCTCTCAGGGCGCACTATCGGCACTCTCGCATCCGCGCCACATGCGTCAACCTCCACCCGCATCTACACCTGAAGGACGAGCCAATGGGAGCAGTCGACGATGCGTTCGCACGTCTGAAGGCCACGCTTGAAATCACCGATGTGGAAGCATCGACGGCAGCGAAGCGCCACCGTCTCATCCGAGACCACATCCGCGAACGGTGGGACCTCGAAGACGATTTCCTGACGGGAAGCTACGACCGCCACACGAAAACGAAAAAACTCAAAGACGTCGACGTGTTCGTCGTCATCGACCCAGACGGTCCACAAGGAAGCCTCGCCGATGGCACCGGGTATGCGGCTATCGCAGCATTGCGAGACATCCTCGCGCCACGGTGGGAGGTGGAAACCGACGACGTTGTCGCACGCATCGTTTACTCAGCCGAGGAGGTCGCTTCGTATGAGATCGCCCCGGCATTCGCGACGACCGACGGTTACCTCATCCCGAACGGGAACGAATGGATGGAGACCAACCCGTCCATCCATGCAGACCTGGTCACCGCCAAGAACCAGGAGTTCGGCGGAATATTCGTGCCGCTGGTGAAGATGCTGAAGGGGATCAACCGTGAGTACGACGAGCCGATCCAACCTTCTTTCCTGCTCGAAGTGATGGCGCTCGATCTGTGCATTGCGCCGGCACAGAACTACGCCAACGAGGTACAGTTCTTCCTCGCAGGGGCGGCTGACGCAGTCCGCGACGACTGGGCGGACCCCGCGCATCTGGGGGACGACGTGAACAAGCACATGAGTCCCGCCGACCGGGAGAGCGCATCCCGCATGTTCACCGAGTGGAACCTGATCGCGGAGAACGCGATTGCGCTCGACGAAGCTGGACACTCATCCGAGGCCGTCAACGAGTGGCGCAGCCTGTTCGGCAACCGAATGCCGAAGCGCTGATGCCGCTCGAATCGCAAGATCTGTACACCACGCAGCAGGGGTCGAAATACATCCACCTCCTGGCAGCGTCCACGGTCGCGAGTAGTTGGACGCAAATGTGGGACGCTTGGCGATTCGGGATCGCCTGCGCGGCCGCTGCTATAGGGGTAGCGGCGGCCTTCTTGCCCGAGCTCCGTCCGTGGTCCAGTGTCATCGGCGTCGTCGCAACGATCGTTACGACCTTCGTGTTGACACGGTACCGGACCGCCGCAGCGAGGCGGAGTGCCGTCGTCCAAGACCAATTCGACCGCGGTCTATTCGGGCTCGTATGGCCGAGCATAAATCCGCTGGCGCTCACCGCCGCAGACCTCAACGACCTCGCGCGACGCAACACCCAGGCGCAAAATTCTCCTTGGTACGCAAACGTTACTGACATTCCAAGCCCCGCCGCTGAAACGTACTGCCAGCGCGAAGCTCTGCTGTGGGATTCGGAGCTTCGCACGAGGTGGACACGGATATGTGTGGGCGTCCTCATCGCAGTGTCGGCCGTCGAGCTAACCGCGGGAGTCGGGATGCAACTGCTGTTGTGGCAGTTCATCCTCTTGCTTGTCGTCCCGACCTCGTCGCTGCTGACGCTGCTTGCAACGAACGTGTATCACCAACAGAGGAACGTCGCCCGAAAGAAGGAGCTTGCCGTCGGCGCGACGAAGAGCCTGAAACAGCTTTACGACGATCGTTCGGAGCAAAGGGTCGGCTTAGTGCGCGACGCTCTCGAGGCTCGACAGCAGGAAATCTTCGCACTGCGATCGGAAGGCGTTCGCGTGCCGTCATGGTTCTACAGACTGCATCAGACGGTGTTCGAGTCCAACCATGAGTTCGACGCGGCCGCGGAGCGGGCACGATGGGCCGGGTGGTCGCGGGTATAACGACAACCCCAGCCAAGCCTCCTCCGAAAACCGCGACTGCGTTGGAGGTTGCTCGTTCTAATTTAAGAGCCCAGACCGACGCGCCACGTCCAGATTCCTGAGGAGGGCAGGGCGGCGACGGTGCAGGACGAGCGCGCAGTGGTAACCGCTTGAAGCTGCAAACTTGCGGATATTTGTACCACAATACCCGTCAGCCGGGTCTCCCCGGCCGCGACTTCGGCAGCACAAGCTCCCAGCCATCGACAGGGGACAAGCAGTACTGACTACCCTGATCCAAGTACGAGTGAGAGCGATCTGACAAGGTCCCGAAGGTGCTCCAGTCGACAACGCGCAAACGAGGGGTCGTCGTAGAGAGTCGCGTACCTGCGATGTCGATGCCTTCGGATCTTCGAATTGATACGGATCCAGCCGGCTGAGGGAAAGATCGAACCCGCTGCTGGGCCTGGCGCGCGAGGTCCCGGCTGTCGTGAGTCGACCAGCCTCGAGCGTCATGACCGCGGGTTTCTCCGACTGGTAACTCATACCAGCGCATGATCTCCAGCAGTCGTCATACTCAGCGCTCCGGCTCACCGTTGTCACTATGGATTCGCGGGTAGTCGCCGAACGACGCGATGGCCGCCGCGCGAATCTCCCGCACGGAGAAGCAGCGGGAAGGTGGACGTGAGTGAACAGCAGCGAGGGCACGGAAGCGTGGGCATCGCGACGACAGCCGCGGGGTACGCGATAGGATCGACGAATCCAACGACCCGGGCAGGTGATCTTGAGCGACTCGATCCTCAGCACGGGGTACCCGGAGGTCCTTGATGCAGGTGGCTACAGGATGACAGACCTCGACTTTGAATTCGTGGGCGTGACCGTCCCAGTAGCGATTGACTGCCACAGCCAGCGAGTGCCCCTTGGTATGACGGCTCCGCAGTACCAACAGTTCTTGCAGACGCTCGAAGTAGCGTTGAGTGCGGATGGCTTGGACGACGCCGATGTGCGGCTACAGGGGAGCGCTGGGCAATTCTTCTCCAGCCCGGCGAAGCGTCTTCCCAAGGACAAGGGTGAACTTCTCAATGTGTTCATGGACGAATTTGGCCGTCGCTGGGAGGCTGAAGAGGGTGACCGCATCTTCGCGGCATATAAGAAACAATGGCCGAAGGACTCGCCCGATCAACGCCCGTTCGACTCGCTTTACCGCCTTGGAGTAGCCAAACACCCGAGTGACGTTGACGTCCAGATATCAAGCGATGCGGCGCTAGCGGTGGTGCGGACCGATTTGCGCGAGCATGGCGGAGTCGATCCAGGCAGCGTAACCATGGCGGATGTGAAGTACTCGTTCCTGCAAAAAGCGCTCACCGATTTTCTGTTCCTGTATGTGCAACAGTGGGCCGAAAGGTGGAGGCGACATCTAAATCGCGACGTCAACGTGGTGTTTTTTGGCCGCAGCGGCCCGCCCAGCAACGGTAAATTGTTCTCTAGCCACTTCAGGGACACGGACTGGATCGTTCGAGCAGCGCCAGAATGGAGCCATCTATGAACCCCGCATTCAGGCCTCATCAAGCGATGCGGCACACGCATACGAGCGCTTCAGCTTCGCAGCCAAGTGCGGCAACGATCGCGAAGCTGCTCACAGATCGGTCGCTCCGGATTCCTGAGTCTGAAATTCCCGCGCTATCACGCCACGTGCGCAAGATCTCCCACCTGGTCCGAAACGAGAGCCACGCCAGTCGAAAAGAGGTCGCTCGACTCCTTGAATCCGACGACCTTGCTCAACGGTTATTTCAAGACCTTGCTCCAGGCCTTAGGAATCGCGGTCAAGAATTGCAAGTCCGCCGCCCCGTGAATGCTCGACGCTCGTTCAAGGCTCGAGCAGACCGTACGGTGACGGTGCAACTCGTCTTCGTTCCAAGCCAACGCGCGATTGTCAAGCGAGACGGTGGCGAAAGGTTGGTGAAGCGCGAGTCTGACGTACGTGGGCCGAAAAAAAACGCGATTCATGCCGACGTGCTCGGCACGTTCTCTGCCGAGAGTCTCGACGAGCTAGAGGCCGGCCTCGCCGCACTCGACCTGCCGGTATATGGGTACAACGATCGCACGCGCGCTGTTCTCGCCTCTCGTAATCTGCGCGAAGCGCCTGCGTCGCCGGCAATCTTACAGCTGAGTCGCACTCAGGAAGAGAAGCGGTACGAACTCGCGATTCGTTGGCTTGACCCTGAACCGGACATTACTCCGGAAATCCGCGAGACGATTAGCCGCCTGGTGGGTCCTCACGGCGGGGCCGCCCGGTAGAGCTTCCCGCGATTCCACAGGCCCTATCTGCAACGGCGCGGGGAGCAGCCGCAGCTAGACTCAGCACTTGGTACGGCTTCCCTGGCGCCGGGCACACCTGTGACCTCGTCTACAACGGCAATGCGAGCCTCACCCGGTTCGAAATGACGGCGACTGGACAAATATGCAAACTTACACGTGGCGGATACTTGAGGAATCGACGGCGGTATCTCTCTCGTAGCCGACTGTCATCACAACCCCACCCGGAGTGTTCGAACACTCGACGTTGGTCGCGTATCTCAGGCTTCCGCCGTGAAGAGGCTTGCTAGGGTGAAGAAAAGTGTGCCCAGTTCGAATGCGCCTGTCGTTTCCTGTTTCGGAGCGTCCCCGCTTAGCCGCGGTACGGTGGGCGGTCGTCTGAGACGAAGCACGCTACGCGAATGAGGAGATTGCGTCTTCGCCTAGGCGAAAGTGCCCGCCGCGCATGAGGCGAGCAGGATCAAAAGATCAGCGGTTGAGCACAAGAATATTACGCGCAACCCCCATCAGCATCAGTCGTTCACGGTTTAGGACACCGACTTCCGGCGTTGCCTACTTGTCGCTGACGGTCTTGTCGTAGTTGCGGCGACGTTCCGTTGCGCGGTCCAACAGCGTTGGTCCGAAGTCGAAAGATCGGAACCGCAATCCATGGTCCAACCAGGCGTTCAAATCGTCGTCCGCGTCGGCCTCGTCGGCGTTCAGAATCAGCTTCCGAAACGCTTCCGCGAGCCGCGGATGGGCTTGCTCTAGGGATGCCGACGTTTCATGTGCCAGCATCGTTGCGACCTCCTCCAGCGCGCGGGCACGGGCAGTGTGGTCCGCGGATGCGGTTTCGCCTCGCTGCATGCTAGTGAGCAGGTCTCGGGCAGCTTCGTGTCGGGAACGAGCTTGCGTGTGACTGAACTCGCCGAGGGCGCGGTTGAACGCGGACAGCCGCCCCCAACCAGCGGCGTCGAGCCACCGGTGCGGTGTTGTCGCGGCTCCGCGGAGTTCCATGGTGGCGGCGCGTTCTGGTTTCAGCCGGTGCGTACGTGCTCGAGCAGTGTTCTCCAGCACGGTGCGCATGCAGATCAGCGACTCGTCGACGTCTTGAAGCCACAGCACCCACGACGATTCCAACGCGGAAGCCGCTGCCTGCAGCGCATCGGTTCGGGTGCTCGGCTCTGATGTCCTGGCGAGCAGTTCCGTCATCTCGGTGATGCAACGGTAGAACAGGATAAGCGCGTCAAGGGTGACCGGGGAGAACGCGTCCCCGAGCATGCTCTGCTCTTCGCGGAAAGACTGCCTCGCATGATCGATTGCCCGTGCCCACCGCTCCTCGATCGCCATCCACGCGAACGTGAGCATGTTGACTGGGTCTTTGCTGCGGTTTGCAACAATCCGTCGATACGTTGCTCCCCAATCGGAAATCGTGTCGGCGAGGTCCGATGTGACGAAGCTGTAGTCGAGTGGGGGAGCGGTGACCGTCAGGAACTCCGGTGGCGTCGTCGGAGGGAATTGTTCAACTCGAAGTTGGAGGGACCCGTGGCTGATCGGGGTGACCGCTGCCGTACTGGCGTGGGCCGTGTCGATTGCGCCCCGCACCTGTCGAAGGGCCATCTCCGCAGCTTGGACGACAAGCTGATGCACCTCAGCTCGGTCCACAGCGTCGATACTCAAGTTGATAGTGATGGTGCGTCCGGCTCTCGTGATGCTTCGCCCGTGGAGGAGTTCCGAGAGGTCTGCCCATTCTTGCCCGAAGTCACGACCGTCAACCATCGCTGGGTACACCGACCAAACCCGGCGGAGGAAGTCAGCGTACTCCTCTCCGTCGTCCGGCCAGATGTTCCGGGTTGAGCTGAGGTTGTAGGTCCACCGTTCGATGAACTGCCGGGCGAGCGCGACAGCGCCGGCCGTGTACCCGAATCGGAGGAACCAACACACTTTGGAGAACGTGTCGAGACCTTTTCGCAGTTCCTGCAGCCACGCTGCCTCCTCCGTTGCAGGCGGTGCCCAATGCCACGGAGCACCGAGCGCCTCAAGAATGTCATCAGCCGCTGCGATCGCTCCTGCGGTCTGCCACGCAAGATCGGGAAGTAGGCCCTCCAACGATGCATGATCGGCGGCGCGGAGTTCGGAGATTTGCTGCAACGGCCCGGCGAGGCTGACCGGCTCAACCGAACTCAGCTCCTGTAACCGTGCCAGCAGTTGTCTAGCAGCGGTGCGTTCGTCATCCACGCACGTAACGGTAGAACAAACCGGTGCAATCGCGCCGACGCGCCACGTCAATAGCGCGAATCCTTTCCACCTGTGACGCAGCCTCCGGGAGACCAGGATTGTCAGAGCTCTCTGTCACGACTGGCAGTCTGCACGCTGCATGCAACCTGACGCAGCGAGCGTGGCTGCCGCCGGTCGGCCTAGGAAGGTGCTCCGAGGGATGGCGGCGAACTGCCACCCAGGAGGTGCACATCGGCAAAGTTCGCTCGGCGGGCCTGGATCCGCGAATTGACGAGCTCCCTGTCGGGTCGCCGCTCCTTGACTCCCAATATTCTGGTATCGCCCTGAGATACTGACGCTCCGCTGCTCCGGTCAGACCAGCATTGCTTGCCGTGACCGAGGCCGTGGTTCCCACGCGTCAAGCAGGGCAGCTCGTTCCGAATCGATGTAGCGGAAGCTCTGCGGAGGTTCGATGAGCACCTGGCTGCGGAGCTCGGACAGTGGCATGGGGACTTCCCATCGCACTGGCGAACGGACTTGCAGGATTGCCGGCACCGGAACGTCGCCTAGGTAGGCGTCTAGGGATTGCCTGGCGATGGCAATGACGTGGCCGTATGCGTCCCACACATCTGATGCGTTTGGCCGGTCTGCGGAGTCAAGAGACGCGGTCCCGATGACTGCGCGTTCTGGTGAGCTGGAGTACAGGTAGATCTTCGTGCCGGCGGGCTGGTCGGGGAACCGGCGTCGAACTTCGGCGGTTTTCGTGCCTGCGAGGATCGCTGCAGCGAATGGGTACGGCCGGGCTCGACTGGGTGATCGAACAAGCAACCGGGTACGACCACGGGACTCTGCTGCAGGCGCACCGCCTAAACACCCGCGCCCATCGCTAGTACAAGCGGTCAGGCTTTGTCCAAGCCGGTGAGACGAACACGCATTACCTCGGGTGGAGTTTTCGTGGTGGACGTGGTGTGGGCTCGTGGTCATCCTGCTCGCAGGGTGTGGGCTGATCGGACGTGCCCTCGTCATCGCGGTTCGCAGGGATGGGATTGGCCGGGCCAGAGCAGAGCGCGGGACCAGTGCCCCTTGGTTCTGGTCGGGAATCGGAGTGTGCGCCGTCGCGGGTTTGCTGCTGATCCTGTGGGTCATCGCACCCGACAGCTGACCGTCGAAACAGCGACTTCTCCAAGAGGCCGAGCCTTCCTCGGAAGCGAATCGCATACCGAAGGCAACCGCGGCGGGATACTCATCCCATGAGCAAGGCCGCCAAGCGCTCTGACGACGGGCCGCGACGATTCCGGACGCTGCGGCCGAACGCCCTCCGCGACGTCCTTCCACGCTGCTTGGTGAGCGCATCAGATCACCTCTGTTACCTTCGAGCACGTGGAGCAGCCCGCTTTGATCATCATGAAGACCAACGGGTCTGTCAGCAGCGTCCTGAACGACACCTTCCGCTCGATCCCCGACCAGATCCGTCGCAGCCTCGGCCTGCTCGACAACGACGACCACTTCGCGTGGCTGATTTTCTCCGCACTGATCGACGACGAGACCTGGCGCTCCGGCCCGCAGTCGGTCATCGATGAGTACGGCAACTCCTACCTTCAGGCCGGCGGCACCGCGGAGAAGATGAGCGTCGAACTCCGCCGACGTGAGGACGACGGCGAGTACCGCTTCTACATCGTCGGCCGTGACCACGACCTCGCGGAACCGCTCGCGGAGACCATCGACGTGCAGGCTGCGCACGAGCCTCGGCACCCGTCAGAGCTCTTCACCGCCGACCAGGCAGCGCCGGTGTTCATGCACTACGTCGAACACCAGACGGTCCCCGACGGCTACACGCTCCGTCTCATCGCCGACATGTGACAGGTGGCGGCGCCGCCGCCGTCCGTCCGCGACCCTGCTCCGGACTGGAGGCGCGGTGCCAGCTGGCACCGAGCCTCCAGGCTGACCAAGTGGGGACCTGGCTCAGGCGGACTGCGCCGGGTGGCTGGCGAGCACCTTGCCGAGCAGGCCGATGAGGGCCTTGCGCTCGTCGGGGGAGAGCGCGGTCAGGAGCTCCGCCTGCACCGCCCGCGCGTGGTCCAGGAGTTCTGACGACCTCGCACGGCCCTCGGTCGTGATGGTGACGACGTTCCGCCGCCGGTCCTCCGGGTCCGGCTGCCGGCTCGCGAACCCGTCGGTCTCGAGGCGGACGACGATGCCGTTGACGTTGTTCCGGTCGAGACCGAGGATCCGCCCGATGTCGGCCTGGCTGAGCGGGCCGTTCTCCTCGAGGAGGGACAGGACCGCGAAGTCGGACCGTGCTTCGAGCGGCATCCTCGCGCCTGTCAGACGCGCCCCGATCGTCGCGACGCGGCCGGCCTGCCAGCTCACCAGGGTTCGGAGTGCCTCGGGCGGCGTCGGCGCTTCATGCATGGCAGCACGATACCAGTTGGCGCGACCAACGATCGGTGCTACCGTTGGCAACACCAACATTGGTTTGACCAAGGAGTTCCGCCATGAACGAAGTACCGTCCACCCACGACCTCTCCGGCCGCCGCGTCCTCGTGCCCGGCGGCACCGGTGGCGTTGGGAAAGGCATCGTCCGCGCGTACATCGACGCGGGCGCCGACGTCGTCGTACCCACCCGGTCTGAGGCGCGCGGAGTCGAGTTGCGCGCTGCACTCGGCGCCGTCGGGACATCCCCGCTGCTGCACCTGCCGACGCACGACTACACCTCCTTCGCCGGGGCCGAGGCACTCGGTCGCGAGATGACCGAGCGGATGGGTGGCATCGACGATGTCATCGTCCCCGTGGGGGGCTGGTGGCAGGGCGGACCGCTGACCGGCATCGCCGAGGACGACTGGGCCGCTGCCTTCACGGGACTCGCCACGGTGCACATGGCGGTGGCGCGGGCGATCGTGCCTCGGCTCAGCGGCCTGGGCGCGTACACGGTGATCGTCGGTCAGTCAGCCGAGTTCCCGGTGCCCAACAGCGGACTGGTGAGCATGGAGCAGGCCGCGGTGCTCATGATGCAGCGCGTTCTGGCCGCGGAGTCGCCGGACGAGCGGATCCACGCGCTGGTGCTCGGGCCTGTCCGGACCCGGTTCGTCGAGGGTGACCCCGAGTGGGTCTCCACGGCCGAGGTCGGCGCGGTCGCCATCGCGCTGTCCCTGGCGACCGGCGTCGGTAGCCGCACCGTGCCGCTCGGGTCGAGTGCCGAAGCCCGTACGACGATCGAAGCCCTCGTGCCCGCGGTGTGACCGCACAGGCCGCGATGGACGTGCCCGCTACCGGCTGAGTTCGTCCTCGACGAACGTCGGACGGCCGAGTGTGACCGCCGGGATCCCTGCCGCGAGCGTGACGGCGAGGAGGAAGAGCAGCGGCAGCGTCCAGCCGCCGCTCGCGTCGTGGAGCAGCCCGACCAGCAGCGGGCCGAGCGCGCCGAGGGCGTACGCGGTGCCCTGGGCGAAGCCGCTCAACGCCACGGTTCCGCCGTGTGTCCGGGTGCGGACGTTGATGAGCACCAGGCAGACGGGGAACAGGATCGAGCCGCAGCCGATCAGGAGCACCCAGAGCAGGGTGAGCGGCGCGGGCGCGAGCAGCAGGCCGAGGTATCCGAGTGCGAAGCTCAGGACTCCCGCGGCGATCAGCAAGCCGACGTTGCGGAGCCGAGGCACGAGCAGGGGAGCGATCAGTGCGCCGGGGACACTGATCACGCCGGTGACAGCGAGGAGCACGCCAGCTTCGGTCGGCGTCGATCCGGCGACGTCCTGCAGGATCTCCGGCAGCCAGGCGAAGGCCGCGTAGGTGCAGATCGCGCTCGAGGAGAAGAGCGCGGTGATCGACAGTGCGGCGCGGGATCGCCACAGACGGGTGACGACCTCGGTGGGTGCGGGGCTGACGAGACCGGCGTCTGTGCGGCGGAGTTGGCGCTGCTGTGCGAGGACGATGAGCCAGGGGACGAGTGCTGCCGCCGAGGAGACTGCCCAGACGGCGAGCGAGGTCCGCCACCCGGCGTACTGCGCGATCGGTGCCGCCAGGGCAGCCGGCACCGCGGTGCTGACTCCGACGATGCACGCGTAGACCGCGGTCAGCAGGGCCACCCGGTCGGGGAAGTAGCGACGGACGACGGACGGCAGCAGCACGTTGCCGACACCGGTGCCGGCGAACGCCAGGATGCTGCCGACCAGCAACATCGCGACGCCCGGTGCCACCGCGCGGACGAGGTGGCCGACGGTGATGAGGGCCAGCGCGAGGACGATCCCGCCGTCGAGCCCGAGCCGCCGCGCGACGCGTGGTGCCGTGAACCCCGAGGCCGCGAACAGCAGCGGCGGCAGGGTGCCGAGCAGGCCGACGTCGAGGTTCGAGACGGGGAAGTCGGCCCGGATGTCACCGATGATCGGCGAGACCGCAGCGACTGCTTGGCGAAGGGTGAACGCCACGAGCACGATGCCCAGCAGCGCGGCCGTGCGACCCGCCCACAGGGGAAGGCGACGGCTCTCGAGCATCTGCCGAGTCTAGGGGTGAGGTTGGTTCGTCTCGGGCTCGGCTTCAGCGCCCAGACGGTCTGCTCAGCGGCGCGGGCTCTCGGCGGGCGGGTCCTCGGTCGGAGTCACCAGGAGGGCGGCGGCGATGTTCGCGGCATCGAGCACGACGCGAGTCAGGGGCTCGATGTCGAGATGGCCGCGGTTCATCTCGAGGAGCTTCGCGGCAGCGTGCGCGTAGGCCACGTACCAGTCCTCTGGCGGAAGCTCCCCCGCGGGGATCGCGAAGGTCCGGAGTCCGAACCCCACTGCTTCGCGTGGCATCCAGCGGGCGCTCGTCCCGGGTGCGAACCGCGGGACGTCGAACTCGGGGGTCCCCATCGTCACGCTGCTGTGGTGGCGGATGTCCTCTGCGGTGGGTGCGATCCGCCCGGCGTCGACGAGCGGCGCGGTGACGATCGCGTACACCGATGCTGGCGCCACGAACAGCGGGTACTCGGTCGCATCGCCCACCGCGAAGCGCTCACCGTCCGGCCCCTGCCCCATCCTGTTGACGCGGCCCTGGTACTCCGGGGAAGCGTTCTCGACACCGCGGAGCGCAGCCACCTGCGCCGCCCGTCCCGCGAGCGACCCGAGGACGGTCAACACGGTCTCGGCGTGCAGACCTTGCGGGTCCTCGAACACCGCTGCTGCGTGCGCGAGGATGCCGTCGCCCACGGCTCGCGCGCGGGCGAACCGGTCGTCGGCGATCGTCATCGGCGGGGTGGTTGCCGCGCTGGGGGACGCTGCTGCTCCGTCCGGTGCTGCTGCCTGAGGCTCTGTTCCCTCCCGCGGAGGCATGTACTTCGCCATCGCGTTCGCGCTGTCGAGCGCCACCCGGGTCAGGCTCGCGAGGACGGCTGGCTCCGCCCGGTACTGATCGAGGATCGTCTTCACCGCGAGCGCGTAGGCGACGTACCACTGCGTCACGGGCAGCCGTCTGGAGTGCTGGATGGCGAGGGCCCGACCGCAGTGCTCGAGCGCTTCGCGGGGGAGCCACCGCACACTCGTGCCCGGTTCGAGCCGCGGGACCACGAACGCGTCCGTCCCGATGGCCTGCGCGGCACGCACGGTCAGGTCCTCGGCCGACGGCGCCGTCCCGCCGACGGACCGCAGCGGTGTGGTGACGATGTTCCAGACGCTGTACTGAGCGTCGAAGAGCGGGAAGGCGATGGCGTCGCCCATGAGCGCCCGAGCGCCGTTCGCGCCGTCGATCACGAGGTCCGTGCGCGAGGTGTAGTCCGGGTCGCCGGACCGCTTGCCCATCACGAGCGCGGCCTGGGTACCGAGGCCGGTCATCGCACCGAGCACGGTCACGGCGCTCTGCGGATCGAGGTCGGCTCCGTCGGTGAACGACGTCGTCGTCAGTGCGGCGAGCCGCCGGCCCATGAGCGTCGCGTACGCCAGCGGATTGGTCGTCGCTTCGGCATCGGCCTGCGCGAGCCACCGGTCGAGCTCGGTGTCCTGCCCGGCGCCGTCGCCCGTCGTCGCTGCTGCGCCGTCAGCCTGCGCGCGCCGTTTCCGTCCGAACACGATTCCCCCTTCGCTCGGTCCATCGTGGCCTGGGCCGCGCGGCGGATCGAGCCCGCATCTGGGGGGCTTGTGGTCGCTCCGGTGCTGTCCCCGCGACCGCATTCCGGACTGGAGGCGCGGTGCCAGCTGGCACCGCGCCTCCAGTCCGACTCGGACGCAAGCCTGTCCGCCACCTGCCACGTCAGCGCTGGTGAGTGCGTCGGCCCCTCCGCGCTTCCAAGACGAACTTGGCACCGAGGCCGGCCCCGATCACGACGACGGGGGTGCCGATGACGAAGACCGCCGATGATGCCTCGGGGGCGCTGGAGGCGATCGCGAGCAGTGCTGCGAGCGCAGCGATGACGATCAGCAGGTACAGCAGCCATGCGCGCATGAGGATTGTCCTTTCCTGCTTCGGGTCAGAAGGGCTCGACAGTTCTAGACTGGTACTGCAGTATGTCAAACAACACCACGACTCTTGCGGCGCGAGGGTCGCAGCTCGGCCCCAGAGGGAGGCACCAAGTGCGGAATCCGATGGAGCGCTCCGGGCATTGGCGCGCGAGTGTTCGCACTGCCGACGGCTGGCGGACCGTCCGCGGGCCCCGCGGGCCGTACGCCGCCGCTTCGATGCTCGAGTGGGGGAGCATCACGAAGGGGCTCGTGGGTACGACCGCCTGTCTCACGCTCGGGGTCGAGCGGCCGGTCGTGCACTACCTCCCCGGTGTGCCCGACGCCGAGATGACCGTTGCTGATCTCATCCACCACACCTCGGGTCTGCCGCGGCTTCCAGCCACGATGCGCGACCGCCTGTTCGCTGACCCCTACCGAGAGGCTGTCGGGGTTCCTCTGGACCTGGCAGCGGCGGTACCGGTCACTTCCCGAGGCCAGTTCGTGTACTCGAACCTCGGGTACGCCCTCCTCGGTGCAGTGCTCGACGAGGTGCACGGCGACTGGTTCGCCGCTGTACGCCAACACGTCTTCGAGCCAGCGGGGATCAGCTCTGCGGTACTCGTGCCTGCCCCGGCAGAGCGCGTGGTGCCGAAGTTCCTCGGTCGTGCGATCACGCCGTGGGCGCTCGGGGAGTCGTCGTTCGCGGCGGCAGGCGGCGTCTGGTCGACGTTCGACGACCTCTGTCGCTACGCCGACTGGGCGCTCGAGGCTGGCGCTGGGGGCGCTCGCACGGTGAGCTGGCAGCGGCGAGGGGCATCGACCTGGATCAACGGCGAGGTGCGAGCGGCAGGAGCGGTCATCGCCAACGCGGCAGGAGCCACCGCGGTCGTGCACGCGCTTGCGAAGGCTCCGCATGCAGCCGACAGGATCGCCACGGAGCTCATCAAGCACGAGGTGCGGCGCCGGTGAGACGGCCGACCAGCTGCCTGAGTGTCACACGCACACCGGCGGGTGGAGTCAAGCCGGTACGACCTCCGCCACGACGCTGCGGACGTGCGCGAGGACGTCGGCGGCTGCGGAGACGGGCCGGCGGGCGGCGATGTAGCCGTCCGGGCGGATGAGCGCGACCGCGTCGTGCGCGGGCGCGTACCGGGATGCGGCATGGCCCTGCGAGTCCTCGATCGCGCCGGCGCCGATCCGGTGGACGTGGACGTCTGCAGGCGCGGCTTCGAGCGCACGCATGTCCTCGGGGTCGTCCGAGAAGACGAAGACCGTCCAGTGGGGGCCTCGGAGGAGGTCGAAGGTCGAGCCGGCGAAGCCGTGGCCCCGGAGACCCGTCGCGTACGGTGCGCGAACGGCGGGCTGGTCGTCGAGGGACAGGGGGTTCGGGGCGTAGCGCAGGGACAGTCCGGTCGTGTCGTCACCGCCCATGCCGTCGAGTCCGCGGTCGACTCCTTCCGCGCCACCGGTCGCGCCGGCGCGGAACGTGTGCATCTTGTCCGTGCTCATCTCGAGGACGGAGGCGGCGATCGGACGGCGCTCCAGTTCGTACGTGTCGAGGAGAGCGGGGTCCGCACCCTGGACGACTGCGGCGAGCTTCCACCCGAGGTTCCAGCTGTCCTGGATCCCGGTGTTCATGCCCTGCCCTCCCGCCGGCGAGTGCGCGTGGGCTGCATCGCCGGCCAGGAACACCCGCCCGACGCGGTAGTGGTCCGCGAGACGGACGTTGGCGCGGTAGAGCGAGAGCCAGGTCGCTTCCTTCAGGGTCACCCGGTCCTTCCCGAGGTGGTCGTCGAGCAGCTGCTGGTACAGCTCGAGCGACGGCGGTTCCGCGTCGTCGCCGGCTTCGGTCGTCGACTGCCACTGCCAGAGGTCCGTCGTCGGGAGCGGGGTGAGCCCGATCATGCCGTGACTGGTCGGCAGGATGTACTGCCGCCCGTGGTCGAGCCCTTCGAGACGGACGTCGCCGAGGTACCAGCGATCGTGCATCGTGAAGCCGTCGAACGCCACGCCGAGTGCGTGACGGATCGTGCTCCTGCCTCCGTCCGCGCCGACGACCCAGCGAGCGCGGATCGTCTCCGGGCCGTCCGGTCCGTCGACCCGCACGTCCACGAAGTCGGCCTGCTGCTCGATGTCGATGGCGGCGGTGCCGAACTCGACGTGGACACCGTCGAGCGCCAGCCGGTCCCGGAGCGGGCCCTCGACGTCGAACTCGCTGATCCAGAGGGTCTCCGGGTACGCGGTCGTGGTCGGGTCGGACACCGGAACGGTGATGGGTTCTCGGTCGATCACGGTGCCGTCGTCGGTGATCATCCGGACCGGCAGCTTCGTGACACCACGCGTCAGGACCTCGTCGGCGACGCCGAGGTCGTCGAGCACCTCGAGACTCCGTGGTTGCAGGCCCTTCCCGCGCGAGGCGACGCTCGGCACGTCGAACCGCTCGATCACGCGGACACAGGTTCCGCGCCGGGCGAGGTCGCAGGCGAGCGTGAGCCCCGTGGGGCCAGCCCCGACGATCACGACGTCCGTCACGGTGGTCGGGCTGGGGCTCGGGGTGGTGGGGGTGGTGTGCGGCATGACGCTGCCTTCCGGTTCGGAGCACGGGGTTGTGCCGGAGTTTTCACACTACACCGTGTAGTTCCAAAACTGGATGGCTACAGTCGGGGTATGGCCGTTCCCACCCGTGCTCTCCGCCCGAGCTCCGAACGGAAGCGGGCGGCGATGCTCGACGCTGCCCGGGACCGCTTCCTGGTGGACGGCTACGACCGCACGTCCGTCGATGCCGTCGCCGCGCAGGCGGGCGTCTCGAAGCGGACGGTCTACGACCACTTCACGGACAAGGACGGACTGTTCGCCAGCGTCGTGGAGCAGGCGTCCGCGGCGTTGCTGTCGTCCGTCGAGGAGGCTGCCGACCAGGAGCTCCGAGTGGACCGCGATCTCACCACCGCACTCCTGGCGTTCACACGACGGATCGCCACCCAGACGCTGCAGTCGTCCGACTACGCCGTCGTGAAGATGCTCCTCGAGTCGGGGCGGTCGGTCCCCGCGTCCGGGGCGGATCTGGCACGTGACCCCGAGCAGCTCATCGCGGACCGGTTCCGCGAGCTGGCCGACGCCGGCGTGATCCGCGCGGCGAACCCGCGGCGGGCCTCCGAGCACTTCACCGCCCTGACGTTCCTCCTCGCACTGAACGCACCGGGACTCGACGCCGCCGCCGTCGACGCGGTCTTCGTCGACGGCGTGGACGCCTTCGTCCGTGCGTACGGCGCCGAGCGCGCGGCTTCGTGAGCTGAGCGCTGCAGTCCGCTCAGCGTCGGGCTAGCGTCCCGACGGGACCGCGGTGCCGACGAGCTCCGCCCGGACGATGTCGGCTCCGGCCGACAACGCACCGAGCTTGTCGAGCGCGGCACCACGCGCGAGGGGAGCCATGCCGCAGTTGGAGCTCGGGATGAGCTTGTCGGCGTCGACGAACTCCAGGGCGCGACGGAGCACCTCCGCGACTTCCTCCGGGGTCTCGACGGCCTCGGTCGCGACGTCGATCGCGCCGAGCATGACCTTCTTCCCGCGGATGAGCTCGACGAGTTCGAGCGGGACATGGGAGTGGATGCACTCGAGCGAGACGATGTCGATCGACGACTGCTGGAGGAGTGGGAAGGACTGCTCGTACTGGCGCCACTCGGCCCCGAGCGTCTCCTTCCACCTGTTGTTGGCCTCGATGCCGTAGCCGTAACAGATGTGCACGGCGGTCTCGGCGCGGAGGCCCTCGGCAGCGCGTTCGAGCGCGGCGACGCCCCAGTCCTGCACCTCGTCGTGGAAGACGGTGAAGGCGGGCTCGTCGAACTGGATGACGTCGACGCCGGCGGCTTCGAGTTCGCGCGCTTCCTCGTTGAGGATCGTGGCGAACTCCCACGCCAGCTTCTCGCGGCTCTTGTAGTGCTGGTCGGAGAGCGTGTCGATCATGGTCATCGGGCCGGGGAGCGCCCACTTGATCGGGCGGTCGGTCTGGCTCCGCAGGAACGCAGCGTCCTCGACGAACACGGGCGCCCGGCGGCTCACGGCACCGACGACGGTCGGGACGGCAGCGTCGTACCGGTCACGGATCCGGACGGTCTCCTTGCGGTCGAGGTCGACCCCGTCGAGGTGCTCGATGAACGTGGTGACGAAGTGCTGGCGGGTCTGCTCGCCGTCGCTGACGATGTCGATGCCGTGGCGTTCCTGCTCGTGGACGGCGGACCGGAGTGCGTCCTGCTTGCCCTCGGTCAGTGCCGTCCCTTCCAGCAGCCAGGGGGACCAGAGCCGCTCGGGCTCGGCGAGCCAGGACGGTTTCGGCAGGCTGCCGACGATGGAGGTGGGCAGGAGGGTGCTCATGTGCAGGTGGTTCCTGTCGTTGGGGGAGGTCAGTGGGTGAGAGCGGCCTGAGCTGTGGGCGACAAGGCCCACTGCTCGAGGAGTGCTCGGTGCGGCTCGACGAGGTGCTCCTCGGTGTACCGGCCCTGGGTGATCGCGAGGCGGCTCCGTTCCTCCCGGTCGTAGGTGACGGACGGCGTGGAGAAGTCCGTGTGCGCCAGGCTCGGGCGGTAGGTGCTCGGAGCGGCGGTGTTCGCGTTGTAGATCTCCGGTCGGTAGATCTTCTGGAACGTCTCCATGGTGCTGATCGTGCCGATGAGCTGCAGGTCCGAGTAGTCGTTCGCCACGTCGCCGCGGGAGTAGAACGCGAGGGGCGCCTTCCCGCCGGCGGGCATGAAGTAGCGGACCTGCATGCCCATCCGACCGAAGTAGTCGTCGGTGAGGGAGGAGTGCTCGTGCTCGTACTCGGCACCGAGGACCGGGTGGACGTACTCCGTCTGTCGGTAGGTCTGGCTCGTCGAGACGCTGATGCACACGACGGGCTCGACGCTGAAGTTCGACCGGAACGCCGAGGACTCCAGGAAGCGCTGGAAGAGCTGTCCGTGGAGCTCGCCGAAGTCGGACGGGACCGAGGACAGCGACGGCAGCAGGACGGCGAAGTCGTAGTCGCGCAGGTACGAGGAGAAGTTGTTGCCGAGGATCCCCTGGTGGCGCTCGCCGGTGTGCTGGTCGAGGATCGCGACGTCGAGCATCTCGAGCAAGGGGAACTCGCCGGCAGAACCCTGGTCGACGAAGTGCGCGGTGACCGAGACGATGTCGAGCTCGACCCGGAAGCGGTCGCCAGCCGAACCGGCAGACCCGTCCGACCCGGCCGGGATGCCCGACGCGAGCTCGTTGCAGCGCCGGTCGATCATGCCGATGGCCGTGCGGAGGTTCTGCTGACGGTGCTCACCGCGCGCCAGGTTGGCGAAGTTCGTGGTCAACCGGGAGCTGTCCGCGGGGGAGTAGTCCTCGTCGAACCGCGTCCGCGTGATGCTGAAGGTCAGGTCATTCGCCATCCCCCGAGCATGACGGGACGAGCGGGTCATCGGGTAATCCCGAATCGCTATGCGCTGGTATAGCCTCCGCCTATGGCCCGGGTCTCGAACGACATCACGCTGCAGCAACTCCGGTACTTCATCGAGGTCGCGACGGAGGGCTCGATCAGCGCAGCCGCCGATCTGCTGTACGTCGCGCAACCGACCCTGTCCGCGGCGATGAAGGACCTCGAGACGCGGATCGGGCGCCCGCTGTTCGTCCGGTCGGCCCGCGGGGTGGTGCTCACCGTCGACGGCGTCGAGTTCCTCGGGTACGCCCGACAGGTCGTCGAGCAGGTCTCCCTCCTCGAACAGCGCTACGTCGGTGGGCAACCGTCGCGTCGGCTGCTCGGGGTGTCGGCGCAGCACTACTCGTTCGCCGTGGAGGCCTTCGTCCGCATGGTCGATGCGGCGGCCGCGGACGAGTACGAGTTCTCCCTCCGCGAGACCCGCACCTGGGACATCATCGAGGACGTCCGCACGCTCCGGAGCGAGGTGGGCATCCTCTACCGCAACGACTTCAACCGGCAGGTCCTCGGGAAGCTGCTCCGGGACGCCGGCGTCGTGTTCACCCCGCTGTTCATCGCGGAGCCGCACATCTTCGTCGCCAAGCGGAACCCGCTCGCGTCCCGGAAACGTGCGACCCTCGCCGAAATCGCGGACCTGCCTCGGCTCAC
Organism: Curtobacterium sp. VKM Ac-1395; assembly: GCF_015350975.1. Classification (GTDB taxonomy): domain Bacteria; phylum Actinomycetota; class Actinomycetes; order Actinomycetales; family Microbacteriaceae; genus Curtobacterium. Next base: position 55,376 of record NZ_JADKRX010000011.1, read on the forward strand.
GTTCGACCAGGGCGCGAACAACTCCTTCTACCTGGCCGAGGAGATCCTGTCGACGATGTCGAGCAAACGGGAGATCCGCGTCTCGGACCGGGCGACGATCTTCAACCTCATGATCGGCCTCGGTGGGTACACGATCTCGACGGGGCTCATCAGCGACGACCTGGACCCCGAGATCGTCGCCATCCCGCTCGACGTCGACGAACGCATCGAGATCGGGTGGATCGCCCACGCCTCGGTCCCGCTGACCGTGCAGGCGCAGGCGTACTTGGAGGAGCTACGCGCGGTGGTCACCAGCTACGGCGTCGAGCCGCTGGGGTGAGCAGGCGGGCATCGGACGGGAGGCTCGTGGCGGGCCCGCCACGAGCCTCCCGTCCGTCCGGTGTCCTGCCCGCTTCTGCCAGGTCCGAGCAGTTACCCTGAGCCCGCCAGGACCTCGGTCGTGAGCGACAACCCGAACCGCATGCGGAGGCACCGTGCTCGACCGAACACGACGACGACCATCTCGAACGGCAACGCGTGTGGTCGCCGGGCTGCTCGTCGCCCTGGTCGCGACCGTCGCGACGGGGTGCGCCTCGACGAAGCCCGCGGAGCGCGAGCCCCTCGCCGCGTGGAACGCCGCCGTGGCCGACCGGTCTGATGCACCCGCCAAGTGGGTCGCTCTCGGGGACTCGATCACCGAGGGCCAGGGTGCCTCCGCTCGTTCCACGCGCTGGATGGACCTGACGCTGGACCAGCTGCGGACGCGTCACGCGACGTCGGGGGCCCGCGGGGGTGCCGGGTACCTCCCCGCGCAGTTCGCGGTCTACGCGCCGGACTCGACCTGGGGCGACTGGGCGACGTCGAAGACGGGGTCGAGCCAGTACGACGTGACCGTCCCCGACCTCGGCTACCGGGCGGTCGCCATGCAGGGGGGCGCTTCGCGGACCTACCCGTTCACCGGGACCGGCATCGACATCTGGTGGACGCGCTACGACGGCTCGGGCGACTTCACCTACAGCATCGACGGCGGCGCACCGACGACGGTGTCGACGACGGGGAAGGCCAGCACCGGGACCGTCACGAAGGTGGACGGCCTCCGGCGGGGGGAGCACGCCATCACCGTCACCGCAGTGAACCCGTTCTCGCTGCAGGGCTTCACGGTCTACGACGGCGATCGGGACAAGGGCATCCAGCTGTACGACTCGGCGCACTCCGGGGCGACGATCGCGACCTTCACCGAGGACCAGGCCGGATTCCTGCGGGCCATGCGCCGTGCGGGGCCGAACCTGATCACCATCACGCTGGGCGGCAACGACTCGCAGCACGTCACGCCCGCGGAGCTCGGACGGCAGTACCAGGCGTTCCTCGAGGCGCTCGCCGCACTGCCCACCAAGCCCTCACTGCTCGTGATCGGCGAGTTCACGCCGGCTCCTGCGATGACGAACAACATGTCGAGCCCCTGGTCGAGCTACCTCTCCGCCACGAAGAAGGCCGCTGCGGCTGCCGGGGCTGCGTACGTGAGCATGGACGACACCTTCCCGAAGGCCACGTACTCCGGCACCGGGATCTACTCGACGGACGGCCTGCACCCGAACGACAAGGGCCAGCGCCGGATCGCGAAGCTCGTGTTGTCCACGCTCGCCGCGCACGAGGACTGACCGACCGAACCGTGCCGCGGGCGGTCCGCACGAGCTACGGAGTCGCTCCGTCCGGGTGCGCCTGCCGGGTGCGCTGCCGGCGGTCGACGGCGATGATGCCGGCGCCGAGGAGGCCGGCGAGCACGGCACCGACCGTGTTCATGAACCAGTCGTTGGTGTCGCACGCCCTGCCGAGGTTCGGCAGCAGTGCCTGGACGAGCTCGATGGCGGCGGACAGCCCGGACGCCGCAGCCACGGCCCAGACCGGTCGGCTCGTGAGCAGCGCGGCGAAGAGCGTCACCGGGAACAGGAGCGCGACGTTGGCGAGCGTGTCGATGCCCTGGAACGGGACGGAGAACTGCACCGTGCAGAAGGTCCCGTTGCCCCCGTCGCCCGCCGGGGTCATCGTCAACGCGAGCACCCCCACCGCGCTGATGACGGCGAGCGTCACGAGCGTCCGCCGAGCCTGCCGGCGGTGCGTCCACCATCCCAGGGCCGTGAACGCGACCAGGACGACCCAGAAGAGCACCTTCACGGCCGATGCGTGGTTGACGAGGAAGGTCGTGATCACGAGGAGATCCTCCCATCGCTCGTGCAGGCCGGCGGTACCGCTGCGCTCGTCGCTATGGTGTCTGCGTGCGAGACCTCGTGTGGGACGGGTACCTGAACGCCCGAGACCTGGGCGGCCTCCCGACGCCCCTGTCCGCGACCGGGGCGACCCGCTTCGGCAGGGTGGCACGAGGGCCGCGCCGCGAGCTGTTGACCGAGACCGGGTGGCGGGACGCCCACGGCTGGGGCCTCGCAGCGGTGGTCGATCTCCGGTGCGCACACGAGGTCGGCGTCCGCGACGGGGACCCCGTCGTCGCTCCCGAGACGCTCGACGCTGTCCCGGTGGTGCACGCGCCGACCGAGGACCAGGACGACCCCGAGTTCCGGGAGACGTGCTTCCCGATCCTGGACTCGCCCGAGTACTGGCGACACAACTGGCGCATCTTGCCGCACCTCGTCCTCGGCACGCTGACGGCGATCGCGGACGCGCCGCACGGACTCCTGGTGCACTGCAGCGCTGGCCGCGACCGAACGGGCATGATCAGCGCGCTCCTGCTCAGCAATGCGGGGGTTGCGCCAGCGGTGGTCGCTGCCGACTACGCGGAGTCGGTCCGGGTGATGGCAGGGGCGAAGTCGCACGCGCCCCACGACCGGCAGGCCACCTGGGGGACGGACGAGGTCGACGAGTGGATCGCGCTGACTGCTCCGATCGTCGAAGACGTGGCTGCCGACGTCGACGCCGCCTTCGCGACCATCGGGGCTGACGCCGAGCTGCGGGTCCGGCTGCGCGGTCGCCTGACGGAGCGCTGATGCGTGGTCGTCGGAGTGCGCTTGCAGTCGCGGTGCTGACGATCGTCGGGGGCGGCCTGAAGACATCGGACGCGGAGCACCTCGACCGCATGATCACGCACGTTCCCGCACGATCCCGCATCATCAGGCATGAGTTACGGTCATGAACTGGCCTGGGCGGGCAGGATCTGACGGGTCGGTCTCGATGGTCGAGGCCCGAAGAGGAGCACCCGCATGTCGTCGAACCCGTACCAGTCGAACGCGCAACAGGCGGCGCCGACCGCAGCGCCCCGTTTCGTCACGATCGCGTTCTGGTTGTACCTGATCACCGCACTGGCGCACATCGTCGGCATCATCATCAGTGCGACGCGGCTGCCGGCAGCGCAGCAGGCGGCGAAGGACCAGCTCCAGCAGTCGGGGACCTCGACGAACGGCGTGGACGTCAACGGCATCCTCGGCGCGACCCTCGTTGCCAGCATCGTCATCGGCGTGCTCTACATCATCGCGTTCATCGTCTTCGACCTGTTCATGCGCCGCGGTGCGAACTGGGCCCGGATCGTCCTGCTCATCGTGACGATCCTCGGCCTCACCGGCGTGATCGGTGGCTCCGGTGTGGGAGCGGTCGGGGTCCTCGCCTCGGTCGTCGCGGCCGTCCTGACGTTCCTGCCGGCGTCGAACGCCTGGTTCCGCGCGGTGAAGGACCGCAAGCGGGGCGCGATCCAGAACTGACGAGATCCAGACAGGAGGCTCGGTGCCGGTTGGCACCGAGCCTCCTGCACGTCCGAGGGGCTCGAGGGGTCCGCGTCTTCCCGGCGAGGACGGCGGGTGCGGCTCAGCGGAGCAGGGCTGACCGGTCGAGGCGCGGGGTCGCGATGCCGAGCTCGCGGGCTGTGTGGGACACGTCCTCGATGACGGCGCGCGGTTCTGCGGCGTTCGGGTCACCGTGCCCCGCGAGGCTCGCGCGGGCGATCGGGACGAGGCGCGTCGCCGCTGCGAGCATGGCTCCCGTCAGCTTCGGGCGCCGCGCGGGGAGCGACGCCGTCCGGTGGAGGCTGAGGTCGACGCCTCGTGCCTCGAGGACCGGGAGGAGCTCGCGGCTCGTCAGGAAGGCGTCGCCGAGTGCGCGCCGGTCCCCGATCATGCTCGCGAGCCCGCCGTAACGCAGTGCCGCGGAGAACATGCCCGCGTCCAGGACGACGTGCAGCCAGAGCCACCCGCGCATGTCCGGTTGGTCGCGGACGACGAACCCCGCCTGTCGGAAGGCGAGCCGAGCCTCCAGTCCGCGTCGGTCTGGACCGGGTGCCGGTGCTGCCAGGGTGACCGATCGGAGGACCCCACCGTGCAGGACGCCGTCATCGCTGAAGCCGCCGCCCGCGCCGGGGAAGCCGAACACCACCTGATCGGCCGGGATCGGGGCGATCGCGTCGACGGGTTCCTCCCAGACGTTGCCGAGGACCACCACTGTCGCGTCGCCGATGCGGGGCGCCAGGAACGCTGCCGCTTCGCGGAGTCGGTGGTGGCCGACGCTGAGGACGACGAGGTCGTAGCCGTCGTCCGGGTGGACCGACTCACGGAGCTCGGCCCGGTAGGAGGTTGCGCTCCGTCGGCCGAGGGGGCCGCGTCGCCCGTCGACGACGTCCAGCTCCACTCGGTCGCCGTACTCCGCAGCGCGCCCCGGGCGGACGTAGTGGTCGACGTCGTGGCCTGCCTGGTGGAAGGCCTGGCCGTAGATGGTCGCGATGACCCCGCGTCCGAACATGAGGATCCGCATCGTGCACCTGTCCGCTAAGTTGGAGGCCGTCTCCACTTGTGAAGATACGGAGACTGTCTCCGCTTGTCAACGACTGCTGTCCGATCGAGGAGGACCAGTGCGCGCCGATGCTCGACGGAACCGGGACGCGATCATCGCGGCGGCTCGGACGGTGTTCGAGCGCGACGAGCAGCTCCGGTTCGACGACTTCGCCACGCGTGCCGGTGTCGGGGTCGGGACGCTGTACCGGCACTTCCCGACGCGGGAGGCGTTGGCGGCGGCGGTCTACCAGGGCGAGGTCGAGGCGCTCTGCGGGCAGGCGCGGGACTCGGTGCGGCCGGCGGGGGAGCGCCTCGAGGTGTTCCTGCACACGTTCGTGGAGTACGTGGTCGAGCATGCGGCGTTGGCCCGGACCCTCGCGTCCGTCGTCGATCCGGCGACCCAGGCCGAGGGTGGTAGCGAGCTCGAGCGCACGCTCGGTGACCTGATGGCCTCCGCGGTCGCCGAGGGTGCCATCGGAGCGGATGCGACTCCGGGTGCCGTGCTCGTCGCGCTGCATGGCATCGGGTCTGCGACCGACCGGCCGGAGTGGGCCGCGGAGGCGCGGGAGTTGGTGGAGCTGGTGCTGCGGGGGCTCAGGGCGCACTGACGTGCGGAAGCGGTCGGCTCAGCGCCGGACGTCCGAGCTCGGCGGCCGGTCCAGCGGGTCGGTTCAGGCGGTCGGCGGCGCGTCCGAGCAGCCAGTTCGGTGCCCCGTGACCTCGGCTCGTCCTTCAGCGTTGGGTGACGCAACATCAGCCCGGCGGGCGTTGTCGACCACAGCGAGGTCGGGGCCGTCGCGGTCAGCCCTCGATCGGGTTCTGCGTCAGCGTGAACGTCAGCCCGCTCAGGTTGATCGTCTGCGCCTTGCCGGTCGTCACGTCCGACGACAGACCGATCGTGTAGGTCACGTCGAGCACCGAGGTCCCCGCCGTGGGCTTGACGGTCCACGTGGTCCGGCCGGCCGGGGCCAGTGACGAACTCGTCGACGAGACGCCGAGCGACTGGGTCGACGCGGCGATGAGGTCGGCGTCGCCGGTGATGCTCTGCGGTGTCCAGGACAGGTCGGCGGAGAGGTCGTCCCCGGTCGCGGTGACGTCCAGCGTCTGGTGGAACTGGTACGTGTTCCCCGGCACCATGCGCACCTTCGCGATGTCCACGACGTCGGAGCGGCCGTTCGTGATGTCCGTCCAGACGCCGTCGGCGTTCGCGGACAGGGCGAGCGTGCCCGAGCTGACGGTCGAGGGCTGGGTCTCGGCGTCGGCGTTCCAGAGGGCGAAGGTGCTCGCGCCACCGAGGAGCAGGGCGATGCCGGCAGCCCCGGCGATGGCACCGTTGACGATCTTGAGCATGGAGTTCCGTTCGGGTCGGGTTCGCGGAATGCCCTGAACGTACCGGTCCCCCGAAGTGCGGACACGGGCCTCATCCACTTCACCGGCCCCCAGAACGAGGGTGTGCCGATGGGTCGCGGTCCACGGCTCCGCGGGACCGTAGAATCTCGTGTGACCTCCGAGCCCCTCGACCCCAGCAGCATCCCTCCCGAGGACCTGGCCGTCACGCTCCGGGTGTTGGAGCAGCTGACCGAGATCGACGAGGCGCACCCCGACTTCGTCCGCGTGCGGCACGCGACGGCGAGGATGTTCAAGGCCGTCAAGCGGGCGCACCGGCTCGAGAAGCGCGCGGTCATCGCCGAGGCGGATCGACGCGTCATCGCCGCGACCGCGACCGGCGCCGCGGACCGGATCGACGACGAGACCCGCGGCGTCCCGATCAGCGCCTCGACGGCAGCGGCCACCGCCGGCACCCTGCTGAAGGCCCGCCCCTGCTACATGTGCAAGCAGCAGTACACGGTCGTCGACGCGTTCTACCACCAGCTGTGCCCGGCGTGCGCGGCCATGAGTCACGCCAAGCGCGACGCCCGGACCGACCTGACGGGCAAGCGCGCCCTGCTCACCGGCGGGCGCGCGAAGATCGGCATGTACATCGCGCTCCGGCTGCTGCGCGACGGTGCCCACACCACCATCACGACCCGGTTCCCGCGCGACGCGGTACGCCGGTTCACGAGCCTGCCCGACTCCGCCGACTGGATCTCGCGTCTGAAGGTCGTCGGCATCGACCTCCGTGACCCCGCGCAGGTCATCGGGCTCGCGGAGGACGTCGCCGCGTCCGGGCCCCTCGACATCCTGGTGAACAACGCCACGCAGACCGTGCGCCGGTCGCCGGGGGCGTACCAGCCGCTCGCCGACGCCGAGCTCGCCCCGCTGCCGGACGGGCCACTGCCCGAGCTGGTGACGTTCGGCCACACGAACGACCAGCACCCGCTGGCTCTGGCGCGCTCGGTCACGGCGCACCCCGTGCTCGCGGCCGCTGCGGCCCGGGCGGAGGAGCTCACCGAGCAGGCGATGGCTCCCGGGTCGAGCTCGCTCGAACGACTGGCCGGAGGAACCGCGATCGACGCCGGCGGTCTCGTCCCCGACCTGCACGACGTGAACTCGTGGACGCAGCAGGTCGACGAGGTGGACCCGCTCGAGATGCTCGAGGTGCAGCTCGCGAACACGACGGCACCGTTCATCCTGATCTCGAAGCTCCGAGCGGCGATGGCAGCGAGTGGCGCACGCCGGACGTACGTGGTGAACGTGAGCGCCATGGAAGGGGTGTTCGGCCGTGCGTACAAGGGGCCGGGGCACCCGCACACGAACATGGCGAAGGCCGCGGTCAACATGCTGACGCGGACGAGCGCGCAGGAGATGTTCGAGACGGACCGGATCCTGATGACGAGCGTCGACACCGGTTGGATCACGGACGAGCGGCCGCACCCGACGAAGGTGCGACTGGCGGAGGAGGGCTTCCATGCTCCGCTCGACCTGGTCGACGGAGCAGCCCGCGTGTACGACCCGATCGTGCGGGGAGAAGCGGGCGAGGACGTGTTCGGCGTGTTCCTGAAGGACTACCAACCCAGCGCCTGGTGATCCCGACGCCACGGGCAGGTTCGCGAGCCTAGCGTGGGGTCGTCATGACAGCTGAAGATCGCACAACTCCGGAGTCCGACGTGGCTCCCTCCGACCAGCCGGATCCGAACCGCTGGAAAGCCCTCGTCATCTGCCTGCTCGGCGGCGGGATCGTCCTCCTCGACGTCTCGATCGTCAACGTCGCGCTGCAGTCCATCTCGACCGGGCTCCCCGGCACCTCGCCCGAGGCCGTCCAGTGGATCCTGTCCGGGTACGCCCTGTCCTTCGGGCTCCTCCTCGTGCCCGGCGGCCGACTCGGTGACGCCACGGGCCGACGCCGGATGTTCGTCATCGGGGTCGGGCTCTTCACCGTCGCGAGTGCCCTCTGCGGGTTCGCGCCGAACGGCATCGTCCTGGTGGTCGCGCGCCTGGTGCAGGGGCTCGCGGGCGGTCTGCTCACCCCGCAGGTCACCGCGCTCATCCAGCAGCTGTTCCGCGGCAAGGAGCGGGGCACCGCCTTCGGGCTCTTCGGGGCGACGGTCGGCATCGCGACCGCGATCGGTCCGCTCATCGGCGGCTTGCTCATCACGGCGTTCGGCACCGAGAACGGGTGGCGCTTCGTCTTCTTCGTGAACCTGCCCGTCGGGGTCGTGACGATCCTCCTGGCCTTCCGCTACCTGCCGGGCATGACCAGCACCGAACGGGGTCGCAAGCACGACTTCGACCCGGTCGGCATCGTGCTGCTCGGTGCCGCGGTGGTCGCGCTGCTCCTGCCGTTCGTGCAGTCCTCGGAGTGGAAGGGCAACACGAAGTGGTGGCTCGTGGTCGTCGCCGTCGTGCTCGGCGCGCTCTTCGTCCTGTGGGAGCGGCGCTACGAGCGGACGAAGGAGCCCCTGATCGACCTGGGGCTGTTCCGCCGTCGGTCGTTCTCGCTCGGCGTCGGCCTGGCCACGCTCTACTTCGCCGGTTTCACCCCGCTGTTCTTCGTCCTGACGCTCGCGCTGCAGTCGGGCCTGCACTACTCGGCGCTGATGGCAGGCCTGTCGTCGGTGCCGTTCGCGATCGGTTCGGGCATCGCCTCGACCATCGGCGGTCGGATCGTGCACCGCTTCGGTCGGCAGCTCATCGTCATCGGGACGATCCTCGTGCTCCTCGGGCTCGGCGCGGTCATCTGGGTGGTCGCGAACCACTACCGGTCCGACCTCGGCTGGTGGCTCGTCCTGCCGCTGCTCGTCGCCGGCATCGGCTCCGGGCTCACCATCTCCCCGAACCAGACGCTCACCCTCTCCGAGGTGCCCGTCGAACAGGGCGGCTCCGCGGGCGGCCTGATCCAGGTCGGCGCCCGGGTCGGTTCCGCAGTGGGCATCGCCGCGGTCGGCAGCGTCTTCTACTCGATCCTGGCGAACTCGAACGGTGACTACGCCAAGGGCCTGCCGCTCGGGCTCGGCGTCTCGCTCGGCTTCGTCGCCGCGGCGCTGGTCGCCGGGATCGTCGACGTGGTCGTCGGCAAGGCCCGGGGGACCGAAGCGACGGTCTGAGCACCGGACCACGGACGGACGGGAGGCTCGGTGCCAGCTGGCACCGAGCCTCCCGTCCGTCGTGGCGACCGGGACGGGACCCTCGGGCAGCCATTCGTCCTGGACGGGTGCGCTGTCGCCGTGGGCGTTGTACGTTCGCTGCATGAGATACATCACATGGAAGCGGGGCGCGGCGAACGGCGGGCGCCTGCGGACCACGCAGCGAGTCGGCGGCGGCGTGTGGATCTACGGCATCGGCGGCGGGAACTCGTACTCGTACTACGACCACAGCGGCAAGACGCACAAGTCGACGGCCTGCGCCGGCTTCGGGACGAGCTGCAGGAGTTCCGGGTGGGTGGCGAAGGGCACGCGCTCCGTCGCCCAGGTCCTGCGGACCGCGGGCGGCAACACCGCCTTCTGGGACACGAAGTAACGGCACTCGAGTGGCCTCGAACGTCCTCCGCGTGGGGACCGCTCTCGCAGCCGCGGTGGTCTCGTTCCTGATCGGCTTCGCCGTGCTCAGCGTTCAGGACACGCAGTCGATGGCGACGATCAGGTCGGCACTGATCATCTCCGAGGCGAACGAGGCCGCTCGAGTCGTCGACGTCCTCCGGTCAGAGGCAGAGCACCGCAGCGCCAACTTCTACCGCGTCCGGATGGACCCGACGGGGCGGACTCCGACGCGGACGCTGGTCCCGGTCATCGGTGACCGTGCCGCACACGACCGGGCGTTCCCGGCGGGGGAGTACGCGCGGTTCGACGTCTCCCTGACCACCGAGCTCGAGGCGGCCGGGGACCCGCGCGGCAGCTGGCTCTCGACGCTGCCGCCGCGCGCACTCCAGGACGTCGCGACGACGTTGGGTCGCGCGGGTGTCGAGGCGCAGGTGCAGTCGCTCGGGTGGTCCAGTCTCTTCCGGTTCATGGTCGGGTACACACCGACGGTGACGGCAGCAGTGGTCACGATGAGCGGTGCGTGGCTGCTCGGGTTCGTCCGAGCGGCGTCGCGTGCACGCGTGACAGCGGTCTCCAGGACGCTCGGTGTGCGGTGGCCGTCCGGGCGCGACGTCGGGTTGTCCGTGCTGCTCGCGGCCGGCGCGTTCGTCCTCGTCGGCGGGTTCGCGATCGCAGCGATCGACGGCTACAACGGCGGCCACCGGCTTGCCGCCTACTTCGGCGTGAGTGGTGCCGTGTGGGGCTCCCTCGTGATGGCGTTCGTCTGTGGGGCCTGCGTGTCGGGCTCGCTCCCGCGCCGCCTGCGGTTCCGGTCCGCCTTCTCGGGATGGCTGCCGTGGGGGAGAGGAGCTGTCCTGATGCCAGCCGTGCAGGTGCTGACGTTGACGCTCGTCGTGTTCCTCGTCGCACAGGCCGGGACAGCATGGGGATCGCTCGTCGTCGTCCGCGACAGCCGTCCTGACTGGCAGGCATGCGCAGGGTGCACGACGACGATCTTCCAGGGCTTCGACGGCCCCACAGCGCTCGAGGACGCGGTGGAGCCGTTCGCCTCGGCGGTCCGCGCCACTGAGGCCTCGGGTGGGGTCCTCCTCAGCTGGGCGCCCGGAGCGGCTCGTGGTGATCGGTACACCCCGGGGGACCCAGGGTCGAACGTGATCGTCGCCAACCCGACGTTCATCGAGCGTTCCCGGGGGCGGGTCCCTGATCCGCTCGACGGGGCGGACGGGCCCGGGGAATGGGGGCTCCTGGTTCCGAGCGACCAGGCAGAGCGGGCAGCGGCCATCGCGGCAGAGTGGCGGACGTCCTTCCGAGAGCCGCTCGGGGAAGTCCCGAACCGGGCGGCGCCGAAACGCCCGCACGTCGCCACGTACACGCCCGGTGCCGTCTTCAACTACGGCCAGACGGACCTGCGAGACCGGGCGTACTCGGAGTCTCCCGTCATCGTCGTCGTCCCGGCGTCAGCCGGCCTCCTCGACGACGACTCCTACTTCGCCGCCGGCTCCGCCGGGGACCTCCTGTTCACCGGTGGCGCCGCATCGACACACCGGGTGCTCGATGCCGCTGGCGTCCCTCGGTCCGTGTACGTGGTCGACGCGCTCGCCGACCAGATCGACCGCGGCGTCGCGACGGCCCGAGCGCGCCTCCCCATCGCACTGGTCGGTGGCGCAGCCGGGGTCCTCGCTGCGGTGGGCATGCTCGTCGTGCGCACCCGGGCCTCCGTCCTCGCGAACCGCGACCGGCTGCTCTTCCACCGCACGCACGGACGATCACCGATCCGCGTCCATCTCCGGACCTGGCTCCGGACCGCGGGACTCCTGGCAGGGACCGCGGTCGCCCTCGGCCTGGCGATGCAGAGCGGCCTCACGGGCGCTGACGTCGTTCCTCGGACCGTGGGGGTCGTCTTCGGTGCGGTCGTCGTGCTGGTCGTCCTGACGACCTGGGTCACCACCGCTCGGACCGCCACGACGAAGGAGTTGCTCTCCCATGGGTACTAGCGAGCCAGCGATCGAGGCGATCGGCATCCGCCACGAGGTCGGCGGCCGTCTGCTGTTCGACGCCCTCGATCTGACCGTCCGAGCGGGTGACGTCCACGCGGTGGTCGCACCCTCGGGCGCCGGGAAGTCGACACTGCTCCGGATGATCGGGGGACTCGAGCGCCCGGGTGCCGGCACGATCCGGGTCCTCGACCACGACGTCACGGCACTGCGGGGTGCGGGGCTGCGTCGACACCTCCGCGACCGCGTCGCGTTCGTGTTCCAGGACGCCGGCCTCGTCGAGCGGTGGACGGTCCGGCAGAACATCACGGCGGCCGCTGCGGCAGCGCCACACATCCCGGTCGGCGAGCCGTCGAGCCTGGACGAAGCGGCAGACCTCCTCCATCTGCCGCAGGCGCTCCTGGGACGACGAGCCGCTGAGCTGAGCGGTGGGGAGCGTCAGCGGGTGGCGATCGCCAGGGTCCTCGTCCGCAAGCCACCGGTGGTGCTGATGGACGAGCCGACCGCCGCCCTGGACGCGGAGCTGACCGATCGCGTGGTGCACCTCGTCCGCGAGCTCTCCGATCAGGGCGCAACGATCGTGATGGCGACCCACGACCCGGTGGTCATCGGCGCCGCGGATTCGACCTCGACGCTGTTCCAGCTGCCCACCTGACGGACCGGAGGCGCGCTGTCGGCGGTCTCCGCACCGGACGGCAGTCCTCGTTTCCCGGCGTGACGGATCCGGTTCGCGGATCCCGGGGCGAGCCGACCAGATCCGTCACGGCGCGAATCGGGAACGGGTCTGCTGCGGACCCGTGGAGTTCCGGGGTCAGACCGAGACGGACGGGAGGCTCGGTGCCAGCTGGCACCGAGCC
>NZ_JADKRX010000012.1 GCF_015350975.1 Curtobacterium sp. VKM Ac-1395
ACCGGTCTGCTGGTGCCCGGTCCCGCGTCGGTGCCCCCCACCGACGCGGGGCCTCTCCCCCGGCTCCCACCGGCGGGCGAGGGGCGATCCCCCTCGCGCTCCCCCGCACTTGCATAGTGCTATCACTCTGAAAGTGATGTGGCAGCAGGCCGGAAGCGGAGCGATAGCAGCAGGGCACGGTCAGCCGGGGCTGACCGGAGGGGCCGGCACGGAGGCCGGCGCTGTCTCCGTCTGATCGGAGTCGGCTTCGCCGACCTCTTTTGATCAAGTGTTTTTTCCCCTTGCTGGCCGGTCATCGTAGTTCGCTCCGTGCCTACGTTCCGGGCTTTCGCGGCATATCCTCCTCCGCTGCGCTCCGTCCGGTATTCCACGACCCTGCACTTCGGCACTCCCGCTCTCAATCGATTCTCTTGCCAGCAAGGGCAAAAAAATGTTGGGCGAACAGGAGAGAGACATGGCTCAGACCATCAGCACGATCGTTACCCGGGTCACCAAGGACAACGACGGCCACCAGCGCCGTATGCGCCAGTTGGGCGACCGGGAAGCCGAGTTGCAGACCTACGCGCGGGTGGGGTACTCGCTCGCACACACCGCCGTGATCGAGACGGCCGAGGACGCGACGTTCATCGACACCCTGACCAAGAACAACGACTAGCCACCAGTCCACCCGGCGGGGCGGCGAAGGTCGCCCCGCCACCACTGAAGGAGAGAGCAGTGACCAACACCATCCAGGACGTGCTGCGCCGAGAGCTCGTGCGCTACCTCGTCAGCAAGGCCATCACCTGCGCCTACACCGGGCGGGCGCTCGACGTGCGGACGTGCGTCGTCATCAACGGCACCGACGGAGATCCCGCCATCGTGATCAGCCCCGAGGCGTACGACGCCATGACCCAAGACACCCGCGACGCCCTCACCGAGCGCGGGTTCACCATCACCGACCCGCGGACGGAGGCCGGAGCATGACCGCCCACCGCATGATCCAAGTCCACCCGGACGGGCGCGTGCTCGACGCCCCGCTCCCCGGAAAGGAGACCCTGGACGGGCTGTACACGGCCATCGGGTGCCGCGCGTTCGACGTCGTCCGCCTCGAGGACGCCATCGACATGTGGGTGGACGACGAGGGCCTGATCAACGGCTCCGACTTCAACCTCTCCGCGACCATCATCGCGAACCGGCTCGGTCACCCCGGAACCGTGCTCTTCGGCTCCGCCGTCATCGCAGGCGGCAACGAGGAAGGCGACACGATCGGACTCACAGAATCGCAGGCCGCCGCGGTCCTCCGAACGCTGGCACCCCAGGCCGACGACGGCATCGCCGACACCATCCGTCGCGCCCTCGTCGGGGCCTACCCCTTCCGAGCCTGACCACGCGGGGGCCCTTCCACGGAGGGCCCCCGCACTATCGGAGTGATAGCACTCAGATAGCACCCTGGAAGTCCCGGAGCCCCACCCCGCCGCCCGGCGGGGTGAGGGGGCTCCCCCTCACACTCCCCCAGAACGGACCCACCATGTTCATCCACTACGAACGCCCCGACGCTCTCGACCCGAATACCCTCGACCCCCACGCGCCCCTCTCCGACGCGGCCCGGGAGTCGAACCAGTGCGGCGCAGAACTCACCATCGACGGCCGCGAGTGGTACTGCACCCGCGACCGCCGGCACGACCCCAAGCAGCACCACGCCCACTACGGCAGGAACGGCGACGGACCCCTCGACGCCGTCGGCGCCGCGTGGGACGCCGACGACACCGGCCTGTGGTTGAACTTCACCAGCAACGACCGCAGCACCGTCCGCGTCGCCCTGGCCGACGCGCTCGCTCGCCTCGACAGCGTCGAGCACCCCAACGAGCTGATCGGCGAACTCGTCGGCGGTGGCCCCGGGGGAGACGACGCCGCCGTGTTCTGCGACGAGGGCACTGTCCGCATGACACTTTCGGAATAGCATCACAACACTATTGAAGTGATAGCACTTTGAGACTAGGATGAAAGCATGATCATTGTCGTAGGAAGCCAGAAGGGCGGGCCCGGGAAGACGACCATCGTCACCAACCTCGCCGTCGCCCTCGCCGCACAAGGTAAGGACGTGGTCGCCGTCGACGGCGACCCGCAGCGCTCTCTCTCGCGCTGGCACGCCGACCGCATCGAGGCAGGGCACAGCCCCGCCGTCGCCGCGGTGGAGAAGCTGGGTAACCTCTACTCCACCCTCACCGACCTCGACGGCCGGTACGACGTTGTCCTCGTCGACGTCGCCGGGAACGACTCGAAGGAGATGCGGACGGCCATGACCGCCGCGCACCAGATGATCGTCACCGTCCGGCCCTCGCAGCTCGACCTCGACACGCTCCCGCACATGTCGGAGCTGATCGAGCAGGCGCAGGATCTCAACCCCGAGCTGGTCGTCCGTGGACTCATCACGCAGGCTCCGACGAACCCGAACGGGTCCGAGAAGACCGACGCGGGGGAGTACCTGGCGGACTACCCGCTCATCGTGCCCATGGAAACCGTTGTGTACGAGCGGAAGGCATACCGCGACGTCATCGGTGAAGGCCGCGGAGTGGTCGAGTGGACCAACCCAAAGGCCCGCGCCGAGATTCAGGAACTCGCCGGAGAGGTGACCGCGTCATGACCATCAAGAAGCGCACCCCGCAGAGCGCCGAAGAGCGCGCCGCCGCGATCGCCGCCTTCGGCGACGGGGCAACCCCGCAGACTACCGAGCCCGAGGCGGCACCCGCCGCCGCAGCTCCCACGACCCCGCGGAAGACGGCCCCAGCCAAGGCGCGCGTCCCGCGCGCCGCCGCCGAGCCCACGGGCGACGTTCCCACGACCTCGCTCGTGCGCTGGGGCGACGAAGACCTGCCGCGCGCCATCCAGCGGATCGCCGCGGCCGAGGATCGCAGCTTCCACAAGACGATGCTGCAACTGCTGCGCCGGGGCGTCGACGACTACAACGCGAACGACTGACACGCTAGCGGGCTGATATCAGGGTGATATCAGACCGGTAGCAGAGTGACACCAGGGAAGGGGGACCCGTGAACGCACAGATCGAGCACACCGCCACGGGCGGCGTGCAGCACGATCCGGCACGGAGGCCGAACCGCGGGGGAGCCGCTACGCGGCACAGCCTTGATCGTTTCTTTGACCTTTCCGGTGGGTCGATCATAGATCGCTCCACGCCTGCGACCAGGGCTTTCGCGGCATATCCTCCCTCGCTGCGCTCCGTCCGGTATTCCACGGTCCCTGGTCTTCGGCGCTCCCGCTCTCAATTGATCCCCATGCCGGAAGGCAAAGAAAAACGGTTGATCGGGAGGGGTCTGAGGATCATGAGCAACGTCATCGTGTACAGCAAGAGCGGGTGCGTCCAGTGCACCGCGACCTACCGAGCACTCGACGCGAAGGGCGTCACGTACGCCGTGGTCGACCTCGAGCAGGAACCGGGAGAGACAGTCGAGCAGTTCAAGGCCCGCGGACTCCTGCAGGCGCCCATCGTCACCACCGACACCGACGAGTGGGCCGGATTCCGACCCGACAAGATCGCGGCCCTCGCCGCCTGAGAAGGGACACCCCATGGCTCAACTCACCTACCGCTACTACACGCTCCGCACCGTCGTGCCGAAGAAGACCACCGCCAGCGAGGAGAGCCGGAAGCTCGACCAGCGCAGCATCGACCTCACCGCCATCGGGGAAGACGGCTACGACCTCGTCAGCACCATCACCCTCGACCAAGAGGACGGCGTCACGCTCATCGTCGACACGTTCAAGCGGCCCGAGCTCTAGACCACACCACCACCGGCATCACCAACCGAAGGAGAACACCATGTCCACACGCACCATCACCGGCAACCTCGCCGCAGACCCCGAGATCGTCCAGGCCGGCAGCATCAGCATCACCAAGTTCCGCGTCATCGAGAACACGGGGGAGTACCGCAGCGGCAAGTACGTCGAGCACGACACCCCCACGACTCACTTCGTCGAAGCGAAGTTCGAGCTGGGCGAGAACACGGCGGCGACACTGCACCGAGGAGATCCCGTGATCGTCACCGGCCGGGAGCACACCAACAGTTGGGGACCCGACGACAACCGCAGCTACGGCCGCGTCATCGACGCCGACACCGTCGGAGTCGACCTCAACCGCGCCGTGGCGCAAATCCGCCGCACCACCAAGACCGACGACGAGAAGTAGGCGACCATGACCAACAGCAACCAGCCCGAGTACACGTCCACCACTAAAGAGTTCCGCGCCGAAGACATCACCCCGTTCATCGGGCAAAAGGTGGTCGTCGCAATCACCCCAGTTCCCGACACGGGATTCGCGCCGGAGCCGACCGTAGCCGCCGGCATCATCGCGGGTGCGTACCAGGATCAAGCCTCGCAGTCAGGCCTGGCACCGCTCATTTACTTCGAGCACGGGTTCAAGATCCCCGTCAACCAGAGCCGGCCTGGCACCGTCATCACGATCGCCCTGGTCGTGGTGGACGGCCGTGTCTGAGACCCCCGACGAACGGCGCGCCGTGGTGCGTTCCGCCGCCGACGCGGCGGACGCCCTCGGCGCGTTCGTGGGCATGACCCGGCTCGAAACGGTGCGAGGCCATTCGGCCCGTCCCAGGAAGGACGCAACATGATCCCCGCCAGCGACGGAACGATCTTCGACGGCCGAGACGTGGGGGAGCGCGCTGCCATCGCCGCAGAACGTGCTCTCACCATCAGCCCCGAGCTCGGCTACGGACTGCACGACGTCATCGCCAACGACGACGCCCTGGCATCAGCTCTCGCCTCACCCATCGCCGTCCGGCTCCTGCTGCAAGGCACCATCGACGGCGTCCGCTCCGCACTCGTCGGCGAGCCCCGACAGAAGGCCGTCATCGAGGCAGTTGCAACAGTGGCGGTCCCGCCGGCGCCCGGGGGCACCCTCACCGACGCGGACATGCGCCGCGCTCACACGTGGATCACCGGCGCCATGGGGCGGCCCGTGGCCGCCGTCGGACGACACGTCGACTCCACCCGTGGCCTCCTCGACTACGACACCGTCGCGGACGACCCGCTCCGCGCCTCCGCGATGATGATCGCCCTCGTCTCCGTCGCCGACGCGATCCTCGCCGCCGCACGCGCCGGAGGCACACCCGACGTACCCTGACTTCTCGGACGGGCCACTCTCTCCGGCCCGCTCCGAGTACCGCCGCAGCCACTCTCTCCGGCCGCGGCCGCGCAACCCCCGCCCACTCTCTCCGGGCGGGGGTTTTCGCGATCCACCCGCACCCCACCTCGAGGTGGCACGATGCCGGTATGGACAACGACGCAGCCGGCGACACCACAGCGGCGCAGCGCGCCACCGCCAGCCGTGTCCGCCGCGCCCGCGGCATGTTCATTGGCTCCTGGGCATGGCTCGGCGCCATGGTCCTACTCGTCGCACGCGGGCAGGGTTGGTGGGACATCGGCACCGCCGGAGCCGGCATGTCTGCCAGCGGCGCCGCTGCGCTGTACTGGGGCCTCTGCACTGCATGCTGGATCGCCACCATTGCCTTCTTCTGGCCCCAACTCCGCATGTGGTCCACGGCCCCACATGCGCGCGTCACCGATCGAGAGATCCGACACTTCTACAACCAGGAAACCCACCGTGACGCAAATTGATCCAATGTTGCTCAGTTTTTGAACACGCCGGGTTAGGGTCGTCTCATGACCAAGACGACGACCACCCTCGAAAAGCGGTTCCCGCTCACCGGCCGACCTGGACTGCTGTTAGAGCACTTGATTAGTTGGGGAACGCACGGCTTGACGATTTCCGAGGCAGCCCGGGCCACAGGCTTGTCCGTGGCCACGGCCCGCCGGGCCCTGATCACGTTGGAGGAGGCCGGGCTTACCGACACTCGTCTCGCTGACGGGCGGATCATCTTCGACAACAGCGCCCCTCATGCGGCCATCGTCCGCGATGCCGTGCAGACCGCATCGGGTGACGTGTACCCGAGAAAAGGGCACCCGGGTATCACCGCCCACGAGACCGCAGCCCGCTACCGCGCGCCGCGACTCGAAATCCAAGACGCCCTCATTCAGACCCTCGTGCCCGACCCCGTACAACGCCTCTGGGAGCGCGGAGATCCCGACCACGAATTCATTCGCACCGAAGGACCCACCACGTTTGAGGCGCGAGCGTTCGCACTTCGCATCCGGCGGAGCATGGGGCCCGCCGTGCAGATGCTCAAGAATCCCCACCAGGCCGCCTACTCGGCGTGGAAGGTCGAGGAAGACCGCGCCACGATCCACCGGCTGCTGCACATCGGCGAAGGAACCAGGGCAGCCCTGGACGCGCTTGAACATGGCTTGATGTCCGACGGTGTCGTAGAGACACCGATCCACGGCGTCTACTGGGCGCACGCCACCTACGCCCTCGCCGCCGAAACGCGCCTGGTCGCAGACCGAGCGCTCGAATTCTTCGACCTCGCAACCTCGCTGCAATCCGAGCAGAAGTTGACCCGCGACATCGAGAGGGAAGCAACTCAGCTCGACCGACAAATCGAGAAAGGCACCCCCGAAGCCGTTCTCCATGTTCTGCGAGGCAAGCTCCAAGACAAACGGGATCTTCTCGCCGGCCACCAGCGATTCCGCATCCAGCGCCACGGGCGCACGCTCGACGGGTACTCCGCGGCAAGAATGCTCTACGGGCTCCTCGAGCAGTACTACGCACTCATCGCTCCGCTCGCCATCGCCGCAGCGGAACACCCGGCGTTCCAGACGTGGCAGAACATGTGGAACGCCTTCGTGGACACCGGCGAGCGACTAGGGAAGCCCGGAACGCGCACCGACAGTGAGGAGTGGTTGGAGAAGTACCCCCTCGTCAACCCGGGTGCGACGACTCTCGCCAGACACCAGATGAGGATCGACGAGGCCGCGGCAAGCGATCCGACCTCCTAGAGAGGGTTCCGTGCGCTCCTACCGGTCGCCGTCGCCGCTCTTCCGCAGCAGCTTGAAGTAGCGAGACACCACGCTTTTGCTAATCCCCAGTTGGTCGGCGGTCGCGCGCACGGTCATGCCGCGCTCGAGGCTGGCCTTCGCGCCGCTCAGCAGCTCCCGCTCTCGCTCAAAGGTCTCCCGGGGCACCGGCCGGAGGGCCGACTGTGTACCAGGGACCCGTTTCTCCGCCGCAGCGGGAAAACCGGGAGGCTGCCGGGGTGGATACGGCGGGAACACGAGGACCCCGGCGAACGGTCGGGGAGGGCGCTTGGAGGCGTCCCCGGTTCTGTACTGAGTCATGCGGGTCACCGACATTCCGGCCAGCGTCGCAAGCGACTGCCGCGGAATGCCGGCAGCGTAGCCCGCCGCCAGTGCCGCCGCGAGCTCGTCGACGAGAGCAGCTTCCCGCACACGCGCCGCGTGGAGATCCCGAGCCAACGCGTGGACACGTTGCGCGGCTTCCCGCTGCACGTCCTCACTCACCGGGACTCGTCTCGACGGTCCCGCCGGCCCAGTCGTACTCGCCCACGGCGTCAGCGTTGCGCTCGACGCGATCGCAGAACGCGACCGCTGCCGCGATCGACGGGGCCTCGCCGAGCCACTGGCGATCGCGGATCGCGAGCCCGGGCCCGTAGATGTGGACCGTCTCGGCCTCGTGCGTGCCAGGTCGCCACACGACCTTGAACCACGCCAATGCCGCCGCGGATTCCGATCCGACCGGCCTGATCCGTGCGACCTCCGTGTCCTCGAATGCAAGTTGGTAGGCCGTCATCCAGCAAGCCTGACACGGTCGTGATGACGGTGGCCCGCCGTACGCTCCCGCCGTGGGAGTTCAAGGTCCAGGGGAGAGCGTCGACAAGTTCCTCCGTCGACCGATCCCCTCTCACCCGCTGGCCGTTCCGCCGGCTGCCGGCACCTTCGGTGTCTGGCAGATCAGGAGGGTCCGAGAGTCGCCGATCGGCTATGTCCTCTCCCGCAACGAGGCCGGCGTCACGGTCTACCACTGCTACGCCCACGGCCGCGACAACGCCGGAGGCCGCCCGTGGCTACGCACCACGGACTCGCTCAACAGCGCCGTCGCGTGGATGATCCAGAACGAGGACGAGCTGAGCGTCTTGCAGCAACAGCTTCATCCCGAGCCCGACGCCTGGCCACGCTGACCACGCCGAGCAAGTAGGTCCGGTGTCAGCTGAATCAGGGAGCGGTGTTTCGGGCGTCGTAGAGATCGAAAAGGGCTTCAATCATGTCCAGGGCAGCGGCGTAGAACAACGCGATCGTCACCACGCTCGACGTCACGTTGTAATCGGCAGAAGTCCCGTCCGATGGGCCGACTTGTTTCCGTTCGAGGACGGCGATCATCATGCTCGAATTCCCGTGGGCGACTCCGCTCGCCATCTGCCACAACGCCAGCGGGGGAAAGATCAGCTTCGGCACCAGCTCCGCGACGGACGTCAGTCGATCTGTCACTGATGTCATCGGCTTGAGAGGTTTCCCCCTGAGGCCGTCCCGGGCGTCCATTTGCTCCCGGAGCCGGCCGAGCATCCGTTCGAACCCCGGATCGGTTTTTCCCAGCCCCGTTTGCACGGAGCGCACCTGCCGCCGGTTGTCGTAGGTCAGGCGCATGGAGCGCATCAGCCGCTCGTCTCTCGACTGGGGTTGCAGTAGCCACAGACCGGTTCCTGCCGCCTCGTAGGCGGTGCGAATGAGCGTGAACGATGACATGGCCAGGATCATCCCGTTGCTCTGTTCCACGCTCACCACGAGCGCGTGCAGGTGGTCGAGAGCTACGCCGAGGATGTTGCGAACGACGTCCGGGACCGGGTTGTACGTCGCTGCATCTCGGTCTCCGGCTAATGACGATCCGGCCGTGACGCTAAGGCTCTCGGCCCTCTCGGCGACGCGCTCGTAGCGTCGGAAATGACGCCGCAAGATATCCATCCCAAGTTGGGCCTGTGCATCGGATTCTTGATTGTCGTGATCGGTCACGTCACGACTCTGCCATGCAAACACCCGGGGAGAGGCGCTGGGTTGCCTATCGGAGAGAACTACCAAACACTAGGAACATGACCGATCCCCAAATCTCAGAGCTGGCACTCAAGGCGTATTCAGCGGCCCAGGATCACCGTGACAAACTCGCAACGGTGCACTGGGCGGAGCAGCAAGCCTTGCAGGGAAAACTGATCCGTCTGGTGGGGAGCTCGCTCACTCAGGAGGCGGCCGCGATGCTCTTCGGTGCATCGAACGACCCGCGCGCACAGGCCCTCCACTGGCGGGTGCTGGAAGAGGAAAACTCCGACTGGGATCTCGTCGACACAGGGGACCGCGTCGCGGCAAAGCAGGTCGGCACCGGCAAGCCCAGCAACAGCTACCTAGTCGGGGCCGACCTTGGCGAGGGCGTCACTCTCATCGCTGGGCTCACGGTCCCTGAGTTCTCCGTCCGGTCGTGGTTCCAAGTGCAGGTTGACGACGGCCCCGTGCTGCCTGTCAAGGACCTTGCGGAGGTCGGCGGTGCCATCGCAGCGGCCCGCGACGCAAGCGCCTCGGCCCAGGCGTGAACACGCGATGGCCGCTCCGTCGTGTGACCACATGACCACCCCAACCCGCCCCCGTGAGCTCGTCAACGTCCTCGTCGACGTCGACGCCAACGGCATCGTCGCCACGTTCGACCTCGGCGACCCCTTCCCGGCCGAGCCCGTCGCGGAGTGGTTCACCTACGGCATCGCGCTCGGCGACGACCGCGGCGCCCTCGTCAAGCACTTCGCCGTCCGGTTCTCGCCCACGCAAACCGCCGCGTTCATCTTTGATTTCGCCAGCTCCACCCAGGCCAACTACGACGCGAGTCACGTCGACGACAAGGGCACGTCCGTCGTCGTTCGGTTCCCGGACTCGTCGCTCGGCACCGACGCCGTCGAGAGCATCACCGGATTCGGCACCGTCAACGGAGAAGACGTCTCGGTCGACGTCCCCGTGCAGCTCCTCAACTAAGGTCGGCAATAGCACCCTTGCGCGCAAGGGTAGTCTTGCGTTACCGTTTTGCCATGTCCGAAGAAACCATGGCCGGGATCGTCTCGCACTACCGGCCGCACGACGCGGCCGCGACCGCCCAACGACTCACGGCACACGACGTCAGCATCGCGAATCTGCTGGACGCCATCGACCTCGATCCAGAGCGCGCCACGGAGGTGCTTTCCCTCGAGGCGCTAGCCGCCAATCCCGTCGAGCTCAGCACGGAAACGCTAATGCGGATCTCCCTCCTCGCCGAGGAACGAGCTGCCGTGCTGCGCCATGAGGTCGCGTCCGCCACACGGGTGCGCTACGCGGCTCTGCGCGCGGCTGCCGAGCGGGAGTCCATCGTCGCGATCGCACGACGACTCGGAATCAGTCGCCAAGCCGTATCCCAAATCGTCAACGGTTCAGAAGCAACTCAACTCACCGCCGGGGCACTGACCTGGCTTGCACGTCGCCTCAAGGGGGAACGATGACCGCTGTAGCAACTCATCCCATGACCACCGGAGGCCGGCGCGAATACCTCGCAGGCCGCGCTCTGGAAACGGCCGCACTTCTTGTCATCGGCGTCGCGTCCGTGGTGTTCAGCACCGTGGGCATGACCCCCGGCGAGACGGGTGCCTTCATCCTCAACGCCGCAGGAATCGCCGAACTCGTCGGGGTCGCCGCGATCATCGCCGCGACCATCTTGCAACGCCGCGCATGGCACTGGGTTGTAGGCGGCGCCGCAAAGAACCGCGCGCCAGAGCCGCGCTGGCTGTCCTGGGGCATCTTCGCGATCCACAGTCTCCTGATCGTGGCCTTCTGCTGGGCGCTGATCGCTTGGGTCCAGTACCCCGCCCTACTCGCGTTCGACGCACTTCTGTTCTTCATCATGGCCGGGGTCTGCGCCGCCGGATTCGCTCTGCGGGAGGGTCGCAGCCGCGCCAAGTTGGGCATCCTCCTACTTCTCGCCGCCGCTGCGGCGTCGGCCCTCGCTGTGCAGGGAGGCGGGGTCGGCACCGTAAACGGAGTCGCAGCGATCATCGCGGGAGTTGCCCTTGGCATAGGCGTGTACGCGTTCAGGCGTGGATCTCGGACGTACGAATGGACACGGAGGATCGCGCGATAACGATCGTTTCTGCCGGCGGTGGAGCAGCCCGCCGAGATCCCCGGATTTCCGGCGCTGTCGGTTCGTCAAAACTCATCGTCAAAACTTCCGCCCGCAAAACCTCGGACCTACCGTTTTTGCCGCCTATCCGGTAGAATTGAAGCTCGACGGGGGAGGACCCACCATGGCAACTACGACCACCACGCAGCTCACCAAAACCGAGCGTGCCCGCCGGCAGCAGATCGTCGACGAGACTCGCACGTCGACGGCGCTCGAGGGTGGCCGGGCTTCGGATGCCGTGCACGGTCTTCAGGACCAGTGGGTCCGTGGCGAGCTCACTCGCCAGGAGATGAGCGCCGAAGTGCGTCGCCTGCACCCCTCGACCGCCGACCGCTGAAGAGCCGTGGCTGATTCCGATCGCCCCTGGCAGACGGGGGCGACCGAAGCTGAACGGTGGGACGGGTACCTCGACCTCCGCACCGGCATGCTCCGCACACTCTCTGCCGAGCCGATCGCCACGGCCGAGAAGTTGCGCGAGTTCGAGGACGGGCGCGTGGAAGACCGCCGGATCGAATTTCTGGATGAACCCTTCCAGGGCGACTTCGACCTCCCGCACTTGCAGGCGATCCACCGTCACCTGTTCCAGGACGTCTACCCGTGGGCGGGCGAGATCCGGACGGTCGGGATTTCCAAGGGTGGGCAGGGGTTCTTGCCGCCAGAGCATGTCGGGTTCGTCGTTGACGGAGCTGCGCGACTGATGCGTGATGATGGAATGCTCCGACCTGGCATGGAAACGGACAAGTGGTCGAGCCTCCTCGCCGAACGTTTCAACGACGTCAACGAGGCCCACCCATTTCGCGAGGGCAACGGTCGCACGCAGCGGCTCTACTTCGACCAGGTCGCCGAGGCCGGCGGCAAGACAATCCACTGGAACGTCCTCACCAAGGAGCAGAACATCGCTGTGTCGCACGCTGCTCGGGACGGTGACCTTGCCCCGCTGCGCGAGGCATTGAGTGTCATGGTCACCGACCGGATGGACCCCCTCGCGCTGCAACGCGCCAAGCAGGCCGCCGAGGCCATGCGTGCCAGCTCCGCAACACGGAGCGGGCCGTCGCAGGCGCGTGGAGCAGGCGCCGGCGAGCGGGCCTACTACGGCCGTGACGGCCGCACGAACGGCCCCGGCACCACCGGGCCACGACGTGACGGGTACGGCCGCTGATGGCGATCGTCGGATACGCCCGAGTGTCGACCCTTGACCAGGTCCTCCACTCGCAGATCGACGAGCTCACCGCCGCCGGCGCCGGGCGGATCTTCACCGACCACGCCTCCGGCAAGCTCGACGCCCGCCCCGGCCTGACAGCCGCGCTCGACTACCTCCGGGACCACGAGGGCGACGTCCTCATGGTCACTCGGATCGACCGGCTCGGCCGATCCGTGCAACACCTCGTGCGCGTCGTCGACGACCTCAAGGAGCGCGGCATTCAGTTCCGGTCGTTGCACGAGGGAATCGACACCACGACCGCCGGCGGCGAGATGTTCTTCGTCATCTTCGCCGCCATCGGACAGTTCTCCGGGCGGCTGATCAGCGAACGCACCCACGAAGGCTTGGCCGCTGCCCGGGCCCGAGGCCGCCTCGGCGGCAGGCCCCGGTCGATGACAGACGAACGAGTGAAGACCGCCCTCGAGCTGCGAGCCAAGGGAAGTACGTTCGACCAGATCGGCCAAATCCTCGGCGTCAGCGCGTCTACTGTGTCGCGCGCGATCCTCCAAGCGCAGGACGCATAACGCAGGACGGCCGGAGCCCGAAGGCCCCGGCCGCAACGACAGCGCTCTACCGCGATTGATCGGTCGAGCGTGTCTGGTCGGTCGCAGCCGGCGGCCGGTAGGGACGTGCAGACGCACTGGCTGACGAGCGCCCCGTGCCCCTCTGAGCGTCGAGACCACGCCGGGCCATCTCAGCTCTCTCTTGCATGGCGGGAGAGAGCGGAGCGACGCTCGGCCGGTCGGTCGACAGCGACGCTGCGGCGCGTTCCTCTGCGGTCCTGTCGATGCCGATGAGGCCGGCTTCCGCGGACTGCCTTGCTGCCCAGGTGTAGCCGAATGAGGCCTCTTGGGGATTGACGGCGTGGATCGATCCGACGGTGTCGCGGGAGTACTGGTGGTCCTCGACCGCCTCGAGAAGCGCGTCCATCGCGACACCCGACTTCGACCACCGGCCAGCGAGGTAGGAAGCACGCTCGAACGCGTCCTCGACCTCCGGCGACAGAGGCCGGAACGCGGCGAGATCAGAGCCCTCGTCGCCGCCGAGCTCGTTGTCCAGGAAGGCGCCCAACTGGTCGAGCTCTTGGTAAGCGCCCACCTTCGCGGTGGCGACGTCCGCTGCCACATCGAGGCGCTGGGCCGGCCCCCCATCCGACCACTCTTGGCCGGACTTCATCCGCTCGTCGTAACCCTTCATGTAGGCGCTCTCCTGACGCTGCGCGAGTGCAGCTCGGGACGCGGGCGCTTGCTCTCTAGCGGCTTGGATCTCGTTCTCGTTCATGGTGTGTCCTCCCCTTAGTGGTTTCATTCTGACTCTGTGGAACTGGTTCTCACCAGGTGACGCGGTGCGGGCGTCGCCGCCAGCAGGTGCAGTCGCGGTGGTCGAATGCGGCCCGATAGAGCCGGTCAGCTTCGTGGTCGAGCTGGTCGACTTCGCCCTGTCGGGCGGCGTAGCCCACGTGGAACCCCAGCTCGTAGATGACGCGCTCCCGTTCGGTGAGCTCCCACAGGTGAACGTCGTTGATCGGATCGTTCTCCGGGCTGTAGGTGGCCGGCGGAGAGTCCGCGGGGGAGTGCGTCATCGTCATCACCGCACCCGCTGGCCCTTCCACGCGGCGACGTCGGCGGGTGCGTACCGTACGACGCGAGGCGTCAGAGCGAATCCGACCGGGCCGAGACCGGCGGTCGTCATCGCGTGGAGCTCGCTGACGGTGACGCCGATCGCACGGGCCGCCTGAGCCTCGTTCAAAAGACCCCTAACCGTCGGCTCCCGGTGCAGCGGCTCGAGCATCAGTAGGGGCTGCTGGGCGCCGGTCATGACACCACCGCCGCTAGGGCTGCGATCTTGTCGGGACGGAAGTCCGTCCAGTGATCGTCGCCACTTTCAATCACGGGTGTGTGCGCGTACCCGAGGTCTTGAACGTGCGCCAACGCCTCCGGCGAGGCGGCCACGTCGACGTACTCGTACTCGACACCCGCCCGGTCCAGCGACGCCTTCACGGCCACGCACGGACCGCAACCGGGCTGTCCATACAGAACCACTTTGTGTGTGCTCATCAGATCCACTCCCTCTCGTTCTTTTGCCTGTGAAGGCACGTAGTGCCGATCAGGGAGAAGGGCAGAGGGCAACCCCTTGGGGCGGGTGGCTGAGAAGTTTGGGGCGAAATAAGGGAGCTTGCGACCGCGTCCCAAAGTTCTGAGACGCCCGGCGGCTTGCCGCTTGCGCTCTGACCGCCGACCGTACAATCGCCGCAGGCTTCACAGGCAAAAGAACGAATTCGGCCGGCGAAGCCGGCTCCTCCCGGAGCGCAGCGACTCCGCTCCGCGGTGCTCTGGTCGTGACGTCTGTCGCTGTCACTCACCGCGCACAGAGAAGTGCCCCGCCGACAAGAACTCGACGGGGCACTCGTGACACTCTGGTGTCCGGGCTACTCGCTCTCGGTCGTGGTCATGGGAGCCGACGCCGGTCGTCGCGTGCGACGCTTCGCGGTCGCTGCACCGGGCGCACGCGCGCCCGTCTGCCGCAGCTCCTTGTCGGACCAGCCGGCCTTGAGGGCTGCGTCCCACGCGCGCGTGTGACGGTCACGCGCCGCCGCGGCGTCGCGCTCCTTGGCGTCGGCATCGTTGGCCGCCTCGGCGACTTCACGAACGGCGTTGACACGCTCGTTCACGTTCGCCTCTAGCAGTCGCCTCGCCGCGTCGGCGGCATCCTCTGGGGTCACAATCGCATCGCTCATGTGACCAGCCTACGGCGACACACCCTCAGGAGACCAGCCCCTTCGGTACCGCCGTCCCGGCTAGGCCCATTTCGCCTTTGGCTCCATCGGGGCGGAGTCCCAACGGAGCAAGCTATAGAGTTAGGTGCCCTAACTCGCTTGGCCTCTGGACGCTGCGCGTCTTCGGCGGCATACTTGACGTATGAAGCCCCGGTTTCCGGGGTCGCTGCGCTGGGCTAGGAGGTGCGTCATGTCGGAGCCGAACGAACGAAACCTGTTCGGTCGTCAGCGGCGTGCGAACGCGGCCGGGGGGCCGCGTCAGAAGCGTTACACCGTGAAGGTGACGCCGCAGGAGGACGTGCAGCTCGCGGCTCGTGCCATCGCTCGGAGCGTGACCGTGCCACGTCTCATGGTCGAGTCGGCGATGAACACGCACATCGAGACCGACACCGATCGCAAGGAAGCGATCGCGGAGCTCTTCGCGGTTCGCCGGTTGCTCGCGAACGTCGCGAACAACGTCAACCAGCTCGCCCGGTTCGCGAACGAGGAGAAGGCCTTCCCTGACGACGCGAAGGCGATCGTGCAGGAGTACCGGGTCCTCGTTCCTCGGATCAGCGCGGCCATCGAGCGGCTGGCCGAGTCATGATGCCGAACATCACCCGCGGCGATCGCATGGGTGGGCTCATGGTCTACCTCGCCGGGGAGGGTCGGTCGAACGAGCACGAGGATCAGCACCTCGTGGCCGGCGACCCGGCAATCATGGCCATGTACGGCGACGACGTCCTCGACCGCGACACTGCACTCGCGATCGCACGCGACCTCGACGAGCCGCACCGCGTGTTCGGTACGGAGGTCACGCAGCTCAAGACCATCACCGACCCGGAGACGGGAGCGGTTCACAAGGAGCGCGTTGACGCTCACGTGTGGCACGCGTCGTTGTCGTTGAAGGCCGAGGAGGGTCAGCTTTCCGACGAGCAGTGGAACGCGATCGCGACCGACTTTGTCGATGCGATGGAGTTCACCGAGGCCGGGTCCGGTCGGTCGCCGGCCCGGTGGGTTGCGGTGCGTCACGGCCTGTCGACGAACGGCAACGACCACATTCACATTGCCGTGTCTCTCGTGCGCGAGGATGGCACGAAGGTGAACGTCCACCGCGATCGTCAGCGGTCCCAGGACATTGCCCGCGACCTCGAGGTCAAGTACCGGCTGCAACTCACCACGTCTCGCCTGGCAGCCTCGACCGAGCGTGGCGAGAAGCCGTCGGAGCGCAGCATCGCCGAGCGCGCCGGGTCGGCCGAGGTGAAGGCACGTCGCCTCGAGCGGGGTGTCCGTGCCGCGTCGGGAGCGGCGCAGACCGAGGGCGAGTTTGTCCGTCGACTGCACCAGCTCGGCATCATCGCCAAGCCCCGCTTTGCCGCCGGTCGTGACGACGTTGTCGCCGGGTACTCGGTCGCGATCCGCCCGGTGAAGGGCGAGCCGATCGTCTGGCACGGCGGTGGTCGACTGGCGCGCGACCTGACGTTGCAGCGCCTCCGGGAAGGGTGGGAGGACAGCCCCCAGGCGGCGTCCGAGGGTGCCGCCGAGTGGCAGGCCACCTGGCGGAACCCGGTTCGGTACAAGCCCGTCCACCCCGGCGCCGAGCTGCGCGAACCGACACCGGAAATGTGGCAGGACTACACCGCCAACGTGACTGAGCTCCGCCGTCAGTTGCGCGACGTCCCGAAGGACGATCGGGCAACGTGGGCGATCGTCGCCAAGGAGACCAGCGCCGCCTTCGCGGCATGGTCCGAGCGTGTCGAGGAGACGCCCGGACCGCTGGCCGATGCGTCGCGTGTGCTCGCCCGGAGTGCGCAGATCCGCAAGCACCAGGTGAAGCCCAAGCCGTCCGGCATGGCCTCCGCGTCGGGTGCGGCGATGCTGCTCATGATGGCGACAAAGGGCGGGAAGGGCACGATGGCCGAGGCCATCCTGCTCCGCCAGCTCGTCTCCACTACCCGCGCGCTGTTCGAGTCGCACAACGCCATCCAAGACGCCCGCCAAGCGCAGCAGATCTCGCAGGCGATGGGCTCCAAGCTCGACGCGCTCCGGGCTCGGCTGCCCGAGCTGCCTGTCGCGCCGGGCCGTGCCGCGCCCGATCGGAACGTGCCCGCACCGGCGAATGAGACTGACGCCGAGCTGGCCGTGCGTCTCCTGCAAGCCCAACGAGGCAAGGCACCCAGGACGCCGAGCAGTCCCGTGCCGAACCGGATCGAACCGGCGCGACCGGTCACACCAACCATCCGTCCAGACCGCGACGGACACGAGAGATAGGGGATCACATGAGCGACGTGGGGAACGTACATTCTGGCGAGGTCGAGGGCGAGCTCGAGGGGGTCCTTCGGACCCTTGTCGCGTCCGCCGGGCGCATCGGTGAGACCATCGCCCGTGCGCGGGAGGAAGCCGCACGACGGGCTGAGGCGGAGAGCACGCAGCGGGCCCGAGAGTTGCAGGCCCAGTACGAGCAGGAACGGGTGCTGGCGCGCGCTCAGGTGCAGCCGGTCAACGAGCCGGCGTGGTGGGACCGCGCTTCGGCCGAGGACATTGCGCACGCCTACGAGACCACGGCGGCGTGGAAGGACGACGACCCGAACCTCGCGGCCGCGCACGCGAAGATGGGCGACGAGCTCCGCGAACGGTACGGGCTCGACGTCAACGACCTCGGCGCCGACCCGGACCGGGTCGCCGACGTTCTGCGAGAGCGCGAGGCCGACGGTGAGGTCATCGACGTGCAGGGATCGACGCCCGAGGAACGTCGCGAGGCTGACACCCTCCTCAATGCCGCCGACCGTCACGACCAGGCCGCCGAGGCTGCCCGCGGTGACGTGGAACGAGCTCAAGGTGTCGGTCCGAACGGCGAGATCGGGGCCGACTACGTCGACCCCTATCCCGAGCCGGAACGGCTCGACCCGAACGCGGAGCGCACGATCACGTTGACCCTCAACGAGTACGAGGCCGAGCGGATTGACAAGTTCCTCGCCTCGGCCGAGTTCATGAGCCGGGGCCTGCCGGACGAGTCCGACGTGGACCGCGACGATGACCGGTCGTGGGACCAGATCGTCAACGACACCCGCGACAGCCACGACAGTTCCGTGGGGATGCGCGATCGCCTCGCAGACGCACGCACCGCCGCGCAGACGACGGCGACGACGGAGCAGTCCGCCGGCGACCAGGACCGTGCCGCCGGAGAGGCGACGTGGGACAGCGCCGACCGACGCGACACCCACGCCGAGGCGATGGCCGCGCAAGGGGTCGACGCGGTCGCGATCCAGGCGCAGTACGGCTCCGACGTGTCCAACGCGAAGCACCCGCGCGCGGCCGTGGCAAGCACCCGGGGCGCAGCCAAGGCACGGAAGGCCGCGACGAAGGCGATGGGCGCCACTCGCGAGCGTGGCGAGCGGGGCCGCTGATGAGTGTCGTCCTCGACGATTTCATTCGCGCTGTGGGCGGGCCCGACGAGGCCTACGTCGCGCAGTGGCCACGAGCAGAGTGGCAAGCTGCGTTCGCCGTTTACAACGCGTTCAGCGGCGGTCCCGAGCAGTACACGCTCGCACCTTCCGCCGGTATGCCCGAATGGCTCAGGGCTCTCGTCGAAGGTCGTGCGACGCCGGCGACCGACGTGCCGGCACCGACCCTCTGCACGCTCTGGACGGAGACGCTGGACTGGTTCGAGGTGGCTGCCGAACACCCTGACGACTTGGTGCTCGAGGTGTCGTGCCCGGTCGACGGCCAGCAGGTGACCTCGAGCCAGCTGCGCGCCGCATGGACGGCGGTTCGCGAAGCGAACGGGGTGCCCGTCACGGCCGTTCACCTCGTGCCGCATATCCAGGGCGAGGACCCTCGCGTCATGGTCACCGTCGAGGCCTTCTACGCGATCGACCCCGCGGGATCTACCGCGGCGTCTGCCGCTGAGGCCGCATTCGGGTGGGCAGGTGGAGAGCCTTACTGGTTCCACGACCCGATGGAAGTTGTCCGAGGCGCGGGGCTCACCGCCGGTCACGTCACCGCGTGGGAGTGGCTGAGCTGACGCCCACGGGTCCACACAACGAAGGACGCCGCCCCTGTGGGGCGGCGTCCTTCTTGTTCGTGGTGCCTCGTCGGCACCGGGAGAGCCGATCGTGGCACACCTGCCGGCGTGCTGTTGCTCCGCTATCCCGGTCCGGCGAGGGTGTCGGTGATCTCAGTTCGGGAGAGCCCTGACGTCTGGGTAGAGCGCAGGCGGCGGTGGAGCGTAAGGCAGCGGTGCGCCGGGTTCGGTGGTGTCCGAGGTCTTCCCGAACGGTCCATCGGCGCTCAGGAGGACGCCCATGTGGTGATCCGCGTGGTCACGCCACCAGACGCTCATGCCGGTCGCCGGATCGTTGCGTAGGTGCTCCCACGCGCGCCATAGCGCCTCGAGGCGGGAGACGGCCTCGGGGTGCAACCACCAGCGGGCATCCCACCGGAATTGACTCATAGGGCTGATCTCACGGCGGTACTGAGTGACCAGGAAGTCCCGCACGAACTCGTCGACGGAGCCGAAATAGGTCTCCGGCTCCGCGACCTCGTCGTCCTCGACCTCGTCCGCTTCCCACATGTCTGTGTCGGTCATCGCTCGGTCTCCGTCTCGATCGGCTGCACCGTCGAGCCGTTCAGCCAGGGGTTGTCGGCCGGCGCGACAGCCGTGGCCACGGTGGCCGTCGTCGACGCCGTCCGCTGCACCCGCTCGCCCGACTTGTACGACGCGATCGATTCGGTGATCTTCTCCGCGTCGGCGCTCTCGAACCAGGGGGCCGTCTTGATCATGGACGAGCGGAGTCCCGATGCGAGAAGGATCGCGCGGCCGCGGGGCAGCTCGGCAAGCTCAGACGTGTCGAGAATTCGGCGGCGGCTGTTCTGCACGTTCGTGGAACGCACTCCGCGGTTCATCGAGTACGACACCGTCTCGTGGTCGTAGTCACCGAGCAGCTCCGAGAGCTCACGGAGCCATTCGGTCTCTTTCACACCGCCGAGGTACACGACCTCGTTCGCGGCCGAGAAGAGCTTCCGCATGCCGGCGAGGGTGAACACGTCGACGCCCTGTGACCAGGACTGGAAGATCGACATGATCGGAATCCCGCGGGAGCCGTAATGCGAGTAGAGGTCCGGGAGATCCTTCCACCGACACACGTTCGCCGCCTCATCGAGGATGCAGAGCAACGGGGTCGCCATGCGGCCGCCGGGCTGCGTCTTGGCGAAACGTTCCCCAGCCTCGACGACCGCGACGGTCAGCGCGGTCACGAGCGGCGCCGCGGTGCCCTCACCCTCCTTAGAGAGCGAGTACAGGGTGTCGGTGCCGCGCACGAACTCGTCCGGGCTGAACTGCTTGCGGCGATCGCCAGCAACCGATCCGCCGAGCGGGGTGACCCACTTGCCGATGCTGCTGTTCTTCAAGCACGCGGCCATCTTCCGGGCGGTGCCGTAGACACCGTCGCGCTGCTTCGGAGACGTGCGCGAAGCACTCTCGACGTCGTTCGCGATCAGCGGGTAGTCGTTGTTGCGGAGGATGGCGACCATCTCGCGATTGTCGGGGTTGGTCAGCCAGGCGAACACGTCCGTAATCGGACGGTTGTCAAGAGCGGCGGCGAGGAGCATGCCGGCGAGGAGATCCTTACCGGCCGGGTCGAAGAACGCATCGCCCTTGTCGCCCACTTCACGAGATCCCGCGGCGAAGTGCCCGGCGAGCCGGGCAGCCGTGGTGTCGTCGGTGACGTACGAGAGCGGGTTCCACCACCAAGAAGGTTCCTCGTTCACGAGCTGCTGCGGGTCGAAGACCCACGTCGTGCCGACCTTGTCACGCATGCTCCGGGTCGTCTCGACGGTGTCGGGCTTGTTCGACGTCGTCAGGAGCGCACCGGGGGCGGCCAGGATCGCTGGAACGACCAACGACGTCGTCTTACCCACTCGAGGGCCGGCAATGCCGATCGTGACGTCCTCCCACGAGGCGTAGAGCATCCGGCCTGTGCGCATGTCTTTGCCGAGCGGAACGCCCGGGCAGTCCGGCAGGCCGAGCCGGGCGGCCTTCTCGAGAGAGCGCTTCTCTTGCAGCTCGACGAGATCCTTCGTCGACGCCAAGTACTTCGCAGCCGAGTCCGCACGGGTGCGGTTCTTCGTCGACGGGCGGAGTACTCGAATCGAGACCACGACGAGGGCGATCAGGATCACCACGACGATGATCGAGAGGACCGTCGCCAGCGACGTCCACTCGATCGTGCCCTTCTTGATGCCGGTGGCGATCTTGAACGGATCACGCGGCAGGTTCGGGTTGGTGTCGCTGAGCTTGGACGCCATCACGAGGCCCACCCATGCCGAGACGACGGCGCCGGCGAGGATGCCGAACATGGTCGTGTAGAGCTTGACGTTCGGGTCCGAACGTCCCGGCTCCGTGCGCCGGTTCGTCTGCTGATTGCTCATGCTGCCCCCTCCTCGAGTGCCGGGTCGTCGCTGACGACCCCAATGTCCTGGGCCAGGCCGACCGTCTCGTCCGGCTCTGGGAACGACTCGGTTGCGTGCCATGCCTTGTTCGTGTCGTTGATGAACCGTTCCTCTTCGGTCAGCTCTACGTGCACAGGGATGCCGGGGTGCCCACCGACCTTGATGAGGAACTTCCCCCGTCCGGGCGGCTGCTGCTCCGGCGACCAGCCGGGCGGGTTCTGCCACGACATGACGAGGTTCTGTTCCGACCGGGACAGCGCCACGGCCTGAGTCAGCATCGACATTTCCGCGCGGGGTAGTCCGCCGGCCACGATCATCCCAGCGCGCTCGACGAACCCGCGGGCTTTCATCCGGTCCTGCTCATCGGGGAGGGCCATCAGGTCGGACATGGTGTGCGTGATCATCGCCAGGCCCACGCCCCGCTGACGGTTCAGACGGGTCAGCGAGTCGATACGG
Source organism: Curtobacterium sp. VKM Ac-1395 (assembly GCF_015350975.1). Classification (GTDB taxonomy): domain Bacteria; phylum Actinomycetota; class Actinomycetes; order Actinomycetales; family Microbacteriaceae; genus Curtobacterium. Next base: position 21,958 of record NZ_JADKRX010000012.1, read on the forward strand.
TCGACGATGCCCTTCCCGACGCGGAGGGCCCGCCACAGCTCGTCCATGACGATCAGGTAGTGCCGACGCGGCTGCAGTTTCGCGTCGGCGAGAGCGGTCGCGACGTTCACCGTGCCGAAGCCCTGAGACCAGCACGCCAGGAGCACGGCCGCCTGCAGGTCGGTGTCGGACTCGTCGATGCTCGACACGTCGTAGACCACCGGCTTGTCGCGCTTCATGTCGACGTCTGTCTGCTGAGAGAAAATCTCGCCGAGACGCCCGCCGCGGCTCAGGCTGATCAGCGACGCCTCCAGGCCCCGCGTGATCTCCTGGTATCGCTCCATGCTGCCCCGGTCTACCGCGACGTCGCGGAGTGCCGGGTGCGCGGACTGGATGACCTCGAGGAGGTCGGAGAGGACCGGGATTCCCTGGAACTCGTCATCAAGCACGCGGAGGCCCGCGTCGATGATCGACTCTTCGACGTCGTTCGGTGGCTGCTTGCGGAGGATCGTCAGGAGGGAGGACACCATCGTGTTCCGGCGCCCGTGGGCATCGGCGATGAGCTGCTGACGCTGCTCCTCGAAACCGGCGACACGCAGCTGCTCGGCTGCTTCGATCGCCCCGCCCGGGTCAAGAATGTTGAGGTGCCCGCGGCCTCTTCCGAGGGTGATGACTTGGCCGTCGAGAGCGCGAACCATGTCGACGTAGTCCGGCTTGAGATCTCCGAGTACGAGCGGCAGGTAGCCCATGCCGTCGCCGCCGACGCACATGCGGCGAATCAGCGTCGACTTCCCCAGGCCCGGTAGGCCGAGGGCGAAGATCGAGGGGTTCGAGATGATCCCGGACTGGAACCACGAGATTGGGTCACCGCACACCGTGGAGCCGGTGTCGAGGTGCAGCCCCAGCGGAACACCGCTGATCGGGCTCCCCGCGCCGACGGCGTACGGCCAGAGGCCGCACACCTGCACCGTCGTGCCGCGCCATTCGGGAGCGGGCTGGACGACGACCGTCTCACCGCGGCCGCGACCGATCCAGCCGCGCGCCCCCGGGCGCTTGAACGACTGCCCTGCCGCTTTGAGGGCCTGCCGCTCCTTCTTGGTGAGCTTCTTCTTCGTGTCAGCTTTCGCCATCGCTGCGACCGGGGTCAGGGCCTTCGCGCGCTTCTTCTGGACCCGACGGGTCCCCTTCTCAATCGCTGGCATGTGCAGCTCCCTCGTCGTATGCGGACTCGTCGCTCATCAGAGCTGGTCGCGAATGTCGTGCGGGATGGCGAGGTGCCGGGAGAGCACCACACCGAGGGGCAGGCCCGCGGCGAACGCGGAATCCTGCGACCCGTACACCGGGCGCAGCCGGACTCGGGCCTGAGCGGAGAGGCTGTCGATCGCGGCGCGTGCGTCCTCGATCGTTGCCGGGTCCTCGACGGTCGCGGTGACGACCATGCCGAAGTTCACCAAGCCGGCGCCGGTCGACTCTTCCGCCTGGTTCGCGAACGCCGCCACGGCGTCCTTCCGCGACCGGCCCGTGGGACGCTTCGAAGATCCGAGGATGAACTCCGCATCGCGCTTGTCCGACTCGACGATCGCCGCAGCCCGCTGCGAATCAATCGGGCGGTAGAGCATCGTGACGCGCTTGCGCGCAATGTCACGGTGAGGAGCCAAGAGACGAGACAGGATCGACTCGCCGACGTTGCCGCGCGGGGCCTGAGACATCATCCACGACACCGACAAGGCCGAGTCGTGGCGGTAGGAGTCCCACGACGCCTGGTGGGCTGTGGGGCCGACCTCCGGCCAGTACAGCTCCGGCGGCTGACCGGCGGCGTTCGCCTGGTCGATAAGGATCGCCGCGGCGGGGTCGTACGCGATACGGACGACCTCGCACAGCTCCTGTGCCGTCAGCGGGCGGGCGGAGCCTGCACCGGTCGACGAGAGGCCCTGAGTGAGGCCAGGGAGCCGGTAAGCGAGCTCCCGGCCCATCTCCTCGGCCGTGCGCTTGTTGCCGCCCGTGCGGGTTTGCCCGTTGAAGGTGACCGCGACGTACGCCTTGATCGTCGCCGCGCCCGCCGGGTACGTCGCGACGATCTTCCGCAGAACCTTCTTGGAGAACTCTGCCCCCCGCTCGTCGATCCGACCCAGTACTTCCGACTCAAGGCGAGTCCCGGTGTCGGGGGCAGTTTCGACCGTCACCGACGCGGCAACCAGACCGGGCTCGTCGGCCAGAGCCTCAAGCCAGGTGCCCCACTCGGAGACCCAGATATCGACCTGCTCCTGGTCAACGAGTGCCGACCCGTCAGGCTCGGTGCCGATAACGATGGTGAAGTCGTTCTTGGACGGCAGCTCGATCATCGCGAACGGGCGACTGTACGAGTCCTGCCACTCCGTCAAGCGAGATCCCGCAGCTAGGCCGGGGAGCTGCGCTGTGCCCCACTCCGCGAAGCCGAGAGGCCCGGAACGGTACAGGTGAGATCCGCGGTTCTTGGCGAACAACCACCCCATGCGATTCATCATGCGGATCATCCCTGACTCTCCGTGCTTGTCCTTGATTGCGATCGTCCCCAGCATGACGGCGAAGACCGCCGCCGTGAGAACGCCGGCCAGCAGGCCCTTGGTGGTGGCCACGATGACGACCATGACCGCCCCGCCGAACCCGAACATCGTCGGGAACATGCCCAGGGCGCCCACACCGCGGGTGCGGGGCTTGCGCCAGTTGCCATAGGTGCGGGCCGACGCGCGGCCGTCCAAGTTGGTCATGATCTACCCCTTACTGGGACCCCGAAGGGCCCTCTCCCGCTGAATCGTCGACCGCGGACTTGACACCGTCGGCGACCTTCTTGGCCCCCTCGGCCACCTTCTGTGCACCGACCACGGCGATACCGGCCGGACCGGCCGCCGCTGCGGCCCCGGAAGCTCCGGCGGCTGCACCACCGGCCGCTGCACCGCCACCGGCGGCACCAGCGCTCGCACCAGCTCCGCTCGCGGATGCACCAGTCGGCGCGCCCTTGGCGGCCGTGCTGGCACCGGCGCCGCTGGGCGAAGCCTTCGACGCGGCGTCACCCCGACCACCGGACGCGTTGGAGGCTCCGGTGGGCTTTCCGCCCTCGCCGCCACCTCCGCCACCACCTTCGTTTGTCGAACGGCTCGTGGACGATTTGAGTTTCTCGATCGCACCTGTCGCCGCCTGACCGCCGACCGCGCCCAGAGCGCCGACCATGGCCCCACCAGCGGCACCGCCACCGGCAGCCGAGACCATCGGTGCGATGAAGCGCATGAGAGCTGGGAGGGCGATCAGGGCGATGATCATCAGCGCCATGCCGGTCATGATCGACCACAGACCGCCGTCGTCCTTCGCGAACAGGTCCGTGCCGACCAGCTTGAACGCCGCGGCGTAGATAAGCGCGGCGGCGGGCTTGTAGACGATGAACGCGATGAGCCACCCGAGCGACTTGCGGAACCACTGATTACCGGTCGGGGTGTTCGTGAAGCTCGCCGTCAGCGGGAGGACTCCCGCGAGGAGGACGAGCATCGCCGAGCGGACCACCATGAGAGCGACCTGCACGAACGTCATCAGGATCGCGATCAGCGCCAGGATCAAGATCCCGATCGTGCCGATCGGCGACGTCGACGTGAGCGCGATCATTCCCGCGACGTTCGTGCCGAAGCACGACGACGTCCCGGTGTCAGACGCGACGCTGCAATCCGTCGCGTTGTTCAACACCCAGATCGAGAATGCGTCGCCCGCGGCGACCGCGAGCTGGATGACCGTCAGCCCCATCGTCGACACCATGATCAGCGTGAGGACCGAGCGCAGGAGCTCCCGAATCGGCTCGGAGCGCTGCGTCCACGCGATGCGTATTCCGGCGATGATCACCGAGCCAACCGCCAACGTGAGGACGATGTACCAGGTCGATCCCTGTAGGAATCCGACCGTCGTCGACGACCCGCCCGGTGCGGTCGTAGGAATCAGCCAGGCGACGAGGGACGACGCCCCGGTGATCAGGAACACACCCCCGAAGACAAGCCCGAGCCGCCCCATGCTGTCGAGCCCGGTCTCCTCGGAGCGGGCCCGCATGAACATGATCGCGAACCCGATGATCGACAGCACGGCGATCACCAGCCCGATCCACGCGATGTAACCGAGGATCGTGTCGAAGTTCGCCGTCACCTTGTCAGGCTGCGTGTACGTCGTGGTGTCCGCGTCGCCCTTCGTGAGCTGCGGTGCAGGCACCGTCACCCACAGGGTCCCGAGGGAGCCGACAATCTTGCCGAACGTCTCGAGCGCATTGTTCATGAGCTGCTGGACGGTGTCGTTTGCGGCCTTGCTAACTACGTCGCTGGCCGCCTGGCCAGCGCACTGAATGGGGTGCAGGAGCGGCATCCCAATTTTCGAGCAGTCAATGTCTGAAGCCATGTCACACCCCGCTGAAAGGTACGTAGCCACCGAGGCTCGACAGAGCCGATGGCGCGATGGGAGGGCCCTGTTCCGTGAAGACGACCTTCCAGTCGCCGTCCTCCCACTTGAGGACGACGGGATAGCTGATCAACTGATCATCCGACCCGGTCCCGGAGATCGTCACGGCAAGGTCGATGGTGGCTGACGACCCCTCGTAGGAGTCGACTTTGAACCCAGACACTTGGCCGCGAGTCGAGGCGTCGACGTTGTCCGTCGGGGGCGTGGACCGAAGCAGGTCTTTCGCCTTGCCATTCGCCAACAGTTCCCAGATGCGGGACGTGTTGCGGCTGTCAGTCGTGGTCGCCAGGTAATTCGCCGAAGCGAACAGAGCGCCCGTCGGGGTGTGCGCAAAGCACGTGTTGAATAGCCCGCCGTCTTCGTTCTTGCCCGGTCCTGCTGCTGCCGACTGGGGCGCGGCAGTGCTGCCGATGATCTTCCACTCTGCGGTGGGTGCGGAGGAAAGAGTGCCTGAGGTTTCGTAGCCCTTGAGCCCGCAGATCGACGCTGCACCGGCAGGCAGGGACGATGCGGTTGAAGTAGCTGAGGCCGTCGGGCTTGCGGTGGTCTTCCTGCCGTCGAATGCCCCCGTGACAGCGGCAATGCCGCCGCCCACGAGGACGACGGCAATGAAGATCGCGACAACGATCCACAGTGGGCGGCGGTAGAACGGCTGCTCTGCGTTGCTCATGTAGGTGCTTTCTGTTGAGGCGATCCCCGGCGGCCGGGGTTAGGAGACGAGGAAGCTGACAGCGGACGCGGCGCCGAGACCGAGGAACAGACCGAAGCCGATCTTGATGAGGCGCTGCTGGATCTCGCCGCCCTCGTGGCGGTTCTGCTGGAACAGTGCCGCACCAGTCGCGATCAGCGCGAGGACGGCGAGGGGCAGGAGGATCCACTTCGCGATCCCGATGATCCTCCCGAACTTCTCGGTCCAGCCGGCGGGTGCCTTCGCGTCGCCGTCAGGGACCACTACGGCGAGGAGGTGCTGCACGTGGTCAGCGTGAGCGGCGGCGGTGTTCAGCACATCGAGTGCCAGGAGAGTGGTGGACATGATCGATTCCCTTTCGAGCGGTGGTCAGTTGGATGAAGCGGTGAGGTTCAGGTCGGACAAAAGCGAGCGGTACTCGCGGGGCATGTCGGCCGCGGATGCGGCTCCCATCCGCCACGCTTCAACCCACGGCAGGGTCCACGCCCGCGGGTAGCCACCCGCGACGTGCTGCTCGAGCTGGCGGAGCTCCTTGGGTCGGCGACCCGGAGCATCCGCGACGAGGACGAGGCCGGCGAGATCGACGACGTCGCCGGTGGTCCCCGCAGCCCACTCACGGGCGACGCGCTGCGCCGCCATGAGACCGGAGAAGTTCGTGCGGGCAAGAACGATGACGCGGTTGACCGTGCCTCGCTCCCCCGCGATCGGCCACGCGTGGCCGGCGGGCTGCGATCCGAGAACCAGGCTCGCGAGGGTGGATTCGCCGGCGCCGCCATGCGCGCCGACCCACCACATCGTGGCTCCGCCGTAGACCTGCCGCGTCGGCAGGCGGTCGGCGCTCTCGGGTACCGGTACAGCCGTCGGCTGCGGTGCCGACGGTCCACGAAGCGCCTCCCGGCGCGTCATGGGTGACGTCTCCGGGATGACTTCGGGCTCCTCGTCGGAGACCGGTCCCCCCGTCACCCATGGATTCGCGTTGTCGCTCATGCGACCCCCATCCGCCCCTTCGGGCTTCTCAATTCCTGTCCCCGCCGTGTCCTCCGAACGGAGGACCGCCGAAGCGACAAGTTACATCGGCCTGATAGCAATATAACCGACTTGGGCAACTTTGGTGCAACCGGATCAGATTTCCCCTACGATTGTGCACCATCAGCTACCAACGTGGGGGGAATGGATGAACTGGCCCGACTCGGACCTCGCTCCGTACGGAACGATGCTCACGGTCAAGGACGTCGCGGCGGTTCTCCGTCTCAGTCCAGATCGCGTGCGCGGCCTCCTCATGCACCCTCGGTCAGACGTACGTCTCCCCGGGGTGAAGATCGGCTCGTGGAGGGTCCCCCGCTCCGAGCTGCGCGATTACCTGATCGCACACCACACGACGCGAACCCTGACCGACCCGACACCGAAAGGCGACGATGACTGACTCACCCACCATCCCCGCATTCCCCCGCATCGAAGCAACCATCACCCCTACCACCGACGGCCGCGCCACCGGCGTGCTAACCGTCAATGGTGTCCCGATGGCCTACGAAGAAGCAACCGAAGCCGACATTCGGCAGAGCATCCTCACGAGCGTGCGCGGCACCGCCGAGCAGATGCACCGGGCCGTCCGTCTGACGACGCACGACCGCTACGGCACCCAGACCCTCTCCGTTCAGCCCAACGGTGTCACCGAGCCGCTGAGCGACCTTGACCCCGCCGACGCCATCGCGGCGATCGCGCCCGGCGTCGAACCTCCCGCCTCGCCGGTGGTCGCGGAACCGGTGGTCGTCACTCCGACTGCCCCTAGCCTCCCTCCCGAGCCGTTGAGCACTCCTCTCACGTCCCCGGCCGCCGAGATCTCCGACCAGCCAACAACCCGACGTGCTGCACGTCAGTCGTTCCTCACCCGCGAAGAGGTGGAGGAACCCGCCACGCAGGGCCTCCGCGGCACGCTCTCCCGCATCGGCATTCGCGTGTCCCCGTCCGAGTCAGAACGGCGCGAGCGCGAGTGGTCCCGCATGGTCAGCCAGCACTGGCCTGGCCCCCGGACGATCGCGATCGTCAACGGCAAGGGCGGCGTGGGCAAGACCATGACCACGATCAGCCTGTCGAGCGTGTTCGCCCGCTACGGCGGCGCCGGCGTGCTGGCCTGGGACAACAACCAGACCCGCGGCACCCTCGGCTGGTCCACCGAACAAGGCCCCCACGACGCGAGCATCCTCGACCTGCTGCCGCAGGTCGAACGTCTCCTCGGGACCGGCGCCCAGTCGGCGGACTTGGCGCACTACGTGCACCACCAGACCCGCGACCGCTACGACGTACTGCGCTCCAAGCCCGAGGTCCTGGCCACGGAGCAGCGATTCGACGCGACGACTGTCGACTCGATCCACGCCGTTGCGTCGAAGTTCTACCGGCTCGTGTTCATCGACTCCGGCAACGACGAGACCGACCCCATGTGGGTCCGCGCGCTCGAGCGGGCGAACCAGATCGTCGTGCCCACGATCGGTGAGGCCAAGGCGGCCGAGTCCGCAGCGCTCCTGCTCGAAGGCCTCGCCGAGCGAGGCGGTCACTTCTCCGACCTCGCCGACAAGGCCGTGGTCGTCGTGAGCAAGCACAAGCACGACCTCCCGGACGCGGATCTCACCAAGATCGCCGGAGGCTTCCAGAGCCTCGCCCGCCAGGTCGTCACGATCCCCTACGACCCCGCGCTCGGCGCGGACGTGCTCAACTACGGAGCCCTCCGCCCCGCCACGCAGCGCGCGTGGCTCGCCGCCGGTGCCGCCGTAGCGGGTGGGCTGTGAACCGCGCCGCTCTCGCCGCAGCGCCACTCGCCCTCGCGGCCGTCGTGGCCCTTGCCGGATGCTCCGGCACGAACGGCACCACAGGACCCGACACCCGCCCGGTGCCGTCGTCGACGAGTGAGAGCACTGAGCCGTCGACGTCGACGACGTCGGCTCCTGCCGTTCACGACGACGCCACGCCGCAGCCCGCTCCCGCAGCATCCGCGGGAGCGCAGGACTCGGCCGTGACCGCGGCCGAGAAGGTCGTCCGCACCTACGCTCAGCCGACGCTCTCCGCTGACGCGTGGGCGCAGCAGATGACGCCCCTCCTGTCCCAGTCGGGAGCTGTCGCCTACGACGGCCAAGACCCGACCACGATCCCCGCGCACAAAGTCACCGGGACGGCCACCGTGCTCCCGGGCGCGACCGACGTTGCGCTGAATGTGAAGGTCCCGACCGACGCCGGCGACTACACCGTGGCGCTGTCCCGCAGCGGCACCAGTGCCCCGTGGCTCGCCGACGAGATCCGTCCCGCGACCGGAGGGTGAGCCCCGCAGCATGAACAACGGTGGAAAAGGTCTCCTGCTCCTCATCGGAACGCCAGCAGCGCTCATCGCGCTCGTGGCGTTCCTCGTGGTGTTCTCCTTCGGCGGCGGCAGCGCCGCGGCCGCGTGCGGCACCATGCAGGGCGGCAGTGTCGACGTGGATGCTGCCGCGAAGCACGCCCCGATCGATGGGTTCTCCGGGGATCAGTTGAAGAACGCCGCCTACATCATGAACGCTGCAGAAGCCCTCGGTCTGACCCAGCAGGCGCAGGTCATCGGCATCATGACCGCCATCGGTGAGTCCACCCTGCAAGTCCTCGACCGTGGCGACGCTGCCGGTCCCGACAGCCGCGGCCTGTTCCAGCAGCGCGGGAACGGCGCGTGGGGGTCCTACGAAGACCGCATGAACCCCACGACCAGCGCGACCAACTTCTTCAAGGCCCTACAGAAGGTCGACGGGTGGGAAGACCTCGAACCGACGATCGCCATCCACCGTGTGCAGATCAATCAAGATCCGTTCCACTACCGCCAGTACCAGTCCGCCGCGCAGGACATCGTCACGCAGCTCTCCGGCGGCTCAGGCGGCTCCACCGCCGCCCCCGTCTCCTCGAGCTCGCCGACCCCAACGCCGTCGGCGTCCGCGACACCCGGTGCCCCCGCTCCCACCAACGGATGCTCCGCAGGCGGGACCGTCCTCCCCCTGACCGCGCCCTTCGACATGACCGACGACTTCGGTCCGCGCCAGGCTCCCACCGCCGGTGCCTCGTCCTGGCACCCCGCCGACGACCTCCAGACGCGCGTCTCCGGCTCCTCGTCGGGCAAGACCGGCTACTCGTGCGGATCGCCCGTCTACGCCGCTCAGGCCGGCACAGTGACCGTCGCGGCCGGCTACACCCTCTCGATCAAGAGCGCCGAGGGCTACACCATCAGCTACCTGCACATGTACCCGCCGGACATGATGGTCGCCGTCGGCGACGCGATCGCCAGCGGGCAGCAGATCGGCAAGGTCGGCTCCAACGGCCCCTCCACCGGTTGCCACCTCGACATTCGCATCGACGCCCAGGGCTCCACGAACTCCGACGTCAGCGACCTCCCCGAGTCCCAGAGCCTCGGCGGGCCGGTCACCGGCTACGTCGACCCGGAGAAGTTCTTCAACGTCTTCGGCGTGACCCTCTGCGGCGACGACTGCAAGCGGAACTACACCGAATGAGCGACAACGCGATCCCCCACTTCCCCGTCGTCGTCGGGAACGTCTACCCGGACGGCACCGCGCACATCAACTTCGCGGGACACGACGTGCCCCTGCACCCGGAGAACATCGACGACGCCCGGGCACAGATCACGTCCTACGCGGTGGCCGTCGCCCGCGACGTTCTCCATCGGCCCGTCCGCCTTACGACCTCCGACCCGGACGGCCAGTGGACCTTGGCCGCACACCCCGACGGTCGGATCACGGACCTCGCTCCCGCCGTCCGTCCGGCGAAGCGGCCCAGGCGACGTCCAGACGCCGCCTCCGCTCCCCGGAGTCGTCCCGGCACTCCTCAGCCGACGACACCCGTTGAGCCGTCCACGGCCGTCTCACGGGCTGTCAGGCCCGAATCCGCCGGGATGCCGGTCGTCTCCGCCACCGCACCGTCCTCGGCGCCGGTGGCACCCGCACCCCAAGCCGTCACCCGCGTCGCCGACGTGCCTACATGGGTTCCGAGCGACCTGCCCTCGGAAGCCGAGATGACGGTCTTCGTCGCCCGCCACCAGCCGGCGGCTGCACCGGCCCTCACCCTCGACTTCCCGAGCGTCACGATCCGCGTCACCGGCGACGCAATCGTGGGCCGTCGACCCGTGAACACGACCGGCGCACCGATCGAGCTGCACGAGGTTGTCGACGAGACTCGCAACCTCTCTCGGACGCACTTCGCGATCACCTGGCACGAGGACGTGCCAGCGATCATCGACCAGCACACCGGGAACGGGACCATCGTCCGCCGTGGCGAGCACGACTTCGAGGCGGCCCCCGGTGTCGCCATGGTGCTCGCCGACGGCGACCTCCTCAAGTTCGGCGAGGTCAGGTGCCGAGTCCGACTCAGCACGGCCGACGTACCCGAAGGGCGGCCCCCCAGATGAGCGCCACGAACGGCGAGGTTGGGTACAACTCGCACCAAGACGGGATAATGACGTCAGGGGGAGGTACTTCTACCTGCCCCGTGTTGGTGGAGACAACCCCCACCCGTCACAACGACGTGACGGCGACCATTGCCCAGCCCACGACCGGAGCAGCATCCTCTCGCATGGCAGACGACTACTGGGACGACCTACCGCCCACCCTCACGTCGAAAGACCTTCAACGCCTCCTGAACATCGGCCAGGCGACCGTCAGCCTGTGGCTGAACAAGGGCACCATCCCCGGTCACCAGATCGCGTACTCCTGGATCACGTTCAAGTCCGACGTACGGAACTGGCTCGAATCGACCTCCACCGTGCCGTTCCCCGAGCATGAGCCCTACCCGGACCCGCTCGACGACTACGGGGACCATCTGACCTACCAGGACCTCATGGTCCTATTCCGGAAAAGTCGCCCCGCGATCTTCGGATGGCTTCGCGACGGCACGATCCCCGCCATGCGACCAGGTCAGCGGTGGCTCATCGAGAAGAGCGCCATCCGGCGTCTCCTCGAGCAGACCAGTAACCAGCGACCCGACTTCGTCCCGCGCAAGCGCCGCGACGAGCTCGGCGCGGCCGAGCACGGCGACGCGGGGGTAGACGATGCGGTCTGACGACACGCCGCGCCGCTCCCAGAGCCAGCGTGCACAAACGCTAGCGTTCCTCTCATGACCGATCGGACTCGTCGGCGGCCCGGCGCCGCCAAGGGCAACCCTGTCGTGTACGGCCACGTCGTACCGCAGGCCAAGGGCGTCGTGAAGACGACTGCTGACGCACTCGGGATCTCGGAGGCTCAAGCCATCGAAGCGATCCTGCTCTCCCTCGAGCTGGATGCCGACGGCGTCCCGGTGACCATCGATCGCACGAAGTTCGATCGCGAGGAGCTGCCCATCCCCGCTGCCTAAACGCGAAACGGCCCCCCGCCGAAGCGGAGGGCCTAAGTCTCGCGGCCTCTCACCTGTCGAAAGTTTGCCGACCTGAGCCAGGTGTGAAGCCGATTACCCGAAGAAGCCCGGTAAAGCCGGGGCCGTTTTTCGTACCCACCAGGAGGACCAGGGGGTGCTCACATCGTAACCCATGAACCGGTACCGGTCACAGATTTTCGCGCCCGGAGTGTTACTGACGCCACGTCGTTGCCCGACGCAGCGTGGTCGTTGACGCGCGCGATCGCCAAGCGGCGCTACGTGAACCGGATGATCGCCGAGGCCGACGGATCGATCCGGTCCAACAGCTACCCGCTCAAGTACCCCACGCTCGGCCACCAGCCGCCGAGCACCCCGTGGACGATCGACCTCAGCGACGACGTCGACCACCTGTTCTGGTTCGCCGCATTCGACCTCGACGCCAAGCGCGCCGACGACCTCGACCAGGCGGCCGAGGATCTCGGCGTGCTCGTCCGCATCCTCCGCACCGCCGGCATCCCCCACGTCGTCTGCCGTTCCAGCCCCACCGGGGGCTTCCACGTCTGGCTCCCCCTCGCCGGCATCCCGAAGCCCGCCATGCAGCAGCTCGCCGCCGCAGCGCGCGCCGTGCTGCCCTCGCTTGACCACGGCCTCCTCTGCAACGACCGCACCGGCGCCGTCCGCCCTCCGGGCTCCCCGCACGCTCGAGGAGGCGCCTCCGAGGTCATGGCCGGAGGCGACGACGTCGACGTGCTCCGCACGCCCTCCGTCACCGCCGCCGACCTGCTCCGCGTCACCGAGGCGTTCCGGCATCTCCGACCCGCGATCGACCCGGCCGAGAGTCGCCCGTCCGGGCCCGTTGATCTCCGCCACCAGGGCCACCGCGCCCTGCCGGCGTGGGCTGCCGCCCACATGGCCACCGTCGCCGGCGGCACCGACCCCTCCCGAACCGGCTACCTGTGCCTGCTCGGCGCAGCCGTCGCCGGGTGGAGCTACGCCGACGTCGAGCATGCCGCCCGCACCGCCCCCGGCATGGAGCACTATCGCACCCGCAACAACCCGACCGGCGGACGCGCACCGCGTCGAGAGCGGGAGTCAGCGACCCGCCTCGAGCGTCAGTGGGCTAAGGCGCAGGATCGGGCGCTCACGTACCGCTACGCCCCTCAGGAGCGCGCACAGCGCGACCTGACGGAACTCCGCGGGATCGTGGCCACGACCGAAGCCATGCTGAATGCGTTCCGCGTCTCCCCCGGCCGCTGGACCCGCGCCGAAGCAGACCTCCACGACTCCACCGTCCTCACCGCCCTCGCCTGGCTGTCGCTGCACTCCGGCCAGCGCGACGTCGTCGCAGCGCTCCGCTCGATCGCCGACCTGACTGGAGTGCCGTCGACGACCGTCGACCGCTCCCTACAGCGCCTCCGCGCCGCCGGATGGATCACCCGCCAGCGCTCGGCCGACGGCCCCAACGCGGCCGTCTGGCGGGTGTCGAACCAGTTCTCCACAGCCGACGAACAAGACGGGCCACATCAAGAAGTGACCGCCCGCCCCCCGGCCGAACTCTTCGACGTCCGGGCCTCCCTCGTCGCCGAGCTCGACGACCGAATCGACGCTGGCCGCCACGACGTGTTCACCCGCGCAGGCCTCGGACCTACAGCCCGACGCGCCTACGAATCCCTCACCACCGACGAGCAGAACCCCGAGACAATCGCGACCCGCGCCGGCCTCCCGCTCGGCCGAGCACGCGCAGCGATCGCACGACTCCGCAGACACTCCCTCGCGATCGCCACCCCGATCGGATGGCGCCGACGCCTGCACGACCTCCGCCGCCACGCAGCTCGCCTCCTCGGCGTCGACGGGACTCTCGCCCGTCGGTCACAGCAGTACGCCCACGAGCGTGAACAGTGGGCCTGGTGGAACGCCGACGTCACGTACCGTGCGGGGCGCACTCCGAAGCAACGAACTCGACGCGGACCCGGCCAACCCGTGATGTTCCGCACCACCGATGACCGAGGCGACGACACCATGTGGCCGGCCTACCCCCGCACCGGCGCCGGGTGGGGAGACCACGACACCGCATGGCGGTTCGTTCGACGCGGACTCGTCCAGGAACTCCGCGACGTCGAGCTCGTCGCCTAGGAGTCATTACTCCCGAGGCCCGTTCTGCGCTATCCATGACCTATGGGAAAAGCGAGCCGCCAGAAGTCCTCTCAGAGCGCCAACGGCATCAGTCCCGCCGTCGCGAAACGCATTGCAGCCGCGGAACGACGCGCAGCGCCGCCCGCCCCCGGCTCTAAGACGCAGGCCGAACGAGTGCACGATTACGAGCTTCCACCGGCAGCGCGACTTGAAGCTCTGCTGGATCCAGGCAGCGATGTTGCCGGCTCCGAGGGCAGGACGGAAATCGGGAAGGTCCATCAGCTCCTCACCCAGCGAGGCTGGGAACTGAGTGCCGTCGATTTCGACGTCATAGCGTGGGATGCGCCGATCGACGAGCAGGCGCGACGACTCATCCACTCCGACGAGGAATACGGAGAGCCCATCGCCAGCGTCATCACAGACGTCCTATTCGAGGTACCCGTCTTCACTCTCGGCCTGCCCCACAGAGGGCCAGGAGACACACCTCCCCTGAGTTTCATGACAGCCGCCGCCTTCGCCCCGCTGCTCGACGAGGTCGAGGCGTTCCACATCGACGACGATGCCACCGGCATCGTCCAGGCCGCCTCGGGTGCCGTTGACCTACGCGCTATTGACCGCGGCCCGCTGGTTTCGACCACACCCGCCGAGTACATCGACTACGGCGACTCGGACGAGGCATAGAAGCCCCCGCTGTCGGAGGGTCGACCTAACGTCGACCACATGCAGTGGTTTGTGCGACACCGGCCCAAGGGCGAGACGCTGACCGCGGCCGACGTCGTCACCGTCGACACCGCCACTCCGGCCGACGCGATCGACACCGTCCGCTCCACGCTCCCCGAGGACCACGTCATCACCTCCGTCTCCCGCTACTGAGCGGCCCCTCGAGGGGACGCACTCGCTCGCTTGCACACTGATATCACTCTGCAAGCATGCAAAGTGATATCACCCGAGCGGTTGACCGTCGAGCTCGAGCACCCGTGCCGGGTGTGACGGAGCGCTCACGCGCCCTGTAGCCCGCAAGCGGGCGCTGTTTTGTGCATTCCTGCATCCGATCCTGCCAACGCTCCCCCCTCCCGGCCAACACCGGCGCTGCACGCCGCCCCTCCCCCGGAGACTTCTCGGACGCGGTCGCTGCGCTCCCTCACATCGCCCGAGAACTCACCGCTCCGGGCCGGTCCCCGGCTCATGGCCTCCGGGCTCCACGCCGGCCGTTCACTCCTCGCAGGAAGGCACAAAAAAACGTTCAGCAGTGAAGGAGAGAGCACATGACGAACACCCTGACCATCACCCACACCCACGAGGCCGGAACGCTCATCGAGGGCACCAGCAAGGGCGACGGCACCGCCGACGTCCTCAAGCGCGTCGGATGGCGCTGGGGGCGCAGCATCGCCGCCTGGTACGTCCCCAACAGCCGCGACCACCTCCCCCACCACTTCAAGATCAACCGCACCGTGACAGCGCTCCGAGCCGCCGGGTTCGAGGTCGACACAGAGCTGAGCATGGAACACCGGCCCACTGCCGAGGTCGAAGCAGGGAAGATCGCCCGCCAGGCCGACCGCGTCGACGCGCTCGACGCCAAGGCCGACCGGAAGAGCACCGCCGACGACGCCGCATGGAACCGTGTGGAGTCCGCGATGGCCCGCCTGCCCGAGGGCGGCGAACCGATCCACGTCGGCCACCACAGCGAGGGCCGACACCGGAACGCGATCGCCAAGGCCGATACCGCCATGCGCCGATCCGTCGAGGCCTCCCGCGACGCCGAGCACGCCCGCGGCCGAGCCGAGGCCGCGAGCTACACCACGGACCGCCGCTACCGGCCCGTGACCGTCGCCAACCGCATCGACACACTGGGCGCGGAGATCCGCAAGATGGAGCGCCAGATCGTCGGGCCCGTGTTCGACCACACGACCGGCATCCGGGAGGCCACCCCGGACGAGCACGCCCGCCGCCTGGCACGCCTCACGCCCTACATCGAGGAGAAGCGCGACCAGGTCGCCTACTGGGAAGGCGTGCGCGCCGCTCAGGTCGACACGGGCAAGGCCACCGGTTACAGCCGAGACACCGTGAAGAAGGGCGACCGGGTCAAGGTCCGCGGTCACTGGTACTCGGTGGTCCGCGTCAACGCCAAGACCGTCAGCGTCCAGACCGAATACTCCTGGACCGACACCGTCCCCTACGCCGAGCTGCAAGACCTCAACCGGCCCGAGTAGCCGCACCGGCCCCGACCCCACCGGGTCGGGGCCACCGGCGCTCCGGCGCCGGCGAGGGGAAGACCCCTCGCGCTCCCCCCGACAGGAGTCCTATCGGCCCTTCCCGAGGGTCGGCAACCCGCCACGCACCGGACGTGCGCCGTCAACGGCGTAGATCCTTCGGTCCAGGCCCGGATCGCTGTCGCGACCCCGAGGCTTCCGCCGCTCCGCGAGAACGAAGTCGAACGCCGCGGCCAGCTCGTCATCCTGAGCCGCGGCCGCGCGACCTCGTCGCTCGGCAGGCCGAGGGCCGCCAGCAGCAGGGACAGCGGGGGGTGGCGCGCAGCGCTCCCCCGCGGCCGTCTGGTGAATCGACATGAGGCCGTTCGCCCGCACCGCGTGCGACTCGTGACACCGGGGGCACTCCTGAAACTGCAAGGCCATGCGCTCCCCCTCACCGTCGTCACGCGAGCGTAACTCACCCCTCCGTCACGGACACCCTGCAAGCGGAGTGATAGCACTTCGCTATCAGAACACTACGGAACTGCAAGCGTCCTCCGACGGAGCTCCGGACGAGGGACCCGCCACAGGCGGGCTCTTCCGTCTGATCGGAGCCGCCTCTGGCGGCCAGTGTCTTCGATCGTTTTGTTTGACCTTTCCGGCCCGCGATCGTAGCTCCCTCCGGTCCGCCGCCAGGGCTTTCGCGGCATATCCTCCTCCGCTGCGCTCCGTCCGGTATTCCACGGTCCCTGGCTCTGTCCCTCCCGGTCGCTATCGATTGCTCTTGCCGGAAGGCAAACAAAAACGGTTGATCTAGAAGGAGAGAGCAATGACAACCACCACGAACACCCAGCCCACCACCGAGGACACGTTCGAGATGTTGGACCCGAACGTCGTCATCGTCGAGAGCAACGTCCGCACCGAGGACAAGACCTACCTGACCAAGGAGTTCGTCGACAGCATCCGCACAGAGGGCGTCCTGACGCCCGTTCTCTGCCGTCGAGCCGACGACGGAACCGTGTACGTCCGAGCAGGACAGCGCCGCACCCTCGCCGCCCGCGAGGCCGGAGTACTCCTGCCCGCGCGCATCGTCACCGCCGACGAGAACACCGCCGACCGCATCGTGCAGCAGATCATCGAGAACGACCAGCGCGAAGCACTCAGCAACGCCGACCGCGCCGCCGCGTGGCAGCAGTTGAGCCTCGACGGGATGACCCCGACGAAGATCGCCAAGCGCACCGGACGCAAGGCCAACGAGGTCAAGGCCGGGTTGCAGGTCGTCGAGAGCGCGAAAGCCATCGAGACGGTCACCAAGCACGACGTGACCCTCGACCAGGCCGCGATCCTGATCGAGTTCGAGGACGACGACGACGCCCACTCTCGCCTGATCCAGTGCGCCGAAGACGCCCCGGCGCAGTTCGCCCACGAGGTACAGCGCGTCCGCGACAACCGGGCGCGAGCCGCCCGAGCCGCCGCCGTCCGAGAAGAACTCGCCGCCGCAGGCTGGACGATCCTCGACCGTTCCTACGGCTGGGGCGAGGACGGCTACAACCAGATGATCAGCATCGGGGGCGTCGTTGACGCCGACGGGCAGAAGGTCACCCCCGACGCCGTCAGCGACGTCGAGGGCCGTGAGGCGGTCGTGACCGCCGGATACGGCGGCGACCCGCAGGTGAGCTACCTGATCCCGAAGAAGGTCGCCAAGGAGCGGAAGTACCGCGACCAGTACGCCGCCGCTACCGCCAGCGGCCCCATGACCGACGAGCAGAAGGCCGAACGCCGCGCGCTTATCGAGAACCGGAAGCAATGGGTCAGCGCCGAGGCAGTCCGCCGCGAATGGCTCGCCGCGTTCCTGTCGGCCAAGACCCTCCCGAAGGACGCCATCACGTTCGCCGCCGAAGGACTTACCGGGAACCGGTACAGCATCGGGTCATCGATGCAGAAGGGCAACGCGATCGCCGCCGACATTCTCGGAGTCGAGGGCGTGAAGCGGGCCGACTACTACGCGCCGAACCCGTTCGATGGCTGGGCCGAGAAGCACCCGACCAAGGCCCTGCACGCCGTGGTCGCCGTCGTCATCGGCGGGTACGAGGAAGCCACCAACAAGGACACCTGGCGCAACCCCGACCGCAGCGCCGCGGCGTACTTCGCCCGGCTCGCCGCCTGGGGGTATGTGCTGTCCGAGGTCGAGCAGATCGTCTTGGATGCCGCGGCCGAGAAGGAAGCCAAGCGCGCACAGGCGAAGGCCGACGCCGAGGCGAACCCGGTCCCCGCCGACAGCGAGGACGGCGACGACTTCGACGGCGGCGAGTCCGATGGTGCAGACGACTACGACGACGGGACCGACGACACCGACGCCGCGTAGCCTTAACACCGCGGGCGGTTACCCCCCTGATCGTCCGCGGCGGCACCGGTCTGCTGGTGCCCGGTCCCGCGTCGGTGCCCCCCACCGACGCGGGGCCTCTCCCCCGGCTCCCACCGGCGGG
>NZ_JADKRX010000013.1 GCF_015350975.1 Curtobacterium sp. VKM Ac-1395
GGTGCCGACGCGCATCGGGAACGCGAACACTGCGCCGAGCCCTGTTTCACGCAGCGCACGCGATGCCATCGGCCAGTGCGGCGATGTTGCGGTCTGCACGTTTGGCTCCAGGACCGGAACGCCGGTCAGCATCGCTTCCCAGCACGGGCCTTCGCCGAGGTCCAGCTGGATCTCATCCAGTTCCGCTGCTGCCGCGTCGCTCGCACACACGGTCTCGGAGCCAAGAGGATCACCGAGTGTGGAGATCGCGACACCGGTGACGGGAAGCGCCGAAAGGAACGGACCGCACAGATCGTCACCAATCCCCGCGCGCTGCAACGACGCGATCGCGCTGACGAAGCCGCTGCCGGTCATGAATCAGACCACGGCCGGTGACAGCAAGCGTGGCTTTCCTTCGCACGTGGTGTCGACGACGCCTGAATACTGAGCAGGTATCGACGGGCGAAAAGTGAGCACTTCCGATACGTGTTGGAGGTGTGATCACGGTGGAGGACTGGGCCGAGATCCGTCGACTGCATCGGTCGGTCGGGTTGTCGCAGGCAGTGGCCGCGCGTCTCACCATCGCTGAGCACCTCGTTCCGCGGTGGATAGTCGCCGTCGCAGCGGAACACGGGGACGTCATCGACCTTGCCGTCATGAACTCTCGCAGCGTCATCGCGCGTGTGCGGGAGGACCGGTCAGATCTCGGCTTCGTGGAGACGACCGAGATCCCCGCTGACCTCCGCGGCTGCGTGGTGGCGCGGGACGAACTGGTCTTCGTTGTCGCACCCGCACATCCGCTGGCGGCGCGCGCCTCCCTGTCCCTCCAGGAGGTCGCTGCCACTGCGCCCGTGGCCCGCGAGTCGGGATCAGGCACCCGCACCTCCTTCGAGCAGCTCTGCGCAGAACACGGCATCGAGGCAGTCGCGGTACCGGTGAGGGTTGCACCGACCTCAGCTGGTGCCCGAGCCTCGGTCACTGCTGGCGTCGGACCTACGGTCTTGTCCACCCTCGCCGTACGGGATGACCTTGCGCTCGGCCGCTTGGTACAGGCGCACATCGCCGACGCTCGGCTGGTCCGCCCTCTCACTGCTGTCTGGCATCCGGACCGGTCACCGTCCGGTGCCGCCGCCCTCCTGCTCAACACTGCTCGATCGACCGCTGTCCGCGAGACGCTCCGCTCAGAGCTGATTGAAGACCGCCTGCACGCCGAGACTCGTTGCGGCCACAAGCACCCACAGGATGATGCCGAGCAGCATCGGCCGGAACCCGGCTCGGCGCAGCGCGCTGAAGTCCGTGGAGATCCCGATTGCTGCGAGGGCGCAGGTGATGAGAAAGGTCGCCGCCGACCCGAGTGCGGGGGCCGCGGCCGCCGGAAGGAGCCCGACGGTGCGGAGGAACACGACCACAAGGAACCCGATCAGGAACCACGGCACCAGTCGGAAGATCCAGATGCCGCCGGCGCGTCCGGCACTGTCGCCCGACGTGCTCTGCTCGCGGGTGGTGCGTCGTGCCTCCAGTCCGGCCAGCCCGACCACGATCGGGATGATCATGAGAGTGCGCACCAGCTTCACGACAACGGCGGTGTCGGTTGCCTGACGGCCGTAAACCGTCGCCGTCGCGACAACCGACGAGGTGTCGTTCACCGCGGTCCCCGCGAACACACCGAAGGCGTGCTGCGAGAGGCCGAGCGCGTGACCGACCAGGGGAAAGACGAACACGGCGGCGATATTGCACAGGAAAATTGTCGACATCGCGTAGGCAACATCCGCGCTGACGGCACCGATCACCGGTGTGACCGCCGCGATCGCGGACGCACCACAGATGCCGGTCCCGACGCCGATCAGGGTGCGGAGCGCGTCAGATACGCGCAGCAGACGGCCGATCCCCCACGCCGCGACGAGGCACACCACCAGCGTGGTCAGCATCACCGGCAGCGTCTGCCCGCCGATGCGCAGCACCTCCCCGATGGAAAGCTGCGCGCCGAGCAGGACGACCGCAGCCTGCAGGACCCGGCTCGACGCGAACCGGACCCCGGACTGCAGGACACCGAGACCGCCACCCTGGCGCCGTCGGACCAGCCACCCCACAAGGGCACCGACGACGACCGCGGGGACGGGCCCCCCGACTACCGGGACGGCGCGCCCCACGAAAGTGGCGACGGTCCCAATCGCGACGGCGAGGACAAGTCCCGGCACTAACGAACGAAACTGAGCAAGGGAACGGACGGTCACCTTGCAACCTTCCCATCTCGCCTCGAGCCGGGCCAGCATCGGCTCGTTGTCGGCCGACAAGCTGGTCTTGCTGCCGTGCTCAGAACCAGATGCTCCGGTCAGCTCTCCTGTCGGCCACGTCGACGACGATCTGACCTCGGGCGATCATCGGCAGGTGTAGGGGCTGCTGAAATACTCGCGCCGTGATAGAAGCGACTGCCTCCCGCAGGTAGGGAAAGACGGTCATTACCGCGACCTCGTTGGCAAATAGCTGCAGGCTGCGCTGCGTGAGCACCGACGGGTCGAGCAGTGTGTACTCGCCCGCGACGCTGACGTCGACCTCACCGAGGGCGATCACGACGCGGGCGTTGAGGCGGACACCGAAGCTGTCCGCGTCAGAACGCTGCTGGACGACGATGTTGACCTGCCCCTCTTTAGGAGCATCCTCGGCGGGCAGTCCCAGTTGACTTCCCTTGGAAGACGGCTATGGTCAGAGGTTCATCCGCCAGCCAAATAGGGGAAGCGAGTTCTGATGCCCGGTAAGTCACCAACCACACGTGGAGCGACAAAGGTCGCTCAGCTGTCGATCAAGGAAAAGCGAGCGGCCAAGCGCGAAAAGCGCGAACCCGACGTCTTCCTCAAGCCGCGCAAGGGAGCGAGCCGCTGATCGGCTGACCGGGGGACCCCTTGGGTGCGAGGAGTTCCCCGGTCGCAACCGACCGCTCGCAACCGTTCAGGAGCAGGATGCAACCCTCGACAGTGTTCACCATCGGTCACTCCACACACCCGATCGAGGAGTTCATAGCGCTGCTCGAAAACAACGGCGTGCAACAACTCATCGATGTGCGGACGGTTCCCGGCTCCCGACATAACCCCCAATTCGGCGCGCAGGCGCTTGAGGAAAGCCTGACGGACGCAGGCCTGCACTATGCGCGGATGGAAGAACTCGGCGGTCTCCGCCACACCCCAGTGAATGTGGAGAGCATCAACGGCGCCTGGCGCAACAAAAGCTTCCGAAGCTACGCCGACTACATGCAAACCGAGCCCTTCGCGCGTGGAATAGACCGTCTGATCGATCGAGCAAAAGAGAAGACTGTGGCGATCATGTGCGCGGAAGCGGTCCCGTGGCGCTGCCACCGGTCTCTCATCGCGGATGCGCTGCTCGTTCGCCACATTTCTGTGAAGGACATCATGAGCGCCACCTCCACCAAACCCCACACACTCACGTCGTTCGCGTCGGTGGACGGGCAGCGGGTCTGGTACCCGCCCACTAACCTGGAAGGGCAACCGTAGGCATAGCGAGCCTCTCGCCGATGTGACCGAGTTGTCATTCCGAGAATGGATGTCGTCCACCATGGGCACCATCGGCACCTCGAATGACGATGTCGAGCATGGTGTGGTCCGCTTGCCAAACGTGGTTTGGACGGTTCGCCCGGCGCCGAAGTACCAGCTCGTGCTTGTCGCGGTACGAAGTCGGCCCGTCGAGGGCGAGCGTGATCATCGCGGGGTCGAGGCCTTGGATGATTCGTCGCACCGTTGAGTACGACGGGGCGGTCGTTCCCTCGTTGGCTGCACGTTCCGCCACGAGCCGATGCAGGGTCGCGACGGATGGTCGCGGCCGCGAGAGCGCTAACCCCTCGATGAGTCGAATCAGCTCGGGAGGCGTGTGCCGTTGTCCGCTGTCAGAGCGACGGGAGGTGTCGAGTCCGGCTGCTCCGGCTTTCCGGTAGCGAGCCAGCCAACCCGCAAGGGTCCGCAAAGGGACACCGCTCTCCCGCGCGAGGGCAGTTAGCGAGATCTGGTCCTCGACATGTAGTCGAAGGATCCGCCACCGCGCTTCCGCGTCCACGCTGAGCCTGTCACATCGGCGACGTCGCTCCCGCGGCGTCACCCTGCAGGTGCCGGTAGATCGTGGGGTGGGAAACACCGAACGTGTCGGCAATCTCCTGGACGGTGTGCCCGCCGCCGTCGTACATCGCGCGGGCCTGCCGGATCTTGTTCGCGGTCATCTTGAACTTCGGGCCGCCCGAGCGTCCACGGGCGCGGGCGGCGGCGAGGCCGTCGTGGGTGCGCTCCACGATGAGGTCGTGCTCGAACTCCGCGATCGCGGCGAGCATGTGGAAAAACAACCGTCCGCCGGGTGTGGTGGTGTCGATGCCCTGCGAAAGCGCGCGGAGCCCGACGCCGCGGTCGTGGAGCTCGTCGGCGATCTGCTTCAGGTTTTTCACCGATCGGCCCAGCCGGTCGAGCTTGGTTACCGTCGCTCCACACCATCCATGGGCGCGGGCTTCAAGCATCACCCCGAATGACCTCGCGTCGACTCCGTTGTTGCTCCGTGAGGAAGGGTCCGGTACCCGCGCCACGGTCGAGGCCTGGCTCGACGAGGCTGGACTCCGCCTGGTCGCTCCAGCGGCGGTACTGGAGACGACGGGCATCATCCGCGCCAACGCTCGAGCGGGCATCGCGCCGGCGGTGATGAGTCTCCGCACCGTCGGCAGCGACCTCGCCCACGGTGCCCTCGTCCGGGTGCCGCTACTCGGCCCGCCACTGATCCGGCCGCTGCGCGCAATCTGGTCGGGTCACGCGGTGCCTGCCGTAGCGGCGTTCATGGAGATCGCCCACCGCGCAGCCCACCGGTGATCAGAACTTCCGCGATGGTGGCGGTGGTCTGCTACCAGTTTCCAACGTGAGTCAGGAGCGGCACGAGCAGTCCGAGGACCCATGCCAGCACGACCGCGACGAAGATGCCGGCGGTCCAGCGTCTCGAGCGTCGAGCACGGCGCGTTGGTACTTCGCCCCAGAGCTGCGTTCGCACGATGAGGTGGTTCGCATCGCCCACCATGCGGCGCACCTGCGGGTCGTTTGTCTCCGGAGTTCCGGCTCGTGCGTGTGCAGCGATTGCGACCGCTTCATCCAAGGTCAGTTCGGTCTGCGCTCTGACGGTGACTCGCATGGGGCTATTTCACCTCGCCCTTCGCGGCGTCGTAGGTCGGGGCGTCGGGGGCGTCCTTCGCTGGACCGACACCGATCGGCACACCGGCCTCGGGGTGGTTCAGGTCGAAGGCCGGGGACTCGGAACGGATCCGCGGGATCGAGGTGAAGTTGTGGCGCGGCGGCGGGCAGCTGGTGGCCCACTCGAGCGAGCGGCCGTAGCCCCACGGGTCGTTGACTGCCACCTTCGGAGCGTTCCGGGCGGTGACGTAGATGTTGAAGATGAACGGCAGGAACGAGATCGCGAGGATCATCGAGCCGATCGTCGACAGCTGGTTCATCCAGGTGAAGCCGTCGTTCGGCAGGTAGGTCGCGTAGCGACGCGGCATGCCGATGACGCCCAGCCAGTGCTGGATGAGGAACGTCGTGTGGAAGCCGATGAACAGTAGCCAGAAGTGGATCTTGCCGAGGCGCTCGTTGAGCATCTTGCCGGTGAACTTCGGCCACCAGAAGTAGAAGCCGGAGAACATCGCGAAGACGACGGTGCCGAACACCACGTAGTGGAAGTGCGCGACGACGAAGTACGAGTCGGACACGTGGAAGTCGAGCGGCGGCGACGCCAGGATGACACCGGTGAGACCACCGAACGTGAAGGTGATGAGGAAGCCGACGGCCCAGAGGAGCGGGGTCTCGAAGGTGACCGAACCGCGCCACATCGTGCCGACCCAGTTGAAGATCTTCACGCCGGTCGGGACCGCGATGAGCATCGACATGAGGGAGAACCACGGCAGCAGCACCGAACCGGTGACGTACATGTGGTGCGCCCACACCGTGACCGAGAGGGCCGCGATGGAGATGGTCGCGTAGACGATGGTCTTGTAGCCGAAGATCGGCTTGCGGCTGAAGACCGGGAAGACCTCGGAGACGATGCCGAAGAACGGCAGCGCGATGATGTAGACCTCGGGGTGCCCGAAGAACCAGAACATGTGCTGCCAGAGCAGCGCTCCGCCGTTGGCCGGGTTGAACACCTGGGCGTCGAACACCCGGTCGAGACCGAGGCCGAAGAGCGCGGCGGCGAGGACCGGGAAGGCCATCAGCACGACGAGCGACGTCACGAGGGTGTTCCACGTGAAGATCGACATGCGGAACATCGTCATGCCGGGAGCGCGCATCGTGATGATCGTCGTGATGAAGTTCACCGCGCCGAGGATCGTCGAGAAGCCCGTCAGGCCGAGCCCGAAGACCCAGAGTGTGCCGCCGAGCCCTGGTGTGAACGTCGTGTCACTCAGTGGTGCGTAGGCGAACCAGCCGAACGACGCGGCGCCCTGCGGGGTGAGGAAGCCACCGACGGCGATGAGGCCACCGAAGAAGTAGAGCCAGAACGCGAAGCCGTTGAGTCGCGGGAAGGCGACGTCAGGGGCCCCGATCTGCAGCGGCATGATCGCGTTCGCGAAGCCCGAGAACAGCGGCGTCGCGAAGAGCAGCAGCATGATCGTGCCGTGCATCGTGAAGAGCTGGTTGTACTGCTCCTTCGTCGCGACGAGCTGCAGCCCGGGCTCGAAGAGCTGCGCGCGGATGACGAGTGCCATCACGCCGGCGAGCAGGAAGTACAGGAACGACGTGATCAGGTACATGTACCCGATGGTCTTGTGGTCGGTGGATGTGATCCACCGCACGACGAGGTTCCCCTTCCGACCCGCCGAAGGTCGGTCAGCGCTCGGTCCGGCGACCTGCCTCGGTCGCGGCTGTGTCGCGGTCATCGCGCCTACCCCTCGTTACTTGGTGCACAAACCCTTTGCCTGATGATAGTATGCACACAGGGCGGTGTCACGCTGCCGCGGCAGATGGGGACGGTAGATTCACCCGCATGGCAGGTACCTCGCTCGCGCTGGATGACCAGGTGTGTTTCGCGCTTGCGATCGCATCCCGGCGGGTGATCGGCAGCTACCGCGAGCTCCTCGCTCCCATGCGTTTGACACATCCGCAGTACCTCGTGATGCTGGCGCTGTGGGAGCAGGAACCACGCGGCATGCAAGAACTTGGCTCTGTGCTGGCGCTGGATCCCGGGACGCTGAGCCCGTTGCTAAAGCGACTCGAGGCGTTGGGGTATCTCTCCCGCAGTCGGCGGACCGGAGACGAACGGTACATCGACGTGGCGTTGACGGATGACGGGCGTGCGCTGCGTCAGCAGGCTGAGGTGATCCCGGCGACGCTCGTGGAGCGACTTGGTGTTCCGCTGGCAGAGCTCGAGGCGCTCAGGGACTCCCTGCAGCACCTCATCGGGGCGATCGATGCCAACGACGCCGCTCCCCGCACGACACCGAAGCTGACTGACACCGACGGACGCTTCATTACACGTCCGTCAGGAACCAACCCATGACCATCGAAGCCAACGCACACACTGCGCACCGACGTCCGACCCTCTCCCGCAAGGTGCGGGCGTACGTCTCGCTGACGAAGCCGCGGGTCATGGAGCTCCTGCTGGTCACCACGGCTCCGACGATGTTCCTCGCCGCCCGCGGCGTGCCGGACCTGTGGCTCGTGTTCTGGACGATGCTCGGTGGCGCGATGTCGGCGGGGGCCGCGTCAGCGTTCAACTGCTACATCGACCGCGACATCGACCGCCTGATGAAGCGCACGAGCACCCGGCCGCTCGTGACCGGCGAGCTCTCCGACCGCGAGGCCCTGGTGTTCTCGTGGACGCTCGCGGTGCTCTCGACCGCGGTCCTCGGCTTCCTGGTGAACTGGCTGTCCGCTGCGCTCAGCGTCGTCGCGATCCTCATCTAGGTGTGCGTCTACACGCTCTGGCTCAAGCGCCGCACTCCGCAGAACATCGTGTGGGGCGGGTCGGCCGGCGCGATGCCGGTCCTCATCGGCTGGGCGGGCGTGACAGGGTCGCTGGCGTGGGCGCCAGTCATCCTCTTCATGGTGATCTTCCTCTGGACGCCGCCGCACTACTGGCCGCTCTCGATGAAGTACCGCGACGACTACGACGCCGCCGAGGTCCCGATGCTCGCGGTGGTCCGCGGGCGCACGGTCGTCGGCCTGCAGGTGGTCCTGTACGCGTGGGCGACGCTGGTCTGCTCGCTGCTGCTCATCCCGGTGGCGCACATGGGGCCGCTGTACACGGTGGTCGCGCTAGCCGGGGGCGTCTGGTTCGTCGTCGAGTCGCACCGGCTGTACTCGCGGGCGATCCGGCACGTGGAGCAGGTTCAGCCGATGCGCGTGTTCCACAGCTCGATCACGTACCTGACGCTGCTGTTCATCGCGGTGGGCATCGACCCGCTGCTGCCGCAGGTCTTCACCCTTTCGCTGTAGGAAGCGACTCTCCGAAGGCTGCTCCCCTCGGCGGGTGTGTTGCAGTGCCGTCACCGCCGAGGGTTCCCGGCTACTCGATTGCAGCCTGGGTTCGCTGCCGCCGGTGATCCCCGCGCGGTGTTGGTCATCGTCAGACCGGCCTTAGCTACCAGCCGGCAGTGTTCGGTTCGTCCGCTGAGCTCACGGAAGGGACTGACCGCGCCCGCGTGATTCGCTAGTTTCAACCGAGGGAGGCGGAGATGGCGAGTCCGGGGTGGTTGGGGGCGGTCGGCTGCGCTCTGCTTGTGCTCCTCGTCAACGTGGCAATTTGGGGTGTTGTGTCGGTCGCGACGAATGGAATGGGTCGCAATCACGCGGCTGGCATACGATTGCCGTCGCTGCTGCACAGCGACGACGCCTGGCGAGCCGGCCATCTTGCCGGGCAGAGAATCATGCGGCCGTTCTTGATCGCGGCGGCGATCGTCGTGATCGTGTCGATCCCAGCGCAACTGGCGCCAGCGCTTTACCTCGTGCTGCTCGGACTTTCCCTCGCTTGCACACTGGCTGCTCTCGGGGCAGGTGCGCTGTCCGCGTCCCGGGCTGCTCGCCAAATTACTCGGGACCGCTGATGAACTGAGCCTCCTCGACACCCGTTGCGCGCGCTCAGCGACCTCGTTGCGTGACGCGGGGCATCTGCCTAACTACGCAGTCGACCGGCCCTCGCGTTTAGCACCCATTCCGCACTCGCCCGAATGGCCATTGGACGGCGTTAGTGCTGGTGCCGGACTGCTTTGGGAACCAACACCACACTGCGCAGACGAGCGCTACTGCCACCGCGACGACTTATTAGGTGGTGACGAAGCCGCGCGCTCCGCTACGCTCGCGGAAGCGGCATAACCGAACCGACACCGTGTCCACGATCAAGGGCCAAGGCCCAGCGCGCGCGACTGGCCGCGGCATCCGAAGGCAACCCGGTGATGACTGTCGGCATCGACCGCCCCACCTTGGATCGCGACGTCCGCCGGCTCACAGCCGACACCGCGTCGCAGCTCCCGCACTGAACGAGCGGCGCCGACCGACGCCGCTCCCGGAGAGAAAGAAGCACACAATGTCAAACTCGCTCGATGGCAAGGTCGCACTCGTCACCGGTGGTGGCGGAGGGATCGGGCGCGAGACCGCGAAGGTCCTCGTCGACCACGGCGCACGGGTCGTCGTCGCCGACCTGTCCGAGGATGCCGGCAACGGGACGCTCGAGTACATCGACGGCGGAGACGCCGTGGCGTTCGTCCGGGCGGACGTGACCGACCTCGCGTCGATGCAGCACCTGGTCCAGGCCGCGGTGGACCGCTACGGCCGACTCGACATCGCGCACAACAACGCCGGCATCGAGCTCACCGGCCCCGACCTCGCCGACGTCACGGTGGAGCAGTTCGACAAGGTGATCGCCGTCAACCTCACCGGAGTGTTCATCAGCATGAAGGCCGAGATCCCGCAGATGCTGGCGCAGGGCGGCGGATCCATCATCAACACCGCCTCGTCCCTCGGGCAGTCCGCCATCGCCCACCAGTCCGCCTACGTCACGTCGAAGCACGGCGTCATCGGCCTCACCCGAGCCGCCGCGGTGGAGTACTCCGACAAAGGCATCCGCGTGAACGCAGTGCTGCCCGGGGTGATCCAGACGCCAATGATAGACGCGCTGGAGGAGACCTACCCCGGCTTCAAGGACGCGCTGCTGACGAAGCACCCGATCGGCCGACTCGGCACGCCGCACGACATCGCCGAGATGGTCGCGTGGCTCGGTTCCGACGCGGCCGCCTTCGCGACCGGCTCGCAGTTCGCCGTCGACGGCGGGTACCTCGCGATTTAGACGAGGTGGCCACGACGGACGGGAGGCACGGTGTCAGCTGGCACCGTGCCTCACGTCCGTCACCGGTCGCACCGCGACCGCGGGTCGCTGGTCGGCGCGATCTTCCACTCCGACCACGGCAGCGTCTACACCTCGAAGGCCTACGCCGCGCTCTGCGAGCAGCTGGGCGTGACCCAGTCCACGGGCGCGGTCGGCACGAGTGCCGACAACTCACTCGCGGAAAGCTTCAACGCCACGCTCAAGCGCGAACTCCTCGCCGGCCGGCCAGCGTTCCCGGACCAGGCCACCGCCTACCGGCCCGTGTTCCGGTGGGCGAACCGCTACAACACTCGCCGGCGCCACTCCGCGATCGGCAACATCAGCCCGAACGCCTACGAAGCCGCACGCTCCGCTACGCTCGCGGAAGCGGCATAACCGAACCGACACCGTGTCCACGATCAAGGGCCAAGGCCCCGGCGTTTGCGCAGGTCAGCGGCTCGTTCGCCCAGTGGGCGCATCAAGCGATAGACGCAAAGCCGACGTGATTAGGTCGTCGGTTCGATTCCGACAGGCGGCTCCGGCGAACAGCCCCTGACCTGCGCAAACGCAGGGCAGGGGCTGTTCGGTTCTGGTGGTCGCGCGGTGCGCTGGCCTCACGGCTCTGCCCGACACCGACGTCGCTCTCCTCTGCGACGGACCTCTCGCCGGCTGAGCGCTCGCGGCCGGCATCCTGTCCGTGTGCCGATAGGCCTCGCACCGCTCGGCAACGCAGCGTGGCGTTGCGTCGCGACCTGGCGACGGCTCGGCGGGGCGCGATCGTCTCGTGCGTTGGCGGACTACGGGAGCTTGGACGCGAGGACGTCGGCCGCCAGGATCTCGGGTGCTGCGCTGAGGAGGTGCTGGTTGGCCATCAGGGCTGCGACGATGGCGCCGTTGGCGTGGGCGTCGCGAGCGGCCTCGTCGGGGAATGCATCGAAGATCCAGAAGGTGTCGGCGTGGGTCCTGACCGCGAACCAGACAATCGTTCCTACTTCTTCGTTGGCGAGTGCGACAGCGCCGGCGAGCAGATCGGCGACCGCGTCATGCTGTCCATCGGCCGCGACGATCTTGGCGACGAAGGCATACGGAAGTGATGCGGGTGTGGACATGAGGGGTTCTCCTAGGTGTCGAGGTTTCTTGGTGAAGCGAGTTCAGCGTATGACGAGCGAGAGCCGGTGGGGAGTGGCGTACACGGCAGTATTGCTATTGTTTACGTCATGCGTATCGGACTGATCGCGATCGACGGCTGCTTGGGTTCGGCTATCGCGTCGATCATCGACATCGTGCGGGTGGCCGACGGAGCCCGCGGCGATGTCGACCCGCGGATCGACCCGATCGAACTCGCCATCCTCGGACCGAAACGGCGAGTGACCACGACGGCATCGATGACCCTGTCGGTGGACCACCCGCTGTCGGAGTCCGGAGAGTTCGACGTGGTCGTCGTCCCTGCGCTTGGAACCCTTACGGCCGCCGCTACCAACGACGCCCTCCAGAGCCGAGATGCTCGTTCGGTCATCGCCTCGCTCGGGCGCCTCGACGAGGCGACCACCCGGATCGCCGCGGCGTGCACCGGCGTGTTCGCCGTCGCCGAGACCGGACGGATGCATCATCGGAGGGCGACGACCAGCTGGTTCCTGGGGCCGGAGTTCCTGAAGCGCTATCCGACCGTCGCCCTCGATCTCGACACCATGGTCGTGGTCGACGGGAACCTCGTCACCGCCGGCGCCGCCTTCGCCCACATCGACCTCGCGCTCTCACTCGTGCGATCGATCAGCCCCGACCTGGCCCAACATGTCGCCAAGCTCCTCATCATCGACGAGCGCCCGTCGCAGGCGGCCTTCGTCGCCTACGAACATCTCCGGCACGAGGACCCGATCGTCGTCGAGTTCGAACGCTTCGTGCGCGCCCGCCTGGACGAACCGTTCAACGTCGCCTTCGTCGCGCAGTCGCTCGGCACCAGCCGGCGCACCCTCGAACGACGAGTCCGTGCGGCGCTCAACCTCACTCCGCTCGGCTTCGCCCAACGGCTTCGCATCGAACGGGCTCGGCACCTCTCAGCAACCACGGACCTCACCTCCGCCGAGATCGCGCTACGGGTCGGCTACGCGAACGCCGAGACTCTGCGCTCCCTCCTGCGCAGGGAGCGACGCCGTTCCTGACCTATCGCCATGCCTTAGAACCACCTCTCAGCACGTCGCGTCGACGCTCCTGCGTCGCCCCTGGACCACCCACTCGACACGCCCGCAGCACAGGTCATGTGACGTGTCCCGGCTTCCCGGACGGTCGGGGTTTGGGTGGCTGTGATGTCGCTGCGTTCTCGTCGAGGGGGTCAGCAGACCCGATCAGGGTCGACTGGGATGAGACGCGAAGGCGGTCAGGTCAGGGCGGCCGAAGCCGGCCGGCGGGGTAGCGTCGGTCACGTCGAGGTCTTTCGGACGGATGGCGTAGGAACCTCCGTCGTCGGGAGACCTCGACGTCTAATCTGCGGACCGACGCGCCCGGCCGACCTACACCCTCATCTGGGAAAGAGCCCCCATAGCGGCGGCCGTCGCCGGCGTCAGAGGCGGCGCGTACCGTAGGGCATGCCTGGAATTGTTCCCCCCAACGGTTCCGGGCATCCGGCTCGAGCAGCCCCCCAGATTCGCTCGAGCTGTAGGCGGCCCCGGTCCTGTTCCCCCCAACAGGCCGGGGCCGCTTCACGCTCCGGCCTCGCGCGCCGAGGCGAGCTGCTCGAGCGGGATCCTGATCGGACCGCCGCCGGCGGACTGTCCTGGCCTGATCGGGCCGCCTGCGGCGGACTGCATTGACTGATCTGAGCCGGCAAGCCGGCGCTGCGCTATGAACCCTTCGGGTTCGTTGTTTGCCCGGGAAGCCTTTGGCGATTGTACGGTCGGCTCTCTCCGCGCAACCCACTCCGCTATCGGCCCGCACGCGAGAACTTCCTCCTTCCGCTGCGCTCCCTCCGGAACTTCTCGGAGCGTTCCGGCTCCGGGGTTGCACTCCGTTCCCCTCCCTGATCGGCACTACGTGCCTTCCCGGGCAAACAACGAAAGGGAGAGGAAGCAGAAATGATGTTGATGGGTATCCGAGCGACCGCAGATGGTCGCGCCGAGGGCGTCGTCGTGAACGTGAGGACCTCCGTCCTCGCGGGCCTCCAAGCGCAGATCGGGTGCGGTGCGGTGGACGTGGCCCACCTCCCGAACCAGATCGAGGCGTGGGTCGATGACAACGGCGCATACACCGCCGAAGTCAACGCGCCCGCGACCGTCGCCGCGGTGGTCCTCGGTCGGCCCCGGCACGCGGACCCGCTCTACGGGCCGGTCGTGTTCCTGACCAGCGACCGCGCCGGTGAGGTCCGGTCGCTGTCGCCGGATCAGTACAAGGCGGTCATGGCCGCATTCGAGCAGGCACGTGCCGCGCTCACCCGGGCGGAAGCGCTGCTTGCAGCGCTGTCCCGCTAACACCACCCGCAGCACCCATAGAAACGACCGGGTGCGGAGTTCCCGACAATCACTACTTGCCAGGACCCGCACCCGGTCACTACCGGAAAGCGTACAGAACAATGACCATCACAGACAACGTCCACTTCACCCACCTGACCGACACGCCCGAGGCCGACCAGCCCACCCCCGAGGCCACACCGGCCACGGACGGCGTGGAACTGGTGACCCTCCCGGCGCTGAACGTGTCGATCGAGAACAACGTCCGCACCGCGGCCGACCTCGACCCCGCGTTCCTGGCCTCCGTAAAGCAGCACGGGGTGCTCCTGCCGACCATCGGCTACCGCGACCAGGACGGCCGCGTCGTCGTCCGGGACGGGCAGATGCGCGTCCTGGCAGCCATCGAGGCCGGGTGCGACGTGCCAGTGTTCGTCACCGCACGTGACGACAACACAGCCAAGCGAATTGCGGAGCAGTTGGTCGCCAACGAGCGCCGCACCGCCCTGACGGACGGTGACCGGCTCGCCGCGTACCGGCAGTTGGAAATCGAGGGCCTGTCGGTCACCGCGATCGCCAAGGAGACCGGCACGAAGCGGGACACCGTGAAGGCGACCCTCGCCGTGGCGAAGTCGGAGGCCGCGACGAAGGCGGTCACCGACTCCGCGCTCACCCTGGACGACGCACTGCTGTTCGCGGAGTTCCAGGACGACCCGGAGGCCATCGCGGAACTGCAGGGCTGCGTGGACGAGGGGTACGCCGACGAACTGAAGTTCACGGCCGAGCGCATTCGGCAGGACCGGCAGGGCAAGGCAGACATGGCCCGGATCGCGGGGGAGTGGGAAGCCAAGGGCGTCCGCGTCGTCACCAGCGAGGACGACTACACGACCCTGTCGAGCCTGACCGACGCTAACGACGACGCCGAGGACCGCCCCGTCCTCGATGCCGAGGCGCACGCGACCGGCTGCGCCGGTCACGCCGTGTTCCTGCAGGCATGGGGTGAGCACACCGCGGTCGCGGTGTGCACCACCCCGGTGGCGCACCACGTGAAGTACCCGCGGTACTCGTTCAGCACGGCCCCGGCTGCGGAGCTGACCGAGGAAGAAGTGGCCGAGCAGAAGGAGGCCGAGAAGGCCGCGCGCCGGGAACTGATCGCCAACAACAAGGCGTGGGACGCTGCGGACACGCTCCGGATCGAGTTCGTGAAGTCGCTCCTGCAGCGGAAGACGCTGCCGAAGGACTGGACGATGTTCGCCGCTGTCGCGGGCACCCGTCATGGGTGGACCATGCGCGCCGACAACAGCGGCGGTGTCCGGGACCTGCTCAGCATCGAGTCGGGCAGCGGCTACGGCGCTGACACGGTGGCGACGTGGGTCGAGCAGCACCCCGCGAAGGCACCGCACGTCGCCCTCGCCGTGGTGCTGTCCGCGTTCGAGAACGCGGCGAACCGCGAGTGGTGGCGTCGTCCCGCCACCGAGGGCGCGGCGTACCTCAACCAGTTGGCCGCATGGGGCCACCGCTTGACCGACGTCGAGAAGATCGCCGCGGGCATCCAGCCCGAGCCGGTCGACTCGGTCGAGGACGCGGACACCGCAGCCGAGTAGGTGAACCAGCGTGGGGGTCGCAGCCAGCGGCCCCCACGCCCACCCGGCACCGGATCATGTCTCATCGCCCCGTCCGAGTGTCCGTGGGCTGCGCGGCGGCTTCGCCACCGCAGCAAGGGGCTTCGCCCCCTCCTGGACCCCGGAGCCCCTCGACGGAGCTCTCGGCTGTCACCGCCTGCGGCGGGTCCAGGACGGCGACGCAGGTGCCGCGTGCCTTAGATCTCTTCCCAGGAAAGCTGCGCCACCTGCATAGTTCTCGCCCAGAGGAATCGGTTGATGGGGACTCCATCGCATTTGACAGTGAACGTGGGCGTCGGACGGACGATCCCCAACTCAACTTGCTCCTGTGCCCACGCGAGCAGGGCGTCGAGGGTCGCCGTGGGGGCTGAGACAACACGATTACGCCGGCCTGCGATCCGGGTGTCGGTGAACGTGCCCCGATAGCCACCGAACCAACGCCAGACCAGCAACGTGTCGAAATCCACTACGTCTCCAGACGATTGGTCGAGCGTGGCGCTCCATCCCAGGGCTTCCGGCCCCGGCCGGGAGTCGCTTCGCTCCGAGTGGAACCGGCTTCGCCGGCACAGTTTGGGCCTCCGGCCCGTTTCTTTGCCGTGAAGCCTTCGGCAGCGTACGGACGTCCGGGTTCCGCGCAAGCGGCAAGCCGCCGGCTCCTCCGAGATTTTCGGCACGCGGTCGCTTCGCTCCCTTATTTCGCGCCGAAATTCTCTCCCCCACCGCCCTTCGGGTTGCACTCCGCCCTCCCGTCCTAGCGGCGACAAGTCGCCTTCACGGCAAAAAAACGAGAGGGAGAGGAAGAGCACATGCGCTACCAGATCGAGACGCTGACCCGAGTTGTCAGCAAGGCCGACGACGCAGCCGAGGCGAGGACGGCGGCACTGCGAGAGCGGGCCGCGGAACTCAAGACCGCCGCGTCGCTGGGTTGGACCCTCGCGAGCACGTTCGTTCTCGAAGGGGTCGAAGTCGCCACGTTCGTCGACACGATCACCTTCACGCCGCCCGCGGAGTGAACCAAGGCGGGAGGGGACAACTCGTAATTGCCCCCTCCCGCCTCCATTCTCACCGATCGAGACCCCGGAGGTACAGACCATGAGCAGCACCACCGCCACCAAGACCCGCACCACCAAGACCCGCCGCCCGACCGTCACGCCGGAGCAGCGGAAGGAGCAGGCCGCCGCGCTGCACGAGTCGATCGCGACGCAGGTCGAGCAGCTGCGCGACTCGGACCGATGGACCGCGTTCCTGCAGTTCGCGGGCGCGTTCCACACGTACAGCCTCAACAACGTGTTGTTGATCCTCAGCCAGCGGCCCGACGCCGAGCGCGTCGCCGGGTTCCGGAAGTGGCAGGCCCTCGGTCGCCAGGTCCGCAAGGGAGAAAAGAGCTTGCGCATCTTCGGCTACAGCACCAAGAAGGTGACCGAGCAGGACGAGAACGGCGACGACGTCGAGAAGCGTTACCCCCGGTTCCCGATCCTCCCCGTGTTCGACATCGCCCAGACCGACCCGATCGACCCGGACGCCGACGACCCGTCCACCCTCACCGCGCCGCTGACCGGCACCGACGATCACGGCGTCATCGGCACCCTGACCGCTCACCTGGTCGCGGACGGGTGGAGCGTCGAACACACCGAGCCGGGAGAAGGCCGCAACGGCTTCACCGACCCCACCGCCCGCCGCGTCGTGATCGGGTCGCACCTGACCCCGGAGCACTCCGCGAAGACGCTCATTCACGAGCTCGCGCACATCCTCCTCGGCCACACCGACGACCTGACCGAGTACGCCGAGCACCGCGGCCTCATGGAAACCGAGGCCGAGAGCGTCGCCTACGTCGTCGCCGGACTGGTCGGATTCGACACCGCCGCCTACTCGATCGGCTACGTCGCCGGATGGTCCGACGCAGACGCCGACCTGATCCGTTCCACCGCCGCCCGCGTCCTCACGGCAGCGCACCAGGTGGCCGCGATCCTCGCACCCGCCGACGTCGACGCCGAAGACGGCGACGACGCGGACCCCACCGAGCAGTAGTCACCGCGGGGGCCGCCCAGCGGCCCCCGCGCCCCGGAAGGAGCACCACCGATGGACGCCGTCACCTACCGCCGCCCCGACCACCTCGACCCCCGCACGACCGACCCCGCCGCCCCGGCCGCGGACGTCGACCCGACCGGCGCCACATGCGGCGCCGAAACCGCCGAGATGGGCGAAGAGTGGTTCTGCACCCGCCGCCCCCACCACCCCGACAACGAGCACCGCGCCGCGTTCGACCGCGGCGGCGACGGCCCCGCCGACGCCGTCGGCTACGCCTGGCGCGACGAGCTCTACGACCCCAGCCCGGCCCCCGTCGCACCGCGGAGCGGGCTCCGCGACACCGGAACGCAGCCGCCGTTCACCCTCGCCCAGACGATCACGTGGACCGAACTCCGCGCCGAGGTCGCACGCGCTGGCGCAGAGCACTGGGTCCAGGGCAGCCGGAAGCACCGCGAGCACGTGCGAGAAGCCGACCGGTTCGACGCGATCGCCGCCGAGCTGCACCGCCTCTGGGACCTCAACACCGCGGCAGGGTGACGGGCCGGCGGGGCGGGGGCGTGGCCGACCTCCGGCCGCCCGTGGAGGCGGCCCGCCCCCACACCCCCGGCGCACCTGCGGTGCTGGTAGAACCGGCGACGGAGCGCCGGTCTGTAAGGGCCTTACGGCCCGTTCTTTTGCCGTGAAGCCTTCGGCAGCATACGGACGATCACCCGGAATGCAACCGGCTTTCGCGGCATAAACGGCCCCTCCCCGCAAGCGGGTCCTCTCCATATATTCCACGACCGGTTGCATTCCGGGCGCTCATCCTAGCGGCGACAAGTCGCCTTCACGGCAAAAAAACGAGAGGGAGAGGAAACACCATGAATGACACAGTGCAGGTTACGTTGAACCGCGAGGACTGGGAGCACATTGTCCGACTCGTGCAACGCGTCGTACCGGCAACGTCGCAAAGCCTCGACGACGCCTACGAGTGGGACGAGGACGAAGGCCCCGACGTCGAGTGGATCGAAGCACGACAGCGCAGCCTCGCCGATGCCCGCGCACTCAGCGATCGCGTGACCGCGGCGGTTGCCGTCGCGACCGGAGAGGCCGCTCCGCGGCAGGCAGGGACAGCGGCGACGGGAGAGGCGTAGCCAGGCACTCCTATTCGGTTCCGTGAATGACAGAACAGCGCTAATGCACCAGGGGATTTCCAGCCCTCCCGCTGTCGTTCACTCCCCGAAGTCGCCTTCCTGAACACTCTGCGTTGGTACCAGAGAATGCAGACCGACGGCCTGCAAAGAGGTGTGCCGCCCGGCTAAAAAAGGGTCGAAGAATGCAGGAAAAATGCTGGTCAACCCGGCTATTTCGACGTAGAATAGAAGCATGCAGCGGGGGAGGGGCCTCCACTGCATCACAATCTTTCGGAAGGTGATTTCGATGAGCATCACGGTTTACAGCAAGTCTGGTTTCTGCGGCATGTGCATGGCCACCGAGCGCGCTCTCGTCTCCGCCGGCGTCGAGTTCAACGAGGTTCACCTCGAAGACGTCGACCAGGCGCAGATCGAGGAGTGGAAGACCACCCTCGGCATGAACGCACCCATCGTCATCACCGACACCGAGACCGGTTCCTGGAGCGGCTTCCGCCCCGACAAGATCGACCAGCTCAAGACCGCCACCTCGACGGTCAAGGCCGCGTGATGACGATGACGCTCGAACGACCGACCACCGCCTACCGCGACGCGATCCAGCCCGAGACTCGCGCTGCCGTCGACGAGCTCTTCCTGACCGACCCGGGCCACGCCCTCATCGCGATCGACCGGGCCACCCATGACCCATCCGAGGACGTCCGCGAGTGGGAACTCGATGCCGAGGGCCGGCACGTGTGGGAGGCCGGCTACATGGTCGGGTTCTCCGCCGCTCAGCCGCAGCTCATCGCCCAGGTGCACCGCCTCGAGCAGCTCCTCGCTCAGGCGGAACGCGACGCGGACCGGTACTACGCCGAGATGTGCCGCCGTCCCGCAGCGCCCAGCCCGGACGGGCAGTCCTTCGCGGAGCTCTCGCGGATCCGCGGCGACGACGAACGCGCTGACCGTCACGAAGCGACGATCGACCGCATGTTCCCCCAGTACGCCGGCACTCGCGCCTGAGCGGTCCTCGCCGTCACCACGAGATCCACCCCTTCCGCGAGCGACGCGGTTGGTAGAATCGAGTCCGAGCAGGGGAGTCCCCATGAGCATCAAGACCGAGCACGACACCGCCCGAACGATCGACGTCGAGCAGGAGATGGCGCTGGTCGAGAAGGGCCAGCAGCTCGCCGGCCACTTCCCCGACGCGGAAGCGCTCGGCCGGGCCCGTCGCATCCTCGAGGGGACGCTGTCGCCGGAGGATGCGCGCGCGGAGGTCGCTGCGAAGCACGGGTTTCCTCTCCGCCAGCGCTGAGCGCCGACGTCCTGCGGGGGAGCGGATGAGCGTCGACGACAAGTACACCTACCCGGGTAGTGGTGGGGTCCTGGTGAACGCTGCGGGGATTCGCGATCAGCGACAGCTTGACGAGGCGATGAACGACGTCGCGTCGATCACGATGGCCGAGGTCCGCGCCGAGCCGGTGCCCGACCGCCCCGGCTACGGGTACCTCCAGAGCATCCACGAACGCATGTTCGGTGACCTGGTGCCCGGCATCGCTGGACGCATCCGCGACGTCGACGTGCAGGCAACTGGCACGGGCATCCCGTACTGCCGCCCCGAGTACATCGACGCGAACCTGGCGACATTGTTCGGCAAGCTCGAGCGGGAGGACTACCTCACCGGCCTCGACGCTGACACGTTCGCCGATCGGCTCGCAGACCGATGGGGAGAGCTGTCGGCCATCCACCCCTACCGCGACGGCAACACCAGATCCCAAAGCACCTACGTGTCCGCGATCGCCGAGCGTGCAGGGCACCCGATCGACTGGGAACGCGTCGACGTCGACGAGCTGCGCACCGCACGGCTCTACGCGGTCGCCGGCAACGACCGTCCTCTTGCGGACTACCTCCGTACCCACCTGGTCGAGGCGAATCGCGACGGCCATCACGACGAGCGAGAGCTCGGTGAGTTCGAGCGTGAAGACCGCGAGATGATGCGCGGCGCTGGGATCGACCCCGACGCCCCGTCCAGCGGAACGCGGTCGGCACGCATGGACCCGTGGCCGTCGCTGCCAGAACAGTCCCGCGACCGCGGCGACCTTGAACGATGAGCGGACCCGTACCGGTCAGCGCCGAAGAACGGTTCTGGTCGCACGTGGTGAAGGGACCGGCCACGACGGATTGCTGGATCTGGACGGGCGCCGTCGGCGACGACGGGTACGGCCGGTTTTGGGTGCCGCAGCCGGACGGCGGACAACGCGCTATGCGCCCGCAGCGGTGGCTCTACGAGCACCTCACCGGTACCGCCCTGCGTCCGTCGACGCTGCTCCTCCACGCGTGCGACGTGCCGCTGTGCGTGCACGTCGACGTCGAGCCGGCGCGATCGCACCTGGCGCCCGGCACACACCGCGGGAACATGCTCGAGCGGACACAGCGCGGCCGACACCGCAACGGTGCGACCGCGCTCCGCACGATCAGCTTCCCTCGCTCGGAGCGTGTGCGTCTCTCCCGTGAGCTCCGCGAAGCGTTCCGCGATCACGGGTGGGACGCCGATGCCGTTCGCACGTGTCGGACAGGGATCGCGGCGAACACTCCGACGCTCTGGTGACAGCGACCATGTCGGACGCCGGCGCTACCGTCGCGCACAACCAACGAGGGGACCGGACCATGACCAACTACGCACCGCCCCAGTGGTCGCCCGTGCCGCCGGCACCGACGCCGACCGGTCCTCGCCGGGGCACGAAGCTGTCGCGGTGGAGCGTGTTCCTCGGCATCCAGTCAGTCCTCCTCGGAGCCCTCCTGCCGATCCCGATCCTCGCGCTCGTCTTCGGCATCCTCGGCCTCTGCCGCGGCACGGACCTCCCGGGTCGCGCCGTCGTCGGCATCGTCTTCGGCTGGTCCGGTCTGACGTTCTGGGGCGGCTTCATTGCCGTGTGCATCTGGTCGATGCACGTCAACCTCGCCTAACGGTCACAGCACACACCACGGCCCCCGACCACACTCACGTGGTCGGGGGCCGTGTCACGTGTAAGGGACGGTACCGCGTTCGCCGCGGAGGCGGTTCTCCTACGCCGCGTACGACTCCTGCGCGTCGCCCTGCTCGCCGCTCTCGTCGTCGTGCTCGGCCGCCGTCACGGCCTCGTCGCCGCCGTTCGTTGCGTCGGTCTCAGCCTTCGCCTTGGACCGCTTCACGTCGCGCAAGGGGATGCCGAGTCGTTCCGCCACCTCGTCGCGGGTGACCTTGGTATCGAGCATGCGTCCGATGATCGCCTGCGCTTCGGCTTCCGCCTCAGCGATCGCGGCGGCCTGCTCGTCGCGGATCTTCTGGATGCGCGCGTCCGCGTCCTCGTTGATCCCGTCGACGGCATCGGCTGCGACGAAGTATTCGACGGCGAGCTCTTCGAGCTGCTCCTGCCGACGGCGGAAGTCCGCCGCCCGCTCGACTGCTCGCTCACGTGCAACCTTGCGCGCGGCGGCTTGCTTCCCCGACGTTCGAACGTTCGCCATGTCGTTCCCCAATCCCTCACGGCCACCACCCGCCTGAATCGGGCGGCACCTGCCTAGCGGCGGTGCCCAGCGGCGCTCCTGTTGTCGCCCAGTGTAGCTCGCGCCTCCGGCGCGGCCGGTGACAGTTCTCGACCCGGATGCAGTCGGCCCGACGCTCCTCGTTCCTCGTCGCTGGCCGCTGCTCCCGGTCTCCACCTGTCTACCGCGCTCGTCTCTCCGCCGATTCCGCTCCGCTCCACCGACTCCGATCCTCCCGGCCCCGCATCCCTCCCTCCTGTCTGCGCTCGTTCCTCGCTACGACCTCCGGTCATTAACGCGTCACACCTCAGGCATTAAAAATGAATGAGGCTAGACTCGCCCTATGCGCACCGCATCCAGCCCGCACCACGGCTGGGTCCGACGCGTCTCGATCACTCCCATGACGGGCGGTGACGGCGCATGATGACCATGCACGTGCTCTCCGCCGGCGACGGGTACACGTACTACACGTCGGAGGTCGCCACCGGCGATGCCCGCCGCGACCACGACCGTGAGCTCGGCGATTACTACACCGCCGACGGCAACCCTCCCGGCCGGTGGATGGGCGGCGGTGCGGCCCTCCTCGGCGTCTCCGGAACGGTCACTGAGGACCAGATGAAGGCCCTCTTCGGTGAAGGGCTGCACCCTGACGCGGACCGCATCATCGCCGATGCTCTCGCGTCCGGGATGACCGGCAAGCAGGCGCAGGAGGCCGCGAAACTGGGTCGGTCCTACTACGTGTATAAGGCCGACGAGAACACGTTGCAGGGGCGCATCCAGGCCGGCTACCAGGCGTTCCAGCGGGTGCAGGGCCACAAGCCCAACACCGAGGAGCGACGCCTGATTCGGTCCCGCGAGGGTGCCCAGGCGTTCCGTGACGCGAAGGGCCGCGAGCCCGCTGACAAGGAAGAGCTCGGCCGTTACATCACCGCAGCGACCCGTCCGGACCAGCAGGCCGTGGCCGGGTTCGACCTGGTGTGCTCACCTGCAAAGAGCGTGTCCGTGCTCTGGGCGCTCGGCGACGACGACACCCGCACGGCGATCGAGGAGGCGCAGGACCGCGCCGTCGCGAGCACCATCTCCTACCTCGAGCGGGAGGCGCTTGCGACCCGTGCTGGCACGAACGGTGTCGAGCAGATCGAGGTCGAGGGTGGCGTCGCGGTAACCGCGTTTCGGCACTTCGAGTCCCGGAACGGTGACCCGCAGCTGCACGACCACCTCGTGGTCGCGAATAAGGTTCAGGGCTCCGACGGCAAGTGGCGCACCATCGACTCCAAGCTGCTGCACCGCATGAACGTGCCCATCTCGGAGTTCTACAACGCCGCCATCATGTCCGAGGTCACGAAGGCACTCGACGTCACCACCGACGCGCGCACGGTGTCTGCCGGCAAGCGCTCCGTGATGGAGATCGCCGGCGTCGACACCGACCTGATCGACACGTTCTCCTCGCGGTCGGCGTCGATCCGCGTCGAGGTTGAACGCCTCACCGCGGAGTACCAGCGGGACCACGGCCGCGCCCCCGACGCCAAGGCGCAGATCAAGATCGCTCAGCAGGCGACGTTGGAGACCCGCCCGCAGAAGGAGCACGGACGCTCACCGCAAGCCACCCACGACGAAGCCGTCGCTCGCGTCGGACAGGACCGCGCCGACCAGGTGCTGCCGAACGCCCGCCGCATCGCTGAGGTCCGGGCCCGCGACGGGTTCGGCACGCCGACGGTCGACGTCGCCGAGCGCGCCGCCCTCGTCCTCACCGCCGTCGAGGAGCGGTACTCAGTGTGGGGGGCCGGCGTCATCGAGGCCGAAGCCCGCCGGCAGCTCGCCGCCATCATCCCGGACCAGGACGTCGCCGAGCCCCTCGTGCAGCAGGTCGCGAAGACTGCCCTGCACTCCTCGATCTCGCTCACCCCGCCGTCCCCGCACGGTGCGTTTAAGCCGCTGACGCGCTCGAACGGTGAGTCGGTCTTCGAGCACAAGGGCAAGACCGTCTACACCTCCGGTGCGATCCTCGCGGCCGAGGACCGTCTCCTCGGTGCGGCCCGAGCACGGACGATGGCGCCCGTGGCGGTCGACGTGTTCGAGCGCGTCGCGGCCGCCTACGCCGGCCCGCTCGATCAGGGGCAGCGGGACCTCGCGAAAGCGTTCGCAACGTCCGACCGGGAGCTCGTCATGGGTATCGGGCCCGCCGGCGCCGGCAAGACCACCGCCCTCAAGCTCGCGGGCGCCGCACTCACCGCGGGCGGCGTTCGAATGATCGGCCTCGCCCCGTCCGCCCCGGCAGCGTCAGTCCTGTCCGAAGCCGTCGGGATCGACGCGACCACCATCCACGCCTTCATCGTCGCCCACCAGCAGAACGAAGTCGCTGGGTCTGATGTGCCGGCGAAGTACGCCCTCAAGCCGGGCGACGTGATCGTGGTCGACGAAGCCGGCATGGCCGGCACGTTCCGCCTCGACGACGTCCGCGCGATCGCCTCCGAATACGGCGCCGTGGTCCGCGGCATCGGCGACGACCGCCAACTCTCCGCCGTCGAGGCCGGCGGCGTACTGCGCCTCATCGACCGCGAGGTCGGCTCCGTGCAGCTCGAGCACGTGCACCGGTTCCGCGACGCCGACGAAGCCGAAGCGTCCCTCAGGCTCCGCGACCCCATGCGCCCCGGCGACCCGTTCTCCTGGTACCAGGACAACGGCCGCGTCGTCGGCGGCGACAGCGAGCGGATGACCGCCGCCGTGTTCGAGGGCTGGCAACACGACACCAACGACGGCGTGCGATCCCTGATGCTCGCCCCGACCGCAACGGCCGTCGCGGACCTCAACGCCCGCGCACAGGCGTACCGAATCTCCACCGGCGACCTCGACACCTCCCGGTCGGTGCCCTTGCGCGACGGACTCGCCGCGCACGTCGGCGACACCATCGTCACCCGCCACAACGACTCGGACCTCCGCATCCAGGGCGGCCGCGACCGGGTCAAAAACGGCGACCTGTGGACCGTCACCGGGATCCGCGACGACGGCGCCCTCGACGTAGCCCACGCCGAGCACGGCGCCGTAATCCAGCTCCCCGCCGGGTACGTCGCGCAGCACGTCGAGGTCGGCTACGCCCGCACCATCAGCCGCTCCCAAGGCCTCACCACCGACAACACCCACGTCCTCGGCGACGCCACCATGAGCCGCGAGGACACCTACACGGCCCTGTCCCGCGGCAAGGAGAGCAACCGCCTCTACATCGCCCTCGACGACGCCGCGACCGTCCCCGACGCCCTCGAGCAGATCGCAGCCCGCTCGGAGCGAATGCTGTCCGCCCACGAGACGATCCGCCTCGAGCAGGACCGCGTCGAGGACCTCGTCACGCTCATCGACCAGCACGCCGACGTCGCCACCTGCGCGGACGAGCTCCGCGCTGGCGCGATCGTGGAACGCGCCCTCGGCGCAGACATTGCAACGTCGCTCGAGGGGCAGGAATCGTGGGGTGCCCTCGCGGCCTCGCTCCGGCACGCGGAGGACTACGGCCACGACCCCATCGCCACGCTGCAGGACGCCTACAAGCAGCGTGAGCTCGGCACCGCTGACGACGTCCCCGCGGTGCTGCACTGGCGCATCGAACAGGCCCTCGAGGGGATCGGCCAACCGACCGTCCTCCTCGTCGACCGGGAGCCCGTCGACGGCGT
This sequence comes from Curtobacterium sp. VKM Ac-1395, assembly GCF_015350975.1. GTDB lineage: Bacteria > Actinomycetota > Actinomycetes > Actinomycetales > Microbacteriaceae > Curtobacterium. Next base: position 25,686 of record NZ_JADKRX010000013.1, read on the forward strand.
CCCGGCGTGGATCGCAGACGGCAGCCGACACCAGGACGAACTCCTCCCCGCCGAGTGGCGCGACCACCTCGCGGAACGGCACCACTACATCGGCGTCCGCCTCCGAGAGCGGGGCGCAGACCTCGCCCTCGAGCAGCCGACATGGACGCAGGACCTCGGACGGCTCCCGTCCGAGCCGTGGCGGATGTTCAACTGGCACCGCACCGCGGCCGAGGTCGACGTCCTCCGCACGAAGTACCGCATCGACCCCTCCGAGCCGCAGGCGATCCCGGACAAGCTCCGCGGGAACCTCGTCGCGGGCCGACTGCAGGAACGCGTGACCGCGCTCCACAAGGCGGCCTCCCTATCGACCGCACCCGAGGTGACCGAGTCCACCCGCGAGCACTACGCCGCCCACGCAGCCGAGCAGTCGGCCGCGGCACGGACCGCCCTCGTCTCGGCCGCCCAGGCCGTGCAGCAGGCGACGTCTGCGGCGGTGGCCACGGCCACCGACGTCGTCACCGTGACCACCACCGAGGCCGCACCCGCGACCACGGCCGACACCGAGACCACTCCCGTGGCTGCGGCGTCGTCCCCCACCGCACCGGAAGGGACCATCATGAGCGATCCCCTCGACGAGACACTCGAGCACGTTGGCCGCCAGGCAGGCCGGGCAGGGCAGACCATCACCTCGGAGATTGCCCGACAGGCACAGCGCGCCGCGGACGAACGTCGCCGACAGCTGCAGGAGACCCAGCGGAAGGCCGAACGCGAGCGCGACTTCGCCGCCGGCGGGGCGCAGCGCAAGGCTGAGCGGCAGCGCGAGCAGGCCGAACGGGATGGGCAGCGAGAGGTGGCGCGCGAGCAGGAGCGGAACGACCGTCTGGCGTCCCGGTACCCGAACCCCGAGCAGCGCGACGGCGACGCAGCCGCGCTTGCCGAGGGTGCCGTGCTCGGCGCCGCGACGGCCGCGGCCGTCGAGAGCCAGACCGAAACCGACGCCGCCGCAATCACGTCCGACGGCCGCGACGAGACGGCGGCCGAGACGGCGTCGATCACCGGCGAGGGGCAGACCGACGCCGACGCGATCGCCGCGACCGGGAACGCCGGCGATGCGCAGTACGACGAGTTCGAGCTCCGCGACCGCAAGATGCTCCGCCAGGCCGGTATCGACCCGGACGAGGTGTCGACGTCCACCGGCACCGACAGCTCTCTCACGCCGGAGCCGTCACCGGCGCCGGACCTGTCCCGCGGCAACGACGGCGTCGAGCGGTAGTCGGCAGAACGTGAGGACAGCGTTGGGCTGATGCCCACTCCGCTGCCGTCAGGTGGTTCGTTGGATGCGGAACTCTGTCGGATCCGCCTGACCCCGTGCAAGTCGGTCGTTCTCCGTCATGATGACAGCCATCCCAAGCACGTCCTCGAATGGCGAGCGGCGTGGGGCAAGTAGGAGCACTCGCCGGTCCTCTCGCCGACCATCCGCGAGATCGTGGACGAGGACTACGACACCATGACCGCGGAGCAGATACGCGACACCATCGAGCGCCCGACACCGAGCGGCTGCCGCGCGCGACGCAAAGACCCTCACCAGCTCCCTCTCGGGAGCCTGACGGAGGCGTTCGTTATTCGTCGTCCGTCAATGGTCACCCTCTGGCACAGGCAAACCCTCCGTGTGCTCCAAGCCACCGGTCGCCAAGGCGCTCTCCTGCGCCGAGCCGGTGTATCCGCAGGCCACGCAGGCGACCACGGACGCGGCTCGATCCGAACCCCAGACGCCTGCTGGTAGCAGTGTGACCGAATGCCCGCAGGACGGGCAGGAGGTGGTCCTACGCATCTCGCGGCGAGGTTCTGGGTGATGCAGGTCTCTGGTCTGATCCAACGTTCCGCTGGCGATCGTCTCCGCCGGGGTCTCCCCATGCTGCGAGACGTAGGCATCGGTGAAACGCTGTAGGTGAACAAAACCCCACGCCTGCGCCGTGTTGATGGTGTCGCCGTCGTGAAGGCGAAGCGCCTGGTGAACGGCGTCTAGGCGATGATGCAGAACGAACTGGCGCGGCGAGAACCCGGTCTGCGCGCGGAGGGCGCTTCGGAGTTCGCTCTCGCTCACGTGTGCCGCTTCCGCAAGTGCTGCTGCGTCGATGATACCGGTCGCGTCAGCGTCGATACGCTGCCGGACAGCTGTCAGGAGCTCATCGTTGGACCGTGCTGTGAGATCCATCGAGGACCTTCCGGGAGCGAAGGCTCCATTGGTCGTGCTCAGGGCGACTCGGGCAAACGTCGGCGGCGCTACGGCCACCGCCTGGCCGAGCGCACTTCCGGCCTGACTATAGGTCGGATCAGATGGTTCCAGAAGCCCCGCGGAGTCGAGAGCCGATCGCGAGGGTGGAAGCGATCCGTGCCGTGAGCTCGTCGATGAACACTGGGTACGTCTCTTCGAGTACGTCGTCCGAGGCTTGCGTCGCCATCACGGGGATCCCTGTGCCGAGGACGACGCCCGCCGTCGCAGCGCAGCCGTTGTCATCGATGGTCGGAACATCGACGACGTCGCTCGAGCGCACTTGGCCGAGCACTGCGGAGTAGTGCAGCACGGCGTCGGCAACGTCATCTGAGACAAGGACCGTCCACGATCCGTAGGCGAGGTTCTTCATGGTGATCCTCCGTCCGGGCTAACGGGACGCGATCGATCCCTGCTGACTCACTGTAGGAAGGACGCTGATCCGTGCTCTCGCAGGTTGCATCATGTGGACAACGACCCTCAAGCTGACCAAGACGATAATATCGAGTATGTGACAGCTTAGTCGAAGGCTGCATAGCTCCGACTGACGCCCCTCCTCTCGGAGAAGCCTCCTGGGATTTGGCGGCGGGAGCTCGAGGTCTGCGACACCGCGGAGCTCGTCGAGGGAGTCTTCCTCGAACTAGAGGGCAGTCTGGTGCGTCGGCCTCCGAATAGAATAAAGTGAATAACGATCTGGAGGTCAAGATGGCTGACACTGCCCCGAGCCCGTTCACTCCGGGCTATGGCAAGAAGCCTGCCATCTTTGGCGGGCACGGGGCTGAGTTCACCGAGCTCCGAGCCGTGTTCGACACGCTCGACTTCGGCGAAAATCATTCCGTGTTGGTTTCCGGGCTCCGCGGCGCCGGCAAGACCTCCTTCATCACCACCCTGCAAGACGACGCCCGTGACGCCGGATGGCTGGTCATCAGCGACGACGCCAGCGCGGGACTGATGGGACGAGTGATGGACTCCACCATCCCTGCGCTCATCAACGCCATGACCCGCGAAAGCCGAGCGCGACTGACGTCGTTCGGGATCTGGGAGTTCAACGCCGAGATCGAGTACGTCAACCGACACCGCACCGTCAAACCGCAACTCCGCTCGGACCTCGTGGCTCTGTCCTCCGCGCTCGGCGCGAGCGGGGGCATCCTCATCACCATCGACGAGGTCTCCTCCGGCAAGGTCCGCCTCCGTGAGCTCAGCCGATTCGCCCTGCAGATCTCCCATGCGCTCGAAGACGGCGCGCAGATCATGGTCGTCTTCGCCGGGGTCAAGGTCAGCTTGGACGCCCTCCTCGCGGAGGAGCACACCACCTTCCTCCGGCGCTCTCGCGAAGTCGAGTTCGAGCGCCTGTCGGCGGGGGAGACCCGTCGCGTGTTCATCGAAACCGCCGCCATCGGTGGCCGCCGTATCGACGAAGACGCACTCACCAGGCTCGTCTCCCTCTCCCAGGGGTACCCGTACCTGGTGCAGCTGGCCGGCGACTACGCATGGCGCAACAACCCCAACGCGCCCACCATCACCCTCGCCGACGCCACCATCGCGCACGACAAGGCGATCAAGGCGGTGGAGAGCCGAGTCATCAGCCGCGTCTACGGTGACCTCTCCGACGTCGACCAGAAGTTCCTCAACGCGATGGCCGAGGACGATGACCGCACCAAGGTTGCGGACATCGTCAAGCGCATGGATGTCTCAGACGCATACGTCCAGGTGTACAAGAAGCGCCTCATTGACAGCGGATACGTCCACGCCGCCGGACACGGGTACGTCCAGTTTTCCTTGCCGTACCTCGGTGCCTACATCCGCCGCCAGCTCGCCGCCGAAGCCCGGGATGGCGGCGGCACCGGCGGCTGGGACGCGTACCCAGCTCCGGAACTCCCCTCATGAGCTGACCGACTCGACCGGAGTCTTTCCTATCCTCGCGGGAAGTGCCGATAGACCCACCTGTGAAACGCGAGCACCGCTCCAGCCCTGCGTGGGACGGAGGCCGATAATGTACCTTATGTCACTTTGAGAGCCGCGGCTTCGGAGGGATGCCCCAGTCCGTCCCCTCTGTCCGACCAGGGCGGCCCGCGAGGGCCGCTCGAGCATGTAGCGCTTAGCGCCCCTTCACCGGGCAAGTTTGCGGGACAGCCTTGCGGGATTCCCCAGGTCAGGCGGCATATGGCCAAGTTTTCGTGGTTGACACGCCGCTCTCTGTGCCGTTGACCGACCGGCTATTGGACACGTCTTTCCATAGGATCATGACATGTACTCAACTGGCCCGAGCCCGTTCTGGGTCATCGTCGCGCTCGTCTTAGCCGTCCCGAATATTTGGGCGACGATCATCGTCATCAGAGCAGGTACCCGCTACCTTGACCGGACCCAGCCGCCGCGTCGCCCGAGGCCGCCCCGGGAACCTCTCTTCCAGAAGAACGACGAACCAAAAGCTTGATCGGGTCAGTCGAACTGGGAGGGGCACTTGATCGAGCTGACAGGCGGCACTGGTCGGCCAGCTGTTGTCAGCGGTATCGCCACGCTCACCACACGTGGCTTGCGGAACTTATCTCAGTCCCTTAGCTTGACCGCTCAAGGATCGGCTACCGGGCGGCGTTGGCCATGTTGCACGCCAGCACTACAGTCTTGATGCCCACCGCTTCTTCCGCGCACTGATTGATCGGCAGGCCGTGCCAGCTAGCGGAGTGCGCGCCAGCGAGGTCGTGCGCGACGGAAACGTTCGGCCGCTAGTACTTATCCCGGACCGCAGTCACCAATCAAGGCATCGTCCGCGGTGATCCGCCCATGCGACAGAGCGTAGCGCCCAGTTATTACGGCATGACCTCAGTCCTACTCGAGGAGGCCCTTTCTGGCGAGCATGCTCTCAGGGTTTGATGCCCACGAGATGAACGTCGCTTGCGCCGTGATGGACGGCAGTAGGGCTTCACGCAACTCGGAGTCTTCAACCCGCTTCGTCATCTCGCGAGCCTGCAGGAGGCTCCGCTGCGCTTCATTCAACGAGTCGATGCGATCCTTTGAGCTCATCGCCGCACGCTAGCAGGGGCCACCACCCGATAGCCGCCAACCCGAAAATGGACCGGAGTCGCGCCCCGTCGTTCAGCGGTCGGAGCTGGTGGAGATACTGGAAGCGTCGTCGACGTCTTCGTGGTGCCGCTCGACGTAGCCGGCCATCCCCGGCACTGTGAACGCGAGTTGTCCGTGTTCTGGTGCGTATACGAGGCCCTTGCTGATGAGGGCGGCTCGGTATGGGCCGATGCTGCTGGGTTGGATCTCCATGCGCTGCGCCACAGCCGCAGTGGATGATGGGCCCTCGCCGTCGGCGGCCATCGCACGCAGCATGCGCCGCTCAGAGCGAGTCGCACGCTGCCACCGCGACCGGAAGAATTCGCCATCCAGCTGCTCAGTGCCGTGTTGCACCGTTGCGACCGCGTCGCAGGATTCGATGAACGCCTCAGCTGAAAGGTTCCATGCTGCCTGCCCGTACTCCTGATGAAGTAGGGGTAGCCGTCGGCGGCATCCAGCAGCACGTCGAGCGCTTTGGGAGCGAACTTGGCGCCCAGCCGCTCGGCTGGCTTCCGGAGGGCGCGCGCTGCTTCCGCGTGGCTGAACTTCCCGATTTCCCGATAATTGAACAGGCGCTCGGCGTACGACCGTGTCTCCGTGAGTACTCGGGGAAGGTTGGGGAGCCCGGCGGCGATGATGTAGAACGGCCAGTCCTGCTGGTTTGCGAGGTGCTGCGCCGCGATCAATGCGCCCATCGTCTCGGAATCGAGGTCTTGCATCTCGTCGATGGACACTCCGAACGCCCGCCGGCGCTCCCCCAGCGCGAGCGAGACGTCCTCCACGAGCTCGAGCAGGTCCACTTCAGGATCCCCCGAGTCCGCACGCCCCTGGTTGAGTTCAACCCCGAGTTCAATACCGGTCGCACCGACCTTCGCGTTGAACGACGAAATTGTGCCCAAGGCCTCCCTCATCCTCGATGACAGCCTGGTGCGCGCGACCTTCCGGGCGGATACGACCAGCCCCCGGGCCAGAGCGCGCCTCACCGCCAGTACCCCTGTCTCATCTCGGTGCGCTTCGATCCGGACCGTCAACCACTCGAACGATTCCGCCATCCGGTGCATCTCGTTTAGCAGCACTGTTTTCCCGACTCCACGGAGTCCAGTCAGCACCACACCACGATCACCACGACCGTTCGCTACCCGGGCACGCAAGGTGTCGAACGCCTCGAGCTCACCGGTCCGGCCAACCAGCTCGGGCGGGCGCCGTCCTGATCCAGGACTGTAGGGGTTCTGATCTGGCCGCATGTACCGACCGATAGTCCACGATTACCGAAACCTAATCGGTGGCAATCGATGTCTATCGACGGGTCTATGACGCAGATCGCCCGTCAGCCCAGCTCCTTCACTTCGAAGCTGAAGCAGATTCCGTATTCGTTGCGGCGTGCTAAGCGACTGGGATGTCCCAGTAGGTGGGTTGTTCGTACTGTTCCGACCAGCCGCGCCGCATCCGTGTCGCTGCCCGGTCGAACGCGTCGACGACGTCGGTGTCGCTGGTCAGGAGTGATTGCAGTCGGAGTCCGTCGTAGAGGGCGAGAAGCTGCTGGGCAGCCCGCATCGGGTCCATCGTGGACGGCTCCCTCCCCGTTCGTACGTCCTCGGTGAGTGCAGCGCGGACCACTTCCCGGAACTGCAGGTAGGCCGACCGGTAGTAGTCCGATCCGTCCGCGGACGGATCGGTCGACACGCCAAGCGTTGAGGCGATCAGCCGCATCAGCGCGGGTTCCTCCCGGTGCGCCGCCAGCAGGGCATGAAGATAGGCGACGGTTCCTTTCTCCGCCGCTAGGGGCAGCAGTGGTGCCGACACAGCCCGCGTCCAGCGCATCACGGTCGCCGCGAGCAGTGCGTGTGTGGACGGGAAGAGCTCACTGATTTGGTCGACGCTCATTCCGCTGCGATCCACGACAGCCTCGATCGAGAAGCGTGAGACTCCATCGTCGTGAATCGCGGCGATCGCACCGTTGATGACCCGCGTCTTCGGGGCTTCCTCATCGATGACTTGCTGGTTTGTCAGTGGTGCCAGCGGGTGCTTCCGGAACCAATCCAGCAGTCCTCGTGCTCGAGACGCACCGAACGAGGGGTCGGAGGGACGAGCGACGTCGAACAAGTCGCTGAAACCAGGGACATCGCGCATGAGGGGGTCGAGGGACTGAAACGCCATCGACCAGTCCGGGAACGACCGCCGCTGGATGGGTTCGTCGAGCAGGAGGCGCACGTTTGTGTGCCGTGGGTCGGCGCGGACCTGTTCGAACCGGCTGCGGACGATGTCGTCGTCGCCTTCGAGAACGCCGATGCAGTTGTCTTCTTTGTGGGCGAGCAGTCCGGTGACGCCCAGTCGGGTGTTCTTCTCGCGACCGACGGCGAGGATCTGGGCCAGTTCTGAGTCCGTGATCGGACGTGTCTGCGTGCTGGTGTAGACGAGCGATCGCATACTGCCTTCTCCCTGTTCGTAGTCCACCCTGGCTTCAACAGAGTCAAGACGCATGTTCACACACGCCACAACCCCACCTTCGGGTGTTCCCATCCTCGAGCTCGAAGGGCGGACGAGTGCGGCCCTGTGGTACATAGGGCGGTCAGACTGCTGTTCACGCGGGCGCGGGTCAGGTTCCCTGAGTCCGTCGCCTCGCAGCCTTCGAAACGCTGACGTTCTATGCCGAGGTACCACGGTAGATATCGAGCGCTGCGAGGCGAAACGTGTTGCACGATCTGGATCAACCGGCGACACTTCGAGCAGCCGGTTGGTTACCGGTCAGAGCGGCCCCCTTCCTGATCGGTGGGAGATTCCGCTCGGAGAGGTGTGACGCATCGCGTCGCACCTCTCCTTACGATGCAGCCCCCCGCGATGCGCGGTTTGCACGCGATACGAGGGCTTCCGAAGTTCCGCGCCGACCATGCAGTCGCCAACAGGCGAATCAGACACCACGTGGCAGGTAATACCCAAGCACCGTTCTGCGCTCCGTGGCGACCGGGTCGCACGGTTCAGGGCAGTATCGGGGCCAGCTGTAGGAGGTCGGCATCAACACATCACGGTACGAGCGAGAGCCGTCAGTTGCGCCGGCAACGATCGAGACGATGGCGGGACTCCGTCGCCGGTTCCGCCGGGGCGATCAAGCACCGGCGTCGGCGGAAAGTCGTATGCCCGATCTGTTCGAGATGCTGTCCGAAGCCAACGTGTTCCCGTCTCGAGACTCGTCAGCGTTGCTTCGCGAGAACCGGTCAGGGATGCGTGGTCCGAACCTAGACGAGGGAGCGGACGGGGTCTGAGCTTTGACCCCGGCCGCTCTAGGCAAGCCCTGTCGGACCGCCCTGACGAGGTCAGGAGCTTGCTCGAACCGGCCTCATCGCGAGGCTAGAGCACGCCGTGTCTTCGGCGCTAGAAGCGAATCAGCGACGGATGGCTAATTGAGAACCGAGGCGGTTCTCAGTTGAGATCGGCGCGGTGAACGGCCCGGTAGACGGTCGTGGGTGCGCGGTGCCAAGCAGCTCGGCGAGGTCGCTGGTGGTGTGGGTGCCGGCACGGGGCAGCTCGACCAGGTGCTTCTCTTGCGCCTTGTTGAGCCTGGGCTTGCCGCCGCGGAGCTGCCGGCTGCCTTCGCGGTCGCCATGCCCTCACGGATACGAGCCCGGATCAGGTCGACCTCGAACCGGTCTCGAGCGTGAAGCCGTCGACCTGCGTCCTGTCGACTGCAAGCAGCCAGCCGACGCGCTGATCCAAGTCCGGTCTAGGTCGGTCAGCAACACCTTCATGAGCCACCGAGGGTGCCGTCGACGCCGGCTCGAGATACTCGAACTTGGATCGCATCGCCGGTGTCCGGGTGGGGGTGCTTGAGGTGCACTGTCCGCCGTAAGCCCTTCTTCGGGCGGTAGACGTCACTGCGTACGCCGTGTTGCTGTTGCAATAGCCGCAGTCGTTGCCTACGTTGATGTGCGGCTACCCCAGACCCTGGTAGCCGCATCCCACCCGCTAGCGCACCCTCAGTCGCGGCAGCCTCGACCACTCACCGTCCGTTCATTCCCGGACCGACGGGAGTCGTGAACCGTGGTCGCGCCCACCTCGAGGGTTCCGAACTATCAGGACCCCGATGAGCGCAATCGCCCGCACCCTCGACCACGTCATCCGGGCCCCAGCCCGCCTGGCCCGCACCACCGAATTTTTCTTCCGACGTGCGGATTCGATGGGAGACATCTATCCCGACGATAATCGACATGGCACGGTCCCCGGCTCTGACGTGGACCGGGTGTTGTTCCTCGGCGAGGCCGGTCAGATGAGCCTGGGAGTCCGCACGCATCAGCTGTCGATGGCGGCGTACTTCGCCCGACACCACCACGCTGCGTCCGGGCGAGGCGTCGAGTGGAGCATCGAGCCGTTCCCGAACGCGCGACTCGCCGACGCTCCCTCCGTCCTCGCGGCGAGTGAGGACGCGATTCGCAGGGCTGACATTGTGGTCGTGGTCGTGGGGATCACGGACGCGCTGCGCGTTGTGCGTCCAGCAATCTGGGAGGAAGGAATCCGGGACACCCTCAGTACACTCACCACGATGCTGGCTGCCGACGCGCGGATCCTGCTCGCTCACATCCCGCCGCTCGATAACGCAGGCAGTCTTTCCCGGCCGGCACGGGTTGCCGCGGGTCGTCATGGGAGCGCGTTGAACCGGCGCACCGACATCGCGGCTGAAGACCACTCTCAGGCCGTCTGCGTCTCGTTCCCCGAGGAACTGACCCGCGCACTGTGGCGTCCAGAGTCAGACCAGAAGCGCTACAGCAACACATACGACATCTGGGCCGCGCACATGGCCCGAAACCTGCCCGACCCGAACTGACAGGGACCTAAAAGGAGGCAGCCGATGCCGAACCGGCGGAGGCGACTGTCCGACAGCCGATCCGTCGCTGGACCAGCGAGCTCGTCATGGAATGCCTGCGCGGATCACGGCAATGCGAACCAGGGGACCTCCCGGATCCCGTCGCCCGGTCCGTCTGCTGGGGGTGTTTCTCGATGGCACTCGGACCCGTGTGCCGAATCTTGGGACACGCTTGAGCGCTTCATTGGGAGTCTGTAGATGGGGTGTGGTTCGGTGGTTTCACCGTTGCCGGCCCCTGTGGGTGCCGGATGGCGACGTAGTGCCGAACCTCGCGACACAGCACAGTGAGGTAGCAGGTCGTCATTGCACCGTTCCCTTGGTTTGGCGGCAGAACGTGACGGGGACCTGAAGTCGGCCGAGGGTTCAGCGTCCTACCTTCGTGCCGGGAAGCAATACTGCGGAGCACGAACGTAGGAATTTGGACCGGCCGGGCGTGCGTTCGGGTCACAGCCCGACCGGTGGTTCGGGGTGACTTCGCGAGGAAGCGCCGAGTACTGCTCGTGCAAGATCGTCCCTCGCTCGTCATCGGACATCGCAGTGTGGATGTTCCGGCGGCCAGGGGCTGGGGCAGCGTGGGCGCAACAATAGGGCCGTCTCCCTTCGACCACAACCCCCTGACCCGGACCGTCCTCATAGCGCGACGCGGATAGTCAATCGGTGTAACGTCCCGTCCGAGCGGCTTGCCCAGACCTCTGCACTGCTCTCCGAACCGGAGGTCTGCCATGAACGTTCAATGTCCGCAGAACAGCTACGATCGGCGCCGCCAGCCGTGGTCTTATTCATGACCGGCGGTGGCTTCGTCGCTGCGATCGCGTCGTTGCAACGCGCGGGGATCGGTGACGATCTGTGCGGTCCGTTCCTTTCGGCGCTTCCCGTCACCGGTGTCGCGATCTCCACACTCGGTGATCCCTTCGGTTCCGAGACTGTGTGTGCGAGCGACGCGGCAGCAGCGGAACTGGATGAGATCCAGCTGGACCTCGGTGAAGGCCCGTGCTGGGAAGCGATGCTGACCGGCGTTCCGGTTCTGGAGCCAAACGTGCAGACCGCAACATCGCCGAACTGGCCGATGGCATCGCGTGCGCTGCGTGAAACAGGGCTCGGCGCAGTGTTCGCGTTCCCGATGCGCGTCGGCACC
>NZ_JADKRX010000014.1 GCF_015350975.1 Curtobacterium sp. VKM Ac-1395
AGGTGGGGAAATAGTTGGTGTCAAGTCTTCGGCTTATTAGTACCGGTCAGCTCCACGGGTCGTTAGTCCCCGCTTCCACATCCGGCCTATCAACCCAGTAGTCTGCTGGGAGCCTCTCACACTCAAGGTGCATGGAAATCTCATCTCGAAGACGGCTTCCCGCTTAGATGCTTTCAGCGGTTATCCGGTCCGAACGTAGCTAATCAGCGGTGCCCTTGGCAGAACAACTGACACACCAGAGGTTCGTCCATCCCGGTCCTCTCGTACTAGGGATAGATCTTCTCAAATTTCCAACGCGCGCAGCGGATAGGGACCGAACTGTCTCACGACGTTCTAAACCCAGCTCGCGTACCGCTTTAATGGGCGAACAGCCCAACCCTTGGGACCTACTCCAGCCCCAGGATGCGACGAGCCGACATCGAGGTGCCAAACCATGCCGTCGATATGGACTCTTGGGCAAGATCAGCCTGTTATCCCCGAGGTACCTTTTATCCGTTGAGCGACAGCGCTTCCACAAGCCACTGCCGGATCACTAGTCCCGACTTTCGTCCCTGCTCGACCTGTCAGTCTCACAGTCAAGCTCCCTTGTGCACTTACACTCGCCACCTGATTGCCAACCAGGTTGAGGGAACCTTTGGGCGCCTCCGTTACTCTTTAGGAGGCAACCGCCCCAGTTAAACTACCCATCAGGCACTGTCCATGAACCCGATCAGGGTCCTACGTTAGACATCCAAAGTGACCAGAGTGGTATTTCAACAATGACTCCACGAACACTAGCGTGCCCGCTTCACAGTCTCCCACCTATCCTACACAAGCCACTCCGAACACCAATACCAAACTGTAGTAAAGGTCACGGGGTCTTTCCGTCCTGCTGCGCGTAACGAGCATCTTTACTCGTAGTGCAATTTCGCCGAGTTCACGGTTGAGACAGCTGGGAAGTCGTTACGCCATTCGTGCAGGTCGGAACTTACCCGACAAGGAATTTCGCTACCTTAGGATGGTTATAGTTACCACCGCCGTTTACTGGGGCTTAAATTCAGAGCTTCGCCCAAAGGCTAACCCCTCCTCTTAACCTTCCAGCACCGGGCAGGCGTCAGTCCGTATACATCGTCTTGCGACTTCGCACGGACCTGTGTTTTTAGTAAACAGTCGCTTCCCACTGGTCTCTGCGGCCTTCAACGCTCACGGAGTAAATCCGGTCACGCGTCCGGCCCCCCTTCTCCCGAAGTTACGGGGGCATTTTGCCGAGTTCCTTAACCATGATTATCTCGATCTCCTTGGTATTCTCTACCTGACCACCTGAGTCGGTTTCGGGTACGGGCGGCTGCAACCTCGCGTCGATGCTTTTCTCGGCAGCATAGGATCACTGATTTCCCCTCACGGGTACGCGTCGGATCTCAGGCATACAGACGACGGATTTGCCTATCGTCAGCCCTACATCCTTACACCAGGATCACCTTACGGATACCATCGCCTGGCTCAGCTACCTTCCTGCGTCACACCTGTTCATACGCTAACCGCACCAGCATGGGGTCGAGCGTTAGACCGGCCACCATCACCCCGAAGGGATCCGGTTGATCCGGGTTAGGACTCTTAGCACCACTGGATTAGCTTGGGCGGTTGTTCGCCGGTACGGGAATATCAACCCGTTGTCCATCGACTACGCCTGTCGGCCTCGCCTTAGGTCCCGACTTACCCAGGGCGGATTAACCTGGCCCTGGAACCCTTGGTCTTTCGGAGGACGGGTTTCTCACCCGTCTTTCGCTACTCATGCCTGCATTCTCACTCGTGTAGCGTCCACGGCTGGATCACTCCGCCGCTTCACTCGCCACACGACGCTCTCCTACCACTCCGCACGACTGAACCACGAAGGCTTGTCTATAGTGCGAAATCTACAACTTCGGTGGTGTGCTTGAGCCCCGTTACATTGTCGGCGCGGAATCACTTGACCAGTGAGCTATTACGCACTCTTTCAAGGGTGGCTGCTTCTAAGCCAACCTCCTGGTTGTCTGTGCAACTCCACATCCTTTCCCACTTAGCACACGCTTAGGGACCTTAGTTGGTAGTCTGGGTTGTTTCCCTCTCGACGATGAAGCTTATCCCCCACCGTCTCACTGCTGCGCTCTCACTCACCGGCATTCGGAGTTTGGCTGACGTCAGTAACCTGTTGAGGCCCATCGGCCATCCAGTAGCTCTACCTCCGGCGAGAAACACGCAACGCTGCACCTAAATGCATTTCGGAGAGAACCAGCTATCACGAAGTTTGATTGGCCTTTCACCCCTATCCACAGCTCATCCCCTCCATTTTCAACTGAAGTGGGTTCGGTCCTCCACGACGTCTTACCGTCGCTTCAACCTGGCCATGGATAGATCACTTCGCTTCGGGTCTAGGACATGCGACTGAATCGCCCTATTCAGACTCGCTTTCGCTACGGCTGCCCCACACGGGTTAACCTCGCCACATATCACTAACTCGCAGGCTCATTCTTCAAAAGGCACGCCGTCACCCCTACTAAGGAGGCTCCGACGGTTTGTAAGCAAACGGTTTCAGGTACTATTTCACTCCCCTCCCGGGGTACTTTTCACCTTTCCCTCACGGTACTTGTCCGCTATCGGTCATCTGGGAGTATTTAGGCTTATCAGGTGGTCCTGACAGATTCACACGGGATTTCTCGGGCCCCGTGCTACTTGGGATACACATCCGGCCATAACACCATTTCGTCTACGGGGCTGGCACCCACTACGGCCCGGCTTTCAAACCGGTTCGACTATGATGCGCTGTAACCGTCCCAGTCCGGCAGAACTGAGTGACGTGTCCCACAACCCCGACCATGCAACGCCCGCCGGCTATCACACATGATCGGTTTAGCCTCATCCGCTTTCGCTCGCCACTACTCACGGAATCACATGTTGTTTTCTCTTCCTGTGGGTACTGAGATGTTTCACTTCCCCACGTTCCCTCTACCCGCCCTATATATTCAGGCGGGAGTCACCAGGTCGCAAAACGCCTGGCGGGGTTTCCCCATTCGGAAATCCTCGGATCGAAGCTCGATTATCAGCTCCCCGAGGCTTATCGCAGATTTCTACGTCCTTCTTCGGCTCCAGATGCCAAGGCATCCACCGTTTGCTCTTAGAAACTTGACCACAAAGATTAAAATTGCGATCCAACGTCACAAGCCACACACGAACCGAGAAGGCCCGTGCTGCTCATCACGCGAATCTAAAGATGCTCGCGTCCACTGTGTAGTTCTCAACATACGATCGGCACCACACTCCCCCAGAGGTAACCCTCCAGCTTCATGCGGCCCAACGAAGGACCCGTAGGCCCAACCCCCACCGTGCCGCAGGTCCACACCTCCCGAATCGGAAGACGCGACCCACACCCGGTAGGAAGCCTGGTCCCTCAGGACCCAACAACGTGCACCAGCTGATCGCTCCACCCCGACCCGTTCCAACCAGGCAAACCCGGTGTACTGAAGATCGGGAGCATCGCTCCCAACTGCACTGTCAATGTTCCACCCATGAGCTACCCGTCGGACACGTTCGGTCCGAATCGGGCGCCTGGACCAGTGAACCGGACACCATACGGTGACCAGCACTGACCAGATGCTCCTTAGAAAGGAGGTGATCCAGCCGCACCTTCCGGTACGGCTACCTTGTTACGACTTAGTCCTAATCACCGATCCCACCTTCGACGGCTCCTTCCACAAGGGTTAGGCCACCGGCTTCGGGTGTTACCGACTTTCATGACTTGACGGGCGGTGTGTACAAGGCCCGGGAACGTATTCACCGCAGCGTTGCTGATCTGCGATTACTAGCGACTCCGACTTCATGAGGTCGAGTTGCAGACCTCAATCCGAACTGAGACCGGCTTTTTGGGATTCGCTCCACCTTACGGTATCGCAGCCCTTTGTACCGGCCATTGTAGCATGCGTGAAGCCCAAGACATAAGGGGCATGATGATTTGACGTCATCCCCACCTTCCTCCGAGTTGACCCCGGCAGTCTCCTATGAGTCCCCGGCATAACCCGCTGGCAACATAGAACGAGGGTTGCGCTCGTTGCGGGACTTAACCCAACATCTCACGACACGAGCTGACGACAACCATGCACCACCTGTACACCGACCACAAGGGGGCGACCATCTCTGGCCGTTTCCGGTGTATGTCAAGCCTTGGTAAGGTTCTTCGCGTTGCATCGAATTAATCCGCATGCTCCGCCGCTTGTGCGGGCCCCCGTCAATTCCTTTGAGTTTTAGCCTTGCGGCCGTACTCCCCAGGCGGGGCGCTTAATGCGTTAGCTACGACACAGAAACCGTGGAAAGGTCCCTACATCTAGCGCCCAACGTTTACGGCATGGACTACCAGGGTATCTAATCCTGTTCGCTCCCCATGCTTTCGCTCCTCAGCGTCAGTTACGGCCCAGAGATCTGCCTTCGCCATCGGTGTTCCTCCTGATATCTGCGCATTCCACCGCTACACCAGGAATTCCAATCTCCCCTACCGCACTCTAGTCTGCCCGTACCCACTGCAAGCCCGAGGTTGAGCCTCGGGATTTCACAGCAGACGCGACAAACCGCCTACGAGCTCTTTACGCCCAATAATTCCGGACAACGCTTGCACCCTACGTATTACCGCGGCTGCTGGCACGTAGTTAGCCGGTGCTTTTTCTGCAGGTACCGTCACTTTCGCTTCTTCCCTACTAAAAGAGGTTTACAACCCGAAGGCCGTCATCCCTCACGCGGCGTTGCTGCATCAGGCTTTCGCCCATTGTGCAATATTCCCCACTGCTGCCTCCCGTAGGAGTCTGGGCCGTGTCTCAGTCCCAGTGTGGCCGGTCACCCTCTCAGGCCGGCTACCCGTCGTCGCCTTGGTGAGCCATTACCTCACCAACAAGCTGATAGGCCGCGAGTCCATCCCCAACCAAAAAATCTTTCCACCACCAGACCATGCGGCCGGCGATCATATCCAGTATTAGACGTCGTTTCCAACGCTTATCCCAGAGTCAGGGGCAGGTTACTCACGTGTTACTCACCCGTTCGCCACTAATCAACCCAGCAAGCTGGGCATCATCGTTCGACTTGCATGTGTTAAGCACGCCGCCAGCGTTCGTCCTGAGCCAGGATCAAACTCTCCGTAAAAAAATTACAACCAACACCGAAGTGTCAGCGAGTTGATTCTGACTGTTGACTGTCTACTGACAATCTTCAATCCAAAAGGAATTGTCTCCGACACCGAGCAAGCTCGGCGACGAGGTCAATAAATTGGCATTGACAATGTGCACGCTGTTGAGTTCTCAAGGACCAGACGCAC
>NZ_JADKRX010000015.1 GCF_015350975.1 Curtobacterium sp. VKM Ac-1395
ACGTTCTGTCCGCGACCTGTCGGCGGACATCATCGCGCGGAACGTGGATTTCACCGACCGCTCCGACGTCAGTTCCTAGGAAAGGAAGATCCGCCATGACACGAACTCGAGAGCACCAGCTCGTGGATGCGTTCGTCACGCTCACCGACAGTCTTGTCTCCGATTACGACATCGTCGAGCTCCTGCAGACCCTGGTCGACAATGCAGCCGAGCTTTTCGATGCCCGGGCTGCGGGGATCCTCCTCGCGAATCCGCAGCAGGAGCTCGAGGTCGTCGCGTCCACCAGCGAACGCAGCAGCTTCATTGGTCTCCTACAGCTCGAAGCCGGCGAGGGGCCCTGCGTGGAAGCGTTCGTCACCGGTGAGACGGTGACCGTGGAAAACCCAGAGGAGATGCAGCGCAGGTGGCCGCTCTTCGCGGCCGCGTCAGCACAACTGGGGTACGCCTCCGTGCACTCCATCCCACTCCGGCTCCGAGACAACACGCTCGGGTCGATGAACCTCTTCCGTGAGACGAACGGCGCGCTGAACGCCACGGACGCAGTCGCAGCGCGGGCGCTGACGGACGTCGCGACGATCAGCATCCTCCAGCAGCGCACCACAGAACATGCCGTCCTCGTCCAAACGCAGCTCCAGCACGCTCTCGACAGCCGCGTCGCCATCGAGCAAGCCAAGGGGTTCTTGGCGCACACGCACCGAATCGATCTCGACACCGCGTTCGACATGCTCCGCTCCTACGCACGCTCACAACAGGCGCGCATCGCCGACACTGCCCGGCACGTCGTTGATCGCCGCATCACCATCCCGGCCATGCAGCCGCAAGTCACGAAACCCGCCGATGACGCACAACGCTGAGAAACGCCGGACAGGTCCCCCGCTGATCTCCCACTCGGGACACGCCCCTGCCGCCGCGATCGAGCTGCTCGATCAGCTCTATGGAGGGAACGACCTGCACTGCCGACCCGGGTCGATGGACTTCGGATTCCAATACGTCGGCATCGGCGATCAACGTCTCCAACTACGACGGCTCCGACTTGACGGGTACCTGCGCGGAACCCTTGAAGCCGGGGACGGTGTCATCGTTCAGTGGGTGACGCGGGGGCGCGCTCGCCTCAGCTTCGGTGGCGAGACAATCACAACGCAACCGGGCTCGCCGCCGATCATCTTTCCCTCAGGCCAACCGTTTCAGGTCGAATTCAACGATGTCGACCAGCGCCTCGTTCACATCGATGAGGATCTGCTCCGCAGTGTCACCGCTGACACCTCCCTCGTGGGCAGGCCCCTCAGCTTCCAGACACACATCCCGCCGACCGAGACCGCCATCACTCAGTGGGCCGCCAGCGTCACCGCCGCGGTCAAAACGTTCCGCATGAAGGGCCCCGCGTCGTCAGCTTGGTCAACGGGCAAACGCGACGTTGCGAAAGCGCTCCTCCAGCTCTACCCACTGAACCCCGACCTCGTCCGCGTGCCAATCAGAAGCCAATCCGACGCACGCTTCGTCGCCGC
>NZ_JADKRX010000016.1 GCF_015350975.1 Curtobacterium sp. VKM Ac-1395
CCCGTCCCCACCCCAGGACCCGGGGAACTGCTGCTCCGCACCGACGCCGTCGGGATCTGCGCCTCGGACCTGAAGTGCTACCACGGCGCCGCGAAGTTCTGGGGGGACGAGAACCGACCGGCATGGGCCGAGACGAACCGGATCCCCGGACACGAGTTCGTCGGCACCGTCATCGCCGGCGACGACACCACCCTCACCAAGCGGAAGCTCAGCCTCGGGGACCGGATCGCGTGCGAACAGATCGTGCCCTGCTGGGAATGCCGCTACTGCCTCGAAGGCGCCTACTGGATGTGCGCCGTGCACGACATGTTCGGCTTCAAGGGCCACGACGGCGCCATGGCCGAGTACGTCCTCGTCCCCGCCAAGGCCCTCACCCACCCCGTGTCCGCTGACCTCCCCGGACAGGTCGCCGCGTTCGCCGAACCCCTCTCCTGCGC
>NZ_JADKRX010000017.1 GCF_015350975.1 Curtobacterium sp. VKM Ac-1395
ACTGGCCGATGGCATCGCGTGCGCTGCGTGAAACAGGGCTCGGCGCAGTGTTCGCGTTCCCGATGCGCGTCGGCACCCTCAATGTCGGAGCGGTGGATCTCTACGACCAAACGTCTGTCGCGCTCCCGGCGACCGCCGTGCGCGACGCGACGGCGCTCGTCCACGTCGTGGCCCGGCACGTGTTGCACAGAGCGCTCGTGCAGGCCGGAGGGTCCAGCGACGAGCGTCAACAAAGCGAGGGCCGTTACTCCCGCCGCGAGGTGTATCAGGCCTCCGGCATGCTCGCCGCGCAGACGGGTACGACCGCTGCCGATGCTCTGCTCCTGCTCCGGGCGTATGCGCACAGTGCGGCACGTTCTGTCCGCGACCTGTCGGCGGACATCATCGCGCGGAACGTGGATTTCACCGACCGCTCCGACGTCAGTTCCT
>NZ_JADKRX010000018.1 GCF_015350975.1 Curtobacterium sp. VKM Ac-1395
GCCGTCGGCGCCGACCTCACCATCAACATCGCCAACGAGGACGCCGTCCAGATCATCAAGGACCTCACCGACGGCTACGGCGCCGACGTCTACATCGAAGCCACCGGCCACCCCTCCGCCGTCCCCCAGGGCCTGAACCTGCTCCGCAAACTCGGCACCTTCGTCGAGTACTCCGTCTTCAAGGACAACGTCTCCGTCGACTGGTCCATCATCTCCGACGACAAGGAACTCGACATCCGCGGCGCCCACCTCGGCCCCCACACCTGGCCCGCCGCCATCAAGCTCCTCGAGACCCAGACCCTCCCCATGGACCGGATCTGCACCCACCAGTTCCCCCTCGAAGCCTTCCAAGAAGCCCTCGACCTCGTCGGCGACTCCGCCGGCGCCTCCGTCAAGGTCTC
>NZ_JADKRX010000002.1:0-221903 GCF_015350975.1 Curtobacterium sp. VKM Ac-1395
GGAAGCGGGGACTAACGACCCGTGGAGCTGACCGGTACTAATAAGCCGAAGACTTGACACCAACTATTTCCCCACCTCGGTGGGGGCTCGCGTCCACTTTGTGGTTCCCGACAGATGATCGGGAATCAAACTGAATAATTCGCTACGGCGGAGCAGTCTGAGACCAGGATCTGGTCGATGGTGTTCCGGTGGTCATAGCGAGAGGGAAACGCCCGGTCACATTCCGAACCCGGAAGCTAAGCCTCTCAGCGCCGATGGTACTGCAAGGGGGACCTTGTGGGAGAGTAGGACGCCGCCGGACTTACTTTGCAACACCAGGGAACCCCTGACCATTCATGGTCAGGGGTTTTCTGCGTTCGGCGGGTAGGATCGGAAGCGTCATGACTGCGCCTTTCACCACCGCCACCGGCTCCGATGTCCGCGTCCGTTTCTGCCCGTCCCCGACAGGCACCCCGCACGTCGGACTCGTGCGGACGGCCCTGTTCAACTGGGCCTACGCCCGGCACACCGGCGGCAAGCTCGTCTTCCGCATCGAGGACACCGACGCCGCGCGGGACAGCGAAGAGTCCTACGAGCAGCTCATCGACGCGCTGCGGTGGCTCCGGCTGGACTGGGACGAGGGCGTCGAGGTCGGTGGACCCCACGGGCCGTACCGGCAGTCGGAGCGCACGGACGTCTACCAGGACGTCATCGCGAAGCTCCAGGCCTCCGGGCACGTGTACGAGTCGTTCGTCACGCCCGAGGAGATGGAGGCCCGCAACGTCGCTGCCGGGCGTGACCCGAAGCAGGGGTACGACAACCACGAGCGCGACCTCACCGACGAGGAGCGTCAGGCGTTCCGCGACCAGGGCCGTGCGCCGGCGCTGCGACTCCGGGTGCCGGACCGCGACCTGAGCTTCCAGGACCTGGTCCGCGGGGAGATCACGTTCAAGCAGGGGACGTTCCCCGACTTCGTGGTGGTGCGTCCGAACGGCAAGCCGCTCTACACGTTCACGAACCCGCTCGACGACGCACTGATGGGCATCACCCACGTGCTCCGCGGCGAGGACCTGCTGTCGTCGACGCCGCGACAGATCGCCCTGTACGAGGCCCTGTACGAGATCGGCCTGACCGGCTTCATCCCGGTGTTCGGGCACCTGCCGTTCGTGATGGGGGAGGGCAACAAGAAGCTCTCCAAGCGCGACCCCGAGTCGAACCTGTTCCACCACCGCGCCGCCGGCATGATCCCCGAGGGGCTCATGAACTACCTGGCGCTGCTCGGCTGGTCGATCGGTCCCGACCGGGACGTGTTCTCCATCGACGAGATGGTGCAGGCCTTCGACGTCGCCGACGTCAACCCGAACCCGGCACGCTTCGACCACAAGAAGGCCGAGGCCATCAACGGGGACCACATCCGGCTGCTCGACCCGGCCGACTTCCGTGACCGTCTGAAGCCCTACCTGACCGACTTCCTCAGCGAGCCGGCGACGCCCGAGCAGGAGCGTGTCCTCGAGCTGGCGGCGCCGCTCGTGCAGGAGCGCATGCAGCTGTTGGGGGAGGCGCCGGGCATGCTCGGGTTCCTCTTCACCGCCGACGCCGACCTGGTCGTCGAGGACGACGCGCTCGCGAGCCTCAAGGGCGACCCGACCGAGGTCCTGCAGGCGAGCACCGCCGCGCTCGAGGGCGTCGAGGACTGGCGCACCGAGCCGATCGAGGCAGCGCTCCGCACGGCACTCATCGACGGGCTCGGGCTCAAGCCGCGCGTGGCGTTCGGACCGCTGCGCGTTGCGGTCTCCGGTCGCCGGATCAGCCCGCCGCTGTTCGAGTCGATGGAGATCCTCGGCAAGGACTCCACGCTCGCCCGTCTGCGCGCCCTCGCGGCCCGCTGAGACGACGCCCACGGCATGGACGAGGACGGGCAGACGGTCCACGACGTCGCGGTGATCGGTGCCGGTCCGGCCGGGCTCAGCGCCGCGCTGAACCTGGTCCGGGCGAAGCGGACCGTGCTGCTGGTCGACGCCAACCGGCCGCGCAACGCCGCCACGCTCCGGTCGCACGGGTTCCTGACGCGTGACGGCATCTCGCCGCTCGAGCTGCGCAAGCTCGGTCGCACCGAGGTCGAGCAGTACCCCGAGGCGACGGTCGTGCAGGCGATCGTCGACCGGGTGCACCCCGACGACGCGGGATGGCGGTTGCACGGCACGTGGCGTGGCGCCGAGGTCGACGCGGTGGCACGCACGGTGGTCGTCGCCACGGGGCTCCGCGAGGAGTTCCCGGCGCTGCCGTCCCTGCGCGCCTTCTACGGCAGCGCGATGCACAGCTGTGTCGAGTGCGACGGGTACGACAAGGCCGGGCAGCCGCTGGCCTTCATCTGCGAGACGCCCGACCTGGTGGACCGCGCCCTGCTCATCGCCTCGTGGACGGACGACCTCGTGGTGTTCACGAACGGCGTCGCGCCGCTCGACGCCGACGGCCGTGCGCGACTGGCCGCTGCGGGCGTGCGCGTCGAGGAGCGTCCCGTGGCCGACCTCGAGGGGGACCGGTCCGGGATGACGGGTGTCCGGCTCGCAGACGGGCACGTGGAGCCGCGCACGGGGGGTTTCGTGCGGCCCACGTGGCACGTCGACCTCGACTGGGTCGACGCCGCGCTCGACCGGGACGCCGAGGGCCTGGTCGTCGTCGACCGGGCAGGCCGGACCAGCGTGCCCGGGCTCTACGCGGTGGGGGACGTCACGCCGCCCGGACCCGAGCAGCTCATCGTCGCGGCCGGCCACGGCGCGACGACGGCCGCCGCGGTGCACCGCGACCTCGTCGGTGGTCTCACGGACCTCCGGGATCATGTACAGTAGATGACCGTGCCCCGGACAACGGGGCGCGAGGCCGACAGGCCTCTTGGGGTATGGTGTAATTGGCAACACAGCGGTTTCTGGTACCGTCGTTCTTGGTTCGAGTCCAGGTACCCCAGCCAGACTGATGAACAGCCCCCGGGTCTCCCCGGGGGCTGTTCGCGTTTCTGCCGCCAGATCCTCCGAGCGACCGGTCGCCTCCGTCACGGCGCCCGAGTCTGCGCGATCTCGCAGCCCGTTGTGCGCTGTTCTGAAGGCCGTTCTGGCACGACCTCAGCGATGCGCAGAACCGCAGGATGTCCGCACGGGCCTCGGTACCCCTGGAACGAGGGTGACGATCCGACCTAGTGTCCGTTGGAGTGAGCCGGAGCGACCGGTCTCCTGACGATCCCTGAGGGCACCTCCTTGACGACAACAGCACCCGAGACCCGACACCCCTGGGCGTACACCGCTGCCGTCCCCGCCGCCGCGGACCACTCCGTCGTGGACCGCTGGGCGCGGGTCGTGGCAGCACACCCGGACGCACCGGCACTCGCGGGCGAGGGTCGGCAGCTGAGCTTCGTGCAGACGGACGGGCTGGCTCGTTCGCTCGCGCTCCACCTCGGGGAACGCCTGCGCCCGGACGACCACACCGGCACCGGCACGGGCCCGACCCCGGGTGGCGCCCCGGTGCCGATCGGCGTGATGGCGGGTCAGACCACCGAGGCGGTCGTCGGGATCCTCGCGCTCGTCATGGCCGAGCGCCTCGTGGTGGTCCTCGACGACCACCTCCCCGCCGCCCGCCTGCGCCACGTCGTGGAGCTGGCCGGGGTCACCGAGGTGCTCGCCGACGGCGACCGCTCGGCTGCGGCTGCTGCCGTGCTCGGCGCCGACGGCGTGGTCCACGACCTGCACACGCTGCTGGCCGACGCCGAGGCCGGCCGACCGGAGTCCACGGGCGACACGACCGTCGCCCCGATCGCCACGACCTCGGTGAGCGACGACGGGTCCCTCACCACGACCACGACGCCGACCACGACCACCAGCACGACCACGACCACGACCACCAGCACGACCACGGCCACGGGCCGCCCCGGCGCGAGCGACCCCCTCGTGCTCGCATTCACCTCCGGCTCCACCGGGATGCCGAAGGGCGTCGCGATCACCCACCAGCAGCAGCTCGACAACGTCGAGCAGGACGCCGTCGCGATCGGCACCGCACCCGGCGACCGGCTCGCGCTCGTGATGCCGCTGTCGTTCGCCGCCGGCTTCCTGTTCGGCTTCAGCACCCTGCTCAACGGCGGCGCGGTCGTGCTCCTCGACCCCCGCGACCTCGGCACGGACCGGGTCCTCGAGCGGATGTCCGCCGAGGACGTCAACGTCCTCGTCTGCACCCCGCACCTGCTCCGCTCCATCGTGTCGAGCGTGACGCAGGACCGGGTCCTGCAGGGCCCCGGCCAGGAGACCCGCATCGCCGCCACGAAGGCGCTCCGCGTCGTCGTCACGAGCGGCGAGGCCATCAGCGGCTCCGACGTCGTGGCCGCTCGTCCCGTCCTCAGTGACACCACGACGGTGTGGAACGCGCTCGGCGCGAGCGAGATGGGCTGTGTCGCGTTCTTCCCCGTGGCCCCCGGTGACGTCGCCCCGTCCGGTGTCGTCCCCGCCGGCTACGCGCTGCCGAACAAGCACGTGACGATCGTCCGCGAGGACGGCACCCCGGCACCCGTGGGGGAGGCCGGTCAGATGCTCGTCGAGTCCGCGGGCCTGACCGCCGGCTACTGGGGTGCGCCCGAGAAGACCGCGGAGCACGCCGGCGTCAGCGCCGACGGCGTCCCGACCTGGCGGCAGGGCGACCTGGCCCGCATGGAGCCCGACGGCTGCATCGTGCTGCTCGGCCGTGCCGACGACGCCGTCAAGGTGCGCGGGTACCTCGTCGAACCGAGCGAGATCGAGGCCGCCATCCGCGGGCTCGACGACGTCCACGACGTGGCCGTCACCGCGCTCGTCGAACCGCCCGCCGTGACCCGACTGGTCGCCTACGTCGTGGGCCGTCCCGGACGTCGTACCCCGTCGCCCGCCGCGATCCGCCGAGCCCTCCGCGACGTCCTGCCCGAGTACATGGTGCCCGCGACGATCGTCCCGATGCCCGCGCTGCCCAGGACCGAGCGCGGCAAGGTCGACCGGACGGAGCTGCCGAGCGCGCCGGCGATCGAGGTCGAGATGGTGGAGGGCGAGTACGACCAGTGGGAGCTCGTCGTCGGCCAGATCTGGGCCGAGGTCCTCGGCCTCCGCGGCGTGCACCTCGACGAGGACTTCTCCGCGCTCGGCGGTGACTCGCTGTCCGCCGAGGAGATGCTCGCGATCGTGCAGCAGCGCCTCGGCGTCGACCTCCGCGCCTCGGAGCTGCTCGAGCACCCGACGCTGCGCTCGTTCGCCCGGCACGTCCGCTCCGGCGCCAGCGCCCTGCCGAGCCACCCCGACATCGTGAAGGTCGCCGGGGCCAGGAACCCCGGCCACCCGCCGGTGTTCTGCCTGTCCGGTGGCGGGGCCCTCGCGCTCACGTTCCTGCCGCTGTCCCGGTACCTGCCCGACCACGACGTCTACGCCCTGCAGCAGCACGGCATCGAGCGCCGCGGCCTGCCGGACTGGAGCATCGCCCGCGCCGCCCGTCGCTACATCGCCCTGATGCGCATCGTGCAGCCGCACGGCCCGTACCTGCTGGTCGGCCACTCCCTCGGCGGGCTCATCGCGCTCGAGGTCGCGACGATGCTGACGGAGGCGGGGGAGCAGGTCGACCACGTCGCCCTGCTCGACACCTACCTGCCGCGCACCCGCTCCGAGAGCGCTCAGCTGCACTTCGGACGGATCGAGCAGCGGGAGCCCCAGAACACGACGGTGCGGACCGTCAAGCGCGGGCTCGACCGGGTCACCAAGCGCATCATGCCGTCCGGCCTGCCGTGGGGCGGCCTGTTCGGTCGCCGCCTGCGGGCGTACGGTGCGGGCGTGCTGCGCTTCGGCGGGCAGAAGGACTTCGACGCCTTCTTCGACCAGGCGGAGCTCGTCACCCGACGGCACACGGCCACGCCGTACCACGGGCGGTCGACGTTCGTCCTGGCGGACGGCAACCCCGACGTGCAGGGCTGGTCCGCCGTCCTGCGCGGGGACACGCGCACCGTGCGCATCCAGAGCGAGCACAGCTCGCTCCTGCGCGAGCCGCACGTGGCCGAACTGGCGGCGGTGCTCCGCGAGGCGCTCGCGCCGGCTGACGCGCGGTCCTAGGGCCCACACAGCGCGGACTGGAGGCTCGTGGCGGCGCCGCCACGAGCCTCCAGTCCGGTGGTCGCGCCCCGCGCCCCGCGGGCCGTTGCGGGTTTCCGTATCCGCACTCGGTGGTCCGCAAGGGACCGCACATCGCATTGACCCTCACCTCCGCCGCCGCGATGGTGGGAATCACCAGGGAACGGCGTACCCCCGTTCCTGACCACCAGGCGGGGGCACTCGACTCCGCAGGCATCGTCGCCGACGTCTCAGCGTCTCGTCCTCCGTCACCCACGGACGACCGTTCGCTTCCCACGAACTCATCCGTATGCCCCCTGAACCCGACAGGAGCACCATGTCCGCCAGCACCTCCCGACCCCGAGACCCCCGCGTCTCAGTCGTCATCCCCGCTCGGAACGAAGCGAGGAACCTCGAGATCATCCTCCCGAAGCTCCCGCCCGTGTACGAGGTGATCCTCGTCGACGGCAACTCGGTCGACGACACGATCGCCACCGCCCAGCGCCTGATGCCGTCGATCAAGGTCGTGCAGCAGACCCGCAAGGGCAAGGGCAACGCCCTGGTCTGCGGTTTCGAAGCCGTCACCGGCGACGTCGTCGTCATGTTCGACGCCGACTGCTCCGCCGACCCCGACGAGATCCCGCGCTTCGTCGACGCCCTCGTCGCCGGCGCCGACGTCGCGAAGGGCACCCGCTACGCCCTCGGTGGCGGCAGCGACGACATCACGATCGTCCGAAGCCTGGGCAACCGTGGCCTGAACGTCGTCAGCAACGTCCTGCTCGGGGCGCGCTACACGGACCTCTGCTACGGCTACAACGCCTTCTGGGCCGACACGCTGCCGAAGATCGGCCTGCTGTCCTCGACGCTGCCGAAGCCGACCGACGGCTCGATGCTCTGGGGCGACGGCTTCGAGATCGAGACCATCCTCACCTGCCGCTGGTCCGCCGCGGACCTGGTGATCTCCGAGGTCCCGAGCCACGAGAAGCTCCGCGTGCACGGCACCAGCAACCTCAACGCCATCACGGACGGCATCCGCGTCCTGAAGTCGATCATGCACGAGCGTCGTCGGGCCACCGCTGCCCAGACCCGCGCGCGCATGGCTCCCATCACCCGCGCCGTGCCGACCGCCGTGCCGGCGCTCGACGAGGAAGCGGCGTGAGCGCCCCGACCGTCGCGGTCGTCATCTGCGCGTACACCCAGCAGCGCTGGGGCGACCTGCAGGACTCCGTCGAGTCGGCCAAGCGCCAGCCCGAGGCGACCGAGGTCGTCGTCGTGATCGACCACGAGCCCGAGCTGTACCTCCGTGCGAAGGCCCGCTGGCCCGAGCTGCGCGTCGTCGAGAACTCCGAGGACCGCGGCCTGTCCGGGGCCCGCAACACCGGTGTCGCCCTGACGGACGCCGACGTCGTCGCGTTCCTCGACGACGACGCCACGGCGGACGCCGACTGGCTGCAGCACCTCGTCGCAGCGCTCGAGCTCCCCGACGTCGTCGGCGTCGGCGGCCGTGCCACGCCGTCCTGGCCCACCACGACCGGTGCCGGCCCGTACCCCGCCGAGCTGCTCTGGATCGTCGGCTGCAGCTACGCCGGTCTTCCCACCGCGGCCGGCGACGTGCGCAACGTCATCGGGTCGAGCATGGCCTTCCGTCGCGACGTGCTGCTCGCCGCCGGTGGGTTCCGCTCCGGCATCGGCCGCGTCGGCAACCAGCCGCTCGGCTGCGAGGAGACGGAGCTCTGCATCCGCATCGCCCAGGCGAAGCCGTCCTCCCGCATCCGCTACGAACCGCGCTCCAACGTCTCGCACCGTGTGTCCCCGGACCGGGTCGAGATGCGCTACGTCCGTCGCCGCAGCTACTACGAGGGCATCTCCAAGGCCGTCCTCAGCCGTCGTGTCGGCACGGGCGACTCCCTCTCGAGCGAGTCGACGTACCTGACGAAGGTGCTCCCCGGCGCGCTGCTGCGGGAACTCGGTGGGCTCGGACGCGGCGGTGGGACCCGTGCGTTCG
This sequence comes from Curtobacterium sp. VKM Ac-1395, assembly GCF_015350975.1. GTDB lineage: Bacteria > Actinomycetota > Actinomycetes > Actinomycetales > Microbacteriaceae > Curtobacterium. Next base: position 8,086 of record NZ_JADKRX010000002.1, read on the forward strand.
CGATCGCCCTGTCCGTGGCGTCGACGATCACCGGCTACGCCGTCGGTCGGGTCCTCGGTGGCGTCGTCGTGTCGCCGGCCGCCCCGGTCACGGCGCCGCAGACCGTCGGTGCACCGTGACCCGTTCCACCCTGGCGATGGTCATCTCGCCGGTCGTCCAAGGGCCGCTGTTCCCGACGTGGGACGGCGCCGTGTGGGTCGGCGAGGTCGACCGTGCCGACGTGCACGCCTCGAGCCACCGGGACGTCATCGCGCTCCGCGGGGCCGAGGGCTACCGGCGCGCACGGCTCCTCGTGCGTGACCACGGCGAGCCGCTCGGCTTCGTCGAGACGGAGGTCACCGAACGCCGACGCATCGGCGCGACGATCGACGTCCGCACGCTCCAGCGCGCGATCCGCCCGATGTCCGCACCCGTGACACGGCCGGCAGCAGACCAGGTGCTGCCGTCCGTCACCGTGGTGCTCTGCACCGATGGCGCCGCCGACCAGACGATGCGCTCGCTGCTCGCGGTGCGCCACGAGGACTTCGACGTGCTCGTCGTCTCCCACGCGGCCGAGGCCGGGGACGCCACGGTCGTCACCATCGACGGTCGCCGCGTCACCACGATCGCCGCGCCGACGGGTGGCCTCGCCGCCGCCCGCAACGCCGGACTCCTCGCCGCGACCGGTGAGGTCGTCGCGTTCCTCGACGAGGGCGCGATCGTGGACGAGGGATGGCTCTCGGCCGTCACCGCCGCCTTCGCCGCCGACGCCGACGTGGCCTGCGTCACCGGGCTCGTCCCGAGCGCCGAGCTGCGCACCCCCGCGCAGCGCTGGCACGACGACCGCACGCCGGCCGCCCGCACCGTCCGCCGCCGGGTCATCCGTCGCGACGACGAGCAGGACGACGGCACGCTCCACCCGTTCGCGGCCTCTGCCTACGGCACCGGCGGCAACCTCGCCGTGCACCGCGCGACCGTCCTCCGGATGGGTGGGTTCGACACCGCCTTCGGTCCGGGGACCCGCGTCGGCGGTGGCGACGACCTCGACCTCTTCACCCGACTGCTGTTCGCGGGCTCCGCGATCGCCGTCGAACCGGCCGCCATCGTCTGGCAGCGCTCAGCGGACGACGTCGCGTCGCTCCGTGCGGCAGCTGCGGCGCACGGCCACGGACTCGGAGCATGGATGACCAAGAACGCCTTCGACCGTGAGACGCTCACCGCGTCGGTCGACGCCGCGCCCGGGGCCGTCAGCGCCTTCGCGCGGCTCGGTCTCGAGCAGGGTGACCACGCCTCCGACCTCGGCGCGCTCGCACGCCGTGCGACGGGTGTCGAGCCGGATGCCGACACCGGTGCCGTGCCGGCGGACGCCGTCGACGCGGAGTTCCGCGCGACGAAGCACCGCCTGCGCGGTGTCGAGCGACGCTCCGTGCTCACCGCACCGTTCCTCGCGCTCCGCGAACGCCTCGGAGGCGCCGGCACGATCGACCGCACCGCCCGCGGTCGTCACGAGCTGGAGCGCGGCCTGAGCACGGCCGGTCCCGCACGGACCACCGAGAACGGTGCCATGGGCCCCGTCGCGCGCCTCGTCGCCGCCGGCATCGTCCTGGCGACGCTGCTCCTCGCCGCGATCGGCACCCTCGCCGGGCTGCCGGTGCTGCGCGCCAGCGCCATCGCCGTCTACCTCTTCGCACTGCTCGGGGTCGCCCCGCTGCTGCTCGTCCGTCCGATGCCGCTGGCCCGGTTCGCGGCGTTCGCCGTCACCGCGTCGCTCGTCGGCACGATCGGCATCGGGTACACGATGGCGACGTTCCACATCTGGGCACCCGTCGTGCCGTTCGTCGGCGTCACGGTGCTGACGGCCCTCGCCCTCGCGATCGCCGTCCCGCGCGACGTCGCCGACCTCCGCCGCAGTCGCCTCGCCACTCCCGAGGGCACCCTCCGCGCCCGGTGGGGCACCACGGCGACGGTCACCACGCTGACGCTCGTCGGCCTGGCGATCGTGGTCGTCTCCGCACTCACGCACGTCGGCGACCCCGTCCCGGCCGGCCTGTTCGGCTCGCTCGGCCCGGGACTGGCCATAGGGCTGCTCGTCATCGTCGCGGCGGCCGTCGTGGCGCTCGTCCGTGGGCGTGGCGTGGCCGTGCCCGTCGTGGTCCTCGGCGGCGTCGTCCAGCTCGCCCAGGCGATCACGTACGGCATGCCGACCGTGACCGCGGCAGCACGCCACATCGGCGTCCTCGAGTACATCCGTCGGTTCGGCGGCACGAACCCGACCGCCGACATCTTCCAGACCTGGTCGGGGCTCTTCGCCGCCGGTGCCTGGGTCGCCGACGTCGGCGGCATCGTCAACACGATGCTCATCGCCGCGTGGTTCCCCGTGCTCCTGGCGTTCACCACCACGATCGCCGTCGGCGTCCTCGCGGCCAGCTGGCTGCCCGGTGCCCGTCGCCCGTGGATCGCCGCGTTCCTGACCGCGATGACCGGTTCGCTGAACACGACGTACTTCTCCCCGCAGTCCACCGGCATCCTGATGTCGGTCGTGATCCTGGTGCTCGCCACCGGCCAGCTCCGCACCGCGGTCCTGACCGGACCCGACGGCGAGCCCGTGGAGACGCTGCGTGCCCGCAAGGTCGGGCTGTCCCGGCTCATCGCGATCGGCGGCATCGCGATCGTCCTCGCCGTGACGCACCAGATCTCGCCGTACCTGACGGTCGCGGCGCTCGTCACCCTGGTCGTCTTCCGCCTGCTCCGTCCGTGGTGGCTGCCGGTCGTGGTCCTCGTCCCCGCCGTGGTGTTCGCGCTGCTCAACGACGACGTCCTCGGCAAGTTCCTGTCGCTCGCCGCCGTCGGTCGGGTGCTCGACAACGTGCAGCCCCCGTCGCACGACATGACGGTCCTCCCGAAGCCGCTCGTCACCCGCCTGGCGTTCGACATCCCGGCCGCCGCGCTCATCGTGCTCGGGCTGATCGCGCTCCTCACCGTCCTGCTCCGTCGGGACCGGCTGCACTGGGGCCTGCTGGCCGCAGCGGCGAGCCCGATCTCCCTGCTCGTCGCCACGAACTACGGCCAGGAGGGCATCTTCCGCGTCGTCCTGTTCGCCACCCCGTGGATCGCGATCCTCGCCGCGGCGCTCCCGGCTCCGGCCGGCCGCCTCGCCTGGTCGGGACGTCTGGTGGAACGCTCGATGCGTCCGACCGCCGTCAAGTACGCGGTGGCGGCCGCCGGGGTCGCGGCGCTCGTCGCGGTCGGGGCGTTCGGCCAGACCGCGCTCGACTGGAACCGCGTCCCGACGCGCAGCCAGTCCGAGGCGACGCAGCTCTACGACCGGACGGCACCGAAGGGCTCCCTGATGCTCCTGACGGGCTCCGCGAACGCCGTGCCGAGCAACACCGGCTCCCGGTACTTCGACGTCAACTACCTGTCGCGTGAGGTCCTCGGGGCGTACCCGGACCCGACCGGCTCGTACGACGCCACCGCGGACGTGTCGAAGATGACCCGGGACCTCGTCAGCACCTGGCCGGCCACGAAGTACTACGCCCTGGTGGCGGAGCCCTTCGGCGCCTACGACGAGCGCTACGGGTACCAGAGCGACGCCGACTACCAGCAGCTCGGCGCGGCGATGGCGAAGTCCCCGTACTGGGAGCGCGTCTGGTCCTCCGGCACCACCGCGATGTACCAGCTGACCCCGGCGGGACTGCGTCATGGCGCCGAGTAGGGCCAGGCACCGACGGGCTCGGCGAGGGATCGCCGCGCCCGTCGCGGCCGTCCTCGTCGCCGCGGTCGCCGTCGTCGGCCTGGTGGTCGGCCCCGTGGCCGCGAACGCGTGGACCGGTGCGACCAGGACGTCGTCAGCGTCGACGACGTCCGGCTCGACCACGTACGGCACGGCAGCGGTCACCCGGGCGACCGGCACCACGGCGAGCGGCGCGGCCGACTGCAGCGCCGGCCGTGTGCTGACCGTCGTGGCCCACGCCGACGACGACCTGCTCTTCGACGGCACCGCGCTCCGCACGGACGTCGACGCCGGGCGCTGCGTGCGCTCCGTCGTCGTGACCGGCGGCGACGCCGGCAAGCCCGCCTGGTACTGGCAGGGTCGCGAGGACGGCCTGATGGCCGCGTACGCGAACCTGGCCGGCGTCGCCCCGCAGTGGGCGTCCGGCACGCTCACCGCCGGCGGCAAGACGCTCCGCACCGCGACGCTCACCACGAACCCGCGTCTGAGCCTGGTCTTCCTGGAGCTGCCCGACGGCAACGTCGACGGCTCCGGCTTCGCCGCCGACGGCAGCGAGAGCCTGCAGAAGCTGTACCAGGGCGGCATCACGACGATGCACACGCTCACCGGAGCGGCCCAGCCCACGACGTACACCCTGCCGCAGCTCAAGGCCACGCTGCTCGGGGTCATGCAGGACTTCGCCCCGACCGACGTCCACACCCTCGACCACGTGGGCGGCTACGGCGACGGGGACCACAGCGACCACCACACGATCGGCTACCTGACCGACCAGGTGCAGAAGCAGTACACCGGCACGCACGCCTTCACCGGGTACATGGGGTACCCGATCGCGAACCGTCCGTCGAACCTCACCCAGGCGCAGACCGACGCCAAGGGCGCCGTGTTCTACACGTACGCCGCCCACGACGGGGAGACCTGCGCCTCGTGGCAGGCCTGCTCCTCGAAGCCGGAGGGCTCGTGGCTGAGCCGCCAGTACACCGCCGGTTCGAGCGTCCCGACGACCCCCGGCAACCCCACGAACCCGGGCGGCACCACGCCGACCGAGCCGACGAGCCCGACCCGCGGCACCGACGTCACCGGCACGGCCACCGTCACGGCCAGCGGCGAGAACGCGGCCGACGGGCAGACGGCGAAGAAGGCCGTCGACGGCGTCTTCAGCGGCTACCCCGACGCCCCGACCGCCGAGTGGGCCGTCCCGTGGGGCGGTGTCGGCACCTGGATCCAGCTCGGCTGGTCCGGCGCGACGACCATCGGCGAGGTCGACCTGGCCGACCGTCCCAACGCCGACGACCAGGTCACCGGCGGCACCCTCACGTTCTCCGACGGCTCGAGCCTGACCGTCCCGACGCTCGACAACGGCGGCGCCGTGACCCGCCTGGCGTTCACGGCCAGGAAGGTCACGTGGGCCCGGTTCACGGTCACGGCCGTCAGCGGCAGCACCCGGAACGTCGGCCTCTCCGAGATCCGCGTCTACGGTCCGGCCACGTCGTCCACGCCGAGCCCGACGCCGACACCGACCGCCACGTCGACCCCGACCTCGACGCCCACCGCGACCCCGACGTCGACCCCCACCGCGACGCCGACGGGGACGCCCACCGCGACACCCACCCCGACGCCCACGCCGACGTCCGCCGACATCACCGGCAGCGCGACCCCGACCGCCGCGTGGGACAACCCCGCCGACGGCCAGACCGTCGCGAAGGGCGTCGACGGCATCGTGTCCGGCTACCCGAAGAACTCGGCCGCCGAGTGGGTCGCACCGTGGGGCCGCACCGGCGTCTGGTTCCAGCTCGACTGGTCGTCGTCGGTCTCCCTGCAGCGCATCGTCCTGAACGACCGGCCGAACCTGTCCGACCGGATCACGAGCGGCACCCTGACGTTCTCGGACGGCAGCCAGGTGCAGGTCGGTTCCCTGCCGGACGACGGCTCGGCCCTGACGGTCGACTTCAGCGCACGGAACGTGAAGTGGGTCCGCTTCACCACGACCGGGGTGTCGAACAGCACCACGAACGTCGGGCTCTCGGAGATCCGCGCGTGGGGAGTCCGGTGACGGACACGTCACTCGACGACCCACCGGTCGACGACGACGCCGCGGCGGCGCACGGAGCCGCACCGGCCCACGGTGAGGGGCTCGCACGCCACCGCCCGACGCACCGCCCGACACACGGTCGCGGTGCCCGGCGCCTGGCGCTCGGCGTCGGCGCCCTGGTGCTGGTCGCCGGTGTCGTCGCCGCGTCGGTGACGAGCACCGCCGACCAGGACAGCCACGACCCGAGCGGAGTGACGATGCCGACCACCGACGGTGACGGGTGGAACCGCGTGTTCTCCGAGGACTTCGCCGACACCACGCCCACGGGCGCCTTCGAGGGCACGTACGCCGACCGGTTCTCCGTGTACCACGGCTTCGCGGACACCGCGGGGACCGGCCGCTACCAGGCCGACGTGCTCACGGCCCACGACGGCATGCTCGACATGCGGCTCCGCACCACGAAGGCCGGCACACCGCTCGCCGGCGGCGTCGTCCCGCTCATCGACGGCCAGTGGGGCGGCCAGACCTCCGGCCGCTACACCGTGCGCATGCGGAGCGACGAGGTCGCCGGGTACGGCGTCGCGATGCTCCTCTGGAGCGACCAGAACGTCTGGTCGGACGGCGAGATCGACTTCCCCGAGGGTGCGCTCGGCGCGCCGGCCTGGCTGAACGTGCACTGCCTCGCCGACCCTGCCGAGAAGTGCGTCCACCTCGAGACCGGGGCGTCCCTGGCCGACTGGCACACCTACACGATCGAGTGGACCCCGACGCGGATGTCGTTCCTCATCGACGACGAGGTCGTCGGCTCCACCACGGAGAACATCCCGACGGCGCGGATGCACCTCGTCATCCAGGCGGGCTCCAACGACGGCAACCCGCCGGCCGACGCCGACGGGTCCCTGCTCATCGACTGGATGACGATCGACGTCCCGGCCGACGGTGCGGCGCCGGAGGCGACCCTGCCGACGCAGCCGGCGGCCGGCTGAGCGGTCACCGCGTCACGGACGGGAGGCTCGGTGCCAGCTGGCACCGAGCCTCCCGTCCGTCGTGTGGTGGCGACACGACGAGGTGGCCGGCCCCGACGGGACCGGCCACCTGACTGTGTCGTGCCACGAGCTCGTGTCGTGCCGCGAGCTCGCGTCGTGCGACGAGCTCGCGTCGTGCGACGAGCTCGGGTCCTGCGACGGGCTCGCGTCAGCGGCGTCCGTGGGCCCGCAGCGCGCGGAGCAGCCCGGTCAGGTGCGGCTCGGGGCCGTAGTGCTCGCGGACCCACTCGCGGCACCGTGCGCCGAGGGAGGGGTCGTGCACGGCCTCGTCGAGGACGTCGAGGACCTTCTTCGCGAGCGCCGCGGTGTCCTCGGGGTCGACGGTGAACCGTGCCCACTCGCCCGCGAGGATCTCGCCGGTCCCACCGGAGGCGGCCGCGACGACGGGGCGTCCGGCGGACATCGCCTCGACGACGACGCGGCCGAAGCCCTCCGGCTCGATCGAGGGCACGACGACCAGGTCGGCCGCGTGCAGGAGCGGGACGACGTCGTCCCGCTCGGGCAGCACGAGGACCGAGCCGTCGGGGAGCGCGTCGATCGCCCGCTGCACCGCGGGGGCGTCGGCGGGGTAGAGCGCGCCGGCGAGCACCAGGAGGGGCTCACGGCGCGGGGCGCTGGAACTGCTCGAGCTGCCCGAGCCGCTCGTGACGATCGTCACGGGCAGGCGGTCGGAGGCCGCGGCGAGGACGCGGCCCCACGCCTCGAGCAGGGCGAGCACGCCCTTGGACGGGGTGAGCCGTCCGTAGTACAGGACCGTGGGCGTGGCGTCGTCGATGCCGAGCGCCACGCGGGCGGCGTGCACCTGCGTCGGCGTCGACGCGGGGAAGGCGTCGGTGTCGACCCCGTTCGGGACGACCGTGATGCGCTGCGGCGGCACACCGGCTGCGGCCCAGGCACGCGCCATCGCGTGCGAGACCGCGAGGTACTCGGTGCGTCCGCCGGCCAGCAGCCCGAGGCGTGCGTAGTTCGGTGCGTGGTGCAGGTGGACCACGAGCGGGACGCGGGCGACCGTCGAGACCAGCCGACCCCACGGCAGGAACTCCGGCCGGTTCAGCCAGAGCACGTCGAGGCGGGCCCGGCGCAGTGCGAGGCCCTGGCGGACGAAGCGGACGGCGTCACCGAACGCGGACCGCAGCGTGAAGCGGTAGTCGCTCGCACGGTGCAGGCGGACGCCGAGCCGGTCGTAGGGTGCACGGCCGGCGTCCGCGGGGCCGGTGAGCGCGGGGCGGTGCCAGACCTCGACGTCGAGGCCGGCGGCGACGAGGTCGCGGGTGTCCTCGAGGACGCAGCGTTCCACGCCGCCCGTGATCGCGAGGCCGTTCGTCACGACGCCGACCCGTGGGGGACGCGTCGCGGTGGTCTGGTGCCGACGGCGCGGACGCCGACGGTCGATGCCGCGGTGGCTCATGCGACACCGCCGCGAGCCGCGCGCAGGCGGCGGAAGAACCAGGGCATGCAGGCGAGGACACCGGCGACCCGGACGCAGTTCCAGAACAGGTCCTGCGGCACGAACACCGAGATGCCGGCGACGAGGAGGGACCCGAGGACGACGAGGACCACGCGGAGCTGCGGGCCGCGCCACTCACGGCGGTCGGACAGCGCCCACTGCTGCATGGCGGCGAGCCCGGCGTACGCCACGACGGTGGCGACGCCTGCCCCGGCGATGCCGAGGACCGGCACCAGGAGCAGGTTGGCGCCGATGTTCACGGCGCCGGCGATGGCACCGATCACCCCGACGGCGACACCGCGGCGCTCGACCAGCAGGAGCCTGCCGGTGGCACCGCTCGCGACGACCGGGAAGGCGGTGATCGCCACGACGAACACCACGACGGTGAGGTCCTGCACGCGGTAGGAGGCCGGCGCCAGGATCGGCAACGCCACCGGTGACACCAGGGTCACGGCGAGGAGCACGGGGGCGAGGAGCTTGTACAGCTCGTCGCGGGAGTGCATCGCGAGCTGCCGACGGGCGACGCCGTCCCGGAGGGCGGCGAAGTGCGGCGCCCAGGCCTGGTTCGTGAAGGTCAGCAGGAGGATGACGGCCGACCCGACGACGTAGGCGATCTGGTAGCGGGCGACCTCGTCCGGGCCGAGCAGCCGCTGCACGACGAGGCGGTCCCCGGCGTTCAGCACGAAGTAGGACAGGCTGCCGAGGGCGATCGGGATGCCGAGGCGGAACGCCCTGGCGGTCGTCTTCCGGTCCAGGAGCCCGGCCAGGCGCGGCTTCGTCGCCGCGATGCCGATGACCATCGCCGCGCCCTGCGCGACGACACCGCCCCACGCGTACGTGGTGGCGTCGGCGCGCACGAAGGTGAGCAGCCCGAGCCCGATGATCGAGCCGCCGATGGAGGAGAGGAGGCTCGTCACGGCGAAGACCTTGATGCGGTCCTGCGCGACGAGGAGCGCGAGGGAGATCTGCACGATCGCCGCGGGGCCGGTCCACAGCACGGCGACGAGGAGCAGCGGGTGGTTGCCGATGAACCCGGCGGCGTCGCCCCAGAGCGGGATGGTCGTCAGGGCGATGACCGTGACGATGCTCGCCGTGATCATGCCGACGGCGAGCAGCCCACGGGCACGGGTGTCGGCACCGTCCTCGGCGCGCTGGAGCACCGACGCCTGGTCGATGCCCATCACCGCGAGGACGACGAGCGCCTGGTACAGGGCGATCGCGGACGCCAGCACGCCGAACTCCGCGGGCGGCATGAGGTGCGCCAGCACGGGGGAGATGAGCGAGGAGACGACGAGCTGCATCGACCAGACGACGACGTACAGCAGGCCACGGCCGAACAGGACCGACGCGCCCTTGCGGACGGCGACGCTGCCCGTGTCGAGGGACGCCGTCGCGTCCTCGGTGGGAGCGAGGTCCGGGACGGTGATGGTGCCGGTCGCGGTGGCGCCGGGGGCAGGAGCAGCGGCGGCACCGGGTGCCGGGGCAGCGGTCGGCGCAGCAGCGGTGGGGGTGCCGGCGGCGGCGTCGCGGGCGGCGCGGGCTTCGCGGCGGGTCTGGGGGGCGCTCACGGTGCGACCACCTCGCGGGCGGCCGCGGTGCGCAGGTCGAACGCGGCGTCGATGACGTCGAGCAGGTCGGAGCTGACCGCGGTGGAGAACTTCCGCGCGAACACGTGCTGGGGCTGTTCGCCCGGCTCCGTCCGACGCTCGAGCAGGCGCCCGGCGTCGGCGGTGGTCAGCCACGGCGGGCTCTTCTGCGCGGTGCCGTCCCACCCGATCCACCAGAGGGCGTGCGGGACGTGCTCGTCGGCGAAGTCCGGCACGAGGGCGGGGGAGCGCAGCACCGACGGCACGAAGGTCTCGTCCGCGATCCACACGCGCTTCCAGAACCGGACCAGGTCCGGACGGCTGTCGACGACCTCGACGACGGCCTCGGCGTGGTGCCTGGCGAGGACCTTGAGCTGCGAACCACCGGCGAAGACCACGTCACGCGGGACCCGGCGCGGCAGCGGCACGCGGAGCATGCGCTTGCGCCACGCCCAGTGCGGGAAGCGGATCCGCGAGGTCCCGCCGTCCCGACCCCACGCGGGGTGCGGCAGCGGGCGGGCGTCGACGAACGACTCCTCGGGGTGCGCAGCGAGCAGGTCCTGGATCTCCGACGCGTTCGCCAGCGGGTAGTCGCTCCCGGTCAGGAGCGCGACGTGCGAGGCGTCCGTCTCGGCGAGTGCCGCGCGGTACCCGGCGACCTCGGCGGCGACGTTCTCCCACTTCGCCCACCCGGTGCGGATCCGGGGCAGCACCCGGACACGGTCGGGCAGGCCGTCCGTCATCTCCCGGAAGACGGACTCCGGGGTGCGCGCGTCGCAGTGCAGGAACACCGGGAACGGATCGAGCGCCTCGACGAGTCGGCGCACGTGCCGTGGGTCCTCATGGGCGAGGACGATGCACGCGAGAGCGGCTGGGGAGATGGCCATGGACGCGACGCTAACGGCGGCGTTCCCGCGCCGACAAGGCGATCAGGGGCCGACTGCGGGGAAGCGGCGGTTTCCCGCACCCACCCGCCGATCCGGGGTGTGATCAGCGTTTCTTGCGGAACCGGGGGCAGTCGCACAGCGCGCAGTCACTCCCGCGTCGGTAGTGCTCGTGCGCCGCCTGCTGGTGGCCGCAGACGCAGGTCGCGGTGTCGGCCGCCAGGTCCAGCACGACGGGGGCGTCGTCGGGCGCGCGGTCGGTGCCGTCGGTCGTGCTGATGACGCCGAGCTCGGTCGTTGGGCCCAGCGGCATGCGTCCTCCTCGTGCCCGACGTGCTGCCGTCGGGTCGTACGCTGATTCTAGGGGGAACACGCCGCTCACGTAGCGGCAAACCGCAAGAGCCGCGACCGTCGCCGCAACCGCCCGCCAGCGGCGTTGACCCCGCCCCCCGGCCACCGGAGCATCGACGACATGACCGACCCCCAGGCGACCACGACCCGTGTGCTCACGATCACGCCCGCCATGCCCTCGCCCGACGCCCCGGCGTGGGCCGGTGCGGCCTGGGTCGGCGCCGTCGACCGGCAGGAGGCGCTCGCGGCGTCCGCCGTCGAGCTCGCCGGTGCCGCCGGCTTCCGCCGCGCCCGCCTGCTCGTCCGTGACGGCCGCGAGGTCGCCGGCTTCGTCGACGTGGCCGTCGACGCCAGCGGCGACGTGGACCTGGCCGAGCTGGGACCGGCCCTCGACGCGCTCCGCACCACGAGCCTCCCGTCCGGCCCCGCCGGCACGCCGGTCGGCCGCGTCTCCGTCGTCATCGGCACCCGCGACCGTCCCGACGACGTCCGCACCTGCGTGCAGTCCGTCCTGGCGTCGGCGTACGACGACTTCGAGGTCTTCGTCGTCGACAACGCCCCGTCCACCACCGCGACCCGCGACGTGGTCGCGTCGTTCGCGGACCCGCGCGTCCACTACGTCCTGGAGGCCCGACCCGGCGTCTCCCGCGCACGGAACGCCGGTCTCGCCCTCGCCTCCGGCAGCGTGGTCGCCTTCGTCGACGACGACGTCGTCGTCGACCGGTCCTGGCTCGCCGGCGTCGCCGACGCCTTCGCCCGCGACGCGGACGTCGTCTGCGTGACCGGACTCGTGCCGAGCGGCGAGCTGCGGACCCCCACGCAGCGGTACTTCGACGAGCGGGTGACCTGGGCGCGGAACCTCGAGCGCCGGGTGTTCCGCACCGCGACGCCGCCCGCCGACCTGCCGCTGTTCCCGTTCTCCGTCGGTGCGTTCGGCACCGGCGCGAACATGTCGCTCCGACGCGAGCCCGCACTCGCCCTCGGCGGGTTCGACGTCGCCCTCGGCCCGGGGACCCCGTCCCGCGCGGGCGAGGACCCCGACCTGTTCACCCGCGTGCTGCTCTCGGGCGGGGCGCTCGCCGTGGAGCCCTCCGCCTTCGTGTGGCACCGGCACCGTTCCGACCGGGCGGCCCTGCGGTCGCAGGCGCTCGGGTACGGCACCGGGCTCGGCGCCTGGGTCACGAAGCTGATGTTCCGCCCCGCGACGGCCCTCGCCGTGTTCCGCCGGGCGACCGGTGCGCTGAAGCAGCTCGGGGCGCTCGGCCAGGGTGCCGGGACCGACCAGGTGTCGGCCGCCGTTGACGCCGTGGGCGGGTGGCCCGTGGACGAGGAGTTCCGCGCTGCCACCGCCGGGCTCAAGCGCGTCGAGCTCGTCGCGGCGCTCGGCGGGCCGTGGCGGTACCTGCTCGGCCGGCTGCGGTCGCGGCGGGGCTGAGGCGCGGGGCGGTCCGTCCGCCCGTCCGTCCGTCCGCTGACGGTCTGACTCGCTGATCGGCTCCGCTGGTCCGCTTCGCTCCGCTCCGCTCCGCTCCGCTGATCGGACTCGGAACGACATCGTGGTCGTCGTACGACAGCGATGGTGTCGTCTGATGCGGGCGCATGTGGTGCGTGTGCATGGTCCGACAGCTCATGCGTCGTTCGACTCGTGCGATGTCGTCTGATGCGGGCGCATGTCGTGCGTGTGCATCGTCCGACACCGCACGCGTCGTTCGACTCGCGCGACGTCGGAGCATGCGCCCGGATCGACTCCACGCGACATCGTGGACGTCGTACGACAGCGGTGGTGTCGCTGGCGGCTGGGGCCGCAGCGTGATCCCGCGCCGAGCGACATCGTGGTCGTCGTACGACAGCGGTGGTGTCGCTGGCGGCTGGGGCCGCAGCGCGATCCCGCGCCGCGCGACATCGTCGACGTCGCACGACAGCGATGATGTCGCACGCGCGCGGCGCCCGCCGTCACGCCCGTGCCGGTCTCGACTCGGACCGACAGCGTCGTCGTCGAACGACAGCGCAGCGCCACCGCCCGCCCCACGCACGACGACGCCGGGGTCACGAGGACCCCGGCGTCGGCCGGTCTACGCAGGGGCAGCAGCAGCGCTGCACGCGCCCTACGCGCGGAAGCGCCCGGCCTCCACGTCACGCCAGCGGCGACGGCTGCGGTACCAGGCGGCGGGACCGGCCGGGAAGCCGCGGAGCTCGTGGTACGCCAGGGACCGCGGGATGCGCGTGGTCGAGGCCTCGTTCGTGGTCTCGGCGGCCGCGTCACGACGACCGGCGAGCCGCGACGCCATCTGCTTCGCCTTGACCTTCGCGGCGAGCGGCATCAGGCGCGCGAGCACCGTCAGGTGGCGCTTGTCCTTCGCGGCGAGCGCGCACATGAGCGCGGTGAACCCGACGCCGTTGCCGTGGAGCTGCTTGTGCAGGTCCTCGACGGTCTGGCGGTGCCGGTGGTGCACGACGGCCTTCGGCTCGAAGCCGATGCGGCCACCGCGCCAGAGCGTCTCGATGAACATCGCCAGGTCCTCGCCGCCGCGGGCGGGGGAGCCGGCGCCGAGCGTGGTGTCGAACCCGCCGACGGTGTCGATGAGGGAGCGGCGGTACGCCATGTTCGCGCCGGCACCGTACGCACCGATGCCGTACACGGCGAAGGTCTTCCGGACGGTCCCGTCGGGACGCACGGCGGAGACACGGGCGTGCCGCATCGCGCCCTTGACGTCGTCGGGGACGATCGTGACGGGGGCGAAGGTGCGCTCGGCGCTGAAGCCGCCGTAGTACGCCTCGTACCAGATCTGCGCCGGGGTGGTCAGCTCGACGGGCAGGATGACACCGGTGACCGCGTCGAGGCCGGGCTCGCGGACGAACCGGGTGCCGATCGCGCGGAGCCACTGCGGGTCGACGCGGACGTCGTCGTCGGTGAACGCGATGACCTCACCGGTCGCGGCGGCCACACCGGCGTTGCGCCCGGCGGAGAGCCCCGGGCGTCGCTCGGTGACCAGCCGGACGTTGCGGCCCTCGAGCATGCCGGGCAGCGCGTCGATGTCGGGGAGCTTCACGCGGTTGTCGACGAGGACGACCTCGTGGCGCGGGTAGTCGAGGTGCTCGAGCACGTCGAGCAGCTTCCCGAGGTCCTCGACGCGGTCGACGACGGTGGAGACCACGACGGAGATCGTCGGCAGGTCGTCGTCGGACACGGGGGCGTGGTCGTCGAAGGCGCCCTCCTCGACCATGGAGGAGACCAGCGGCGCGAGCGCACGGGAGGCGTCGGCCGGGTCGGCGGTGAGCAGGAGGTCGAGGGTGGTGACCGGGTACCCGTCGCGGTAGCCGATGACCAGCGCGGAGGCACCGGTCTCGTCCGCGACGAGCTCGGGCAGGGGAGCGTCGAGGTTGATGCCGATGACACGGCGCGGGCCGGGCACGTTGACGGCTGGGAGGGAGACCATGAGGGGGACGCTACGGTTCCCCCATCCTGCGGACAACGGAAGGCGGAGTCCGTGGCGGGGTTCATGCGGGGTTCCGCAGGCCCCTCGTGGAGTGAGCGCTCACCGGCGAACTCCCCGCCGATCCGAAGGTCACACTCAGGTCACGGACCCGGTGCAACCGGTTGCGCAGGCTGTGGACCGGGCGTAGCGTCACCGCCCAGCAGGCAGCGTCGCCTGCTCCAGGCCGGTGCCGTCGCGACTCGACGGGCGCTGCCTGGTGATCTCGATGAGGAGACAACGCCGTGAAGAACACACGCGAGAAGATGCGTCTTGCATCGGTGGCCGGGATCGCCGTGATCGGCCTGGCACTGGCCGGCTGCTCGAGCGGGAGCTCGGCCTCGGACGACGCGAAGAGCGGTCAGGACAGCCGCGGTCCGATCACCTACGTGCAGGGCAAGGACAACTCGAACGTGGTCCGTCCGCTGATCGCCAAGTGGAACAAGGCCCACCCCGACGAGAAGGTCACCTTCAAGGAGCAGTCCGACCAGGCCGACCAGCAGCACGACGACCTCGTGCAGCACTTCCAGGCGAAGGACGACGGCTACGACGTGGTGGACGTCGACGTGGTGTGGACGGCGGAGTTCGCCGCGAAGAGCTGGCTCACGCCGCTCACCGGCGACATGGCGATCGACACGTCGAAGCTGCTGCCGTCGACCGTGAAGACGGCGACGTACAACGACACCCTCTACGCGGCCCCGCAGACCTCCGACGGTGCGCTGCTCTACTACCGCAAGGACCTCGTCAAGACCCCGCCCACCACCTGGGCGGAGATGATGAAGGACTGCTCGATCGCGAAGGACGCCGGCATCGGCTGCTACGCCGGCCAGTTCGCCAAGTACGAGGGCCTGACGGTGAACGCCTCGGAGGCCGTGAACGGCTCCGGCGGCTCGATCCTGAACGCGAAGGGCGCCCCGGACGTCGACACGTCGAAGGCCAAGGCCGGCCTGCAGAACCTGGTCGACGCGTTCAAGGACGGCAACATCCCGGCCGAGGCGATCACGTACCAGGAGGAGCAGGGCCGCACCGCGTTCGAGGACGGCAAGCTCCTGTTCCTGCGCAACTGGCCCTACGTCTACAACCTCGCCAAGACCGACGGCTCCTCGAAGGTCAAGGACACCTTCGGCATCGCCCCGATCCCGGGTGCGGACGGCGTCGGTGCGTCGACCCTCGGCGGGCACAACGCGGCGATCAGCGTCTACTCGAAGCACAAGGCGACGGCGCACGACTTCCTCGAGTTCCTGATCTCGAACGACACGCAGAAGTTCTTCGCGACGCAGGGCTCGCTCGCCCCGGTCGTCGGTGACCTCTACACGGACTCCGAGCTGACGGCGAAGCTGCCGTACCTGCCCACGCTGCTGGAGTCGATCAAGAGCGCCGAGCCCCGCCCGGTGACGCCCTTCTACCCGGCGGTGACCAAGGCGATCCAGGACAACACGTACGCCGCGCTCAAGGGCTCGAAGAGCGTGGACGAGGCCACGAAGGACATGGACGCCGCCCTGAAGTCGGCGACCAGCAGCAACTAGCGGCTCACGCCGCATCGGACTGGAGGCTCGTGGCGACGCCGCCACGAGCCTCCCCCCACCGGCACGGCCCGGCCGTCGCTGGCGCGACGGCCGGGAACCGGCGGCGTGGGCCCAGTCCGTTCCTCAAGGAGTTCCGACACCGGCAAGGAGGCCGTCAGTGTCAGCAGCAACCGAGATCCCCGCAGCCATCCCGAACCCCCAGGGGATGGAGCCGCGGAAGCGGCGGAAGGGCGGGCTCAACGCGGAGCACGGCCGATGGGCCGTGTACCTCATCGGCCCGACGATCCTGCTCCTCGCCATCGTCATCGGCTACCCCGTCGTCAGCGCGGTCATCCAGTCGTTCCAGCTCGACGCCGGCCTCGACAAGGCGACCGGCCTGTTCGTCGCCGGCGGCTTCGCGGGCGTCACCAACTACGTGCACTGGCTCGGACAGCGGTGCGGCGACGTCACCTGCCCACCCGGCAGCCTCGGCTCGCAGTTCTGGGTGGCGTTCGGCAACACGTTCTTCTTCACCGTCGTCACGGTCGTGCTCGAGACCGTGATCGGGCTGTGGATGGCCATCATCATGAACCGGAACTTCAAGGGCCGAGCACTCGTCCGTGCCGCGATCCTGGTGCCGTGGGCCATCCCGACCGCCGTCACCGCGAAGCTCTGGTACTTCATCTTCGACGCGAACGGCGTGCTCAACCACGTCATCGGACACCAGGTGCTCTGGTTCTCCGACGAGTGGGCGTCCCGGTTCGCGATCGTCATCGCGGACACCTGGAAGACGACGCCGTTCATGGCGCTGCTCATCCTGGCCGGGCTGCAGCTCATCCCGGACGAGGTCTACGAGGCGAGCAAGATGGACGGCGCCTCGACGATGCAGCGCTTCCTGCTCATCACGCTCCCGCTCGTCCGACCCGCGCTCATGGTGGCCGTGCTGTTCCGCGTGCTCGACGCACTCCGCATCTACGACCTCATCGCCATCATGACCGGCGGCGGCGGTGGTTCCGGCAACGCCACGGTCTCCCTCTCGGTGCTCGTCGTGGACCAAATCCGGCAGGGCTTCAACGCCGCGTCGGCACTGTCCACGATCACCTTCGTCATCGTCTTCCTCGTCGCGTTCGTGTTCGTCCGGTTCCTCGGGGCGAACGTCGTGCAGACCCAGGCAGCCCAGCAGAAGGGTGAACTCAAGTGACCCTCGCAGCAGACCGACCCCGCGCCTCCGCCCGGTCCCGCGACCGCGCCGTCGACACCAGTGACGTGCGCGTCAAGCGGCACACCGGCCCCCGGGTCCGCACGGCGATCCAGGCGCTCGTCATCGCCGTGTGGTGCCTCCTGCCCTTCTACTGGATGATCGTCACGAGCTTCCGGGACGTCGGGTACACGTTCGACCCGACGCCGTGGTTCACGCACGTGACGCTCGACAACTACGCGACGGCGTTCTCGACGGCCCTCGGCAACCACCTGGGCCGCGCGCTGCTCAACAGCGTGTTCATCGGCGCGGTCGTGACGGTCATCGCGCTGCTCGTCGGCACCACGGCCGCCTACGCCCTGGCCCGGCTCGAGTTCCGCGGCAAGTCCCTCATCGCCGGCGCGATCCTGGCCGCGTCGATGTTCCCGGGCGTCGCGCTGATCTCGCCGCTGTTCCAGCTCTTCACCGACATCGGGTGGATGGGCTCGTACCAGGCGCTGATCCTGCCGAGCATCTCGTTCGTGCTGCCGCTGACGGTCTACACGCTGGCGTCGTTCTTCCGCGAGATGCCGTGGGACCTCGAGGAGGCCGCCCGGATCGACGGCTGCACCCGCGTGCAGGCGTTCCGCCGGATCATCCTGCCGCTGGCCGCCCCCGCGGTGTTCACGACGGCGATCCTGGCGTTCATCTCGTCCTGGAACGAGTACCTCATCTCGTCCCAGCTCTCGAGCGACGCCACCCAGCCGGTCACCGTCGCGATCGCGTCCTTCGCCGGGTCCCAGCCGCACCAGGAGCCGTACACCGCGGTGATGGCCGCGGGGACGATCGTCACGATCCCGCTCGTCATCCTCGTGCTCGTGTTCCAGCGGCGCATCGTGGCGGGGCTCACCGCCGGCGGCGTGAAGGGCTGACGGCCGTGGCGCTGAAGGCACCCCGTCGCCCGACGGCAGCGATCGAGGAGGCCATGGGCTTCGTCGGCTTCTTCGGAGTCGTGTTCCTCGTCGTCACCGTCGCCTGCGAGCTGACCGGTCGGCCGGCGCTCGGTTGGGCGCTGACGCTCCTCGTGCTGGTCCTCGTCGTCGTCGTGCTCGACCGCTGGCGGGTCCGGGTGCTCCGGCGGACGGTGGTGACGTCGGACCCGTCGCCGGCGGCCGTGAGCCGGGTCGCCGCGGGCGCGACGCGCGCGTCGGACGGCTGACGAGCCTCCCGGTCGGGGCACCGCGTGGGGATCCAGGAGATCGCGACCGTCACCGGACTGTCGAAGGCGACGGTGTCCCGCGCACTGCGCGGGCTGCCGTCGGTGGCGGACACGACCGTCGACCACGTGCGGCGGGTCGCCGACGAGCTCGGGTACGTGCCGAGCTCCGCGGCGGCCGGCCTGGCCACCGGACGGCAGCGCGCGGTCGGCGTCGTCGTGCCGGTCATCGACCGGTGGTTCTACGCCAAGGCCATCGGCGGCGTCGACGCGGAGCTGCGCCGGGCCGGGTACGACCTGGTGCTCTACAACCTCGGCGGCCCGGGCGGTGACCGGGACCGGGCGTTCCGACGGTCCATGCTGCGGCACCGGGTCGACGCGCTCGTGCTGCTGTCGCTCGTGCTCGACGAGACGGAGCGTTCCGAACTGGAGCTCACCCGGCACCCGATGATCGTGATCGGGGGACCAACTCCCGGACTCCGGAACGTCGGGGTCGACGACGTCGCGGTCGCGGCCACCGCGGTCGGGCACCTGCTCGGGCTCGGACACCGGCGCATCGCGTACGTCGGCGGGCAGGACGAGGCCGGCATGAACGTCGCCGTGCCGTTCCGACGGCGGGACGGGTTCCTCGACGCCATGGCCGGCGCCGGCGTGCACGTGCCGCCGTCGTGGCTGGTGGACGGACGGTTCTCGTTCGCCGGGGGAGCGGCAGCCGGCGGGCTGCTGCTCGCCGGGTCCGGGTCCGGGTCCGGGGCCAGGGCCGGGGCCGGGGCCGGGTCCGCGTCCGCGTCGGAGCGTCCCACCGCGGTGTTCTGCGCCTCGGACGAGATGGCGCTCGGGGTGCTGCTCGCGGCGCGGCGGCTCGGGATCGCGGTGCCCGGTGAGCTGTCCGTGATCGGCATCGACGGACACGAGTACGGCGCTGCCGTGGGTCTGACGACCATCGCGCAGGACCCCGAGGCGCAGGGGCGGACGGCTGCGTGCGCGGTGCTCGCCGAGGTCGACGGGGCTCGGCCCGGAGTCGTGCCGCCCGCGCTCGCGACGCTGGTGGTGCGGGGGACGACCGGGCCGCCGCCGCGGTAGGGCGTGGGCGTGGGGTGCCGGGGCCGTGGCGGGGGTTCCAGGGTCGGGGCCGTGGCCGTGGCCGTGGCGCGGGACGGCGTCGCACAACCGAGGTCGGCTCGCGCCACCGAAGACCGTGGTTCGAGCCGACGCTCGTGGTGCGGGGCCAGCCAGCGCCACGGAGGCCGCAGGCAGCCCCGCGGCCGCCCGCCGCGCGCACGCTCGCCAGCCGCAGGCCGTCCCGCGGCCGCCCGCCGCGCGTCCGCCCCGCGTCCGCCCCGCGTACGCTCGCCCGCATGGAGGTCACCAAGCTCGAGCACGCCTGCCAGGTCGTCACCATCGGCGACGCCCGCCTGGTGATCGACCCCGGCGGCTTCACCCGCCCGGTCGAGGCCACCGGAGTCGTCGCCGTCGTCGTCACCCACGAGCACCCCGACCACGTCACGCCCGAACAGGTCGCCGGGATCCTCGGGCGCAACCCCGGCGCCGTCGTCCTCGGCCCGGCCGGGGTCGCCCGGGTGCTGCCCGACGTCGCCGTCGAGGTCGTCACCGACGGCGACCACCGCACGGTCGGCCCGTTCGAGCTCACCTTCCACGGCACCCGCCACAACGTCATCCACAGCTCGGTCCCCGTCGTCGACAACACCGGGGTGCTGGTCAACGAGCGCCTCTTCCACCCCGGCGACGCCTACACGGTCCCCGACGTACCCGTGGAGGTCCTCGCCGCACCCGTCGGCGCCCCGTGGCTCAAGGTCGCCGAGATGATGGACTTCGTCGCCGCCGTCGCACCCCGCCGCGCGTACCCGGTGCACGAGGCCACCCTCTCCGACGTCGGCTTCGCCATGCACCTCGGCCGGCTCCGCGAGGCGGTGGCCCCGACCGGCTCGGTCGTCGTGCTCGCGCCCGGCGAGTCGCTCACGATCTGACGCTGGTCACCACCAGGACAGCCGGGAGGCGCGGCCCAGCACCGCCAGTCGGCCCGGCTCCGTCGGTCGGCCCGGCTCCGCAGGCGCTCGCCGACGATCCGGTCGAGGGCGAGCGCGTCCCAGGGGGCGTGGCGCTCGGCGTCGTTGTCGAAGAAGACGTAGGTGTCCCGTCCGGCGTCGAGGTGCTCGAGGACCGTCGTCGCCCACGTGCCGAGCGCCTGCGCGAAGTAGCCGTCGTGGTACGTCCTGGGCGCTCCGTGCAGCCGGAGGTACGCGATCGGTGCACCGGTGTCGTGCCGGTGCCGCGGGAAGTCGCCGGCGTGTGAGTCCACGAGTGCGACGCGGTGACGACGGAGGACCTCGAGGTGCTCGTCGGTGACGGCGTCCGCCGCGGCTGACCGGATCTCGAGCGCGTGCTGGATGGTCGTCTGCGGGGCGACGACCGGGTCCACCGAGGCCGTCGGCACCTTGTCGTCGTGCTGTGCGGCGAGCGCCGCGGCGGCAGCGTGGGTCGTCGGGAGCTCCGCGAGGAAGGTGTCGAGGAGCTCGGGGCTCGGCGCCAGACGCTCGGGCAGCTGCCAGAGCACGGGGCCGAGCGTGTCGCCGAGCTCGAGCGGCCCCGAGGCGAAGAAGTTCGCCAGCGCCGTGTGCACGTGCCGGAGCCGGAGCATGTGGGTCACGTACCGTCCGCCCTTGACCGCGAACCGGAAGGGCTGGGCGCCCGTCACCGTCCGCCAGGCGCGGTACCGCTCCGGCCGTTGCAGGGAGTAGAAGGAGCCGTTCAGCTCGACCGTCGGGAAGCGCTCCGCGACGTGCTCCAGCCACCGGCGCTTCGCGAGGCGCTCCGGGTAGAAGTCGCCGCGCCAGCCGTCGTACTGCCAGCCGGACAGCCCGATGCGGAGCATGGCCGGACGGACGCCGTCGACGCGGACCGCGTGTGCGCGGGCGTCCCGGTCCACCGTCATCGATCCACCGTAGGCGCTCGCCGCACCGTGGCGCACCCGGGCGACACACCGCGTTTTGGCAGGCTGCGCCGCTTGTGCCATACTTGTCGAGTTGTCGGAACGGCCCCATCGTATAGCGGCCTAGTACGCTGCCCTCTCACGGCGGTAACGCGGGTTCGAATCCCGCTGGGGTCACCACAGGTGACTTGCTCCGAGTCCGACAACAGGCATGGGAACACTGTTCCTCCGTGCCAGCCGCGGCCCCATCGTATAGCGGCCTAGTACGCTGCCCTCTCACGGCGGTAACGCGGGTTCGAATCCCGCTGGGGTCACCAGCACGAAGGCCCCCGCCGGATCCGGCGGGGGCCTTCGTCTTCTGCTCCTGCGGTCAGAGCGAGACCGTGATGCGGTCCAGGTTGAGGTAGTTCCCGCTGTCGGTGGTGTTGCTGATCGCCACCGGGTTCGAGCCGGTGCCGAGCTGCACGGGCACCGTGACCGTGGCCCATGTCGACCACGAGCCGGTCGCCGGGAAGGTGACGGTGACCGGTGTACCACCGCCGACGCTCACGGTCCGGGTCGCAGTCCCGGCCGCCGCCGCGTACCGGAGCGTGAGCGTGTGCGTCCCGGCTGCGGCGACGTTCACGTGGGCGGTCGCCGTCGTGCCTGTGGCGTTCCACCCCGCGAGGTAGCCGCGACCGGTGAACCCGGCGTTCGACGACTCGCTCCCGATGCCCGGGTGGTCGACGTTCTCGGCCTGGTACACACCGTCGCCCTGCACCACGGCGGTGGAGCCGTCGGGCGTGGCCTGCTGCAGCACCGCGACGGTCGCCGACGCCGCGAGGGACTGTTGCGGTGACGCGGCGATCGACGGCGTCGGCGCTGTCCAGTCGGGTCCCCCGATCCGCTCGGGCGAGACGTGCGCGGCCGCCTGGGACGCGTTCGCGGTCAGCACTGCTTCGTACTGCGTCTGTCCGGCGTCGTCGATCAGGTCTCGGATGTCCCGCGTGAGGATGGCTTTGAAGCCCTGCGTGTCGCTCGAGCCCTCGTTGACGAAGGTGCCGGCGACGGTCAGGTTCGCGATCGCCCAGTCCACCGACCGGGTGGCGGCGGTGAGGTACTGCTGGTCGTTCGTGAGCAGGTACATCTGCAGGGCGGCCCCGGCGTACTGCCCCTGGTTGTAGGTCCAGTCGTAGTCGGTGAACTGCCCGGTGCCGCTGACGTGGTCCCGGATGTGCCCGTTCCGGTCGAAGTCGGTCTGCAGCCATGCGAAGAGGCGTTCGGCCGTGTCCCGGTAGGTCGTGTCGCCGGTCGCCGCGTAGAGCCGGAGCGCGGTCTGCACGGCGGTGCCGTTCGTCGCGACGTTCTTCTCGTTCTTGCTCCCGTCGCCGACGTCGACGTTCTTCCACCAGATGCCGCCACCGTACGTGGAGTCCTCGTACTGAGCGATGAACCCGAAGATGTCCTCCGACTCGTCGAGGAACCGCTGCTCGCCGGTGAGCTCGTACGCGCGGACTGCGCCTCGTGCCCACCAGCCCATGTCGTCGTTCCAGTCGTTCTGCCGGAAGTCCGGGTACGCCGCCTGCCAGCCGTCGAACACGTCGTCGATCATCTGCCGGCTCGCCGCGTCGTGGGTGCGTTCGTAGCGGTCCATCACCGCCTCCCAGTTCTGGGCCTCCCACCAGTAGTCGGTGTACAGCCCGCCCTGCGGGCCGACCGCGTGCTCCTGGTGGACCTGCCGGTCGCTGTAGGTGGTGAAGTACTTCGCGTCCGCGTCCCAGTAGGTGGCGACGAACGCGTCGTACGCGTCCGTCGCCTGCGTGGTCGTCAGGGCGGAGGCTCGGCCAGGGTCGGTCGCGATGCCCACGCCGGTGAGCGTGGCCGTCGCGACGGCGCCGGTCACGAGCAGGCTGACGAGTCTGTGCTGCATGGGATCTCCTTCGATCCGAGGTCCGATCCACCCTGCCGCGTGCAGGCGCAAAAAGTATACTTGAACTACTTCTTGCGTGGATTCGACGAATCCCTATAGTTGGAGCAGTACCAGTGAAAGTCAAGGGAGCAACGTGGCTCAGATACATGCAGACCTCGTGGGCAGGGTCGCCCAGCAGGTCGAGGACCGGATGGGGGCCGACGTCGGCGCGGTGTTTGCGAACTGCTTCGCGAACACCCTGTCGACGACGATGACGGCCATGCCGGACGGAACGACCTTCATGGTCACCGGCGACATCCCGGCGATGTGGCTGCGCGACTCGACCGCTCAGCTCACGCCGTACCTGCACTTCGTCGCCGATGACGAGGCGCTCGCCGACACCGTGGCGTCGGTGTCACGGCGGCAGCTCGAGTACGTCCTCGTCGACCCCTACGCCAACGCCTTCAACCGCACGCCCGATGGTGCCGGTCATGCCGACGACGACACGGCGATGGACCCGTGGGTCTGGGAGCGCAAGTACGAGATCGACTCGCTCTGCTACCCGATCCGCCTTGCGTACGACCTCTGGGCGCGCACCGGGCGGACCGA
Source organism: Curtobacterium sp. VKM Ac-1395 (assembly GCF_015350975.1). Classification (GTDB taxonomy): domain Bacteria; phylum Actinomycetota; class Actinomycetes; order Actinomycetales; family Microbacteriaceae; genus Curtobacterium. Next base: position 31,959 of record NZ_JADKRX010000002.1, read on the forward strand.
CCACCTCGACCGGTTCGCCGAGGTCGCTGCTGCGGTGATCGCGCTCTGGACCGTCGAGCAGGACCACGAGGCAGGCTCGCCGTACCGGTTCGAACGACCAGACCCACTGCTGCCGAGTGACACGCTCGTCCGCCAGGGACGCGGCCCGCGCACCGTGCGGACCGGTCTGACCTGGAGTGCGTTCCGGCCGAGCGACGACGCGACGACCCTGGGCTTCAACGTCCCGGGGAACGCGTTCGCCGTCACCGAGCTGCGACACGTCGCCGAACTCGGCGCGGCGGTGCTCGACGACGAGGACCTGGCACGGCGGGCGACAGCCCTCGCCGACGAGATCGACCACGCCATCCGGACACACGGCGTGGTCCACCACCCCGACCACGGCGCGGTCCTGGCCTACGAGGTCGACGGCACCGGGGACGCCCTGCTCATGGACGACGCGAACGTCCCGAGCCTGCTGTCCCTGCCGGTCCTCGGGTGGTGCGACCGCGACGACCCGCTGTACCGGCGCACCCGTGCCGCCGTGCTCTCGCCCACGAACCCGTACTGGTTCAGCGGGGCGGCCGGCAGCGGCATCGGCAGCCCGCACACACCCGGCCGCAACGTCTGGCCGATCGCCCTCGCCGTCCAGGGGCTCACCGCCACCGACGCCGACGAACGGGACCACGTCCTGCGGCAGCTGTGTGCGACCCACGCCGGGACACAGCTCATGCACGAGTCCTTCGACGTCGACGACCCTGCCACCTACACCCGTCCCTGGTTCTCCTGGGCCAACGCGATGTTCTGCGAGTTCGTGCTCGACCTCGCCGGCCTGCGCACCACCGCGGCACCGGTGCCCGATCGGAGCGCCCGATGAGCGTCGTCACGACCCCCGAGGAGCAGGCCGTCGTCGCGGGCGAAGCCGATGATGCCCTCGACGTCGCGTCCCCGAAGCGGCGGCGGGTAGAACGGGGGAGCGGCGTCAGCGCGACGCGCAAGCAGCAGACCCGTGCGGCCTGGGTGTTCCTCGCGCTGCCGGGTCTCCTGTTCCTGCTGTTCACGGCGTGCCCGGTCGTCATCGCCGCCGTCGTGAGCCTGAGCGACTACGCCGTCATCGGGCCGCTCACCTGGACCGGGTTCGACAACTACGTCCGCATCGCCTCCGACCCGTTCTTCTGGATCGCGCTCCGCAACACCGTGCTCTACACGGTGCTGTACGTGCCGCTCGGCCTCGTCATCGCGATGGCCACCGCGCTGCTGCTCAACCGCAGCGCCCGCAGCGCGCGCGTCTTCCGCACGCTGTTCTACATCCCGGTCGTCTCGTCCACCGTGGCGACCGCGACGATCTGGTACTGGGTGCTCAACCCGCAGCACGGCTTGCTGAACGAGGCGCTGAGCTGGTTCGGCATCAACGGACCGGCCTGGCTCTACGACTCCCACTGGGCCATGTCCGCGATCGTCATGATGAGCGTGTGGGCCGGCTTCGGCGGCAACATGATGATCTTCCTCGGCGGGCTGCAGGGCGTGTCGCCGGACCTCCGCGAAGCAGCACGCCTCGACGGCGCGAACGCCTGGCAGGTCTTCCGGTACGTCGTCGTGCCGAGCATCCGACGAACCACGTTCCTCGTCTCGACACTGCTCATCATCAACGCGTTCCAGGTCTTCGACCAGGCGTACGTGCTCACCAAGGGCGGTCCGGGCAACTCCACCGTCACGATCGTCTACTACATCTACGACCGCGGGTTCGGGTCGCTGCAGATGGGCTACGCGTCCGCGCTCTCGTTCATCCTGTTCGTGGTCATCCTCGCGTTCTCCCTCGTCAACGCCCGCCTCACGAACCGGGACACCGAACGATGACCGCGACCGCCACCCGTTCCACGCCCGGCGTGCTCACCGACCGCGACCGACAGCACCTGCGGCGCCGAGCGGCCGTCGTCCGTCGCACGAAGACGATCGCCTGGTGGGTGGGCGTCTGTCTCGTGAGCATCGTCACGGTCGCGCCGCTCGTCTGGACCCTGGCGACCTCGCTCAAGCCCGCGGGGGAGATCCTCGCGAGTTCGCTGTCGTTGATCCCGCAGAACCCGACCATCGACAACTACGTGCAGGCGGTGACGACCGTCCCGTACGGTCGCTACTTCGTCAACTCGCTCGTCCTCGGGGTCGGTGGCGCCGTGGCGAACCTGTTCTTCGGGTCCCTCGCCGGGTACGCGCTCGCCAAGCTCCGGTTCGCGGGGCGTCAGGCCGTGTTCGTCACGTTCCTGTCGTCGCTCATGGTGCCGAGCATCGTGACGATGATCCCCACCTTCCTCATCCTCCGACACTTCCCGTTGCTCGGTGGGAACGGCGTCGGCGGCAACGGCGGCCTCGGGCTCATCAACACCTACTGGGCCGTCATCGTCCCCGGGGCGGCCGGCGCGTTCGCGGTCTTCTTCATGAAGCAGTTCTTCGAGTCGCTGCCCGACGAGCTCGGCGAAGCGGCCCGCATCGACGGCGCTGGGGAGTTCCGTGTCTTCGCGGTCATCTACTTCCCGCTCACGAAAGCCGGGCTCGCCGTGCTCGGCCTGCTCAGCTTCCAGGCCGGCTGGAACAACTTCCTCTGGCCGCTCATCGTCCTCAACGACCCGAAGATGATGACTGTCCAGGTCGGGCTCGCGGGGTTCGTCAACAACTACACGACGAACTACGGCCCGCTGATGGCCGGGACGGTGATCACGATGCTCCCCGTCCTGGTCGTGTTCATCCTCGCGCAGCGCTGGATCATCGAGGGCATCGCGCACGCCGGCACCAAGTAGCTCATCCCGTCCACCTCGGGGTGCCGGTCTGTCGGCCCCCACACAGCAGAAAGCACACGACAATGACGTCACGTCGTCTCCTCGGCGCAGCCGCCGCGCTCGCCGCAGCCGCGCTCGTCCTCACGGGCTGTTACTCCGGGTCGTCCGGCGCCACCGGCGCTGACGGCCGCCAGGAGGTCACCATGTGGGGCTCCTGGTCCGGTGACCAGGTCGACCAGATCAACACCATGACCAGCGCCTTCAACAAGGCGCAGACGAAGTACACGGTCAAGTACGTCCCGCAGGAGCTCGTCGAGCAGAAGCTGCTCACGGCGATCGCTGGCGGGAAGGTGCCGGACCTCGTGCTCTGGGACCGGTACCAGACCTCGCTCTACGCACCGAAGGGGGCGCTGCAGTCCATCGACGACCGTGTCGAGGAGGACGACGTCGACACGAAGGACTTCTACCCGCAGGCCCTGTCCGAGATGCGGTACGACGGCAAGCTCTACGGTCTGCCGCTGCTCGTCGACAACCGGTCGCTCGTCTACAACGAGGACCTGTTCGCGAAGGCCGGGTTGCAGCCGCCGACGACGTGGGACGAGCTGAAGACCGACGCGAAGCAGCTGACCGTCAGCAGAGGCGGTAAGCTGCAGCAGTCCGGGTTCATGCTGAACGACCCGGGTCTGTTCTCGATGTGGCTCCAGCAGGCCGGTGGGCAGCTCCTGACGAAGGACGGCACGGCGACGGCCTTCGACAGTCCCGAGGGCATCGAGGTGCTCGACTTCTGGAAGAGCCTGATGGACGACGGCGTCTACACGAACGGCTTCGGCGACACCAACGACGTCTTCGCGGCCGGCGAGGCGGCGATGAAGTACGACGGACCGTGGGACGTGCCGAACCTCGACAAGGCGGACGGCCTGAAGTGGGGCGTGACGGAATCGGTCGCCGGACCCGGCGGGGCCCAGGGTGCCGTGATGGGCGGCTTCGGACTCGCGATCCCGACCGGCGCGCAGCAGGCGGACGGCGCCTGGGCCTTCGAGAAGTGGTGGGCAACCAAGGCCGAGAACGGCGTGGACTTCGCGAAGGTCTCCGGGTGGATCCCGGCCAACCGCTCCTCGGCCAACGACCCGTTCTTCACCGACGAGCCGCGGTACGCCGGCTTCGTGAAGACGCTCGACTACGCGTCCGTCCGTCCGGACGTCCCCGGGTACAGCGACGTCGAGGGCAAGGCCCTCACCCCCGCGCTCGAGAAGTTCATGTCCGGCCAGCTGACCGCGAAGCAGGCACTCGCCCAGGCAGCGAAGCAGGGCGACCGGATCCTCCAGGAGAACCGCACATGACCGACATCCTCACCGGCGTCTGGGCAGACCGCGCTGACCGCATGCAGGACAGCATCGAACAGCTCTACGGGGCCCCGTGGCCGCAGTACCTCCACAACGCCTGGCCGGTGGAGGACGCCGACGACGGCACGTTCAACTACTGGTGGTTGGCCCACCTCCTCGACGTCCGACTCGACGCCCACGAGCGCAGTGCCGACCCGGTCCGGCTCGAACAGGCCAGGACGGTGCACCGGAACATCGTCGAGCGGAACGGTGGCTCGTTGTTCAACGACTACTTCGACGACATGCTCTGGTTCGCCCTCGCGACCCTGCGGCTGCACGGTGCGACCGGGGAGCCGAGGTACCTCGAGGACGCCGTCGCGCTGTTCGACCACGTCGTCGAGCACGGGTGGAACGACCACGGCGGGACGAGTCTGGCCTGGCGGAAGCAGCAGCTCGCGTACAAGAACACCCCGGCGAACGGACCCCTCGTGATCTTGGGCACACGGCTGCACCGCGTGACCGGGGACGACCGGTTCCTGCGGTTCGCGGAGACGGCGTTCGACTGGCTCACCGAACACCTGGTCGACGATGCCGACGGGTTCGTCGAGGACGGCGTCAACCGCGAGGGGGACGGCCGGGTCGACACGCAGTGGCGGTTCACGTACAACCAGGGGCTCTACGTCGGTGCCGCCGTCGAGCTCGCCGACCGCCGACCGGACAACGACCTCCTCGCGGTCGCGGTCCGGACCGCCCGCACCGCCGTCACCGAGCTGTCCGACGGGGTCGTCTTCCGTCAGGAGGGCGACGGTGGCGACGAAGGGCTGTTCAAGGGCGTGTACTACCGGTACCTCGGGCTCCTCCTGGAGCGGCTGCCGGACGGGGACGCCGACGGCGTCGCCCTGACGGCGTTCGTCCGTGCCAGCACCGACGCGCTCTGGGGGGCGTTCCCGGAGGAGCTCGACCGGCCGGCCGCGAACGACTGGAGCGAGCCTCCCGTCGGTGCAGTGCCGTACTCGACCCAGCTCAGCGCCGTGATGGCGACCGAGCTGCGCGCGCGGCTCGACCGGTAGGCGGGGGCGCGGTCGACAGGCCGTCCACCAGCTGCGCAGGCACGAGGATCTTCCGGGAGCCGCTCTCGCCTCGTGCCTGTCGCAGCACCTGGGCCACGGCCTGCCGTCCGACTCCCGGCTGGTCCTGGGCGATGTGCGTGAAGCGGAAGAGTCGACGGTCGAACGTGGCGTCCGGGTGGTCGAAGCAGACGATCGAGACGTCGTCCGGCACCCGCTTGCCGACCCGTTCCAGTGCGTCCCGCAGGAGCAGTGCGATGTTGTACTCACCGGCGACGAACGCCGTCGCCTCCGGATGCGCCTCGACGAACGCGGCCAGGCGGGCGACGTCGTCCTCGGGACGGTCGGTGGCACCGGGGAGGGTCGACTCGACGTCGTGGAACGCGAGCCGGTCGTCGAGCGCCTTGTCCTTGCGGGCGTGCGCGCCGACCCAGCCGCGCCGCCGGTCGTCGTTCGACGTCACGCGGCTGTCCGAGGTCACGAGTGCGACCGTGCGGTGTCCGAGGTCGAACAGGTACTCGGTCGCCGCTGCGCCTGCCGCGATGTTGTCCGTCGAGATGTCCGTCACCGGGATGCCCTCGTAGCGACGGTCGAGGATCACCACGGGGAACCCCGTCGGCAGGAGTTCGAGCACGGCCGGTGGGATGAACTCGGAGCTGCTCGGCAGGACGACCAGGCCGTGCACGCGGCGCGCGAGCGCACGGATGGCGGCGTCCTCGGTGTCGTGGTCGCCGTGCGTGCGCTTGACGATGACGTCGGTCTCGGCGCCGGCCTCGTCGAGCATGCCCTCGAGCACCCGAGTCCCGAACGTGTCGTCGAAGTTGGTCAGGACGACGCCGATCTCCGTGTGCGCGGTCGGCTGCTGCCGCGCGGTCGGCTCGGCGCTGACGACCGTCGTGCCGACACGGGGACGGCGCGCGACGTACCCGGCTTCGCGGAGCATGTCGAGGGCACGGCGGAGGGTGATCGCGCTGACGTCGTAGTGCGCGAGCAGCTCGGCCTCCGACGGCAGTCGCTGGCCGACGGGGAACTCGCCGGCGCTGATGCGGGACCGGAGGTCCTCGAACGTGGTCTGGTACAGCATCGCCCACTCCTCAATCCGTACATTGAGAATACGGCAAGAGCAGAAGTGCGTCGATCAGGCGCCGACGGTGACGCTCCGCACGACGAAGCGCGGGACCTCCACGGCGAGCGTCGCACGGCAGGTTGTGTACGTCGCAGCGGTCCGCACCCGCTCGAGGTCGACGCGGACCGTGTGCCCGTCGGTGTCGAGGTCGACGGACCAGTCGGTGCCGTCCATCGTCGGTTCGGACACCGACACCGGTCGGAAGGCGTCGATCCGGTCGTCCCCGGTCTCGGCGACGGCCGCCGCGATCGCCGCCTGTTCGACGTGCGTGTGCGTCGACCGACCACGGAACCCGAGGGGCGCGATGCGTCCGTGGAGGTACTGGTCGGCGATGACGACGGGGTCGTGCTCGTCGACGCGGCCGTGGTTCAGCCCGTGCGGGAAGACCATGGTCGTCGCCGCGAACCGGTCCCCGCCGAGGTGGGAGCACTCCCACGTCTCGTCGGGGTACGCGGCAGCGAGCCGTTCCACCACCGAGCGCCCGCGGACCGCGCAGCACTCGTCGTGGCGGCCGTGGGCGCACACGGCGAACACCGGGCGCTCGGACAGCTCGCCCGTGCTGCCGTCGAGCGGGAGCGTCAGGAGGTCCCCGGGCCCGTCGACCTCACCCCAGCGCACCGTGGGCCGTGGTGCGTCAGAGTCGACCACGGCCCACCGCCAGCGTCCTGCACCGCGGAGGCGGCCGGTCCGACGGATTGCGAGGATGCGCATGCCGGCCCGCTGGGCACGGCGCGCCAACGCCGTCCCGATCTCGGGCGGGAGCGCCGGCGACTGGGTCCAGACGTCCCAGCCCCAGGCGCTCGCGACCTCGACGAGGAGCCACCGCCTCCCGGGGGAGGCGGTGGCGACCAGGTCCTCGTCGCTCGCACGGGAGCGCGCGCTGCACGCCGGACCGCCCTGCGACCGGGGTGGTCCGAGCGCAGGGCCCGTTCGGCGCCACTCGGTCACGGGACGGGTACCAGGACGCCTTCCCGGAGGAGCCGGCGGACCACGACGACGGCGTCGTCCTCGTCGAGCGCGGGGAGCGACCCGACCGCGAGCGTCTCGCCGCCGTGCAGCGCCTGGACGGCTGAGAGTGCCACGACGGGCAGTCGGACCGTCTTCGACGGCAGCACGATGGCGACCTGTCCGGCGTCCTCGCGGACCACGGCGTGGAGTTCGTCGCGCCAGCGGACCCGGTCGGAGCCCGCCAGCCCTGCTGCGACCTCGACCGTGTGGAGCGGACGGACCGGCTCAGCACGGGTCGACCGGCGGAACCGGGACCCGACGCGCACCGCGACCTCGTCCACCGAGGACCCGTCGGCTGCACCCTGGAGGGACGCGATGAGGTCCTCCGCGGCTGCCCGGACGTCGTCGGCGATCTGGGCCGGGTCGGCGAGGTCGATGCCGAGGGGCAACGACGCACGCAGTCGGTCCGACCGGAGCGCTCGGCCGATGAGGTCCCGCGCCAGGTCGGCCCGGGTGACGGCGGGCATGCCGATCGTCAGGTGGATCGTGGTGCCGACGAGCGCCGTCGCCGAGTGCAGCCACCCGCGCGGCAGGTACAGGGCGTCGCCGGGGGAGAGCACGGTGTCGATCGCGGGTTCGCCGGCGGCCTGTGCGGCCACCGCGTCCCGTCGGTCGCCCCACGGCTCGTCGGCGAAGGGCAGCTCGTGGACCGGCTCGTGGATGACCCAGCGCTTCTGGCCCGCGATCTGCAGCACGAACACGTCGTGCACGTCGTAGTGGGGGTCGAAGCCGCGGGACGACGCCGGGGTGATGTAGGCGTTGACCTGCGCGGGGTGCCCGAGCTCGGCGACGAGCCGTCGGGTGAACTCCTGCAGCGGCGGCCACGTTCGGTGCAGCCCCTGGAGGACGATCGTCGACCCGGCGGCGAACTCCGCGAGCACCTTCTCGGAGCTGACCTGGTCACCGACCTCGGCGCCGTAGCCGCCCGGAGCGGTGAAGGCACTCGGTGCCAGCACCGAACCCTCCTTGGCCATCCGGATGAACGGCGTGCGCAGGCCCCGGACCGAGAGCAGCTCGTCGGCGGCCTCGGTCGAGAAGAGGTCGTCGAACGTCGTCCCGAGGTCCGCGGCACTGCTCAGCAGCGCGCGCTTGCCCCAGTGGTCCGCGGCGAACTCCGCGACGGAGACGGCGATGCACCGGTCGAGGGCGCTCACCGTCTCCGTCGAGTCGGACTCTCGGCTCACGCCGAGCCGTCCGCGCCGCCGTCGTGGCCGTTCGGGTTGGCGCCGCCGTCGGCCGGGCCTTCGCCGGCGTCGGCGTCGGCCGAGCCGTCGGCGCCGCCGTCGTGGCCGTTCGGGTTGGCGCCGCCGTCCGCGGGGCCTTCGCCGGCGTCGGCCGAGCCGTCGGCGCCGCCGTCGTGCCCGTTCGGGTTGGCGCCGCCGTCAGCCGGGCCTTCGCCGGCGCTCTGGGTGTCCGTCGTGATGTCGTCGTCGTTGATGCTCATGGAGGTCCCTCTCGTCAGTCGGCCGGAGTGCCGTCTGCGCCCGAGAGTAGGACGTCCGCCTGGCCACGGTCCAGGATTGGTCGGGTGAACGACGAGCGACCACCACACCACCGCCTGGGGCGCATCGGGCTGGTCGCGCTCGGGGGCGCGCTCGGCACGGGCCTCCGTGCCGTGCTCACGGACCTGGTGCCGGCCGTCGACGGCGTGAGCTGGGCCGTCCTCGGCATCAACGTCGTCGGGGCGTTCTGCCTCGGGCTGCTCCTCGACGTCCTGGCGCGCCGTGGGCCGGACGTCGGACATCGGCGCACCGTCCGGCTGTTCGTCGGCACGGGGGTCCTCGGCGGCTTCACGACGTACAGCGCGCTCGCCGACGACACGGCGCGGCTGCTCGACGCGGGCCGGTGGGCCGCGGGGAGCGGGTACGCGCTGCTCTCCGTGCTGCTCGGGCTCGCGGCGGTCGTCGCGGGACGCTGGACGGCCGGGCGCCTGCGTGGACAGGAGCGCGCACGATGAACGCCGTCGAGCTGCTGCTCGTCGCCGTCGGGGGCGGTGTCGGTGCCGCGCTGCGCTTCGTGCTGGACGGCACGGTGAAGGCGCGCGTCGCCGGCTTCCCGCTCGGCACGATGGTCATCAACGCCTCCGGGTCGTTCGTCCTCGGCCTGCTGACCGGGCTCGGCGAGGCGGGGACGCTGCCGATCCCGGCAGTCGCCGTGCTCGGCACGGGCATGATGGGTGGGTACACGACGTTCTCGACGGCGAGCGTCGAGACCGTGCAGCTCCTCCGATCCGGCAAGACCCGGCTCGCCGTCCTGAACGGCCTCGGCATGCTCGTCGTCTCGGTCGGCGCAGCTGCGCTCGGCCTCTGGATCGGAAGGAACCCATGACCTCGGAACGCCCCGGCGAACTCGTCCTCGTCCGCCACGGCGAGACGGAGTGGTCCAAGAGCGGCCAGCACACCGGCCGCACGGACATCCCGCTCACCGACAACGGCATCGAACAGGCCGAACGGGCCGGTCGGTACCTCGCCGACCGCGAGTTCGCGCTCGCGCTGTCCAGCCCGCTGCAGCGCGCCCGGGCCACGGCGACGCTGATCGGCGTCGACCCCGAGCTCGACGACGACCTGTACGAGTGGGACTACGGCGCCTACGAGGGCCTGACCACGCCGCAGATCAAGGTGCAGCGCCACGGGCCGTGGGACCTCTGGACCGACGGGGTCCCGGCCGGGGCCACACCGGGGGAGAGCGCCGCGGAGGTCCGGGTCCGGGCGGAACGCGTGCTGAACCGAGCCCGGCCGTTCCTCGCCGAGGGGCACGACGCCGTCTTCATCGCGCACGGACACGTCCTGCGCGCGATCGGTGCCGCCTGGATCCGCCTCGCCCCGCAGGACGGTGCCGTGTTGAAGCTCGGCACGGCCTCGGTCAGCATCCTCGGCTACGAGCACGGCCGCCCGGTCATCGACGCCTGGAACCTGCAGCCGCGCTAGTCGTCCGCCCCGAGCACCATCGCCATCCCGAGGCTCGGGGCGACGTCGTCGAACCCGAGCGTGCGGTACAGCCGCTGCCCGGGGGGATCGCCGACGAGCGACAGGTACGCCCCCTCCGGCGCCCGGGTGCGCACGTCGGCGATCAGCCACTCGACGACCCGGCGCCCGAGTCCCTGCCGCTGGTGGCCGGGGTCGGTGGCGACGTCCACGAGGTGGAAATACCACCCGCCGTCGCCGATGACCCGTCCCATGGCGACCGGCACGCCGTCGGCGTCGACCACGTGGCACGCCGACCAGCTGCCGGTGACCGCGGCGGCACCCTGGTCGGCGCGCACCGGCGTCAGCCCGGAGTCGCGGCGGAGCCGGAGGTAGTGCTCGAGCGGCGGCGGCCCCTCGACGAGGCGCAGGGCGTTCGTGTCCATGGACCCGATCCTGCCCGAGACCACCGGTCGGGCGGTACCGCCGGTCAGGCGGTACCGCCGGTCAGGCGGTCCCTCCGCTCAGACGGTGCGGATCGCGCTGGTGGCCCCGAGCGCCCGACCACGCCGCCGCTCGATGCCCCGCCCGACGACGAGCAGCGCGACGCTGACCAGGGCGCCGAGGGTCGTCTGCGCGATCCGGTCGAGCGCCAGGAGCTCCGGCGCCTCGGGCAGGCTCAGCCACGACACGGCGAGCGCGAGCGGCGTCAGGAACAGCAGGCTCACGGCGTAGTGCCGCGCCACGAAGACCTCGGCGAAGAACTGCCCGACCACCGCGATCACGACGATCCACCACAGGCCCGGCTCGAGCAGCAGGATGCCCACCGCGATGACCGTGCCGCCGGCCGTCCCGACCAGGCGTTGGACCGCGCGGACGACCGTGTGGCGCTGTCGCAGGGCCGGCAGGATCGACACCACCGCGATGACCGCCCAGTACGGGTGCCCGAGCCCGGGGATCGTCTCGGCGACCGCGCCGGCGACGAGGGCGCCGACGACGTTGAGCGCGACGGTCTCCCAGAGCGCAGCGGTCCGGAGCACCGACAGGTCACGGTGCTTCCGGTCGCCGAGCGGACGGAAGGCATGCGGGGCGCGCGGGTGACCGACCCGCCGCACCACGGCGCCGGACATCGCGACGAGCCACGCCCACGCGACGGACCCGAGGATGACCACGGTCACGAGGGGCAGGTCGGACGGCCGGAGCGGCACGAGGGCCGAGACCACGAACGCGAACACCGGGAAGATCGGCTGCGCCGGGATCGCCCGCAGTGCGCTGAGCGTGCCGATCGCGACGACGAGCACGACGACGAGCCCGACCGCCTGCAGCCACAGCGGCGACCCGACGAGCGCGACCCCGATGCCTGCGAACATGCACAGCATCTGCAGTGCCCCGGCGACCCCGGTGGTGACGGCGCGCTGCCGGTAGGGCTCGGTCTGCCCGAAGACCGCCGTGAACCCGGCGAACATCGCGAAGGCCGCGTAGCCCGGCATGCCCAGGGCGATGAGCAGCGCGAGCGGTGCCCCGCCGGCGATCGCGGCGCGCGTCGCGCCCTCGAGGTTGACGGTGCGGGACGAGTGTGGCGGCTTCTGCATGACCCGGCCATCCTCTCACCGCGACACGTGTCGGCGAACGGCAGGTGAGCCTCCCGGCCGTGCGGAGCCGGCCACGGGGCGGGGTGGGCCCGTTGGTATACCAGTGGTAGCATCGCTGCACCGCACCGCGACAGCGGGGTGGACGGACACGAACCGAAGGGTCGAGAGCATGGGCAGGACGCTCGCCGAGAAGGTGTGGGACGACCACGTCGTCGTCAAGGGCGAGGACGGCAACCCCGACCTCCTCTACATCGACCTCCACCTCGTGCACGAAGTGACGAGCCCGCAGGCCTTCGACGGGCTGCGGCAGGCCGGTCGTCCGGTGCGCCGCCTCGACCTGACGATCGCGACCGAGGACCACAACACCCCGACGCTCGCCATCGACCGCCCCATCGCGGACCCGACGAGCCGCATCCAGATCGAGACGCTCCGCCGCAACTGCGAGGAGTTCGGCGTCCGCCTGCACTCGCTGGGCGACAAGGAGCAGGGCATCGTCCACGTGGTCGGCCCGCAGCTCGGGCTGACCATGCCGGGCATCACCGTCGTCTGCGGCGACTCGCACACCTCGACGCACGGGGCATTCGGCGCCATGGCGTTCGGCATCGGCACGAGCGAGGTCGAGCACGTCCTGGCGACGCAGACCCTGCCGTTGAAGCCGTTCAGGACGATGGCCGTCACGGTCGAGGGCACGCTCCGGACCGGCGTCACCGCGAAGGACATCATCCTCGCCGTGATCGCACAGATCGGGACCGGCGGCGGGCAGGGCTACGTGCTCGAGTACCGCGGCTCGGCCATCCGGGCGCTCTCGATGGAGGGCCGCATGACGATCTGCAACATGTCGATCGAAGCCGGTGCCCGGGCCGGCATGGTCGCCCCCGACCAGACCACGTACGACTACGTCCAGGGCCGCGACCACGCCCCGACCGGCGCCGACTGGGACGAGGCCGTCGCGTACTGGGACACCCTCGCCACCGACGACGACGCGGTCTTCGACGCCGAGGTGTTCATCGACGCGGACACCCTGGAGCCCTTCGTCACCTGGGGCACGAACCCCGGCCAGGGCGTCTCGCTGTCGCAGTCCGTACCGGACCCGGCCAGCTACGCGGACCCGAACGACCGCGCTGCGGCCTCCCGGGCGCTGGAGTACATGGACATCGCCGCCGGCACCCCGATGAAGGAGATCGCCGTCGACGCGGTCTTCATGGGGTCCTGCACGAACTCCCGGATCGAGGACCTCCGGGCCTTCGCGTCCGTGATCAAGGGCCGCGAGAAGGCGCCGGGCGTCCGCGTCATGGTCGTGCCCGGGTCCGCCCGTGTCCGGCTCGAGGCCGAGGCCGAGGGGCTCGACAAGGTCTTCACCGACTTCGGTGCCGAGTGGCGCTTCGCCGGGTGCTCGATGTGCCTCGGCATGAACCCGGACCAACTGGCGCCGGGGGAGCGGTGCGCGAGCACGTCGAACCGCAACTTCGAGGGACGCCAGGGCAAGGGCGGTCGCACGCACCTCGTGTCGCCGCTCGTCGCCGCGGCGACCGCGGTGCGCGGGACGCTCTCGAGCCCCTGGGACCTGACGAACGAGCACGAGGCCGCACTCGAAGGAGCCGTCTGATGGACGCCATCACCACCGTCACCGGGATCGCCGCACCGCTGAAGCGGTCGAACGTCGACACCGACCAGATCATCCCCGCCGTGTACCTGAAGCGGGTCACGAAGACGGGCTTCGAGGACGCGCTGTTCTCCGGCTGGCGGCAGGACCCCGAGTTCGTCCTGAACCAGGAGCGGTACCAGGGTGCGAAGGTGCTGGTCGCCGGACCGGACTTCGGCACCGGGTCGTCCCGCGAGCACGCCGTGTGGGCGCTCCGCGACTTCGGGTTCTCAGTCGTGGTCTCACCCCGTTTCGCGGACATCTTCAAGGGCAACGCGGGCAAGCAGGGCCTGGTCACCGCGATGGTCACCGAGCCCGACGTGGAGCGGCTCTGGGCGGAGATCGAGGCGAAGCCGGGGATCGAGGCCACGGTGGACCTCGTGACCCAGCGCGTGTCGCTGGGCGATGTGGACGTGGCTTTCGAGATCGACGCTTACACTCGTTGGCGGTTGATGGAAGGGCTCGACGACATCGGGCTCACCCTCCGTGACGAGACCTCGATCACGGAGTTCGAATCCCGCCGGGCAACTTGGCGGCCGAAAACATTGCCGGTGAAGTAGTGAACTCTCTCGTACAGGACGCAGCAGCAGCAGGAGCGCGCGTGGGACTCAAGTCGGACGAGATCGTCATCCGCGGCGGCAAGCCGCTGGTCGGACGCATCGAAGTCCGTGGGGCCAAGAACCTCGCGACCAAGGCCATGGTGGCCTCCCTGCTCGGCGACACCCCCTCGATCCTCAAGGACGTCCCGGACATCTCCGACGTCAAGGTCGTCCGGGCGCTGCTCGAGGTGCACGGTGTGCGCATCACGGACCCTGCACGAGGCGAGCTCATCCTCGACCCGTCGAACGTCGAGTCGGCCCACTTCGCCGAGATCGACGCCCACGCCGGCTCGAGCCGCATCCCGATCCTGTTCTGCGGCCCGCTGCTGCACAAGCTCGGCGAGGCGTTCATCCCCGACCTCGGCGGCTGCCGCATCGGTGACCGTCCGATCGACTTCCACCTCGACGCCCTGCGGGCCATGGGCGCGGTCGTCGACAAGCAGATCTCCGGCATCCACATCACGGCGCCGAACGGCCTCAAGGGCGCGGACATCGAGCTGCCCTACCCGAGCGTCGGCGCGACCGAGCAGGTCCTGCTCTCCGCCACGCTCGCCGACGGCACCACCGAGCTCCGCAACGCCGCGATCGAGCCCGAGATCATGGACCTCATCGCGATCCTGCAGAAGATGGGCGCGATCATCACGGTCGAGCCGAACCGCACGATCTTCATCGAGGGCGTGAAGTCGCTCCGCGGCTACACCCACCGCGCGATCAACGACCGCAACGAGGCCGCCAGCTGGGCCTCCGCCGCACTCGCGACGAACGGCGACATCTTCGTCGAGGGCGCGAAGCAGCAGGAGCTCATGACGTTCCTCAACGTCTTCCGCAAGGTCGGCGGCGGGTTCGACATCCAGGAGGACGGCATCCGGTTCTACCGGGAGCTCGAGGTCCTGAAGCCCGTCGTCATCGAGACCGACGTGCACCCCGGCTTCATGACCGACTGGCAGCAGCCGCTCGTCGTGGCGCTGACGCAGGCCGAGGGCCGCAGCGTCGTGCACGAGACCGTCTACGAGAACCGCTTCGGCTTCACCGACGCCCTCAACGAGATGGGTGCCGACATCGTCGTGCACAAGGAGGGGCTGCCCGGCCACGACCGCCGCGTCGCCCGCCGTCCGTTCGAGCAGGCCGCGGTCATCACCGGCCCGACGAAGCTGCACGGCGCGAACGTCCGCGTCCCCGACCTCCGCGGCGGCTTCAGCCACCTCATCGCGGCGCTGACCGCCGAGGGCGAGTCCCACATCACGAACGTCGGCATCATCAGCCGCGGGTACGAGCACTTCATCCCGAAGCTGCGCAAGCTCGGGGCGGACTTCGACTTCGCCGGCTGAGATGGCTGCACGATCGCACGGGGACGGTTCCGACCGCTCCGACGACGGCCGAGCGCTCAACAGCTCCGACCGCCCCGGCGGCGGCGCTCTCGACACCGTGACCACTGGCCTGCCCAACCCGGGCCGGCGGTGGAAGCGGGGCGAGCGCAACATCGCCTTCCGCATCACCTCGGTCTTCGTCATCCCGCTGTTCCGCTGGGTGTCGGCCTACCGCTGGCACGGGCCGAACCGCCTGCCCGAGCACGGGGCGTTCGTCCTCGCGCCGAACCACTACACGAACATCGACCCCCTGGTGGTCGGCACCGCGGTCTGGGTGTCCCGACGCCTGCCGCGGTTCCTCGCCAAGGCGTCGATCTTCCGCGTGCCGGTCGTCGGGCGCCTGATGACGGGCATGGGCCAGATCCCCGTCGAGCGGTCGGGGCGCACGCGCCTCAACGACCCGCTCGGCGGCGGCCGCAGCCTGGTCGAGCAGGGCGGCGCGGTGATCGTCTACCCCGAGGGCACGCTCACCCGTGACCCCGCCCTGTGGCCGATGCGCGGCAAGACCGGCGCCGCACGGATCGCGCTCGAGAACGACGTCCCGCTCATCCCGATGGCCCACTGGGGCACGCAGCGGATCATGCCGCGGTACTCCAAGAAGCTGCACCTGTTCCGGCAGGCGCACGTGGACGTCATCGTCGGTGAGCCCATGGACCTGTCGGCGTACCGCGGCAAGCCCCTCGACCAGCAGCTGCTGGCCGAGGTGACGGCGGAGCTGATGGCGCAGATCACCGCGCTCGTCGAACAGCTGCGCGGCGAACGGGCACCCGAGCAGCGCTGGGACCCGAGTGCGAACAACCAGAAGGAGACCGGCAAGTTTGAGTGACGCAGCCGACCGGACCACCGCGCCCGGCCTCCGCCCGCACGACGACCACCCGGACCCCTCCGTCGCCGCGCGCGGCGCCGTCGACACCGCGGCCATCCGCGTCGTCATGCAGTCCACCGACAAGCCGCGCGTCGCCGTCATCGGTGCCGGCAGCTGGGGCACCACGTTCGCGAAGGTCCTCGCCGAGGGCGGCGCGGAGACGGTCCTCTGGGCCCGCCGTCCGGAGATCGCCCGCGAGATCACCGAGACCAAGCGCAACTCCGAGTACCTCCCCGGCATCAACCTGCCCCGCACCCTGACCGCCAACACCTCGCTGGCCCGGGTGCTCGAGGGCGCCGAGCAGGTCTACGTCTCGGTGCCGTCGCAGACCCTCCGCTCCAACCTCGACGCGATCCGCGAGCTGCTGCCAGCCGGCGTCCCCGTCGTCAGCCTGATGAAGGGCGTCGAGAAGGGCACGGGCCTCCGGATGAGCGAGGTCCTGCTCCAGGGCCTCGGCATCGACCAGGACCGCATCGCCGTCGCGAGCGGGCCGAACCTGGCGCTCGAGATCGCCCGCCGCCAGCCGACCGCCGCCGTCATCTCGTCGTCGAGCGTGGACACCGCGACCGCCGTCGCCGCGGTCGCCACGAACCCGTACTTCCGGTCGTTCATCAACACGGACGTCATCGGCACCGAGTTCGGCGGTGTGCTGAAGAACCTGATCGCCGTGGCGATCGGCATCGTGGACGGCGTCGGCTACGGCGAGAACACCAAGGCGTCGATCATCACGCGCGGCCTCGCCGAGATGACCGAGTTCGCGGTGTCGCTCGGTGCGCAGCCCTCGACGCTGTCCGGGCTCGCGGGCCTCGGCGACCTCATCGCCACGTGCCAGTCCCCGCTCTCGCGCAACAACACCGCCGGTCGGCTGCTCGGCCAGGGGTACCGCTTCGACGAGGTCGTCCGGCAGATGAACCAGACCGCCGAGGGGCTGGCGTCCGTCGCGCCGATCCTCGAGCTCGCCGCGGCGAACGGGGTCGACATGCCCATCGTGGGCCAGGTCGCCGAGGTCCTCGCCGGTAGGCTCGATCCGCGCAACATCGCACCGCACCTCACCGAGACCGACGAGCCCCAGGGCGAGTGACCGGTCCGGCCACTCTGCAACCAGGAGCGTCCATGACCAGCACCACCACCGTCGTCGTCCTGTTCGGCGGCCGCTCCAGCGAGCACGAGATCAGCTGCGTCACCGCCGGCGGCATCATGGACGCCGTCGACCGGACCGCGTACGACGTCGTCCCCGTCGGCATCACCAAGGACGGCGACTTCACCCTCCAGCCGGACGACCCGTCGGCGTGGGCCCTCGACGGCCAGCACCTGCCGGTGGTGCCGGACAACGGCACCCGCGTGCGGTTCCCGAGCGCGGCCGAGCCCCCCGAGCTGACGGTCGAACACCCCGACGGCTCCGTCACCACCGTCGCCGTCGACATCGTCTTCCCGATCCTGCACGGACCCTTCGGCGAGGACGGCACCATCCAGGGCATGCTCGAGATCGCCGGGCTGCCGTACGTCGGGGACGGCGTGCTCGCCAGCGCCCTCGCCATGGACAAGCACGTCGCCAAGGCGGTCCTCGAACACGCGGGCCTCCGGGTCGCCCCGTGGTCGACGGTGCTCCGCCGCGAGTGGGACGCTGACCGCCTCGGCATCGCGGAGAGCATCGCGATCCACGGCTGGCCGCTGTTCGTCAAGCCCGCCCGCGCCGGGTCGAGCATGGGCGTCTCGCGCGTCGACGAGCCGTCCGAGCTCGGTGCCGCGATGGACCTGGCCTTCGAGCACGACAGCAAGGTCATCGTCGAGCCCCGGGTCCTCGGTCGCGAGGTCGAGGTCGCCGTGCTCGAGGGCCGTGACGGCGTCCCGCGCACCAGCCTGCCCGGCGAGATCGTCGTCGCCGAGGACGGCTTCTACGACTTCGCCGCCAAGTACCTCGGCGGCGACGAGCAGCTCCTCTGCCCGGCGCCCCTGACCGAGGACGAGACCGACGCGATCCGCTCCTTCGGGGCCCGCGCGTTCGAGGCCATCGGCGGCTCGGGCCTGGCCCGCGTCGACTGCTTCCTCACCGATGACGGCTTCGTCGTGAACGAGGTCAACACGATGCCCGGCTTCACGCCGTTCTCGATGTACCCGCGGTGCTGGGCGGCGACCGGGATGTCCTACCCGGAGCTCGTGGCCGAGCTCATCGAGCTGGGGCGCGCCGCCATCCGCTGACGCGCCGGTGGTCCTTCCGCGCGGAGTGAGTCCTTCCGCGCGTAGGGGGTCGGAAGTTCTGACCTGCAACGCGCGTTCCGACTCGCCGACGCCGCGTCAGCAGGTGGGAACGCGCGTTCCACCGGACTGGAGGCTCGGTGCCGGACGTCCGCCGAGCCTCCAGTCCGGCGACTGGTCGCCACGCACCGCGCGCTGTCCGCCGGGCGGTCACCCGTCGTCGCCTGCGACGCCGTCAGGCGACGGGACCTGACCGCTCAGCAGACGTGAGCGGGGTGTCCCGACCGCTCAGCCCTGCACCTGGGACGGGTCGAGGCACTCGTGGCCGTCCTTCGGCAGGGAGTCGACCGCGTTGCCGACGTCCTGCAGCACGGACGCGGTCGCCTTCGACGTGTCGATGACGACCTGCACGGCCGGGTCCCGCCCGAACGTCGTGTAGACGACCTGCTTGCCGCGGTCGTCGCGGATCCAGTCGACGGACCCCTGCGAGAAGCACGGCAGGTCGGAAACCGTCGGGACGGCCACGCCGCAGTGGTAGACCGCGGCCGAGGGGTCACCCCACGCGGCGGTCGACTGCGCGTCCGTGTTGCGGAGCGCGTACTTCGTGTCGACCGTCTCGGGGAGCCGGACCTGCGCGTTCGCGCACGCCGCGGCGTTCGCCGACGGGGCGGCCGTCATCGGGACCGCGTTCGTGCACCCGGTGAGCACACCGGCCACGGCGACGAGCAGCGCGAGTCCGGCGGTGATCCGGGTGGTGCGGCGCGCGGTGTCCATCGTCGACCAGGTTACCGTTCTCGTGTGGACGAGACGGACGAGTCGAGCGGACCCGTGGACCCCTGGACCGGACCGACCGTGGGGGAGCTGGGCGAACTCGTCGTGCTCGATCGGGTGGTCTCCCGGCTGCCGACGGGCTCGCCGCTGGTGGGCCCCGGGGACGACTGCGCGGTGGTGGCCGCGCCGGACGGACGCTTCGTCGTCACGACGGACCTCATGGTGCACGGGCCGGACTTCCGGTGGGCGTGGTCCTCGCCCGAGGACGTCGGCTGGAAGGCCGCCGCCACGAACCTCTCCGACGTCGCCGCGATGGGCGCCGTGCCGTCCGGGCTCGTCGTCGCGCTGGCTGCGCCGCAGGACACCCCCGTGGCGGTGCTCGAGGGCATCGCGGACGGCTTCCGGCTGGCGGTCGCGGCACTCGCGCCCGGCTGTGGTGTCGTGGGCGGGGACCTGTCGACCTCGTCGGCGTTCACGGTCGCGGTGACGGCGTTCGGCGACCTCGAGGGCCGGGCTCCGGTGCTCCGGTCGGGCGCCCGGGTCGGGGACGTCGTGGCGGTGTCCGGGGAGCTCGGCGCCGCGGCCCGGGGACTCGGGCGGCTGTTCCGCGACGGCGTCGACGTGCACGGGGAACCCTCGGCCGCAGCGGTACGGGCGTCGGGACTGGACACCGACCCGGACGTCGGACGGCAGCGTCGCCCGGTGCCGCCGATCGCTGACGGTCCCGCCGCCGGTGTCGCCGGAGCCACGGCGATGCTCGACCTGTCGGACGGGCTCGCGATCGACGCCGGGCGGCTCGCGCGGGCGAGTCGGGTGACGCTCGAGCTCGACGCCGGTGCCGGTGCCGCTGCTGGTGTCGATGTCGTCTCGGACGAGATCGCACTGCACGGGGGCGAGGACCACGGCCTGCTCGCGACCTTCCCCGCGGACGTCGCACTGCCCGGGGGCTTCCGGCGCATCGGCGTGGTGGTCCCGCGTGGCGAGGCAGATCTGCTGCGCGCGGGCGAGCCGGTGCCGACCACGGGGTGGGACCCCTACGCGGACTGGGACGGCGTCGCGGGCTGAGGTGGTGCGGCGTCGTGCGGCGTGGTGTCGTTCCGGGTCGGGCGCCGCGGGCACGGGCGTGCGCTGGGGCGGTGCGCGACAACGTCGAGGTCGTACGACAGCGATGGTGTCGTTCCGGGTCGGTCGCAGCCCGTCGCGGATCAGGCCGCTGCGACCACTGCCTCCCACGCGACGGTCTCGCCGTAGCTGCGCTTGCTGAAGGGTTCGAGCCCCGCGGGCCAGCTCGGCTCGGGGGAGCGCTTGCTCCGCTCCACGACGACCACGGCGTCCGCGGTCAGCCGCGGCACCAGGGCCTCGAGCACCTCGGCGATCTCGTGCTCGGTGACCTCGTACGGCGGGTCGATGAAGACCAGGTCGAACGTCCGGACGGTCCCGCGCAGGAACCCGAGCGCGGGCTGCGCGTGCACGTCGATGCGGACACCGGGCACCCGCTGCTTCACGATCCGCGCGTTCTCGCGACAGGCCGTGGCCGCGGCGGCCGCGCGGTCGACCAGGACGACCTCCACCGCGCCGCGCGACGCGGCTTCGAGCCCCAGGGCGCCGGTGCCCGCGTACAGGTCGGCCACCGCGGTGTCGTCGACGAGCCCGCGGGACTCCAGCGAGGAGAACAGCGCCTCGCGCACGCGGTCGCTCGTCGGGCGGGTACCCGACTTCGGCACCCGGAGCGTCGTGGAGCCGGCGGCGCCGGCGATGATGCGGGTCATGCAGCAACCGTAGCGGCCGCCCGCGGGCCCGCAGCGGTTGTCCACAGGCCGGATCGGAGGCTCGGTGCACGTCGGCCGTCCCGGGTACCGTTGCCGTGTGGTCACCTCACGAGCCGCTGCACGCACGAGCGCGTCGTCCGCCGCCGCCCCCGGTGCGGCGGATGCGTCCGCAGCTGACGGGTCCGCAGCCGACGCCTCCGCGGCGACGGACCTGCCCGCGGGCACCGCATGGGCGCCGGCGCCGCTTGACACCCGCCTGGCGAACGTGCTCGGCGGCCGCACCGCCAAGGCCGTCGAGAAGGCGTTCGGGCACCGCACGGTGGGCGACTTCCTCGAGCACGCGCCGCGTCGGTACGCCGAGCGCGGGGCCCTCACGGCGCTGGACTCGCTCGCGATCGGGGAGGCCGTCACCATCGTCGCCGAGGTCGTCGACGTCCGGGAACGCACGATGCGCCAGCGTCGTGGCTCCATCCTCGAAGCCAAGATCGGCGACGGCAAGGGCCTGCTCACGCTGACGTTCTTCAACCAGGGCTGGCGGACCAAGGACCTCGTGGTCGGTGCCCGCGGGATCTTCGCGGGCAAGGTCGGTGACTACCGCGGCGCTCGACAGCTGGCCCACCCGGACTACGAGCTGTTCGACGCCGACGACCCCCGCGCCTCGGCGGACCCCGAGTCCGACGAGGCGATCCGCTTCTCCCGCCAGCCGATCCCGATCTACCCGGCCACCGCGTCCCTGTCGTCATGGCAGATCGCCAAGGCCATGGCCGTGGTGCTCGACACGCTGCCGGAGATCGCCGACCCGGTGCCCGCATCGGTGCGGGCTCGACTCGACCTGGTGCCGTTCCGCCGTGCCCTCGAGCTGCTGCACCGCCCCGAGAAGGTCGCCGACTTCAAGCGGGCCCAGGACGCCCTCCGGTACCGCGAGGCCTTCGTGCTGCAGACCGCCCTGGTCCAGCGCCGCATCGCCGCCCGCGCGACCGCCTCGACCCCGCGCACGGCGGCCCCGGGCGGGGTCCTCGAGCGCTTCGACGCCACGCTCCCCTTCACCCTGACCGAGGACCAGCGCTCCGTGGGCGACGAGATCGCGCACGACCTTGCCGGGGACTGGCCGATGCACCGGCTCGTGCAGGGGGAAGTCGGCTCCGGCAAGACCCTCGTGGCGATCCGCGCGATGCTCACCGTCGCGGAGTCCGGCGGGCAGTCCGCGCTCATCGCCCCGACGGAGGTGCTCGCCGCCCAGCACCTGCGGTCCATCGTCAAGTTCCTCGGCCCCGACCTCGCCGCGGAGCTGCGCCCGGTGATCCTGACCGGGTCGCAGTCGACGGACGAACGCCGCCGCTCGCTCCTCGCAGCGGCCTCGGGCGGGTCGCGGTTGGTCGTCGGCACGCACGCGCTCCTCGGCGACCGTGTGGACTTCGCCGAGCTCGGCCTCGTCGTCGTCGACGAGCAGCACCGGTTCGGCGTCGAGCAGCGCGAGGCACTCCGGACGAAGGGCCAGGCCCCGCCGCACGTGCTCGTGCTCACGGCGACGCCGATCCCGCGCACCGTGGCGATGACGGTGTTCGGCGACCTCGACGTCTCCACCATCGCGGGCATGCCGTCCGGCCGTGCCGGCGTCGAGACATTCACGGTGGGCCTCGCCGAGCACCCGGGCTGGGAGTCGCGCATCTGGACCCGGATGGCCGAGGAGCTCGCATCCGGCCGCCAGGCCTTCGTGGTGTGCCCGGCGATCGACGACGCCCACGCCGAGGACGACGGCGAGCCCGACCCGGAGACGGACGAGGACACCCCGAAGCGCACGCCGGCGACGGTGCTGGCGACGGCGGAGCGCATGCGCACGATGCCGGTCCTGCAGGGCCGGCGGATCGAGGTCCTGCACGGCCGGATGTCCGGCGACGAGAAGGACCGCGTGATGACCGCGTTCGCCGCCGGGGACGTCGACGTCCTCGTCGCGACGACCGTGATCGAGGTCGGGGTGGACGTGCCGAACGCCTCGATGATGGCGATCCTCGACGCCGACCGCTTCGGGGTGTCGCAGCTGCACCAGCTCCGCGGACGCATCGGCCGTGGCCAGTACCCGGGCGTGTGTCTGCTCGTGACCGCCGCCGAGGACGAGACGACCTCCCGCGAACGCGTCGACGCCGTGGCGGCCACGGACGACGGCTTCGAGCTGGCCCGGGTCGACCTCGAGCTCCGGCGCGAGGGCGACGTGCTCGGCGAACGACAGTCCGGCGGGCGCTCGTCGCTCAACCTCCTGCGGGTGGTGCGGGACGCCGACGTCATCGTCGATGCGCGAGAAGAGGCCGAGCGCCTGCTCGAGCGCGACCCCGACCTCGCCGACCAGCCCGAGCTGCGCGACGCCCTGGCCCGGCGGCTGGACGAGTCCGACGCGGCGTTCCTCGGCAAGAACTGACCCGGGCTCCACGACCCGAACGCGCCCCGAACGCGCCCGGAACGCGCCCCGACGGGCACCGCCGGTATCGTCGACGACATGACGCAGATCGCGGTGGTCCCCGGCTCCTTCGACCCCGTGACCCTCGGGCACCTCGACGTGATCGGGCGTGCGGCGGGGCTGTTCGAAGAGGTCCACGTCCTCGTGGTCCACAACTTGGCGAAGTCGACGGCGATGTTCGACGCCGTCGACCGGGTCCGGCTCATCGAGGAGTCCCTCGCCGAGGTCGGTGCGCCGAGCAACATCCGGGTCGGGGAGTGGACCGCCGGGCTGCTCGTCGACTACTGCCGCCAGGTCGGAGCGACGGTCCTGGTGAAGGGCGTGCGTTCCGGGGAGGACGTCGCCTACGAGACCCCGATGGCGATCATGAACCGGCACCTCGCGGACGTCGAGACGGTGTTCCTGCTGCCGGAGGCCTCGCGGGCACACGTCTCCAGCTCGCTCATCCGTCAGGTCGCCACGCTCGGCGGTGACGTGACGCCGTACGTGCCCACCGTGGTGGAGCGTGCGCTGCACGACCGCCTGCGCTGATCCCCGCGACGCCAGCAACACGCCACGCCCCGACACGGCACGCCGCTCCTCGACGTGGGAGCGGTCCCGCGCTAGGATGGTCGATCGTGTCTTCCCCCGTGAACAGCCCCTACGCCCTGCGCGTGCGTGACCTCGCGCACCGACCGGGCGAGATGCGCGAGCACACGCTCGACCTCGTCGTTCCGGAAGGCCTCGGAGCCGGCGTCGTCGCCGTCCGTCAGGGCGACGAGATGCACATCGAGCTCCGCCTCGAAGGCCTCCACGAGGGCGTGCTCGTATCCGGGCACGCGTCAGCCGAGGCCACCGGACAGTGCTCGCGCTGCCTCATCGACATCTCCGAACCCGTCGAGGTCGATTTCGCCGAGCTGTTCGCGTATGATCCCTCGGAGGATTTCGACTTCCATGTTCACGAAGACCACGTGGATTGTGAACCGGTCGTTCGAGACGCAGTGGTGCTGTCACTGCCGTTCCAGCCGGTCTGCCGACCGGACTGCCCAGGCCTCGACCCGGTGACGGGCGAACGTCTGGCAGACCTCGGTGACCGTCCCGCTTCCGGGCCCACGGATCCCCGTTGGGCCGCGCTGGACGGGCTCCGGTTCGACGACAGCAGCACGACGCACAGCACCACCACCGCCCCCGATGCCACCGATGGCGCGGCGCGGACCGAAGCCGACTCGGCTGAGTGACCGCACCCCCACCGACTGACCACCGACCAACCGAAAGAGAACCACCATGGCCGTTCCGAAGCGCAAGCAGTCACGTTCCAACACGCACGCCCGTCGTTCGCAGTGGAAGGCCGCACCGGTCCAGCTCGTGAAGACGATCGAGAACGGTCAGGTCACCTACAGCCTCCCGCACCGCGCGAAGGTCGTCGAGGACTCGGCCGGCACGCCCCTGTACATGGAGTACAAGGGCCGCAAGGTCGCCGACGTCTGATCCGGACTGAACGCATGACAGCGACGTCCGGCTCCGCGGGGTCCAACCCGGTGGGGTCGGACGTCGTTCGTCTGCGTGCACTCCTCGGGGTGGACGTCGACCTCGACCTGCTCGAGCTCGCCCTCACCCACCGCTCGTACGCGTACGAGCACGGCGGCATCCGACACAACGAGCGCCTCGAGTTCCTCGGCGACTCGATCCTCGGGCAGGCCGTCACCGTCAAGCTCTTCCGTGACTTCCCCGACCTCGACGAAGGCGACCTGGCCAAGCGCCGGGCCAGTCTGGTGTCGACGGTCGCCCTCGCGGAGATCGCCCGTCTGAACGGACTCGGCGCCTGGCTCCGGCTCGGCAAGGGTGAAGAGCAGACCGGCGGCCGCGACAAGTCCTCGATCCTCGCGGACACCGTCGAGGCCATCATCGGCGCGACGTACCTCTCGGCCGGACCGGACCCCGCGACCGCGCTGGTGCTGCGACTCGTCGACCCGCTGCTCATCGACCCGGACCGCTTCGGCGCCGCGATGGACCCGAAGACCAGCCTGCAGGAGCTCGCCGCGTCCCTGACGCTCGGCAACCCGGCGTACCGGGTCACCGAAGAGGGCCCCGACCACGACAAGACCTTCCACGCGACGGTCGTGCTGCAGGGCGAGGACGTCGCCACCGGTTCGGGCTCGAGCAAGAAGGCGGCCGAGATGTCCGCTGCCCTCGAAGCCTGGACGCGCCTGTCCGGCCGGGCCGACGAGACGGCCGACCCGACGTCGACGTCGACGACGAGCGCCCCCGGAGCCTGACCAGGTGCCGGAACTCCCCGAGGTCGAGGTCGTCCGCGCCGGCCTCGAACCCGCGGTCAGCGGTGCCCGGGTCCTCGCCGTCCACGTCCTCGACGAACGGGCACTCACCAGGCACGACGGCCCCGGCGAGGACTTCGCCCACCGGCTGACCGGACGGACCATCGCCGCAGCTGTCCGGCGTGGCAAGTTCCTCTGGATGCCGCTCGAACCAGCACCGAACCCCGAAGCCGCCAGCACCGAGCACACCGAGCACGCCGAGCACGCCGAGCACGCCGGGCACCCTGAGGCCCTCGTCGCCCACCTCGGCATGAGCGGCCAGATCCTCCTCGGCCGCGGTGACCGACCCGCGGCGAAGCACCGCCGCATCCTGCTCGAGGTCCAGCCCGCCGGCACCGACCGTGACGGCACGCAGGAACCCCCGGTCGAGCTCGAGTTTGTCGACCAGCGCACGTTCGGCTCGATGGCGATCGACACGATGGTCCCGACGATCGACGGCGCCGCGGCCGGGTTCGCCGGGCACGTCGACGACGAGCACCCGGACGCGTCCTGGCGCCGGAGCATCCCGAGCCAGGTGTCGCACATCGCCCGCGACCCGCTCGACCCCGCGTTCGACGACGACCGCTTCATCGCGATGGCCCGGAAGCGCGCCAGCGGCATCAAGCGCGTCCTGCTCGACCAGGGCGTCGTCAGCGGCATCGGGAACATCTACGCCGACGAGTCGCTGTGGGGCGCGAAGCTCCACTACGACCGCCCAGCGGAGCGCTTGACCCGGGCTGACCTGCGCCTGCTCCTCGCCGAGGTCCGCGCGGTCCTCGGCCGCGCGCTCGAGGACGGCGGCACGAGCTTCGACGCCCAGTACGTCAACATCAACGGGCAGTCCGGCTACTTCTCCCAGCGCCTCGCGGTCTACGGACAGCAGGGCAAGCCGTGCCCCCGCTGCGGCACCCCGATCGTGCGCGAGGCCTTCATGAACCGGTCCAGCCACCGTTGCCCCGTGTGCCAACCGCGTCCGCGGGCCACCAGGCGTTAGCCTTCCGGCAACGAGGGAGCCCGGAGACCGCATGTACTTGAAGAGCCTGACCATCAAGGGGTTCAAGTCCTTCGCGCAGCCGACGACGTTCGCGTTCGAGCCCGGCGTCACGTGCATCGTCGGGCCGAACGGCTCGGGCAAGTCCAACGTCGTCGACGCCCTCGCCTGGGTGATGGGGGAGCAGGGGGCGAAGACCCTCCGCGGCGGCACCATGGAGGACGTCATCTTCGCCGGCACCTCGAGCCGCGGACCGCTCGGCCGCGCGCAGGTGCTGCTCACCATCGACAACGCCGACGGTGTGCTGCCGATCGACTACACCGAGGTCACGATCGCCCGCACGCTGTTCCGCAACGGCGGCAGCGAGTACGCCATCAACGGCGAGAACTGCCGGCTCCTCGACGTCCAGGAGCTCCTCAGCGACACCGGCCTCGGCCGCGAGATGCACGTGATCGTCGGGCAGGGCCAGCTCGACAAGGTCCTGCGCGCCACCCCGGAGGACCGGCGCGGCTTCATCGAGGAGGCCGCCGGGATCCTCAAGCACCGTCGCCGCAAGGAGAAGACCCTCCGCAAGCTCGCCGCGATGCAGACGAACCTGACGCGCCTGTCCGACCTGGCGGGGGAGATCCGTCGCCAGCTGAAGCCCCTGGGCCGCCAGGCGGAGGTCGCCCGCAAGGCCCAGTCCGTCGCCGCCGTCGCCCGGGACGCCAAGGCCCGCATCCTCGCGGACGACGTCGTGCGGCTGCGCCGTGAGCTGCACGAGCACCAGGAGGTCGAGGCCGGCCGGAAGTCCGAGCGGATCGTCCTGTCCGAACGCCTCGACCAGACCCGCACGCGCCAGCAGCAGGTCGAGCAGAGCATGGTCGGCGACGACGTGGACCGCGCCCGCACGGTCGTGCACCGGCTGGAGAGCGTGCAGGAGCGACTCCGCGGCCTGTCGAGCCTGGCGAACCAGCGCCTGATGCTCCTCGCGCAGCAGGCGGACACGCCGCAGCAGGGCCCGACGATCACGCCGGAACAGGTCGACGGGGTCCGCGCCGAGGCCACCCGGCTCGACGCCCAGGCAGCGGAGATGGCCGGCGGGATGGTCGCGACCGCCGAGACCGTCCGTGCCGCCAGGTCCACCCTCGACGCCCTCGACGAGCGGATCGCCGCGCAGGCGGCCCTCGTCACCCAGCACGACCTCGCCGCGCAGCGCCTCACGAGCGCCGTCGACGTCGCGCGGTCGAAGCGCGGGTCCGTCGTCGCCGACCGCGAGCGCCGTGAGCGTGCCCTCGCCGAGGCCGCCGAGCGCGCCCGCACCGCCGAGGCCGCGTTGGCCGAGGTCGGCACGGACCCGTCGGCCGACGCCGACCCCGACGCCCTCCAGACCGCGCTCGAGACCGCCAGGGCCGGTCTCGAGCAGGCGCAGACCGAGCGCGATGTCCTCCGTGACCGCCTGCACGGCCTCGAACGTGAACGCGACGCGCTCGACGCACGCGTCGTCGCCCTCGCCATGTCGATCGACGTCCGCGACGGCTCGCAGGCCCTCATCGACGCCGGTCGCGCCGGCATCGTCGGCCGCCTGGCCGACCGCCTCCACGTCACACCCGGCCACGAGGGCGCGATCGCTGCCGCCCTCGACGGCCTCGCCGACGCGGTCCTCGCGGAGGACCGCTCCGCCGCGCTCGACGCCGTCACCCACGCCAGGTCCGAGGACATCGGCCGCATCGACGTCGTCGTCGCCGACGCAGCCGGCACACGCTCCGCCGGCCCGGTCCCCGACGGCGTCCGTCCGGCCCTCGACCTCGTCACCGGCCCGCCCGCCCTCGCCGCGATCCTGGCCGACACGTTGGTCGTGGTGTCCGACGACGTCGACCTGGAGGCCGTGCTCACCGCCGCCCCGCAGGCCACGGTCGTGACACGGTCGGGTGACCTGGTCCGCGCGGTCCGTGTCACGGGTGGCGGTGCCCGCACCACGTCCCGCATCGAGCTCGCGGCCGAACGCGACGACGCCGTGGTCCGACGTGACGCGGTCGCGACCGACGCCGAGGACGCGGCCACGAGCCTCCAGGCCGCGCGCAGCGCCGTCGACGACGCGCGCCGCCAGCTGGACGACGCGGACCGGGCGAGCCGTGCGCACGCCGCCGCGGTGGCCGAGTACGACCGCACCAGTGCGTCGGTCCGGGCACGCGCGGAGAACGCCGCTGCCGAGGTCGAGCGCCTCCGGGCGGCTCTGGGGGAGACGGACGGGGCGGTGGCGGCAGCGGAGCAGGCCCTCGCCTACGCCGACCGCGCGCAGCAGGAGCACGCTGCGCAGCCGCGACCGCGCGTCGACGCCTCGGGGCGGCAGGGGCTGCTCGACGCGCTCGAGGCCGCTCGTGCGGCGGAGATCGAACAGCGCATCCAGGTCGAGACCGTGCGCGAGCGCGCCCGTTCCGAGCGGACGCGCGCCGACCAGCTCGACCGGCAGCTCGCGTCCGAGCGGGCCGCCGCCGCCGAGGCCGCACGGCTCGCCGTGATCCGGCGCGGGCAGATGGCCACCGCCGAGCGCGTGCTCGCCGACCTGCCCGAGGTGCTCGGCGCCGTGGACCGCTCGCTCGCCGAGGCCCGGGTGCGCCTGGCGACCGAGGAGTCGGAGCGGGCGAAGCGGAACACCGAGCTGCAGACGATCCGCACCGAGGAACGCGAGCTCCGCGACCGGCTGCAGCGGATCACCGACGGGGTGCACTCGCTCGAGATGGAGATCTACGAGAAGAAGCTGCACGTCTCGGGCGTGGTGGACCGGGCGCTCAGCGAACTCGGTCTGGTGGAGTCCGTCCTCGTGGCTGAGTACGGGCCGCACGTGCCGGTGCCCGTCGACGTGCTCATCGACCCCCGGGTGCTCGCGCGACGGCACCGGGACGCCGAACGGGCGGCAGCGGCTGCGGCCGGCGACGGCGACGTGGCGGACAGCGACGACGCGGACAGCACCGACACGGCCGGTACCGACGCGGACAGCACCGACACGCAGACCGACGAAGACACCGACGGGCTCCTGTCCGCCGAGTCCACGCTCCCCGGTGGCCCGGCGCTGCCCGAGTTCGACGCCTCGGACGAGGTCGACCCCGCCGACGTCGAGACGGTGCCCTACGTCCGCGCGGAGCAGGAGCGTCGACTCGCGGCAGCCGAACGCGACCTCGGGCAGCTCGGCCGGGTGAACCCCCTGGCGCTCGAGGAGTTCCAGGCGCTCGAGCAGCGGCACGCGTTCCTGACCGACCAGCTCGAGGACCTGCAGAAGACCCGCACGGACCTGATGACGATCATCGAGGAGCTCGACGCGAAGATGCAGACGATCTTCGAGTCGGCGTTCAACGACACGAAGGACGCCTTCGACGTCGTGTTCCCGATCCTGTTCCCCGGCGGCTCGGGGTCGATCACGCTGACGGACCCCACGGACATGCTCGCGACGGGCATCGAGGTGCAGGTGAAGCCCGCCGGCAAGAAGATCGACCGGTTGACCCTGCTGTCCGGCGGTGAGCGGTCCCTGGCGGCGGTGGCGCTCCTCGTGGCGATCTTCACCGCCCGGCCGTCGCCGTTCTACATCATGGACGAGGTCGAGGCGGCGCTCGACGACGCGAACCTCGGCCGGCTGCTCACCGTGTTCGAGCGGCTCCGCGACACCTCGCAGCTCATCGTGATCACGCACCAGAAGCGCACGATGGAGATCGCCGACGCGCTGTACGGGGTGTCGATGCGGCAGGACGGCGTCTCCGCCGTGGTGGGGCAGCGCGTGCAGCGCCGCGAGGCCGAGCCGGCCGACGCGGTCGCGGTCGCGTAGCCGCGGCCGCCGGTCGGCCGCCCGGCGGCCGCGCCGAGACTCGCTCCCGCGGACAGGTCCGCGCCGGAACCGGCCGCAGGGTGTCCGCATGGCCGAGACTCGGCGCCTGGCCGCCTGGCCGCCAGGGCGGGCGGGCGGACTCGCCCGGCCACAGACGAGCGGGAGGCGCGGTGCCAGCTGGCACCGCGCCTCCCGTCAGCTGGTCGCGTTACTTCGCGTCGGTCGTCTCGACGGTGCGCTGCGAGCCGGTCGGGGTGAGCCCGCGCTCCTGGCGCTTCTTCGAGACCACCAGGGAGGCAGCGGTGGCGACCGCGATCGTCAGCATGATGAACCCGAGCGAGAACCAGATCGGGATCTCCGGCGCCCACTCGATGTGCTCGCCGCCGTTGATGAAGGGCAGCTCGTTGACGTGCATGGCGTGGAAGACGAGCTTCACGCCGATGAAGCCGAGGATGACCGCGAGGCCCTGGCCCAGGTAGATGAGGCGCTCGAGCAGCCCGGCGATGAGGAAGTACAGCTGGCGGAGCCCGAGGAGCGAGAACGCGTTCGCGGTGAACACGATGAAGGCGTCCTGCGTCAGCCCGAAGATCGCGGGGATGGAGTCGAGCGCGAACAGCACGTCGGTCAGGCCGATCGCGACCATGACGAGCAGCATCGGGGTGAAGAGGCGCTTGCCGTCGACGCGGGTGGTCAGGCGGTCGCCGTCGTAGTGGTCCGCGGTCGGGATGACGCGCTTGAGGATGCGGATCAGGCGGGAGTCACCCTCGTCGGCGCCGTGGTCGTTGCCGCTGCGGGCCTGCGACCAGGCGAGCCAGAACAGCAGCGCGCCGAAGAGGTAGAACACCCACGAGAAGTTGTCGATGATCGTGACGCCGAGGGCGATGAACACACCGCGGGCAGCGAGGGCGATGGCGACACCGACCAGCAGGACCTTCTGCTGGAACTCCTTCGGCACCGCGAAGGAGGACATGATGATGAGGAACACGAAGAGGTTGTCGACCGACAGGGCCTTCTCGGTGAGCCACCCGGCGAAGTACTCACCGCCGGCCTGCCCGCCGCCGAAGACCAGGATGCCGATGCCGAACACGATCGCCAGCGCGATGTAGACGGCCGACCAGATCGCGGACTCGCGGATGTGTGGCACGTGCGGCGTGCGCACGTGCGAGTAGAAGTCGAAGACCAGCAGCGCCAGGATGCCGGCGATGGTGATGAGCCAGACTGAGGTGGGGACGTCCACGGATGGATCCTTCAGGTGCGTGGGCGAGTGGGTACGCCGAGGCCTGAAGGTCTCTTCCGCCGATGTCGCCCGAGTGGGCGTCACGCGACCGGCGCCCCGGGACCGGATCGTTCCGGCCCGTACTGACGGGGACACCGAGAGGGAATACTCCCCTTCGTGATGCCCATGGTAGCGGGGCACGGCCACATCCGCGGCGCTCTAAGCTGGGAGCATGGCGAGTACTTGGTCACTGTCCTCCCGTCTCCGGGGCCTCTTCCAGCGGAAGACCATCGACGACACGACGTGGGACGACCTCGAGACCGCCCTCATCGGCGCCGACTTCGGTCCCGACATCTCCGAGGAGATCATCGAGGACCTCCGCGCACGCGTGGAGCGGTACGCCACGACGGACCCCGCCGACCTGAACCGCATGCTCCGCGAGGTCCTCGAGGAACGGCTGTCGAAGCTCGACACCACGCTGAAGCTCAGCGCCCGGCCGGCCGTCGTGCTCGTCGTCGGGGTGAACGGCGTCGGCAAGACCACCACCATCGGCAAGTTCGCCAAGTTCCTGAAGACGTACGACCGCACCGTGGTCGTCGGCGCGGCCGACACCTTCCGCGCCGCAGCGGTCGAGCAGGTCGCGACGTGGGCCGCACGCGCCGGGGTCGAGGTCGTCCGGCCGTCGCAGCCCGGGCAGGACCCGGCCTCGGTCGCGTACCAGACCGTCGAGAAGGCCATGCGCGACGGCACTGAGATCGTCGTCATCGACACCGCGGGCCGGCTGCACACCAAGGCCGGCCTGATGGACGAGCTCGGCAAGATCAAGCGCGTCATCGAGAAGCAGACCGAGATCTCCGAGGTGCTGCTCGTCCTCGATGCCACCACCGGGCAGAACGGGCTCGCACAGGCCCAGGCCTTCATCGAGGGCGCCGGGGTCACCGGGCTCGTCATCACGAAGCTCGACGGCTCGGCCAAGGCGGGCTTCGTGCTGAGCGTGCAGGAGAAGACCGGCATCCCGATCAAGCTCATCGGGCAGGGCGAGGGCATCAACGACCTCACGGGCTTCACCCCGCACGTGTTCGTGCAGAACCTCGTGGGCTGAGCGCGGGTACCGTCTCGGCAGTACACGGATCGTCCAGGTACGTCGGAAGGGGTCCCCACATGCCCGCACTGCTCATCATCGCCATCATCATCGGCATCGTCCTGCTCGTGACCGGGATCGTCAGCGCCGCGCTGAAGTTCCTGCTGTTCATCGGCCTCGTGCTCATCGTCCTGGCCGTCATCGGCTGGATCGTGCGCCGCGTCCGCGGCGGCGCCTCGCGCGTCTGACGACTCGGCACCACGACCAACCGGAGGCTCCCCACCAGCTGGTGGGGAGCCTCCCGTTCGTCTTGGGCCCGGCCGACGTGCGGCGACGCCGCGGCTCGGCGGCGGGCCGCTTGCGCATGCTCTGACGGTCAGAGTATCTTCGTCACATGAGCACCACGGAGATGCGGGAACCGACCCTGCTCGTGCTGACGTCACTCGCCGGAGGGCGGAAGCACGGCTACGGCCTGATCGGGGACGCCGCCGACCTGTCCGACGGACGTGTCCGACTCAAGGTGGGCACGCTCTACGCGGTGCTCGACCGGCTCCTGGACCAGGGGCTCGTCGCCCCGGCCGGCGAGGAGGTCGTCGACGGACGACTCCGGCGGTACTTCGAGCTGACGGACGCTGGTGCCGGCGCGCTCGACGCCGAGGTCCGCCGCATCGAGGCGAACGCTGCCGCGGCACGGACGCGGCTCGCCGCATGGCGACCGGGAACCGCCACACGCAGCATCCACATCCGACTGGGGGGAGTGTCGTGACGAACACGAGGCTGGGACAGGGCACGCGGCTGGAACGCGAGTACGGGCGAGCCCTCGGGTGGTACCCGGCTCGCTGGCGGCGGACGCACGGGCCCGCGATGCTGGGCACGCTGCTCGACGTGGCGGAGGGGGAAGGCCGGACCCGACCGGTCATCGGCGAGTTGGCCGACCTCCGGTGGCAGGGCATCCGAGAGCGGGTGAACTCCGTCGTGCCGACCGACGTCCGGGCGCTCGCCGCCTCGATCGGGACCGGTTCGGCAGCCGGCTTCGCGCTCGTCTACCTCGTGTGGGTGTCGTGGGCTCCGTGGGACCCCAGGCCGCTGTCGGTCCCGGACGGTGTGGACACCTTCGGGCCGTTCTGGAACGCCGGCATGCTGTTCTGCATCCCGCTCCTGCTCAGTGCCCTCGCGGCCCTGACCGGGGCGCGGTGGCTCGCGCACCTCTTCGTCGTGGTGGGGCTCGTCGCGCTGCCCGTCACCGCCGTGTTCGTCCGTGCGACGGAGGCGTGGAACGGGCCGCGTTCCACCACGCTGGGCCTCGCAGCGCTCCTCTGCCTGGTCACGCTCGTCGGCGATCCGCGGCGACGGCGGGCGCTCGGGTGGAGCGCCGGTGTCGTCGGGGGCGCGCTGTCCCTCTTCGCCGTGTTCCAGCCAGGTGCCGGGCACGGCTTCGTGGTCCGGACGGTCGACGACGGCGGGTTCTGGCAGTTCGTGGCCTCGGCGTGGATGCTCGCGGCCGCGGCGTTCCTGGTGGTCGTGGTCGTAGTGGTCCTCGTCTCGCGGGGCCACGCCGTCGTCGGCGCGGCGGTGGCGCTGGCCTGGTTGCCGTGGGGCGGCGCCGGTACGGTCGCGCTGTGGTGGTTCGCGGGTGAGGAGGCGGACGCCGTCGTGATGGCGGCGGGCACCGGGGCGCTCGTGGTGCTCGCACTCACCGCTACCCGCTGGCAGGCTCAGCGCTCCCGGCGCGAGCAGGCATGACCGGCACCGCTCCGAGGGAGCAGGAACCGTCGAGTGCCGTCCGCGGGCCCGACGATTCCTGCTCCCTCGACGACCGCGGCCGCGCGGCCCTGTAGAATTCTCGGACTATGGCGCAATTCGGATCGCTTTCTGATCGGCTCACCGAGACCTTCCGCAACCTGCGGACCAAGGGACGGCTCACCCCGTCGGACGTGGACGGCACGGTCCGCGAGATCCGCCGGGCCCTGCTCGACGCGGACGTCGCCCTCGAGGTCGTCAAGGCCTTCACGGCGGCGGTGCGCGAGCGTGCCCTCTCCGACGAGGTCAACCGGGCGCTGAACCCCGCGCAGCAGGTCGTCCAGATCGTCAACGAGGAGCTCGTCAGCATCCTCGGCGGACAGCAGCGCCGGCTCGAGTTCGCCAAGCGTCCGCCGACGGTCATCATGCTCGCGGGCCTGCAGGGTGCCGGCAAGACGACCCTCGCGGGCAAGCTCGGCAAGTGGCTCAAGAAGGACGGCCACACCCCGATGCTCGTCGCGGCGGACCTCCAGCGTCCGAACGCCGTGCAGCAGCTCCAGGTCGTCGGCGAGCAGGCCGGTGTGCACGTCTTCGCCCCCGAGCCCGGCAACGGCGTCGGCGACCCGGTCAAGGTCGCCAAGAACGCGATCAAGGCCGCGGTCGACCAGCAGTACGACACCGTCATCGTGGACACCGCCGGTCGTCTCGGTGTGGACGCCGAGCTGATGAAGCAGGCCGCCAACATCCGCAAGGCCGTCGACCCGGACGAGGTCCTCTTCGTCATCGACGCGATGATCGGTCAGGACGCCGTCACGACGGCCCGTGCCTTCCAGGAGGGCGTCGACTTCACCGGTGTCGTCCTGTCGAAGCTCGACGGCGACGCCCGCGGTGGTGCGGCTCTGTCGGTCGCCAGCGTGACCGGCCGTCCGATCATGTTCGCGTCCACGGGCGAGGGACTCGACGACTTCGAGCCGTTCCACCCGGACCGCATGGCGAGCCGCATCCTCGACCTCGGCGACATCCTCTCCCTCATCGAGCAGGCCCAGGGCGCCTTCGACGAGGAACAGGCGATGAAGGTCGCCGAGAAGATCGCGTCCGACACCTTCACCCTGAACGACTTCCTCGAGCAGATGCAGCAGCTCCGCAAGGCGGGGTCCATCAAGGGCATGCTCGGGATGCTCCCCGGTGCGAAGGGCATGCGTGAGGCCCTCGACAACTTCGACGAGCGCGAGATCATCCGCACCGAGGCCATCATCCAGTCGATGACGCCGCAGGAGCGCGAGCTGCCCAAGCTCCTCAACGGCTCCCGTCGTCTCCGCATCGCGCGGGGTGCCGGGTCCACCGTGACCGAGGTCAACCAGCTCGTGAACCGCTTCGAGCAGGCGGCGAAGATGATGAAGACCGTCGCCCGCGGCGGCGTGCCGCAGATGCCGGGCATGGGTCCGATCCCGGGCATGCACGGCGGCAAGAAGGCCCAGCAGCAGGGCAGCAAGAAGAAGAAGGTCGGCAACCCGGCCAAGCGTGCGGCCCTCGCCGCCGGCACCGCTGCGCCGCAGCCGCAGGCGCCGAAGGGCTCCGGCCTCGGGCTCGGCGGCGGCAAGAACGGCAAAGCACCGACCGAGGAAGAGCTCGCGAGCCTCCAGAAGTTCCTGGGTCGCTGACGCGACCACCTGCACAGACGGGAGGCCCGTGGCGGATCCGCCACGGGCCTCCCGTCTGTCCGCGGTGCGGTCAGAGCGAGTCGCTCAGCTCCGCGACCAGGTGTCGGACGACCGCGCGCAGGTCGCCGCCGTGCTCCTGCGCCACCTTCAGCTGGCGCTGGTAGGACGCGCCCCGCTCGATCATCGTGTCGAGGTGGTGCAGTTCCTGCTGGCAGCCGAGGCGCTCCGCGACCGGGTCGAGCCGCGTGACGAGGTCGTGGACCTCGTCGGTGACCAGGCGCTCGTCGCCGGCGACGTTCGTGATGATCTCGGCGTCCATGCCGTAGCGGGCGGCACGCCACTTGTTCTCGCGCACGAACCAGGGCTGCATGGTCGGCAGGGTCTCGCCGGCGTCGAGCCGGTCTGAGGACGCGGTCACCAGGCACTGCACGAGCGCGGTGACGGCGCCCACCTCCTGCAGGGTCGAGATGCCGTCGGAGACCCGGTTCTCCAGCGTGCCCCACCCCGGCGAGGGGCGGATGTCCCAGCGGAGGTCCTTGACGCCCTCGATCACCCCGGTGTGGGTGAGGTCACCGACGACCTCCTCGAAGTTCGCCCACGCGCCGAGCTGCGGCGGGAGCCCGCCCGTGGGGAGCTGCTGGAACATCAGGGCACGGTTCGACGCGTACCCGGTGTCGGTGCCGGCCCAGAACGGGCTCGACGCGGTGAAGGCCTGCAGGTGCGGCACGTAGGCGAGCATGGCGTTCATGATCGGGACGGCCTTGTCGCGGTCGTCGATCCCGACGTGCACGTGCACGCCCCAGATGAGCATCTGGCGGCCCCACCAGCGCGTGCGGTCGATGAGCTCCGTGTAGTGCTCGCTGTCCGGCGTGATCTCCTGCTGGTCCCACACGGCGAACGGGTGCGTGCCGGAGCACATGACCTGGGCGCCGAGCGGTTCGGCGGCGTCGATGACCTCGCCGATCGTGGCCGACAGCTCCGACGTGGCCCCGTGGACCGTCTCGTGCACACCGGTGACGACCTCGACCGTGTTGGTCAGCAGCTCCTCGGTGACCTTGTCGTGGTCGCCGAGGCGCTCGTGCACGGCGGCGATGACGGCGGGGGCGCGGGGAGTCAGGTCGCCGGTTTCGCGATCGACCAGCGGGAGTTCCCACTCGACGCCGATGGTCGACGGGCGGGACTCGGTGAAGCGGATGTCCATGCTGTACATCCTGCCGGGGAGGTTGTCGGACACGCACAAGGAACCGTTGTCCTGATCGTGCTGATCAGTTTCCCAGGTGCTTCACACCAGGACTACCGTAGAAGCGCCGAACAGGGAAGAGGTACGCATGCAGCTGGTCGTCCGCGGTTCGTCCGCACCGCTCGTCGGAGAACTCGACATCCCGGTCTCGAAGTACCACGCGCACCGCGCCCTGGTGCTCGCCTCCCTGGCGAAGGGGACGAGCATCGTCTCCGGGATCAGCGCCACCCGCCAGGTCGAGTGGACCGTCGGAACGCTCCGTGCCCTCGGCGTCGACGTCAAGCGCCGCGGCAACGAGTACCACGTCACCGGGCTCGGCGGCCGGTACGAGGCCACCGACGTCGTCGACCACGGCTCCCGCGGGGCCGACGGCCTGCTGAACATGGGGTCCTCCGGCACCACGCTCTACTTCATGACCGGCCTGGCGTCCCTGGCCGACAAGCCGATGACGCTCTCCGGGATGAAGTACTTCCAGCGTCGTCCGATCAAGGCCCTGCTCACCTCGCTGACCCAGATGGGCATCCAGCTCGAGGCCACGCACGACTGCCCGCCCGTCACCGTGCAGCCGGGTCGCCCCCGCGGCGGCGACGTCTCGATCGCCGGCACCCTGTCGCAGTGGGTGTCCGGGCTGCTGCTCGTGGCGCCCTTCGCCGAACAGGAGACCCGCATCCACATCACCGGCGGGCGGCTCAACGAGCAGCCCTACGTCGAGCTGACGGTCCGGATGATGCGACAGTTCGGTCTCCGCGTCGAGGTCTCCGACGACTGGCTCGAGTACCGGATCCCGGCGAACCAGCAAGCCACCCCGCACGACTACGTCATCCCGCCGGACATCGGCTCCGCCGCGTTCGGCATCGCCGCCGCCGGCATCCGCGAGTCGAACGTGCTCCTGCGCGGCATGACCGCGTTCACCACGGCGGAGACCGACCACCCGGAGAGCGAGTTCCTCGACCTCGCCACCGCGATGGGCGTCCCGATGCGCATCGACGAGGAGACCGGCTTCGTGCGCATCGAGCACGACGGCTCCCCGCTGCGCCCCCTCGACATCGACTGCCAGCCGATCCCGGACCTGCTGCCGGTGCTGTCGACGATGGCGACCTTCGCCGAGGGCACGACCCGGCTCTGGAACGTGGCGCACATCCGCCTGAAGGAGTCCGACCGCGTCGCCGCGATGCTCCAGCTGAACCGCATGGGTGGCCGCGCCGAGCAGGGCGCCGACGAGCTCCGCGTCACCGGTGTCGGTGCCGGCACGCTGCAGGGCGCGTCGATGTCCTCGTTCAACGACCACCGCGTGCTGATGTCCCTGGCCGTCGCCGCGACCCGGGCCGAGGGCGTCTCCGCACTCACCTATCCCCGGGCCTACCGGATCTCCTACCCGACCTTCCTCGAGGCGATGAACTCCGTCGGCCTGGACATGCAGGTCGGCGACGCCGAGGCCGCGATGGCCGCGGCCGACGTCCGCGCCGACCGGGCCGAGGTCGTCGACCAGCGCACGGACCTCGGCGAGGACACCGCCGCCGTCGCCCGTGCCGAGGACCTGCCGGCGCTCGCCGGGGTCGACGCCGAACCCCTCGTCCTCAGCGAGAAGGTGCGCTCGCTCGCCGAGACGGACCCCGACGGCCTCGCGGTCATCGAGGTCGGCGGTCCGGAGCCGGTGAACACGACCTGGCGGGAACTGCAGGACGAGGCCGACCAGGTGTCCGCCCTGCTCCTCGAGCTCGGGGTGCGCCGCGGCGAGTCGGTCGCCATGCAGCTGCCGAACTGGCGCGAGTTCGTCTCGATCACCCTCGGGGCGATCCAGATCGGCGCCGTTGCCACGCCGATCATGCCGGTGTTCGGTCCACGCGAGACCACCATGACGCTCGCCCGGTCCCGCGCCCGCGTGGTCTTCCTGCCGAACGTCTTCCGCAAGCGCCGCCCGGCCCTGGAGCTCCTCGACGTCATCGACGAGGCCGCCGCCCAGAAGCGCCGGCTCGCCGTCGAGCACGTCATCGTCCTGCGCTCCGAGGCCCGCGGCCCGGGGGAGACCCCGACGAACCAGCCGCCGCTGCCGGCCGACGCGTCCGCGCGGGTCGCCGCGAGCGAGTGGAACTGGCGCTACTGGGACACCGCGCTCGGCTCCGTGCAGGTCGACGTCGAGCAGATCCGCTCGCACGCCCCGACCCCGGACGACGTCTGCCAGCTGCTCTTCACCTCCGGCACCACCGGCGAGCCGAAGGGCGTGCAGCACCCGCACCGCACCCTCGGCCTGGCCACCGCGATGCACGTCGCCCAGTCCGGGCTGACGAGCGAGGACCGGATCTACATCCCGTCGCCGC
This sequence comes from Curtobacterium sp. VKM Ac-1395, assembly GCF_015350975.1. Lineage (GTDB taxonomy): Bacteria > Actinomycetota > Actinomycetes > Actinomycetales > Microbacteriaceae > Curtobacterium. The sequence continues at coordinate 71,722 of NZ_JADKRX010000002.1, forward strand.
TCGCGCACCAGACCGGGTTCCTGTACGGCATGTTGCTGGCGTTCCGGCTCGGTGCACCGCAGGTGATCCAGCCGGTGTGGGACGGCCGCGCCGCACTCGAGCAGGCCTTCGGCGCAGCCGGTGCGACGTTCGTGCAGTGCGCGACGCCGTTCCTCACCGACCTCGTCGACCTGGTGGAGGCCGGTGCCCCCGCGCCCGAGAGCCTGCGCATCTTCGTGCCGACCGGCGCCGCGGTGCCCCGCGCGCTCGCGCAGCGCGCCGCCACGGTGCTCGGGACGGCGATCCTCGGCGCGTTCGGCACCAGCGAGACGTGCCTCGGCGCGCTCTCCAGCCCCAGCGACGACCCCGCCGCCGCGTACGGTCACGACGGCCGGGCGCTCCCCGGCATCAGCATCCGCATCGTCGACGACGAGGGCACCGAGCTGCCGGCGGACACCGAGGGCAACTTCGAGCTGTCCTCGCCGACGATGTTCGACGGCTACCTCGACCGCCCTGACCTGACCGACGACGTCTTCACCCCGGACGGCTGGTACCGCACCGGTGACCTGGCGAAGGTGGACGCCAACGGCTTCCTCTCGATCACCGGTCGTGTCAAGGACGTCATCAACCGCGGCGGTGAGAAGATCCCCGTCGTGGAGATCGAGAACCTGCTCTACCAGCACCCGCTCGTGACGGACGTCGCGATCGTGGCCATGCCCGACGAGCGCCTCGGTGAGCGGGCCTGCGCGTACGTGGTGTCGGCGCGCGCGGACGAGCCGCTCGACTTCGACGGCATGCAGCAGTACCTGGAGAACGCCGGCGTCAGCAAGTACTACTGGCCCGAGCGGCTCGAGTACATCGACGAACTGCCGCGCAACGCGGTCGGCAAGGTCCAGAAGAACGTCCTGCGCGAGCAGGTCGCCGCGCTCGTGAGCACGAAGGAGAACTGAGACGATGACGATGGTCATGGAACCCGCGACCGAGCAGGACCTCCAGGAGCTCAAGGCCGAGGTCACCGAGTGGGTCCGCACCCGCGGCGAGGACTGGGCGAACGAGATCGAGCGCACCGGCCAGGTCGCCCCCGAGCTGTTCCAGGAGCTCAAGGACCGCGGCTGGCTGAGCCTCGCGGCACCCGTCGAGCTCGGCGGCCGGGACATCCCGTTCTCCCGCTACCTCGAGGTGATGGAGATCGTCTCGCGCTCCCACGCGTCGATCCGGATGCTCGTGCACGTCATCAACGGCACCTGGCGGGCCATGGCCCCGTACGCCTCCCCGGAGCAGATCGAACAGGTCGTCAAGCCCTCGGTCGCCGGTGAGAAGCTCGTCGCCTTCACCCTGACCGAGGCCACGGCCGGCACCGGCGCGGACATCCGCACGACGGTGCGCCGCGAGGGCGACACGTACGTGATGAACGGCGAGAAGCACCTCATCACGTTCGGCGTGAAGTGCGACTACTGGCTCATCGCCGCCCGACTCGAGGGCACCACGGGCCAGGACGGCACCGTCGCGTTCCTCATGCCGAACACCGGGCTGCCCGGTGCCGAGGTGATCGACGACTCCGACACCATGGGCATCCGCGGCACCGACCACGCGATCCTCCGCTTCACCGACACCCCGATCCCGGCCAGCGCTCGTCTCGGCGAGGAGGGCCAGGGCCTCGAGGTCGCCCTCGGCGGCTTCCTGCTCCCGAGTCGCATCTCGGTCGCGATGAGCGCCGTCGGCCTGGCCGAACGGGCCAACGAGCTCGCGGTCGAGTACGCGAACGAGCGCGAGACCTTCGGCAAGAAGCTCTCCACGCGCCAGGCCATCCAGTTCTACCTCGCCGAGAACTACGCCGACATCGCCGCTGCCCGGGCCCTCGTGCTCGAGGCCGCGCGCGCCTACGAGGAGGGCCGTCCCGACGCCGGCACGCTCTCCAGCGCCTCGAAGATGATCGCGGTCGACATGCTCGCCCGCGTGACCGACAAGGCCCTGCAGGTGCACGGCGGGCAGGGCTACTGGAAGCGCAACGCGATCGAGCGGGTCTACCGCGATGCCCGCGCGCAGCGCTTCGAGGAGGGCACCAACGAGATCCAGAAGCTCATCGTCGGCCGTGCCGTCGTGACCGGCCAGGCCGGGTTCTGAGACACCACCGACAACCGGCCGGGAGGCCCGTGGCGGGCCCGCCACGAGCCTCCCGTCCGCCCCTGCACACGCAACAAGAGGACTGACGTGACCGACCCCACCACCGCACCCATCGCCCTGATCACCGGCGCGTCGCGCGGCATCGGCCGCCTGCTCGCGCAGAAGCTCGGCGCGCGCGGCGTGACCGTGGTCATCAACTACAAGAAGAACGCCGACCTGGCCGAGGAGTCGCTCGCCGACGTCCGGGCCGCGGGTGGCGACGGCATCACGGTGCAGGCCGACATCGAGGACCCGGCGTCGCTCGACGCCATGTTCGACCTGGTGCGGGACACCTACGGCCGCCTCGACATGTTCGTCGCGAACGCCGCGGCCAGCGCCTTCAAGCCCGTCGCGGACCTGAAGCTGCACCACCTGGACCGCAGCTACGCCACGAACGCCCGGTCGTTCGTGCTCGGCGCCCAGCGTGCCGCGGAGCTGATGGACCGCGGCGGCCGCATCGTCGTCGTCACCTCGTACGGGTCGCTGCGCGCGTTCCCGACGTACGCCGCCCTCGGTGCCGCCAAGGCGATGACCGAGTCGTACATGCAGTACATGGCGGTGGAGTTCGGTCCGCGACAGATCACCGTGAACGCGGTCAACGGCGGGCTCATCGACACCGACTCGCTCGACTACTTCTACAACGCGGTGCCGGGCATGGCGCCGATGGAGTCCGTGCTGTCGAAGGTGCCGCTGCAGCGCCCGGGCACCGCGGACGACATGGCCGACGCGGTCGACTTCCTGCTCTCCGACAAGGCGTCGTACATCACGGGGCAGATCCTGTCCGTCGACGGGGGCATCACCGTCGTCGCGCCGCCGTTCTGGTCGGACACGACCTCGCCGCTGCGGGACGCCGTCCTGCCCGGTGACGACGCTGACGGCGCCGACGGTCCCAAGGGCCCGTCCGTCATGGGCGACGTCGGGGAGTAGTCGTGACCCTCGCCGCTCCCGACACCGCCGTCGCCACGGTCGCGTCCGCCTGGACGCTCGGCCCCCTGCACCTGGGGAACCGGGTGGTCATGGGGTCGATGCACACCGGGCTCGAGGTCCACGACGACGGCGGTGTCGGCATGGCGGCGTTCTACCGTGAACGTGCCGCCGGGGGAGCGGCCTGCATCATCACCGGCGGCATCGCGGTCAGCGACGAAGCCCGCGGTGGCCCCGACTTCGCCGTGTTCGGCGTGGACGGTGCCGACGAGCGCTTCCGGGTCGCGGTCGACGCCGTGCACCAGGAGGGCGGCACGATCCTCGCGCAGCTCTTCCACGCCGGGCGGTACGCGCTCGTGGGCGGCATGGTCGACCGACACGGTGCCCCCCAGCGCGCGGTCGCGCCGTCCGGTCTACCCTGGGCGGCGGCACGCGGCGTGGTGCCGACCGAGCTCACCGCGGAGGAGATCGAGCGGACGATCGAGGACTTCGCCGCCGCGGCGCGGTCCGCCCGTGACATCGGCTTCGACGGCGTCGAGATCATGGCGTCCGAGGGCTACCTGATCAACCAGTTCCACTCGCCGCTGACGAACCTCCGTGACGACGCCTGGGGTGGCTCACCCGAGCGGCGTCGGCGGTTCCCGGTCGCCGTCGTCCGGGCCGTGCGTGCCGCTGTGCCCGACCTCGCCGTCACGATCCGGTTGTCCGGCGCGGACCTCATGCCCGGGTCCTCGACCCCGGAGGACGTGGACGCCCTGGTGCACGACCTGTTGCCGCTCGGCCTCGACGGCATCTCGGTCGGCATCGGCTGGCACGAGTCCCGCACCCCCACCGTCCAGGCCGCCGTGCCGCACGGAGCGTGGCTGGCCTACGCGCGGCGCATCGCCCGGGTGGTCCGCGACTCGTCGTACCCGGACGTCCGGGTCATCGCCTCGAACCGGATGACGGACCTGCGCGACGGCGAGGCCGTGCTCGCCGACGGACTCATCGACGCCGTGGCCCTGGCGCGCCCGTTCCTCGCCGACCCCGCCATCGTGTCCCGCTCGCTCGCGGGCCGCTTCGCCCTGGTCAACACCTGCATCGGCTGCAACCAGGCCTGCCTCGACCGCTCCATCGTCGGTCAGCCCGTCTCCTGCCTGGTCAACCCCCGCGCCGCACGCGAGGTCGCGTTCCCGCTCCGTCCGACGACCGAGCCGAAGCGCGTCGACGTCGTCGGTGGGGGACCGGCGGGACTCGCTGCCGCCGTGGACGCCGCCCGTCGTGGCCACCGGGTGACCCTGTGGGAGGCCGCCGACCAGCTCGGCGGCCAGTTCGGGCTCGCCGCCGTCATCCCGGGCAAGGAGGACTACGCCGGACCGGTCCGGGCCGCCCGCGCCGAGCTCGACGAGCGCGGTGCGACCGTGCACCTCGGCCGTCGGGCCACCGCCGCGGACCTCCTCGACAGCAACGCCGTCGTGCTCGCCCCCGGGGTCCTGCCCCGCGTGGTCGACGTCCCGGGCGCCGACCTGCCGCACGTCGTGTCCTACGAGCGGGCGCTCACCGAGGGTGTCCCCGCCGGCACGGTCGCCGTCATCGGTGGTGGCGGCATCGGCGTCGACACCGCCGCCTTCCTCACCGAGTCGCCGGACGAGGCCGTCCGTGCGGGGGAGTTCGCCGCCCGCTGGGACCTCTCCGTGGCGCGGGACGTCGTCGGGGACCTGCCGCAGCGAGAGCCCGCCGCCGCGCGCACCACCCGTCCCGGTCACCAGGTCACGGTGCTCCGACGCACGGGCAAGTTCGGTCAGGGCGTCGGCCTGACGTCCCGGTGGGTCGCACTCGGTCGTCTCCGCGACGCCGGCGTGCGCATGGTCGGCGGCGTCCAGGAGTACCTGCGCATCGAGCCGGGCACGCTGTGGATCCGTGACGAGGACGGCGAGGAACGGGCGATCCCGGCGGACCACGTCGTGATCTGCGCCGGGCAGGAGAGCGCGACCGGCGCGGACGGTGACGACCCCACCGGACTGGTGTCGGGCCTCCAGGACGCCGGCGTGCCGTTCGCCGTCGTCGGCGGCGCACGTGACGCCCGGAGCGTCGACGCCGTCCGTGCGACGACCGAGGCGCTGGAGGCCGTGCGGTCCCTCGCGCCGTGACGGCGCGCCCTGGCTCGCTTCTCGCTCGGAAACCTGCAAGAATGAACGGTCGAAACGTGTCCGCTCGACCCTCTATCCAGCGGATCACGTATCTCTCGAGCTTCCACCGTGTGTGCCCCCACGCCCGCGGTTCCGGTTCAACCACAACAACACGCAACAGGAGCATTTGTGGCTGTCAAGATCCGTCTCAAGCGTCTCGGTAAGATCCGGGCGCCGTACTACCGTGTCGTCGTCGCCGACTCGCGCACCAAGCGCGACGGCCGCGTCATCGAGGAGATCGGTCAGTACCACCCGACCGAGGAGCCCTCGGTCATCAAGATCGAGTCGGAGCGCGCGCTCTACTGGCTCGGCGTCGGCGCGCAGCCGACCGAGCAGGTCGCCGCACTCCTCAAGCTCACCGGTGACTGGGCCAAGTTCAAGGGCGAGGCCGACACCACCTCCAAGGTGAAGGTCGCCGAGCCGAAGCAGCCCTTCACGGTCGACTCGACCAAGAAGGCCGTCCTCAAGCCGAAGGCGGAGAAGAAGGCCCCGGCCGCTCCTGCCGAGTCGGCCGACGACGCCGAGACGACCGAGGCGTAACGACCTTGCTCGAATCTGCGCTGACGCACCTCGTCAAGGGGATCGTCGATCACCCTGACGACGTGCGCGTCGCCAGTTCCACCTCCGCGCGGGGCGAGGTCCTCGAGGTGCACGTGCACCCCGAGGACCTCGGCCGCGTGATCGGACGCGCCGGTCGGACCGCCAAGGCGCTCCGCACCCTCGTCACGGCTCTGGCCGATGGCAAGCGGGTGCGGGTCGACGTGGTCGACTCCGATTCCTGACGAGGCGACCCAGGTCCGGGTGGGTCGCATCACCAAGGCGCACGGGCTCAAGGGCGGTCTCAAGCTCGAGCTCTACACCGACGACCCGGATCGTCGGTTCACCCACGGAGCGGTCTTCACGCTCCAGGTCCCCGAGGACTCTCCCTGGTCGGGCAAGACGCTCGCCATCGACGAACTCCGCTGGTACAACGGCCACCCGGTCGCCTTCTTCGAGGGCATCACGGACCGGTCCGGCGCCGAGACCCTCGCACGGGCCATCCTCTGGGTCGACCAGGACCCCGACGAGGAGACGGGTGAGGACGACGCCTGGTACGACCACCAGCTGGTCGGCCTCCGTGTCCTCCGCGACAACGTGCAGGTCGGCACGGTCGCCCGCGTCGACCACATGCCGGCGCAGGACCTGCTCGCCGTCGACACCGCTGACCGCGGCGAGGTCCTCGTGCCCTTCGTCTCCGCGATCGTCCCGGCGGTCGACATCGCCGCCGGCACCGTCACGGTGACCCCGCCGACCGGGCTCTTCGAGGACCCGGTCGCCGAGATGGCGACGCCCGAGCCGCCGTCCGCCGTCGCGTCGAGTCCCGCTCCCGACGACGAGTCGTAGCGCCGTGCGCATCGACATCGTCACGATCTTCCCGGAGTTCTTCGGCGTCCTCGACGTCTCGCTGCTCGGGAAGGCACGGCAGGGCGGGCTCCTCGACCTGCACGTGCACGACCTCCGCAGCTGGACCACCGACCGGCACCGCACCGTCGACGACACCCCGTACGGCGGCGGTGCCGGCATGGTGATGAAGCCCGAGCCGTGGGCCCAGGCGCTGTCGTCGATCCTGCGGTCGGACGGGTCATCGACGCTGGTCGTCCCGACCCCGGCCGGCACGCCGTTCCGGCAGTCGATCGCCCGGTCCCTCGCGGACCACGAGCACCTCGTCTTCGCCTGCGGGCGGTACGAGGGCATCGACGCCCGCGTGTTCGAGTGGGCAGCGTCGCGCTGCTCGGTCGTCGAGCTGTCCCTCGGTGACTACGTGCTGAACGGCGGCGAGGTCGCGGCGATGGCCATGATCGAGGCCGTCGCACGCCTGGTCCCCGGCGTGGTCGGCAACCCCGAGTCACTCGTCGAGGAGTCCCACGAGGACGGCCTGCTCGAGTATCCCTCGTACACGAAGCCCGCTGCCTGGCGTGAGCACGACGTGCCCGAGGTCCTGCTCTCCGGGCACCACGGGCGCATCGCCGCGTGGCGGCACGAGCAGCAGGTGGAGCGGACGCGGCGCGTCCGCCCGGACCTGCTGCCCGACGCGTAGGGCGCGCCCTACCCTTTCGCTGTCCCCTTTCGCGTTCCCCGCGGCGGGTCGAATCGCGCGTGGGCGGTCGAATCGCGCGTAGGGGGTCGGATCTTCCGACCACCTACGCGCGTTCTCGTTTGCCATCGCAGGTGATGTGGGCGGAACCGTGCGCGGACTGGAGGCTCGGTGCCAGGCCGCGCCGAGCCTCCAGTCCGTCAGGTGCGCGCGTCCGCGCGCAGGGTGAGGACCTCGGGGCCGGTCTCGGTGACCGCGACCGTGTGCTCGACGTGGGCGGCGCGGGAACCGTCGACGCTCCTGAGCGTCCAGCCGTCGGCGTCCTGCACGAGCTCGTCCGTGCCCTGCATCAGCCACGGCTCGATCGCGACGACCAGGCCAGGGCGGAGCTTCAGGCCGCGCCCGGGCCGGCCGTCGTTCGGGACGTGCGGCTCCCCGTGCATCGTGCGTCCGACACCGTGACCACCGAACTGCAGGTTGACGTCGTAGCCCGCCCGGCGCTCGACGGCCCCGATCGCGGACGAGACGTCGCCGAGCTTGTTGCCCGGGCGCGCCTGCGCGATTCCCGCGGCGAGGGCACGTTCGACCGTGTCGATGAGGCGCTGGTCCCCCTCGCGGGGCGTGCCGACCTGCACCGTCACGGCGGAGTCGGCCACCCAGCCGTCGACGCTCGCGGCGAAGTCGAGGCTCACGAGGTCGCCGTCCGCCAGCACGCGGTCGTGGGGGAGCCCGTGGAGTGCGGCGTCGTTGACGCTCGTGCACAGGTTGCGGCCGAACGGCGAGTTGCCGAACGACGGGTGGTATTCGACGTAGCAGCTGACGGCACCACGGTCGGCGATCATCTGCGCGGCCACCCGGTCGAGGTCGAGCAGGTTCACGCCGACGTCGACCGTGCGGAGCAGCTCGTCGAGGACGTCGGCGACGAAGCGACCGGCCACGCGGAGTCCGTCGAGTTCGGTCGGGGTGCGGAGTTCGATCATGGGACCATCCTCCCCGGTCCGCCCGTTGTGCGGCCGACCGGAGCTGTGGCAGTATGGACAGCTGTGCCCTGGCTGGACTCTGCCACGGGGGAGTCGCCGACACCGGGCACACCACTTCGTTCCCACCACCGATCCGCGGCGACCCGTGCGCGTCCGCAGAGAGTGAACTGACTCATGAGCCAACTCCTCGACAACGTCGACGCAGCATCGCTGCGCACCGACGTCCCGGACTTCCGTGCGGGTGACACCGTCAAGGTCCACGTCAACATCATCGAAGGCACGCGCTCGCGTGTCCAGGTGTTCCAGGGCGTCGTCATCGGCCGCCAGGGCCACGGCATCGGCGAGACCTTCAAGGTCCGCAAGGTCAGCTTCCAGGTCGGCGTCGAGCGCTGGTTCCCGGTGCACTCGCCGATCATCGACCACATCGAGATCGTGACCCGCGGTGACGTCCGTCGCGCCAAGCTGTACTACCTGCGCGAACTGCGCGGCAAGGCGGCTCGTCGCAAGATCAAGGAGAAGCGCGACAACTGATCGCCTTCACAGTGAGCGTCGCGAGCCGACGCCACTGACGGCCCCTCGTCCATGTACGGTTGTGCATCGGACGGGGGGCTCTCCCGTTCCCCGGTGCTGTTCCCAGAGCGGTTCCGGACGCTGGTTCCTGACGACGAGGGTGGCATGACCGACACGACCGAGAACGACGGGCGTCGGCCTCGTGCCAGCAAGCAGCGGAACGGTGTGCTCACCTTCCTCCGTGACCTGCTCATCATCTTCGTCGCGGCACTCCTGGTCTCGTTCCTGGTCAAGACCTTCCTGATCCGCTCGTTCTACATCCCGTCCGCGTCGATGCAGAACACGCTGCAGATCGATGACCGTGTCATCGTGAACGAGCTCGTCCCCAAGACCGTTTCGCTCAAGCACGGCGACATCGTCGTGTTCAAGGACCCGGGCGGGTGGCTGACCGGGGCCGAGGTGCCGAGCGTCACGCCCACCTCGCAGCCCGCACGCTCGATCGACTGGCTGCTGACCCAGGTCGGCCTCGGCACCGGCGACAGCGACGACCACCTCATCAAGCGCGTCATCGGCCTGCCGGGCGACAAGGTCGCCTGCTGCAACGACCTCGGGCAGATGACGGTCAACGGGGTGCCGCTCAAGGAGCCGTACCTGAAGCTCCCCGCGGGGGAGACCCGCGCCTCCGGTACCGACTTCTCGGTGACCGTGCCCAAGGGCACCATCTGGGTGATGGGCGACAACCGCTACGACTCCAAGGACTCCCGCTACAACGGCGACACCCCGTCCAAGGGCTTCGTACCGCTCTCCGACGTGACCGGCCGGGCCTTCGTGATCTCCTGGCCGACCAGCCGGTGGACGTGGCTCGACGACTACCCGAACGTCTTCGCCGGCGTGGAGGAGAAGCGCCAGTGAGCCCGGTCCGTCCGTCCCTGCGCGTGGAGAAGTCGCTCTTCGCCGCCGGGAGCGTGACGGTCATCGGCGTCGACGAGGTCGGCCGCGGCGCCATCGCCGGTCCGGTCGCGGTCGGCGCCGCAGCGATCACGGTCGACGTCCGTCGCGTGCCGCAGGGGCTGGCGGACTCGAAGCTGCTCTCCGCTGCCCGACGGACCGAACTCGTGCCGGTGGTGACGAAGTGGGCCCGTACCGCCGTCGGGATGGCGTCGGCCGACTACGTCGACGAGCAGGGCATCGTGCCGGCGCTCGGACTGGCCGGGGCGCGGGCGCTCTCGGCGCTGCAGGACTCCGGTGTGTCGTTCGAGGGCGCCGTGGTCGTGCTGGACGGCTCCTTCGACTGGTTGTCCCGCGCGCTGCCGCCGACGCTGGTCGAGTCCTCGCCGCTCGAGGTCACGGTGCGGGTCAAGGCCGACCGGGACTGCGCCTCGGTGGCCGCGGCGTCCGTGGTGGCGAAGGTCGAGCGCGACATGCTCATGGTCGCCGCCCACGACGACGCTCCGCACTACGCATGGGCGTCGAACAAGGGCTACGGGTCGACGGCGCACTACGACGCCATCCGCGCGGTCGGACCGCACGCGCTGCACCGCACGAGCTGGTTGCACGCGGTGTCGAGCGTGGCGCTGGACGGCTTCGACGAGCTGGCCGCACCGGTCGCGTGATCCGTCGACGGGCATGGTTCGCTGTGCGCGTCGTCGCGGTGGCGTCTGCGCCGTAGACTGTGGGCGCAATGGATGATGACGAATTCGACGACTACGACCGCGAGGTCGAGCTCGCTCTCTACCGTGAGTACCGCGACGTCGTGTCGCAGTTCCGCTACGTGGTCGAGACCGAGCGCCGGTTCTACCTCGCCAACGAGGTGGAGCTCGCGCGCCGGGACACCGAGCACGACTTCTACTTCGAACTGACCATGACCGACGTGTGGGTCTGGGACGTCTACCGTTCCGATCGATTCGTGAAGTCGGTCCGCGTGCTGACGTTCAAGGACGTCAACGTCGAGGAACTCACCACGCGTGAACTCGAACTGCCGAAGGAACTCGCGCTCGACGAGTAGACGCATTCCAACGTGGTCATCGTGAACCGCCGGGTGAATTGTGCGCATTTCCGGTCCGCCGGATACTGTGGAGGGGATTTCCACCCCCACGCAAGGAGCACGCAATGGCACAGAAGGTCACCGTCCAGCTCGTCGACGACCTCGATGACTCGCCCATCACCGCAGGCGATGGCCGCACCGTCGAATTCGCATTCGACGGCTCCACGTACGAGATCGACCTGTCCAACGACAATGTCGACAAGTTCCGCGACGCGATCTCCGACTACATCGCCGCGGCGCGGAAGGTGAGCGGCCGTCGCACCACTGGTGGGACCGCCGCTCCGAAGTCGGCGCCGAAGCGCGGCAACTCCGAGGAACTCGCAAAGGTCCGGGAATGGGCCAAGGAGAACGGGTACGAGGTCTCCAGCCGTGGTCGCATCTCCACGCAGGTGCAGGAAGCGTACGCCGCAGCGCACTGATCCTCACGTTCTTGGAGAACCCGGTCGACCGAATGGTCGGCCGGGTTTCTTCGTTCCACCACAGGAACGAAATCGTTGTCGTTCTCCACAGATGACCATGGATTGCAGATCCGCGGTCGACGTTTCCCGAGCATCAACGGATGCGAACAGTCACTTTGGGAGCCCGCGGCGAAGCGATCGCCGCTGATTGGCTCGAACGGCACGGGTACGTGATCGTCGACCGGAACTGGCGATGTGCTCGGGGGGAGCTGGACATCGTCGCGCGCTGCGCCGACGACCTGGTCTTCGTCGAGGTCAAGACCCGGGCAGGGGCCTCGACCGGGCATCCGCTCGAAGCCGTCACGCCGCAGAAGCTCACGCGCCTCCGCCGACTCGTGCCGGCGTGGTTCGCCGCACACCCGGACCACTCAGCGCGCGGGATCCGCATCGACGCCATCGCCGTGCACGTGATGGGCGACCGATCGGTGGTCGAGCACGTGGAGGCGGTCGCATGACGGACATCGGACGTGCGTCGGCCGTCGCGCTCCTCGGGGTCAGCGGCCGGCTGGTGGAGGTCGAGGCCCACCTCACCAGCCAGCTGCCCGCCTTCAGCATCATCGGGCTACCGGACACGTCGCTCGGCGAAGCGCGCGAACGTGTGCGGTCAGCGGCGGCGAACGCGGGGTGCCCGCTGCCCACCCGACGGATCACGGTGAACCTGACGCCCGCTGCCATCCCCAAGCGCGGGTCGGGCTTCGACCTCGCGATCGCGATGGCGGTCCTCGCCGCTGCCGGCAGTGCGCCTCGTGCCTCTGCGCGGGTCGCCTACGTCGGCGAGCTCGGTCTCGACGGGCGGGTCCGTCCGGTGCCGGGGGTGATCCCGATGACGGTCGCCGCGCGCGATGCCGGCATCGAGCGGGTGGTCGTCCCCGTCGGCAACCTGGAGGAGGCCCGGGCGGTGCCCGGCGTCTCGGTGCAGGGTGTCGACTCGCTCCGTGGTGCCGCCATCGACGCCGGCGCCCTCCTGCCACCGGTCGACGTGCAGCCGGTGCTCACGGACCTGCCGGCCGAGCGGCCTCAGCGTGCGGTCGACCTCGCCGAGGTCGTGGGGAACGAGGTCGGGGTCCACGCGATGATCGTCGCGGCAGCCGGTGGGCACCACGCGCTGCTGCTCGGGCCGCCCGGCGCCGGCAAGACGATGCTCGCCGAACGGCTTCCCGGGCTGCTGCCGGACCTCGACTCCGAGGCCGCGCTCGAGGTCGCCGCGGTCCGGTCGGTCGCCGGACTCGGTGCCCGGTCGTGGACACCGCGGCCGCCGTGGGAGGCCCCGCACCACTCCGCGTCGGCGGTCGCCCTGATCGGCGGCGGCTCCGGGACGATCCGACCGGGCGCCGTGTCCCGCGCCACCCGCGGGGTGCTCTTCCTCGACGAGGCGCCGGAGTTCCCCCGGGCCGTGCTCGACGCACTGCGGCAGCCGCTCGAGTCCGGGCGCATCACGGTGCACCGCGCCGCCGGTGCTGCCGAGTTCCCGGCGCGGTGCCAGGTCGTCGTGCCTTTTGTCGCACCTGACGTGTGAGGGGCTACTATCGCGTCGTGCGAGCCTGGCCGACGTGGGAGCGATATCGAGTCGTGGATGGAAGAGGCAGTGGTGCGTGGCCCGTCCCCTTCCAGCAGCCGGCGGACGGTCGCTCTCTGTACGAGCGCGCGGATGTGCCGTTCGTGCTGGATCCGTGCGGTGCGTTTGACCCTGACCTCAACGCGTTCTGGACGTCAGGTTCGACCCTGCTTGCATCCTCAACGTTGAGGTTGTACGCACACCATCTCGCGCGGTTCCTCGACTTCGTGTGGCACGCACGATCGTTCCCACACGATCGGCGCAACTGGCGAGCAGTCCGACACGAAGATCGACTGGCGTACAACTATTGGCGCAACGAAGACCCCGATGGTCCGCGGATCGCGGCGAGCACCTGGAACAACGAAGTGACCGCCGTCGCGCAGTTCTACGCGTTCCAACATTCGGTCGGGAACCTTGCTGAGACGCCCATACGCATGATCCCACCAGCAAAGCGCCCTCGCATCGGTCAGCGTCTGCGTACCGCGGATCGGCCCGCGGAACTCCGCAGGACCAAACTTCCGACGGCACCATGGCTGACGCCCGCGGAGTATCGATCGTGGCGGGACGTCGGCGTAAGAGGCTACGGATCGAACGGCCACCGTGACCCCTCGTCGCGCAGCCAGCAGACCGCTCGAAACGCCGCCTTCACGGACCTCATGTTTGGTGTTGGGTTTCGGCTCACTGAACAGGCGTCCCTTCTCCTGTCGGAGATTCCCCGTCCGGACGCCTCCAGCATGTACTCGCGACTCGCGGTCCCGACGTCGGTAGCGAAGAACCGCTCCGGGCGCGAAGTTCTCATTGCGGAGCGTGCGCTGCGGGTCGTGGACCTGTACGTCCGAAGCGATCGATCGGACGCCGTGCAGTCGGCGCAAGAGACGTCTTCGTACAACACCGTTCGGGACAAGCTCATCTTGGATGGGGACGGAACCTTCCGCAGCGCTGCCGGTCGGCGAGTTCGCTCAACGGACGCGAGTCCTGACGAGCGATTGCGGCTGTACCGAGTCACTCCGCGTGGCCTCGAACCCGCAGCGCTCTGGTTGCGTGCCGACGGGTTGCCGATGCGCCCGCGAACCTGGCAAGGCGTCTTCATCGCCGCGAATACGCGGGTGAAACGGCTCGGCCTCGACATCGAGTGCAACCCCCACAAGCTCCGGCACTCATGGGCGACGATTACCCTCGCTCAGCTCCAGCGGCGTTACAACAGCTTGCGGGGCGAAGGTGCTCCTTCGGCCATGATCGGGGACCCCCTGAACTGGGTGAGCAGAAGACTGGGGCATCGAAGGATTGAAACCACCATGGTGTACATCCACAACCTTGCTGAGCTTGAAGCCGAGACGATACTGCGGCTGATCCCCGACACCGAGGACCTCGTCGCGACGCCACCCGGACGGGAGATCAGCTTTGACAGCATCGGGACCCGACTTGGATAGGCCGGAACAGGTGGGCGCATCGACCTTGTACGAGCTGCCGGCGAGAATCACCGCGGACGATGGCGGACTACGCGCGCGACTGGACGGTGGCGATGGCAGGACCGGTTGGCTGACGACCCGCGGTTGGGCGGCGCCGAACCTCCATCTACCCTTCCTTCGGGCGTTCGTCGCCACGACGGGTCTTGGAACGCGCCGGCGCTCAAGCCTCGTCGCACGCCAGTGCCAGCTGTCCTACCGAGGTTTCCTCCAATTCTTCTCGACCGAGCTCGGGGACGATGTCTCGCTCGGCGGGATTGGCCCCGAGCACATCAGGGCCTACAGAGAGCATCTCAAGGACTCGCCTACCCTGGCCATGCGGATGACCGACCTCCGCGTTCTCACCAAAGCGTTGCACGATCTCGGTCTGTGTGACCGTGACCTCTTTGAGGCTGCGAGCGACGCGATCCCGGCGCGACGGCACTCGCCGCAGCCGGGCTACGACCCCGAAACGTTTGCCTCGATCACCGCGGCTGCCACGCGCGATGTCGAAGCTATAACCCGGCGAATCGCCGATGGAGAGGAGCTGCTCCGACGGTTCAGGGACCGGAGTCAAGGCCTCTCGGAACACGAGCGCATCGTCGGACGGATGCTTGAGGAGATGGCAGACACCGGGCGTCCACCGCGCCTTCGAACGGCTCACATGAGGGCAGTCGTTCCGATGATCGATCTCGCGCGAATGCTCTTCCTCACCGTCCGCGACCTCGAGCCACTTCTGGTGCTGCTCGCTATACGAACGGGGCGGAACGTCGAGACTTTGAAGGAGCTGACGGGTGAACACCGCATACGGGAATCGAGTGTTCTCGAAACTCAGACGATCAAACGGCGACGCGGCTACGAGTCCGAAACGGTGCTCTGGGACATCGGGAGCGCAAAAAGACAGCTGAAGACCGCTGGCGGCATGTACCTGCTCCTCCACAGACTCGGCCGCCGAAGCCGCGACCTTGCGCGCTCCGACAAGTTGCTTTGCATCTTCCTGCAGCGCAACGGAGGCAGCCACCGATTCGTCTGGGAGAACCGCCTGAACAACGTTGCAGGTCCGGATTTAGGCGCTTGGGCGCGATCACACAACCTGACCGAGGGTGGCGCGGCGCTTCGCCTGACCTTCAACAGAATCAAGACGACCGTCGATCGGGAACGAGCTCAGGCGAACAACTTCCAGCTCGATCGCGCGGCCGTCACCAACACGCCTGAGGTCCTCTACCGGTCCTACATCGCCCCGGACCCGACAGCTCGCCGCGCATTGGAGTCGATTACGAACGGCGCTCTCCTCGACCTCGACGCCCGCCTCACCGCGGAGCGCAGCCCGGAAAAGACGGCGCCCATTTCCCAACGACCGGAGGCGCCCGACGTACCAGACGCGATCACTACAGCCTTCATGCGCTGCCGCGACGTCCTCGGCAACCCAGAGCAACCTGGAGTCGAATGCAATGCCGACATGCTTGCCTGCTTCGGATGCCCGTGTGCGGTCGTTGGGGACGAACACATTCCAACTATCCTCCGCCTATCCGCCGAGCTGATCGAGCACTTCGAACGGCTGCCGCTCGAGCAATGGATCGCACGGTTCGGTCAAGCATGGCTCGCCATACACAACGACATCCTTCCCTCCCGGACAACCGAGGAGATCGCACACTTTGCGACTCTGATGCCGACTCACACCGCTCTCAAGATTCTCGAGAAACCGGAGATGTTTTGACCAACTTGCCTGCGGAGGCGGTATCTCACCGTCGGACATGGAGCCCGCGCCGACACGTCCTGGCCGCGCGTGTCGCTCCAGAGCACCTGACAGGAACGTCGCGATTCGAGGATGACGCGTGGGTGCTCTCTCCAGCGGAACGCCTCGGCCACGCCCATGTCTACTCACTCAATTTCTTGCGCGTGCCGGCACCGTTTCGTCCGGCCGCAAAGGAGCTCTTCGCGCAGTTGCTCGACGACGACCTGATGCCGCGCGGCAAACCGTACGCGACGTCATCAATTCGCGTGCACTTCACTGGCGTCCTCGTGTTCCTTCAGTTCTTGACCTCGAAGCGGCTGACCCGGCTCTCGGAAGTCACTCCCCGACACTACGGCGAGTACGTCGGTTACCTCGGTGCCCTCGGCAAGCTCCGCGATTCCCATCTTCGAAGTGCGCGCCTTTTCTGGACATATCGTGACCGGTTGACGGACCCGCTCCCAGCCGATCCTGAGGCCATGGTGTTCTGGCGTGCCGCGCCGGAGGCGCAGCGTGGAGAGAACAAGACCCAGCGGATACCTGAAGAGATACTCAACCCTTTGATCTGGTGGAGCTCCCGCCTCGTCGACGAGCTGTCCGGCGACATCCTGAGCTTCGCGGAAGAACACCGCAACTTGCTCACGGCGCAAGCCAGTCGGCCGAGCATCTCGCGCGGCCGGGGTGACGCAAGCAGCAGAGTGACTGCCCTCCTGACCCGCTACCGCGCCAGCGGCGAACCATTGCCGGGCCACTACGAGAAGGCATGGCAGGGGCGACCGAACTACCGGGCACTCGATCGAGAAGCCGGCGTGCCAACAGGTCTGACTATCCGCATCGCCGATTACCAGGTGCGTGCCCTCGCGGAGGACAACGGTGTCGACTCCGACACCTTCCTCCGGTCGCGTCCTTCCGCGACGCTCCTCGACGTCCCTTGGTCGGGTCGAATTACCTACCGAGAGGTACCCGGCCTCTGCCGGACGCTGCAGACCGCAGCGTATGTGTTGATCGCGTTCTTCAGCGGAATGCGCGACAGCGAGGTGAAGCACATCAAGCGCGGATGCATCCGCACGGACAGCGATTCGACCGGTCGTCTCCAGGTGCACCGCCTACACGGCACGACGTTCAAGGGCAACGACGACCCGCACGGCAAAGCCGCGCACTGGATCGTGTCGCCCATTGTCAAACGGGCCGTCGAGGTTCTGGAACGATTGGCCGACCCGGGCGAGGAGTACCTGTTCCGTCCCTTACGCTTCGGCACATCACACAACCGGTCAGATACCAAGTCGCTCGTGTCCGGCTCGGAAACCAACACGAACCTGAACAAACTCGTCGACTGGGCGAACGGTCGCGCTGTCGGAATACCTGGAAGCCCGAAGATCGCGCGAGCGGACGGAACGCGATGGCAGCTGTCGACTCGGCAGTTCAGACGCACGCTCGCGTGGTTCATTGCGCGGCGACCCGGCGGTGTCGCAGCTGGCGCGCTGCAATACAAGCACCTGTCCCTGCAGATGTTCCGGGGCTATGCGGGGGAGTCCCGATCTGGCTTTGCCGATGAGGTGGCTGGAGAACAGGCCCTCGCCCGCGGCGAATGGCTCGGGGAGTTCGCGCAAGACGCGCACAGCGTCGTCGGTCGGGCCAAAGACGAGGTTGTTCGCCGACTCGACAGCATGGGGTCTGCGCTGGGGTTCGCCGGGCAGCTACCGGAGAGTCCTGCCCAGCTAACCCGTTTCCTCAAGCGCCACGACCCCTACATCTATCGAGGTGCGGCCGTGACCTGCGTCTTCGACCGAACCAAGGCACTCTGCATGCGGAAAGAGCCCAGCGCACCCGACCTACTGTCCTGCGAACCGCTTCGCTGCGCCAACGCAGTTTTCACTCCCGAGGACATCGCTGCATGGCGAGACCGCGCGAGTGGGCTCGCCGAAGTCGCCGCCGATGAGTCCCGAGCTCCCCGAGTTCGCGCCAGCGCTGCGGACCACTCTGCCCGGCTCATCGCCTTCTTTGATGCCCTCCAAGGATCGGCATGAGTGTTGAGCGATCGGAGGAAGCGACTCAGGCCGCACTAGATGCCCTGTTCGCGTCCGCTGCGCAAGAGGGGCGAACGCTAACCGCCACGGAGGTGATGCGCACTATAGGACTCAAGCGGACGAGCATCAACGTCACCTACCCACACATCAACGAGCGAAGAAAGGCACACAACCTCGCACTGAAGGAGCGGCCCGGTCCCGAGGCGCCACAGCGCCGCGTGATCGAGGAACAGGTCCGCGAGTTGCAGCAGACGATATCGGAGTTGAGAACCCAGCTTCGTGGTGAGTCGGAACGCTCCGAGCAGTACGCGCAAGTGATTCGTCAGCTCGCGCTCGATAACCACGAGTTCCGGCTCCTCCACCCAAATATCAGCGACGCCCGCGGTCGATTCAATCGCTCCGAGACTGCCGACGAGCGCTGACGGCTGGCGCGGCGGGGATCGTTCGGCCCATCACAGCGCCCTGTGTGGAGCCGAACCGACTACCTGGCCCCCTCTCCGCGGACGTGAATAGACGAACTCGGGCTTCGAAGCCAGCGCCGTCACCGTTAGGTTGCTGCGACGTGTCGTCGCACGGAATGTCCTCGGTGTCCCCGTCGGCACTCTACTGTTAATCCGTGAGCAGGAGTCCCCGCAAAACGCCGCGTGAACTCGCACCCGAACCCTGGCCGGAGGTGAAGTCGCCCGATCCGGTTGCTGAAGCGGCACGCGTGTTTGCTGCAACACTTCGAGCACAGGTCGGAGAGCGGAGCACCCGCTCAGTGGCCGCTGCGGCGGGAATCCACCACGTCACACTGCTCCGAGTCCTCGCCGGCGACTCCTGGCCAGACATCGCGACCCTCGCGCGACTCGAGATCGCGCTCGACGCGAACCTGTGGCATGGGCCGCGCCGCGACGAGACTCAGTAGCCAAGCAGTCTTTCGTAGGGATACCACGCGCCACCAGTGAGCCGCGCAAGCGGCCTAAGCGCACCTTCGCGCCCGAGTCGCGCTCCTGATGCTCGATCCACATGCCGGAGCCGACTGCCGAGGAGGCGAAGCAAGAGTTCTGCTGACGGGTCTCCAACGCCGAGCGGTTCGCTCGCCACGAACTCGCCCGAAATCAGATCGCACACAGCCGCGATGTCGTTCCCCCCGTGCGTCACGACGAAGTCACCACGAGACCCGACATCACGGTAGTCCACTCGAGCTGCCTGGGGCAGCCTCACTCGGTCGAGCCATCCAACGTTCAGTTCCCCAGCCGACTCCGCCTCGATAGTCACACGAGCCCGAACTGGCGTGTCCTCCGCATCAGATCGACCCATGTGGTGATTATAATCACCATGGCGAGGCGAGTGAGTTACAGAGAGGCGGGACCGTGTTGGATGATGTGGCTGGCGCGGCCCCGCCTTTACACCAGGGCCCCGATGCGCGGCAGCGCGCCACCGCCGCGCTCGAGGAATCGATCCAAGGTCTTGGCCTAGACGTCACGGTCATGATCGGACTGATGGCTGAAGCGTTGGCCGAGCTCGTCCCCGATGAATCACGACGAGCGGCCCAGCGGATGCTCGCGCTCGAATGGATCGGCGCAGTGGGCGACGAATGTACGTGGGAAGCGACCCTGTCCGATCGCCATCTGCGGTCTGTCCTCGCTCGGCGCGTCGCCATGGAACAGGTACGGCTCCTTCCTGCGCACGATGTGGCAGCGAGGACTGGAAACTCCGTCGACACGATTGTTGAACTCGTGCAGGAGCGAGCGCTCTACGGCTTCCATCTCCGAGGAGCATTTTTCCTCCCCAGCTGGCAGTTCGTTGATCCGCGTGCGGAAAGTCTCGTCGTGCTGTCCGAGTTCCTACCGACGGTGCTCATGTCCATCCCGATAGACGCGCTGCCGTCGATGGTGTCACGTGTCATGACGAGCGAGGACCCAAACCTCAGCCGTGGCGCAATGAGGTACTCACCCCGTGATTATCTCATCGCCGGGGGAGGCCCATGGCCCGTCGTGCGGACCCTCTTACTCGTTCTAGAGGGATCCGCGCAGGGGCTTGGCGACCTTCTTCTAGGCGGTCGAGCTTGATCCGCCGTTCTGTAGAAACGGGTACGTCGTGAGACGAGCGGAAAGCAGGCAAATCCCGAGTGTCAAGGTCATCTCACTCCTAGCCTTTGACAGGGCAGCTGCACCTTCAACCCTGCTTCAGAGCAGCATCTGACCGGACAGTGGATGTCAACGCATGAGCGACATCGTTCTGGACTTCTCTTCCCTCGATGGCGTAGTTGCTCACGGCTCCGACTATGGACCATCCGACCACCTGTCGTGGTTGGTGGCAGCCTTCGGTGATGCCTTGCACAGTGCATCGATCCTCGGCTTCATGACCACGCCGCACTCCGACACGCTCATCAGCGTCCAGCCGGAGACGCCCGTCGAATGGCTCACCGCGCGCCGGGATGTGCAGCCGCTGCTCGACCTGCTCGAGACACGGCGTTGGGAGTGACGGGCGTGCCATCGGACAGCCCATCAAACCCTGAGGCGTGGGACGGCGAAGTTGCTCGTCAGGTAGGGGTGCAGGTCACCGATCCGGTGTTGGTCGCCCTGATGGATGCGATCGCGTCCCAGTCGCTGCGTCCATCCGAAGCGATGGCGCTGACCCGGGACCACCTCGATAGCAGCCGCCCGAACAGAGCCGATGACGCATCTGCCATCCGGGCGATGGCGTTGGCGGACGCTGCTCACGGCGCTGAGGGAATCGCCGTCATTGACCCGTATGCCCGTGAACTCGCCCGCTGGGTCGCCGAGGGGCGAATGAGCGGTGACGAAGCGGTTGCCTTCATCACCGCCCTCACCGATGCCGGTGCAAACCTCGTGGATCCGGATAGGCCGCCGGATCAGGGCTACGAGGTCACGACCGTGCAACCGGGCGTCGATCCGTTGGGAGCGATCAAGCGCGGCGACGTGCGGAAGCCTGCGCCCTCAGCTCGCTCTTCCGAGGATCTCCAGTCGGTGGCCGGGAACCAAACGGACCCCATCGCTGGGGCACCCGGCGACCCGGGCGCCCCGCGGGTCCCCTCCGACTCCCGCACATACACGCTCTCTGACCGGATTGGGCCGTTTTATGACGCCGCCGGCTTGCGCGAATGGTTTCAGATCAGCAGCGAGGCAGTCAACGCGCATGTTCGAAGGGGAGAACTGCTCGCCGTTGTGACTGCGGACGGCTTCCGCCTCTTTCCCGCGTTTCAGTTCGAAACAGCCGGCCAACCCCTACTTCGACTGCGCGAGGTACTCGCGGAACTCGATCCGGCACAGGTCGACCCGTGGGGCGACGCCGTATGGCTGAACGCTCCAAGCGACGGCCTCGACGGCCTCACCCCCGCAGCGGCGCTCCGAACTGAGCGAGCTGACGACGTGGTTCGTCTCGCTCGTCAAGCGGGAGCGTTCCGATTTGGCTGACGCACGCCGGGCGGCGGTGTGCTCTTGCACTTCGTCGTCGCCCTGCCCGCCGGGATCTGGGTGCGGCGCGACGCGTTCCTCGTCGAGGGCGACCCTGTCGACCGCACACACGCCCTGGCTTCGACACTGCGATGTCGAAGATTCAGCGGACGACCTGTTGTGGCCTCCACCGCATGTGTGACGCCCGAGTGTCCAATGGTTGACCGGCACTGGCTTGTTGATGAGCGCATCGGGGTGCTTGGTGATCCCCACGCAGACTTGCAGTGGATGAAGCTCGCGATCCGGAACCTTCATCGTGCCGGCGTCCGGCAGGTTCACGTGCTTGGCGACTTCGGCTTCCTCTCAACTGGCAACCGGCACGAACGCGACCGGCTCCGGTTGCTCACGATGCAGCTCGAGTCCCGGGACATGTTCTTGTACGTCACTGGCGGGAACCACGAGGGGTACCCAGCACTGCACCGCTTGTTCCCGGTCGACGAATGGGGGTACCGGAGGCTCTCACGGCGGATCATCTGGCTCCCACGCGGATGGCGCGGAACAACCGCTGCCGGCGCAGCCGTCGCAAGCCTCGGCGGCGCCAACAGCATCAACCGCGGCCGCCGCGACCCGTCCGTTTCTGGTCATGTTGCAGCGTGGCATCCGGAGGAGCAGATCACCGAGGAGGACCTCAAAGCACTCGGCCCAGACCCGGTCGACGTGCTCCTCGGCCACGACGCACCAATCAGCAGAGCCCTCCAACGACATGTAGCACGGCAACGGCGGTTCTGGACGCCCGACGACATCGCGTACGCCTCGGCCGGCCAGGCGATGTTCCACCGCGGCGTCCTCCAGGTCCGGCCGAAGCTTGTCCTGTCCGGGCACTACCACCACTACCTCGACACGACTCTGCGCCTTCAACCTCGCGAGCAGGAGACAGCCACTGTCCGAAGCGTGATTCTCGATGGGAACCGCACCGCCCATAGCGTCGCCATCCTTCATGTCGACGCGATCCAGGTCGACGCGCACCCAAAGTTATCGCCCGGGCTCCGGCGCCAGCGCAACTAGACCGATACGCCAATTAGCTTGCCGGCGCCTCCGCGACGCCGTCCTACTCCTGGGTCCCGCCGCCCAAAGACCCGTCAGTCGTCGTAGACAAACGAGGTCGCAGCGGCCACGAGGTCGTCCCTCACCAGCGCAGGCCGATTTTCACGGAGCAACAGGGCTGGCGCCTCGTCACCCAGAATCGGATCTTTGCCGCGGAACCACGTTTGAACTGTGGGAGGCGAGTAGCGCTCGTTGAGCATTGCCGCGATCCTGTACGACAGCCTCAGCCGATCGATCTGTGTCGCCGGAGGCAGCGCAGAACCGTCAGCCCATTTAGACACGACGCTCGTAGCTTTCGCAGATGCGATGAAGGCCACAAGCTGCGCTCCGAGCAGCCCGCGAAGCCCCTCGACGAGTTCAGCAACGCCCAGCGTGAGGGAGTGCTCGTATGCGCCAAGACCTGGCCGCTGCGTGCCGCGCGTTCCCTTAGTCTCAGCCATGCCTCATCGTATGCCGCCGATGAGGTCAGGGAAGGGAAACAGTTGCCGGAACTACCGACGAACGGCCATGGCAGCGCCCTTCGCACGCACCTCCCGAAACGCCTACTTAAACGCGCGACCGGAACCAGTTAGGGGAGCCGAACCCGTCGGTACGTTGAGCGACCGCCTGGAGCATCCTCAGCTCTGTCGCTGCTCAGTGCCTCATGGGTTGGCTGCCGACCACGTCGAGCCGGACGCGATGGCTGTCGTGATCCGTGCTCTCGCCTCCAGCGACGCCAGTCATTTCAAGGCTTGGGTTCGATGCATCTGGGGAGCAGGCTGCACTCCGTGTCAGTGCTACTGATGCCTGTGACTCCGGCTCACAACCTTCGAATTTCGGTCTGATGTGTTCCGACGAGCAGCGCAATGCCGCCGATCGCCGCCACAGTCGCGCACAGCAGTGCGGTGATCGCGCCGTTGGTCGCCTGGAGGAGGGCGGCGCCGACTGCTGGTGCGATCGCGGTGGCGATGGTCACCGGGGCGGCGAAGATCCCGGTGAGGTGTCCAGTGTTCGCTGTGCCCCACCGGTCGACGACGACTGAGGCCTGGATCAGGGTGAGGGAGCCGCGGGCTGCACCAGCGAGGATCGCCAGGCCGATGGCCGACGGCAGAACACCGGCCCCTGCTGCGAAGCCGGCCAGGGCGATCACCGCGACTGTCGCGACCGCAGTGACCGCCGGAAGGGTCGTTGTGCCGCGTCCGAACGCGAAGAACGCGCGGCCGGCGACCTGTCCGACGCCGACGAGGCCGAAGGCGGTCGCGGCGGCCGCGGCGGCAAGTCCTGCGCTGGTCAGGAGGGGCACGAGGTTGATGGTGAGGGCGTACAGCGCGAGCGCGAGGCCGGTGACGCCGATCTGCAGGAGTAGGAACGGTCGCGATCGTGCGATCCGGCGGACTCTGAAGAAATTAGCGCGCGGACCTACCTCAGGTACGCCGTCGATGCGTGGCCACCGACGTGGAAGGAGGGTGGCGTGGATCGGGCCCACGGTGACGAGCAGGATTCCCGCGAGGATCAGGAAGCTTCCGCGCCATCCGAGGCCGTGTGTGAGGGCGACGGCGATGGGCGCGAAGATCGTCGAGGCGAGCCCGGCAGCGAGAGTCACAACGGTCAGAGCAGTGCCACGGCGGGCGCCGAACGTGGTGTTGATGACCGTGAACGCCGCCTGGTACAGGGTCGCGGACTGGCCGAGACCGACGACGCACCATGCTGCGATGAACAGTGGGAACGAGGGTGCGACGGCGACCGCCACGAGGCCGACTGCGCCGACGACTGTCCCGACCGTCATCGCCAGGCGCGGTCCGGCCCGATCGAGGAGCCGCCCGACTGGGACCCCGGCGGCGGCGGAGAGGATCAACCCGGCCGAGAACGCCGTGGTGATGAGAACCACGGACCATCCGGTGTCTCCGGCGATCGCGGTACTCGTGGCGGGGAGGGCGTAGTACAACGTTCCCCAGGAGATGACCTGCGACACGGACAAGCCGATCAGCAGGAGCGGGTGCCGGGGCTGGTCAGCCACGGTGTGCGCGGTGTGGTCCAGCTCCCGCCCGTACCGAGATCACTGCTGGAGGAGCTCGTGCTGGATGCGGTCCGCGACGGCGTCGCGCAGAGGGCGGACGTCCTCGGGTGACCGGGAGGTCGGGTCGGGGAAGGACCATTCCAGGACCGTGCCGCGCGGCGTGGCTTGTAGCTCCAGGCCGGGCTTCATCAGCACGACGATGTCGGCTGCCTCGAGGAGTTCCGCGGTGACCTTTCGGGGTGTCCGGTCGGTGATGTCGAGGCCGAGTTCACCGACGGTCGCGGCGATCGAGGGGTTCACTTCGTCGGCGGGGCTGATGCCGGCGGAGGTGGCTGTGTATCGGTCGGAGGCTGCGATTTCGAGGAGGGCGGCGCCGAGTTGTGAGCGTCCGGCGTTGTGCTTGCAGATGAACAGGACGGTCGGCTTGGTCGTCATGAGGGTTCCCGTCAGTTGGCGCAGCACGAGCTGCTGTCAGTGGTCGACGTGGGCTCGGGGGCTGCGCAGCACGACGCCGGCTCCGGAGCTGTCACGTCCACGCTCGGGGCAGCGGTGGTCGCGCTCTCGGCGCTGCTCGGGGTGGTGCAGCAGGAGGATCCACCGAGATCCGTGGAGCAGACACCGGTCTCGGGGAGGACGAGTTCGACCAGGCGCGCGGCGGCGTGGTCGCCGGCGAGCTCAGCGGCGATGGAGCGGACCTGCTCGTACCCGGTGAGGAGCAGGAACGTGGGTGCACGGCCGTAGGACTTCATCCCGGCGATGAAGAAGTTCGGCTCCGGGTGCGCCAACTCTGCGACTCCGTGCGGGGGCACGGACCCGCAGGAGTGCAGGTTCGGGTCGATCAGCGGTGCGAGGGCCCGGGGTGCCTCGACAATGTCGTCGAGGCCGAGCCGGATCTCGCGGAGCATGCCGAGGTCGGGCCGGAAACCGGTCGCGTTCACGATCACATCGACGGTCACCGCAAAGGGCTCTCCGGCGCGGCGGCCGGTGACGGTGACCTGGTCGCCGTCGGGTCGGACGTCGTCGATCTCGTACGAGGCGATCTGCTGCACCTGACCGGACTCGACGAGCCCGTGGACGGTGGAGCCGAGCTGGCCGCGGGCAGCGAGCCCGTCGGCGGCGTCCGCTCCGAGCCGGGCGGTGCCCGGGTTACGAATCGCCCAGAGCACGTCGGTGCCGGGTGTGTCCTTCGCAAGCGCGGCGAGCTTGATGAGCGTGTTTGCCGCGGAGTGGCCGGCGCCGACGACGAGGACCCGACGACCGGCGAACCGGGCCCGGTCTGCGCCGAGGACGTCGGGAAGTGCGTGGACGACCCGGTCGCCGAGATCCGCGGCAGGTGCGAGCCCGGCGGCAGTGAGGGGGTTCGGTGACGTGTAGGTGCCGGAGGTGTCGACGACCGCACGCGCGGTCACGTCCGTGACGCCGTCGGCGGTGTGGAGGCGGAGCAGGAACGGGGTGTCGGCGCGGCCGGTGGAGCGGGTGCGGTCCATGCCCTGCCGTGACACCGCCTCCACGCGGGTGCCGTACTGGATCACCGGTGCGAGCTGCGGTGTAGCAGCCAGGGGCGCCAGATAGGTGTCGATGAGGTCCTGGCCGGTGGGCAGCGACGACGCACGGGGTGCTTCCCAGCCGGTGGCTTCCAGGAGCCGCTGGGCGGCGGGGTCGATGACGTACTGCCACGGGGAGAACAGGCGCGTGTGCCCCCACGCGCGGACGCTGGTCCCAACGGTCGGGCCCGCTTCGTAGACCACGACGTCGAGACCCTGCTCGAGGAGGTGTGCGGCGGCAGCGAGTCCGACGGGGCCGGCACCGATGATCGCGACGGGCAGTCCGGTGAGGCGGTCCGCGTCAGTCCGGGGTGGGACGGTGAGGGTGAGCGTCATGATCCTGGTCCTGTCGGTTAGGCGGTTGCTTCGGCGGGGAGCAGCTCGGCGAGGAGCGTCTGGACGCGGTGCTTGATGTCGTCGCGGATGGGGCGAACGTCCTCGATGCCGCGCCCGGCGGGGTCGGTGAGGTCCCAGTCCTCGTACCGCTTGCCGGGGAAGATCGGGCACGCGTCGCCGCAGCCCATGGTGATGACGGCGTCGGATTCGCGGACGGCGTCGGTGGTGAGGATCTTCGGCTGGTTGCCGGCGATGTCGATGCCGTCTTCGGCCATCGCCTGGATCGCGATTGGGTTGATCTGGTCCTTCGGCTCTGAACCGGCGGAGAGGACCTCGACGCGGTCGCCGCCGAGGGCCTGGGCGTAGCCGGCGGCCATCTGGGAGCGTCCGGCGTTGTGGACGCAGACGAACAGGATCGTGGGCTTGTCACTCATGGGTGTGTGTCTTTCCGGGTTCAGTGGATGAGGGTGAGCCAGCCAGCGAGGGCGGCGAGGGTGACGGCGAGGACGGGGATGGTGAGGACGATGCCGGTGCGGAAGTACTGCCCCCACCCGATGTGGATGCCCTTCTTCTCCAGCACGTGCAGCCACAGCAGCGTTGCGAGGGAGCCGATGGGGGTGATCTTCGGGCCGAGGTCGGAGCCGATGACGTTGGCGTAGACCATCACCTCGTGCGTGAGCCCGGTCGCGCCGGCGCCGCCGATGGCGAGGGCGGCGATGAGGACGGTGGGCATGTTGTTCATCAGGGACGCGAGGATCGCGATGGTGAACCCGACGCCGAGCGCGGTGACGAGGACCCCGTGGTCACCGAACACGTCGAACAGCGTCGCGAGGTGGTCAGTGAGGCCCTGGTTCTGGAGGCCGTAGACGACGAGGTACATGCCGATCGAGAACAGGACAATCTGCCACGGCGCCTCCCGGATCGTCTTCCATACCGGTATCACCCGCCCCGACGGCGCACCCGACCCGCCGCCCCCAGCGTTGACGGTGGCTGTGCCCCCGGTGGTGACGAGGACCGGCGCGGCCTCGGCACGGGCGAAGAGGAACGCGGGCTGCCGGGCGGCGACGAGGACGATGACGACGGCTCCGACGCCGGCGACGGCTGCGAGGGGCACGCCGAGTGGGTCGGCGGCGAAGTAGCCGACGAGCAGTAGCGCGAGGACGACCCAGCCGGCGCGGAACGTCGCCCGGTCCTTCACGGCTGCGGCGGGGCTGGTGAGGGCGAGGACGTCGTACCGCTTCGGGATGCTCTTGCCGAAGTAGGCCAGCAGCATGCCGAGGGAGGCGAGGACGGAGACGATGCCGACGGGGATCATGACGGCGGCGTACTCGGCGAAGCCGAGGTGGAAGTAGTCGGCCGAGACAATGTTGACCAGGTTCGACACCACCAGCGGCAGGCTGCCGGTGTCGGCGATGAACCCGGTGGCGAGGATGAACCCCAGCGCCGCCTTCTGCGGCATGTTCAGTGCTCGGAGCATCCCGACGACGATCGGGGTGAGGATCAGCGCGGCACCGTCGTTGGCGAACACCGCGGCGATGACGGCGCCGAGACCGACGATGAGGACGAACAGCAGCCGGCCGTTGCCGCGGCCCCAGCGGGCAACGTGGAGGGCTGCCCACTCGAAGAACCCGGCCTCGTCGAGGATCAACGAGATCAGCACCACCGCGACGAACGTCAGCGTCGCGTTCCACACGATCCCGACCACGGTCGGGATGTCGGAAAGGCCGACGACGGTGGTGGCGAGGGCGATGACGGCGCCGATGAGCGCGGTGTAGCCGATCGGGAAGCCCTTGGGCTGCCAGATCACCACCACGAGCGTCGCGACGAAGATCGCCGCAGCGACCACAGCCAGCACCATCAGGCGCTCACCCCTCCCTGGTTCGTTGCGGCGGCGGCGCGTTCCCAGCCCTGCGCGGCGACCTGCACGGCGTCCCACGGGGACCCGAGCGGCGGCGTGTAGCTGAGGTCGAGATCGATCACGTCATCCACCGTGAGTTCCGCGTGGAGGGCAGTGGCGAACGTGTCGATGCGCTTGCTGATCTCCGCGGTCCGCTGCCCGACGATCTGCGCACCGAGGAGCCGACCGGTGGCCTGGTCGCCGGTGACGCTGATCGTCAGCGGGACGGCGCCCGGGTAGTACCGCTTGTGGTCATCCGCCACCGTCACCCGAGTCAACGGCGACACGTCGAGTGACTCGGTTTCGTGGTGGCGGAGGCCGGTGCGGGCGGCGACGAGGTCGAACACCTTCACCACCTGCGTCCCCACCGAACCGGCGAACGTCTTCGAGCCGCCGAGCATGTTCTCCCCGGCGACACGGCCCTGCTTGTGCGCGGTCGTCCCGAGCGGCAGCCAGGTGGTGCCGAGAAGCCGGTGGTGCGTCACGACGCAGTCGCCGGCGGCCCACACGTGCGGTACCCCGGTCCGCATGGACGCGTCGACGACGATCGCGCCGGCCTGCCCGAGCTGTGCTCCGGCGGCGACGGCGAGGTCCGTGACCGGGCGGACGCCGACGCAGACCACGACGAGCGCGAACGTGCCCTCCGCGTCACCGGACGTGGAGCTGGTGGCGACCCGCCACTGCCCACCGCCTGCCGGGGTGATCCCCGTGACGGTGGAACCGGTCAGGACGGTTGCGCCGTGGCGGCGGACCTCGGCGGTGACGAGGGAACCGAGTTCCGAGTCGAGGGTGGAGAGCACTTCCGGGCCGCGCTGGATCAGCGTCGTGTCGAACCCGCGGGCGACGAGGCCCTCGGTCATCTCCAGGCCGATGTACCCGGCACCGACGACCGCGACCCGGCTCCCCGCCGGCAGGAGCTCGAGGGCTGCGACGACCTGCTCGGCGTCGGTCATGGAGTGCAGCAGGTGGATGCCCGGCTCGCCGAACGGGACCCCGGCCGGGCGAACCGGCTCGGCGCCGGTGCCGATCAGCAGCTCGTCGTAGGCGACTTCCTCATCGCCGGCGGGGCCGGTGACGGTGAGCCGGCGCCGGTCGACGTCGACGGCGGAGGCCCACGTCGAAGAACGCACAGTCATGCCGGCGGCTTCGAGGTCGGCGCGGGTGCGGTGCGCGAGGGACGCTTCCGTGGCGACGTCGCCGGAGACCCAGTACGGGATGCCGCAGATGGAGAAGTTCGGGAACTCGTCCGCGAGCACTACCGTCACATCCGTCGACGGGTCGAGTTCACGGGCGCGGAGCGCTGCGGCGATGCCGGCGTCGCTGCCACCGACGGCGAGGAGGTGAGTCATCAGGCTGGTCCTTCACGGATCGAGCGGGAGCCGAGAGCCGGCGCGTACATCGAAGCACGTCGATATCGATGAATGCAAATATAGACGCGTGTCGAAGTCCGTGGGAGGATGAGCCCATGACGATCGAGCTGCTCCCCATTCAGGACGTCACCGCGTGCTGCTCACCCGTCACGACCGAGGCGATGGACCAGGCATCCGCGGAGGTCCTCGCGAAGTCACTCAAAGCGATCGCCGACCCGGCACGGCTCCGGCTCATCTCGATGGTCGCCGCGCACGACGGCGCCGAGGCGTGCGTCTGTGACCTGCAGGAACCGCTCGGCCTGTCCCAGCCGACCGTGTCGCACCACCTCAAGGTCCTCGTCGACGCCGGGATCCTGCACCGTGAGAAGCGCGGCACGTGGGCGTACTTCTCCCTCGTCTCTGGGGCCCTCGACACCCTCGCCGGCCTCATCACCGCACCGACGAAGTAGGCAATCAAGCCGTTCCGGTCGAGCATCGATCAGAGGTGGAGCCCTTTGAACTCGGGCAACTCTTCACCGAAATGGGGCGCCACGCTCAAAGACCGCCAGCAGGCGGGTACGTCAACGGGCCAGAGCAAGCCGAGGTTGGAGGGTTTGTAAACGGTCGGCGCACGTTGTCCGCTCTTGAAGCTCCGACTGCAGTGCCACGATGACATCGCGATCGTTGTGACCACCATCAGTGCCGCTCCGACCGCGCCGGCTCCGGTCGATTGGGCCGGCGCAGAGTAATGGGTCTGACTGTCTCGTTAGCGGATCTGTATCGGAAACGTCGGGCACTGCGCTCCGCGTCGCTCGGCGATGTTCGTTCTAGTCGTCATCGTCGTGTTCCACGAGTTCGCCTTCCCATGCTTCGCGTCCTTCGTGGATGGCGAAGAGAGCGATGACGAACCCTGCGACGGGATCGAGCCAGGCTGCGCCGGTGAGGGCGTAGAGGATGAGTCCGATGAGGGTCGAGACGCTGAGGAGGACGCAGATTCGGGTTTCTGCCGCGTCGGCGAGGATGAGCGGGTCGCCGAGCTTCTTTCCGACTCGGGTCTTGAGTGCGGCAAGGACCGGCATGACGATGATCGAGAGGATGAGAAGCACGACGCTGACCGGGGAGGTCTCGGGGGCTTCGTGGGTGATCAGGCTGCGGATGCCATCGATCACGACGTAGGCGGCGAGGAGGAAGAACGTCACGGCGACGAACTTCAACGTGCGTCGCTCCTTGGTCTCATCCGCTTTGCCGTGACGGAGCCGCGCGGCGAGGCGGATGCCCACCAGCACGGCAACGATTGATTCGATTCCGGAATCGATACCGAACCCGATGACGGACACGAGTCCCGCGGCGATCCCCGCGGTGATGGCAACGATTCCTTCGAGGACGTTGTACGCGACGGTGAACTGCGCAAGGCGGAGCCCTCGTCGGGTGAGCTGCTCCCTTTCAGTTTCGGTGAGCGTGCTCATTCGCCAGCCCTCGCGTCCGAGCCGTAGGTGCCGCAGAGATCGACCTGGTAGCCGGTGGCCTGCAGCAGTGCCTCCGCGGACTCGAGGAGGTCCATCAACTCGGGACGGGAGAGGCTGTAGAACACTTGCCGGCCCTGCGCCCGCCCCTCCACGAGCGCGCAGTCGCGCAGGCATGCGACGTGCTCGGAGAGGGTCGATTGAGCAAGACCGAGCTCCGCGACGAGGTCGCTCACGCGAGCTTCCCCTTGGCGGAGTCGGCGCAGGATGCGCAGACGGGTCGGGTCTGCGAGAGAGTGGAACAGCGATACCGCGGCAAGATCGCCCCGCGCTTCTACGATCGGCATATGCCGATGATATCGGCGTAGCGCGGTTCGTGCGTTCAAGGTGGGCTACCGGTTCTGGTCGGTGCTTGCTCGATCGTGCTCATGGGGATGCCACCGACGACCATGCGTTGTAGCGGGCTGCACGTGGGCGTTAGAGGAGCGTGACGTACTGGCCGATGTGTGCGCCGACCGTGTACATCAGCGATGACCACAGTCCGGTGACCATGAGGACACCGATGAGGATCAGCGTGCCACCACCGATCAGGTTCACGGTCCGTAGGTGCCGTTTGACGCGGCTGATCGCGGTGGTGGCCCAGGTGGTACCGAGGGCGAGGAGGAGGAAGGGGATGCCGAGTCCGAGGCAGTAGGCGACGCCGAGCAGGACGCCGTTCCAGGTGCTCGCGGCTTGCAGGCTCAGCAAATTGATCGCGGTGAGGGTCGGGCCAAGGCAGGGGGTCCATCCGAGCCCGAACACGATCCCGAGCAGGGGTGCGCCGGCGATGCCGGTGGCCGGTTTCCATCGTGGTTTGAGGGTGCGCTGCAGGATCCCGAAGCGGCCGATGAACACGAGTCCCATGATGATGACGAAGCCGCCGAGGATCTGCGTGAGCAGGTCGCGCCAGCGGATCAGCCAGAAGCCGGCGGCGCCGAATGCGGCGGCGTAGGCGACGAAGATGACGGTGAAGCCGAGGATGAACAGGAGCACGCCCAGGGTGAGCGTGCTGCGGCGGCGTTGTTCTGCGACACCGCCGATGAAGCCGAGGTACCCGGGGACGAGTGGGAGGACGCATGGTGAGAGGAAGGACACCAGCCCGGCCAGGAGTGCGACCGGCACGGCGATCAGGAGCTGTCCGCTGAGGATCGCTTCCGCGAAGGGGTTCCCGGTCACGCTGATCGCTCCGTGGGCGCGGGCTCGTCCTTGTGCCTGCCCGGCATCAGGAAGCGGATCGCGAATCCGGCGATCCCCAGGGTGGCGAAGATGTCGGCGACGTTGAAGATGGCGAACCAGTCGATGTTGATGAAGTCGACGACTTCGCCAGTGAGCGGTCCGGACTCGGCGCGGGTGATGCGGTCCCAGAGGTTGCCTGCGGCCCCGCCGACGGCGACGCTCATCAGCCCAGTGGCGAGCATGTCGGCGCCGCGCACGGCGCGCACGACTGCCCACGTTGCCAGGCACAACGTCAGGGCGATGATGCCGAGTGCGAGCGGCGGCCCCATCTCGTTGCCGAGGCTGAAAGCGACGCCGGGGTTGAACACGAGCTGGAGGGTCGCACCCGGAGCCAGCTCAATTGTGCGCGACGGGCCGAGGTCGGACAGTGCCCACGCTTTCGTGAGCTGGTCGATGGTGAGCGCGGCCCCGGCGATCAGCAGCACCACGACCACTCGGATACCCGCTCTCACGAGAGCACGTCGATGAGGCGCATGATCACACCGGACTCGATCAGGATGTAGAGGCCCAGGCCCGTGAACACGGCGGGCACGAGCCAGTGCTCGATCTTCTCGAGGGCTTCCGTGACGGTCTTGTTCGTCCCCACGAAGCGAGCCACGAGGCACCACACCGCGACGAGCACAAGGAACACCGCAATCGTGACCACGGTGTCCGGGATCGGGGTCGTCCGGAACACCGGCGTGTAGAGGGAGATGTTGTCGGCGCCGTTGGCGATGGTGATCCCCGCGACCCCGAGGACCCCACCCGCGCGCACCGCCGAGTCGTCGTCGTCGTCATCACCGCGTCGTCGCAGAGCACGGACCAACCCCACCAGACCAATACCCAGGGGGATGAGCCCCAGCAGTCCCACCCACTTGTCCGGAACGATGGTGAGTCCCGCGGCAGCGAGGACACTGATCGCGACGAGGGCAATGAAGCCGGCGTACTGACCGACGACGACCTTCCACCCCGGCAACGTTCCACGCGTCGATGCGAGGAACAGGACCGTCAGGACCACGACGTCATCGATGTTGGTGGCAGCAAAGAGCCCCACCGCCGCCGCAATCGTGCCGATCATCGGTTCGGCTCAGCAAGGGGCGGCCGCCGCGCAGCTGCCATCACCCAACAGGTAATCGCCATACGCCGATCATATCGCCTTGGACCGATGAAGGGCGACGTGCAACTGCCGTGCCTCCACCTCACTGCAGGACGCAAGCGATAGCCCGCCGCGAAAACGACGACACCGAGCCCTCGGTCTATATCGCCGGTTTCGCTGCGACGTTTGTGGTGATCGCTCTTCGCTAACCGCCGGCCCGGAGGCGATCGCCGGCGCGCGATTAGATTGTCGCCGCGGAGCGGGCTCGGTGGGCACCGCTCAAAGAGTGCGTCCGGCATTAGTGGTGAGCCAGGCGATGGGGTCGATCGGGGTGGTGCCGCCGAGCATGACCTGCAGGTGCAGGTGCGCGCCGGTGCTGGCGCCGGTGTTGCCGACGAGGCCGACGAGCTGCCCGACGGCGACGCTTTGCCCGGCGCGCAGCGGTGAGGAGCCGAAGATCATGTGCGCGTAGAGGGTGGAGATGGTCTGCCCGTCGATCTGGTGGTCGATGATGACGTACTGGCCGTACTCCGGGTGGGTGCCCGAGATCCGGACGGCGCCTGCGGCGACGGCGCCGATGGGGGTGCCAGCGCCGGGGGTGATGTCGGCGCCCTGGTGGATCGACGAGCACGCGCCGCACGGGGCGAGGCGGGGGCCGAATGGGGAGCTGACCCGGATGCTGCCGGCGATGGGCCAGCGGATATCGCCGGCGCCGGTGTTCACGATCGTCCCGGTCGCCGCGACCGCGGCCGTGCTGCCCGCTGCCGTGGCGCTGTTCGTGGTGGTCTTGGTGATCACCGGCTTCACGACGGGTTTGGTGACGGTGTAGCCGTCCCGGTCGACCGTCACGGTCAGCCCGGTCGCGGTGAAGCTCTGCCCGGCAGCGGCGGGGGCGCCGCCGGGCACGGTGACGGCGGGGCCGGTGGATGCTTGTGCGGGAAGCGCTGCGGCGGTGAACAGCGCCATCGCTGCCGCAGCTCCGGTCAGGGGGATTGCCGCCAGCGCCCGGGAACGGAGCGTCCGCGTCGGTGCCGGCGCGGTCACCGTCACGGCGGCCAACGGCGGCCGACTCACGGCTGGGCTGCGGCGGGTACGGAACGGTAGCGGGGCGGCGGGTACGGCGCGCTCGGCGGCGAGGGCTTCGCGGCGCGTCAGCGGCGTGACAGTGGGGGTGTGGGGGTGCTGCTGGGGCACAGGCAGGCTCCAAGAACGGCGGACGGGATCATCCCGCAAGAAGAAACAGGGCCGCTCGACGGGGTGCTCGAGCGGGAGAGGAGGAAGGCCGGTCGGGGGCCGCGGCAGGGAAGGGGGACTCCGCCGCGACCCGCGGCCGGGGTCACATCGACGCGAGCATGTCCTTCATCTGGTTGATCTGCTCGGTCTGGCTCGACACGATCGACTTCGCCATCGCGACCGCGTCAGTGTTCTTGCCCTTGTCGACTTCGGTCCCCGCCATGTCGACTGCGCTGGTGTGGTGCTCGACCATCTGCTGCAGGAACAGCTTCCCGGCGTCCGCCGGGGAGGCGCTGTCGAGGGCGTCCATGTCGGAGTCGGACATCATCCCCGACATCGAGGAGTGGTCCATCCCCGACATGCTGGAGGCTTCGGTGGGCTCACCCCACTGCTTCAGCCAGCTAGTCAGGGACGTGATCTCCGGGCCCTGCTCCGCCTTGATCTGCTGGGCGAGAGTGACGACGTCAGCGTCCACGTCGGAGCCCTTGGCCAGGAGCATGTCGCTCATCTCAACGGCCTGCTTGTGGTGCGGCAGCATCTGCTGCGCGAACATGACGTCCTGGTCGTTGTGCGCCGACGCCGCCGACGCCGCCGACGAGGAGGAGCTGTCCGAGGAGCCGGCGTTGTTGGTGGAGCAGCCGGCGAGGGTGAGGCCGATGGTGAGGGCGGCGGCGGCCGCGAGAGTGCGCGTGATGGTGGTGTTCATGGATCCGTTCCCGTGAATGCGTCAGGTGTTCCGGGCAGGCGAATACCTGCCCGTGTTCTGGGCATGCGGGAGTTTCCGAAGGGAGCGCTCCCGCCGGGGATGGATCAGATACGGATGATCTGCAGCGCCATCAGTGATGGCGGCTTTGGTGCCGCGACGCGGCGTGCGACACGGTCCCCGAGGGCGAGGAGGCGTGCGAGGACGTAGAGGACCCCGCCGTTCCGAGCGCGCAGCAGCGCCCACGCGAACAGGGCGATGGTCAGCGCGCACGCCATCCCCATCAGGGAGCACATCAGCGCGCACAGGCCGCCATCGCAGCCGGCATCACTGAGCACGCTCATCACCGCACCAGCCGGCGCGGCCGCATGACCATCGTGTCCGGTTGCGTCGCTGTGCGTGTGTTCGGCCGTCATGCTCGATGTGGCGGTCATGGCGTGCTCGCCGGTGGTCGCGTGGCCGAGCATGCTGTGCATCAGGACCGTGAACCCGACCAGCAGCAGCAACGCCAGCACCGCCGTGGCCTGCAGCAGCAGGCGGCGGCGCGTGGTGTTCGCGGTGGTGATCATGCGGATCCGTACTGATGGCTGGTCGGGGTGCGGTTTTCTATGGTGCAGGACGAGCGCTGAGAGGACAACCGCCCCGTCTGGTGGGCGGAGAGCTGGTTAGGCGCGCACGAGGCGGGCGATCGCGTCGGAGGCTTCCTTGAGCTTCACCGCGGCAGCGTCGCCGCCTTCGGCGACGGCGTCGGTGACGCAGTGCGCGAGGTGGTCATTCAGCAGGCCGAGCGCGACGGATTGCAGCGCCTTCGTCATCGCGGACACCTGGGTGAGGATGTCGATGCAGTACTGCTCCTCATCGACCATCCGCTGCAGGCCGCGGGCTTGCCCCTCGATGCGGCGCAACCGTTTGAGGTAGTCCTCCTTCGCGGTGATGTACCCGTGGTGGTGCTCTGCTGCGGGCGCGGTGGTGTCGGTCATGGACGCTCCTCGGGGTTCACCGTTTACGCTAGCGGCGCTCATGACGCCGTCGACCAATCGAACGGGGTCGGCGCGATCGGCGTACCGGACCCACGGGTGATGACGATGGCGATGTCCTGCTGGTCCTGCAGTTCCAGATCCGGCAGCGGCGTGGTGGTGCGGGTGCCGTTGACGAACACGGCGACGTGCCGGTCGTTCTTCCCGTCGACGTACCCGCCGACCTGCCCGTCTCGCAAGGTCACGTCCCACTCGGTGAAGAGCTGTCCGAGGGTGAACGGCTGCACCTTCGCGGATTCGACGTGCACGATGCCGGAGGTGTCGTGGGTGTGCAGTGCGGACATACCGCCCCGCTGCACGTCGACGCCGATGTTCGCCGGCACCGCCACCGGCTCCCCGTCCACCGATACGGACAGATGCTGATGGGTGTGCAGCGCCGCACCTTCCATCCCCGCCACCTCGAGCCCGGCAGCCTTCGCCCGCGCCGCCGGATCCGCGGGGGCCGGCCACGGCGGGGCCGCCGTCACCCCGGACGCTGTCGGTGCCGTGTCGTCGCCACGGGTGAGGGCGGCGACTGTGATCGTGGTGACCGCGGCGAGGACGACGACCACGGCGGCGCCCAGCAGCCACCACCGGCGGGTGCGACTGCGCTGCTGTTCCGCTCTGCGGTCAGCGGCTTTTCGCCGCGCCTCTTCGCGCCGATCAGTTCTGGTCACCATCACGTCCTCTTCCCGGGTGCCGGTTCGGCGGATTGGGAACACATCCGCTCATCCGGCGTTACACTCGCTACGGTACCCCCCTAGGGTACCTTATGAACGTGAACGACGAAGGGATCACCACGATGAGCGAGCAGCTGACGAACACCTACGGCATCACGGGCATGACGTGCGGGCACTGCGTGATGAGTGTCAACGAGGAACTCGTCGCCGTGCCGGGCGTCACGGACGTGACGATCGACCTCAACGTCGGCGGTGTCTCCACCGCTCGGGTGACCAGCACCCGCGACCTGCCGCAGGAGGAAGTCTCCGCCGCTGTGGAGGAGGCCGGCTACACGTTGGTCGCATCATGACCACGACCAGCACCCCGCCGGTTGAGCTGACGATCGAGGGGATGACCTGCGCGTCGTGCGCGAACCGGATCGAGCGGAAGCTGAACAAGCTGCCCGGCGTGACCGCGAGCGTGAACTACGCCACGGAAAGCGCCTCCGTCACGCTCCCCGCGGACCTCGCTGTCGACGACGCGATCCGGACCATTGAAGCGGCCGGGTACGGCGCGCGCCTGCCCGAACCGCCCGGTGCGGACACCGACGAGCTCGCGCCGCTCCGGCGGCGCCTGATCGTGTCCACGGTGCTCGCCGTCCCGGTGGTGGCGCTGTCGATGGTCCCGGTCCTGCAGTTCCCGGGATGGCAGTGGGCCGTTCTGGTGCTGGCGCTGCCGGTCGCTGTGTGGGGTGCGTGGCCGTTCCATCGTGCTGCCG
Organism: Curtobacterium sp. VKM Ac-1395; assembly: GCF_015350975.1. Taxonomy (GTDB): domain Bacteria; phylum Actinomycetota; class Actinomycetes; order Actinomycetales; family Microbacteriaceae; genus Curtobacterium. The sequence goes on from NZ_JADKRX010000002.1 coordinate 109,611, forward strand.
CGATCAACGCCCGGCATGGGGCCGCGACGATGGACACCCTCGTCAGCGTCGGCGTCGCCGCCGCGACCGTGTGGTCCGTCTGGGCGCTCGTGTTCGGCGGCGCCGGGCACATCGGGATGCAGATGGCGTTCTCCTGGTTCCCGCACCCGGGCGCGGCTCCGGAGCCGTACTTCGAAGTCGCCGCCGCGGTGACGGTGTTCCTCCTCGCCGGCCGGTACTTCGAGGCCCGCGCGAAGGACCGCTCCGGCGCCGCCCTGCAGGCGCTCCTCGCCTTGGGTGCACCGACGGCGCGGGTGCTCCGAGACGGTGTCGAAACCGAGGTGCCGACCGCAGCACTGCAGGTCGGGGACCGGTTCGTGGTCCGTCCCGGTGAACGCATCGCCACCGACGGAACCATCACCGATGGCACGAGCGCGATCGACACCAGCGTGATGACCGGTGAAGCGGTCCCCGTCGAGGTTGGCACCGGCGACACTGTCACCGGTGCGACCGTGAACGTCGGCGGCCGACTCATCGTCGAAGCCACCCGCGTCGGCCAGGACACGGAGCTTGCCCGCATCGGCCGGCTCGTCGTGTCCGCGCAGACCGGCAAGGCCGAGGTGCAGCGCCTCGCCGACCGGGTCTCCGCCGTGTTCGTCCCAATCGTCATGGCCCTGGCGGTGCTGACCCTCATCGGGTGGCTGCTGCTCACCGGCGACGTGCAAGCCGCGTTCACCGCTGCCGTCGCGACCCTGGTGATCGCCTGCCCCTGCGCCCTGGGGCTGGCAACTCCCACCGCGCTGCTCGTCGGCACCGGACGTGGCTCCCAGCTCGGGATCCTCATCCGCGGACCCCAGGTCCTCGAGGCCACCCGCCGGATCGACACCGTCGTGCTCGACAAGACCGGCACCGTCACCACCGGCAAGATGAGCGTCCACCAGGTCACCGCCGTCGCCGAGGAAACCGACACCCGGGTGCTCGCCCTCGCCGCCGCCGCGGAAGCAGGATCAGAACACCCGATCGCCCGCGCCATCACCGCAGCCGCCACCGACCACCCCACCGCGGACACGTTCCAGTCCACCGCCGGGCTCGGCGTCCAAGCCGTCGTCGACGGCACCCTCGTGCTCGTCGGCCGACCCGCGTGGTTGACCGACCAGTGGGCCATCACCATCCCCGAAGCGGTCACGGACGCGGTCCGGACCGCGGAACAGGGCGGCGCGACCGCGGTCGTTGTCGCATGGAACGGCGCAGCCCGCGGCGTCATCAGCGTCGCGGATACCATCGCGCCGACCAGCCCGGACGCGATCCGTCGCCTGCACGACATGGGGCTGCGCACGATCATGCTCACCGGCGACGCCGAAGACGTAGCCCGGACCGTCGCCGCCGAGGTCGGCATCGACGACGTCGAAGCCGAGGTGCGCCCCGAAGACAAGTACCAGACCGTCACCCGGCTGCAGCAGCAGGGCCGATCCGTGGCGATGATCGGCGACGGCGTCAACGACGCCGCCGCTCTCGCCGCCGCGGACCTCGGGATCGCGATGGGTAGCGGCACCGACGCGGCCATGGAAGCCGCCGACATCACCCTCATCCGAGCGGACCTGAGCGCCGCCGCGGACGCGATCGCGCTCGCCCGCCGCACCCTCGGCACGATCAAGGTGAACCTGTTCTGGGCCTTCGCCTACAACGTCGCCGCGATCCCGCTCGCGATGGCCGGCCTGCTGAACCCGATGATCGCCGGCGCCGCGATGGCCCTGTCCTCGGTGTTCGTTGTCAGCAACAGCCTGCGCCTGCGCACGTTCCAGCCTCGCTGACCGGCGGACACCGGGCCCGCCGCCCGCCTACACTCACCCGCATTACCCCTCCGGGGTATAGCAGCTCGGGAAGGAGATCGAATGTCCGGGTACATCACCATCGGCATCGTGCTCGGCGTCGCACTGCTCGGCATCGCCGCCCTGATGCTGCTGTCTCGAGCGACAGCGGTCGCTCCGATTCGCAAAGACGTGCTGCCGTTCGGGTCCGGGTGGGATCTCCAGGAACACGCGCTCTCGCGCTTCCACACCCGCTGGTACCCAATGACGCTGGTGTTCCTCGCGTTCGACGTGGAAATGCTCTTCATGTACCCGTGGGCTGTCGTTGTCGCGCAGATGGGTGCAGAGGCGGTCATCGAGATGTTCGTCTTCCTCGGGGTTCTCCTGGCGGGTGTCGTCTGGGCCTGGCGGGAAGGAGCGTTCCGATGGGTGTGACCACGGATCGCCGCCGACCGCTGCATGTGCTCCTCGTCGAGGTGCCCGGCAACGGTGCAGCCCGGATTGCACTGGAAGCAGCGGCTGCGTCCGCCGGTCATGTCCTGGCCACCCACCCGGCCGAAAGCGACGTCCTGCTCGTGTGCGGAACCCCCGGACCAGAGATGCGGACGGTCATCGACCGCGTGTGGGATCAGATGCCCTACCCGAAGCACCGGGCGGCACTGACCAGCCCCGACGAAATCGGCACCGTCTTCACGACCGCGCAGGACTCACTCACGGACCGACGTGCACAGCGCTCCGCCGCTCGCGAGGATGGGATCGATGGCCGGCACCTCGCCGAGGACGGCCCCGACCACGAACATCCCAACGACGAGCACCCGGACGACACCGACGAATCGATGCATGAACACGACATGCCCATGGGCGGTCACGACCACATGTCGATGGATCACATGTCGATGAGCGGTCCGGGCGGCTACCCACTCGCCGACGGGGCGGATGATCGGGACGGGCTGGAGATGGACGTGCTGCACCGGCGACTCGGTCCGATCCTGCCGGTCTGGCCAGCTGGCGTGATCCTGGACGTGACGCTCACCGGCGACACCATCACCGACGCCTCCGCCTCGGTGATCGATGTCGACGACCACAAGCGGGGGGAGCCACAGAGCGGCGCGGCCTCCGCGCTCGACCAGGCCGCCCAGATACTCGCCGTCGCCGGATGGGATGCCGTGGCAGCCCGGACGCTCCGCGTACGGGATCTTGCCGTGACCGGCCGCCGGGACCAGGCGCGGGAACGCATTCGGCCGCTGCGCCGCCGGATCGAGCGGTCCGTGATGCTCCGCTGGTCCCTGCGCGGCCTCCAGGTTCGACCCGACATCGACGTCCGCACGGTCCTCCTCACTCGACTCGAGCGCGCAGACGCCGCACTCAACGGACGTCAGTTCGAGCCGGAACCGGCGACGCCGGTAGATGAGATCCCATCCCTGGTCAAAGGACGCGACATCGGCAGCGCCCGCCTCATCATTGCTGCGCTCACCGTGTTTCCCATGCCTCGCGCGGACTCGGCCGATGAGGTCGGCACGACGAGACGGCATCAGCATGGTTGATGTCGGAAACGCCCTCTGGGCACTCGTCCTGCCCGGCGTCGTCCTCGTCCTCGCCATCCTGGCCGCCAGCGGCAACGCCGCCCTGGCAGCACGAGACCGCGGGATACCGGTGCATGTTGGGGTCCTCTCGCCGTTCCGGGAAACCGGCCGGCTCCTCCGCCAACAACGTCGATCCGTGCTCGGCGCGGACTCCCTTCTGTGGCGGATCGGCGGGTCCGGGCTAGCCGTCGCCGCGTTCCTCGCCGCTCTCGCCATTCCCGTCGGAGCTCTGGTACCACTGGACATTCCGGTCGGCGTGGTGTGGTTCAACGCCGTCGACGTCTCCCTCTGGGCCTTGTGGTGGCTGCTCGGGTGGGGCGGCAACAGCGTGCACCCGCTGATCGGCGGGTACCGATTCCTGGCGCAGGCCCTGGCGTACGAGATCCCGCTGATGTTCGCCCTGACCGCCCCCGCCATCGGTGCGCAGAGCCTTCGGCTGACCGACGTGGTCGCCGCGCAGCAACCGATCTGGTTCGCCCTGACAATGCCAGTCGCGTTCATCGTCTACTGCGCCTCCGTCACCGCGTTCTCCGCCTGGGGTCCGTTCGCGCTTCCCGCCGGCACAGACATCGCCGGCGGTATCCTCGGGGAACTCTCCGGCGTCGACCGACTGCTCGTTCTCGCCGGCAGATGGTGTCTGCTCGTCGCGGGCGCCGCATTCGCGGTGCCGATGTTCCTCGGCGGCGGTGCCGGTCCGTTGCTTCCGCCGGCGCTATGGGTGCTGTTGAAGACGTGTGCGCTGCTCGCCGTGTTCCTCCTGCTCGGACACGCGATGCCCGCGATCCGGCCGCAGCGACTTGCGGAGCTGGGCTGGGTCCTCGTGCTGCCGCTGGTCCTGCTGCAACTGCTGATCACGTCGGTGCTCACCGTGATGGGGAAAGGATGACCGGGATGGCAACGATCGTGTTCTGGGTCGCGGCGGTCGTCGCGGTGCTCGCTGCCGCCGCGGTGTTCCGGGTGGACTCGATGGCGCGCGCGACGTACGCGCTGGCGGTGTCGTTCATCGCCGTCGGCGTCACCGTGCTGGTGCTGCACCTGGACTTCATCGGGGTCATCACGATCCTGATGATGGTGATGGAGATGGCCGTGATGGCGGTGTTCATGGTCTCCTATATGGGCATGAACCCGGCGCTGATGCCAATGGATATGACCCACAGCAAACGCCCCGCGGCAGTGATCGCGGCCGCCGTGTTCGTCGGCCTCGCCGCAGCCGCGCTCTTCATCCCGTGGCCAGCCCGTGCCGGGACCGCGGCGGCGGACACCACCCGTGCCCTTGGCGAGGCGATCATGAGCTCGAAAATGCTGGTGATGCTGACGATCAGCCCGATCCTGTTCGCCACGATCATCGCCGCCCTCGTCCTGGCGAACCCTCGTGGCCGGTACGACCGGCTCGGAGACGACCTCCAGGGCGACCCTGTGGACCCGGAACGGGGAGGTGTCGGACGATGACCCTGCAACTCGTTCTGCTCGTCGTGGCCGCGCTGTTCGCCATCGGACTGTACGGCGCGATCTCGCAGCAGGTGGTGGTGATGGTGATGATGGGCATCGAGGTGATGATCAACGCCGTCATCCTCGCCGCCGCCGCGTTCTGGTGGTACCTCGCACCGACCGTCGACGGGCAGGTGCTGCTGCTGGTGATCATCGCGGCGATGACGATCGAGATGGCGATGGGCTTCGCCGTCGCCACGATCCTGCACCGTTCCCGGAACTCCGACATGACCGATTCCGCGACGGACCTCAGCCAGTGAGCACCGCGCTGATCACCGCCATCATCCTGCCCGCCCTCGTCGGGGCAACACTGGCGACTGCTGGACGCTTCGCCGAACGGTTCGCCGTTCCCGTCAGCCTCGCCACGGCAGCGGTCATGGCGATTGCAGCGACCATCGCGGCCATCACGGGTGCGGAAGTGACCGGCGGAATGCCGACGATGCTTGGGGCCTCCGGCTCGGATCTCCGCGTCGACGCGCTGGCCGCTGTCGTCCTGCCGACCGTGGCATGGATCGGATTCCTCGTCCTCGTGTTCGCGACTGCGGACCGGACCCGACCGGCGGCGCGGTTCCACGGGCTGATGCTGCTCTTCCTCGCCGCCGTCGTCGTCACCGTGACCGCAACCGGCCTGCCACTACTCCTCGCCGCATGGGAGGTGATGGGCGCCACCTCCTACGCGCTCATCGGATTCCGCTGGCAAGACCGGAACCGCGTCGCCGGTGGATTCACCGCGTTCACCGTCACCCGCGCCGGGGACCTCGGCATCTACCTCGCCGCTGGCGCCGTCGTCGCCGGCGGCGGCGCCTGGTCACTCACCGCACTGCAGTCGCTGCCAGGCCCCTGGGTGCACGTCGCTGCCGCAGGATTGCTCGCTGCCGGCTTCGGGAAGGCAGCGCAGCTGCCGTTCTCCTTCTGGATCTCCCGCGCCATGGAGGGCCCGAGCGCGGTGAGTGCGCTGCTGCACTCCGCAGCGATGGTCGCCATGGGCGGGTACCTGCTCCTCCGCGTCGAACCGCTCCTGAACGTGACCGGCTGGGCAGGTCCGACGGCGGCGTGGGTGGGCGTCACGACCGCGATCGTCCTCGGCGTCATCGCACTGTCGCAGCGGGACCTGAAGCAGGTGCTCGCCGCGTCGACGGCATCCCAGCTGGGATTCGTCGTCCTCGCCGCTGGCGTCGGCTCGGTCAGCGGCGGCACCGCGCAGCTCGTCGCACACGCTGCCACCAAAGCACTGCTGTTCCTCACCGCGGGCGCATGGCTGACGGCTACCGGGACAAAACAGTTCACCGGTCTCCGTGGCATCGCCGCCCGCTGGCCCGCGGTCGGCGTCCTCGCCACGGTCGGTGCGCTGTCGCTGGCCGGCCTGCCGCCGCTGTCGCTCTGGTACGCCAAGGACGTCGTCCTCGCCGCAGCCCTGGAGGAACAACCCTGGTTGTACGCGGCGGGCCTGGCCGGAGCGGCACTTGCAGCGGCCTACTCCGCCCGGATCATCGCGCTGCTGTGGCGGCGTGCCGGCACACCGGAAGCGTCCTGGGACGACGAGGAACGGGGCACCCGGCGGGTGCCACGCCTCGCGGTCGTCCCGATGGTGGTGCTCGCTGTCGCGGCAGCCGGACTTGCGCTTCTCGGCACACCGCTGCTGCATCCGATGATCGCTCCGCTTTCCGGGACGGCGGTGTCGTGGCCGGAGCTCGCGGCGTCTGCGGCAATCGCGGTGGTCGTGGTCCTTTTGACCCTGTGGCGCACACCCACAGTCCGCATTGGGATGCACTGGTTCGGGCTGGAGCGGGCAGCCGTTGCAGTCATCGCCACGCCGACACTGCGACTCGCCGCCGTCCTCGCGCGTCTCGACGACCGCTACGGCGCGGCCGTCGATCGGTCGGGACGTGCGCTCGAGCAGACCGCCCGAGCCGTGCGCGCTCTTGATGAGCGTGGCCCCGCCGCCGTGACGGGGTGGATCGGTTCCGCCATCGCGGTCCTCGGTCGACTGGCTCGGCGACCGCAGACCGGCCAGGTGCACCACTACTACATCGGCGCGACCGTGACCGTCGCTGCCGCAGCTGTCCTGCTCTTGGTCGTGAGGTGATCGTGCTCAGTCTGATCGTGTTCCTTCCCGTTGTCGTCGCGGCGGTCCTCGCCCTGACGCGATCGATGTCCGGACGGGCAGCCGCGTGGGTGTGGCTGATGACGAGCATCGTGGAGCTCGTCCTCGGGATCCTCGTGTCCATTCCCGGATCCAACGCGTCGGGGCTGCGCTGGGAGGAGCGAATGGAGTGGATGCCGAGTGTCGGCACCAGCTACCACCTCGGCGTTGACGGTTTCTCCGCGCCGTTGCTGCTCCTGACCGACGTTGTGTTCCTCGTCTGCGCGCTTTGGGCCATGCGGGACACCGACCGGCCCCGCCCGCAGGCTGCACTCTTCCTGTTCCTTCAGACCACGTGTCTTGGGGTGTTCGCCGCGCAGGACCTGCTGGTGTTCTTCGTGTTCTTCGACCTGTCGATTGTCGGTATGTACTTCGTGATCGCCGGGTGGGGACATGGCGACCATCAGCGGTCCGCGCTGCGGTTCTTCCTCTACACGTTCCTCGGATCCCTGGCGCTGCTGCTCGGCTTCATCGGCCTCTACCTCGGCTCCTCACCGCACACGTTCGACATGGTCGAGCTCACCCGGAACGGCTTCACCGGCACACCCCTGGCCGCCGGCGCCGTTCTCGCCGCGCTCGTCGTGGGTTTCGCCGTCAAGACCCCCACGGTCCCGTTCCACTCCTGGCTGCCACCGGCACATACCGACGCGCCCGCGATTGGCTCTGTCGTCCTCGCGAGCGTCCTGCTGAAGATGGGCACGTACGGGTTCCTCCGCATCGCGATGCCGATGCTCCCGGACGCGTGGCGGTCCTGGTCTTGGGTGATTGTCATTGTCGGCCTCGTGTCCGTGCTGTACGGAGCGCTCGTCGCGCTCGCACAGACGAACGTGAAGCGGTTGATCGCGTACACCTCGGTCAACCACATGGGCTACGTCGTGCTCGCTGTCGGTGCCGCGGGTCTGACCGGGTCATCCTCTGCGCAGGCGCAGCAGTTGGCGATTACCGGCGCGACCGTGCAGATGGTGTCGCACGGGCTCATCACCGGGGCGCTGTTCCTCCTCGCCGGTGTGCTCCACGACCGGCGGGGCAGCTACGAGATCAGCGACTACAGCGGCCTCGCGAAGCCCGCCCCACGGTTCTCCGGACTCTTCGCCGTCGCCGCGTTCGCGTCCCTCGGCATCCCCGCCTTCAGCGGCTTCATCGCCGAATTCCAGATCTTCGCCGGCAGCATCGGTGCAACAGCAATCGCCGCGATCGCGCTGCCAGGGATCCTCATCACCGCAGCCCTGTTCCTCCGCACCGTGCAGAAACTGCTCACCGGACCCACGGAACGCCTCGCCGACGGATTCACCGACGTCACCGCTCGGGAGACCGTGACGGTCGGGGCGCTCCTACTGCTCTCCCTGGCGGTCGGTGTGGTGCCCGGACCGTTGCTGCAGCTCATCGCTCCCGCCGCCCGACAGCTCGCCGCGATGATCGGAGGTCCCGCGTGAACATGAACTACGGCGCGCTCCTGCCGGAGATCATCCTCATGGGCGGTGCCGTCGTCGCCCTCCTCAGCGGCAGCTTCTTGCCCCGACGCCGGCAGGCGCTCGTGACATGGTTCGCGATCGCCGTGGCGTGCGGCAGCGCCGTTACGGCCGCCGTGATCCAGGGACCACCGACCGTCTTCAGCGACAGCTACGCACTCGACAACGCGACAACGACGATCAGGATCCTCGTACCGTTGGCGACCGCGGTCGTGATGCTCATCGGACGCGAAGAATCCCGAGGCTCCGCTCGGGAGAGCGAAACCGCATCCCTACTGCTCCTCGCGGCACTCGGCACGATCGTCCTCGCCGGCGCCAACGACCTGCTCATCGTCGCCACCGGGTTCCTCCTAGCGACCGTGCCGCTCTACGCGTTGATCGGACTGTCCCGATCCCCGGCCGCAGCCGAGGCGACAATGAAGACGTACCTGCTGGGCGCGATCTTCGGCGTCGTGATGCTCTTCGGCATCGCCGTCCTCATCGGTGTCGCCGGCGGCAGCACCTACCCTGAGCTCCAACAGGCGCTGCCACACGTGCCGGCGGCAGCGATCGCGCTCGGATTCATCGGGGTCCTCGCTGGCCTGCTGTTCAAAGCCGGAGCGGTCCCAGGGCACTTCTGGGTTCCGGATGCAGCAGAGGGCGCCGGTCTCGGCATCGCCGCTTTCATCACCACCGTCCCGAAGCTCGGGGCACTGATCGCGCTGGCACGCCTCGTGGACGTCATACCCGGCACCGTGAACGCGTCGCTGCTGGTCGGTGTGCTCGCCGCCGCGAGCATGATCCTCGGCACCCTCGCGGCGTTCTGGCAGCGCAGCGCGCCGCGGCTGCTCGGCTGGTCCACGGTTGGCCAGGTTGGGTTCCTGCTGATGCCCGTCGCTGTGATCGGTGTCGAACCGTCGGCGCGCGCCGCCTTGCTGATGTACCTGGTGTTCTACGCCGTGACCAACCTGGCCCTGTTCGCCGCGATCGCCGCGGTACCAGACCGCAGGACAATTCCCTCATGGCGCGGAGCGGCACGGGAACATCCCGTCATAACCGGTGTCATCCTGGTCGGCCTGCTGAGCCTTGTCGGGACACCACCAACCGCCGTCTTCGTCGGCAAGCTCGCCGTGTTCACGGCCACCTGGCAGGGCGGCATGCCGTGGCTGGTGGTCATCGCCGCTGCCGTCTCAGTCGCGTCGCTGTTCTACACCCTCCGGTGGGTGTCAACGGCCTTCCATGCACCGGAAAAACCCCGGTCTCGCCCCGCCGCAGTTCCGCTGCAAGCGGTCACCGCCGTGACGCTCGGTGCGCTGATCATCGTCGCCGTCGCCAGCAGTCCAGCCCTCTTGCAGTTGTGACTTGGCCGGTTCATATGGGCATTGAGGCCTTCGACGCTGAGTCTCTCAGCACGGTGGCTGATGATGTTACTGCGGGATGATGTCGCAGACGCTGCGCTCCGTGCATGTGGTCGGATCTAAGGTCGAACTCGTTGTGATCATGGCGACGAGTTCCGTTTCGAGGCGAGCGAGTTCCTGTTGGCGGGCTCTGACCGCTCCGAGCCTGCTGGCGAGAAGCGAAAGCACGTGCGAGCACGGTGCCTGCCCTTCCTGTCGGAGGGCGAGAACGCCGGCGATGTCCGACAGTGTTAGCCCAGCTGCTTGAGCGGCACGGATGAACCCGACCCGTGTAGTGACCTCATCCTTGTAGACCCGGTATCCGTTGCTCCCTCGACTCGGCACCGGAAGCAGCCCCTCGCGTTCGTAGAAGCGGATGGTTTGCGTGCTTACGCCAGTGGCGGCAGCGAGGTCTCCGATGCGCATGCTTCCATCACACCACTTGACCTTGTACCTCGCTGCAACGTTTACGGTCGGCGTATGGAGATCACGTTGCAGTACTTCGATGGATGCCCGAATTGGGGAACGGTCGCGGAGCGCCTCGCCGCGATCACCGCGGAACGACCCGAGGTCACGGTAAAGCGGCACCGCATCGAAACGCAAGAGGAAGCGGAATCAGTCGACTTCCGCGGGTCTCCTACTCTTCTGGCTGACGGGGCAGCACTGTTCCCTGCGCCAGACGCTCCTCCTGGCCTGTCGTGCCGGGTGTATCTGACGCCCGAAGGCCTTGCCGGGTCCCCGACGACAGAGCAAATCCGGGATGCGATCGCGGACATCGAAGCAGGCACCCGATGAGCGACGTGTTCGACCTGCTGGTCATCGGCGCCGGAATGGCCGGCACGTCCGCAGCTAACAAGTGCGCGGCACAAGGGTGGCGGGTCGGCATCGTCGATGCTCTGCCCTACGGGGGCACGTGCGCTCTTCGCGGATGCGACCCGAAGAAGATCCTCCGCCGCGGAGCGGAAGTCATCGATGCCGCCCGATTGATGAACGGCACCGGTATTCAGGAAAACGGCCTCAGTGTCGACTGGGCAGCCTTGATGCAGAGAAAGCGCGGCTTCACGGATGGGGTACCGAAGGGCGTGGAAGACGAACTCACCGGCAACGGCGCCACCACCTTCCACGGCCATGCTGAGTTCACCGGTCCGAACACCCTGAGCATCGACGGCACGACCCATCAGGCGGAAAGGTTCCTCATCGCCTCCGGCGCCACACCAAAGCCGTTGACGTTCCCCGGGGCGGAGCACCTGATCGACAGCACGCAGTTCCTCGATCTGGAGGAACTGCCCAAGCGGATCGTGTTCATTGGCGGCGGGTTCATCTCGTTTGAGTTCGCCCACATCGCCGCCCGAGCTGGTGCGCAGTGCACGATCGTCGACCACGGTCCCCGGCCGCTGCGCGAATTCGATCCCGACTTGGTGGGGCTGTTGGTGTCACGGAGCGAGCAGGCGGGCATCCGCATCCTCCGCGGTACCCGCGTCTCCACGGTGGACGCCACTTCCACCGGACTGCAGATCGGCGTCGACAGTGACGGCATAGCAAAGCGCATCGATGCGGACCTCGTCGTCCACGGCGCCGGCCGCCTCCCGAATGTCGAGAGCCTGCGCCTGGACGCTGCCGGCATCGCCAGCGGTCCGCGTGGGGTCACGGTAGCTGGCCACCTGCAAAGCACCACCAACACCGCCGTGTACGCCGCCGGAGACGCCGCCGACACGGCCGGGCGCCCCCTGACCCCGGTGGCCGTGTTCGAAGGGAAAGTCGCCGCGTCGAACATGCTCAAGGGCACCACCACGGCACCTGACTACATCGGGGTCCCCACGACCATATTCACCATCCCGGAACTCAACCGCGTCGGCCTCCTCGAAGAAGAAGCGGCCCCGAGCCACGACATCGCCATCCGCTTCACCGACACCAGCGGCTGGTACTCCACCTACCGGGTGGCCGAAACCACCGCCGCGGCCAAGGTCATTATCGACATCCGCACCGACCAAATCCTCGGCGCACACCTCCTCGGCCCCGGCTACTCGGAACTGATCAACACTTTCGGCCTCGCCATCAAACTCGGGCTCACGACACGGCAACTCAGATCCGCCACCGCCACCTACCCCTCCCTCGGCTCCGACCTCGGGTCCCTGCTCTGAACTTGTCACATATACCTCCGATTCCGCTACAAATGAACTCGAGCACGCCGAATCATGGCTCAGAGCGGCATGTCTTGTCACGAAACTCAGTCCCAGAATCTACGTGCCGCTACTGTTCCTGTCGATCGAGTTTCGCTACATTCTGCTTATGGGCCACCTCCTCGGGTACGCGCGCGTGTCCACCACCGACCAGGACGCGTCATTGCAGATCGACGCACTCAACGCCGCGGGCTGCTACCGAGTGTTCGTCGACACCATGTCCGGCTCGCTCCAACACCGACCCGAGCTCGACAAGCTCCTCGACCAGCTCCGCCCCGGCGACACTCTCGTCGTCTGGCGACTCGACCGGCTCGGCCGGTCGATCCGGCACCTCATCGATCAGCTGCACGCCCTCGCTGAACGCGGCATCGGATTCCGGTCCTTGCAGGAGACCATCGACACCACCTCACCCGGTGGTCGCCTCGTATTCCACGTCTTCGCCGCACTGGCGGAGTTTGAACGGGACCTCATCAAGGAACGCACCAACGCCGGCCTCGCCGCCGCCCGAGCCCGCGGCCGAACCGGTGGCCGGCCCTCCCGGCTCTCCGCGGACCAGGTGCGCACCGCACGCCGGCTCTACGAACAGCAAGACATGACCGTCGCCCAGATCGGCAGCGTGCTCGGCGTGAGCCGCACCACCATCTACCGGGCCATCGCCCGCCAAGCTGAACCGGTCGCTGCCAGGCGGCCGAAGCCCTCACCGACGATGTAGCCAGTCATGGACGCGAGCGAGGGGTGAGGCATCCTTCGACTGCACGTCGAGGACGCCATCCCGCTCGCCACCCTGGCCCGCACCACGGGCGTCGCCGAGCGCACCCTGCAACGCTGGCTCACCCGCTACCGAACCGGCGGATACCCGGCTCTCGCCGACGGCACCCGGACTCGGATTCGCCCACCAGTACCGTCCCCTCGGCCACGACGAGCTGCTGTTCATCCTCGAACGCCAATGGCGCAAGCTCGGCAAGACATCCGACCCCGACGACTTCACAGACGCACAAGCCATCGCCGCCGTCGAACGAATTACCCGCGGTAACTTGCGCCTCCTCGAACGCCTGCTCCCTCAAATCCAACGCGTCCTGAAGATCAACAAGCTCGACGTCACCACCAACGACGTCGTCGAAGCCGCCCGCAGCGCCCTCGTCATCGGCACCATCTGACCCGACACCGATCACAGCGAAAACGACGACACAGAGCGAGGCTGCTCACAGCCGAGGGTCGCGACGGACCTGACCAGCAGCAGTTATCGGTCCCAATTGACGGAGTCATCGAACGCGCGGCTCGCTGCGTCTGTGAAGGCTGAAGCGCTGCCGCTGAGCCGCTCCTGAAGTGCTCGTTCCACGAATTCGCGGCGGAAATCCGCATGCAGGCCTTCGGACGCCCAGCCGAAGAACGGGTGCTGCTCAAACCCCGCATCGATACTGTCGACGCGCCTAAGCAGATTGGCGATTTGCTCCTCCGTCAACGAGGGGCGCAGGAGCATGTACTGATCCGTGAGCGCGTCCGTATCGATCGCAATCGACTCGTGGCCGGGCGCCCATTCCACCACCACGCCATCCTCGAAGCGGCCACCGCCGCCGTGGAGTAGCGGATTGCGGAACTCGCGCGCGAGGTCGCCCAGTTCCATCTTCAGCCGAGCAGTCCCCACGTCGTGAGGTTTCGGAAAAGCTATGTCGAACTGCTGAGCCCACTGCCCAGTCAGTAGATCTTCGAGGGAGAAACCCTCCTTCAGGACCGCAGGCGAGAACGACGAGAGAATTACGAGCAGGTGTTGTACCCAAGCGAAGTATCCCGCAATGAGCGCTGTTGCCCGATATGACTGATCCCGCTCCCGAAAGCTCGCGCCGAGCAGGCTCCCGAACAGCTGGGGGATGGCTTCCGAGATTTCAAGTTTTCCTGTAGCGAGACCTGACACGTGCAGCGGATTTGCGACTTTCGCGCGCTCGATCGTCTGGCGGTGAAAGTCGACCATCCCGCGGTAACGCGGTAACTGATTTAGGACGACGGCTCGACCGGCTCGGATGCTGGGGCTGAGTTGGGGCGTCACGATACGGCTGTAAAGCGATCTGGCGGCTTTCAACAGCCGCGTCGCGATGGCTGCGGCGTCCGCTGGCTCATCATGATCGTCTGATTGTGGACCAAACAAGTCGAGCCGTATGCCGGACTTCGTCCAGCGGAGTCGACAGCTTCTGCCGTTGAGACTGAACGAGTACAACCAACGGGTCTTGTCGAATGCTGGCTCCGAAAATGCACCCAGGCTCCGGAACAGCAAGTCGAACATCCCCTCATAGGCGACCGCTGCAATCGGTAGACGGTGGGTGTAGAAGGGGCCCGATTCATCGGGGGCGGCATCCGCCGGTTCGAACCCCCTTAGCTCCCGCTGTACGATGCCCACGACAGCGTCGGCGATATTCTGCGCAGTCTGATCTTCCACTCTATGAAGGTACCGCTCTTCGACAGCGCGTCCGCGGGGGTTCTGCTGCGTGACGACCGCCCTTTCGGCCGGATATTCGGGACCGTCGAGTCGCGCCACGCCGGATCTTGCGGGTGGGCTAGACCGTCCGGTGGATGGCAAGCGGACTAGTCTCCGCCGCTGTCCGGGAACTCGGCCGGATCGATGCCCTCGAGCAGGGCATCGTATGCACGCAGGTCAACCGCCATCGCAGTGCCAACAGACTGAAGCCTGCGGAACAGACGCAACGCGAAGAAGATCAGTTGAGTACCTGGTGAAGACACTTCTAGACCCGGCCGGAGGAGTTCCAAGTTCGCGCTGTCAAGAACGTGATCGAAAGCGTTGTGCTCTAGGGCGAGCCCCAGATCGAGATGAGCGTCGCCGTCGTGGCTGGCCAGTTGCGCTTTCGCCGCGGGCGAGTCAAACCCGTTCGTCCATCCGCTTCGGAGCCCGACGATGCCGCCAAGAATGGGTCGAGATTCAGGCGGAGGCCCATCATGCGTACCCGAGATGTCCACGATCGGTCCGGACCGGCGGACGAGGCGACGGACGCTCGCGACCTTCTCGGCCGCGTACCCTAGGGTCCCTGCCGCGACCTCGGGCTTCACCTCGAGGACCGCGTACACGCTCTCGACGGGCACGATGCGGCTGGATCCGGCCTCGAACCATAGTGGCGAGTACTGGCGGTCGTAGATTGCAAGATCGATCTGCTCGCTCTGATCGCCGTTCGAGTCCATGGCGAAGATAGGGCCGATCTCGTACCGCCCCGGAAGGAACGAGCGGAGCATTCGGCCCCAGTTCGCCTCCGACGCATCTCCAAGGGTGGTGGGGTGCTTGGTGAAGTCCAGCGGCAACTCGAGCTGAGCAGCCAAGAGGCGCTGTCGCTTGACGAACGCCTCTCTGATATCGACGCGATGTTGCTTGGCCATGCACCCCTCGTTTCGGTCCCGTGCTCACCCTATGCGCGGATGTCGGTGGTCGACGCTAGCGTGAGGATCACCCAAAACTTGGAATCTGTGGAGTGCCATGACCATCTTCGATTCGTTCGCGACCTTCCAGTCCGTCGTGAACGCGGACCCCGATCAGGTGGCCGAGGCCCGTCGCCGGAGGCGCTTGTTCGAGCGTGCGTTCAAGTCCGAACCCGACGTCGTCGAGGTCGTACCCTCCGGCTCATTGGCTCGAGGAACTCACAAAGATCCAATCCACGATGTCGACCTCATTGTTGTTTACGACGCCGATCAGCACGAGGCGTGGGGTGCGTCCGGTGCATCCGCCCACGAAGCCCTTGATCATGCGCGCGCCGCCGTCAACCGCCTTCTCGGGGTCGGGGCAGGCACGGTCGACCAGCTGGTTCGCCTCGCTCGACCTCGAAACCACGCGGTCAAGTGCTTCTTGGACGATCCCGAAGACGTGGATGCGTTCACCGTCGATGTCATGCCAGCGCTCAGGACCGATAGGGGCTTCCTGATCCCCGAAGCGCGTAGCGAACGATGGGTGGACGCGGATCCTGAGTACCTCATCGCGGAGGCTGCCCGAAAGCACTCAGAGTGGTCGCAGTACGCAGGCGCCGTCCGAATGCTGAAGTTCTGGGGCGCGGAGCAAGCTCCGCTCAAGGTCAAGTCGCTTGTGATGGAAGTGCTCGCACTCGAACACCTGTCCACTGACCTCAATCGACCTGCCGCGATTCGAAACTTCTTCACTGCGGCCGCGTTCCGGATCGACTCCGGGCTCGTCGTCGAAGACCCGGCAAACCTTTGTGGCCCAATCCAGAGCGATCTCGACATGGACGAGCTCGGCTCTCGACTCCGGACCGCGTCGAACATCGCCATCGACGCCGGCGCAGCGCAAGTCGCGCAAGATGACGCGCGTGCGAGCCGGCTGTGGCGAGAGATCTTCGGCGAACAGTTTCCGGAGATTCTCGCGGCCGCTGGCGCAGCCGTCGTGCCTGATGGGCCACGGACCGTGAAAGACAGTCCGCAAGGGTGACGGACGAAGCAGCCCTAACCCGGTGGTTCGACTGGGACCCGAGCCGGCTCCTCCGAGATGTCGATGAACTGGCTGTCATCGCGCCGGAACTGCTCCGTCGCACCCCGGACGGTGAGTTCCTCGCGAACGGTGGCTGGGTCGGCACACTGCCTCTATGGCCGTTTGATCGGCCCGCACCCCCGAACCTCGACGCGCTCCTTCCGAACCCGATGAGCGTCGTCATCACCTACCCCTCGGCGTACCCAATGCTGCCGCCTCGCGTCTACCCAACGGAGCCACAACCAGCGATCCTCGAGGTCTCGGACACTGTCTGGCATGTCTCGCCGGGAGGGTCGCTCTGCCTCTTTCAGTCCGACGGGATGTGGGACCCCTTGGCCAGCATCGGAGACATCGTCCTCAAAAGCGCCGGCTGGCGCATCGAATACGAGCTGATGCATCGAGGCGCGATTGATCGGATGACCGAACGGGGAATCGTCACCGACACGCACCTTGACGACCTCGTCATTGAGCAGGCGAAGCAGGCGGCCGAGGAATGACCAACTCTCCGTTCGTAATGGTGCCGCGCGATGCCCTTCGTCTGATGAATGCCTCGTCGCGTCGTCTCGGCAACCTCCGATTCAAGCTCTCTGAGGCAGACGGTCGCTTCGTCGTAGACGCTGTCGAGACGAGCGAGAACACATTCGTCGACGTGCGCCCCGATCGGGCGTTCGCATCGCTGACGTGGGGTGACCTGACTCGGTGGGGGCAATGGGCACGATCGGACAGCCCGGATCTCGCGGCAACCTACCTCTTGCTCACACGGCGACCAAACGGAGCCCTTCCCTTCGACGCCCTCCATCAAATGGTCCCCGGGACCGACGACCCCGGCGCCATCTCAGGACTGCTCATTGTGAGCCACGAAGACGTTCCTCCGGAACTGAGGGCAGCGGGCATGCCAGAATTCTCGGGATGGCTGATCGAACGAGACGGTGTCGTCCCATTCCCGGTTCATGCCGAGCCGGACGAATTTGGCGCTTCCCAACTCACTGGCGACTGGCCGCTCCGTCAACTGGCGCAAGAGTCGATAACCCTTGTCGGCACCGGTTCCATCGGCAGCGCGGCGGCTGACGCGCTCTCGCGAATTGGCGTGGGGGAACTTCACCTCGTGGATCCCGATCGGCTTCTGTGGCACAACCTAATCCGCCATCGTCTGGGGCCTGAATCGGTAGGTCGGTACAAAGTCGACGCCTTGGCTGCGTTGATAGCCGAGCGTGACGCGGAGACGAATCCGGCCACTCGGACAACGCTCATCCCACACCGACTGGACGTCGTCGAGCACGCCGAGCTCCTTCGTCCGATCATTCAGGCCTCGACAGTCGTGCTCTGTTGCGCAGATGGAATTGCCCCGCGACGCGTGGTCAATCATCTGGCCCGTCTCGCTCGGACGTCTGCGATCTTCGCATGCGTACTCAATGACGGGAGTATCGGCGAGATCTTCCGATCGCGCCCAGGCCGCGGCCGAGGATGTTTGCTCTGTCACCGCGCCTACCTGGAAGCCAACGGGTGGATCGACCCGGAAGCCGATCAGGAACTCGGGTACGGCACTGGAAGTTCGCACAAGCCAATGACGGCGATCCCGAGCGACCTGCAGTTGGTAGGGCAATTCGCGGCACAGGCGACTATCGCAACGCTCCTCGAGTCGCGACAGGGAATGCCGGGTTCGCGCCTTCCGAGCGATCACGCCGTCATCGGGCTACGGCCGGTGGCGGCGCTTGCGGGCCCGTTTGGCGTCTCGGCGCCGGGGGAGGTCCGGTGGTCGGAAGTGCCGCCGCCTCGAGCCGTGTGCGCGACATGTTCTCTGACGTAGCCCCGTCGACTCCCGGGCTCGTCAGGTTGAGTGCGGCAGCGCGCCGTGCCATCGAAACCGAGGTGGTCCGGACCGACGCCAATCTCGAAACGGGTGGAGTGCTCCTCGGACATGACCTTGAGGCCGAGATTTTGGTGAGCGTCGCGGGTGGGCCCGGACCTGGGGCAGTGCACCAGGCACGCAGGTTTGATCGAGACACGCACTATGCCTCCAAACTGGCGGACGAGGCGTGGGACCGAGATCGTTCTCAATGGATCGGTGAGTGGCACACACACCCCACTAGCTCCTTGATGCCAAGCCAAGTGGATCTGTCGACGTACCGAACTCATCTGCGCGAGGGCAACGTCGGCCCAGGCGCGTTCTTGTCGCTCCTTGTTCGGTCGCGAGGGCAGAACTGCACGATGGTCGGCTGGGCTGTGACGCAATCATCGTTGGAACGGATCATGATCCTGTCGTAGTCCAGAGTCGTCGTGCCTGCCAGAGGTGCCGCTCTGCGTCAGTTCAGATCGCATGCTGACCTGCGTCCCCGCAGAATACGTAGCCGGGCGCTCTTGGGACTAACAGATTGACGTGGGTTAGCCCCCTATAAAACCTCGCCGCGAACCCCTGCCCGTGCGGGAACGCCGGAGCCCGGCCCGGGTCCGGTGCGCCGCCCTGCGACTGCACGGCGATGACCCTCCGGCGGTACATGGGACGGCTGTCCGGGCCGTTGCTCGACCGGATCGACATCCGCGTGCAGGTCCAACGGGTCACCACCGGTGCGATCCGACGAGCCGCGGGCAGCACGCCGACGACCGCCGAGGCCCGGTCGCTCGTCACCGCGGCGCGGGCCCGGATGCACGCCCGGCTCGAGGGCACGGGATGGACCACGAACAGCGAGGTCGCGGGCAGCTGGTTGCGTGGAGCGGGGCGCGCGGAACCCGGGTCGACGAAGGACCTCGACCGGGCGCTCGACCTCGGCACACTCACCATGCGGGGCTGGGACCGGGTGATGCGGCTGGCGTGGACGTTGGCCGACCTCGGCGGGATCGACCTCCCCGGCGAGCCGCAGGTCCGCGCGGCCATCGGGCTCCGGAGCGCGCTGTGAGCGGCGTCGGCGGTGCGACGCGACCGGTGGACCTCGGTGCGGTGCACGAGGGCGCGCTCGACACCGAGGACGCCCTCGCCCGGATCGCGTGGGGCTCGCTCGTGGAACCGGGGGACTTCACCGCGGGCGTGCTCGTCGAGGCACTCGGGGCAGCCAGGGCGCTCGGTCTCGTGCTCGAGGCAGTCCAGCGCGACATGGCCGTGCTCGTGAGTGCGTGTCTGGACGCGGGCGTCGTCGGCCCCGGCGAGGGTGCGGCGTTCGAGACCGCGCTCGTGGCGGCGGTGGCCCGGTGGCGCCCGCGGACCCATGCCCTCGACGTCGCGGCGGTGGTGGCGTCCGCGCAGCGGGTCGGCGGTGCGTTGCTGCTGCCTGGGGACGCGGACTGGCCCGAGCGCCTGACCGACCTCGGTGCCCACGCCCCGCTCATGCTCTGGGGACGCGGACGCCTCCGTGGCCCGGCCGGAGCACTGCATCGCCCGTGCCTGTCGGTCGTCGGCAGCCGCGCGAACACGCTCGCCGGCGCTGAGGCCACGGCGGAGATCACGTCGGCGGCGGCCGATGCCGGGTGCACGGTGATCAGCGGCGGGGCGTACGGCATCGACGCCGTGGCACATCGGGTCGCGATCGCCGCCGGCACGCCCACGGTCGCGGTGCTCGCGGGCGGGATCGACCAGCTCTACCCCGCTGGACACGTCGAGCTCCTCCGGACCGTCGGGCACCAGGGGCTGCTGCTTGCGGAGTCACCACCCGGGACACGTCCCACGCGGTGGCGGTTCCTCGCCCGCAACCGCCTGATCGCGGCGCTCGGGCACGCGACGGTGGTGGTCGAGGCCGGGGCACGGTCCGGGGCGCTCAACACCGCGCACCACGCGGCGCAGCTGGGACGACCGGTGCTGGCCGTGCCTGGTGCGTTCTCCTCCCCGGCGTCCTTCGGGTGCCACCGGCTCGTCGCGCAGGGTCGGGCGCAGCTCGCGGTCCAGCCGGACGACCCGGTGCGCGCGGCGCTCGAGGCCGCCGGGGAACCGTCGGTGCAGCCGGAGGACGCCGTGCCGCTGCGGTCGGCGTCGGAGGACCCCGAGGTGGTCAGGGCCGTCGACGCCCTCGGGCGACGTCCCGCGCCGGTGACCGAGGTCGCTCGACGGTCCGGGCTCTCCGTCGCCGCGGCCACGGACGCCCTGGCGCTGGCCGAACTGCAGGGGCTCGTCGTCCGACGCCCGGACGGGTGGGCAGCGCGGTGATGCCCCGGTGCCTAGGGTTGGGGCATGGACGGTCGCGGCGGGTCACTCGGTGGCGCGGTCTCGGCGTTCCTCGGCGACGCGCTGCACGTGCGGGGGCTCAGCGAGCAGACGGTTCGCGCGTACCGGGGCGACCTCGAGGACCTCCTGCGGTTCACCGCGGCCCGCGGGTTCAGTGACGTGCAGGAGCTGTCACTCGAGGTGCTGCGGGACTGGCTCTGGGAGTCGAACGAGCGTGGCCTGGCGCGGTCGAGCATCGCGCGGCGGTCATCGTCGGTCCGGGCCTTCACGCGGTGGGGGAGCGAGAACGGCGTCCTGCCGAACGACCCCGGTGTGCGACTGCGGGCTCCGAAGGGCGCCTCGCACCTGCCGAGGGTGGTCTCGGCCGACCAGGTCCGGGAGCTGCTCGACGGGCTCGCTGGGCGCGCGAGCGGGGACGACCCCGTGGCGCTGCGCGACCTCGCGCTCGTCGAGCTCCTCTACGCCGCGGCGATCCGGGTCAGCGAACTGGTGGGCATCGACGTCGCCGCGCTGGATCGTGGACGCCTGACGGTGCGGGTGCTCGGGAAGGGCGGCAAGGAGCGGGTCGTGCCGTTCGGCGTGCCGGCACAGGACGCGATCGAGGCCTGGCTCGCGCGGGGTCGTCCCGTGCTCGCCGCCCGGGCAGCGGGGACGGCGTCGCCGGCGCTGTTCCTCGGCGACCGGGGTGGGCGCCTCGGGGTGCGCAGCGCCTACCGCGTGGTCGCGCGGCTGCTGCAGGACCTGCCGGGCGAGGGCCCGAGCGGCCCGCACACCTTCCGGCACACGGCAGCGACGCACCTGTTGGACGGGGGAGCGGACCTGCGGGCGGTGCAGGAGCTCCTCGGGCACGCGAGCCTCGGCACGACCCAGATCTACACGCACGTGTCCTCGGCGCGGCTCCGCGAGGTCTACCGAACGGCGCATCCTCGCGCCTGACGACGACTGCCCCGCGTCACCCGGGCCAGGCGGACTCGGGGAGCAAGACCGGCCACGCGGCCGCGGACAGGTACGGCATGGGATCGACGTAGCGGTCGTCGAGCCTGGCGCCGAGGTGGACGCACGGGTCGTCCGCGGGGCAGTGCCCGACGGCCACGAGTCCCACGGGGTCGCCCTGCTCGACGACGTCGCCCCGCGCGACCGAGGGCTGCACCGAGTCGAGCGTGCTCACCAGTCCGCCGCCGTGGTCGATCGTCACGAGGGGCCGGCCGCCGACGGCTCCGGCGAACGTCACGACGCCATCGTCGACCGCGACCGCCGTGGTGCCGAGCGGGGCAGCGACGTCGATGCCGCGATGCCCGGCCGCGTAGTCGTCCGCGGGCGGCTCCCACGGCCGCTCGACCACGCGTGACCCGGTCGGCCACACCCACGGGGGAGCTGCACCACCGGAAGCCGCACCACTGGGGCCCGCACCACCGAGATCAGTCCCGGCGGCGCCAGGAGCGCGTACCGGAGTCGGAGCGAGTGCCGGAGTCGGAGCGAGTGCCGTCGTGCAGACGAGCCCGAGCAGGGCGAGCACCAGGGTGAGGCGGTCCATGGGACCAGCGTGGCGGTCGTGCGGCGACCGGTGACGGGCGGTGGCGGATCTGTGGAGGGTGGGGCGAGCCTCCCGGCTGTGGTGGGACGGCGAAGGCGAGCCGAGCCCTTGCGCGACAAGATCGACGTCGTGCGACAGCGACAGTGTCGCTCCGAGTCAAGAACGGGACGGTCGCCCGCGCCACCCCCGGCCTGCCCGAGCTCGAACGACACCATCGACGTCGTACGACAGCGAGCGTGTCGTTCCGAGTCGAGAACCTCCGACACCCGCCCCACGAACCTGGTTATGACCACCAGCCGCTCGGGGAGTATCGTCGAGGCCGCTCCGGACCACGCAACGCCGCCCGGCCGGCGAACCAGTCGACCGCCGGGGCACCGTGCACGATCCCGCACGGCGGCAGAACCCAGGAGCATCGTGTCGAACACAGCAACCGGGCACGGAGAAGACCGTGCGTTCAAGGGGAAGGTGACCCTCTTCGCCATCGCGGCGGCCGTGGGTGGCTTCCTCTTCGGATTCGACTCGTCCGTCATCAACGGCGCCGTCGAGGCCATCAAGGGCGAGTTCGACCTGTCCGAGGGCGCCAGCGGCTTCGCGGTCGCCTCGGCCCTCATCGGGTGTGCGTTCGGCGCCTACTTCGCCGGCCGTCTCGCTGACCGCTGGGGTCGCACCCGGGTGATGTTCTGGGCAGCCGTGCTGTTCTTCGTCTCCTCGATCGGGTCCGGCTTCGCGTTCGCCACGTGGGACTTCGTCCTGTGGCGCCTCATCGGCGGTCTCGGCATCGGCACCGCGTCGGTCATCGCCCCCGCGTACATCTCCGAGGTCTCCCCGAAGGCGATCCGTGGGCGGCTGGCCTCGTTCCAGCAGCTCGCGATCACGCTCGGCATCTTCGCCGCCCTGCTCTCCGACCAGTTCTTCGCGGTCACGGCGGGCAGCGCCTCGGCCGAGGTCGCCGGGCTGCCGGCCTGGCGCTGGATGTTCCTGGTCGGCGTGATCCCGTCGATCGTCTACGGCATCCTGGCGATCACGCTGCCGGAGTCGCCGCGCTACCTGCTCACGAAGGGCCGGAAGGACGACGCCCGCGAGGTGATGACGAAGATCGTGCCCCGCGACACCGTCAACACCAGCCTGGAGGAGATCCAGGACGGCATCGAGAAGGAAGCCAACGAGAAGAAGGGCTCCATCCGCGGCAGCCGCTTCGGCCTGCAGCCCATCGTCTGGGTCGGCATCATCCTGGCCGTGCTGCAGCAGTTCGTCGGCATCAACGTGATCTTCTACTACTCGACCACCCTCTGGCAGGCCGTCGGGTTCAAGGAGAACGACTCGTTCCTCATCTCCACGATCACCTCGGTGGTCAACGTCGCGGTGACGTTCATCGCGATCTTCCTGGTGGACAAGGTCGGTCGGAAGCCGCTCCTGGTCGCCGGTTCCGCGGGCATGTTCGTCTCGCTCGCCATGGTCGCCATCGCGTTCTCGCAGTCCGTGATGGTCGACGGCGAGCCGAGCCTGCCGGGCGCGTGGGGCATCATCGCGCTGATCTTCGCGAACCTGTTCGTCGTGTCGTTCGGTGCCACCTGGGGTCCGCTCATGTGGGTGCTCCTCGGCGAGATGTTCCCGAACCGCATCCGTGCGACCGCGCTCGGCATCGGGTCGGCCGCCAACTGGGTCGCGAACTTCATCGTCACGATCTCGTTCCCGGTCCTGTCGGGCTTCAACCTCACCGTCACGTACGGCATCTATGCGCTGTTCGCCCTCATCTCGTTCTTCTTCGTCATCGCGAAGATCCCCGAGACCAAGGGCCGCTCGCTCGAGGAGATGGGCATCTCCGCCGAGGGGGAGACGAGCGCCGCCAAGGCCTAGTCACCACGGCCAGGAGGCACGGCGCGGGTCCGACCCGCACCGTGCCTCCTTTCTGTTAGCATTTCCCCAGCAGCGCGCCGTGGCGCGCTGACTTCGCGTGTCCACGCAACGCACCCGGTCATCGGTCCCCTCTCACGAGCGGGCGGTCGGGTGTCAGGGCACCAGGGACCTCGACCTCCGGTCGTGGTCGACACAACCGCACCAGGTGCACGGTCATGCCGTGCGCCGAGAACCAGAAGGAGGACGGCACATGGCCGTCGTCACCATCCGCCAGCTGCTCGACAGCGGCGTCCACTTCGGACACCAGACCCGTCGGTGGAACCCGAAGGTGAAGCGCTTCATCCTCGCCGAGCGCTCGGGCATCCACATCATCGACCTCCAGCAGTCGCTGGCGTTCATCGACCGCGCGTACGACTTCGTCAAGGAGACGGTCTCGCACGGTGGCACGATCCTCTTCGTGGGCACCAAGAAGCAGGCGCAGGGCTCCATCGCCGAGCAGGCGACCCGCGTCGGCCAGCCGTACGTCAACCAGCGTTGGCTCGGCGGTCTGCTCACGAACTTCCAGACGGTGTCCAAGCGCCTCGCGCGCATGAAGGAGCTCGAGGAGCTCGACTTCGACGACACGACGAAGGGCTTCACCAAGAAGGAGCTCCTCATCAAGAAGCGCGAGCTGGACAAGCTCCACAAGACCCTCGGCGGCATCCGCAACCTCACGCGGACCCCGAGCGCGCTCTGGATCGTCGACACCAAGAAGGAGCACCTCGCCGTCGACGAGGCGCAGAAGCTCGGGATCCCGGTCATCGGCATCCTCGACACCAACTGCGACCCCGACGAGATCACGTACCCGATCCCGGGCAACGACGACGCGATCCGCTCCGTCGGCCTGCTGACCCGCATCATCGCGGACGCCGCAGCCGAGGGCCTCAAGACCCGCCACAACGGTGGCGACGACGACGAGGCCACCGAGCCGCTCGCCGAGTGGGAGCAGGAGCTCCTCGGGGGCGACAGCGCGACGCCGGCCGCCGACGCCGCCCCCGAGGGCAGCACGGTCGAGGAGAACAACGCGGACGCGCAGGTCGCGGACAAGGAGATCGGCGAGCCGATCCCCGACGCGGCGAAGAACGCCGAGCCCACCGCCGAGGCCGCGGCCGCAGCGGAGACCACCCCCGCCGAGTGAGTGTCCGAGGGCGCCGGGCCACACGGCCCGGCGCCCTCGACTCCGCTCGATCCCCACACACGCACAGTCCAGAAAGGACGCCAGCCAATGGCAAACTTCACCGCACAGGACGTGAAGAAGCTCCGCGAGGACCTCGGGGCCGGCATGATGGACGCGAAGAACGCGCTCGTCGAGGCCGACGGCGACTACGACAAGGCCGTCGAGCTGCTCCGCATCAAGGGTGCCAAGGCCGTCGCCAAGCGCGATGACCGCGCCACCTCCGAGGGCGTCGTCGTCGCGACCGCCGACAACGGTGCCGCCACCGTCGTCGAGCTCGCCAGCGAGACCGACTTCGTCGCGAAGAACGAGAAGTTCACCACCCTCGCCGACAAGGTCCTCGCCGCGGTCGCCGCTGCGGGCGCCACCGACGTCGCGTCGGCCAACCAGGCCCCGCTCGACGGCAAGACCGTCCTCGACGTCGTCAACGAGAACGCTGCTGCGCTCGGCGAGAAGCTCGAGGTCCGCACGGTCCGCCGTGTCGAGGGCTCCTCCTTCGAGATCTACCTGCACAAGACGAGCCAGGACCTGCCCCCGCAGATCGCCGTCGTCGTCGCCTACGAGGGCGACAACGCCGCCGAGGCCCGTTCGATCGCGCAGCACGTCGCGTTCGCGAACCCGACGTACCTGACGCGCGACGAGGTCCCGGCTGACGAGATCGCCAAGGAGCGCGCCACCGTCGAGGCGATCACGCGCGAGGAGGGCAAGCCCGAGGCCGCCCTCCCGAAGATCGTCGAGGGTCGGGTGAACGCCTACATCAAGCAGGTGTCGCTCCTCGACCAGGACTACGCGAAGGACAACAAGATCTCCGTCGCGAAGGCCGCGTCCAACGCCGGCATCACGATCCAGGGCTTCGCCCGCGTCAAGGTCGGCGCGTAACGAACCCGTGACGGGGCCAGGAACCACATCGGTTCCTGGCCCCGTTTCTGCGCGCTGCGGCGCGTACCGGTCCGGAGGCTCGACGCGCCTCCGCCGGACCGGCTGCGGCCGGGTAGATTCCCACGAGACATTCGACGAAGGGTGCGACACATGACCGACGAGACGACCGGACGCCGACGGGTCCTGCTGAAGCTCTCCGGAGAGGCGTTCGGCGCCGGCTCCCTGGGGGTCAACCCCGACGTCATCGCCACCATCGCGAAGCAGATCGCCGACGCCGCGCGCGAGGTCGAGGTCGCGATCGTCGTGGGCGGTGGCAACTTCTTCCGCGGCGCCGAGCTCTCGCAGCGCGGCATGGACCGCGGACGTGCCGACTACATGGGCATGCTCGGGACGGTCATGAACGCCCTGGCGCTGCAGGACTTCCTGGAGCAGGCCGGTGCCGCCACCCGGGTGCAGTCCGCGATCAGCATGACCCAGGTCGCCGAGCCGTACATCCCGCGGCGTGCCGAGCGGCACCTCGAGAAGGGCCGGGTCGTCATCTTCGGCGCCGGCGCCGGGCTGCCCTACTTCTCCACCGACACGGTCGCCGCGCAGCGTGCGCTCGAGATCGGCGCGACCGAGGTCCTCGTCGCCAAGAACGGCGTCGACGGCGTGTACTCCGCCGACCCGAAGAAGGACCCGACCGCGGAGAAGCTGCACCACGTGACGTACCAGGACGCCCTGCTGCAGGGACTCAAGGTCGTGGACGCCACCGCGTTCTCCCTCTGCATGGACAACGGCATGCCGATGCACGTCTTCGGCATGGAGGGCGAGGGCAACGTCGCTGCCGCCATCCGGGGCGAGCGCATCGGCACCGTGGTCAGCAACTGACCCGAGCGCCTGACTAGACTCGACGACGTACCGAAGGAGAACCACCGTGATCAGTGATGTCATGACCGACGCGACCGCGAAGATGGCGAAGGCCGTCGAGGTCGCCAAGGACGACTTCGCCACCGTCCGAACCGGGCGCATCAACGCCGCGCTCTTCCAGAAGATCCCGGTCGACTACTACGGCTCGCCGACGCCGCTCGCGCAGCTGGCGTCCCTCCAGACGCCGGAGGCCCGCACGCTCATCGTGACGCCCTACGACAAGACGGCGCTGAAGGAGATCGAGCGGGCCATCGCGACCTTCCCGAACCTCGGTGCCAGCCCCACGAACGACGGCGAGATCGTCCGCGTGACGATCCCGGAGCTCACCCAGGACCGCCGCAAGGAGTTCGTGAAGCTCGTGCGCGGCAAGGGCGAGGACCACAAGGTCGTCATCCGCAACATCCGTCGCAAGGCCAAGGACGACCTCGAGGCCCTGAAGGGGGAGGTGTCGGACGACGACATCGCCCGCGGCGACAAGGACCTCGACGCCCTGACGAAGAAGCACGTCGACCTGATCGACGAGTCGCTGAAGAAGAAGGAAGCCGAACTCCTCGAGGTCTGATGCGGCGTCACGACGAGGGCGCCGACCGCCCGACAGCAGCAGATGACCCCCGCCCGTCGGCGAAGGGCTTCCGGCAGGACTTCGATGCCAGGGCACGCGCCGCACGGACGGACTTCGAGGCCCAGCTCCGGCAGCGGCGGGCGTCGTTCGATGCGCGCCGCGCCTCCTTCGACGCCCGCAACGAGGCCCTGACCGCGCGCACCGGGCGGAACCTGCCCGCGGCGATCGCGATCGCCCTGGCCTTCGCCGTCGTGATGCTCGGGTCGCTGCTGCTCTGGACGCCGTCCTTCATGGTCGTCGCCGCGTTCCTCCTCGGCTTCGGCGTGTGGGAACTCGCGGGGGCCATGCGCTTCGCCGGTCGCGACGTCCCGCGCATCCCGAGCGTCGCGACGGCGGTCGCGATGGTCCCGGCGGCGTTCCTCGGCGGGCAGGTCCAGGCCCTCTTCACGATCCTCGGCGGGATCGTCGTCATCTCCGTGTGGCGTCTGGTCGAGGTCGCGGTGGCACGGCCCCGCCCGTCCAGGGGCAACGTCGTCCGTGACCTGACCAACGGCCTGTTCGTCCAGGCCTACGTCACGCTCCTCGGCGCCTGCGTGGTGCTCCTGTCGACGCTCGAGCGCGGCAACTTCTGGGTGGTCGGCTTCATCCTCGTCGTCGTCGCGGTCGACACCGGCGCCTACGCGACCGGGCTCAACCTCGGCAAGCACCCGATGGCGCCGCGGATCAGCCCGAAGAAGACGTGGGAGGGCTTCGCCGGCTCCGTCGCCGCCAGCATCGTCATGGGCATCCTGGTGTCCTGGCTCATGCTCGACATGCCGTGGTGGTTCGGCATCATCCTCGGCGTCCTGATCTCCGGGTCGGCCACGCTCGGCGACCTGACCGAGTCGATGATCAAGCGCGACCTCGGCATCAAGGACATCTCGTCGTTCCTCCCCGGGCACGGCGGGCTGCTCGACCGGATCGACAGCATCCTGCCGTCCGCTGCCGTCGGCTACGTGCTGTACCTCATCGTCAACCACTGACCCCGCTCAGGCGACAGCGGCTCCCGAGTCCGCGCGTCCAGCCGGTCCCAGGGTGGTGTGCTGGCAGAATGTCGCCGTGCCCACGACGTTCCCGACAACTCCCCGCTCGGTCCTCGGCTACGACGTCGACGAGGTCGACCGTTTCCTCGAGGACGCCCGCCGCGCCTACACGGCGAACGACAGCGCCCCGGGGCTCGAGGCCGCCAAGATCCGCGCCACCGCTTTCTCGATGAAGAAGGGCGGGTACTCCACGCAGCACGTCGACGCCGCACTCGAGCGGCTCGAGGACGCCTTCGCCGCCCGGGAGCGCGAGCGCGAGATCGCCGACGTCGGGCAGAAGACCTGGTACGCCGACGCCCGCACGAAGGCGTCCGACGTGGTCGAGCGCCTCGACCGGCCCGACGGCCAGCGCTTCCACCGCGTGAACGTCCTGGCCACCGGGTACCACCCGAAGGACGTCGACGCGTTCGCCAAGCGCCTGGGCGGCTACTTCCGCGAGGGCAAGCCGCTGAGCCTGACCGAGGTCCGCTCGATCGTGTTCCGGCCCAAGCACGGCGGGTACCGCGAGGCCCAGGTCGACGCGCTCCTCGACGCCGTCGTCGAGGTCATGCTCGCCGTCCGCTGACCGTCGCGACGCGCTGGCCCCAGGTGCTTCGCTTTCCGTGATCGTTCCGTTATCCTGGTCAGACTCATGGGCAGGCACACGGCAGACCTCAGCTCCGACCGCGCATCCCGGCAGCACCTCGACGACCACGTCGTCAGCGAGCGCCGCGCGGCACTGAACCGAACCCGCACGGCGGAGACCCCGGTGCAGTCGGTGGACCCGACCGCAGCGACTCCAGCGCAGCAGGGCCAGGCAGCCGCGCCCGTCGCGCCGAAGTCGGTGGCGGCGAACCGGGTCAGCCCCGCGACGCCATCGGACCCGCGCGTCGTCAAGCAGCGCCGCGGTGCCGTGGCGCGCATCAGCCCGAAGAACCGCATCGCCTCGGCGGCGCGTCGTCCCGCGACGGACGCCACGCTCAACGGCTTCATGCGTCGCCGCTCGAACGTGCCGGCGCTCTCGTTCTTCGCCGTGGCACTGCTGGCATGTGGCTCCCTGTTCAACCCGCTGCAGGCCGACGTGGCCCAGGCCGCCGTCGACACCCCGGTGCTCACGAAGGCCCCCGCGGCGCCGCAGCAGTTCAGCGCGCACGGCACCTACGCCGCCTTCGACGTGACCCGCGACGGCTACGAGATCGTCAAGCCCGTGCCGAAGAAGGTCGTCAAGCCCGCGCCGGTCGTCACCGCCACGGACACCACGACGACCGACGCTGCGAAGCCGGCCGCCGCCGCTGCGGTCACCCCGTCGAACAGCATCGCCGCCGTCGCCGCCACGCCTGACCCGGGCAGCGCCCAGGCCATCGCGCTCGACCTCGTCACCGCACGCGGCTGGGGCACCGACCAGTACAGCTGCCTCGTCTCCCTGTGGAACAAGGAGTCGGGCTGGCGCGTCAACGCGTACAACCCGAGTGGCGCCTACGGCATCCCGCAGGCCCTCCCCGGCGCGAAGATGGCGACCGCCGGTGCCGACTGGCAGACGAACCCGGCCACGCAGATCACCTGGGGCCTGAACTACATCTCCGGCGTCTACGGCACCCCGTGCGGCGCGTGGGGTCACAGCCAGTCCTTCAACTGGTACTGATCGGCAGCCCCCACCAGTGCCGCGCAGCAACCGGCCGCGGCGACCGAAGGGTCGAACCGACGGCGCTCGGGTCGAGGACGTCGAAGAACCCTTCGGCCTCGACCGCCTCATGAGCGGCTGGAAGCGCACGGAGGTCCGTCGCGGTCGTGAGTACGCCGTCCAGCCGATCTCGGCAGCGTCCGCGCAGAAGGAGTACCTCTGCCCGGGCTGCGGTCTGACGATCGAGCCCGGCGTCGCGCACGTCGTCGTGTGGCGCGCTGACGGGGTCCTCGGCGATGCCGCCGACCTGGCGTCGCGCCGACACTGGCACAACCACTGCTGGAGGACGGCATGACCGACGTCGACCCGGCCACCGCGGACACCGAGATCCGGTCGGCGACGGTGTTGCCCGCCGTCCGCACCGACGTCGAGCTCGTCACCGACGACCACCTCACCCTGGTGGGGGAGCTCGCCGAACCGCAGGGCCGCCCCGCGCGCGGCACGATCGTGACCCTGCACCCGCTGCCCACCGCGCAGGGCTTCATGGACTCGCACGTCCTGAAGAAGGCGGCAGCTCGGCTGCCCGAGCTCGCCGACATCGCGGTGCTCCGCTTCAACTTCCGCTCGGTCACCTCACCGCGTGGCACCTCCGAGGGGACCTTCGGCGAGGGCGTTTCCGAGGGCTTCGACCTCCGCGCCGCCGTTGCCGACGTCACCGCACGCGGGCTCCCGACGCCGTGGCTGGTCGGGTGGTCCTTCGGGACCGAGGTGATCCTCAAGCACGCGCTCGAACACGTCGAGGCCGGCTCCGTCGCCGGGGTCGTCCTGCTCTCGCCGCCGCTGCAC
The DNA here is from genome assembly GCF_015350975.1 of Curtobacterium sp. VKM Ac-1395. Lineage (GTDB taxonomy): Bacteria > Actinomycetota > Actinomycetes > Actinomycetales > Microbacteriaceae > Curtobacterium. The sequence continues at coordinate 140,743 of NZ_JADKRX010000002.1, forward strand.
CGCACGAGCGACGCGGAACTCGCCCGCTGGGCCGCCGTCGACGTGCCCGTGGTCGCCCTGGTGCCCGAGCACGACGACTTCCTGCAGCCCGACGACGCCGCCCGGCGGTTCGCCGTCGCGCCGAACGTCCGCGTCGTGCCGGTGGCGGGTGCGAAGCACCTCTGGGTGGGGGAGCGGTACGTCCGCGTCGTCCTCGACGCCGTCGCGGACCTGGTCGTCCCGGGGTCCGCACCACTGCCGACCCACTGGCCGCGCTGAGCACCGCACCACGGTGCGGAGGTGCGCCGACCTGGAGGACCGGGTCGGGCCTCCAGGTCGGGTCGCCTCAGGAGTCGGTCGCGTCCACCCGCGTCGGGGCGTCCTCGACGACGCCGGCGGCGTGCGACAGGACGCCTCGCAGGTTCTCCAGGTAGCCGGCGACCGCTTCGCGCTCGGTCCGGATCGCGGCGAGCCGGTCTTCCGCGTCGGCGATCTGGCTGGCGGAGCGCTCCTCGGCCTCGGCGACGAGCTGGTGGGCGCGCTCCTGCGCGTCCGCCAGGAGCCGGCGGGCGTGCTCCTCGGCGTCGGAGGTGCTGGTGCGCTCGAGGTCGTTTGCCTCTTGTCGGAGCTGCTCGGCGCGTTCGCGGGCCTCGGTCGCCCGACGGGTGGCCTCGGCGAGCTGCAGGTTCGCCTCGTCGAGGTAGCGCTGGGTCTCCGTGACGGTCTCGTGGTGCTTCTGCAGGTAGTCCTGCTCGGCGTCGTCACGACGGGCGGCGAGCTCGGACTCCAGGGTCGTCCGGGCCTCGTCCCGCTCACGGGCGATCTCGGCGAGGGCTTCGTCGCGCTCCTTCGCCAGGCCGGCCCTCGCGGTGTCGATCTCCTGCCGCAGGGCGGTCCGCTCGGCTTCGAGCGTGCCGAGTTCGGCGCTGCGACGCTCGGCGATCTCGGAGTCGACCTCGGCGTGCTCGCGCTCGCGTCGGGCGGCCAGCTCGGCGTCGTGGTCCTGGGCGGCGCGTTGGGCGGCGGCGAGGGCCTCGGCGCGCTCGCGGTCGATGCGCTCGCGGTGCTCCTCGGTCTCGCGGGCGATCCGTGTCGCGGACTCCTGGAGCAGGCGGTCGTTCTCGGCGGCGGTCTGCTCCTGGTCGACCTGCAGCTGCGCGTGGACGGCATCGGCTTCCTGCGCGAGGGCGGCGCGCGCCGAGGCGAGCTCGCGCTCCCACCCGGCGCGGGCGGCGGCGAGGTCCTCGTCGTGCTCCCGGCGGCGGTCGGCCAGTTCGGCGGCGAGCTCGGCGCGCCGGGCCTCGACCTCGGAGGCCAGGTCGGCGCGCCCGGTCTCGAGCTCGAGTTCGAAGGCACGGCGGCGCTCCGTGTGCTCGTGCTCCCAGGCGGCGCGGCCGTCGGTGACCTCGCGCTCGAGGGCTTCGCGGCGGGTGCGCTCGTCGCGGTCGAGGTCCTCGACGCGGCGGGCATGGTCGGCCTCGAACACGCTGCGACGGTGCTCGGTCTCGCGGTCGAGGTCGGCTGCGGCGCCACGGGCGGCGGCCGCCTCGCGCTGGGCGAGTTCGCGCAGTTCGGCGACCTCGTGCTCGGCGCGGGCGCGCAGCGCGTTCGTCTCGCGGATGGCGACCGAGCGGGTCTCGGCGGCCTCGGTGACGGCGGCGCCGCGCATCGCGGCGGCCTCGTTGCGGGCGTCCTGGGTGAGCATGCCGGCTTCGGCGCGGGCACGCTCCACGGTGTCGCCGGACTCCGCGCGGGCGCGGGCGAGTTCGTTCGTGGCACGGGTCCTGGCGTCCTCGAGCGTCTCGCGCGCCTCTTCCTGGGCTTCGCGGACGGTGCGGTCGGCCTCGGAGCGGCTCGAGGCGCGGAGGCGCTGGGCATCGATGTCGGCCTGGGCGATGAGCCGCGTGGACTGCTCCTCGGCGACGCGGAGGGTCGACTCGAGGCGGGTGCCGAGCCCGCTGTACGTGGGGGTGCCGGCCTCGTCGAGCTCGCTCTGCATGTCCGAGACGCGGGACTGCAGGAGACGGATCTCCTTGGCGGCCTCGGCGCGGTCGGTGTTCGACTTGATGAGTCCACGACGGAGGTCGTTCAGCGCCCGGTCGACCTCGTCCTTGCGGTAGCCCCGCAGCTCGGTCCCGAACTCTGCCTCGTCGTTCGCCACGTGTCGCTCCCACTGGTCCACTCGGGCGGCCCGGTGCCGCCCGCGCCCCGATTGTAGTGGTGCCCCGATGAGCAGGGCTGTGCTCGCGGACAGCGTGACGGGATGCGCCTCCCAGTGGTTCTCGCGTACCCTGGGGCGTTGATTCGCGCCGATCCCCCCACCCCGGCGCGGAGGGAGAGAGTTCCGTGCGATTCGTCCTGGCGATCGTCAGTTTCGTGATCGGGCTGCTGCTCGTCGGCCTGGGGGTCGCCGAGCGGACGGTCTTCGCTCCGCCGTCCTCGATCGTCGCGCAGACGTCCTCGACCACCAAGGCCCCCGTGACCGTCATCCCCGGGTCCGTGCTCAACGCGAACCCCGGCTACCAGCGGATCACCGTGTCCGGCTCCGGCAAGGTCTTCGCCGCCTACGGCAAGACGTCCGACGTCGACGCCTGGGTGGGCGACGCCCGCCACCGGACCCTCCGCTACGACGCCGACCAGTCCCGACTGGTCGCCAGGACCGCCGGCAGCGACACCACCGTGCCGGACCCGAAGGGCAGCGACCTCTGGTACCAGGAGTACGAGGACGCCGGCCAGTTCACCGTCCGGCTGCCCGACGACGTCTCCGTGCTCATCGTCGGCGAGGGGTCGTCGGCAGCGCCGTCGGACGTCTCGGTCACCTGGCCGCGCGACACCTCCACCCCCTCCGTCGGACCGCTCATGACCGCCGGCGGCGTCTTCGTGCTCGGCGGCATCGTCCTGCTGGTCTGGGCGTTCCTGCACCAGCGCCGGTCCCGCGGGCCGCGCCGACGCAGTGGCGGGACGCGTCCTCCCCGCGTCCGTGCCTCGCGCCGCGCTGCCGCCGCCGGTGCCCAGGTGCCTGCCAGGTCCCGTCGGGGCCGTCGGTCGCTGATCGCGGTGCCGGTCGTCCTGGTCGGTGCGCTGTCGCTCGCCGGGTGCTCGTCGGAGTACTGGCCCCAGGGCGGCGTCGCGGCGACCCCGACCCCGAGTGCCTCGGCGACGGGAACGGCCGAGCAGGCCGAACCGACCGCCGCCACCCGGCAGCAGATCACCCGCGTCGTCCAGCGCGTGGCCGAGGTCGCGTCGAAGGCGGACACCGACAAGGACGCTGACCTCGCGGCCACCCGGTTCGTCGGGCCCGCGCTCGACCTCCGCAAGGCCAACTACACGATCCGCGACGCCGACCAGGACGTCCAGGCCCCGCCGACGATCTCGGCCGCCGACGTCTCGGTCGCGCTCCCGCAGCAGACCGACAGCTGGCCCCGCACGGTGTTCGTCGTGACGTCGGACCCCTCCGACCAGAAGACGGCGCCGCAGGCGCTCACCCTCGTGCAGGAGTCGGCACGCGACGACTACAAGGTCATGTACGACGTCTCGCTCGAGGCCGACGCCACCCTGCCCTCCGTCGCACCTGTGTCGATCGGCACCGCGCAGCTCAAGTCGGACTCCCCGCTCCTGACGATCGCCCCCGACCAGGTCGCCACGGCCTACGGGGACGTCCTGTCGAAGGACGCCGACAGCGAGTACGCCGACCTGTTCCAGAGCGACGGCGACGACCTGCGGCCCAAGATCGGCAAGGACTACAAGGACAAGAAGTCCGAGGCCCTGCCCGACACCGCCAAGATCGAGTACTCGTCCGAGTCGCCGGACGGCAGTGCGATCGCCCTGGCGACGAACGGCGCCGGCGCGCTGGTGTCGGTCAGCCTCGACGAGATCGAGAAGGTCACGCCGACGGCCTCCGGAGCGTCCGTCAACACCGAGGGTGCCGTGAAGGCCCTGTCCGGTGTCGACTCCAGCAAGAAGGGCGTGAGCGCCACCTACGGCGTCCAGCTGCTCTTCTCCGTCCCGGCCGTCGGGTCGGACGACAAGATGGTCCTGCTCGGGTTCACCCAGGGCCTGATCGCAGCGAGTGAGGTGCAATGACGAACGTCCCCCCGACCCCGTCCGGACTCCGCGGAGCCGTCGACCTGTCGTCCCTGGTCGAGCGTGCCCAGCGACCGGCAGGACAACCGACCGGTGCAGCAGGCCCCGGTGCCCCCGGTGCCGGTGCCCCCGGTGCCGGCGTCCCCGGTGCCGGCGTCCCCGGCAGTGAGACCGCCGGCGACCTGACCGTCCCGTCGCTGGTCATCGACGTCACCGACCAGAGCTTCCAGGACGTCCTGCAGCTCTCGACCGTCGTCCCCGTGATCGTGGACATCTGGGCCGAGTGGTGCGGGCCGTGCAAGCAGCTCTCGCCGATCCTCGAGCGGCTGACCGCGGAGTACGACGGCCGTGTCGTGCTCGCCAAGGTCGACGCCGACACGAACCCGCAGCTCGTGCAGGCCTTCCAGGCGCAGTCGATCCCGACCGTGGCCGCCGTCATCGCCGGACGCCCGCTGGGGCTGTTCGTCGGGGCGTTGCCCGAGGCCGAGGTCCGGGACGTCTTCGAGCAGGTGCTCCAGGCCGCCGAGCAGAACGGCGTGTCCGGGCGCGTGACCGTCGACGGCGCCGGTGTCGACCCCGAGGCCGTCGAGCAGGGCGAGCCCGAACCGGAGCCGCTGCCGCCGCACCACCAGGCCGCGTACGACGCCATCGAGCAGGGCGACTACGCCACCGCCGTCCAGGAGTACAAGACCGCCATCCTGCAGGACCCGCACGACCAGATGGCCGTCGCGGGACTGGCGCAGGTGTCGCTCCTCGACCGGCTCGCCGGCCGCACCGCCGACGACATCCGCGCTGCCGCGGGCGCCGGGCCGCACGACGTCCAGGCACAGCTCGCCGTCGCCGACCTCGACATCAGCGGCGGGCACGTCGAGGACGCCTTCGGGCGGCTGCTCGACCTGGTGCCGACGGTGTTCGGCGACGAGCGTGAGTCGCTCCGCGTCCGGCTCGTCGAGTACTTCGAGCTGATCGGTGCGGAGGACCCGCGTGTCGTGGCGGCTCGACGCCGCCTGGCGAGCGCGCTGTACTGACCCCGCGGGGGCGTCCAGCGGTGTGCGCCAGGGACGGACGGGAGGCTCGGTGCCAGCTGGCACCGAGCCTCCCGTCCGTTGCGGTGGACGGTTGGACCCACGACGCGTGCGATGGGATGTGAGAACGCGCGTCGGAGGTCAGGTGCCCGGGCTGCCCACGTGCGATCCGACTCGCCGCGCCTGAGACGACCTGCTGCGCTCGACCTCCGCAGGGCGCGCTGCGGCACACAGACGAACGCGCGGAGGGGGTCGGGGCACCGACCTCCTCCGCGCGTTCGCGGCTGCCCTGGTGGACTACTGGGCGAGCTTCAGCCAGACGGCACCGAGCGGGGGCACCACGAGGTTCGCCGAGGCCGGGCGACCGGCCCAGGGGACGTCCTCGGCGGTGACGACGCCGAGGTTGCCCACCCCGGACCCGCCGTACTCCGCCGCGTCGGTGTTGAGGACCTCGTGCCACTCGCCAGCGGTCGGCAGTCCGAACCGCCGTTCGACGGGCACGCCGGAGAAGTTCACGAACACCGCGAGGCGCTCGTCACCGGCCTTGCGCAGGAACCCGATCGTGGCGTGGGGAGCGTCGCCGCCCTCGAGCCACTCGAAGCCCTCGGCGGTGCTGTCGTGCGTCCACAGCGCCGGGGTGTCCTTGTACACGCTGTTGAGCTCGGCGACGAGGTCCTGCACGCCACGGTGGCCCGGGTCGTCGAGGTGCCACCAGTCGAGCCCGCGGGCTTCGGACCACTCGCCGATCTGGGCGAACTCCTGGCCCATGAACAGCAGCTGCTTGCCGGGGTGCGACCACATGAACGCGAGGTAGGCGCGCACGTTGGCGAGCTTCTGCCACTCGTCGCCGGGCATCTTGCCGTAGAGGGAGCCCTTGCCGTGCACGACCTCGTCGTGGCTGATCGGCAGCGTGAACTGCTCACTGAACGCGTACACGAACGAGAACGTCAGCTCGTCGTGGTGGTACGAGCGGTAGGCCGGGTCGCGCTGCACGTACTCGAGCGAGTCGTGCATCCAGCCCATGTTCCACTTCTGCCCGAAGCCGAGACCGCCGGCGCTGGTGGGCTGGGTGACGCCCGGCCACGAGGTGCTCTCCTCGGCGATCATGACGATGCCCGGGTAGCGCTTGTACGCGGTGGCGTTGGTCTCCTGCAGGAACGAGATCGCCTCGAGGTTCTCGCGTCCGCCGTGGATGTTCGGCAGCCACTCGGTGCGGGAGTAGTCGAGGTACAGGATCGAGGCGACGGCGTCCACCCGGAGGCCGTCGATGTGGAACTCCTCCATCCAGTACAGCGCGTTCGCGACCAGGAAGTTCTTCACCTGCGGCTGCCCGAAGTCGAACACGTAGGTGCCCCAGTCGAGCTGTTCACCGCGGCGGGGGTCCGGGTGCTCGAACAGCGCGTGGCCGTCGAACTTCGCCAGCGCCCACTCGTCCTTCGGGAAGTGCCCGGGGACCCAGTCCATGATCACGCCGATGCCGGCGGAGTGCAGCCGGTCGATCAGGTAGCGGAGGTCGTCGGGCGTGCCGTAGCGGGAGGTCGGGGCGTAGTACCCGGTGACCTGGTACCCCCACGACCCACCGAACGGGTGCTCGGACAGCGGCAGGAACTCGATGTGCGTGAAGCCGAGGTGCTGCACGTGCCCGATGAGCTCGTCGGCGACGTCGCGGTAGGACAGGCCCGGACGCCAGGAGCCGAGGTGGACCTCGTAGACGCTCATGGGCCGGTCGTGCGTGGTCGTGGCGGCGCGGTCGGCCATCCACTGCCGGTCGCCGTCGGACCAGGCGTAGGAGGAGCTCGTGATGACCGACGCGGTGAGCGGGGGGACCTCGGCGCGACGGGCGAAGGGGTCGGCGCGCTCGACCCAGCCGCCGTCGGTGAGGATCTGGAACTTGTACCGCTGCCCGTCGAGGGCACCCGGCCAGAACAGCTCCCAGACGCCGAGGTCGTTCAGGCGGCGCATCGCGGTGGTGCGGCCCTCCCAGCCCTCGAAGTCGCCGATCACACGGACGGCGGTGGCACGCGGTGCCCAGACGGCGAAGGCGACGCCGTCGACGCCGTCGACGGTCGTGACGTGGGCGCCGAGGTGGTTCCAGAGCTGCTCGTCGCGGCCCTCACCGAACAGGTGCAGGTCGAGTTCGCCGAGCGTGGGCGGGAACCGGTAGGCGTCGTCGCTGGTCCACGTGGTGTCGTCCGCGACGTACTCGGACTCCACGCGGTAGCAGCCGAGCTCGCCGGTCGTGGCGCCGGACCACAGGCCGTCGCCCTCGTGGGTCAGCTCGATGTCGTCCCCGTCGGGGCGCACGATGCGGACGGCTTCGGCGAGGTGACGGACGACGCGTACGCTGGTGCCGCCGTCGACCGGGTGCGGGCCGAGCACGTCGTGCGGCTGGGACCAGCGGCCCTCGGCGACCTGCTGGCGCAGCCACTCCTCGAGGGGAGCGGGTCGGGGCGCGACCGGCGCGGAGGCCGCATCGGTCGTGGTGCTGGTGCTGGTGGCGCCGGACGGGTCGGAGGCCGCCGCCGACTCCGCCACGTCCTGCGCGGTGGTCGCCGGGGTGGTGTCCTCGGCGTCAGCGTCGGCGTGGCGGGGGTGCGTCGTCTCCAGCCCACCGGCGAGCGTCGCCGACTCGGGGACGTCACGGTCGGGGGCCTCGCGACGCGGCAGACGTGCACCGGGGAGGTCCTCACCGGGGGCCGAGGTCCTCGGTTCGGTGCGCGGCGTCGCCTGGGGAGCACGTGACGGCACCGGCGCGGGGACCGGACGGCTCGGGACCGGGGACCCGGCGCTCAGGCCGGCCGCGTCCGCAGCGTCGACGGGGTCGAGCGCGTCGACGTCCGCAGCGGGGTCGACGTGTTTCGCCGGGTGCTGCTGGCGTGCTGGCGGGGGCGGCGGCTGGACCGGGGGCACGCTCGGCCCCTGGCCGCGGTCGCGGGGCTCGGGCAGCTCGGGGGTGTGGGGGTCGGTCATCGGTGGGGTCCTTCCACGACGAGCAGGTGCACGGGCTCCTGGAATGCGTCCAGGCGGACGTAGTTCGACGATCCCCAGACCCAGCGCGCACCCGTGACGACGTCGCGGACGTCGAACGACTGCTCGGGGTCGAGTCCGAGTGCAGCGAGGTCGAGGTGCACCGTGGTCTCACGGGCGGAGTGGGGGTCGACGTTCGCGACGACGATCACGGTGTCGGCGCGGCCCGAGCGGATGAACTGCCCGGGGAGGTGCTTCGAGTAGACGACGATCGCGTCGTCCTCGCTGTCGTGCACGTGCAGGTTCCGCAGCTGGCGGAGCGCGGGGTGCGCCTGCCGGAAGCGGTTCAGCATCGTGACGTACGGCGCCAGGCTCGCGCCCTCGGCCTCGGCGAGGGCGAAGTCGCGGGGCTTGTACTCGTACTTCTCGTTGTCGATGTTCTCCTCGGAGCCCGGGCGTGCGACGTCCTCGAAGAGCTCGTAGCCGGCGTACATGCCCCACGTCGGGGCGCCCGTCGCGGCGAGGGCAGCGCGGATCTTGTACCCGGCGCGGCCGCCGAACTGCAGGAACTCGGTGAGGATGTCCGGCGTGTTCACGAACAGGTTCGGACGGAGGTAGTCCGAGGTCTCGTGGGCGAGCTCGTCGAAGTAGTCGGCGATCTCGTCCTTCGTGTTGCGCCACGTGAAGTACGAGTACGACTGCTGGAAGCCGGCCTCGGCCAGGGCCCGCATCATCGCCGGGCGGGTGAAGGCCTCGGCGAGGAACACCGTGTCGGGGTGCTCGTCGCGGATCTCACGGATGACGCGCTCCCAGAACCAGAGCGGCTTGGTGTGCGGGTTGTCGACGCGGAAGATCCGGATGCCGAACGCGATCCAGTGACGCAGGACCCGCTCGACCTCGACGACCAGGCCCTCGGGGTCGGAGTCGAACTGGATCGGGTAGATGTCCTGGTAGCGCTTCGGCGGGTTCTCCGCAGTCGCGATGGACCCGTCGGCCCGGGTGGTGAACCACTCCGGGTGCTCGGTGACCCACGGGTGGTCGGGGGAGCACTGCAGCGCGAAGTCGAGCGCCACTTCCATCCCCGTGTTCTTCGCCGTCTCGACGAAGTCGCGGAAGTCGTCCTCGGTGCCGAGGTCCGGGTGGATGGCGTCGTGGCCACCCTCGGCCGACCCGATCGCCCAGGGGCTGCCGGGGTCGTTCGGACCGGCGTCGAGCGTGTTGTTCGGGCCCTTCCTGGCGGTGTGCCCGATCGGGTGGATCGGCGGCAGGTAGATCACGTCGAAGCCCATCCGGGCGACGGCGGGCAGGCGCCGGGCGGCGGTGCGGAAGTCGCCGCTCTTCCAGGAGCCGTCGGCGTTCCGCTTGGCGCCTTCGCTGCGGGGGAAGAACTCGTACCAGGCGCCGACACCGGCGCGGGTGCGCTCGACGTCGAGCAGCTGCACGGGGGAGTCGGTGCGGAGCGAGGTGACGGGCGACTCCTCGACCTCGGACAGGATGCGCGGGTCGTCGACCGCGGCGAGGCGTTCGGCTGCGTCGAGCTCGGTGTCGCGCATGCGGGCGGCGGCACGGGTGGCGGCGGGGGAGTCGGTCTCCTCTGCCAGCCGGTCGAGCAGCACGGCGCCGTCGAGCAGCGTGGCCTCGGTGTCGACGCCGGCGGCGATCTTCAGCCGGGCGCCGTGGAGCCAGGAGGCCCAGTCGTCGGAGTAGGCCTCGACGTGCCAGGTCCAGACGCCGACGTGGTCGACCTGGACGGTCGCCTCGTAGCGGTCGGTGCCGGCGGCGGCGAGACGCAGCGGGACGGTCCTCGTCCCGCCGTCGGGTCGTTCCAGGACGACGTCGGCGCCGATCACGCCGTGGCCTTCCCGGAAGACGGTCGCGCCGAACGTGATCACCTCGCCGTCGAAGGCCTTGCCGGGGAAGCCGTTGGGCGTCCTCGGGGTGAGTTCGGTGATCGGGATGCGCCCGATCTTCGGACGCCGGGGTCGGTCTGCGGTGGCCACGGAGCAGACGCTACCCGGCGCGGCCCTCCGTGTTCCCCGGAACGCGTGTCCCTGTGGACGGATCGGCGCGTCGGACACCCCGTGGAGGACCCGCCGACCGCGCCCGCCGACCGCGCCCGCCGACCGCGCCGACCGACCGCGCCCGCCGACCGCGCCGACCGACCGCGCCCGCCGACCGCGCCGACCGACCGCGCTCGCCGCCCGGCCCGACCCAGATCCCTCAGACGACCTCGAACACGTGGATGCCCGGCCCGTACGCCGTGAACACCGTGCCGGCGGGACGGTGCCGGTCGTGGTCGCGGTGCTTCTCGCTCGACCAGGCCAGCCGGTACGCCAGCACGTCCTCCCGCACGGGGAGCGTCAGGTCCCGGGTCCGCCCGCTGCCGTGCACCACGACGAGCACCCGGTCGTACGGCTCGTGCTCCGGCGTGGACTCGATGAAGGACTGCAGCGCGCGGTGGATCGGCTGGTCCCACCACTCGCCGGTCATCGGACCGCCGTCGGGCCCGTACCAGGTCATCCGCGACGCAGAGGGCGTCACCTGGCCCTCGACCCCGAAGCGCGACGGGCGCAGCGCCGGGTGCGCGGCACGCAGCCGGGTCAGCGCGGCCACGGCCTCGGTCATCGACTCGGCGTCCTCGTCGTCCGACCAGTCGACCGGGGTCAGGTCGCCGGAGACGACGTACGCGTTGTTGTTGCCGTGCTGGGTGCGGCTCCGCTCGTCGCCGGCGGTGAGCATCGGCACGCCGGCGGACAGGAACAGCGTGCCGAGCAGGTTGCGCATCGACCGCCCCCGGGCTGCCCGGACGCCGCGGTCCTCGGTCGCGCCCTCGTGGCCGTGGTTGAACGAGCGGTTGTCGTTCGAGCCGTCGCGGTTGTCCTCGCCGTTGGCCTCGTTGTGCTTGCCGTCGTACGACACCAGGTCGTGCAGCGTGAAGCCGTCGTGCGCGGTGACGAAGTTCACGCCGGCGAGCGGCCCGCGCGTGACGTCGAAGACGCTCCGCGACCCCGTCAGCGAGTTCGCGAGCGCGCCGATCCCGGCCCCCGGGACACCACTGCGACGCTCCTGCCCGACGTCGGCCAGCCAGAACTGCCGCACCGTGTTGCGGAAGCCGTCGTTCCACTCCAGCGTCCCCGCACCGAACGCCCCGGTACGCCAGCCGTCCGGGCCGACGTCCCACGGTTCGGCGATGACCAGGACGTCCTGCAGGTCCGGGTGCTGCCGGATGCGCTCGAGCAGCGGGTGTGCCGGGTCGAAGACGTGGTCGGCGTCGCGGGCGAGCGCGGCCATCAGGTCGAAGCGGAAGCCGTCGACCTGCATCTCGCGCGCCCAGTACCGCAGGCTGTCCACGACGAGGTCGGCGGTGGCCTCGACCGAGGTGTCGAGCGTGTTCCCGCAGCCCGTCGTGTCGTAGTAGGTGTCGTCCTCGGCGAAGCGGTACCGGTTCGCGCCGTCGATCCCGCGGAGCGAGGAGGTCGGACCCCCGAGCCCCTCTTCCGCCGTGTGGTTGTAGACGACGTCGAGCACGACCTGGATGCCGGCCTCGTGCAGCAGCCGCACCATGCCCTTGAACTCGCGGAGCACCCCGTCCGCTCCCGCTTCCCGCGCGGACGACGACGCGTACCCGGCGTGCGGGGCGAAGAACCCGAGCGTGTTGTAGCCCCAGGCGTTCTCCCGCTCGGCCTGCTGCAGCCAGTGCTCGGTGTCGAACGCGTGCACGGGCAGGAGCTCGAGCGTGGTCACGCCGATCCGCTGCAGGTGCGCGATGGTGCTCTCGTGTGCCACCCCGGCGAAGGTCCCGCGGAGGTGCTCCGGCACGGCGGGGTTCGCGCTCGTGAGGGTCCGGACGTTGGCCTCGTACAGGACGACCCGGTCGAGCGGCACCGTCGGCTTCGGCACGTCGCCCCAGTCGAAGGCGTCGTCGACCACCACGCTCGTCCACCGGGCAGCCGCGCCCTCGGGAGCGCGGACGACGCCGCGGGCGTACGGGTCGAGCAGGGGGCGCTCGCCGTCGAAGTCGTGTCGACCGTCGGCCGGGCCGTCGACGAGCAGGTGGTAGGTGTCACCGACGCGGACGTCCGCCACCTCGGCGTGCCACTGGTCGGAGTCCGGCTCGTGCGTGAGCGCGACCCGTCGCTCCGCCACCGAGCCGTCAGGGCGGGGGTCGAGCACCAGGGTGGCGGCCGTCGCCGTCGCCGAGCGCATCGCGAAACGCGCGACGTCCTCACCCAGGTGGAGGCCCTGGACGGTGTCGATCGCGATCTCCTGCACCCGACAAGGGTACGAGGACACGCAGGTATCCTGAAAACGCTCTCGAAGGGAGTCCTCCAGTGCCGGTCTACCTCGACCACGCAGCGACGACGCCGATCCTGCCCGAGGCGCTCGCCGCCTTCACCGACGCCCTCGCCACGGTCGGCAACCCGTCGTCGATCCACAGCGCCGGGCAGCGCGCCAAGATGCTGCTCGAGGACGGTCGCGCCCGCGTCGCCGCCTCGCTCGACGCCGAGCCCGTCGAGGTCGTGTTCACCTCCGGTGGCACGGAGAGCGTCAACCTCGCCGTGAAGGGCCTCTTCTGGGCACGACAGGTCGACCGCCCGCGGCCCCGCATCGTCGTCGCGGCCGGGGAGCACCACGCCACCGTCGACACGGTCGACTGGCTCGAACGCCACGACGGCGCGGTCGTCGACGTGGTCCCGCTGGACGCGCAGGGTCACCTCGACCTCGACGGCCTGGAGGCCCGGCTCGCCGCCGCCACGGACGTCGCCCTGGTCACGTTCCTGTGGGCGAACAACGAGGTCGGCACGATCCAGCCGGTCACCCGGATCGTCGAGCTCGCCCACGCGGCGGGCGTCCCGGTGCACGCCGACGCGGTCGCTGCCTACGGCCAGGTGCCGCTGTCGTTCCGTGCCTCGGGCCTCGACGCCATGAGCGTGTCCGCCCACAAGATCGGGGGACCGGTCGGCATCGGCGCGTTGGTCCTCGGTCGCCGCGCCACGGTCGAACCGCTCATCCACGGCGGCGGACAGCAGCGCCAGGTCCGCAGCGGCACGCAGGACGCCCCAGCGGCGATCGCGTTCGGCATCGCGGCTGCGACACCACACGCCGACGTCCGCGCCCTGCGCGACCGGCTGGTGGCCGGTGTCCTCGAGGCCGTGCCCACCGCCGTGCTCCGCGGCGACCCGGTCGACCGGCTGCCGGGCAACGCCCACTTCACCTTCCCGGGGTGCGAGGGCGACTCGCTCCTGTTCCTCCTCGACGCCGCCGGGGTCGCCGTCTCGACCGGCTCCGCGTGCCAGGCCGGCGTGCCCGAGGCCTCCCACGTGCTGCTCGCCATGGGCCTGTCCGAGGACGAGGCCCGCGGTGCCCTCCGGGTGACGCTCGGGCACACCTCGACCGACGCGGACGTCGACGCCTTCCTGGCGGCCCTGCCCGACGCCGTGGCGCGGGCGAGCGCGGCGGGGATGGCGTCCCGCGCGCCGCTGCTCGGTCGCTAGGCGTCTGCCCCCAGTTCGGGGCTGACCAGGGCTTCTCTGGCGTCCTGCCCGTCGCTGGCCGCGCGCTGGAGACCTGTCCCCAGTCCGGGGCTGACCTGTTCGAAACGCTGTCGGAGCGCACTTGAGCGCCCGTACAGTACCGATCGTTTCAGTCGGTCAGGGGCAGGGAATCACCACATGGACATGCAGACGAACACCGGTGCGGAGCGGGGACGAGCGGGCGTCGGGACGGTCATCGCCCGTGGGCGCCGACGCCGACGCCTCGCGGTCGTCGTCACCGTCGCGGCGGTCGTCGCCGCGACGCTCAGCGCGTCCCCGGTGCTGGCCGCGAGTGCGACGCCGACGGGCTCGATCGACGGCGTCGGCGCCGGCCTGGGCAAGGTCACGGTCCGCGGCTGGGCGCTCGACCGGGCGAAGTCGGCGACGTCGACGAGCGTCCGGGTCACCGTCGGCGGCAGCGTCGCCGGCACCGTGCCCGCCTCGGCGGCGCGCGCTGACGTGAACCGCCGTCTCGGCGTGCGCGGGAACCACGGGTACAGCAGCTCCCTCGTCACCACGAAGTACGGCAAGCAGTCGCTCTGCGTCACGGCCCGCAGCCTGACCCGCGGCAAGGACGTCTCGCTGGGGTGCCGGACGGTCACCATCGGGAACCCCTCCCCGGTCGGCGCGTTCGACAGCGTCACCGCGACGCCGGGCACGGTGACGGTCAGTGGGTGGGCGTTCGACCCCGACACGTCGTCCGCCTCCAGCGACGTCACCGTCACCGTCGGCGGCACCAGGATCGGGACCGTGCGCACCGACGTCACGCGGAGCGACGTGAACCGGGTCCACCGCGTCACCGGCGCCCACGGGTTCGCGACCTCGCTCGCGACGACGAAGACCGGCACGCAGTCGGTGTGTGTCGTCGCGGTGAACGTCAGGAACGGGGCCGACAAGCAGCTCGCGTGCCGGAAGGCGACCATCCCGGCAGCACTGCCGGCGCCCGCGCCGTCGACCGAGCCCACGACCGCACCGTCGACCGTGCCCACGACCGCACCCGTGCCCTCCCGCCCCACGACACCGGACAGCGGTGCCGGGTCCGACCAGCAGGACGGCGGTGCCATGCCGGCCGCCGCCTCGGGGTGGACGCGCACCTTCGGTGAGGACTTCACGACCCCGGCAGCCTCCGGTGCCTTCATGAAGACCTACGGGGACCGCTTCGTCGCCTACGACGGGTTCAACGACACGAGCGGTGCGGGCATGTACCGACAGTCCGCCATGTCGGTGGCCGACGGGACGCTCGACATGCACATGCACACCGACGCCGCGGGGCAGCCCACCGGCGCCGCGTTCATCCCGCTCGTCGACGGTCGGTGGGGCGGACAGACCAGCGGCCGGTACGACATCCGGCTCCGCGCCGACCCGGTCAAGGGGTACGGGCTCGCCGGGCTGCTCTGGTCCGACACGAACACGTGGGAGGACGGGGAGGTCGACTTCCCCGAGGGCGCCCTCGACGGCAACGTCACGCTCTCGAACCACTGCCCGGGCAACCCGGCCGCGAACTGCCTGCACCGGGACCTCGGCACGACGTTCTCCGCCTGGCACACCTACTCGATCGAGTGGACGCCCACGAAGCTCACCTTCCTCGTCGACGGCCTGGTCGTGAGCTCCACGACGCAGAACATCCCGAAGAAGCCGCTGCACCTCGTCCTGCAGGCGGCGACCGTGTCCCCGCAGAAGCCGCCGCGGGACGCTGCGGGTGACGTGCAGGTCGCCTGGGTGAGCATCTCGCGCGCCGGATGACGGTCCACCGCGGTGGGCCTGCCGGCCGCCCGCCGTCGTGACGTGCGAGGCGGAGCCGCGCCGGGCCTCCCGGTCGGCCGTGTCCTGGCCACGCCGGTAGGATCGGTGACCATGGTCGAACTGGACTACACCGAGCAGCTCTCCGCCCTCCGAGAGACCTTCGGCAACATCCGCTCGGTGGTCGACGTCGACCGCCTGCAGCGCGAGATCGCCGACCTCAGCGAGCAGGCCGGGGCCCAGGACCTCTGGGACGACGTCGACCACGCGCAGCAGGTGACGAGCGCGCTCTCGCACCGGCAGACGGCGCTGAAGAAGATCACCGACACCGAGCAGCGCATCGACGACCTCGAGGTCCTCGTCGAGATGGCGAACGAGGGCGACGACCAGGAGTCGGCCGACGAGGCCGCCTCCGAGCTCAAGGCGATCACGAAGACGATGGGCGAGCTCGAGGTCCAGACGCTCCTCGACGGCGAGTACGACGACCGCCCCGCGGTCATCACCATCCGCGCCGGGGCCGGTGGCGTCGACGCCGCGGACTTCGCCGAGATGCTCATGCGCATGTACCTGCGGTACGCCGAGCAGCACGGCTTCAAGGCCACCGTGATGGACACCTCCTACGCCGAGGAAGCGGGCATCAAGTCCGCGACGTTCGAGGTCGACGCCCCGCACGCGTTCGGCACCCTGTCGGTGGAGGCCGGCACGCACCGCCTGGTCCGGATGTCGCCGTTCGGTGCCGCGGGCAAGCGACAGACGTCCTTCGCCGCGGTGGAGGTCATCCCGCTGATGCCGGAGACCGCCGTCATCGACATCCCCGAGAACGACATCCGCGTCGACGTCTTCCGGTCGTCCGGCCCGGGCGGCCAGTCCGTCAACACGACGGACTCCGCGGTGCGCCTCACCCACATCCCCACCGGCACCGTGGTGTCGATGCAGAACGAGAAGTCGCAGATCCAGAACCGTGCGGCAGCCATGCGCGTGCTCCAGTCGCGACTCCTGCTCCTGAAGAAGGAAGAGGAGAACGCGAAGAAGAAGGAACTCGCCGGGAACATCACGGCGAGCTGGGGCGACCAGATCCGCTCCTACGTCCTGGCGCCGTACCAGATGGTCAAGGATCTCCGGACCGAGCACGAGGTGAACAACCCCTCAGCCGTGTTCGACGGCGACCTGGACGGGTTCATCAACGCCGGCATCCGCTGGCGCAAGCAGTCCGTCGAGTCCTGAGCCGCGCGCCTGGCAGCCATTCCGAGCCGGGCGACCTACCCTGATCCGGTCATGATCAAATTCGACCAGGTCACCAAGCTGTACTCGGGCAACCCGAGTCCCGCCCTCGACAACGTCACCCTCGAGATCCTCAAGGGCGAGTTCGTCTTCCTCGTCGGTGCGTCCGGCTCCGGGAAGTCGAGCTTCCTGCGCCTCGTGCTCAAGGAGGAGAAGCCCTCGCGCGGGCAGATCCACGTGCTCGGTCAGCGCCTCGGCGCGCTCTCCTCGAGGAAGGTCCCGTACTTCCGCCGGAACCTCGGCGTGGTCTTCCAGGACTTCCGCCTGCTGCCGAACAAGAACGTGTTCGACAACGTCGCGTTCTCGTTGCAGGTGATCGGCAAGAGCAAGGGCTTCATCAGCGAGGCCGTGACCGACGTGCTCAAGCTCGTCGGGCTCAACGGCAAGGCGAACCGCATGCCGCACGAGCTCTCCGGTGGTGAGCAGCAGCGCGTGGCGATCGCCCGTGCCGTGGTGAACAAGCCGTCGGTGCTCCTGGCGGACGAGCCCACCGGCAACCTCGACCCGACGACCTCGGCCGGGATCATGGCGCTCCTCGAACGCATCAACCAGGGAGGCACCACCGTGCTGATGGCGACCCACGACGCGAGCATCGTGAACCAGATGCAGCGACGGGTGATCGAGCTGTCCGGGGGCGTGGTCCTCCGCGACGAGCAGTCCGGCGGCTACCAGACCCAGGCGCTCCCGATCCAGCACCCGGCCGGCGTCTCGAACACCACCGGCATCCAGACCATCCCGGGGCTCATCCGATGAGGCTCGGACTCGTCATGGGCGAGGTCGGTTCCGGCCTCCGCCGCAACGCCTCGATGGTCGTCTCGGTCGTCCTGGTCACCTTCATCTCGCTGACCTTCGTCGGCACCGCGATCCTGCTGCAGATGCAGATCAACCAGATGAAGGGGTACTGGTACGACCGCGCCCAGGTCGCCGTCTACCTGTGCACCGACACCGACACCACCGGCAACTGCACCGGGGCGAAGGCCACCGATGACCAGCGCAAGCAGGTCGAGGAGCAGCTCAAGGGCCCGACGCTGGCGCCGTACATCGAGAAGACGTACTTCCAGGACCAGCAGCAGGCGTACGTCCGCTTCAAGCAGCAGTTCAAGGACGCGCCCACCACGGAGTTCGTCAAGCCCGAGTACCTCAACGAGACCTTCTGGGTGAACCTGAAGAACCCGTCGCAGGCGGACGTGCTGCAGGAGAGCCTGTCGAAGGTCGCCGGCGTCCAGAGCGTCATGGACCAACGCGGGTACCTCCAACCGATCTTCAACCTGTTGAACGCGTCGTCCTACACGGCCATCGGCATCGCGGCGCTCATGCTCATCGCCGCCGTGCTGCTCATCGCCACGACGATCCGCCTGTCCGCGTTCTCGCGGAGACGGGAGCTCGGGATCATGCGTCTGGTGGGGGCGTCGAACCGGTTCATCCAGACGCCGTTCGTGCTCGAGGGCGTCATCGCAGCGGCGATCGGTGCCGTGCTGGCCGGCGGTGCGATCACCGCGGTCGTGTGGTTCTTCGTCCGCAACTACCTGACCAAGCGGTTCAGCGGTGTGGCGTTCATCGGGATGAGCGACGCGGCCGTGGTCGTGCCGGCGGTGATCGTCATCGGGGTGGTCCTGGCGGCGGTGTCGGCGTCGATCGCCATCCGCCGCTACCTCAAGGTCTGATCGTCCGATAGACTGTGGGGCTGCGCACCCGCAGCGAAGGGTCGAGAGGAGACGCGCATGGCGAAGGAACGCGGCGAGAAGATCGTGGCGACGAACCGTCGAGCGCGCCACGACTACCTGATCGAGTCCACGTACGAGGCCGGCATGGTGCTCTCGGGCACCGAGGTCAAGTCCCTGCGGGAAGGCCGTGCGTCGCTCGTCGACGGCTACGCCTTCGTGGACGGGGGAGAAGCCTGGCTCGACGCCGTGCACATCCCCGAGTACACCGAGGGCACGTGGAACAACCACGCCCCGCGGCGCAAGCGCAAGCTGCTCCTGCACAAGCAGGAGATCGTGAAGATCTCGCACAAGACGGCACAGGGCGGCTACACGCTGGTGCCCCTGCAGATCTACTTCCACGACGGCCGCGCCAAGGTCGAGATCGCGGTGGCCAAGGGCAAGCGCGAGTTCGACAAGCGCCAGGCGATGCGCGAGAAGACCGACAAGCGCGAGGCCGAGCGGGCCATGCGGACGCGGAACCGCGTCGGCGAGTAGCGGTGTCAGCCGATCCTCGGTAGACTGAACAGCTGCCTGCGGAAACAGGCGCAACAACTCCACAGTGTGACAGCGGCTCGCTGCTCGGCCCGTACGGGGATGATCGGTTTCGACATTGCCTGTGTGCCGACGGGAAGCGGGCCGAGGATCCACGGTCATCTCGTCAACGATCCGTGGAAAACAACAAGTGCCAATTCCAAGCGCACTGACTTCGCTCTCGCTGCGTAAGCAGCCCAGCACATGAAGTCCGTCGGCCAGGTGATCGTCTTCTAACCTGAGTTCCGGCGTCATCCAGAGGACTTGCTGCACGGTTGCGCCTCAGGGCCGTGCGGGACTTGCACTGAGACTGGGCCCGTCGTCCTAGAAGCCGGTAGCAAAGGACGGGGCCGAGCAGAACGAATCATCCGGATACGCCCGTAGAAGACGTCGAATTGCAGCGATGGACGGGGGTTCGATTCCCCCCATCTCCACCATCGCCGAGCGGCGCAGCTGCTGTCACACGTGGCCTGAGCGATCAGGACCGAACGCCCCGTCGGTGTCGAAGGACACCGACGGGGCGTTCGCTGTTCGTGCACGCTCGAGGACTACGCTCCGGGGCAGGCGCGGGAAGACACCCGCACCCGAACCCGAGTGGAAGGTCCCGCTGTGCAGGAGATCGCGATCCGAGTCCGGCTGCGAGAGCAGGAACGAGTCGGCCTGGCCGAGTACGAGCGGATCGTGGCGTCGGTCGCCACCGTCGCCGCGCTGACGGCCTGGCTTCCCACCCCCGATGCCCGACTGGTCGTCCGCGGCCGTGGCGCCGAGCCCGTCCGCCTGGAGACCGTGTCGTACGGCTCCACGTTCGAGATGCTCGTCGTGCTCGACCAGCGCAGCGCCGCCGTCGAGCGCGCCGCAGCCACCGTCGCCGCACTCATCGAGTCCGTGCGACACGAGCACGTCGAGGACGACGTCGCCGGCGTCGCGGGCGAGATCGACCGGCTGGACCGCTCGGCACCCCGAGGCCGTTCGGCGGTCGAGCGGTCGCTCCGCACCTTCCTCGAGGGCGCTCGTGCCGACGTGCTGGCCCGCAAGAGCACCACGCGCCTCCGTGCCGCGCAGGCCCTCGTGCGCCTCGCCGAGGACGCCGCCGAGCTCACCGTGGAGCGGGTCGAGGACGCGCTCGCGTCCGAGCTGACCGAGCAGCCCGTGGACGTGCTCGAGGACACCGGGTCCGCGGTGGTCGTCGAGCCGGTCGACGGACTCGAGCCGAGCGAGCCCGTCGTGCCGACCGTCCCAGCCGTGCCGCCCGTGCCCGAGGCGCCCGAGGTGCGCGAGGCACCTGCGGACGAGGCCGGCACCACGACGAAGAAGTCGTCGAAGAAGCAGGACGACGAGGAGAAGTCGTCGAAGAAGAAGAAGTCCGCCAAGAAGGACGACGACAAGAAGAAGTCGTCGAAGAAGAAGACGGACGACAAGAAGAAGAAGAAGTCGTCGAAGAAGCAGGACGACGGCACGAAGAAGAAGTCCAAGAAGTAGTCTGAAGGGTTATACAGGACTGATGTTTCAGTCGTGTGAACAATCCTTCCGAAGTCGCCGCACGGTGCCAGAGTCGGTCACGACCCCCGAACGGGGTCGCGACCGACTCGACAGGAGCACCCCGTGGCAACGACGAGCGCACCGACGCTTCCGGATTCCGGACTCAAGCGGAACGTCGGCTTCATCGGACTGATCTGGGCCTCGACCGGCTCGATCATCGGGTCCGGGTGGCTGTTCGGGTCGCAGGAGGCCCTGAAGACCGCCGGACCCGCCGCGATCATCTCGTGGCTGATCGGCGGCGTCGCGATCCTCGTGCTCGCGCTGGTGCACGCCGAGCTCGGGGGCATGTTCCCCATCGCCGGCGGCACCGCCCGGTTCCCGCACATCGCGTTCGGTGGCGTCGCCGGGGCCTCGTTCGGGTGGTTCTCCTGGCTGCAGTCGGTCACGGTCGCCCCGATCGAGGTCGAGGCGATGATCAAGTACGCGCAGCACTGGCAGTTCGCCCACCCCTGGTTGCACACGACGACCGTGGACGGCGAGACCCAGCAGCTGCTCACCGGTGGGGGCATCGCGGTGGCGGTGCTGCTCATGGCGGTCGTCACGGTGATCAACCTGCTGAGCGTGAAGATCCTCGCGAACACGAACTCGGCGGCGACGTGGTGGAAGGTCGCCATCCCCCTGCTGGTCATCATCGTGCTGGCGTTCAGCGGCTTCCACGGCTCGAACTTCACCGCAGCCGACGGCTTCATGCCGCAGGGCGCGAAGGGCGTCCTCGCGGCGGTGTCCACGTCGGGCATCATCTTCGCGTTCCTCGGCTTCGAGCAGGCGGACCAGCTCGCCGGCGAGGCGAAGAACCCGAAGCGCGACATCCCCCGCGCCGTCATCGGTTCCGTCGTGATCGGCCTGGTCATCTACCTGCTGCTGCAGGTCGTGTTCCTCGGCGTCCTGCGCTCGGACGCGATCCAGGGCTCGTGGGCGACGGCGGACTTCACGAAGTACACGGGGCCGTTCGCCGACATCGCGATGGCGGCCGGTCTGACCTGGCTGGCGGTCGTCATCTTCATCGACGCGATCATCTCGCCGGCGGGCACCGGGCTGATCTACGTCACGGCGACGTCGCGCATCTCCTACGGCCTCAGCCGCAACGGGTACTTCCCGAAGGCGTTCGAGTGGACGACGAAGGCGGGCGTCCCGTGGGTCGGGCTCATCACGGCGTTCGTCGTCGGGTGCGCGTGCTTCGCCCCGTTCCCGTCGTGGCAGGGCCTCGTCAGCCTCATCACGAGTGCGTCGGTGCTCATGTACGCCGGTGCCCCGCTCGCCCTCGGCGCGTTCCGGAAGCGCATCCCCGAGGTGGAGCGCCCGTACCGGATGCCCGCGGCCGCGGTGCTCTCGCCGCTGGCGTTCGTCGTCGCGAACCTCATCATCCTGTGGACGGGGTGGGACACCGACTGGAAGCTCGGTGTCGCCATCCTGATCGGCGCCGTCGTGATCATCGCGAACAACGTGTTCCGCGGCCAGACCAGCGTCCGGCCGCGGTGGGACTGGAAGGCGGCGCAGTGGCTGCTGCCCTACCTGGTCGGCATGGGGCTCATCGTGTTCCTGAGCGACTTCGGGCCGCTCACGCACCCGGTGTTCCCGCTCTGGATCGACATCGTCGTGGTCGCCGTGTTCTCGGTCATCGTCTACTACTGGGCGATCAACTCGGCGTCCCCGCGGGAGGAGATCCTGCGCACGGCCGACGACGTCCGCGAGGTCGAGGAGTCCGCCGTCGTCGAACCCGTCCGTCACTGACGCGCCGACGCAGCAACACGCAGCCAGACGCGCAGCAAGTGGCCTAGCTGCAAGCGGCCTGGCTGCGAGCGGCCTAGAAGTCGAACAGGTTCGCCCGCAGCCCGCCCGAGCCGTACTCGCGCCGGAGCAGCCCCCGCTGCCGCAGCACCGGAACCAGGTCCCCGAACATCCGGTACACCTGCGCCGGGTGCAGGTCGCCCGAGAAGATGATCCCGTCGTTGTCCGCGTCCGCGCCGAGCTCCTCGATGAAGTCCGCGAACTCGCCAGCGGTGCCCACGAACCCGGAGCGTGAGGACACCCGCCCCTTCCTGGCCTTCCTCGTCAGGAGCTCCCGCAGCGGTGCGTCCGGCGTGTCCCCGAGCAAACCGCGGATCGTGCCCGCGGAGACGTGGTCCCCGAAGGTGCCGGCGGGGACGGGCGCGTCGAGGTCGAGCGCGAGTAGATCGGTCTCCGAGTCGCTCGACCACGCGATCACCGCGGTGCGGAGGTCGTCGTCGGAGGGGTGCCTCGATGCCGAGACGATCCGGTCCGCCTCGTCCGTCGAGACGGTGATCTCGGGCTTGAGGACGAACAGGATCCGCAGGTCGTCGGCCGTCCGACCGGCGTCGAGGGCGGCGGCGACGACACGAGCGCGGTAGTCCCGCACCGCCGCCGCCGACAGCGGTGCCAGTGCGAGCTGCACGTCCGAGTGCGTGCCGGCGAACCCCAGGCCACGTCCGGACCCGCCGGGGGAGACGACGACCGGGTCGGTCTCGAGCGGCAGCGCGTTCAGCGGGCCGTCCGCCGTGAAGTACGCGCCCTCGTGGTGGAACGCGTCGAGGGCGTCGCCGTCGGCGAAACTCCAGTCCTGGCTGTTGCCGATGTACGCGTCACCCCACGAGTGCCAGAGGCGCCGCAGCAGGGTGATCCACTCCTCGGCCCGGTCGTAGGCCTGGTCGTGGGGAAGCGGCGGCAGCCCCGCGTGCCTGGCGCTGCCGACGTCCGTCACGACGTTGATGCCGAAGCGCTCCGACGACAGGTGCGCGAGCGTGGCGAACTGCCGTGCGGCCAGGTACGGCGGGGTGATCCCCGCGTTCACGGTCGGTGCGATCCCGATGTGCGAGGTCGCGGCGAACAGGTACGGCGCGAGCAGGAGCGGGTCGTGCTTCGGACCGCCGTACGCCTGGCGGATCCGCAGGTCGAGGGTCGAGGGGTTGCCGAGGGAGATCGCGTCCTCGGCGATGACCAGGTCCATCCCCGCCTGCTCCAGCGCGCGCACGGACTGCTGGTACAGGTCCGGCTTGGTCCAGTCGTGACCCCAGTCCCAGTCGGACCGCCCCCACGCCTGCGGGCCGAACCCGCGTGAGAAGAAGTACCCGAAGTGCTGCAGGTCGGCCATCGTCAGATCTCCTCGGCGATCACGTGCTGTGCCGGGACGGTGTGTCCCAGGACGGCGAGCTCCGTGGCGGGCGCGGTCCGGGCCTCCTGGCCGTCCCTGCTGCCACCGCGCACCGCGGCGAGCCCGCGCTCCAGGTCGCGGAGCAGGTCCGCGACGTCCTCGATGCCGACGGACAGTCGGACCAGGCCGTCGCCGATGCCCTGTTCGGCACGCTCCTCGGGCGTCCGCCCGGCGTGTGTCGTCGTGGCCGGGTGCAGGATCAGCGACCGCACGTCACCCAGGTGGGTCATCCGGCTGAACAGCTGCACCGCGTCGATGAACGCGCGCGCGGCCGGCTCGCCGCCGGCGAGCGTGAAGGCGAACACGGAGCCGGCTCCCCGGGGCAGGTACCGCTCCGCAAGGTCGTGGTACGGACTGGAGGCCAGACCCGCGTGGTCGACGCTCGTCACCTCCGGCTGCTGGTCCAGCCACTCCGCGATCGCGAGCGCGTTCGCGCTGTGGCGCTCGATCCGCAGGCTCAGGGTCTCGATGCCCTGGCGGAGCAGGAAGGCGTTGAACGGCGAGGGCGTCGGGCCGATCCGGGAGCTGATGACGTCGCGCGCATAGACGACCCAGGCGCGGGTGCCGTACCGCTCGACGTAGCTCTGGCCGCCGAGGGACCGCTCCGGGCTCGTCAGGTGCGTCCAGCGTTCCGGGGAGGCGGACCAGTCGAACGTGCCGCCGTCGACGACCACGCCGCCGAGGCCCGAGCCGTGTCCGCTGAGGAACTTCGACGCCGAGTGCACGACGATGTCCGCGCCGTGCTCCACCGGACGCACGAGGTACGGCGTCGCCAGGGTGTTGTCGACGACGAGGGGGACGCCCGCCCGGTGCGCGGTGTCGGCGACCCCGGCGATGTCGAGCACGTCGTTCTTCGGGTTCGGGATGGTCTCCGCGAAGAACGCCTTCGTGTTCCGCCGGACGGCGGCGGCCCACGCGTCGAGGTCCCGGGCGTCGCCGACGAAGTCCACCTCGATGCCGAGCCGCCCGAGGTTCTGGGTCAGGAGCCCGCGGGTGCCCTCGTAGATGCTCCTGGCGCTGACCACGTGGTCGCCCGCCTGCAGCAGCCCGAGGAACGCCACGGTCGCCGCAGCCTGACCGCTGCTGACGAGGATCGCCTCCGCGCCGCGTTCGAGCAGGGCCACCCGGCGTTCGACGTCGGCGTTCGTGGGGTTGCCGAGGCGCGTGTACGTGTAGCCGTCGTCGGTGCCGGCGAAGCGGTCGCGGGCCTGGTCGAAGTCGTCGAAGAGGAAGCCCGAGGACATCTGGATCGCGGGAACCCGGGCGCCGTGGCCGGCGTCGGGCACGAACCCGCCGTGGACCTGCTCGGTCGCGAAACCGTGGTCGTCGTTGGACATGGGCACCTCCGGGACGTGGTGTCCGTACTCTCGCAGGCCGCGCTCCGTGGACAGCCCAATGCGGCGTCCGGTTACGTCACGCCGCCGTACGATTGCCCGCGTGATCCCGGACTCCGCGCTCGTCAGCAGGATCGAGTCGATGGCGCAGGACGCCGAGCGGCCTGTCGTTGTCGGGGTCTCCGGGTTCTGCGGGTCCGGCAAGTCGACGCTCGCCCGTGCCCTCGTCGACGCCGTCCCGGGGAGCGTCCGGATGCGCGGCGACGACTTCCTCGACCCGGCGCGGTCCCACCACCGGTCGTCCGACTGGGACGGCGTCGAGCGGGTCCGGCTCCGCGACACCGTCCTCCGGCCCTTCCGTTCCGGCACCGGTGGCATCTTCCAGCGGTTCGACTGGTCCACGCGGGCCCTCGGCGAACCGGAACCGGTGCCGGTGGGGCGCGTGCTGGTGGTCGACCTGATCGGGTTGTTCCACCCCGAGGTGCTCGACGACCTCGACCTGACGGTGTGGTGCGACGTCGACCTCGACACCGCCGTCGCCCGGGGACTGGCCCGCGACCGGGCGCTCGGGCGGTCCCACGAGCGGCTGTGGCACGACGTGTGGGTGCCGAACGAGCGGGACTTCGCCGAGCGGTTCGCGCCGCGGTCGATGGCGCAGGTGCTCGTGCAGAGCGGCGGTCAGCCCGCGGACTGATCGACGACGCCGGGGATGAGCGTCGTGCCCACGAAGTCGTCCCGCATCGTGTCGACGCCCCACTGCGGGCGGGCGGGCGTCGTCGACGAAGGCCTGACGGTCGCGGCGCTTGCCGTCGGTGTCGAGGTGCATCTGCGTGTCGCGGTCCTGCTTCATGGCCGACGCCGACACTGACGACGACGTCCGTTTCCGGCAATGACGGATCCGGTCGGGGATCCTCGGAGGTCGCGGACCGGATCCGTCACGTCCCGGGACGAAGCGGTGCTTCCGCCGGTCAGGACCTGGCCGTGTCAGGAAGGAAGGCAGGACGCGGCTTCAGATGCGAGCGCGGAACGCCACGAGGACACCGGCGAGGCGGTCGGCGAAGCCCGGGGGCAGCGACGCGGGCAGGGCGTCGACGGGGAACCAGCCGACGTCGTCGCTCTCGTCGCTCACGCTCGTGGCGACGTCGGGCCGGGCGATCGCGACGAAGCCGACGTCCCAGTGCGCGGCGCAGGCGAAGCCCCCGTGCAGGTCGTGTCGGTCGAGGTCGACGATCCGCGGCGTCGCCAGGTCGAGGTCGGGGACACCGGACTCCTCGCGGGCCTCGCGACGAGCGGCGTCGGCGAGCGACACGTCACCGTGCTCGAGGTGTCCGCCGAACTGCACCCAGAACCGGCCCTTGCGGTGCAGGCAGAGCAGGACGTGGGACAGGTCGGGCGACAGCACGAAGCAGGACGCGGTGAGGTGCTCGGAGCCACCCTCGCGCCACAGTGCGGCGTCGCCGTGGGACGTGACGAAGGCGGTGAACGCGTCGCGGTCGGCGCCGGGCGGAGCGGTGCGGAGTTCCGTGAGGGCGTCGGGCGCGTGCATGGGGTCCATCGTGGCAGGGTCTGCGCGCTGCTCGCGGACGCACGCCTGCGTCACACCAGGCTGCGGACGCCCGTCGCGACCGTGTCCCACACGGCGAGCAGCGGGTCGCGGGCGAGCCACACCGCGACGCCGTTGACGAGCACGAACAGGACGAACCACACCGCGGCGGGCAGCCGCATCTCGGCGGCGGCGATGTGGAAGTCCGTCTGCACGCGAGCCCCGGTCCCGAGCCACCGGGCGACCTGCACGACCGACCGCAGCCCGTCCACGACGAACAGGGCGCCGACGCCCGCGACGACGAGCACCGTGGCTTCCGACGGCCGGAGCGCCACCCAGAGCGCGAGCGCGTCGAAGCCGACGACGACGAGCAGCCCGAACCAGTTCCGGACGAAGACCAGGGCGACGAGGCCGATGACCCCGAGCACCACGACGGGGAGCCACCTGGACCCGTGCAGCACCCCGGTCACGAGCAGCGTGCCGGCCCAGAGCGGTGCGCTGTAGCCGGCGTACAGGTTGAGCACGCGGACGAGCCACCGGATGCTGCCGGGGACACCGCCGAGCTGGACCCAGGCCTCGCCGGAGCCGTCCGGGCGCAGGTCGATGCGGCGGATCCGTCCGCCGAAGGGCACCACGACGACGCAGTGGCCGACCTCGTGCGCGATCGTCGCGGCGATCCGTGCCACCCGCCCGACGACGGGGACGAACGGGAGCACGGCGCCGACGAGGATCGCGACGGGGACCAGGGAGGCGGAGGACATCGTCCGCCACCCTGGCAGATCGGCCTAGGAGTGCACCGAGGGGAGCAGCACGACGGCGAGCAGCGTCGCGGGGACGGCCACCGAGGTGAGGATGACGAGGAACATCGTCAAGCGGTTCATGCGGGTCTCCCTGGCTATTCGACCGTCACCGACTTGGCGAGGTTCCTCGGCTTGTCGACGTCGCAGCCGAGCTGCAACGCGAGTTCGCGGGCGAGCATCTGGAGGGGCACGACGGCCTCGAGCGGACCCCATGGCCCGGTCTCGCCGAGCGCGGGGATGTCCGAGCCAGGCCCTCCGATGGTGATGACGAAGCCGCCACGGGCACGGACCTCGGAGATCGCGGCCTGCAGGCGGTGCTCACCGTGGTCGATGACGACGACGGGGGTGCCCTCGTCGACCAGGGCCAGCGGTCCGTGCTTCAGCTCGCCGGAGGGGTACGCCTCGGCCCAGCGGTAGCTGAGCTCCTTGAGCTTGAGCGCGCCCTCGGCGGCGTAGGGCAGGCCCACACCCCGACCGAGGAACAGGAAGCCCGTGGCGTCCTTCACGCTCGACACGAGCAGCGGGATGCGGTCGGCGGCGACCTGTCCGGCCGTGGCGAGGCGTGCGGGGAGCTCGCGGAGCGAGGCCACGAGGGTGGCGGCGTGCATCGGCTCGATGCGGCCCGACGCGACGAGGGCGGAGATCATCGCGGCGACGCCGACGACGACCTGGGCGGTGAACGTCTTCGTCGCGGCCACCCCGATCTCCGGTCCGGCGTGGCAGTCCAGCACGGCGCTGGCACGACGGGCGAGCGAGGAGTGCACGTTGTTCGTCAGGGCGAGCACGGGGAAGCGGTCCTCGAACCGGTCGAGGGCCCGCAGCACGTCCGCGGTCTCGCCGGACTGGCTGATCGCGACGACGAGGGTGCCCGGGCTGAGGACGACCTGGTCCGCCTCGCTGGCGACGACGATGTCGGTGGGGACGCCGCCGATGCCGCGCAGCGCGGTGGCGATGACCTGTCCGGCGTTCAGCGAGGTGCCGCAGGCGACGATCGCGAGCCGGTGGAACCCGGGGAGCCCGAGGCCGACCCACATGCTGCCGTCGGCGGCGCGGGAAGCGATGCGCTCGACGATGCCTGCCACGACCTCCGGCTGCTCCTCGATCTCCTTCGCCATGTGGTCCGGGTGGTCGCCGAGGTCGAGCGCGGCGGCCGCGAACGGCGAGGGGGTCGGGAAGGGCACGGCGACCGAGACGCCGTCGGAGGACCAGGACCAGGACTCGCCGAGCTCGACGACGTCCCCGTCGCGGAGCGCCACGAAGGTCTCGCACCACTCGGCGATCGCGCCGATGTCGCTGGCGACGAAGTCCCCGCGGGGGGCGCGGGCGACGACGAGCGGGGAACGCTCGGCGGCGACGACCATGCGGCCGGTGCGGGAGTCGAGGACGACGATGGCCCACGACCCCTCGAGCTGCGCGGCGGCGATCTGCACGGCGAGCATCAGGTCGTGGTCGACCGCCAGGGCACGCTCGACGAGGTGGCTGATGACCTCGGAGTCGACCTCGGACCGGAAGACGTGGCCCTGGGCCTCGAGCATCGTGCGGAGGCGCTCGGCGTTCTCGATGATCCCGTTGTGCACGACGCTGATGCGGCCGGAGCAGTCCTGGTGCGGGTGGGCGTTCGCCTCGCACACGCCGCCGTGGGTGGCCCAGCGCGTGTGGCCGATGCCGGTGCCGGTCAGGGCGTCGCCGGAACGGGCGGCGACGAGCGTGCGGAGGTCACCGACGCGGGAGACGGACCGGATGGTCTCGGTCCCGCCGGAGGCCGTCCGCACCGCGATGCCGGCGGAGTCGTAGCCGCGGTACTCGAGTCGTTCGAGGCCGTCGAGCAGGTACGGGGTTGCGTCGTCGGAGACGCGGGCCGCGATGATGCCGCACATCGTGGATCCCTTCGGGTGGGAGGGGGTGGAGGGAGCGGGTCGGCACCGACCGCCGCTCGGGTCGGCCGCGCGATCGGGGTGTGTCGACCCGGACCGCCGCCCGTCCTCGGATCAGGCGAGGACGGACGACGGCGTCCATGGGTCGACGCTTCGGGTACCGATCGGGGTACCGTGGCCGGCCTCCTGGGGAGGCGCGGCGGTCGGTGCAGTGACAGCATCACCGGCGGGGGAGTCACCGGACAACGTTCGACCACGACTGTTGCGGTTCCCCGCGCGCCAGGTGCGAGAGTGCGGGTCCGGATGCGGAGTCACGCAACCGGTGGACCGAACGGTGCGTCCGCGACCAGCGGACAGACGGGAGGCCCGGTGCCAGCTGGCACCGGGCCTCCCGTGTGTGGACGGTCGGGATCAGGTCACGTGAGCAGCGCGACCAGGTGGGAGCGCGACCGCGCCCCGACCTTGCGGTAGATCTGCGTCAGACGCAGCTCGACCGTGCGCTGGGACATGTACAGCGACGAGGCGATCTCGCGGTTGCGGTACCCCTCCGTCACCTTCTGCACCACGGCACGCTCCTCCGCGGTCAGCGACGTGAGCACCGCCGACGCGTCCGGCGCGCTCCGCGGCGTCCCGGGCGTGCCCGGGGTGGTCGCGGAGAGGAGCACACCGGAGCGCACCGCACCGGAGAACGGACCGGAGCCGACGACGCCACCGAGGGTGGGCATCGCGACCGTCGGGGCCGGCGTCACGAGCGGACGTCGGAGACCCGCGGCCTCGTACGCAGCCGCAGCCGCAGCACCCAGGCGGGCGCGGTCGGCGGGGGTGCCGACCGCGGCGAGGGCCGCGAACGTGCGGGCACGCTCGAACTGCGAGTCCGCTGGCTGGAAGACCTCGAGGGCACGTCGCTTGGACGCGTCCTTGGTCCCCTCGTCGGCGATGAGCGCGACGCTCCGTGCCAGCACCAGGGCGCCCCAGCGGGACGGCCGGGCGTGGTGGTCGGCGGCGAGGCGCGCGGTGATGTTCCGCGCGTCGTCGATCCGGTCGAGCCGGGCGTAGGCCTCGACCAGGTCCCCGAGGTGCCGGAGCACCGCCGGGTTGCGCAGCGAGCGACCGATGGCGTCGGCGGCCTCGAGGGAGGACGCCGCCTCCTCGAGCCGGCCGTCGAGCAGCAGCACACGGCCGCGCAGGGCGTACAGCTTCGCCGTCGCACCCCACAGCCGGCTCGTCGTGCGCTGGCGCAGGCAGTGGTCGATGACGTCGAGCGCGTCGGCCGAGCGGCCCTCCGCGAAGTGCCGCCAGGCGATGGCGATCGCCCGGGACGGCTCGCGGAGTCGTTCGACGACCGCGGAGCCGGACTCCCACACGTCGATCGCGCGGAGCGCCTGCCGGAAGTTCCCGGAGCGCACCTCGTTCTCGGCGGACAGGTACCGCGCCGCCTCGAGCCACACCGGAGCGGTGTCGTTGGCACGGGCGAGCACGAGGGCGAACACGCGTCGGGCGCTGCGGTAGCGCTCGGCGAGGCTCAGTGCGTGCGAGAGCAGCAGCAGTGCCGGGTCGGACATCGCGAGCAGCTTCTGGGCCGCGAGGCCCTCGTGCAGCTCGGCGTCCGGCGGCAGGGTGCCGTCGACGGCGGCCACGAGCTGTCGCGCCGTGGCGAGGATCTCCGCGGTGTGCTGGGAGGCACGGTCCTCGAAGAGCTCGGCACGGTGCAGCAGGTCCCGGGCCTGGTCGAGCTCCCACGCCTCGGCGCGGAAGGACGCGACCATCGCCAGCAGGCCGGCGAGGGCGTCGGACTCCTCGGCGTCGTCCGAGCGGACGGGCACCATCAGCTCGTCCGCATGGACCGCGTCGCCGCTGAGGTACTGCACCGAGTACTGCAGGCGGAGACGGCGGACCTCGTCGCGGAGTTCCGCGAACGGCTTGATCGCCGCGAGGTACCGCGCCGCGTAGCTGAGCAGCCGGTGTCCGAGGAGGACCTCGGTGACGGACAGCAGTGCGGCGTGCTCGACCTCCGAGCCCGTCCCGACGTGCAGGGCACGTTCGGTCAGGGCGACGGCGGCGTGCGAGTCGCTCTCGGCCGCGTACGACTTCGCGGCGGTCAGCAGTGCGACGGCGTCGGGCGTGTGCTCGACGAAGCTGCTGTGCCAAACGGCCGACCGGTCGTCGTGCGCCGCGGCGTCCGCTGCCAGCTCGGTGTGCGCCTCGCGGCGGTCCTTCGCGGGCATGCTCCAGTACAGCGCGGAGCGGACGAGCGGGTCACGGACGGCGATGGACTGCCCGCGGAGCGTGGCCAGGCCGGCGCCGACGAGGTCGTCGACGGCGTCCCGGTCCCAGCCGGCGAGCCGAGCCGTGGGCACGAGTGCCAACCGCGCCAGGACGTCCAGATCGCGTCCTGCAGCGGCTTCGAGCACGAGTGCCGCGGCTGCGGCGGTCGTCGGGGTGGGGCGGAGCGGGAGCACGAGCGGCTCGGTGCCGACGAGCTGTTCACGGCGGAGTGCGCCGATCTGCTCGCGGAGGGCGCCGGGGTTGCCGCCGGTCTCGTGGGCGAGGACGGCGAGGACGCCGTCGTTCGCTTCTTCCGGGGCCATCTCACGGGCCAGCACCAGTGCCTCGTCCTGCGCCAGCGGTTCGAGCCGCAGCGTGGGGAGGGACGTGAGCGGACCGTTCGACGGCACACGGCGGACGGTCGCCACGAGGCGGAGTGCCGTGCCGGCGAGCCGTCCCGCGAGGAACGCGATGAGCTCCTGGCTCTCGGCGTCCATGCGGTCCAGGTCGTCGATGAGCACGAGCGTCGGCGGGAGCGTCAGCGCGTGCACGGCATCCAGGAAGTCGTGTGCTGCGGCCAGGCCCTCGTCGACGTTCCGGACCAGGCGCGCGATGTGCGCCGAGGCTCTGGGGTCGTCGAGGGCGGTGAACAGGGAGGTCACTCCCGACATGGGCCAACGGGCTTCGCTTCCGTTGACGCCCAGTCGGACGACGGGGATGGAGACACGGTGCGAGACCGCGTCGAGGACGCTGCTGCGTCCGGAGCCAGGGTCGCCGACCACGACCATCGCAGACTCCCGGGGGAGGACTGCGAGGGCTGCGATCCGGTCGACCTCAGTACGTCGACCGGTGAGTTCCATCAGGACTCACCGGCCTCCGGTACCAGAGGCGGACCAGCGGTCAGAGCGCACGGAGGCGGACCGAGCCAGGACGGGGGTGGTGACCCCGACGGAGCTCAGACGTGTGGCGGCCATCAGGGTGGCGCCGGGCAGATCGTGGTTGGCATGCGGTCGAGTGAGGGTGCACTCGATCTCGCTCGGGAACGATGAATTCATCGTCTTCTCACCCTTCGGGTTGGGTATCTGACGAACACGACGGGCTGCTGTCTGCTCCGGGACTAGGGATCCCGAGGCGTCGAACTGCCTGCCGTCTGTCCACGAACCTATCTCAGTCATCCGACGTGACAGCCGATGCGCGCAGTCCGATGTGACGAACGATCACCCCAGTACGGGGGGTGCGGCCCCCCTCGTGGGGGGCACGTGGAGCGTTCCAGGGGTCAGAACGGGGGACAGGTCTGTCCCCCTGGCGGCGGACCAGTTCGGCTCAGCGGCGGATGATCTCGACCACGGCGTCGTGCACCAGGCCGTTCGTGGCGAGCGCGCTGCCGTGCCAGGGGCCGGGATCGCCGTCGAGCGAGGTGAACCGCCCGCCCGCCTCTTCGACGATGGGCACGAGCGCCGCCATGTCCCACGGCTTGAGGTCCGGTTCGCCGGCGACGTCGAGGATGCCCTCGGCGACCATCATGTACGACCACATGTCGCCGTAGGCCCGTGTCCGCCACACCGCGCGGGACAGGGTGACGAGGGACTCGAGGCGGTCGTCCTCGTCCCACTGCTGGATGCTGTTGTAGCTGAGGCTGGCGTCTGCGAGGTCTGCGACGCCCGAGACGTGCAGGGGGCCGTCGAACGCGTGCGCACCGAGCCCCTCGGCTGCCCACCAGCGCTTGCCGAGGGCCGGGGCGCTGACCACGCCGAGGACCGGTCGGCCGTCGACGGCGAGCGCGATGAGGGTGGCCCAGACCGGGACGCCGCGGAGGTAGTTCGCTGTGCCGTCGATCGGGTCGACCACCCACTGGCGGTGTCCCTCGCTGAGGGCGTCGGCACCGGTGTCCGCGGTGGTCTCCTCGCCGAGGAAGGCGTCGTCGGGGCGCTCGGCGGCGATCCGCTCGCGCAGTGCCCGTTCGACCGCCTGGTCGGCGTCGGTGACGTGGGTGCTGTCGGCCTTCTTCGACACGTGCAGGTCGGCGGCCTGGAAGCGCTCGAGGCTGATCGCGTCCGCGGTGTCCGCGAGGGAACGGGCGAAGTCGAGGTCGGCGCTGAGGTCCACGGGACGAGCGTAGTGGGGCTAGGCCGCGACGACCTCTTCCTCCTCGAGCCGGCTGACCTCGCGCTCGCGGGCGATGCGGCTGCGTCGGGCGACGAGACCGTGCACGACGACGCAGAGCAGCACGGCCGCGGCGAGCCAGAGCGCCAGCACCAGGCTGCTCCGACCGAGGGACGCACCGGGGAAGTACTGCAGGTCCTGCGCGGCCTGCAACCAGGCGGCGCCGCTCCAGAACGTGTTGAGCGCGGCGAAGAACCCGGGCTGGAACGCCGGCTGGAAGATCCCGCCGGAGGACGTGAAGTTGAGCATCACGAACAACATCGTCAGCACCGGGGTCGTCCACCGCCCGAGCAGCGGGTGCAGCCCGATCCCCAGGCCGATGATGACCGCGTCGTACATCCACGCGAACAGGAACACCTGCCACGTGTGGGTCGTGACGACGCCGTAGACCGGACCGGCGACGACGGTGCCGATGCCCGCGACCACCCCGGCGGTGGCGAGCCCGACCACCGCCGTCCACACTGCACCGAGCCGCGTGGCGAAGGCCGCGACCGCGATGGCCGAGGCGTACCCGCCGACGCTCAGCGCCACGAGCAGGAAGAACAGGCCCTGCCCGGTGGTGTCCTGGTCACCGGTCGGCACGACGTCGACCACGCGGAGGGGGAGGTGCTGGTCGTACGCGATCGGCAGGAACACCTTCTGCGCCGCGGTGGCGGTCGTCTCGGACGCGGCGGTGCTCACGTACAGGGTGGCACCCGTCGTGGTCGCGGCGTACACGGCCGCGAGGTCGCGGTCGCGCACCTGGCGCTCGGCGCTCGTCGTCGTGGGCACGACGTGGGCCACGAGGGCGCCGTCCGACTGGTCGGTGACCGTCTGCGCGAACACCTGCGTGGTGGGACCCTGCCCGACGATGCCGACGGGGAGGTCTCGCGGTGACGGGGCGTGGAAGGCCCCCAGGTAGGCCAGGCCCATGCCCGCTGCGAGGAACAGCGGCACCAGGATGTGCGTCGCGAAGGTCAGCAGCGTCCGGGCGAGGCCGGCGGGGCGCAGCACCCCCGGCGCGCGGTGGGGAGGCCGGGGTGCGGCATGGAGGCTCTTCGCGTAGTTGTACTTTGCAACTTCAGACACGTGTGCCGATGCTACGCCCGCTGCGGCCCGTTGTCGACGGGGGCAGTGCCCTGCGCCGGGGCAGCGTCGCGCTGAGCGGTCACGACACCCCGCCGGCGCGACGCCGAGTGGCCACGAGTCGTCGGCGCCGGCACGGCCGGACGACGGTTCGTGGCCGCTCGGCGGACGTGAGCGTGGTGTCGTGACCGGTCACGGGGGAGCGAGGCGCACGGTCAGCCTCGGCGCCCGGCGCCCGCTAGTCGGAACCGGGGTCGTGCGCGCCCATGCCCGTCAGCAGCGCACGGAAGGAGTCGAGCCGCTCGATCCCCGTCGGCCCGAGCTCCCCGGCGGCGACCCGGTCGACGATCTCCCAGTCGTGGGCCTGCGGCAGCGGGATGTCGTCCCGCGGGGGCAGCACCGGGATCGCGTGGGAGGCGAAGGCCCGGAAGACGTTCTCGGGCTGCACGTGCCCGAGGCCGAACGACCGCACACCCGGCGTGTCGATGATCCAGCCGCCGTCGTGCACGCGCAGCGCGACCGAGGAGGACGACGTGTGCCGCCCGCGCCCGGTGACGGAGTTCACGACGCCGATCGCCCGCGTGGACCCGGTCAGGGCGTTCACGAGCGTGGACTTGCCGACGCCGGAGTGCCCCACGGTCACGGTGACCTTGCCGTCGAGCAGCTCGTGCAGGTCCTCGAGCGGGAAGTCGTCGGCACGGCTCGTCACGATCCGCAGGTCCAGGCACGCGAAGTGCGCCAGGAACGCCGTCGGGTCGGCGAGGTCGGTCTTCGTGATGCACAGGATCGGGTCGAGGCCCGCGTCGAACGCCGCCACGAGGTACCGGTCGATGAGCCGGGTGCGGGGCTCGGGGTCCGCCGCCGCGACGACGATGAGCATCTGGTCGGCGTTCGCCACGATGACGCGCTCGACCTCGTCCGAGTCGTCGGCACTGCGGCGCAGCAGCGTCGTCCGCTCGGCGACCCGCACGATGCGTGCCAGGGAGCCCTCGTCGCCGGAGACGTCCCCGGTGAGCGACACGTGGTCACCGGTGACGACGGACTTGCGCCCGAGTTCGCGGGCCTTCGTCGCCGTGATGACGTGTTCGCCGTCCTCGTCGGTCACGAGCACCCCGAACCGTCCGCGGTCGACGTTCGTCACCCAGCCGCTCGGCGCGTCCTCGTACGCGGGCCGCGTCTTCGTTCTCGGCCGGTTGCCCTTCGGGTTCGGGCGCACCCGCACGCTCGACTCGTCGTACTGGCCGTACGGCTCGTCCTCGTCGCCGTCCGACCCGGCGTCGTCCCACCAGCTCATCGGGACACCTCCGGCGACGACGACGACGGCGACGATGACGACGGCGACGACGGCGACGCCGACGCCGACGCCGACGCCGACGCCGACGCCACCAGTTCAGCCCACAGCTCCGGGAACTGCGGCAGCGTCTTCGCCGTCG
Organism: Curtobacterium sp. VKM Ac-1395; assembly: GCF_015350975.1. Classification (GTDB taxonomy): domain Bacteria; phylum Actinomycetota; class Actinomycetes; order Actinomycetales; family Microbacteriaceae; genus Curtobacterium. The sequence goes on from NZ_JADKRX010000002.1 coordinate 176,771, forward strand.
TCCCGATGTCGTCCACCGCGATGCCCGGCGTCACCAGCCCGACGATCGCGCCGGCGGTCGCCATCCGGTGGTCCTCGTACGCGGCCCAGCCACCGCCGTGGAGCCGCGCCGGTTCGATCCGCAGGCCGTCGTCGAGTTCGTGCACGGAGCCTCCCGTCCGGTTCACGTCCGCAGCCAGCGCCGCCAGGCGGTCCGTCTCGTGCCCCCGCAGGTGGCCGATCCCGGTGATGGTCGTCGGTCCGGCGGCCAGCGCCGCCAGCGCGACGAGTGCCGGTGCCAGCTCGCCGCCGCGGCTCAGGTCCAGGTCGAGACCCGGGACGGAGGCTCCTCCGCGAATCCCGACGCCGCCACCGAACACCAGGTCGTCACCGTCACGGTCCACGGTCGCGCCCCACAGGGGCAGGAGCGTCTCGAGGTCCGCGCCGACCTGCGTCGTCGCGGTGGGCCAGGTGCGGATGCGGACGGTCCCGCCCGCGACCAGTGCGGCCACGGCGAAGGGCGCGGCGTTCGACAGGTCGGGTTCGATGGTGACGTCGACCGCGGCGATCGGCCCCGGGTGCACGACCCATTCACCCACCGCCGGTTCGTCGACGCGGACCCCGCGGGCACGGAGCGCGGCGACGGTCATCTCGATGTGGGGGAGGCTCGGCAGGCGCTCGCCGTCGTGGCGGAGGTGCAGGCCCTCGTCGAAGCGGGGCGCCGAGAGCAGCAGGCCGGAGACGAACTGGGACGAGGCCGAGGCGTCGATCGACAGCGGACCGCCGCGCACCGACCCGGTGCCGGTGAACGCGAAGGGCAGCGAGCCGTCGCCGTCGTCGGTGACGTCCACGCCGAGCTGCACCAGGGCGTCGATGACGGGGCGCATCGGGCGGCGGCGGGCGGCCTCGTCACCGTCGAAGACGACCGGGCCGACGGCGAGGGCGGCGACCGGGGGCAGGAAGCGCATCACGGTGCCGGCGAGCCCGCAGTCGACGCGGACGTCCCCGGTCATCGGCGCCGGCGTGACCCGGAGGTCGGGGCCGTAGGGGTTCGTGCCCGGCAGTTCCTCGATCCCCACGCCGAGCGCGCGGAGCCCCTCGACCATCAGGGCGGAGTCGCGCGAGTGCAGCGGCAGGTGGATCGTGGACGGGCCGTCGGCCAGGGCCGCGAGGACGAGCTCACGGTTCGTCAGCGACTTCGACCCGGGCAGCGAGACGTCACCGTGCAGGGGTCCGCTCGCGACGGGCGCGACCCACGGGGCCTGACCCGCTCCGCTGGGGGTCTGGCTCTGGGAATGCGTCGTGTCTGCCATCGGTTCACAAGACTACTGAAACGATGTGGAGGACCCGTGGCGACAGCACTCGCACCCACGCGGACGCGCCTGCCCGACGTGTCGACGACGCTCGCCCTAGACTGGCGGGCGATGACGACCGACGAGCCGCAGGCGACACCGAACGACCTGGTCGAGGAGACCGAGGCCCAGCTCGACGCTGTGGAGGACGAAGCCGAGGTCGTCGACGCGAAGACCGTGTCGAGCCCCGAACTGCGTCGCCTCTTCGAGGACCAGGCGCTCCCGTTCATGGACCAGCTGTACGGCGCTGCGATGCGCATGACCCGGAACCCGGCCGACGCGTCGGACCTGGTGCAGGAGACCTTCGTCAAGGCGTTCGCCGCGTTCCGCCAGTTCAAGCAGGGCACGAACCTGAAGGCCTGGCTCTACCGGATACTGACGAACACGTTCATCAACACATACCGCAAGAACCAGCGGAACCCGTACCAGGGCACCATCGACGAGCTCGAGGACTGGCAGCTCGGCGGCGCGGAGAGCGTCACCCAGTCGGTCTCCGCCCGGTCCGCCGAGGCAGACGCGATCGACCACCTGCCGTCCTCCGCGGTGAAGGACGCCCTGCAGGCCATCCCCGAGGACTTCCGGATGGCCGTCTACTTCGCTGACGTCGAGGGCTTCTCCTACCAGGAGATCGCCGACATCATGAAGACCCCCGTGGGGACGGTCATGAGCCGCCTCCACCGTGGACGCCGACTCCTCCGGGGGCTGCTGGCGGACCATGCCCGTGAGACCGGTGTCGTTCCGGATGCAGCGTCGACGGCGACGATGCGCGGACGAGGCCGAGGAACTGCTGCGGCGTCGAGCCGCACGAACCGAGAGGGTGAGCGATGAGCGGCTGCGACTGCTCCAAGGCCAAGGCGGAGCTCGAGGAGTTCCTGCACGACGAGCTGCGGCACGAGGACGCCGCGGACATCCGCGAGCACATGGACGACTGCGTGGACTGCCAGACCGAGCACCGTGTCGGCGTGGTCCTGATGGAGACCGTCAAGCGTGCTTGCCGGGAGACCGCGCCGGAGCAGCTCCGGTCCGAGATCCTGACGCGCATCCGTGAGGAGCAGTCGACGCACTGACGTCCAGCGGGTTCGCTCAGCGGCCGGCTGCGTACTCGGCGGCCACCGTCGCCGGGTCGAGCACCCGGTCGTGGACACGGACGGTGTCGACGTCTCCGAGGAACGCCCAGGCACCGCTCCCAGCCCACCCGCTGAGCGACTGGCGCCCGACGCGCCAGAACCCGTCGTACTGGCGCAGGCTCCTGGCGTCTGTGCGGCTGCCCTGACGCTCGCCGTCGAGGTACAGCACCATCGACCCCGGCGTGAAGGTCGCGACGGCGTGGTGCCACTGCCCGTCGTCCACCCGGGTCGGTGTGGCGACCATGAACTTGAACTGCGACCCCGACTCCTCGGTCCCGAAGCGCAGTCGTCCGTCGGTGTCGACGAACAGGTGTCGGTCCCGGTAGGTCGAGGACGGGTTCTGGTCGGACCCGAACCCGAACACCCGCCCCCCGGCGACGTCGGTGCGGAACCAGGCCGAGATCGTGAACACGTTCGGGGCGGCGATCGCCGTGTCCGTGACCACGTAGCCCTCGGCGCCGTCGGCCGTGAGGTGGACGGACGGGTTCGCCGCGCAGTCCCCGTCGATCCGCGACGCACCGGGGTTGGCGAAGAAGCCGCCCGCACCGTGACCGCTGACGTCGGCGACCCGCGTGCCGTTCTTCTCCGCGAAGTCCCACGCGAGGACCGCGTCGGCCGGGTCGTGGTGGAAGCACCCGAACTCGCTCGAGCCGAGCGCGGCCCTGGTCGACGTGACGCCCGAGAACGTCGCGCCGGAGAACGCCGTGCTGAGGCCGATCAGCACCACCAGGGTGCCCGCGACGAGGGGGACCGCCGCGGAACCGGTCGTGGCTCCCACTGCACCGGGACGCAGGTGCGGCGTGTGGAGGTCCCAGCGCGGGGCACCGCACCGCCGGCAGGGGTCACCCGCGAGGACCGGCCGGTCGAGCCGCGCGAGCAGCAGCAGGGCCGCCGTCGCCGACGCGGCTGCGAGCAGGTGCGTCCAGGCGCCCTCCTGCACCCAGACGCGCGGCAGTCCGACGCCCGGGAACCGCAGGACACCGATGCCGAGCACCGCGTCGGGTGCCACCGCCGTCCGGTCGACGGCCGGGTTGGCGTCGCCGCGGAGTCGGAGCGACCCGTCCGGTTCGACGCGGCGCAGTCGGTGCAGCCGGAGCCGGTCGTCGTGGTCGGGGTCCTCGACGAGCAGGACACGGCCCGGTGTGACGGCGTCCGGACCGGTGGGCATCGCCGCGACGACGTCACCCGTCCGGATCGCCGGGGCCATCGAGCCCGAGACCACCGTCGTCACGTGCCAGCCGAGGAAGGCGGGCAGCGTCGACCAGAGCGCGAGGAGGAGGGCCGACCACAGCACGGTCCTCGCCGCGATCGCGAGGAGCAGCCGCGGGACGTCACCGACGCACCGGCGGTGCCAGGTGGTGATGGTGGTCGGCATCGGCTGCTCCTCGTGCTCGGTGTCGGTCGTGGACGGGTCGGTCGTGGACGTGCCGGCGGGTCAGGAGGCCGTCTGGGCTTCCCACACGAACGTCGTGCCGGCGTCGGAGGACTGCGCGGTGTTCGGGGTGTCCGCGTCGAGGTCGTAGACGAACCGGTACGTGGTGCTCGCGGTGCCGACGGCCGGTGCCCAGTCGTCGAGTCCCTCGCCGAAGGAGTCGAGCGCCATCAGCCCGGCGAGGGTGCCGTCGTGCACCGTGGACGCCGCGGTGAACGAGCCGCAGTCCCCGGGGGTGCCGAGTGACCCGCGCTCCACCGTCATGTTCAGATACTCCGCGAGGGTGTCCTCGTCCGCCTGGGCAGCGGTGTAGAGCTTCACGGTCGTCGGGTTCGTGGTGTTCGCGGTCACCGTGATGCAGTTGGAGCCGCTGGAACCGGGGACGAGGTCCGCGACGTCGAACAGGGCCGAGTCCTGGTCGTCGTCGGTCAGGGTGACGGCGCCCGTCCGCCAGCTGTTGCCGGCGTTCTCGGTGTCGGCGGAGAACGCGGCGTACGACGCGGTGGCGATGAGTGCGCCGCTGGCGACGACGGCGAGGGGGAGCGCGATCCAGGCGGCGGTGCGGCCGTGGCGGGAGGTGATGTGCATGGCTGTCCTGTCGGTCGGGTCATCCGGTCGGTGACATACCAGCAGCGTATATGAATATCAGTTGCGATGGAACCCGTGGCGCAACACGATCAGCGGCCCGGGTAGGGTCACGGACATGAGCCTCTCCGTCGAGTCGATCGCCAGCTGGTCCGACCCGGACGTCGACGACGTCACCACCCTCGTCCGCCTCCTCGGGCACGACGCCGACCCCGTGGGCATGCGGGAGCGCCTCGAGCGGCTCACGCCCGAGGCCGGCCACCGGACGTGGATCGTCCGGGACGACGCCGGCCGGGCCGTCGCCGTCGCGGGAGCGCAGGTCACGTGGGCGTACGCCTCGGACGAGCCGACGGCGCAGCTGCTCCTGCTGGTGGTCGACCCGTCAGCCAGGAGGCTCGGCACGGGTTCGCTGCTCATCGGCACGTTCGAGACGTGGGCCGCCGAGCAGGGTGCTCGACGGCTGTCCGCCGTCAGCGCCGCCGCCACCGACAGCGCGCACCGGTTCTACCAGAAGCGCGGGTACCACGACTCCGGGGTGCGGTACACGCGCATCGTCTGACGCGGATACGCTTCGCGCCCGCGCCCCGCGCCCCGCGCCCCGCGCCCCGCGCTTTGCGCTTCGCGCCCCGGAACGGACAACGCGCCCCGACACATCGGGGCGCGTTGTCCGTTGCGGGGCGCGGTCGGCTAGCCGAGCGCCTTCGTGATGACGTCGGAGGCCTCTTGCGACGAACGCTTCGACGACCCCGTGGCCGGTGCGGCACTGGCCGGACGGGACGCGACCGACAGCGGGCGGCCGTCGAGGTGCGGCGAGAGGTTCATGCACACGAACGGCCAGGCACCCTGGTTCTCGGGCTCTTCCTGTGCCCACACGACCTCGGCGTCCGTGTAGCCCGCCAGCACCTCGAGCAGACGCTCGAGGGGGAGCGGCGCGAGCTGCTCGACCCGGACGAGGGCGACGTCGGTGATGCCACGCTTCTCGGCTTCGGCACGGAGGTCGTGGTGCACCTTGCCCGAGTGCAGCACGACGCGGCGCACGGCACCACGGTCGGTGATCGTGGCGTCGTCGATGACCTCCTCGAAGGTGCCGCTCGTGAACGCGTCCACCGGGCTCGTCGCCTGACGGAGTCGGAGCATCGCCTTCGGGCTGAACACCACGAGCGGCTTCTGCGGGCGCTCCCACGCCTGACGACGCAGCAGGTGGAAGTACGACGCCGGGGTCGACGGGCGTGCCACCACCATGTTGTCCTGGGCGCACAGCTGCAGGTAGCGCTCGATGCGGGCCGACGAGTGGTCGGGTCCCTGGCCCTCGTAGCCGTGCGGCAGCAGGAGCACCAGACCGGAGCGCTGGCCCCACTTCTGCTCAGCCGAGGAGATGAACTCGTCGATGACCGTCTGGGCGCCGTTGGCGAAGTCGCCGAACTGCGCTTCCCAGAGCACGAGGGCGTCCGGTCGTTCCACCGAGTAGCCGTACTCGAACGCCATTGCCGCGTACTCGCTGAGCAGCGTGTCGTAGATGTAGAAGCGGGCCTGGTCCTCGGTCAGGTTCGACAGCGGCAGCCACTCCTGGCCGTTGGCGCGGTCGTGGAACACCGCCTGCCGCTGCACGAAGGTGCCGCGTCGGGCGTCCTGCCCGGCGAGCCGGACGGGCTTGCCCTCGGTCAGCAGCGAGCCGATCGCCATCAGCTCGGCCATCGCCCAGTCGACACCGCCCTTGCGGGTCATCTCGGTGCGCTTCGTGAGCAGGGCCTGCAGCTTCGGGTGGACCTGGAACCCGGCGGGCGGGTTGCCGTGCGCGTCGCCGATGAGCTCGACGAGCTCCTGGGAGATCGCGGTGTCGCGGGCCTCGTGCTCGGAGTCGTCGCGCTGCGCTGCCGGTCGTTCGAGTCCCTGCACGGCGCCGTCGTCGTCGACCTCGATCACGGGGATCGTGCCGGTCTGGGCTTCGTGCGTCTCCGCGAAGGCCCGCTCGAGGCGGTCCTGGAAGTCGCGGTGGGCCTCGTCGTACTCCTCTTGCGTGATGTCGCCGCGACCGACGAGGGCCTCGGTGAACAGCGTGCGGACCGAGCGCTTGGCCTCGATGAGGTTGTACATGAGCGGCTGCGTCATCGAGGGGTCGTCGCCCTCGTTGTGGCCGCGGCGGCGGTAGCAGACGAGGTCGATGACGACGTCGCGGTGGAACTCCTCGCGGTACGCGAACGCCAGGTCGGCGACGCGCGCGACGGACTCGGGGTCGTCGCCGTTCACGTGGAAGATCGGCGCCTGGATCGTCTTGGCGACGTCGGTGGAGTACACCGAGGTGCGCGCCTGGTCCGGCGGCGTGGTGAAGCCGACCTGGTTGTTGATCACCAGGTGCACGGTGCCGCCGGTGCGGTAGCCGCGGAGCTGGGACATCTGCAGGGTCTCGACGACCACGCCCTGGCCCGCCATCGCCGCGTCGCCGTGGACGAGCACGGGGAGCACGCCGTAGACCCCGGCGGGGCCGCGGTCCTGCTTGGCGCGGACGATGCCCTCGAGCACGCCGTCGACGGCCTCGAGGTGGGACGGGTTCGCCGCGATCGTGACGGGGATGGTGGTGCCGTCCGACGCTCGGAAGACGCCCTCGGTGCCGACGTGGTACTTCACGTCACCGGAGCCCTGGCCCTGCACGGAGCCCGGGAGCGTGGTGCCCTCGAACTCACGGAAGATCTGGCCGTAGGTCTTGCCCGCGATGTTCGTCAGGACGTTCAGGCGACCGCGGTGGGCCATGCCGATCGCGACCTCGTCGAGCCCGGCGACCGCCGCGTGCTGGATGAGGGTGTCGAGGAAGGCGATCGTGGACTCGCCGCCCTCGAGCGAGAAGCGCTTCTGGCCGACGTACTTGGTCTGCAGGAAGGTCTCGAAGGCCTCGGCCTCGTTGAGCTTGCCGAGGACGCGGAGCTGCTCCTCCTTCGAGGGCTTGCTGTACGGGACCTCGATGCGGGCCTGGATCCAGCGGCGCTGCTCCGGGTCCTGGATGTGCATGTACTCGATGCCGACCGTGCGGCAGTAGGCGTCCCGGAGCACGCCGAGCACGTCGCGGAGCGGCGCGTTCGTGGTGCCGGCGAGCCCACCGGTGACGAACTCGCGGTCGAGGTCCCAGAACGTCAGCCCGTGGCTCTCGATCTCGAGGTCGGGGTGCGTGCGCTGCCGGTACTCGAGCGGGTCGATGTCGGCCATCAGGTGACCGCGGACCCGGAAGCTGTTGATGAGCTCCTGCACGCGGGCCGTCTTGTTGACGCGGTGCGCCAGGTCGACGTTGATGTCGTTCGCCCACTGGATCGGCTTGTACGGGATCCGGAGCGCGGAGAAGATGCCCTCGTAGAAGCCGTGCTCGCCGATGAGCCGCTCGTGCACCCGCTTGAGGTACTCGCCCGACCCGGCACCCTGGATGACGCGGTGGTCGTAGGTGCTGGTCAGCGTGATGGTCTTGCCGATGCCGAGCTCGACGAGGGTCTTGGCGGCCGAGCCCTGGAACTGCGCCGGGTACTCGAGCGCGCCCGCGCCGATGATCGACCCCTGGCCCTTCGTCAGGCGGGGGACCGAGTGCACGGTGCCGATGCCGCCCGGGTTCGTCAGGGAGATCGTCGTGCCCTGGAAGTCCGCCGGCGTGAGCTTGTTGTCGCGGGCGCGCTTCACCAGGTCCTCGTACGCGGAGAGGAACTGGCCGAACGTCAGCGACTCGGCGCGCTTGATGCTCGGGACGAGGAGGGAGCGGGTGCCGTCCTTCTTCGGGACGTCGATCGCGATGCCGAGGCCCACGTGCGCGGGCTGCACCACGAAGGGCTTGCCGTCGCGGTCCTCGTAGAACACGTTCTGGCTCGGGGTGTCCTTGAGCGCCTGCACCATGGCCCAGCCGATGAGGTGCGTGAACGAGATCTTGCCGCCGCGGGCACGGCGGAGGTGGTTGTTGATGACGATGCGGTTGTCGATCATCAGCTTCGCCGGGATCGTCCGCACGCTGGTCGCGGTGGGGACGGTCAGCGAGGCGTCCATGTTCGACGCCAGGGTCTTCGCCATCCCCCGGAGCGGCGTGGCCACGTCCTCGTGGGTCTCGTCGTGGTCGTCGGTCTGGTCGTTCGCCTCGGCCGGGATCGGCTGCGGGGACGGCTGCTTCGACGTGGTGCGGGCCTGGATCTGCCCGCCCTTGCCCTCGGCGGGGGCCGGCGCGGCAGGAGCCGGCGGTGCCGCTGCGGTCGCCGGCTGCGCTGCGGCAGCGCCGGCGGCGTCACCGGCGGGAGCGGCGGCGCTGCCCTTCCCGCTCTGGTGGTAGCTCTCGAGGACCGGCCACCACGACTTGTCGACCGAGTCCTTGTCGGCGAGGAACTGCTCGTAGAGCTCGTCCACGAGCCACTCGTTCGCGCCGAATTCGCCCGCGGTCTCGTCAGTTCCGGTCAGATGGCTCGACACAGCCGATCGCCCACTCTCCGTCGATTGATGCTCGTGTGTGTCGTGCGACGCAACCCTGCCCCGCACGACGTCCAGCGTAGCCGTTCCCGCTTGACCGTCCGGTGTCAGGTCGAGGCATGTCGTCGGCGCAGTACGGTGGTCGGCATGAGGTTCTACGAGACCCGGCCGACGCACGACCTGACCTACTCCGACGTCTTCCTCGTGCCCAGTCGATCGGGTGTCACGAGCCGGTTCGACGTCGACCTCGCGTCGAACGACGGCACCGGCACCACGATCCCGATCGTCAGCGCGAACATGAACTCGGTCACGGGTCCACGTCTCGCCGCCACCCTCGCCCGACGCGGCGGGCTCGGGGTCCTGCCGCAGGACATGCACCTGCAGGACCTCGACGCCGCGATCCGCTGGGTCAAGGACCAGCCCGTCGACTTCGACACCGCGATCGACATGGGCGCCGACACCACGGTCGCCGAGACCCTCGAACAGCTGCTGCCGGTCGCCGGCCGCGGGGTCGTGGTGCGGGACGGCTCGGGGGAGTACCTCGGCTGCGTCCCCGCCACCCGCCTCGGCACCGCCGGCCCCGACGCCACGCTCCGCGACCTGCTGCACGGCGCCTCGACGGCCGTCGACGCCGACGACGCCGGCTCCTCGCGCCACGTGTACGACGTCCTCACCGCCGCCGACGTCGACTTCGCCCCGGTCATGCGGCACGGGCACGTCGTCGGAACCACCAGCCCGACGAGCGCCATCCGCTCGGACATCTACCGTCCCGCCGTCGACGCCTCCGGCCGGCTCCGGGTCGCCGCCGCGATCGGCATCAACGGCGACGTCGCCGCGAAGGCGAAGGCCCTCGCGAGCGCCGGCGTCGACGTCCTGGTGCTGGACACCGCGCACGGCCACCAGGAGGGCATGCTCCGCGCGCTCCGTGCCGTGTCCGAGCTCCGCCTGGGCATCCCGCTCGTGGCGGGCAACGTCGTCACGGCCGACGCCGTCGCGCACCTCGTCGCCGCGGGCGCCGACATCGTCAAGGTCGGCGTCGGCCCCGGCGCCATGTGCACCACGCGCATGATGACCGCGGTCGGCCGTCCGCAGTTCTCCGCCGTGCTCGAGACCGCCGCTGCCGCCAGGTCCCTCGGCGCCCACGTCTGGGCCGACGGTGGCGTCCGCTACCCGCGCGACGTCGCACTCGCCCTCGCCGCGGGTGCCAGCTCGGTGATGATCGGCTCGTGGTTCGCCGGCACGCTCGAGGCCCCGGGCGTCCTGCGCCGCGATGCGAAGGGCGCCGCGTACAAGGAGAGCTGGGGGATGGCGTCCGCCAAGGCCGTCCGCGAGCGCTTCGAGCGGCTCGACCCGTACGAGCGGGCACGCAAGGCGCTGTTCGCCGAGGGGATCTCGTCCTCGACGATCTACCTCGACCCCGAGCGCCCGAGCGTCGAGGACCTGCTCGACATGATCACGACCGGCGTGCGCAGCTCCGCGACCTACGCGGGTGCGACGAGCCTGGCCGAGTTCTCGGAACGCGCGCTCGTCGGCATCCAGTCCGCCGCCGGCTACGAAGAGGGCAAGCCGCTCCCCGTGAGCTGGTAGCCCCGGCGACGCCGAGACTCGGTCTGGCGGACAGCATGCGCCGTTCGGAAGGCGCGTTCTGTCCGCATGGCCGAGTCTCGGGGTCCGGCCGCGCGGATCGCGACCATCGGACGGACGGGAGGCTCGGTGCCAGCTGGCACCGAGCCTCCCGGCCGTCGTCCTGGTGCGTCTACCGGCGTCGGGTGGCGTCCTCGACGGTGCCCACGAGCTCCTCGAGGATGTCCTCCAGGAACAGCACGCCCGTCGTGCGGCCCTCCGCGTCGAACGCGCGGGCCACGTGGCGGCCGGCGGCGCGCATGGTGGCCAGGGCGTCCTCCAGGTCCATCTCCGTGTACAGCGAGATGAGCTGGCGGATGCGCTTCGGTGGCACCGGGTCGTCGAACTCGTCCGGCCGCAGGTCGATGACGTCCTTGACGTGGACGTAGCCGGTGGGCTCGCCCTCGTCGCCGACGAGCACGTAGCGGGAGAAGCCGCGCTGCGCGACCGCGCGCTCCACGTCACCGGGGGTGGCGACGTCGGGCAGGGTCACGAGCTCGGACATCGGCACCGCGATGTCCTTGACCTTCTTCTCGGTGAACTCGAACGCCATCCGGAGCGTGCCACCGTCGTCGGACAGGGTGCCCTCGCGACGGGACTGCTCGACGATCGTCTGGACCTCCTCCACCGTGTAGGCGCTCACGGCCTCGTCCTTGGGCTCGACCTTGAAGAGCCGGAGCACGGCGTTCGCGACCTCGTTCAGGCCGACGACGACCCAGTGCAGGCCGTGGCCGATGTACCAGAGCGTCGGCACGAGCAGCAGTGCGGCGCGGTCGGGCATCGAGAACGAGATGTTCTTCGGCACCATCTCGCCGAACACCACGTGCAGGAACGACACGAGCAGCAGCGTGAAGACGAACGCCACGATGCCGATGACCTCGACGCTCCACCCGGTCAGGTGCAGCGGGCCCTCGAGCAGGTGGTGGATCGCCGGTTCGGAGACGTTGAGGATGAGCAGCGAGCACACGGTGATTCCGAGCTGCGTGGTCGCGAGCATCCGGGTGGCGTGCTCCATCGCCCACAGGGTCATCTGTGCGGCGCGGGAGCCCTCCTCCGCCCGGGGCTCGATCTGCGAGCGGCGTGCGGAGATCACGGCGAACTCGGCCGCGACGAAGAACGCGTTGCCGCCGAGCAGGACGAACAGCCAGAAGATCCCCCACCAGTCGGAGCTCATCGGGTGGCCTCCTTCTTCGTCTTGGTCGTGCCCTTGCCGGTCGTGGGGACGGTCACGCCGTCCGGCGGGGTGTCCACCGGGGTCGGGGTCCAGCGGATGCGGTCCACCCGGCGGCCGTCCAGGCGTTCGACGCGGAATACGCCGTCCGGCAGCGGGACCTCGTCGCCGACGACGGGCAGACGGCCGAGCGTCGACATGATGAAGCCGCCGACGGTCTCGTAGGGGCCGTCCTCGGGCACCTTGACGCCGGCGCGGTCCTCGAGCTCGTCCGGGCGGAGGAGCCCGGGGAACGTCAGCCAGTTGCGGGACCGGACGACGTCGATGCGGGCGCGGTCGTGTTCGTCGGAGACCTCGCCGACGAGTTCCTCGATCAGGTCCTCGAGCGTGACGACCCCGGCGGTCCCGCCGTACTCGTCGACGACGATGACCATCTGGTAGCCGCGACCGCGGACCTCGGTCAGCAGGGTGTCGCCGGGCATCGTCTCGGGGACCCGCTCGGCGTCGGTCATCAGCGCGCCGACCGGCACCTCGGGGCGTTTCTCCCGGGGGACCGCGACGGCCTGCTTGACGTGCACGAGGCCGACGACGTCGTCCGCGTCCTCCTCGATCACGGGGAAGCGGCTGAAGCCGGTACGGCGGGCGAGGGCGATGACGTCCTCGGCCGACTCGGACACGCGGATCGTGGAGAGCCGCGGGCGCGGGGTCATCACGTCGCTGGCGTCGAGCTCGGAGAAGGACAGCGTGCGCTGCAGGAGCGTCGCGGTGTCCTGTTCGAGCGACCCCTCGGACGCGGACCGCCGGAGCAGCGAGGTGAGCTCCTCGGCGCTGCGCGCACCGGACAGCTCTTCCTGCGGCTCGATGCCCATCGCGCGCAGCACCGCGTTCGCCGTGCCGTTCAGCACGGCGACGGCCGGCTTGAACACGGTGGTGAACGCGATCTGCAGCGGCACGACCAGGCGCGCCGTCTGCAGGGGGAGCGCGAGCGCGAAGTTCTTCGGCACGAGCTCGCCGAGGATCATCGAGAGCAGCGTCGCGATGACGAGCGCCACGATCGACCCCACCGTCTCGACGACGCCCTCGGGGAGGTCCATCGCCAGGAACGGGGCCTCGAGGAGCTTCGCGATCGAGGGCTCGAGCAGGTAGCCGGTGAGCAGCGTGGTCAGCGTGATGCCGAGCTGCGCGCTGGACAGGTGCGTCGAGGTGACCTTGAGCGCGCCGATGACCGGCGCCAGGCCGGCCTCGCCGCGGTCCCGTCGGGCCTCGACGTCGGCGCGGTCGAGGTTCACGAGGGAGAACTCGGACGCCACGAACACACCGGTGCCGAGGGTCAGCAGGATGCCGCCGACCAGCATCAGGACGTCGACGAGGCTCATCGTCGCCACCCCCGGTCGTCACGACGGACGGCGCGTCGGGCGCGCGATGAGTCAGGGCAGCTCACCGAGTGAGCGCCGGATGAGTGATGGGGCGAAGAAGGATTCGGAGGATCGTCCACAGTGAGTGTCATCGTACTGGGCGCTCAGTCGGCGGATGCCGAGAATGCGCTCACTTCGTGACGGATGCTCGGTGGTACTGCTGCGGCTCGTAGTCGATCTGCACGGTGAGCTCGCGAGCGGCCCGCAGCGCGAAGGACGGGTCGCGGAGGAACTCGCGCCCGACCATCACGACGTCGGCCTGCCCGGTCGCCACGATCTGCTCGGCCTGGAACGCCTCGGAGATCATGCCGACCGCGATCGTGCCGATGCCGGCGCCCTGCTTGATGCCGGCGGCGAAGGGCACCTGGTAGCCCGGGCCGACCGGGATCGGGGCCGAGGCCACGTTCCCGCCGGTCGAGACGTCGGCCAGGTCGGCACCGTGCTCGGCGGCCCAGCGTGCGACCTGGACGGTCTCCTCGAGCGTGACGCCGCCCTCGGTCCAGTCGGTGGCGGAGAAGCGGACGACGACCGGGAAGCCCTCACCGACCTCGTTGCGCACGGCGTCGACCACGTCGAGCAGCGCGCGGGCGCGGTTCTCGAGCGACCCTCCGAACTCGTCGGTGCGGTGGTTGCTCAGCGGCGAGAGGAACTGGTGCAGCAGGTACCCGTGGGCGGCGTGCAGCTCGACGAGGTCGAACCCGGCCTCGACCGACCGGCGCGCGGCGGCGGCGAACCCGAGGGCCACGAGGCGGATGTCCTCGGTGGTGAGCTCGCGCGGGACGTCGTAGCCGTCGAACGCGACGGCCGACGGGGCCACCGTGGTCCAGCCGCCCTCGGACGCGGGGACCGTGCCGTGGGTGGTGTCCCAGGGGCGGTACGTCGAGGCCTTGCGGCCGGCGTGCGCGAGCTGGATGCCCGCAGCGGCGCCCTGCGAGTGGATGAAGTCGACGATCGGACGGTACGCGTCACGCTGCTCGTCGTTCCAGAGGCCGAGGTCCTGCGGGGTGATGCGGCCCTCCGGCACGACACCGGTGGCCTCGAGCACGACCGCGCCCGCGCCGCCCTTGGCGAACCCGCCGAGGTGCACGAGGTGCCACGGCGTCGGGACGCCGTCCTGCTGGTCCACCGAGTACTGGCACATCGGCGAGACCCAGATGCGGTTGCGGACCGTCAGGTCGCGGATGGTGATCGGCTCGAACAGGGCGTGCGTCACGCGGTGGCTCCTTCGTCAGGTGCGTCGGCGAGCTGTTGCAGGAAGGTGCGCAGTGCTGCCGGCGAGGTGTAGTGGTGGCCGACCGCCCCGATCGCTTCCGCGCCGGTGGCGTTCTCGGCCCTGTTGTCCACGAACACCATCTGCGCCGGGTCGATTCCCAGTCGGGCACAGGTGTCGCGGTAGATGGACGCGTCGGGCTTCAGCACGTGCTCCTCGGCGCTCACCACGACGGTCTCGAACAGGGAGCCCATCGGGGACCGGCGGTAGGGGTCGCCGAAGTCGAACCCGGCGTTCGACAGCAGTGCCAGGCGCGTGCCGGCGTCGTGCAGCTCCTCGACCAGGTCGAGCACCTCGGGGTCGACCTCGAACCACCCGGTGTAGTCGAGTGCCCAGAGTCGGTGTACCTCGCTGACGGACCACGTGCAGCCCGTGCGCTCGCCGATCGCGCGCCAGTAGTCGAGCACCGAGAGGTCACCGCGGTCCAGGTCGTGCCGGAGCTCCTGGTAGACGGGGAACAGCTCGTCGGCGGTCAGGCCCGTCGCCGCGAGCAGGGCCTGGCGTGCCGCGTGCGGTGTCCGGCTGATCACCTCGCCGTAGTCGAAGACGACGACACGACCAGGCAGGGACAGGCTCATGCGCCCCACCGTAACGTGGGCACGATGAACGACTTCGTGCCCTTCTCCGTGTCCGATGCCGCCGCCTGGGTCACCGCGCCGAGCGGGGAGTCGACGAAGTACCGCCGCGGTGTGCTCGGCGTCGCGACGGGCTCGGACCGCTACCCGGGCGCCGCGGTCATGGGCGTCGACGCGGCCGTGCACACCGGCGTCGGCATGGTCCGGTACGTCGGACCGGACCGCGCCACCGACTTCGTGCTCGCTCGTCGCCCCGAGGTCGTCGCCGGCGTGGGCCGCGTGCAGGCCTGGCTCGTCGGCTCGGGGATCTCCGCACCCTCGCTCGGTTCGCTCGACCCGGCGACCGCGGCTGCGTTCGAGCACGCGTCCGACGACGGCGTCCCGGTGGTCGTCGACGCCGGGGCCATCCCGCTCGTCGACCTCGGGCCGCTCGCGGTGCTGACGCCGCACGCGGGGGAGCTGGCCGCCCTGCTCGACGTCTCCCGCGAGTCCGTCGAGGCCGACCCGCGGGGCTCGGCGCTCCGGGCCGCCGAACGGACCGGGAGCGTCGTGCTCCTCAAGGGCGCGGACACGCATGTGGTCACGCCCGACGGGTCCGTCCGGCTCGTGGCGTCGTCCGCCACGCCGTGGCTCGCGGCCGCCGGCGCCGGGGACGTCCTCGGCGGGGTGCTCGGCGCGCTCGTTGCCAGCCGCGCGGGGAGCAGCGAGGTCGGCCCGTCGGACCTCGCGCACCTGGCCGCAGCCGCCGCGGTGGTGCACGGCACGGCCGCCCGGCGGGCGTCCGGCGGCGGCCCGTTCACGATGACCACGCTCATCGAGGCACTGCCCGGCGTCGTGCGCGACCTCGTCGTGGACGGCGACGCGCGGGCCTGACGCGGTCCGCTCGCTCGTCGAGTGCGTGCGTCCGCACGTCACTGACGGGAGGCTCGGTGGCGGACCGGTGGGCAGCCTCCCGTCCGGTGGGGTGCGCGCCGTGCTCGCCGTCACCGGCGTTGCCAGCCTGGGCGGGACCCGGTAGCGTCCTGGCCATGCAGTGCCGCTGAACCGTCTCCGATCCCACCCACGCGCCCTCCTGCGGCGCCATCGAGAGGTTCACCATGTCCGCATCCCTGCCCCTGCACGGCCAGACCGCCCTCGTCACCGGCGTCTCACGACGCCGCGGCATCGGGTACGCCGTCGCCACGAAGCTCGCGTCACTCGGCGCCGACGTCGTCATCCACCACCACCGGCCGCACGACCTCGACCTGCCGTGGGGCGGGGACGACCTCGACGCCGTCCGGGCCGGCGTGCGGGAGCACCTGACCGACGGTGCCCGGTTCGCCGACGTCGGCGCCGACCTGTCCGATGCGGCGAGCATCCCCGACGTCATCGCCGCGGCGGTCGGGCTCACCGGGCGGCTCGACGTCCTGGTGTGCAACCACGCGAAGAGCGGCGACGACGGCAGCATCCTCGACATGACGCCCGAGCGGCTCGACGCCTTCTGGGACGTCAACGCCCGCTCCACGCTGCTGCTGACGGCCGAGTTCGCGCGGCTCCGAGCACCGCACCGCGACGAGCCGAGCCGGCCGGGCGACCGGATCGTCGGCAACGGGCCGTACGCCGAGGCGCAGGGGCACGTGTTCTGGATGACCTCCGGGCAGATCCACGGCGCCATGCGGGGCGAGGTGGCCTACGCCACGAGCAAGGCCGCACTCGCCGGGGTCACGCCGACCGTCGCCGCGGAGCTGCTCGAGCTCGGGATCGTGCTCAACACGGTCAACCCCGGGCCGGTGAACACGGGCTACATGGACCCGGAGTCGACGGACCGGTCGCTCGAGGACCTCGACGCCTACGTCGCGAGCACGCCGTTCGGTCGCGTCGGTGCGCCGCAGGACCCGGCCGAGCTCATCGGGTGGCTGTCGACCTCGGCCGGGAGCTGGGTCGTCGGGCAGGTCCTCACGACGGACGGCGGGTTCGGGTTGTGAGGTCGTCGAGTCGAGCGGGCGGGGTGCTCGACCCGGAACGACAGCGTCGAGGTCGTACGACGGCGACCTTGTCGCGGCGCGGTCCCTCGTGGCCGCGCGCGACAACGAGGAGGTCGTACGACAGCGAGGGTGTCGCGGTGAGCCGCGGTCCGACCAGCAGGATCAGCCGGTGACGACGACGGCTGCGCAGACGGTGTCCGCCGTCACGCTGGTCCTGGGCGCGGCTTCGGCGCTCGCGGGATCGGTCCTCCAGCAGCGCCGCGCGCTCGAGCGCCGACGGACGGGCGTGACCGATCGCCTGCGGTCGACGCTGCTCGAGGGGGTGCTCGTCGCGCTCGGTGGCGTCCTGATCGTCGGAGCGCTCGCCGCGGCCCACGTCGCCTATCCTTGACGTCTGTTCAGCGAGTCCCACCAGCAGCAAGGACCACCACGCAATGCCCGAACTCCCCGTCGTGTTCGAAGTCGGCTCGATCGTCGCGCTCGTCGTGATCCTGCTCGCGGACCTGCTCATCGTGGCGCGGCGTCCGCACGTGCCGACGCTCAAGGAGTCGGCGGTGTGGGTCGGCGTCTACGTGGGGCTCGCGCTCGTGTTCGCCGTCGCGATGCTCGTCTTCGCGGGCGGTGAGCCGGCGGGGCAGTTCCTGGCCGGGTGGCTGACCGAGTACAGCCTGAGCATCGACAACCTGTTCGTGTTCGTCATCATCATGGCGCGGTTCTCGGTGCCGAAGAAGATCCAGCAAGAGGTGCTCATGCTGGGCATCATCATCGCGCTCGTCCTGCGCGGGATCTTCATCCTGGTCGGCGCGCAGCTCATCGAGAACTTCTCGTGGATCTTCTACATCTTCGGCGCCTGGCTCGTCTGGACCGCGATCCAGCAGCTGCGCGGCGAGGACGAGGACGAGGAGCAGAAGGACGGCTTCATCGTCCGCCTGCTGCGCGGTCGCGTGCGCCTGACGGACACGTTCGACGGGATGAAGTTCCGCACGCACAAGGACGGCGTCCGACACTTCACGCCCCTGCTCGTCGTGCTCATCGCGATCGGCACCACCGACCTGCTCTTCGCCCTCGACTCGATCCCGGCGATCTTCGGCATCACCGAGAGCCCGTTCATCGTCTTCACCGCGAACGTCTTCGCCCTGATGGGCCTGCGGCAGCTGTACTTCCTGCTCGGCGGACTGCTGGAGCGGCTGGTCTACCTCAAGTACGGGATCGCCTTCATCCTCGCGTTCATCGGCGTGAAGCTCGTCCTGCACGCACTGCACGGCAACGAGCTGCCGTTCCTGAACGGCGGCGACCACATCGCGTGGGCGCCGGAGATCCCGACGTGGGTCTCGCTCGTGGTCATCCTCGCGGCGATGGGCGTCTCCACGATCGCCAGCGTCGTGCGCATCCGGCACGAGGAGTCGAAGACGCCGGACGACGTCGAACCGGCTCGCGCGGCCGACTGACCGTCCGCACCGCCGCCGTCAGGCCAGCAGCTGCTCCGTGACCGCCCAGAGCCGCCGAGCATCCGCCTCGTCGAGCATCGCGGAGTTCGCGTCCGACGGGATGCTCGACGCGGTCAACGGCCGCACGGTGTCGTCGAGCACGGCGACGTCGCTGTCCTTGAGGTAGACGCCGCCGACGCCGGCGAGCACCGGGCTCACCGCGCCGAACACCAGGGTCGCCGCACCCTGCTCGATGGTCTTCTTGCCGACGGCGGGGTCGATGACCGTCGCGCCGTCCGCGTCGACGAGGCCCTGTTCCCGGTACGACGCCAGGCGCGACGGGTCGTGCGGGCCGGGGCCGATGACGACGCCCGGGTGCGCGGCGAACGCACGGATGCCCTCGTCGGCCAGGCGTCGGTCGAGCTCCACGGTGAACAGGACGTTCGCCCGCTTGGACTGCCCGTAGGCGGCACCGGCGTCGTACCCGCGGGCGAAGGCGAGGTCGTCCCAGCGGATCTGCCCGAACCGTGCGGCGCCGGAGGTGACGGTGAGCACGCGGGCGCCGTCCGCGGCACGGAGCGCCGGCAGGAGTGCCCGCGTGAGCTGGAAGTGCCCGAGGTGCGTCGTCGAGAAGGACAGTTCGTTGCCGCGGTCGTCGAGTCGCCGCTCGGGGGAGAAGAGCATCGCGGCGTTGTTGACGAGCGCGTGCAGCGGGCGGCCGGTCGCCCGCCAGCGCTCGGCGAACGCGTCGATCGAGACCGGGTCGGTGAGGTCGAGCTGTTCCACCGTGACGCCGGGCAGGTCGGCGACGGCGGCGCTTGCCCGTTCGGTGTCCCGGGCGGCGACGGTGACCGAGGCCCCAGCGGCTGCGAGGGCCCGGGAGACCTCCCGTCCGAGCCGGCTGTGGCCGCCCGTGACGACCACCTGCCGTCCGGTGAGGTCGAGGCCGGCGAGGACGTCGGTCGTGGTGGACGCTGCGGTGAACCCGGAATCGGTCGGGTGTTGGTCGGTGATCACGGTGGCGGTGCCTCTCGTCGGACGGTCTGGCACCCGAAACGGAATGCCATTCCGTCAATATACGGAACGCTGTTCCGTTTCGCAAGGAATGCCGTCCGAAGGTCGTCAGTCCCGGCTCACCGACCCACCGAGTGCTCGCGCGACCACGGCCTCCGGAGGCTCCGTGCCGTTCCGTGCCCACCACGTCAGCGCGGCCGTCGCCTCGGCGGCGCGAGCTGCGGCCCGGACCGTGACTCCGAGGTCCTCGTGGTCCGTGCCGTCGCGGTCGGCGATGCCCTCGCGCAGCACCTGGGTCAGTGCGCTGTGCTGCGCCGCGCCCTCGCTCGCCAGGGACGGGTTCCGGTCGATCACCAGGAGTCGCCGTCGCGTGACGTCCTGGTCGTCGGACGGGAACGCCGACGCCTCCACCAGTGCCGCGCACACGGCGGTGTCCCCGTCGACGTCGGCGGGGAGGACGCGCAGGGCAGTGCCGACCCGGTCGATGAACTCGTCGAAGCCGCCCCACACCAGGGACCCCTTCGTCGGGAAGAGCCGGAACACCGATCGACGGCTCACCCCGGCGGCCGTGGCGACGTCGTCCATCGACACCGCGTCGAAGTCCCGGGCGGTGAACAGCTCGAGGGCGACGGCGGCGATGCGGTGCGGCGCGATCGTCCGTGGCCGACCGATGGGGGTGTCGGACATCAGGTTCCCTTTCAGCACTGAGTGCTACAACTGGTCACACGTGTTCGTGACTCACTGAGGAGAACCATGACAGACACCACCGCCGGCCGCTTCGCCGGCAAGACCATCGTCGTGACGGGCGCCGGCTCCGGCATCGGCCGTGCGACCGCGATCCGCCTCGCCGGCGAGGGCGGCCGCGTCATCGCGACCGACGTCGTCGCCGAGCGCCTCGACGCCCTGCGCGCCGACCTGCCCGACGCCGACCTGGAGACCGTCGTCGGCGACGTGTCGCAGGCCGAGACCATCCAGCAGATCGTCGTGGCGGCGGGTGACCGCATCGACTCGCTCGCGAACGTCGCGGGGATCATGGACCGCTTCCTGCCGCCGTCCGAGGTCGACGACGCGACGTGGGAACGGGTCTTCAGCGTGAACGTCACCGCACCGATGCGCCTGACGCGCGCCGTGCTCCCGCTGATGATCGCCGCCGGTTCCGGCACGATCGTGAACG
Organism: Curtobacterium sp. VKM Ac-1395; assembly: GCF_015350975.1. GTDB lineage: Bacteria > Actinomycetota > Actinomycetes > Actinomycetales > Microbacteriaceae > Curtobacterium. Next base: position 197,303 of record NZ_JADKRX010000002.1, read on the forward strand.
TCGCGTCCGAGGCCGCGCTCCGTGGCTCCACCGCCGGAGCGGCCTACACGTCGTCGAAGCACGCCATCGCCGGCTTCACGAAGAGCATCGCGTTCTTCCACGGACCGCAGGGCATCCGCGCCAACGCGGTCGCGCCGGGAGCGGTCGAGACGAACATCGAGGCCCCGATGGGCAGCGAGTACGCCGCGAGCCGCATCGGGCCCGTCGTCCAGGCGATCGTGCCGGCAGCCGCGCAGCCGGACCAGCTCGCCGCCGCCATCACCTGGCTGCTCAGCGACGACTCGTCGAACGTCAACGGCGTCGTGCTGCCGAGCGACGGCGGCTGGTCTGCCGTCTAGACCCGGCCACAGACGGACAGGAGGCTCGGTGCCGGTCCGGCACCGAGCCTCCTGTCCGGTGGGGTGTGTGCCTACTGCTGCGGCGTCGCGTGGACGAGGAACTCGACGGCTCCCGCGTCGTCGACCTTCACGAAGCCGAGGTTCGGCGCCTGCACGTCGAAGTCCGCGAAGGTGACCGGGATCGTGCCGGAGATGTCGACCCCGTCGCCGCTCAGACCGACCTCGAGCGCCGCGGTCACGGGCTTCGTCACGCCGTGCAGGGTGAGGTCACCGGTGGCCTCGACCTTCTTCGTGGCGGTGCCGGTCGGGACGGCGTCCTCGATCGGCTTCGTGAGGGTGAAGGTGGCCGTCGGGAACGCCGACGTGTCGAGCGCGGAGTCGCGGAAGTACGAGTCGCGCTGCTCGGAGTCGGTCGTGATGTCGCCGACCTGCACCTGGATCGTCGCGGCGGCGATCGCGGTGCCGTCGACCTTCGCGCTGCCGGACACGCTCTTCGTGCGGCCCGTGACCGTGACGTCGGAGCCGTTGAGCACCTCGTGCAGGCGGTAGCCGGCCTCGGAGTCACCACCGACGGCCCAGTCCCCGGAGAGGGTCTGCGTCTCGAGCGTGGAGGGCTCCCGGGTCGCGGCGACGGTCGGCGTGGCCGAGGCCTTCGCGTTCTCGGTGTCCGAGTACACCGAGGTGCCGATGACGGTGCCCACGACGGCGAGCACGGCGACGCCGACGACGACGGAGATCCAGATGACGGCCTTGCGCCGGGGTGCGTTCCCGCGCGGGGATGAGGAGGTCACACGTCGAACGCTGACACGTCACCCTCGGGAACTCCTGGGGACCTGGCCGCTACGCTCGTCCGGTGCAGCAGTCCAGGTGGTTCGAACGTGCGGGCTTCGGAGCCGCGTTCGCGGGCGTGCACCTCGTGCTCTGGTGGCTGACGACGGTCACCGCGAACCTGCCGCTCGGGGACGTGACGATCACCTACCGACGGTGGATCGAGACCGGGCTGAGCTCCCACTTCTGGGTCGGGATGGACTCGGACTGGGTGTACCCGATCCTGGCGATCGTGCCGATGGCCGCGGCGGCGATCGGCGGCGTGGCCTCGATCGGCACCGGCTGGCTCGTGCTGATGGTCGTGCTCGACGCGGTGGCCTGCGCGTTCCTCTGGCGGTTCCGGGCACGCGGCGTGCGGGTCGTCTGGTGGTGGCTCGTGTTCCTGCTCGCGCTCGGCCCGATCGGGCTCGGGCGGATCGACACCGTCGCGACCGCCGTGGCCCTGGTCGGGGTCTGCTTCGTGGCGTCGCGGCCGGCCGTGGCGTCGGCGGTGTTCACCGTCGCCGCCTGGGTCAAGGTGTGGCCGGCGGCGCTCGTCGGGGTGCTCCTGGTCCTCCGGCGCGGACACCGGGCCGGCGTGCTGACCGGGGCACTGACGGTGACCGTGCTCGTCGTGCTCGTCGACGTGCTCTTCGGCGGAGCGGCGCACCTGCTCTCGTTCATCGGCCAGCAGAGCGGCCGGGCGCTGCAGATCGAGGCACCGCTCGCGACGCCCTTCATGTGGGCCGCTGCCGCACACGTGCCCGGCGCGGCCGTCTTCTACGACACCGAGATCCTGACGTTCGAGGTCTCCGGCACCGGCACGCACCTGGCGGCAGCCGTGTCGACGCCGCTGATGGCGCTCGTCGTCGTCGCGGGCGTCGTCCTCGCCGCGTGGGCCGTCGGCCGGGGTGCCCGCCGGGCCGAGGTGGCGCCGGTGCTCGCGCTGCTGCTCGTCGCGGCCCTCGTCGCGACGAACAAGGTGGGGTCGCCGCAGTACATCGGGTGGTTCGCCGTGCCCATCGTCTGGGGCCTGGTGGCAGGACGGGGGAGCGCCAGGCGGTTCCTGCCCGTGGCGGTTGCCGCACTGCCGATGGCCCTGCTGACGCAGCTCGTCTACCCGGGGTGGTACGACCAGGTGCTCACCGTGCAGCCGTGGATCCTCGTGGTGCTGACCGTGCGGAACGCGCTCGAGGTCGCGATCCTGGTGTGGGCCGTCGTGGCCGTGGTGCGGCTCGGATTGCGCGGGGTGCGTCCGGTCACACAGCCAGGAGGCTCGGCTCACCTCCCCGGGTCTGGTCCGGACCGCGCGTCCCGGGGCAGGATGGGCGCATGATCGTCGCGTTCTCCGTCGCCCCGTCCGGTGGTCCCTCCGAGCAGCCGGACGGGTCCGTGCACGACGCCGTCGCGGCCGCCGTGCGGGTCGTCCGCGAGTCCGGACTGCCGAACCACACGTCCTCGATGTTCACCGAGGTCGAGGGGGAGTGGGACGAGGTGATGGCCGTCGTCAAGGCCGCGACCGAGGCCGTCGGCGCCTTCGGCACGCGGGTGTCGCTCGTGCTCAAGGCCGACATCCGACCCGGGTACACGGGCGAGCTCGAGGGCAAGATCGCACGCCTGGAGACCGCGCTCGAGGGCGGTTCCTGAGTCCTCCACGACACGCCGCCCGGGTCCCGATGATGTCGGTGGTCGGGTGTGTCATGGCCTGCAGACGGACACACCGGGTGTCCTGTCTCGGACCCACGAGGAGACCGTGATGATGCACGACGGCTGGTGCCCCGACTGTGACCTGCGAACGGTCGTCATCGACTCGGACGAGTCCGGCTCCGGCAACGCCTGGGCGTCCTGCACCGAGTGTGGTGTCGGGTGGGTGCACCGCGATGAGCACCCGTCGGAGTCGTCGCGCCGAGCCGCTCGGCAGCCATCCGAGGAGCGTCGCGCGGCCTGACCGTGCGGGGTCGGCCGACCGGGGGCTCGAATCGATTCGGCCGAGGGCTTCCGGCGGCGCTTTGGAGCGGTCTACACTGAACCGACCGGGTCGCACTGCTGACCTGGTCGCTTCCGTTCACCGCCGAACGGGCCGGCCCAGACGCCGGTCGTGACGATGCGGTCCGGACGCCGGACCTCGGACGACCCCGTCGACGCCGCTCCACCAGCCGTGTGCCCGACCAGGGCTGCCGCCGGTCCTGCCCGCACCTCGTTCGAAGACCAGGCACCATGTCCCAGCTCACGCCGGCGCGACGCGCGCTCGCGATCACCGCCCTCGCCCTCGGTGGGTTCGCCATCGGGTCGACCGAGTTCGTCGCGATGGGGCTGTTGCCGAACATCGCCGCCGCACTCCTGCCGACCCAGTACTCGGCCGACCCGGACGCCGGGATCGCGCACGCCGGATGGCTCGTCAGCGCCTACGCGCTCGGCGTCGTCGTCGGTGCCCCGACCATCGCCGCGATGAGCGCCCGGTTCCCCCGCAAGGGGCTGCTCATGGTGCTGCTCGTCGGGTTCGTGGTCGCGACGGTGGCCAGCGCGGTGCTGCCCTCGTTCGGGCTCGTCCTGGTCGCACGCTTCGTCGCCGGGCTCCCGCACGGTGCGTACTTCGGCATCGCCTCGATCGTCGCCGGCGACATCATGGGTCCGGGCAAGCGCGGCAAGGGCATCGCGATGGTCCTGCTCGGCCTGTCCGTCGCGAACGTCGTCGGTGTGCCGGCGATCACCTGGATCGGGCAGACCTCCGGGTGGCGCGTGGCCTACGGCGTCGTCGCCGTCCTGTTCGCCGCGACGTTCCTCGCCGTGTCCGCCTTCGTCCCACGGTCGGCCCGTGACGAGTCCGCGTCGATCCGTCGGGAGCTCAGTGCCTTCCGCGTGCCGCAGGTCTGGCTCGTGATGGGGCTCGGCGCCGTCGGCTTCGGCGGGTTCTTCGCCGTCTACTCGTACATCTCGCCGCTCGTCACGAACGTCACCGGGCTGCCCGAGGCCGCCGTGCCGCTGGTGCTCGTGGTGGTCGGACTCGGCATGGTCGTCGGCGGCGTGCTCGGCGGCCACCTGGCGGACCGCAGTGTCAAGCGCACGATCTACGTCGGGATGTTCGCGCTCATCGCCTCGCTGCTGTTCATGGTGCTCACGGCGCAGTGGACCGTCGGCGTCTTCGTCGGGGCGTTCCTGCTCGGAGCGACCTCGTCCGCGATCCCGCCGGCGGTGCAGTCCCGCCTGATGGACATGGCCGGTGACGCCAGGACCATCGCGGCGGCGCTCAACCACTCGGCGTTCAACATCGGCAACTCGCTCGGTGCGGCCCTCGGTGGTGCGGTCATCGCGGCCGGCTTCGGGTTCGTCGCGCCGGGGTGGCTCGGCATCGGGCTCGCGCTGCTCGGTGTCGGCATGACGGCGATCAGCTACGGGGTCGAGCGTCGTACGAACCGCCGCGCTGCTGCCGCCGCCGAGCGCACCTCGACGGGCCCGATCGAGGCGCCGGTCCCCGTCGGCTGACCCCGACTCGGAGCGCGCGTTCCGTGACTCGGACGTGTGCTCGGTGAGATCGCACTTCGCGTCGGGTCCGGCGGGACCGAGGCGACACGGAGCGCGATCTCACCAGGCCAGGACGGGGCATGCCGAACGGTCACGACACCCCGTCGGTGCGCCGTCGAGCGGTCACATCTCGTTGTGCGCGGCGTCGGGGAGCGACGAACCAAGGCCGCTCGGCGGACGTGAGCGGGGTGTCGTGACCGCTCGCGCGCGGGCGGGACCGGCGAGACGCAGCCTGCGACAGTGAGATCGCACTCCGTGTCGGGTCCGGCGGGACCGAGGCGACACGAAGTGCGATCTCAGCGGAACGGGTTCAGCGGAACGGGTTCAGCGGCGCGGGAACGGCTGAACGGGCTCAGCGGAACTAGTTCAGCGGAGCGGGCTACAGGCCGTGCGGGCTGCCGTCCTGCACGATGATGCCGTCGGTGATCGCCCGCTTCCGGAGCGCCACCTTCGTGCCCACGTCGAAGCCGGCCACGCGGTACTTCTCGCGGATGCGCTTGAGGTAGCTCTTGGCGGTCTCCTCGGAGATGCCGAGCTGGTACGCCACGCTCTTGACGGGTTCGCCACCGCCGTAGAGCGCCATGACGCGGCGCTCCTGGGCGCTGAGCTTCGGCACGCCACCGACGTCACCGGAGTTGATCGCGAGGTCGAGCTCCGCGGACACGTACTGCTCGCCGCGCTGGGCGGAGCGGATGGCCTCGACGATCATGTCGGCGTCCTCGCTCTTCACGAGGTAGCCGAGGGCGCCGGACCCGAGGGCCTCGCGCACGACGTTCGGCTCCGAGTACGTGCTCATCACGACGGTCTTCACGCCGGCGGTCTTCAGCGTCGAGATCTTCAGCGAGACCGGGATGGAGTCCTTGAGGTCGAGGTCGAGGAGCACCACGTCCACCGGGAACGCCGGGCTCGTCAGGAGCTCCGGCCAGGTCGTGACCGCTGCGACGAGCGTGATGTCGTCGGCGGCGCCCCGGATCCACTCGGTCAGCGCGCCGAGGAGCATCCTGTGGTCGTCGACGAGTGCGAGTCGGATCGGTTCCTCTGGAGTCGCCATGTCGGCGTCCTTTCTCGTGGTCTGCGTGGCCGAGCCTAGAGGTCGGCTGCACGCTGGAGGCGCAGGTGGTCAGGGTGTCCGGCAGGTCACATGTTGGGGTGACGACTGACGACGCAGTGGGCGACGATGTGCAGGACGCCCTCGCGGACGTTCTCGGTGTACGGCCCGATGCGCTGCAGGCCGCTCCACGCTGGCGGCCCGAGTCGCCGACGCGGGACACCGCGGGACTCGATGACGATCGGGACGTCCATGGTCTCGTCGGAGACCGGGTGTCCCGCCGTGCCGACGGGCCCGAGCGTGACGGAGACCACCGGGACGCCGGGCTGGTGTCCGCGGCCGTCGCCGACCATCTGCCACAGCGCCTGCAGCAGTCCGTCACGCTGCGGGGGCGTGAGGTGGCCGGCGAGGGAGCTCGGATCGGCGACGCTCACGGCGCGGCCGAGGTGGTCGGACTCCGTGATCGCGTGGTACAGCCAGGTCTCGCGGCGGCCCTCGATGAGGTGCAGGCGGAGTTCGGTGGCGAGGGAGGCGGCGACCGAGGACGACGCGTCGGACAACGGCAGCGGGTCGGTGCCGTTCGCCACGGCGTCGAGGAGCTTCTCGGCGGCGAGGTCCAGGCGGGCGAGCTCGTCCGAGGCCAGCATCCCGACGGCGAACTGCGGCGCGCCGACGTTCGACTGCACGAGCACCCGGTCGAGCTCGCGCTGCACGAGCTGCCGGAACCGGTGCGTCACGAAGATGGCGACCGACGGCGGGACGATCACGAGCGCCAGCAGGGAGAACAGCCCGGGGATCGTGTCGGTCGTGATCGGGGTCGACGCGAGTGACATCCCGACGAAGGCCAGCCCGAGGACGGCGATCGCGGCGGCGACCTCGCGTGCCGGTCGGAGCGTGGCGACGGGCAGCAGCGCGAACCCGGCGGCGACCGAGGCGCTGGCCGTGTGGGCGAGGTCGTGCTCGGGCCAGATGCCGATGAAGTCGAGCGTGACGACGCACCCCAGCACGACGCAGATGAGGGCGAACGCGACGCCGGTGAGTCGTTCGCCGTACGTCATGACGCTGAGGCCGACGCCGACCGCGGCGATGACGAACAGGATCCAGGCGGCGGCGGGGAGCCAGGGGTCCTGGTACTCGGACCAGCGCGACAGGAAGAACACGATGCCGGAGACCGCTTCGAGTGCCGTGAGCACTGCCGCGCCGAGGCCGAGGTGTCCGGCGCCGAGCGACGCTCCCGGCTTGGCGGCCTGCCGCAGCGAGCGCGCACCGGTGGAGGTGGAAGGGAGGCCGCGTGCCTGTCGACGTTCGGTGCCCCGGTACCGCTCACGAGCCTCCCGGCGGGTCCGCGGAGCGGGCTGTCGCGTCTCGCCTGGCAGACTGCGACCGATCGTGTCCTCGGGGGTGCGGGTCATCGGGGCGCCTCCAGGACGACGGTGGTGCCGGAGCCCGGCGCGGAGAACAGGCGGGCGTCGCCGCCGACCTCGCGGAGGCGGTTCACGACGCTCTCCTTGAAGCCGAGGCGTTCCTCGTCGATGGCGCCGAGTTCGAACCCGACGCCGGAGTCGGTGACCATCGCGCGGACCATGTCGTTGTCGTGGACGATCGTGACGTGGGCCTCGGCGACGCCGGCGTGGCGACGGACGTTCTCCAGGCACTCGGCGAGGGCGAGCAGGAAGGCGTCGAGCACCTGCGTCGGCAGGAGGACCTGCCCGGTGCCGTGCCAGCTGACCTCGAGGCCCATGCGACCGAAGCGCTGCTTGACCGACTCGAGGGTCTGCCCGAGCGGCGACTCCTCCGCCCGGGTGAGCGAGTAGTCGCCGGACTGCTGCGGCTGCGGGGTGGCACCGAGGCGCAGGTGGCGGAGCAGTCGGGCGTCCTCAGCGGCCTGCTCGCGCATGGCCTGCTCGGACACACCGACGCCGGAGTGGGCCAGGAGCGTCAGGGTGGCGAGGACGGTGTCGTGGAGCAGGCGGGCGCCCTGGCGGCGCTGAGCCTCGGTCTCGCTGGCCTGGCGTTCGGCGCGGTGCGCGGTGCCGATGCTGTAGATGCGGCGGGCGACGCGGGGGATGCTGCGCGAGATCCAGTAGGCGACGACCGCGGTGAGGACCCAGCCGAGGGCGGTGCCGCCGACGGGTGAGGAGAGCACCGAGCCGGTCGCGGTGGTCATGATGACGAGCGATGCCCCGCCGCCGAGGATCGTCAGTCCGAGGCCGACCAGGTGGCCGCGCTGGGCCATCAGCATCGAGGACAGCCCCCCGGCGGCGAGGGGGACCAGCGCGCTGGCGACGACCTGGCGCAGGTCGGGCTGGGCGTTCGCGAGCAGGACGACGAGCGCGGCGAGCCCGGAGACCTGCGTCAGCGCGGTCCACCACACGGCACCGTTCCAGCCGAAGGCGACGAGCGCGCCGAGCATCACGACGATGCACGCCACACCGATGGCGAGGGGACCGGCCGGCACGGCGAAGGCGCAGAGCACCCCGACCAGGCTGACCAGGGTGCACACGATGCCGACGACACGGGTCGTCGACCGGAGCAACCGGTCGCGTTCCTGAGCCAAGGGTTCCATCGGGGTCCTGAAGCGTCTGTCCTCGTCGGTGGAGCGAGGGTCGTACGGGAAGGCATCCGAAGTGGACGCTCAGTCATCATTCCACGAGCGGCACTCGTTGGGGGGTGTTCGGCACACCCGGTTGTTCGGTTTGGCAACGATGTCGTCACGACGGACGTGGACAGACCGTGCGCAACGGGTGTCGTGGGCGGATCCGGGACAGTGGAGCCGCAGGTCGGACCGCCGGGCGCGGCGCGGCGGGAACGCGGTGCGTGGACAACGCGGACGTGTCGCCGCGGCACGAGGGCGCGCGACGTGCGCGGTCACCGCCCACGACTCAGCCCAGCAGCCGCGCCAGGTGCGCGCTGACCGCCTCGTGCTCGATGAGGAAGCCGTCGTGCCCGAACTCGCTCTCGATCACCGCGCCCCGGTCGCCGTCGAGGGTGTCCGGCACGCCAGCGGCGATGCGGTGCTGGTCCTCGACCGGGAACAGCCGGTCGCTGGAGATCCCGACGACGAGCGTGCGTGCCGTGATCCGCCCGAGCGCCGCCTGCACGCCCCCACGCCCGGCACCGAGGTCGTGCGAGTCCATCGCGTGCGTCAGGGTGACGTAGGTGGAGGCGTCGAAGCGCCGCGTGAACTTGTTGCCGTGGAAGTCGAGGTAGCTCTCCACCGAGAAGCGGCCGTCCTCGCCGAGCGGTGACACGTCGGACTGCCACGACCGGTCGAACCGCCCGTTCAGCTCATCGGACGCCCGGTAGGTCATCATCGCCATCCGCCGCGCGAGCGACAGCCCCCGTGATGGCCCCTCGCCGGGTTCGGCGTCGTGGTAGTCCCCGCCCGCGAAGCCCGGGTCCATCTGGATCGCGGCCCGCTGCAGGGAGTTCGCCGCGATCTGGTCGGCCGTCGTCTGCGCGGTGGTGCTGAGGACGGCGAGCCGCTCCACCCGCGACGGGTGCGTGGCCGCGAACTCGAGCGCGTGCATCCCGCCCATGGACCCGCCGACGACGGCGGCGAAACGCTCGATGCCGAGCGAGTCGGCGAGCCGTACCTGCGCGGCGACCTGGTCGCGCACGGTCACGAAGGGGAACCGTGAGCCCCACTCTCGTCCGTCGGGGGAGACGGAGGACGGCCCGGTCGACCCCTGGCACCCGCCGAGCATGTTCGGCGCGACGACGAACCAGCGGTCGGTGTCGATCGCCCGGCCCGGCCCGACGACGTCGCCCCACCAGCCGGCGGTCCGGTGCCCGGGCCCGGCGTCGCCGGTGACGTGGGAGTCCCCGGTGAGGGCGTGGAACACCATGACGGCGTTGTCCCGGGCAGCGTTGAGGGTGCCCCAGGTCTCGTGGGCGATGCGCACGCTCGGCAGTCGGCCGCCGCGCACCCACTGCTCGCCGAGGGACACGAAGTGCCGCGATCCGACCGGGTCGCCGGGGCGCCAGGCGCCGGTGACGGGCGGCTTGCCGAGGGTGCCGAGAGCGGTGCCGGGCACCAGGGTGGACGGCACGGAGTCCTCGGGCGTCGTCTGCCAGTCCATGGTCCGTCCATTCTCGCGGACCCCGGTGCGCGCCGCCGCCGTGTTACGGCGCATGCCGACCCGGACGGGAGGCTCGGGTCGGCTCCGGCGGGCGTGCGCCGGTCGTCCGCCGCTCGCCTGGGTGGTACCGGCGCAACCCGCCGGCCCGCGCGACAACGTCGATGTCGTACGACATCGACGTTGTCGTCTCCATGGGGATGCGTGGGCGGTCGGCGGCTCGGACGACAAGACCGAGGTCGTACGACACCGACGTTGTCGTTCCGAGTCGGGAGGGGGCGGAGAGGCGGGCGCGGAAGGGGCGCGGGAGGGGCGGGCGTGGGCAGGGCTCTACGCGCGGAGCCCCGCCTGCGCCACGGACCGCGCCGCGGCGAGCCCGGCCTCGAGGTCGGCCTTGAGGTCCTCGACGTTCTCGATCCCGACCGACAGCCGCACGAGCCCCGGCGTGACCCCGGTGGTCAGCTGCTGCTCGGGCGTGAGCTGCGAGTGCGTGGTCGACGCCGGGTGGATCACGAGCGACCGGACGTCGCCGATGTTCGCCAGGTGCGAGAACAGCCGCAGGGTGTCCACGAGCGCCCGGCCCGCGTCCACGCCGCCCTTGAGCTCGAACGACAGCACCGCGCCGACGCCCTTCGGCGCGTACCGGTTGGCCGCGCCGTACCAGGGCGAGGTCGGCAGCCCGGCGTAGGCGACGGTGGCGACGTCGGGGTGCGAATCGAGGAACTCCGCGATCTCCTGCGCGTTCGACACGTGCCGCTCCATCCGGAGCGAGAGCGTCTCGATGCCCTGCAGCAGCGCGAAGGCGGTGTCGGGGGAGTTCGACGCACCGAGGTCACGGAGCAGCTGCACGCGGGCCTTGACGATGTAGGCGAGCGCGTTGCCCACGGCCTGCGCGAACACGACGCCGTGGTACGAGGGGTCGGGGGCGTTGAACTCGGGGAACTTCTCCGGGTGCTCGGACCACGGGAAGGTGCCGCCGTCGACGAGCAGCCCGCCGATCACGGTGCCGTGGCCGCCGAGGAACTTCGTCGCCGAGTGCACGACGATGTCGGCTCCGTGCTCCAGCGGACGGATCAGGTACGGCGTCGCGATCGTGTTGTCGACGATGAGCGGCACGCCGGCGGTGTGCGCGACGTCGGCCACGGCCCGGATGTCGAGGACGTTGATCCGCGGGTTGCCGATCGTCTCCGCGAAGAACAGCTTGGTGTTCGGGCGGACCGCGCGGCGCCACTCCTCGGCGTCGTCCTGGTCCTCGACGAAGGTGGTCTCGATGCCGAGCCGCGCGAGCGTGTACTTGAACAGGTTGTACGTGCCGCCGTAGATCGAGGACGAGGACACGATGTGGTCCCCGGCCTGCGCGATGTTCAGCACCGCGTACGTCTCCGCCGCCTGGCCGCTGGACACCAGGAGGGCGCCGGTCCCGCCCTCGAGCGCCGCGATGCGCTGTTCGAGGACGTCGTTCGTCGGGTTCATGATCCGCGAGTAGATGTTGCCCGGCTTGGCCAGGGCGAACAGGTCACGCGCCTCGTCCGAGTTCGCGAACACGTAGGAGGTCGTCTTGTAGATCGGCGTCGCACGGGCACCCGTGGTCGGGTCCGGCTGTGCGCCGGCGTGGACCTGCGTGGTCTCGAACCGCCACTGCGCGGCGTCGTTCTCGGTCATCTCGTGCTCCTGTCCGTGCAGCTGGTCGTCGTTGGGCGGTGCGGTCGGGAGGCTCGGTGCGCCGTCGCGACGCTGGTCACGGTACGGACGTGGCCGCGCCCGCACCAGCGCACCCGTCTCCTGACGTAACGCGTGGGCGGTTCTGGGCGCCCGGCTGCCGGCGGTGACCACGGGGGATCGGTCGCGGCCTGCCGCGACGTCGCGCGCTGCCGACTGAGCGCAGCGAAGACGACCGCCTGCGCGGGGATGTCACTGGGGGTCCTTCCGGAACAGCCAGCCGACGTTCGGTTCGAGCAGCCACCGCATGCCGCGGCGGACGAACGGCTGCGCCAGGAACAGGCTCACGACGCAGGCGATGCCGACCATGAGGAGCACGTACGGCCAGGCCGAGTGCTCCCCGGCGAGGATGCCGGACTCCCGGATCGGGTAGAGCAGGAACGTGTGCAGCAGGTACACGTACATCGTCGCCGCGCCGAACTGCGTCAGCCAGACCGTCCGCCGCGGGACCAGCAGCAGGAACGACGCCGTCAACAGCGTCGCGAGCAGCATCAGCCCGAACCGCACGGCACCCGCCCACCAGGCGTCCTCGCCGAGGCCCGAGTACGAGTCGTCGTAGAAGAACCAGTGGTGGAGGTCGAACTCCTTGAACTGCGGGATCCACAGCGCGCAGGACACCGCCCACGCCAGGAACACCACCCCGGCAGCGATGCGCACCCGGACGACCGTCCGCCGCGACGCCTCGTACCAGCGGTCGAACACGCGCCACTGCTTCACCTGCCAGCCGAGCAGGAAGAACGGCAGCAGGCTGATCGCCCGGGACAGGGAGAGCGTCGAGTCGACGTTGTCGAAGTACCCGACGCCGATGCTGAACACCACGGCCCAGAACAGCGGCCACCGCAGCTGCGCCAGGTACGGCAGGATCAGCCGGAAGATCCCGAGCGCCAACAGGAACCACAGCGTCCAGGTCGGCTGCGTCGGGTTGAACTTCTTGCCGCCCTCCACCAGGGCCTGCACCACGGTCCAGATCGTCTGCATGATGATGTACGGCACGACGATGTCGGTGATCGTCCGTCGCATGCGCTTGCCCGTCGGGGTGTCCGCGGAGGAGAAGTACCCGCTGATCACGCCGAACGCCGGCATGTGGAACGCGTAGATGAACGTGTACAGGGCCAGGGCGTGCTCGCTCGCCGGCGTCTGCCGCTGGATCGCGTGGCCGATCACCACGAGGGTGACGGCGAGGAACCGCGCGGTGTCCCACATCGGGATGCGCCGCGGTGTCCGCCCCGGCTCGAGGTTCGTGGCCGGGGCTTCGGGGGCCGGCGGCGCTGCGTCCGTGGTCATCGGTGGTCACGGTACCGGAACGGGACCGCGCCGGGTCGGTACGGTGGTCGGGACCGCTGGACCGCGCCACCACCGGCACGGTCGGCACCACCTGGAGGAACCCACATGGCACGTCGCGTCGTCGTCACCGGAGCGAGCTCGGGGATCGGGGCAGCCACCGTCCGGCTGTTCCGCCAGCGTGGATGGGACGTCGTGGCCGTCGCCCGTCGAGCGGACCGACTGGCGGCGCTCGCCGAGGAGACCGGCGCCGACACCGTCGTGGCCGACGTCACCTCCGCCGACGCCGTGGCCGCGCTCGCTGCCCGGGTCGAGGAGCTCGGCGGCGCCGACGTGCTGGTCAACAACGCCGGTGGCGCGTTCGGGTCCGCCACGGTCGAGGACTCGGACGTCGAGGACTGGCGGGCGATGTTCGAGGTGAACGTCATCGGCACCAAGCGGGTGACCGCTGCGCTCCTGCCGTCCCTGCGTCGTCGAGCGGCGGCGACCGGCGGCGCGGACGTCGTCACCGTGACGAGCACCGCCGGGTTCGTGTCGTACGAGAACGGCGGCGGCTACAACGCCGCGAAGGCCGGTCAGCACGCGCTGCTCGGTGCGCTCCGCCTCGAGCTCAACGGCGAACCGATCCGCGTGGTCGAGATCGCGCCGGGCATGGTGAAGACCGACGAGTTCGCCCTGGTCCGCTTCGGCGGGGACACGTCGAAGGCCGCAGCGGTCTACGACGGCGTCGAGGACCCGCTGTCGGCGGACGACGTGGCCGAGGCGATCGTGCACGCGGTCGAACTGCCGGCACACGTCAACCTCGACCTGGTGACGATCCGGCCGGTGGCGCAGTCGGCGCAGCACAAGCTGGCACGCGGGCCGCTCTCACCCAAGGCCTAGCACGCGCCCGGGCTGCGACTGCGGGTCGCGGCGGCGGGGTCCCTGCCGGTAGCGTGGACGGATGCCGATCAGCAGCGAGCCCGCCGAACCCTCCTCGTCGGGTGTCGTGACCGTGACGAGTGGTCCAGAGGTCCTCGGGTGGCTGGAGTTCGGTGACGCGGCGCGGCTGCTCGCCAAGGACGTCCTGTCCGGGGGCTTCGAGCCCGAAGTCGTCGTGGCCGTCGCCCGCGGTGGCCTCATCGTCGCCGGTGCCGTCGCCTACGCGCTCGGCACGAAGGAGTGCGGCTCGATCAACGTCGAGTTCTACACCGACGTCGAGCAGCGGCTGGAGGAGCCCGTCGTGCTCGCCCCCGCACTCGACGCCCCGAGCCTGGCCGGCAAGCGCGTCCTGGTCGTCGACGACGTGTCCGACTCCGGCCGCACGCTGGCCCTCGTCGTGGACATCATCGCCTCGGCGGGTGCCGACGTCCGGAGCGCCTGCCTGTACTCCAAGCCCGGCACCGTGCTCGAGCCGGACCACGTGTGGCGTCGGGTCGACGGCTGGATCACGTTCCCGTGGAGCGCCCTCGCACCCGTGACGGCCGAGTCATGAGCATCCACCTGGTCGGGGGCGGGCTCCTCGCCGCGTCGGACGCCGCCGCGTCCTTCCTCGCCGAGGCCACGGCCCGCTCCGCTGCGGTCGGTCGGAGTGCCCCGCGCATCGGACTGCTCTCGGTCGCCGACGAGTCGGGGGCGTCGCCGTCCTCGACCGCCGACATCGCGTCCGTCCTCGGTGACGCCGCCGAGGTCCTGGTGACCGAGGTCCAGCCGGGGCAGCCGCTCGACACCTCCGTGCTCAGCGACATCGACGCCCTCGTGGTCGGCGGCGGCCGCACGCCGGACTACCTCGACGCCGTGCTCCCGCTCGTCGACCAGATCCGTCTGCTCGTCTCCGATGGCCTGCCCTACCTCGGCTACTCGGCCGGCGCGATGATCGCGGCCGACCGTGCCCTGGTCGGCGGCTGGCGCGTCGGCGGCGTGGAGGTCTGCCGACAGGACGCGTCGGAGGGCCTCGACGAGGTCGAGCTCCGCGAGGGGCTCGGGCTCGTCGACCTGACCATCGACGTGCACGCGGTGCAGGCCGGCACGATCAGCCGGCTCATCGCCAGCGCCGAGGCCGAGTTCGTCACCGCGGGGCTCGCCATCGACGAGGACACCGTGCTCGTCGTCGGCGAGGGCGCCCTCGAGGTCCGCGGGGCCGGCAGCGTCTGGCGTGTGGTCAGCGGCGACGACTCCGTCTCCGTCGCCACCATGGGCGCGTAGCCACCCGTGCAGCCACGACCGCTCGCCGACCTCGTCGACCCCGGGTGGGCCGAGGCGCTCGCCCCGGTGGAGGACGACGTCCACCGGATCGGGGAGTGGCTCCGTGAGGAGAGCGCAGCCGGGCGCCCGTACCTGCCCGCGGGCGCAGCCGTCCTCCGGGCCTTCGAGGACCCGTTCGACGCCGTCAAGGTGCTCGTCATCGGGCAGGACCCCTACCCGACGCCCGGACACCCGATCGGGCTGTCGTTCGCGGTCGACCCCGGCGTGCGTCCGGTGCCGAGGAGCCTGGCGAACATCTACCGCGAGCTCCACGACGACCTCGGCGTGACGCCCCCGCAGCACGGGGACCTGCGCCCGTGGTCCGAGCGCGGCGTGCTGCTGCTCAACCGTGTCCTCACGGTCGCCCCGGGTGACGCCGGCAGTCACCGCGGCAAGGGCTGGGAGCGGGTCACCGAGCAGGCCGTCCGGGCGCTCGTGGCACGGGACCGGCCCCTCGTCGCCGTGCTCTGGGGTGCGCAGGCGGGGTCCGTGAAGCCCTTCCTCGGGGACACCCCGGTGGTCGCGTCGGCACACCCCAGTCCGCTGAGTGCCTCGCGCGGGTTCTTCGGCAGCCGTCCCTTCTCGCAGGTGAACGCGATGCTCGCCGACCAGGGCGCCGACCCCGTCGACTGGACGCTGCCCGCCCAGTCCTGACGAGCCTCCCGGCCGTCCCCGTGACCGCCTGCCGGGGGTGACCCCTAGGCTCTGGGGCGTGCTCGAGGAGGAATACCGCCAGCGGCGGGTGCTGCCGCGCCATCTCCGTGCGCCCGCGCCGACGGAGACCGCGTTCGCGTGGTCGATCCGGGCGGCGGAGCCCACGGACCTGCCGGACATCCGCGAGGTCCATGCGCACTACGTGCGGAACTCCTCGGTGACCTTCGACGGCGCCGTGCTCTCGTTCGCGGCGTGGAAGCAGCGCTACGACCAGATCCGTCGGCGCGGGTTGCCGTTCCTGGTGGCCGTGAACCCGTCCGGGCAGCTGCTCGGCTACGCGCTGGTCGACCCGTGGAACCCGCGAGACCGGTCGGACCGCGTCGTGGAGAACTCGATCTACCTCGGGCCGGCCTCCGGCGGCAAGGGGCTCGGGCGCGCGCTCATGGAGGCCCTGCTCGACGAGTGCCGTGCCGCGGGCGTCCGGGAGGTCGTGGCCGTGATCGCGGACCGGTCCGCCGACGCGTCGATCCGGCTGCACCAGCGGCTCGGGTTCCAGGAGGTCGGCCGGATGGGCAAGGTGGGCTACAAGTACGACCGGTGGCTCGGCACGGTGACGATGAGCCTGCGGCTGCGTGGGCCGCGGACGCGCCGGGGCGCGACGCGGGGGTAGGGTCGTTCGGTCGACGACGGATCGGGACCGCGGAGCAGCGGTCCGAGGAAGGGGCACCGATGTCGCATCTGATGGACACGAGCGGGCACGGTGGGGGCAGCGTCCTCGCCGCCGGCACGCCGACGATCGACCCCGCGGGTCCCGTCCCGCAGCTGGTCATCGCGGCCCTGGTCGGCGTGGTCGTCATCATCGCGCTGATCACCTGGCTGAAGGTGCACCCGTTCATCGCGCTGACGATCGGCGCGCTCGGGGTCGGCATCGGTGCGGGACTCGCCCCCGACAAGGCGGTCACGAGCTTCGGCACCGGGTTCGGCGACACCATGACGAGCGTCGGCATCCTGGTCGGGCTCGGGTCGATGTTCGGCAAGCTGCTCGTCGACTCCGGCGCTGCCGACCGGGTCGTCGACACCCTGGTCCGGCGGTCGTCGAAGGCGGCGCTGCCGTGGACGATGGCGCTCATCGGGGCGTTGATCGGCCTGCCGATGTTCTTCGAGGTCGGACTCGTGCTCCTGATCCCGATCATCGTGCTCGTCGCCAAGCGGAGCGACGTGCCGGTGATGCGCATCGCCGTGCCGGCCCTCGCGGGGCTGTCGACCATGCACGCGTTCGTGCCGCCGCACCCGGGGCCGCTCGTGGCGATCTCGACGGTCGGGGCGAACCTCGGGACGACGCTGGCGTTCGGCATCGTGCTCGCGATCCCCGTGGTGATCCTGGCCGGGCCGCTGTTCGCCGGGTTCGCCGCGCGGTGGGTGGACGTGCCGGCGCCGGACCTGTTCGGCGCGCGGGGCGGTGCCGGTACCGGTGCTGGTGGCGGTTCGGACCCGGCGCACGAGGGGCGTCAGGCCCGCCGTGGCCGCGCGACCCAGGACACCGCGTCGCTGCCGAACGGCAAGAGCGACTTCACGCGGGTCATCAGCGAGCCGCGCAGCCCGTCGTTCGCCGTGGCGCTGGTCGGCATCCTGCTGCCCGTGGTGCTCATGCTCGCGCAGGCGGTCCGCGAGGCCACCTCGCCCGACGCCGCCGGCACCTGGGTCGGCGTGCTCGACTTCCTCGGGACGCCGATGATCGCGATCGGCATCGCCGCCGTGTACGCGATGGTGTTCTTCGCGATCGGCGGGGGCATGGACCGCTCAGCCGTGTCGAAGTCGCTCGAGAGCGCCCTGCCGCCGGTCGCCGGCGTGCTGCTCATCGTCGGCGCCGGTGGTGGGTTCAAGCAGGTGCTCATCGACACGGGCATCGGTGGCGTGATCGCCGACGCCGTCAAGGACTCGGGCATCTCGGTGCTGCTGGTCGCGTGGGTCGTGTCGGCGCTGGTCCGTGTGGCGACGGGCTCGGCCACGGTCGCCACGGTCACGGCTGCCGGGATCATGGCGCCGATCGCGCAGGACCTGTCCTCGCCGGTGGTGTCGCTCCTGGTGCTCGCGATCGGTGCCGGGTCGGTGTTCCTGTCGCACGTCAACGACGCCGGGTTCTGGCTGGTGAAGAGCTACTTCAACACCACCGTGGGGCAGACCTTCAAGACCTGGACCGTGCTCGAGTGCCTGATCTCCGTGTCCGGGCTGCTCGGGGTGCTGCTGGCCGGGGTGTTCATCCACTGACGTCTGCTGGCGCTGGTGCTTGTGCTGGCGTTGGCGTTGGCGTTGGCGTTGGCGCTGGCGCTGGCGCTGGCGCTGGCGTCGGCGTCAGCTGAAGCGGATCGGCGTGCCGACGGGCAACGCCGACAGCGTCCGCGTCATCGCCGCCGAGATCCGCACGCACCCGTGGGAGCTGCCGGTGGGGTCGGGGTAGTAGTGCAGCGCGGTGAGGGCCGCATTGCCGCCGTAGTCGGCGATGCGTGACGAGTGCGCGCCCGTGAGGATGATCGGGTTCCCCTGCGTGTACGTCACCCGCGGGTCGACGTAGGCGGCCTCGACGTACGTGGCGGTCGCCGTGGGGGTCGGGTCGTCCGGGGTCCCCAGGCGCGCGGCCTCGGTCGCCGCGACGGAGCCGTCCTTGGTCACGACCGAGACGGTGCCGGCAGCGACGTCGACGCTGATCATCCGGTCGGTGTCGACCACCGAGAAGTCGGACGCCCGGGCCCACGCGAACGTGGAGCTCGGCGCGTCCTGCTGCCCGCCGTCGCCGGGCGTGCGGTTCCGGGCCGGGGTCGACACGAGCAGCATCCCGCCGTCCTGGCCCGCTGAGCGACCCCAGACCGCGGTCGCTGCCGGAGTCTCGATGGTCGACACCGTGGCCGAGAGCGTCGCGACCGGGCGGGCATCGGCCGAGGGAGCGGCGTACAGCGCCACGAGCTGCGCGGTCGGGGTGGCGATCTGCCAGGAGTCCTCGGGGTGGGCGCTCGAACCGTCGAGGAGCTCGGGCACCACCGCGTCGTGGAAGGCCAGGGGCAGGGCTGCGAGCTCGGCGGCCGGAGGTGCTGCCGGGACCGCGGCGAGCGTCGGCGTGGGCGTCGGCGTCGGGGTGGGTCGGGAGGGTGTCGCGCTCGGAGTCGCAGCCGCGCGCGGGGTGTCAGGCGTGTTCACGACGCTCACCGTGATGCCGATGCCGATCACGGCTGCGGCGGCGATGCCCACCACGAGCCAGGTCCTCCGACGCATGTCGACCCCCTCAGTCCGGTCCAGTCCACCAGAGGACGGTGAAGGTGCGCTGCGCGCCACCGGACGGGAGGCTTCGCGCACCACCGGCACCGAGCCTCCTGTCCGGCGGGTCAGCGCTCCGTGACGTGCCCCGCCTCGACCCGCCACTGGCGGTCGAGCTGCACGGTGTCGAGCATGCGGCGGTCGTGGGTGACGAGGAGCAGGGTGCCGTTGTAGGAGTCGAGGGCCTGCTCGAGCTGCTCGATGGCAGCGAGGTCGAGGTGGTTCGTCGGCTCGTCGAGCACCAGCACGTTGACGCCGCGCGCCTGCAGGAGCGCCAGGCCCGCACGGGTCCGCTCGCCGGGCGAGAGCTCGCCGGCGGCACGGGCGACGTGGTCGGCCTTCAGCCCGAACTTCGCGAGCAGGGTGCGGACCTCGGCCGTGGCCATCTCGGGGACGAGCTGTTCGAACACCTCGGCGAGCGCCGTCGTCCCGGTGAAGACGGCGCGGGCCTGGTCGACCTCGCCCACGGCGACGTTCGTGCCGAGCGAGGCCGTGCCGGTCGTGGGGGACTGCTTGCCGAGGAGGGCGCGGAGGAGCGTTGACTTGCCGGCGCCGTTCGGTCCGGTGATGCCGATGCGGTCGCCGCCGTCGATCTGCAGGGACACCGGGCCGAGCGTGAAGTCGCCCTGGGTGAAGGTGGCGTCGGACAGGGTGGCGACGACGGCGGAGGACCGCGGTGCCCTGCCGATGGTGAACTCGAGCTGCCACTCCTTGCGGGGCTCGTCGACCTCGTCCAACCGGGCGATGCGCGACTCCATCTGGCGGACCTTCTGCGCCTGCTTCTCGCTCGACTCGGAGGCGGCCTTGCGGCGGATCTTGTCGTTGTCGGGCGCCTTCTTCATGGCGTTCCGGACACCCTGGCTGGACCACTCGCGCTGCGTCCGGGCGCGGGAGACCAGGTCGGCCTTGGTCGAGGCGAACTCGTCGTAGGCGTCGCGCTTGTGCTGCCGGGCGATGGCGCGCTCCTCGAGGAAGGAGTCGTACCCGCCGCCGAACAGCCGGTTGGAGGACTGCGCCAGGTCGAGCTCGAGGACGCTCGTGACCGCTCGTGCCAGGAACTCGCGGTCGTGGCTGACGAGCACGACGCCGCCGCGGAGGCCGCGCACGAAGTCCTCCAGTCGGGCGAGGCCGTCGAGGTCGAGGTCGTTCGTCGGCTCGTCCAGCAGGACGATGTCGAACCGGGAGAGCAGCAGTGCGGCGAGCCCGACGCGGGCGGCCTGCCCACCGGAGAGCGAGGTCATCAGCGAGTCCGTGTCGACGGTCAGCCCGAGGTCGGCGAGGACGGCGGGCACCCGCTCGTCGAGGTCGGCCGCTCCCGACGCGAGCCACCGGTCGAGCGCCACGGAGTAGCGGTCGCCGGCGTCGGCACCGGCGTCGGGGTCCCCGAGCGCGGCGGCGGTGGCGTCCATCTCCGTGGTGGCGGCGGTGCACCCGGTGCGGCGGGCGAGGTACTGGGCGACGGTCTCGCCCTCGAGGCGTTCGTGTTCCTGCGGCAGCCAGCCGACGAAGGCGTCGGTGGGGGCCAGCGAGACGGTACCCGCGAGCGGCTCGTCGACGCCGGCGAGCAGGCGGAGGAGCGTGGACTTGCCGGCGCCGTTCACGCCGACGACGCCGATGACGTCCCCGGGGGCGACCGTCAGGTCGAGGGAGTCGAACAGCGTGCGGGCGGCGTACCCACCGGCGAGGCCCTTGGCGACGAGCGTGGCGGTCATGCCCCCATCGTCCCATCCCGGCGGGAGTCGGCAGGACGGCCGGCATGACGCCGGTCACAGGGCGAGCGCCGCCGCGGGCCTGGGAAGCCCGGACCCACGGCAGCGGTCAGTGCCTAGTGCTCGTCGTAGTGGTCGTCGTGGAGCGCGTGCTTGTGGCCGTCGTGGACGTAGTCCACGTGGTCGCCGTGCTGGACGGCCTCGTGGTCGTCGTCCTGCTGGCCGTGCTCGTGCTCGTGCACGCCGTGCTCCGCGATGCGGTGCTCGTCGTCTCCGGTGGGGGTTGCGCTGGTGTCGGTCATGGGCATCCTTTCTGAGATCGGTTCTCACGAATGCTACGACCGGCGGGGCGATCGCGTCACCCCTGGTTCGATTGCGGGCGGACTCAGGGCGCGGGGACGTCCACGACCGTCTCGGCGCCGACGACGGGGACGAGGGCGCCGGCGGACGCGGCGGCGAGGTCAGCGCGGAGGGCGTCCAGGTCCCCGGCGGACACGGCGAGCGCGAAGGTCGCCGACTGGCCGTAGCTCGTCGTGCCGAGGGTGGCGTCGTGGTGGCGGACCCAGTCACGCAGGACGTTGTCGACGCGGCCGGCATCGGCGTGCTCGACGTCGATCGTGACCTCGGTGAGGGCTGCGCGTCGGACGATCGTCGCCCGGTCGAGGGCTTCGGACGCCGAGGTCGAGTACGCCCGCACCAGTCCGCCGGCGCCGAGCTTCACACCGCCGAACCAGCGCGAGACCACGACCACGACGTCGGTGAGGTCGCGGCGGCGCAGGACCTCGAGCATCGGGACCCCGGCGGTGCCCGACGGTTCGCCGTCGTCGGAGGACCTGGCCTGGTCGCCCAGCACGCCGGTGACCATCGCGACGCAGTGGTGGCGGGCGTCCCAGGCCTCGCGGCGGATGCCGGCGATCACGCGCTCGGCGTCTGCGGGGCCGGTGACCGGGACGGCGTGGGCGACGAAGCGGGACTTCGTGATGACGATCTCGTGCTCGACCCCGCTGGCGATCGTGGACGGGTACCGGCGGGTCACTCCACGAGCGTAGTCGCGCTGGGGTCCGCGGCTGAGGCTCGGGGGGGGGGGGGCAGCGCTGGTCGCGCGCCGCCCCGGCGGCTGAGGCTCGGGGCAGCGCTGGTCGCGCGCCGCCCCGGCGGCTTAGGCTCGGGGACCGTGTTCGAACTCCACCACCTCTCCGCGCAGGACCTCTGGGACTGGATCCGTCGCGGCGACACGACGGCCCGCGAAGCGACCGAGCACTACCTCGCCCGGATCGAGCGGTTGGACCCGGGTCTCGGGGCCTTCGTGACGGTCACGGCGGACGCCGCTCGTGAGCGGGCCGACCGTCTCGGACACCTGGTGCCGACGTCGAGACCGCTGTGGGGCCTCCCGTCCGCGGACAAGGACCTGTACGACCGTGCCGGGGTCCCCACGCGCTCCGGCACCACCTCGTTGCCGGAGCGGCCGGCGGCGGCGGACCACCCCGTCGTCGCGGCCCTGGACGCAGCGGGAGCAGTGAGCCTCGGCAAGACCACGACGCCGGAGTTCGGGATGTCGTCGTCGTCCGAGACGCGGTTCGGCATGACGCGGAACCCCTACGGGACGGACCTGGCGCCGGGAGGGTCGTCGAGCGGGGCCGCGGTCGCAGTGGCCGCCGGACTCCTGCCAGCTGCCGTCGGGTCGGACGGCGGGGGATCGGTGCGGATCCCGGCTGCGGCGACCGGGCTCGTCGGCCTGAAGCCGAGCCGGGGTCGGGTGCCGTCGATGCCCGGGCGGTCGGGTGTCGGCGGACTGTCCGTCGCCGGGCCCCTGACCCGGTCGGTGGCGGACGCCGGGATGTTGCTCGACGCGCTCGTGGCACCGACCGGGCTCGACGAACCGGTGCCGTACGCGCTCGTCACGCCCGACGTCGGCCAGGGGCCCTTCACCGCGGCGGCCGTGCGGGGCGAGGGGCGCTTCGTGCTCGGCGTGCTCGAGGGATCGCCGTGGGACGACACGATCGACGTCGTCGTGGACCCGGCAGCGCGGGCGGCGGTCGCGACGGCGATCCGGGAGTTCGACGCGCTCGGGCACGGGGTCGAGGACGTCCGGATGCCCTCGGTGCCGTACGGCGCGGCGTTCCGGGTGGCGTGGGAGACCTCGGCGGCGCGGCTGCCCGCGGTGCCCGGGATCGACCTGTCCGCGCTGACGCCGCTGGTGTCGTGGCTCGTCGCACGGGGGCAGGCGTTGACCGGGACGCAGGTGCTCGACGCGATGACGGCGCTCGACCTGTTCTCCGCCACGCTCATCCGGGCGTTCGACCGGTTCGACGCGGTGCTCTCCCCGACGCTGGCACTGACGCCGCGGCCGCTCGGGTGGTACGGCGACGACCCCGAGGAGGACTTCCGTCGCCAGTGCGCGTACTCGCCGTGGACCTCGATGGCGAACGTGGCCGGGCTGCCCGCGATCACGCTGCCGGTCGGGGTCACTCCCGCGGACCACCCCGACGGTGCCGGGCTGCCGATGGGCGTGCAGCTCATCGGGCGGCCGGGTGGGGAGCGCACGCTGCTCGCGCTGGGGGCGCAGCTCGAGCGCCGGGTGCGGTGGCAGCGGAGGCACCCGCCCGGCTGGTGAGGGCTGGCGGCGTGCTGGTGCGGGTGCGGGTGCGGGGCGGGGCGGTCGACGCGGAACGACATCGTCGGTGTCGTACGACCTCGACAGTGTCGCGTGGGTGGCCTGCGGACGCCCGGACTCGGGTGTGCACGACTCGGAACGACACCGTCGGTGTCGTACGACACCGACGGTGTCGCGAACACGCGAACGCAGGGACGCGCGGCATACGTCCGCATCGAGCGACATCGCGCGCGTCGAACGACTCGTGCGGTGTCGGCACCTGCGGACGCATCGAGCGACATCGCGGGCGTCGAACGACTCGTGCGGTGTCGGAACCTGCGGACGCATGGGATGCATGCGCATGGAGCGACATCGCGGGCGTCGAACGACTCGTGCGGTGTCGGTACCTGCGGACGCAGGGACGCGCGGCATACGTCCGCATCGAGCGACATCGCGGGCGTCGAACGACTCGTGCGGTGTCGGAACACACGGACGCACGAGATGCACGCGCATGAAGCGACATCGCGGGCGTCGAACGACCCGTGCGGTGTCGGAACATGCGGACGCACGGGATGCACGCGTATGGAGCGACATCGCGGGCGTCGAACGACTCGTGCGGTGTCGGAACCTCCGCACGCACGACCTGGCCCGTACGACGACATCGCTGTCGTACGACCTCGACGGTGTCGCGCGAGTGGCCTGCGGACGACCGGGCTCGGGCGCACCTGACTCGGAACGACGACATCGCTGTCGTACGACCTCGGCGGTGTCGCATTGAGTCGGAGCGGCGCCACGACAGCGCCCACGCCAGCGCCGGCGCCCACGCCAGCGCCCGCGCCCTACGGCAGCGTCGGCGCCGCCTCGACCAGCGCCCGCGTGACGGGGTGCGTCGGCGCGTCGAGCAGGGACACCGGCCCGTGCTCGACGATGCGCCCGGCCGACATCACCGCGACGGTGTCGCACAGCCGCTGCACCACCCCGATGTCGTGCGACACGAGCACGATCGTCAGCCCGAGCTCCGCCGCCAGCGACTGGAACAACTCGATCACCCGTGCGCGGACGACCACGTCGAGGGCGCTCATCGGCTCGTCCCCGAACAGGATCCGCGGGCCGTGGACGATCGCCCGCGCGATCGCGATGCGCTGTCGCTGCCCGCCGGAGAACTCGTGCGGGTACCGGTCCACCGCGTCCGAGGGCAGGTCGACGCGCTCGAGCGCCGACGCGACCATCCCCGCGTGCGACGAACCAGAACCAGAACCAGAACCAGAACCAGAACCAGAACCAGAACCAGAACCAGAACCAGAACCAGAACCAGAACC
>NZ_JADKRX010000002.1:222003-835157 GCF_015350975.1 Curtobacterium sp. VKM Ac-1395
GAACCAGAACCAGAACCAGAACCAGAACCAGAACCAGAACCAGAACCAGAACCAGAACCAGAACCAGAACCAGAACCCGACACCGGCACCCGCATCGCCCGCAGCGGCTCCGCGACGATCTGCCCGACGCGCATCCTCGGGTCGAGCGACGCGTAGGGATCCTGGAACACCACCCCGGTCTCCCGCCGGAACCACCGCATCGCGGCAGCGGAGGCGGACGCGACCACCGGACGACCGGAGGCGGTCACGGTGCCGGCGGTCGGGGCCTCCAGGCCGGCGAGGAGCCGGACGAGGGTCGACTTGCCGGACCCGGACTCCCCGACGATCCCGAGCCGGGCACCGGCCGGGACGACCAGGTCGACGCCGTCGACGGCGGTGCGGATCGGTCCGGGCTCGAAGGGCCCACGGCGGGGCAGTCGGTACGTCCGGTGCAGGCCGACGGCGGTGAGGGCGTCGGTCACGGGGTCCTCCTGGCGGTGGCACGGGCTGCCGCGACGAGCGCCCGTGTGGTGGGGTGCTGCGGCCGGGCGAGCAGGTCGGCGACGGAACCCGTCTCGACGACACGACCGGCGTCGAGCACGACGACGGAGTCGGCGATCTGCGCGAGCACCGCAAGGTCGTGCGTGACGAACAGCAGCGACACGTCCAGGCCGCGCAGCAGGTCGAGGATCCGCGCCTCGGTCGTGACGTCGAGCGCGGTGGTGGGTTCGTCCGCCACGATGAGCTGCGGCGACCCGGCCAGCGCCATCGCGATGCAGATCCGCTGCCGCTGTCCACCGGAGAGCTGGTGCGGCCACTGGCGAAGCAGGGACTCGGGGTCGGGCAGCCCGACCGCGACGGCGAACTCCAGCGCCGCTGCGTCCGCCGCGCGCCGGTCGAGCCCGCGGTGCAGCCGGAGGGGCTCCGCGATCTGCTTCCCGACGCGACGCAGGGGATCGAGGGCCGTGCCCGGCTCCTGGAACACCATCCCGATGCGCGCTCCGCGGTACGCCGCGCGCGCCCGGTCCGGCAGTCCGAGCAGCTCCTCGCCGTCGAGCCGCACCGACCCCGTCACGTCCGCCCCGGTCGGTTCCAGCCCCATCAGGGCCAGGGAGGTCATGGACTTCCCGGAACCGGACGCGCCGATCACGCCGACGCGACCGCCGGGAGGCACGGTGAACGTCACGTCGTCGAGCACCGTCCGCCCCGCGATCCGGACCGACAGGCCACGGACCTCGAGTCCGGTCGCTGCGGCGTTCACGCGGTCACCCCCGGCACGGCGGTGGCGCGCTCGGTGTCGCTCGCGCGGTCGCCGGTGGTGAGCCGCGGGTCGGAGGCGTCGCGGATGGCGTCCCCGAGCAGCGAGAGCGCCATCACGACGAGGGCGATGGCGGCGCCGGGCCAGGTCGCGCTCCACGGGTGCACGCCGATGTAGGGCTGCAGGTCGGACAGCAGGGTGCCCCACGACGCCGTCCCCGATCCCGCGCCGTAGCCGAGGTAGGAGAGCCCGGCCTCGGCGAGGACCGCCGTGGCCATCGCGAGCGACAGCTGCACGGTGAACAGCGGCGCCGCGTTCGGCACCAGGTGGCGCAGCAGCACCCCGCCGGGCCCGACGCCGGAGGCCCTGGCCGCCGTGACGTAGTCGCTCCTGGCGATGCGGCGGATCTCCCCGCGGGCGACCCGGGCGATCGTCACGCCGAACGCCAGTCCGACGGACAGGATCACCACGCCGAGCGAGCCGCCGAACACCGCGGTGAGGAGCATCGCCGTCAGCAGCGTGGGGAACGCGACGAGGATGTCGAGGAGCACGGCCGTGCCCTCGCGGACCCAGCGAACGGTGAGGGAGCCGATCGCGGTGAGCACGATGCCGACGACGCTGGCGATGGCCCCGGAGCCGACAGCGACGAGCACCGTCGTCCTGGTGCCCGCGAGCAGGTAGCTGGCGATGTCGCGACCGATACCGTCGGTGCCGAACCAGTGCGCGGCACTCGGCGGGTCCCACTGGTGGAACGGGTCGGCGCGGAACGGGTCCTGGGGCGTCCAGACGAGCGACACGGCGGCGAGCACCACGAGGAGCCCGAGGACGACCACGGCGAAGACCCCGGTGGGGCGGTGGAGGAGTCGGCGGATGCCGGATCCGGTCATCAGGTGGCCTCCCGCTGCCGGGGGTCGAGTGCGCGGTGCACGACGTCGACCGCGAAGCCGACGACCAGCACGAGCCCGGTCAGCACGAGCAGCTCCGACTGCACCTTCGTGACGTCACGGCGGCCGACGTCGGTGACGAGCATCCGGCCGACCCCGGGGAGCGAGAACAGCTGCTCGACGACGACCGCGCCGACCAGGAGGCCGGCGATCTGCACGCCGAGGACCGCGAGCACGGTCAGCGCGACCGACCCGAGCCCGTGCCGGAGCAGCGCCTGCGTGCGGGTGAGCCCCACGGCCGCGGCGGTGCGGATGTGGTCGGCGTCGAGCACGGAGAGCGTCGCGGAGCGCGTGAAGCGGAGGATGACGGCACCCTCGACGGCGCCGATCGTCAGCGCCGGCAGCACGAGCGACGAGAACGCCCGCCCGGGTTCCGACCAGCCGTCGAGCGGGAAGCCCTGCGTCGGCAGCCAGTGCAGCGTCACGGCGAACAGCGCGACGAGGAGCATGCCGGCCCAGACGACCGGGACCGCGGCGACGGCCTGGGCCACGAACGCGATGATCGCCCCACCGGCGCGGCGACGCAGCACCGCGGCGAGGACCCCGAGCGGGACCCCGAGCACGAGCGCCGCGGCGAGGGACATCCCCGCCAGCGGCAGCGTCACGCCGAGCTTCGCGGCGATCTCCGGACCGACCGCGCCGTTCGTCACGAGGGACCTGCCGAGGTCCCCGGTGACGACGCCGCCGATCCAGTCGAGGTACTGCAGCACCACGGGTCGGTCGAGACCGAGCTGGCGGCGGAGCTCCTCGACCTGCGCGGGCGTCGACTGGGTGCCCGCGACGACCTGGGCGACGTCACCGGGCAGCACGCGGAGCGTGGCGAAGATGATGACGCTCGCCACGAGGAGGCCGACGACGAGCAGGAGCACCCGCCCGATGAGGAACCGGGTCACGGGACGATGCTAGTTGCCCTGCGCGACCGCGAGCCCCGACAGGTCGAGCCGCGAGTTCCCGCCGTCGACCGGGAACCCGGTGACGCCCTTCCGGATCGCCGTGATCTCCGTGGCCGTGTACAGCCACTCGCCGGCCGCGTCCTCGCTGACGATCCGCGCGGCCTTCTTCAGCGCGGCGGCCTTCTCGGACGCGGACGTCGTCGCGACGGACTCGGCGTAGAGCGCCTGCACCCGTGCGTTGTCGTAGCCGAAGTAGTAGTCCGGGTTCGCCCAGTTGCCGAAGTCCCGGGCCTCGACGTGGTCGACCATCGACAGGTCGAAGTCACGGACGCCGGACTTCGGCGCCTGGAACACCGACGACAGCCAGGTGGCGAAGTCGACGCGCTTGACGGTCAGGGTGATGCCGACGTCGGCGAGCTGGGACGTCAGCACGTCCCCGATGGTCGCCGGGTAGACGTTGGCGTAGGTCAGGGTGAGCTTCAGGTCCTGCGCCCCGGCCGCGGCGAGGAGCTCCTTCGCGTTCGACGGGTCGTACGCGTCGACGTCGGTGAGGTCCTCGTACCCGGGGTCGAGCTCGGGGATCGGGCCGCCCTGCTCGACGCCCGTGCCGCCGATGGCCTTGATGAGCGCCTTCGGGTCGATGGCCTGCCGGATCGCCTGGCGGACCCGCTTGTCGGTGAAGGGCGCCTTGGCGTCGTTGAACGCGAGCGTGTACTTGTCGGTCGTCTTGCCGGAGTGCAGCGCGATGTCGGGGTTGCCCTGCAGCTGGCTCTTCAGCGTGCCGTCGACGGGGTTCAGCACGTCCACGTCCCCGTTCGCCATTGCGTTCACGGCCGTCGACGGGTCGGTGATGTACCGGAAGACGATCGACTTGACCTTCGCCTTCGTGCCCCAGTAGTCCGCGTTCCGGGTGAAGGTCAGCGAGTCGCCCTGCTTCCAGTTCGTGACCTCGAACGGGCCGGTGCCGTTCGCGCTGTCCGACAGGTCGTTGTCCGCGGCCTTCTCGAGCACGAGCCCGGCGCGACCGGTCAGGTTGAAGAGCAGGTCCGAGTCCGGCTTCGCCAGCGTCAGCACGACGGTGTCGGACGACGGCGACGCGATGGAGCTGACCCCGGCGAGCTTGGCCGAGTCGACGTAGGAGTCGTTGCCCTTGACCTGCTCGATCGACCAGACGACGTCGGCGGCGGTGACGGGCTTGCCGTCCTGGAAGGTGATGCCCTCGCGGAGCGTGAACGTGTACGTGCGGCCGTCGTCGGAGACCTCGTGCTTCGCCGCCAGCACGTCGCGGATCCCGCCCGTCGCGGTCCGGCCGACGAGTCCCTGGTACACGTTGTCGATGAGGACCTGGTCGAGCGCCGCCCCGGACTGCGTGCGGATGTCGAGGCTGGTCGGTTCGAGCACCAGGCCGACGCGCACGGTCGCGTCCCTGCCGCCCGTGGGCGTCGTCGAGCCGGTGCACCCGGCGAGGGCGACGGTCGCCGCCACGGCGATCGCGGTCGCGGCGAGGACCGAGCGACGGACGTGCTGCCGACCGACGCGGGGGAGGGAGGGGCGCATGGGTGGTGTGTTCCTTCCGGGCGCACGGGGAGCGACGGTCGTCGCGCGCGCTCGGAAGAATCTACCGGCGCTGCGAGCGCTGTTCGACGCCGTACAACAATTGGTTGCGGACGCCCCATTCCCGGATGGCGGCCGCCAGGTCGAGCGGCGCCTGCGTCTGGACGGCGTGCCGGGCCTCCACGGTGACGATGGTCGCGGCCGGCAGCCGGTCGGCGAAGGTCGTGACGAGCTTCGGGGAGACGTAGCCGCGGTCGCCGCGGACGAGCAGGACCGGCACGTCGAGCGACTCCAGGTCCGGCCACGCGTCCGCGAACCGCCCGACGGACGAGGTCCGTCCGGCCGGCAGGTGCGGGAAGTGGTGCCGCCGGACCAGCCGTCCGTCCGCGCCGAGGCGGGTCGTGTGCCGGGCCTCCCGGAGGAGCACCTGGCGGTCGTCCCCGACCCTGGCCTCGACTGCGCGGTCGACGACCTCGTCGAGGTCCTCGAACGGCGGCTCGGACTCCAGCGCCCGCGCGATCCGGTCGACGGCGCGCTGGGCGAAGTCCGGCGACATGTCGACGAGCACCAGGCCGGTGACGCGCTCCGGCGCCGTCGCCGCGATCCGGGCCGCCAGGATCGCGCCGAGCGAGTGCCCCACGACCACGCCGGGCGGCACCGCGAGCGTGTCGAGCGCAGCGAGCACCGCGGGGGCGGTGGCGGACGCCGCGTAGTCGGCGTCGTCCCGCCAGGCCGAGCGCCCGTGGCCGGGCAGGTCGAGTGCGACCGCCGGCTCGCCGACGGCGATCGCCGTCTGGTCGAAGCTGTGGGCGTCGATGCCGAGCCCGTGCAGGTAGACGACCCGGGCCTCCCGGCCGGCGTCCGCGGGGTCCTGCCAGCGGATCGCGGAGACCGCACCGTGTCCGTCGGGTCCCGGCGTGGCCGGGATCTCCTGCCGGGAGGCTCGCAGCGGCTCCGTCACGCCGCTCGCGCGGGCCAGGTCGGGCAGGTCCCGGAACTCGTCGTCGTCGTGCACACGGCCAGTCTCGCACCGCGCGGACTCTTGGCTGGCTTAGGTAAGGCATGCCATACTTCTGGTGTGGCAGCCCGGTACCGTGTGTTCTCCGTCCGCGTGGCAGCCGTGTCCTCGCTCACGCCCCACTTCGTGCGGGTGACGCTCACGGGCGACGAGCTCGGCGCGTTCTCCTCGGTCGGACTCGACCAGCGGATCAAGGTCGTCCTGCCGATCCCCGGGCACGGGTTCACCGACCTGCCCGACGGCGAGGAGTGGTACACGGCCTGGCGTGCCCTGCCTGACGACACGCGGAACCCGCTCCGCACGTACACCGTCCGGTCCTTCCGCCCCGATGCCCGCGAGCTCGACATCGACTTCGTCGCCCACGGTGACACCGGACCAGCGTCGCGCTGGGTCGCCGGGTGCGCTGTCGGCGACGAGCTCCGCATCGTCGGACCCGCCGTGCCGTCCTCCCCGGACGAGCTGCCCTCCGGTGCCGCCGAGTTCGCGCCGGGTGCGGCCAACCGGATCCTGCTCGCCGGTGACGAGACCGCTGCGCCCGCGATCTGCGCCATCCTCGAGGCACTCGACGTCACCACCGTCGGCCACGTCTTCATCGAGGTCCCCACGGACGCCGACCGGCTGCCGGTGACCGCGCCCGCCGGGGTCGAGGTCCGCTGGATCGCCCGCAACGGTGCCTCGCACGGCGTCCGGATGACCGACCACGTGCACGCGTGGGCGTCGAGCGCGGTGTCGCCGCTGTCGACGTCGGGTCTCGTCCCGGTCGCCGGGGCAGGCGTCGTCGGTCCGGGCGTCGCCGGGGCCGCCGTCGCCGGGGTGGACGTCGCCGACGTGGAGCTCGCGGACGTGGACGTCGACCACCAGACGCTGTGGGACGTCCCCACCGCCGAGTCGCACCGTCCCGTCTACGCCTGGATCGCGGGCGAGGCCGCCTGCATCAAGGAGCTCCGCCGCCACCTCGTGCGAGGCGTCGGCCTCGACCGCAAGCAGGTCGCCTTCATGGGCTACTGGCGGCACGGCAAGGCCGAGAACTAGCCCGGTGTCCGCTCCCGCCGTGCCCGCCGTCGGCGCCGTCCCCACGACGGCGCTCGGTGCTCGCGGCCTGACGCTCGCGTACGACGACCGCGTCGTGGTGGACGGTCTCGACGTCGACGTGCCGGACGGCGAGCTCACCGTCATCGTCGGCCCGAACGCGTGCGGGAAGTCCACGCTGCTGAAGGCCTTCGCGCGCACGCTGAAGCCGAGCGCCGGCACCGTGTTCCTGGACGGCGCACCGCTCGGGTCCTACCGCCCCAAGGCGGTCGCGCGCCGCGTGGCGATGCTCCCGCAGACGCCGATCGCCCCCGACGGCATCACCGTCCGCGACCTCGTGTCCCGCGGACGCTTCCCACACCAGGACCTCTTCCACCCGTCCTCCGGGTCCGACCGTGCCGCCGTGCAGCAGGCGTTGGCGCAGACCGACACCGTCGACCTCGCGGACCGCGGTGTCGACGAGCTCTCCGGAGGGCAGCGGCAGCGCGTCTGGATCGCGATGGTGCTGGCGCAGGAGACCGACATCGTGCTGCTCGACGAGCCCACGACGTTCCTCGACATCGCGCACCAGTACGACGTCCTCGAGCTCGCGGCAGCGCTGCACGCGGCGGGCCGGACGGTCGTCGCGGTCCTGCACGACCTGAACCAGGCAGCGCGGTACGCCACGCACGTCATCGCGATGCGCGAGGGCGCGGTCGTGGCGCAGGGCTCGCCGGCCGCCGTGCTGACGGCTGACCTCGTCGAGGACGTCTTCGGCCTGCCCTGCGTCGTCGTTCCCGACCCCGAGACCGGCACGCCGCTCGTCGTGCCGCGTCGCGCGCGCTGAGGCCGAGCTGCGCCGAGTGGTCGGGACGCCCCGCTCGCGTTCGGCGGTCGGTCGCGTTCCGTCGGCCGTCAGGCCGCCGGCCGACGGGTCGTGACCGTTCGGCGGCACGCCGACGGGGTGTCGTGACCAGTCGGTCCGGTGGTGAGATCGCACTTCGTGTCGGGTCGGCTGGAGCCGAGCCGACACGAAAGGCGATCTCAGCGGGGGCGGAGGGGCGGAACGCCCCGCTCACGGTCGGCGAGTGGTCGCGTTCCGTCGGCCAGGAGGCCGTCGGCCGACGGGTCGTGACCGTTCGGCGGCACGCCGACGGGGTGTCGCGACCAGTCGGCGGCACGTCGGCGGGGTGTCGTGACCAGTGGGCGGCGTGCCGACGGGGTGTCGTGACCGGTCTGCGGCACGCCGGCGGGGTGTCGTGACCAGTGGGCGGCGTGCCGGCGAGGTGTCGTGACCGGTCGGCGAGCGGGAGGCGCGGTGCGGGGCCGCCACGAGCCTCCCGTCCGGCGGTCGTGCCGGAACGGTGCTGCGGGGCGAGTGGTCGGAACACCCCGCTCACGGTCGGCGAGGGGTCGCGTTCGGTCGGCCGGGAGGCCGCCGACCGACGGGTCGTGACCGGTCGGCGGCACGCCGACGGGGTGTCGTGACCAATCGGTCCGGTGGTGAGATCGCACTTCGTGTCGGGTCGGCCGGAGCCGAGCCGACACGAAGTGCGATCTCAGCGGGTGTGAAGGGTCGGGACGCCCCGCTCAGGGTCGGCGAGTGGTCGCGTTCCGTCGGCCGAGTGGCCGCCGGCCGACGAGTCGCGACCGGTCGGCGGCGTGCTGGCGGGGTGTCGTGACCGGTCGGCGGGCGGGAGGCGCGGTGCGGGGCCGCCACGGGCCTCCCGTCCGGTGGTGAGCCGGAGGTCAGCGGTAGCCGCCGTCCTCCAGGCCGGCCTCGACCTCGAAACGGTTGCGCAGGGGGTCGCGGCCCGCGGCCGCGTAGAGCACCGGCATGAGCATGCCGTACCGCCGCCACTGCGCCACGTGCACCCGCTCGTGGCGGAGCACCCGGGGGCCGTCGTTGTCGCGTGTCAGGTAGACGGACCCGACGCAGGTGCCGCCACGCCGGAACACCCAGCGCGGCAGCCCCGTGCAGACGATCAGCCCGTCGACGACCCGGACGGGGCCGGTCGACAGGGGCAGCCCGACGGCGAGACCGACGAGCGTGCCGAACAGCCAACCGACCCGCGAGACGGGGGAGTCGAGCAGGGGGTTGCGCACTCGCTACTCCGGGCGGCCGTAGGTCTCGAGCAGGCGCAGCCAGATCTCGTTCATCGTCGGGTAGGCGGGGACGGCGTGCCAGAGGCGGTCGATCGGGACCTCGCCGACGACGGCGATGGTCGCGCCCTGCAGCATCTCGGCGACGTCCTGGCCGACGAAGGTCATGCCGACGACGACCTTGCGGTCCTCGTCCACGACCATGTTCGCCCGGCCGACGTAACCGTCGGCCTGCAGTGCGGCGCCGGCGATGCTGCCGAGCTCGTACTCGACGACGCGGACGTTGAGTCCCTGCTGCTTGGCCTTCTCCTCGGTGAGGCCGACGCTGGCGACCTCGGGGTCGGTGAAGGTGACCTGCGGCGCGGCGGCGTGGTCGGCGGTGGCCACGTGGGCGCCCCACGGCTCGGTGTGCAGCGGGGTGCCCTGGAAGCGGGCGGCGATGGCCTCACCGGCGGCCCGGGCCTGGTACTTGCCCTGGTGGGTGAGGAGCACGCGGTGGTTCACGTCCCCGACGGCGTACAGCCAATCGGTGCCGGTGACGAGCATGGTGTCGTCGACGTCGAGCCAGTCGCCGGCGGTCAGCCCGACGGACTCGAGGCCGAGGTCCTTCGTGTGCGCGGCACGGCCGGTGGCGGCGAGGACCTCGCTGGTGATGACGGTGGTGCCGTCGTCGAGGGTCGTCGTGACCAGGCCGTGCTCGTCGCGGTCGACGCGGGTCGGGTTGACGCCGGTGCGGACGTCGATGCCGGAGGCGCGCATCGCGTCGGCGACGAGCTCACCGGCGAACGGCTCCATGCCGCCGAGCAGACCGTGGCGGGCCACCAGGGTGACCTTCGCGCCGAGTGAGGCCCAGGCGGTGGCCAGCTCGGACCCGGCGACGCCGCCACCGATGACCATGAGGCTCTCGGGGACCTGGCGGGCGCTGGTGCCCTCGCGGGTGCCCCACGGCTTCGCGTCCGCGAGGCCGTCGATCGGCGGCAGCGTGTGCAGCGACCCGGTGACGACCGCGACCGCCGCACGGGCGGTGTGGGTCTCGACCTGGCCGTCGGGGCCGGTGACCTCGAGCGTCTTCGGGCCGGTGATCCGGGCGTGGCCGCGGAGCAGGGCGATGTCGGCGGACTCGAGCCAGGCGACCTGGCTGCTGTCGTCCCAGTCGCTCGTGAACGAGGTGCGGCGGGCCAGCACGGCGGCGGCGTCGAGCGTCCCGGTCACGGCCTGCTTCGCGCCGTCGAGTCGCCGTGCCGCTGCGAGGGCGTGGCCGCTGCGGAGGAGTGCCTTCGAGGGCATGCACGCCCAGTAGGAGCACTCGCCGCCGACGAGCTCCGCCTCCACCACGGCGACCGACAGGCCGCGCTTGTGGGCGTAGTCCGCCACGTTCTCGCCGACAGCGCCGGCTCCGATCACGATGAGGTCGTAGTCCGTCATGTCGCCGAGCGTACGCGGACCGGCATGGCCCCCGCCGAACGGGCTGTGCCCCGGTGGTGATCAGGAGCGGGCCCCGTGGTGATCAGGAGCAGGCACGGTGGTGATCAGGAGCGGGCCCCGTGGTGATCCGCAGCGAGCGTGGTCAGGACTGCCCTCAGGACACGCGTGACGCCGCCGACAGGGCACCGACGGCCCGCAGGATGACGCCCATGTCGTCGACCGCCCGGTCCGGGTCGACGGGGGCGAAGCCGGTGATCGCCGCGCCGACGAGCCGACGGCCGCGGGTCGCCGCCTGGATGCGCTCGACGAGCCCGGCGCCGTCGAGGCCGAACGGCACGGGTTCGAGCAGGCCGTCGACCTCGGACGGGTCGAGGACGTCGAGGTCGACGTGCACGTAGACGGAGTGCGCGCCGGTGGCGTCGACCGCGGCGGCGAGGGCCTCCGGCGTCGCGGCGTCGACGTCGAGGTGGTGGATCCCGGCGCGGGTGACGGCGTTCACCTCGGCGTCCTCCACCCCGCGGGTGCCAGCGAGGACGACGGACCCGGCGGGCACGGTCGGCAGGTCGGGGAAGAGGTCGGCCGGGCGGTCGACCAGCAGCCGGAGCGCCGCGGTCTCGGCGGCGACGGGCTGCGCACGGTTGAGGGGGCGGTAGCCGCTGGAGCCCGAGATCCGCACGAAGGCGGTGCCGGTTGCGAGCGCGACGCTGCCGCCGAGGACACTGGCGCCGTCGCCGCCGATCACGAGCACCGGCTCGCTGGCGATGGCGACCTCCTGTGCGACGCGGTCCGCGACCTGCAGCACCGAGGAGTACCGCGCGACGGCGGTCTCGAGGCGGTCGCCGGCTCCGACCGGGACGTCGACGACGGTGGTGGCGGCGCGGGGGAGGTCGGCTGCGATCGCGGTCGCGCCGTCGCCGAGGCGCATCGCACGCGACGACGCCGAACCCTGCCACTGACCGACGACGAGGAACTGCATGTCCTCATCCTGTCAGGCGGGTCCGGCGTCGTCGCGGATGTCGCTCTCAGACTCGACTAGATCGTCGAGGAGCCGCCCGACTTCAGCGCGGCGAGACGGGCCTCGACCTCGGCGTCGCGGCCGACGTCCTCGAGGCTCTCGAACTGGGCGTCGAGGCTCGATGCCTGGAGTTCCTGCTGGCCGATCACCTTGGCCTCTTCGCGGCGGACCTTCTCCTCGAAGCGTGCGAGGTCGCTCGTCGGGTCGGTGACGTCGATGTTGCCGACGGCGTCGTTGACCTTCGACTGGGCCTCTGCCGTCTTGGCGCGGGCGACCAGGCTGTTGCGCTTGGCCTTGAGCTCCTCGAGCTTCTGCTCCATGCCGGCGAGGCCCTGCTTGAGCTTGTCGACCTGCTCGTTCTGCGTGGCGAGCGGCGACGCGTTGTCCTTGACCTCTTGCTCGGCGGCGATCTGCTTGCCGATGGCGATCTTGGCGAGGTTGTCGAACTTGTCGGCGTCGGCGGACTTGCCCTCGGCGCGGTACTTGTCGGCGGCGACGGACGCGTTGGCGGCCTTCTGGCCCCACTCCTGTGCCGCGCGGATGTCTTCCTCGTTGTCCTGCTCGAGCAGGCGGAGGTTGCCGATCGTCTGCGCGATGGCGCTCTTGGCGTCGGCGATGTTGTTCGTGTAGTCGCGCACGAGCTGGTCGAGCATCATCTGCGGGTCTTCCGCGTTGTCGATGAGCTGGTTGACGTTCGCCCGGACGAGTCCGGAGATGCGACCGAAGATGGACTGCTTTGCCATTGCTGTTCCCTTTCCTGGGGTGGTCTGCTGGGTGTTCGTGGGGGAGTCGAGTGGGCGCTGACGGGTCAGAACCGGCCGCCGCCGGAGAAGCCGCCGCCCCCGCCGCCTCCGCCTCCGCCGAAGCCGCCGCCCCCGCCGAAGCCGCCTCCGCCCCCGCCGAAGCCCCCGCCGCCGAACGAGCCGCCGCCGTAGCTGCCGCCGCGGCCGCCGAGGAGCCCGCCGAGCACGATGCCGGTGACGAGCCCGCCGAGCTGGGCGCCGTTGCCGCCACCGCCCGCGCCGGGCCAGCCGCCCATGTCGTTGCCGGCTTCGTCCATCGCGGCTGCGGCGTACTGCTCCGCCGCCCGGGCAGCCTGGAGTGCCTGCTGTGGGTCGTGGGTGGCGAGCTGCACGGCGTCGTCGAGCGCGCGTTCGGCTTCGGACAGCCGGGTCCGTGCCGTGGGGCCGACACCACCACGGCGCAGCGAGATGAACTCGCGCGCCTGGCTGATGCGGGTGCGGGCGTCGCGCAGGGCGGCGTTCAGGGCCTGCTGCGCGCGCTGCTGCTGCTCCTGCGCGGTGCGGGCGGAGGCCAGGGCCGCGTCGATCTCGGTGTTCGCGCGGGTGAGCGAGTCGACCGCGGCGATCGGGTCCTTCGGGTCGAGCCGTTCGCGGAGGACGGTCTCGGCGGTGACGACCGCGGCAGCGAGCTCGGGGGTGGTCGTGCGCATGGCCCGTGCCGCGGCGACGTCGCCCTGGATGTCGAGGCGCATGGCGTCGACGCGGGCTGACGCTTCGCGGAAGGTGGCCTCGGCACCGGTGGCACTGGCGGTCAGCTGCTGGACCTGGGCCAGGGCGTGCTGGGCGTCACGGACGGCGACGACGGCCTGGCCCCTGTCACCGCTCGCGATGGCGGCGTCGGCGGCCTGGGAGCGTTCGGTGGCGAACGTGAGGACCTCGTG
This sequence comes from Curtobacterium sp. VKM Ac-1395, assembly GCF_015350975.1. GTDB lineage: Bacteria > Actinomycetota > Actinomycetes > Actinomycetales > Microbacteriaceae > Curtobacterium. The sequence continues at coordinate 234,885 of NZ_JADKRX010000002.1, forward strand.
GGCCTGGTCCACCGCATCGGCGACCGAGGCCAGGGTGCGGCCGCCGTACGCCGCGCGGACACGGTCGAGGGCGGTGGCGGCAGCAGCGAGCTCGGCCGGTGCCGCCCGGACGGCGTCGCCGAGGGCCGCAGCGGCGCCCTCGACGCCGTCCTCGAGCGAGCGGAGCTGGTCGAACGACTCCGTCTGCTGCTCGATGGACGCGTGTGCCTGTTCGCAGATCTGGATGATCTGGTTCGACCACTCGGCGCGCTGCTGCGGGGAGTCGGGGATCTCGTCGTCGAGCTGCTGCTGGAACGTGAACGCCCGGCGGACGTCCTTCTTGGCGGCGGCGACGGCCTTGGCGAACGGTTCGGCCGCCTCGGCACCGAACTGGGCGGTGGCGAAGCCGACCTCTTGTTCAGCGGTGCGGAGCTCGTCGTCGATGGTGACGAGTGCCCCACCGGCGGTGCGTTCGAGGTCGGCGAGCGACGCCGCCTGTGCCCGGGTGGCCTCGGCCCGGCGGCGGAGGTTGCGTCGGCGGATGACCAGCACCACGACGACGATCGCGACGACGATGACGAGCAGCGCGATCCAGAGCCCCGTCAGGTTCGCGGGCTCCTGGCTGTCGCCGAGCCCGGTGGCGAACGCGGTCGCCGCGCCGGCCCAGTCGTTGTCCCGGAGCTTCGGGATGAGGTCGTCGTTCACCGCGGACTGCACGTCCGACGCGGAGATCGAGGTCTCGTTCGTCTGCTGGACGTCGTACGTGCGCGCCTGGGTGGCGATGGAGAGCAGGATGCCGTTGGAGTCGATCTGGTTCTGCGACATGGTCGCGTCGCCCCAGGCGGTGTGGTCGGTCGGGTCGGTGAACTCCGGCACGAACACGACGTAGAGCTGCGTGTCGGTCTGGTCGGCCAGGTCCCGGACCGCGCGTTCCACCGAGGCCTGTTGCGCTCCGGTCAGGGCGTCGGCATCGTCGAGGACGTAGGCGCCGCCGAGGTCGACCGGTGCGGTCGCCTGCGCTGCCGTCGCCGGTGCCACGACCAGGAACGCCGCGACGAGGGCAGCGGCGACGCGCGCCGCCCACCGCCCGGACGTCCCCCTGTCCGTGCTCGACCGCCTGGTGTCCGATCCACGCTGGACCGCTCGCATCCGTTCTCCGTCCGTCCGGCAGCGCCCGCGCCCGCGGCCCGGGAGGCCCGGTGTGCCGCGGAGGGAGCGCCGTCGCCCGAAGTGTATCCAGGCAGCGCACGCGTTCCCCCAGAACCACCATGCCTGTGGACAGACTGCGTCGGGGGACGGGATCTGTCCCCCGACGAGGGGTACCATCGGCGCAAGTGACCGTTTCGACGACGAAAGGGGTCTGCAGATGGAACGAACGATGAACACCGAGGTCGTCCCGTTGGAGGACGGCTTCCACCGGGTGTCGACACCGGCGAGCGGCGTGATCGGCTTCGTGCGGGAGCACAACGGCCGGTACGAGGTCCTGCGGGGACGTGTCCGTCAGGCCACGCGGTCCGAGGGCCAGTACTCCACGATGAACGTGGCGCTGATCGCGCTCACGCACGCCTGATCGACGCCACGGTGCACCCGAGGCACCGTGCCGCACACGGGGCGCCGCCAGCGATGGCGGCGCCCCGTGTGCGTCCGTGGGTGACCACCTGCCCACGTACGCTGCGGGCATGGGTGAGCGGAGCCTCCAGGCCGTGACGGTGCGCCTCGCGCACCAGGGGCGGTCCCGTGCAGCCGACCGGGAGGCCCTCCTCGCGTCCACCGCGGAGCTCACCGGCGCGGACCCCGCGTCCACCGCCGTCGGCCGCCGGTGCGCGCACTGCGGCAGCGACACGCACGGCCAGCCCTGGGCGACCGTGCACGGTGTCGCCGTCGGGGTGAGCCTGTCCAGGACGCCCGGGGTGCTCGCCCTCGCGGTGGGGCCCGTCGGTCTCGGCGTCGACGTCGAGCGCGTCACCCGGGTGGCCGCGGCGCCGCTCGACGCGTCCACCCCGGGGGAGCACGCGCGGTACGGGGCCGACCCCGTCCGACTGGCGGCGTGCTGGGCGGCGAAGGAGGCGGTGCTGAAGCGGGACGGCCGCGGGCTCCGTGTCGACCCTGCGGCCGTCGACGTCGACCTCGACGCGGGCACCGCCGTGCTCGACGGCGCCGTGCACCGGGTACGGGTGCTGCACCTCGACGACGACCTCGTGCTGGCCGTGGCGACCGACACCGAGCGGATCGTGCTCGACGACCAGCGCGAGCGCTAGCGCTGGCGCGTCGGCAGCTCCGGGACGCCCGGCTCGTCGATCCACGGCGCCAGCACGGCCGCGATCTCGCTCGCGCTGCGGTCGGCCGCGTCGGCGAACGCGTCGTGGACGTCCTCGGGCGTGACCGTGCCGTGGCGGTGCCGGTCGGTGACGGTGCGGAGCCCGGCGAAGAAGGCATCGTCACCGACCGTCCGCCGGAGGGTGTGCAGGGCGAGGGCCCCGCGCTTGTAGACCCGGTCGTCGAACAGGTCCGCCGGGCCGGGGTCGGCGACGACGAGGTCCTCGGGCTGGTCGAGCAGGCCCGCCCGTGCCCGCGCTGCCAGGTCGTCCGCCGTGTCGCCGCCGCGGTGCTCGGACCAGAGCCACTCGGCGTGGCAGGCGAAGCCCTCGTGCAGCCAGATGTCCCGCCAGCGCCCGAGGGTCACCGAGTTGCCGAACCACTGGTGCGCGAGCTCGTGGGCGATGAGCCGGTCGGTGCCGTGCTCGCCGTCGACGTGGTTGCGGCCGAAGACGGCGAGTCCGTGGGCCTCGAGCGGGATCTCGAGTTCGTCGTCGGTGACGACCACGCCGTACGCGGGGAACGGGTACGGGCCGAACCGGTCGGCGAAGAGCGCGAGCATCTCCGGCACCTGGCCGAAGTCCGTCTTCGCGGCCGCGGTGAGGTCGGCGGGGTGGTGCACGGTGACCGGGACGCCGGCGCCGGCGTCGCGGAGCGTGTGGGTGCGGTAGCGGCCGATCTGCACGGTCGCCAGGTACGTCGCCATCGGGTCGGTCGTGGCGTACGTCCACCGGGTGCCGCGGCCGGCGCGCTCCCTGCCGAGCAGCTCCCCGTTCGCGACGACGTCGTAGCCGGACTCGCAGGTGATCTCGAAGCGGTAGGTGGCCTTGTCGTCCGGGCGGTCGTTGCACGGGAACCAGGACGGGGCGCCGGTGGGCTGTGACGCGACGATGACGCCGTCGGTGAGTTCCTCCCAGCCGATCTGGCCCCACGGGCTGCGGAGCGGTCGCGGGGCGCCCTTGTACCGCACGTGCATCGTGAACGGGTCACCCGGGGCGATCGGCGTCGCCGGGGTGACCGTCAGCTTGTGCACGCCCGTCGACGCCTTGCGGGCCCGCTGCCCGTCGACGTCGACCCGGTCCACACCGAGCCCGTGCAGGTCGAGCACGACCTTGTCGAGGGCGGTGACGGCGGTGGCGGTGATCGTGGCCTCGGCCTCGAGGCGGTTCGTCGACACCCGGTAGTCGAGGCGGAGCTCGTAGTGCGACGCCCGCCACCGTCGGTCGCCGTCGTGCGGGGTGTACGGGTCGGCGTCGGCGTGCTCGGTCGGTGCGGGGTTCATCGGCTTCACGGTGCCGGTCAGTCTGTCACGGGGTGCGGCACCGACCCGGCGGCGACCGGTTCCGCTGTCCGGGAGACGCCGTCCTCGGGCACGACCCACGGGGCGATCGGGTTGCCGGCCCACCGGGTGCCGCCCGGGACCTGCTCACCACGCATCACCAGGGACGCCGGGGCCACGGTCGCACCCGCGCCGATGCCGGCCGCCGGCAGGATCACGCTGTGCGGGCCGAGTGTGCCGCCACGTCCGAGCCGGACCTGGTCGAGCTGCATCACCCGGTCGTGGAACAGGTGCGTCTGCACGACGGTCCCGCGGGCGATCGTCGCGCCGTCGCCGATGCTGACCAGGTCGGCCTCGGGCAGCCAGTACGTCTCGCACCAGACCCCGCGGCCGATCCGCGCCCCGAGGCTCCGCAGCCAGGCGGCCAGCGCCGGCGTGGCGACGGCCTGCTCGGCGAACCACGGTCGCGCGACGGTCTCCACGAACGTGTCCTGCACCTCGTTCCGCCAGACGAACGACGACCACAGCGGGTGCTCCCTGGCGGTGATGCGCCCGACGAACACCCACTTCGCCACCGTCGACACCACCGCGGCCACCGCACCGGCGACGACGAGGACCACCGCCGCGAGGAGCACCGTCCAGCCGAGCCCGACCGACGACCACAGCGCCAGCAGGGTCCCCCCGACGCCGAGGGCGATCGCGCCGGACACCATCGGGGCGACCAGGCGCAGCAGCTCCCAGCAGCCGCGAGCCACCCGCAGCCGACGCGGGGGCCGGAAGGTGCGCTCCTCGTCGAAGGTCGTCGCCGCCCGCCGCAGCCGCACCGGGGGCGACCCGAGCCACGACGACCCGCGCTTGGCCTTCCTCGGCACGGCGGAGAGCACCGCGACCAGGGCCTCACGCGGCACCGACCGCCCGGCACCCGTCATCCCGCTGTTGCCGAGGAACGCCCGACGCCCGATCTTCGACCGACCGATGGTCATGCGTCCGCCACCGAGCTCGTACGTGGCGACCATCGTGTCGTCCGCCAGGAACGCCCCCGACGCGATCTGCGTCAGCGACGGCAGCAGCAGCACCGTGGAGATCTCCGTGTTGCGCCCGACCCGCGCCCCGAGCAGCCGGAGCCACAGCGGCGTCACCAGGCTGGCGTACAGCGGGAACAGCAGCGTCCTGGCCGCGTCGAGCACCCGCTCGGTGCACCACGCCTGCCAGCCGATGCGGGAGCGCACCGGGTGCCGACCCTCGTCGAGCCCGATGCCGAGCAGCCGGACCACGGCGACGACGAGCCCCGCGTACACGAGCCCGGCGACCAGGGTGGCGACCGGCACGGACACCAGGGCCCGTGACAGCGCACCGCCGAGCGTCGGCGCCCGTCCCACCAGCACGACGACCACGGCCAGCCCGGCCGCGACGCCCAGGACGGGCAGCCCGGCCACGGCGACGGACCCGGCCCCGTACGCGACGAGCCAGCGTCGACGGGACGGGGGACGAGCCTCCCGGCCGTGCCGAGCCGACCCGACGCGCTCCGCCGGTGACCCCGCCCAGCGCGCGCCGGGGACCACGACACCGGTGACTGCGGAACCGGCCTCGACCTCGGCGCCGTCGCCGACCACGGCACCCGGCAGGAGCGTCGACCGGCTGTGCACCACGGCGTCCGCACCCACCTGCACCCGACCCAGGCGGAAGACGTCACCGTCGACCCAGTGCCCGGCCAGGTCGACCTCCGGTTCGATCGACGCCTGCTTGCCGATCGTCAGGAACCCCGTCACCGGGGGCAGCGTGTGCAGGTCCACGTCACGGCCGATCGTCGCGCCGAGCGCCCTGGCGTAGTAGCTGATCCACGGGGCACCCGCCGTCGACGGGCCGTCCACCGCCTCCGCGATCCGCTCCGCCAACCACACCCGCACGTGCACCGAGCCACCACGGGGGTGGTCACCGGGACGGACACCGACGAGCACCAGCCGCACGAGCAGCACCGTCAGCGCCATCTTCCCCACCGGGGTGACGAACACCAGCAGGGCCACCACGAGCGCCGGCACGGGCAGCACCGGCAGGAACGGCAGCGTCGTCGCGTGCAGGACCCCCGCGACGAGCGCCGTCCACGTCAGCACCCGCAGGCCCCGGAGCAGCTGCACGGGGAGCCCGAGCAGCGTCATCGCCAGCCCGGTCGCCCGCGGGGTCGGCCGCACGTCCCGCTCCGCCGCGGCCACCGGACCCGACGCGTCCAGGGCGTCCGCGAGCGCCCCGATCCTCGGGTGGTCGTACACGTCCGCGACCGTCGTCGTCGGGTACCGCTCACGGATCGCCGACACCAGCTGCGCCGCCGTCAGGGACCCCCCGCCGTGCGCGAAGAAGTCGTCATCAGGGCTCGCGACCGGCACGCCCAGGATCGCCGCCCACCGCTCCGCGATCCACGCCACCGTCGGCGGCAGCGCGGCCCCGCCGTCCTCGGCAGCCAGCGGCCACGGCAGCGCCGCCCGGTCGACCTTGCCCGACGTCCGCGTCGGCAGCTCGTCCACGACGGCGAGCAGGGGCACGAGCGCCGCCGGCAGCTCCTCACGCAGCCGCGCGTTCGCCGCCTGGACGTCGACCGAGCCGCCGGCGACCGGGGCCACGTAGCCCACCAGCACCTGGTTCCCCGCCGGCGTCCGCTGCACCACGGCCGCCCCACCGGCCACCCCGTCGAGCGCCTGCAGCGCCGCGTCGATCTCCCCGAGCTCGATCCGCCGACCCCCGAGCTTGACCTGGTCGTCCGCACGCCCCTGGAACACCAGCCCCTCGGGGTCGTACCGCACCAGGTCCCCGCTCCGGTAGGCCCGCGCCCACCCGAGCTCCGGGAACGGGGCGTACTTCACGGCGTCCTTCTCCGGGTCCAGGTACCGCCCCAGCCCCACACCGCCGATGACCAGCTCCCCGACCTCACCCGGCGCGACCCGCTGCCCCGCGGCGTCCACGACCGCCAGGTCCCACCCGTCGAGCGGCAACCCGATCCGCACCGGGGCACTGCCGTCGAGGAGGGCCCCGCACGCCACCACCGTCGCCTCCGTCGGCCCGTAGGTGTTCCAGACCTCCCGGTCCCGACTCGCGATCCGCGCCGCGAGCTCCGGCGGGCACGCCTCGCCCCCGAAGACCACCAACCGCACCTGCTCCAGCGCGTCGTCCGGCCACAGCGCCGCCAGCGTCGGGACCGTCGAGACCACCGTGATCCCGCGCACGATCAACCACGGACCCAGGTCGACGCCCGTCCGCACCAGCGACCGGGGCGCCGGCACCAGACACGCACCGTGCCCCCACGCCAGCCACATCTCCTCGCACGACGCGTCGAACGCGACGCTCAACCCCGCCAGCACCCGGTCACCGGGACCGATCGGCGCCCCCTGCAGGAACATCCGCGCCTCGGCGTCCACGAACGCCGCCGCCGACCGATGCGTCACCGCGACGCCCTTCGGCACCCCGGTGGACCCGGACGTGAAGATCACCCACGCGTCGTCGTCCTGCGTCGGGAGGTCGGCGCTCGCCGCGGGGTCGACGACCGGCGACGGCGGAGCGTCCGCGTCGGCGGTGTCGGCGTCGGCTTCCGTGTCGGCGGCGGGCCGCAGCACGCCGCCGGCGCCGATCACGCCCACGACCGCGGCTTCGCCGAACACCAGCGTCGCCCGCTCCTCGGGGTCGTCGGCGTCCACGGGGACGTACGCCGCACCCGCCGCCAGCACCGCGAGGACCGACAGGTACAGGTCACGGCCACCGGACGGGATGCGGACGCCGACGCGGTCGCCCCGACGGACGCCGCGGCGGGCGAGGTCGTCGGCCCGCCGGTGCACCTCGGCGAGCAGCGAGCGGTAGTCCAGGGCACCGTCCGGGTCCTCGAGCGCGAGCGCGTCGGGGTGCATCGCGGCGGTGGCGGTGAGGACGTCGAGGAGCGTCCGGGCCGGGGGAGCAGCGTCCCCGCGGGCCAGTTCCGACTGCGGGTTCCCGGTGGCGGTGGTCATCGAGTCCTCTTCCCGGTCGCGTGCAGGACGACCGGCCCGTGATCCTAGAGGGCCGAGGTGTCCTGCTCGGGAACAGCGGTGTCGAGCGCCGCGCGTGCCGCGTCGAGCGAGGCGGCGATCCCGATCGACACGTCGAGGTCGTGCACGGGGGACTCCGTGCGCCCCTCCGCGACGTACTGGGCGAGCGCCGCCGCCTGCCAGACGAGTCCCTGTCGGCCCTGCAGCCCGGTCGGCTCCTGCCAGTGCTCGGCGTCCGCCCCGTGGTGCAGCGCGAACGAGGCCGGGAACACGAAGTGGTCGGTGTACCGGATCGTCGCGGTGCTGCCGGCGATGGTGGCCAGGCCGGGGGTCCACGCCGTCATCGACGTGGTCGCGACGGCCTGCGCGCCGCCGGTGGCCGTCGACACGGTGACGGACTGGAGGTCCACCCCGCCGTCCGAGACCGCTCCCGTCGTGCGGCTGGTCACCGGGGCGCCGACGGCGAACCGGGCGAACCAGTGCGCGTAGACGCCGGCGTCGAGCAGCGCGCCGCCGCCCTGCGCCGGGTCGAACATCCGGTCGGTGGGGTCGGGGTCGTGCGGCCAGCCGACGTCGACGGACGCCAGGTGGACGGTCCCGAGGGCGCCGTCGGCGAGGAGCCGCGCGATGACCGTGGTGCCGGGCAGGTAGCGGGTCCACATGGCCTCCATCGCGAGGACGCCGGCGGCCCGGGCGGCGGCGGCGAGGGCCCTGGTGTCGGCCTCGGAGGTGGTCATCGGCTTCTCGACGAGGACGTGCTTGCCGGCGGCGATCGCGAGCAGGGCGTGCTCGAGGTGCTGCGGGTGCGGTGAGGCGACGTAGACGACCTGCACGGCGGGGTCGGCGACGAGGGCCTCGTACGAGGCGTGCGCGGTGTCGATGCCGTGGCGTGCGGCGAAGGCTGCTGCCCGGTCGGCGGAGCGCGAGCCGACCGCGACGACGCGCTGGTCGGAGTTGGCGTGCAGGGTGCTCGTGAAGTCGTCGGCGATCTGCCCGGGCCCGATGACGCCCCACCGGAGCATCGTCCCGCCGCGCAGCGCCGCCACTTCCGGCTGAGGAAAGAGGAACGTCATCCGCCGACGCTACCGTCCCGGCATGACGGAACGCTCGTCGAAGACGGCACCTCGGGGGATCAGTCGCGGCCTGCCGCGACATCGATCGCGGCCGACTGAGCAAAGCGAAGACGCCCGCCTGATCGGGAATGTCACTGTGCCCCCAGGAGGATTCGAACCTCCGCCCCTGCCTCCGGAGGGCAGTGCTCTATCCCCTGAGCTATGGGGGCCCTGGGTGACAACAACCGTAGCAGGTCCGAGCGGGCGGCCTGCACCGCTGGCCGGGTGCGCGGTGCCCGGGCCGACGGAGGTCGGTTCCCGTCGAGCACGTTGACGGATCTGGTCAGCGATCGTCGGGGATCGGGAACCAGATCCGTCATCTCCGAGAACGGGAACGGGCGACCCGTCCGGCAAGAGGGAGCCAGCCCGCCGGAGAGATGGCAGGTGTCAGCCCGCGGGGGTCGCGCTGGAGCTCGGGGACGCGGACGACGTCGGCGCGACTGCCCGGCGTGCGGCGTCGAGCACGGGCTGGGCGGACCCGGGTTCGGTGAACAGGGACGAGGACGTGGTGATCCAGTACGGGTCCGGGAAGGCATCGGCACGTCCGACGCCGTCCCGCAGCGCGAAGTACCCCTCCACCGTGTAGGTCGGCACCGAGCCGCCGCGCTCGAACAGGGCGTCCTTGAGTGTGGTGAGCGACTTCTCGGGCAGGTGGGCGACGGCGAGCGTGACGGTGACGGAGCGGTCCCCGACCTGCCGGAACACGCACACCCGACCGCGTTGCCGGGCGATGGTCGCGGCGGCGGACCGTGCTGCCGGTTCGGCGTCGGTGTCGAGCTCGAAGCGCTTGCCGTAGACCGCCAGGGCGGACTCGGGGAGCAGTTCTGCACAGCGCTGCGTGACGGGCGTGCCAATCGTGCCGGTGGTCGACGTCGCGCCGGGCGACCGCGTGGGGGAGTCGCTGCCGCCACCGGTGCAGGCGGCGAGCACCAGGGCGGCCGGGACGGCGAGTGCGGCGACGACGATGGCCCGTGCGGATCGGCGGGAGGTCATGCGGCCATGATGCTGCATGCCGCCCGGTAGACTCGTCTGCCGTGACTCCTGCTGAACTCTCCGCCGCGTACCTGTCGATCCTGACCGGGATCGTCGAGCGACGAGGGGCCGCGGACACCGTGACCGTCGAGCAGTCGCACGTCGCCCTGGAGCGCCCGAAGAACCGCGCCCACGGTGACTGGGCGTCGAACGCGGCCATGCAGCTCGCAAAGCGCCTCGATACCAACCCGCGCGAGCTCGCGACGGAGATCGCCGGCGAGCTGAACGAGCTCGACGGCGTGGACTCCGTCGACATCGCCGGCCCGGGCTTCATCAACATCACGCTCGAGGCCGCCGCCGCCGGCGAGGTCGCCCGCACCATCGTCGAGTCCGGCGAGGCCTTCGGGCGCGGCGACCTGTACGACGGCGTGCGCATCGACCTCGAGTTCGTGTCCGCCAACCCCACGGGACCGATCCACATGGGCGGCGTCCGCTGGGCAGCGGTCGGCGACAGCCTGGCCCGCGTGTTCCAGGCGCAGGGCGGTCTCGTCACCCGCGAGTACTACTTCAACGACCACGGCAGCCAGATCGACCGCTTCGCCCGGTCGCTCGTCGCCTCGGCGCTCGGCGAGCCCACGCCCGAGGACGGCTACGGCGGCGCGTACATCCCGGAGATCGCGGCCCGCGTGCTCGCGACCTTCGACGGCGACGTGCGCGACCTGCCGCGGGACGAGGCCCAGGAGCTGTTCCGTCGCGAGGGCGTCGAGTTCATGTTCGCGGACATCAAGCAGTCGCTGCACGAGTTCGGCGTCGACTTCGACGTCTACTTCCACGAGAACGCGCTGCACGAGTCCAAGGCCGTCGAGCGCGCCATCGAACGGCTCCGTGAGAACGGCCACATGTACGAGGCCGAGGGCGCCGAGTGGCTCCGCACGACCGACTTCGGCGACGACCGCGACCGCGTCGTCATCAAGTCCGACGGGGAGCCCGCCTACATCGCTGGCGACCTGGCCTACTACCTCGACAAGCGCGAGCGCGGGTTCGAACGCAACCTGATCATGCTCGGCGCCGACCACCACGGCTACGTCGGCCGGATGATGGCGATGTGCGCCGCCTTCGGTGACGAGCCGGGCACGAACCTCGAGATCCTCATCGGCCAGATGGTCAACCTGCTCAAGGACGGTGAGCCGATGCGCATGTCCAAGCGCAACGGCACGATCGTGACGATGGAGGACCTCGTGGACGCGGTCGGGGTCGACGCCGGCCGCTACGCCCTCGTCCGGTTCGCCAGCGACACCGCGATCGACATCGACCTCGACCTGCTGACCAAGCGCACGAACGACAACCCCGTGTTCTACGTGCAGTACGCCCACGCGCGCACGCAGTCCGTCGCGCGGAACGCCGCCGCCTCCGGGGTCGACCGCTCCGTGTTCGACGCCTCGCTGCTCACCCACGAGGCCGAGAGCGCACTCCTCGGCGCGCTGGCGGAGTACCCGAGCGTCGTCCGCCGTGCCGCCGAGCTGCGCGAGCCGCACCGGATCGCACGGTTCATCGAGCAGCTCGCGGGGCTCTACCACCGCTGGTACGACGCCTGCCGCGTCACGCCCCTCGGTGACGAGCCCGTGACGGACCTGCACCGCACGCGCCTCTGGCTCAACGACGCGACCGGGCAGGTCGTGCGCAACGGCCTCGGACTCCTCGGGGTGAGCGCGCCCGAGCGCATGTAGCGCGCCGGTCCTCCCGGCTGTCTGACGGTGGGCCCTGGCAGGGTGGGACGTATGTCCGCAACCACCCCCGCCCCGAAACAGCGCCACCGCGGCCGCACCACGGCGATCGTCCTGGTCAGCGTCCTGGTGGTGCTCGCCGTGCTCGTGGTGGTCGCCGAGTTCGTCCTGCGCGGCGTCGTCGACCGGCAGGTCGCCCAGCAGGTCGAGCAGTCGCTGCCGGACGGCACCACGGGCTCGGTCGACGCGCACGCGAAGGGCGTCATCATCCCGCAGCTCCTCGGCGGGTCCCTCGACGACGTCGACATCCACTCGAAGCGGATCACCGTCGACGGCATCCCGCTGGCGGCCGACGTCACGGTGCACGACGTCCCGCTCGACGGCGCCGGTGCGGTGCACGACGTCGACGGCACGGTCACCCTGGCCTCGTCGAGCATCAAGGACCTGGCGAAGTACAGCCCGCTGTTCGACCGGATGTCCCTGGTGGACGGCGGCGTGCAGCTCTCCGGCACGACCGCGGTGCTCGGCTACCAGATCTCGTACCTGGCACGCGGGTCGGTCGTCGCGCAGGACGACGGCCGCGGCATCACGATCACCCCGAAGACCGTGCGGATCACGAACTCGTCGCTTGACCTCGACGTCGGCGCGATCCCCGGCGTCACGAACACCCCGGTCCCGGTCTGCACGGCGCGGTTCCTGCCCCAGGACCTCCGCGTGCGGTCGCTCGACGTCACGAAGCAGCAGGCGACGGTGCGGATCGTCGCCGACGAGCTCCCGCTGAGCGAGCGCGGCCTGCAGACCACCGGACGCTGCTGACGCGGGTTCTGCACAGGTCGCGTCACACGAGCCGGGAGGCCCGGTGCGGCTCGGTAGGATCGGTCGCGTGAGCGAGAACCCCCTTGCCCCGCCGCGGCTGCGGTACCCGTCCGACGCCTCGGCGCTGACGGCCCGCATCTGGCCGGCCTCCGCCACCCGCACCGACGACGGCTCGCTGGTCGTCGGCGGCGTCACCGCCGCCGACCTGGTCGAGCAGTTCGGCACGCCGCTGTACGTCGTCGACGAGCGCGACGTGCAGTCCCGTGCCGTCCGCGTGCGCAACGCCTTCACCGAGGCCTTCGAGCGCATCGGCAGCCGCGCGCACGTCTACTACGCCGCCAAGGCCTTCTTCACGACGCAGGTCGCCGCGTGGATGGCGGAAGCCGACCTGCGGCTCGACGTCTGCACCGCCGGTGAGATCGCGGTGGCCCTGGCCGGTGGCGCTGACCCCGCGCTGATGGGCTTCCACGGCAACGACAAGTCCGACGCCGAGATCGCCCGCGCGGTCGAGATCGGGCTCGGCACGATCGTGCTCGACTCGCACGAGGAGATCGGTCGTGTCGCTCGTGCCGCCGCCGACGCCGGCACGACGCAGCGCGTGCGCATCCGCATCAACAGCGGGGTGCACGCGTCGACGCACGAGTACCTGGCCACGGCGCGTGAGGACCAGAAGTTCGGGATCCCGCTGAACGAGGCCGTCCGGGCAGCCGAGGCCGTCCGTGCGGAGCCCTCGCTGGCGTTCGTCGGGCTGCACTCGCACATCGGTTCGCAGATCTTCGACGAGTCCGGCTTCCGTGAAGCTGCCCGGCGACTCATGGACGTGCACGCGACGCTCGTCGCCACCGGCCCGGTCCCCGAGCTGAACCTCGGCGGCGGCTGGGGCATCGACTACACCGAGGGCGACTCCGCCTTCGAACCCGAGGACGTCGCCGACGCCCTCGCCGCCATCGTCGCCGAGGCCTGCGCGGAGCGCGACATCCCCGTCCCGGAGATCGCCGTGGAGCCCGGGCGCTACATCGTCGGCCCGCCCGGCATCACGCTCTACCGCGTCGGCACGATCAAGCCGGTCGCCCTCGAGCTCGACGGCTCCAGCGGCCTGCCCGGCGGGGGCGGCACCGCGACCCGCACCTACGTCTCCGTCGACGGCGGCATGAGCGACAACATCCGCCCGGCGCTCTACGGCGCCGAGTACACGGCCCGGCTGGCCCGCACGTCGGACGAGCCCGCCGTGCTGACGCGCGTCGTCGGCAAGCACTGCGAGAGCGGCGACGTCGTCGTGCAGGACGAGTACCTGCCCGGCGACGTCCAGCGCGGCGACCTGCTCGCCGTCGCGGCCACCGGCGCCTACTGCTGGAGCCTCGCGAGCAACTACAACCACGTCGGGCGCCCGCCGGTCGTCACGGTCGCCGACGGCACTGCCCGTATCCTCGTCCGGGGCGAGACGGTCGACGACCTGCTCGCTCGCGACACCGGGGTGTCGCCCGTGGCCGCAGCCGGTGCCGCGCGGTGAACCCCCGAGATCCCGGAGACACGCACCACATGATCGAATACCGCAACGTCCGCGTCGCGCTGCTGGGGGCCGGCTCGGTCGGGTCCCAGGTCGCCAGGCTCCTGCTCGAGCACGGCGACGAACTCGCGTCCCGCGCCGGCGCCGGCCTCGAGCTCGTCGGGATCGCCGTCCGTGACCTCGACGCCCAGCGTGACGTCGACCTGCCGCGCCAGCTCTTCACCACGGACGCCGAGTCGCTCATCCTCGGCGCGGACATCGTGGTCGAGCTGATCGGCGGCATCGAGCCCGCGCGCACCCTCGTGCTCCAGGCGCTGCTGTCCGGCGCCGACGTCGTCACCGGCAACAAGGCGCTCCTCGCCACGCACGGCCCCGAGCTCTTCGCCGCGGCGGAGCAGGTCGGTGCACAGCTCTACTACGAGGCCGCGGTGGCCGGGGCGATCCCGATCATCCGACCGCTGCACGACTCCCTCGCCGGCGACCGCATCGTCCGGATCATGGGCATCGTCAACGGCACCACGAACTTCATCCTCGACCTGATGGACCGGGAAGGCGCCACGTTCGAGGACGCCCTGGCGACGGCCACCGAGCTCGGGTACGCCGAGGCCGACCCGACCGCCGACATCGAGGGCTACGACGCCGCCCAGAAGGCCGCGATCCTGGCCTCGCTCGCGTTCCACACCTCGGTGCCGCTCGTCGCCGTGCACCGCGAGGGCATCACCTCCGTCACCATCGAGCAGGTCCGTGCCGCCCGCAAGGCCGGCTACGTCGTGAAGATCCTCGCCACGTGTGAGCGCCTGACGGACGAGAACGGCGTCGAGGGCGTCAGCGCTCGGGTCTACCCGGCCCTCGTGCCGGACACGCACCCGCTCGCCAGCGTGCACGGGGCGAAGAACGCCGTGTTCGTCGAGGCCGAAGCCGCCGGTGACCTGATGTTCTACGGTGCCGGAGCCGGCGGCGTCGAGACCGCGTCCGCCGTGCTCGGCGACCTCGTCTCCGCAGCCCGTCGGCACGTCATCGGTGGCCCCGGCGTCGCCGAGTCGACCCAGTCCGCCCTGCCGGTGTTCCCGATCGGGGCCGTCCGCACGAGCTACCAGATCACGCTGCACGTGACGGACGCCCCCGGCGTGCTGTCGACCGTGGCCGGGGTCCTCGCCGCGCACGGCGTCAGCGTCGAGACCGTCGAACAGTCGAGCGCCCACGGCGACGGCGGCACGGCGACGCTCGTCATCGGCACGCACGAAGCCCGCGAGTCCGACCTCGCCGACACGGTCGTCGCCCTCCGCGGTGAGGACGTCGTGGCCGAGGTCGCGAGCGTCCTCCGCGTCGTCGGCGCCTGACCGCCCGCCCCACGACCTGTCGACGCAGCCCCGCGTCGGCACCGCGAACACCCGGTCCGCCGGCCCAGATCCCACCCGCCCCGAAGCACCAGACAGAGAGAGAACCCTGATGGCCCACCAGTGGCAGGGAGTCCTGCGCGAGTACGCCGACCGACTCGACGTGACCGAGGCGACGCCCATCGTCACGCTGGGCGAGGGCGGCACGCCGCTCATCCCGGCACGACGCCTCTCCGAGCGCACCGGCGCGGACGTGTACGTCAAGTTCGAGGGCATGAACCCGACCGGGTCGTTCAAGGACCGCGGCATGACGATGGCGATCTCGAAGGCCGTCGAGCACGGGGCGAAGGCGGTCATCTGTGCGTCGACCGGCAACACGAGCGCCTCGGCCGCCGCGTACGCCACGCACGCGGGCATCACCGCCGCCGTGCTCGTGCCCGAGGGCAAGATCGCCATGGGCAAGCTCAGCCAGGCCGTCGCCCACGACGCCCAGCTGCTGCAGGTCCAGGGCAACTTCGACGACTGCCTCGACATCGCCCGCGACCTCGCCGCGAACTACCCGGTGCACCTGGTCAACTCGGTCAACAACGACCGCATCGAGGGCCAGAAGACCGCTGCGTTCGAGGTCGTCGACGTCCTCGGCGACGCGCCGGACTTCCACTTCCTGCCCGTCGGCAACGCGGGCAACTACACCGCGTACTCCCGCGGCTACCGCGAGGACGTCGCTGCCGGGCGCTCCACCAAGCTCCCGCGCATGTTCGGGTTCCAGGCCGCCGGTGCCGCACCGATCGTGGGCGGGGCCGTCGTCCCGCACCCGGAGACCATCGCCTCCGCCATCCGCATCGGCAACCCGGCGTCGTGGAAGTACGCGCTCGAAGCGCGAGAAGAGACGGACGGCTACTTCGGTGCCATCAGCGACGCCGGCATCCTCGCCGCGCACCGCATCCTCTCCGCCGAGGTCGGCGTGTTCGTCGAGCCCGCCTCGGCCATCGGCGTCGCCGGACTCCTGGAGCGCGCCGACGCCGGGGAGATCCGCAAGGGCGCGACGGTCGTCATCACGGTCACCGGCCACGGCCTGAAGGACCCGCAGTGGGCCCTCAAGACCGAGGACGGCGGCGACGTGACGCCGACGAGCGTCCCCGTCGACACCCGGGCCATCGCCGAGGTCCTCGGACTGGCCGGCGCCCGGTGACCCTCGACCGCTCGTCCGAGCCGGGGGAGGGCACCACTGCCCGCATCGCTGTACCGGCCGGACGGGCGGTCCGTGTGCGCGTCCCGGCGACGTCCGCCAACCTCGGACCGGGCTTCGACTCGCTCGGTCTCGCGCTCTCCCTCTACGACGAGGTCGACGTCCGCGTCCGTCAGGAGCCCGGTTCGACCGTGACGGTCGAGGGCGTCGGCGCCGGTGAGGTGCCGACCGACGATGCCAACCTGGTCGTGCGTGCCGTCCGTCGTGGCCTCGAGCACGCGGGCGTCGAGCAGCCCGGGCTCGCGCTCCGTGCGGTGAACGCCATCCCGCACGGCCGGGGGCTGGGGTCGTCGGCCGCGGCGATCGTCGCCGGGCTGATGGCGGCCCGAGGCCTGCTCGAGGGCATCGTCGACCTCGACGCCTCGACGCTCCTCACCCTCGCCACCGAGATGGAGGGGCACCCCGACAACGTCGCCCCCGCACTCTTCGGCGGGCTCACCATCGCGTGGATGACGGCGGACGGCCCGGCGTACAAGCGCCTGCTCGTGCACCGCGGCGTCGCGCCCGTGGTCTTCGTGCCGACGTCGACGCTCTCCACGAAGCTCGCACGGTCCCTGCAACCCGAGAGCGTCCCGCACGCCGACGCCGCGTTCAACGTGTCGCGCTCGGCTCTCCTCGTCGCCGCGCTCATCCAGAGCCCCGAACTGCTCCTCGCGGCCACCGAGGACCGGCTCCACCAGACGTACCGGGCGAGCGCGATGCCCGAGACGGACGCCCTGATCCGGCTGCTGCGGCAGCACGGGCTCGCGGCCGTGGTGTCCGGCGCGGGGCCGAGCCTGCTCGTGCTCGGGTCCGACCCGGCACAGCGGTTGACGGCCGCCGCACTGCTGGAACGACACGCCGAATCGTCCTGGCGGCCCCTCATGCTGGCCGTCGATCTCGGTGGTGCTACAGTGAACGCGCACCCGGTGGACCACGTCGGACGCTCCTAGCGCGGCTCAACAGCCAGCACGAGCTCCCGGTCCGCAGGTGTGATCTCCCTCAGATCACCGCTTCCCGGTCCGTCGTCTGAACGGCGGCCGTCGCACACCCGTGCCAGCGCACACCAGCGCCAGCGCATCGCGTGGGAAGTCGGTGGAAACTCTCCGCGCTCTGCGGTTCGGAAGGAACGAACAACTTGACCAACGTGAACAACTCCGCCTCGGTGGAGATCCCCAGCGACCTGCGTGCCCTGCGCCTCCCCGAGCTGCAGCGCATCGCCTCCGCCCTCGGCATCACGGGGCTCTCGAAGCTCCGCAAGGGCGACCTGATCGCCTCGATCGAGGACAAGCGCCCCGAGGGCCAGCCCGAGGCCCCCGCCACCCCCGCCGCCACCGCGACCACGACCGGCACCGACGCCGCAGTGGTCTCGGCCGAGCTCCAGCCGGAGACGCCCACCCACCACGACGCCGGGTCGGAGGTGACCGACAGCGCCGACGTCGCACCGACGCTCCAGGCAGCACCCTCCCGCGCCCGTCGCTCGCGCCGCGCCACCTCGGGCGGCACGGTGACCACCGCGCCGACGACGGCCGCCGAGCACGCCAACCACGGCCAGACCGGCACCGAGGACCTCCTCGCCGGCCTCGACCAGGTGCGCGCCGAGAAGGACGCCGAGGAAGCCGCCCAGACGAACGGCCAGCAGTCCGGTGGCCAGCAGTCCGGCGGCCAGCGTCGTCGCCGCGGCCAGAAGGCCGAGCAGCCGCAGGACGCCGAGCAGCCGCAGTCGGCCGCGCAGCCCCAGAGCGCCGACCAGCCGCGCAGTGCCGACCAGCCGCAGAGCGCAGCCACCGACGAGCAGGGCTCCGACTCCGCGCAGCAGGGTCAGGACGACGACCAGAACGGTGACGGCGAGGGCGGTTCGCGCCGTGGCCGTCGCAGCCGTGGTCGCGGTCGTGGCCGCGGTCAGAACGGTGACCAGCAGAACGGCGACCAGCAGGACGCCGAGCAGGGGCGTCAGCAGAACGGTCGGCAGAACGGCCAGCAGGCCCGCACCGACCAGAAGCAGACGGACGACCGGCAGGCCGACGACAAGCAGACCGAGCCGAAGCAGGCCGACGCCAAGCAGGACCAGCAGAAGCAGGGCCAGAACGGCCAGCAGAAGCAGGCCCAGCAGCCGGCGCAGCAGAAGCAGAACGGCCAGCAGGCCCAGAACGGCCAGAGCCAGGCGCAGCAGCAGCGTGACGACCAGCAGCGTCGTGACGAGGAGGCCGAGAACGGCCGCAGCCGTCGTCAGCGTGACCGCAAGCGCGGCCGTGGCGGTCAGAACGACGAGTTCGAGCCGGAGATCACCGAGGACGACGTCCTGATCCCGGTCGCGGGCATCCTCGACGTCCTCGACAACTACGCCTTCGTGCGCACGACCGGGTACCTCCCGGGCCCGAGCGACGTCTACGTCTCCCTCGGCCAGGTGAAGAAGTACCACCTGCGCAAGGGCGACGCCGTCGTCGGTGCGATCAAGCAGCCGCGCGACAACGAGCAGCAGAGCCGCCAGAAGTACAACGCCCTGGTCAAGATCGACACGATCAACGGCCAGACCGCCGA
Source organism: Curtobacterium sp. VKM Ac-1395 (assembly GCF_015350975.1). Classification (GTDB taxonomy): domain Bacteria; phylum Actinomycetota; class Actinomycetes; order Actinomycetales; family Microbacteriaceae; genus Curtobacterium. Next base: position 253,703 of record NZ_JADKRX010000002.1, read on the forward strand.
CGAGGCCGCGAGCCGCGTCGACTTCCAGGACCTCACCCCGCTGTACCCGAACGAGCGCCTGCGTCTCGAGACCGAGCCGGCGAAGCTGTCGACGCGGATCATCGACCTGGTGTCGCCGATCGGCAAGGGCCAGCGCGGCCTGATCGTCTCGCCGCCCAAGGCCGGCAAGACCGTCGTGCTGCAGGCCATCGCGAACGCGGTCTCGAAGAACAACCCCGAGGCGCACCTCATGGTCGTCCTGGTCGACGAGCGGCCCGAAGAGGTCACCGACATGCAGCGCACGGTGAAGGGCGAGGTCATCGCCTCGACCTTCGACCGTCCCGCCGAGGACCACACCACGGTCGCCGAGCTCGCCATCGAGCGTGCGAAGCGCCTCGTCGAGCTGGGCCACGACGTCGTCGTGCTGCTCGACTCGATCACCCGCCTGGGTCGCGCCTACAACCAGGTCACCCCGCCCTCCGGCCGCGTGCTGTCCGGTGGCGTCGACGCCGCCGCGCTCTACCCGGCCAAGCGCTTCTTCGGCGCCGCCCGCAACATCGAGAACGGCGGCTCGCTGACCATCCTCGCCACGGCGCTCGTCGAGACCGGGTCGAAGATGGACGAGGTGATCTTCGAGGAGTTCAAGGGCACCGGCAACATGGAGCTCCGCCTCAACCGCCACCTGGCGGACAAGCGGATCTTCCCGGCCGTGGACGTCAACGCGTCCGGCACCCGTCGCGAGGAGCAGCTGCTCTCCGCGGACGAGGTCACGATCACGTGGCGGCTGCGTCGCGCCCTCGCCGGGCTCGACCCGCAGCAGGCCCTCGAGATCGTGCTGCGGAACCTCAAGGAGACGCAGTCGAACGTCGAGTTCCTGGTCCAGGTCCAGAAGTCCGTCCCGGCGACCGGGAACGGTCACCTCGGCCACCAGGAGTAACCGGTGTTCGAGTCGGTGGCCGGGCTGCTGGCGGAACACGAGGACCTGACACAGCAGTTGTCGGACCCCGCGCTCCACGCCGACGCGGCCCGAGCGAAGAAGGTCAACCGGCGCTACGCCGAGCTGAACCGGATCCGGTCTGCCTACGAGGCCTGGACGGCGGCGGGGGAGGACCTCGCCGCCGCCCGGGAGCTCGCCCGTGAGGACGAGGCCTTCGCGGAAGAGGTCCCCGGGCTCGAGGAGCAGCTCGCGGAGCGCCAGGAACGGCTCCGTCGTCTCCTGATCCCGCGCGACCCGGACGACGGCCGCGACGTCATCATGGAGATCAAGGGCGGTGAGGGCGGCGAGGAGTCGGCGCTGTTCGCCGCCGACCTCCTGCGCATGTACTCCCACTACGCGGAGTCCAAGGGCTGGAAGACGGAGCTCCTCGAGCGCACCGAGTCCGACCTCGGCGGCTACAAGGACGTCCAGGTCGCGATCAAGTCGACCTCCTCGGACCCCGCGCAGGGCGTCTGGGCGCACCTCAAGTACGAGGGCGGCGTGCACCGTGTCCAGCGGGTGCCGGCGACCGAGTCGCAGGGGCGCATCCACACCTCGACGACCGGCGTGCTGGTCTTCCCCGAGGTCGACGAGCCCGAAGAGGTCGAGATCAACCAGAACGACCTCAAGATCGACGTGTACCGGTCCTCCGGTCCCGGCGGTCAGTCGGTGAACACGACCGACTCCGCGGTCCGCATCACCCACCTGCCCACGGGCATCACGGTGGCGATGCAGAACGAGAAGTCGCAGCTGCAGAACAGAGAGGCGGGGATGCGCGTCCTGCGTGCCCGCATCCTCGCGAAGCGGCAGGAGGAGATCGACGCCCTCGCCTCGGACGCTCGCCGGTCGCAGATCCGCGGGATGGATCGGTCGGAGCGCATCCGCACGTACAACTTCCCGGAGAACCGGATCGCGGACCACCGCACCGGGTACAAGGCCTACGACCTCGACCGCGTCATGAACGGTGCGCTCGAGCCGGTCATCGAGTCCGCCATCCGCGCGGACGAAGAGGCCCGGCTGGCCGCCGTGGGCGACCAGGGCGCCTGACAGGAGGCCCTGATCACCGCCGACACGCCCGTCACGTACGCGGCGGATCGCCTCCTCGACGAGGCGACCGCCGCGTTCGTCGCGCACGGCGTCCCGACCCCGCGGGTGGACGCCGAGCTCCTGCTCGCCTGGGCGACCGACACGTCGCGCGGCGCGGTGCAGGCCCGTGCCATGACCGGCGGGACGATCGCGGGGGAGCACGTCGACCGCTTCCGACAGGCCGTCGCCCGACGCGCCACCCGGCTGCCGCTCCAGCACATCACCGGTGAGGCGCACTTCCGGGCGCTGACCCTGGCCGTCGGGCCCGGTGTCTTCGTGCCGCGTCCGGAGACCGAGGGCGTCGTCCAGTTCGGCATCGACGCGCTCCGTGCCGCGGCCGTGCCCGAGCCGATCGCGGTCGACCTCGGCACGGGCAGCGGCGCGATCGCGATCGCCATGGACACCGAGGTGCCGAACGCCCTCGTGTACGCCGTCGAGCGGTCGCCGGAGGCGCTCCCGTGGACCCGGCGCAACGTGGCGACGTACGGCGGGACGGTCCGTCTCGTCGAGGGCGACCTCGCCGACGCGTTCCCGGAACTCGACGGCACCGTGTCGGTGGTGGTGTCGAACCCGCCCTACGTGCCGGACGACGCCGTCCCCGTCGACCCCGAGGTCCGCGACCACGACCCGGCCCTCGCGCTGTACGGCGGGCCGGACGGCCTCGACGCGGTCCGTGCCCTCGCCGAGAGCGCGTGGCGGTTGCTCGTGCCGGGCGGCCTGCTCGTCGTCGAGCACGCCGAACCGCAGGGCGCCGCCGTGCGCGAGGTCCTGGCGCGCCGGGGGTTCCGGTCCCCGGAGACGCACCAGGACCTGACCGGACGCGACCGCACGACCACCGCGACGCGCTAGGCGGGGCCGAGCTGGGCCTCCAGGCCGAGTCTCGGCGCTGGGTCAGACGGCGCTGGGTCAGGCGACGCTGGCGCCCGTGCGCGACGCGACGAACGCGTGGACGGCGTCCCGCAGGTCGGTGTCGTGCTCGACCAGGACCGCGTGGATGCCGACGCTCCTGGCTCCCGCGACGTTCTCGGGCATGTCGTCGGCGAAGAAGGTGTCCGACGCGGCGGCGCCGTGGTGGTCGAGCGCCCGCAGGAAGACCTCGGGTTCCGGCTTCCTCGCGCCGAAGTTGCTCGTGGTGTCGAGGTGCTCCCCGAACAGCGGCGGCAGGGACGGCGCCCACTCGTGGATCCACCGACCGGCCAGCGGACCGTTGTTCGTCAGGAGGGCGACACGCCCGTGCTCGGCCGCGATGCGGACGGCCTCGATGCGCTCCGGCAGCTCGGTCATGGCGGAACCGCGGACCCGCGCCCACTCCGACTCCGGGACCTCGCAGCCCATGGCCTCCTGGAACGCGGCCAGGTACGTGTCGCCGTCGGGGAAGTGCCCGGCCTCGGCGCGCTGCTCCTGGCCGGACACCCACCAGCGTCGCCGCAGCTCCACCAGGTCGTGCCCGGTGAGCTCGGTGAGGCCCGCCATGCGGGTCTCCCAGTCGTAGCGGACCAGGACGTCGTCCATGTCGAAGAGGAACAGGAGGCGGGGCGCTGGGGTCTCGTTCACGATGCCGCCTATTCTGTCGCACTATCATCGTGCGAGTCATGGCATCCCGATACGACTGCACCGACCCCGACGGGCTCCTGACCGGGATGCGGCTCGCACGTGCCGCACTCGGACGGGGCGAACTCGTCGTGCTCCCCACCGACACCGTCTACGGCATCGCCGCGGACGCCTTCGACGCGACCGCCGTGCAGCGGTTGCTCGACGCCAAGGGCCGCACGCGCCAGTCGCCGCCGCCCGTGCTCATCCCCGGGCCGGCGACGCTGGACGCACTCGCTCGCGAGGTCCCGCAGCAGGTCCGCGACCTCGTCGACGAGTTCTGGCCGGGCGGCCTCACCGTCATTCTCGGCGCGCAGCCGTCCCTCGACTGGGACCTCGGCGAGACCCGGGGGACCGTGGCGCTCCGGATGCCGGACTCGCGGATCGCGCTCGAACTCCTGCAGGAGGTCGGCCCGCTCGCGGTCTCCTCCGCGAACTCGACCGGGGACCCGGCCGCGATGGACGTCGACGCGGCCGAGGCGATGCTCGGTGACAGCGTCGCCGTCTACCTCGACGGTGGGTCGCTGGCGCCGCACGACGGCTTCGCGGCGTCGACCGGGTCGACGATCGTCGACGCCACCGGGCTCGCCACCGGCGACGGCCTGCGCATCGTGCGCCACGGCGTGATCTCGGACGCCGAGATCGAACGGGTCGTCGGGGACGACCTCAGGACGTGAAGTACTACCTGCTCGCGGGGGCCATCTCGGCCCTCGTGAGCTTCGTCGTCAGCTTCCTGCTGTGGAAGCTCGGCGTGAAGTACAAGTGGTACCCCCAGGTCCGCGAACGTGACGTGCACCGCACGCCGGTGCCACGGCTCGGCGGCATCGCGATGTTCCTCGGCGTCGTCGTCTCGCTGCTCTGCGCGTGGTTCGTCTTCCCCGAGATCCAGGGCATCGACTTCTTCCGGCTCGTCTTCGCGGAACCGCAGCGCGTGCTCGCCGTGTTGGCGGGCGCCACGATCATCGTGGTGCTCGGCGTGGCCGACGACATCTGGGACCTCGACTGGATGACGAAGCTCGCGGGGCAGATCATCGCCGCGGGCATCCTGGCGTGGCAGGGCGTGGCGATCGTGTCGCTGCCGATCGGCAACACGCTCGGCGTCGGGTCGTCCTACATGAGCCTGATCTTCACCGTGCTGGCGGTCGTGCTGGTGATGAACGCGGTGAACTTCATCGACGGGCTGGACGGCCTCGTCGCCGGTGTCGCGATCATCGCCGGCGGGGTGTTCTTCCTCTACACGTTCTTCATCAACCGCGTCGTCGTGCAGACGGAGTTCTTCTTCAACCTGCCGTCGCTGCTCACCGCGGTCCTCGTGGGGGCCTGCTGCGGCTTCCTCGTCCTGAACTGGCACCCCGCCAAGCTCTTCATGGGCGACGCGGGCGCACTGCTGGTCGGCTTCCTGATGGCCACGAGCGCGGTGTCCATCACCGGCAACATCGACCCGGCCGCCGTCCGTTCCCGTACCGACCTGCTGCCCGCGTTCATCCCGATCCTGCTGCCGTTCGCGATCCTCATCGTGCCGATGCTCGACTTCGGGCTCGCGGTGTCCCGACGGCTCAGCGCGGGCAAGTCCCCGTTCTCCGCCGACCGGAAGCACCTGCACCACCGGCTGCTCGACATGGGCCACTCGCACTTCCACGCCGTGCTGATCTTCTACGCCTGGACGGCCACCGTCGCTGTCGGCTGTCTGCTGTTCCTGTTCGTGGAGTGGTGGTGGGTCGTCGTCTTCGTGTCGGTCGGGTTCACCATCTGCGCCATCGCGACGTTCGCACCGCTCGGCCGGAAACGGACCGAGATCGCCGCACAGACCGCTGCGAGGACCGCACGGGTCGCCGGCAGCGTCGTCGACGCCAGCCTGGACCCCCTGGACCGCGCCGCAGCCGTCCGCGACCGCCCGACCCCTTCCCCCTCTGGAGACCCCTCGTGACCACGCCGAACGGCCTCGACCACATCACCCCGCTGTTCCGGCGGATCCTCGTGCAGGGAGCGTTGCTCGCCGGCGCGCTGGCCGTCGTCGGGGGACTGGTCGGGTTCCTCGTCGCCGGGGGACCGGGGCTCGCCGGTGGGCTCATCGGCGCCGTGATGAGCGTCGTGTTCTGCGGGCTGACCGCCGTCAGCGTCCTGCTGGCGATCCGGTTCTCCGGCGGACAGATGATCTCCGGCGCCTTCTTCGGCACGATCATGGGGATGTTCCTCGTGAAGTTCGTGCTCTTCATCGTCGTGCTCGTCCTGCTCAAGGACCGTGACTGGGTCGACACGCCCGTGCTCGCCGTGGCCATCATCGTCGGCGTGGTCGGGTCCCTCGTGATCGACGTCACCGTCATCGCCAAGGGCCGCGTACCGATCGACGTGCCGCTGCCGGGGGACGGCTCGTCGTCCGCCTCCGCGGAGCCTGGGAGCGACGGCCCGCGGGTCTGAGAGCCCGGGAAGGTCCGCGCACCTGATAGGGTTTGACACGTCCGCGTCCGGAGCACTGCTCGGGCGGGACGAGCCTCCACACAGTCCACCATCGCGTGCCATGACGTGCGCGCGCCGACACAGGAGACAGCGCTGCTATCCCACGCTCTTCCCCTGTCTCTCTCCGCCGCGGTCAACACCGTGGCGGCGGGGAGCAGCAAGGCCGCCGAGTTCCATGGCCCGTCGATCAACGAGTTCTTCCCGGACCCCATCTTCTTCGCCGGGACGCCCTTCGAGATCGATCGTGTCGTCATCATCCGCTTCATCGCGGTCGCAGTGCTGCTCGTCTTCGCCTTCGCGGGGACCCGGGCGCTCAAGCTGATCCCCAACCGCGGTCAGGCGTTCATCGAGTACGGCTTCGACGTCGTGCGACGCAACACCTTCGACAACCTCGGTGAGAAGGACGGCAAGCGGTTCCTGCCGCTGCTCGCGACGATCTTCTTCGGCGTGCTGTTCATGAACCTCACGGGTCTGATCCCGGGGCTCAACCTCGCCGGCACCAGCCGCATCGCGATGCCGATGATCCTCGCGATCGTCGCCTACGTCGCCTTCATCTACGCGGGGCTGCGCAAGCACCCGGGCACGTTCCTCCGGAACTCGCTCTTCCCGCCCGGGGTGCCGTGGTACCTGTACATCATCGTGACGCCGATCGAACTCGTCTCGACGTTCGTGCTCCGCCCGGTCACGCTGACACTGCGACTCCTCATGAACATGGTCGTCGGGCACCTGCTGCTCGTCCTGTTCTTCTCGGCCACGCAGTTCTTCTTCTTCGACGCGTCGCTCGGTTTCAAGGCCTTCGGCATCGGAACCATCGCGTTCGGCATCGCCTTCAGCTTCTTCGAGATCCTCGTCGCGCTGCTGCAGGCCTACGTCTTCATGCTCCTCACCGCCGTCTACATCCAGCTGGCGCTGGCCGACGAGCACTGATTCCTCACTGACCCCCTACGGGACCGGCATCCGTCGGACCCGCACCTCGAAAGGAAAACACGTGGACGCAACGACCGTTCTCGCGGAGATCAACGGCAACATCGCGACGGTTGGCTACGGCCTCGCTGCGATCGGCCCGGCCATCGGCGTCGGCATCGTCGTCGGCAAGACGATCGAGTCCGTGGCCCGCCAGCCTGAGCTCCAGGGCCGCCTGACGACCCTCATGTACATCGGTATCGCCTTCACCGAGGCCCTGGCCTTCATCGGCATCGCCACGTACTTCATCTTCACCAGCACCAACTAAGGCTCTCGATGAACACTGCACTCATCATCGCGGCGGAGGAAACGCACAATCCGCTGGTCCCCCCGGTGTACGACATCGTGTGGTCGCTGGTTGCCTTCGTCATCATCTTCCTGGTGTTCTGGCGTGTCGTCACGCCGCGCATCACGAAGATGCTCGATGAGCGCACCGAGGCCATCGAGGGCGGCATCAAGAAGGCGGAGGCTGCCCAGCAGCAGGCCGCCGCAGCACTCGACGAGTACAACAAGCAGCTCGCCGACGCCCGTGCCGAAGCCTCGCGGATCCGCGAGCAGGCCCGTGCCGACGCGACCGCCATCGGCAACGAGGTGCGCGAGCAGGCCTCGGCCGACGCTGCGCGGATCACGAGCAATGCCCAGGCGCAGATCGAGGCCGAGCGTCAGAGTGCGCTCCAGTCGCTCCGCACCGAGGTCGGTTCGCTGGCCCTCGACCTCGCGTCGGGTGTCATCGGCGAGTCCCTCAAGGACGACGCCAAGGCCACCGCGGTCGTCGACCGCTTCCTCGCCGACCTCGAGTCGTCGAAGAGCGTCGAGTCCTCGCAGGTCCAGGCCTCGCAGGTCGAGACGGAGCGCTGAGCATGCGGAGCGCCACCCGTTCAGCCATGACGTCGACGCAGGCGGTGCTGGCCGACCTCGGCGTCAGCGCTGACCTGGTGACGGGTGCTGAGGTCCTCGCCGCAGGGCGAGTGGTCGCCGGTGCGTCCCAGCTCCTCACGCTGCTGGCCGACCCGACCGCCGACGTCGTCGGCAAGAAGTCGGTCGTCGACCGGGTCTTCGCCGGACAGTCCGACGCCACGCGCGCCGTGCTGACCGCGGTGGCCGGCTCGCGCTGGTCCTCGCAGCAGGACCTGCTCGCCGGCATCGAGGACGCGGGCATCCGCGCCGTCGCTGCCACCGCGGACCCGGGCACCCCGATCGAGGCCGAGCTGTTCGCCTTCGAGACGGCGGTCCGCTCGGACGCCGGTCTCGAGCTGGCGCTCGGCACCAAGCTCGGCAGCCCGGAGCAGAAGGCGGCACTCGTCGAGCGGCTGATCGGCAGCAAGTCGTCGCCGCAGACGGTGACGATCCTGTCGGCCCTCGTCCAGCAGCCCCGTGGCCGCCGGATCGGCGAACTCGTCCGTGATGCCTCGCGCATCGTGGCCGACCAGGCCGACAAGGTCGTGGCGACGGTCATCACGGCCGTCCCGCTCTCCGACGGCCAGGCGGCCCGCGTCGCCCGCGGTCTCTCGGAGCGCTACGGCCGGGACATCATCGTCAACCACGTCGTCGACCCCCAGGTCGTCGGCGGGGTCCGGGTGCAGGTCGGCGGCGACGTCATCGACGGCACCGTGTCCACGCGCCTCGCCGACCTCCGGCTCCAGCTCGCCGGCTGAGCGTACGGTCGAACCCGTCACCCCAAGTCCACAACGGGAACTGTCCCCACCGGGCAGCATCACCCTCTCGGAGCCGCAGGGCCCCGGAAACCAACAAGGAAAATCCCATGGCAGACATCACCATCAGCCCCGATGAGATCCGTGATGCCCTGAAGGACTTCGTCTCGAACTACGAGCCGACGAAGGCCTCCACGGCCGAGATCGGGCACGTCACCGACGCCGGTGACGGCATCGCCCACGTCGAGGGCCTCCCCGGCGTCATGGCCAACGAGCTCATCCGCTTCCAGGACGGCACGCTCGGCCTCGCCCAGAACCTCGACGAGGACTCGATCGGTGCCATCGTGCTCGGCGAGTTCTCCGGTGTCGAAGAGGGCCAGGAAGTCACCCGTACCGGTGAGGTCCTCTCGGCCCCCGTCGGCGACGCCTTCCTCGGCCGAGTCGTCGACCCGCTCGGCGCCCCGATCGACGGCCTCGGCGAGATCGCAGCCGAGGGCCGTCGTGCCCTCGAGCTGCAGGCACCCGGTGTCATGAGCCGCAAGTCGGTCCACGAGCCGATGCAGACCGGCATCAAGGCCATCGACGCGATGATCCCCGTCGGCCGTGGCCAGCGTCAGCTGATCATCGGCGACCGCCAGACCGGCAAGACGGCGATCGCGATCGACACGATCATCAACCAGAAGGCCAACTGGGACTCGGGCGACGAGAACAAGCAGGTCCGCTGCATCTACGTCGCGATCGGTCAGAAGGGTTCCACGATCGCCTCCGTCAAGGGTGCGCTCGAGGACGCCGGCGCGATGGAGTACACCACCATCGTCGCCGCTCCGGCCTCCGACCCGGCCGGCTTCAAGTACCTCGCCCCGTACACCGGTTCGGCCATCGGCCAGCACTGGATGTACCAGGGCAAGCACGTCCTCATCGTGTTCGACGACCTGTCGAAGCAGGCCGAGGCCTACCGTGCGGTGTCGCTCCTCCTGCGTCGTCCGCCGGGGCGCGAGGCCTACCCGGGTGACGTCTTCTACCTGCACTCCCGTCTGCTGGAGCGTTGCGCGAAGCTGTCCGACGAGCTCGGCGCCGGCTCGATGACGGGTCTCCCGATCATCGAGACCAAGGCGAACGACGTCTCGGCGTACATCCCGACCAACGTGATCTCGATCACCGACGGCCAGATCTTCCTGCAGTCGGACCTCTTCAACGCGAACCAGCGTCCGGCCGTCGACGTGGGCATCTCGGTGTCCCGCGTCGGTGGTGACGCCCAGGTGAAGTCGATCAAGAAGGTCTCCGGCACGCTCAAGCTCGAACTGGCGCAGTACCGCTCGCTCGAGGCCTTCGCGATGTTCGCGTCGGACCTCGACCAGGCCTCGCGTCGTCAGCTCGACCGTGGTGCGCGCCTGACCGAGCTGCTCAAGCAGCCGCAGTACTCGCCGTACCCGGTGGAGGAGCAGGTCGTCTCGATCTGGGCCGGCACCAACGGCAAGCTCGACACCGTCCCCGTGAAGGACGTGCTGCGCTTCGAGTCCGAGCTGCTCGACCACCTGCGTCGCAACTCCGACGTGCTCACGACCCTGCGCGAGACGAACCAGCTCAGCGACGACACCGTCGCCGAGATGGGCAAGCAGATCGACGAGTTCACGAAGAGCTTCCAGACGAGCGACGGCAAGACGCTCGGTTCTGAGCAGTTCGACGCCGCGGACTCCGAGGACGTCGACCAGGAGCAGATCGTCAAGGGTCGTCGCTAGATGGCAGCGCAGGTCCGGGTCTACCGACAGCGAATCAAGTCCGCGAAGACCACGAAGAAGGTCACTCGCGCGATGGAGTTGATCTCGGCGTCGCGGATCCAGAAGGCGCAGGCCCGCATGGCCGCTTCCGGTCCGTACTCGCGTGCGGTGACCCGGGCCGTGTCGGCCGTGGCGACGTTCTCGAACGTCGACCACGTGCTGACCACCGAGCCCGAGTCGTCGACCCGTGCCGCCGTCGTGCTCTTCACGTCGGACCGCGGTCTGAACGGCGCGTTCAGCACGAACGTCCTCAAGCAGGGTGAGGAGCTCGCCTCCCTGCTCCGCAGCGAGGGCAAGGACGTCGTCTACTACCTGGTCGGGCGCAAGTCCGTCGGGTACTTCGCGTTCCGTGAGCGCCCGTCCGAGCGGCAGTGGCTGGGCAACACCGACCAGCCCGAGTTCTCGACGGCCAAGGAGATCGGCGACGCGGTCGTGTCGAAGTTCCTCCAGGACACGGCCGAGGGCGGCGTGGACGAGATCCACATCGTCTTCAACCGCTTCCTGAGCCTCGCGACGCAGGAGCCCCAGGTCGTGCGCCTGCTCCCGCTCGAGGTCGTGGACGGCGTGGACGAGCCCACCGGCGACGCCCCGCTCCCGCTCTACGAGTTCGAGCCGGACGCCGATGCGGTGCTCGACTCGCTGCTCCCGGTCTACATCGAGAGCCGCATCTTCAACGCCATGCTGCAGTCGGCTGCTTCCGAGCACGCCGCACGCCAGAAGGCGATGAAGGCGGCCAGCGACAACGCCGACTCCCTGATCCGTGACTTCACCCGACTCGCGAACAACGCGCGTCAGGCCGAGATCACGCAGCAGATCTCCGAGATCGTCGGCGGCGCCGACGCCCTCTCGTCGAAGAAGAAGTAGTCCGCGTCGTTCGCGGACAGAACCCACCAGGAAGGCACCAGCCATGACCGACACCGCAACCACCGCGGTCGAGACGTCGTCGGCGCCCGGTGTCGGCCGGATCGCCCGTGTCACGGGTCCCGTCGTCGACATCGAGTTCCCGCATGACGCCATCCCCGAGATGTACAACCTCCTGTTCACGACCATCACCATCGGTGAGTCGTCGCAGGAGATCGGCCTCGAGGTCGCGCAGCACCTCGGTGACGACCTCGTCCGTGCCATCTCCCTGAAGCCGACCGACGGCCTCGTCCGTGGTCAGGAGGTCCGTGACTCGGGCGCCCCGATCTCGGTCCCCGTCGGCGACGTCACCAAGGGCAAGGTCTTCGACGTGCTGGGCAACGTGCTCAACACCGACGAGAAGCTCGAGATCACCGAGCGCTGGCCGATCCACCGCAAGGCCCCGGCCTTCGACCAGCTCGAGTCGAAGACCTCGATGTTCGAGACCGGCATCAAGTCCATCGACCTCCTCACCCCGTACGTGCAGGGTGGCAAGATCGGCCTCTTCGGTGGTGCGGGCGTCGGCAAGACCGTCCTCATCCAGGAGATGATCCAGCGCGTCGCGCAGGACCACGGCGGTGTGTCGGTGTTCGCCGGTGTCGGTGAGCGCACCCGTGAGGGCAACGACCTCATCGGTGAGATGGAAGAGGCGGGGGTCTTCGACAAGACCGCCCTCGTGTTCGGCCAGATGGACGAGCCGCCGGGGACCCGTCTCCGGGTCGCCCTGTCGGCGCTGACGATGGCGGAGTACTTCCGCGACGTGCAGAAGCAGGACGTCCTGCTCTTCATCGACAACATCTTCCGCTTCACGCAGGCCGGCTCCGAGGTCTCGACGCTGCTCGGCCGCATGCCGTCCGCCGTGGGCTACCAGCCCAACCTCGCCGACGAGATGGGTGTGCTCCAGGAGCGCATCACCTCGACGCGTGGTCACTCGATCACCTCGCTGCAGGCGATCTACGTGCCGGCTGACGACTACACCGACCCGGCTCCGGCCACGACGTTCGCGCACCTGGACGCCACGACCGAGCTCTCCCGTGAGATCGCGTCGCAGGGCCTCTACCCGGCGATCGACCCGCTGACCTCCACGTCGCGGATCATGGACCCCCGGTACCTGGGCGCCGACCACTACCAGACGGCCACGCGCGTCAAGCAGATCCTCCAGAAGAACAAGGAGCTGCAGGAGATCATCGCCATCCTCGGTGTCGACGAGCTCTCCGAAGAGGACAAGATCACGGTGGAGCGCGCACGTCGCATCCAGCAGTTCCTGTCCCAGAACACCTACATGGCGAAGAAGTTCACGGGTGTCGAGGGCTCCACGGTGCCCCTCAAGGACACCATCGAGTCCTTCGCCGCCATCGCCGACGGCGAGTTCGACCACGTCGCGACCCAGGCGTTCTTCAACGTCGGTGGGATCAACGACGTGGAAGAGAAGTGGTCGCAGATCCAGAAGGAGAACCGCTGACATGGCGGGTCTCACCGTGAGTGTCGTCTCGGCCGACCGCGAGGTCTGGTCGGGCGACACCTCCATGGTCGTCGCACGCACGACCGAGGGCCAGATCGGCATCCTCGCGGGGCACGAGCCGATGCTCGCGATCCTCGCGCAGGGCCAGGTCCGCATCACGCGTGCCGACGGCTCCACCGTCGCGGTCGACGCCGAGGACGGCTTCCTCTCCGTCGAGCACGACACGGTCACGATCGTGGCGCGGCAGGCCGCGCTGGCGTCCTGACCGGACTGACCGTCCTCCTCCCGCCGTCCGAGACGAAGCGGGAGGGCGGGGACACGGGTTCCACCCTCGACCTGGGTGGGCTCTCCTTCCCGGAACTGTCCGACGAGCGGGCCGCGGTGATCACCGCGGCCCGCTCCGTCAGTTCCGAGGAGTCCTCTGCGCGGGCGGCGCTCAAGCTCGGCCCGAAGTCGATCGCGGAACGCTTCCGGAACCTCGCACTGACGACCTCGCCGACGCTCCCCGCGATCGAGCGGTACACGGGTGTCCTCTACGACCCCCTCGACGTGCCCGGTGCGTCGGCCGCGGTCCGCGACTGGTGGTCCCGCCACGTCGTGGTGCAGTCCGCGATGTTCGGGCCGATCGGAGCCGGCGACCTGATCCCGGCGTACCGCCTGTCCCACGACGCCCGCCTGGGTCCGCTCCGACTCGCGGCGCACTGGCCCGGTCCGTCCCGGGCCGCACTCCGCTCCCGCGCTGACGGGCTGGTGCTCGACCTCCGTTCCGAGGGCTACCGTGCGCTCGGCCCGGCGGAGGGTGCGGTCACACTCCGCGTCGTGAGCGTCGACGGCTCCGGTCGACGGAAGGCCCTGAACCACTGGAACAAGACCGCGAAGGGCCGCCTGGTGTCGCTGCTGGCCCGGACCGACGCCACCGTCGGGTCGATGGACGACCTGGCCGACTGGGCGTCGCAGGTCGGTGTGGTGCTCGAGCGGGTGGACGGCGGCTGGGACCTCGTCGCGGAGAGCCTGCAGCCTGCTGCAGCCTGAGCAGACGATCCCTGCACAGGGACAGGATCGACGCGGTTCTCCACGGGGTCGCGGCCAGCCCGGTCTGGAGGCCCGGATCGCGTCACGATGGCCCCATGAACGCCATCGCACTCCGAAGTCCTGACGCCCTGATCGCCGGCCGGTCCCGTGAGATTGCTGCCGCAGTCACCCTGCCGGTCGCCGCCGCAGCGCTGGTCGCACCGGGCACGGCGCCCCTCTCGCGGCGCGGCAGTGCCGCGGTGTCGACCGCCTGTGTCGCCCTGGCCACACGCATGGCCCTGATCCCCTTCGTCGCCGCCCCGGCCGACCGGACACCGACGGTCGTCCGCCCCTTCGACCCGTTCCACGACCCGACGCCGCTCGCGCTCCAGGGCGCCGGCCCAGCCCCAGACCGGGACCGGCTCCGAACGGCGGGGGACCGGTGCGTCGGACTCTGGCAGGACTGGCGTCTGCGCGGGTGCCCCGAGGACGAGCGACTGGGTGTCGCCGGCGCGCTCGCACTCGGCGCCTGGTGCTCCTGGGCGCTCGGGTCGCCGGAACGTGCCAGGACCCGAGCACGGCACGCCCTCGACGCCGTCCCCGACGACGCCCTCGCCGGACTCGTGCTGCGGTCGGTCCGGGCACGCACCGCCCCGGCGTGGTGGGGGTGATGCCGGGTGCACCGGATCGTCTACGGTGGTGACGACGAGGAGAGAGGCCCCTGGTGCACGACGGCGACGACATCGAGGACACGGTCCTGCGTCCACGTCATCGCGCCGTCGGCACCGACCGCGCTGCTGACGCCGTTGAGGACACCGTCATCCGGGTGCCGTTCCGACCCGGGGGAGCAGACGACGGACGGTTCCCCGCGCCGCTCGACCTCGCGACACCCGCACGGGTCCCTGCGGCCGACGGCGTCGTGGCCGAGCCAGACCGCGTGGACGCGCCGGCAGCCGACCCCGAGGACACCATCGTCCGAGCCCGCAGCGGTCGGGTCGCCGACGGAGCGACCGGTGTGCCGGACGTGCCCCCGAGCCTCCCGGCCGTCGTCGAGCCGCCGCGCGTGCGCGTGCCGTCGATCCGGATCGCCGACCGGGTGATCCGACTCGACCGTCCCGTCGTGGTCGGCCGCCGTCCGGCGCTGCCGCGCGTCGTGCGCGGACCGGAACCCGAGCTCGTCGTCGTCCGCTCGCCCTCGGGGCAGGTGTCGTCCTCCCACGTGGCCTTCCACGCCGAGGGGGAAGCCGCCGTCGTCGACGACCTGCACTCCACCAACGGCACCGTGGTCCGGCCCGCCGGGGCCGCTGCCTACCGGATGCCGTCCGGTGCGTCGATCGTGGCGTTGACCGGTACGGTAGTCGAGATCGGGGACGGCATCGGGATCGAGATCCTCTCGCCCCACCTCCGGGTGCGGCCTCCGGCGGACGACGTCCCCACGTCCCCGCCGCCACGCCCGACCACTCGTTGACCGGCACGCCCACGACCCCCCAGAGAGCGATCGAAGACCGTGACCGAACTCGGCCGAGCAGCCGCCTCCCACGCCATCGACGTCCCCGGAGCGGGCGGCGCCACCCTCACGCTCTCGTGGGGAGCGGCCACCGACATCGGGCGTCGTCGTGACCACAACGAGGACAGCTACATCGTCGAGGCACCCTTCTTCGTCGTCGCCGACGGCATGGGCGGCCACCTCGCCGGCGACCGTGCGAGCGACGCGGTCGTGCGGCGCCTCGGGGACGCGTCCACCGGTCCGTTCGGGTCGCGGGAGACCATCCAGCACGCGCTGCTGCTGGCGACCGCCGACATCGAGCGCGCCGCCGGTGGCAACGCGATCGGTGCCGGCACGACGGTCACCGGGCTCGCGCTGGTGCAGTCCGACGGTCAGCCAGCCGCCCTCGTCTTCAACGTCGGGGACTCCCGGACCTACCGTGCGGAGAACGGGGTCCTGCGACGGATCACCGTCGACCACTCCGTCGTCCAGGAGATGGTCGACGCCGGTGTCCTGCGCGCCGAGGACGCCGAGGCCCACCCCGACAGCAACGTCATCACGCGGGCCGTCGGTTTCGGGGAGCCGCCGGAGCCGGACTGGTGGACGCTGCCGCTGCGCACCGGTGACCGCTACATCATCTGCTCGGACGGCCTGACCAAGGAGATCGGCGACGTCGGCATCGCGCGCATCGCCGCGAAGGTCGTCGACCCGCAGGAGCTCGCCGAACGACTCGTCGGCGACGCCCTGGTGGCGGGCGGCCGCGACAACGTCACGGTCGTCGTGCTGCAGGTGGACGACGCCCCGGTCGACCGCGACCTCGAGGACACGCTCCCGCGCCACTGACCCGACCCCCGAACTGGGGCGCGATCGGGATTCCCCGCGCACGCGTCAGCAGATCGGCGACGGTCGGCATCCGTAGACTTGACCGCCTGGACCAGCAACAGGCCGCGTGGGCCGGAGGGAGGAGCCGTCATGGTGCGACGCCTGCCGTCCAGCCCTCCCGTGATCGCCGGTTTCAGCCCCGTGCACGTGCTCGGTTCCGGTGGGTTCGCGGACGTCTTCCTCTACGAGCAGGACATGCCCCGACGACAGGTCGCCGTCAAGGTCCTGCTCGACGAGGTCGTCGACGACCGCGTCCGACAGATGTTCCAGGCCGAGGCGAACCTGATGGCGCGGCTCAGCACGCACCCGTCGATCCTCACGGTCTTCCAAGCGAGTGTCGCGTCCGACGGTCGCCCCTACCTCGTGATGGAGCTCTGCTCGTCGTCGCTGAGTGAGCGCTACCGTCGCGCCCCGGTGCCCGTGTCGGAGGTCCTCTCGATCGGCATCCGCATCGGCTCCGCGCTCGAGACCGCCCACCGCGAGGGCGTGCTGCACCGCGACGTCAAGCCCTCCAACATCCTGCTGACCGCGTACGGCAACCCGGTGCTGTCCGACTTCGGGATCGCGGCCACGATCGGGCAGGCCGACCCCGACGAGCCGATCGGCATGTCGATCCCGTGGTCTGCTCCCGAGGTCCTCATCGACGAGTCCCGCGGCACGATCCAGTCCGAGGTCTACTCGCTGGCGGCGACCGTGTTCTCGCTCGTCGCCGGCCGCAGCCCCTTCGAGGTCCCCGGCGGCAAGAACGGGGCGTCCGACCTGATGGCGCGGATCGACAAGGGCGGCGTCAAGCCGACCGGTCGCACCGACGTGCCACCGTCGCTCGAGCGCCTGCTCGCGACGGCGATGTCCCGGAAGACCCAGCTCCGGCCGGCCACCGTGATGGAGCTCGTCCGCGGGTTCCAGCAGGTGCAGGCCGAGCTCGGGCTGCCCCAGACGCCCGCCGACGTCGCCGTCGAGTCCTGGGCCATCGCGACCCCCACACCCGACGGCGACCGGACGATGGTCCGCGAACTCCAACCGCCGAAGCGGGTCAGCCGACGACGACGCACGCGGCGCCCCGTGCAGGGCGGCCTCGCCGCCACCGGCTCTCGCAGCGTCGGCACCGTGCACCGCACCGGCTCCGCCACGCGGGCGCGTCGGTCGTCCCGGCGCACCGTCGCCTGGGCCGCGTCGCTCGCGGGCGTCGTGGTGGTCGCGGTGGCGGTGGCCGCGATCGTGGTGGTGGGCCAGGTCGGGTCGGGTGCGATCCCCACGGTCTCCGACATCCGCGCGTCGACGACCGGGCAGTCGGTGACGTTCCGCTGGGACGACCCGGGCCTCGACGCCGGCGACACGTACGTCATCTCCTCGAACGGTTCCTCCAGCCAGCAGTCCGGCACCTCGTTCGTCGTCTCCGGGGAGCGCGGCGACCAGGAGTGCATCTCCGTCGCCGTGAACCGCGACGGCAAGACCGGCGCAGCCAGCGCCGAGCGGTGCGCCACCGTCGGGAGCGGCTCGTGATCCGTCGCCTCGTCGCCCGGCACCGGTCGGCTGCGGTGACGGCGTGCGTCTCGGTGCTCGTCGGAGCGCTCGTGGCCGGTGCCGCCGTCGTGTCGAGCGGGTACCACACGCAGCGGGTCGACCTCGGCGACGGCACGGTGTGGGTGCCCTCCGCGGAGTACGGCGCCGTCGGCCGCGCGAACACCGCGGTCCTCGAGCTCAACACGGCGATCGAGGCCTCGACCGACTCGCTCTCGGTCCTGCAGCGTGGCTCCACCGTCTACAGCGTCGACGAGACCAAGGGCACCGTCGCGAAGGTCGACGTCGCCGACGCCACGGTCGGTGACGCGGTCACCCTTCCCTCCGGGTCGCCGCAGGTCTTCTTCGCCGGGGACACGGCGGTGATCGGCAACGAGGACACCGGTGAGCTCTGGTCCACGCCCGCGGCGGACCTGGCCGACTTCGACGCCTCCACGAAGGCCGACCTGACCCTCGGCGCCGACGCCGTGTTCGACGCCGCCGACGACCACGTCGCCGTCTACTCGCCGCGCACGGGCACGGCGTCCCTCGTCCAGGTCGGCACCACCTTGTCGGTGGCCGAGCGGTGGGACGTCCGGATGGACCGCAGGGACGACTTCCAGGTCGCGGCCGTCGGCGAGCACGTCGCGGTGCTCGACCGCACCTCGGGGCAGCTCTCGATCGACGGTGACACCGTCGACGTCGGTGCGCGGGTCGGTGGGTCCCCGGCGTTGCAGACCTCCTCGGCCGACGGCGACACCGTCGTCGTCGCCGGTGCTGCCGGGCTCGTCCGTGTCACCCCGTCCGGGTCGACGACCCGCACCGCGCTTGCGGTCTCCGGTCGTGCCGCGCGGCCGTTCGTCGACGGCACCTGCACGTTCGGGGCATGGAGCGGAGGCCAGGCCGTCGACACCTGCACGGGTCGAGCGCTCCAGCGACTCGACCGGGTACCGGGCGACGCGGCGCTGCAGATCGTGCACAACGGGGACACCGTGGTCGCGAACGACCCCTCCACCGGGCGCTCGTGGGCGATCGACCGCAGCGGGCAGCTCATCGACAACTGGGCCGACCTCATCACGCGTGACGACGACCAGCAGCAGGAGCAGGTCTCCGACGACGACCCGGAGGTCGAGAAGGACCAGAAGCCGCCGGTGGCGGTCGACGACGACCTGGGCGCCCGTCCGGGACGCACCACGAGCCTCCCGGTCCTGCTCAACGACCACGACCCGAACGGCGACCCGATCGTCATCAGCGAGGTGAGCGACGTCACCGGAGCCGGTGCGCGCGTCACCGTCGTCGAGGACGGTCAGCGGCTCCAGGTCGCGCTGTCCTCGCGCGCGTCGGGCACCGTGACGTTCCGGTACACGATCACCGACGGCAACGGCGGGTCGGACACGGCCACCGTCCGGGTGGCGGTCCGCTCGGCGTCGCAGAACTCGCCGCCGCGCCAGGTCCGGGACACCTCCGCCGACGTCGTGCAGAACGGGCACGTCTCGACCGACGTGCTCGGCGACTGGGTGGACCCGGACGGTGACCCGGTCTACCTGCGCAGCGCGACGGCGTCCGACCGGGACCGCGTGTCGACGACCCCGGACGGTCTCCTCGACTTCCGGAACGCCAGCGGCCGCACCGGTGACCGCAGCGTGCAGCTGGTCGTCAGTGACGGCACCGCCGACGGCCGCGGGTCGCTGACCGTCCACGTCGCGAAGCAGGGGAGCGTCCCGTTGCGGGCCGACGCGTTCCCGGTGCAGGGGTACGCGGGCAAGCCGTTCTCGGTGTCCCCGCTCGTGCACGTGCGCGGTGGCAACGGCACCGTGACGCTGACGAGCGTCTCGTCGACGAGCGGGGTGACGATCACGCCCAGCTACGACGCCGGCACCTTCCGGGTGCAGAGCAGCGCGGTCGGCGACCACCAGGTCGAGTACACCGTGACCGACGGCACCAAGACCGCGAGCGGCGTCGTGCGCATCACGGTGCTCGCGCCGCCGGACGCCTCGACCGCGCCGATCACCACCCCGAAGACCGTCTTCGTGAACACGTTGTCCACGAAGGACACCGACGTCACCGCCACCGACATCGACCCGGCGGGGGGCGTGCTGCTCGTGACCGCCCTCGACGGCCCGGCGCGGACGTCCGGCGTGCAGGCCAGCGTCCTCGACCAGCACACCGTGCGCGTCACGCTGACGGCCCCGCTCGACGGACCGGTGACCTTCGGCTACACGGAGACCAACGGCCTGGCGTCCTCGACCGGGTCCGTCACCGTGGTCGAGATCCCCAAGCCCGACCGGATCCAACCGCCGGTCGCGCAGCCCGACACCGCCACCGTCCGCGTGGGGGACGTGACGGACATCGACGTGCTGGCGAACGACACCCAGCCCGAGGGTGAGCCGCTCACGCTGCAGCCCGACCTCGTGCAGAACGTGCCCGGTGACGGCGGGCTCCTCTTCGCCTCCGGTGACCACCTGCGCTACCTCGCCCCGGAGACACCGGGCAACTACACCGCGGTCTACCGGGTCGCCGGCCCGGACGGTCAGTCCGCGGACGCCGCCGTCTCGATCTCCGTGCGCGAGCAGGACAGCGCCACGAACAACCCCCCGGTGCCGCAGACCGTGACGGCACGCGTGGTCGCCGGGCAGTCCGTCCGCGTGTCCGTGCCGTTG
This sequence comes from Curtobacterium sp. VKM Ac-1395, assembly GCF_015350975.1. Taxonomy (GTDB): domain Bacteria; phylum Actinomycetota; class Actinomycetes; order Actinomycetales; family Microbacteriaceae; genus Curtobacterium. The sequence continues at coordinate 274,085 of NZ_JADKRX010000002.1, forward strand.
AACGGCATCGACCCCGACGGCGACTCGGTGCAGTTGGTCGGCGTGGCCTCGAACCCGGACAAGGGCTCGGTCAGCGACGTCAGCTCCGACTCGCTCACCTACGACGCCGGCGACTACTCCGCCGGCACCGACGAGTTCACGTACACGGTGGTCGACGCCCTCGGGGCCCGTGCGACCGGGACGGTCCGCGTCGGCATCGCAGCGCGGGCCGAGCAGGCCTCGAACCCGATCGCCGAGGCCGACCACGTGACGATCCGGCCGGGCGGCTCGGTGACCGTCCGTGTCCTGCAGAACGACTCCGACCCCGAGGGCGGCCGGCTCACGGTGAGCAAGGCCGAGCCGACGGCGTCGGGCGTCACGGCGAAGGTGCTGCGCGGGCAGGAGATCCGCGTCAGCCCGCCGGCGTCCGCCACCCGCGGGGACTTCGCCGTGCTCTACACGGCGGCGAACCAGAGCGGCGGATCGAGCACGGCGTTCCTCACGGTGACCGTCGACCGTGACGCCCGCCCCCTCCGCCCCGAGGTCGACGACACCACCCTGGACCTGCAGGACATCCTCCGGCGGAAGACCGTCACCGTGGACGTGCTCCGGAACGTCTTCTTCGCAGAGGGCAGCACGGCCGACCTGCGCGTCGGCGTGGTCGACGGCTACGGCGCCGCGGCTCGGACGACCGACGACGGGCGCATCGTGGTGACGCTCGCCGACGCCTCCCAGGTCATCCCGTTCTCCGTCGCCCGGGCGGACCACCCGGACATCGTGTCCTACGGGTTCATCCACGTCCCCGGGTTCGACGACGCCCTCCCGCAGGTGAACCGCAGTGCCGGCACGGTGACCGTCACGAGCGAGTCGACCGTCAGGATCCCGCTGTCGAAGTACGTCGTCACGGCGAACGGCGAGACCGCGCGGGTCACCGACCCGGGCACGGTCAAGGCGACGCACGCCGACGGTGGCTCGCTGACGGTCGACGCCTCCACGCTGCAGTTCCGGTCCGCGAAGCTCTACTACGGCAACGCGTCGATCTCCTTCGAGGTCACGGACGGGTCCAGCGCGAACGACGGCAAGGGCCGCGTGGCGACGCTCGTGCTCCCGGTGAAGGTGACGCCACGCTCGAACCAGCCGCCGGTCTTCACCGGGTCGACCATCGACATGCAACCGGGGGAGTCACGCACGATCGACCTGTCGAAGCTGACTGACTACCCGTACCCGCAGGACCTCCCCGAACTGCGCTACTCGGTCGTGAGCCGTCCGGCCGCCGGCACGACCGCGACGGTGTCCGGTCAGCAGCTCACGGTCCGGGTCGCCGACACCGCGAAGAAGGACACCACCGCGACGATCGGCGTGGGTGTCACCGACGCGGCGAACGCCGGACGGTCCGGGCTCGTCACCGTCGACGTCGTCGGGTCGACCCGGCCGCGCGTCCAGCCCGGCGCCGACACCGCGATCGCGAAGCGCGGGCAGTCGACGACGATCGACGTCCTGGCGAACGACCAGCCGACCAATCCCTTCCCGGACGAGCGCCTCCGCGTCGTGGCGATCCGCGGGTTGTCCGGCGGGGTGCCGTCGGGCGTGACGATCACGCCGAGTGCGGACAACTCGCGACTGCAGGTGAGCGTCGCGGCCTCGGCCAGGCCCGTCAACACGAACCTGCAGTACCAGGTGGCGGACGCGACCAACGATCCGGACCGGTACGTCTGGGGTGACGTGACGATCGCGGTGCAGGACGTCCCCGACGCCCCGGGCGTCCCGGTGCGGACGGGCGGCTTCGACGGTGGACAGGCGACGCTGACGTGGTCGACGCCGCAGGCGAACAACTCCCCGATCACGGGCTACCGCCTCACGGGGACGAACGGCGTCGCGAAGGACTGCGGCACCGCGACGGTGTGCACCGTCACGGGCCTGGACCCGGCGTCGTCGTACCGGTTCTCGGTCAGTGCCGTGAACGCCGTGGGGCAGTCGGCGCAGTCCGCACAGTCGGCCCCGGTGAGTGCCGACTTCGTGCCGGCGGCTCCGTCCGGCATCACCGTCACGGCGGACCGGACCACCCCGAACCGCCTCGACGTCCGGTGGAACGCCGTGCCGCGCCCGAACCGGGGCACGCCGGTCGGCAACTACGTCGTCAAGATCGACGGACCGAGCGCCTCGACGAGCAAGAACGTCGGCGCGACCACGTCGACGTCGTTCGACGGTCTGCAGAGCGGCGGGAACTACACGGTCACCGTGTCGGCGCGGAACCAGGCGGACCGCGACGGGACGGTCGTCAAGTGGAACAGCGGCAGCGGCAGCGGCACCGCGATCGGGAAGCCGGCGACGCCGACGATCACGGCCACTCCCAACCCCGAGAACGGTTCGACCGCGGTCGAGATCGCCGCCACCGAGACCGACTGGGCGGGCGGCAGCAGCTCGCTCCGGATCGTCCGCTACCCACCGGGGCGCGACATCCCGGGCGGCTGCTCGACGACCGGGTCGGACAAGTCCTGGTCGAGTGCGAGCGCCGAGGACACCCTCGGGAACGGCGACTTCCAGTACGTCGCCCTCGCGGACAACGGGCTGTTCTGCGTCCCGAGCGCGCCGACGACGGTGGAGGGCTACCAGGCCCCGGAGCAGCCGACCGCGCTGATCTCGATCCGCCAGCAGGACCCGGAGGCCGGGACCTTCGGCATCCGCATCACCGGCGCCACGGCGGTCCCGAGCGCGAACGGCACGGTCGACCACTACGCCTACTCGACCGACGGACAGAACTACACGACGATGTCCGACCGCTCGGACTGGGTCGCCGACCCGCAGTGGGGAGTGGCGACGAGGGTCTCGGTCGTCGCCTGCGCGGACAGCACCAACAACTTCTGCAGTCCGCCCCTGGTGCAGGACGGCCTCCGACCGGTCCAGACCCGTGCGGCCATCCCCGACTCCTACGACGCCGGCAGCCAGGTGGCGGTCTCCGCACCACCGCCGAACGCCGGAGCGGGCCCGCAGCAGTACCGCGTCACGACCTGCCCCGTGCTGAACGTCGGCCTCAACTGCACGACCGGCGTCTACACGCCGGACGCGCTGCCGACCGTGCCGGCTCAGGGGTCCGTCACCGTCGCTGCGATCGTCGACGGACACGAGGACGGCAACCCCCCGACCGCCACGGTGAACCCGGCGCCGGCCCCGCAACCCGACCCGCCGACCGACCCCGAGCCCGCCCCGTCCCAGCCCGAGGACCCGGCAGGATAGTGGCGACGAGCCACCCTCCCGCCACCCGACCACGACACACGAGGACCCACACCGCATGACCATGACCCCGGAGCAGGCCACCTGGTTCGCCGACGTCGCCGGCCGCATCGTGACCAACGTCGAGCAGGTGCTCCTCGGGAAGACGTTCGTGATCCGCCTGGCGGTCACGGCGATGCTCAGCGAGGGACACCTCCTCCTCGAGGACGTGCCCGGCACCGGCAAGACGAGCATGGCCCGGGCGCTGGCGCAGAGCGTGCAGGGTTCGACGAACCGCATCCAGTTCACCCCGGACCTCCTGCCGGGTGACATCACCGGCATCAGCGTCTACGACCAGCGCCGTCAGGAGTTCGAGTTCCACCGGGGTCCGGTCTTCTCCAACATCGTCCTCGCCGACGAGATCAACCGGGCGAGTCCGAAGACCCAGTCCGCCCTGCTCGAGGCGATGGAGGAGTCCGCCATCACCGTCGACGGCGTCACCCACCGGCTGGCGGCCCCGTTCATGGTCATCGCCACCCAGAACCCCGTCGAGCAGGCCGGCACGTACCGCCTCCCCGAGGCGCAGCTCGACCGCTTCCTCATGAAGACCTCGATCGGCTACCCGGACCACGCCGCGACCGTGAAGATCCTCGAGACCTCGTCGGCGCCCGCGTCGTCGGTCCCGATCGCGAGCGTCGTGCCCGCGGCCACGATCACCGAGATGGCCGCCGTCGCCCGCACCGTGCACGTCGACCCCACGATCGCCGACTACGTCGCCCGCCTGGTCGACGCCACCCGGTCCGCCAGCGAGGTCCGGCTCGGCGTCAGCGTCCGCGGCGCGATGGGCCTGATGCGCGCCTCGCGGGTGTTCGCGGCCGTGAGCGGACGGCACTACGTCACCCCCGACGACGTCAAGGCCCTCGCCGAGCCCGTCCTCGCGCACCGGTTGGTCCTCGACGCCGAGGCCGAGTTCGACGGCGTGAGCCCGTCGAGCGTCGTCTCGCAGCTCCTGGTCGAGACCGCACCACCCGCCGACCGAGCCGTCGCGTGACCGACCGCCGGCCCGTCTCCACGCGCTCACGCCGCCCCTCGTCGACGCGGTCGCGTCGCTCGAGCACGGCGTACGAACGCACGGGGACCGTGGCCGGCGTCACGAACGTCCGCACCCGGCTGGTCGGCGACCGCGACGGCGTCGCCGCCGAGGCCGTGGTCGGCGTCGTCCGCCTGTGGCGCACCGCCAGGAGGCAGCTCCTCCGTTCCTGGGACGAGGTCTCGTCCGTCGTCACCGGCCTGGGCTGGACGGTGGCGGTCCTCACGCTCGTCGCGTTCGTCGTCGGGTACCGCTTCGGGCTCCGCGAGGTCGTCGTCGTGGGCTTCGCCGGTGCCCTGCTCGTCGCGGTGGCGGCCGTCGCGCTGATCGGTCGCTCCCGCCTGCTCATCCGGATGAGCCGCCCGGTGCGCCGGGTCGCGGTCGGTGACGACGCGGCGGTCACGGTGACGGCGGAGAACCCCACGCGCTTCCCGTCGGTGCCGACGACGGTCGAGGTCCCCGTCGGCTCCGGGCTCGTCGACGTCGCGATCCCGTCGATCGCTCCGCACGGCACCTTCGAGCGCGCGGTGCCCGTCCCGACCCTCCGCCGCGGGGTGCTCGACGTCGGTCCGGTGACCGGTGTCCGCGCGGACCCGGTGGGGCTGGTCCGTCGGGAGCTCGTGTGGACCGACCGCGAGCAGGTCATCGTGCACCCGCGCACCGTCGCGATCCCGTCGACGAGCACCGGTCTGGTCCGTGACCTCGAAGGGCAGGCCACGACGGACCTCTCCCCGGCGGACATCTCCTTCCACGCGATCCGCGAGTACATGCCCGGCGACGACCCCAGGACCGTGCACTGGAAGTCCACGGCGAAGACCGGCGCGCTCATGGTGCGGCAGTTCGAGGACACCAGGCGGTCGCACCTCGTGGTCGCGCTCGGGCTGTCGCGCGCCGAGTTCGCCGACGAGGACGAGTTCGAGCTCGCCGTCAGCGCGGCGGCGTCCCTCGGCAGCCGAGCCGTCCGCGACGGTCGCGAGGTCACCGTCGTCGTCTCCGAGCGCACGCCGGAGTTCGCCAAGCGCGCGGTGTACGCCGTGCACCGTCTGCCCACGGTCACCCCGACCAGGCTCCTCGACGCCTTCGCCTCGGTCGCCCTCGCCGACGCCACCCTCCCGGTGGCCGAGGTCGCCCGCATCGTCGGGACCGACACCGCCGGGATCTCCGTCGCGTTCCTCGTCGTCGGGTCCACCGTCGAGCTGCCAGCGCTCCGCCTCGCCGCCACCCGCTTCCCGATCGGTGTCGAGGTCGTCGCGGTCATCTGCGAGCCGGAGGCCGTGCCGCGCTTCGTCCGGGTGCCCGGCCTGACGGTGATGACGATCGGCTACCTCGACGACCTCCGCCACGCCCTGCACCGATCGGCCGCGGCGTGAGCGCCCCCGTGAACGCCCGCGGGGGTGCACCGGCGAGTGCGCCGACGCGGTCCCGTCGGGCCGACCGTCGGGCCGACCGCCGGAACGCCCGCCGACTCTCGGTGTCCCGGCTCGTCGGCGGCACCCTCGTCGTCTGGCTGCTCCTCGCCGTGGCGAGCGTCGCCTGGTGGCCGATCCACCGGTCGGACGCGATGATCGTCGCCGCGGTCACCGCCGTGGTCGGCGGCACCGTCGTCGCGCTGCTCGGTGCCGTGTACCGCCTGCCCGCGGCGGCCGTCGCGATCGCGACGATCGCGCTCTTCGCCCTCACCGGCGTGCCTGCGGCGGTCCCCGGCCAGGCCAGGGGACTGCTGCCGACCGGTCAGGGCCTGCTCGACCTGTTCTCCGGCGTGGCCCTCGGCTGGAAGCGCCTGGTGACCATCAGCCTGCCCGTCGGCAGCTACGAGGCCCTGCTGGTGCCGTTCTTCGTGACGATCCTGCTCGCCACGGTGACGGCCGTGACGGTGGCGACCCGAGCCTCCCGGCAGGAACTGGCGAGCATCCCGCCCCTGGTGCTGCTCGCGGCCGGGATCGTCCTGGGCCCGAGCCGACTCGACACGTCGATCGCCCTCGCCGTCGTGCTCACCGGCATCGCGCTGGTCTGGGCGCTCACGGTGCGCCATGCACGCCGTGCCGTCGCCGTGGCGCGGACCATCGGTGCCCGCGTCGCGGTCCGGCGGTCGGTGCTCCGGCCGGCCCTCGTGGGCACCGGCACCATCGTGGCCGCCGCGGTCGTCGCGACCGGACTCGGGCTCGTCGCGCCGCCCGCCACGTCGCGCACCGTCGCGCGGACCGACGTCGTCAAGCCGTTCGACCCGCGCGACTACGTCAGTCCGCTCAGCGGGTTCCGGGCCTACGAGGAACCGGCGCAGGCGGACGCGACCCAGCTCCGCGTGACCGGGCTGCCCCAGGGCGGCTTCGTCCGCGTCGCCACGCTCGACACCTGGGACGGCGTCGCCTACCGGGTGGGCGGTCCCGACGGGTCGTCGGCCTCCGGCACCTTCGAGCGGGTGCCGACCTCCGTCGACGTCCGAGGCGTCCGCGGGACCGCGGTGGACGTCGGTGTGACGGTCGACGGCTACCGCGGCGTCTGGCTGCCGACCGTCGGCGACCTCGAGTCGGTGCGCTTCGCCGGGACGACGGGGGACCGCCAGCGCGCAGCGTTCTTCTACGACCGGGCGACCAGCACCGGAGCCGTCGTCGGCGGCGTCGGGGACGGCACCCGGTACGACCTGTCCGCGGTCGTCCCCGACCAGCCGACGGACGAGCAGCTGGCGGGCGCCCGACCCGGGACGGCGACGGTCCCGGCACCCCGCAACGTCCCCGATGCCGTGCGGGACACCGTCGACGCGACCACCGCCGACGCGGAGACCGACGGCGCGAAGCTCCTGGCGATGATCCGTGCGCTGCAGCGGAACGGGTACGTCAGCCACGGGGTCGGCGACGACCGCGCCAGCCGGTCCGGGCACGGAGCCGACCGCATCCAGGAGCTCCTGACGGCCCCGCTGATGATCGGCGACCAGGAGCAGTACGCCGTGGCGGCGTCGCTGATGGCGCAGCAGATCGGGTTCCCGACGCGGGTGGTGCTCGGATTCGCCTCCGGCGGCGACTCGGGCGCAGCGCGCCCCGGTGCCACCGTGTCCGGCGTGACGACCCTGCGCGGCTCCGACGTCACCGCCCGCATCGAGGTCGACACCGCGCAGTGGGGGTGGGTGACGATCAACCCCAACCCCGCGGTCCGGGAGATCCCCCGGGACGAGGACCAGACCCCGAAGCCGGTCACCCGCCCGGAGACCGTCGTGCCGCCGCCCCCCGCCGAGCAGCAGGACCAGGACCAACAGACGCCCCCGCAGACCGACCGGGACACCCCCGACCAGCCCCCGCTGTGGCTGCAGATCCTGCTGGCCGCACTGCCGTGGGTGCTCGGCACGCTCGGGTTCGTCGCCCTCGTGCTGCTGCCCTTCGTCGTCATCGTGGCGATCAAGCGCGCCCGCCGTCGCCGCCGCCGCCGTGGTCCCGACGCCCGGGCGCGGATCACCGGGGCGTGGGACGAGTACCGTGACGCCCTCCTCGACCACGGCCACGCGGTCCCCGCCGCCGCCACGCGCCGCGAGGTCGGCGCGGGTGCCCCCGGCGACGGCGGCTCCGGGCTCGCAGCGCTGGCCGACCGTGCCGTGTTCGGACCCGCCGATGCGGACGACCGCGCCGCCGACCGGATGTGGCAGGCGACGGAGACCGCGATCGGCACGCTGCAGGAGGGCCAGAACCGTCGTGCCCGGCTCCGCACGGCGGTCTCGACGCGGTCGCTCCGCACGGACACCGTCGCGTCGCGTGTCCGCGATGCCGCCCGTCGGCGGGGCAGGAGCACGCCGGTCGGGGGTCGCCGAGGACGCGGAGCCGACGGTGACTACGATGTCCGGAGGCCCGCCGAGCGTCGCAGCGGGCCGGACGAGGACAGAGGCAACCTGTGATCAGATGCGAACACTGCGGATCGGTGCTCCCCGAGGGAGCGATCTTCTGCGGTGAGTGCGGGCGTGCGGTGAGCGCGGCTGCCAGCCGCCGGACCGTCGCTCCCGAACCCGCCGATCGGGGTACCCCGCCGCCGCTCCAGCAGCCGGACGCGCACGGGCGCCGCCAGGACCCGGCCGCCGAGGCCTGGCTGCCGGAGTCGACCCTCGACCCCGCCACCCGTGCGTGGCTCACCGGTGCTGACCGCCACGACGAGCACCCGCCGGCGGTGCCCGTCAGCACCCCGGACTCCTTCGCGCCGAGGACCGCGCCGACGCACGTGCACGGTTCCGGCAGTGGTCTGGGCGAGTGGAGCGGACGGCAGGACGCACCGGCCGCGCCGGGGGAGCGGGCCGCTGCCCCCCACCAGCCCGACCAGCACGGCCAGCCAGATCAGCCCGGCCAGCACGGCCAGGCCGGCCAGCACGATCAGCACGACCGTCCGGCAGCGCCGAACGACCGTCCGGCAGCGCCGAACGACCGTCCGGCACCCCGGTACGGCGTCAACGAGGACGACCCCGAGGTCACCCGGGTGGCGTCACGGACCCGGGCATCGGCGCCGGCAGCGGCACCGGCGGCTGGCCCGGCTCCTGCGCCCGTCCCGGATCCCGTCGTGGACGCGTCGGGCGACCGGGCTGCCGAGCCCGGCACCGGGTCGGCCACACCGGTCTGGGCACCGCAGGAGCAGCAGCCCCCCGCTGCGCCGAGTGCGCCGTCGTGGTGGATCGGCCGCGCCACGGACGACCGCGCGACCGCCGAACCGGACGAGGCGCCGACGCATGCCGACGCCGGCACGGCATCCGGAGCCGCCGACGGTGCTCGACCGGAGGACCACGACGACGAGTCGTCGTCAGGAGCCTCGACGGCGGCAGCCTCGGCGGATGAGGCCACCGAGACGGTGACGAATGCAGGCGACCACGCGGACGAGCCGTCGGACGACATCGCCCCGTCGGACGGCGCCGCCCCGTCGGGCGACGCCGCTCGACCCGGCGACGAAGCTCCGTCGGACGACGCCGCTCGCTCCGGGGACACCGCCGTCGTCGAGCCGCTCGTCGACCGGCAGCCGCCGCGGCCCACCTCCCTGGTCCAGCCCGGCGCCCACCATCCCACCACGTGCCACGTGTGCGGGCACCAGCTCGAACCCGACGACATCTTCTGCAACGAGTGCGGCGCAGTCCGACCAGCGGTCACCGCCGCCTTCACCGGCCCGGTCGTGCCACTGCCGATGCTGCGACCCGACTGGGCAGCGCGCGACCTCGACCCGGCGGTCGGCGACGACTCGACTCCGGCGACCGACGACGAGGTCGCCGAGCCTGCGACCGACATGGGGGAACCCGAGGGCGCGCCGCTGGCGGCACCGCTCCCGCCGTTGCCCGATGCCGCCGAGGACGCGGCCGGTCCAGTCGCCCAGGAGGCCCCGGTCGAGTCAGTCGAACCGGCTCCGCTCCCAGACGCGGTGCCGACGAGCGCCACGCCGGTCGACGAGGTCGAGGACGCTCCTGCATCCGCTGACGACGAGGACGTGGACGAGACGCGCATCGTGGCGAAGACGCCGAGCCGAGCGCCCTTCGTCCTGCACTTCAGCACCGGCGAACGGCTCGGCCTGCACGGCACGGCGCTGTTCGGGAGGCTTCCCCGCCCGGAGCCGGGCGAGCGCTTCGACGACCTGCTCACCATCCACGACCCGGGCAAGTCGGTGTCGAAGACCCACCTGGAACTCGGGCGGGACGGTGACGACCTCTGGGTCTCCGACCGTTTCTCGGGCAACGGGTCGGTCATCCGGCACATCGACGGCTCGATCCGGCGCTGCGAGCCGGGCCGGCGCTACCGCGTCGAGCGGGGCGCGCGCGTCGACGTGGGTGAGCAGTTCTTCCTCGTGCAGTAGTCCCGCCGCAGGAGCATCACTCCTCCACAGCGCGGTCCACGGGCCGGTTCATCCACGGATGGACCGGCCCGTTCCGGTCGCGGTCCGCGCGTGCGGTGGACTCAGGGCATGCGCGCTTCGGTCGTCCGGCTCCTCGTCCTCGCTTCGGCAGTCCTCCTCGGTGTGGTCGCGATCGTCCACGGCGCGGTGACCGGTGCCGCCTGCGCACTGTGTCTGCTGGCCGTCGCTGCGCTGGTGCGTGACCGCGTCGGTGTCGAGCAGGAACCGGAGCTCCCGCCGGCGCACCTGCCGGTCGAGACCGATGTCGGCGTCGACCCCGACGTAGTCGTCGCGACCCTCGACCGGCTCGCAGTGGGGACGGACCCGGACGGGCGGGTCGTCCACCTCGACGCCACCGCCGGGATCGTCGTGATCGGGCACGGAGCCCTCGCGGTCGGTGTCGTCACGGCACTCGCGTCGTCGTTGAGCGCGGCGGCGGATGACACCCACGTGGTCCGCTCCGCCGCCGGGGCCTGCGTCGACCTGCCGGCGTCTCGTCACGGCGTGGCGGACGGGACGGCCGTCGCGGTCGTGCTCGACGAAGCCGGTGCCAGGGTCGCGTCGGTCGTGCTCGTGCCGGACCTCCGGACGCTGCCGCGACGACCGGCGTCCACCGTGGAGGTCAGCCGGTACGGGTGCACGGTCCGCGCCGATCCGGACGCTCCCCGCGGTGTGGTCGTCGTCCCGGCGCTGCCCGAGCTGCAGCCCGCGCAGACCGCGACGCCATCACCGGCCTCGGCCTCGGCCGACACCACGGTCGCCGCCGCGTGGAGGAGTCCGTCGTCGCCGGCCGTCAGCGCAGACCGTCGCCGACCCGGACGGACCCGACGGGCACGCCACCACCGAGGACCTTCTCACCCGTGGCCTGGAGCACGTCGGCAACACCATCGGCCGGTACCAGGCCGTTGCGCTGCAGCAGGGTCAGCGCAGCGAGCGTCCCCGCACGGAGCGCCCCGTCGAGGACCTTCACGACGACCGCTGCACCACAGGGGACTGCCATCACCATGACGCCCTCGGCGCCGAGCTTCGCGACGAGTCCCAGACGTTCGATCGTCACCGTGTTCGCCCGCCCGACCCCGTCGATGGCCCAGGCGTTCGCGAGCACCGCGTCGGTGAGGGCCGCCGTGTCCGCGTCCGACCGCTGGACGAAGCCGGCGAGCCCGCGGGCCAGGCCGGTCAGCGTGAGGGGGAACACCGGTGCGCCACAGCCGTCCGTGCCGACCACGTCGACGACCTCACCCGTGGCGTCCTCGACCGTGGACCGGACGAGCTGCTGCAGCGGGTGCGCGATGTCGAGGTAGGTGGCCTCGTCCCAGCCGTTCACCCGGCAGGCGGCGAGCATGCCGGCATGCTTGCCGGAGCAGTTCATCGCGAGCCGTCGGGGCTCGGTCATCGTCTGCGCCGTCGCTCGGTCGAACGGCATGTCCGGCGGGCAGCCCAGGTCGTCCTCGACGTGGTCGAAGGAGGCGAGCATGTGCTCGGCGAGCGACTGGTGCGACGGCGTCCCCGCGTGGCTCGCCGTCGTCATCACGAGCTCCGGGCCGGAGAACAGCGCGCCGGCTCGGCGGATCGCCAGCGCCTGGAAGGGCTTCATGGTGGACCTGGGGTAGATGCTCGCCGTCGGGTCGCCGACGGCATCGAGCACGGCACCGCTCGCGTCCACGACGACGCCCGCGCCGACGTGCCGGCTCTCGTCGAACCCGGAGCGCTCGAGCACCGCCAGCTCGACGGACCCCGCCGCGGTGAGAGGATGGCGGTCGGTGCGGACTTCGGTGCTCTCCGTCATACGGCGATGGTACCGAGCGGCGGAGCGCCCGAGCAGCAGCACAGCACCGAGCAGCAGCACCGCACCGAGCAGCAGCACCGCGAACCGAGCAGCACCGCGACCGAGACGAGGAGCCACCGTGCAGGACCACAGCTACGAGGTCGCCGTCCGCTGGACCGGCGACCGGGGGACCGGCACGAGCGGGTACCGGGAGTACGGCCGCGACCACGTCTTCAGTGCAGCGGGCAAGCCGGACGTCGAGGGCTCAGCCGACCCGACGTTCCGCGGCGACCGCGACCGGTGGAACCCCGAGGAGCTCCTCACGGCCGCGCTCGCCCAGTGCCACATGCTCAGCTACCTGCACGTAGCCGTCGCCCAGGGCTTCACCGTCCTGGCGTACGAGGACCGCGCGACCGCCACGCTCAACCTCAACCGCGACGGCTCGGGGGAGCTCACCGGTGCGACGCTGCACCCGGTGGTCACCATCGCCGAACCCGACCGCGTGGCCGACGCCGAGGCCGCCCACGCCCAGGCGAACGCGCTCTGCTTCATCGCGCGGTCCGTGGCCTTCCCGGTGCACCACGAGGCGACCACGCTCGTGCTCCAGCAGGTCGACGAGAGCGCACTCGGATCGGACTCATCGACTGCGTGAGGCAGACTGGGTCCTCGTGAAGCGTCCCCGCCTGCTCCCGATCGCCCTCGTGCCCGTCGTCCTCCTCGGGCTCGCCGCCTGCTCCGGTTCCGGATCCGGGGGTGCGTCCTCGTCGCCCTCCGCCTCTGCGAGCGGTACGCCTGCCGCGATCACCAGTTGCCCCAAGCCCGGCAAGTCGTCTGACGCGATCGACGTCTCCGGTGACTTCGGCGGCAAGAAGGCGCCGTCGGTGAAGTTCGACAAGGGCCTCACGGCGTCCTCCCCGCAGGCCACCACGGTCGTCAAGGGCTCCGGCGACGACCTGAAGTCCGGCCAGTACGCGCAGGTGGCCTACAGCGTCTACCAGGCGTCGAACGCGAAGAAGCTCGGCACGGTCGGCTTCGACCAGGGCAACCCCCAGGTGCTGACGGTCGGTGGCAGCGGCTTCGGTGCGCTCCTGGCGTGCTCGACCGTGGGCGACCGCCTCGCAGCGATCGGTTCCTCCTCGGCCCTCGGGTTCACCACCGGTGGCGACATCGTCGTGGTCGCCGACGTCATCGCGAAGACCCCGACCAAGGCCACGGGCACGCCGCAGGACCAGAAGTCCGACCTGCCGACGGTGAAGGACAAGGCCGACGGCGAACCGGAGATCACCATCCCCGACGTCGCGGCCCCGACGACCACCACCCCCGAGGTCGTCAAGCAGGGCGACGGCGACGCGGTGGCCGAAGGTGACACCGTGCTCGTGCAGTACAAGGGCGTCGTCTACGACGGCGGCAAGGAGTTCGACTCCTCGTGGTCGAAGGGCGCCCCCACCACGTTCACGATCGCCGAGGGCCAGCTCATCAAGGGCTTCGTCACCGGGCTCGTCGGCCAGAAGATCGGCTCGCAGGTGATGATCGTCGTGACGCCCGAGGACGGCTACGGTGCCACCCCGCCCGAGGGCTCGGGCATCCCGAAGAACGCCACGCTGGTCTTCGTGGTCGACCTCCTCGCGAAGGGCTGAGCGACCGGCCCGCAGCCAGCGCCGTCGGTAGGTTGGGACCCATGGACACCACCCCGGCCCGTCGCCGCGTCGTCATCCTCGGCAGCACCGGCTCCATCGGCACCCAGGCCCTCGACGTCATCGCGCGGAACCCCGACCGCTTCGAGGTCGTCGGGCTCACCGCCGGCAGCAACGCCGGACTCCTCGGAGAACAGGCCAGCGCGTTCGACGTCCACGAGACCGCGCTCGGAGCTCCTGACGCCGAACGCCTGGTCCGCAGCGTCGAGGCCGACGTCGTCCTGAACGGCATCACCGGTTCGGTCGGCCTCGGCCCGACGCTCGCGACGTTGGAGACCGGCGCGACGCTGGCCCTGGCGAACAAGGAGAGCCTCATCGTGGGCGGTCCGCTCGTGCAGGCCGCCGCCGCACCGGCGCAGATCGTCCCGGTGGACAGCGAGCACTCCGCCATCGCCCAGGCACTCCGTTCGGGCACGGACACCGAGGTCCGCCGACTGGTCCTGACCGCCAGCGGCGGTCCGTTCCGGGGACGGAGCCGGGACGAGCTCCGCGACGTCACCCCGGCGCAGGCGCTCGCGCACCCGACGTGGGACATGGGCCTCGTCGTCACGACGAACTCGGCGACGCTGGTGAACAAGGGCCTCGAGGTCATCGAGGCCCACCTGCTCTTCGGCGTGCCGTACGACCGCATCGACGTCACGGTGCACGCGCAGTCGATCGTGCACTCGATGGTCGAGTTCGTCGACGGCTCCACCATCGCCCAGGCCTCGCCCCCGGACATGCGCCTGCCGATCGCGCTCGGCATGGCCTGGCCCGACCGGGTGCCGGAGGTCGGGGTGCCGCTCGACTGGACGACGGCCAGCACGTGGACCTTCGAGCCGCTCGACACCGAGGCCTTCGGCGCGGTTGCCCTCGCGAAGCGCGTCGGTCAGCTCGGCGGCACGTACCCGGCCGTCTTCAACGCCGCGAACGAGCAGGCGGTCGCCGCGTTCCACGCCGGCGCGATCGGCTTCCTCGACATCGTCGACACGGTCGAGCGCGTCGTCGAGACACACACGCCGGGGGAGTCCTCGCTCGAGGGCGTGCTCGCCGCGGAACGCTGGGCACGCCAGGCTGCGGACCACGCGTTGACGCGCTGAACCCGCCTGACCCGGCCGGGAGGCTCGACCCACCACCCAGCGCGCGCTCGGCTGGTTCTTCGAATCAGTCCCGTACGCTGCTCCGGTGACCGTCGGAACCGTGCTCCTGTTCGTCCTCGGCGTCGTCGTCTTCATCGTCGGCCTGCTGATCTCGATCGGGCTCCACGAGCTCGGTCACCTCGCGTTCGCGAAGCTCTTCGGGGTGAAGGTGACGCAGTACTCGCTCGGCTTCGGCAAGGCGGTCTGGTCGTTCCGCCGCGGGGAGACCGAGTACGGCATCCGACCGATCCTGCTCGGCGGCTACATCTCGATGGTCGGCATGCTCAAGCCGCGCGCGTCCGGCAGAGCGATCACGAACACCGGCATGTACAGCGCGTTCATCCAGGACGCCCGCCAGGCCAGCGCCGAGCAGATCGCCGAGTCCGGCGGGGACGACTCCCGGGCGTTCTACCGCCTGACCCCGTGGAAGCGGATCATCGTGATGGTGGCCGGCCCGGCGATGAACCTGGTGATCGGCGTCCTGCTCTTCGGCGTGCTGCTCGTCGGGTTCGGCGCACCGACCACCACCTTCACCTCGCGGGTCGACTGCGTCCTGCCCACCACCGCGAGCACCAGCTGCTCCCCGGGCGACGACGTCTCCCCGGCCAAGCAGGCGGGGCTGCGGTCCGGCGACGTCGTCGTGGCCGTCGACGGCCAGCAGGACCCCACGATCACGCAGGTCTCCGATGCCTTCCAGAAGTCGGCCGGCACGCCCGTCTCGGTCGTGGTGCAGCGGGACGGTGACCGGAAGACCGTCGAGGTCACCCCGACCCTCGCGACGCGCGACGTCTACGACGCGCAGGGCAAGATCGTCGAGAACGCCGACGGCACCGCGAAGACGCAGCAGGTCGGCGTCGTCGGGGTCAGCATCGGGCAGACGCTCGTCCGGCAGTCTCCCGCTGCGGTGCTCCCGGCGACGGGCGCGCAGATCGGTGCATCGGTGCACCTCATCGTCGACCTGCCGCAGCGCCTCGTCGCGGTGTGGAACGCGGCCTTCGGATCACAGGCCCGCTCGGCCGACAGCCCCGTGTCCGTGGTCGGCGTCGGCCGGGCCATCGGCACCGTGTCGTCGATGAGCGGCGTCCCCGTGGTCGACAAGATCTACACGATCCTCGGCCTGCTGGCGTCGCTGAACATCGGCCTCTTCGTGCTCAACATGGTGCCGCTGCTCCCGCTGGACGGCGGGCACATCGCCGGGGCGCTGTGGGAGGCGATCAAGCGTCGCGCCTTCACGCTCGTCGGCAAGGCGGACCCGGGGCCGATCGACCTCGCGAAGACGATGCCGCTCACGATGGTCGTCGTCGTCCTGCTGGCCGGCATGAGTGCGCTTCTGATCTACGCCGACATCGTCCGGCCGGTCAACCTCTTCGGCTAGCGGCTGTCCGGGTCCCTCGGGCAGCACTACGCTCTCCGCATGAGCACAGCGCCCGAGGTCCGCACGGTCGAGCGGCAGGGCATCGACGTCATCGCCGAGTCCGAGCGGAAGGGGCGCCCCCGCGGGCTCTTCTGGCCGTGGTTCGCGGCGAACATCTCCGTGCTCGGGCTGAGCTACGGCTCGTTCGTGCTCGGGTTCGGCATCTCCGCCGCCCAGGCCACGATCGTGTCGGTCATCGGGGTGGCGTTCTCGTTCCTGCTCTGCGGCGTCGTCGCGATCGCCGGCAAGCGCGGGTCCGCGCCGACGATGGTGCTCAGCCGTGCGGCGTTCGGCGTCCGCGGCAACCGGCTGCCCTCGTTCCTCAGCTGGATCCTCACGGTCGGGTGGGAGACGGCCCTGGCGTCCCTCGCCGTGCTGGCGACCTCGACCGTGTTCCGGGAGCTCGGGTGGGACGACGGCGTGCTGACGAAGCTCGTCGCGCTCGTCGTCGTCGCGGCGCTCGTCATCGGTGCCGGCATCGCGGGCTTCGACGTGATCATGCGGCTGCAGACCTGGATCACGGTCATCACCGCCGTGCTGACGGTCGTGTACATCGTCCTCGCCGTCCCGTCGATCGACCTCGGCGCCCTCGCTGACCTGCCGTCCGGCAGCACCCAGAACGTCATCGGGGCGCTGGTGCTCGTCATGACCGGCTTCGGGCTCGGCTGGGTGAACGCGGCCGCCGACTACTCCCGGTACCTCCCGCGGTCGGCGTCGACCGGCGGCGTGGTGTGGTGGACGACGTTCGGCGGGGCCCTCGCTCCGGCGGTGCTCGTCGTCATCGGCGTGCTGCTCGCCGGTTCGTCGAAGGACCTCAGCGCTGCGATCGGCGCTGACCCGATCGGTGCCCTGACCACCCTGCTGCCGGTCTGGTTCCTGATCCCGTTCGCCCTGGTCGCCGTGCTCGGGCTGGTGGGCGGTGCCGTGCTCGACATCTACTCGTCGGGCCTCGCGCTCCTCAGCGCAGGCGTTCGCATCCCGCGCCCCGCCGCAGCCGGTGTCGACGGCGTGCTCATGGTCGCCGGCGCGATCTACGTCGTCTTCTTCGCGAAGGACTTCATCTCGCCGTTCCAGGCCTTCCTCGTCACGCTCGGTGTCCCCGTCGCCGCCTGGTGCGGCGTCTTCGTGGCCGACGTGCTGCTCCGGCGCCGGGCCTACGCCGAGGGTGAGCTCGACAGCGTCGGCGGCCGCTACGGCGACGTGCGGTGGGGTGCGATCGCCCTGGTGCTCGTCGGCACCGCGCTCGGATGGGGTCTCGTCACGAACACGTACGGAGTGCCGTCCTGGCTGAACTGGCAGGGGTACCTGCTCGAGCCGTTCGGCCTCGGCGGTCGCACGGGGGCGTGGGCGTACGCGAACCTCGGCGTGCTGGTCGCCCTCGTCGTCGGCTTCGTCGGCACGCTCACCACCGCACGGGGTGCCGTCCGTCGACAGGAGGCGCAGCCGGTCACCGAGCCGATCAGCAGCGTCCCGGACGCCGAGCTGCAGCGATGACCGTGACCGACGTGGATGCCTGGCTGGTGGTCATCGACATGCAGCGCGTCTTCACCGGGGACAGCGCCTGGGCCGCACCCGGCTACGAGCGGGCGGCGGCAGGCATCGAGCGGCTCCTGCCGCGGTTCGTCGGCCGGACGGTGCGCACCCGGTTCGTCGCGCCGGAGCACCCGCAGGGTGCCTGGGTCGACTACTACCGCGACTGGCCCTTCGCCCTCGTGCCCGACGCCGACCCGCTGTACGAACTGACCGAGCCGTTCGGGGCGGTGGACGGCCCCGTCGTCACCGAGCCGACGTTCGGCAAGTGGGGGACCAGCCTCCAGGCGGTCGTCGGTGACCACCCGCACCTCGTGCTGACCGGGGTGTCGACCGACTGCTGCGTGCTCGCGACGGCGCTGGCAGCGGCGGATGCCGGAGCCCGCGTGACGGTCGTGGCCGATGCGTGTGCCGGTGCGAGCGACGCCGACCACGAGCGCGCCCTCGACGTCATGCGGCTGTACGCGCCGCTGGTCACCGTGGTGGAGACCCTCGAGGACTGACGCGCCGGACCCGCCCCGGGCTGGGGGCAGCCGTGTCGGTGTGAGCGCGTAGAGTCCATGTCGTGCCCGCTGTGAATCTCGGTATGCCCAAGGTCCCCGAAACCCTCGCCCCTCGCCGCAAGTCCCGCCAGATCCGGGTCGGCAAGGTGCTCGTGGGTGGCGACGCGCCCGTGTCCGTGCAGTCGATGACCACGACGCCGACCACGAACATCAACGCGACGCTCCAGCAGATCGCGGAGCTGACCGCGTCCGGCTGCGACATCGTCCGCGTGGCCGTCCCCACCCAGGACGACGCCGACGTGCTGCCGATCATCGCGAAGAAGTCGCAGATCCCCGTCATCGCGGACATCCACTTCCAGCCCAAGTACGTCTTCCAGGCGATCGACGCCGGCTGCGCCGCGGTCCGGGTGAACCCGGGCAACATCCGCAAGTTCGACGACCAGGTCGGTGCGATCGCCGCGGCGGCCAAGGCAGCGAACGTCAGCCTGCGCATCGGCGTCAACGCCGGGTCCCTCGAGCCGAGCATCATGCAGAAGTACGGCAAGGCCACGCCAGAAGCCCTGGTCGAGTCCGCCGTGTGGGAAGCCTCCCTGTTCGAGGAGCACGACTTCCACGACTTCAAGATCTCGGTCAAGCACAACGACCCGGTCATCATGGTCAAGGCCTACCGGCTGCTCGCGGAGCGTGGCGACTGGCCGCTGCACCTCGGTGTGACCGAGGCCGGCCCGGAGTTCCAGGGCACGATCAAGAGCGCCACGGCGTTCGGCATCCTGCTCGGCGAGGGCATCGGCGACACCATCCGTGTCTCCCTGTCGGCGCCCCCGGCGCTCGAGGTCAAGGTCGGTCTGCAGATCCTGCAGTCGCTCAACCTCCGCGAGCGCAAGCTCGAGATCGTCTCCTGCCCGAGCTGCGGCCGCGCACAGGTCGACGTCTACCAGCTCGCGAACGACGTCACCTCGGGGCTCGAGGGCATGACCGTCCCGCTCCGCGTCGCCGTGATGGGCTGCGTCGTGAACGGCCCCGGTGAGGCACGGGAGGCCGACCTCGGCGTCGCGTCGGGCAACGGCAAGGGCCAGATCTTCGTGAAGGGGCAGGTCATCAAGACCGTCCCCGAGAACGAGATCGTCCAGACCCTCATCGACGAGGCCAACCGCCTGGCCGACGAGATGGGCCCAGCGGCGGGCACGGGCAAGCCGCTCGTCGTCACGTCCTAGTCGTCCACAGCCAGCGGGCCCGAGCGTTCGGGTCCGCTGCGCGCCGCTAGGCTTGCGTCGTGGTCACACGGCTCTCGCATCTCTTCCTCCGTACGCTCCGCGACGACCCCTCCGACGCCGAGGTGACGAGCGCGAAGCTCCTCGTCCGCGCCGGGTACATCCGTCGCCAGGCCCCCGGCATCTTCGCCTGGCTGCCGCTCGGCCTCCGGGTCCGCGCGCGCATCGAGGGCATCATCCGTCAGGAGATGGAGCGCGCAGGTGCACAAGAGGTGCTGTTGCCGGCCCTCGTCCCGCGTGAGCCGTACGAGGCCACCAACCGCTGGACCGAGTACGGCGACGGCATCTTCCGACTCAAGGACCGCAAGGACGCCGACTACCTCCTCGCGCCCACGCACGAAGAGCTGTTCGCCCTGCTCGTGAAGGACCTGTACTCCTCGTACAAGGACCTCCCCGTCACGCTCTTCCAGATCCAGGACAAGTACCGCGACGAGGCCCGCCCGCGCGCCGGCCTGCTGCGTGGCCGTGAGTTCACGATGAAGGACGCCTACTCGTTCGACGTCACCGACGAGGGGCTCGACCGCAGCTACCAGACGATGCGCGACGCCTACGAGCGCATCTTCACCCGCCTCGGCCTCGAGTACGCGATCGTCAAGGCCGACGCCGGCGCGATGGGCGGCTCGAAGTCCGAGGAGTTCCTGCACCCGATCGCCGTCGGCGAGGACACCTACGTGCGGAGCGCCGGCGGCTACGCGGCGAACGTCGAGGCCTACGTCACCGCCGTGCCCGACGCCCTGCCGATCGACGGCCAGGCGGAGCCCGTGCTGCTCCCGTCCGCCGACACCCCCACGATCCAGACGCTCGTCGACCACGCGAACCAGGTCGCCCCGCGCGACGGTGCTCCCTGGACCGCCGCGGACACCCTGAAGAACGTCGTGCTCGCGCTCACGCAGCTCGACGGCACGCGTGAGCTCGTCGTCGTCGGGCTGCCCGGCGACCGCGACGTGGACCTCAAGCGCGCCGAGGTGGCCTTCGCCCCGGCCGAGGTCGAAGCCGCCGGCGACGACGACTTCCGGAAGCACCGCGGCCTCGTGAAGGGCTACATCGGCCCGCAGGTGCTCGGCGCCGACAGCGCGTCCGGCATCCGCTACGTGGTCGATCCCCGCGTGGTCGACGGCACCGCGTGGCTCACCGGCGCCAACGAGCGCGGCATCCACGTCGCCGGGCTCGTCGCCGGTCGTGACTTCGTGGCCGACGGCGTCGTCGAGATCTCGGACGTCCGTGCCGGCGACCCCGCACCCGACGGCTCCGGCCCGCTCGAGATCGCCCGCGGCATGGAGATCGGGCACGTCTTCCAGCTCGGTCGGAAGTACGCCGAGGCACTCGGCCTCAAGGTGCAGGACGAGAACGGCAAGCTCGCCACCGTCACGATGGGCTCGTACGGCATCGGCGTGACGCGCATCCTCGCGATCCTCGCCGAGGCCCACAACGACGAGAAGGGCCTCGCATGGCCCAAGCACGTCGCCCCGTTCGACGTGCACGTGGTCGCGACCGGCAGGGACACCACCGCCTACGACCTGGCGGAGTCGATCGTCGCCGAGCTCGAGGGCGACCGCTACGACGTCCTGTACGACGACCGTCCGAAGGTCTCCCCGGGCGTCAAGCTCCGCGACGCCGAGCTCCTCGGCATGCCGATCGTGGTCGTCGCGGGCCGCGGCGCAGCCGACGGCATCGTCGAGCTCTGGAACCGCGTGACCGGCGACCGCACCGAGGTGCCGGTCGCGCAGCTGCGTGAGGCCGTCAGCGCGATCTAGCGGCGCACGCCAGCCCTGGTCGCGACCAGGACACGGACGGGAGGCCCGGTGCCAGCTGGCACCGGGCCTCCCGTCCGGTGCGGCCGGGGTGCCGTCGGCGCGTCGTCCCGGAACCGGCGGCGTGCGCCCACCGTCCGTACCGGCGCAGGTGGGCGACCCGCAGTGCGGTAGTCTGGACGCCGACTTCTGCGCGGTTCCAGTGTGCAGGAGCGACTCATCTGAATACGGAGGCCCTCGGTGAAGATCGATCTCGCAGTCCTGCGACTCATGGAGCGTGAACGGGAGATCCCGTTCGAAGAACTCGTCCAGATCATCGAGTCGGCCATCCTCACGGCCTACCACAAGCACACCGACGAGAACGGCGAGCCGGCCGACGCACAGTCCCGCGTCGAGCTCGACCGCAAGTCCGGTGAGGTCAGCGTCTTCGTGCCGGAGCGCGACGACGAGGGCACCGTCATCGGCGAAGCCGTCGACCAGCCGAGCGACTTCGGTCGCATCGCGGCGTTCGCGGCGAAGCAGGTCATCAACCAGCGCCTGCGTGACATCGGGGACGACAAGATCCTCGGCCAGTTCCGCGGGAAGGAAGGCGACATCGTCGCCGGTGTGGTCCAGCAGGGCCCGAACCCGAAGATGGTGCACGTCGACCTCGGCACCGTCGAGGCGATCCTGCCGCCCGAGGAGCAGGTGCCGGGGGAGTCCTACACGCACGGCTCGCGCATCCGCGTGTACGTGACGAGCGTCGGCCGCGGCCACAAGGGCCCGCAGATCATCGTCTCCCGTACCCACCCGGGTCTGGTGCGCAAGCTGTTCGCCCTCGAGGTCCCCGAGATCGCGTCCGGCGTGGTGGAGATCACCTCGCTCGCCCGCGAGGCCGGTCACCGCACGAAGCTCGCCGTCAAGGCGAACGAGCCCGGCGTGAACGCCAAGGGTGCCTGCATCGGTGAGCTCGGCGCCCGCGTGCGTGCCGTGACGACCGAGCTCGGTGCCGAGAAGATCGACATCGTCGACTGGTCCTCGGACCTGGCGACCTTCGTGGCCAGCGCGCTGTCGCCGGCGAAGGTGACGAGCGCGTTCGTGCTCGACGCCTCGACGAAGGCCGTCCGCGCCCTCGTGCCGGACTACCAGCTGTCGCTCGCGATCGGCAAGGAAGGGCAGAACGCCCGCCTCGCCGCCAAGCTGACCGGTGCGCGCATCGACATCCAGCCGGATTCGATCCTCGACGAGGACTGAGGATCGACATCCAGGCAGGTCGTCGAGGCTCGATCCTCGACGAGGACTGAGACCGGAACTGAGCAGCGGAACCGGCGTTTCGCTCGTGGCGAGGCCCCTCCGGGCGCGCCGGATCGCGGTCGTCGGAGGCAGGGAGTAGAGTGGTCGCCGTCAGAACGTGCATCGGCAGTCGCCGTCGCGCACCCCGATCCTCCCTCCTCCGAGTCGTCGCCCTGGGCGAAGGCCTCGTGGTGGCGGATCCGAAGGCAGTCATGCCGGGCCGGGGGGCGTGGCTCACACCGACCGTCGAAGCGTACGAACTGGCCGTCAAGCGCCGGGCTTTCCGCCGGGCGCTGCGGCTGGGACGTGAACCGGACACGTCTGCGGTGCTCGAGTACCTGCGGCGTCTGCCCGAAGTGGAACCCATCCACGAGCGGCAGATCGACGCGGACGAGCGCACGGACACGACAGAACAGGCTGAACGGCTTATGGACAACTGATGAGCGGCTCGAAATGAGACCCATCATCCAGTGAGTCCTGCCCCTTGACGGGGTGGGACCCGTGAAGGAGAACAGTGGCGAAACCACGCGTACACGAGATCGCAAGCGAACTCGGCGTCGACAGCAAGACCGCACTCGAGAAGCTCAAGGAGCTTGGCGAATTCGTCAAGGGACCGAGCTCGAGCGTGGAACCCCCCGTGGCACGGAAGCTCCGTGCTGCCCTGCAGGCCGAGAGCGCAGCAGCGTCCTCGAAGCCCGCCGCAGCCCCCGCCCCCGCGGCGGCATCGGCTGCGCCCAAGCCCGGTGGCCCGAAGCCCGGACCGAAGCGTCCCGCGCCGGCCCCGGAGCCCGAAGCCCCCGTGCGGCAGCCCGAGGAGTCCGACGTGCCCGTCACGCCGGCACCGAAGTCCGTCGCGCAGCGTCAGGCTGAAGCTGAGGCTGCCCGCAAGGCCAAGGAAGCCGAGAAGGCCGCCGAGTCGACGGGTGAGTCGTCGTCGACCGATGACGCCCCCAAGAACGACGCCGTCAAGCCGGGCAGCGCCAAGCCGTCCGCAGCCGGTCCCAAGCCGGGTGGCCCGAAGCCGGGTGCCCGTCCCGGCAACAACCCCTACGCGTCGAACCAGGGCATGGGCTCGCGCCCGCCGCGCCCCGGCAACAACCCCTTCGCGTCGAACCAGGGCATGGGACAGCGTCCCGCCGGTGCTCCCGGTGCCGCTGGTGGGTCGGGCATCCCCCGCCCGCAGCCCCCGCGTCCGGGCGCACCCCGCCCGGGTGCTCCGCGTCCGGGTGGTCCCGGTCAGGCCAACCGTCCCAACGGCTTCGGGCAGCGCCCGGGCCAGGGCGGCGGCGGTCGTGGCGGCCCCGGTGGCGCACGTCCGGGTGCCGGTGGCGCCGGTGGCGGATTCCCGCGTCCGGCGTTCAGCGGCCCGCGTCCCGCCGGTGGCGGCGGCCGTGGTCGTGGCCCCGGTGGCGGTACCGCAGGTGCCTTCGGTCGCGGTGGCGGCAAGAGCCGTGCCCGCAAGTCGAAGCGGACGAAGCGCGCCGAGTACGAGATGCGGCAGGCGCCGTCGCTCGGCGGCGTGCAGGTCCCTCGTGGCGACGGCAACACGGTCATCCGTCTCCGTCGTGGTGCGAGCATCTCGGACTTCGCGGACAAGATCGACGCGAGCCCCGGCAACCTGGTGACGGTGCTGTTCCACCTCGGTGAGATGGCGACCGCGACCGAGTCCCTGGACGAGGCCACCTTCGAGGTCCTCGGCGAGGAGCTCGGCTACCGCATCCAGGTCGTCTCGCCCGAGGACGAGGACCGCGAGCTCCTCGAGGGCTTCGACATCGACATCGACGCCGAGTACGCCGACGAGGACGACTCCGTCCTGCAGCAGCGTCCCCCGGTCGTCACCGTCATGGGTCACGTCGACCACGGCAAGACCCGCCTGCTCGACGCCATCCGCAACTCCAAGGTGGTCGAGGGCGAAGCCGGCGGCATCACGCAGCACATCGGTGCGTACCAGATCGTCGCGCAGCACGAGGGCATCGACCGTCCGATCACGTTCATCGACACCCCCGGTCACGAGGCCTTCACCGCCATGCGTGCCCGTGGTGCGCAGGTGACGGACATCGCGATCCTGGTGGTCGCGGCGGACGACGGCATCATGCCGCAGACGATCGAGGCCCTGAACCACGCGCAGTCGGCGAACGTGCCGATCGTCGTCGCGGTCAACAAGATCGACAAGGACGGCGCCAACCCGGCGAAGGTCCGCCAGCAGCTCACCGAGTACAACCTGGTGGCCGAGGAGTACGGCGGCGACGTCATGTTCGTCGACGTCTCCGCGCGGCAGAACATCGGCATCCAGGACCTCCTGGACGCCGTGCTGCTCACCGCTGACGCCGGGCTCGACCTGCGTGCGAACCCCGACAAGGACGCCCGCGGTGTCGCGATCGAAGCGCGCCTGGACAAGGGCCGCGGCGCCGTCGCGACCGTGCTCATCCAGTCCGGCACGCTCCACGTCGGTGACGCCATCGTGGCGGGCACGGCCTACGGCCGCGTCCGTGCGATGACCGACGAGGACGGCAACCCGGTCTCGGCCGCCACGCCGAGCCGCCCGGTGCAGGTCCAGGGTCTGTCCTCGGTGCCCCGCGCCGGTGACACCTTCCTGGTCACGGAGGAAGACCGTACGGCCCGTCAGATCGCTGAGAAGCGTGAAGCGGCCGAGCGCAACGCCCAGCTGGCCAAGGCCCGCAAGCGCATCTCGCTCGAGGACTTCACCCGTGCACTCGAAGAGGGCAAGGTCGACTCGCTCAACCTCATCATCAAGGGTGACGTCTCCGGTGCCGTCGAGGCACTCGAGCAGTCGCTCCTCGACATCGAGGTGGACGACAGCGTCCAGCTGCGCATCCTGCACCGCGGTGTGGGTGCGATCACCGAGTCGGACATCGACCTCGCCACGATCGACAACGCCATCGTCATCGGCTTCAACGTCCGCCCGGACGTCAAGGCCCGTGAGCGTGCGGCGCGTGAAGGCATCGACGTCCGGTTCTACTCGGTCATCTACAACGCACTCGAGGACATCGAGCAGTCCCTCAAGGGCATGCTCAAGCCCGAGTACGAAGAGGTGCAGTCCGGTGTCGCCGAGATCCGCGAGGTCTTCCGGTCCTCGAAGTTCGGCAACATCGCGGGTGTCATCGTCCGCTCCGGCACGATCACGCGCAACGCCAAGGCGCGCGTCATCCGTGACGGTGTGGTCCTGGCCGACGGACTGGCGATCGAGTCGCTCCGTCGCTTCAAGGACGACGTCACCGAGGTCCGCACGGACTACGAGGCCGGCATCGGTCTCGGCAAGTTCAACGACATCCAGCCCGGCGACGAGATCGAGACCACCGAGCTCGTCGAGAAGCCGCGCGACTGATCGTGTGACCACCCGAGCCCCGGCCTCCCTCACGGGAGGCCGGGGCTCACCCCGTTCGACCAGGAACCACCCGCGGGACGCTCCGTCCCGCCCCTGCCTCAGGAGGCACCCCATGGCTGACCCGCAGCGCGCACGCAAGATGGCCGACCGCATCAAGGAGGTGGTCGCACGCCGCATCGACAAGGGCCTGCGGGACCCGCGCCTCGGCTTCGTGACGATCACCGACGTCCGGGTGACCGGTGACCTGCAGCACGCCTCGATCTTCTACACGGTGTACGGCACCGACGAGGAGCGCGCCGACTCCGCTGCGGCACTGAAGGCCGCCACCGGGCTGCTCCGTTCCGAGGTCGGCAAGAACATCACCGCGCGGCTCACCCCGTCGCTCGAGTTCATCGCCGACGCCCTGCCCGACACCTCCGCGCACCTCGAGGACCTGCTCGTGCAGGCCCAGATGCGCGACGAGCAGGTCCGCGCAGCAGCCGAGGGCGCCGTGTACGCCGGCGATGCCGACCCGTACAAGCACGACGACGAGGACGACGACACCGAGTCCGACGAGGACCCGACGCGCGCCTGAGTCGTCGACGCGGCACGCTCCACGTCGAGACCGACGTCCGCGTCGGGACCGTCGTCGCGCGTCAGGACTGCGGGAGCCGGTAGCCGCTCGCGTCGTCGCCCTCCGCGAGGCCGTCGCGCAGGAGCGACGCGAGCGCCCGGTCCCGCTGGTCGGCGTCCGGCCAGACCATCGCGATCTCGTCCGGCGTGACCGGCACGTCACTCGCGCGGAGTTCGGCCATGACCAGCCCGCGCACCTGGCGGTCGCTCCCGGCGAACGCCGCCTGCCGTGGTGCCCGCGGACCCTCGTGCTCCGGGTAGCCCGCCGCACGCCAGGCGCACCGGTCCGCGATCGGGCAGGCGTCGCACGCGGGGGAGCGGGACACGCACACGAGCGCCCCGAGCTCCATCACCGCCGCGTTGGTCGCGGCAGCGTCGTCGCGGTCGTCCGGCAGCACCGCCGCCATCAGCGGCAGGTCCTTCTTCGCGTTCGCCGGGCCGGGCTGCCCCTCGCCGAGCAGTGCCCGGGCGAGCACCCGCCGGACGTTGACGTCCACGACGGGGTGCCGGTCCCCGTAGGCGAAGACCGCCACGGCCCTGGCGGTGTAGTCGCCGATGCCGGGCAGTGCCAGCAGGGCGTCGACGTCCCGCGGGACCACGTTGTCGTGCTGCTCGGCGATCACCGTCGCCGCCGCGTGCAGCGCGAGTGCGCGCCGCGGGTAGCCGAGCCGGTCCCAGGCACGCACCGCTTCCGCCGGAGGGGAGTCCGCGAGATCGCGAGGCGTCGGCCACCGGGTGAGCCACGCCTCCAGTCGGGGGACCACGCGCGCGACCTGTGTCTGCTGCAGCATGATCTCGCTGACGAGGGTGCCCCACGCCGGGAAACCGGGCCGACGCCATGGCAGGTCGCGCGCCTCGGCGCGGAACCACGCGATCAGCGGGGTCGCGATGTCGGGTCGGGGGGCGTCCTGTGGACGGTCACCGCTGTCCACAACCGGGTGGGAGGCTCCGCTCGCGTTCACCACGACAGCCTACGGTGGGTGCATGGCACGCTGGGCACCCGAAGAGACCGACACGATGGCCGCGATCGCTGCGGAGGTGATCGCACAGGTCGGCACGAACCGCACCGTCGTCGGCATCGACGGCCAGGACGGCACCGACCTCGAGCACGTGGCCGCCGCACTCGTCGCGGGGTTCGAGCAGCACGGCATCTCCGCGATGGCCGCAGCGGCTCCCTCCTCCGACGTCGACGTGCTGCGCAGCGACCTCGTCGCGCCGTTCCGCACGACCGGTGCCGGTGACGGCGTCCTCGTCGTGCACGGCCACGGGGTGCTCGGGCATGGTGCTCGCGCACTCTGGCGCTGGTCGATGTGGGTCGAGCAGGAGTCCGGTCGGCTCGAGCGTCGCGCCGACGTGAAGATCGCCGCCTCGGCGGTGCTCGACGTCACCGACCCGGAGCACCCCCGGCGCGAGTGGAACGACGCCTGCTGACGGGCGCTGCTACTCTCCTCGGGTGCTCGAAACCGCTGCAGACGGCATCCTCCTCGTCGACAAGCCACAGGGGATCTCGAGTCACCGTGTGGTGTCCATCGCCCGGCGACGCCTCGACCTGAAGAAGATCGGGCACGCCGGCACGCTCGACCCCATGGCGACGGGGCTGCTGTTGCTCGGCGCCGGCCCGTCGACACGGCTGCTCACGCACCTGGTCGGCCTCGACAAGACCTACACGGCGACGATCCGCCTCGGTGTGTCGACCGACTCCGACGACGCTGACGGCACCCCGACCGCCGCGGCCGGGGTGGCTGACGCGGACGTGTCCGACGCCGCCGTCGAGGCCGCCGTCGCCCTGCAGCGGGGTCCGATCTCGCAGGTGCCGTCCACCGTCAGCGCGATCAAGGTGGACGGTCGTCGTGCCTACGACCTGGCGCGGAAGGGCGAGAGCGTCGAGCTGAAGGCCCGGTCGGTCACCGTCTCCCGCTTCGAGGTCACCGCGCGGGGCGACGACGTCGTCACGTGCCTCGGTGCCGAGACGCACGTCGTGGACCTCGATGTCGTCGTCTCCTGCTCCTCCGGCACGTACGTCCGGGCCCTCGCGCGGGACATCGGCGCGACCCTCGGGACCGGAGCGCACCTCACGGCGCTGCGGCGCACGCTCGTCGGGCCCTTCTCCGTCGAGGACGCCATCGACCTCGAGGACGACGCCGTCGACGTCCGCGCAGCCCTCGCCCGCCCGGCCGCCATCGCCCGCGAGCTCTTCCCGGTCGTCGCCCTCGACGCGATCGCCGCGAAGGACCTCTCCGACGGCAAGCGGGTCGGCGCCGACCACCCCGACACCGACGGCCCCGTCGCCGCGGTGTCCGCCCGGGACGACCGACTGATCGGGCTCGTCTCGGTCCGCCGTGGACTGCTCCGCGTCATCACGAACTTCCCGACCCCGACCGGAGCGAACGCATGATCGAGTGGTTCACGTGGGTGCAGGTCGTGCTCGCCGTGGTCGTGGGGCTGTTCGCCGTCGTGGTCGGCTTCATCGGGTGGAAGCCGAACGACGCCACGGTCGGGTCGCTCGCCCTCGTGGAGCTGCTGCTCGTGGCGCAGCTCGTCGTGGCCCTGGTGGCACCCGCCGTGGGCAACCCGCCGCAGGGGAACGTGCTCGAGTTCTGGGTGTACGCGGTGTCGGTGCTGCTCGTCCCACCCGCGGCCATCGTCTGGGCGCTCGTCGACCGCACCCGGTGGAGCACCGTCGTCCTCGGTGCCGGTGCCTTCACGGTCGCGGTGATGGTCTACCGGATGTACCAGATCTGGTTCGCGCTGAACTGACGAGCGGTCCGGACGCGCCCCGTGGCCGATGCCGTACTGGGGACGGCCCGCACGTCGGTAGAATCGGTCCAATGGCGACCAAGTCCTCCCTCGCGACCGGTGTCGGGCGCGTCCTCATCGCCGTCTACGGCATCCTCGCCCTCGCCGCGACGGGCCGCAGCGTCGTCCAGATCGCCGAGAAGTTCTCGTTCGCGCCCTTCGCCTACACGCTCAGCGCCATCGCCGCCGTCGTGTACATCGTGGCGATGATCGCGCTGATCGTGCCCGGCCGTGCCTGGTACCGCGTCGCCTGCGTCACCATCGTCTTCGAGATGACCGGCGTGCTGGTCATCGGCACCCTGTCGTTGCTCGACCGCCAGCTGTTCCCCGATGACACCATCTGGTCGTACTACGGCCTCGGCTACGCCTTCGCACCGCTGGTCCTCCCGATCGCGGGACTCTGGTGGCTCCGGAAGCACCACCGCACGGCGGGCGCGGCGGCAGGCCCTGCCGAGCAGCCGGTCGTGGCGGCCGGCGAGTGAACGGGGGAGCGATGCAGTTCTACGAGGACGCCGCAGACGTGCCGCAGGGCTTCGGCCCGAGCGCCGTCACGATCGGCAAGTTCGACGGGGTCCACGTCGGGCACCGTGCAGTGATCGCGCATCTTGAGCGGGCGGCGGCCGAGCACGGGCTGGTGTCGACGGTGGTCACCTTCGACCGGCACCCGCTCAGCGTCATCGACCCCGTCAGTGTGCCGCCGGCGCTGACCAGCATCGCGCAGCGCCGTGAGCTCCTCGAAGCCGTCGGGGTCGACGCCACCCTCCTGCTCCGGTTCGACGACGAGCTGCAGTCCTGGTCGCCGGAGGCCTTCGTGTCGAAGATCCTCGTCGACACCCTGCACGCGAAGCTCCTCTTCGTCGGCAGCGACTTCCGCTTCGGCGCGAAGGGCGCCGGCGACGTCGCCCTGCTCCGGACCCTCGGGGCCGAGCACGGCTTCGCCGTCGAGCTCATCGACGACGTCGACCTGGTGGACGACGTCCGCCCGGACGGTGAACGCCGGGTCTCGTCGACGTGGATCCGGGAGCTCCTCAGCCAGGGGCGGGTCGCCGAGGCCGCACGACTGCTCGGTCGCGACCACGCCGTCCGCAGCACGGTGGTGCGGGGCAACCAACGCGGACGCGCCATGGGCTACCCGACGGCGAACCTCGACCCGGCGTGCGAGGGCTTCGTGCCCGACGACGGTGTCTACGCCGCACGCGTGCTGTACGACGGCACGACCTACCCGGCTGCGGTGTCGGTCGGCAACAACCCGACGTTCGAGGGCGTGCCGGCGAAGCAGATCGAGGCCCATCTGCTCGACGTCGACATCGACCTGTACGACGAGACCATCTCGGTGCTCTTCGTCTCGTTCGTGCGGGGCATGGTGAAGTTCGGCTCGATGGACGACCTCGCCGCCCAGATGCGCCAGGACGACCTCGACATCCGCCTGCTCCTCGGGATGTCCGCGCCCGTCTGAGCCACGCTCCCGGGACGACGAGACCCCCACGAGCCGCGCGCTCGTGGGGGTCTCGTGGTGTGTCGGTCGGTGCTCAGCTGCCCAGGGCGTCGAGCCAGATCTTGCGGGCGTCGAGGGCTTCCTGGGCGTCCTTGATCTTGCGGGCGTCCCCGGAGGCCTTCGCCGACTCGAGTTCGCCCTCGAGCTTGCCGATGGCGTCCTCGAGCTGGCTCGCGAGGCCGGTCGTCCGTGCCTTGCGCTCCGGGTTCGACTCACGCCAGTGCGCTTCCTCGAGCCCCTTGACGTGCTCCTCGATCGCGCGGATGCGGTCCTCGACGCGGCGGACGTCGGCGCGGGGGACCCGGCCGACCTCGTCCCAGCGGCGCTGGATGTCCGTCAGGGTCTTGCGGGCGGCGACGCGGTCGCGCTGCTGGAGCAGCGGCTCGGCCTCGGTGAGGATGGCGAGCTTGGCCTCGAGGTTGGCCGAGTACTCCTCGTTCTCCGCGCTGCTCTCGGCGTGGCGCTGCTCGAAGAGGACGTCGCCGGCGGCCTTGAAGCGTGCCCAGAGTGCGTCGTCGTGGCGCTTGCCGGCGCGGCCGGCCTGCTTCCAGTCGTCGAGCAGCTGGCGGTACGCCGGGATGGCGTCGGAGCCGCGCGACGCGAGTGCCTCGGCCTGCTGGACGAGCTCCTGCTTGCGGGTGCGGGCGTCGCGGTGCTGGGCGTCGAGTTCCGAGTAGAAGGCGCGGCGGTGCTGGTCGACCGTCGAGCGGGCGGCACGGAAGCGCTTCCACAGCTCGTTGGCCTCGTTCTTCGGGATCCGGGGGCCGTCGTGCTGGTGCTGCTGCCAGCGCGCGAACACGTCGTCGAGCTGCGCGGTGATCTGCTTCCACTGCGCGCGCGCCGGGTCCACCGCCGCGAGCGCCTCGGCTTCCTCGACCAGGCCGGCGCGGAACGCCAGTGCCTCGGCCAGGGCTGCCTGGTTCTGCTCGGCCTGCTCCTTGGTGAGCGAGCCCAGCTGCTCAGCGAGCACGGCGACCCGGTCCTCGAGCGACTTGAGGTCGCCGACGACGCGGGCTTCGGTGACCAGGGCGGTCAGGTGCTCGACGGTACGTGCGACGTCGTTCGCCGACGCCCCGCGCTGCACGCGCTGCTCGGCGATCTTCACCTGGCCTTCGAGGTCGGCGTACTTCCGCGCGAAGTAGGCGAGTGCTTCCTCGGCGGTCGCGTCGGGGTACTCACCCACGACACGCTCGGTGTCCTGGTACCGGACGTACACGGTGCCGGCCTCGTCGACCCGCCCCCAGGTCGTTGCTTCGTCAGATCCCACAGGTCTCGCCTCGATCGTGGTCGTGCATCACCGACGTCGCCGTCGGCACGGTCAGGAAGCCACCCTATTGCACCGGCGGCCCCCGCGGCCCGCGGATGCGTCGGGCTGTGGACTACCGCTGCTCGGCGATGGTGGCACCGGTGATGGTGGTGGCCACCTCCGGCGTGCCGGTGCCGTCGCTGCCGGCGTCCTCCACGCCCTTCGACGTGATCTCCGCCTCCAGGTCCGACAGGCCACTGGTCACCTTGCCGACGACCGTGTAGCCGCCGGTCGAGCCGTCGAGCGTCGTGTCGCCGTAGACGATGAAGAACTGCGTGGACTGCGAGTACGTGGAGGCGCTCCGCGCGATCGCGATGGTGCCCTTCTCGTACCGGTCGTCCTTCGGCGTGTTCTCGATCGGTCCGTACTGGAAGCCGGCGTCACCGGTGCCGTCGCCGTTCGCCGAGCCGCACTGCAGGAAGCGGAAGTCGGCGCTGGCGGCGAGGCGGTGGCACGTGGTGCCCTCGTAGAACTGCTTGCGGATCAGGTCGATCTCGACGCTCGCGGCCTGGGGCGCTCGCCTGCCGTCGAGTTCGATCCCGAGCCGGACGTCCTTGTTCAGGGTCAGCGAACCGGTCCAGGTGCGGCCCTTCGCGATCGACCTGCTCGGGACGTCGCCGGTGTTCGCCGCGGTGGCACTCGCCGACGGCGTCGGGGTGGCGGTCGCGCTGGCGGACGCCGACGGGGTCGGGTCCTGGCTGGCGTGTGACCCCGCGTACAGGAGCTGCGAACCGGTGGCGAGGGCGGCGACCGCCACCAGGGCCACGACCCCGACGACGTCGTCCCGGCGCCGACGACGTCGCTGTCGGTCGTGCAGGCCCTGCCGTGCTTCGTAGAGTCGGAGCCGCTCGCGTGCCTCGCGGGTCTCGCGCGCCTGGTTCTTCGGTGCCACGGTGCTGGTCTGCCCTCTCGTCGCAGTGTGCGACGAGCGTATCGGACCGGTCCCGGTGGGATCCGGTGTCGGCGGACGCGCCTACGATTGCGGCATGGCATCGGATCGCTCGGGCATGAACGCGCCCACGACCGGGGGCCGCGTCGGGCTCGCGCAGGGGTCCGTCCCGCTCGCGGTCCGGATGCGTCCCACCAGCCTGCAGGAAGTCGCCGGGCAGCAGCACCTGCTCGGACGGGGCTCACCACTCGTGCAGCTCGCCACCGGCACGCGGGACAACCCCGGCGGCGTCTCCGTCATCCTCTGGGGCCCACCCGGCACCGGCAAGACCACCCTCGCGCAGGCCATCGCCCGGCAGTCGGGACGGGAGTTCGTCGAGCTGTCCGCCGTCACCGCCGGCGTCAAGGACGTGCGAGAGGTCATGGAGAAGGCCCTCACGCACCGTGACCTCTACGGGTCCACGACCGTGCTGTTCCTCGACGAGATCCACCGCTTCAGCAAGGCGCAGCAGGACGCCCTGCTGCCCGGGGTCGAGAACGGCTGGGTGATCCTCATCGCCGCGACGACCGAGAACCCCTCGTTCTCGGTGATCTCCCCGCTGTTGTCCCGGTCCCTGCTGCTCACGCTCAAGCCGCTGACCGACGCCGACCTCGGCATGCTCGTCGACCGCGCGGTGGAGGACGCCCGCGGGCTCGGCGGCGGGGTGGTCCTCGGGGACGAAGCCCGCGCGGCGATCGTCCGGCTGGCGTCCGGTGACGCCCGGCGTGCACTCACGGCGCTCGAAGCAGCGGCCGCGTCCGCCACCGCTGCGCAGGAGGACGACGACGACACCGTCCCCGTGGTGGACGCCGACACCGTCGCAGCCGCGGTGGACCGGGCACTGCTCCGCTACGACCGGCAGGGCGACGAGCACTACGACGTCATCAGCGCCTTCATCAAGTCGGTCAGGGGGAGCGACGTCGACGCCGCGCTGCACTACCTGGCGCGCATGATCGAGTCCGGCGAGGACTCGCGCTTCATCGCCCGCCGCATCATCATCTCCGCGGCCGAGGACATCGGGATGGCCGACCCGCAGGCGCTCCCCATCGCCGTCGCCGCCGCGCAGGCCGTCCAGCTGATCGGCATGCCCGAGGGCCGCATCCCCCTCGCCGAGGCCGTCGTGTACCTGGCCACTGCCCCGAAGTCGAACGCGGCCTACAACGGCGTCAACGCCGCGATGGCGGACGTCAAGGCGGGTCGGATGGGCGTGGTGCCGAACCACCTGCGGGACGCCCACTACGCCGGGGCGAAGCGCCTCGGGCACGGCAAGGGGTACGTGTACTCACACGACGCCGAGCACGGGGTCGCCGAGCAGCAGTACCTGCCCGACGCGCTCGAGGGCACCGAGTACTACACCCCGACCACGAACGGCTACGAACGAGAAGTCGGCCCGCGTCTCGACCGCCTCCGGAAGATCACCCGCGGCGAGTGAGCGCGGCGCTTCTGCGCCCGCCCGAACCCTGCTATCGTTGGCGGGCCTACGTCCTGGTCCCCACGTGCGGCTGCGTCGGGGACAGAGTGCTGCAGATGCAGCACGGGGGCAGAGGTTCGGACTGTAGCCGTCCGATCCCACAGGCTCATCCCTCTGGATCCCTTCACGGGGTCGTCGACACGTGCGCGTGCCGAGACCCGTGTTCAGTTCAGTTCAGTACAGAGAAAAGGACCCTGTGTCTACCAAGTCACGCACCCGCAGCAAGACCCGCCTGTCGCGCGCGCTCGGCATCCCGCTGACGCCGAAGGCGGCCCGTTACCTCGAGAAGCGCCCCTACGGGCCCGGTGAGCACGGCCGTACGCGCCGTCGTGCGGACAGCGACTACGCCGTCCGCCTCCGTGAGAAGCAGCGTCTGCGCGCCCAGTACGGCATCCGCGAGAAGCAGCTCCGCATCGTCTTCGAAGAGGCCCGCAAGACCACCGGCCTGACCGGTGAGAACCTCGTCGAGCTGCTCGAGACCCGCCTCGACGCCCTGATCGTGCGTGCCGGCTTCGCCCGCACCACGTCGCAGGCCCGTCAGCTGATCGTGCACCGTCACATCCTCGTCGACGGCAAGCTCGTCGACCGCCCCTCCTTCCGCGTCAAGGAGGGCCAGCTGATGCACGTCAAGCCGCGCTCCGAGTCGCTCGAGCCCTTCCAGGTCGCCGCTGCCGGTGGCCACCTGGAAGTCCTCCCGAAGGTGCCGGGCTACCTCGAGGTCGAGATCGACAAGCTCCAGGCCCGCCTCGTGCGTCGCCCGAAGCGTGCCGAGGTCCCCGTGACCTGTGAAGTCCAGCTCGTCGTCGAGTACTACGCAGCTCGCTGATCCACAGCACCACACCGTCAACGGCGGGTCGTCCACAGCGGACGGCTCGCCGTTCGGCGTTCCCGGGGCGGCGACTAAGCTGGTCTGACGCGCGCCACGGCGCCAGCGAGAGGGAGCCACCGTGAAGCAGTTGTTCTTCGTCGTCATCGGCGTGCTCATCGGGTTCGTCGTCGCCAACCGCGTCGGAGTGACCTCCGGCGGTGCCCGGTCCGGCGGTGGCACGTTCCTCGCGCAGGTCGATGCCCGCACGAAGGCCTTCACGGGTGCCGTCGTCGACGGCTACCGCTCGCGCGAAGCCGAGCTCCGCACCGACGACTGACACGCCCCCAGCGCCGTCACCCCCAGCGCCGTCACCCCCAGCGCCGTCACCTCCAACGGCCCCCGCCTCGTCCCACGTCATCAGGAAGCACCATGCAGACCGCAGAGATCCGCCGCCGTTGGCTCCAGTACTTCGGTGACCGCGGCCACACCGTCGTCCCGTCCGCCTCGCTCGTCTCGGACGACCCCTCGCTGCTCTTCACGGTCGCCGGCATGGTCCCGTTCATCCCGTACCTGACCGGGCTCGTCCCGTCGCCGTACCCCCGCGCCACGAGCGTCCAGAAGTGCATCCGCACCAACGACATCGAAGAGGTCGGCAAGACCCCGCGGCACGGCACGTTCTTCCAGATGAACGGCAACTTCTCCTTCGGCGACTACTTCAAGGAGCAGGCGATCCAGTACGCCTGGGAGTTCCTGACGTCACCGGAGCCCGACGGCGGGCTCGGGTTCTCCGCCGACGACCTCTGGGTCACGGTGTACGAGGACGACGACGAGGCCATCGCCTTCTGGAAGCAGCACTCCACGCTGCCCGACGAGCGGATCCAGCGCCTCGGCAAGGACACCAACTACTGGTCGACCGGGCAGCCCGGGCCGGCCGGCCCCTGCTCGGAGATCTTCTTCGACCGTGGGCCCGCGTACGGCATCGACGGCGGGCCGGCCACCGACGACGACCGCTACGTCGAGATCTGGAACCTCGTGTTCATGCAGTACCAGATCGCGGACGTGCGCTCGAAGTACGACTTCGAGATCACCGGCGAACTGCCGAACAAGAACATCGACACCGGCATGGGGCTCGAGCGCGTCGCCTTCATCAAGCAGGGCGTCGACAACATGTACGAGATCGACCAGGTCCGCCCGGTCCTCGACAAGGCCGCCGAGGTGTCCGGTCGTCGCTACGGCGCCGTGCACGAGGACGACGTCCGCATGCGCGTCATCGCCGACCACGTCCGGTCCGCGCTCATGCTCATCGCCGACGGTGTCTCCCCGTCGAACGAGGGCCGCGGCTACATCCTCCGACGCCTGCTGCGCCGCACCGTGCGTGCCATGCGCCTGCTCGGGGTGGAGGGCGCGACGTTCCCGTCGCTCTTCCCCGCGTCGCGCGACGCCATGAAGGACGCCTACCCCGAGGTCGCGTCCGACTACGACCGCATCGCACGCATCGCCTACGCAGAAGAGGAGACCTTCCTCCGCACGCTCGCGCAGGGCACCACGATCCTCGACGTCGCGGTCGACCGTGCCAAGCAGGACGGCCGTCCCTCGATCGGCGGCGACACCGCGTTCCTGCTGCACGACACGTTCGGGTTCCCGATCGACCTGACGCTCGAGATGGCAGGGGAAGCGGGCGTCCACGTCGACCGCACCGCCTTCGACACCCTCATGGCCGAGCAGCGGTCCCGGGCCAAGGCCGACGCCAAGAGCAAGAAGACCGCGCTCGCGGACCTCAGCGTCTACAGCGCCTTCCGTGCCGCCGGTGAGACCACCTTCCTCGGCTACGACGCACTCCAGGCCGAGTCCCGCGTGCTCGGCATCATCGTCGGGGGCGTCAGCGTCGACCGTGCCGTCGTCGGGGACATCGCCGAGGTCATCCTCAGCGAGACCAGCCTGTACGCCGAGTCCGGCGGCCAGGACGCCGACCAGGGCTCGATCATCGGCAACGGCTTCGACCTCGAGGTCCTCGACGTCCAGAAGCCCGTCACCGGTCTGTGGTCGCACACCGTCCAGGTCCGCTCCGGTGAGGTCGCGGTCGGCGCCCCCGCCACCACGGTCGTCGACGCCGAGTACCGCCGTGGTGCCACGCAGGCGCACTCGGCGACGCACCTCGTCAACGCCGCGCTCCGCGACGTCCTCGGCCCCGAGGCACTGCAGGCCGGTTCCTACAACAAGTCCGGCTACATGCGCCTGGACTTCTCGTGGAGCCAGCCCGTCTCCCTCGAGACCCGCTCCGAGATCGAAGAGGTGGTCAACAGCGCGATCCGCTCCGACCTCGCGGTCTCCACGCGCATCCTGCCGATCGACGAGGCCAGGGCACTCGGCGCGCAGGCGCTGTTCGGCGAGAAGTACGGTGCCGAGGTCCGCATGGTCGACATCGGCGGCCCCTGGTCCCGCGAACTCTGCGGTGGCATCCACGTTGCCTCCAGCGCCCAGGTCGGCCTCGTCAACCTGGTCGGGGAGTCCAGCGTCGGGTCGACCAACCGTCGCGTCGAGGCCCTCGTCGGGCTCGAGGGCTTCCGGGAGCTCGCGGTCGAGCGCACCATCGTGTCCCAGCTCTCCAGTGCGCTGAAGGCCCCCCGGAACGACCTGCCCGCCCGCGTGCAGTCCCTGATGGAGGACCTCCGCGTCGCGCAGAAGCGCATCGCGGAGTTCGAGTCCGCCGGCCTGCAGCAGCGCGTGCCGGCGATCACCCGCCTCGCGACGACCATCGGCACAGCCACCGTGGTGGCCGAGACGGTCGACGGGCTGAAGTCCGCCGACGAGCTCCGGTCGCTCGCCACCAGCGTGCGCGCACAGCTCGGCACCGAGGCGGCCGTGGTCGTCCTCGGCGCCGTGGTGAACGGCAAGCCGGCGGTCATCGTCGCCACGAACGACGCCGCACGCAGCGCGGGCGTCCAGGCTGGCCCCCTCGCGAAGGAAGCCGCCGCGGTCCTCGGCGGTG
Organism: Curtobacterium sp. VKM Ac-1395; assembly: GCF_015350975.1. Taxonomy (GTDB): domain Bacteria; phylum Actinomycetota; class Actinomycetes; order Actinomycetales; family Microbacteriaceae; genus Curtobacterium. Next base: position 312,274 of record NZ_JADKRX010000002.1, read on the forward strand.
GCGGCGGTGGCAAGCCCGACCTCGCCCAGGGCGGCGGCACCGACGTGGCGGCACTGCCGGCGGCGCTCCGCGCGGTCACCGACCGGCTCGCGGCCTGAGCGTGACGATCCGGTCCGGACGCCGGCTCGGCATCGACGTCGGCCGCGCCCGGATCGGGGTCGCCGTGTGCGACCGCGACGGCTTCATCGCCACCCCGGTCGAGACCGTCCGGCGTGACGACAAGCACGACCTGCGGCGCATCCTCACGATCGCCGACGAGTACGACGTGCTGGAGGTCGTGGTCGGCCTGCCGCTGTCGATGTCGGGCGGCGACACCCCGTCCACGACGGACGCCAGGGCGTTCGCGGCCCGGATCGCCGAGCACCGACCGGTGCGCCTGGTCGACGAACGTCTGTCGACCGTCACGGCCCAGCGGGGCATGCGAGCGGCCGGCCGGACCACGAAGAACTCGCGGGCCGTGATCGACCAAGCGGCCGCTGTTATCATTCTGCAACACGCGCTCGACCACGAGCGTTCGTCCGGCGCCCCGCCTGGGGCCACGCTCCCCGAGTAGGGCTGCCCTCGTCGTCACCGAAGCGACGGAGCCCCGCGGAGTTCCCACCGAGAGATCGAGGACCGTTGGCAGACGACCTGGACTGGAACGCGATCATCGCGACCGGCAACGACGCCGATCGACGGGGCCACCGCTCCCGCCGGGACGGCGCACCAGATGACCGCACCGACAGCCCCGATGGCGGGGAACCGCCCGCCGGTCGGCCGCTCTCCCGCCGGGAGGCCCGTGCCAGGGAAGCGGCAGCGGCGCGCGACGCGCAGACGGCCGGCTCGACCGCACCCCAGCAGCAGCAGCAGCAGACACAGCAGCAGCCGACACGGCAGCAGCCGACACCGCAGCAGACGGTGTCCCAGTCGCCGACGCCCGCGTCCCGGAACCGCTTCGACGTGGACGCGTCGGGACGCGACGACGACGCTGGCGTGACGCACCGCGACGACCTCGCCGCCGCGGTCGCACCGGCAGCGGTGGCGGACGACGGTGAGGCCGACCGCGGCACCGGCAACGGTGGCGGCGCTGCGGGAGGCGGCGGAGGTGACGGCCGTGACGGCGGCGGGGGAGCCTCCCGTCCGCCGCGTGGTCCCCACGAGCCGCACCGCCGCTCACGTGGCGCGCTCATCGCGGGGATCGTCATCGTGGCGATCGTCGTCGCTGCCGGCGTCGGCGCGTACGCGTTCGCGGCGCCGAAGGTGCAGCAGGTCGTCGCGGCGTTCAGCGGGGACAAGGAGCCGGAGGACTACTCCGGCGACGGCACCTCGAAGGTGACCATCACGATCAAGCAGGGCGACATCGGCGAGGACGTCGCGAAGACGCTGCAGCGCAGCGGTGTCGTGAAGACGTCCGGAGTGTTCTACAAGCTCCTGCTCGCGAGCCCGAGCGTGCAGTTCCAGCCGGGTTCGTACGCGCTGAAGAAGAAGATGAGCTCGAAGGCGGCGCTGTCGGCGTTGCAGGACAAGGCGAACCGGGTGGAGGACGCCTCGATCGTCATCCCCGAGGGCACGGTCCTGGCGGACATCGAAGCCGGCATGGTGTCGAAGGCCGGCCTGACCGAGGACGAGGTCTCCGCCGCCGCGAAGGACGTCGGCGCGTACGGGCTGCCGTCCGGCGTGACGTCGCTCGAGGGCTGGTTGTTCCCGGCGACCTACCCGATCAACCCGGGCTGGTCGGCGAAGCAGTACTTCCAGTCGATGGTCGACACGATGAAGCAGCACCTGCAGTCCGCCGGTGTGGCCGAGGCCGACCAGGAGCACGTGCTCGTGTTCGCCTCGCTCGTGCAGAAGGAGGCCGGGCTCGCCGCCGACTACCCGAAGGTCGCGCGGGTGTTCCAGAACCGCCTCGACCAGGGCATGCGGATGCAGTCCGACGCCACCGTGGCGTACGGCACCGGCAACACGCACCGGGTCACGACGACCGACGCGGAGCGGGACGACGCCTCGAACCCGTACAACACGTACCAGCACGACGGACTGCCGCCCGGACCGATCTCGAACCCGGGTGACATCGCGCTGCAGGCCGTCACGCACCCGGCCACGGGCAACTGGCTGTACTTCGTGACGGTCGACCTCGAGTCCGGGGAGACGACCTTCTCGGACACGTACGACCAGCACCTGCAGGCCGTCAAGCAGTTCCAGGCCTGGCTCCGCGCACACCCCTCGTACCAGTAGCCGCGCGGGACCGGGACGATCGTGTCCCGGTCCCGACGGCTGTGGGAGGATGGCACCATGCTTCGTTGGTTGACCGCAGGTGAGTCCCACGGACCCGAACTGATCGCGATGCTCGAGGGCCTGCCCGCCGGTGTCCCCGTGTCGTTCGAGTCCATCCGCACCGACCTCGCGCGGCGCAAGCTCGGCTACGGCCGTGGCTCCCGCATGAAGTTCGAGCAGGACGAGCTCCACGTCTCCGGCGGTGTCCGGCACGGGTACTCGATGGGCAGCCCCATCGCGATCCGCATCGGCAACACCGAGTGGCCCAAGTGGGTCGAGGTCATGAACCCCGAGCCCGTCGAGCAGACCGAGGCCTCCCGTGGGCGCAGCGCTCCGCTGACCAGGCCGCGTCCCGGCCACGCCGACCTCGTCGGGATGCAGAAGTACGGCTTCGACGAGGCCCGGCCGATCCTCGAGCGTGCCTCCGCCCGCGAGACCGCGGCCCGCGTCGCGCTCGGTGCCGTGGCCAAGTCGTTCCTCGCCGAACTCGGGATCCGCTCCGTCGCCCACACCCTGCAGGTGGGCAGCGTCCGCGTGCCCGACGGGTCGGCGCTGCCGATGCCCGACGACGTCGACCGGCTCGACGACGACCAGCTCCGGTGCTTCGACGCCGACACCTCGGCGCGCATGGTGACCGAGGTCGAAGCCGCCAAGAAGGACGGCGACACCCTCGGCGGCGTCGTCGAGGTGCTGTTCTACGGCGTTCCGCCCGGGCTGGGGTCGCACGTGCAGTGGGACCGTCGCCTCGACGCACGACTCGCCGCCGCGATCATGGGCATCCAGGCCATCAAGGGCGTCGAGGTCGGTGACGGCTTCCAGACCGCCGGCCGCCGCGGGTCCGAGGCCCACGACGAGCTGTACCGGGAGGACGGCGAGATCATCCGCACGAGCGACCGTGCCGGCGGCACCGAGGGCGGCATGTCCACGGGCACCGTGCTCCGCGTCCGCGCGGGCATGAAGCCGATCGCGACGATCCCGCACGCGCTCCACACCATCGACGTCACCACGGGTGAGGACGCCTCGGCGCATCACCAGCGTTCGGACGTCTGCGCGGTGCCGGCCGCCGGCGTCGTGGCCGAGGCCATGGTCGCGCTCGTGCTGGCCGACGCCGTGCTGGAGAAGTTCGGCGGCGACAACGTCGTCGAGACCAAGCGCAACCTGGAGTCGTACCTCGCGTCGATCCCCGAGACCCTGCGTTCCCGCCGCACCGAGCCGGCTGAGCCCTCCAGCACCTGGTGAGCGCCGGACCGGTGGGGGACGACCACGGCCGACGCGGCACCGCGCCCGTCGTCGTGATCGGCCCGATGGGTGCCGGCAAGTCCACCGTGGGCAAGCGCGTGGCGAAGCGGCTCGGCGTGCCCTTCACCGACACCGACCGGGTGATCGCGCGCGAGCACGGTCCCATCCCCGCGATCTTCACCGACCGGGGTGAGCCTGCGTTCCGGGCGCTCGAGGCCGACGCGGTCGCCGTCGCCATGCGCACCGGCGGCGTCATCGCCGTGGGTGGCGGTGCCGTCACGCACGCGGACACCCGCCGGGCGATGGACGGCGCACGCGTGGTGCTGTTGACCGTCTCGCCCGAGGCCGTCGCCGACCGCATCGCCGGGTCCGACCGCCCGCTGTTGGCGTCCGGCGGCATCGACGCCTGGCAGACCATCCTCGACGACCGCGCGGCGACCTACGCCGAGCTCGCGCACGTGGTCGTCGACACCTCTCGTCGCCCCATGGCCCACGTCGTCGAGGACGTCGTCGCCTGGCTGCGGAGCGACCACACCGAAGGAGCACCGTGACCGAGACGACCCTGCCAGAAGGCACCACCGAGATCCGTGTCGGCGGTGCGGACGGCTACGTCGTCGCGGTCGGCACCGGCCTGCTCGGGTCCCTGCCCGCGCTGCTCGGACCGCGGGTCGCCAAGGTGCTGATCGTGCACGCGCCGACGCTCGGTGCCCGCGCGGAGGAGCTCCGCGCCGGACTCGTCGAGGCCGGCTTCGAGGCCCTGATCGCCGAGGTGCCCGACGCCGAGGCCGCCAAGCGCGTCGAGGTCGCCGCGTTCTGCTGGCAGATCCTCGGGCAGTCGGACTTCACCAGGACCGATGCCGTCATCGGCCTGGGCGGGGGAGCCGTCACCGACCTCGCCGGGTTCGTCGCCGCGACGTGGCTGCGCGGCGTGCCGTACTTCTCCGTACCGACGAGCGTGCTCGGCATGGTCGACGCCAGCGTCGGTGGCAAGACGGGCATCAACACGAACGAGGGCAAGAACCTGGTCGGGGTGTTCTCCGCACCCCGTGCCGTCGTCGTGGACCTCGACCTGGTGCACACGCTGCCGCGCAACGACGTGCTGACCGGGTTCGCCGAGATCGTCAAGGCCGGGTTCATCGCCGTACCCGAGATCCTCGACATAGTCGAGGCCGACGTCGACCGCGCCACCGACCCCTCGACGCCCGAGTTCCGCCGGGTGGTCGAGCTCGCGATCCAGCTCAAGGCGCAGGTGGTGTCGGAGGACTTCACCGAGCAGGGGCGTCGGGAGATCCTGAACTACGGGCACACGCTCGGGCACGCGATCGAGCACGCCGAGCGCTACCAGTGGCGGCACGGGGCAGCGGTGTCGGTCGGCATGGTCTTCGCCGCCGAGCTCGCACGCCTCACCGGGCACCTCGACGACGCGACCGTCGACCGGCACCGGTCGATCCTCGAGTCGCTGTCGCTGCCGACGAGCTACCCGCTCGGCCGGTGGCAGTCGCTCCTGGCGACCATGCGTCGGGACAAGAAGGCCCGCGCCGGCATGCTCCGGTTCATCGTGCTCGACGGCATCGGCAAGCCCGTCACGCTCGAGGGCCCAGAGGACCACCTGCTCTTCACCGCCTACCAGGAGGTCGGCGCCTAGCCCCGTCGCCAGCGCAGCACGCGGCGCGGGCGGGCCGACCTGTGGACGGCCCCCGAGCCTCCCGGCTGTGGAGGAGTCAGCCGGGGGCGCCCAGCCCGGGGGAGCATGCTGAACAGGTGCCCACACCACCCCGTCTGAGCGACCTCGGCGCCCGGCCGGACGCCGACGCGGGAACCCTCCGCTCCCGCGCGCGCCGCTTCGCCGAACTGCTGTCCATCGCCCGCCGACACGGCCTCGTGCCGTTCCGTCGCCTCGACTTCTCCCGCGACCCGGAGACCTCGGACAAGCGGCGAGACCAGGCCGAACACCTCCGTCGCGCGCTCGAGGAGGCCGGCGGCGGCTTCGTGAAGATGGGACAGCTGCTCTCGACCCGCGACGACCTGCTGCCGGACGAGTGGACCGAGGGACTCGCGCACCTGCAGCGGGACGTCACGCCCGCGGACCCGCAGGAGGTGTCGGACCTGCTGACGGCGGACCTCGGGGCCCCCGTGGCGGAGGTCTTCCAGTCGTTCGACCCGAAGCCCGTCGCCGCGGCGTCGATCGCGCAGGTGCACCGTGCCCGGCTGCACGACGGCACCGCGGTCGCCGTGAAGGTCCAACGACCCGGCATCGACGCGGCCGTGCGGCAGGACGTCGACATCGCGCTCCGCGTGGTGCGGTTCCTCGCCCGGACGTCGGCCGAGGCCCGTCAGGTCGGGGTGATCGACGTGGCGACCCAGTACGGCGACGACCTCATCCGGCAGGTCGACTTCTCCTCTGAGCTCCGCAACCTCGAGGCGCTCCGCGCGGCCCAGGCCAGGAGCGCCCGGCCGGACGAGGTCCGCTTCCCGACGCCGTACCCCGAGCTCTCGGGCCGGCGGGTGCTCGTGATGGAGTTCCTCGAGGGCGACACGCTCAGCGCGATCCGCGCCTCCCGCGTCGACCGGGACCTCGACGAGCCGATGCGGGCGATCCTCCGGTCGTTCCTGCGGCAGGTCGTCTTCGACGGGATCTACCACGGTGACCTGCACCCGGGGAACGTCCTGCTGCTGCCCGACGGTCGCCCCGCCCTCATCGACTTCGGCTCCGTCGGCCGCCTCGACCCGACGCTGCGCGACACGGTCCAGGAGCTCGTCGCCGCGTACATCCAGGACGACACCTCGCGGATCGCGGACGCCGTGCTGCGGATGGCGCCGGTGCGTCGAGCGCAGGACGAGGCCGACTTCCGCCGGGACATCGCCCGCTTCGTGGCCGACGAGCTCGGCCCGGGCGCGCGCATCGGCGTCGAGACCGTGGACGACGCGGTCGAGGTCTTCGGCCGCTACCGGCTCAAGCCGCCGCCGGACTTCGTCGCAGCCGCCCGGGCACTGGCGATCTTCGAGGGGACGCTGCGCTCGCTGCTGCCCTCGTTCGACCTCCTCGACGAGTCCCGCAACCTGGCCCGCGAGCAGATCCGTGACCAGCTCCGCCCGAGCGTGCTGCGGGACGTCGCCGCGCGCGAGCTCTTCGGCCTGTTCTCCACCGTCCGACGCTTGCCCAGGCGGATCGACCGGATCAGCGAGGCGATCGAGGGCAACAAGCTGTCGGTGAACATCCGGCTGCTCGCCGACCAGCGCGACCGGCGGACCGTCTCCGGCATGATCCGCCGGATCCTGCTCGTGCTGCTGGGGGCAGGGGCCGGCGTGCTGGCGATCGTCTACCTGGCGGCTCCGGCACGGCCGACCGCGGTGCTGAGCACCGGCGTGGCGGGCGGGCTCCTCGGCGGGACGGCCGTGGTGCTGCTCGTGTGGGCGGCGATCGACGCCTGGCGCGCACGGCGGCACGACTAGCGCAGGCGACGGCGCGGGCGCGGGTGAGGCGGTCGGCTACACTCGTCCGGGGCCCCAGCGCCCGCAGGACTCCACTCCTCGACACGAACGGGACATCGACACTCATGGCCAGTACCACTGACATCAAGAACGGCGCCGTTCTCATCATCGACGGGCAGCTGTGGTCGGTCGTCGAGTTCCAGCACGTCAAGCCCGGCAAGGGTGGTGCGTTCGTCCGCACCAAGCTGAAGAACGTCGTCTCCGGCAAGGTCGTCGACCGCACCTTCAACGCGGGCGCGAAGATCGAGACCGCGACGGTGGACCGCCGCGACTACCAGTTCCTCTACGAGGACGGCGACTCCTACGTGTTCATGGACACCGACACCTACGACCAGGTCCCGGTCCCCGCGACGGTCGTCGGCGACGCGAAGAACTTCCTCCTCGAGTCCGCGATGGTCACCCTCGCGATGAACGAGGGCAACCCGCTCTACATCGAGCTCCCGACGTCGATCGTCACCGAGATCGAGACCGAGCCCGGCCTGCAGGGCGACCGTTCGTCCGGTGGCACCAAGCCCGCGACGATCAAGGCCACCGGCTACCAGATCCAGGTGCCGCTGTACCTCGAGACCGACACCAAGGTGAAGATCGACACGCGCGACGGCAACTTCCTCGGCCGCGTCAACTAGGGCCGCCGGATGAGTGCTCGTTCGAAGGCCCGCAAGCGCGCGCTCGACATGCTCTACGTGGCCGAGGTCCGGGAGCTCCCGATCGCCGACGTCCTCGCGACGGAGACGGTCCGTCACCTCGACAACCCCGAGCGGGCGTCGAGCTGGGACTACGCCCGCCAGGTGGTCACCGGGGTCGACGAGGCCCGTCGTGAGATCGACGACGTCATCATCGACCACGCCCAGGGCTGGTCCATCGCCCGGATGCCGGTCCTCGACCGCTGCATCCTCCGCATGGGCGTCTGGGAGATCCGCTTCAACCCCGAGGTGCCCGACGCCGTCGCCATCTCGGAGGCCGTCGAGCTCGCCCAGTCGCTGTCGACGGACGACTCCGCCGGTTTCGTGAACGGTGTCCTCGGCGCCGTCGCCGGTGGTCGTGCACCGTCCGGTCGGACGGTGTCCGGAGACCAGGAGTCCCGCTAGGGTTGACCACGTCCGCATCCTTTAAATGCCGTCCTGAGAGGCGGGGAAGGAGGTCGGCGTGGGTACCCGCACGGTCCTGCAGCAGTCCGACATCACGCGTGCTCTGACACGCATCGCGCACGAGATCCTCGAGGCCAACCACGGCGCCTCGGACCTGGTGCTCCTCGGCATCCCGACCAGGGGAGCCGTCCTGGCCGACCGGCTCGGCGAGGTCCTCGCCGGCATCGAGCCCGACTGGTCCGGCGGCCAGCAGCGCGTCGGCACCCTCGACGTCACGCTCCACCGCGACGACCTCGGCCACGGCATCGGTCGGGCCCCGCACCGCACGGTGATCCCGGCGAGCGGCATCGACGGCAAGGTCGTCGTGCTCGTCGACGACGTGCTGTACTCCGGCCGCACGGTCCGGGCGGCGCTCGACGCCCTGCAGAACATCGGCCGGCCGCGCGCGGTCCGACTCGCGGTCCTGGTGGACCGGGGCCACCGCGAGCTCCCCATCCGCGCGGACCACGTCGGGAAGAACCTGCCGACGGCGTCCGACGAGCGCGTCACGCTCCGCCTGACCGAGACCGACGGCGTCGACGAGGTCGTCATCGAGCAGCCGGAGCGGGGGGCCGACGCATGAGGCACCTGCTCTCGACCGCCGACCTCTCCCGCACCGACGCCCTCGAGATCCTCGACGTCGCCGAGGAGATGGCCGAGGTGAACACGCGCGAGGTCAAGCGCCTGCCGGCCCTCCGCGGCAAGACCGTCGTGAACCTCTTCTTCGAGGACTCGACGCGCACCCGCATCTCCTTCGAGGCAGCCGCCAAGCGCCTCTCCGCCGACGTCATCAACTTCGCCGCGAAGGGCTCCAGCGTCTCGAAGGGCGAGTCCCTCAAGGACACCGTCCAGACCCTGGGTGCGATGGGCATCGACGGCATCGTGATGCGCCACGGGGCGTCCGGCGCCCCGCGGGTCCTGGCCGACGCCGACTGGATCGACGTCCCCGTGGTGAACGCAGGCGACGGCACCCACGAGCACCCGACCCAGGCGCTCCTCGACGCCTTCACGATGCGCCGACGGCTCCACGGCAGTGCGTCCCGCGGCCAGGGCCTCGACGGCGTCCGCGTCCTCATCGTCGGCGACGTCCTGCACAGCCGCGTCGCCAGGAGCAACGCCTGGCTGCTCCGCACCCTGGGTGCGAGCGTCACCTTCGCCGCGCCGCCGACCCTGCTGCCGGCGACCGAGCGCCCCTTCGGCGCTGTGGTGCACCACGACCTCGACACGGCCCTCGCCGAGGACCCCGACGTCGTGATGACGCTCCGCATCCAGCAGGAGCGCATGAACGACGCCTTCTTCCCGAACCCCCGCGAGTACACCCGCCACTGGGGTCTCACCGCAGCCCGCTTCGCGCGCCTGTCGGAGCGCACCCTCGTGATGCACCCCGGGCCGATGAACCGCGGGCTGGAGATCGCCGGCGTGGCGGCCGACTCGCCCGCCTCGACGATCGTCGAACAGGTCGAGCACGGCGTCTCCGTCCGCATGGCCGTCCTGTACCTGGCCCTGACCGGCGCAGGCACCCCGTCCGGCACCGACCAGAAGGAGTCCGTCGCATGACCGCTCACCTCATCCGCGGCGCCCAGCTGGTCGACGGCTCGCGTGCCGACATCAGGCTGCAGGGGGGACGCATCACCGCGGTCGGGTCCGGTCTCGAGACGGCCGGCGCCACCACCATCGACGCCGACGGCCTGATCGCCCTGCCCGGTCTCGTGGACCTGCACACGCACCTCCGCGAGCCCGGTCACGAGGAGTCCGAGACCGTCCTGTCCGGCTCGCGGGCCGCGGCCGCCGGCGGCTTCACCGCCGTCAACGCGATGGCGAACTCGAGCCCCGTCGCGGACACCGCCGGTGTGGTCGAACAGGTCCAGGCCCTCGGCGACGACGCCGGCTACGTCACGGTCCGCCCGATCGGCGCCGTGTCCCAGGGCCTGCAGGGCACGCACCTGTCCGAGATCGGCGCGATGGCGACCTCCCGCGCGAAGGTGCGGGTGTTCTCCGACGACGGCTCGTGCGTGGCCGACCCGCTGCTGATGCGCCGGGCGCTGGAGTACATCAAGGGCTTCGGCGGTGTGCTGGCGCAGCACGCGCAGGAGCCCCGCCTGACCATCGGCGCGCAGATGAACGAGGGCCGCCTGTCCTCGGAGCTCGGGCTCGCCGGGTGGCCGGCCGTGGCAGAAGAAGCCATCATCGCCCGCGACGTCCTGCTCGCCGACCACGTCGGAGCGCGGCTGCACGTGTGCCACGTCTCGACCGCCGGCAGCGTCGAGGTCATCCGCTGGGCCAAGTCCCGTGGGATCGACGTCACGGCCGAGGTCACGCCGCACCACCTGGTGCTGACCGAGGACCTCATCGCCGGGGTCGACGGCGCCCCCGGCTACGACGCCCGCTACAAGGTGAACCCGCCGCTGCGCTCCCGCGAGGACGTCGACGCCCTGCGCGCCGCCCTGGTCGACGGCACGATCGACATCGTCGCCACCGACCACGCACCGCACACCGCCGAGGCGAAGTGCTGCGAGTGGCCGGCCGCCGCGAACGGCATGGTCGGGCTCGAGTCCGCGCTGAGCGTGGTGCACGCCGCCGTGGTCGAGGACGGCCGACTCGACTGGTCCGACGTCGCCCGCGTGCTCTCGAGCGCCCCGGCCCGCATCGGCCAGGTCGAGGGCCACGGACACGCGATCGCCGAGGGGGCCCCGGCCGAGGTCACCCTGTACGACCCGAGCGCGGTCCGCGAGTTCGCCGTCACCGACCTGGCGGGGCAGTCGCAGAACTCGCCGTACCTCGGCATGCGCCTGCCGGGCCGGGTCGTCGCGACCTTCCACCAGGGGTACCCGACGCTCCTCGACGGCGCGCTCGTCGACCACGACACCGTCGCGGCCGCAGCGCGCACGGCCGCCCGCGCCACCGAGGGGACCCGGGCATGAGCGGCGACGCCGCCCGGTGGCTCCTCGGCGGGCTGATCCTGCTCGCGGTGGCCGCGCTGTTCGTGGCCATGGTGCGCACCTGGCGGACGCGGGTCAGGAAGCAGGCCGACACCGTGCCTCCCGTCGGTGTGCCGACCGACCTGTCCCCGGCGGCCGGGTCCTGGGACGGCTTCACCGTCGCGACGACCCGCGCCGACCAGCCGCTGGAGCGCATCACGGCGGGAGGACTCGGCTTCCGGGGCCGCGGCGGCGTGACCGTCCACGCGACCGGCGTCGTCCTGCACCTGGCGGGGGAGACCGACCGCTGGATCGCCGCCGACCTGGTCCGCGGCGCCGACCGGGCGACCGCGGCCATCGACCGCGTCGTCGAACCAGGGGGGCTGGTGCGTCTGCGATGGACGGCGACCGGCGCCGCTGGTGCGACGGACCTCGACACCTACTTCCGGTTCCCGGAGGGCGACGCAGCCCCGCTGCACGCACTCCAGGAGCTGGCGACGAAGCACAACCACCCGCAGACCGCGGGCGAAGGGACGAACTCATGACACGCGAACGGGCCGTGCTGGTCCTCGAGGACGGCACCCGACACGACGGATGGGCGTACGGCGCCCGCGGACGCAGCCTCGGCGAGGTGGTGTTCGCGACCGGCATGACCGGCTACCAGGAGACGCTGACCGACCCGTCCTACGCCGGGCAGATCGTGGTGCAGACCGCGCCGCACATCGGCAACACCGGCGTCAACGACGAGGACCCCGAGTCCCGTCGCATCTGGGTCGCCGGCTACGTCGTCCGCGACCCCAGCCGCGTGGTGTCGAACCACCGCGCCACCGCGTCGCTCGACGACCACCTGGAGCGCGACGGCATCGTCGGGATCTCCGGGATCGACACCCGCGCCGTGACCCGTCGCATCCGGGACGCCGGCGCGATGAAGGGCGGCGTCTTCAGCGGCCCCGACGCCGCGCTCTCGCCGGACGAGCAGCTCGCGCTGGTCCGCGAGCAGGCCGACATGGCCGGGCAGAGCCTCTCCGCCGCCGTGTCGACCGACGCCGAGTACGTCGTCGACGCGGTCGGCGAGCAGATCGGCACGCTGGCCGTGCTCGACCTCGGCGTGAAGACGTCGACCACCCGCTACCTCGCCCAGCGCGGCTTCGAGGTGCACGTGCTGCCGCAGGACGTCACCGTCGAGCGTCTCCGTGAGCTCGACCCCGACGCCCTGTTCTACTCGAACGGGCCCGGTGACCCGGCAGCTTCCGACGCGCAGGTCTCCCTGCTGCAGGAGAGCCTGCGGGACGGTCGGCCGTTCTTCGGCATCTGCTTCGGCAACCAGCTGCTCGGCCGTGCCCTCGGCTTCGGCACCTACAAGCTGCCGTTCGGCCACCGCGGCATCAACCAGCCGGTGCTCGACACCACGACGGGCAAGGTCGAGATCACGAGCCAGAACCACGGCTTCGCGGTCGACGCCCCCGTCGGACAGGTCCTCGAGTCCCCGGTCGGCTTCGGCCGCGTCGAGGTCTCGCACTACTCGCTCAACGACAACGTGGTCGAGGGCCTCCGCGCGCTCGACATCCCCGCGTTCAGCGTGCAGTACCACCCCGAGGCCGCCGCCGGACCGCACGACAGCATGTACCTGTTCGACCGGTTCCGCGACATGGTCGTGGCCCGTCGTGCCGGCGAGCCGCTCGACGCGGCGACCGCCGACGCCACGACGCCCGCCGCCGACATCACGAAGGAGGGCAACTGATGCCCAAGCGCCCCGACATCACCTCCGTCCTCGTCATCGGCTCCGGCCCGATCGTCATCGGGCAGGCCGCCGAGTTCGACTACTCCGGCACCCAGGCCTGCCGCGTGCTCCGGGCCGAGGGCATCCGCGTGATCCTCGTCAACCCGAACCCGGCGACGATCATGACCGACCCCGACTTCGCCGACGCGACCTACATCGAGCCGATCACGAACGCGTCGCTCGAGGAGATCATCCGCATCGAGCAGCCGGACGCCGTCCTGCCGACGCTCGGCGGGCAGACCGCCCTGAACGCGGCGATCGCCCTCGACGAGGCCGGGATCCTGGACAAGCACGGCGTCGAGCTCATCGGCGCCAAGGTCGACGCCATCCAGCGCGGTGAGGACCGCCAGCTCTTCAAGGAGCTCGTCCTCGAGTCCGGCGCGGACGTGGCCCGCAGCCACATCGCCCACACGCTCGAGGAAGCGAAGGAGTTCGCGAAGGACCTCGGCTACCCGCTCGTCGTCCGTCCGTCCTTCACCATGGGCGGCCTCGGCTCCGGGTTCGCGTACAACGAGACCGAGCTCATCCGCTTCGTCGGTGACGGCCTGCAGTCGAGCCCCACGACCGAGGTCCTGCTCGAGGAGTCCATCCTCGGGTGGAAGGAGTACGAGCTCGAGCTCATGCGGGACAACGCCGACAACACGGTCGTCGTCTGCTCGATCGAGAACGTCGACCCGGTGGGCGTGCACACCGGCGACTCGATCACCGTCGCCCCCGCGCTGACGCTGACCGACCGCGAGTACCAGAACCTCCGCGACATCGGCATCGACATCATCCGCCGCGTCGGGGTCGACACCGGTGGGTGCAACATCCAGTTCGCGATCGACCCGGCGAACGGCCGCGTGATCGTCATCGAGATGAACCCCCGCGTGTCCCGGTCCAGCGCCCTGGCCTCGAAGGCCACGGGCTTCCCGATCGCGAAGATCGCCGCGAAGCTCGCCATCGGGTACCGCCTCGACGAGATCCAGAACGACATCACGCGGGTCACCCCGGCGAGCTTCGAGCCGACGCTCGACTACGTCGTCGTGAAGACCCCGCGCTTCGCGTTCGAGAAGTTCCCGGCTGCCGACGCCACGCTGACCACGACGATGAAGAGCGTCGGCGAGGCCATGGCGATCGGCCGGAACTTCGCCACCGCCATGCAGAAGTCGCTGCGCTCCCTCGAGAAGCGGGGGTCGAGCTTCCACTGGGACACCCCGGCCGCCGAGCTCGACAAGGACGCGCTGCTGGCGAAGTCCGCGATCCCGACCGACGGCCGCATCGTCACGGTGCAGCAGGCCCTCGTCGCCGGTGCCACCGCGGCCGAGGTCTTCGACGCCACGAAGATCGACCCGTGGTTCGTCGACCAGATCGTGCTCATCAACGAGGTCGCCGAGGAGATCCGCGCCGCCGGCGCCCTCGACGCGGACACGATCCGCTGGGCCAAGGAGCACGGCTTCAGCGACGTCCAGATCGCCTCGCTGCGGAGCACGACCGACCAGCAGGTCACCGAGCAGCAGGTCCGCGACACGCGGCACGAGCTGGGCATCCGGCCCGTCTTCAAGACGGTCGACACCTGCGCCGGCGAGTTCCCGGCCCTGACGCCGTACCACTACTCGTCGTACGACGTCGAGACCGAGGTGGCGCCGAGCGACCGCAAGAAGGTCGTCATCCTCGGTTCCGGTCCGAACCGCATCGGCCAGGGCGTCGAGTTCGACTACTCCTGCGTGCACGCGTCCTTCGCGCTGAGCGACGCCGGGTTCGAGACCATCATGGTCAACTGCAACCCGGAGACGGTGTCGACGGACTACGACACCTCGGACCGCCTGTACTTCGAGCCCCTCACCGTCGAGGACGTCCTCGAGGTCATCGAGGCCGAAGCCGCCTCCGGTGAACTCGTCGGCGTCGTCGTGCAGCTCGGCGGCCAGACGGCCCTCGGGCTCGCGAAGCCCCTCGAGGCGGCGGGCATCCCGATCCTCGGCACCACGCCGACCGCGATCGACTCCGCCGAGGAGCGCGGCCAGTTCTCCGCGATCCTCGACCAGGCCGGCCTGCTCGCGCCCCGCAACGGCACCGCGCACGACCTGGCCAGCGCCACCGGGATCGCCGAGGAGATCGGCTACCCGGTGCTCGTCCGCCCGTCCTACGTGCTCGGCGGCCGCGGCATGGAGATCGTCTACGACTCCACCGCGATGGCCGACTACTTCGGCCGGATGGCCGACCAGGCGATCATCGGCCCGGACCTGCCGCTCCTGGTGGACCGGTTCCTCGACGACGCGGTGGAGATCGACGTCGACGCCCTGTTCGACGGCGAGCGGCTCTACATCGGCGGCATCATGGAGCACATCGAAGAGGCGGGCATCCACTCCGGTGACTCGTCCTGCACGCTCCCGCCGGTCGGGCTCGGCCGCGGCGAGATCCAGGCCGTGGTCGACGCCACCGAGAAGATCGCGCGCGGTGTCGGCGTGCGCGGCATGCTCAACGTGCAGTTCGCCATCGCCGCGGGCGTGCTCTACGTCCTCGAGGCCAACCCGCGCGCCAGCCGCACCGTCCCGTTCGTCTCGAAGGCACTCGGCATCGCTCTGGCGAAGGCCGCCGCGCGGATCATGACGGGCACCTCGATCGCGGGCCTGGTCGACGAGGGCATGCTGCCCGCCCGCGACGGCGCGTTCGTGCCGGCGCAGGCACCGGTCGCCGTCAAGGAAGCGGTTCTGCCCTTCCGTCGCTTCCGCACCGCCGAGGGCCAGGTCGTCGACTCGGTGCTCAGCCCCGAGATGCGCTCCACCGGTGAGGTCATGGGCATCGACCGCGACTTCCCGCGGGCGTTCCTGAAGAGCCAGGAGGCCGCCTACGGTGGGCTCCCGACGAGCGGCACCGTCTTCGTGAGCGTCGCGGACACCGACAAGCGCGCGATCGTCCTGCCGGTGCACCGCCTGCAGCAACTCGGCTTCACGATCACCGCGACGGAGGGCACCGCCGAGGTGCTCCGCCGCAACGGGATCATGGTCGACGTGGTCGGCAAGTACAGCCAGGGCGGGGAGAGCGTCGTCGACCTGCTCGCCCGCAACGAGGTCGACATCGTGATCAACACGCCGTCCGGCGCCGCCGGTCGCGCCGACGGCTACGAGATCCGCGCGGCCACGGTCGCCGCGGACAAGCCGCTGTTCACGACGATCGCCCAGCTCGGTGCCGCGGTCGCGGCCATCGAGACGATCGGCACCCCGCACAGCGTGCGCAGCCTGCAGGACTACGCGCTCGAGCGGGCGGGCTGGTGACGGACCGCCTCGTCACCGCACAACGGGCAGGAGGCCCGGAGCCGTTCGGCGTCCG
Organism: Curtobacterium sp. VKM Ac-1395; assembly: GCF_015350975.1. Taxonomy (GTDB): domain Bacteria; phylum Actinomycetota; class Actinomycetes; order Actinomycetales; family Microbacteriaceae; genus Curtobacterium. Next base: position 328,392 of record NZ_JADKRX010000002.1, read on the forward strand.
GCTCGCGTCCGCCATCGGGTCGCGGTCCGCACTGTGCGTCGGGATCGACCCCCACGCCGCCACCCTGGCGGCGTGGGGGCTCGGCCGTGACGAAGCAGGGCTGACCGCGTTCGGCCGCGTCCTGGTGGACGCGGCTGCCGGTCGCGCCGCCGTCGTGAAGCCGCAGGTCGCGTTCTTCGAGGCTGCGGGGGTGGCCGGCTTCCGCGCGCTCGACGCGACGATCCGTCGGGCACGTGATGCGGGCCTCCTGGTCGTCGCCGACGTCAAGCGCGGCGACATCGGGACGACGGGGGACGACTACGCCACGGCGTGGATCGACGCCGACGGGCCGTTCGCGGCCGACGCGATGACGGTGTCGCCGTACCTCGGGTACGGCTCGCTGCGCGGGACGATCGCCGTCGCGCGGCAGCACGGCGCCGGCGTGTTCGTGCTGGCCGCGACGAGCAACCCCGAGGCGCGCGTGCTGCAGACCGCGGTGCTCGCCGAGGGGCCGCGTGCCGGGCGGAGCGTCGCTGCCGGTATCGTTCTCGACGTGGCAGACGACAACCCGGCCGAGGACGACCAGGCCATCGGCGACGTCGGGCTGGTGCTCGGCGCCACCCTCGACCTGACGGACTTCGGCATCGGCGCGGACGAGATCGGGAACGCGCCCGTGCTCGCGCCCGGCTTCGGCGCGCAGGGTGCCCGGATCGAGGACCTCCGCGCGCTGTACGGCTCACGCGCCGAGCAGGTGCTCGTGAGCGAGTCCCGCGGGCTGCTGACCGACGGCCCGGACGGCGTCGCGGCGCTCGTGACCGACCGTGCCGAGCGCATCCGGGCGGCCCTGGCATGACCGACGACGGCACGACCCACGACTCCGGCTCCCTGCCCGCGCACCGCACGCCGCCCGAGGTGGACCGCGCCGCGGCCGCCCGCGCCGCCGTCGCCGCCCGCCGGGCCCGCGCCGCGGTGAAGGCCGCCGTCGCCACGGGGGAGCGGTCGGCGCTGGACGTCGCCCGCACCGCCTGGAACGACGCCGAGGCCCCCGCGGAGAAGTCGCTCCGGGTCCGTGACCTCCTGACCAGCCTGAACGGCATCGGACCGGCCCGTGCCGAGACGATCATGGGCTCGCTGCGGATCGCGCCGTCGAAGCGCCTCGGCGGCCTCGGCACCCGACAGCGCACGGCGCTCTCCGACTGGCTCGCCGCGCGCGGGCGGAAGCGTGGCGTGTCGAAGCTCGTCGTGCTCGCCGGCCCCACCGCCGTCGGCAAGGGGACCGTCAGCGCGTACATCCGCGAGCAGTACCCCGAGGTGAACCTCAGCGTCTCCGCGACCACCAGGAAGCCGCGGCCCGGCGAGGTCGACGGCGTGCACTACTACTTCGTCGACGACGCCGAGTTCGACCGGATGATCCGCGAGCGTGAACTGCTCGAGTGGGCCACCGTGCACAACTCGTACCGGTACGGCACCCCGCGTCCGCCGATCGACCGCGCGCTGGACGCCGGCGACAAGGTGATGCTCGAGATCGACCTGCAGGGCGCCCGACAGGTCCGCGACGCCATGCCCGAGGCGGTCCTGGTGTTCCTGCTGCCCCCGACGTGGGACGAACTCGTCCGCCGGCTCATCGGCCGCGGGACCGAGTCGTCCGAGGAACAGGCTCGCCGACTCGAGACCGCGAAGGTCGAACTGGCCGCGCAGGACGAGTTCGACGTGCGGATCGTGAACTCGGATGTCGGCACGGCGGCACGCGAGGTCGTAGACTTGTTCACTGCGCCCTAGCCGGGAGCGCATCCGCTCGTTGTCTGGAGACACCATGGCCAACCCCCAGGGCATCATCGACCCGCCCATCGACGACCTGCTGTCCAAGGTGGAGTCGAAGTACGCGCTCGTCATCTTCGCCTCGAAGCGCGCGCGACAGATCAACGACTACTACGCCGACCTGCACGAGGGCTCGCTCTTCGACAACGTCGGTCCGCTCGTCGACTCCACGATCGACGACAAGCCGCTGTCGGTGGCCCTCCACGAGATCAACGAGGACAAGCTCACCGTCACCAAGCAGCAGCCCCAGCCCACCGTCTGAGCCCGGTGACGTCCAGCACGCTGCGCCTGTTCACGTCCGAGTCGGTGACGGAGGGGCACCCCGACAAGATCTGTGACCAGATCTCGGACACGATCCTCGACGCCCTGCTCGCCGTCGACCCGCACGCGCGGGTCGCGGTCGAGACGATGGTGACGACGGGGCTCGTGCACGTGGCCGGTGAGGTCACCACGTCGGGCTACGTCGAGATCCCCAAGCTGGTCCGTGACGTGATCACGGGCATCGGCTACAACTCGTCCGAGGTCTCCTTCGACGGCGCCACGTGCGGCGTCGAGGTCTCGATCGGTGCGCAGTCGCCGGACATCGCGCAGGGCGTCGACGAGTCGCTGGACTCCCGCTCCGGTGCCGGTGTCGACCCGCTGGACCGTCAGGGTGCGGGTGACCAGGGCATCATGTTCGGCTTCGCGACGAACGAGACGCCCGAGTACATGCCCGTCGCCATCTGGCTCGCGCACCGGCTCGCCGAGCGCCTGGCCGCCGTCCGCAAGTCCGGGGAGCTGACGTTCCTGCGGCCCGACGGCAAGACCCAGGTCACCGTCGGGTACGACGGCGTCGTGCCGAAGAGCGTCGAGACCGTCGTCGTGTCGACGCAGCACTCGCCGAGCGTGACGCTCGACGAGCTGACGGCCGCGATCACGGAGCACGTCATCCGCCCGGTCCTGGACCAGGTCGAGCTCGACTCCGCGGACGTCGAGGTCATCGTGAACCCGACCGGCCGGTTCGAGATCGGCGGGCCCCAGGGCGACGCCGGGCTCACCGGACGCAAGATCATCGTCGACACCTACGGTGGGGCGTCCCGGCATGGTGGTGGGGCGTTCAGCGGCAAGGACCCGTCCAAGGTCGACCGGTCGGCGGCGTACGCGCTGCGCTGGGTCGCGAAGAACGCGGTCGCCGCGGGGCTCGCCGACCGTCTCGAGGTCCAGGTCGCGTACGCGATCGGCCGCGCGAAGCCCGTCGGGCTCTACGTGGAGACGTTCGGCACGGGGCACGTCGACGACGCGGTCATCGAGGCCGCGATCCGTCAGGTGTTCGACCTGCGTCCGGCCGCGATCATCCGTGACCTCGACCTGCTCAAGCCGCGGTACGCGCAGACGGCGACGTACGGCCACTTCGGTCGTGAGCTCCCCGGGTTCACCTGGGAGCAGCTCGACCGTGTCGACGCCCTCCGCCAGGCCGCAGGACTCGTCGCCGCCACCGTCTGAGCGGCCGCGTGACCACCGTCGCGCGCGTCGTGCTCGACTCGCCGCTCCCGCAGCTCGACCGACTGTTCGACTACCGGGTGCCGGCCGAGCACGAGGACGCGTGCGTGCCCGGGGTCCGCGTGAAGGTCCCGCTCCGCACCGGCGCCCGGATGTCGGACGCCTACGTCATCGAGGTCGTCGAGGACGGTCCCGGGGCCCCCGGTGGAGCGTTCCCCGGCGAGCTGAGTGCGATCGAGACGCTCGTCAGTCCGGTGCCGGTGCTCGCGCCGGAGATCTGGGCGCTCGCTCGTGCCGTGGCCGACCGGGCCGCCGGCGTGGCGAGCGACGTGCTCCGGCTCGCGGTGCCGACGCGGCAGGTCCGGGTCGAGAAGGCCTGGCTCGCGCGGGATGCCGACCACGTGCCTCCGGCGGTCGAGGCCCCTGCGGTCACCGGGTACGCCGACGGCGTCGTCGAGGGCATCCTGGCGACGAACCAGCGTGCGGCCGTCGCGGCGATGCCGCACCCCGTGCAGCTGCCGAGCGCGGTACCGGAGGACACCGAGGCCGAGGCCGAGGCCGAGGCCGAGGCCGAGGCTGATGCAGACGCCGACGCCGACGCCGACGCCGACGCCGACGCCGATGCCGATGCCGATGCCGATGCGCCAGCCCCTGTCTCCGTCTCCGTCCCCGACGACCCCGCCTGGGTGCCCGGCTGGGCGCTGACCCTGGCGCAGGCCGCCGCCCGCACCCTGGCCACCGAGCGGTCCGCGGTCATCGCGGTGCCGGACTTCCGCGACCTCACCGACCTGGAACGCGCCCTGCACGCCCTGGTCCCCGCGGAGCGCGTGGTCCGCTTCGACGCCAAGCAGACGAACGGCCAACGCGCGAAGGCCCTGCTGCAGGCCCGCACGCACCCCGTCGTCGCGATCGGCAACCGCACGGCGATGTACGCGCCGGCCAGTGACCTCGGCCTCATCGCGATGTGGGACGACGGCGACGCGTCCTTCATCGAGCCCCGCGCGCCCTACGTGCACACCCGGGACGTGGCCCTGGTCCGAGCGGCGCAGTCGGGTGCCGCACTGCTGTTCCTCTCCCACGCACGGAGCACCGACGTGCAGCGCCTGGTGGAGCTGCACTGGCTCGACGACGTGACGCCGCTCCGGGCCGCGGTGCCGAAGGTCATCCCGACGGCGCAACAGGTCAGTGCCGAGGGCTTCGCCGCACAGGCCCGGATCCCGAGCAGCGCCTGGCGTGCCGCCCGGGAGGCCAGCCGCACCGGCCCCGTGCTCGTGCAGGTCGCCAACCCGGGCTTCGGCACCGGGCTCGTCTGCGCCGACTGCGGGGAGCGCGCCCACTGCCGGGTGTGCGGGGGACCCCTCGGCAGCCCGACGCACGGCGCCGTTCCCCAGTGCCGGTTCTGCGGGGCCCTCGCGGCGGGGTACCGCTGCCCGACGTGTGGCGGTGGGAAGCTCAAGGCCGTCGGCCAGGGGGCGCAGCGCACCGCGGACGAGCTCGGTCGGGCGTTCCCGGGCACGCGCATCATCGTCGCGGACGGCTCACGCCCGATCGACGAGGTCCCGGCTCGCCCGGCGGTCGTGGTGGCCACGCGCGGTGCGGAGCCGTCGACGCCCGGTGGGTACGCCTGCGTGCTGCTCCTCGACGGCGAGAAGATGCTCGGGCGCGAGGGCCTGCGAGTGCAGGAGGAGGTGCTGCGCTTCTGGACGAACGCAGCAGCCAAGGGCGCTCCCGGGGCCGAGGTCTACCTGGTCGGCATCGGCGGGTCACTGGCGACGGCGATGGCGCTGTGGCGACTCGACACGCCCGCCCACGACGAGCTCGTCGACCGCCGCGAACTCATGTTCCCGCCGGCCGTCCGAGTGGCGACGCTCACCGGGACGGAAGAGGCGGTGACCGCGGCGGTCGAGGCCCTCGGAGCGGCGCCGGTCGGGCCGGTGCTCGGACCGGTCCCGGTCGACGACCCCGTGCCCGGCACGGTCCGGGCGATCGTGCGGTTCCCCTACGCCCACGGCACCGAGGTCGCCGCGACGCTCAAGGCCGAGGTCATCCGCCGGTCGTCGACACGGCGGGTGCTCCCGGGTGGCAACCGTCGTCGAGCCGCACCCACACTGCGGGCGCGGCTCGACGACGCGGAGCCGTTCGCCGAGGTCTGAGACGACCTCAGGCGGTGGTGGTGCGGTCGCGGCGCTGGCGTCCGTCCGGCCGCGGCAGGAACACGCCGAGGGCGACCATGCCGCCGGCGAGCAGCAGGTGCAGCCAGTTGTCGGCGGTGTTCAGCGGGACGAAGTTCGCGGCGGACGCGTGGTCGGCCGTGAACAGCCCGTAGACGAACAGCACCAGGTAGACGATGCCGCCGATGACCAGGTAGCTGCGGGAGCCGACGGCGCTCCGGGCGGCGGCCAGCCCGACGATCCCGAAGAGCAGGTGCACGATGTTGTGCAGGACCGAGACCTGGAACAGCCCCAGCAGCATGGCCATCGAGCCGTGCCCGGCGCCGCCGAGGTCGCCGGTGGTGATGCCGGGGACGAACCCGGCGATCCCGACGACCAGGAACACGATGCCCACGACGAGCGTGGCCTTCTGGATGGTGGAACCGGCGTACCGGTTGGTGGAGGTGGTGATGTCTGCCATGAGCGGGACCGTACGCACATCGCTCTCGGCTGGTTCCCGGACGGCTCGCTCCTGCGCCGGACGGACAGCGGCGGGCAGCCCGGGGCGGTGCCGGCATGGGAGGATCGAACCCATGCGTCTCGTCGTCGCCGGCAGCCCCGCTGCGGCCGTCCCCACCCTCCGTCGGCTCGCGGCGTCCGACCACGAGATCGCCGCGGTGCTCACGCGTCCGCCGACACCGCAGGGCCGCAAGCGCGTCCTGACCCCGACGCCGGTCGCCCAGGTCGCGGAGGAGCTCGGGCTGCCCGTGCTCGAGGCCGCCCGCGTCGACGACGAGGTCACCCGCCGGATCGCCGAGCTGGACGTCGACCTGGGCGTCATCGTCGCCTACGGCGCCCTGCTCCGCCGTGCGGCGCTCGACACCCCGCGCCACGGCTGGGTCAACCTGCACTTCTCCGACCTGCCGGCGTACCGCGGCGCCGCACCCGTGCAGCGTGCCGTGATGGCCGGCGACACGCGGACCGCCGCCACGGTGTTCCAGCTCGTGGAGGCGCTCGACGCCGGCCCCGTGTTCGCCAGCGAACCATTCGACATCGACCCCGAGGCGACGGCCGGCGAGGTCCTGGCCGCCATGGCCGAGACCGGTGCCGAGGTCGTCGCCCGGGTCGTCGACGGCATCGCGGACGGCAGCGCCACCGCCACGGACCAGGTGGGCGAGCCGACCACCGCCCCGAAGACCACCATCGAGGACGGTCGCGTCGACTTCGCCGCGCCGGCCGCCGCCGTCCACGCCCACATCCGCGGTGTGACGCCGGAGCCCGGCGCCTTCGCGCACCTCGGACAGACGCGCGTCAAGCTGCTCCGGTCCCACCGGATGCCCCGGACAGGAGGCCCGGCAGACCCCGCCCCGTCGCTCGCCCCCGGCGCGTTGACGCTCCAGGGCGGCGCCCTCCTCGTCGGGACCGCCGACGAGCCACTCGTGCTCGCTCTGGTGCAGCCGGCCGGCAAGACGGCGATGGACGCCGCGGCCTGGGCCCGTGGCCTCGGCACCCTCGACGGGAAGGTCCTCGCATGAGCCCGCACCAGCAGCACCGTCCCGAGACCCGCACGGTCCGCGGCCCGAGCGCCCGCCGGGTCGCCTTCGACGTGATCCGGGCCGTGCAGGTCGACGACGCCTACGCCAACCTCCTGCTCCCGACGCGCATCCGCCGGGCCGCGCTCTCTGCGCGTGACGCCGGCTTCGCGACCGAGCTCGCCTACGGCACCATCCGGATGATCGGTCGGTACGACGCCGTCGTCGAGGCTGCCTCCGGTCGGAAGGTCGGCAACGTCGAGGCCGACGTGCTCGACGTCCTGCGCCTCGGGGTCCACCAGCTGCTCGCGATGCGCACGCCCACGCACGCTGCCGTCTCCGCCACCGTCGAGCTCACCCGCGAGGTCGGTGCCCACCGCGCCACCGGGTTCGTCAACGCGGTGATGCGCAAGGTCGCGGCGAGGACGCCCGAGGAGTGGGACACCGAGATCACCCGCGGCCTGTCCGGGGACGAGCTCCTCGCCACGCGCTGGTCGCACCCGGCGTGGGTCATCGCCTCGCTCCGGGACGCCCTCGCGGCCGAGCGCTCCCGCGACGAACTCGTGGCGCTGCTCGCGGCCGACGACGTCGCACCCCGTGTCCAGCTCGCCGCGCTGCCCGGACTCGCGACGGAGGCCGACCTGCGCACCGCGACCACGGCTGTGGAGCCGGTCGACGCCGAGCCGCAGGGCGACGACGCGACCGGTTCCGAGCCTCCCGTCCCGGCCGAGGCGGCCGACGTCGTGGCGGACGCCGACGCGCTGCCCGTGTCGCCCGTCGGCATCCGCGGCGTGACCGGTGACCCCGCCCGGGTGCCGGGCATCGCCGCCGGACGGCTCCGCGTGCAGGACGAGGGCTCGCAGCTCGCCGCCCTGGCGCTCAGCCGGTCCTCCGAGATCCAGCCGGGGGAGCGGTGGCTCGACCTCTGTGCCGGACCCGGTGGCAAGGCCGCACTGCTCGCGGCCGAGGCCGCACAGGCCGGCGCGACCCTCGTCGCGAACGAACTCGTGCCGGCGCGTGTCGGACTGGTCCGGAAGGCCCTCGCGGCGTTCGGCGACACCGTCAGCGTCGTCGAGGGCGACGCCCGCCGGTACGGCCAGGACGGCTCCGGCGTGCGGTACGACCGCGTGCTGCTCGACGCACCGTGCACCGGCCTCGGCGCACTCCGTCGTCGCCCGGAGGCCCGCTGGCGCAAGGTGCCCGAGGACGTGCAGGAGCTCGCGGTGCTGCAGACGGAGCTCCTCGACGCCGCGGTGCGCGTGCTCGCACCGGGCGGCACGCTGGCCTACGTCACGTGCTCGCCGCACCTCGCCGAGACCCGCGGGCAGGTCGACGCGCTGATGCGACGGCACGGGGACCTGCTCGAGCAGGTGGACACGGCCTCGGTGGTCCGCTCGGTCGCCGCCCGGGACCCGCAGGTCGCGGACGGCATGACGGCGCAGCTCTGGCCGCACCGCGTGGGGACGGACGCGATGTTCATCGCGCTGTTCCGTCGTCGGTGACGCCTCCGGTCACTCCATCCGGAAGTCGAAGCCGTCGTTGCGGGAGAGTCGCCCCGCCGCGCGGACGAAGCGCAGTCCCTTGCCGAGGGTCCCGTCGGCGGCCGTGACGTTCTGCTCCTCGGCCTCGCGGATGCGCCAGGCGAGGTCCGTGCCGCGGGCGTCGTAGGCGACCCGCTCCATCGCCTCGACCACCCGGCGCTCGGCGTCGGCGTCGACCTGCCGTGCGGTGGGCACGGGGTCGTCGGTCGACGCCGGGGCCGCCGGGTCGTCCGCGGGCGAGCCGCTCCGCGCGGCGGTGAGCAGCACCGCGCCGGCAGCCGCCACGCCCGCGAGGGCGTCGCCGTGCGTCAGTCCGAGGCCGCCGGACATGACCAGCTCGATGTCCACGGTGACCGGCGTGCCGTGGTCGAGCCGTGCCAGTCGGACCTGGCCGCGGCCGCCGCCGTTGTCCCAGCGCACGACGTCGCCGTGCGACAGGAAGAGCGCGAAGTCCATCACCTCGAGGACGTCCTCGAGCTCCCGGATCACGTCGGGCAGCGGTGCACCGGCGTCGGGGGCGAACACGACCTGCACCAGGATGGACTCCGGATCGACATCGGTCATGCCAGCAGCCTAAGTGGACCCGTCGAGCGCCGGTAGGCTCGTCGTGTGACGATCCGCATCTCGCCGAGCATCCTGTCCGCCGACTTCGCGAACCTCGAGCGTGAGCTCGGGCGCATCGCCACCGCCGACCTGGTGCACGTCGACGTCATGGACAACCACTTCGTGCCGAACCTGACGCTCGGGCTGCCGATCGTCGAGCGGCTGCAGCAGGTGTCACCCGTGCCGCTCGACGTCCACCTGATGATCACCGACGCCGACACCGAGGCCCCGAAGTACGCCGAGCTCGGGGTGTCCAGCGTGACGTTCCACCTCGAAGCCGCGACCGACCCGGTGGCGACCGCCGCAGCGATCCGGTCGAACGGCGCCCGTGCCGCGGTCGCGGTGAAGCCCGGCACGCCGATCACCCCCGTGCTCGCGCACCTCGACGCCTACGACATGATCCTGCTCATGACGGTCGAGCCCGGGTTCGGCGGTCAGTCCTTCATGCCCGAGGTGATGCCGAAGCTCGCCGACGCCCGCGCGGCCGTCGACGCCTCGGGGCTCGACGTCTGGCTCGAGGTCGACGGCGGCATCGCGGTCGACACCGTGCCCCAGGCCGTGCGGAGCGGGGCCGACACCCTGGTCGCCGGGTCCGCGGTCTACGGCGGCGACCCCGAGTCCCGCATCCGTGACCTCCGTGACGCGGCGCAGCGTGCGCTCGCGGGACGGTAGCCTGGTCCCGTGAAGACGTTCGACGAGCTGTTCGCGGAGCTGACCGAGAAGGCCGCATCGCGCCCCGAGGGCTCCGGCACCGTCGCCGAACTGGACGCCGGCGTGCACCAGATCGGCAAGAAGATCGTGGAAGAGGCCGCCGAGGTCTGGATGGCCGCCGAGTACGAGGGCGACGTCCGCACGGCCGAGGAGATCTCGCAGCTCGTGTACCACCTGCAGGTGCTCATGGTCGCGAAGGGCCTCACCCCTGCGGACGTCTGGCGACATCTGTGACGCGCTGACCAGTCGCCGACCTCCACCAGAAAGCAGACCACCTGATGCTGCGCATCGCCGTGCCCAACAAGGGCTCGCTCTCCGAGACCGCCTCCGAGATGCTGCGGGAGGCCGGCTACGCCGGTCGTCGTGACCCGAAGGCCCTCCACCTCATCGACGAGCGCAACGGCGTGGAGTTCTTCTTCCTCCGTCCGCGCGACATCGCGACCTACGTCGGTTCCGGCGCGCTCGACGTCGGCATCACCGGCCGCGACCTGCTCCTCGACTCGGGGTCCCAGGCGCACGAGGTCGACGCCCTCGGGTTCGCCGACTCGACCTTCCGCTTCGCCGGCACGCCCGGACGCTTCGGTTCGCTGCAGGACCTCGACGGGGTCCGCGTCGCGACGAGCTACCCCGGCCTCGTGGGGGAGTTCCTCGGTCGCCACGGGGTGACCGCCACGCTCGTGCAGCTCGACGGTGCCGTGGAGAGCGCCGTGCGGCTCGGCGTCGCGGACGCGGTCGCCGACGTCGTCTCGACCGGCAGCACCCTGCGTCAGGCGGGCCTGGAGATCTTCGGGCCGGTCATCCTCGAGTCCACCGCGTTGCTGATCTCCACCGACGAGACCATCCCCGGCATCGACGTGCTCCGCCGTCGGCTGCAGGGCGTGCTCGTCGCCCGTGGCTACGTGATGCTCGACTACGACATCCCGACCGACCTGCTCGAGCAGGCGACCGCGATCGCGTCGGGCATCGAGTCCCCGACGGTCTCGCCGCTGCACGGGCGCGACTGGTCCGCCGTCCGCGTGATGATCCCGCGCGACGACGCCAACCTGATCATGGACGCGCTCTACGACCTCGGCGCCCGCGCCATCCTCGTGAGCCCCATCCACGCCGCACGCCTGTGAGCCCCGCCGTGGGCGGTGCCCGTGGCGGCGTCGCGGTCCGTGTCGTCCCGTGCCTCGACGTCTCGGGCGGCCGGGTGGTCAAGGGCGTCAACTTCCTCGACCTGCAGGACGCCGGCGACCCGGTCGAGCTCGCCGCGCGCTACTACGAGCAGGGCGCCGACGAGCTGACGTTCCTCGACGTCGGGGCCACGGTCGAGAACCGCTCGACGATGTACGACACGGTGACCAGGACGGCCGAGCAGGTCTTCATCCCGCTCACCGTCGGTGGTGGCGTCCGCAGTGTCGACGACGTGTCGCGGCTGCAGCAGTGCGGCGCGGACAAGATCGGCGTGAACAGCGCGGCCATCGCCCGGCCGGACCTGGTCGGGGAGATCGCCGACCGCTTCGGCGCGCAGGCCGTGGTGCTCTCGCTCGACGTCAAGCGCTCCGACCGCACCGACTCCGGCTTCGTCGTGACGACCCACGGCGGCCGCATGGAGACCGACATCGACGCCGTCGCCTGGGCGCGCGAGGCCGTCGAGCGGGGCGCCGGTGAGCTGCTCGTGAACTCGATCGACGCCGACGGCACGAAGAACGGCTTCGACCTCGACCTGGTCCGTGCCGTGCGCGCCGTGTCGACCGTGCCGGTGATCGCATCCGGCGGTGCCGGGCGGGTCGAGCACTTCGCACCGGCCGTCGACGCCGGTGCAGACGCCGTCCTCGCCGCCAGCGTGTTCCACCGCGCGGAGATGACCATCGGCGACGTCAAGGACGCTCTGCGGGAGTCCGGGCACGCCGTACGCTAGGAGCCTCATGACCGACAGCACCAGCACCAGCACCAGCACCGAGGCGGTCCTCGACCGCGCGCGCTTCGGTGCGGACGGCCTGCTCCCGGCAGTCGTGCAAGAAGAGTCCTCGAAGGACGTCCTCATGCTCGGCTACATGGACCGCGAAGCCCTCCGCCGCACCCTGACCGAGGGGCGGGTGACCTTCTGGTCCCGCTCGCGGCAGGAGTACTGGCGGAAGGGCGACACCTCCGGGCACGCCCAGTACGTGCGGGCAGCCGCGCTCGACTGCGACGACGACACCCTCCTGGTGACCGTCCAGCAGGTCGGTGCCGCGTGCCACACCGGTGCCCACCGCTGCTTCGACGTCGACCCGCTCGACCCCGTGACCGCGTCGGCCCCGGTCGCCGACGCGACGGTCGCCGACGTGACGGAGGCGACCCGATGACCACGACGACCGCCCCGTCGTCCGCGACGATCCCCGACAAGCCGCACACGACCTCCCGTCCGGAGTTCGACGCCCTGGTGGCGGACGGCCACCGTGTCGTCCCGGTGGTGCGCGCCCTCTACGCCGACAGCGAGACCCCGGTCGGCGTCTACCGGAAGCTCGCCGACGGCCGCCCCGGGTCGTTCCTGCTCGAGTCCGCCGGCCAGGGCGGGCTGTGGTCCCGCTGGTCGTTCGTCGGTGTGCGCAGCTACGGCGTCCTGACGCAGGACGGCGACCAGGCCGCGTGGATCGACACCGGCATGAGCGCCGACCGTGCCGTCGGCTCGCTCGACGGCGCGCCGCTCGAGGTCCTCGCCCGGCTCCACGAGCGCTGGGCCACCCCCCGCGTCCCGGGCACCCCGCCGCTCGTCGGCGGGACGGTCGGGTTCATCGGATGGGAGGCGGTCCGGCAGCTGGAGCACCTGCCGAACGTGCCGCCGGCCGACTTCGAGGTGCCCGGGCAGTCACTCGCCTTCGTCGCCGAGCTCGCCGCCCTCGACCACCGCACCGGACTCGTCCTGCTCGTCGCGAGTGCCCTGAACGACGGCACCGACGACGCCGACGCGCTCTGGACCGGAGCGCAGGAGCGCCTCGACCGGATGCAGGCCGACCTCGTGCAGCCGAGCCCGGCCACCGTCGCCGAGGCCTTCGACATCGCCGAGCCCACCGCCAGGCACCGCACGACCCCGGACGACTACATGGCTTCCGTCGTGCGGTCGAAGGACTTCATCCGCGACGGCGACGTCTTCCAGGTCGTCATCTCGCAGCGGTTCGACCACGACGTCACGGCCGACCCGCTCGACGTCTACCGGGTGCTCCGCACGCTCAACCCGAGCCCGTACATGTACTTCCTGTCCATGGCGGACACCGAGGGCGAGCCGTTCTGGATCGTCGGCGCTTCCCCGGAGGCACTGGTCAAGGTGCAGGACGGGCGGGTCATCACGCACCCGATCGCCGGGTCCCGCCCGCGTGGGGCGACCCCGGAAGAGGACGTGCGCCTCGGCGAGGACCTGCTCGACGACCCCAAGGAGCGGGCCGAGCACCTGATGCTCGTGGACCTGTCCCGCAACGACCTGCAGAAGGTGTGCGAGCCCGGCACCGTCGCGGTGACCGAGTTCATGACCGTCGAGCGCTTCAGCCACATCATGCACCTGGTGTCGAGCGTCGAGGGCGTCGTGCGTCCCGAGCAGTCGGCGATCGACGTGTTCCGGGCGACGTTCCCGGCCGGCACGCTCTCCGGGGCGCCGAAGCCGCGCGCGCTGGAGATCATCGACGAGCTCGAGCCGGCCAAGCGCGGGGCGTACGCCGGGGTCGTCGGCTACTTCGACTTCGCCGGGGACGCCGACCTGGCGATCGCGATCCGGACGGCGCTCATCAAGGACGGCGTCGCGCGGGTGCAGGCCGGAGCGGGGCTCGTCGCCGACTCCGACCCGGCGACCGAGCACGCCGAGGCCGTCAACAAGGCCGCGGCGCCGCTCCGGGCCGTCGCCACCGCGAACCGCATGCGCGAGGTCCGGTCATGAAGCGCTCCCGTCCGCTCGTCGTCGTGCTCGGCCTGGCGGTCGCCGGCATCGTGATGCTCTCGTGGACGCAGACGTGGTTCACGCTCCGCCTGGACGCCGACGCCGCCGTGACCCCGACGGTCGTCGCCGACGGGGCCGCTGCGGTCCCGCAGTTCACCGCACTGGCGATCGCCCTGCTCGCGCTGTTCCTCGCCATGACCATCGCCGGTCGGGTCGTCCGGGTCGTCCTCGCCGGCATCGAGATCCTGCTCGGCCTCGGCATCGTCGTGTCCGGGGTGTCCGCGCTCAGCGACCCGGTCTCGGCGGCGCGCGGTGCCGTCGGTGAGGTCGCCGGCGTCAGTGACCTGGGTGCGGTGCGGCGCATCGTGACCAGCGTCGACGTGACCGCGTGGCCGGCCGTCGGCATCGCCGGGGGCGTCCTCGCGGTGCTGCTCGGGGTCGTCGTGCTCGTCGTGCAGCGGTCCTGGCCGGGCCCGAGCCGCAAGTACGCGGCCACGCCCACCGCGACCGCGCCGACGTCGGCTCCGGTCCAGCGTGACGCGATCGTCGACTGGGACGACCTCAGCGCCGGGCTCGACCCGACGGACCCCGCCGACCCGGTCACCGTGACCGAGGCCGACCCGGTCCCCGTGACCGAGACGGACAGCCTCGGCACGGTAGGATCAGACACGCGTCGTACGACCGACGACGCCCACGACCACGAGGAGCACCGTGAGCACCACTGAGCCCGCAGATCTCGGCGAAGGCCACTCGCCGGCAGCCTGGACGTCCGTCATCATCATGCTGGCTGGCTTCGCGATCGGGACACTGTGCTTCTGGTTCGACATCGCGTGGGGCGTCTGGGCGTCCGCCGGGATCGTCGTGATCGGCCTCATCGTCGGCTGGGTCATGGGGCGTGCCGGCTACGGCGTCAACGGTCCGAAGTACGTCGGCAAGCACCACAACGAGTAGGGCGAGCATGCCGAACGTGCTCGAGACCCTCGTCGCGGGCGCGCTCGAGGACGCCGCCACCCGTCGCCTCGACCGTCCGTACGCCGACGTCGAACGTGACCTCGACCGTGTGACCTCCCCGCTCGACGCCCTCGACTTCCTGTCGGCAGGGGAGCGCGTGAAGGTCCTCGCCGAGGTCAAGCGCGCCAGCCCCTCCCGCGGGTCCATGGCCCCGATCGAGGACCCGGCCGCCCTCGCCGCCGACTACGAGCGCGGCGGTGCCTCGGCGATCAGCGTGCTGACCGAAGGCCGGAAGTTCCTCGGGTCGCTCGCCGACCTCGAAGCCGTCAAGGCGCGCGTGTCGGTGCCGGTGCTCCGCAAGGACTTCATCGCCGACCCCTACCAGGTCGTCGAGGCCCGTGCGGCGGGGGCGGACATCGTCCTGCTCATCGTCGCCGCACTCGACCAGGCCCAGCTCGTGGAGCTGCACGGCCTGGCCGAGGAGCTCGGCATGCGCGTCCTGGTCGAGGCCCACTCCGCGGACGAGCTGTCCCGCGGGATCGACGCCGGCGCCCGGATCCTCGGCGTCAACGCCCGGGACCTCACCGACTTCTCGCTCGACCGCGACCTCTTCGGTTCCCTGGCCGACCGCATCCCCACCGGTGTGGTCCGGGTCGCCGAGTCCGCCGTGTCGAGCCCCGCCGACGTCGCGCACTACCGGGCAGCCGGAGCCGACGTCGTCCTCGTCGGGGAGGCGCTGGTCACCGGCGCCGACCCGGCCGCAACGCTCGCGTCGTTCCTCGACGCCTGACCACCCCGTCCGCTCGGCGTCCGCGCCGGGCACCCCTGGAGCACCATCGTGACCTCACTCCGTGACCTCCACGGCCCGTACTTCGGCGACTTCGGCGGACGCTTCGTCCCCGAGTCCCTCGTGCTGGCCCTCGACGAACTCGAAGCCGCCTTCCGCGAGGCCTGGGCAGACCCGGCCTTCCACGAGGAGCTCGACACCCTGCAGCGCGACTACACCGGTCGCCCGTCGATCATCACCGAGGTGCCGCGCTTCGCCAAGCACGCCGGTGGTGCCCGGGTGATCCTCAAGCGCGAGGACCTCAACCACACCGGTTCGCACAAGATCAACAACGTGCTCGGCCAGGCGCTCGTCGCCAAGCGCCTCGGCAAGACCCGCCTCATCGCGGAGACCGGCGCCGGCCAGCACGGCGTGGCCACCGCGACGGCCGCAGCGCTCTTCGGCATGGACTGCGTCGTGTACATGGGCGCCGTCGACACCGACCGCCAGGCGCTCAACGTCGCCAGGATGCGGCTGCTCGGCGCCGAGGTGATCCCCGTCGAGACGGGGTCGCGCACCCTGAAGGACGCCATCAACGACGCCCTCCGCGACTGGGTCGCCAACGTCGACTCGACGCACTACCTGCTCGGCACCGTCGCCGGTCCGCACCCGTTCCCGGAGATGGTCCGCGAGTTCCACAAGGTGATCGGGGTGGAGGCCCGCGAGCAGGTCCTCGACCTCGTCGGTCGCCTGCCCGACGCCGTCGCCGCGTGCGTCGGCGGCGGGTCGAACGCGATGGGCATCTTCGAGGCCTTCCTCGACGACGAGTCCGTGCGGCTCCTCGGGTACGAGGCCGGCGGCGACGGCGTCGAGACCGGCCGTCACGCGGCGAGCATCACCCTCGGCCGCGAGGGCGTGCTGCAGGGCGCCAAGTCGTACCTCATGCAGGACGAGGACGGCCAGACGATCGAGAGCCACAGCATCTCCGCCGGCCTCGACTACCCGAGCGTCGGCCCGGAGCACGCCTACCTGGCGTCCATCGGCCGTGCGCAGTACGAGCCCATCACCGACACCGAGGCGATGGAGGCCTTCCGTCTGCTGAGCCAGACCGAGGGCATCATCCCGGCGATCGAGTCGTCCCACGCCCTCGCCGGGGTGATCAAGCTCGGCAAGGAGCTCGGCCCCGACGGCGTCATCCTGGTGAACCTCTCCGGGCGCGGCGACAAGGACGTGGCCTCGGCCAGCCGGTACTTCGGCATCCTCGACGAGACTGCGGAGCAGCTGTGAGCACGAACCGGACCGTCGCCACCACGATCGACCAGGCGAACACCGACCGCGCGGGTGCGGTCGTCGGCTACCTGCCCGCCGGCTTCCCGACGCTCGAGACCAGCATCGACGCCGCCGTGGCCCTGGCCGAGAACGGCGTGGACGTCATCGAGCTCGGCCTGCCGTACTCCGACCCCGTGATGGACGGCCCCGTCATCCAGCGCGCGGCCGAGGAGTCCCTGGCCAACGGCTTCCGCGTCGCGCAGGTCTTCGACGCCGTGCACGCCATCACCGAGCGCGTCGACGTCCCCGTCCTCGTGATGACGTACTGGAACCCGGTGCTCCGGTACGGCGTCGAGCGCTTCGCCGACGACCTGGTGCAGTCCGGGGCCGCCGGCCTGATCACGCCCGACCTCATCCCCGACGAGGCCCGCGCGTGGATGGACGCCTCCGAGCGCACCGGTCTCGACCGCGTGTTCCTCGCGGCACCGTCCTCGTCCGACGTCCGCATGCACCAGGCCGTCGAGGCCAGCCGCGGGTTCGTGTACGCCGTCTCGACGATGGGCGTCACCGGTGCCCGCCTCGGTGTCGACGTCGCCGCCCGCACGGTCGTCTCCCGACTCCGTGACGCGGGCGTCGCCCGCACCTGCGTCGGGCTCGGCATCTCCACCGCCGACCAGGTCGCCGAAGTCCTCGAGTACGCCGACGGCGCCATCGTCGGGTCGGCCTTCGTCCGCGCCCTCGCCGACCTCGGCGTCACCGGCGTCGGGCAGCGGGCCGCCGAGCTGACGGTCGGTGCCCAGCGCCGCTGAGCAGCAGCAGTCCCGGACGGGAGGCCCGGTGCGGGTGAGCAGACCCGCTCACCCGCACCGGGCCTCCCGTCCACACCGCATCACGGTTCCCACAGACAGCGCCGTCGGTTCCTGACCACCGGACCAGCCGCGCTACAGTGATCCGGGGTCGACGCGGGTCGACCCACCGCCCGGCCGCACCGGCTGCGCAGCAACGAAAGGCGAGAGCACCTCCATGCCCCTCCTGAGCATCCCGAGCCCCAGCACGGCCTGGCAGTACTTCGACCTCACCGCCTGGCTGCGCGACGTGTTCGGCTGGTCGCTGCCGCTGGACTTCCGCATCCACGCGTACGCGATCTGCATCCTCCTGGGGATCGTCGCCGCCGTGATCCTGACGAACCGCCGTCTGAACGCCCGCGGCGTCGAGCGCTGGATCATCATCGACATCGCGATCTGGGCGGTGCCGTTCGGCATCGTCGGCGGTCGGCTCTTCCACGTCCTGACGCACTTCAGCGACTACTTCGGTCCCGGGCGCGACCCGTGGTCCTTCCTCTACATCTGGGAGGGCGGCCTGGCGATCTTCGGGGCGCTCATCCTCGGCTCGGTCGGCGCGTACTTCGGCTGCCGCCAGGTCGGGCTGCGCTTCACCGCGTTCCTCGACGCCGTCGCCCCGGCGATGCTGCTCGCACAGGCCTTCGGCCGCCTCGGCAACTACTTCAACCACGAGCTGTTCGGCATGCCGACGAGCCTGCCGTGGGGTCTGCAGATCGAGTCCTCGAACGCCGCGTACCCGACCGGTCTGCCCGAGGGCACGCTGTTCCACCCGACGTTCCTCTACGAGATCATCTGGAACGTCGTCGGCGTCGCGGTGATCCTGCTCATCGACCGCCGGTTCCGGCTGCAGTGGGGCCGGGTGCTCGCGCTCTACCTCATCTGGTACGGCATCGGTCGCTCCGTCCTCGAGTCGATTCGCGTCGACACGAGCGAGACCTTCTTCGGCGTCCGCACCAACGTCTGGGTCGCGTTCGCCGCGATCCTGATCGGCATCGTCGTCTTCGTGGTGCAGTCCCGTCGGCACACCGGCAAGGAACCGAGCCCGTACCTGCCTGGTCGCGAGCCGCGAGCGAAGTCCGTAGACTCGGACGACACCTACTCGGAGCACGACGACGACGTCCCCGTCGGCGCCGGGTCCGGACCGGTCGCCACAGCAGTCGATCGTTCCTGAGGCGGCGGCCCCCGCGCCGTCACCCCACCAGCACCACTCCCAACGGGTCTGCCACAAGCGGTCCCCATCCTCCGCACGGCGTCCGGGCAACCACCGCTGACGCCGCGCACGGGCACCAGTTCCGCCCACTTCGGGCCCGCCCTCCTCGGGCGGAACGCACCACCGGGCCACCGCTGTCCCTGTTCCACTTCCTCGTGAGGACGGTTCCCCATGGCGCTCCTGCCACCCCAGTCCACGGCACCGGCCGAGCTCCTGCCGGCGCACCAGCGGTTCTCGGCCGTGCCGAAGGCCACCGGGATGTACGACCCGGCGAACGAGAAGGACGCCTGCGGTCTCGCGATGGTGGCGACGCTCCGCGGCACCCCCGGGCACGACATCGTCGACGCCGCACTCGGTGCGCTGCGCAACCTCGAGCACCGCGGTGCCGTCGGGTCCGACGCGGGCACCGGCGACGGCGCGGGCATCCTCTGCCAGGTGCCGGACGCCTTCCTGCGTGACGCCGTGCCGTTCGAGCTGCCCGCCGCGGGGGAGTACGCCGTCGGCACCGCCTACCTGCCGTTGAACGACGACGACCGCGCTGCCGTGAAGGCCGCGATCGAGGCCACCGCGGACGACGAGGGCCTCCGCGTCCTCGGGTGGCGCGAGGTCCCGGTCCGCCCGGAGGTCCTCGGCACCCTGGCGCGCGCCGCGATGCCGGCGTTCGAACAGCTCTTCGTCGCGTCGACCCGCCACGACGACCAGGGCGCCGCGTGGAACGGCATCGCGCTCGACCGCCAGGCGTTCCGCATGCGCAAGCGCGTCGAGCGTGAGCGCGAGGTCTACTTCATGTCGCTGTCGGCCCGGACCATGGTCTACAAGGGCATGGTCACGACGCTGCAGCTCGAGCCCTTCTACCCCGACCTCAGCGACGAGCGCTTCGCCTCGAAGCTGGCGATCGTGCACTCCCGGTACTCGACGAACACGTTCCCGTCGTGGCCCCTCGCGCAGCCGTTCCGCACGCTGGCGCACAACGGCGAGATCAACACCGTCCGCGGCAACCGGAACTGGATGCGTGCGCGGCAGTCCCAGCTCGAGAGCGACCTGCTCGGCGACATGGCACCGCTGCTGCCGATCGTCAGCCCCGGCGCGAGCGACTCGGCGTCGTTCGACGAGACCCTCGAGCTCCTGACCCTGTCCGGCCGGTCGCTCCCGCACGCGGTGTCGATGATGGTGCCGGAGGCGTGGGAGAACCAGCTCGACATGGACCCCGACCTGCGGGCGTTCTACGAGTACCACTCGATGCTCATGGAGCCGTGGGACGGCCCCGCGGCCATCACCTTCACCGACGGCTCCCTCGTCGGTGCCACGCTCGACCGCAACGGGCTGCGGCCCGGACGGTTCCTGGTGACCGACGACGGGCTGATCGTGATGGGCTCGGAGACGGGCGTCATCGACGTGCCCGCGTCCAAGGTCGTCCGCAAGGGCCGCCTGCGCCCGGGCCGGCTGTTCCTCGTCGACACCGAGGCCGGCCGCATCATCGAGGACGACGAGGTCAAGCAGACCCTGGCGTCGTCGGGCCCGTGGAGCGAGTGGCTCGAAGCCGGGCGGATCAACCTCCGCGACCTCCCCGAGCGCGAGCACATCGTGCACACCCCGGCGTCGGTCACCCGTCGCCAGCGCGCCTTCGGCTACACGGAGGAAGAGGTCCGCATCCTGCTGCGGCCGATGGCCCAGGCGGGCGCCGAGCCCCTCGGCGCCATGGGGTCGGACACGCCCATCGCGGTGCTGTCCGAGCGTCCCCGGCTGCTCTTCGACTACTTCACGCAGCAGTTCGCGCAGGTCACGAACCCGCCGCTCGACTCGATCCGCGAGCAGGTCATCACGTCGATGGGCCTCGGGCTCGGTCCCGAGCGCAACCTGCTCGACGCCGGCCCCGAGCACGCCAAGCAGATCGTGCTCGACTTCCCGGTCATCGACAACGACCAGCTCGCCAAGGTGCAGCACTTCGAGAGCGAGTCCGGCCGCCACCTCACCGTGACGATCAAGGGCCTGTACCGCGTCGACGCCGGCGAGCAGGCCATGGAGCAGCGCCTCCAGGCCGTGTGTGACGAGGTCGACGAGGCCATCGAGTCCGGCAAGCAGTTCATCGTGCTGTCCGACCGCGACGGCAACGCCGAGTACGCGCCGATCCCGAGCCTGCTGCTGCTCGCCGCCGTGCACCACCACCTGATCCGGACCGAGCAGCGGATGACGGCCGGGCTCATCGTCGAGGCCGGCGACGTGCGCGAGGTCCACCACGTGGCGACGCTCATCGGGTACGGCGCCTCGGCGATCAACCCGTACCTCGCGATGGAGACCTGCGAGAACCTGGTCCGTTCCGGCATGATCAGCGGGATCACCCCCGAGCAGGCCGTCAAGAACGTGATCAAGGCGCTCGGCAAGGGCGTGCTGAAGATCATGTCGAAGATGGGCATCTCGACCGTGTCCAGCTACGCCGGCGCCCAGGCGTTCGAGGCCGTCGGGCTCAGCCAGGCGTTCGTCGACCGCTACTTCACCGGCACCTCGTCGATCCTCGGCGGTGTCGACATCGACGTCATCGCCAAGGAGAACGCCCAGCGGCACCAGCAGGCCTACCCGCTCGACGGCTCGGTCGTCGCGCACGAGCGCCTGCAGACCGGCGGCGAGTACCAGTGGCGCCGACAGGGTCCGCCGCACCTGTTCAACCCGGACACGGTGTTCCGCCTGCAGCACGCCACGCGCTCGCGCCGGTACGACATCTTCCGCGAGTACTCCAAGGCCGTGGACGACCAGGCCGAGGAGCTCATGACGCTCCGCGGGCTGTTCCGCTTCAAGCAGGGCGAGCGCACCCCGGTGTCGCTCGAGGACGTCGAGCCGATCGAGTCGATCGTCAAGCGGTTCAACACCGGCGCCATGTCGTACGGCTCCATCTCGAAGGAAGCCCACGAGACCCTGGCGATCGCGATGAACCGGCTCGGTGGCCGGTCGAACACGGGCGAGGGCGGCGAGGACGTCGACCGTCTGCTCGATCCCGAGCGTCGCAGCGCGATCAAGCAGGTCGCGTCGGGACGGTTCGGCGTGACGAGCATGTACCTGACCCACGCGACGGACATCCAGCTCAAGATGGCCCAGGGCGCCAAGCCGGGCGAGGGCGGCCAGCTGCCCCCGCAGAAGGTCTACCCCTGGGTGGCACGGACCCGGCACGCCACCGCCGGTGTCGGGCTCATCTCGCCGCCGCCGCACCACGACATCTACTCCATCGAGGACCTCAAGCAGCTGATCTTCGACGTCAAGCGCGCGAACCCCTCGGCGCGTGTCCACGTGAAGCTCGTCAGCCAGTCCGGCATCGGCGCGGTCGCGGCCGGCGTGACGAAGGCCCTGGCCGACGTCGTGCTCGTCTCCGGCCACGACGGCGGCACCGGGGCGTCCCCGCTGAACTCCCTGAAGCACGCCGGCACCCCGTGGGAGATCGGCCTCGCCGAGACGCAGCAGACGCTCATGCTGAACGGCATGCGCGACCGCGTGGTCGTGCAGGTCGACGGCCAGATGAAGACGGGCCGCGACGTCGTCGTCGCCGCGCTGCTCGGCGCCGAGGAGTACGGCTTCGCGACGGCACCGCTCGTCGTCGAGGGCTGCATCCTGATGCGCGTGTGCCACCTCGACACGTGCCCGGTCGGCGTCGCGACGCAGAACCCGGAGCTGCGCAAGCGGTTCTCCGGCAAGCCCGAGTTCGTCGTCAACTTCTTCGAGTTCATCGCCCAGGAGGTCCGGGAGCTCCTCGCCGAGCTCGGGTTCCGTACCCTCGACGAGGCGATCGGCCAGGCCGACGCCCTCGACGTCGACCGTGCCGTGCACCACTGGAAGGCGTCCGGCCTCGACCTGGCACCGGTCCTCGCCGGGCCGCAGTTCTCGCCTGACGAACCCCGTCGCCACCACCGCGAGCAGGACCACGAGCTCGAGCAGCACTTCGACGTGCAGCTCATCCACCGTGCGTCCGACGTGCTCGAGCACGGCGGGTCGCTCACGCTCGACCTGCCGATCCGCAACACGGAGCGCGCGGTCGGCACGATGCTCGGCCACGAGGTCACCCTGCGCCACGGCGAGAACGGGCTGCCGGCCGGGTCGATCGACATCACGCTGCGCGGGTCCGCGGGGCAGTCGCTCGGTGCCTTCCTGCCGGCGGGCATCACCCTGCGGCTCATCGGCGACAGCAACGACTACGTCGGCAAGGGCCTGTCGGGCGGCGACATCGTCGTGCGTCCGGCCGAGTCCAGCGGCTTCAAGCCGTCGGAGAACGTCATCGCCGGCAACGTCATCGGCTACGGCGCGACCCAGGGCAGCATGTTCATCCGCGGCATCGTGGGGGAGCGCTTCCTGGTCCGCAACTCCGGTGCCAGCGCCGTGGTCGAGGGCGTCGGCGACCACGCCCTCGAGTACATGACGGGCGGTCTGGCGGTCATCCTGGGCGAGACCGGGCGGAACCTCGGTGCCGGCATGTCCGGCGGTACCGCGTACGTCCGCGGCCTGCGCCGGGAGCACGTCAACACGGACGCGCTCGCGAGCGGCGAGCTCCGGCTCGAGCCGCTCGACAGCGCCGACGTCGAGATCGTCACCGATCTGCTCCGGCGGCACGCCGACGAGACCGGGTCGACCCTGGCCGCCGGGCTGCTCGAGTCCGGTGACCTCAGCGAGTTCGTGAAGGTGCTCCCGCGTGACTACGCGGCGGTGCTCGAGACCCGCAGACAGGCCGTCGACGAGGGGCTCGACCCCGACGGCGACATCGTGTGGAACAGGATCATGGAGGTGACCGCAGGTGGCTGACCCCAAGGGGTTCCTGAAGGTCCAGGAACGAGAACTGCCGCCCCGGCGGCCCGTGCCCGTGCGGCTCATGGACTGGAAAGAGGTCTACGAGCAGCAGGAGTCCGGCGCGCTGAAGCGACAGGCCGGCCGCTGCATGGACTGCGGCGTGCCGTTCTGTCACCAGGGCTGCCCGCTCGGCAACCTCATCCCGGAGTGGAACGACCTCACGTGGCGCGGCGAGGGCCGCCAGGCGATCGAGCGGCTCCACGCGACGAACAACTTCCCGGAGTTCACCGGTCGCCTCTGCCCGGCGCCCTGCGAGTCCTCCTGCGTGCTCGGCATCAACCAGCCGCCGGTGACCATCAAGCAGGTCGAGGTCTCGATCATCGACGAGGCCTACCAGCAGGGCTGGGTCACCCCGCACCCGCCCGAGCGGCTGACCGGCAAGACCGTCGCCGTCGTCGGCTCCGGCCCCGCCGGGCTGGCCGCCGCGCAGCAGCTCACGCGCGCCGGGCACACCGTCGCCGTCTACGAGCGCGACGACCGCATCGGTGGTCTGCTCCGCTACGGGATCCCGGACTTCAAGATGGAGAAGCGCCAGATCGACGCGCGCCTCGCCCAGATGCAGGCCGAGGGCACCCGCTTCCGTGCGGGCGTCGAGATCGGCCGTGACATCACCTGGGACGACCTGAAGTCCCGCTACGACGCCGTCGTCGTCGCCACCGGAGCCACCGTCCCGCGCGAGCTGGCGATCCCCGGGCGCGACCTCGAGGGCGTGCACTTCGCGATGGAGTACCTCGTGCAGCAGAACCGCGCGGGTGCCGGCACCGTCGTCGACAACCAGGTCACCGCCGAGGGCAAGCACGTCGTCGTCATCGGCGGCGGCGACACCGGTGCGGACTGCATCGGCACCGCACACCGACAGGGTGCCCTCAGCGTGACGAACCTGGCGATCGGCAAGCAGCCGCCCGTCGAGCGTCCGCAGGACCAGCCCTGGCCGATGTTCCCGACGCTCTACGAGGTCGCGAGCGCCCACGAGGAGGGCGGTGAGCGTACCTTCCTCGCGTCCACGGTCGAGTTCCTGTCCAACGACGCCGGCGAGGTCCGGGGTCTGCGCGTGGCGGAGACCGAGTACGTCGACGGCCGCCGCATCCCGAAGGCGGGCACCGAGCGCGAGATCCCCGCGGACCTCGTCCTCATCGCCATGGGCTTCACCGGCCCGGAGACCCACACGATCGAGCCGCAGCTCGGCCTGCCCGTGGACGCCTCCGGAGCGGTGGCCCGCCGGGCCGACTACACGACGAACGAGCCGGGCGTCTTCGTCGCCGGTGACGCCGGTCGTGGCCAGTCCCTCATCGTCTGGGCCATCGCCGAGGGCCGCGCGGCCGCGGCGAAGGTGGACGAGTACCTCGAGGGCACGACGATGCTCCCGGCTCCGGTCAAGGCGACCGACCGGGCGATCTCCGTCTGATGCACACCACAGGGTGAGCGGGAGGCCACCGGCACTCGATAGGGTGCTGGTGGCCTCCTCGTCATGCGAAGCCCCACGAGCACGACATGCCGCACGCCCCACCGTTCTCTCGCGAGAGAGACCGTCCACCACACGAAGGAATCCATTGCGACGCGCAAAGATCGTTTCGACCCTCGGACCGGCCACCTCGGACTATGAGACCGTCAAGGAGATCATCCAGGCCGGTGTCGACGTCGCCCGTCTCAACCTGAGCCACGGTGACTACAGCGTCCACGAGGCCAACTACGTCAACGTCCGCCGTGCTGCCGAGGAACTCGGCAAGCCGGTCGCGATCCTCGTCGACCTGCAGGGTCCGAAGATCCGCCTCGCCAAGTTCGCCGACGGCCCGCACGAGCTCGCCGTCGGTGACGTCTTCACCATCACGACCGAGGACGTCCCCGGGTCGAAGGAGATCTGCGGCACGACCTTCAAGGGCCTGCCGCAGGACGTCAAGCCCGGCGACCCGCTGCTCATCGACGACGGCCGGGTCCGCCTGCGTGTGCTCGACACCGACGGCGTCCGCGTCCGCACCGAGGTCGTCGTCGGCGGCACCGTGTCGAACAACAAGGGCATCAACCTGCCCGGCGTCGCCGTGAACGTCCCCGCGCTCAGCGAGAAGGACGAGGCCGACCTCCGCTGGGGGATCCGGCAGGGCGCCGACCTCATCGCGCTGTCGTTCGTCCGGAACGCCTCCGACGTCGACCGGGCGCACGAGATCATGGACGAGGAGGGCAAGCGCCTCCCGGTGATCGCGAAGATCGAGAAGCCCCAGGCCGTCGACGCGCTCGAGGAGATCATCGACGCCTTCGACTCGATCATGGTCGCCCGCGGTGACCTCGGCGTCGAGCTGCCGCTCGAGGCCGTCCCGATCGTGCAGAAGCGTGCGGTCGAACTGGCCCGCCGCATGGCCAAGCCGGTCATCGTCGCGACGCAGATGCTCGAGTCGATGATCTCCTCGCCGATCCCGACCCGCGCCGAGACCTCCGACGTCGCGAACGCCGTGCTCGACGGCGCCGACGCCGTGATGCTCTCCGGTGAGACCAGCGTCGGCGAGTACCCGGTGCAGACCGTCCGCACCATGGCCCGCATCGTCGAGTCGACCGAGGACCACGGCCTGGAGCGCATCGCCCCGCTCGGCACGAAGCCCCGCACCCTCGGTGGTGCCATCACGCTGGCCGCCGTCGAGATCGCGGAGTTCACCGAGGCCTCGTACCTCTGCGTGTTCACCGAGTCCGGCGACTCCGCACGCCGCATGTCGCGCCTGCGCCACGGTCTGCCGATCATCGCCTTCACCCCGAACGAAGCCACGCGCCGTCGCATGGCGCTCACCTGGGGCGTCCGCTCGTTCCTCGTGGAGCGCAAGACCCACACCGACGAGCTCTTCTCGCAGGTGGACGACGTCCTCCTCGAGAACGGCCTGGCCGCCCCCGGCGACCGCGTCATCGTGACGGCCGGGTCGCCCCCCGGACTCGAGGGCTCCACGAACGACCTCCGCGTGCACCGCGTCGGCGACGCACACGCCGAGGCCGCTCCGGCCTACGTCCGGGACTGACCCCGCTCCACGGACACCGCGCGACGGCGCGGACGGGAGGCCCCCACAGCGCACAGCTGTCGGCCTCCGGTCCGCGCCGTCGCGCGTCCACCGCCCCCGTCCCGTCGACAGGAGACGACCACGATGCGTGAACCGAGCCTCCCGTCCGACACCGAGGCGCGTCGCCCCGGCGACGTGCGCCGATGGCGGCGCTACCTGGCGGACGAACGCGCCGAGGCGGCCGTGTACCGGAACCTGGCCTCGCGCCGCTCCGGCGAGGAGCGCGACATCCTCGACGCCCTGGCCGAGGCCGAGGGGCGGCACGAACAGCACTGGGTGGACCTGCTCGGCGCCGACGTCGGCCGGCCGCTGCGGGGGAGCCTGCGCACCCGGGTCCTCGCGAGCCTGGCGAAGCGCTTCGGCTCGGTGTTCGTGCTCGCGCTCATGCAGCGTGCCGAGGACCGTTCGCCCTACGCCGACGACGCCGACGCGACCGCACGGATGGCGGCCGACGAGCGGATCCACGGCGAGGTCGTCCGCGGGCTCGCGAACCGCGGGCGGATGCGGCTGTCCGGGACCTTCCGCGCCGCGGTGTTCGGCGCGAACGACGGGCTCGTGTCGAACCTGGCGCTCATCATCGGCATCAGTGCCTCCGGCGCCGACCGGCACTTCGTCCTGCTCAGCGGCATCGCGGGGCTCCTCGCCGGTGCGCTGTCGATGGGCGCGGGGGAGTACGTCTCCGTGCGGTCGCAGCGGGAGCTCCTCGAGGCCTCGGCACCACACCCCGAGGCCGGCAGCGCGGTGGCCGACCTCGACGTCGACGTCAACGAGCTCGCCCTCGTCTACCGCGCCAGGGGCATGCCCGAGGACCAGGCCGCCGCGCACGCCGCCGACGTTCTGGCCGGCCTCGGCAGTGCCCCGGAGACCCGACCGACACGGATCCCCGACGACCACGAGGCGGTCGGCAACGGCATGAGCGCGGCGATCTCGAGCTTCTGCTTCTTCGCCTCGGGCGCGGTCATCCCGATCCTGCCCTACCTGTTCGGGCTCGACGGGTGGCCGGCCATCGGCCTCGCAGCAGCGCTGGTCGGCATCGCCCTGCTCGGGACCGGTGCGGTCGTGGGCGTCCTGAGCGGGGCGTCACCGCTCCGGCGGGCCCTACGGCAGCTCGCGATCGGCTTCGGCGCCGCCGTCGTGACCTACCTGCTCGGCCTGCTCTTCGGGACCGGCGCCGCCTGACGCGCCGGCTGGACCGCGGGTGTCGTCAGCGTCGGACCGCCGCGCGAGGGGGCAGCAGCAGGAGCGCTCCGGCGCCCACCACGATGAGTGCGATGCCGGCGAGGAACGTGAAGACCGTCAGCGCCAGGCCGGGCGCGAGGAGCACGGCCACGCCGCCGAGCAGCGACAGCACCCCGCTGACGACCGACGGCACGCGGGACGACCCCGGGTGGCCGACCGCTCCGCCGACGAGCGCGGCGACGCCCTCGACGAGGAACGCCACCCCGGCCAGCACGGCGTAGACCACCAGCGGGATCGCCGGGTCGAGCAGGGCCACGAGCCCCGCGAGCGCCACGAGCGTGCCGACGATGCCGGACGTCCAGCGCCAGAGCGGCGGCGTGCCGTGCCCACGCACCGCCGCGACGACGCGCAGGACCCCGGACACGACGAGGTACACGCCGAACACCAGGGCGACGACGACGAGCGACGGACGCGGGAGCACGACGGCGACGACACCGAGCACGACGGCGACGACGGCCGTGACGACCACGAAGACGCGGAACGTGCGGACGGCACGGGAATCCACAGGCACTCCTCCTGACCTGGACTGCTTCGGTCCTCGACGGTACCCGGCGTCCGTCGAGTCCGGCCGTGCGCGTTGGGCATGCAGCGCGGTGGGCTGCTGGTAGCGTGGGAGACCTCGCGAGTGTGGTGGAATCGGCAGACACGGGGCACTCAAAATGCTCTGCCTCACGGCGTGCGGGTTCAAGTCCCGCCACTCGTACCGACGCTCCTCACGGCGTGCGGGGCTGTTCCGGTCCCGCCGTCCCGCCACTCGTACCGAATGCTCCTCACGGCGTGCGGGGCTGTTCCGGTCCCGCCGTCCCGCCACTCGTACCGACGCTCGTCACGGAGTGCGGGGCTGTTCCGGTCCCGCCGTCCCGCCACTCGTACCGAACGACTTCACGTCAGCGTCACTGCGTGCCGAAGGCGTCAGGTCTAGTAGGCTCTCCGTCGTGAGTGACACAGAAGCAACTGCAACAGCACCCCGTCGCGTCGTCGTCGCCGAGGACGAGTCGCTCATCCGCCTGGACATCGTCGAGATCCTCCGCGACAACGGGTTCGACGTCGTCGGTGAGGCGGGTGACGGTGAGACCGCGGTCCAGCTGGCCACCGACCTGCGCCCCGACCTCGTCATCATGGACGTCAAGATGCCGCAGCTCGACGGCATCTCCGCCGCCGAGAAGCTCTCCAAGAACCACATCGCTCCGGTCGTCCTGCTCACGGCGTTCAGCCAGAAGGAACTCGTCGAGCGTGCGACCGAGGCCGGCGCCCTCGCCTACGTCGTGAAGCCCTTCACCCCGAACGACCTGCTCCCTGCGATCGAGATCGCCCTCTCGCGGTACCAGCAGATCATCACGCTCGAGGCCGAGGTCGCCGACCTGGTCGAGCGCTTCGAGACCCGCAAGCTCGTCGACCGCGCCAAGGGCCTGCTCAACGAGAAGATGGGCCTCACCGAGCCCGAGGCCTTCCGCTGGATCCAGAAGGCCTCCATGGACCGCCGCCTGACCATGCACGACGTCGCCAAGGCGATCATCGAGCAGCTCAGCGCCAAGAAGTAGTCGCGCACGCAACGCGGAAGCGCCGTCACCCGGTCCGGGTGGCGGCGCTTCCGCGTGTGGTGACCATCTGCGAGGGTGGAGCCGTGAACGACGTCGTGATCCGAGCCTCCCGTCCGACCGACATGCCGTCGGTGGCCGACCTGCGCTGGCGGTGGAGCGTCGAGGAGGGCGGCCAGGCGCCGGTCCACACGGTGGAGGCGTACCGGGCCGCGATGACCGCGTTCGCCGAGGCACACCCGGAGACCCACCGGTGCGTCGTGGCGGAGCGCGACGGTCACGTGCTCGGGATGGCGTGGCTCGGACTGGTGGGCCGTCCGCCGACGCCGGATCGATCCGTGGGGCGCCTGACCGGCGACGTGCAGACGGTGTACGTGCACCCGGACCTGCGTGGGCTCGGCGTGGCGGGCCGTCTGGTCACGGCGTTGCTCGACGTCGCGGACGACCTCGGCGTGGAGCGGGTGTCCGTGCACTCGAGCGTCGACGGCGAGCGGCTGTACCGGCGGCTCGGCTTCGGCGACGCCCGGCTGCTGCTGCAGCGTCCGGCAGAGGACTGAGGCGGTCAGCGCCGCTCGCGGATCATGTTGGTGATCCGCACGGTCGAGCAGCGTCGGCCCTGGTCGTCGGTGAGCACGATCTCGTGGGTCGTGAGCGTGTTCCCGAGGTGGATCGCCGTGCACGTCCCCGTGACGGTGCCGCTCGTCGCGCTCCGGGAGTGCGACGCGTTCAGCTCGATGCCGACCGCGTAGCGACCGGGGCCGGCGTGGACGTTCGCGGCCATCGACCCGAGGCTCTCGGCGAGCACCACGTACGCCCCGCCGTGCAGGAGCCCGACCGGCTGCCGGTTGCCCTCGACCGGGATGGTGCCGACCGCACGCTCGGCGCTCAGCTCCGTGATGACCATGCCCATCTTGTCGGCGAGCTCGCCCATGCCCCGGTCGGCGAGACGCTCGTCCACGGTGCCGGTGGTGGTCGGTTCGTCGGTCACAGCGCTTGACTTCCGTGTCGGGGGGCGTCGGTAGGCTGTCCGGGTGTCGGACTCCGCAAAGCCTACCCTCATGGTCATCGACGGCCATTCGCTCGCCTTCCGGGCCTTCTACGCGCTGCCCGTGGACAGCTTCGTCAACCGTGACGGGCAGCACACGAACGCCATCCACGGCTTCATCTCGATGCTGTTGATGCTGCTCCAGCGCGAGAAGCCGACGCACCTCGCGGTGGCGTTCGACATCTCCCGGTTCTCGTTCCGCACGCGTGAGTACGCCGAGTACAAGGGCACCCGCTCGGAGACCCCCGCGGAGTTCAAGGGGCAGATCCCGCTGCTGCAGCAGGCACTCGAGGCCATGGGCATCACCACCGTCACGAAGGAGGACTACGAGGCCGACGACATCCTCGCGACGCTCTCCTCGCAGGGGGCTGAGCAGGGCTTCCAGGTCTACGTGGTGTCCGGCGACCGCGACTCCATCCAGCTCGTGAACGACGACGTCACGCTGCTCTACCCGTCGGTCCGCGGGGTGTCCGAGCTGACGCGCTACGACCGCGACAAGGTCTACGAGCGCTACGGCATCGAGCCCCACCAGTACCCGGACGTGGCCGCCCTCGTCGGGGAGACCA
Organism: Curtobacterium sp. VKM Ac-1395; assembly: GCF_015350975.1. GTDB lineage: Bacteria > Actinomycetota > Actinomycetes > Actinomycetales > Microbacteriaceae > Curtobacterium. The sequence goes on from NZ_JADKRX010000002.1 coordinate 359,382, forward strand.
GCGACAACCTCATCGGCGTCGACAAGGTCGGCGAGAAGACCGCGGTGAAGTGGGTCACCCAGTACGGCTCGCTCGAGGGCGTCCTCGAGCACGCGGACGAGATCAAGGGCGTCGTCGGCAACAACCTGCGCGAGCAGCGGGACCGGGCCGTCCGGAACCGCCGCCTGAACCGGCTGGTCACCGACGTCGAGCTGCCCGTCGGGCCGGCCGACGTCGCGCTCCGTCCCCTCGACGAAGCCGCCGTCCGCGAGCTCTTCGCCAAGCTGCAGTTCCGCACGCTGCTCGACCGCGTGTTCAAGGTCGCGGGGAACGGCGAGCCGAGCGACCAGACCGCGGTGGAGGGCGGCGTCGAGGACACCGGCGTCACCCCGCCGCCGGTGAAGACCCTCATCGACGAGGAACTCGGCTACTGGCTCGAGCGCAAGAACGCGGCCGACGCCGAGAACGGCTACGGCGTCGCGGTGGAGGTCATCGACGGCCGCCTGAGCGCGATCGGCATCGCCACGCACGACGACGCGGTGCTGGTGCCCGGCGGCAGCGGCGCGAAGGACTACGAGCAGCTGACCGCCTGGTTCGCCTCGGACGCCCCGAAGCACTTCCACGACGCCAAGGCCGCCATCAAGGCCCTCGGCACCGCCGGGATCGCCGTGAACGGCGTCGCCGGGGACGCCCGCATCATGGGGTGGCTGGCGAACCCGGGCAAGCAGGGCCAGCCGCTGACCGACCTGGTCTACCAGGAGCTCGGCGAGGAACTGCCCACCGCCGACCCGAACCAGCTCGTCCCCGAGACCGCGCCGGTGAACGTCGGCGTGCACGCCTGGTACGTCCTCCGCGTGACCACGGCGCTGCGTGCCCGCATCGACACCGGCTCGCTCGGGGTGCTGGACGACATCGAGCTGCCGCTGGTGTCGGTGCTCGCGCAGATGGAGACCACCGGCGTCGGCATCGACCGTCCGGTGCTGACCGGGCTGTCGAAGGAGCTCGGGGAGCGCGCCGCCGACCTCGCCCAGCAGGCCTTCGCGGAGATCGGCCACGAGGTCAACCTCGGGTCGCCGAAGCAGCTGCAGGAGGTCCTGTTCACCGAGCTGGCGATGCCGAAGACCCGCAAGACCAAGACGGGCTTCTCGACCGACGCCGCCAGCCTGACCGACCTGCAGGAGCAGCACCCGCACCCGTTCCTCGGCCTGCTGCTGCAGCACCGTGATGCCACGAAGCTCCGGCAGATCGTGGACACCCTCGACGCCGCGGTCGTCGACGGCCGCATCCACACCCGGTACGAGCAGACCGGCACGAGCACGGGGCGGGTGTCCTCGACCGACCCGAACCTGCAGAACATCCCCGTGAAGACCGCCGTCGGCCGCCGCATCCGGTCCGCGTTCGCCGTCGCCGAGCCGTACACGACGCTCCTGACGGCGGACTACTCGCAGATCGAGATGCGGATCATGGCGCACCTCTCCGGTGACCCGGGGCTCGTCCAGGCCTTCAACGAGGGGGAGGACCTCCACCGGTTCGTCGGCGCACGGGTGTTCGGCGTCGAGCCGGCGGACGTCAGCCCCGAGATGCGCACGAAGGTCAAGGCGATGTCGTACGGGCTCGCCTACGGCCTCAGCGCCTTCGGCCTGTCGAAGCAGCTGCGCATCGAGCAGAGCGAAGCCCGCACCCTGATGACCGAGTACTTCGCCCGCTTCGGTGCGGTGCGGGACTACCTCCGCAACGTCGTCGAGCAGGCGCGGGAGGACGGCTACACGGAGACGATCTTCGGCCGCCGCCGCCCCTTCCCGGACCTGAAGAGCCCGAACCGGGTGCTGCGCGAGAACGCCGAGCGGGCTGCCTTGAACGCACCGATCCAGGGGTCCGCGGCCGACATCATGAAGATCGCGATGCTCGGCGTGGCCGCCGACCTCCGCGACGGCGACCTCGGCACGCGACTGCTGCTGCAGGTGCACGACGAACTGATCCTCGAGGTCGCTCCCGGCGAGCAGGAGCGCGTCGAGGAGATCCTGCGGGCGCGCATGGGGTCGGCGGCGGACCTGACCGTGCCGCTCGACGTCCAGGTGGGCACCGGCGCCAACTGGGAGGTCGCCGCGCACTGATGCGGGGTCGTATGGTCGGAGCATGACCACAGAGCGTCCCGTCCGCCAGCCCTCCGCCGTCGACCGGGTCGCCGAGGACTGGGTGACCACCCTCGTCGACCTCGACCCGACCGTCGCCACGTACATCGGCGTCTCCGGGCGCACGGGGGAGTACGGCGACACCTCGCCCGCCGGAGCCGCAGCGTCCGCGGACGCGGCCCGAGCAGCTCGGCGTGCACTCGACGCGGCGGAGCCCGTCGACGCCGTCGACCGCGTCACGAAGACCGACCTCGGGGCGGAGCTCGACCTGGTCGTCGAGTCGTACGAGCGCAAGCTGCACCTGCGCGACCTCAACGTCATCACCAGCCCGGCCCAGGCGCTGCGCGAGGTCATCGACCTGATGCCGACGGCGACCACGTCCGACTGGGAGGACGTCGCGAGCCGGGTGCGGGCACTGCCCGACGCGCTCGAGGGCTTCCGCGAGACCCTGCTCGAGGGCACCCGCGACCAGGTCGTCCCCGCCCGTCGGCAGGTCGAGCTCGTCGCCGAGCAGATGGCCAGGAGCGGCGCCGACGACGGCTTCTTCCGGCAGCTCGCCACCACGGCGGCGCTCGACGACGGCGCACCGGTGCCCGAGGCACTCCGCGCCGAGCTGGTCCGCGGTGGCGAGGTCGCCGCGGCCGCGTACCGCTCGTTCGGCCGGTTCCTCCAGCACGAGCTGATGCCCCTCGCGACGCCCACCGACGCCGTGGGCCGTGATGACTACGAGCTGCACTCCCGCCGGTTCCTCGGTGCGGTGGTCGACCTCGACGAGACGTACGCGTGGGGCCTCGAGGAGCTCGCCCGGATGCGCGAGGAGCAGGAGCGCATCGCCGACCGGATCGAGTCCGGCGCGTCCGTGGCCCGTGCGATCGAGGTGCTCGACGCCGACCCCACCCGGGTCCTGCACGGCACCGAGGCCCTCCGGCAGTGGATGCAGGAGACGAGCGACGAGTCGATCCGGGCGATGGACGGCCGCTACTTCGACATCGCGGACCCGATCAAGCGCCTGGAGTGCCGCATCGCCCCGACGCAGGAGGGCGGGATCTACTACACGGGTCCGTCCGACGACTTCTCGCGCGCCGGCCGCATGTGGTGGTCCGTCCCGGAGGGCGTCACCGAGTTCGGCACCTGGCGGGAGAAGACCACGGTCTACCACGAGGGCGTCCCCGGTCACCACCTGCAGATCAGCCAGGCCGTGTTCAACCGCGGCGAGCTGAACACCTGGCGTCGGCAGCTCGCCGGCCCCTCCGGACACGTGGAGGGCTGGGCGCTGTACGCCGAGCGCCTGATGGAGCAGCTCGGGTTCCTGGACGACGACGGCGACCGCCTCGGGATGCTCGACGGCCAGCGGATGCGCGCAGCCCGTGTCGTGCTCGACATCGGGGTGCACCTGCAGAAGACGAACCCGGACGGCGGCGGCTGGACGTGGGAGTACGCCCTCGACTTCATGGGGCAGAACGTCAACATGGACCCGGCGTTCGTGCGCTTCGAGGTCGCCAGGTACTTCGGGTGGCCCGGCCAGGCGCCGTCGTACAAGGTCGGCCAGCGCGTGTGGGAGTCCGTGCGTGACGAGGTCGCCGCTCGTGAGGGGGCCGACTTCGACCTCAAGGCCTTCCACCACCGGGCACTGGCGCTCGGCGGGGTCGGTCTCGACACCCTCCGGTCGGCGCTGCTCGACTGACCCCGGGAGCTCCGGACGGACCGCCGCGACACGCGCGTTGCCCCGCTTGTGAGGGGTCGAGCGCACCGGTTAGACTTGTGCGGCGCAATCCGCGTCACCACAATCCACCGCCACGGCGGCAGCATGCGGGCACTGTCCCCGCGTCGCCCTGGCCCGACTCATGTCCGTTCGGAGCAATCTCTACATGACAACCACTACGACCAAGGCTCCTAAGCAGGTCGCCATCAACGACATCGGTTCGGCTGATGACTTCCTGGCCGAGGTCGAGAAGACCCTGAAGTTCTTCAACGACGGCGATCTCATCTCCGGCACCGTCGTGAAGATCGACCGCGACGAGGTCCTCCTCGACGTCGGGTACAAGACCGAGGGTGTCATCCCCTCGCGCGAGCTCTCGATCAAGCACGACGTCGACCCCAACGAGGTCGTCAACGTCGGTGACGAGGTCGAGGCCCTGGTCCTCCAGAAGGAGGACAAGGAAGGCCGCCTCATCCTGTCGAAGAAGCGCGCGCAGTACGAGCGTGCGTGGGGCGACGTCGAGAAGATCAAGGAGTCCGACGGGGTCGTCACCGGCACCGTCATCGAGGTCGTCAAGGGTGGCCTCATCGTGGACATCGGTCTCCGCGGCTTCCTCCCGGCATCGCTCATCGAGCTCCGCCGTGTCCGCGACCTCACGCCGTACCTCGGCCAGGAGATCGAGGCCAAGATCCTCGAGCTCGACAAGAACCGCAACAACGTGGTCCTCTCGCGTCGTGCACTGCTCGAGCAGACGCAGTCCGAGTCGCGCACCACGTTCCTGAACAACCTCCACAAGGGCCAGGTCCGCAAGGGCGTCGTCTCGTCGATCGTCAACTTCGGTGCGTTCGTCGACCTCGGCGGCGTCGACGGTCTCGTCCACGTCTCCGAGCTCAGCTGGAAGCACATCGAGCACGCCAGCGAGGTCGTCGAGGTCGGTCAGGAAGTCACCGTCGAGATCCTCGAGGTGGACCTGGACCGCGAGCGCGTGTCGCTCTCGCTCAAGGCCACGCAGGAGGACCCCTGGCAGGTCTTCGCCCGCACCCACGCGATCGGTCAGATCGCACCGGGCAAGGTCACGAAGCTCGTGCCGTTCGGTGCCTTCGTCCGCGTCGCGGACGGCATCGAGGGCCTGGTCCACATCTCGGAGCTCTCGAACAAGCACGTCGAGCTCGCCGAGCAGGTCGTCTCCGTCGGTGACGAGGTCTTCGTGAAGATCATCGACATCGACCTCGACCGTCGTCGCATCTCGCTCAGCCTCAAGCAGGCCAACGAGGGCGTCGACCCGGAGAGCGCCGAGTTCGACCCGGCTCTCTACGGCATGCCGACCGAGTACGACGACAAGGGTGACTACAAGTACCCCGAGGGCTTCGACCCGGAGACCAACGAGTGGCTCGAGGGCTACGACGCACAGCGCGAGGTCTGGGAAGGCCAGTACGCCGCCGCCCAGGCTCGTTGGGAGGCCCACAAGGCACAGGTCGCCAAGTCCCTCACGGACGAGGCCACCGGTACCTTCGACCTCCCGACCAGCGCGTCCTCGTCGTTCACCACCGAGCAGGCCGGCCAGGGCACCCTGGCCGACGACGCCTCGCTCGCGGCGCTCCGCGAGAAGCTCAGCTCGACCAACTGATCGAGCTCAGCAGCAACTGAACGCACCGGAAGCCCGGCATCCCTCAGGGGGTGCCGGGCTTCCGGCGTTCGCGGGGGACCCGCGCCTAGGCTGGTCGCCGTGCGCATCATCGGACTCACGGGCGGCATCGCCGCGGGGAAGTCGACCGTCTCTGGTCGCTGGGCAGAGCACGGCGCCGTCGTCGTCGACGCGGACCGCCTGGCACGGGACGCCGTCGCCCCCGGCAGCCCGGGGCTCGAGCAGGTCGCGGAGCGCTTCGGCCCGTCCGTGATCGCGGCGGACGGAACACTCGACCGGCCGGCCCTCGGTGCGGTCGTGTTCTCCGACCCCGCAGCGCGCAAGGACCTCGAAGCCATCACCCACCCCGAGGTCTGGCGACTCGCCCAGGCCGCGTTCGACGCCGCCGAGCGGGCCGACCCGGACGCGGTGGTGGTCTACGACGTCCCGCTCCTCGCCGAGGCCCGCGGGTCCCGTCCACTGCGCTTCGACGCGGTCGTCGTCGTCGACGCGCCGGCAGCGATGCGGATCGAGCGCCTCGTGCAGCACCGCGGGATGTCCCGACAAGAGGCGGAGCGTCGCGTCGGCGCGCAGGCGAGCGACGCCGACCGCCTCGCCCTGGCCGACCACGTCGTCGACGCCACCGGCACGCTCGAGGACACGGTCCGCTCGGCGGACCAGGTCTGGGCCGTGGTCGCTCCCGTTCCCAGATGAAGCACCGGCTGCTGCTCGTCGTCGCCGCGGTCGTCCTCGTGGCGATCGGGCTGGGCACCCTCGTCGCCGCGAACGTGCTCGCCGGGCAGCGGGTGGCGGACCACGGGCGCGAACCGGCACATGCCCCCTCGCGCAGTCACGCACGCGGGCCCCAGGACGAGTTCCACCGCTTCCGGCTCGGCGCGATCGACGGCGAGCGGCTGGAGCCGAACCGCGACGACTTCGCCGCCAGGACCGCGGCCGACGGACCACTGCTGCTGTTCCTGCCGGCGACCCGTGCGCGGCCGGCGGACTACCAGCGGTTCCTGACGACGGCGCTCGGTGACGGGTACCACGTGCTCGGGCTCGACTACTGGAACCTCGGCAAGACCCTCTCCGGCACGTGCGAGGCCGACCCGCACTGCTACGGCACGGTCCAGCGGAACCGGTTCGACGGCACCCGACAGTCGGACCACAGCGCGGTGTCCCCGGCGGGATCGATCGTCTCGCGGTTCCGCGACGCGATCGCGCACCTCGACGACGTCGACCCGACGGGCGGGTGGGGGCGCTTCGTCGCGGCGGACGAGGACATCGCCTGGAGTGACATCGTCGTGGCCGGGCACTCACAGGGTGGGGGAGAGGCGGCGTACATCGCGCACATCCGGCCGGTCCTCGGCGCGCTGATGTTCGCGTCCCCGGTGGAGTCGCTCGGGCCGGTGCACGCCGCCTGGATGGACCGCCCCGGACAGACCCCGGCGTCACGGATGTATGCCGTGGACGACGTCCGCGACGAGTTCGGCCCGCGGATCCGCGGGTCGTGGACGGCACTCGGTCTCGACGTCCCGGCGACCCCGGGCGGACCGGCGGAACCGTGGCGCACGGACACCGCAGCGCCGCCGGAGGGCTGGTACCCGCACGCCATCCTCACGGACATCAGCATCGGGACGCCGGCGCAGTCGCACTCCCGCATCATCAAGGACACGACGCCGCTCGACGCCCAGGGACAGCCCCGGCTCATCGCGCTCTGGCAGTGGCTGCTCCGACGCTTCCCCCTGCCCACGCAGACGAGTCCCTGACACGCGGTCCCGGACAGCAGGTCCCTGACGGACGGTCATAGCGTCGGGGATTAGCGTGGCAGGGTGCAGCACGACCGCGACCCCCACGCGCCGAACCCCGGCAGCCTCCGCGCCCTGATCCGTCAGCGCGCCACGGACGACCCCGACCACGTGTACCTCGAGGACGCCCGTTCCGACCGGGTGCTCCGCCAGGGCGACCTCGAGACCGCCGTCGCCGCCTGGTCCTCGACCTTCGACGTGATCGGCGTGCCCGACTCCGGCGCCGTGCTCGTCGACGTGGGGGACCCGATCGCGTTCGCCGTCGTCCACCTCGCGGCCGTCGCGAGCGGACGCCGCGCGGTCCCCGTCGACACCGGGCAGCCGACGACCGAACCGGCGCGGCTCGCGGACCTGCTCGGCGGCGCCTCGATCGTGGTCTCGGACCGGCTCGAGGACGCGACCATCCCGGGGACGCCCGCCGCCCGTGTGGACCCGGCCACGGGCCTCCCGTCCGACGTCCGCGACGGCGACGTGCCCACCGAGACACCCGACGCACCCGGTGAGGGGTCCGTCGTGCTGTTCACCTCGGGCTCGACCGGGACGCCGAAGGGCGTCGAGCTGCCGGAGTCGCAGCTGCTGTTCGTCGCCCGCGCCGTGGCGGAGCACAACGGGCTGACCGCGGAGGACCGCGGCTTCAACTCGCTGCCGCTGTTCCACGTCAACGCCGAGGTCGTCGGGCTGCTCTCGACCCTCGTCGCCGGCGGCACGCTCGTGCTCGACCGGCGCTTCCGTCGGACCGGGTTCTGGGAGCTGCTCGCGGAACGGCGGGTGACCTGGCTGAACGCGGTGCCGGCGATCCTCGCGGTGCTCGCGAAGACCGGGCCGCTCGACTTCCCCGACGGCCTGCGGTTCGTGCGGAGTGCCTCGGCACCGCTGCCCGACCCCGTCCGCGCCGCACTGGGTGACGTGCCGCTCGTCGTGAGCTGGGGGATGACCGAGGGCGCGAGCCAGATCACCGCCACACCGCTCGGTGCGCCCGCGCGTGCCGGCACCGTCGGGGTGCCCGTCGGCTGCGCGGTGCAGGTCCGTGACGAGGACGGCGCCGTGCTGCCGGCCGGCACGACCGGGGCGCTGTGGGTCCGCGGGCCGGGCATCGTGCGCTCCTACCTGCACGGCCGCGCTGCCGAGCGCTTCGACCAGGACGGCTGGCTCGCCACGGGGGACGTCGGCTCCGTCGCCGAGGACGGCTGGGTGTCGCTCGCCGGGCGGTCCGACGACGTCATCAACCGCGGGGGCGAGAAGGTCTGGCCCGCCGAGGTCGAGGACGTCCTGCTCGGTGACCCGCGGGTCCTCGAGGCCGTGGTCGTGGCCCGCCCCGACGACGTCCTCGGCAGCGTGCCGGTCGCGTACGTCATCCCGCAGCCACGGGACGAAGACCCAGGCGACGACCGCGACGCCGACGACCGCGGCCGGGACACCACGGACGCCGCCCTCGTCGCCGACCTCACCGCCCGCGCCGAACGGTCCCTGACCCGCTTCCGCCGCCCGGTCGAGATCATCGTCGTCCCCGACCTGCCCCGTGCCCCCACCGGCAAGATCCAGCGCGCCCGGGTGCGCGGCATGGCGGAGACCCCGTGAGCACGACGACGGCGCCGGGCACCGGGGTCAGGACGCCGACGCGGACCGCGGAGGGCCGCCCCCGACACCTCTACGAGATCGACGTCCTCCGCATCCTGACGTTCGCGTGCGTGATCGGCGTGCACACGACGAGCCACACGATGGCGTCCGACGACCTCGGGCTCGCCGGGCTCCTCGCGCTGCTGCACTTCACCCGGCTGGTGTTCTTCACGCTCACCGCGTTCGTGCTCGTGTACAGCTGGTCCATCCGCCCGAAGCCGATGTCGGTGTTCTGGCCGAAACGGTTCCTGCTCGTCGGGGTGCCGTACCTGGCGTGGTCGTTCGTCTACGTCGCGTCCGCGTGGCTGCTCGACGCCGGCCAACGCGGTGACGTCCCGGCGCTCGTCGAGACGTACGCCACCGGCATCGTCACGGGGACGGCGAAGTACCACCTGTACTTCCTGCTCGTGACGATGCAGGTGTACCTGCTGCTGCCCGCGATCATGTGGCTCGTGCGGACCACGCGCCGCCACCACGTCGCGGTGCTCGTCGTCAGCCTGCTCGTGCAGCTCGTCGTCTTCGCCGGCTACAAGTACTTCCCCGCGAGCGACGCCTGGATGCACGGCTACCAGAAGCAGTTCTTCTTCTCGTACGTCTTCTTCATCGTCTCCGGGGCGATCGCGGCCGACCACGCGGAGGGGTTCCTCGGGTTCGTGCGCAGACGTCGCCGGGCGATCGGGTGGGCATTCGTCGGCGGTGCGGTGCTGACGCTGGTCGTGTACGTCGTCCAGATGGCGCTCGGGGACTCGCCCTACAAGGCCGGCACCCCGCTGCAGCCCGTCGAGGTGGTCTGGAGCACCCTCGTCTTCCTCGGGTTCCTCGCCGCGGGGGCGGCCTGGGCCGACCGACGCGTCGCCGGCAGCCGACTGGCACGCGTCGTCGACTACGCCTCGGACCGCTCGTTCGGCATCTTCCTGAGCCACCCGCTGGTGATCTGGCTGCTGCTCTACGGCTCGAGTCCGTTCGAGGCCCTCGTGCCGAAGCCGTGGCTCACCCTCGTGACGTACCTGCTCGTCGTGGTGCTCGCCGTCGCCGTCACCGAGGCCTTCCGCTGGACCCCGCTCAGCGTCCCGCTCACGGGGCGACCGTCGCTCTCCGCGCGGTCGGCGCGGCAGGCGCGGGCCGCGAAGCGCACAGCGACCCGCTGACGGACTGGAGGCTCCCGGCGGCCCCGGTCCGAGCCTCCAGTCCGTCCTGTGGTCAGGCCGAGCGCTGCTCGGCCTTCGGGACGCCGATCTCCAGCACGCCGTCGGTGGAGGTGAGCCGCTGCGGCTTCATGAACCACGCGACGACGGCTGCGGCACCGAGCAGCACGCAGGACAGCGCGAACGGCAGCTGCCAGCCCGACGCGTCGACGAGCACGCCGAAGACGATGGGCGAGATGACCCCGGCGACGCCGAACCCGGTGTTCATGAAGCCGGACGCCGTTCCGGACCACTGCGGCGCGACGTCCATCGGGATGGCCCAGAGGTTGGCGTTGCAGAGCTCGAGGAAGAAGAACGACAGGGCGAGCGAGATCGTCGCCACGAGCAGGCCCTGCCCGATGACGAGCGGCACCAGACAGACGAGCGACCCGCCGAGCCCGACGACGAGGATGGCCCGTCGGGCGTTCCGGGTGTCACCGCCGCGGTGGATGATGCGGTCGCTGAGCATGCCGCCGACGGTGTCCCCGACGACGCCCGCGAGCAGGATGAGCGTCGTGAACAGGGCGAAGTCGCCGATCGCCAGGCCGTAGGTCGAGCTGAGGAAGGTCGGTAGCCAGGTGAGGAACACCCAGAGGGTCCAGCCGTAGCCGAAGTCCACGAACGTGACGGGCAGGATCTGCTTCGCCAGCTGCCCCCACGGCACGGGGGGACGCGTCGCGCGGGTCGCCACGGGCGGGAGCTCGTCGAGCTCGACCTGCGTGATGCCCTTCGCCGACTCGGGCTTGTCCCGGAACAGGAACCACCAGGCGATCGCCCACGCGAAGGACAGCACCGCGGTGGCGAAGAAGGCCAGCCGCCAGCCACTGATCGCGATGAAGTACGCGACGACGAGGGGGGCGAGGGCGTTGCCGAGCCGCGCCGCGGAGTGCACGACCCCCTGCGCGAAGCCGTTCCGGTCGCGGGGGATCCAGCGGCTCATCGCCTGCGTGGCGGTGGGGAACGCGGCCGCCTCGCTCAGCCCGAGCAGGGCGCGGGCGGCGAACAGCGTCCAGAAGCCCACGGCGAACCCGGTCCAGAGCGTCGCCACGCCCCAGATGACCGTGATGACGAAGAGGGCCTTGCGCGGGCCGAACTTCTCGCTGATCGTCCCGCCGAACACCTGGAGCAGGGCGTAGGGCAGCGAGAACGCGGCGACGATGAGACCGGCGGTGGTCTCGTTGAAGCCGAACTCCTCGGTGATGTGGGGGAGTGCGGTCGAGATGTTGGTGCGGTCGATGTACGAGATCGCGTACATGAAGCACAGCAGGAGGAGCACCCGGCCGCGGATGCGTCCGCGGAACGGGGTGCCCTTCGCTGGTGCGGCGGGGGTCGCCGTGGTCATGGGTGGGTGCCTCTTCGCCGGGGGGTGCGGTCGTGTCGTTGCTGAACAGACGGAACGGTAGGAGCCTGGCCTATCAGCGTCCTTGGAGCGTGCTCTCCGCGGACGATACGCCGGACGGGGCAGAGGGGAGCGCCGCTGTGCGCTCGACGCGGCGGACGTGGCGGACGTGGCGGACGTGGCGGACGCGGCGCTACGCCCTGGGCGAGAAGCCGGATCGCTGTCGGTGGGCGCGCCTACCATTGACGGCATGGCAGTTGCAGTCAAACCGGTCCGCTCGGTCCGTCCGTTCGAGGTGATCAGCGAGTACTCGCCGAGCGGTGACCAGCCCGCCGCGATCGCCGAGCTCGCTGGGCGCATCAACGCGGGTGAGACCGACGTGGTGCTCCTCGGGGCGACCGGTACGGGCAAGTCGGCGACGACCGCCTGGCTCATCGAGCAGGTGCAGCGCCCGACGCTCGTGCTCGCGCACAACAAGACCCTCGCGGCACAGCTCGCGACGGAGTTCCGCAGCCTGCTGCCGGAGAACGCGATCGAGTACTTCGTCTCGTACTACGACTACTACCAGCCAGAGGCCTACGTCCCGCAGACGGACACCTTCATCGAGAAGGACTCCTCGGTCAACGCCGAGGTCGAACGCCTCCGGCACTCCACGACGAACTCGCTGCTCAGCCGGCGCGACGTCGTCGTGGTCTCGACCGTGTCCTGCATCTACGGCCTCGGGACGCCCGAGCAGTACATGAACGCGTCGGTGGCGCTGTCGGTCGGGCAGGAGATCTCCCGTGACCAGCTGGTCCGCCGCTTCGTCGCCATGCAGTACCAGCGCAACGACGTCGACTTCGCGCGCGGCACCTTCCGCGTGCGCGGCGACACCATCGAGATCATCCCGATGTACGAAGAGCACGCGATCCGCATCGAGATGTTCGGTGACGAGATCGAAGCCCTCAGCTCGCTGCACCCGCTGACCGGCACCGTCATCGACGACCTCCCCGCGGTCTCGATCTTCCCCGCGTCGCACTACGTGGCGGACACCGACGTCATGCACCGGGCGATCGGCACCATCAAGGAAGAGCTGGCCGAGCGCCTCGCCGAGCTCGAGGGGCAGGGGAAGCTCCTCGAAGCCCAGCGGCTGCGCATGCGCACCACGTTCGACATCGAGATGATGGAGCAGATCGGGTTCTGCTCGGGCATCGAGAACTACTCCAGGCACGTCGACGGTCGGATGCCGGGCGAGGCCCCGCACTGCCTGCTCGACTACTTCGCCGACGACTTCCTCATCGTGATCGACGAGTCCCACGTGACCGTGCCGCAGATCGGTGCGATGTACGAGGGCGACGCCTCCCGCAAGCGCACCCTGGTCGAGCACGGTTTCCGACTCCCCAGCGCGATGGACAACCGCCCGCTCAAGTGGGAGGAGTTCCTGGAGCGCGCCGGGCAGAAGGTCTTCCTGTCGGCGACCCCCGGCAAGTACGAGCTCGGGATCACCGACAGCGTCGTCGAGCAGATCATCCGCCCGACCGGGCTGATCGACCCCGAGATCGTGGTGAAGCCGTCCGACGGCCAGATCGACGACCTGCTCGAGGAGATCCAGCAGCGCGTCGACAAGGACGAGCGCGTCCTCGTCACGACGCTGACCAAGCGCATGGCCGAGGAGCTGACCGACTTCCTCGGCAACGCCGGGGTCCGTGTCCGGTACCTGCACTCGGACGTCGACACGCTGAAGCGCGTCGAGCTGCTGACCGAGCTCCGTCAGGGCGTCTACGACGTGCTCGTCGGCATCAACCTGCTCCGTGAAGGCCTCGACCTGCCCGAGGTCTCCCTCGTGGCGATCCTCGACGCCGACAAGGAGGGCTTCCTGCGCTCGGCCACGTCGCTCATCCAGACCATCGGCCGCGCGGCGCGCAACGTCTCCGGTCAGGTGCTCATGTACGCCGACAAGATGACCGCCTCGATGGCCCAGGCGATCGAGGAGACCGACCGACGCCGCGAGAAGCAGGTGGCGTACAACCTCGAGCACGGCATCGACCCGCAGCCCCTCCGCAAGAAGATCGGCGACATCACCGAGCAGCTCAACCGGGAGAACGAGGACACCCAGGAGCTCCTCGAACGTCGGGGTGGCGGCGTGCGCGACGGCCGCCGGGCGCCGACGCCGAACCTCAAGCGCACGGGCATCGCCGGCGAGGGCGCCACGCAGCTCGAGGCCACGATCGCCGACCTCAACGACCAGATGCTGCAGGCCGCGGCCGAGCTGAAGTTCGAGCTGGCGGGGCGTCTGCGCGACGAGGTCCAGGACCTCAAGAAGGCGCTCCGGCAGATGGAGTCCGCGGGGCATGTCAACTGAGGACAGCGCCGGGGTGACCGACCTGGGCAGCGAGGCGAAGACCGTCGTCGTCACGGGCGCCAGCGCCGGTCTCGGGTACCACGCGGCCGAGCAGCTGGCGCGTGCCGGGCACCGCGTCGTGCTCGCGACCCGCAGCCCCGAGCGGGCGGCGGCAGCGGAGCGGAGCATCCGGCAGCACGTGCCCACGGCGGACCTCACGCAGCTGCACGTCGACCTCGCGGACCTCGACAGCGTCCGCACGGCTGCAGACGAACTCCGGAAGCTGGGACCGATCGACGCGCTGGTGAACAACGCAGGCGTCGTCGGGTCGAGCACGGAGCGTTCCACCGCCCAGGGCGTCGAGCTGCAGGTCGGCACGAACCACCTCGGGCACTTCGCCCTCACCGGCCTGGTGCTGCCGCTCCTCGAGCGCACCGCGGGCCGGGTCGTGCACCTCGGCTCCATCGCCCACCGCTGGGCATCGCTCGACCACACCGACCCCCTGCGCGTCGGGCACTACTCGAGCTACCGCCAGTACGGCCGCAGCAAGCTCGCCGTGATGCTGTTCGGCTTCGAGCTGGCGCAACGCCTGGCCGACGCCGGTTCAGCGGTGTCGAGCGTCGTCGCCCACCCGGGGCTGGCGCTCGAGGCCCTCTCACCAGCGCGCCCCGACGTGGCACCGGCGCGGAGCGAACCCGGGTGGACCCGCCCCGGTCAGCGGCTGTACGCCCAGGGCAAGGACGCCGGCGCGCTGCCGCTCGTCCACGCGGCGGTCGCCGCCGGCGTCCGCTCGGGGGAGTACTGGGGCCCGAGCGGTCCCTTCCAGCTGCGGGGTCCAGCAGCGCTCGTCCGCGCGGAACCCCGGGCGCACGACCGCACCCAGGCGGCACGGCTCTGGCACGCCAGCGAGCAGGTCTCCGGGGTGGCGTTCGCTCTCGACGCACTCGCGTGAGGCCCTCGGGTCGGCGAATGTCGGAGTCGGTTCGTACAATCGTCGGTGATGACCATCACTTCTGACCGCGACTCCGCGACCTCCGGCCGGAACGCCTTCGGCGACTCCGCGGACCTCGAGCCTGCAGACCTGCACCTCCCCGGCGGCACCGCTCCGCACAGCACGTCGACGCTCAGCGTCCGTGGTGCGCGCGTGCACAACCTGCGTGACGTGGACCTCGAGATCCCACGCGACTCGCTCGTCGTGTTCACGGGCCTGTCCGGCTCGGGGAAGTCCTCGCTGGCGTTCGACACGATCTTCGCCGAGGGGCAGCGACGCTACGTCGAGTCGCTGTCGGCGTACGCGCGCCAGTTCCTCGGGCAGGTCGACCGCCCGGACGTCGACTTCATCGAGGGCCTGTCACCCGCAGTGTCGATCGACCAGAAGTCGACGAACCGCAACCCGCGCTCGACCGTCGGCACGATCACCGAGGTCTACGACTACATGCGCCTGCTCTGGGCGCGCATCGGCATCCCGCACTGCCCCGTCTGCGGAGAGGTCATCAGCAAGCAGAGCGTGCAGCAGATCGCCGACCAGCTGATGACGCAGGAGACCGGCACCCGGTTCCAGGTCCTCGCCCCGATCGTCTCCAAGAAGAAGGGCGAGTTCGTCGACCTCTTCCAGGAGCTCGCGGCCTCCGGGTACTCCCGTGCGATCGTCGACGGCGAGCGGATCCAGCTGAACAGCCCGCCGACGCTGAAGAAGCAGGTCAAGCACGACATCTCGGTCATCATCGACCGCCTGGTGGCGAGCGACGACATCCTCGGCCGCCTGACGGACTCCCTCGAGACCGCGCTGCGCCTGACGAACGGCACGGTGGCGATCGACCTGGTGGACCACGAGGGGCCCGGCGCCGTCCGGACCTACTCCGAGAACCTCTCCTGCCCGAACAACCACCCCCTCGCGCTCACCGAGATCGAGCCCCGCACGTTCTCGTTCAACGCGCCGTTCGGTGCCTGCCCGGAGTGCTCCGGCCTGGGCACGCGCATGTCCGTCGACCCCGACCTGGTGCTCGGTGACCCGGAGGCCACGCTGTCCGGCGGCGTCCTGCTGCCCTGGACCGGCACGAGCGGGCTCTACTCCTACTTCGAGAAGCTGCTCGGCGGCCTCGGCAAGGAGCTCGGCTTCAAGCTCGACACCCCGTGGAACCAGCTCGACCCGACGGTGCAGGCCGCGATCCTCACCGGCAAGGACTTCGAGGTCTCGGTGTCCTGGCGCAACCGCTTCGGCCGTGAGATGCGCTACACCAGCGGGTTCGAGGGCGTCATGCCCTACATCGAGCGCAAGTTCGCCGAGGCCGAGTCGGACTCGCAGCGACAGCGCTTCCAGGGCTACCTGCGCGAGGTCCCCTGCCCCGTCTGTGACGGCACCCGCCTGAAGCCCGAGGTCCTCGGCGTCACCGTCGCCGACCACAGCATCGCGGACGTCACCCAGCTCAGCCTCGACGACGCCTACGCGTTCATGGACACCCTGTCGCTCACCGACCGCGAAGCCCACATCGCGGCGGCGGTCCTCCGGGAGATCCGCGCCCGACTCGAGTTCCTGCTCGAGGTCGGCCTGAACTACCTCACCCTGTCGCGTGGCGCCGGGTCGCTCTCCGGCGGCGAGGCCCAGCGCATTCGTCTGGCAACGCAGATCGGCTCCGGCCTGACCGGCGTGCTCTACGTCCTCGACGAGCCGAGCATCGGGCTGCACCAGCGCGACAACCGTCGACTCATCGACACCCTCGTCAAGCTCAAGAACCTCGGCAACACGCTCATCGTCGTCGAGCACGACGAGGACACCATCCGCACGGCGGACTGGGTCGTCGACATCGGCCCCGGCGCCGGCGTGAACGGCGGCAACGTCGTGCACTCGGGCTCCTACGCCGAGATGATCGAGAACCGCGAGTCGATCACCGGGGACTACCTCGCCGGTCGTCGCGCGATCGAGATGCCCGCGTCGCGCCGCAAGGTCAACCGCAAGCGCGTCATCAGCGTGCAGGGTGCCCGCGCCAACAACCTGCAGGAGGTCGACGCCGACTTCCCGCTCGGCGTGTTCACCGCGGTGACGGGCGTCAGCGGTTCCGGCAAGTCGACCCTGGTCAACGACATCCTCTACAAGGTGCTCGCCAACCAGCTCAACGGCGCCCGGCACATCGCCGGCAAGCACACCCGCGTCAAGGGCCTCGACCAGCTCGACAAGGTCGTGCACGTCGACCAGGCCCCGATCGGTCGCACCCCGCGCTCGAACCCGGCGACCTACACCGGCGTCTTCGACCGCATCCGTGGGCTCTTCGCCGAGACGACCGAAGCCAAGGCGCGCGGGTACCTGCCCGGCCGCTTCAGCTTCAACGTCAAGGGCGGTCGCTGCGAGAACTGCTCCGGCGACGGCACCATCAAGATCGAGATGAACTTCCTGCCCGACGTCTACGTCGCGTGCGAGGTCTGCGGCGGTGCGCGCTACAACCGCGAGACGCTCCAGGTCCACTACAAGGGCAAGGACATCTCCGAGGTCCTCGACATGCCCATCAGCGAGGCCGCCGAGTTCTTCGAGCCGATCTCCGCGATCCACCGCTACATGGCGACCCTCGTCGACGTCGGCCTCGGCTACGTCCGCCTCGGGCAGAGCGCCACGACCCTGTCGGGTGGCGAGGCCCAGCGCGTCAAGCTCGCGACCGAGCTCCAGCGCCGCTCGAACGGTCGCACCGTGTACGTGCTCGACGAGCCGACGACGGGGTTGCACTTCGAGGACGTCCGCAAGCTGCTCCTCGTGCTGCAGAGCCTGGTCGACAAGGGCAACACCGTCATCACGATCGAGCACAACCTCGACGTCATCAAGTCCGCCGACTGGGTCATCGACATGGGACCGGAGGGCGGCTCCGGTGGCGGGACCGTCCTGGCCGTGGGTACCCCCGAGCACATCGCCGAGGTCCCCGAGAGCCACACGGGGGTGTTCCTCCGTGAGATCTTCGAGGCCCAGGATGCCCGCGTCGGCAAGGAGCGTTCCGTCGGTGCCCGCACCGTCGACGAGTCGACGCTCGGTTCGCTGAAGCGCGGCAAGGCCGCCGACACGCAGAAGGCTGGTGCTCGGTAGGTGACGGACACCGTCTCGTGGCGGCCGAAGGCGGGGGAGATCCCGACCGACCCGGGCGTCTACCGGTGGCGTGACGGCAACGGCCGGGTGCTCTACGTCGGCAAGGCCAAGAACCTCCGCGCACGCCTCAGCAACTACTTCGCCCCGCTGCCCACGCTCCACGAACGCACCCGGCGGATGGTCCTCACCGCCCGGAGCGTCGAGTGGACGACGGTCGGCTCCGACATCGAGGCCCTGCAGCTCGAGTACACCTGGATCAAGGAGTTCGACCCGCCCTTCAACGTCAAGTTCCGGGACGACAAGTCGTACCCGTACATGGCGATCACGCTCGGGGACGAGGCCCCGCGGGTGATGGTGACGCGCAACCGGAAGATCCGGGGCGCGAAGTACTTCGGGCCGTACCCGAAGATCTGGGCCGTGCACGACACCATCGACCTGATGATCAAGGTGTTCCCGATCCGCACGTGTTCGGACTCCTCCTACAAGCGCGCCATGCAGACGGGCAAGCCGTGCTTCCCGGGGCAGATCGGCAAGTGCGGCGGCCCATGCTCGCAGCGCGTCACGATCGCCGAGCACCGCGCGATGGTCGAGGAGTTCGTCCGCTTCATGGGCAGCTACGACCGGCGGATCATCACGCAGCTCCGGCAGCGGATGGGCGCGTCGGCCGACGCGATGCAGTACGAGCAGGCCGCCCGGTTCCGCGACCAGGTCGAGGCCCTCGAAGCCGTGCTCGAGAAGTCCGCCGTCGTGCTGAAGGACTCGGTCGACCTCGACCTGTTCGGCATCGCCGAGGACGAGCTCGCGGCCGCGGTCCAGCTGTTCTCCGTCCGCGGCGGCCGCATCCGCGGTGTGCGGGGGTGGGTCGTCGACAAGGAGCTCGACATCAGCACGGGCGACCTCGTCGAGCAGATCGTCCAGGGCGTCTACGCCGACGGCGAGCTGGCGCCACAGACCGCCGGCGCGCTCACCAGTCCGAGCATGGAGGAGCCCCCGCGCGAGGTCGTCGTGCCCGAGCTCCCCGAGGACGCCGACGCGCTGCAGCAGTGGCTCAGCGACCGTCGGGGTGGGCGTGCCACGAAGCTCAGCACCGCCCAGCGTGGCGAACGCGCCGGCCTCGCCCGCACGGCCTCGCAGAACGCGCAGCAGGCCCTCATGCTCTACAAGACGAAGCGCTCCGCCGACTACACCACGCGCGCCGCGGCCCTGGCGGACATCCAGGAGGCCCTCGGCATGACCGAGGCGCCGCTGCGCATGGAGTGCTACGACATCTCGCACCTGCAGGGCACCAACGTGGTCGCGTCGATGGTGGTGTTCGAGGACGGCCTGCCGCGCAAGGACCAGTACCGCCGCTACTCGATCGCCGAGACCCGCGACGACACCGACAGCATGCACCAGGTGCTCACCCGTCGGTTGGCGCGGCTCGACGAGGACGCCGAGCTGCCGGACCAGCCCGACCACAACGCCGACGGCGTCGTGGCGGTGGAGAAGCCGACGAAGCGGTTCGCGTACCGCCCGCAGCTGCTCATCGTCGACGGCGGCCAGCCCCAGGTGGCGGCTGCCAAGCGCGCGATGGACGAGGCCGGCGTTACCGACATCGCGCTCGTCGGCATCGCCAAGCGGCTCGAGGAGCTCTGGCTGCCGGACGACGACTTCCCGGTGATCCTGCCGCGCAACTCCGAGGCCCTGTTCCTCATCCAGCGCATCCGTGACGAGGCGCACCGCTTCGCGATCACGCACCAGCGCGGGCGCCGCAAGCGCGACGTCCGCACGCAGCTGTCCGAGATCCCGGGCCTCGGCCCGAGCCGGGTCAGCGCGCTGCTGAAGCACTTCGGCTCGGTCGCGCGGCTCCGTGGTGCCACCGCCGAGGAGATCGGCGTGGTCCCGGGCGTCGGACCGGCCACGGCCGCCGCCGTCGTCCGGAAGCTGCAGACCGTCCCGACGAGCACTCCGACCGGGGAGTCCCCGGGGGGGCCGACCAGCCCGACCGGTCCCACGAGCGCCGACGACACCGGCACGACCGCCGGCACGGACGACCGAACGGGAGGGCCTGTGCGGGTCCCCGAGGTGACCAGCGACGGGCCCACGCTGCCGTCGTGACGCCACCACGAGCCTCCAGGCCGGCCCGTCCGCTCGCCCCTGCCGGACGGTAGCCTTGACGCCGAGCCACCAGACCACCGGCCCGCACTGCGGGCCGCCGGACCACCCGGGCGACGCGCCCGGGCAGCGACGACGGAGCACATCTCCCAGATGACGGACACCGAACCGAAGCCCCAGCACGACGTCCTCATCGTCACCGGGATGTCCGGTGCCGGCCGGTCGACGGTCGGCAAGGCGCTCGAGGACCTCGACTGGTACGTCGTCGACAACCTGCCGACGCAGATGCTCGGGCCGCTCACCGACCTGGCCGACCGCGCGGGGGAGAAGATCCCGAAGCTCGCCGCGGTCGTGGACGTCCGCGGTGGTCGCTACTTCACGGCGCCGGAGCACGCGGTCGAGCAGCTCCGCTCGAGCACGTCCGCACGGGTGCGCGTGTTGTTCCTCGAAGCGACCGACCAGGTCCTCGTGCGACGGTTCGAGCAGGTGCGGCGACCGCACCCGCTCCAGGGCGAGGACACCCTCCTCGACGGCATCGCGCGGGAGCGCACCCGGCTGCTGGGGCTGCGCGAGGCCTCCGACGTGATCATCGACACGTCCGACCTGAACATCCACCAACTCGCGAATACCATCACCGAGAAGTTCGCCGAGGACCGCTTCACCGGTGTCCAGGTCACGCTGATGAGCTTCGGCTTCAAGTACGGCCTGCCCACGGACGCTGACATGGTCGCCGACGTCCGGTTCATCCCGAACCCCTACTGGGTGCCGGAACTCCGCGAGCACACGGGCCTCGACGAGCCGGTGTCGGACTACGTGCTGGCCCAGTCGGGGGCCCGGCAGTTCGTCGACCGGTACGCAGCCGTGCTCGAGCCCGTGCTCGCCGGGTACCAGCGCGAGAACAAAAGACACGCTACGATCGCCATCGGCTGTACCGGCGGGAAGCACCGCTCGGTCGCCATCGTCGCCGAGTTGGCGAGCGTCCTCCGCGGGATGCCCAACGTCGCCGTGCGTGTGAAGAACCGAGATCTCGGCCGGGAGTGACCGTCCCACCGGCCGCTGCACACGGGTGCGCCAACGGGACCGACGAGCCCCACCACCAGAAACGTTAGGAATGATGCTGTGCCGTTGACTGCCGAGGTCAAGGACGAACTGGCCAGGGTCGTCGTGGGCCGCAACACGGTCCGTGCCGCCGAACTCGCGACGATCCTCCGGTTCGCGGGTGGCCTGCACGTCATCTCCGGCAGGATCGCCGTCGAGGTCGAGCTCGACACCCGGATCATCGTGCACCGCGTGCGCAAGGACCTCGCCGAGCTCTACGGCGTGCGGAGCGAGGCCTCGGTCGGTTCGACCGCCTCGGCCCGTCGCGGCACCCGCTACCTGGTCCGCGTCCTCGAGGCGGGGGAGACCCTGGCCCGACAGACCGGCCTGATGGACGCCCGTCGTCGTCCTGTGCGCGGGCTCCCCAACCGGCTCACCACGGGCAACCGCGAGGACCTGGCCGCCATCTGGCGCGGTGCGTTCCTCGCCGCCGGCACCCTCACCGATCCGGGTCGAGCCGCTGCGCTCGAGGTCACCTGCCCGGGCAACGAGGCAGCGATGGCCCTGGTGGGGGCTGCGTCCCGTCTCGGCGTCGCCGCGAAGGGCCGCGAGGTCCGCGGGGTGCACCGCGTCGTCATCCGTGACGGCGAGGCCATCGGGCAGATGCTGACCGTCATGGGCGCCGCGCGCACCACCGCCGAGTGGGAGGAGATGCGCCAGCGCCGCGAGGTCCGTGCCACCGCCAACCGCCTGGTGAACTTCGACGACGCCAACCTCCGTCGCTCCGCCCAGGCAGCCGTCGCGGCGTGCGCCCGGGTCGAGCGTGCCCTCGAGATCCTCGGCGACGAGGTCCCCGACCACCTGCAGTACGCCGGGTCGCTCCGCCTGCAGCACCGTGACGCCTCGCTCGACGAGCTCGGCCAGCACGCGGACCCGCCCATGACGAAGGACGCCATCGCTGGCCGGATCCGCCGCCTCCTGGCGATGGCGGACAAGCGTGCCGTCGAGCTCGACATCCCGGGCACCGAGGCCAGCGTCCCCGAGGAGCTCGAGGGCGTCTGACGCCCGCTGCACGGTCGACGTCGTCCAGGCGGCGTGTGGGGCGCTGACTGCTAGGCTCGTTTCGGTGGCGTTACGGGGCGTATCGTCAGCCACCCGCGTTCCCGTCACGGGTGCGTGACTCCCGAAAGCAGCGTCCTCGGGCGCTCCACACCCCACAGGAGATCCTTTGACCGTCAAGATCGGTATCAACGGCTTCGGCCGGATCGGCCGCAACTTCTTCCGGGCCGCCCTGGCCAAGGGCAGCGACCTCGAGATCGTGGCGGTGAACGACCTCACCGACAACGCCGCACTCGCGAACCTGCTCAAGTTCGACTCGATCACGGGTCGTCTCGGCGTCTCCGTCGAGCTGGACGGCGACAACATCGTCGTCGACGGCAAGGCGGTCAAGGTCCTCGCGGAGCGCGACCCCGCGAACCTCCCCTGGGGCGAGCTCGGCGTCGACATCGTCGTCGAGTCGACCGGCTTCTTCACCAAGGCCGCCGATGCGCAGAAGCACATCGACGCCGGCGCCAAGAAGGTCATCATCTCCGCCCCGGCCACGGGTGACGACGTCACCATCGTGCTCGGCGTGAACGAGGACCAGTACGACGCCGCGAACCACCACATCATCTCGAACGCCTCGTGCACCACGAACAGCCTCGCGCCGCTCGCCAAGGTGTTCCACGACAAGTTCGGCATCGAGCGCGGTCTCATGACCACGGTCCACGCCTACACCGCGGACCAGAACCTGCAGGACGGCCCGCACAAGGACCCCCGCCGTGCCCGCGCCGCCGCGCTGAACATCGTGCCGACCTCGACCGGTGCCGCCAAGGCCATCGGCCTGGTCATGCCCGAGCTCGCCGGCAAGCTCGACGGCTTCGCCCTCCGCGTCCCGGTCCCCACCGGCTCGATCACCGACCTCACCCTCGAGACCAAGTCCGAGGTCACCGTCGACGAGATCAACGCTGCGTACAAGGAGGCAGCCGAGGGCCCGATGAAGGGCATCCTGCTCTACAGCGAGGACCCGCTGGTGTCGACCGACATCACCACTGACCCGCACTCCTCGATCTACGACTCCGGTCTGACCAAGGTCATCGGCGGTCTCGTGAAGATCACCTCGTGGTACGACAACGAGTGGGGCTACTCGAACCGCCTCGTCGACCTCACCGAGTACGTCGGCGCGCGGCTCTGAGCGCATGACACTCCGCACCCTCGAGGACCTCGGCGACCTCGCCGGCAAGCGTGTCGTCGTCCGCTGTGACCTGAACGTCCCGCTCAAGGACGGCACGATCACGGACGACGGCCGCGTGCGGGCGTCGCTCACCACGTTGAACACGCTGATCACCGCCGGTGCGCGGGTCATCGTGGTCTCCCACCTCGGTCGTCCCGACGGCGAACCCAAGCCCGAGTTCTCCCTCGCGCCGGTCGCCCAGCGGCTCTCGGAGCTGCTCGGAAAGCCGGTGACCTTCGTCGGCGAGACCGTCGGCGACGAGGCCACCGCGGCCGCCGAGGACCTCGAGGACGGTGACGTCCTGCTGCTCGAGAACCTCCGCTTCAACCCGGAGGAGACCTCGAAGGACGCCGCCGAGCGCACGGCCTTCGCGGAGCGCATCGCCGCTCTCGGTGACGCCTTCGTGTCCGACGGCTTCGGCGTCGTGCACCGCAAGCAGGCCTCCGTGTACGAACTGGCCTCCGCCCTGCCGTCCGCGGCCGGGCAGCTCATCGAGCAGGAGCTCACCGTGCTCGAGCGGCTGACCAAGGACCCGGAGCGCCCCTACACGGTGGTGCTCGGCGGGTCGAAGGTCAGCGACAAGCTCGGGGTCATCGACCACATCCTGCCGAAGGTCGACACGCTCTGCATCGGTGGCGGCATGCTCTTCACCTTCCTGGCCGCCGACGGCCACGGGGTGGCGAAGTCCCTCCTCGAGCAGGACCAGCTCGACGTCGTCCGCGAGTACGTCTCGCGGGCGAAGGAGCTCGGCGTCACGATCGACCTGCCGACCGACGTGGTGGTGGCCTCCGGGTTCGCCGCCGACGCCGACCACGAGACGGTCCCCGCCGACGCGATCGAGTCCTCCTCGTTCGGCGTCGACGGCATCGGGCTCGACATCGGCCCGGAGACCGCAGCGCGGTTCGCGAAGGCCGTGTCCGGCTCGAAGACCGTGTTCTGGAACGGCCCGATGGGCGTGTTCGAGTTCCCGGCCTTCGCCGCGGGCACGAAGACCGTCGCGCAGGCGCTGACCGAGGTCGACGGCCTCGGCGTCGTCGGCGGTGGCGACTCGGCCGCAGCGGTCCGGTCCCTCGGCTTCACGGACGACCAGTTCGGGCACATCTCGACCGGTGGCGGTGCGAGCCTCGAGTTCCTCGAGGGCAAGTCGCTCCCCGGCCTCGAAGCCCTGGGGTGGTCCGCATGAGCCGCACACCGCTGATCGCTGACAACGCGCAGGATGGTGCAGCATGAACCGCACCCCCCTCATCGCCGGCAACTGGAAGATGAACCTCGATCATCTGCAGGCCATCGCGACCGTGCAGAAGCTCGCCTGGACCCTGAAGGACGCCCGCCACGACTTCGACGACGTCGAGGTCGCGGTCTTCCCGCCCTTCACGGACCTGCGCAGCGTGCAGACGCTCATCTCCGCTGACAAGCTCCCGATCCGGTTCGGCGCCCAGGACCTGTCGCAGCACGACTCCGGTGCGTACACCGGTGACGTGTCCGGCGCGTTCCTGGCCGCGCTCGACGCCGCCTACGTGATCGTCGGGCACTCCGAGCGCCGCACGATGCACGGGGAGACCGACCAGGTCGTCGCAGCCAAGACCGCCGCGGCCGTCAAGCACGGGCTCGTGCCGATCGTCTGTGTCGGCGAGACCGGGGAGCAGCGTGACGAGCGCGGCCCCGGGGTCGTGCCGGTCGAGCAGCTGCAGGTCGTCCTCGACACCGTGCCGTCGTCCGAGATCGTCGTCGCGTACGAGCCGGTCTGGGCCATCGGCTCCGGGCAGGCCGCCACCGCCGAGCAGGCCCAGGACGAGTGCGCCGCACTCCGTCGTGGGATCGCTGCGGCCTGGGGCGAGGAAGCAGCCGCGGCGACGCGGGTGCTCTACGGCGGCTCGGTCAAGTCCGGCAACATCGCGGGGTTCCTCCGCGAGCCCGACGTCGACGGCGCGCTCGTCGGCGGGGCGTCCCTCGACGTGCAGGAGTTCGCCGCGATCGCGCGGTTCCGCCAGCACGTCGGTCTCTGACCGCACCCGGGGCACCTGCTCCCGCCCCACTCCCGTGCCGGTACCGGCCGAGCCCTGCTCGGCCGGTACACTGGTACGGCTGACTGACACGAAAGGTACGTCGTGGCGATACTCTCCGTCGTGCTGCAGGTCCTGCTCGCTATCACGAGCCTCCTGCTCACGCTCCTCATCTTGCTGCACAAGGGCCGCGGTGGCGGCCTCTCCGACATGTTCGGCGGTGGCGTGACGAGCAACCTCGGGGCGTCCGGCGTGGCCGAGCGCAACCTGAACCGCATCACGGTGATCCTCGGGCTCCTGTGGATCACGAGCATCATCGTGCTCGGTCTCATCAACAAGTTCACAGCGGGGAGCTGAGCCATGGCATCCGGAGGCAGTGCAATCCGAGGGTCTCGCGTCGGCGCGGGCCCGATGGGGGAGCAGGACCGTGGGGTCCAGGCAGAGCGCGTGGCGATCTCGTACTGGGACGCCCTCGGGAACGAGGTCGTGCGGTACTTCTCTGCGACCCTCCCCGACGAGGAGATCCCCGAGACGGTCGACTCGCCGTCCAGCGGGCTCCCGGCCGGCCGCGACAAGGAGAACCCGCCCGTGGTCTCCAAGACCGAGCCCTACAAGACGCACCTCGCGTACGTGAAGGAGCGCCGCACCGAGGAAGAGGCAGCCCAGCTCCTCGAAGACGCGCTGCAGCAGCTCCGCCAGCGTCGCGGCACCGCAAAGTAGGCACCCGTTCCACACGAAGGCCCCCGCACCCATGGTGCTGGGGCCTTCGTCGTCGTTGGGCTTGCGGGGGCGCGGTCCCAAGCCCCCGGCCCGAGTGGTCACGACACCCCGCCCGTCGATCGCCGACCGGTCGCAGACTGTCGCCGCCGCGGCGCCGGAGCGACGGTCGTGGACCACTCGCGGGACGTGAGCGGGGAGTCGTGACCCCTCGGGAAGATGACGTCCGTGGACAGGGGAACACGCGACGGCACGCGACCGCAGACAGACGGGAGGCCCGGGGCCAGCTGGCACCGGGCCTCCCGTCTGCAGAGTGCGTCAGTAGGTCGACGCGATGAGGTTCTCCGGGACGTCGCGGGCGGCGTCCTGGTCCACGAAGAAGACCGTGCGCTTACGGCCCTGCACGCCACCGACGGGGACCTCGTCGACGGATGCACCCGCGAGGGCGAGTCCGAGAACCGAGGCCTTCTCGGCACCGGACAGGATGACCCACACCCGCTGCGACGCGTTGATCGCCGGGTAGGTCAGGGTGAGGCGCTGCGGCGGCGGCTTGGGGGAGTCGTCGACCGGCACGACCACGCGGTCGGTCACCGTGAGCTGCGGGAACTCCGGGAACAGCGACGCGGTGTGCCCGTCGGGACCGACGCCCAGCAGGGTGATGTCGAACTTCGGTGCGATCGCGGAGTCTGGCGCCGCAGCCTGGAGCTCCCGCTCGTACTGGGCGGCGGCCTCGTCGATGCTGAGTCCGGCGTCCGAGGCGGCCATCGGGTGGATGTTCGCCGCGGGGATGCCCACGTGGTCGAAGAAGTCGGACTGCGTACCGGTGACGTTCCGGTCGGCGTCGCCCTCCGGTGCCCAGCGCTCGTCGACCCACCAGACGTGCACCTTGGACCAGTCGACGCTCTCACGGGCCTGCGACTGCCCGATGGCGGCGAGGACCAGTGTGGACACCGAGCCACCGCTGATGGCGATGTCCGCGCGTTCCTGCTCGTCCAGCACGTCGATGATCTTCGTGATGAAGCGTGCGGCGACGGACGCGCCGAGGGCCTGCTTGTCCGGGTGCACCAGCACCCGCCGTTCGTTGGTCACGTGACTCCCGTGTTCGTGGAGCGGCCAGAGGATGTGGTCGCGATCGGCCCGTCCGGTCCGCCCCTGCCGTGACGACAGGGGCGGGACGGTCGGACCGCGGTGGTGCTGGTCAGCTGGCGATCGAGTCGCGGAGCTGTGCCACGCCGTGCTTGACGACGTCTCCGAAGAGGACGTCGGGGTCGAGTCTACGGAGTTCCTCGGCGAGGCAGTCACGCAGGTTCCGGCGTGGCAGCGACAGGTCGTGCACCGGCTGACCGGGCATCGACAGCGTGGCCACGTCGACGAGGGAGCGTTCCAGCTCGATGTTGCCGGACCCGCGGGACAGCGTGACGCCGTGGATGCCGCTCGAGCCCGTTGCACGGGGCGACGTGACGACCGAGACCGGCACCTGGAGCCGCAGCTGGAGCCAGGCGGCGAGGAGGAACGTCGACGGGCTGTCGCTCGCCCCGGAGACCTCGACGCCGGTGACCGGCTCGTACGGCGGCTGGTCGAGCGCCGCGGCGAGCTGGTTCCGCCAGAGCGTCAGGCGTGTCCACGCGAAGTCGGTGTCGCCGGGCACGTAGGACTCGCTCAGGGCGGTGATCGCCGTGTTCGGGTCCCGCTGGGCGGCGGCGTCGGTGATCCGCCGCTGGGCGATCCGCCCGAGCGAGGACTCCGCCGGCTTCGGCGGGGCGATCCCGGGCCACCAGGCCACGACCGGTGCATCGGGCAGGAGCAGACCGGTGACGAGGCTCTCCTCGTCGCTGGCCGTCTCGCCGTAGGCACGCAGGACGATGACCTCGCTGGCGCCGGCGTCGCTCCCGACGCGGATCTGCGCGTCGAGGCGGCCGGGCGAGGCGATGTCGCCGTCGTTCTTCGACACGATGATCACGCGCATGGGGTGCTCGCGGGATGCCTCGTTCGCCGCTGCGATCGCCTCTTCCTCGTGGCCGAGGGCCGTCGAGATGATCAGCGTGAGGACACGGCCGAGTGCGACCGCGCCCCCTTCCTCGCGGATGTGGACGAGG
The DNA here is from genome assembly GCF_015350975.1 of Curtobacterium sp. VKM Ac-1395. Lineage (GTDB taxonomy): Bacteria > Actinomycetota > Actinomycetes > Actinomycetales > Microbacteriaceae > Curtobacterium. The sequence continues at coordinate 387,370 of NZ_JADKRX010000002.1, forward strand.
GTCTTCTGGATCTTCGAGACCGTGGTGTTGGGCAGGTCGATCTTCATGGACGCCTCCAGGTCCGGCCGTCGCGGGCGAGGAGGTCGTCGGCCGAAGCCGGACCCCACGTCCCCGGACGGTACTGCTCGGGCTGGCCCTGCGTGGCCCAGAACTCCTCGATGGGGTCGAGGATCTTCCAGGACAGCTCGACCTCCTGGTGCCGCGGGAACAGCGGCGGGTCACCGAGGAGCACGTCGAGGATGAGTCGCTCGTAGGCCTCGGGGGATGCCTCGGTGAACGCGTGTCCGTAGCCGAAGTCCATCGTCACGTCGCGCACCTGGGTGCCGACGCCGGGGACCTTCGAGCCGAAGCGGAGCGTGACGCCCTCGTCCGGCTGGACACGGACGACGAGCGCGTTCTGGCCGAGGGGCGACTGCGGGATGCCGAACACGGCTTCCGGCACGCGCTTGAACACGATCGCGATCTCGGTCACACGGCGACCGAGGCGCTTGCCGGCCCGCAGGTAGAACGGCACGCCCTGCCAGCGTCGGGTCGCGATGTTGAGCTTCACCGCGGCGAAGGTCTCGGTCGTGGACTCGGGGTTCATGCCCGCTTCGTCCAGGAACCCGAGGACCTTCTCGCCGCCCTGCCAACCGCCCGAGTACTGGCCGCGAGCGGTGGCGGTGGACAGGTCCTCCGGCAGCTCGACCGCGGAGAGCACCTTCTCCTTCTCGGCGCGGAGGTGTCCGGCCTTGAACGAGACGGGTTCCTCCATCGCCGTGAGGGCGAGGAGCTGCAGCAGATGGTTCTGGATGACGTCGCGCGCCGCCCCGATGCCGTCGTAGTACGCGGCACGCCCGGCGACGCCGATGTCCTCGGCCATCGTGATCTGGACGTGGTCCACGTAGTTCGAGTTCCAGATGGGTTCGTACATCTGGTTCGCGAACCGCAGCGTCAGGAGGTTCTGGACCGTCTCCTTGCCGAGGTAGTGGTCGATGCGGAAGACGTCGTCGGGCGCGAAGACGCTCTCGACGATCGCGTTCAGCTCGCGTGCGGTGCGGAGGTCGGACCCGAAGGGCTTCTCCACCACGACGCGGCTCCACGAGCCCTCGGGCTTGTCGGTCAGCCCGGACAGCTTGAGCTGCTCGGTGACGACCGGGAACATCTTCGGCGGGATGGACAGGTAGAACGCGTGGTTCCCCAGAGTGCCCCGCTCGGCGTCGAGGGCGTCGACGGTCTCCTTGAGCTGGACGAAGGCCTCGGGGTCGTCGAACGACCCCTGGACGAAGCGGATGCCCTGTTCGAGCTGCCGCCAGACGTCCTCGTCGAAGGGGGTCCTGGAGTGTTCCTTGACCGCGTCGTGGACGAGCTGGGAGAAGTCCTGGTCCTCCCAGTCGCGCCGAGCGAACCCGACCAACGCGAACCCCGGGGGCAGGAGCCCTCGGTTCGCGAGGTCGTAGACCGCGGGCATCAGCTTCTTGCGGGACAGGTCGCCTGTCACGCCGAAGATGATGAGGGTGCTCGGACCCGCGATCCGGTTCAGTCGACGGTCCGTGGGCAGCCGGAGCGGGTTGTGCTCCGGGGTGATCGCCACCGGTGACATGTGTCGGTGAACTCCTTTGGTGTCAGGAAGTGGGTGAGGGCCCCTGGACCGCGGCGGTGACGACGTCTGCCAGGGCGGGGAGGTCCCCGGACGACAGCGTCAGCACCGGGCGGCCGTGCTGCGCGAGGACGCTGGCGTCCCCGGCTGCCTGGGCCCGGATGAGCTGGCCGAACGTGAAGGGCCGCCCGGGGATCGGCAGGTCGCCTGCGTCGTCCGCGAGGATCTGCAGGAACACCCCCGTCGCGGGTCCGCCCTTGTGGTACTGGCCGGTGGAGTGCAGGAACCGCGGGCCGTAGCCGAACGTGACCGGTCGGCCGACGTGCTCCGCGACGATGTCCCGGAGCACCGCGAGCTCGCGGTTGACGCCGCGGTCCACGTACGCCTGGATGGCGACGTAGCCGTCGGGGCCGACAGCGGACAGGAGGCTCGTCACGGCCTGGGCGATGCTGCCGCCGGTCTCGAGACCGGTCGCGGACACCCCGATGCCGGAGTCCCGGAACGCGGGCTCCGCCAGCGCGGACGCCGGCTGGTCGCCGTCGCCGTCGAGCAGTGCGCGCGTGGCGACCTTGGCGGCCTCCACGTCGGGCTGGTCGAACGGGTCGATGCCGAGCAGACGCCCGGCGACGGCCACGGCGTACTCCCACACGAGGAACTGGCCACCGAGCGTGCCGGTGATCTCGACCTCGTGGTCGGCGACGTGGCGTTCCTCGTTGGCGGACCCGACCAGCCGGATGACCTGCAGGTCGGGCAGGTCCGCGGTGAGCTCTGGGGCGTCCACGTCGAGGACGACGGGGAGCAGTCCCCGCCTGGACTTGCCGGTGGACTCGGCGATCAGCTGTTCGGCCCAGTCGGCGAACCCGATGATGTGGGTGCCGTCCGCGACGATGCCGATCTTGTCGCGCAGCGGGTCGGTGCCGGCGAGGACCGCGCCGAGCACGAGCCCGGGGTTCTCGTCGATGTCGACCGCCAGGAGCGCCGAGATGGCGTCGGCCTCGTCGAGCAGCTCCTCGATGTCCGCGCCGGCGAGACCGGACGGCACGAGGCCGAACGCCGTCAGGGCCGACCAGCGGCCGCCGACGGTGGGGTCGGCCGTGAAGACGCGGTACCCGGCGTCGGTCGCGGCCGCCTCGAGCGGGGAGCCCGGGTCGGTGACGACGACGATGCGGCCGGTCGGGTCGATGCCGGCGTCCTGGAACGCCTGTTCGTAGACGCGGCGCTGCGAGTCGGTCTCCAGCGTGGAGCCGGACTTCGACGACACGACGAGCACGGTGCGCTCGAGGCGGTCGGTCAGCGCTGCGGTGACCTGGGCGGGGTCGGTCGAGTCGAGCACCGTGAGGGGGACGCCCGCCGTGCGGGTGATGACCTCGGGTGCCAACGACGAGCCGCCCATGCCGGCGAGGACGACGTGGTCGATCCCCTCGGCGCGGAGCTGCTCGCGCAGTTCGACGATCTGCGGGACGAGCGGTCGCGAGGTCGCGACGGCTTCGACCCACCCGAGGCGCGAGGAGGCCTCGGTCTCCGCCGCCGGGCCCCAGAGGTCGGGGTCCTGGGCGGTGATGCCCGACGCCACCAGGTCGGTGACGAGGCGCGGGACCACCTGTTCGATGGCCCGCGCCGCGTCACCCCTGGCGGCGATGGAGACAGTCACTACTTCTTGGCGTTCTCGAGTGCCGTCTTGACGGTCTCGACGAGCTCACCCCAGGAGACGTTGAACTTGTCCACGCCCTCCTTCTCGAGGAGCCCGACGACGTCGTCGTAGTCGACGCCGGCAGCAGCCAGCTTGTCCATGAACTCGTTGGCCGAGTCGAACGTGCCGGCGATCGCGTCGCCGTGGACCTGGCCGTGGTCGAACGTGGCCTCGAGCGTCTTGCCGGGCATCGTGTTGACGGTGTTCGGCGCGGCGAGCTCGGTGACGTAGAGCGTGTCGGACAGCGACGGGTCCTTGACACCGGTCGAGGCCCAGAGCGGACGCTGCGTGTTGGCGCCGGACTCGAGCAGGCCGAGGGCACGCTCCGTGGCGAAGGCCTGGGTCCAGACCTGGTAGGCGAGCTGCGCGTTGGCGATGCCGGCCTTGGACTTGAGGGCCGTGGCCTCGTCGGTGCCGACGGCGTCGAGACGCTTGTCGATCTCGGAGTCGACGCGCGACACGAAGAAGGACGCGACCGAGTGGATCTTGGACAGGTCGTGGCCGGCGGCCTTGGCCTTCTCGAGCCCACCGAGGTAGGCGTCGATCACGGCGCGGTAGCGCTCGAGCGAGAAGATCAGGGTGACGTTGACCGAGATGCCGGCGCCGATGACCTCGGTGATGGCCTCGAGGCCCTCGAGCGTCGCGGGGATCTTGATGAGGACGTTCTCGCGGCCGACCTTCTCGAACAGGAACTTGGCCTGCTCGATGGTCTTGGCGGTGTCGTGGGCGAGACCCGGCTCGACCTCGATCGAGACACGGCCGTCGAAGCCCTTGGTCTCGTCGTAGATCGGCTTGAAGACGTCGGAGGCGTTGGCGACGTCCTGCGTGGTGATCGCGAAGATCGCGTCGGTCACGTCGGTGTCCGCCGCGGCGAGCTCCTTGACCTGCGCGTCGTAGCGCTCGCCCTTGGCGAGGGCCGACGCGAAGATCGTCGGGTTGGTCGTCACGCCGACGACGTTGCGGTCCTTGATGAGGTTCTCGAGACGCCCGGTCTCGAGGAGCTCGCGGGAGAGGTCGTCGAGCCAGATGCTCACGCCGATGGCGGAGAGGGCTTCGGTGGGGGTGGTGTCAGTCATGTGTTTCTCTTCTTTCGTCGACGTGCGCTCGCTCTGAGCGGTGAGTCGGGGTCTGTGGGGTGAGCGTCTGAGGACGGGAGGTCCGCTGCGGAGCCGCTGCGGGCCTCCCGTCGGAAGGGCCGGGTCCGTGATCCGGACCCGGCCCTCGTGACTCAGGACGCTGCTGCGATGGTTTCCTTCGCCGCGGCGAGGACGTGCTCCGTGGTGAAGCCGAACTCGTCGTACAGCTTCTGGTAGTCGGCCGAGGCACCGAAGTGCTCGATCGACACGCTGCGGCCGGCGTCACCGACGATGTCGCGCCAGCTCATGCCGATGCCGGCCTCGACCGAGACGCGGGCCTTGATCGCGGCGGGGAGGACCGACTCGCGGTAGGCCTCGTCCTGCTCGAAGAACCACTCGAGCGACGGAGCGGACACGACGCGGGCGTTGATGCCCTCGCCCTTGAGCTGCTCACGGGCGTCGAGCGCGATCTGGACCTCGGAGCCGGAGCCGATGAGGATGACGTCCGGGGTGCCGTTCGGCGCCTCGGCGAGCACGTACGCGCCCTTCGCGACGTTCGCGGCGGACGCGAGCGTCTCGCCGGAGGCGTCGCCCTCGCCACGCTCGAACACCGGGAGGTTCTGGCGGCTGAGCGCCAGACCGGCCGGGCGGTCGGTGTGCTTGAGGATGGTCAGCCAGGCGTGCGCGACCTCGTTGGCGTCGGCCGGACGGACGACGTCGAGACCCGGGATCGCACGGAGGGCCGTGAGCTGCTCGACCGGCTGGTGCGTCGGGCCGTCCTCGCCCAGGGCGATGGAGTCGTGGGTCCAGACGTAGATCGCCGGCGCCTTCATGAGCGCGGCGAGACGGACTGCCGGACGCATGTAGTCGCTGAAGATCAGGAACGTGCCACCGAACGGACGCGTGTTGCCGTGCAGCACGATGCCGTTCAGGATCGAGCCCATCGCGTGCTCGCGGATGCCGAAGTGCAGCACGCGGCCGAACGGGTCGGTGCTCCAGGTCGACGTCGATGCCTCGGCCGGACCGAAGGACTTGGCGCCCTCGATCGTGGTGAGGTTCGACTCGGCGAGGTCGGCGGACCCACCCCAGAACTCGGGCATGAGCGGCGCGATCGCGTTGATGACCTTGCCGGAGGCGGCGCGGGTCGAGACGGCCTTCTCGGTGCTGAACACCGGGAGTGCTGCCTCGAGGCCCTCGGGGAGCTCCTTGGCGTTCATGCGGTCGAGCAGCGCCTTCTTGTCGGCGTTGGCCGCGGCCCACGCGTCGAAGGACTTCTGCCACTCGGCGTGCTGCGCCTGGCCCTTGGCGACGGCGCCACGGGTGTACTCGAGGACCTCCGGGGCGACCTCGAAGGTCTTCTCGGTGTCGAAGCCGAGGATCTCCTTCAGGCCCTTGATCTCCTCGGCGCCGAGCGCGGAGCCGTGGATCTTGCCGGAGTTCTGCTTGGTCGGCGACGGCCAGCCGATGATCGTCTTGAGGACGATGAGCGACGGCTTGTCGGTGACCTGCTTGGCGGCCTCGACGGCTGCGTACAGCTCCTCGACGTCCTCGGAGTACTCGCCGGTCTTCTTCCAGTCCACGATCTGGACGTGCCAGCCGAGGGCCTCGTACCGCTCCGGGACGCTCTCCGAGAAGGCGATGTCGGTGTTGTCCTCGATCGAGATCTGGTTCGAGTCGTAGAACGCGATGAGGTTGCCGAGCTGCTGACGACCGGCGAGCGAGCCCGCTTCGTTCGTCACGCCCTCCTGCATGTCGCCGTCGCCGGCGATGACGTAGGTGAAGTGGTCGAAGGGGGACTGGCCGGCCGGGGTCTCCGGGTCGAACAGGCCACGCTCGAAGCGCTGCGCGTAGGCGAAGCCGACCGAGGACGCGAGGCCCTGGCCGAGCGGGCCGGTCGTGATCTCCACGCCGTCCGTGTGGCCGTACTCCGGGTGACCCGGCGTCTTCGAGCCCCACTTGCGGAGGTGCTGGAGGTCATCGATCTCGAGACCGTAGCCGTGCAGGTAGAACTGCACGTACTGGAGGATGGACGCGTGACCCGCGGAGAGGATGAAGCGGTCGCGGCCGATCCAGGTGGAGTCGCTCGGGTCGCGGTGCATCACCTTCTGGAAGAGGAGGTGTGCGAGCGGGGCGAGGCTCATCGCGGTGCCGGGGTGACCGTTGCCGGCTGCCTCGACGGAGTCGGCGGCGAGTACGCGCGCCGTGTCGACGGCCTTCTTGTCGATGGCGTCCCAGGTGAATTCAGCCACTTGGATGTTGACCCTTCTTGATGCGACGTGTGCGAGGGCTCGTGCCACCGCACGGACATGGTGGCCACCCGGCGCCCCGTCAGGTCGCCGGTCAACGGCGGCCGACCGACTCGTTCGCGGGCCGACGTCTTCGGGGCACACTGCGGGTGGCCCCTCCAGCATAGTGAACCGGCACTCAGAAGGTGTCCAGGTCACCCCGACTGTTCACAACTGCGGTCGGAGGACGTCGCCGTGTCGCTCGGGTTCACCGCTCCGTCGGTCGCATCGCGTAAAGTGGGAGGCGACCCGTGGACATTCCGGGTCAGCGCACGCCCGGACGCCGAGGACGCCGTCCACCGAGTGTGCGAGCTGAAGCGACACAGACTGAGGTCCCCTTGCCGACTGCCACCGTGACCAGGCCCGACATCGAGCGACGCTCGACGCTGTCCCGCAAGGTCCGGGCGTACGTTTCGTTGACGAAGCCGCGCGTCATGGAACTGCTGCTCGTCACGACCGCCCCGACGATGTTCCTCGCCCAGCGCGGGGTGCCGGACCTGTGGCTCGTGTTCTGGACGCTCCTCGGTGGTGCGATGTCGGCCGGTTCCGCGTCGGCCTTCAACTGCTACATCGACCGCGACATCGACCGCCTGATGAAGCGGACCAGCACCCGCCCGCTGGTCACCGGCGAGCTCACCGACCGCCAGGCCCTGGTGTTCTCCTGGATCCTCGGCATCGGGTCGACGGCGGTCCTCGGCTTCCTGGTGAACTGGCTCGCCGCCGCGCTCAGCGTCGCCGCGATCCTGATCTACGTCTTCGTCTACACGCTGTGGCTCAAGCGCCGCACGCCGCAGAACATCGTCTGGGGCGGGTCTGCCGGCTGCATGCCCGTGCTCATCGGCTGGGCCGCCGTCACCGGGTCGCTGACCTGGGCGCCGGTCATCCTCTTCATGGTGATCTTCCTGTGGACGCCGCCGCACTACTGGCCGCTGTCGATGAAGTACCGCGACGACTACGACGCCGCTGCCGTGCCGATGCTCGCCGTGGTCCGGGGTCGCACGGTGGTCGGGCTGCAGGTCGTGCTCTACGCCTGGGCCACGCTCGTCTGCTCGCTGCTGCTCATCCCCGTCGCGCACATGGGGCCCCTCTACACGGTCGTCGCGCTGGCCGGCGGCATCTGGTTCGTCGTCGAGTCGCACAAGCTCTACACGCGGGCCATCCAGCACGTCGAGCACGTGCACCCGATGCGGGTCTTCCACAGCTCGATCACGTACCTGACGCTGCTGTTCATCGCCGTCGGCATCGACCCGCTGCTGCCGCAGGTCTTCAGCTTCTAGGGGCGGGGCGGGCGCGCACAGGCCGCTCCTGCCGCTGAACGACGAAGTCGACGTCGTACGACGTCGACTTCGTCGTTCCCGGGGTGCAGTCCGTCAGTCGCACCGGACGGGAGACTCGTACGGGGCCCGGCCCGAGCCTCCCGTCCGGTGCGTGGTGCCGAGCGGTGCGTTGTGCGGAGCGGTGCGTGGTGCGGTGCGCGCTGTGGAGCGGTGCGTGGTGCGGTGCGCGCTGCGGGACTGCGAGACAGCGGTGTCCCGGGGCGGGCGTCCCGGCCTCAGCGCGAGACGGGCTGGCGCGTGGCGGATCGTCCCGCGGTCGCCCTCGTGGACAGCGTGACCACGGTGACGGCACCGACGAGCAGTCCGGCGAGCACCATGTGCGTCCCGACGAGCCCGACGGGCAGTGCCGTGCGGGCCTGGGTCAGCCCGACGGCGATCTGCACGAACTCGACGACGAGCAGCAGGAGCGCCCACTTGCTCGACAGCTGCAGCCGGACGGCGCCGACCACCAACACGAGGGTGAGCGCGAAGAGGACGTACGCGGGAACGGCGTGCACGTGCTGCAGGACCGCCGGGTCGAGGCCCGTGCGGTGCAGGCGGCCGCCGTCGACGGCTTCGTCGGCACCCGCGTGCGGGCCGCTGCCCGTGGTCAGGATGCCGAGGAGCACGGTGACGGCGGTCGCCGCGATCGTGCCGCGGACCACGCCGACGTACCAGTTCGGCACGAGGCGACGCGCCAGGCGGGGCCCGTTCATCGCGCGGTGGACCAGCGTGGCGGTGATCGCGGTGAGCGCCATCGAGACCACGAAGTGCAGGCCGACGACGTAGGGGTTCAGGTTCGTCAGCACGCTGAGACCGCCGATGACGGCCTGCACGGGGATCGCTGCGCCCTGGGCGAACGCCAGCCAGAACAGTTCGGGTCGGGTCCGTCGCATCCGGACCACGGCGAGGAACATCGCGATGGCCACGACGACGAGCACGAACGTCAGCAGACGGTTGCCGAACTCGATGATCCCGTGCACGCCCATCTCGGGGGTGGAGACGAGCGAGTCGGCCGTGCATCGCGGCCAGGTGGGGCATCCGAGCCCCGACGCGGTCAGGCGGACGAGGCCACCGGTGCCGATGAGCACGACCTCCACCACGAAGGACGCCCAGGCGAGGACGACCACGCGAGGGTCGACGACCCGGGGCAGTGCCCACCACCGTGTGCGGACGTCCTGGTCGACGGGGGATGCGACGCGAGTCACGAGGGTGGTGCCTTCCTGTTGTTCCGCGCTGCGGGCCTGTAGGATTCGAGGGTTCAGCAGCAGTCAAGTCTAGGCAGGCGCCGGCTCCGAATGGGCCGAGATCGCCGATCACACCCAGGACTGCGTGGGACCATGACGTTGCGAGGCAGCAGCTGCGTGACCACCGTCGACGGGTTCGTCCTGTCGGTGGTCCGCGATGGAATGGTGACCGGCAGCCGCCGGTTGCCACCAGGGAACTGCCGCGAGAAGGAAACGAGGAGATCATGTCCGACGTGCTCATCGACCGTCCGGAGCTCGAGGGGCTCGGCCAGTACGAGTTCGGTTGGTCCGACTCCGACTCCGCCGGTGCCTCCGCCCGTCGCGGTGTCTCGGACGAGGTCGTCACCGACATCTCGAACCTCAAGGCCGAACCCGAGTGGATGCTGAAGAACCGTCTCAAGGGGCTCCAGCTGTTCGACCGCAAGCCGATGCCGACGTGGGGCGCCGACCTCACCGGGATCGACTTCGACAACATCAAGTACTTCGTGCGCTCCACGGAGAAGCAGGCCCAGTCGTGGGAAGACCTGCCCGAGGACATCCGCTCCACGTACGAGAAGCTCGGCATCCCCGAGGCCGAGCGCCAGCGCCTCGTCGCCGGCGTGGCCGCGCAGTACGAGTCCGAGGTCGTCTACCACCAGATCCGCGAGGACCTTGAGCAGCAGGGCGTCATCTTCATGGACACTGACACCGCGCTGCGCGAGCACCCGGAGCTCTTCCAGGAGTACTTCGGCACCGTCATCCCCGCCGGTGACAACAAGTTCGCCGCGCTGAACACGGCTGTCTGGTCCGGCGGCTCCTTCGTCTACGTCCCCAAGGGCGTCCACGTCGAGATCCCGCTGCAGGCCTACTTCCGGATCAACACCGAGAACATGGGGCAGTTCGAGCGGACGCTGATCATCGCCGACGAGGACTCCTACGTCCACTACATCGAGGGCTGCACCGCCCCGATCTACAAGTCGGACTCCCTGCACTCGGCCGTCGTCGAGATCATCGTGAAGAAGAACGCCCGCGTTCGCTACACGACGATCCAGAACTGGTCGAACAACGTCTACAACCTCGTCACCAAGCGTGCGATCGCGCACGAAGGCGCGACGATGGAGTGGATCGACGGCAACATCGGCTCCAAGGTGACGATGAAGTACCCGTCGATCTACCTCGCGGGTGAGCACGCCACGGGCGAGACGCTCTCCGTCGCCTTCGCGGGCCCCGGTCAGCACCAGGACGCCGGCGCGAAGATGATCCACATGGCGCCGTACACGACGTCCTCCATCGTGTCGAAGTCGATCGCCCGTGGCGGTGGCCGCGCCGGCTACCGCGGCGAGGTCCGCGTCGACCCGAACGCGCACCACTCGGCGAACACGGTCCGCTGCGACGCGCTGCTCGTCGACACCGTCTCGCGCTCGGACACCTACCCGGCGATCGACATCCGCGTCGACGACGTCCAGCTCGGCCACGAGGCCACGGTCTCCCGCGTGAGCGAGGAGCAGCTGTTCTACCTCATGTCGCGCGGCATGGCAGAGGACGAGGCCATGGCGATGATCGTCCGTGGCTTCATCGAGCCCATCGCCCGCGAGCTCCCGATGGAGTACGCGCTCGAACTCAACAAGCTCATCGAGATGAGCATGGAAGGATCCGTCGGCTAGATGTCGAGCTCCACCCCCACCCCCCGAATCGACCAGCCGATCGAGCCTGCTGCCCCCACGGGGACCGAGCGCGGTGCCGGTCAGGAACAGCATGGCGCGCGGGCCCACTCCGACGGCGCCTGGGACTCCAAGGTCCCGGTGCAGACCCGTTCGGAGCGCCCGCAGTCGGGTGACATCGACGCCTTCGCCGCGGTCACCGGCCGTGAGGTCAACTGGAAGTTCGCGCCGCTCGACAAGATCGCGCCGCTGCTCGCGCCCGGTCTCGACGGCTCGGCCTACCCCTTCCTCGCGACCCAGACCGACGGCGCCGACATCGAGTGGGGTCGCAGCGACGACCCGCGTGTCGGCACTGCCGGGCTGCCGGAGGACCGGGCAGCGGCTGCAGCCTGGACTGCGCGTGACGCCGTCCTCGCGGTCACCGTGAAGGCGACGGACGCGCACGAGTCGATCGCGATCACGCGCTCGGACTTCGGGCGTCAGCCGCGGGCGGCACACACGGTCATCACGGCCGAGCCGAACGCGCAGGGCATCGTCGTCATCGACAACCGCGGTTCCGCGCTCCTCTCGGAGAACGTCGAGATCGTCGTCAAGGACAACGCACGTCTCACCGTCGTGACGGTCCAGGACTGGGACGACGACGCCGTGCACGTCTCGACGCACTTCGCCGAGGTCGGCCGTGACGCCTTCCTCAAGCACGTCGTGGTTTCGCTCGGCGGCGACGTCGTCCGCGTGAACCCGTCGACGCACCTCGGTGCGCAGGGCGCCGACGTCGAGATGTACGGCGTGTACTTCGCCGACGCCGGGCAGTACATCGAGCAGCAGGTGTACGTGAACCACGACGCCCCGAACTCCCGTAGCCGCGTCAACTACAAGGGCGCACTGCAGGGGGCCGGAGCGCACACCGTCTGGATCGGTGACGTGCTCATCGGCCGCACGGCTCCGGGCACGGACTCCTACGAGCAGAACCGCAACCTGGTCCTGACGGACGGCACGCGCGCCGACAGCATCCCGAACCTCGAGATCGAGACCGGCGACATCGCCGGTGCCGGTCACGCGAGCGCGACCGGACGCTTCGACGACGAGCAGCTGTTCTACCTGCAGGCCCGCGGCATCCCCGAGGAAGAGGCCCGCCGACTGGTCGTGCTCGGCTTCCTCGTCGAGGTCATCCAGAAGATCGGCGCGCCCGAGCTCGAGGAACGCCTCGTCGCCGCGGTCGAGCAGGAGCTCCTCGAGGGCAAGACCGTCCTCGCCGCGCCGATCGCCGACGCCTCCCTCACCGAGACCTCGGTCTGATGGCCGAGAAGGTCTGCGCCGAGGGCGACATCGCCGTGGACAGCCCCATGCGGGTCGTCGTCGACGGCACCCCGGTCGCCATCGTGAAGGACTCCGCCGGCGTCGTGCACGCCATCGGGGACACTTGCACCCACGGGGAGATCTCGTTGGCCGAGGGCTTCGTCGAGGGTGACTCGCTGGAGTGCTGGGCACACGGTTCGCAGTTCTCGCTGACGACCGGCAAGCCCAAGAACTTCCCCGCGTACGAGCCCGTGCCGGTCTTCCGGGTCGAGGTCCGCGACGGCGACGTCTACGTCGACGTGCAGGACCCGGTCCCCGTCGACTGAACCGACCGGCCCCGGCCGGCTGCGCCTGACCCCCACACTCCTCCCGCGGCTGACGCCGCACCCCAGCTGCAACCGAAGGAACGCAATGTCCACTCTCGAAATCCGCGACCTCAAGGTCTCGATCGACACCGACCAGGGTGTCAAGGAGATCCTGAAGGGCGTCGACCTCACCATCAACGAGGGTGAGATCCACGCGATCATGGGGCCGAACGGCTCGGGCAAGTCGACTCTCGCCTACACGATCGCCGGGCACCCCCGCTACCACGTCGTCGGTGGCTCGATCACCCTCGACGGCCAGGACGTCCTCGCGATGAGCGTCGACGAGCGTGCCCGCGCCGGCATGTTCCTCGCGATGCAGTACCCGGTCGAGATCCCCGGAGTGACCGTCTCGAACTTCCTCCGCACCGCCAAGACGGCGATCGACGGCGAGGCCCCCGCGCTGCGCGGCTGGGTCAAGGACCTCCGCTCGTCGATGGCGGACCTGAAGATGGACCCGTCGTTCGCCGAGCGCAACGTCAACGAGGGCTTCTCCGGCGGCGAGAAGAAGCGCCACGAGATCATGCAGCTCGAGCTCCTCAAGCCGAAGTTCGCCGTCCTCGACGAGACCGACTCCGGCCTCGACGTCGACGCGCTGAAGATCGTGTCCGAGGGCGTCAACCGCGCCAAGGCCGCGACCGGCCTGGGCGTGCTGCTCATCACGCACTACACGCGCATCCTCCGCTACATCACGCCGGACTTCGTCCACGTGTTCGTCGCGGGCAAGGTCGCGGAGCAGGGCGGCCCGGAGCTGGCCGACCGTCTCGAGAACGAGGGCTACGACCGCTACGTGCAGGCCGCAGCCGCAGCAGCGGGGAACTGATGATCACCACACTCGCACCGGAGAAGTTCGACGAGGTCGTCGAGGGCCTCAAAGAGGTCCAGGACCCGGAACTCGGCGTCAACATCGTCGACCTCGGGCTCATCTACGACCTCGCCTGGGACGACGAGGCCTCGGCGCTCATCATCAGCATGACGCTGACGAGCGCGGGCTGCCCCCTGACCGACGTCATCGAGGGTGACACCGCGAACGCGCTCGACGGCATCGTCGACGCCTTCCGCATCAACTGGGTCTGGATGCCGCCGTGGGGCCCGGACCGCATCACCGACGACGGGCGCGAGATGATGCGCGCCCTCGGGTTCTCGATCTAGTAGCGACCCGACGACGAACAGGAGGCCCCCTGCCAGCTGGCACGGGGCCTCCCGTTCGTGTTGGCCGATCGCGCGCAGGGGCGACGCGCTCCACCGGTCGCGACTCCCCGTTCACGTTCGTCGGATGGTCAGGGATCGTCGCCTCTGCGTCCGTCCGCCGACGTTCCGCGACCCGTCGGCGCGCTGCTGTCGGGGTGTCATGACCGGTCGTCGCAGACGCGACGCAGACGCACACGCACACGCACACGCACACGCACACGCAGTCGCAGCCGCCGCAGGCTCCGACGCACGAGGGCCCCGTACCAGCGGTACGGGGCCCTCGTGCGGAACGGGCGAGCTCAGCGGCGGCGGAGCAGGCTCCACACGAGCGGGACGATGCCGGCGGCGATGAGCGCCTTCACGACGCCGCCCACGATGAACGGGTACAGGCCGGCGGACAGCACCGCCTGCAGGTCGTTCGGCAGGCCCAGGGCTCCGAGCGTCAGTGCCAGGTACGGCAGACCCGTGACGAACGGGATCGCGCTGGCGAGGGTGAACGCGACGACGGCGCGCCCGACCTTGCGGTCCCAGTTGCGGCGAGCGAGCCATCCGATGACGCCGGCGGCCGGGATGAAGCCGATGACGTACCCGAAGCTCGGGACGCTCAGCATGTGCAGGCCACCGGACATGCCGGCGAAGAACGGGGCACCGGCGAGGCCGACGATGGCGTACACGAGCATCGAGAGGACACCGCGGCGGGCTCCGAGGGTCGCGCCGACGAGCACGACGGCGAGGGTCTGACCGGTGATCGGGACCGGCCACATCGGGACCTCGAGCTGGGCCATCGCGGCCGTGAACAGGGCGCCGCCGGCGACGAGGGCGGCATCGGTGGCCAGCCCGTGCGTCCGAAGACGGTCGGCGAGGACTGCGCGGGGAGCGAACCCGGTGGCGTTCGTCATGGATTCTCCTAGAATGGACTGCTGGTCCCCTTCGGGACTGTCGGTCCCGTCAGCGTAGCGGTGAACCTCCCGCACACACCGTTGTGCACAACCACCAACTGATTGGACCACCACTGTGCTTGCCGTGCACGAACTCGAGATCCGCGTCGGGGCTCGCCTCCTGATGGAGAACGTGTCCTTCCGTGTGGAGAAGGGCGACAAGATCGGGCTGGTCGGCCGCAACGGCGCCGGCAAGACGACGATGACCAAGGCCCTGGCGGGCGAACAGCCGCCGACCGACGGCAAGATCGACCGCACCGGCGAGATCGGCTACCTGCCGCAGGACCCCCGCTCGGGCAACCCGGAGGACACCGCACGCAAGCGCATCCTCGACGCCCGTGGGCTCGGTGAGCTGGTGGAGGGCATCCGCCAGGCCACGCTCGACATGGCGAGTGCGGACACCGCCGTCGCCGAGAAGGCGATGCGCCGGTACTCCCGGCTCGACGACCAGTTCAACGCGCTCGGTGGCTACGCCGCCGAGGCCGAGGCGGCGTCCATCGCGTCGAACCTCAAGCTGCCCGACCGCATCCTCGACCAGCAGCTCAAGACGCTCTCGGGTGGTCAGCGCCGACGCATCGAGCTCGCGCGCATCCTGTTCTCCGACGCCGAGACGATGATCCTCGACGAGCCGACCAACCACCTCGACGCCGACTCGGTCGTCTGGCTCCGCGAGCACCTGAAGACCTACCCCGGCGGCGTCATCGTGATCTCCCACGACGTCGAGCTCGTCGACGAGGTCGTCAACCGCGTCTTCTACCTCGACGCCAACCGCCAGACCATCGACATCTACAACATGGGCTGGAAGCTGTACCAGCGGCAGCGCGTCGCCGACGAGGAGCGCCGCCGCAAGGAGCGTGCCGGCGCCGAGAAGAAGGCCGCCACGCTGAAGGACCAGGCCGCGCGCTTCGGTGCGAAGGCGTCGAAGGCCGCTGCCGCGCACCAGATGGTCGCGCGTGCCGACAAGCTGCTCGCAGGCCTCGAGGACGAGCGCGTCGCCGACCGCGTCGCGAAGATCCGCTTCCCCACACCGGCCCCCTGTGGCCGCACGCCGCTGATGGCCGAGGGACTGTCGAAGTCCTACGGGTCGCTCGAGATCTTCGCGGGCGTCGACCTGGCGATCGACCGTGGTTCCCGCGTCGTCATCCTGGGCTTCAACGGCGCGGGCAAGACGACGCTGCTCCGCATCCTCGCGGGCGCCGACGCTCCGGACACCGGCGCGATCCTGCCCGGTCACGGCCTGCGCATCGGGTACTACGCGCAGGAGCACGAGAACATCGACGTCAACCGCACCGTGATCGAGAACATGGTCTCCGCGTCGACCGACCTCAACGAGACCGAGGCCCGCCGCGTCCTCGGGTCGTTCCTGTTCACCGGCGACGACGGCTACAAGAAGGCCGGCGTGCTCTCCGGTGGCGAGAAGACCCGCCTGTCACTCGCGATGATCGTCGTGTCGGGCGCGAACGTGTTGCTGCTCGACGAGCCCACGAACAACCTGGACCCCGCGTCGCGCGAGGAGATCCTCAGTGCCCTGGCGAACTTCGAGGGGGCCGTCGTCCTCGTGTCCCACGACGCCGGCGCGGTCGAGGCCCTCAACCCGGAGCGCGTCCTGCTCCTCCCGGACGGCACCGAGGACCACTGGAACAAGGACTACGCGGAGCTCATCGAGCTCGCCTAGCCCGCGCAGGCGGCTGCCGGGCGCTGACCGGCTCAGGCGCGTTCCCGTGACCGGCCACGACATCCCGCTCACGTCCGTCGATCGGTCACCGTTCGTCTGTTCTCAGCGCGACCACCGACGAGTCGTGACCGCTGGATGGAGCGCCGTCGGGGTGTCCTGACCAGTGGACGGTGCCGCTTCCGTGCCGTCTCGGTCCGACGGCGGACGGGAGGCCCGTGGCGACGCCGTCACGGGCCTCCCGTCCGCCGTCAGACCGGTCACGACAGCCCGCTCACCGTCGCCGAGCGGGCGAGGATCGTCGACCCGTGCCGTGCTGACCGACAGACCAAGACCACTCGGCGAACGACCGGCGCGACGGCGCGACCAGTCGGGTGGGTCAGCGACGTGACTCGAGGAGCTCGTCCTCGATGTCCGCGTCCGTCTTCGGCTTGGCGTCCTTGCGGCGCTGCCGCTCGAGGGCGCGCTCGCGCTCCTCGGGGTCGTCCTGGTTGAGGTTCCGGTACTCCTGCACCATCAGGTACGCCAGGAACCCGAAGCCTCCCGCGGCGAACATGAACCACTGGATGAAGTAGCTCAGGTGCAGCCCGGTGTCGGCGCTCGGGCGGTCCCAGCCGAGGGGACGGGCCTCGGTCGGCGCGGGGGACTCGGACGCGAGCTGCCCGTACGCCCCGGTCCAGATGGGGGCCTCGGTCTTCGCGGCCACGTCCGTGAGCGTGACGGACTGGACCTGGTCGGTGTGGGCCGGGTCGGTCCGGCCGGGGATGCGTGGTTCGGACTGCTGCAGCCGAGCCGTGACGGTGACCTGCCCCGACGGGGGAGCGGGCACGTGGTCTGGGGCGTCCTGCCGGTTGCCGGTGGGCACCCACCCGCGGTCGACGATGAACGCGCGCCCGTCGGCGGTGACGAGCGGCGTCAGGACCTCGAAGCCGGGCTGGCCGTTGTGGACGCGGTTCCGGACGAGGAGCTGGTCGTCGGTGTCGTAGCGCCCGGTGGCGGTGACGCGGAGCCAGGTCTGGTCGTTCGTCCAGCTGGAGGCCCGGGGGAGGGCGTCCTGCACGGCGACCGGGGTGTGGTCGTAGTTCGTGGCGATCTGCAGGTTCTCGCGGACGGCCTCGTTCCGGCGGTCC
The DNA here is from genome assembly GCF_015350975.1 of Curtobacterium sp. VKM Ac-1395. Classification (GTDB taxonomy): domain Bacteria; phylum Actinomycetota; class Actinomycetes; order Actinomycetales; family Microbacteriaceae; genus Curtobacterium. The sequence continues at coordinate 404,792 of NZ_JADKRX010000002.1, forward strand.
CACTGCCACATGCCGAACAGCGTGCAGAGGATCGCGAAGGCCACGGCGATCGCGAAGTACCCGAGCCAACGACGGCTCCGGACGAAGTGCCAGCCGACGAAGGGCTCGTCGGGGTCGTGCACGGCGGTCTCGACCTCGGCGGCACGTTCCCGAGCCGTCGCCTGACGGATGCGCTCGGCGTGCTTCCGGCCGTAGCGCGACTGCGGGTCGAAGTCGTCGGTCATCGCTCGTTCGCCGAGCGGGTCCGTTCACCCACGTCGTTCTTCGGGCCGCCGTGGAGTGCGCCGTGCTGGACGGCGTCGGGGCGGTGGGAGTCGTCCAGCTGGTCGACGTCCTCGTCGATGCCGGTGACCTTGACGGGGAAGGTACGGGACCGCAGGTACCCGGCGAGGAAGTCGCAGTGCTCGTCGCACGCCGCCCAGATCTTCACGCGGTCGAGCGGGTGGATGCGCGGGTTCCGCCAGTTGACGCGCCAGCTCGCGGCGGTGGAGCACCCGGCGCGGGAGCACACGGGCGTGGAGCCCGGCTCGGTGAACAGGTCGAAGGTCGCACCCATCAGCGGTGGCCCCACATGCGGGACCGGTCGCCGTTGCGCTGCCATTCCTCTTGCGCGTGCTGCGCCGACTGGCGCAGGCGTTCCTGCTCGTCGCGGTAGGCCTGCGCGCGGGCGTCCTCCTGCTGCTGGCGGAGTGCCGGGTCGTAGTCGGCGGCGCGCACGAGGGCACCGGCCGGGGCGATCGCGTCGGACTCGACGTGACTGCCCGCGTTCGCGATGACGACGGCGATCCAGGGGATGACGCCGGCGAGCACGATCGGGATGATCGCGAGGATCGGGTTGTGCCAGACCGTGTAGACGAGCACGGCCCCGACGAACAGGAACACGCGGACGGCCATCTGCCAGATGTAGCGCGACAGACGGTGGTGCCGGTCACGCGTCGGTGACTTCGGAAGTGCCGTGATGCTCTGCGTCGTACGCGTCGTCTTCATGCCTTCGTTCTCCGTCTGCCCACACACCAGCCTAAGCCCGGCCACCGACACTTGACCGCGCGATCTGGGGCCGTGTGTGCCCGGGTAGGCTCGTGCGGGCGTGTCGGGCGGAGCGTCGTCCGTGCGCCCTCGCAGGCAACGCCGTGCACCCCGAGCACACCACCGAACGGAGCGCCCATGACCACCCCCCGTACCGTCCTCATCACCGGCGGCAACCGCGGCATCGGCAACGCCCTCGCCGAGCGGTTCGTCGCCGCCGGACACCGGGTCGCGGTCACCTCCCGGAACGGCCAGGGCGGTCCCGAGGGTGCGCTGACGGTGCAGGCCGACATCACGGACACCGCCTCGGTCGACGCCGCGTTCACCGAGGTCGAGAACGCGCTCGGACCCGTCGAGGTCCTGGTCGCGAACGCCGGCATCACGAACGACGGTCTCCTGCTCCGCATGAGCGAGGAGGACTTCACGAGCGTCATCGACACCAACCTGACCGGCACGTTCCGCGTGGTGAAGCGGGCCACGAAGGGCATGATGCGCGCGAAGTTCGGCCGCATCGTGCTGATGTCGAGCGTCGTCGGCGCCTACGGACAGGTCGGGCAGGTCAACTACGCGTCCTCGAAGGCCGCGCTCGTCGGCATGGCCCGGTCGATCACGCGGGAACTCGGGTCCCGCGGCATCACGGCGAACGTGGTCGCGCCCGGGTTCATCCAGACCGACATGACGGCCGCGCTGCCCGAGGAGCTGCAGGCCGAGTTCAAGAAGCAGATCCCGGCGGCGCGCTACGGCACGGTCGACGACGTCGCGGACGCCACGCTCTTCCTCGCCGGGGACGGCGCCGGGTACATCTCCGGCGCGGTCGTGCCGGTGGACGGCGGCCTCGGGATGGGCCACTAGCCAGCGGCGGTCGCCGAGACTCGGCCGGGCGGACACCGTGCGGGCCGTGGCGCCCAGGAACTGTCCGGGGGGCCGAGACCCGGGCACGCGGCCGGCCGGCGGCGTCAGCCGCGCAGGCCCAGCGCGGCCAGCACGGCGGAGAGGTCGCGGTCCACGACGACGAGGTCGGCGGCCTCCCGCACGCGCGGCTTCGCGTCGAACGCGACGGACAGCGCCGCGACCCGCATCATCTCGACGTCGTTCGCGCCGTCGCCGACCGCCACGGTGCGGGTGAGCGGGACGCCGTCGGCCTCGGCCCACGCCAGGAGCGCGTCGGCCTTGGCGTGCGCGTCGACGACGTCGCCGAGGACCTGCCCGGTGAGGACGCCGTCCACAACCTCGAGTCGGTTGGCCTGGCAGTGGTCGAGCCCGAGCGCTGCGGCGAACGGGTCGAGCACCTCGTGGAACCCGCCGGACACGACGCCGACGGTCCCACCGGCCGCGTGGACGCCGCGGACCAGGTCGTCGGCACCCCGCGTCACGCGGACCGCCCGCTGTGCCTGCACGACGACGTCGGACGGGAGGCCCGCCAGGGTCGCGACCCGCTCCCGGAGGCTCTCGGTGAAGTCGATCTCGCCGCGCATGGCGCGCTGCGTGACCGCCTCGACCTGTGGTCGGGTCCCCGCCGACTCGGCGAGCAGTTCGATGACCTCGTCCTCGAGCAGGGTGGAGTCGGCATCGAGGACGACGAGGAAGCGCGGCACGCCACCACGGTAGCGGTGCCGCGCACCTCGTTACGCCGGGGGTCCTCGCCGGGGCTAGGCCTCGACGCGGACGCCCTTGCCGACCACGGTGATGCCCGACTCGGTCACGGTGAAGCCGCGGGCGACGTCGGCCTCGCGGTCGACACCCACCCGGGCGCCGGGAGCGAGCACGACGTCCTTGTCCAGGATCGCCCGGTTCACGACGGCACCGGCACCGATGGTCGCCCGCTCGAAGACGATCGAGTCGAGGACCTTCGCCCCGGAGTCGGCCGTGCACCAGGGACCGATGACGCTGCGCTCGAGCTGGGCGCCCGACATCAGGCAGCCGAGCGACACGATCGAGTCGACCGTCGCACCGGTGTTGCCGTTCGCGTCGCGGACGAACTTCGCCGGGGGCAGGTTCGTCTGCTGGTTGAAGATCGGCCAGTCCGTGTTGTACAGGTTGAAGACCGGCACCGGGGCGATGAGGTCCATGTGGGCGTCGTAGAACGAGTCGATCGTCCCCACGTCGCGCCAGTAGTACTTGTCACGGTCGTTCGACCCGGGCACCTCGTTGCGCTGCAGGTCGTACACGCCGGCGTCGCCGCGGGCCACGAAGTCGGGGACGATGTCGCCGCCCATGTCGTGCGCCGAGGTCTCGACCTGGCCGTCGCGGAGCACGGCGTCGACGAGCGCGTCGGCGTCGAAGACGTAGTTGCCCATCGACGCGAGGATCTCGCCGGGGGAGTCGGGCAGGCCGGTGGCGTCCTTCGGCTTCTCGAGGAAGGCCTCGATGCGCGTGGGGTCGTCGTCGTCCACCTTGATGACGCCGAACTGGTCGGCGAGGGCGATCGGCTGCCGGATCGCGGCGACGGTGGCGCTGCGGCCGGAGGCGATGTGGGCCTCCACCATCTGGGAGAAGTCCATCCGGTACACATGGTCGGCACCGACGACGACGACGATGTCCGGACGCTCGTCACGGAGCAGGTTGAGCGACTGCAGGATCGCGTCGGCCGAGCCGGCGAACCAGCGCTTGCCGAGTCGCTGCTGCGCGGGGACGGACGCCACGTAGGACCCGAGCAGGCCCTCCATGCGCCAGGTCTCCGCCACGTGGCGGTCCAGGCTGTGGGACTTGTACTGCGTCAGGACGACGATCTTCTGCAACCCGGAGTTCACCAGGTTCGAGAGCGCGAAGTCGACGAGGCGGAAGTTGCCACCGAACGGGACGGCAGGCTTTGCGCGGTCGGCGGTGAGCGGCATGAGCCGTTTCCCTTCGCCCCCGGCGAGGACGATCCCGAATATCTTCTTCGATGGCATGGGGTTCACAGTAGGCGAGCGCACTGGGAACCCGTTACGTTGAACGCGTGCGAGTCGATCTACTGACCAGGGAGTATCCGCCGGAGGTCTACGGCGGAGCGGGTGTCCACGTGGCCGAACTGACCGCAGCGCTGCGGTCCGGGACGGACACCGAGGTGCGCGTCCGGGCCTTCGGGGCCTTCCGCGACGAGGCCGACGTGTGGGCGTACCGCACGCCCGAAGGCCTCGAGCAGGCCAACGGCGCGCTGCAGGCGCTCGGCACCGACGTGCAGATCGCCGCGGACGTCGAGGGCGCCGACGTCGTGCACTCGCACACCTGGTACGCCAACGCGGCCGGGCGCATCGCGCAGCTGACCCACGGCATCCCGCACGTCGTCACCGCCCACTCCCTCGAGCCCCTGCGCCCGTGGAAGGCCGAGCAGCTCGGCGGCGGCTACCGCCTGTCGAGCTGGATGGAGCGCGAGTCCTTCGTCGAGGCCGACGCCGTCATCGCCGTGTCGAAGGCCATGCGCGCCGACATCCTCCGCTCGTACCCGTCGATCGACCCCGCCAAGGTGCACGTCGTCTACAACGGCATCGACGTCGAGGAGTGGAAGCCCGAGGTCGACCACGACGCCGTCCGTGCGCTCGGGATCGACCCGGAGCGCCCGAGCGTCGTCTTCGTCGGGCGCATCACCCGGCAGAAGGGCCTGCCGTACCTGCTCCGCGCGGTCGCGGCCCTGCCGCCCGAGGTGCAGATCGTCCTGTGCGCCGGCGCGCCGGACACCCCCGAGATCCTCGCCGAGGTCACCGGCCTGGTCGAGGACCTCCGCCAGCAGCGCGACGGCGTCGTCTGGATCGACCGGATGCTGGCCCACCGCGAGATCGTCAACGTGCTGTCCTCCGGCACCGTCTTCGTCTGCCCGTCGGTCTACGAGCCCCTCGGCATCGTCAACCTCGAGGCCATGGCCTGCGGCATCCCCGTCGTCGGCTCCGGCACCGGCGGCATCCCCGAGGTCGTCGCCGACGGTCTCACCGGCCGCATCGTGCCGATCGACCAGGTCACCGACGGCACCGGCACGCCGACGAACCCGGACAAGTACGTCGCCGACCTCGCCGCCACCCTGAACGAGGTCCTGTCGGACCTCGGCCTCGCCAAGCTGATGGGGCGCGCCGGCCGGCTCCGCGTCGAGAGCGAGTTCACCTGGGACGCGATCGCGACGCGGACCCGGGCGGTCTACGACCAGGTCCTGGCGGCTCGCTGAGGCGAGCTGGCAACCGAACCAGCCGGGAGGCCCGGGTGACGTCCGTGACGGACGTCACCCGGGCCTCCCGTCCGTTGGTCCCACGGCTGCGACGCGCGCGCCCTGCGGACATCGGGTGACGGTCCGCTCGCGTAGGGTTGGGGCATGCCCTCGGTTGTGCGCTTGTCAGACGTGTCCGTGGTCCGGAACGGGGCCACCATCCTCGACGCGGTCTCGTGGGAGGTGCAGGACGACGAGCGGTGGGTCGTGCTCGGCGCGAACGGTGCCGGCAAGACCACGCTGCTCCAGGTCGCGGGGGCCCAGAGCTTCCCGACCTCCGGAGAGGTCGAGGTCCTCGGGACCGAACTCGGCGGCGCCGACCTGTTCGAACTGCGGCCCCGCATCGGCTTCGCGTCCACCGCGCTCGCCCGTCGCATCCCGGTGACCGAGAAGGTCATCGACGTGGTCCTCACCGCCGCGTACTCGGTCACGGGTCGCTGGAACGAGGAGTACGAGGAGCTCGACGTCCGTCGCGCCCAGCGGGTGCTCGACGAGTGGGGCCTCGGGTCCTTCACCGACCGGACCTTCGGCGAGCTCAGCGACGGCGAGCAGAAGCGCGTGCAGATCGCCCGGGCCGTGATGACCGACCCCGAGATCCTGTTCCTCGACGAGCCGGCCGCGTCGCTCGACCTCGGCGCCCGCGAGAGCCTGGTGCGCACCCTCGGCGGGTACGCGCAGAGCTCCGACTCGCCCGCGATCGTCATCGTGACGCACCACGTCGAGGAGATCCCGGCGGGCTTCACGCACGCGCTGATCCTGGCCTCCGGGCACATCCAGGCCGCCGGACCCATCGACGACGTCCTGACCGACGCCACCCTGAGCGAGGCCTTCGGCATCGCGCTGACCGTCACGAAGGACGCCGGACGCTTCACGGCACGCGCCGCCTGAGCCGGTCGGACGACGTGTCCTGCTCCCGTTCGTGCCCGCTGTCTGGTAACGTGGACGGCTGGCGTGAGCCGCAGACTTCCGGGGCGACCGCCCCGCTCTCAACACCGCTATCCACCCAAGGAATCACCTCATGAAGACCGAGACCCACCCCGAGTACCGCGCCATCGTCTTCCGCGACCTGGCTTCCGGTGAGACGTTCCTGACGCGTTCGACCGCGAACAGCGACAAGACCATCGAGCTCGACGGTGCCACCTACCCGGTGATCGACGTCGAGATCTCGTCCGCATCGCACCCGTTCTACACGGGCAAGCAGCGCATCCTCGACTCGGCCGGTCGCGTCGAGAAGTTCAACCAGCGCTTCAAGGGCTTCAGCAAGTAAGCAGTCCTGCAACGCACACGGGCGGTCCTCCTTCGGGAGGGCCGCCCGTTCGCGTTGCCGGTCCCGTCTCCGCAAGACACCGGTGTCCAGCAGGCGCCCTCCGCAAGACACCGGTGTCCAGCAGTCGCGCCGCGGATGTTCGCGGCGCGGAGCCTGAACACCGGTGTCTTGCGAGGGGGCGGGGCGTCAGTCGGCGGTGCGGTGGGGCCAGCGGCCGTCGGCGATGAAGGAGGGGTCGCGCTTCTTCCGCATGTACTCCTGGAAGGAGACGGCCTGGTCGGCGCACCAGGCGACCTGCTTGCGGTGGAGTTCCTCGGCCGAGACGGTGAGGTCATCCGGGTACTTCAGGGCGATGGCCTGGGCGACACGTCCGGCAGCGATGGCGTCCGCACCGGCGTCGTGGGCGTCGGAGAGCGTGACGCCGTAGGTCTCCGCGGCGGCTTCGAGCGTGCGCTTGCCCTTGCGGTAGGTGTCGAGCGCCTTGTCCATCACGAGCGGGTCGACGACGTTGCCGATGACCGGGGAGGCGATGCCGTGCCGCTTGGCTTCTCTGTCGAGCAGCGTGAGGTCGTACGGGGCGTTGTAGATCACCAGGGGGATGCCCCGGGCGAAGACGGCCTCGATCGCGAGGACGATCTCCGCGACGACCTCCCCAGCAGGACGGCCGTCGGCCTGGGCGCGCTCGGTGCTGATGCCGTGGACCGCCGAGGCCTGCTCGGGGATGGGCACACCGGGGTCGGCGAGCCAGGCTCCTTCGACGATGCTGCGCCCGGTCATGTCGATCAGGCCCACGTGGGCGGTGACGATCCGGGCGGTCTCGACGTCGATGCCGGTGGTCTCGAGGTCGAAGACGCCGAGCGCGTGCCACCAGGGCCGTGCTGAGAGGTCCTGAGCGGTGGCCGGGGCGTCCAGCTCGGTTGCGGAGTACGTCACCCCACGAGGCTAACCGGAGCGACCGACACCTCGACGCGACGCGCCCGCCGGGGGCGAGTGGGGCCTCCCGGCGGGCGTGTGGTGGTGACTACGCGGCGGGTGCCGCCGGCGCTGCCGGAGCGACCGGCGCCTGCTGCGTCGGTGCGGCACCGACGTGCAGCCAGTAGAACGACTGCGTGCCGAGGGTCAGCGTGACGTTGCCCTCGTCGTCGAACGACGGGAACGAGGCCCCGCCGAACAGGTCGTAGAGCGGGCGTCCGGCGTACTCGGGTGCCGAGATCGTCGCCGTCGTCGCGTTGACCGCGAAGGAGAACACGCAGAGGACGTCCTCGGCGGACGGGCCGAACTGCGTGCCGGCACCTTCCCACGAGCGGACGAACGCCAGGACGCTCTCGTTGTCGGTCTGCTGGACGGCCAGGGAGCCCATGCCGAAGACCGGGTGGGCCTTCCGCACGTGGATGACGTTGCGCACCCAGTGCAGCAGGGACCGGGACTGCGCCAGCTGGGCCTCGACGTTCACCTGCGCGTAGTTGTAGACCAGCGACTGGACGACGGGCAGGAAGAGCTTGCCCGGGTCGGCGCTCGAGAAGCCCGCGTTGCGGTCCGGCGTCCACTGCATCGGCGTGCGCGAGGAGTCGCGGTCCGGCAGCCAGATGTTGTCGCCCATCCCGATCTCGTCGCCGTAGTACAGGAACGGCGAGCCAGGCAGGGAGAACAGCAGTGCGTGGATGAGCTCGAGCTCGGCGCGGGAGTTGTCGAGCAGGGGCGCGAGACGACGGCGGATGCCGATGTTGGAGCGCATGCGGGGGTCGTAGCCGTACCAGCCGTACATCGCCTGGCGGTACTCCTCGCTCACCATCTCGAGGGTGAGCTCGTCGTGGTTGCGGAGGAACACCCCCCATGCGGCGCTCTCGGGCACGTCGAGGGTCTCCGACAGGATCGCGGAGAGCTCCTTGGCGTGCTGGGCACGGAGCGAGTAGAAGATGCGCGGCATCACCGGGAAGTCGAACGCCATGTGGCACTCGGGCTCCTCGTCGGTGCCGAAGAACGCGGCGGTCTCCCGGGGCCACTGGTTCGCCTCGGCGATGAGCACGCGGCCGGGGTACTCCTCGTCGACCATCTTGCGCATCTTCTTGATGAACTCGTGGGTCTCCGGCTCGCCCTCGCCGTTGCCCTCTTCCGACTCGAAGAGGTACGGGATCGCGTCGAGGCGCAGGCCGTCGACGCCGAGGTCGAGCCAGTGCCGGACGACGTCGTAGATGGCCTCGACCACGGCCGGGTTCTCGAAGTTCAGGTCGGGCTGGTGGGAGAAGAACCGGTGGAAGAAGAACTGGCGACGGACCGGGTCGAACGTCCAGTTCGACTCCTCGGTGTCGACGAAGATGACGCGGATGTTCTCGTAGTGCTCGTCGGTGTCGCGCCAGACGTAGAAGTCGCCGTAGGGGCCGTCCGGGTCCTCGCGGGACTGCTGGAACCACTCGTGCTGGTCCGACGTGTGGTTGATCACCATGTCGATGACGATGCGCATGTTGCGCTCGTGCGACTTCGTGACGAGCTCGCGGAACTCCTCGAGCGTGCCGAACTCCGGCAGGATCGACTTGTAGTCGGAGATGTCGTAGCCGCCGTCGCGCAGGGGCGAGCGGAAGAACGGCGGGAGCCACAGCGCGTCGACGCCGAGCCACTGCAGGTAGTCGAGGCGGCTGATGAGCCCCTGGAGGTCGCCGGTGCCGTCGCCGTTCGAGTCCACGAAGGACCGGATCATGCACTCGTAGAACACGGAGCGCTTGTACCAGAGCGGATCGAGCGTCAGTCCGGGCAGCTGGATCGGGGCTGTGAAGGTCACCGTGCTCCTCGTCGTCAGATACGGACCGGTTGTCACCAGGCCCGCCCCGGACACGATAGGCGCGTCCGGCCGAACGTGTTCCAGGGTCAGGGCGAACCGCAGTCCTAGACTGACGCGGATGCGATCGCCCGTCCTCTCCCCGTACCAGTCGCTGATGGCCTCGACCCCGGTCGTGCACCGCGCCGTCGAGGTCGACGGCCGCACCACGCACTACTGGGAGTACGGTCCGACGGACGCCACGCAGACCGTCCTGGCGGTCCACGGGTTCCGCGGCGACCACCACGGACTCGAGTCCCTCGCCGCACACCTGGTGGGTGTGCGGGTGATCGTGCCGGACCTGCCCGGTTTCGGCGTGTCGGACCCGCTGACGGTGTCCGACCTCGACTCCTACGTCGGGTGGCTCCGCGCGTTCCACACCGCCCTGGGTCTCGACCGGAGCGCCGTCGTGCTCGGACACTCGTTCGGCTCGATCGTGGTGTCCGCCGCGGTGGCAGCCGGACTCGACACCCGGCTCCTGGTCCTCGTGAACCCGATCGCCGCGCCGGCCCTGCAGGGTCCGCGTGCCGTGGGCACCGGCATCGCCATCGCGTACTACCGCGCCGGTGCCGCCCTGCCGCGGCCGCTCGGCCTCGGGATCCTGCGCAACCGGGCGATCGTCCGCGCGATGAGCGTCGCCATGCTGAAGTCGCACGACCCCGACCTGCGACGGTGGGTGCACGACCAGCACGACCGGTACTTCTCCGCCTTCGCCGACCGCACCAGCGTGCTCGAGGCCTTCCGCACGTCCGTCACCCACGACGTGTCGGAGTACGCGGACCGCATCACCGTCCCCGTGCTGCTCATCGCGGCCGAGCGCGACGACATCACCGCCGTGCCGGAGCAGCGGGCCCTGGCCGAGCGGCTGCGGGACGCCGAGCTGGTCGTCATCCCGCGGGTCGGGCACCTGGTGCACTACGAGACGCCCGCCGCCGCCGCGGAGGCGACTCTGCGCCGCATGGCCGACCCCGTGCGGAAGCCGGGCCGGGCGGCCAAGCCGGGTCGAGCCTCCAGGCCGGATAGAAGCGCGTCCGACCGGGGGAGCGCGTCGGACCGGGGGAGCGCGTCGTGACCCGCCTGCGGATCGGCATCGACTGCCGCTACGTCCGCATCGGACGCCACGACGGCATCAGCCGGTTCACCGCCGGGATCGCCGCGCACCTGCCGGACCGCCACGACGCTGTGCTGCTCGTCAACGACGAACGGCAGCTCGCCTCGCTGCCACCGGACCTGCCGTGGGAACTCGTGCCGGCGCCGACCGAGCCGGGGGAACCGCTCGTCGCCCGGCGCGTCAACCGACTCGGGCTCGACGCCGTGTTCTCGCCGATGCAGACGATGGGGTCGCGCGGACGCTCCTACGCCCTCGTGCTGACGCTGCACGACCTGATCTACTACCGGAACCGCACCCCCCCACGCGAGTTCGCCTGGCCGCTGCGCCTGGGCTGGCGAGCCTTCCACCTGGCGTGGTGGCCGCAGCGGATGCTGCTGAACGGCGCCGACGGCGTCGTGACGGTCTCCGAGACGACCGCGGGGCTGATCGCGGACCACCGGCTGACGAAACGACCGGTCACCGTCGCGTACAACGCGGCCGACCCCGCGGCGCCTCGGCCAGTCGGGGGAGCCCGGACGAAGTCCCTCGTCTACATGGGGTCGTTCATGCCGTACAAGAACGTGGAGACCCTCGCGGCGGCGTTGCCGCTGCTCGGAGCCGACTGGACGCTGCACTGCATGTCCCGGGTGTCGGCTGCCGACCGGGCGCGCCTCGAGGACCTGGCGCCCGCCGGGGCGATCGTGTTCCACGACGGGGCGTCGGACGAGGAGTACCTCGACGCGCTGCGGTCCGCAACGGCCCTCGTCACGGCGTCCCACGACGAGGGCTTCGGCATCCCGCTCGTCGAGGCGATGGGCGTCGGCACCCCGGTCGCGGTGAGCGACATCCCGATCTTCCGGGAGATCGGCGGCGACGTCGCGGAGTACTTCGACCCGGACTCGCCGTCCGCGGTGGCCGCGGCCGTGCGGCGGCTCGAAGGACGGTGGGACGAGGCGTCCGCCGCGTCGCTCGACCGTGCGGCGCGGTTCCGGTGGGCGGACTCGGCCGAGCAGGTCGTGCGGGCCGTGGAACGGGCCGTGGCGGACCGGCGGGGCTGAGGTCCGTCGGATGCTGTCCGGGACAGGTCCGCCGGACGCTGCCCGGGACAGGTCCGTCGGACGCTGCCCGGGTCAGGTCCGTCAGACGCTGCCCGGCACCGCCGTCGTGACGGTGGCGCCCGGGAACTCCTTGAGCACGATCTTCTGCGCCGCGTCGGCCACCGCAGCCAGCCCGACGCCGGTGCCGGCGGTCTCGACGATCACCCGCTGCGCCTTGGCGTCGTCCGACCGGCTGCCGTCGTCGCCGTCGGTCTCCCAGACCGCGTGCACCCGGAGGACGCCACCGATCGCCTTGACGTCCTCGGCCACGGCGAGCCGCTGGGCGCTGACCTCGGACGACCCGGACACGCCGACGACCATGTCGCCGAAGTCGGTGAGGGCGTACACGTGCACGCCGGTGCTGCCGGAGGAGGCTGCGGCGGTGCTGACCTGTCGCACCAGCTCGGCACGGCGGGCCCGGGACAGGTCGCGGTCGGCCTGCACGGCACTGACCACGTCGTAGCTGATGAGCGACGTCTTCGTCGGGTCGGCGGTCTTCGCCGACGCGATGCCGGAGACGTCGCGGACGGCGGTGGTGAACTGCGCGGCACTCCGTTCCGGTCGCGGCACGAACCCGCCGACGCCGTTCTGCACGCTCGACAGGATCAGGCCGAGGACGACGACGATGACCCCGGCGGCGAGGACGACACCGACGAGGAGCAGGCCCCACGAGCGCACCCGCTGTGGGCCGCTCCGCGTGGCGACGGCGCCGGTCTCCGTCCCGAAGGCACGGTCGAGGTCGTCGTCCTCCTCGTGCACGGTGGGAGCGGTCGGCTGCTCGCGCTGCCAGCCGGTGCCACCCGGACCCTCGATCGTCATGTCACCCCCGGTGTCGCACGCGGCACGGCCTTCGATGGCGTCGTGTCGTCGAGTGCTTCAGGATCGTAGTCCGGCTGCCCGACCGGACACGCCAGCGGCGGACAACGATCGCGCAACGACCACCGCGGGCCGCCTGTCGGTGTGCGGTCGGCGGGGCTAGCGTGGCGGGCATGTGGATCGTGTTGCTGGCCGTGTTCGTGGCACTCGTCGCCTTCGGGGCGGTCTTCGCGGTCATCGGTGTCCGGCGGGACCGCTCGCTGCGCGGCCTCGAGGACCCGCTGGCTCCGCGCACGCAGGACGACGGCGCCCACGGGGTGCAGACGGCGCAGGCGAAGGCCGCGCGACCGGACAGCGGCGTCGGCGGGTTCAGCGCCTTCTGAGCCGGCCTCGGCAGCGGCCCGCTGCTCAGTTCCGCTGCTCGAGCGGGTTCTGGTCGTCGAAGACCGCGGACTCCGGCGCTGCCGGCAGCTCCTCGACCGGGTCGTCGAAGCGGACGAGCTCTGCGTGGAACCGATCCGGGTCCCAGCGGAACGAGTGGATCGAGCCGTTCCGGATCGGGGTGTGCCGGCGGTCGGCGGTGCCCGGAGCGGCGGCGTTCACCACGCTGCGGATGACGGCACCGTGGGTCGCGACGACGATGACCCCGCCGTCGAACCGCACCGCGATCTCCCCGAGGGTCTCCGTGACGCGGGCGAGCAGCGCGGAACGGGACTCCCGCCCGGGGATGGCGTCGTGCGGGTACTGCGCGAGGACCTCGTCGTCCGTCAGCCCCTCGGCGTCGCCGTAGGCCCGCTCCGCCAGCCCCGGGTAGGCCGTCGGGGTCGGGAGTCCGAGCCGCTCGGCGATGAGCGACCCGGTCTCGAAGGCCCGCGAGAGCGGCGAGGCGACGACCGCGTCGAACGAGCGCCGGGCGAGCAGCTCCGCGGCGGCCCGTGCCTGCGCACGTCCGGTGTCGTTGAGCGGGATGTCGGTCGAGCCCTGGATGCGGCGTTCGGCGTTCCAGTCGGTCTCGCCGTGCCGGACGAGGTACAGGTGGGTCGTCACACCACGATCATGACAGAGCAGCCCCGCGCGCCCCGGATCAGCTCCAGTGCGCCAGTGCGCCAGTGCGCCAGTGCATGACTGCGCCAGTGCGTCAGCGCGCCAGTCGCTCCGCCAGGGCCACCAGCGTCTCGGTGGTGCCGCCCTCGATCTTGACGGCGGCGCGGCGGTCGCTCCGGGTGGCACCGCGGTTGACGATCACGACGGGGTGCTTCCGCCGGGCCGCGTGGTCGACGAGCCGCACGCCGGAGTTCACGGTGAGCGAGGACCCGACGACGAGCAGCGCGTCCGCGTCGGCCACGATCGACACCGACTCGGTGAACTTCTCGGTGGGGACGAACTCGCCGAAGAAGACGACGTCGGGCTTCAGCACGCCGCCGCAGACCGAGCAGCCCGGCACCACGAAGCGCTCGACGTCGGTGATCTCCACGTCGCCGTCCGGCTGGAGCTGCACGGACCCGGGTTCGTCGATCCAGGGGTTCGCGCGGTCGATGGTCGCGGCGAGGTCGGCGCGGGCGAACACCTGCCCGCACGTCAGGCAGAGGGCGCGGTCCATCGACCCGTGGATCTCCACGACCCGGCGTGACCCGGCGCGGAGGTGCAGCCCGTCGACGTTCTGCGTGATGACCCCGGTCACGACGCCGCGGTCCTCGAGCGCGGCGAGGGCACGGTGGCCGTCGTTCGGCCGTGCGGCGGCGAAGGTGCGCCAGCCGAGGTGCGACCCGGCCCAGTACCGCTGGCGCTTGCCCGGGTCGGCCAGGAACTCCTGGAACGTCATCGGCTTCCGCACCACCCGGCCGGCACCGCGGTAGTCGGGGATGCCGGAGTCGGTGCTGAGCCCGGCCCCGGACAGCACGGCGATCCGCTTCCCCGCCAGCAGCTCAGCGGCCTGGTCGAGGTCGGTGCTCGTCGCGTCGCTCGTCGCCATCAGGTTCACGGTACCCTCAACAGCCGACCGGCCCCGCCACTTCCCGTCCGCGACGGCACGGTCGCCAGCCACCGCCGCCCGACCGGAACGAGACCCGTGCACCCCGTCCGCATCGACACCCTCGACGACCCGCGCCTCGACGACTTCGCCCGCCTGACGGACGTCGCGCTCCGCCGGGTCAGCGAACCCGAGGGTGGCCTGTACATCGCCGAGTCGAGCACGGTCATCGAGCGGGCGATCCGCGCCGGACACGTCCCGCGGAGCGTCCTGGTGCAGGAGAAGTGGCTCGACGACGTGCTGCCCCTCGTCGCCGAGCACGACGGGCCCGTCTTCGTCGGGCCGGACGCGCTGCTCGAGGAGCTCACCGGGTTCCGGATGCACCGCGGCGCGATCGCGTCGATGCAGCGCCCCGAGCTGCCGACCGTGGCCGACGTCGTCCGGGACGCCCGCCTGGTCGTCGTGCTCGAGGACATCGTCGACCACACCAACGTCGGCGCGGTCTTCCGGAGCGTCGCCGGCCTCGGCGCGGACGCCGTGCTCGTCAGCCCGCGGTGCGCCGACCCGCTGTACCGACGCAGTGTCCGGGTCAGCATGGGCACCGTCCTGCAGGTGCCGTGGACCCGCATCGGCGACTGGCCCGCCGCCGGCGAGGAACTGCGGGACCAGGGCTTCCACCTCGCCGCGATGGCGCTGACGGACCGCTCCGTCGACCTGGACGTCTTCGCCGCGGACGTCCCGGAGCGTGTCGCCCTCGTGATGGGCACCGAGGGACAGGGCCTGACCCCGGCGGCCATCGCGGCCGCCGACACGACCGTGCGGATCCCGATGCACCACGGCGTGGACTCGCTGAACGTCGCGGCGGCGAGCGCCGTCGGGCTCTGGGCGGTCGCCGCGGCGCAGCGCGCGCGGCACTGACCGCCCGGCCTGGAGGCCCGTCCTGCGTTCTCCACGCCCCCGGCGGTTCCCCAGATGGCCGGTCGGCACCGCCGGTACGCTCGGCTGTCGTGTCCCGTGTCGTCCGCCGCCCCCGCTCCGCCGTCCGCCGGCCGGTGACGATCGCCGTCGTCGCCGTGCTGCTGCTGGCCGTCGCCTACCTCGTGGCCGCGGCCCTGGTGCCCTTCTCCCCGGCGAGCGCGACGACCACCAGGTACGCGGCCCCGACCTCGACGGTGCCGGCGCTGGACTTCCCGGGGTACGGCGCCACGGCGGTCGAGGCCACCGACTTCCCGGAGAGCCTGCGGACGAGCGGGGACGAGCAGCGGCGGTCGATCGCGAGCATCTCGAAGGTCGTGACCGCGCTCGTGGTCCTCGACGCCAAGCCGCTCCGGCCGGGACAGGACGGCCCCTCCATCGCCTTCACGCCCGAGATGCAGGGCCTCTACGCCAAGTACCTCGCGGTCAACGGTGAGGTCGCTCCGATGCCGGCGGGACTCCGGCTGTCGGAGCACCAGACGCTGCAGGTCATGCTGATGAAGTCCGCGAACAACTACGCCGGTGCGCTGGCGATCTGGGCGTTCGGTTCGCTCGACGCCTACGAGGAGGCCGCGGCGTCGTGGCTGGAGGCACACGACCTCGACCACACCACGATCGAGGAGCCGACGGGCCTCGACGCCGACAACCGGTCCACGGCGACCGACCTGGTCGACCTCGGGCAGCTCGCGCTCGCGAACCCCGTGGTGAAGGAGGTGGTGGGCACGAAGACCGTGTCCGTCCCGGGCGTCGGTGACATCGAGAACTCGAACAAGCTCCTCGGGATCGACGGGGTGGAGGGCATCAAGACCGGCACGCTCGACGAAGCCGGCGCCTGCCTGCTGTTCGCGGCGCAGTACGAGCGGGGTGGGCGCACCGTGACGGTCGTCGGGGCGATGCTCGGCGGGGTCGACCACGACACGCTCGACGGGGACGTCCAGCGTCTGCTGCACTCGGTCGCGGACGGCTTCCACGTGGTGACGCTGACGCACGGGGGGCAGTCCTTCGGCACCTACTCGACCCCGTGGAAGGACGGCACCGACGCCGTCACCCGGTCGGCGGCCCAGGTCCTGGTGTGGGGCAGGGCGACCGTGCGGGCGACGACGAAGCTCGACGCGGTGACCCTCGGCATGAAGGGGGAGCGGGTCGGTCGGGTGCGGTTCGACGTCTCGGACCACGACCCCGTGACGGTGCCGCTCGTCCTCGAGCAGGACATCCCGGACCCCGGCGTCTGGTGGCGGTGGACGAACCCGTTCCAGGGAACCTCCGCCGACGCCGCCTAGGCCCGGTCGCGACCGCCGAGGGGCTGCAGCTCCGGCCGCTTCGGCGTGATCCCGTCGCCGGAGGACGTGTGCCGGATCCGCCGGACGACCCACGGCACCAGGTACTCGCGCGCCCAACCGAGGTCCTCCGCGCGGGCCTCACGCCAGGGCCGGGCCGCGAGCGGCTCGGGCGTGAACGGTTCGAGCTCGTGGTCGACGCCGAGCGTGTCCAGCACGGCGGCCGCGATCGTGGCATGGCCGACGGGGGAGTGGTGCAGCCGGTCGGGGGCCCACATGCGCGGGTCCCGCAGCACACGGAGCGCCCACATGTCCGCCACGAGGGCGCCGTGCTTCAGGGCGATCGCGTGGATGTGCTCGTTGTAGATGGCGGCCTTGCCGCGGACCAGCCCGAGCACCGGGGTCATGCCGACGTCCGGCCCGGTGAACACGACGACGGTCGCGCCGTCGCGCCGCAGGTCGGCGACGAGCCGGTCGAAGCGCGCGGCGACCTCGTCCGGGTCCGAGCCCGGTCGGATGATGTCGTTGCCACCGGCGGAGACGGTGACCAGGTCGGGGCCGAGGGCGAGCGCCGACTCGACCTGTTCGTCGATGACCTGCTGGAGCAGCCGCCCGCGCACCGCGAGGTTGGCGTAGGCGAAGTCGTCCGTGCGGCTCGCGAGGACCTCGGCCACGCGATCGGCCCAGCCGCGGTTCCCGCCCGGCGCCCCGGGGTCCGGGTCACCGAGTCCTTCGGTGAACGAGTCACCGATCGCGACGTACCTGGACCAGGGATGACGATCTGACACGCCTCGGACCATAGTCTCGTGCCATGACCGAGGCCAACTCGACCGGCAAGCGCCGCCCCTGGACCCTCCCCGAGGACCTGCTCGTCCGCATCGCGGAGCGGGCGCCACGGTACGACGCCGAGAACGCCTTCGCCGCCGAGGACCTCGACGAGCTCCGGGCGGCCGGCTACCTGCGGATCGGTGTGCCGATCGCGGACGGCGGCAGCGGCCTCGGGCTGCGTGCGACCGCGGCCGTCCAGCGCCGGCTCGCCCGGGCGGCACCGGCGACAGCGCTCGGGCTCGGGATGCACCAGGTCTGGGTGCAGGCGGCCCGCAGCGTGTCCGCGCGGGGCGAGTCGTTCCTCCAGTCCGTCACGACCCACGCCGCGGCGGACAGACTGCTCGCCTTCGGGGTGAGCGAGCCCGGCAACGACCGCGTGCTGTTCGACTCGCTGACCGTCGCGGAGCCGGACGGCGACGGGGGCTACCGCTTCACCGGGACGAAGGTCTCGACGTCCCTGGCACCGGCGTGGGACGTCCTCAGCGTGTTCGGCAAGGACGTCAGCGGCGCCGAGCCGCGGCTGGTGCACGGCTTCGCGCTGCGGTCCGACGGCGGCATCCGACACCTCGACGACTGGGACACGCTCGGCATGCGGGCGACGCAGAGCCGGACGACCCTGCTCGAGGGCGTGCACGTGCCGGCGGACCGGATCGTGCGGTCGCTGCCCGTCGGTCCGACGGCCGACCCGCTGGTCTTCGGGGTGTTCGCGGCCTTCGAGCTCCTCGTCGCGTCCGTGTACGTCGGCATCGCCGAGCGGGCCGTGGAGCTCACCGTGGCGCACGTGCGTGACCGGCGCGGGCTGGACGGCCGGGCACGCGCCGACGACCCGGACGTCCGGCGCGCGGTGGCGGACATGCAGGGCGCGGTCGACGCGGTCGCGCTGCAGGTCGACGCGCTCGCCCGTGACGTCGACGAGCTCGAGGACCACGGGGCACGGTGGTTCCCGTTGCTCGTCGGGACGAAGGCGCGGACGGTCGACACCGCGCAGCACGTGGTGGACGAGGCCATGCGGGTCGTCGGTGGTGGCGCGTTCCGGGCGACGGGCGAGCTCGCCCGCCTGGCCAGGGACGTCCGGGCCGGGCAGTACCACCCGTCGACCAGGGACTCGGCGGCCAGGACGATCGCGGCCGCGATGCTCGGACCGGCGGCGGCTGCGGAGCCGGTGGCCGGGCCGGCCGTGGCATCGGGGCCGGTCGCGGCGCCGATGTCGGCGGCCGGTGGCACCATCTCCTCGTGAGCAAGCAGGACGGACGCAACCGGCTCGTCTCCGACCAGCCGGTCGCGGACGTCACCGCGACGGTGCTGCACGTCGACATGGACGCCTTCTTCGCCTCCGTCGAACTGCTCGACCGCCCCGACCTCGTCGGGCTGCCCGTGATCGTCGGGCACGACTCGGACCGCTCGGTCGTCACCGCCGCCACCTACGAAGCCCGCAAGTACGGCATCAACTCCGCGATGCCGATGGCCGTCGCCAAGCGCCGCTGCCCGGGCGCGGTGATCGTCGAGCCGCACTTCGAGAAGTACCAGGCAAAGTCCCGCGCCGTGATGCGGGTGTTCGAGCAGTTCACCCCGCAGGTCGAGCGGCTCGGCATCGACGAGGCCTTCCTCGACGTCGCCGGTGCCCTGCGGCTGTACGGCACGCCGTGGGAGATCGGCCAGGCCATCCGCCGCGCGGTGTTCGCCGAGACGGGGCTGCACTGCTCCGTCGGCGCCGCGTCGACGAAGTTCGTGGCGAAGCTCGCCTCCAGCCGGTCCAAGCCCGACGGGCTCCTCGTCGTGCCCGCCGCCGACACGGTCGCGTTCCTGCACCCCCAGCCCGTGTCCGCGCTCTGGGGCGTCGGCGGCAAGACGCAGGAGACCCTCGAGAACCGCGGGCTCCGCACGGTCGGCGACCTCGCGACGACACCGCTCGCCTCGCTCGTGGCGTTGCTCGGTCCCGCCGGCGGGCAGCGGCTGCACGACCTCGCCTGGGGCCGCGACCCCCGCCGGGTCGACACCGCCGTCGGCGAGAAGTCCATCGGGCACGAGGTCACCTTCGGCACCGACCTGACCGACCGCGACGCCGTCGCGCGGGAACTCCTGCGGCTGTCGGAGAAGGTCGCCGTGCGGATGCGCCGTGCCGACGTGCAGGCCAGGACCCTTGCTCTCAAGGTCCGGTACACCGACTTCACCACGCTGACCCGGTCCCGCACCCTGGCCGAGCCGACCGACGTCGCCCGCCGCATCCACCGCGAGGCCGTCGAGCTCTACGACGTGCTGCACAAGCCGGGCAACCGCATCCGGCTCATCGGCGTGCGCGGGGAGAACCTCGTGCCGACGGCCGCGAGCAACGCCCTGTGGGACGACGACGCGCCGTGGCGGGAGACCGAGACGACCGTCGACGCCGTCACCGCACGCTTCGGCGCCGGCGTGCTGCGACCGGCGTCGCTCGTCCGGGGTGCGCCCCAGCAGCGACCGCCCCATGCTCGGCAGGACCTCGGGTGACGGTAGAATCGCCTGAAGTGAGCGCAGCGGAGTACGACGACCAGCAGCCCGCCGCACCCGGCGGTCAGGGCCCCGAACTCGACCTCGGGCCGGCCGAACTGGCGGAGATCGCCGGCAACGCGGCCGCCGAGCACCTGTCCCCGGCCTTCCCGGACCGTGCGGCGTGGGGCACGGCGTCGAAGCTCCGCGCCTGGCAGGTCGAAGCCCTCACCAAGTACTTCGAGTCCGAGCCGCGCGACTTCCTCGCCGCGGCCACCCCCGGCGCCGGCAAGACCACGTTCGCGCTCCGGCTCGCCACCGAGCTCCTGGCCCGCGGCACCGTCGACCGCATCGTGGTCGTCGCGCCGACCGAGCACCTGAAGCGGCAGTGGGCCGACGCCGCCGACCGGGTGAACATCCGCATCGACCCGATGTTCAAGAACGGCGACGGCATGTTCGGCCGGCACTACCAGGGCGTCGCGATCACGTACGCCCAGGTCGGCATGAACCCCGAGGTCCACAAGCGCATCACCGAGGGCGGCCGCACGCTCGTGGTCCTCGACGAGGTCCACCACGGCGGCGACGCCCTGACGTGGGGCGACGGCATCAGGGAGGCGTTCAGCGGCGCCACCCGCCGGTTGTCGCTGTCCGGCACGCCCTTCCGCTCCGACACCGCGCCGATCCCGTTCGTGCAGTACGCCCCCGACGAGCAGGGCATCCGGACGTCGATCTCCGACTACAACTACGGGTACGGCCGCGCCCTCGCCGACGGCGTCGTCCGCCCGGTCCTGTTCATGGCCTACGCCGGACAGATGCGCTGGAAGACCCGGATGGGCGACGAGATGTCGGCGTCCCTCGGCGAGCAGGTCACGAAGGACATCACCGCCCAGGCCTGGCGGACGGCGCTCTCGCCCGAGGGCGAGTGGATGCCGGCCGTGCTCCAGGCCGCCGACACGCGCCTGACCGAGGTCCGGCGCGGGGTCCCCGACGCCGGCGGGCTCGTCATCGCCACGGACACCACGACCGCACGGGCTTACGCCAGGATCCTGCAGCAGATCACGGGGGAGCGGCCCACGGTCGTGCTCTCCGACGAGGCTGCCGGGTCGAGCCGCATCGGCGCGTTCGCCGCGGACACCTCGCGCTGGATGGTCGCCGTCCGGATGGTGTCGGAAGGCGTCGACGTGCCCCGGCTCTGCGTCGGCGTGTACGCCACGAGCGCCAGCACGCCGCTGTTCTTCGCCCAGGTCATCGGCCGCTTCGTGCGCGCCCGTCGTCGCGGCGAGACCGCCTCGGTGTTCCTGCCGAGCGTGCCGGGGCTGATGGCCCTCGCGGCGACCCTCGAGCTCGAGCGCGACCACGCCCTCGACCGCCCGAAGGACGCCGAGGACGGGATGTACAACCCCGAGGACGCGATGGTCGCCGAGGCCAACAAGGAGGACCGCGCCTCCGAGAGCCTGCTCGACATGCAGCCGTTCGAGGCCCTCGACTCGCAGGCGTCCTTCGACCGGGTCCTCTACGACGGCGGCGAGTTCGGCACCGGCGGCGAGATCGGGTCCCTCGAGGAACTCGACTTCATCGGCATCCCCGGGCTCCTCGAACCCGACCAGGTGCGTGACCTGCTCCGCGCGCGCCAGGCCACCCAGGCGAAGCGGTCGAAGGGCCGCGCGGTCAAGGACGGACACCCCAAGGCGCCCGAGCCGGACCGCCCGATGTACATGACGATCAAGGAGCAGCGCTCCGAGCTGCAGCGCCTCGTGTCGATCTGGTCGCGGCACTCGAACGAGCCGCACGGGTCGATCCACGCCGAGCTCCGCCGCATCAGCGGTGGTCCGGCCGTCGCACAGGCGAGCATCGAGCAGATCCAGAAGCGGATCGACGTCCTCCGGTCCCGCATCGGCGGCCGACGATGACCCGGTCGCGAGCGACGACCGCTCCGGCGCCGTGATCGTCGAGGTCGACGACCGCACCTGGCTCGTCAAGCGCGACGAGTCGTCGTCTCCAGAGGCGGTGATCGACCGCTTCGGCGGCGGCTACCGGCTCCGCCGCTTCAGCCTGGTCGAGTCACGCCGGACGGCACACGGCGTCTACACGGGCCTGGAGCTCGCGGAGACCGCCTGGTGGCGGTTGCGCGACAACCGTCGTTGATCGTCATCCGATCTGCCCGATCCGCGCGGCGATGATGACGCTGTGAGCCCGGATCGAGTAGACCGGTCTCATGGCAGATTCGATCCCTCACGTCCTCGTCCTCGGTGGCGGCTCCGCCGGCTACTCCACCGTCAAGCAGCTGCAGAAGCACGCCGCGACCGTGCCGATGCGCATCACCCTCGTGGACCAGAACACGTACTACACGTACCTGCCGTTCCTGCCCGAGGTCGCCGGCGGTCACATCGCCCCGAAGGACGTCACCGTGGAGCTCCGTCGGGCGCTCCGCAAGACCCGCGTCATCCAGGGCAAGGTCACCGGGATCTCCTCCGCTGACAAGACCGTCTCGATCGCCACGGCCGGCGGCGACGACCGCACGCTCGGCTACGACCAGCTCGTCGTCGCGCTCGGCTCCGTCACGCGCACCTTCCCGACCCCGGGCCTCGACGAGGTCGGCGTCGGCTTCAAGACCGTGGAAGAGGCCGCCTACGTCCGCGCGAAGCTCCTCGACAACATCGCGAAGGCCGCTGCCACCCGTGACGACGACGAGCGTCGCCGTCTGCTCACCAGCATCTTCGTCGGCGGTGGCTACACCGGCGTCGAGGCCATCGGCGAGCTGTTCGACGTCTCGCAGGCCGCGATCAAGACGTACCCGTCGCTCGCCGGCGAGCAGCCCCGCTGGGTGCTCATCGACGCCCTCGACCGCGTCGCGCCCGAGGTCGGCCCGGAGCTGTCGAAGTGGACTCTCGAGTCCCTCCGCGCCCGCGGCATCGACGTCCGCCTGAAGACCACCATGCCGAGCTGCGAGGGCGGCGTCGTCAAGCTCTCCGACGGCGACGAGTTCGCCACCGGCCTGCTCGTCTGGACCGCGGGTGTCAAGCCGAACCCGCTCCTCGACGCCTCCGACCTGCCGCGCGGACCGAAGGGCCACCTCGCCGCGAACGCGAAGCTCCAGGTCGAGGCCGAGGACACCCACGAGGTCGTCCCCGGCGTGTGGGGCCTCGGCGACGTCGCGCAGGTCCCCGACCTGACCGCCGACAAGCAGCCGGCGTACTACCCGCCGAACGCGCAGAACGCCGTCCGCCAGGCCGTCGTCGCCGCGGACAACGTGGTCGCCACGATCACGGGCAAGCCGCTCGAGGAGTACCGCCACGTCTCCGTGGGCACGGTCGCCTCGTACGGTGTCGCCAAGGGTGCCGCCAACATCAAGGGCATCAAGATGACGAACCTGTTCGCGTGGCTCGCGCACCGCTCGTACCACGTGTACGCGATGCCGACGCTGAACCGCAAGGCGCGCATCGTCATCGGCTGGGTCACCGGCGCCGTCTCCGGTCGCGACGCGACCTCGCTCATCAAGGAGACGGATCCGCGCCGCTCCTTCGTGGACGCCAGCAAGAGCTGATCAGTTCCACACAACGGACGGGAGGCTCGGTGCCAGCTGGCACCGAGCCTCCCGTCCGTCGTCTGGTCGCCGATCAGACCGTGTGGTCGGCCGTCTCGCTGAGTGCCCGGACGATGACGCGCACGACGTCGGCCGGGTGGGTGTGCATCAGCAGGTGCGGGCCGTCGACCTCGATGACCTCCCGGAACCCGGCGCGCTCGTACCCGGTGCGTTCCACCTCGGGCTGCACCGTCTGGTCGGCCGTCGCGACGATGCCCCAGCTGGGCTTCGCCTTCCAGGCCGCAGCAGACGCCGCCTCCGTGTAGGCGGCCACCGCGAACGGGCGCTGCGAGACGGCCAGGACCGCTGCGGTCTCCTCGTCCATGCCGGCGGCGAAGACCGGCAGGAACGCCTCGGGAGCGACGGACAGGTCGACGTCCTGGTCGTCGGCCGGGTCCGTGGTGGGCAGCGAGACGAGGTGGTCGCGCAGCGACGTGGCGGGGAAGCGAGCGTCCATGTCCGACGGGCTCTCACCCTCGTCGGGCGTGCTGCTCCTCGTTCGTGTAGCCGGCGGTCGCTGACGGCGAAAGCGCGGCGAGCCCGGGGGCGGTCGCCGTAGGCGACCGTTGCCGGACGGGAGGCTCGGTGCCAGCTGGCACCTGGGCCCAGGCCGGCCGGTACCGGACCGACGCGCCAGCGGCGGGACGGCCGTGACCGGTGGGGAGCCTCCCGTCCGTCATTGGTCACCATGCGCAGACCTGGAACGGCTCCCACGCGTCGCTCGCCACCCTGGGCGGACGAGCGAGAGGAGCGTCCATGCGCGCCATGACGTACCGCGGTCCGTACCGCGTCCGGGTCGAGGAGAAGCCCGACCCGCGCATCGAGCACCCGAACGACGCGATCGTCCGGGTCGAGCGGGCCGCGATCTGCGGATCCGACCTGCACCTGTACCACGGCATGATGCCCGACACCCGGGTCGGCCACACGTTCGGCCACGAGTTCATCGGCGTCGTCGAGCAGATCGGGTCGTCGGTCGAGACGCTCAACGTCGGCGACCGGGTGATGGTGCCGTTCCACATCTCCTGCGGGACCTGCTGGTTCTGCGCCAGGGGCCTGTTCACGAACTGCCACAACGTCAACGCGAACGCCACCGCGGTGGGCGGGATCTTCGGGTACTCGCACACGACCGGTGGCTTCGACGGCGGGCAGGCCGAACGCGTCCGCGTGCCGTACGCCGACGTCGGGCCGCAGGTCATCCCCGACTGGCTCGACCCCGACGACGCACTGCTGATGACCGACGCGCTCGGCACCGGCTACTTCGGGGCGCAGCTCGCCTCGATCCGCGAGGGCGACACCGTCGTGGTCCTCGGCGCCGGCCCCGTCGGGTTGTTCGCGGCGAAGTCGGCCTGGTTCATGGGTGCCGGCCGCGTGATCGTCATCGACGCGTTCGAGTACCGCCTCGAGAAGGCGCGGACGTTCGCACACGCCGAGACGATCAACTACGCCGAGGTCGACGACGTGGTCGTGGAGATGAAGAAGCAGACCGACTACCTCGGGGCCGACAGCGTCATCGACGCCGTGGGTGCCGAGGCCGACGGCAACTTCCTGCAGCACGTCAGCGCTGCCAAGTTCAAGATGCAGGGCGGCTCACCGGTCGCGTTGAACTGGGCGATCGACGGCGTCCGCAAGGGCGGCACCGTCTCGGCCATGGGCGCGTACGGGCCGATCCCGAACCTGGTGAAGTTCGGTGACGCCATGAACAAGGGCGTCACGATCCACATGAACCAGGCACCCGTGAAGCGGCAGTGGCCGCGGCTGCTCGAGCACATCCAGGCCGGACACCTGAAGCCGAGCGACATCATCACGCACCGCATCCCGCTCGAGCACATCGCCGAGGGCTACCACCTGTTCTCCGCGAAGCTCGACGGGTGCATCAAGACGGTGATCGTGCCGTGAGCAGGGAGGACGAGGAGATGACGGACCACATCGCGTACATCGCCGACGGCAAGCGCAACGCGCCGAGTGCGGACGAGCTCCGGGCGCGGATCCCCGGGTGGGGGAGCGACCTCGACCCCGCCGACCGGCCGAGCGTGCCGAAGCTGTCGAGGGAGGCCGGTTCCGCCACCGGTGCCCACTGGGACAAGCCGGAGCAGCAGCCGGGCGGGACGGGACGCGAACGCTCGATCCAGCACGCGCACCTGACGCCCGTGTTCGGGACCGCCCAGCCGCTCCGGGGGCTCGCCGGGGCCGTACGGCGGTACGCCTACCGCCGTTTCAGCGAGGGACGTCTGGCGCACTGGATGCTGCTCGTCGTGGGCGACCGGATCGACGTCGCGACGCACCGGGTGACCGATGCGCTGCGCGGGCGGCCGGACGACCTGATCGGGGAGACCGGCATCGGTGCCGAGCGGGGGAAACGTCCCGTCGCGTCGCGGCTCGGGAGCACGCGGCCCGACACGCACCACACGTGGATGGACCCGTTCGTCGTGAACTGGCCCGCGGTCGTCGCCGGTGGCGTGCTGCTGCTCGTCGTGCGGCGGGTGCTGCGGCGGCGGTAGGGGCTGGTTCCGGGGGCCGACTCGGAACGACGTCGTCGAGGTCGTACGACAGCGATGATGTCGTTCCGGGACGAGCCAGCTGCATCCGGGCGCACCAAAACGAACGGCCCACCCGAAGGTGGGCCGTTCGCCGCGTGTCTCAACACTGCGTGTCCGAAGGGGGACTTGAACCCCCACGCCCTAATACGGGCACTAGCACCTCAAGCTAGCGCGTCTACCAATTCCGCCATCCGGACAGGATGTCTTGCTGTCGTGCGACGGCCCCGGCGGGTTTCCCCGGCGTTGCTGCCGGAGAAGACATTAGCACGGGTCTGAACGTCCGTTGAACACGGCTGGACATCCCGGGCGCGTTGACGGCGCGTCGACGCGGGGCAGGGCTGCCGGCGCCGTCGGACCCGGCCGGTAGCGTGGTGGCATGACGACGGACGCGCACGGCACCACGGCCGACCAGGAGCTCGAAGCCACCGCTCGGATCGCCCGCGACCTCATCCGGATCGACACGACCAACTGGGGGGAAGGCCGCTCGGCCGGCGAGACCGAAGCCGCCCACTACGTCGAGGCAGCGCTCCGGGAGCTCGGCGCGACGCCGCAGCTGTTCGAGTCCGAACCCGATCGCGTCAGCGTCGTCGCGCGCTTCCCGGGGCGCAACCCGGACAAGCCCGCGCTCGTCGTCCACGGGCACCTCGACGTCGTCCCCGCCGACCCGGCCAACTGGAGCGTCGACCCCTTCGGCGGCGTGGTGCAGGACGGCATGCTCTGGGGTCGCGGTGCCGTGGACATGAAGAACATGGACGCGATGATGCTGACCGCCCTCGGTGACGTCATCGCCGAGCACGGTGCCCCCGAACGTGACCTCGTGGTCGCGTACTTCGCGGACGAGGAAGCCGGCGGCGTGCTCGGCGCCCACCACGTGGTGTCGAACCACCCCGAGGTCTTCGCCGGGGCGACGGCCGCCATCAGCGAGGTCGGCGGCTACTCCGTCACCCTCGACGACCGGCGTGCCTACCTGTTGCAGACCGGCGAGAAGGCCCTCATGTGGATCAAGCTCGTCGCCCGCGGCACGGCGGCTCACGGGTCCCACGTCATCCGGGACAACGCCGTCACGAAGGTCGCGGCGGCCGTCGCCAGGATCGGGAGCGAGGAGTGGCCCGTCCGGCTCTCCGCGACGACCGAGTCCATGGTCACCGAGATCGCCCGCTTCCTCGGGGTCGACCCGACGGTGACCGGCCCGGACGAGATCGCCCTCGCGACGGGGTCCGCCTCGCGCTTCATCCACGCGGCGCTGCACACCACGACGAACCCGACGGTGCTGCGGGCCGGCTACAAGCACAACGTGATCCCCGACGCGGCCGAGGCGCTCATCGACGTCCGCTGCCTGCCCGGGGACGAGGACACCGTGCTCGCCCGCGTGCACGAACTGGCGGGGGACGACGTCGAGGTGGTCATGTCGCACCGGGACATCGGCATGGAGCAGGACTTCGGCGCGCCGCTCGTCGACGCCGTGCGGGACGTCCTCGGTCGTCACGACCCGGGTGCCCCCGTGCTGCCGTACCTGCTCTCCGGCGGCACGGACAACAAGGCCCTGTCGACCCTCGGCATCGCCGGCTACGGCTTCGTGCCGCTGCAGCTGCCGGCCGGCATCGACTTCCCGGCGATGTTCCACGGGGTCGACGAGCGTGTGCCGCTCGAGTCGCTGGCGTTCGGTCGGCGCGTGCTCGGCGACCTGCTCGGCTCGTACTGAGACACTTGACGGTCGCCTGAACCGGCGGCGCCCGACGACGACCCACCCTGAAAGGCCGCGCCAGTGCACATCCTCGAGGCCATCTTCCTCGGCTTCGTGCAGGGACTGACCGAGTTCCTGCCCGTCTCCTCCAGCGCGCACCTGCGCATCGTCGGGCTGTTCCTGCCCGACGCCAAGGACCCGGGCGCCGCGTTCACCGCCGTGACCCAGCTCGGCACCGAGACCGCCGTGCTCATCTACTTCTGGCGGGACATCACGCGGATCGTCGCCCGCTGGTTCGGCTCGCTCTCCGGCAGGGTGCCGCGCACCGACCCCGACGTCCGGCTCGGCTGGCTGGTCATCCTCGGCACGATCCCGATCGGCGTCGTCGGGCTGCTGCTGCAGGACACGATCGAGACCACGTTCCGGTCGCTCTGGATCGTGGCGGTCGTGCTCATCGTCTTCGGTGTCGTGCTCGGTGTGCTCGACCGCGTCGGCCGCAAGGAGCGCCGCATCGAGCAGATGACCTTCGGCGGCGGCATCCTGGTCGGCCTGGCCCAGGTGCTCGCCCTCGTCCCCGGTGTCTCCCGCTCGGGCGCGACGGTGTCGATGGGCCTGGCGCTCGGGTACACCCGCGAAGCCGCCGCCCGGTTCGCGTTCCTCCTCGCCGTGCCCGCCGTGTTCCTGTCCGGCCTGTACGAGGCCGCGACCAGCCTCGGCGACACCGGCGCACCGTTCGGCCTGGCCGACACGCTGATCGCGACCGTCGTCGCCTTCGGGGTGGGGTACGTCGTGATCGCCGCGTTCATGCGCTACATCAGCACGCGGAGCTTCATGCCCTTCGTGTACTACCGGATCGCACTGGGTATCGTGCTGATCGTGCTGCTGTCGCTCGGAGTGATCAACCCGTGAGGGCCTGGCAGGCCCCGTCCGTCCCCGAGGTCCCCGGCAACGGCCCTCGCCCCGTCGTGCACGACACGGCCGTGGGCAGGCCCGTCGACCCGACGCGCGGGGACGACCGCGCAGCGCTCTACGTGTGCGGCATCACCCCGTACGACGCCACCCACCTCGGCCACGCGGCCACCTACCTGGCGTTCGACACGCTCGGGCGGGCCTGGCGTGACGCCGGCTTCGACGTGGAGTACGCGCAGAACACGACCGACGTCGACGACCCGCTGCTCGAACGCGCCGCGCGGGACGGCGTCGACTGGCAGGAGCTCGCCGCGTCGCAGATCGACCTGTTCCGACGGGACATGGAAGCCCTGCGCATCCTGCCGCCCGACGACTACGTCGCCGTCACGGACGAGGTCGAGCGCATCGCCGAAGCGATCGCGTTCCTGCAGGAGACCGGCTACGCCTACAGCGTCCCGACCCCCGACTCCGAGGGCGACGACCTCTACTTCGACGTGAACCGCCCGACCGAGTCCTGGGCCCTCGGCGACGAGAGCCGCCTGGACCGCGAGACGATGCTGACGCTGTCGGCCGAGCGTGGCGGCGACCCCGACCGCCCGGGCAAGCGCGACCCGCTCGACCCGCTGCTCTGGCGCGCCGCCCGAGCGGGGGAGCCGAGCTGGGAGACCGAGGTCGGCCCGGGGCGTCCCGGCTGGCACATCGAGTGCAGCGTCATCGCCGGCGACCGTCTCGGCCTGCCCATCACCGTGCAGGGCGGCGGCAGCGACCTCGTCTTCCCGCACCACGAGATGAGTGCGGGACACGCTGCGGCCCTGGCGCACCAGCCGCTCGCGAACGCCTACGTGCACACCGGGATGATCGCCTACCAGGGCGAGAAGATCTCGAAGTCGCTCGGCAACCTCGTCACCGTGCGCGGACTGCTCGACGACGGCGCCGACCCGCGGGCCATCCGGCTGGCGCTGCTCTCGCACCGGTACTCGGACGACTGGGAGTGGTTCGACGGCGAGCTCGCGAGCGCGACCCGTCGCCTCGCGACCTGGGACGCCTGGGCCTCCGGCGGTGCGGGACACGCCGACGACGCCGACGACGTCGTGGCACGACTCCGTGCCCGCGTGGCGGACGACCTCGACACGCCGGGCGCCGTGGCCGCCGTCGACACCGCCGTCGCCGGCGGCACGCGCTCGACCCCGGCGCTCGTCGACGTCGTCGACGCGCTCCTCGGCATCCGCATCGGCTGACGCGCTGCTCCGTCTCCTGGGGGACGGGCCGGCCACATGACGGACGGGAGGCTCGGTGCCAGCTGGCACCGAGCCTCCCGTCCGTCATGGGTGTACGTTCCGACCCCTGTCACGTGCAATGGCACGCCGGAACGCGCGTTGCGGGTCCGAAGGAACGACGCGTTACGCGCGAATCGACCCGCAACGCACGAGACGACTCACCACGCGCGGGACCACCCGCCTCCAGCGCGCGCTACTGCGGCGGCTGCGGCGGCCGCCAGGGGCCCTCGCCCGCGGAGCCGCCCCCGTCCTTGCCGTCCTTGCGCTCCCGACGGCGCAGGTACTGCTCGAACTCCTGCGCGATGGCGTCCCCGGAGGCCTCGGGGGAGTCGACCGTGTCGCGGGCCTGCTCGAGCTGCCCGATGTAGGACGCCATGTCCTCGTCGTCAGCGGCCAGGGCGTCGATGCCCTCCTCCCACTCGGAGGCGTCGTCGAGGAGGGTGCCGCGCGGGACGGTGACGTCCGTGAGCTCCTCCATCTTGTCGAGCAGCGACAGCGTGGCCTTGGGTGACGGCGCGTTGTGCACGTAGTGCGGCACCGACGCCCAGAGCGACAGCGTGGTCAGCCCGGCCTTGTCCATCGTGTCGGACAGCACGCCGAGGATGCCGGTCGGGCCCTCGTACGACGACTTGTCCACGTCGAAGGCCTGGCGGACCTCGGCGTTCTCGCTCGACACGAACACCGAGATCGGCCGGGTGTGCGGGACGTCGGCGAGCATCGCGCCGACGAAGACGACGGCGTCGATCGAGTACACGTCGGCGAGGTCGATGACTTCGGCGCAGAACGCCCGCCACGTGCGCGAGGGCTCGGGGCCGACGAGCACGAAGACGTCGCGGTCCGCGGGGGAGCCGGTGGCACCGATGACCGGGCGGCCGAGCTCACCCGGACCGTGGAGCACGATGCGGGGCCACTCGATCCCGCGCACGCCGTTGTCGTCGCTGCCGACGTTCGGCCGGTTGAACTGGTAGTCGACGTACCGCTCGCCGTCGATCTCCCGGAGTTCGTCGAGCCCGAGCGCGTCGACGATGCGTCGAGCGAGACCGCTGGCGGCCTCACCCGCGTCGTTCCAGCCCTCGAACGCGACGACCAGCAGCCGGCCGTCGTTGAAGGGGGAGTGCTGTGGCACGGAGCGGACCTCCTGGAGGTGGAGTGGAGCGGGTCACCAGCGCGCGGACGGCGCGCCGGACGACCGGACACGATCAGGCATCCACTGTAGGCCCCTCGGGCGGGTCGGCCCCGCGCCGGCCGCCGGTAGACTCGACGCCCGTGACTGCGCATCCCCCCGCCCTCGTCCAGCCCGCAGCCGTGCTGTGGGACATGGACGGCACGATCATCGACACCGAGCCGATCTGGCAGCAGTCCCAAGTGGAGCTGACCGGTCGCTACGGCGCCACCTGGACCCACGAGGACGGCCTGTCCCTCGTGGGCAGCGGGCTCGAGCGCTCGGGGGAGATCCTCCGCGACCGTGGCGTCGACATGGAGGTCGAGGAGATCGTCCAGTGGATGACCTCCTACGTGATGGAGCGCCTGCAGGGCGACGACCTGCCGTGGCGCCCCGGTGCACGCGAGCTCGTCGAGGAACTGCACACCCGCGGCATCCCGACAGCCCTGGTCACGATGTCCCGCCGCACCATGGCGCTCGTGGCCGCCGACGCCCTCGCCGACCATGCGTTCCGCGTCGTCGTCGCCGGTGACGACGTCGAGCACCCGAAGCCGCACCCCGAGGCCTACCTCCGCGCCGCCGCCGAGCTCGGTGTCGACGCCACCGCCTGCGTCGCGATCGAGGACTCCGCCACCGGTGTCGCCGCCGCCGTCGCGTCCGGTGCCGTCACGATCGCGGTCGAGCACATCGTCCCGCTCCCCGAGACCGCCGGGGACGTCTACCTGACGTCGCTGGCCGGCATCGACGTGGACCGGCTGGTCGAGCTGACGTCGCCGGCGCTGGCTGCGCGCGCCGGTGGGTCGTCCGCGTCGTCGGCACCCGCGTCGTCTGCACCCGCGTCGTCTGCACCTGCGTCGTCTGCACCCGCGTCGTCCCGGCCTGGAGGCCCTGGTGCCGTCGACCGGGCGGCCACCGACACCGAGGGGGTCACCTCGTGAACGCCGAGCTCCCCGACACGACCGGACTGCCGCACACCGCCGGTGGTGCGCCGCACACCCCGCCGCGTGGCCCGTTCCGCGCCGGGGACCGCGTGCAGCTGACCGGACCGAAGGGCAAGCTCACGACGCTGTCCCTCGAGCCCGGCGTGATCTACCACACGCACCGCGGCATGCTCGCGCACGACGACGTCATCGGACAGCCCGACGGATCGGTCATCACCGCGAGCTCCGGCGACGAGTACCTGGCGCTGCGCCCCCTGCTCAACGACTACGTGATGTCGATGCCCCGTGGCGCGGCGATCGTCTACCCGAAGGACGCCGCCCAGATCGTCGCCTTCGCGGACGTCTTCCCCGGTGCCCGCGTGGTCGAGGCCGGCGTCGGCTCCGGGGCGCTCTCGCTCTGGCTGCTCCGCGCGATCGGTCCGACCGGCCGCCTGCAGTCGTTCGAGCGTCGTGACGAGTTCGCCGAGATCGCCCGTGGCAACGTCGGCACCTTCCTCGGCGCCGTGCCGGACAACTGGAGCGTGACGGTGGGCGACCTCGTCGAGGAGCTCCCCGGAGCCGTCGAGGAGCAGAGCATCGACCGGGTCGTCCTCGACATGCTCGCCCCGTGGGAGTGCGTGGACGCCGCCGCGGACGCCCTCGTCCCCGGTGGCCTCATCGTCTGCTACGTCGCGACGGTCACCCAGCTGTCCCGCACGGCCGAGGCGCTCCGCGACACCGGACGCTTCACGGACCCGCAGTCGAGCGAGACCCTGGTCCGCACCTGGCACGTCGAGGGCCTCGCCGTCCGGCCGGACCACCGCATGGTCGGACACACCGGGTTCCTCGTGACCGCGCGTCGCCTGGCCGACGGTGTCGTGCTCCCGAACCTCAAGCGCCGCGCGAGTAAGGCCGAGTTCTCCGACGAGGACGTCGAGGCCTGGACCCCCGGGGCCGTCGGCGACCGGACCGCGAGCGACAAGAAGCTCCGCAAGGTCGCGCGTCAGGCGGCCGCACAGGCCCGCAAGGTCGCCGCTGCCGAGGCCGGCAGCCCGGCCGAGACCGATGGTGGCGACCGGTAGGCTTCCGCTGTCGCTCGTCCTGCATCGAACGGAAAGAGGGTCCGTGCGCACCATCCCCGCACTCCTGGTCACCATCGGACTGGCCGCGTCGCTGACCGCGTGCGCGTCGAGCGGCGCGGGCACGTCCCCGACGAGCTGTGACGCCCCCGGGCCTGCGTCCGAGGCCGTCACCGCGTCCGGCCGCTTCGGTGCCGAGCCGAAGGTGAACATCCCGACAGGCCTCACGACCAAGGGCACGCAGGTCTCGGTCCTCAGGCAGGGTGAGGGCCGCCGCATCGACGACGGCACCCCGGTGCTCATCGAGTACACGCTCGTCGACGGCGCCACCGGCAAGGTCGCGCAGACCAGCGGGTACACCGGCAAGACCGCCCCGATTACCGCGGGGTCGTCGAACGCCGGGGCCCTGGGCGACGCCCTGCAGTGTGCGAACGTCGGGGACCGCCTCGCGGTGGCGCTGCCGCAGAGCGCGCTGGCGAGCGGCGCGAAGGCCACGAAGAAGACCGAGGACGCCGTCGTTGCCGTCATCGACGTCAAGCGCGCGTACGACGCCCGTGCCACCGGCACCCCGCAGGTCGCCGCGGACGGCATGCCCGCGGTCGTGCTCGCGCCGGACGGAGCGCCCGGCATCACGGTGCCCTCGACCACGGCGCCGAAGGGCGACGAGACCCACCTGCTCCGCAAGGGCTCCGGCGCGGTCCTGACCGCGAAGGACACCGCGGTCATCAAGTACACCGCCGTCACGTGGGGCGAGGACTCCACCGTCGCCGGCTCGAGCTGGACCGACGGCACGGGTGCGCAGACCGTCCCGCTCACCAAGGGACAGGTGCAGGAAGGCGTCCGGAACGCCATCGTCGGCAGCCGCGTCGGCGACCAGGTGCTCGCCGTCGTCCACCAGCAGGGCATCGCCTACGCGTACGTCATCGACGTCCTCGGGGTCATGCCGTCCTGATCACCGGAACGGCCCCACGGACGGCCCTGACCGACTGTCCACCACCTCGCGCGAGGGTGCACTCCTGCACCCTCGCGCTGCCGTAGGATCGGCTCGTGCCAGCCACCCGTGTGCCCCGCGTACCGGCGGAAGAACGCCTGTTCAGCCTCGTGCTCGCGCTGCTCTCGACCGAAGCCGGGCTGACCAAGTCGGAGATCCTGGCGAACGTGCAGGGCTACCGGCAGCGGTTCACCACCGGCGGTGACAACGCCTCGCTGGAGCGCCAGTTCGAGCGCGACAAGGACGACGTCCGCGAGCTCGGCATCCCGCTCGAGACCATCGAGACCCCGGGTGCCGCCGGCAACAACCAGACGCTCCGCTACCGGATCCCCAAGGGCGAGTACGACCTGCCGCTCGACGTCCGCTTCACCCCGGACGAGTCCGCGCTGCTCTCCCTCGCCGCGATGGCCTGGCGAGAAGGCGCCCTGTCGTCCGACTCCCGCCGCGGCCTGCTCAAGGTCCGGTCGGCCGGGGACGACGAGGGGTCGGGTGAGGCCTTCGGCATCGACGCCTACGCCCCGCGCCTCCGCACCCGTGACGCCGCCTTCGAGCCGCTCCGTGCCGCGCTCGACCGCGCCGCCGGCGTCCGCTTCGACTACATCACCCCCGGCGAGCACGAGCCCCGCCGCCGCGAACTCCACCCGATGGCGCTCGTGCAGCACGGCGGTCGCTGGATGCTCACGGGGTACGAGCCCTCGACCGACGGCGTGAAGAACTACCTGCTGTCCCGGATCGTCGGCCCGGTCACCTCGTTCCAGGCCGGTCAGCACCCGGCGCCGGCGGGGGCCGGGGAGCGCGCCCTGACCGAGCTCGACCGGCTCTGGTCCGAGCGCACCGCCACCGTCGCCGTGCAGCCCGGCTCGGACGCCGAACGCCGGCTCGCCCGCCGCCGCGACACCACCACCACGACCGACGGCGCCCTGGTCATCCACTACGTCGACCCGCAGATCCTCGCCGAGGAGCTCGCCGCCTTCGGGCCGGAACTGCGCGTGCTCGAACCGGACGAGGTCCGCGAGCGCGTCGTCGCACGGCTCCGCGCACTCGTCGCCGACCACGCCGAGGGAGCGCTCCGTGGCTGACACCCAACCGCTGCAGGCCCAGGACAAGCTCGCGTTCCTGCTCGCCCTCGTGCCGTACCTCATCGACCGCGAGCGCGTCTCCGTGGCCGAGGCCGCCCGGCACTTCGGGGTGCCCGAGGCCCGCATCCGCCGTGCCGTCGAGCTCATCGCGGTGTCCGGCATCCCCGGCGAGACCATGCAGTACCAGCACGGCGACCTGTTCGACATCGCGTGGGACGACTTCGAGCAGAACGCGATGATCGTGCTGACGAACCTCGTCGCGATCGACGACTCGCCGCGGCTCTCCGCCCGAGAGGCCTCGGCGCTCATCGCCGGGCTGCAGTACCTCTCCGCCCTGCCCGAAGCAGCGGACCGCGACGCCATCCGCGCGCTCATGGCCAAGCTGTCCCGCGGTGCCGGGGGAGCGGCCGCGAACGTCGCCGTCGGGCAGGAGCTCCACGACGCCACCCTGACGACGATCCGCCGCGCGATGTCCGAGTGCCGCGGGCTGGTCTTCGACTACGCCGGGCCCCGCAGCAAGGGCAGTACCCGACGGGTCGACGCCCTGCGGGTCGAGTCGATCGACACCGACTGGTACCTCCGCGCCTGGGACCTCGACCGCCAGGCGCTCCGGACCTTCCGCCTCGACCGGATGACGAACGCCCGCGTGGACGACCGCCCCGCCGAGCGCTCCATCGAGGACGTCGTCATCCCGGACACCCTCTTCCAGCAGAGCTCGAACGACGTCATCGTCACGCTCGAGCTCGACGCCTCGTCGTTGCCCCTCGTGGCCGACTTCCTCGCCGACACCGCCGACGCTCCCGACGACGGCGGCCGGGTGCGCATCCGGCTGGCCGCGTCCGCCGGGTTCGACGGCGTCGTCCGCCTCGTCGCCGGCCTGCCGGGTCGTGCCGTCGTGATCGACCCGCCCGCGGCGCGGGATGCGGTCCGCGACTTCGCGGCGTCGGCGCTCAGCGCCGACTGACCCGGGCCGACCGGCCCGAGCCTCCCGTCCGCCGCGCCACCGGTCACCACACCCCGTCGGTCGAGCGGCGAGTGGGCGCGATCCGTCGGTTCGGGCCGCCGGAGGCGACGGCCGGCGGCCGCTCGGCGGACGTGAGCGGGGTGTCGTGACCACTCGCGCCGGCAGGCGGCCGCGCAGCGGCGGACGGGAGGGCCGTGGCGGCGCCGCACCGAGCCTCCCGTCCGCCGCGCCACCGGTCACGACGCCCCGTCGGTCGAGCGGCGAGTGGGCACGATCCGTCGGTTCGGGCCGCCGGAGGCGACGACCGGCGACCGCTCGTCGGACGTGAGCGGGGTGTCGTGACCACTCGCGCCGGCAGGCGGCCGCGCAGCGGCGGGGGGAGGCCCGTGGCGGCGCCGCACCGAGCCTCCCGTCCGCCGCGCTCTCCGACCTGTGCGTTCGCGGCTCACGCCGCGGACTGTCGGTCCCGCTGCCGTAGGATCGGGACATGGCTTCGACGACCGCGCGCGGGCGAGAGAAGCGGCAGGGTCGCCAGTCCAGGGAACCCGAAGGCCGCATGTCCCTCGGGCAGCACCTGATCGAGCTGCGCAACCGCCTGTTCAAGGCCGTGGTCGCAGTGCTCCTCGGGGCGGTGGGCGGCTGGTTCCTCACGCCGTTCGTGCTCGACTCGCTGCGGGCACCCGTGACCGAGCTCGCGAAGGTCGGCGGCCACACGGCCGAGCTGAACTTCCCGATGATCACGGGCGCGTTCGACCTCCGGCTGCAGATCGCGATCACCATCGGCGTCGTCATCGCCAGCCCGGTGTGGCTGTACCAGATCTGGGCGTTCATCGTCCCGGCGCTCGTGCGTCGTGAGAAGCAGTACGTCTGGGGCTTCCTCGGCACCGCGATCCCGCTGTTCTTCGCCGGCTGCTGGTTCGGCTGGTACGTCCTGCCGCACATCGTCGGCATCCTCGGCAGCTTCGTGTCCAGCCAGGACACCTCGATCGTCGACGCGAAGGCCTACTACGACTTCGTCATCAAGCTCATCGTGGCGGTCGGCATCGCGTTCGTGCTGCCGGTGTTCCTGGTGCTGCTGAACTTCGTCGGGGTGCTCTCCGCGAAGGCGATCATCAAGTCCTGGCGCGTGGCGATCCTCTGCATCCTCGTCTTCTGCGCCATCGTCACGCCGAGTGCCGACGTCATCTCGATGTTCCTGCTCGCGGTCCCGATGGTCGTGCTCTACATCGCGGCGTGCGTCGTCACGTGGTTCCACGACCGCCGCCTGGCGAAGCGTCAGGCGAAGCTCGACGCCGAGTACGGACTGTGAGCGACACCGGGCTGAGCGCCGCCGAGCGCTTCCAGGCCGCCAGGATCCGCAACCGGTCGCGCAACCTCGAGCTGTTCCGCGCCGACCTCCGCTTCGACCTCGACCCGTTCCAGTTCGCCGCGTGCGACTCGCTCGACCAGGGCCGCAGCGTGCTCGTCGCGGCACCGACCGGCGCCGGCAAGACGATCGTCGCGGAGTTCGCGATCTGGCTGGCGATGCGGCAGCCCACGGCGAAGGTGTTCTACACGACGCCGATGAAGGCGCTGAGCAACCAGAAGTACCAGGAGCTCGTCGACGTCTACGGCGAGACCGAGGTCGGGCTGCTCACCGGGGACACGAACGTCAACCCGCGGGCACGGGTGGTCGTGATGACGACCGAGGTCCTCCGCAACATGATCTACGCGGACTCCGACCTGCTCGACGACCTCGCCTGGGTCGTCCTCGACGAGGTGCACTACCTGGCCGACCGGTTCCGCGGCGCGGTGTGGGAAGAGGTCATCCTGCACCTGCCGACCGAGGTCCGGCTCGTCAGCCTGTCCGCGACGGTGTCCAACGCCGAGGAGTTCGGCGACTGGCTGCAGACCGTCCGCGGTGAGACCGACGTCATCGTGTCGGAGGACCGCCCCGTCCCGCTGGAGCAGCACGTGCTCGTCGGGAACAAGATGGTCGACCTCTTCGACTCCTCCGGTGCCGCGGCGACCAACCGGGTGAACCCGGAGCTGCTGCGCCTGGTCGGCGGTGCCGCCCGCAACGAGGGCCGCGGCGGCGGACACCACGGCCGACGTGGTCGCGGTGGGTACCCCGAACGCCGCGGGCCGCGCACCGAGAAGCTGCACCGCGAGCACATCGCCCGGATGCTCGACGAGCGCATGCTCCTGCCGGCGATCTTCTTCGTGTTCAGCCGCGCGGGCTGCGACCAGGGCGTCCGGCAGGTCCTGCGCTCCGGCGTCTCGCTCACCACCTCGCAGGAACGCAACGAGATCCGGGAGACCGCCGAGTACCACTGCCGCACGCTCCTCGACGAGGACCTCGCGGTGCTCGGCTACTGGGAGTGGCTCGAGGGCCTCGAGCGCGGGGTCGCCGCCCACCACGCGGGCATGCTGCCCGCGTTCAAGGAGGTCGTCGAGGACCTCTTCCAGCGCAAGCTGCTCAAGGTCGTCTTCGCGACGGAGACCCTGGCGCTCGGCGTCAACATGCCCGCGCGCACGGTCGTCCTCGAGAAGCTCGAGAAGTTCAACGGCGAAGCCCGCGTCCCGATCACGCCGGGGGAGTACACCCAGCTGACGGGCCGCGCCGGTCGCCGGGGCATCGACGTCGAGGGCCACTCGGTCATCCAGTGGTCGGACGGCCTCGAGCCGCAGGCGGTCGCGTCCCTCGCCAGCCGTCGGACGTACCCGCTCAACTCCTCGTTCAAGCCGACGTACAACATGGCCGTGAACCTCATCGACCAGTTCGGCCGGCAGCGCACCAGAGAGGTGCTCGAGACCTCGTTCGCGCAGTTCCAGGCGGACCGCTCCGTCGTCGACCTGGCGCGGAAGGTGCGGTCGCAGCAGGAGTCGCTCGACGGCTACCAGAAGTCCATGCAGTGCCACCTCGGCGACTTCACCGAGTACGCGGCACTCCGTCGGGAGCTCTCCGACCTCGAGCGCTCCAACGTCCCCGGCGGCCGTGAAGCCTCGCACGGTGCCCGCGCCGAACGTCAGGCCTCGATCACCGAGGTCAGGCGCGCCCTGCAGCGGCACCCCTGCCATGCCTGCCCGGACCGCGAAGCCCACGCCCGCTGGGCCGAGCGCTGGTACAAGCTCAAGCGCGTCAACGACAAGCTCGTCCAGCAGATCCGGTCGCGCACCGGTGCCGTCGCGACGACGTTCGACCGCGTCACCGACGTGCTGCTGCAGCTCGGCTACCTCGTGCCCACGGACGACGGCACCGGCGAGGCCACCGTCGCCGCCGGTGGCCGTCGACTCCAGCGCATCTACGGTGACCGCGACCTGCTCGTCGCCGAGTGCCTCGAAGCCGGGGTCTGGAAGGAACTGACGCCGGGGCAGCTCGCCGCGATGGCCGCGACGATCGTCTACCAGCCCCGCCGCGAGGACGCGCCCGGCACCGAGCACGCCCTGCCCCGCGGTGCGTTCCGCCCGGCGCTCGACCAGACGCTCACGATCTGGGCCCGGCTCGACGACGTGGAGCGGGACGCCCGCCTTGCCGGGTCGCAGCCGCCCACGCCGGCGATCGCGCTCGGCATGTTCCGCTGGGCCTCGGGCTCGGCCCTCGACGACGTCCTCCGCGCCCTCGACCTGGCTGCCGGCGACTTCGTCCGGTGGTCCAAGCAGGTCATCGACCTCCTCGACCAGATCAAGAACGCCGGAGACCCCGACCTCGCCGAGACCGCCCGCCGTGCGACCGACGCGGTCCGCCGCGGCATCGTCGCGTACGCGACGGTCTGACGGGAGGCCCGGTGACCGTCCGCGAGTCCGTCGCGCCTCCGCGAGACGGCGGCGTCCCACCGAGACGCCCCGGCGGGTCCGAGACACCGCCGGTCCCGACGGTGTCCGGCGGCTTCGGCGGCGTCGCCCGGCCGTCACCCTTCACGGCGCTGCCGGTGCGCGTCGCGCTGCCGCTCGCGGTGATCGGCGGCGTGCTCTTCGCGCTCGCGTTCCCGACGCCCGGGTGGTGGTTCCTCGCCTACCCGGCGGTGGCGTGCACGCTCCTGGCCGCGATGGGCCAGACCTGGCGCCGCGCGGCGTGGATCGGCTACCTCGGCGGAGTGGCGTTCTGGGTGCCGGCGATCTCCTGGGCCGGCCGCTACCTCGGACCGGTCCCGTGGCTGGCGTTGGCGCTGTTCGAGGCGGCCATGTTCGCCCTCGGCAGCGTGGCCCTCGCCCTCACGTACCGCTGGGTCGCCCGGGTGGTGACGACGACTGTGGGACGTGTGTGGGGCCTCCCGGCCGTGGTGGCCGCGATCTGGACCGGACGTGAGTGGTTCTCCGGGAGCTGGCCGTACGGCGGGTTCGCCTGGGGCCGCGTCGGGCTGTCGCAGTCCGAGAGCCCGTTCGCGCACCTGGCCGCCTACGTCGGTGTGCTCGGGGTGTCGTTCGTGGTCGTCTACTGCGTCGCCGTCGTCGTCTCGCTCGGACTCGTGGCGGGCGTCCGGCTCCGCATTCGGGTCGCGACGGCGGGCCTGCTCGTCGCCGCGGTGCTCGCCGTGCCCGCGTGGCCGACCGCCACCGACGGCACGATCCGCATCGAGTCCGTGCAGGGCAACGGCCCGGCGGGGTACTTCGACCGCGCCCAGCCGGGTGACGTCCTCCGGTCGCAGGTCGCCGCCACCGACGTCGACGCCCGCGGGGTCGACCTCGTGGTCTGGCCCGAGGCCTCGGCCGAGTACGACCCCCGAGCGCAGCCGGTCATCGCGAACGACCTGGACCAGGTCGTGCGCGGAGTCGGAGCCCCGATCGTCGCCGGCGCGATCACGCAGACGCCGTCCGGGGTGCTGCACAACACCTCGTTCGTGTGGACCGCCGACGGCTGGCAGTCCTCGTACGACAAGGTGCGCCCGGTGCCGTTCGGCGAGTACGTGCCCGACCGCTGGTTCTTCTCCAAGCTGGCACCGTCGCTCATCGGGCTGCTGCAGCGTGACTACACGCCGGGGACGAAGCCGAACGTGCTCTCCGTCGCCGGGGTCAAGGCGGGCATCGCGATCTGCTTCGACATCGTCGACGACGGCCTGACCGCCGACATGGCGCGCGGGGGAGCGCAGGTGATCCTCGCGCAGACGAACAACGCCGACTTCTCCGGGACCGACGAGAACCTGCAGCAGCTCGAGATCGCCCGGATGCGAGCCATCGAGAGCGGACGCTCGCTCGTGAACATCTCGACGGTCGGGGCCTCGCAGGTCATCGACCCGACCGGCCGGACGATCGACCGTGTGCCGGAGTACACCGCGACGTCGATGATCACCGACGTGCCCCTCGGCACCTCGACCACGCCCGCCACGGTGGCGTCCGGGTCGATCACCCTGGTGCTCTCCCTCGGCGGCCTGCTCGTGCTGCTCGCCTGCGCCCCGTGGCGTCGTCGTCGCCGCCGAGGTCCCGCCGGCGTCTGACCCTCCCCGGTCGCGGCACTGGGAACCCACTGTGAATGCGCCGGTCCCGGAACGGAAGCGCGTGGGACAGTGTTGGAACGGGGGAACGACGAGAGGAGTCCACCATGGCTGATCGGAGTCTCCGCGGCATGCGGCTCGGGAGTCAGAGTCTCCAGAGCGAAGAGGGCGTCGAGCTCTCAGATCGCAAGCGTGCGGTGTACCAGGCGGCGACGGGCGAGACCTTCGACGTGGTGTTCTCGGCCGACGCCGAGGTCCCGCAGAGCTGGTCCGACCCGCGCAGCGGTTTCGAGGGACGCCTGCTCGGCGACGACGGCGTGCCCGTCGAGGTCGCGGCAGAGGACGTCAAGGCACCGCGAACGCACTGGGACATGCTGCTCGAGCGGCGGTCCCGCGAGGAGCTCGAGGAACTGCTGCAGGAACGTCTGCAGTTCCTCCGCGCCCGACGCGGCGCCTGACCTGCAACGAATGACGGCCCGCTCCCCTGATCGGGGAGCGGGCCGTCGACGTTGGTGGACGGTTCCTGCTACTGCTGCCGCTGCTGGTCGTCACCGTCGCGGAGCTGCGCGCGGGTGGCGTCGGCGGCAGCGGCGAGCTTCTCCTCGACGCTGCGGTTCGACTCGGCCAGACGCTCGTCGAGCACGGAGTCCGGGATGATGTCCGATGCGGGAGCGTTCGCCCGCGTCGCCGCCGAGGTGTTCGTGCCGTCGGCCGCGGCGCTGTTCGCGAGGCTCTCGTTCGCGAGCTGCGAGATCTTCGCGAGGAAGTCGCTGCCGCCAGCTGCACCCGCCGCGCCGCCGGCCGTCGAGCCACCGGTCGACCCACCCGCAGGTGCGCCGCCCATGCGGGGTGCGGTGAAGCCCTTCGCGATGCCGGACAGGGCCTCGGTGAACTCGCTGGGGATCATCCACACCTTGTTCGCGGTGCCCTCGGCGATCTTCGGGAGCATCTGCAGGTACTGGTACGACAGGAGCTTCTCGTCCGGGTCGCCGACGTGGATGGCGTCGAAGACCGTCGCGATGGCCTGGGCTTCACCCTCGGCGCGGAGGACCTGCGCCTTGGCGGCACCCTCGGCCTGCAGGATCGCTGCCTGACGGGCACCCTCGGCCTCGAGGATCTGGGACTGCTTGGTGCCCTCGGCCTGCAGGATCGCGGCGCGTCGGTTCCGCTCGGCACGGAGCTGCTGCTCCATGGCGTCGACGATCGACACGGGCGGCTCGATGGCCTTGAGCTCGACTCGGCCCACGCGGATGCCCCACTTGCCGGTGGCCTCGTCGAGCACGACGCGCAGCTGGCCGTTGATGTTGTCGCGGCTGGTCAGGGCCTCTTCGAGGTTCAGGCCACCGACCACGTTGCGGAGCGTGGTGGTCGTGAGCTGCTCGACGGCGCCGAGGTAGTTCGCGATCTCGTACGTCGCCGCACGGGCGTCGGTCACCTGGAAGTAGACGACCGTGTCGATCGAGACGACGAGGTTGTCCTCGGTGATGACGGGCTGCGGCGGGAAGGACACGACCTGCTCGCGCATGTCGAGCAGCGGCCGGAGCCGGTCGATGAACGGCACCAGCAGGTTCAACCCGGGGGTGAGGGTCTTGTGGTACTTGCCCAGTCGTTCGACCACGCCGGCCGTCGCCTGGGGGACGATCCGGATCGCCTTGGCGAGGACGACGATCACGAAGATGACGATGACGGCGATCAGTACGAAGAGCACGATCGTCCCGGGTGCGAGGGTCATTGAGCTGCCTTCTGTTGGATGCGGACGACGGCGGTCGAGCCCTCGATGGACTCGACGACGACGCCGGTGCCGAGCGGCGGGGTGCGGTCGGGAGCGGCTGCGTCGATGCGCGCGCTCCAGGTCTCGCCGTTGGCCAGGCGGACCTGACCGGGTGCTGTGGTGGTGAACGCGACGGCGACCGTGCCGGGCATGCCGACGAGGCCTTCCATCCCGGTGCGGCGCGGGTCAGCGCCGCGGCCGAGGGCGGCGAGCACGCGGGGCCGCACCAGCGAGAGCAGCACGAGCGCGAGGACCGCGGCGATGATCGTGGAGAGCCACCACGGGGCGCCGAGCAGGGCGGCGATCAACCCACCGGCGGCTCCTGCGGCCAGCATGATGAAGATGAAGTCGAGCGTGAATACCTCGACCACCCCCAGCACGAGGACCAGTGCGATCCAGACGATCGTCTGGACCCATTCGGTGATGTGCACGCGAACTCCCTCCCTGTGTCGCGACGGCACCGCGACGCCGCGGAGCCGGTTCAACTCCGTTCAACATATCGGACGACCACCGACATCTCGCAGGGGATTGGTAGGCTCGCTGCGGTCGACCGGACCCTTCGAACAGGAGAACAGCACTGTGAGCAACCCCCTCGCCCCCGGAGCACTCACCGGCACGCGCGCCCTCGTCACCGGGTCCTCCCGCGGCATCGGCGCCGACACCGTCGGGTACCTGGCAGAGGCCGGCGCGAAGGTCGTCGTGAAC
This sequence comes from Curtobacterium sp. VKM Ac-1395, assembly GCF_015350975.1. Taxonomy (GTDB): domain Bacteria; phylum Actinomycetota; class Actinomycetes; order Actinomycetales; family Microbacteriaceae; genus Curtobacterium. Next base: position 448,658 of record NZ_JADKRX010000002.1, read on the forward strand.
TACCGCAACAAGGCCCGTCGTGCCGAGCAGATCGCCGAGCGGGTCGTCGCTGCGGGCGGGGATGCCCTCGCCGTGGGCGCGGACCTCACCGACCATGACTCCGTGCAGGCCATGGTCGACACCGTGGTGCAGGCCTGGGGTGGCATCGACCTGCTCGTGCTCAACGCCTCCGGCGGCATGGAGTCCGGCATGGGCGACGACTACGCGCTCCGGCTGAACCGTGACGCCCAGGTCGACATGCTCCAGACCGCTGTGCCGCACATGCCCGCCGGCTCCCGCGTCGTCTTCGTCACGAGCCACCAGGCCCACTTCGTCGAGACCGCCGAGACGCTGCCCGAGTACGTGCCGGTCGCCAAGAGCAAGCGCGCCGGCGAACTCGCCCTGCGCGAGCTCGTCCCGCAGCTCGAAGCCGCCGGCATCGAGTTCGTCGTGGTCTCCGGCGACATGATCGAGGGCACCATCACCGCCACGCTCCTGAACCGGATCAACCCTGGCGCGATCGAGGGCCGCCGTCAGGAGGTCGGCAAGCTCTACAGCGTCTCGGAGTTCGCCGCGGAGATCGCCCAGGCCGCCGTCGACCCGGTCCCCGCGGACCACACCCGCCTGGTCGGCGACGTGAGCGGCTTCATCGGCTGACCGATCACCCGGGCACGCCGCGTCCGCTAGCGTCGACGGCGTGACTGCCACACCCGGCCTGCGCCGAACCTCCCGGATCCTGCTCCTCGACCCGGAGGGGCGCGTGTTCCTGATGGACACCAACGCGCCGTCCTCCGACGGCGCCCACCGCTGGATCACGCCGGGCGGCGGTGTCGACCCGGGGGAGTCGCACCGCGACGCCGCGATCCGCGAGCTCCGCGAGGAGACGGGCATCGTCATCTCGGACCCCGGTGAGCCGGTCTGGTCCTGGGACTTCGACGTCACGTGGGACCAGGCCGACCACGACCGCGGCCACTCCGAGTTCTACGTGGTGCGCACCCCGGGCTTCTCGCTCTCGAGCGAGGAGTGGACCGAGGACGAGCGCGTCGACATCCTCGACGCCCGGTGGTGGACGGCGGACGAACTCGACGCCACCGACGAGCCGTTCGAGCCGCGGGAGCTGCCCGACCTGGTCCGGCGGTTCACTCCCGAGGGGTGAGGACGCAGAACTCGTTGCCCTCGGGGTCGGTGAGGACGACCCACGGGACGTCCTGCTGTCCCACGTCGGCACGGGCGGCACCCCGGGCGACCAGGGCGTCGACCGCGTCCTGCAGCGACTCGTCGGGCGCGGGTGCCAGGTCGATGTGCAGGCGGTTCTTGACCGTCTTCGCCTCGGGCACGGGGACGAAGACGAGTCCCTGCGGCTGCTGCTCCCGCGGGACGGTGCCGGCGAGCTCGTCGGCGAAGGGCGGCGCGATGACCGCCTCGTCGCCGTCCTCGGACTCGTACACGAGCGGCCAACTGAGGGTCTCGCCCCACCAGCGGGCGAGGGCCGCGGGGTCGCGGCTGTCGATGACGATCGAGTACCAACGGAGTGCCATGGCGCCAGCATGGCGGTTCTCCACAGCGTCGTCCAGAGCCCTTCGCGCGGCGGACCGGTACCGCTACCCTGACGCGCATGGACACCAGCACGGGGCACGTCGCCGACAGCCACGACCGCATCCGCGTGCGTGGTGCGCGCGAGAACACGCTGCGTGACGTCGACGTCGACCTGCCGAAGCGCCGGCTGACCGTGTTCACCGGGGTGTCCGGGTCGGGCAAGAGCTCGCTCGTCTTCGGCACCGTCGCCGCGGAGTCGCAGCGGATGATCAACGAGACCTACAGCGCGTTCGTGCAGGGGTTCATGCCGTCGCTCGGCCGTCCGGACGTCGACCTGCTCGATGGTCTGACGACGGCGATCGTCGTCGACCAGGAACGCATCGGCGCCGACCCCCGCTCCACGGTGGGCACCGCGACGGACGCCAGCGCGATGCTCCGGCTCCTCTTCAGTCGACTCGGTCAGCCGCACATCGGCGGGCCGAACGCGTTCTCGTTCAACCTCGCGACGGTCACCGCTGGTGGCGCCATCACCGTGCAGCGTGGGACGGAAGCGAAGGCGGAGAAGGTCTCGTTCAGCCGGCTCGGCGGGATGTGTGCCCGGTGCGAAGGCCGGGGGAGCGTCAGCGAGATCGACCTGACCCAGCTCTTCGACGACTCCCGCGCGCTGGACGACGGCGCGCTGACCGTGCCGGGCTACGGCACGGACGGCTGGAACGTGCGGATGTACGCCGAGTCCGGCTACTACCCCGGCGACAAGCCGATCCGTGACTTCACCGAGCAGGAGCGTCAGGACTTCCTCTACCGCGAGCCCACCAAGCAGAAGATCGCGGGCATCAACATGACGTACGAGGGCCTCGTGCCCCGCGTCCGCCGGTCACTGCTGCAGAAGGACCGCACGGCGATGCAGCCGCACATCCGCGCCTTCGTCGACCGGGCGGTGACGTTCACCACGTGCCCGGACTGCGACGGCACACGGCTCAACGACGTCGCACGGTCGTCGAAGATCGACGGGAAGGACGTCGCCGAGGTCGCCGCGATGCAGATCACCGACCTCGCCGCCTGGCTGCACGGCCTCGACGAGCCGTCGGTCGGACCGCTGCTCGACGGGCTCCGCGACGCCGTCGACGCCTTCGTCGAGATCGGGCTCGGCTACCTGTCCCTCGACCGTCCCACCGGCACGCTCTCCGGCGGCGAAGGGCAGCGGGTGAAGATGGTGAAGCACCTCGGTTCCTCGCTCAGCGACATCACCTACGTCTTCGACGAACCGAGCACGGGGCTGCACCCGCACGACATCGAGCGGATGAACCGGCTGCTGCTGCGCCTCCGCGACAAGGGCAACACCGTGCTGGTCGTCGAGCACAAGCCGGAGGTCATCGCGATCGCCGACCACGTCGTCGACCTCGGTCCCGGAGCGGGCACCGGCGGCGGCACGCTCTGCTACCAGGGGCCGGTCGACGGCCTCCGCGCGAGCGGCACGGTGACGGGTCGCCACCTGGACGACCGCGTCGCCGTCAAGCCGACCGTGCGGGAGCCCACGGGCGTCATCGAGATCCGCGGCGCCGACCAGCACAACCTGCAGGACGTCGACGTCGACGTGCCGCTCGGGGTCCTGACCGTGGTGACGGGCGTCGCCGGGTCCGGCAAGAGCACGCTCGTGCACGGGTCGCTGTCCCACCGTGACGACGTCGTCACCGTCGACCAGAGCGGCATCCGGGGGTCGCGGCGCAGCAACCCCGCCACGTACACCGGGCTGCTCGAACCCGTCCGCAAGGCCTTCGCGAAGGCGAACGGCGTCAAGCCCGCGCTGTTCAGCGCCAACTCCGAGGGTGCCTGCCCCGCGTGCAACGGCGCTGGCGTCATCTACACGGACCTCGGGATGATGGCCGGCGTCTCCACCACCTGCGCGGAGTGCGAGGGGCGCCGGTTCGACCAGTCGGTCCTCGCGTACCGGCTCGGTGGCAAGGACATCAGCGAGGTGCTGGCGATGTCCGTCGCCGAGGCCCTCGACTTCTTCGGTGCCGGGGACTCCCGCCTCCCGGCCGCGCACACCCTGCTCACCCGGCTCGCCGACGTCGGGCTCGGCTACCTGACGATCGGCCAGCCACTCACCACGCTCTCGGGCGGGGAACGGCAGCGCCTGAAGCTCGCGACGCACCTCGGGGAGCCCGGCGGTGTGATCGTCCTCGACGAGCCGACCACCGGCCTGCACCTGGCGGACGTCGCCCAGCTGCTCGGCCTGCTCGACCGGATGGTCGACGCGGGCAGGACCGTCGTGGTGATCGAGCACCACCAGGCCGTGATGGCGCATGCCGACCACCTCATCGACCTCGGGCCGGGGGCCGGGCACGACGGCGGGCAGGTCGTGTTCCAGGGCACACCGGCCGCGCTGGTCGCCGCACGGTCGACCCTGACGGGGCAGCACCTGGCGGCCTACGTCGGCGCCTGACGCCCGTGGCGTGGGTGCGGCGCCTCGCGCGCTGCGCGCCACGGGACGCGCTTCGCCAGCGGTCGGCGGTCGGCGAGGCCGTGGCGGCCGTGGCGCGACGTGACGTGCCACCGCTGATGTCGGCTCGAACCACGGAAGTCCCTGGTTCGAGCCGACGTGCGGTGTGCGGCGTCATCGCGCGCCGCCCTACGCAGGCGGGACGGGAGACTCGGTGCCGGAACCGCGGTGAGCCTCCCGTGCGGCACCGGTGACCGATCGACGCACCTCGCGCCCGTCCCCAGGTCGGCGCGCGTAGCGTCCGGCCCATGAGCTACAGCCAGCCGGATCCGGCAGAAGAGACCACGCAGGCAGACGCACCGGAGCAGCCGGACACGGCCTCCACCAACGTCGAGGAACAGGGCGAGGAACACGCCGCGCTCGAGATCGACGCGGACGACGTGCCGACCTCCGAGGCCTGAGCCCCGACACACCCACCGGACCGCGGTCTGGACACGAGCACCCGCAGCGACGCGGTGCGGTGTCCGGGCCGCGGTCCTATCATGCCCGGTGAGCGGCGAGTGCGGCCGAGCCGAGGTCCCACAGGGCGTCGGCCGCAGCCGGGTCGACCGACCAGGACGCCACCCCGGGCTCGGCGCCGTCCCCACCCTCGACGACCGGGGACTCCTGGCCGTCCTCGAAGTACCGCCCGGTGACCGCCGCCGTGACGGGCGACGCCGCGAGCATCACCTGGTCGGCGGCACCTTCCTCCGGGGTCTTGAACCAGTCCGGCGTGTGCAGCTGGCCGTCCTCCTCGTACACCCCCATGGCGCGGAGGGCGTCGGGGTCGACGTGGCGCTGGAGTCGGGTCCTGATCCAACCGGGGGCCACGGCGTTGGCGGTGACGCCGAGCGGGGCCCAGCGGCGGGCGAGCCCGACCGCCAGGAGCACGCCCGCCGTCTTGGACTGTGCGTAGGCGACCCACGGGTCGTACGGCCGCTCGTGGAACTGCGGGTCGGCGAAGTCGACCGGGGCGAGGCGCTGCGCCCCGGAGCTCACGACGACGACCCGCGCACCGTGGGCCGCCTCGAGGTGCTCCTGCAGCCCCACTGCCAGGGCGAAATGCCCGAGGTAGTTGGTGGCGAGCTGCAGTTCCCAGCCGTTGGTGGCCTCGCGGCGCTCGGGCAGGGCCATCACGCCGGCGTTCGCGATGAGCCCGTCCACCGGCCCGCTCCACCCGTGGACGAAGTCCCGCACCGAGTCGAGGTCGGCGAGGTCGAGCTGCCGGACGTCGACGTGGTCGCCGAGCACCTGCACGTCGACGGTGTCGGGGTTGCGCGTCGCGATCGTGACCGATGCCCCCGCGGCGGCGAGGGCCTGCACGCTCGCCGCACCGAGGCCCGAACCACCGCCGGTCACGACGTACCGGCGCCCGGTGAGGTCGACGCCACGCAGGACGTCGGTCGCGGTGCTCCCGTGTCCGAAGGGGGTGCTGACGCGCTCGGCGTCGGTTCCGTGGTCCATGTGCTGTCCGTTCCGCTCCTTGTTCGGACACATTGTCCGAACAGTGTGTCCGAACAGTATCATCGAGGCATGCCCTCGATCACCCGTGGTCCCACGCGCACCACGACGCGTCGGACGGACACCCGCCAGCGCATCCTCGACGCCACGGAACGACTCCTCACCGCAGGCGGGTCGTTCACCGAACTGGGCGTGCTCCGCATCGTCGGTGAGGCCGGCGTCGCGCGGTCGAGCTTCTACGCCCACTTCGACGACAAGACGGACCTGCTGCTGGCACTCGCGCCGCAGCTCTCCGCCGTGGCGTACGACGCGCATGCCTCCTGGGACCCGACGGACGCGGACGCGTACTCCACCATGCTCGACGGCTTCACCGCGATCGTCACGCACTACCGCGACCACGCCGAGGTGTTGGCGGCGGTGCTCGAGGTCGCCGGGTACGACGAGCGCATGGCTGCCCGGTGGGACGCCGAGGTCGCGGTCTTCCGACAGCGAGCAGAGGGCTGGCTCGCGGGGGAGCGGGACGCCGGGCGGACCTCGGCCGAGCTCGCGCCCCGTCCGGCGGCGCGCATCGTGGTCGACGGCGGGATGCGGGCCATCACCGACCAGGTGATCCGCGGCGACGCGTCCGAGGACACGGCGTTCGCCGCCGAGCTGACCGCCATCTGGTGGTACGGCGCCTACCGACGGCCGTCGGCGCCGGCCTGACAGGACCCGGACCCGCGGCAGGGGACCGCGCCGCGGACCGCACCGGACCTGCGGCACGGGGCCGCGCCGCGGGCCCGGACCGGCGTCCCGGAGACCCGTGGTTCCGCGGAGGTGCAACCCGGCACGGCCAGCGATCATCGACGAGCCCAGGGCGTCCGTCCGCAGGCACGGACCCGTCAGGAGAACGCATGCACCTCGAGCCGTGGGACCCGGACACGATCGACACCGTGGTGGACCTGCTCCAGCCCGCGTGGCCTGACGGGCAGGGGCACCGCATCCGTCCGAGGCTCCTCGCGGGCGCGCGACTCCACGGTGTGACCGAGGTGGCGAACGACGACGCGGGACGTCCGGTCGGGGTCGTCCACGTCTCGCTCGACCCGACGTACCCGGGCGTCGTCGGAGGAGCGGTCGGCGTGGCACCGGGGCACCGCGGCCAGGGCCTCGGTCGTGTGCTCGCGACGCGGGCCTCGGACCTCCTGCACGCCGGTGCCCGCCGGCCCGACGGTGACCCCGCACGCGTGCAGCTCGTCGTGCTGCCGGAGGAGTCCACCGTGGCGCAGCACCTCGCCGAGCAGCACGGCTTCCGGGTCTCGTCACGCAGTGTCGGGTGGACGGCCGACCTCGACGCACAGGCCGTCGCCACCCACCAGCGAGCACTGGACGACGTCCTCCGAGACACCGCTCTGTCGATCGAGACGGTCACGTGGGCGAGCCACCGCGACGTGATGTCCGACCTGACCGACCGCGTGACCCAGGGGCTGCCTCGAGCCACCGGCGCCGACGACGCCATCGACCCGTCGTCGGTGGGGGAGTTCTTCTTCGCCCCCGGGACCGTCTTCTTCATCGCCTGGCTGGACGGCGACGCCGTCGGGTACTCGGGAGTCAGCCCGTCGACGGACGGCACCGGGTGGTACGTCGAATTCACCGGGGTCGTCCCGGCAGCCCGCGGTCGTGGAGTCGCGCGGGCCTTCAAGCACGCGCAGTTCGTGACCGCGGCGCGCTCGGGGGGGCGGACGACTGTTCACCTTCAACGAGGAGCACAACGCCGCCGTCCTCGCCCTGAACGCCTCGTCGGGGATGCACCGGCGGGACGGGTACGTCGGGATGGTGCGGTGACCGACCGCGACCGCGACCGCGACCCGGACCGCGACCCGGACCGCGACCCCGACCGCGCCCGCCGTGGCACGTGGTTCCACCGACGACACGGTGGTGCCCCGACCGCAGGCTGGGCACGAGCGACACATCGTCGCCACCGGGAGGGAATGCCATGACCGACACAGAACAGTTCGACGCCGTCCACCGGATCGGTGCCTCGGCGATCGCCGACCCGGACGCCCAGCAGGCCGTCTGGTTCCTCGGCGCACTGATCCGCGAACGGATCGGTGGGTCGTCCACGGGCGACGCCCTCGCCGTCCTCGAGCACACCGGGCACCGTGGCTACAACAGCCCGATGCACCGCCACACGCGCGACGACGAGACGTTCGTGGTCCTCGACGGGCAGGTCGAGCTCACCGTCGACGGCGAGCACCACGTCGCCGAGGCCGGGTCGGCGATCTGGCTCGCGCGGCAGTCGCTGCACGGGTTCGTCGTCGCCAGCGCCGGCGCGAAGTTCCTGACGCTGCACACCCCGGCGGGCTTCGACCGGTTCACCGTCGAGGCGGGCGCCCCGGCCCGGGTCGCCGAGGGCGAGCGCGCGATCCACCAGCCCGACTCCGTCGTCCCGCCGTCGCCGGAGGAGCTGACACGGATCGCGGCGACCTACGGGATCGAGATCGTCGGTCCGCCGCCGGGCATCACGATCGCCTGACCGCCGCACCGCGACCGCCGACGCCGCCCTGGTCGCCGCATGGGTCGTGGCGGCGGCCAGGACCCTGCACGGCGCGGTCGTCACCGGCGCGCTCCTCCAGGCCCCGAGCCCGTCATGACGCGGCACGCGTCCGCAGCATCCAGGGCGCGGTGCGGCCTGCTCCGGACCGGAGACCGCCGGACGGGAGGCTCGGTGCGCGACCGCCACCGAGCCTCCCGTCCGGCGGGTACCGCGGCCGCCCGCCGCGACGCGCGCCGCCGCTGTGAATCCCGCTCGAAGACCGGTCCGGACGTGTACGTGTTCCCATTCCGATCGACGGACCGACTGCGTAGCGTCGGACCAGGAACGGGAACGACGTCGCGGTCGAGCCGAGCTGCCCGCATCGGGCCAGCGGTGAACGCGAGTGGTCCGTCGGCTCTCCACCCACCCTGCGACGCCCGGTCAGGAAGGTCGTCGTGACTGAGCAACGGAACCCCGACACCCGGGCGCAGGTGCCGATCGAGCGCCAGGCGGTCCTCGGTCGCCTGGTCAGGGCCGCCACCGCCGGGGGCGGTCGCGCGATGCTCGTCGGTGACCCCGGCATCGGGAAGACCCACCTGCTCCGCGCCGTCATCCGGACCGCGACCGCCGTCCGGGTCGTGCTGACGGCACGCGCGGACCAGCACGACGACCGTCGGTGCGCCGTCCTCGCCGACCTGGTGTCGAAGACGCCGGAGGGGGCGTTCCCGGCGCTCGCACCGGTCCACCGCGAGACCCTCGAGACGCTCGTCGCCGACCCGGCCGCCGCCGAACCGACGGCGGTCGTGTCCGCGTTGACCCAGCTGCTCGCGCACCTCGCGAAGCCCGGGACGACGATCGTGATCGACGACTGGCAGTGGGCGGACGTGGTCAGCCGACGTGTGCTCGAGCGGGTCATGAGCCGGTCGTCCACCGTGGCCGTCACCGCCCTGCTGGTCGCCCGACGCTCCGACGGATCCGGCGACGACTTCGCGGTCAAGCCCCTGTTCACGGCGGCCGACGTCGTCCCGGTCCCGCCGTTGTCCCGGACCTCCGTCCGCAGCGTGCTGGAGTCCGTGAGCGTCGGGCACCTCACCCCGTCGGCGATGGACGACGTCGCCGACGCCTCCGCCGGCAACCCGCTCTGGGCGATCGAGCTCGCGACGGCACGGACGGAGGGCGACCCGCGGGCACTCGCCCCGAGGACGGTGACGGAGGTCATGCGCCAGCGGCTCGGGTCGCTGCCGGAGCAGGTCCGCACCGCGGTCGCCGTGGCGTCCGCCGCGCGCGGTGGCCTGCGGTCGGGCGACGCCTCCGCGTTCTGCGACGACGGCGACGCCGCGGTCCACGAGGGCGTCCGTCGCGGTGTGCTCCGTGTCACCGACGACCACGTCCACGTGGCGTCCCCGCTGCTCGGGGCGGCCGCGCTCGAACTGCTGCCGCCCGCAGCACGGCGTGCGGTGCACGCGACGCTGGCAGACCTCCCGCTGCCCCCGACGGCGCGTCTGCTCCACCGGGACGACGCCGCGCCGGTCGGTGCGGACGAGGGGCTCGCCGTGCAGCTCATCGAGGCGGCACGGGCGGCACGGCGCTCCGGTGACACCGCCGGCGCGCTCCTGCTGGCCCGTCGCGCCGTCGCCAGGACCGCCGAGGAGCACGGGGACCGGCACGAGCGCGTCGTCGAGACGGCCGAACTCGCGTTCGCGGCCGGGGACATGACACTGACCCTCGAGGTGCTCGACCGGTTCGACGTCGAGCGGCTGTCGCTCCCGCTGTTCGACCGCGCGGTCGCCGTGCTGGCGGACTCGCTCGACCGCGTCGGCGGACAACCGCTCGTGACACGGCGCGTGGAGGCGCTGCAGCAGGTGCTCGGAGCGCGCGGAGCCCGGTGGATGGTCGCCGAGGTGCACCTGCTGTCGTTGAGTCGCGCCCGGCTCGCGTCCGTCCGGGACGAACTGGCGTCCCTCGCGCAGCAGCTGTCGCCGACCGAGACGCCGCGGACGCTGGGCAAGGCGCTGGGATGGATCAGCTACTTCGACCTCGACGCCGGCCAGGGGATCGACGACGACCTGCTCGGACGGCTCCGCGGACTCGAGCACCGCCTGACCTCGCTGCCGCTCGAGGAGACCACCGACGCCATCGAGGCGCTGTGGCCGTACCAGACCGACGACCTCTCCCGGTCCCGCGCCGGCCTCACCGCGTACATCCGCAGTGCGAAGGTCGCGGGGGAGCACTACGCCGTGGCGCAGGGACTCGCGCACGCGTCGGTCGTCGAGGTCCTCGCCGGACGGACCGACATCGCCGACCGGTTCCTCATCGACTGCGAAGCACAGGTGGGACGGGCCAGCAGCGTCCCCCCGAGCGTCTTCCGCGCCCGCGCACTCCGCGCGTTGGTCGCCGACGACCGGGAGGCGATCGCCGCGGTCACCGGCGGGTGGCTCAGCCCGGCGGCCGAGTACCGCGGGGGGCTGCTCCGTGCCGCCGTCGCCGGCCTCGACGCCGCGGCGTCCGAGCGGTGGGAGGACGCGATCGTCGAGCTCGACCGCGCGCGCTCGCTCGCCGAGGCACGCGGCATCGTCGAACCGGGGCGCCGCATGTGGCTGGACGTCGAACTGGGACGCGCGCTGGTGCACACGGGGGACCTGCTCCGGGCGAGCAGCATCGCGTCGGCACTGACAGCGATCGGGCTCCGCTCGCGGCGGGCGCACGTTCGTGGGCAGGGCACCCGTCTCCGCGCGCTGCTCGCCTGGAGCAACGGCGACCACGCACACGCCCGTGCACTGTCGGACCAGGCGCTGGTCGACCTGGAACGCGGCGGCTTCCTGCCGGAGGTCGTCCGCGCCCGCATCGAACGGGCGGCGATGGCCGGCGACGCCGACGACCGTGCCGCAGCGCTCCTGGCACTCGAACGAGTCCGTCCCGCCGCCGACCGTGTCCGCGACCCCCGGTTGGACCGTCGTCTGACGCGTGCCGTCGACGAGCTGCAGCAGGCGGACCTCCGCGGGGTGCTCACGACGTCCGAGGACCGGGTGGCGGGACTCGCAGCCGTCGGGTGGAGCAACCGGGAGATCGCGGACGAGCTGGTGGTCAGCGTCAGGACGGTCGAGACGCACCTGGCAGCCGTGTACCGGAAGCTCGGGTTGCGGTCCCGCACGCAGTTGGCGCTGGCCTTCCGGAACGGGCAGGCTTCCCAGGGGCGCTGAGCTCCGGGTGCGCCAGGCGCCCGGCGTCTCGGCGTCTCGCCGTCCGGGCTGCCTCGGTCAGGCCACCTGCCTGACCAGCCGCACGTACTCGGGGTGCTCCCGGTCCGGTGCAGCGCGGACGAACCCGGCGGCCGCGTAGGCCCGCAGCGCCGGGGTGTTGCCCGGCACCACGAACAGCGCGAGCTCGGTGAGTCCGAGTGCCCGGGCCTCGGCCACGGCGAGCGCCACGAGTTCGCCGGAGTGACCCCGCCCGCGGAGCCGTGGTGCGAGGACGATCCGCGCCAGCCGCCCGGTGGTCGGCGTGACGCGGACGACCGCCACGTGCCCGACGACGTCGTCGGGGTCGTCGACGGGCGTCACGGTCAGCGGGCGTCGGTCGTCCCCGGTGGACGCGGCGACCAGGTCCGCCGCGCGGTAGGGCCACGGCGCTCCGGTGCCGGCGACCGCGAGGGCGTCCTCGGGCGTGCGGAACCAGGCGACGACGGTCTCGGCGTCGTCAGCGCGGAAGGGGCGGAGGGCTATCTGTGCTGTGCCGTGGTTCATCGTCTTCCAAACGTAACAAAACCGAAAAGATCGTGTCGTACTGTAATCATCACTACAGCACAATCGCTCCACCTCCCCGACACGGACTCCGCACCAGCACCGGTGCACAGAAGCGAAGAGGCAACGATGAGACAACGGAATCGGGCGGCCGTGGCCGCGGTGACAGCGGCAGCAGCCCTGGTCCTCGCGGGCTGCAGCGCCGGCGGCTCGGCGGACACCGCCGGCACCGCCGCCGGTGGACACCCGAAGGGCGGTGTCCTGACGATGGCGCGCTCCGCCGACATCATCTCGATGGACAACACCACGACCTTCGACAACAACTCCATCCACGTGATGCAGCAGATCATGGAACCGCTGTTCAACGTGAGCGCGGACGGCAAGAAGCTCCAGCCGTGGCTGGCGACCGGGTACGACGCGTCGGAGGACGGCACGAAGTACACGATCCACCTCCGCAAGGGCGTCGAGTTCTCCAACGGTGACCCGATGACCGCCAAGGACGTCGTCTTCTCCATCAACGCCGACACCGCCACCGGCGCCTCGGGCTGGGGGTACATCAACGCGGCGATCGACAAGGTCAGCGCCGTCGACGACGAGACGGTCGAGATCGACCTCAAGTACGCGTGGGCACCGCTCATCGCCGACCTGTCGCTGTTCAGCAACGCGATCGTCCCCGACAACTACGGGGGCGAGTCGAAGAAGGAGTTCTACACGCACCCGGTCGGCACCGGCCCGTTCGTGTGGGAGTCCTGGAAGAAGGGCCAGTCGCTCAGCCTGACGGCGAACGACGACTACTGGCAGAAGGGCAAGCCCTACCTCGACGGCGTCAAGTGGACCGTCGTGCCGGACGCCAACACCCGCAAGCTCCAGGTGCAGGGCGGTCAGGTCGACATCGACGACACCCCGGACTGGTCGAGCCTGTCGTCGCTGAAGTCGGCGGCTGGCGTGAAGGCCGACACCTTCAAGTCGACGCAGATCGACTACGTGGCGTTCAACCAGCAGCGCAAGCCCTTCGACGACGTCCACGTGCGCCGCGCGATCGCCTTCGCGCTCGACCGCAAGGCGATGGTCAAGGCGGTGCTGTTCGGCAACGGCACGACGGCGAACTCCCTCCTGTCGCCCGGCACCCCGTACTACGACGCGAAGGCCGAGGGGCCGACGTACGACGTCAAGCAGGCGAAGGCCGAGCTGGCGAAGTCGTCCAAGCCCGACGGGTTCACGACGACGCTGCTCATCCGGTCGGGTGACCCGAACCAGACCTCCATCGCGCAGATCATGCAGTCCGAGCTCAAGGAGATCGGGATCACGATGAAGATCAAGCAGCTCGACCCGACGGCGAACAAGGAAGCCCGACTGGCCGGCGACTTCGACATGGCGTGGTCCGCCTGGACGATGGACATCCCGGACCCCGACGAGTGGACCTCCTTCGCGGTCGACCCCGAGGGCGGGTCGAACTCGGCCTTCACGCACTACGACAACCCGGACGTCATCGCGGTCAACAAGCAGGCCCAGAAGGAGACGGACCCGGCCAAGCGCCAGGAGCTGTACTCCGAGCTGCAGCAGAAGACCGGTGACGACGCCTTCCTGGCGTACCTGTACTACTCGCCCTACGTGTTCGCGACCACCGACAAGGTGAACGACTTCCACGTGACGCCCCTCGGCAACTACCAGCTCGAGGACGTCTCCAAGAGCAAGTGACTCCGTCGGGGTCCGGCCGCGCGCCGGACCCCGACACCGGTGGGGTCCGGCGCCGGTCGGACCCCACCGCCCCTCTCGGAAAGGCAGTCATGCTCCACCGGCTCCGGTTCATCCCCGGACGGCTCCTGCAGGCCGTCCCGGTCGCGTTCGGCGTGACCATCATCGTGTTCTTCCTGTCCCACCTGCTGCCGGGCAACGCGGCGCTCGCGCTCCTCGGTGAACGGGCGACGAAGGCCAGCGTCGCCGCGCTGACCGAACAGCTCGGTCTGGACCGGCCGCTGTGGGAGCAGTACTTCCGGTTCCTCGGGCAGATCGTGCACGGCAACCTCGGCACGAGCCTGACCTACCAGCTCCCCGTCGGGCAGCTGGTGCTGCAGGCGGTGCCGGTCACCCTGTCGCTCCTCGGCCTGGCGCTCGTGATGTCCCTGGTGATCAGCATCCCGCTCGCCTCCCTGGCGGCGAGTCGACCGAACCGCGCCGGCGACCTGTTCGCCCGCGGCTTCACCCTGCTCGGCCAGGGCATGCCGCAGTTCTGGGTCGGCATCATGCTGATCCTGCTGCTCGCCGTGAACGTGCGGGCCTTCCCCGTCGGTGGCTACGGCGACGGTGCCGGCGCCCACCTGTACTTCCTGTTCCTGCCGGCGCTGACGCTGGCGATCGCGATGTCCCCGACGATCATCAGGAGCCTCCGGGCGTCGATGATCGGGGTGCTCGAGTCCGAGTACGTGGGCACCGCGAAGTCGAAGGGCGCCGCCGGCATGCCGCTGTTCCGCGACCACGTGCTCCGGAACGCGGCGATCCCGACGGTGTCGATCATCGGCGTGAACCTCGGGTACCTGGTCGGCGGATCGCTCGTCATCGAGAAGGTCTTCGCGCTGCCGGGCCTCGGCTCGCTCATGGTGAACGCGATCTTCTCCCGCGACTTCCCGACGATCCAGGGCGTGACCCTGTTCGTCGCGATCTTCGTCGTCGTGGTCGGGATCCTGACCGACGTCGTCTACACGATGCTCGACCCGCGGGTCGACCTGGCCGGAGGCACCACCCCATGACCACCCCCACCGCCGCGCTCGTGGGCTTCAAGCAGCGCCGTCGGGCGTCGCGCTCCCGGTCGCTCCGCGCCTGGTACCGCAACGGCTCCCTGATGGCGGGCATCGTCATCGTCGGCCTGCTGGTGCTCGTCGCCGTGCTGGCCCCGGTGATCGCGCCGTACGACCCGATCGCCCAGCACCTCGAGCAGGCGCTCGAGTCCCCGAGCGCCGCGCACTGGCTCGGCACCGACAAGTACGGCCGCGACGTGCTGTCCCGCCTGATCTGGGGCGCCCGCGTCGACCTGCGCGTCGGGTTCCTCGCGGTGCTCATCCCGTTCGTCGTCGGCAGCGTCATCGGGGCGATCGCCGGGTACGTCGGCGGCATCGTCGACACGGTCCTGATGCGCATCGTCGACGTGTTCTTCGCGTTCCCCTTCTACGTCATGGTCATCGTGCTGGTCTTCGTCCTCGGCGCGGGGGAGACGAGCATCTACCTCGCGATCGCCGCGGTCTCGTGGGTGTCGTACGCCAAGATCGTCCGCGGCGAGGTCATCGTCGCCCGCCAGCAGGACTACGTCGTCGCCGCCCGGCTCGGTGGCATGTCCCACACCCGGCTGCTCGTCCGCCACATCGCCCCGAACGTGATGAGCCAGGCGGTGATCTACGCGATGAGCGACATCGTGATGGACATCATGGCGATCGTCACGCTCGGCTACCTCGGCCTGGGCATCGAGCCGCCGACGGCCGAGTGGGGCTCGATGATCGTCGACGGCCAGGAGTTCATCACCACCCAGTGGCAGCAGACCACCATCCCCGGGCTGGTCGTCGTCGTCACGAGCCTCGGCCTGTCCTGGCTCGGCGACGGCATCAGCGACCTGCTGAGCCCCGACCGGAGGCGCTGACATGCCGAGCACCAGCACGAGCACCGACACCAGCGTCCACTCGGAAGGACCGCGCATGACCGCCCCACTGCTCGAGGTCGACGCCCTGACGATCGGCATCCGCCGTCGTGGCCGCGACGACGTGCGCATCGTCGAGGACCTCTCCTTCGCGATCCAGCCCGGCGAGCGCTTCGGTATCGTCGGTGAGTCCGGCTCCGGGAAGTCCCTGACGCTCCGCGCGATCGCCGGGCTCCTGCCGAAGGGCGTCGAGGTGCTCTCCGGCACGATCCGGTACCGCGGCGAGGACCTCGGCGGCATGTCCGCCGCCGCCCGTCGGAAGCTGATGGGCCCGCAGATCGCGATGGTGTTCCAGGAGCCGATGACGGCGCTGAACCCCGTCGTCCGGGTCGGCGAGCAGATCGCCGAGGGGCCGCGCCGGCACCTCGGGCTCTCCCGCGCGGTCGCCGCGGAGCTGGCCGTCGAGATGATGCGCCGCACCGGCATCCCCGACCCCGCCCGTCGTGCCCGGGCGTACCCGCACGAGCTCTCCGGCGGGCTCCGGCAGCGCATCATGATCGCGATGGCGCTCTCGTGCTCCCCGCGGCTGCTGCTCTGCGACGAGCCCACGACCGCGCTCGACGTCACGGTGCAGCACCAGGTGCTCCAGCTCGTCGAGGAGCTCTGTGACGAGACCGGCACCGCGCTGGCGTTCGTCACCCACGACCTCGCCGTGGTGAACCAGACGTGCACCGAGCTCGCCGTGATGTACTCCGGCCACCGCGTCGAGGCCGGCCCGGTGAAGGACGTCTTCCGCGACCCCCGGCACCCGTACACGCGCGGTCTGCTCGAGTCCGCGCCGGACTTCGACGACCCCGACCGCGCCCTGATCCCGATCCCGGGGTTCCCGCCGAACGTCGCCGCCCGCCCGGACGGGTGCCCGTTCGCCCCGCGCTGCCGGTTCGCGATCGAGGCCTGCACCACGGCGATGCCCGCGCAGGAGGACGTCGGCCCCGGCCGCACCGCCGCCTGCATCCGCACCCACGAGATCGGCTCCGCCGCCCCCGGCGAACCCGTGGAGGTCCTGGCATGAACAGGAGCACGAGCATGGACACGAGCACGAGCACGAGCACGAGCACGAGCACGAGCACGAGCACGAGCACCGGCACCGGCACCGGCACCGGCACGAGCACGGTCACCGGCACGGGCACCACCCCCGTCCTCCGCGCCGAGGCCGTCACCAAGCGGTACCAGCTGCCCGTCACCGTCATCGACCGGATGCGCCGGTCCGCTCCCACCGCCCTGACCGCGCTCGACGGCATCGACCTGGAGCTCCGCCGCGGCGAGGTCCTCGCCCTGGTGGGGGAGTCCGGCTCCGGCAAGTCGACCCTGGCGAAGATCCTGGTCGGCAGCGTCACCGCCACCACCGGGACCCTCGACGCGGACGGCGAGCGCGTGCCCGTGCACCGCGACAAGGACGCCTCGCGCCGGATCCAGATGGTGTTCCAGGACCCGTACTCGTCCCTGAACCCACGGATCTCGGTCGGTTCGATGCTCCGGGAGCTCCTGCTGCTGCACCGCATCGTGCCCCGGGCCGAGGTCCGCGCGGAGAGCATCCGGATCCTCAACCTCGTGGGCCTCGAGGAGGACGCGCTCGACGCCTACCCGAGCCAGTTCTCCGGCGGGCAGCGGCAGCGCATCGCGATCGCCCGGGCCATCGCGGTCCGACCCGACGTGCTCATCGCCGACGAGCCGGTGTCTGCGCTGGACGTGTCCGTGCAGGCGACGATCCTGGAGCTCTTCGCCCGGCTGCAGCGCGAGCTCGGCCTGAGCATCCTGTTCGTGGCGCACAACCTGGCCGTCGTGCAGCACCTCAGCCAGCGGGTCGCCGTGATGTACCTCGGTCGGATCGTCGAGGTCGCCGACACCGACGAGCTGTTCCGGAACCCCCGGCACCCGTACACGCGGGCGCTCATCGACTCGATCCCGCGGATGGGGGCCGAGAGCGTCACGGCCCGGCTCGCCCTGCAGGGCGACCCGCCGAGCCCGTTCGACATCCCGACGGGCTGCCGCTTCCACCCGCGCTGCCCGTACGCGGTCGATGCCTGCCGCACCACGGACCCCGCACTCGCGCCGGTCCCGCTGGTGCTCGGCACCCGCCCGGGAGGCCCGGTGTCGGTCTCGACGTCGGCTCGCGGCGCCGACACGACCGCCGCACAGGCGACGGCACCGCAGGCCCCGCACGTCGCCGCCTGCATCCGCTCGGCGGAGCTCGGCGACGTGGACCCGCTCCACGAACCCGCCATCGAAGCCGACGACCCCGCACTCACCCGTCCCGACGTGCTCCTCGACCCCGAACGAGTCGTGGAGACCGACCTCAGCGAGGTCGCACCAGCCGCACCGGCCGCCTCGGCCGCGCACCACCAGGAGGAACCGTCCGCATGAAGATCTGGATCTCGTACGACATGGAAGGCGTCGCCGGCATCGTCGACTGGGACCAGTGCCGCCCGGGCAGCGACGGCTACGCCCAGGGGTGCGCACTGCTCCTCGACGAGGTGAACGCCGCCATCGAGGGCGCCGTCGCCGGCGGTGCCACCGAGGTGCTGCTCAACGACTCGCACAGCCGGATGTCGAACCTCGACCCGCGTGCCGTCGTGCACCCGGACAAGGTGCGGTTCATCACCG
This sequence comes from Curtobacterium sp. VKM Ac-1395, assembly GCF_015350975.1. Classification (GTDB taxonomy): domain Bacteria; phylum Actinomycetota; class Actinomycetes; order Actinomycetales; family Microbacteriaceae; genus Curtobacterium. The sequence continues at coordinate 466,657 of NZ_JADKRX010000002.1, forward strand.
GCCGCCACAAGCCGATGTACATGATGCAGGGCCTCGACGCCACGGTCGACGGGGCGTTCCTGGTCGGGTACCACGGCTCGATCTCGGGGGCGCCGTCGGTCCTGTCGCACACGTACAACCCCGAGGTGTTCACCGGCGCCCGCGTCGACGGCACCTGGGTGGGGGAGAGCGGCATCAACGCCCTCGTCACCTCCCACCACGGCGTGCCGATCGCCCTGGTCACCGGCGACGAGGTCACCTGGGACGAGACCGAGCCCTTCGCACCCGACGCCGAGCACGTCGTCACGAAGACCTCGATCACCCGTGCCAGCGCCGACGCCCTGCACCCGACCGAGTCGTGCCGTCGCATCCGTGAGGCAGCGACGACCGCGGTCGAGCGGATCCCCGAGATGCGCCCCCGGGCGATCGACGGACCGGCCACCCTCGAGCTCGACGTCGCCACGGCCGACATGGCCGACGTCGCGACCTGGGTCGGCGGCGTCGACCGGATCGCCACCAGGACCATCGCGATCAGCGGTGAGGACCTGCTCTCCGTGTTCACGCGCTTCGTCGCCGTGAACTACATCACCCGCCAGGCCGGAGGCCGCTGATGCCCGCCGAGGAGTCCATCGCCCCGCCGCGCGACACCGTCCTGTTCGACGTGCCAGCCGTCCGCGGCTGGTCGCTCGCCCTGCACGGCGGCGCCGGCGGACGGATCCAGGAGCTCGCCGCAGAGGAGCGCGAGCGCTTCGAGGCGGGCCTGACCCGCGCCTACCGGGCCGGTGAAGCGGTCCTCGACCAGGACGGCACCGCGCTCGACGCCGTCTGCGCGACCGTCGAGCAGCTCGAGGACGACCCACTCTTCAACGCCGGGCGGGGCGCCGCCCTGACGACCGACGGCGAGGTGGAACTGGACGCGGCCGTGATGGACGGCCGCACCGGCCTGGCGGGGGCGATCGCAGCCTCCCGGCATGCCCGCAACCCCGTGCACCTGGCGCGCGCCGTCATGGAACGGTCCGCCCACCTGCTCCTGGTGCACCCGACGCGCGCGCTCGTCGAGTCGTGGGGACTCGCGACCGCGGAGCAGGACTACTTCGTCACCGAGGCCCGGCAGGCGCAGCTCGCCCGCATCCTGGCGGACCGGCTCGTCGCACCGCGGCACGGGACCGTCGGAGCCGTGGCCCGCGACCGGAGTGGTTCGATCGCGGCCGCCACGTCGACCGGCGGCATGGCGAACCAGGAGGACGGCCGCGTCGGTGACTCGCCGATCATCGGTGCCGGCACGTACGCGCTCGACGGGTTCGCCGCGATCTCCTGCACCGGTGAGGGCGAGGCGTTCATCCGCGGGGTGGTGTCCTACGACATCGTCGCGCGGATGCGGTACGGCAGCAGCGTGCTGCCCGACGCCGTGGCCGCGACCATCCAGCAGGAGCTGACCGAGGAGCACGCCAGCGGCGGGCTCGTCGCGGTCGGCGCGGACGGCCGCGTCGTCGTGGCGCACAACTCGCCGACGATGTTCGCGGCGTTCGACGACGGCAGCGGGCTGGTGCTCCGGACCTGAGTCGCGGACGGGCGCCCGTCCGGGCGTCCGTCCGGTCGGACCTGCCAGGCTCGCGATCACGAGCACCACGACCACCACCGACGACGAGGAGCTGGGATGCCCATCAACGACGAGGTCTTCGCCCGCATGGACGAGCTGAGCCCGGCGGAGCGCAAGGTCGCCCGCGCACTGCTGGCCGCCTGGCCCACCGCGGGCACGGAGAGCGCCGCGAGCCTCGCCCGCACCGCCGGGACGAGCACGCCGACGGTCCTGCGGCTCGCGAGCCGACTCGGCTTCGGCAGCTGGCCGGACTTCCAGGCGCGGGTCCGCGACGAGATCGCCGACCACCTGAACAGCCCGCTCCGCCGCTCGCAGGAGGGCATCGCGCTCGGCGACGGCGGCACGCTCGGCCGTGCCATCGCGGACCGCGTCGCGCTCGTCGAGTCGCTCGGCACGAGCGTCCCGCCGAGTGAGTTCGATCGGGCCGTCGCCGTGCTCGCCGACCGTCCGAAACAGGTCGCGCTGCTGGGCGGCTACTTCAGCCGCTACTTCGCGATGGTGCTCGCGGCGCAGCTCGACCAGATCCTGCCGAACGTGGACTTCGTCGCCGAGCCGCTCGGCCACGACGTCGGTCGGTTCCTGCAGCTCGGCAAGGGCGGGGTCGTCGTCGTGATGGACTTCCGCCGGCACGAGCTCGTCGCGCAGCAGGCGGCGGCCGCGGCGAAGCGCCAGGGCGCCACCGTCCTGCTGATCACGGACACGTCGCTGTCGCCCGTGGTCGAGAGCGCCGACATCGTGCTCCCGGTCACCGTCGACGGCATCCCGTTCGACTCCATGACGCCGCTGCTCGTGCTCATCGAGGCCCTGGTCGAGGGCGTGCTGCGCGCCGCCGGGCCCCGCGGGCTGGAGCGGATGCGACAGTGGGAGGAGTCGGTGCGGATCACCCGCGCCTCCCGTGCTGCGCACGCCGAGGAGGACGTCCGCGACGACACCGGACCCCGCGAGGTCGGGGCCGGCAACGTCGAGGCGCTCGCCCTGCCGGGGACCGGGGGTGCGCTGTGAGCGCGGGTGTCGACGGGTCGGCCGCGTCGGCCGCGTCGGTTGCTCCGGCCGGGAGGCCCGGGGAGACGCTCGCAGGTCGGGTCGCGGTGGTCACGGGTGCGGCCCAGGGCATCGGGTCCGGCATCGCGGACCGACTCGCCGCCGACGGTGCCGTCGTGCACCGGGTGGACCGGGACGACGTCGACCTCAGTGACACCGCGGCGACCGATGCCTGGTTCGCCGCGCTCGGTCCCGTCGACGTCCTGGTGAACGTGGCCGGAGGCGTGGTCGGGCAGACGCACACCCCGATCGAGGAGCTCTCCGACGAGGCCTGGGACGCCGTCCTGCACGCCAACCTCACGACCACGCGGAACTGCACCCGCGCCGCCGTCCGGAGCATGAAGCCGCGCGGGTGGGGCCGGATCGTGATGATCGCCTCCGGTGCCGGGCGCAGCGTCAGCCTGACCGGCATCCAGGCGTACACCGCGGCCAAGGCGGCGCAGATCGGCTTCACCCGGCAGATGGCGCACGAGCTCGGCCAGTACGGCATCACCGCGAACTGCATCGCCCCCGGCTTCGTGCTGTCGAACCCGACGACGCAGGCGCAGTGGGACTCCTACGGGCCCGAGGGCCAGCGCGCCCTGGTCGAGCGGATCGCGGTGCGCCGGACCGGCACGCCCGAGGACATCGCGCGTGCCGTGTCCTTCTTCGTCGCCCCGGACGCCGGTTGGGTGAGCGGGCAGACGCTCTCCGTCGACGGCGGCCACTCGCTCTTCTGAGTCGGCTCCGCGAGCCTCCAGTTCGTCCTGTCCCTGTTCGTCCTGTTCCTGTTCGTCCTGTTCGTCCTGTTCGTCCTGTTCCTGTCCTCTGGAGGACCCTTGACCACCGACACCGCCACCCGACTGCACGCCCTGGGCGAGCGGTACTTCGTCGCGCAGCACACGTACGACCCGTACAACGCGACCCTGCTCGGGATCACGGAGTTCGACCACCTGCCGGGTGACCCGTCGCGAGCGGCGAGCGACCGCGCAGCCGACCTGCTCGACGCCGTGGCGGAGGAGGCCGCGGCGCTGCCGACGGAGGACCTCGACGACGCCGACCGCACCGACCGGGACGTGCTCGTCGCGCTGGCCCGCGGCGCGGCGGCGGACGCCCGGCACGCGCTCTGGGCAGCGAACGCCTCGGCGAAGGGCTACGTCAGCCGGCAGGGCCTCGTGTTCCAGGCCGTGCCCGCGATGACGGTCCCGGACCGCGCCGCGGCCGCCCGGTACACGTCCCGGCTCGCCGGGCTCGGCGCGATGTTCGTCGCGCTGGGGGAGCGGTACGCCGACGAGGCCGCCGCCGGCCGTGTCCCGACGCGGATGGGTGTCCTGCACGCCGTGGAGCAGCTCGAGGGGTACCTGGGGCTGCCGCTCGCGGAGGACCCGCTGCTCGAGCCCGCCCGCACGGCGACGGTGGCGGAGGCGGCGTCGCTGGCCGCGCAGTCGGAGGAGCTCGTCGCGCAGTCCGTGCGCCCCGGGATGGCCGCACTGGCCGAGGCGCTCCGCGCACTGCTGCCGGTGGCCCGTGACGACGAGCACGTCGGCATCAGCGAGGTGCCCGGCGGGACCGAGGGCTACGTCGCCGCGGTCGCCCGGCACACCACGACCGACCTGACCCCGGACGAGGTGCACCGGATCGGGCTCGAGGAGCTCGAGGGCATCCGCGCCGAGGCCGCCGAGATCGGGGACCGGCTGTTCGGGCTGCGCGACTTCACCGCCATCGCGACGCGACTCCGCGACGACCCGGCGCTCCGGTTCACCTCGAGCGAGGAGATCATGGCGGTCGCACACGACGCCCTCGCCCGCGCCGAGGCCGTGCGCGACCGGTACTTCCCCGCGGACGACATCACCGACTGCGCCATCGAACCGATCAACGAGGTCGACGCCGCCTCGAGTGCGCTCGGGTTCTACCGCCCGCCCGCCGTCGACGGCAGCCGTCCCGGGACCTTCTGCATCAACGCCAGCGCGCCCGAGACGCACTACCGCTACGAGTACGAGGCCCTGACCTTCCACGAGTCGGTCCCCGGCCACCACATGCAGCTCGCGATGGCCCAGCGGCTCGACATCCCGCGGTACCGGCGACACCTCGACGTCGAGGCCTGCAGCTTCAACGAGGGCTGGGGGCTGTACTCCGAGCAGTTCGCGGACGACGCCGGCCTGTACTCCGACGACCTCTCGCGGCTCGGGATGCTCTCGATGCGGGCCGTCCGCGCCTGCCGACTCGTGGTCGACACCGGCATGCACGCCTTCGGCTGGTCGCGGGAGCGTGCCGTGCAGTTCATGCTCGACAACACCGCGACCACGGACGAGCACGTCCGGAGCGAGGTCGACCGCTACATCGCCTGGCCCGGGCAGGCGCTGGCGTACATGATCGGCCGACGCGAGATCCTCCGGCTCCGCACCGGCGCGCGCGAGGCCCTCGGCGACGCGTTCTCGATCGGCGACTTCCACGCGACCGTGCTCGGCAACGGCGCGGTCCCGCTGACCGTCCTCGCCGACGCCGTGACCCGCTGGCAGCAGCAGGCCACCGCCGCCGTCTGATCCGCACCACCCCCGTCCGTACGACCCTGGAGGACCCCGTGGACATCACGATCATCGGCGCTGGCGCGATCGGCGGCACCATCGGCGCACACATGGCCCGCGCCGGGCACGGCGTGCTGCTGTGCGACGCGGACGCCGACCACGTCGCCGCGATCAACGCCCACGGGCTGCACATCGAGGGCCCCGTCGAGGACTTCACGGTCCGCGTGGACGCCGTCACGCCGGAGGAGCTGCCGTCGCGAGTCGGTGCCGGCGGGGTCGGCGCGGCGGTCGTCGCGGTGAAGAGCCTGCACACCGCGTCCGCGGCCCGGGTGCTCGCCGAGGTGCTCGCCCCGGACGGGTACGTGCTCACCACCCAGAACGGTCTGACCGCCGACACCCTGTCCGCGGTCGTCGGCGCCGAGCGCGTGGTGTCGAGCTTCATCAACGTCGGCGCGGACTACCTCGAGCCGGGGCGGATCCTGCAGGGCAACATCGCCGCGTTCCGGATCGGCGAGCTCGCCGGGGGAGCGATCACCCCACGCGTCGGTCTGCTCGCGGACGCGATGCCGTACGCGCTGCCGACGGAGAACGTCCTCGGGTACCTGTGGGGCAAGGAGGCCTACGGCGCGATGCTCTGGGCCGGAGCCGTCTCGGACCTGACGATCGCCGACTCGCTCTCGCTGCCGGAGTACCGCGAGCTGATGATCGCCGTCGCGCAGGAGGCCATCGACCAGGCACCCGTCCAGGTCGAGTCCTTCGACGGCTTCGTGCCCGACGACCTGCCCGGCTCCCTCGACCGCCTCGCCGCGTTCAACCGCCGCAGTGCGAAGGCCCGGTCCGGGATCTGGCGCGACCTCATGGTGCGCAAGCGCAAGACCGAGGTCGACGAGGTGCACAAGGACATCCAGGGCCCTGTGTTCGACCGGATCGTCGCCATGGTCCACGACGTCGAGGAGGGCCGCCGCACGTGCGAGCGCGCGAACCTCGACGAGCTCGCCGCCTTCGTCCACGACCTCCCCACCCACGTCTGAACCGGAGCATCCCATGCGCGCAGCCCTCTACCAGGCCGCCGGCCACGTCACCGTCGAGGACGTCCCCGACGCCGCCCTGCACGAGCCCACCGACGCGGTCGTCCGCGTCGTCCGGTCCTGCGTCTGCGGGTCCGACCTCTGGTCGTGGCGCGGGGTGACCCAACGCGAGCCCGGGTCGCGCCTCGGCCACGAGTTCATCGGCGTCGTCGAGGAGGTCGGCCAGGACGTCCACACCGTCGCGGTGGGGGACCTCGTCGTCGCCCCGTTCCAGTGGTCCGACGGCACCTGCCCGGCCTGCCTGGACGGCATCAACACGCGGTGCGAACACGGCGGGACGTTCGGCGCGCCCGGTGCCGACGGGGGACAGGGCGAGGCCGTCCGGGTGCCCCTGGCCGACGGCACGCTCGTCGTCGTGCCCGGCGGCCTCGCCGGAGTCGACGAGCACCTGCTCCCGTCCCTGCTCGCGCTGAGCGACGTCGCGGGCACCGGCCTGCACGGCGCCGTCCTCGCCGATGTCTCCGAGGGCTCGACCGTCGCGGTCATCGGTGACGGCGCCGTCGGGCTCGCCGCGGTGCTCGGCGCCCGGTCCGTCCTCGGCGCCGAGCGGGTCATCCTGATGAGCAGCCACGAGGACCGCGCGACCATCGGTCGGGCGTACGGCGCCACCGACGTCGTCAGCGTCCGCGGGGACGACGCCGTCGCCGCCGTCCGCGAGATGACCGGGGGCCTCGGGGTCCGCCACGTCGTCGAGGCCGTCGGGACACCGGAGTCCTGGGCGACGGCGATCGGCATGGCCCGGGTCGGCGGCACGATCGGCGCAGTCGGTGTCCCGCACACCAGTCCACAGCTCGGGATCTTCCAGCCGTTCGTGCAGCACCTGACCCTGCGCTTCGGCCTCGCCCCGGTGCGCCGGTACCTGCCCGACCTCGTCGCGCGCACGATGGCCGGGACGTACGACGCCGGATCGGTGTTCGACCTGACGCTGCCGCTCGCGGACGTCGCCGAGGGCTACCGTGCGATGGACGAACGACGCAGCATCAAGGCGATGCTCGCGGGCTGACGGTCAACCCCCAGTTCGCGATTTCCGCCCGGGCGGGGGGAGGTGCAACGGTGTGGAGGACTCGTTCACCGACTGATCAGGGGATCCAGCATGCGGGCAGTCGTCTTCGCGATGGTGCCGTCGACGCCGTGGACGGACGGAGCGTTCGCAGTGCTCCTCGCCGCACTGCGGGAAGGCAACGCCGCGGTCGACGTCACCGGGGTCCTGACACGGCACCAGGACCGAGCCGTCGGCGTGGTCGAGGGCGATGACGACGACGTGTCCGACCGTCTGGCGCAGCTGCAGGCGGACCCGCGGTACAGCGCCGTCCGCGTGCTGTCCTCGGAGACCTCCCGCCGCCGGGTCTTCCCCGAGTGGGCGGCGGCGTACCAGCAGGCCGACCCGCTCCTGCACGGCGACGAGGACGTGGCCGATCTGCTCACCGCACCGCTCGACGCCGACCCGGAGCTCCTGGCTCGTCGCGGGGAAGCGTTGCTGAGCTGGTTCCGCGCGCACCCGAGAGCACCCCTGTCCGCCCAGCACCACACCGACAGCACCTCCGAGCCGGTGCGCGTCGTGAACGTCGCGATCGAGGTGCTGCACGAGACCGGCATCGAGGACTGCTCCCTGGAGCTCGTCGCCGACGTCGCCAGCATCGGCCTCGACGAACTCGTCGTGCTGTTCCCGACCCGCCCCGACCTCGTGCGCGCCATGATCGAACGGTGGGCGGGAGCCCTGTCCGGCCCGCTGCTGCCGATCGCCGCGGAACTCGGCGCCGTCGCCTACCTCCGGGCCCTCGTCCGGGCGCACGCGGAACAGCCGGCCCTGATGCGGCTCGTCGCGAGCACGCTCAGCACGAGCACCAGCTCGACCCAGCCCGGCGGGGAGTACTTCCGGGCGATGTACTCGGGCTTCAAGGCCGTCATCCGCGACGCGCTCGAGGACGACGTGCGAGCCGGTCGGGAGCCGGCGACGATGGACGCCGAGCGCGGGGCACAGCAGCTCCTGGCCCTGTTCGACGGCCTCCGTGTCCAGGCGCTCCTCGAACCGGGACTCGACATGGTCGACGCGTTCGACCGCGGCACCGCACGAACCCGACGCGGCTGGTCCGAGCCGTACGAGCAGCACGACCCCTTCCGACAGCTGCCCGCGGGCGTACGCCCATGAGCGACAGCGGATCGACCACCCTGGCGGGGGAGCAGGCGGAACGTGGGCGTGTCATCGCCGGCGCCGTCCAGGCCGCGCGGCGGGACGGCTTCGACACCATCGACTACTTCGTCGTCGCGCGTGCGGCGAACGTCGAGGTGTGGATGGTCAAGAAGCTCTTCCCCACGTGGGACGCGCTCGTCGTCGCAGCGGCGTCGCACTGGATCGAAGCCGGTCGCCGCCAGTCACGTGTGATCGCCGAGACGAAGGGCGCCGTGCCGTACCTCCGGCACCTGCTCCGGCTCGGGCAGCTCGACCCGGCGATGATGCGCGCGCGCATCCACCTGATGAGCACGGCCTGCAGTGCACCGGACACCGACGCCGGCTGGTACCGGGAGCAGTACGCGCAGCTGCTGCAGGACACGACGCTGTTCCTGACGCGTGACATGGTCACCGGGCGTGAGCCGCGGTCGATGGCTCCTCGGCACGCGGCGAAGCAGCTCGTCGCGCTGTACGACGGGCTGCAGCTGCAGTACCTGCTCACGGTCGAACCCGACCTGCTCGGGACCTGGGACCGTGCGGTCGCTCGCATGCGGAGTGGCTGGAGCGACGAGTAGGCGCCCCCCCCCCCCGCGCGCGGAGTGAGCCCTGCCGCAGCCTGGGATCGAAGCACCTGTCCCGCTGACCCATCCGCTCCCGAGCGCGGTTTCCCGGTCAGGCGCAGACCGCGATGAACGCGCAGCCGTCGCCCGCGGCTCGGATCGACCGGGTGGCTTCCGGTGTGACTGCGGCCGCGGAGCCGGGGACGAGTTCGACCGCCGTCCCGTCGACGACGAGCCACCCGGAGCCGCGGACGAGGACGTACGCATCCTCGACGCCGTCGGTGCAGTGATCATGCGGCACAGTCTCGGCACCGGCCGGGAGATCGACGTGGTACAGCCCGAAGGCCTCGACGCCGAGCGCCGCGTTCAGGCGCCGGTCCCACGGGCTGGAAGCAGGATGGCCCGCAGCGGACGGCGGTACGTCGGAGACGTGGATGACGGAGTAGCCCATGTGTCGCTTGTACCAGTGGCGCGTTCTGCAGCGGCCGTTGCCAGCGAGCCGATGAAGGATCGGCGACCGGACGGCCTCAGTTGGCGATGGCTCCTGCTCCAGGGCGCAACCAGTGTCGGAGGCTGGTCAGGGCGAGGGTCCGGTCGTCTGCCCCGAAGGCTCGGTCCTCACGGAACAGCAGGAAGACCTCGCGCTGTGTACTTCCCCAAGAGTCTCGCCGTTCAATCACCGCGGCTGCAGGGAAACCGACGATGTCGCTCTTCGCGATCCTGCGTGTGGTCAACACGTCTCGAAGGATGAGCGCGTCGGGAGTCAGTACGTACGCCGCGCGCACTGCCCGAGCCGAACCCACAACCGCAACAGCAGCCACGACGCTGGCAAGGACGCTCTGCAGTGGTCGATGTGGTTGGTAGCTCGCGGCGAACACGGCGGCCGCCCCCACGACTCCGAGGAGGCCGGAGACCATAGCTCGCACGGCGAGTGGGCCGGGATCGTCGTACTGGAAGTCACCGCACTAGCTTGCACCGTCAGCCGACCGTCCATCGAGACGGTCCAATGGGGGTTGCCCCGGCCGGCGTTTGCTGTCAGTGGGAAGGAGTGAGGAGCCGGGAGATGACGTCGTGTGAGATGTCCGCGATCTTCTCGACGAGGTCGAGTTCTGCAAGCTCTGAAACCGCAACGACCAGCTGAACCCGAGATCGGCCGTCGGGACGGTGTTCTCGTAGTGTGCGGGGATGCAGTGGCAGCAGGCGCTTCTCGATCAGCTCGGTGATGCGAGCCCGGCAGTGTGTGCGGTGCGGCCGTATGGTTCCGTCCTCACACCCTTGGAACTTGATCGGTGGAGCGACCTCGATGCGGAGGTCGACCTCTCCACAGACGTTGGTGCGCGAACGCTCCTCGCGGCGGAGCTCTGGGCGTGGCAGAGCACCCTCGATGACGGTGTGCAGCGTGTCCGCGCAGTCCTCCGCGACGGCCGCCGCTGCGACCTTGCCGTGCGCGGCGCGACGCTCGTGCTTCCACGCCCGCCCGTCGACAACGCCGTGCGGTTCGACCTCGCCCTCGCGGCGACACGCTTCGGCCGTGGCGCGAACGTCATCGGACTGCATCTGACCCTCGGGGTGGTGCGCGAAGCCCTCGTGCACAGCATGGTTCTGGCTGATCGGCAGAGCGGCAGTGTGCATCACCGGTCGGGAGGGCCTACCGACGCCGTTGCTACGCGAGCACTGACGCTGCTGGCCGCCGACCCGGCGTCGGCCATGACGATCCGAGTCGCGGAGTTCTATGCCGAGAGCCGCGCGCTGATCGACGCCGACTACGAATCGGACTGGAGTGGGCTGACCGCGATCGTCGCCCCACCCAGCTAGGTGTCGGCCGCCCGGTCACCCATCGGCCTTCGGGACGGCACCGGACCCGGACGGATGCGGCATGATCGGACGGTGCCACCACTGACCCCGACCGCTGCGTACCGCGCTGCCCGTGACCAGCTGCTCGCCGCGGAGTCCTCCGAGACCGCGCGCGCCGAGTTCCGGTGGCCCGACCTCGGCGACACGTTCAACTGGGCGAACGACTGGTTCGACGTCATCGCCGCCGACAACGACCGCACCGCGCTCTGGATCGTCGATGCGGCCGGCACGGAGCAGCGGCTCAGCTACGCGGAGATGGCAGCCAGGTCCGACCGCTTGGCCGCGCGCCTGCACGAGCACGGTGTGCGGAAGGGTGACCACGTCCTGGTGATGCTCGGCAACCAGCTCGAGCTCTGGGAGACGATGCTGGCGGTGATCAAGCTCGGTGCCGTGATCCTGCCGACGTCGACGATGCTCGACACCTCCGACCTGCAGGACCGCGTCGACCGCGGAGCCGTGGCGCACGTCGTCACGAACCACGGCGAGACGGCGAAGTACGACGGGGTCCGTGGGGCCTTCTCGCGCATCGTCATCGGTGGTGCGGCGGACGGTTGGACGGAGTACCCGTCGGACCTCGGTGAGCGCGCACCCGCGGGGGAGTCGCGACCCGTCGTGGTCACCCGTACGTCCGACCCCTGTCTCGTCTACTTCACGTCCGGGACGACGTCGAAGCCGAAGATGGTGGTGCACACGCAGACGTCCTACCCCGTCGGGCACCTCAGCACGATGCACTGGCTCGGTCTGCGGCCCGGGGACGTGCACCTGGCGATCAGCTCTCCCGGCTGGGGGAAACACGCCTGGAGCTGCTTCTTCGCGCCGTGGATCGCCGAGGCCACGGTGTTCATCCACAACACCCCGCGCTTCGACCCCTCTGCGCTCCTGGACCAGATGGACGCGGCCGAAGTGAGCACGTTCTGCGCGCCGCCGACCGCGTGGCGGATGATGCTGCAGTCCGATCAGGGGGAGCGTCCCAGGGCGCTGCGGGAGATCGTGTCGGCCGGGGAACCGCTGAACCCCGAGGTGATCGACCGGGTCGCCGAGGCCTGGGGCTTGACCATCCGTGACGGCTACGGCCAGACCGAGACGACGGCGATCATCGGCAACGCTCCGGGCGCCGACGTCACACCGGGCGCGATGGGGCGCCCACTGCCCGGGGTCACCGTGACGTTGCTGGACCCGGTGACCGGGCAGCCGGGCGACGAGGGGGAGGTCTGCCTGGACCTCCGCGAACGACCCGTCAACCTGATGGCGGAGTACCTCGGCGACCCCGAGCGGACGGCAGCATCGATGCGCGACGGGTTCTTCCACACGGGCGACATCGCCTCCCGGGACGCGAACGACGAACTGACCTTCATCGGCCGGACCGACGACGTGTTCAAGTCCTCCGACTACAAGGTCTCGCCGTTCGAGGTCGAGAGCGTCCTGCTGCAACACCCCGCCGTGGCGGAGAGTGCCGTCGTGCCGGCTCCCGACGACGCTCGACTCAACATCGTGAAGGCCTACGTGACCCTGGCCGCCGGGTGGGAGCCGACGGCCGAGACCGCGAAGCAGGTGCTCGAGCACGCTCGGACCGCACTGCCGGCCTACGCGCGCGTGCGACGGGTCGAGTTCGCGGAGCTGCCGAAGACGATCTCGGGCAAGATCCGTCGGGTGGAGCTGCGCGAGCGCGAGGAGCGAGCCGCGGTTGCAGGCGGCGCGGGCATCGACGGCGAATGGCGAGACGAGCAGTTCCCGGAGCTCCGCGCATCCCGTCCGTAGCCCGAGGCGCGCGCCGATAATGCATATTATGTCAGGTTACTCGTCAGGAAGGCTTGTCTCGAGCCTCCCCTCGAGCCCCGCCCGACGTCCGGTCAGTGGTGCCCGTGCACGACGGCGTGCCCGAGTCCCCGGCTGATCATCCACCGGTTCACCGGCGTCGTGACGATGAACGCGAGGACGAGTGAGACCGCCAGTGAGCCCCAGAACAGCCAGTCGCTCAGCTGGGCGTCCAGAGCGCCCGGCACGGCCGCGATCACCGAGTTGTCGATGAGCTCCATCACCGCGATGGACACGGTGTCCGCGGCCAGGGCCACCTTGAAGGCCGCAGCGACGGTCAGCCCGGACCGGATGACGCCGCGCATGGTCAGGGCGTAGCCGAACACGAAGGCCAGGACTATCGACAGGACGACCGTGCCGGCGTTGTGCAGGCCCGCAGCGGTCCCGATCACCATGCCGAGGACCTCACCGATCGCGCAGCCGGTCAGGCAGTGCAGCGTCGCCTGCGCCGCCATCGCCCAGGTCGTCGAACCGTGCCCGCTCGTGCCGTGGTCGGCCAAGTTGTGGTGCTCGTGTGCGTCCATCCGGTCCTCCGGTCCCGTTCCAATCTCGATGATACCCCCAGGGGGTACCGAGAGGCCAACACGGGAGCGCGCAGGACATTCCCGCGGGCAGCGATCGTTCAGGACCAGTGCGACGGCCGCTCGAACCCCGTCGGCAGGAGCGTCCCGGCGTCGCCCTGCGCGCTGTTCACCTGCATCTGCGTCAGGTAGATCGCCTCGGTCAGGTCCGCGCCGGACAGATCGGCGTCGCGCAGGTCGACTCCGAGCAGGTCGCAGCGGTGCAGTCGAGCGTCACGGAGGTCAGTGGCGATGGCGGTGCTCCCCCGCAGTGTCACCCCGCTGAGGTCACGCCCGCGGAGCCGAGCGCCCATCAGGTCGGCGCCCGGCTCGAGCGCGCGCTGGGACCGCGGTTGCCGGATGGTGGCGACCTGCTGTCGGGCGATGTCGCTCGCACGCACGAGCAGCGCCCGGGCGGCGTCGTACTCGGCGCCGACGTCGAGCTCGGCCAGCGCCGAGGGCGTCCCGTCGCTCAGCACCCGGACGTGCTCGAACGCCGTTACCCACGGAGCAGGGTCGACGGCACCCGTGACCAGGTCGATCGCCTCGTCGAGGTACCACAGCAGTTCGTGCAGCCGGCGGACGATCGGGAACGTCCCGAACATCGCCGTGCGGGTGGCGTCGTCGTCGCGCCACGAACGTCCGGCGAACGTCTGCCGCGACACCTTCTGCCCGGCGCCGAAGCAGTCGAAGACGGTGCAGCCCTTGAAGCCGCGCTCCCGCAGGTGCGGGTGGATGCGGCACCCGTCGGCACCGTCGAGGTTCGTGCAGGGCTCCCCCGCGTCCTTGTCGAACGGGAAGTCCGCGGACTTCGTGAAGGCGAGAGCGACGCAGCACAGCCCGAAGCAGTTCGCGCAGTCGGCACCGAGGTCCTCACGGCGACCGAGCTCGATGCGCGTCCGCCCGGCTCCGGTCACCCGAACACCGCGACGGTCATGCCCGACCCGGTGGCTGGCAGGTCCATCGCCACCAGGGCCTCGGGCAGGTCGTCGAACCCGATCGTCCGGCCGATCGTCGCGTCCGGACGCAGCCGACCGGCCACGACGTCGTCGAGCATGGCCGCGTACTCCCCCACGGCGATGCCGTGACTGCCGAGCAGTTCGAGCTCCTCGCCGATGACCCGCCCCATCGGGATCACCGGTGTCGCTTCGTCGCCGAGGAGCAGCCCGACCTGCACGTGCCGTCCGCGCGGCCGCAGCGACCCGACCGCGGCGACGGAGGTCGCCCGGCTCCCGAAGGCGTCCACGGACACGTGCGCTCCCCCGTCCGTGCGTCGTCGGACCTCGTCGACGGCGTCGGGTCCGGACGCCACGGTCTCCGCGCCGAGTGCTGCCGCCCGCTCGAGCGCCGCGGGCGAGACGTCCACGGCGACCACGTGTGCGCCGGCGGCGACCGCGACGATGATCGTCGACAACCCGACACCGCCGCACCCGAACACGGCGACGTGCTCCCCCGCCCGGAGCCGCCCTCGGGCGTGCAGCGCGTGGTACGCCGTCCCGAAGCGGCAGCCGAGCCCGGCCGCCTCGGCGAACCCGATGCCGTCGGGCAGCGCCACGAGGTTGACGTCGGCCTGCGGCACGACGAGCTCCTCGGCGAACGACCCCGGCAGCGTGAACCCGGGCTGCTGCTGACGCGTGCACACCTGGGTCGCGCCGGCGAGGCACTCGTCACACGCCCCGCACGCGAAGACGAAGGGCGCGGTGACCCGGTCCCCGACCCGGTGCTGGGTCACGTCGGACCCGGCCTCGACGACGACCCCGGCGAACTCGTGTCCCGGGACGTGCGGCAGCGTCACGGAGTCGTCGTGACCCCGCCAGGCGTGCCAGTCGCTCCGGCAGACCCCGGTCGCGGCGACGCGCACCACCACGCCGTGTGGCGGGCACACCGGCCGCTCGACGTCGACGATCTGCGGGGTGTCCCCGAACTCCCGGTACATGACTGCGCGCATCCCGTCATCCTGCCAGCAGGCGGACTTCCCCGAGACGATCGACCGGTCACACGACCGACCCGTCAGACGACCGACCGGTCAGACGACCGGCCCGTCAGACGACCGCCCGGTCAGACGACCTCTCGTAGGATCGGCGGATGTCCTCCACCGCGATCCGTCGCAGCGCCCGGATGTCCCTCGTCGCGATCGTCGTCGCCCTGACCGGGCTTGCCAGCCTGGCCTCGGCCGCTCCGGCCCAGGCCCACTCGGCCCTCGTGTCGAGTGACCCGACCGACGGGCAGACGATCACGACGCCGATCGACCGAGTCGGCCTGACCTTCTCCGAGGCGCCGCTCACCGGGCTCGACGCCGGCCTCCGCATCGAGGTCCGTGACGCCGCCGGCACGGACCGCGCGTCGGGCGACGTCACCGTCGACGGCACGACGATGTCCCGCGCCGTCGACCTGGCCGACGGCGCGTACACGGTCCTCTGGCGCTACGTCTCCCCCGACGGCCACCCGGTCACCGGCGAACTCGGCTTCACGGTCGCGCTCCCTGCCCCCACGCAGGGGCCGTCCGCCTCGGCGACGCCGACCGCACCCTCCGACGAACCCACCGAGACCAGCGCGACGGTCGAGCTGACCCCTTCCGCCACCCCGGCAGCGAGCGACGCCGGTTCCGGCGCCGGTGGAGCCGCACTCTGGCTGGGTGCGGGCGCCGTCCTCGTCGCCGGCCTGGTCGCGGTCCTGGCGGTGGCTCGCCGCCGCCGCGCACCCACCGACGACTGACCCGCCCGGTCGACCCGACGACGGTCGGCGCACCACCATGACGGACGGGAGGCCCGGTGCCAGCTGGCACCGGGCCTCCCGTCCGTCACGTGGTGCGCGGCGCGCTCAGTTCGGGTGGGTCATGCGGAGGACGTCGAGGGCCTCGTCGAGCTGGGCCTCGGTCACCTCGCCACGCTCGACGTGGCCGAGGGCGACGACGGCCTCGCGGACGGTGACGCCCTCGGCGACGGCGTACTTCGCGACCTTGGCGGCGGCCTCGTAGCCGATGGCCCGGTTGAGCGGCGTCACGATGGACGGCGACGACTCCGCGAAGGCCCGGGCGCGCTCCAGGTTCGCCTGCAGGCCGTCGATCGTCTTGTCCGCGAGGACCCGCGAGCTGTTCGCCAGCAGCCGGATGGACTCGAGCAGGGCGGTGCCCATCACGGGGATGGCGACGTTGAGCTCGAACGCGCCGGACGCTCCCGCCCAGGAGACGGTGGCGTCGTTGCCGATGACCCGGGCCGCGACCATGAGGGTGGCCTCGGGGATCACCGGGTTGACCTTGCCGGGCATGATCGAGGACCCGGGCTGCAGGTCGGGGATGTGCAGCTCGCCGAGCCCGGTGTTCGGACCGGAGCCCATCCAGCGCAGGTCGTTGTTGATCTTCGTCAGGCTGACCGCCAGCACCTTGAGCGCGCCGGAGGCCTCGACGAGGGCGTCGCGCGCCCCCTGGGCCTCGAAGTGGTCGAGGGCCTCGGTGATCGGCAGGCCGGTGTCCGCGGCGAGCTGCGCGATGACCTGCTGCGGGAAGCCCTTCGGGGTGTTGATGCCCGTGCCGACGGCGGTGCCGCCGAGCGGGACCTCGGCCACGCGGGGGAGCGTGGCGTTCACGCGCTCGATGCCGAGCCGGACCTGGCGGGCGTAGCCGCCGAACTCCTGGCCGAGCGTCACCGGGGTGGCGTCCATCAGGTGCGTCCGCCCGGACTTCACCGCGTCCGCCCACTCGACGGCCTTGCGCTCGAGCGACTCGGCGAGGTGCTCGAGTGCCGGCACCAGGGACCGGATCAGGGCGTCGGTGACGGCGACGTGGACCGAGGTCGGGAAGACGTCGTTCGAGGACTGCGAGGCGTTGACGTGGTCGTTCGGGTGCACGGCGTCGCCGGCGATGTCGGAGGCGAGGGTCGCGAGGACCTCGTTCATGTTCATGTTCGACGACGTGCCGCTGCCGGTCTGGTAGACGTCGACGGGGAACTGGTCGTGGTGCTCGCCGGCGATGATCGTGTCGGCGGCCTGCTGGATCGCGTCGGCCGCGCTGCCGTCGATGATCCCGAGCTGCCCGTTCACGATGGCCGCCGCACGCTTGATCCGTGCGAGGGCGATGATCTGTGCGGGCTCGAGGCCGGTGCCGGAGATCGGGAAGTTCTCGACGGCGCGCTGGGTCTGTGCGCGGTAGAGCGCCGAGGCCGGCACGCGGACCTCGCCCATCGTGTCGTGTTCGATCCGGTAGTCGCCGGTGGTGTCGGTCGCGGTGGTGTCGGTCGTCGCGGTGGTGTCGGTCACGTCGTCGTGGTCCTTCCTGGTGGTGCTGCCGGACGCGGTCACGTCCGGCTGGTTCTGTCGGTCGGGTTGGTCGTCCGGCTGGTTCTGCCGGTCGGGTTCACCGTCCGGGAGGTCGGGGCAATCGCGCCGGTGCCGTGGGCCTGGAGGTCAGGCGTCGCCCACGACGGTGTCGATCGCGACCTCGCCCGTGGCGAGGTCGTAGGTTGCACCGACCACGGCCAACCTACCCTCGGCGATGGCGTCGGAGACGGCGCCTGAGCGTTCGAGGACCGCACGCAGCGTGGCTTCCAGGTGGGCGGCGCCGATGGCTTCCTGGGGGATGTCGGCGTCGGTGGCGCGGACGCGCTCGACGCTGGGGGCGATGGCGTCCACGAGGGCCTGCAGGTGCGGGGCCGGGACGGGCTCACCGGACCGGGCGGCGGCGACGGCTCCGCACCGGGTGTGGCGGAGGACGACGACGAGCGGGGTCCCGAGGGCGACGACGGCGAACTCGATCGAGCCGAGCACGACGTCGTCCACGATCTGTCCGGCGTTGCGGATCGCGAAGACGTCGCCGATGCCCGCGTCGAACACGTGCTCGAACGGCACGCGTGAGTCGGAGCAGCCGAGGACCGTCGCGAAGGGCGCCTGGGAGCCCTCGAGCTCGGTCCGGCGCTGCGGGTCGATGCGGCCGGTGCGGCGCTTGTCGGAGGCGAACCGGGCGTTGCCCTCGACGAGCAGACGGAGGGCTTCAGCGGGGGTGGACGCGGCGCGGTCGGTCATGTGGTTCGGCTCCTCGGTGCTGCTGCGGGGGGTCGGGCTGGTTCGGGGGTGGTGGGGCTACGAGCTGAGTTGCTTCGCCACGGCGCCGGCGACCGCGCGGAAGGAGGCGTCGTCAGCGGTGCCGGCGAGCACGATGGTGTCCGTGCCGAAGGTCCCGACGAGTGAGTAGAGCTGGTTGCCGGCGTCCTGGCCTTCGTCGCGCCGGTCGTACACGGTCCACTTCGTGCCGCCGATCGAGCGGGTGCCGGTGGCGCGGTGCTGGTCGAGCTGGTTCGCGACCCAGGTCGGGTTGGCCCCGATGCCCTGCTGCATGCCGATGTACTGCTTGTCGGGTGTCAGGAAGCCGACCGTCCAGACGTCGACCCCGTCCGCGGTCTTGTCCGTGTAGTCGGCGCGGTTGGACGAGTAGCCCTTCGGGAGCACCGGCGCAGCCAGGGGCACGCCGGGCACGTCCGCCTGGTCGGCGACCTGGCGGTAGTCGACGTTGCGGTCCACGGTGCTGTCGGGTCGTGCGACGACGGCGACGAGGAAGAGCACGATGCCGAGCGACGCGATGAGCGCGAGCACGAGGTTGAACGCGGTCTGGTGCTCCTTGCGGGAGCGTCGCGCGGTGTCCTTGCGGAGCCAGGTCTCCTCGGCCGTCTCGGGGCGGCCGAGCTCGGCGACGATCGGGCGGCCGGTGTCCGGGTCGCTCATCGGTCGGCGTCCGAGGAGTCGGAGGCGGCACGGGCGGCGTCCAGCCGGGCGCGGGCGCCGACGAGCCATTCCTCGCACCGGGCGGCGAGGGCTTCGCCGCGTTCCCAGAGCGTGAGCGAGCGTTCGAGCGTGGCAGAGCCCTGCTCGAGTTCGCCGACCACGCGCACGAGTTCGTCGCGGGCGGCCTCGTACGTCAGGGACCGGACGTCGGACTGCTCGGCTGGTGCGGACTGCTCCTCGGTTGACACGACTCGATCCTACCGAGGGTCCACCGACGCCACCGTGTGCGGGGTGCGCCTGTGGAGAACGGCGTCCGGGGTCGTCACGGTGCTCAGCCCTCGCCGTCCGGGCCGGGACCCTCCGCGGTCAGCGTGCCGGTCGCGGTGCCGGCGCCGAGCGTGACGCGGACGTCCGCGGTGCCGTCGAGGTCCGAGGCCGCACGCACGACCGCACCGTCGCCCGTCTGCACGATGGCGTAGCCGCGGCGGAGCGTGTCGCGGGGGGAGAGGGCCCGGAGTCGTCCGGTGAGGTGTCCGACGTCGGCGTGGGACCGTTCGATGCGTCGGTCGAGCAGCTCGCGGGCGCGGGAGAGGTCACGGGCCACCTCTTCTGCGCGGGTGTCGACGAGCCAGGCGGTGGACGCGAGGGCCGGCCGCGAGCGCAGGGCCGCGATGCGGTCGGCCTCCACCGACAGGGTGTGCGAGAGCCGGAGTCCGATCCGGGCACGGGCCTGGCGGACGTTCGCGAGCTCCTCGGCGACGTCGGGGACCACGCGCTTGGCGGCGTCGGTCGGGGTGGACGCGCGGAGGTCGGCGACGTCGTCGAGGAGCGGCCGGTCGGCCTCGTGCCCGATGGCGGAGACGATCGGCGTGGTGGCCGCGGCTGCCGCACGGACGAGGCCCTCGTCGCTGAAGCCGAGCAGGTTCTGGAAGTCGCCGCCACCGCGGGCGACGACGATGACGTCGACCTCGGGGTCGGCGTCGAGCTCCTGGATCGCCGCCGTGACCTCGCCGACGGTGCGGTCGCCCTGCACCGCGGTGTGGACGGTCCGGAACTCGACGTGCGGCCACCGTAGCTGGGCGTTCCGCTTGACGTCCTTCTCGGCGTCGGAGTCCTTGCCCGTGATCAGGCCGATGCGGTGCGGCAGGAACGGCAGGCGCCGTTTGCGGGAGACGTCGAACAGGCCTTCCTCGGCCAGGGTCCGGCGGAGCCGTTCGAGGCGTTCGAGCAGGTCACCGAGCCCGACGTGCTTCATCTCGACGACCTGCATCGTCAGGGAGCCGCCCTTGACCCAGTAGTTCGGCTTGACCGCCGCGACCACCCTGGCCCCCTGCTTGAGGTCGGCGGGCACCCGGGAACGGACGCTCGACCAGATCGAGAAGGACACGGTGGCGTCGACCTCGAGGTCCTTGAGCTTGCCGTAGACGTTGCCGCCCGCGACGTTCCACTGGGTGATCTCGCCCTCGATCCAGGCGGTGCCGAGGCGGTCGATCCAGTCCCGGAGCTTCGCGCCGAGCAGCGCGACCGGCCATGGGTTGTCGGCCGTCGGTGGGCCCTGTTCGATCGCCATCGTGCTCCTCTGCGGTGGTGCGGTCCCCATGGTGCCGGACACCCCTGACGATCCGCGTCCGGGTGGCCCGTCCGCCACCCTCCGCGCCCCCAGCGTGTGTCGGTCCCGCTCACCTATCATCGGGGACGTGACGATCACCAACGGCCACTCGGTCCCGCTCGCCCCGCCGCGCAGCCCAGCGCCGCGTGGTCGGCTGCGGAACGACCCGGTCGCCGGCAGCAAGAAGGTCCTGCTCGCGGCACCCCGTGGGTACTGCGCGGGCGTCGACCGCGCGGTGATCGCCGTCGAGAAGGCCCTGGAGCAGTACGGCGAGCCCGTCTACGTCCGCAAGCAGATCGTCCACAACGTGCACGTCGTGTCGACGCTCGAACAGCGCGGAGCGGTCTTCGTCGACGACGTGGACGAGGTCCCGCGCGGGTCCCACGTCGTGTTCAGCGCTCACGGCGTCTCACCCGCGGTCGTCGCCGGTGCGGCCGCCCGTGACCTGCACGCCATCGACGCCACCTGCCCCCTGGTCACGAAGGTCCACCGCGAGGCCACCCGCTTCGCCAAGGCCGAGCGCACCATCATCCTGATCGGGCACACCGGCCACGAAGAGGTCGAGGGCACCATGGGCCACGCGCCCGAGCGGACGATCCTGGTGAACGGGCCCGCCGACGTCGCCGCACTGACCGTTGACGACCCCGACAACCTCGTCTGGCTGTCCCAGACCACGCTGAGCGTCGACGAGACGATGGAGACCGTCCGGCTCCTGCGCGAGAAGTTCCCGACCATCGAGAACCCGCCCTCGGACGACATCTGCTACGCCACCCAGAACCGGCAGGTCGCGATCAAGAAGGTCGCACCGCAGGCCGACCTCGTCATCGTGGTCGGGTCCGCCAACTCCTCGAACAGCGTCCGCCTGGTCGACGTGGCGCTCGAGTACGGGGCCACGGCGGCGCACCGCGTGGACTACGCCGAGGAGATCCGGCAGGAGTGGCTCGACGGCGTCCAGACCGTCGGGGTCACCAGTGGCGCCTCGGTGCCCGAGCAACTCGTGCACGAGGTCCTCGAGCAGCTCGCCGACGCCGGCTACGGCACGGTGGAAGAGGTCGTCACGGCGCACGAGGACCTGATGTTCTCGCTCCCCAAGGAACTCCGCACCGACGCATCGGGCAACGCCACGCGCGGGCTCGGCGGGCGGCGCCGATGAGCGCGCGGGGTGACTGGTCGGCGGCGCCCGACCGCGACCGTGGCGTGCCACCACAGGACACCGGCTCGGGTGACGGCACCCACACCCACACCGACGCTGGCGCTGCGCGCGTCGCCGGCTCCCGGCCCGAGGGTCGTCCCGCTCCGCAGTACGGCGAGTACGCCCCGGAGGGCTGGGTGAACCCCGTCCTGGTCGAGCAGGAACGCCTCGAACGGCAGCGCTCGCAAGGCGACCGTCCCGCGTCGCCGCAGCAACGGCCCACGCCGAAGACCACGGCCGCCAGACAGCCCGAGTCGGACTCCGGACGTGCTCCGACCCCGGCTGGCACGCCCGTCGCTGCGCGCTTCGGTGCGTCGCCCGCGGACTTCCTGCTCACCGTGATGCTGCTCGCCTTCGGGCTCGTCTCGGTGCTGCAGTCGTTGGCGTTCCGCTCGGTCGCCGCGAACCTGGCCCGGCAGCTCGAGGTCCGGTACACCGCGCTGTCGGACCCCGGCGCGCTCGTGGGCGCAGCGCTCGTCAGTGCGATCGGCGGCCTGGTGCTGTTCGTGCTCGTCGCGTGGTGGTCGGTGGTGCGCCTGCGCAACCGGAAGCGCACGGTCTGGGTCCCGCTGCTCGGTGGACTCGTCGCGTCGGTGGTCACGCTGTCGGCGTTCCTCACGGTGATGCTGCACGACGACCGCTTCGTCGCGTGGGCCATGCAGAACGCGGGCGGCTGACACCGGTCTCGGTGCCGCCGTCGCCGACCACGCTCCGGATGCGCTGCGTCGCCGCGTCCAGGTGCTCGGCCAGCGGGGTGTCAGAGTCGTCGGCGAGCCATTGACCGAGTGCCGCCTCGAACAGCTCGACGGTCACGCCAGCGAGGACGACCGCGGTGAGCGGGTCGTCGCCGCGCAGGACGAACCCGGCCCGGACGGCTTCTCGGAGGTCGGCCTGCTTGCGGAGGTCCCGCTCGCGGAGCGCCGGCTCGGCGTCGATGACCCTTCGAGCGGCGCGGATCGCGGAGCGGCGCGGCTCGAACCGCTGCTGCGCGAGGGTGCGGAGGCCGACGAGCACGACGTCGAGCGGCGGGACGTCCAGCGGAGCCTCGGCGAGCATCCGCGTGGCGATGGCCGGGATCTCGTCATCGCCGAAGAAGACCTCGCGCTTGTCGCTGAAGTACCGGAAGAAGGTCCGTTTGGTCAGCCCCGCGCGCTCGACGATGTCCGGCACCGTGGTCGCCGTGAAGCCGCGCTCCTCGAACAGCTCCATCGCGGCCGCTCGCAGTCGTTCCCGGGTGCCCGGCGCCCATCTGGCCATGCCGCCAGCATAGGTGATGACACCAGGTGTCATGACGGGCTACTGTGATGACACCAGGTGCCATCGAGGTCACGCCGCTCATCTGCCGGAAGGCAACCATGCCCCAGAACTCCGCCGCTGTGCTCCGAGCGCTGCGCACCCCGTTCGTCGTCGAACCCGCCCACGTCCCGACGCCTGCGAGTGACGAGGTCGTTGTGCGAGTGCGGGCGGTGGCCGTCAACCCGGTCGACTGGGTCATCCAGGGCACCGGGTCCGTGACCTACCGCTGGCTGCAGACACCGGTGGTGCTCGGCTCCGACGTCGCCGGCGAGGTCGTCGCCATCGGGTCGGCCGTCACCCGGTTCCGGGTGGGCCAGCGCGTGTTCGGACTCGCCACCGGGACTGACCGCGGTCGGGACCCGCAGCACGAGGGCGCGTTCCAGGACCACACCGCGCTGCTCGAGCGACTGACCGCACCGACGCCGGACGACCTCACTGACGAGCAGGCGGTCGTGCTGCCGCTCGGGGCCTCGACGGCCGCGTGCGCGCTCTTCCAGGAGCGCCACCTCGGGCTCCGCATGCCTGGACACGCGACGGTCGACGGCGCGGGCGGCACCGCTGACGGCGACCGCGGCGTCGTCGTGGTCTGGGGCGGATCGACGAGCGTCGGCATGAACGCCGTCCAGCTGGCCTCAGCCGCCGGCTATGACGTCGTCACCACGGCGTCGCCTCGGAACGCCGAGCTCGTCCGGTCGCTCGGAGCCGAGGTGGTGGTGGATCACCACGACCCGCACGCGGTCGACGCCCTCGTCGCGGCCATCGCCGGCCGCCGAGTCCTCGGCGCGGTGGCGCTCGGGACGACCTCGGCCGCCGCCTGCATCCAGGTGCTCCGTCGGACGGGCGGCACCGTGCTGGCGCTGGCGAGCACCCCGGTGTCCCTCGACCGACTTGCAGGACGTCGACGGCTGTTCCCAGCGATGCTCCCCGTGTTCAGCCGGCTCGGCCTCACGATGGCCGGACTGATGCTCAGCGCCCGCCGCGCCGGCATCCGGACCGCCTTCATCTGGGGCAGCAGCCTGCGCGACGACGCGGTCGGCCCGATGCTGTGGGGCGAGGTCCTGCCGCGCGGTCTCGCGGACGGCACCCTGCGCGCGGTACCTGAGCCGCTCGTCTTGGGCACCGGCCTCGCCGCCGTCCAGGGTGCGCTCGACCGGCAGCGCGCCGGGGTCTCCGCGCAGAAGATCGTCGTGACGCTCTGACCGACCTCGTCAGCCGGCGAGGAACGCGGCCACGGCACCGTGCAGTGCGGCCAGGTCCTCGACGTGGACCAGTTCGCGCACGGAGTGCATCGACAGCAGTCCGACGCCGATGTCCACCGTCGGGATGCCGAGTCGCGTCGCCGCGATCGGCCCGATGGTCGAGCCACCGGGGATCGTGTTGACGTTCACGAACGGCTGGTACGTCACCCCGGCGGCGTCGCAGGCGGCGGCGAAGACGGCCTCGCCCTTCGCCTCGGTCATGTAGCGCTGGTTCGCGCTGGTCTTGAGCAGCGGACCACCACCCGGGCGCGGGCGGTTGGTCGGGTCGTGCTTCTCGGAGTAGTTGGGGTGGACCAGGTGCCCGGCGTCGCTCGAGAGCAACCACGAGGCCCGGAACGCCCGCGCGGCCTCGGACCGGGTGGCGCCGAGGCCCTCCTGCACGCGGCCGAGCACGTCCTCGAGGAACGGACCACCGGCACCGGACGGCGTCGCCGACCCGACTTCCTCGTGGTCGAACGCGGCGAAGACCGGGACGTGGTCGCCGTCCGCCGGAGCGTCGACGATGCCGCGGAGCCCCGCGTGCACGCTCGTCAGGTTGTCCATCCGGCCCGACGCCAGGAACGAGCCGTCGATGCCGACCCGGGCGGGCGCCTGCGTGTCGGCGAGGAAGAGGTCCCACGACACGGCGGTCTCGCCCACCCGGCCGCGGAGCCACGCGAGGGCGTCGACCCCGCCGGCGCTCGTGGCGTCCGTCCCGACCACGGGGAGCGTGTGCCGCTGCCGGTCGATCTCGGCGCCGGCGTTCACGCCGCGGTCGAGGTGGATCGCCAGGTTCGGGATGCGCGCCACCGCGTCGGTGTCGAGGAGCGTGACGGTGCCGTCCGCGTGGACGACCCGTCCGGCGATGCGGAGGTCACGGTCGAACCAGGTCGACAGGATCGGGCCGCCGTAGACCTCGACGTTGAGCTGCTCCCACCCGCCGACCCGGACGACGGGGTTCGGCTTGAGGCGGAACCCGGGGGAGTCGGTGTGGGCCCCGAGGATCCGGAACGGCGTCGTCGCGGTGGCGCCGGCGGGGAGACGCCAGGCGATGACGGCACCGTCACGCACGACGACGTAGGCGCCGGGATCGGTCGGCCAGGCGTCGCGCTCGTCGAGCTCGGTGAACCCGGCGGCGACGAGCCGGTCACGGGCCACGGCGGCGGCGTGGAACGCCGTCGGCGACGCGGTGACGAAGTGGGCGAACTCGGGGGCGATGGCGTCGACGGTCACCCGACCATGGTGGCACGGTCGCGAGGTGACCAGACGCAGCACTGGCCGCGCCCTGCGGACGCGGCCAGTGCCTCCAGGCGGTGTGGAGCGGGGTCAGCTCTGGCTGTGTCCGGCCGAACCGAGGACCTTGGCGGCCTCGCCGACGCGAGCGGCCATGGCGGTCTCGGCGACCTTGCCCCAGGCGCGCGGGTCGTACTGCTTCTTGTTGCCGACCTCGCCGTCGAGCTTCAGGACGCCCTCGTAGTTGCTGAACATCGAACCGGCGATCGACCGCGTGAACGCGTACTGCGTGTCCGTGTCGATGTTCATCTTGATGACGCCGTTGCGCACGGCCTCGTGGATCTCGTCGTCGGTCGAGCCGGAGCCGCCGTGGAAGACGAGGTCGAGGGGGTTCTCGCCGGTGCCGTGCTTCGCGGCGACCGCTGCCTGGATCTCACCGAGGAGCTCCGGACGCAGCTTCACGTTGCCCGGCTTGTAGACGCCGTGCACGTTGCCGAAGGTGAGGGCAGCGATCCAGCGACCCTTGTCCCCGAGACCGAGCGCGTCGACGACCCGCTCGACGTCGCCCGAGGTCGTGTAGAGCGCGTCGTTGGTGCCCTCGTGCTCGACGCCGTCCTCTTCGCCGCCGACGACGCCGATCTCGACCTCGAGGATGGCGTTGATGTTGCGGGTCTTCTCGATCATCGTGCGGGCGATCTCGATGTTCTCGTCGAGCGGCACGGCCGAGCCGTCCCACATGTGCGACTGGAAGATCGGGTTGCGACCGTGGCGGACCTCTTCCTCGCTCGCCGCGATGAGCGGCAGGACGAACCCGTCGAGGGCGTCCTTCGGGCAGTGGTCCGTGTGGAGCGCGACGGTGATCGGGTAGTTCTTGGCGACCTCGTGCGCGAACGCCGCCATGGCGAGCGCCCCGGCGGCACGGTTCTTCACGGTCTGGCCGGCGAAGTAGTCGGCACCGCCGGTCGTCACCTGGATGATGCCGTCCGACCCGGCCTCGGTCAGGCCCTGGAGGACCGCGTTGATGGTCTGCGACGAGGACACGTTGACCGCGGGGTAGGCGAACTTGCCGGCCTTCGCGCGGTCGATCATCTCGGCGTACTGTTCCGGCGTTGCGATGGGCACGTGATCTCCTTCGACTTCGGTGATGTCCGGACCGATCGTAGTCAGCCGGTCTGGAGTGTGACCCGGGCGGCGTTGCACGTCCGTCCGCTCGGCGGCTCACGCGGGCCGCGCTCGGTAGGCTGCAGTACGTGACTCCCACGACTGAGACCGGTTCCCTCTTCCTGCAGCCCGACCGCAACCTGGCCCTCGAACTCGTCCGCGCGACCGAGGCCGCCGCGATCCGCGCGCAACCGTGGGTCGGCCGGGGGGAGAAGAACCTCGCGGACGGTGCTGCCGTCGACGCGATGCGCAAGTTCCTCGGCACCGTCAACTTCGACGGCGTGGTCGTCATCGGCGAGGGCGAGAAGGACAACGCCCCGATGCTCTACAACGGCGAGCACGTCGGCAACGGCCACGGCCCGGCCTGCGACATCGCGGTCGACCCGATCGACGGCACCTCGCTGACCGCCGCCGGCCGCCAGAACGCCATCTCCGTGATGGCCGTCTCGGACCGCGGCTCGATGTACGACCCGTCGGCCGTGTTCTACATGGACAAGATCGCCGCCGGACCCGAGGGGCGTGGGGTCCTCGACCTCGAGAAGCCGATCGGCGACAACATCCGCGCGCTGGCGAAGGCCAAGGGCAAGGACCTCGAGGACATGGTCGTCGCCGTGCTCGACCGCCCCCGCCACGACGAGCTCATCCGCGCGATCCGTGCCACGGGCGCCGGCACCCGCCTGCTGCTCGACGGTGACGTCGCCGGTGGCATCGCGGCGGCCCTGCCCGGCTCGAACATCGACATGTGCGTCGGCGTCGGCGGCACGCCCGAGGGCATCATCACCGCGTGCGCGATCAAGGCGCTCGGCGGGGTGCTGCTCGGCAAGCTCCAGCCGAAGGACGACGAGGAGCGCGAGCGGGCCATCGCGGCTGGCCACGACCTCGACAAGGTCCTCGACCAGGACGACCTGGTCACGGGCGACAACACGTTCTTCGTCGCGACCGGTGTCACCGACGGCGTGCTCGTCGACGGTGTCCGCCGCTCGCGTGGCGTCATCCACACCGACTCGCTCGTGCTCCGGTCGCGCTCGAACACGATCCGTCGCATCCAGGCGGACCACCGCGCCGAGAAGTGGTTCTGATCCACAGGGTCTGACCTGGCGCTGACCGACGCCGCACGACCAGAACCCGCTCGAACCACGGACATCCGTGGCGCGAGCGGGTTCCTGTTGTGCGAACCCAGCGCGCAGCGCGCAGCGCCCGCGCGTCAGTCCTCGTCGAGGGCGCCCACGAGCTCCGGTGCGGTGAGCAACCGCGGCTCGTCCTCGACCACGGTGGGTTCCGCGATGACCTTCGACTCGTCGAGCATCGACAGCCGTCGGGCACTCGGCAGCACCTGCCGTTCGAGCGACCCCACGAAGCGGTTGTAGTCGACGACCGAGCCGCGGATCGACCGCCCGAGCTTGTCGACGTGCGTCGCCATCGTCGTGAGCCGGCCGTGGAGCTCGCGGGCGACCCGGAAGAGCTCGCGGGCCTCGGTCGTGACGACGTCCTGCTGCCACGAGAACGCCACGGTCTTGAGCACCGACCACAGCGTGACCGGGGACGCCAGGGCGACCCGCTTGCGGAAGGCGTGGTCGAGCAGCCCGGGGTCCGCGGCCAGGGCGCTGGCGATGAGGGACTCCGACGGGATGAACGCCACCGTGAGCTCGGGGGAGGCGTCGTAGCCCGACCAGTACTCCCGCGCGGCGAGGGCGTCCACGTGTGCCCGCAGGGCCTTGACGTGCTGCGTCATGAGCGTGGCACGACGAGCACCTTCGGCCCCCGTGGCACTGGCGGGGATCGCCACCGCCTGCAGGTACGCGGTGAAGGGCACCTTGGCGTCCACCGCGATGCTCTTGCCGCCGGGCAGGTGCACGATCATGTCCGGGCGTGCGGCACCGGCGGACGTCGTCACCGAGGACTGCACGTCGAAGTCGACCCGTTCGAGCAGCCCGGCGGCCTCGACCACGTTGCGCAGCTGGGTCTCGCCCCAGACGCCCCGGGTGCTGTTCGAGGTGAGTGCGCTCGCGAGGGTCTCGGCGGTGGCGCGGAGCCGTTCCTCGGACTCGGCGGCGGACCGCAGCTGCGTGGAGATGGCGCCGTACTGCTCGCTGCGGGCCCGCTCGAGCTCGGCGATCTTCGCGCGCATCACGTCGAGGGTCTCGGCGACGGGGCTCAGCGCCGTGAGCACCTTGGACTCGTCCTGCGACCGGGCGGTCTCGGCGCCGTGCATGCGCTCGACGAGGTGCTCCAGCTCGGCTGACCGCCGTTCGAGCGAGTCCACCTGCCGGCGGTACTGGGTGTCCTGCGCGTCGAGGCGTTCCTCGGCGTCCTGGCGGACCTCGGAGAGACGCGCACGGAGGGCGTCGGCGGTGGCGACGGCCGTCGCGGCGGACGCGCCGGCGCGGGAACGCGCGAGCGACCACGCGACGGCGGCGCCGGCGAGGGCGCCGATCAGCAGGCCGACGAGCAGGGCGGAGATGTCCATGCCCAGACCTTCCCAGGTCCCACCGACAGCAGCGGGGCGGACGCGGGCGAGCCTCCAGAGCGGACCCGGAGGCGACCCGATGACCGCCGGAACAGGCCGGCTGGACCATGTCATGACATTAGGCCAAGGATGATGTACAGTCGTGATCGTCCGCCGATGAAGCCGCACGGAAGGTCCCCTCGCGTCGCATGACGAACGAAGCTCCCCACGCCTACGACGTGATCACCATGGGTCGCGTCAGCGTCGACATCTACCCGCAGCAGACCGGCCCGCTCGAGGACGTCGAGACGTTCTCCAAGTCCGTCGGCGGCAGCGCCACGAACGTCGCCATCGCCGCAGCCCGCCACGGTGCGGACGCCGCCGTCATCACCCGTACCGGCAACGACCCCTTCGGCCGGTACATCGCGCGCACCCTGCCCGAGTTCGGCGTCGCGAACGCCTTCGTCGAGACGGTCGACGGCCTGAACACCCCGGTCGCCTTCTGCGAGCTGTTCCCGCCGGACGACTTCCCGCTGTACTTCTACCGCGCACCCAAGGCGCCGGACCTGATGATCACGGCCAAGTCCCTGCCGCTCCACGAGATCGAGCGCGCACGGGTCTTCTGGACCACCGTGACCGGGCTGAGCGAGGAGCCCAGCCGCCAAGCGCACCACGTCGCGTTCGCGGCCCGGAGCGCGTCGGACCACCCCACGACGGTGCACACGGTGCTGGACCTCGACTACCGGTCGGTGTTCTGGTCCTCGCCGGCAGCCGCCACCAGGGAGGTCGCGGTCGCCCTCGAGCACGCCACCGTCGCCGTCGGCAACCGCGAGGAGTGCGAGGTCGCCGTCGGCGAGACCGACCCGGTCCGCGCTGCCGACGCCCTGCTGGAACGCGGGGTCGAGGTCGCGATCGTGAAGCAGGGGCCGAAGGGCGTCCTCGCGAAGACCCGTGACGAGCTCGTCGAGCTCCGCCCGCACCACATCGACGTCGTCAACGGGCTCGGTTCGGGCGACGGCTTCGGAGGAGCACTGACCCACGGGCTGTTGCAGGGCTGGGGACTCGAGCGCGTGCTCGCCTTCGCCAACGCGGCCGGTGCCATCGTCGCGACGCGCTTCGAGTGCTCGACGGCCATGCCGACGAGCGACGAGATCGAGACGTTCCTGCAGGACAACCCGACAGAGGAGGCCGTCCATGCCTGAGATCAGCCCCGCTGCCATCGACCGCCTGCGCGACGTCCGCGCCGGTTCCCCGGAGGTCGTCGCGAGCACCCTCGCGTCCCGCACCCGCCGATCGCTGCTCGGTGACGACGGCAAGCTCTTCATCGTCGCGGCCGACCACCCCGCCCGTGGCGCGCTGGCCGTCGGAGACGACGAGTCCGCGATGGCCGACCGGTACGACCTGCTCGAGCGGCTCGTGGTCGCCCTCGGCCGCCCCGGCGTCGACGGGGTCCTCGGCACACCGGACATCCTCGAGGACCTCGCGCTCCTCGGTGCCCTCGACGGCAAGGTCGTCGTCGGGTCCATGAACCGCGGTGGACTCCGCGGGGCGACCTTCGAGATGGACGACCGGTACACGGCGTACTCGGCGGCGTCGATCAAGCGGTCCGGGTTCGACTTCGCCAAGCTGCTCGTCCGCGTCAACCTGCAGGACGCGGGCACCGCCCCGACGCTGGAGGCCACGGCGAAGGCCGTCACCGAGGCCGCCGCCGCGCAGCTCCCGATCATGCTCGAGCCCTTCATGTCCTCGTGGCAGGACGGCCGGGTCGTGAACGACCTGACGGCGGACGCCGTGATCACCTCGATGGCGATCGCCGCGGGACTCGGGGAGTCGAGCGCCTACAGCTGGCTCAAGATCCCGGTGGTCGACGACATGGCGCGGGTGATGGCGGCGACCACGCTGCCGACGCTCCTGCTCGGTGGCGACCCGTCGTCGCGTCCCCACGAGACCTACGCCATGTGGGCCGACGCCCTCGCCCTGCCGGGCGTGCGCGGTCTGGTCGTGGGTCGTACCCTGCTCTACCCGCCGGACGGTGACGTCGCCGCCGCGGTCGACGTGGCCGCCGGACTCGTCCACCGCCGGCCGGACGGGGACCCGTCCGGCGGTTCCCTCCACAGCCAGGAGGCTCGGGGCGGGTCCTCCACAGATCCGAACGACCCAGCCGCGCGGCTCGCCGGCTCCACGACCATGGACTCGTCCATCCCGGAAGGAAGCACCGCATGACGCTCACCGACACCGCCCTGACCACGATCGGGCACTGGATCGACGGGGCCCGCGTGGCCTCGACCTCCGGTCGGACCGCGCCGGTCTACGACCCGGCACTCGGGGTCGCCACGAAGCAGGTCGCGCTCGCCGACGACGCCGAGGTCCAGGCCGCGATCGCCAGTGCGAAGGCCGCGTTCCCGGCATGGGGCGACCTGTCCCTCGCCAAGCGCCAGCAGGTCCTCTTCGCGTTCCGCGAGATCCTGAACCGCGACAAGGCCGAGCTCGCCGAGATCATCACGAGCGAGCACGGCAAGGTCCTCGACGACGCCCTCGGCGAGATCGCCCGTGGACAAGAGGTCGTCGAGCTCGCGACGAGCATCCCGCAGCTGCTCAAGGGCGAGTTCAGCGATCAGGTCTCCACCGGGATCGACGTCTACTCGATCCGACAGCCGCTCGGCGTCGTTGGCATCATCAGCCCCTTCAACTTCCCCGCCATGGTGCCGCTGTGGTTCCTGCCGATCGCGATCGCCGCGGGCAACACCGTCGTGCTCAAGCCGAGCGAGAAGGACCCGAGCGCCGCGCTCTGGCTCGCCGAGAAGTTCACCGAGGCGGGGCTGCCCGCCGGTGTCTTCAACGTCCTGAACGGCGACAAGGTGAGCGTCGACGGCCTGCTGACCAGCCCCGACGTGCAGTCGATCTCCTTCGTCGGCTCCACGCCGATCGCGCAGTACGTCTACGAGACCGGCACCCGGCACGGCAAGCGCGTGCAGGCCCTCGGCGGCGCGAAGAACCACATGCTCGTGCTGCCAGACGCCGACCTCGACCTCGTCGCCGACAACGCCATCAACGCGGGCTTCGGGTCCGCCGGGGAGCGCTGCATGGCGATCTCCGTCGTCGTCGCGGTGGAACCGGTCGCCGACGAGCTCATCGAGAAGATCACCGAGCGTGCGGCCACCCTGCGCGTCGGTGACGGCCGTCGCGGGTGCGACATGGGCCCGCTCGTCACCGAGCAGCACCGCGACAAGGTCGCCTCGTACATCGAGGTCGCCGAGCAGGACGGTGCGGTGGTCGTGGTGGACGGCCGCACCGTCCGACCCGACGGCGACGAGAACGGCTTCTGGCTCGGCCCGACGCTGATCGACCGCGTCCCGACCACCAGCCGCGTCTACACCGAGGAGATCTTCGGACCGGTGCTCTCCGTCGTCCGGGTCGCAACGTACGAAGAGGGCCTCGAACTCATCAACTCCGGCGCGTTCGGCAACGGCACAGCGATCTTCACGAACGACGGCGGCGCCGCCCGTCGGTTCCAGCGCGACGTGCAGGTCGGCATGATCGGCATCAACGTGCCCATCCCCGTGCCCGTGGCGTACTACTCGTTCGGCGGCTGGAAGAACTCGCTGTTCGGGGACCACAAGGCGTACGGCGCCGACGGCGTGAGCTTCTTCACCCGGCAGAAGGCCATCACGAGCCGGTGGCTGGACCCGTCGCACGGCGGCATCAACCTCGGCTTCCCGTCGAACAGCTGACGGCCCCGCACATGACGAACGACACCTGGTTCATCCCCGCCGGCTCGCGACCCGAGGACGGCTGGACGGACGTCGTCGACGGCCGCGTCGCGGGCTGGGCGCACACCGGTCTCCGCACCGGTGCGCTGTCCGACGGCGACGAGCTGGACCTGCCGTCCGACGCCGTCGAGCGCATCGTGGTGCCGCTCGCCGGCAGCTTCACCGTGGCGTACGGCGACACGACGCAGGAGCTCGAGGGGCGCTCGAGCGTGTTCGACGGCCCGACGGACGTCCTGTACCTCGGGTCGGGGACCGCCGCGACGATCACCGGCCGCGGTCGGTTCGCGGTCGCCGAGGCCCCCACCGACGAGCACAAGCCGTCGACCTACGTGCCACGGCAGGACGTCCCCGTGGAGCTCCGCGGTGCCGGTCAGTCGAGCCGGCAGGTGCACAACTTCGGCACGCCGGCAGCGCTCGACGCCGTCAAGTTCATCGTGTGCGAGGTCATCACGCCCGCCGGCAACTGGTCGTCGTACCCGCCGCACAAGCACGACACGCACCGCCCCGGGCAGGAGTCCGACCTCGAGGAGATCTACTACTACGAGTCCGCCGTGGCCCGTGGTGTCGACGCCCCCGAGTCCGCCGACCCGTTCGCACTGCACCGCACCTACGCCTCCGACGACCGCCCGATCGACGAGTTCCGCCAGGTCCGCACCGGCGACGTCGCCCTCGTGCCGTACGGGTGGCACGGTCCGGCCGTCGCCGCTCCCGGCTACGACATGTACTACCTCAACGTGATGGCCGGGCCTGACCCGGAACGCGTCTGGAACATCACCGACGACCCCGCCCACGGGTGGGTCCGCCAGGTGTGGGAGTCGGAGACGATCGACCCCCGACTGCCCTACGAGCACGAGAAGGAGCCCGCGTGAGCACCCCCACACGCCGCATGACCGTCGGCCAGGCACTCGTTGAGTTCCTCGCGAACCAGTGGACCGTCGACGGGGACGTCCGCGAGCGCACGATCCCGGGCGTCTTCGGCATCTTCGGGCACGGCAACGTCGCCGGTCTCGGCCAGGCGATCAAGCAGCTGCACGTCGAGCAGCCCGGACTGCTGCCCTACCACCAGGCCCGCAACGAGCAGGCGATGGTGCACCAGGCGGTCGGGTACGCCCGGATGCACCGCCGTCGTGCGACCTACGCCGCCACCGCCTCGGTGGGCCCGGGCGCGGCCAACATGCTGACCGGTGCCGCGCTGGCCACGACGAACCGCCTGCCCGCACTGCTCCTGCCGTCCGACACCTTCGCCACGCGCACCACCGACCCGGTGCTGCAGCAGATCGAGATGCCGCACGACACCTCGGTGCAGGTCACCGACGCGTTCCGGCCGCTGTCGCGCTTCTTCGACCGGGTCGAACGGCCCGAGCAGCTCTTCTCGATCGCGCTCGCCGCGATGCGGGTGCTCACCGACCCCGCCGAGACCGGTGCGGTCACGATCGCCCTGCCCGAGGACGTGCAGGCCGAGGAGCTCGAGGTCCCCGTCGCGTTCCTGGCACCGCGTGAGTGGCACGTCCGCCGGCCCCTGCCCGAGCACGGACCCCTGGCCCGTGCGGTCGCCGCGATCCAGGCCGCCGAACGCCCGGTGATCGTCGCCGGCGGCGGAGTCCTGTACGCCGACGCGGCCGCCGAGCTGCGTGCCTTCGTCGAGGCCACGGGCATCCCGGTCGGCACCTCGCAGGCCGGTGGCGGTGCCCTGCCCTGGGACCACCCGCAGTACCTGGGCGGCATCGGCGCGACCGGCACGGCTGCCGCGAACGCGATCGCCGCGCAGGCCGACGTCGTGATCGGCATCGGCACCCGCTACAGCGACTTCACGACGGCGTCGCGCACGGCGTTCCAGCACCCGGACGTCACCTTCGTCAACGTGAACGTCGCCGCGTTCGACGCCTACAAGCACGGCAGTCAGCTGCCGCTGGTCGCCGACGCCCGGGAGGCCCTGGTCGCGCTGACGACGTCGCTCGCGTCGTACGCGGTGTCCGACGGGTACGCGGGCGAGATCGCGGACCGCAAGCGGTCGTGGGACGCCCTGGTCGACGAGGCCTTCGCACCCACGGGGGCTGCGCTGCCCGGGCAGTCGGAGATCATCGGCGCGGTCCAGTCCGCCTCGGACCCTCGCGACGTCGTCATCCAGGCGGCCGGTTCGCTGCCGGGCGACCTGCACAAGCTCTGGCGGGTCCGCGACGAGCTCGGGTACCACGTCGAGTACGCGTTCTCGTGCATGGGCTACGAGATCGCCGGCGGGCTCGGTGTCCGACGCGCGGCACCCGACCGCGACGCCATCGTCATGGTCGGCGACGGCTCCTACCTGATGCTGCACACCGAACTCGTCACCGCGGTGGCCGAGGGCCTGAAGATCATCGTGGTGCTCATCCAGAACCACGGGTACGCGTCCATCGGGCACCTGTCCGAGACCGTCGGCTCGGAGCGCTACGGCACCAGGTACCGCTACCTCGACGACGCCACCCAGTCGTTCGACAACGGCGAGCCCCTGCCCGTCGACCTGGCAGCGAACGCCCGGTCGTACGGCGTCGACGTGATCGAGGTCGAGCCGGGTCCGGCCGCCATCGACGACCTCCGGGCAGCCGTCCGCCAGGCCAAGGCGAACGAGCACACGACGCTCATCCACGTGAACTCCGACCCGCTGGTCTACGCACCCGACGGCGACGGGTGGTGGGACGTCCCGGTCGCGCAGACCTCGACCCTCGACAGCACCCGGGCCGCCCGCGCCGACTACGAGCAGCACCTCGCCGCACAGCGACCGCTGCTCGGCTGACACCACCCCGAGACGCTGACACCACCCCGAGACAGAGAGCGACAGCGACGTCATGACCGACACCGCCACCCCCATCGGCACCCCGTCCGAGGACGCCACCGGTGCCTCGATCCGCATCGGCACCGCGCCGGACTCCTGGGGCGTCTGGTTCCCGGACGACCCTGCCCAGGTGCCGTGGCAGCGCTTCCTCGACGAGGCGAGTGCTGCCGGCTACGAGTGGATCGAGCTCGGCCCGTACGGCTACCTGCCCACCGACCCGGCCCAGCTGTCCGACGAGCTCGGGTCCCGCGGACTCAAGCTGTCCGCCGGCACGGTCTTCACCGGGTTCCACAAGGGCGACGACCAGTTCCAGCGGGCATGGGACCAGGCCGTCGCGGTCGCGGGGCTCGCGGCTGCGCTCGGCGCCGAGCACCTCGTCACGATCCCGGACCTGTGGCGGTCGGACGCCACGGAAGAGGTGCTCGAGGCCCGCACGCTGGACGACGAGCAGTGGCAGCGGCTCGGCAGGGGGCACGACCAGCTCGGCAAGGCGCTGTTCGAGGAGTTCGGCGTCCACCAGCAGTTCCACACGCACGCCGACAGCCACGTCGGCACGTACAAGGAGACCGTGCGCTTCCTCGAGGTCACGAACCCGGAGTACACGAACCTCTGCCTGGACACCGGCCACTTCGCCTACTACGGCGGCGACTCCCTCAAGCTCATCACCGAGCACCCCGAGCGCATCGGCTACCTGCACCTCAAGCAGGTCGACACCGACCTGCTGTTCGACGTGTTGAAGAACGACGTCCCCTTCGCCACCGCGGTGTCCCAGGGGATCATGACCGAGCCGCCGCACGGAACCCCGGAGCTCGCGCCGATCATCGAGGCCGTCGCCCGGATCAACCCGGAGATCTTCGGCATCGTCGAGCAGGACATGTACGGCTGCTCCGTCGACGCCCCCGGCCCGATCGCCGAGCGCACGTTCCAGCACATCCTCGGGTCCACGTCGGCCGCTCGGGCGTCCTGAGCGCCGTCCGCACCACCATCACCACGCCGTCGCCCACGACGGCGTTCCGCGACACAGTCGTCCACCACAGGAGAACCTCATGACCACCGGAAACCTCCGCGTCGCCGTCGTCGGCGCCGGCATGATGGGCGCCGACCACGTCCGTCGCATCACCGCGAAGATCTCGAACGCCGACGTCGTCGCGGTCGTCGAGCCCGACCAGGCCCGCGCCGCCGCGGCTGCCGCAGTCGCGCCGGGTGCCGTCACCGCGGCCTCCTTCGACGAGGCACTCGACCTGACGCCGATCGACGCCGTCGTCATCGCGACGCCCGGGTTCCTGCACGAGCCGATCCTGGTGACGGCCCTGGAGCGCGGGCTCACCGTGCTGTGCGAGAAGCCCCTCACGACGAGCGCCGAGGACTCCTTGCGCATCGTCGAGCTCGAGCAGACGAAGGCCGACCGACCGAAGATCCAGGTCGGGTTCATGCGCCGCTTCGACACCGGCTACCAGGAGCTCAAGGCGCTGCGGGAGTCCGGGGCGAACGGCGCACTGCTCGCGCTGCACCACGCGCACCGCAACCCGACGACCCCGCCGAACTTCAGCGAGTCGATGCTCATCCACGACTCGGTGATCCACGAGATCGACATCATCCCGTTCATCACCGGCGAGGCGATCACGAGCGTCGAGGTCAAGAAGCCCCGACAGAACTCCCTCGCCCCGGCCGACCTGCCCGAGCCGCAGTTCGTGCTGTTCACGACGGAGTCGGGCACCATGGCGATCGTCGAGATCAACGTCAACGCACAGTTCGGCTACCAGGTCACCACGGACGCCGTGTTCGAGTCGGGCGTCGCGTACATCGGCCGCGAGACCTCGCAGCTCGTCGTCTCGGGCGGTGTGTCCGGCCAGGGGGTGACCCCGTCGTACAAGGAGCGCTTCGCCGCCGCCTACGACGAAGAGGTCCAGCGCTGGGTCGACGCCGCACGCCTCGGCGGCATCGACGGCCCGAGCGCCTGGGACGGCTACACGGCGTCCGTCGTCGCCGAGGTCGCCGTCCGTGCCCAGCAGAGCGGGGCGCACGAGCAGGTCGAGTACGCGGTCGCGAAGCCGGCGTTCTACGCCGACGCCCCGGTGCTCACGGAGGCGTAGCCCGTGCCGAAGATCGCCCTCGACCCCACGCCCTTCCACCACGACCTCGACCTGCTCGAGTTCCCGCGGAAGGTCGCCGAACTCGGCTACGAGTACCTCCAGCTGACCCCGCACCGCGACTTCATCCCGTTCTTCCGGCACCCGAAGGCCGACGACGACCTCGTCGACGCCTTCGCCGCGGCCTGCGCGGACGCCGGGGTCCAGGTGGCCAGCGTCCTGCCGGTGCTGCGCTGGTCAGGCCCCGACCGCGAGACCCGTGAGACCGCCGTCAAGCAGTGGAAGCGCGTGATCGAGATCACCCAGCGCCTCGGGGTGGACACCATCAACACGGAGTTCTCCGGACGACCCGAGCGGGCCGAGGAGTCCGAGGCGCAGTTCTACTGGGCGATGGAGGAACTGCTCCCGGTCATCGAGGCCGCCGACCTCCGCGTCCTCATCGACCCGCACCCCGACGACTTCGTCGAGGACGGCCTCGAGGCCCTGCGGGTGATCCGTGGGCTCAACTCCAAGCACGTCGGGTTCGTGTACGTGGCCTGCCACACGTTCCACTACGGCGGCGACATGGATGCGGTCATCGACGCCGCGGGGGACTCCCTGCAGCTCGTACACGTCGCGGACGCGTTCGACCACCACCGCTCCCACGGCCTCCGCTACATCACCAACCCGCCGGGCAACGCCGTCCGCGTCCACCAACACCTGCCGGTGGGCCAGGGCGACGTCGACTTCGACCGGTTCTGGGCAGCGCTCGACCGCGTCGGCTTCTCGGCGCGCGAGGACACCGTCGCGGTGTCGAGCGTCTTCGCCGAGGACGAGAACGCGGACGAGGTCTCGCGCTTCCAGCTCGACACGATCACGAAGGGACTGCACCGATGACGACCGCAACGACGCCGGCAACCACGACTGCACCAACGAACGACGCACAGGAGAACCCCGCCGACACCCGCCCGGTCACGCTCCAGGCGGCCGAGCAGACCCCGACTGCCCTGTGGAACGACTCCGCTGACCCGCGCGAACTGGCCACCGCCATCCACCTGTACGGCGCCGTCGGGGCGACCTGCAACCCGGTCATCGCGTACACCTGCATCCAGCAGGACCCGGAGACGTGGGTCCCGCGCATCCGCGAGATCGCCGCCGAACACCCGACGGCGGGGGAGTCCTGGATCGGGTGGAAGGCCGTCGAGGAGCTCTCGATCGCCGCGGCCGCCCAGCTGCTTCCCGCGTTCGAGGCCTCCGGGGGACGCAACGGCCGGCTCAGCATGCAGACCGACCCGCGCTTCCACCGCGACCAGGACGCCCTCGTCGAGCAGGCCGTGCGGTTCTCCGGGCTCGCGCCGAACATCATCGTGAAGATCCCCGCGACGAAGACCGGGATCGCCGCGATCGAGGAAGCCGCCTACCGCGGGGTGTCCATCAACGCGACGGTGTCGTTCACCGTGCCGCAGGTCGTCGCCGTGGGCGAGGCCATCGAGCGCGCGCTCGACCGCCGGGCCGCGGACGGCCTGCCGGACCAGGAGTTCGGCCACGTGGTCACCCTGATGGCCGGGCGCTTCGACGACTGGCTGAAGACCTCGGTGCAGCGCGACCACGTGATGATCGATCCCGGGTACCTCGAGTGGGCCGGCGTCGCCGCGGTGAAGAACGCGTACCGGGTCTTCCGGCAGCGCGGGTTCCGTTCGCGGGTGCTCGTCGCGGCCTTCCGCAACGCCCTGCAGTGGTCTGAGTTCCAGGGCGGCGACCTCGTCGTCTCCCCGCCGTTCCAGTGGTCGAAGGACATCAACGACAACGCGTTCCCGTTCCGTCCCGACGCCATCGACGACGAGGTCCCGGCCCACGTGCTCGACGCGCTGCGTGCGGCGACGCCCGAGTTCGCTCGCGGGTACGACGAGGACGGCATGACGATCGACGAGTTCGACCGCTTCGGTGCCACCGTCACGACGCTCCGCCAGTTCCTCGACGCGGACGCCAAGCTCGACGCCCTGGTCCGCGACATCATCGTCCCGGCCGTCTGAGCGCGATGGACTCGGTCGGCGTCGGACTGATCTCCGTCGGGTGGATGGGGCGGCTGCACTCGCGTGCGTACCGCGCGCTGCCCGACCACTTCCCCGAGCTCGGCGTCCGGCCGCGGCTCGTCGTCGCGGCGGACCCGGTGCCCGAGGCCCGTGCGCAGGCGATCGACCGTCTCGGGTACGAGCGTGCCGTCGCCGACTGGCACGAGGTCCTCGCCGACCCGGCCGTCGACGTCGTGTCGATCTGCTCGCCGAACTTCCTGCACCGCGAGATGGCCGTCGCCGCAGCCGAGGCCGGCAAGCCGTTCTGGATCGAGAAGCCGATGGGCCGCTCAGCGGAGGACTCGCGCGCGATCCACGACGCCGTCCAGCGCTCGGGCGTCATCACGAGCGTCGGCTTCAACTACCGGCACGCCCCCGCGATCGAGCGCGCCCGCGAACTGGTCCGGAGCGGTCGACTCGGCCGGGTCACGACCGTGCGTGGGTCGTTCCTGGCCGACTACTCCGCCGACCCCGCGGCACCGCTGACCTGGCGGTTCGAGCGGGACCGTGCGGGGTCCGGTGTCCTCGGCGACCTGCTCTCGCACGGCGTCGACCTGGCGCAGTACCTGGTCGGGCGGATCGGCAGCGTCACCGCGCTCGCCGACACCGTCGTCACCGAGCGTCCCGTCCCGGGCAACGGGATCGTGGACCGGAGCGCCGCCGCGACCGGCGCGCTCCGACCGGTGGAGAACGAGGACTACGCCGCCCTGCTCCTCCGCTTCGACGGTGGCGCGGTCGGCACGATGGACTCGAGTCGGGTCATGCACGGGCCCCACGCCGAGTACGCGATCGAGGTCTACGGCACCCGGGGCTCCGTGCGCTGGGACTTCCAGCGGATGAACGAGCTCCAGGTCGCACTCGACGGGCAGGAGTCGTCCGGCTACACCACGCACCTCGTCGCGCCGGGCGACGGCGAGTTCGGCCGGTTCCAGCCGGGCGCCGGGACGGCCATGGGCTACGACGACCTGAAGACCATCGAGGCTGCCCAGTTCATCGCCAGCGTCCGTCGCGGAGAGCAGCTCGCGCCGTCGGTCGCCGACGGCCTGGCCGCTGCCTCGGTCGTCGAGGCCGCGGAGGCATCCCTCGCCGACGGCGCCTGGCACGACGTCGCCCGCGTCGACGGGCCGCTCACCGCCGACGCGGCGACCCCCGTGCTCTAGACGGTCACCGAGACGGACGGGAGGCCCGGTGCCAGCAGGTGCCGGGCCTCCCGTCCGTTCGTGACTCCGTCGGAGCCGTGGTACTTTGTCAGGACAAAGTCTCGACCAGCAGGAGGCACCATGCCGCTCGTCCGCATCGACCTGACCACCGGGCGCAGCCCGGAAGCCGTCCGCGCCATCGCCGACGCGATCCACACCGCCATCGTCGACGTCTACGGCATCCCGCCGCGTGACCGGTTCCAGATCATCACCGAGCACCCGGCGCAGCAGATCATCGCCGAGGACGCCGGGCTCGGCTTCGAGCGCACCGAGGGCGTCGTCATGATCCAGGTCTTCACGCAGCGCGGACGGACGGACGACGCCAAGACGACGCTCTACGCGGCGATCCACGACCGGCTCGTGGCGGTCGGTGTCGCGACGGAGGACGTCTTCATCGGCTACGTCGAGAACGGACCGCAGGACTGGTCGTTCGGCTTCGGCCGCGCGCAGTACGTCACGGGCGAGCTCGGCGTACCGGCAGCAGGGTAGGTCGGCCTGCCGGCGGTGGACCGCACGAGCGCCTACTTGTCGACGAGCGTGACCTCGAACGAGTAGCGGTCCGGGCGGTAGCAGTGCACGCCGTACTCGACCGCTCGCCCCGAGGCGTCGTACGCGGTGCGGCTCATGGTCAGGACGGGGTCGCCGTCCTCGATCTCGAGCAGGCTCGCTTCTTCGTCGGAGACCGCGCGGGCGCCGATCCGCTGCTTGGCGACGCGCATCGTGACCCCGCGAGCGCGGAGCAGCTGGTACAGCCCGTGGGACTGCAGGTCCGCGTCGGTGATCTCGAGGAACTCCGGCGGCAGGTAGTTCTCGAGGATGGCCATCGGCACGTCCTCGGCGAACCGCACGCGGCGGATGTGGACGACCGTCGTGCCGGGCTGCAGGCTGAGCGCCTCGGCGACGGCCGGGCTCGCCGGGACGTCACTGCGCTCGAGGAGCTTCGTCGTCGGTTTCTGCGACCCCTGTGTCAGGTCGTCGAACAGGCTCGTCAGCTCGACCTTCCGCGTGACGGGCCCG
Source organism: Curtobacterium sp. VKM Ac-1395 (assembly GCF_015350975.1). Classification (GTDB taxonomy): domain Bacteria; phylum Actinomycetota; class Actinomycetes; order Actinomycetales; family Microbacteriaceae; genus Curtobacterium. The sequence continues at coordinate 508,651 of NZ_JADKRX010000002.1, forward strand.
TGCACGACCTGCGTGCCGATGCCGCGACGCCGGACGAGCAGGCCCTTGTCGACGAGGTCCTGGATGGCACGACGGATCGTCGGGCGGGACAGGCCGAGGCGCTCGCCGAGGGCGATCTCGTTCTCCAACCGCGAGCCCGGCGGCATCGCGCCGGAGCGGATCGACTCCTCGATGCGCGAGGCGACCTGGAAGTAGAGCGGCATCGGACCTGATCGGTCCAGGTCCATGAACAGGTCGGACGGCACCTGGCCTTCGTTGGTCATCGCGGTCCTTCGGGAGTGCGGCGTGCTGGCTGCGGGTGCGGCAGCGGTGCCGCGACGGATTGTCGTGACAATACCATCGGGGCCGCGGCAGCCCGTGGAGCCGATGGGCGCAGCCGGCCCGGGCCGACCGATCCGGTCAGTCGGCGAAGATCATCGGGCGGTTCGACAGCCGCGGCTGGTTCGCGGCCCGCGGCTTCTCGGCGGGGATGCGCACGGGGTTGATCATCACTCGGGTCGCGGCTCCGAGGGCCTCGACCGTGGGGGCTTCGTGTCGCTGGGCAGCGTGTACGACGATCGCGGCGCAGGCTTCGGCGTCCGCTGCTGCGTCGTGGTGCTGGAAGTCCTCGAACCCTGCGGCCATGGCGGCCATCGGCAGGCGGTAGGAGTCGAGCGTGTACGTCTTGCGTGCCACCGCGAGGGAGCACATCGAGTGGTGCTCGGACAGCTCGATCCCCGTCGCCGAGCAGCTGCCCGCGATCACGCCCATGTCGAAGCGCGCGTTGTGGGCGACGAGGACGTCTCCAGCGGCGAAGGCCACGATGTCCGGGTACTGCTGCTCCCACGTCTTCGCACGGACGACGTCCTCGGCAACGATCCCGTGGATGCGGGTGTTCCACTCGAGGAAGGCATCGTGGCCGAACGGCGGGCGGATGAACCACGACGCCCGCTCGACGACCCGGCCCGCGCGGACCTTCACGAGGCCGACGGAACACGCGCTGGCGGGCGAGCTGTTGGCGGTCTCGAAGTCGATCGCGGTGAAGTCCAATGACACGTCCCGATCGTCGCACGGGGTTCCGACATCGCCGGAACGCGCATCGGCGTTGCGTCAGCGGCGGCGGGTCCTGCGGGTGCCACGGCGTCGACGTGCGGTGATCCGCCAGGTCCTCGTGCGTCGTGCGTGCTCCGCCGTCCACCACGGGCGGAGGACCGTGCCGACGAGTTCGAACGCGAGCGCTGCCCCGTCGAGGCGCCACCGCGGCGGCAGGCTCCGGACGTGTGCCTCGATCGCCGCGGCGAAGTCCTCGGTGATGGTGGGGAAGGCGGCGTCCGCGGGCGGAGCGACCATCCGCCAGCGGTCCTCCTCCTGGTGGTCGATGACGGCGTCCTCGGGGTCGTACTCCACCAGGACGTCCGCTTCGAGCTCAGCCAGGGCATCGTGCAGGGCGTCGAGCTCGCGGGGCGGCATGGCCTCCAGCGCGGCGATCGTCTCCGGCGTGAACCACCGCCGCTGGTCGCGAGCGTCGAAGCCCATCGAGTGCACGCCGAGCCGGTCGCGTTCGAACCACATGGCTGTCCTCCGTCTGTCGCCCTGCCACCAGGGTCTCAGGTGAAGGACGTGTCCGTGTCATCGGTCGGTCGGAGGACGCCGTCCCCCAGTCGGTCGGTGCCGTCCTACAGTCGGAGGATGGGAACCGCGCCCGACCGACCACCGCTCGTGCTGCTGCTCGCAGGTGCGGGGTACGGGCAGCAGGCCCCGCTCCTCTGGTGGTCGAGCGACATCGCCACGGCCGCCGGGTGCGAGGTCGTCGCACCCACTTGGGTTGTCGACGCGGCAGCGGACGCGGACCCGACGGCGTTCGTCGAGGCCGCGGTCGATGCAGCGCTCGCTGGCCGCACACCCGACCTGGTGGTCGCCAAGTCCTTCGGGTGCTTTGCCCTGCCGTGGGCAGTGCGGAACGCGGTGCCGGGAGTCTGGCTCACGCCGGTGCTGACGAACGACGCCGTCACGGCGGCGCTCCGGGCCGCGCCCAGCACGCACGTCGCGATCGGCGGGACCGACGACACCATGTGGCGGCCGGACCGTGTCTCGGGAACTGCAGCGATCCTCCAGGCCGTCGACCGAGCTGACCACCGACTTGAGGTGGCGGGCGACTGGCGCGCATCCCAGCGCCTGCAGGCCGAGGTCCTGGGAGTCGTCGAAGCGCGGGTCCGCGCCCTCGTCGTCCAGGTGCACCGCCGGTAGTCTCGCCCCATGAGCGATCCGCGCGACCTCGACGACCTGCTGGCGCAGGCCGAGCCCGTGGACGCGCCCCCGCACACCGCGCGAAAAGCGATCGCCCTCGCGGTCGCGCTGGCCGGCACCGGTGCCGCGATCGCGGTCGCGATCGCGATGGTGGTCGCTGGCGGATTCAGCGGCGTCCTCACCGCTGTCCTCTGGCTGATCTCGCTGGGGTCGGTCCCCGACGCGGACTGACCTGCGGACTGGAGGCCCGGGTCGGCTCCGGCGGGCAGCCGCCGGTAGGCTGTCCTCCCGTGGCTCTCACCATCGGAATCGTCGGTCTCCCGAACGTCGGCAAGTCGACCCTGTTCAACGCGCTCACCAAGAACTCGGTCCTGGCGGCGAACTACCCGTTCGCGACCATCGAGCCGAACGTCGGGGTGGTGAACCTGCCGGACCCGCGGCTCGACACGCTCGCTGAGCTGTTCAAGTCGGAGAAGACCGTGCCCGCGCCGGTGTCGTTCGTCGACATCGCCGGCATCGTCAAGGGCGCCAGCGAAGGTGAAGGCCTCGGCAACAAGTTCCTCGCCAACATCCGCGAAGCCGACGCCATCGCGCAGGTCGTCCGCGGGTTCACCGACGACGACGTCGTGCACGTGGCGAACAAGGTCTCGCCGAAGGACGACCTCGAGGTCATCAACACCGAGCTGATCCTCGCCGACATGGAGACCGTCGACAAGGCGATGCCGCGCTACGAGAAGGCGGTGAAGCTCAAGCAGATGGAGCCCGCCGTCCTCGAGACCGCCCGCGAGGTCCGCGCCACGCTCGAGCAGGGCACGCTCCTGTCCGCCACGAAGATCGACCTGTCGCCGATCGCCGAGCTCGGGCTGCTCAGCGCCAAGCCGTTCATCTTCGTCTTCAACGTCGACGAGGCCATCCTGACGAACGAGGACCGCAAGGCCGAGCTCGCGGCGCTCGTCGCCCCCGCCCAGGCTGTGTTCCTCGACGCCCAGGTCGAGTCCGAGCTCATCGACCTCGACCCCGCTGACGCTGCTGAGCTCCTCGAGTCCACCGGTCAGACCGAGTCCGGGCTGAACCAGCTCGCGCGCATCGGCTTCGACACCCTCGGGCTGCAGACGTACCTCACCGCCGGCCCCAAGGAGTCCCGCGCGTGGACGATCGGCAAGGGGTGGAAGGCGCCCCAGGCTGCTGGCGTCATCCACACCGACTTCGAGAAGGGCTTCATCAAGGCGGAGGTCATCTCGTTCGAGGACCTCGTCGAGACGGGCTCCATCGCCGAGGCCCGTGCGCACGGCAAGGCCCGCATCGAGGGCAAGGACTACGTCATGCAGGACGGCGACGTGGTGGAGTTCCGCTTCAACAACTAGTCGGTCACGGCTGACGGGATCGTCGCCACGTCCTGAGGTTCAGCACGAAGCTGACAGCGCCCGACAGCGCCATCACGATCCCGCAGACCAGCATGAAGTGGTCGGCGCTGTTGACGTTCCCGACAGCGAGTCCGATGCCGCACACGGTGAGGACCGCGTTCAGGACCACGGTCCACCCGGTAGCAGTGTTGCTCTGCTTCGCATGCACGCCGACACCGTATGCCACGCGGCTCTCCCGCAACCGAAGCCGGGGGGCTACGGTGACGCCATGACGTACACGGTCGACTTCGTCGACGTATCGACCACCGGCCTCGAGGCGTCCCCGGTCGCCCCGGCCCTCGCCGGCCTCCGCGCGAACGAGGCCCGCTACTTCAAGAACAAGTACGACCACGTGTTCGTCACGGGCACACCGCAGGAAGCGCCCGACGTCCTCGACCTCGTGACCCAGGTCCTGCACGACGAGCGGGGCATCGTCATCGCGTCGCCGCCCCTCGAGGTCAGCGGCTTCGAGGTCGAGGGCCTGCGCATGGCCTACGTCTTCTACGAGTCGGGCCTGGCGATCAACGTCATGTACGCCGTCGAACCGGGTGGCAAGCGTGCCGTCGGCTTCAAGCTCTCGCTCGATATGGACGTGCCGGAGGAGCTGTCCTCCTTCAAGTTCGCCCGCCAGCGGTCGAAGCTGGCCGGCGAGATCCGCGGGTCCTACTTCGTCATCAAGGGCGATTACTGACGCACAGGCTGGCCGTCAGCGCAGCGTCAACACCTCGGCGCCCTCTTCGGTGATCGCGATCGTGTGCTCGCTGTGCGCCGTGCGGGCTCCCGTGGCGCTCCGCAGCGTCCAGCCGTCGTCGTCGGTCACGAGCTCGTCGGTGTCCGCCATGATCCAGGGCTCCAGCGCGAGCAGCAGCCCGGGGCGGAGGGTGTAGCCGCGACCAGCGCGGCCGTCGTTCGCGATGTGCGGGTCGCCGTGCATGGTCGACCCGACCCCGTGCCCGCCGAACTGCAGGTTGATCGGGTACCCGGCGTCCGTCAGGACGGAACCGATGGCGTGCGACAGGTCGCCGATCTTCGCCCCCGGAGCGGCGGCGGCGATACCGGCGGCGAGGGCTCGCTCCGTGATCTCGATCATCGCCAGGTCCTCGGGCGCGGCCATGGTTCCCACGACGAAGCTCACGGCGGAGTCTGCGACGACGCCGTCGAGCGTCACCGCCAGGTCGAGCGTCAGCAGGTCGCCGTCCCGCAGCCGGTAGTCGTGGGGGAGCCCGTGCAGCACCGCGTCGTTGACCGAGGTGCAGATGGAGTGCCCGAAGGGACCACGGCCGAACGAGGGGGCGTAGTCGACGTAGCAGGACTCGGCGCCGGCTTCGCGGATCATCGTCTCGGTCCACCGGTCGATGTCGAGCAGGTTCGTCCCGACCGTCGTCCGCTCCTGCAGCCGGCGCAGCATCGACCCAACGAGGGCTCCGACTGCTCGGGCGCGGGGGAGTTCGGACGGGGTGAAGATCTCGATCATGCCGACAACTGTACCGGTATTAGTATCGGGGCCATGGTCCGTCTCCCACTCACCGCTGCCGACATCGAACGCGGGCAGCGCCTGGGCGCATTGCTCCGTCGGGCGCGAGGGGATCGGTCGATGCTCGAGACCGCCTTGGAGGCGGGCGTCTCGCCGGAGACGCTCCGCAAGATCGAGACGGGGCGGGTCGCGACGCCCGCCTTCCCGACGATCGCCGCCATCGCCGGCGTGCTCGGGCTCTCCCTCGACGAGGTCTGGTCTGAGATCAACGACCTCAGTCGAGCAACGCTTCGATCACCTGCGGGATCCGCTGCTCGATGACGTCCCAGACGATGTCCTCGGTCGTGCCCTGAGCGACTCGCTCACAACGGGACTGCCTGGGCTTGGACGTGCGCGAAGTGCCTGTCGTGCGTCTGGTCGTCGGTGAGCAGATCGACTGGGAAGCCAGTGATCTCCTCGACCGCCAGCGCGAACGCGCCCAGGTCGAACAACGAGACCGAGTCGGTCATGGCGACGAGCAGGTCGATGTCGCTGTCCTCGGTGTCCTCGCCACGAAGGACAGACCCGAAGACCCGCACGTTCGACAGGTGGAACCGTCCGGCTGCTTCGCGGATCGCGTCGGCGTAGAGCGTGAGCGGGATGCTCGGGCGGAGTCGCAATGCTCGGAGTATCCGCTGCAACGATTCGGACGACGGGTGCGCGCGACCACCCTCGTATGCAGAGACGACCGACCTCGGCACATCCACCGATCGGGCGAGGTCGTCTTGCGACATGCCGATGTCGAGGCGGGCACGACGAATGAGCTGTGCAGCTCTGTCGGTTCTCATTCGCATCCTCCTCCGAGCGATCACAAGCCTCCTCCTCATCCATCCAACGCACCTGCCGGGCGGACGTGCACCCCAGATGCCTACCTTCGAGAGCGGAGGTGGAACGTGAAGTACATCAACTACGACGGAAGCGTCATCATGACGGGCGATCGCATCGCCGAAGCGCTCGCTGACTATGCGGCGGTGCTCGGGGCGAACGGACGTACGGACGCGGTCCACGTCCCGACGATCGGTGCCGACGGAGCGATCGAGACGTCGACGGTCCTGGTGGGGCCGGCGAGCGAGCTCGTGCTGACCCAGGCCCCGGACGACGAGCTCGACCTGGAGGACCCGGCGTTCATCCGACGTCTCCGCGACGCCGCTTCGAAGGCCGGACCGGAACAGCCCCTGTACGCGGACGGGCGGACGCCCTTCGCGGGCGTCGACGAGGACCCGCAGCCGGTCTAGGACGCCGGCCACGGCCCACGACGACGAAACGCCGCCGAGGAATCGGCGGCGTTTCGTGTGCCCGGATCAACCGGACGAGTCTGGTCAGTGACCGGACGGGAGGCTCGGCTCAGGCTGCGAGCGCGAGCTCGGACCGGCGGATGGTGACCGCCTGGAGGATGGTGCGGCTCGCCTCGCCGCGCCAGGACCGCCCGGGGACGGTCCAGCCGGCTTCGCCGTCGACCTCGACACGGATGCCGGGGGTGACGAAGAGGTCCAGCGTGTCGACCGGCACGCGCACGAGGTACTCGCGCTGGGTGTCGGCGTCGCGCACGGGGAACTCGGCGATGCGGTCGGGGGAGATGACGGGTGCCGCGGTGGCGGTCCCGAGGATGGTGATGCGTTCGTTGCTGGTCATGGTGCTGTCTTCCTGGGCTGCTGGCGTCCCCGCGGTGCGGTCCGACGGACGACTGGTGTCGCATCGGTCGCGTGTTGCGGGCACGCGCACGTCGGAATTCGACGTGCTGCTCGGCCTGGTCCGTGTGATCGGACGTGCGGGCGAGCGGTTGTCTCGTGGGAATGCGACTCGGGTGAGCCGGTGCGAGACGAGGTGGTGTGCGCGAGTCAGATGGGTTCGCTGCAATGCACCAACAGCACACAGTACGGCATGTCCGCCGGGTTGTCCAGTGACCGATCGGAGGACGGGAGGCTCGGGCGACGCCGAGTGCTTCGTACTCGGCTGCGGGCAGTGCGCCGGGCAGGCCGATGACGCTGAGCTTGCCGCGTCCGAGTCCGTCGACGAGCTGCTCCACGACGTCGCGCTGGATCGCTCCGGGGACGAAGACGAGCGGTGCGCCGGCGTCGAGGAAGGCCTTCCCGCGGGCGATCGCGTCCGCGATGCTGTCCTCGATCGGTCGGTCCCCGCCCTTGGCGATGGCGTCGGTCCGGGCGTTGAGCTGGAAGGCGACGCCCTCCTGCTCGGCGGCCTGCATGATCGCGGCGACGCGGGCGACGGCCTCGTCGAACGGACGGAGACGGTCCTCCACGTTGGCGCCCACGACGCCGAAGCCGATCGCGCGGCGGATGGTCTCGGCCGGGTCCTCGTAGCCGTCGTCGAGGTCTGCGCTCACCGGCAGGTCGACGGCCTCGGCCACGACGCGGGCGCCCTGCAGCGCGAGGTCCAGTGGCATCCCACCGTCGTCGTACCCGTACGAGGCGGCGATCGAGTGCCCGGCCGTCGCGATGGCGGTCGTCTCGGGGAGGGCCGCGACGGTCTTCGCGCTGATCGCGTCCCACACGTTGACGACGCGGAGGATCTCGGGTGCTTCGTGCAGGGACTTCAGGGTCTGCGCCTTGTCGGCGGTGCTGCTGCTCATGCGCCCGAGCGTAGGCCGGGGACCGCAACCCTGAACGGATCAGTGCGCAAGGCGTCGAGAGCACCGTACTCTTTTGCGAGGATCGCTCGTCCCGGCGAAGATCCATCAAGTAGTGGAGGCCGCTCATCGCCAGCGGCTCGCATCATCGAAAGGGTTCTTCGTGGCACGAAAGCGTGGTTTCTTCGCCGAGATCCAACACCAACAACGACTCGCCGAGGTACATGCGGCACGAGTCCAACGCGAGCAAGCAGCCGCTTCCGCAGCCCTCCAACGAGCACGCGCTCATGCCGAACGGGCGCAGGCCGCAGCGTCCCGCTCCTCAGAAGCAGAGCGCAAGCGGCTTGAGCGCGAAGCGCAGGCGGCATACGTCGAGGCACGCAAAGCCGAGGTCGACGAGATGAACGACCGACTCGGCGTCGTGCTGGACGAGATCGGGAACTTGTTGTCGGCAACTCTCGGTGTGGACGATTTCGTGGACCTGGATTCGCTGAAGCGTGAAGTGCGCCACCCGGCGTTCCCTCACCCCGATCTTGAGGTACCGAACTCGAGACCATTACCACTCATTCTGGCCCCGCAACCAGTCTGGCAGGAGCCGCCCGCGCCCAAGGGGCTCTTCGGGAAGAAGAAAAAACACGATCAGGCGAAGCAAGAGTGGTGGGCCGGATACCAGTCGGCGATGGTGCACTGGGAGCAGGAGCGTACTTCGTTGCCAGCGCGCCAAGCCGAGGCCGACCAGAGGTACGAGGCCGTCGAGCGCCGTCGCACCGAGCTCCTGACCGCTGAGCGCGAGCGGTATGCCGCTGAATGCAAACTCCGGGAAGCGGAGGTCGGCGAGCACAACGGGGAGATCGACGCACTCATTGCCGGCCTTGGTTACGGCGTCACCGAGGCGGTGCAGGAGTATGTCGACATCGTTCTCGCCAACTCCGTGTACCCGGAGAGCTTCGAAGTGCGACACGAGGCGGAGTTCGATCCCGGTTCTGCCGAATTGCTCCTCCGTGCGGTGGTACCAGCGCCCGATCAGCTTCCCACCGTCAAGGCCTATCGCTACGTGAAGGCCACTGACGAGATCGTCGGCAGTCCCTCGACCAAGAAGGACTTGAACGACCGGTACTCGGACGCGCTCGCGCAGGTGGCACTTCGAACGCTCCACGAAGTGTTCGAAGCCGACCGTCGTGGTGTAGTCCACTCCGTCTCCTTGGAAGTAGGCCCAGCAACGAAGGACCCGGCAACCGGACTCGACCGTTTCTTCCCGCTGGTCGCAGTTGGTGCAGGGCGAGCGCAATTCATGGAGTTCGACCTCGGAGCAGTTGTCCCTGCAGCCACACTCGGCCTCTTAGGTGCAGCGGTGTCGAAGAGCCCGATGGCGCTTGCAGTCGTGGACCCCAGCGGCGTTCGACGATCGTGACGAACCTCCGGACGTTCAACCCTCCCCCGGAGTGGCCGCCCGTCCCCAGGGGATGGACCCCGCCGTCGGGCTGGACTCCACCGTCGGACTGGCCTGCACCTCCTGCGGGATGGGTACTGTGGATTGAGGACGATGTCCACGCCGCCGAGCAGGTCGTCCCTTTCGACAGGCTGCCAGGCTCCGACGGCGGTGCCCATGCTTCGGTCGAGGCTCCCACCTCCGAATCGCCTTCTCTGCCCAGAGTCGAGGCGCGACCGAGGGAGGATGCTCCGCTCACACGCCGCGCAGCGAGGCAAGTATCCGAAACGGCAGATCCGCGAGACGAACTGATCGCGCAGCTCGAGGCCACCGTTCGCGATCTGCGCGCAGCACTCACTTCTCCTCAAGCGGAGGAGGTGATTCAGCTTGACGACGAACAGGTCCTTCAAGCGGTTGGCATCTACCGTTACCACCACCCCCTCGAGGACGCGGCGGCGTACAAGGACGAACTGCAGAGGATCGAATCGCAGATCGCGCAGCAGGTTCGTGACGGCCGTGCGATTGAGCGCTCTAACATGTTCACGTTCGACAACTCGCTCGCCAAAGGGCGGCGAATGTCGGATGACTTGTCGAAGCTCATGCTGCGTGCCTACAACGCGGAGGCTGACATCTCCGTGCGGTCACTGCGTGCCGGAAATGTAGAAACAGCCAAGCGACGTCTTGAGAAGTCTCGCCAGGCCATTGCAAAACTCGGCGCGATGATGCAGATGAGGATCGCACCCAGCTATCACGCACTTCGTGACGAGGAGATCGAGCTGACTGCGGACTGGTTGATGAAGAAACAGGAGGAACGTGAGCGGCACCGCGAGGAAGCGGCGCGCCTCCGAGAAGAGAAGAAGGTTCAGAAAGAACTCGAGGCAGAGCGCGAGCGTCTGGACAAGGAACGCACGCTCATTGAGCAGACGATTCGACAGCTGCTGGCTGATGGGCGGTCAGACCCCGATCTCGAGCAGCGCCTGGCAGCAATCGATGAAGCGATCGAACAGAACGACTTCCGGGCTGCAAACATCAGAGCTGGCTACGTGTACGTCATCTCAAACCGTGGAGCATTCGGCGACGGAGTCGTGAAGATCGGTCTGACGCGGCGACTGGAGCCGCTTGAGCGTGTGAGTGAGCTGAGCGGAGCGTCGGTCCCGTTCCGGTTCGATGTACACACGATCTATTTCTCTGAAGACGCCGTCTCCCTCGAGAACGAGTTGCATCGTCACTTTGCTGTCCGGGCGCTGAATCAGGCGAACGCTCGGAAGGAGTTCTTCTTCGCGACCCCCGCAGAGGTCCGAGACGTACTGCTGAGCAAGGTCGGCAATCTGTTGGAGTTCCACGAGGAGGCGGAAGCAACTGAGTACCTCCAGTCGGTGTCTGCATGGCCCGAGCGCCACGCACGAGCTGGCTTGCTCGGATGAGAAGAAGCCGTCAGCCAGCGTCGCGATCGGCCCTGAGCCTGGATGACGACGCGGGATGACGTCCGGACTCGCGCGCTCCTCCAGGGCGGTGCATCCTGGGGACATGGCGAGTGACGAGGAGGACCCGGTCGGCACGCTCCGCGGGGTCCGCACGAGCATCAAGTGGACGCGGTACGCGCCCGACGTGCTGCCCCTGTTCGTCGCCGAGATGGACCACGAGGTGGCACCCGAGATCCGGCAGGCGCTGGTCGAGCGCGTGCAGCAGTCCGACCTCGGCTACCTCGACGGGCCCGGGCCGCTCGCCCCGGCCTTCGCGCAGTTCGCCCGGGAGCGCTGGGACTGGGACGTCGACCCGGCCCGCGTGTACCTGGCGACCGACGTCAGCGTGGGGATCGTCGAGACCCTGCGCCTGGCGCTGCCCGACGGTGGCCGGGTCGCCATCACCCCGCCGGTGTACCCGCCGTTCTTCGAGCTGGTCGAGGAAGCCCGATGTCAGGTCGAGGAGGTCCCCCTCACCGAGCGGTGGGGTGTGTACCGGCTCGACCTCGCCGGCCTCGAGCGCGCCTTCGCCGACGGCGTCCGGGTCTTCCTGCTCTGCAACCCGCACAACCCCATCGGGCTCGTGCACGACCGCGCCGACCTCGAGGCGCTGGCGACGCTCGCCGCCCGCTACGACGTGCTCGTGATCAGCGACGAGATCCACGCCCCGCTCACCCACCCGGGCGTGCAGTTCACCCCCTTCGCCGCGATCGCCGAACCGCTCGGTGCGCGGAGCGTCTGCGTGACGTCGGCGAGCAAGGGCTGGAACCTCGCCGGTGTGAAGTGCTCGGTCATCGTCGCGGGGGACGCCCGCACCGCCGAGCTCCTCGACACGCTGTGGGAAGAGGTGGCCTGCCGGACGAGCATCCTCGGCCTGCACGCCAACCTCGCCGCGTTCACCCTGGCGGTCGGGTGGCTCGACGACGTCATCGACCGCATCGTCGCCAACGACCGACTACTCGCGAAGCTCCTGGCCGAGCACCTGCCCGGGGTCGTCTACGCCCGGCCGCGCGCTGGCTACCTGGCGTGGTTGGACTTCCGCGGGCTCGGTCTGGGCGACGACCCCGCAGTCCAGCTCCGTGAGCACGCGTTCGTCGCGCTGAACTCCGGGCTGCCCTTCGGCACCGAGGGTCGTGGCTTCGCCCGCATCAACCTGGCGTGCTCGCCGGACACCCTGCGCGAGGCGGTGCTGCGGATCGCCGCGGCCTACCCGTCGAGCGCGCAGGAGGGCGTGGTCTGGCACGTGGCCTGACGCTTCCGGCCGGCCTCCCGAGCACCGTGCGATTCCCTCCGCCTGGTGCGAGCTCGACCACCCGGTGCGCGGCTACGACAGCGCACGGCGTGCGCAACCTCACGCGGGTCGAGCGGCGACCCCGCCATTCGTGCAATGTTGCCTGTCGCATATCGGACGCCTAGGGTGAATCGTGGCAGGGGGTCCTGCGCGATGGCGAACGAGAGGCGGGCGACCGGTGGTGAGTCGGCACACCGTGCGTGCGGAGCGCAGCACGAGGTCGTGGGTGATCTGGATCGATGGTGAACCTCGGACCCAGGCCAAGCGGGAGCGGGAGATAGAGACGATGGCGCGCGACTGGCTGTCACTGACGTACGACCGAGAGCCCGAGTCCTTCGACATCGAGTTGTGCTGATGGCATCGACCGACGCCGGTGACTGGCGCCCGATCGTCGCCGCGCTCGCGAACGACGACGTCCGAGCCGTCCACGCACAGATCGTCCTCGGCCTCCCGGTGTCGCTGGGATCGACGGCGCAGGCAGCTGCACGCAGGGACAAGAGCCTGCAGACGCTGCTGCGCGCCGGCCTCATCGAGGAGGCGGAGTCGGAGTCGGGGTCGGAGTACGTCGCGTCGAGCGTTCCCCTCAAGCGAGCACTCGCGGCACAGGCTCCCGAGCGCAAGCGGGGGATCGAGCGGTTCCTGCGTGACGGCCGGATCCAGCGGTACCCGTCGAACCCGTCGGAGCGAGCCGAGCTCCTGCGCTGGGTGGCAGAGCGAACCCTCACGAACGGCGAGGTGCTCAGCGAGCGTGACATCAACGAGCGACTCCGGCCGGTCGACGACGACACCGCGAGGCTCCGTCGGTACCTCGTCGATCTCGGGGTGGTCGAACGCACTCCGAGCGGGAGCGACTACCGACTCCGGCCCCGACCTCCTGGCTGAGGACGGCTGCGAACGACAGTGACGACGCCCGTGACAGCGACAGCCAGAAATCAGCCGTCGATGTAGTGGTTCCGACCGAGGACACGGACGTGCAGGTCGACCTCGCTGGCGGGCACCTCGTCGGTGCGCGACACCCACTGCCGGGCGGCGAACCCGACGGACGACCACCGGGAGACCTCGGTGACGAGGAACCCGTCGATGAACACCTGCCACATGCCCTGTTCGCGGACGGCCTGGACCTCGTGCGTCGTCATGCGGCGAGCGTAGCAACGCGGGCGCCCGACGCCGGGCTCAGAGGTCGAGCACCATCGCCACGTCGGCGCGCACGTAGGGGCTCGGGTGCCGTTCGTCGGCGGTCAGGTGCCGGAACCCCGACGTCTCGTAGAGGTGCACGGCGCTGGCGAGCGCCGAGTTCGTCTCGAGGGTGATCCGCTGCGCACCGAGTGCCCGCGCCCGGTCGATCGCCGCACGGATGAGCCGACGACCGGTGCCGTGCCCCTGGTGCTCGGCGGAGACGGCCATCTTCACGAGCTCGAACACGCCCTCACCCTCGGGCGCGATGCCGACGCAGCCGACGACCTCGTCGCCGAGCCGCGCGATGAACACCGCCCCGCCCGGCTCGATGATGCGGCCGGCGGGGTCGCCGAGGATCGCACGGTCCGCGTCCTCGAGCGTGAAGAAGCGGGTGATCCAGGCCTCGTTGAGGGTGCGGAACGCGTCGGCGTCGGCGGGAGTCCTGAGGTCGTCGATGATGACGGAGGCGGTGTCGGGCATGCACTCATCCTCGGATGCCGAGGAAGTCACGTCCAATACTCGTTCGCACGGATCGATACGCTCGGTGCATGGATCACCCCGACGTCGACCTGCGGCAGCTCCGCGCGTTCATGGCGGTCGCCGACGAGCTGCACTTCGGCCGGGCGGCGGCTGCGCTGCACATGGCCCAGCCGGCGCTGTCGCAGCAGATCCGCCGGACGGAGCGGGCGCTCGGCGTCGACCTGTTCGTCCGGACGTCGCGGAGCGTCGCGCTGACCCCGGCTGGTCGAGTGCTGCACGGCCGAGCCCGGTCGCTCCTGGCGCAGGCAGCCCGGGACCTCGACGAGACGGTGCGGGTGGGACGCGGAGAGGTCGGACGCCTCGACGTCGGGTTCGTCGTCTCGGCGCTGCCGCTCGGCCCGATCGAGCGCGTCCAGCGCTTCCGGGAGCGCCACCCGCTCGTCCGCGTCGAACTCACCGAGGGCTACACGTCCCGCTTGCTCGCCCGCATCGTCCGCGGTGAGCTCGACCTGGCGATCGTGCGGGACCCCGACCCGACCGAGGGCGTCCGCACCACGCTGTTCCGGAGCGAGCCGTTCGTCGCCGCGGTGCCCCGGTCGCACCGCTTCGCCGGGCGGACGGAGATCGCCGGGTCGGAGCTCCTCGACGACCCGTTCGTGTTCTTCCCGCCCGAGGCCGGCGCCGTGGCGACCGAGCGCAACCTGGCCCCGGTCGTGGCGGACGGGCGACGCCCCGTGGTCGTGCAGGAGGCCACCACGTGGGCGACCGTCCTGCACCTGGTCGGCGTCGGGCTCGGGGTGACGGTGGCGCCGGCGAGTGCGACCCTCGCTGCACCGGACACGGTCGTCCTGCTGCCGGTCACGGGGGACCACCGCAGCGAACTGTGCTGGGCGTCACGGGCCGACGACGACCGTGAGGTCCTCCGCAACTTCATGGCCGCGACCGACTGACAGCACGGCAGCACGGCAGCGCGCCGGCATCAGCCGTCGACCGACCGACCCCGCCGCCCTCACCCCAGCGGCAGCACCGGTGCCCGCTGGTCGCCGAGCTCGTCCTCGCGCCACGGATCAGACCCGCGCAGCGCCAGCCCGAGCTGCACGAGCACGAACGCCACGTGCGGCTCGACGTCCGGGTCCCACGCGCCTTCGACCCCCAGGCCGAGCGTCCCGAGTTCGTCGTCGGCCTCGTCGTGCACCGACAGCTGCCACCGGCCGTCACCCTGCTCGGTCACGACCGCCCACCGCGCGGTGGCGAACCGTCCGGTCACGCGGTCTTGAGGATGTCCGCCGTGAAGTTCTGCATGCGCTGCAGCAGGGCTTCACCACGCGTCTTGATCGTCGCCGGCGGGTTCAGGTGCGGCGGCGCGATGCGGATCAGCAGCGGGCAGCCGAGGTCTTCGCAGATGTAGGTGCCGATGGTGTTGCCGTTCCGGCCGGCTTCGCCCGCGCGGGCCGCCGAGAACAGGCGCACCTGCGTGGCTGGCTGCGGGGAGTGGCAGAACGAGCACATCGCGGCGATGCCGGGGCGGAGCGATCCGCCGGCGGAGCGCACGACGATGCCGACGGCGCGGCCGTCGATCCACGAGACGATGTAGCCCCGGCGCGCGGCCTGCGGGTCGCGCCAGCCCAGGAACTCGCGCTCGTTCCAGAGCATCTCGTGCAGTCCCGGGATCGGGAGCTGGGCGAGTTCCTCGGGCGTGGCGTTGACGAACGACGATCGGATGTCGGCTTCGGTGAGCGGCTGCACGGTCCCCCTTCAGGCTGTGGACTCGACCACAGTACGCCCGCCCACCGACGTCCGGACCGAGCCAGGGCCTCCCGTCCGTCGGGTCCGGTTCAGGACAGCCTGGAGGCTCGGATCGCCGCGAGCGCGCTCGTCGCGTCCGCCACCAGGACGGCCCGGCGGACCGCGTCGCGTCCGATGCGGCGTGCGGCGGCGTCGTCGGCGGCGAACTCGACGAGGACGCGCGTCGAGCGCGCCATGGCGCGCGCACCGGGGATCCACGGGACGGCACGTTCGATGGACTCGGCGACCGCGACGGCGGCCGCATGGCGTTGTCGCAGGTGGGCGCGTTCGTGGGCGACCACGGCCTCCAGCTCGTCGGTGCGGAGTCGGTCGGCCAGGCCGGTGCTCACGAGGACACCACCGCTCCTCCCCGGGACCGCGCAGGCGAGGGCGTGGTCGGCCTCGACCACGGCGACGATGGTGCCGTCGATCTCGCGGTGTGGCGCGGCACCGGAGCGCATGGCCTCGCGGACGGCCCGGTGTTCCGCGCCGGGCCGGACCCGGACGGCGATGACGAAGGCGATGACCGCGAGGACGGCGACCCCGACGTTGAGCCCACGGGTGGGGGACTCGGCGAGGCCGAACGGGTCGGTGATCGGCCGGTTCGCGAGCACCACGAGTGCGATGCCGACGACGAAACCGAGCGCCCCCAGGAGCACGGCGACCGACCAGGCGACCAGGGCGGTGCGCGGACGGTCGATCGTCCACGCGGACCGGGTCAGGACGCGCGGCGCGACGACGACGACCGCGAGTGCCAGCACGACGAGGACGACACCGGTCACGACCACGGGCGGGGGTCCGTCAGGAGCGGGCGCGGGCGTCGAGGGCGCGGCGGAGGACGTCGAGGTCGTCCGAGGCGAGGGAGCCCGTGAACTGCAGCAACGCGGCCTCGCGGTCCGATGCTGCGGCGAGGGCGGTCGACATCAGGGACGCGGTCTGCTCGTCACGGCTGTTCGTGGCACGGAAGGCCAGGGGCCCGTCGGTGCGCTGCTCGCGTTCCACGGCACCCTTGCGGCCGAGGCGGTCGAGCACCGTGAGCACGGTCGTCAGCGCCGGGCGGGGCTCGGGCACGGCGTCGAGCACCTGCCGCGCGGTCATCGCGCCGTCGGCCGACCAGAGGGTGTCGAGCACCGCCTGCTCGAGCTGCCCACGGGGGCGCTGTCGTTGTCCTGCCACCCGAGCACTCTACGAGATGTCGAAGACCTCGTGCTCGTCACATGCCCGTAACGCGGGGTCGGTATGCTCGCGACGGACAACTGAACACCGAGGCCGACCACCCGCCGCGGGAGACGTCGCCCGCCCTGCCGTTCACCGGCGGACGCGCGACACCGAAGGAGCATCCTCCCCGTCAATCTCTCAGGTCCAACACCGCAGCGGACAGGCCACTCTGAAAAGCAGACGCTCCCGAGACCCACCGGGTCCGGACGTCTCGCCCACGGTGAAAGCCGCCGGACCTCACGGGCCGCGGTGAAACTCTCAGGCACATGACAGAGGGGGAGTTCCACCCGGCGATCGTCGTCGGGTGTCGCCCGACGTCCGTCGGGCCCGGCCCACGCCAGGAGAACTCCGCCATGTCCCCGTCCGACCTGCGCTCGTCCCCGCTCGACGCGGCACACGTCGCCGCCGGTGCCTCGTTCACCGACTTCGCCGGGTACCGCATGCCCGTGCGCTACTCGTCCGACCTCGCCGAGCACCACGCCGTGCGCCAGGCAGCCGGCGTGTTCGACCTGTCGCACATGGCCGAGATCGGCGTCTCCGGACCCGGCTCGGTCGCCTTCCTCGACCACGCGCTCGCCGGTGCCTTCGGGGCGATGACCGTCGGCCGTGCGAAGTACTCGCTCCTGCTCGCCGAGCACGGCGGGATCCTCGACGACCTGGTCGTGTACCGGGTGGAGGAGGACTCCTACCTCGTGGTCGCGAACGCCGCCAACCGCGACGTCGCCGTCGAGGCCCTGCAGGACCGCTCCGCCGGCTTCGACGTCGTGGTCACCGACGACTCCGACACGACGGCACTCGTCGCGATCCAGGGCCCCGCCGCGGCCGGCACGCTCGACGCCCTCGTCGTCGAGGACCGCCTGCAGCCCGAGACCCCGCTCGACGAGCTCCGCTACTACCGGGTCCTGCACGCGACGTTCGACGACGCCGAGGTGCTCATCGCCCGCACCGGGTACACCGGCGAGGACGGCTTCGAGATCTACAGCGACCCCGAGGTCGCACCGGCGATCTGGGACGCCCTGCTCGAGGCGGGGGCGTCCCGCGGGGTCGTGCCCGCCGGACTCGCCGCCCGGGACACCCTGCGGCTCGAGGCCGGGATGCCCCTCTACGGCCACGAGCTCTCGGTCGACACCCGTCCCGCCCAGGCCGGCCTCGGTCGTGTCGTGGCCACGGACGGCGACTTCGTCGGGGCGTCCGGCGTGCAGCCGGACCCCGACGCACCGGTGCTCGTCGGCCTGGTGATGGAGGGCCGCCGCGCCGCTCGCGCCGGCTACCCCGTCCTGCACGACGGGGTCGTCGTCGGCACCGTCACCTCCGGCGCACTCTCCCCGACGCTCGGCCACCCGGTCGCGATGGCGTTCGTCGCGCCGTCCGCCCTCGCCGAGGGACACGTCCTCCACATCGACGTCCGCGGCACGGCCATCCCCGCATCGGTCTCCGCGTTCCCCTTCTACCGCCGCGCATCGAAAGGCTGAGGCCATGACCGACCAGACCGCACTGCAGTACACCAAGGACCACGAGTGGCTCCTCGTCGAGGGCGACGTCGTCACCGTCGGCATCACGGACCACGCCGCCGAGCAGCTCGGTGACGTCGTCTTCGTCGAGCTGCCCGCCGTCGGCACCACCGCGACCGCCGGGCACCAGATCGGGGAGATCGAGTCCACCAAGAGCGTCGGCGAGCTCTTCGCGCCGATCGAGGGCGAGGTCGTCGAGGTCAACGAGGCCGTCGTCGCCGCCCCCGACACCGTCAACCAGGACCCCTTCGGCGCCGGCTGGCTCGTGAAGCTCAAGGTCGAGGGCACCTCCTTCCCCGAGGACCTGATGGACCACGACACCTACCGGGCGTCCATCGCATGACGACCGACGACCAGAACCTGCAGACCACGTTCGCCGACCGCCACATCGGCACCACCACGGCCGACCAGCGCGTCATGCTCGAGACCGTCGGCCAGCCGTCGCTCGACGCCCTCGTCCGTGCCGCGATCCCGGCGTCCATCCACGCCGAGCCCGTCGCCTCGTCCTCGATCCCGGCCGCGGTCGGCGAGACCGAGGCGCTCGCCGAGCTCCGCGCCATCGCGTCGCAGAACACCGTCCGCCGACCGATGATCGGCCTCGGCTACCACGGCACCCACACGCCCGCGGTGATCCAGCGCAACGTGCTCGAGAACCCGAGCTGGTACACGGCCTACACGCCGTACCAGCCGGAGATCTCGCAGGGCCGCCTGGAGGCCCTCATCAACTTCCAGACGATGGTCGCCGACCTCACGGGGATGGCCACCGCCGGGGCGTCGATGCTCGACGAAGGCACCGCCGTGGTCGAGGGCATGCTCCTCGCCCGCCGGGCCTCGAAGGTCAAGGGCGACGCGTTCCTGGTCGACCAGGACGTCCTCCCGCAGACCATGGCACTGCTCGAGAACCGGTCGGACGCCGTCGGCATCACCCTCCGCGTCGTCGACCCGACCCGCGAGCTGACCGACGCCGAGGTCGACGGGGCCTTCGGCATCGTCCTGCAGTACCCGGGCGCCTCCGGCCGTGTCATCGACCCGAGTGCCGCCATCGAGCGCGTGCACGCCGGCGGGGGCATCGCCGTCGTCGCCGCCGACCTGCTCGCGATGACCCTGCTGAAGAGCCCGGGCGACCTCGGCGCGGACGTCGCCGTCGGCACGTCCCAGCGCTTCGGCGTCCCGCTCGGGTTCGGCGGGCCGCACGCCGGGTACCTCGCCGTCCGCGCTGGCCTGGAACGCCAGCTCCCCGGCCGGCTCGTCGGGGTGTCGTTCGACGCCGCCGGCAGCATGGCCTACCGCCTCAGCCTGCAGACCCGCGAGCAGCACATCCGCCGCGAGAAGGCGACGTCGAACATCTGCACCGCACAGGTGCTGCTCGCCGTGATGGCGTCGATGTACGCGGTCTACCACGGGCCAGAGGGCCTCCGCTTCATCGCGAACCGCGTCGCCCGGACGGCCACGGCGCTCGCCGACGCCGCCCGCACCGCGGGGGTCGAGGTCCTGCACGACGCCTTCTTCGACACCGTCACGCTCCGTCGTGCCGGTGGCGCGCAGGACATCGTGGCAGCCGCCGCCGAGCGCGGGTACCTGCTGCACCAGGTGGACGAGGACACTGTCTCCGTGTCGGCCGACGAGACCACCACCGCCGACGACGTCCGCGTGCTCGCCGACGTCCTGGCCGGCGGTGCCGGGCCGGACCAGCGCGCCGTCGAGACGGCCGTGCGGGACGCAGCCACGAGCCTCCCGTCCGCCCTCGCTCGCGAGAGCGAGTACCTGACGCACCCGGTGTTCAGCTCGTACCGCAGCGAGACCCGGATGATGCGCTACCTCAAGCACCTCGCCGACAAGGACTACGCGCTCGACCGCGGCATGATCCCGCTCGGCAGCTGCACGATGAAGCTCAACGCCGCCACCGAGATGGCGGCCGTCACGTGGCCGGAGTTCGCGAACGTCCACCCGTTCGCGCCGCGCTCCGACGTCGAGGGCTACCTCGGCATGATCGGCGACCTCGAGACCTGGCTGGCCGAGGTCACCGGGTACGACGCCGTCTCGATGCAGCCGAACGCGGGCAGCCAGGGCGAGCTCGCCGGCCTGCTCGCGATCCGCGGGTACCACCAGTCCCGCGGCGACCAGTCCCGCACGGTCTGCCTGATCCCGTCCAGCGCGCACGGCACGAACGCGGCGTCGGCGGTCCTCGCCGGCATGCGGGTCGTCGTCGTCGCGTGCGACGAGAACGGCAACGTCGACCTCGACGACCTCCGCGCGAAGACGGCCGAGCACGCCGACACCCTCGCGGCGCTGATGATCACGTACCCGTCGACCCACGGCGTCTACGAGCACGACATCCGCGACATCTGCGACGCCGTGCACGACGCCGGCGGCCAGGTCTACGTCGACGGCGCGAACCTCAACGCGCTGCTCGGGCACGCCCGGTTCGGCGACTTCGGTGGCGACGTCTCGCACCTGAACCTGCACAAGACCTTCTGCATCCCGCACGGCGGCGGCGGGCCCGGCGTGGGCCCCGTCGCGGCGAAGGCGCACCTGGCGGCGTTCCTGCCCGGCCACCCGATGGCCCAACAGGAGGACCGCCGCACCGGTGCCACCGCGGCGTCGTCCGACGACCGGCTGGCGCACGCCGGCGGGCCCGTGTCGGCAGCGCCGTACGGCAGCCCGAGCATCCTGCCGATCACGTGGTCGTACGTCCGCATGATGGGCGTCGAGGGCCTCACCCGGGCGACCGAGGTGGCGGTCCTCGGGGCGAACTACATCGCCGCGCGACTCCGTGACGCCTTCCCGGTGCTCTACACGGGGGAGTCCGGCCTGGTCGCGCACGAGTGCATCCTCGACCTCCGGCCCCTCCGCGACGCCACGGGCATCACGGTCGACGACGTCGCCAAGCGCCTGGTCGACTACGGCTTCCACGCCCCGACCATGTCGTTCCCCGTCGCGGGCACGCTCATGGTCGAGCCGACGGAGAGCGAGGACCTGGCGGAGCTCGACCGCTTCGTCGACGCCATGCTCGCGATCCGTGCCGAGGCCGACGCCGTCCAGCGGGGCGAGTGGCCCGCGGACGACAACCCGCTCGTCGGGGCGCCGCACACCGCCTCCTCGGTGATCTCGGGGGAGTGGGAGCACGCCTACACGCGGGAGCAGGCCGTGTACCCGCTGCCGGGCATGACCGACCGGAAGTACTGGCCGCCGGTGCGCCGCATCGACCAGGCGTACGGGGACCGCAACCTGGTGTGCGCCTGCCCGCCGATCGAGGCCTTCGCATGATCCAGCGCTGACGCCTGCTCGCTGGGCGCCCGCACGCCCGTAGGCCTGCACGCACGCCCGCAGGCCCGCACGCCTGCGGGCTGTCCGCCCGCACGACCACGACGGCCCGGAGCCCCACGGCTCCGGGCCGTCGTCGTGTGTCCGGCACCCCCACCCCCGGCTGTCCACCCTGGACATGCACTGCGAACGATGAAGACGCAACGAACCCGCATGTTGCACCCTGAAACGCGCGGATGTTGCACCCCACCGCAACGATCATGCAAGTTGGTTACCAGCGTGTAACCGTTCGTTCCAGCATTTGGTGGGTCCTCAGCGCTCTGCCTACAGTGCAGAGGTCAAACGTGCCTGGTGACACCTCTGTGCCCGGCGCGTCCCATGCACCAGGAGGAACTCTTGATCAAGAAGCGCGCTGGGCTCGCAGCCCTCGCCGTGCTCGGGGCCACAGCAATCGCCCTGGCCGGCTGCTCCAGCAACGGTGGCGGCAGTGGCTCGGGCTCCGGCTCCGGCTCCGGCAACGGTGGCGGGTCCTCGGACTCGTCCGGCATCGTCACCACGAACGGCAGCGAGCCCCAGAACCCGCTCATCCCCTCGAACTCCACCGAGACCGGTGGCGGCAAGATCATCAACTCGATCTTCGAGGGTCTCCGCTCCTACGACGCCGACGGCAAGCCGGTGAACGAGGTCGCGAAGAGCATCACCACCGACGACTCGAAGACGTTCGACATCAAGCTCAACACGGGCTGGACGTTCACGAACGGCGAGAAGATCACCGCCGAGTCCTTCACGAAGGCGTGGAACTGGGCGGCGCAGAAGTCGAACGCCCAGGGCGCGAGCTACTTCTTCGAGAACATCGAGGGCTTCGACGCGGACAAGGACGCCGAGCTCACGGGCCTCAAGGTCAAGAGCGACGACGAGTTCACCGTGACGCTCAAGGCGGCGCAGTCGGACTTCCCGCTCTCGCTCGGCTACTCGGCCTTCGTGCCGCTGCCGTCGGTCTTCTACGACGACACCAAGGCGTTCGGTGAGAACCCGATCGGCAACGGTCCGTACAAGCTCGCGAGCAAGACGGCCTGGACCCACAACCAGAACATCAAGCTCGTCACGAACAAGGACTACGAGGGCAAGCGCAAGCCGAAGAACGGTGGTCTGACGATCACGTTCTACACCTCGCAGGACACCGCGTACTCCGACGCCCAGGGCGGCAACCTCGACGTCCTCGACGCCGTGCCGGACAGCGCCTTCCAGACCTACAAGTCGGACTTCCCCGACTCGAACGTCAACCAGCCGGCCGCCATCTTCCAGGCGATCTACCTGCCCTACTACCTCGACCACTGGAAGGGTGAAGAGGGCCAGCTCCGCCGCGAGGCGATCTCGCTGTCGATCAACCGCAAGCAGATCACGAACAAGATCTTCGACGGCACCCGCACCCCGGCCAAGGACTTCACCTCCCCGGTGATCGACGGCTGGACCGGCGACCTCAAGGGCTCCGACGTCCTGCAGTACAACAAGTCGGAGGCGAAGAAGCTGTGGGCCAAGGCCAACGCCATCTCGCCGTACAACGACACCCTCACCATCACGTACAACGCTGACGGTGGCCACGAGGCATGGGTGACCGCGGTCACGAACAGCATCTCGAACACGCTGGGCATCAAGGCCGAGGGCAACGCGATCCCGACGTTCCAGGAAGCCCTGGACCTGCAGACGAACGACAAGCTCAAGGGCGGAAGCCGCACCGGTTGGCAGGCCGACTACCCGTCGCTGTACAACTTCCTCGGCCCGACCATGGGTGACGGTTCGTCGAACAACTACTCGCGCTACGACTCGGCCGAGTACAACTCGCTGCTCAAGCAGGGTCAGTCCGCCGAGAACGTCGAGGCCGGCAACAAGATCTTCGACCAGGCCCAGGAGCTCCTCCTCAAGGACCTGCCCGAGATCCCGCTCTGGTACTCCAACGTGACCGGTGTCTGGTCCGCCGACAACGTGTCGAACGTCAAGTTCGGCTGGGACTCGGTGCCGCAGTACTACGACATCGAGGTCAAGAAGAAGTAACACCGGTCACCACGTGACCCAGGGTCTTCGCTGACGACCCACCGCGGGCAGGTATATCCTGCCTCGCGACCACCGGACGGGGGTTCGGGGACCATGGTCCCCGAGCCCCCGTACCACGGCGGCAACACCTTCCCCCACCACGCGGGCGCCGCCGCCCGCACCGGACACCCGTGCCGACCCTCGGACCGTCCACCCCTCCACGACATGAACCTGATCACGACCGCTCGGAACCAGGCAGGGATCTGATGCTCTGGTACCTCGGCAAGCGCCTCCTCCAACTGATCCCCGTGTTCTTCGGGGCGACGTTCCTCATCTACTTCATGGTGTTCTCCCTGCCCGGCGACCCGATCGCCGCGCTGTTCGGGGACCGCCAGCCCTCTCCGCAGGTGATCGAGCAGCTGCGTCAGCAGTACAACCTCGACAAGCCGTTCATCGTGCAGTACCTGCTCTGGATCGGCGGTGTGTTCCGCGGCGACCTCGGTCTGACCTACTCGGGTCTGCCCGTCAGCCAGCAGCTCGCGCAGGCGTTCCCGATCACCGCGCGACTCGCGATCCTGGCCCTCGTCTTCGAGGCCGTCGCCGGCATCGTCGTCGGTGTCATCGCCGGGCTCAAGAAGGGCAAGTGGTTCGACGCCACCGCGCTCGTCGTGTCGCTGCTGCTCATCTCGGTGCCGACCTTCGTCGTCGGCTTCGTGCTGCAGTACGTCTTCGGCATCAAGCTCGCCCTGTTCCGCGTGACGGTGTCCGGCGAAGCTCCCTGGTCGGAGCTCGTGCTGCCGGCACTCGTGCTCGCGTCGGTGTCGTTCGCGTACATCGTGCGGCTGACCCGCGCCAGCGTCGCCGAGAACATGAGCGCCGACTTCGTCCGCACCGCGACGGCCAAGGGCCTGCCGCGTCGTCGGGTGATCGGGGTGCACATCTTCCGCAACTCGCTCATCCCCGTGGTGACGTACCTCGGCATCGACATCGGCAACCTGATGGTCGGCGCGATCGTGACCGAGGGCATCTTCAACATCCACGGTGTCGGCGGCACGGTCTACCAGGCCGTCAAGCTCGGCCAGGGCCCCACCGTGGTGTCCTTCGTCGCCGTGATGGTCATCATCTTCATGCTCGCCAACCTCCTGGTCGACCTGCTCTACGCCGTCCTGGACCCGAGGATCCGCTATGCCAAGTAACACGGAATCGCGCTCCGCGACGCACTTCGTCGCCCCGCTCGAGGAGACGCCGCTCCAGGCGATCGACAACGTCAACGAGGACGAGAAGGCCCGGTCCCTGTGGACCGACGCCTGGGAGTCCATGCGCAGCCGCCCGACCTTCTGGATCTCCTCGGTGCTGATCGTCCTGATCATCGTCGTGGCGGTCTTCCCCGGGCTGTTCACGCACGTCGACCCGCGGGCCTCGAACCTCAACAACAGCGACGAGGGGCCGCGCGCCGGACACCTCCTCGGGTTCACGCGCCAGGGCTACGACACGTACGCCCGCGTGATCTGGGGTGCCAGGAACTCGCTCATCGTCGGCATCGTGGCCACCGTGCTGGTGACCGCCGTCGGCGTCGTGATCGGTGCCCTCGCCGGGTTCTTCGGCGGCTGGCTCGACACGATCGTGTCCCGCATCGGTGACATCTTCTTCTCGATCCCGACCGTCCTCGGCGCCATCGTGATCATGTCCGTCATCCCGGCCCGCAACCCCATCACGGTGTCGCTGGTGCTCGCGGCCTTCGCCTGGCCGCAGATCGCCCGCATCATGCGCGGCGCGGTCCTCAGCGCCAAGCAGGCCGACTACGTGACGGCGTCCGAGGCACTCGGTGTCAGCCGGATGAAGGTGCTCGTGCGCCACGTGGTCCCGAACTCCCTCGCCCCGGTCATCGTCGTCGCGACGGTCTCGCTCGGCACGTTCATCGTCGCCGAGGCCACCCTGTCGTTCCTCGGCATCGGCCTGCCGCCGTCGTCCCTCAGCTGGGGCCTCGACATCGGCACCGCGCAGTCGTCGATCCGCACCAACCCGGCGACCATCTTCTGGCCGTCGGCAGCCCTGTCCATCACCGTGCTCGCGTTCCTGCTCCTCGGAGACGTGGTCCGCGACGCACTCGACCCGAAGGCGAGGGCCCGCCGATGAGCGAGACGCTGACCGAGCCGGCCGCCCGCCGTACCCGCGGCGACGGCGCCCCGCTCCTCGAGATCTCCGGCCTGGAGATCGGCTTCAAGACCCAGGGCGGCTTCGTGCAGGCCGTCCGCGGCGTCGACCTCACCCTCGAGCAGGGCGAACGCCTCGCGATCGTGGGGGAGTCCGGCTCCGGCAAGTCCACCAGCGCGCAGGCGATCATCAAGCTGCTGCCCGGCGCCGGGCAGGTGACCGGCGGGTCGATCAAGTTCAACGGTCGCGAGCTCGTCGGCCTCTCCGACAAGGAGATGTCCGAGATCCGCGGCAAGGAGATCGGCTACGTCCCGCAGGACCCGATGTCCAACCTCAACCCGCTATGGACCATCGGGTTCCAGGTCGAGGAGGCGATCCGTGCGAACGGCATGGCCTCCGGCAAGAAGGCCGTCCGCGAGCGTGCGATCGAGGTGCTGCAGGAGGCCGGCCTCGGTGACGCCGCGACCCGCCTGAAGCAGTACCCGCACGAGTTCTCCGGCGGCATGCGCCAGCGCGTGCTCATCGGCATCGGCCTGTCGAGCCGTCCGCAGCTGCTCATCGCCGACGAGCCGACCAGCGCACTCGACGTCACCGTGCAGCGCGTGATCCTCGACCACCTCGAGACCCTGACGCGCGACTTCGGCACGAGCGTGCTCTTCATCACGCACGACCTCGGCCTCGCCGCCGAGCGCGCCGAGAAGCTCGTCGTGATGTACAAGGGCCAGGTCGTCGAAGCGGGGCCGTCGAAGGAGATCCTCGGCAACCCGCAGCACCCGTACACGCAGCGCCTCGTCGCCGCGGCGCCCTCGCTCGCAAGCCGCCGCATCCAGTCGAAGGTGCAGCACCAGCGGGTCGACATCGCCGACGCCGGCAGCGACGACGCCGAGCTGATCGCCCGCGCCCAGCAGCGCGAGCACCAGCCGACGCGGGACCTCATCGTGGTGAAGAACCTCGAGAAGGTCTACAAGCTGCGCGGCAAGAACCTCGCCTCGCGCGAGCTCAAGGCCGTCGACGACGTGTCGTTCTCGATCCCGAAGGGCACCACCACGGCGCTCGTCGGCGAGTCCGGCTCGGGCAAGTCGACCGTCGCCAAGCTCGTCCTGCAGCTCGAGGGCATCACGAGCGGCACGGTGCAGTTCGACGGCATCGACATCGGGGCGCTGAAGGGCAAGGAGCTCTTCGACTTCCGCCGCCGCGTCCAGCCGGTGTTCCAGGACCCGTACGGCTCCCTCGACCCGATGTACAACGTCGGGAACACCATCGCGGAACCGCTCGTCACGCACAGCATCGGGGACAAGGCCTCGCGCCGTGCCCGCGTCCGCGAACTCCTCGACCAGGTCGCCCTGCCGGCGTCCATGGTGAATCGCTACCCGAACGAGCTCTCCGGCGGACAGCGGCAGCGCATCGCCGTCGCGCGTGCGCTGGCGCTGAAGCCCGAGGTCATCGTCCTCGACGAGGCGGTCTCGGCGCTCGACGTGCTCGTGCAGGGCCAGATCCTCGACCTGCTCACCGAGCTGCAGTCGGAACTCGGTCTGACCTACCTGTTCATCACGCACGACCTCGCCGTCGTCCGCCTCGTCGCGGACAACGTCTGCGTCATGCGCCAGGGACGGATCGTGGAGACGGCGACGACCGACGAGGTCTTCGCCAACCCGCGCGAGCAGTACACGCAGGACCTCCTGGCGGCCATCCCCGGCGCCGGGTTCGA
Source organism: Curtobacterium sp. VKM Ac-1395 (assembly GCF_015350975.1). Lineage (GTDB taxonomy): Bacteria > Actinomycetota > Actinomycetes > Actinomycetales > Microbacteriaceae > Curtobacterium. The sequence continues at coordinate 535,890 of NZ_JADKRX010000002.1, forward strand.
GTTCGGTCGCTGACTCGCACCTCCCGCACCACACGGAACGCGCCGCCCCGGCTCCGGGACGGCGCGTTCCGTCGTCCTGGGGACCCGGACGGGAGGCCCGCCCCACGTCGCGCAGACCGGGACCGGACCGGACTCCCCGGCTCGGTCCCGCGGCGCTGGCAGTCAGACCAGGGTCAGAGGCGCGCGCCGGCCATGCTGCCGGCGATGCCGAGCACGATGAGCGCGACGATCGCCCAGCCGTGCACCCGGTGCACGATCGGGGCGGCCGTCACCGTCGCCGGGGGAGCACCCACGTGCTCGACCGGAGCCGGCACGCGCGCACGGATCTCGTCGGCCGCAGCGGCGACGCTGACGGGCACCGGGCCTCCTGGCTGTCCGATCGCGAGCCGTGCCGTCGGGCGCGGTGCGATCCAGACGCGCTGTTCGCCCTGGTCGGTGACGATCTCGAGCCCGTACTTCGACCGGACGTCCTGGACCCGTCGCCACGCGAAGCGGGTGGTGCGACGGACGTCGACGACGACGAGTTCGTCCTCGGTGAGCTCGATGCGTGGTCGCCAGAGCACGACCCAGGCGAACCAGGAGGTGAACAGGGACGGCACCGGCACCAGCCAGGCGGCGCGGAGGCCGTTGGCGGCCAGTCCGATGACGACGAGGGCGACGGCGACGACCCAGAGGACGACGGCGAGGCGGCGCATGTTCGTCGCGACGATCCGGGTGGGCATGTGTCAAGCGTAGGAGACCGGGGGCGCGTGGTCCCCCATCGGGGAGGCCCGCCGGTCAGCGCGTCACACGACGAGCTGCTCGATCTGCTCGCGGATGACCTCGGCACGCGGGAACCGGACGCCGACCAGGCCGACGTGGCGCCAGCGCACCAGGCCGTCCGGACCGATCACGAACACCGAGCGGCGGAGGCCCAGACCGGGGGCGCGGACGCCGTACGCCCGGATGACGTCACCGCTGACGTCGGAGAGTAGGGGGAAGGTGAGCGACGAGTCGCGAGCGAAGTCCTCGTGCGAGTCGAGCCCCTGGGGGCTGATGCCCCAGACGACGGCGCCGAGGTCGCGGAAGTCGTCGAGCTCCTGCTGGTACGAGCAGAGCTGCGCGGTGCAGATGGGGGTGGCGTCACCCGGGTAGAAGGCGAGGACGACGGGACGGCCGACCTCGGCCGCGAGCGTGTACTCGCCGTCGGTGCGGACGCCGTCGAGGACGATCATGCCGGGCAGGGTGAAGCCCGGTGCCGCGGAACCGGTCTCGGGGATGGCCATCGTGCAACAGTACGGTCCGGGTCCACGACGGGGCATCAGCCGCACTGTGGAAGTCCTGCGAGGGCGCACACCGGATCGACCGGGACGACGAGAGGGGCCGGACGCAGTGCGCCCGGCCCCTCCCTGTCCGTCCGTCGGTGGCTACTTGGTGAAGCCGACCTTCGTCCAGTCGATGTTCTGCGCACCCGCGAACGCGCCGTAGTTGGCGAGCTTCGGGTTCTGTGCGACCAGCGCGGGCTTCGCGGTGATCGGCATCGAGTGCCCGATCGACCAGACCTGCTTGTCGATCTTGTTCCAGATGACGTTGGCCTTGTCGGAGTCGGGCTCGGACAGCGCCTGCTTCGTCAGCGTGTCGATCGCACTCGAGCTGACACGGCCGTAGTTCTGGCCGGTGGCACCCGAGGTGTAGATCGTCGCCGCGCTGGAGTGGAACCCGGTGCCGCCCCAGACGAAGATCGTCATGTCGTAGTTGCCGGGGGTGACGTACTGCTCGAAGAAGTCGTCGGTGGCGACCGACTTCAGCGTGAGCTTCACGCCGATCTCCTTCAGCTGCTGCTGCATGACCTGCGCCAGCTGCTGCGAGACCGGGGCGCCGGACGGGATCGTGATGGCGATCGCGAGCTGCTTGCCGCCCTTGGTGCGGTAGGTGCCGTCCGTCTTCCACCCGTCGTCGTCCAGCAGCTTCTTCGCCTTCTCGACGTCGAAGTCGCCGTTCGGCTTGGTGTTCGACTTGTAGCCCTTGTCGGTGGACAGGAACAGGTGGTTGTCGAGCGTGCCCAGCTTGTAGGGCAGGGTGCCGCCGATGACCTGGGCCAGGGCGTCCCGGTTCACGGCGTGCTGGATCGCCAGCCGGAGCTGCTTGTCCTTGAGCAGGCCGTTCGTCGAGAAGTCGACGTGGGTGTACTGCGCGGACGTCGAGGCGAGGATCTTCGTGTTCTTCGCGTTCTTCACCCGGTCGAAGCGCTCCGACGTCGTCGTGAGGACGGAGTCGATCTCCTTGTTGAGGTACGCGTCCACGTCGGCGTTGCCGTCCAGGGACCGGAAGATCACCTGGTCGAGCTTCGGCTTCTCGCCCCACCAGTTGTCGTCAGGCTTCATCGTGACGGTGCCGGCGGTCTCGTTGAGGTCGGTGATCTCGTACGGCCCGGACGAGACCGGGACCTTCCCCTTGTAGCCGTTGTTGAACTGGTCAGGGGTGCTGGTCTGGCTGGCCGGGTACAGCGGGCTGAAGAGCGACTTCCAGTCCGAGAACGGGGTGCCGAACTTGACCACGACGTCCTTGTCGGTCGCGCCCTTGGTCACGGAGTCGATGTCCTCGTAGCCGGTCGAGCCGGCGATCAGGTAGGACTTGTCCGTGCCGTTGGTGGTCTTCCACTCGTTCTCGAAGTCCCGCCAGGTGATCTCCGAGCCGTCGCTCCACTTGGCTGCGTCGTTGATCGTGTACGCGATCGTGAGCGGGTCGTCGCTGGTGACCTCGGCCTTCGACACGTAGTCGGTGTTGAGCGTCGGAGCGCCCTTGCCGTCGATCGTGTAGATGTACGGCATCGTCGCCTGCTCGATGGTGTTCGCGTCCACCAGTGGACCGTCGACCTGGTTGTAGTTCCACTGCGAGATCCACTGCGAGATCGGCAGACGGAGGGTGCCGCCGTCTTCGAGGTCCGACGCGGGCTTCGCGTTGATCTGGGCCGAGGTCGGCAGCGTCTTCTTGCCGGAGTCGCTGGACGCGGACCCGCCGGACCCACCCGATCCGCCCGAGCAACCGGTGACGGCGAGCGCGATTCCGGCGAGGGCCGCCGTCACCGCGAGGACTTTCCTGTGCTTCATGTGGTTCCCCTCTGGAAGTTGTCGTTGAGCCTAAGGCCCTCCAGCGGGGGTGGTGGGCATTTCCGGTATCCGACGTACTTTCGTTACGCGGCGGGCTGGGACATGACATGTGCCGGAAACAAACGAGGCCCTATGGTGGCCTCCATGATCCGCTTCCTGGCGCGTCGATTCGTGTACTACGTCGTGCTCGTGTTCCTCGCGACCTCGCTGACCTACTTCCTCGCGTCAGCGACGTTCAGCCCCCGCTCCGTCTACGCGCAGCGGAACCCCGCGCCGTCGGCACAGGTGATCGACGCCAAGCTCGACGACATCGGTGTCAACGACAAGACCCCGGTGGTGATCCGCTACACGCACTGGCTCGACGGCGTCGCGCACGGCGACCTCGGCCAGACGATCCAGGACCGCTCGGTGAACGAACAGTTCTTCCCGCGTCTGGGGGTGAGCCTCCGGCTGCTGCTCGTCGGGTCGGTGGCGGGGATCGTGCTCGGCGTGCTCGTCGGCGTGTGGAACGCGATCCGGCAGTACAAGATCTCGGACCGGGTGAGCGCGGCGATCTCGATCGTGCTGTTCTCCACCCCCGTGTTCCTGACCGCCGTGTTCCTGAAGATCGGCGCGACGAAGCTGAACCAGGACGCCGGCAGTCAGCTCATCAACTTCACGGGGGAGGCGACGCCCGGGCTCGACGGATCGGCCTGGACGCTGCTGGTGGACCGCGGCGCGCACCTGCTGCTGCCGACCATCTCGATCGCCGTCGGGCTCATCGCCATCTACAGCCGGTACCAGCGAGCGACGATGCTCGACGTCCTCGGCTCGGACTTCCTCCGGACAGCCCGGGCGAAGGGGCTCACGCGGGGTCGTGCCACCTTCAAGCACGGCCTGCGAACCGCACTGATCCCGATGACGACGCTCTTCGCCTACGGGTTCCTCGGCATCCTGACCGGAGCGACCCTGACCGAGAAGATCTTCGCGTGGAACGGGCTCGGCTCGTGGTTCATCGACGCGGTGAACAACAACGACGTGAACGTCGTGACGGCGTACACGCTGTTCGCCGCGGTGGTGGTGCTGATCGCCGGGTTCCTCGCCGACGTCGCCACCGCCGCGCTGGACCCGCGCGTCAGGAGGGCATGACATGACCGACACCCGGATCGAACCCGTCGACCCGACGCTCGTCGCGCGGAGTGACACGCCTGCCCGACCGACACGACAGGGCAACCGCTTCCTGCAGACCACGCGGCGGCTCTTCATGAACCGCGGCGCCGGCATCGGCGTGGTCGTCGTGCTCCTGCTCTTCGCATTCGCCTTCATCGGCCCGCTGGTGAGCCCGTGGCAGTACTCGCAGATCGACTACACGTCGTTCACCCGACCGCCGAGCGCCGCGCACTGGTTCGGCACGAACGGCATCGGCCAGGACGTCTTCGCGCAGACCGCTCGCGGCATGCAGAAGAGCCTGCTGATCGGGCTGCTCGTCGCCGTGTTCTCGACCGCGATCGCGGCGATCACGGGTGCGGCCGCCGGCTACTTCGGCGGCTGGGTCGACCGCCTCGTGATGTTCTTCGTCGACATGCTGCTCGTGCTGCCGTCGTTCCTCATCATCGCGATCATCAGCCCCCGGATCCAGAACGCCGGGTGGATCGTCCTCGTGGTCCTCATCACGGTCTTCGGCTGGATGATCACGGCCCGCGTGGTCCGCGCGATGACCCTGTCGGTCAAGGAGCGTGAGTTCGTCCGGGCCGCCCGCTACATGGGGATCGGGCCCTTCCGGATCATCTTCCGGCACATCCTGCCGAACGTGGCGTCCTTCCTGATCATCGACGGCACGATCCAGGTCGCGACGGCGGTGCTCGGTGAGACGACGCTGAGCTACTTCGGCTTCGGCGTCCAGGCACCCGACGTGTCGCTCGGCACCCTGATCGCGCAGAACCAGGACAGCGCGCTGACCAGCCCGTGGCTGTTCTACTTCGCAGCCGGCGCGCTGGTCATCTTCGCGATCGCGGCGAACCTGATCGGCGACGGTCTCCGCGACGCGCTCGACCCGACCTCGACGACCGGCAAGCGCGAGAAGCGCAACCGCCGTCGTGACCAGAACCAGGCGGCCGTGGACGTGGCCGCGTTGAACACACAGGCCGGTTCCGGCGCATGACCGCTGGACGGACGACCGGGGAAGCAGCATGAGCACCATCACGAACGGGTCGGCCACGACGTCGACCACCACCGCCGAGCCGATCCTGCGGGTACGCGACCTGCACGTCCGCTTCCCGACGCCACGCGGGACCGTGCACGCGGTCCGCGGTGTCGACCTCGAACTCCGCCGCGGTGAGGTCCTGGGCATCGTCGGCGAGTCCGGGTCCGGCAAGTCGGTGACGAGCATGGCCGTCCTCGGACTGCTGCCCGACACCACGAAGGTCACCGGCTCGGTCGAGCTCGACGGCGAGGAGCTCCTCGGCCGCTCGGACAAGCAGATGAGCCGACTGCGTGGCGACAAGGTGGCGATGGTCTTCCAGGACCCCCTGTCCGCCTTCACGCCGGTGTACACGATCGGCGACCAGATCGCGGAGACCGTCCGACTGCACCGCGGTGCCTCGAAGGCAGATGCCCGCGCTCGCGCGATCGAGCTCCTCGGACTGGTCGGCATCCCCGAGCCCGCCCGTCGCGTCGACGCCTTCCCGCACGAGTTCTCCGGCGGCATGCGTCAGCGCGCGATGATCGCGATGGCGATGGCGAACGACCCCGACGTGATCCTGGCCGACGAGCCCACCACGGCGCTCGACGTCACGATCCAGGCGCAGATCATCGAGGTGCTCAGGACCGCTCAGCGCGAGACCGGTGCCGCGCTGGTGTTCGTCAGCCACGACCTCGGGGTCATCGCGGGCATCGCCGACCGGATCGCCGTCATGTACGCCGGTCGGATCGTCGAGACGGCCACCGCCGAGGAACTGTTCGCCCGTCCGCGCATGCCGTACACGATCGGGCTCATCGGGGCGCTCCCGCGGCTCGATGCCCGCGACCGCTCACCGCTCGTCCCGATCCCCGGCTCGCCGCCGTCGCTCATCGGGCTGCCCGACGCCTGCCCGTTCGCGGCGCGGTGCCCGCTGGTCAGCGAGGTCTGCCGGTCGAGTGAACCGGTCCTCGCCCCGCCGGTCGGCATCGGCGTCGCCGCCGTCGACGCGGCCGCCGGCATCGACACCGGGACGGCACCCGCCGGCACCGCTGGCGCCGGCGCGTCGCACTCGCACGCCGCCGGACACACCGCCGCCTGCCACCGCACGGCCGAGGTCGCCGCAGCCCACGCAGACGCCGGCCGGATCTTCACCCTGCCCGTCATCCCGGAGCACGCCGCCACGGTCGACGCGTCCCGCACCGAGCGTGAACCGGTCGTGCACGTCGAGGGCCTCACGAAGACGTTCCCGCTCGTCAAGGGCGCGGTCTTCCGTCGGAAGGTCGGCGACGTCTACGCCGTGGACGGCGTCGACCTCGACATCCGCCGCGGCGAGACCCTCGGGCTCGTGGGGGAGTCCGGTTCGGGCAAGTCGACCACCCTGCACCAGCTGATGGACCTCGAGCGTCCCGAGGCCGGCACCGTCGAGCTGTTCGGCGAGTCCCTCGCCGACGCCACGGCCCGTGGAGCTGCGGGCACGCGGGCGCTCCGGCAGCGGATCTCGATGGTGTTCCAGGACCCGTCCGCCAGCCTCGACCCGCGCATGTCCGTCTACGACGTCGTCGCGGAACCGCTCCGTGCGATCGGCGCCCCGACGTCACGGATCGACGAGCGGGTGCCGGAACTGCTCGGGCTCGTCGGACTGCAGGCCGCCGAGGCCGATCGCTACCCGCACGAGTTCTCCGGCGGGCAGCGGCAGCGCATCTCCATCGCACGTGCCCTCGCAGTGGAACCGGACCTCGTCGTGCTCGACGAGCCCGTCTCGGCGCTCGACGTGTCGATCCAGGCCGGCGTGCTCAACCTGCTCGCCGAGCTCAAGGCGCGCCTCGGGCTCTCGTACCTGTTCGTCTCGCACGACCTGTCGGTCATCCGGCACGTCGCCGACCGCGTCAGCGTGATGTACCTCGGCCGCACGGTCGAGGAGGGCGCCGTCGACGAGGTCTTCGAACGCCCGATGCACCCGTACACGGCGGCGCTGATGTCAGCCGTGCCGGTGCCGGACCCGGTCGTCGAGCGGTCGCGCACGACGATCCTGCTGCCCGGCGATCCGCCCAGCCCGACCGAGCGTCCCACCGGCTGCCGGTTCCGCTCGCGCTGCCCGCTCTACGCGATCCTCCCGGAGGCGGAACGCCGCCGCTGCGAGGAGGAGGCGCCGGAGAAGGCGCCCCGCCGCGGCGAGGACGTCGACCACCGGGCGGCCTGCCACTACCCGGAGAAGGTCGCGTCCATCGCGGCGTAGCCACGGACCGGACAGGAGGCAGTGCGCACGACGTGTGCACCGCCTCCCGTCCGTCCGTGGTCCCGTGACCACCCGGACGAGCGCGCGCGAGGACCGCCCGTCGCTTCCGGACAGCGGGTCAGGAGAAGAGCGCGGGGAACGCGTGTGCCACCCACGGGTACCCGACGAACACCGCAGCGTCGAGCAGGCAGTGCGTGACGATGAGCGGCATCAACCGGCCCCACTTCGTGTAGATCCAGCCGAACACGATTCCCATGACGGCGTTCCCGACGAACGCGCCGAAGCCCTGGTACAGGTGGTAGCTCCCGCGGAGCACGGCCGTCGCCAGGATGACCTGCCAGCGCCCCCAGCCGATCTCCCCGAGGCGGGCGTACAGGTACCCGATCACGATGACCTCCTCCTGCAGCCCGGACCGGACGGCCGAGAGCAGCAGGACGGGGACCGTCCACCAGTACGAGCCGAGCGCCGCCGGGTCGACGTCCACCGTGAACCCGAGCGCCCGGCCGGTGAAGTAGAGCGCGAGCCCCGGGATCCCGATGCACAGCGAGATGAGCACCGGGCCGCCGAGGTCGGGCTTCACGCGGAAGCGGTCGATGCCGAGTCGGGACAGGTGCGGACGCCGGGCACTCCAGAGCAGGTAGCAGACCAGTGCGACCGGGGCCAGGTCCACCGCGATCCCGACGAGCTGCCGCGCCAGGTCGACGTACTGCACGGTGGTCGTCGACGAGTTCAGCGCCGTGGACTGCTGCCCGAGCGGCGTCGTCTGCGACAGGTCGTCGATGATCTGGAGCACCGAGTACAGCGCGCTCCCGCCCAGCGAGAGCATCAGGACGATCGTGATCTCGATCCACGTTCGCCGTCGGCTCATCTGCGGTACTCCTGTCGGTTGCGAACTACCGGTAGACTGGCGTGTCGGGCGTTCTGCCCACGGGTGCGGTGCCGATCGACCAACGGGGTTGATCACCAGCTGGCCCGACACTCTCCCAGAAATTGAAGGATGTCCTGTATGGCGCTCGCCACCCGGTCCGACCTGCGCAACGTCGCCATCGTGGCACACGTCGACCACGGCAAGACCACCCTCGTCGACGCGATGCTCACGCAGACCAACTCGTTCGACGCCCACTTCGAGGGCGAAGACCGCATGATGGACTCGAACGACCTCGAGCGCGAGAAGGGCATCACGATCCTCGCGAAGAACACGTCGGTGCTCTACAACGGCAAGCACGCGACCGAGTTCGGCGCGGACGGCCCCATCACCATCAACGTGATCGACACGCCCGGCCACGCCGACTTCGGTGGTGAGGTCGAGCGCGGCCTCTCCATGGTCGACGGTGTCGTGCTGCTCGTCGACGCCTCCGAAGGTCCCCTGCCCCAGACCCGCTTCGTGCTGCGCAAGGCGCTCGCCGCGAAGCTCCCGGTGATCCTGCTCGTCAACAAGACGGACCGGCCCGACTCCCGCATCGACGAGGTCGTCTCCGAGTCCCAGGACCTGCTCCTCGGCCTCGCCTCCGACCTGTCGGACGAGGTCGACGACCTCGACCTCGACGCGATCCTCGACGTCCCGGTGGTCTACGCCTCGGGTCGCAACGGCGCCGCGTCGCGCAACAAGCCGAACGACGGCGAGCTGCCCGACAACGACGACCTCGAGCCGCTGTTCGAAGCGATCCTCCAGCACGTCCCGGCCCCGAAGTACGACGACGAGCACCCGCTGCAGGCGCACGTCACGAACCTCGACGCCTCCCCGTTCCTCGGTCGCCTGGCGCTCCTGCGCATCTTCCACGGCACCATGAAGAAGGGCCAGACGGTCGCGTGGGTCAAGCACGACGGCACCGTCGTCAACGCCCGCATCACCGAGCTCCTCATCACGAAGGCGCTCGACCGCTACCCCGCCGAGTCCGCTGGCCCCGGTGACATCGTCGCCGTCGCCGGCTTCGACACGATCACCATCGGCGAGACCCTGACCGACCCCGAGGACGTCCGCCCGCTGCCGACCATCACGGTCGACGACCCGGCGATCTCGATGACGATCGGCACGAACACCAGCCCGCTCGTCGGCAAGGTCAAGGGCCACAAGCTGACCGCCCGCATGGTCAAGGAGCGCCTCGACCGCGAGCTCGTCGGCAACGTCTCGCTCAAGGTCCTCGACATCGGCCGCCCCGACGCGTGGGAGGTCCAGGGTCGTGGTGAGCTCGCACTCGCCATCCTGGTCGAGCAGATGCGTCGCGAGGGCTTCGAGCTCACCGTCGGCAAGCCGCAGGTCGTCACGAAGCGTGACGAGAACGGCAAGCTGCAGGAGCCGTACGAGCACATGACGATCGACACGCCGGAGGAGTACCTCGGCGCGATCACGCAGCTCATGGCCGCTCGCAAGGGCCGCATGGAGAACATGACGAACCACGGCACCGGCTGGGTTCGCATGGAGTTCATCGTCCCGTCGCGCGGCCTGATCGGCTTCCGCACGTCGTTCCTCACGGAGACCCGCGGCACCGGCATCGCCAACGCGATCTTCCACGGCTACGACGAGTGGGCCGGCGCGATCCAGACCCGCATCAACGGCTCGATCGTCTCCGACCGCTCCGGTGTGGTGACGCCGTTCGCCATCACGAACCTCCAGGAGCGGATGTCGTTCTTCGTCAACCCGACCGAAGAGGTCTACGAGGGCATGGTCATCGGCGAGAACTCGCGCGCCGACGACATGGACGTGAACATCACCAAGGAGAAGAAGCTCACCAACATGCGGTCGGCCAACGCCGACACGTTCGAGTCGATGACGCCGTCGCGTCAGCTCTCGTTGGAGGAGTGCCTCGAGTTCGCCCGTGAGGACGAGTGCGTCGAGGTCACCCCCGCCGCCGTGCGCATCCGCAAGGTCGAGCTCGACGCGTCGGCTCGCCAGCGCTCCTACGCGCGTCTCAAGCGCCAGGACGCGTAGCCGGACAGCACCATCCAGGAGGCCCCGCCTCCGTCCGACGGCCCGGTCACCTCGTCGAGGTGGCCGGGCCGTCGGCGTCGGTGTCCGTCTCGGCGTCGGTGTCGGGCGATACGGTGGACGGGTGACTCTCGACCTCCTCTCGCTGTACCAGGACCTGCACGCCCACCCGGAGCTCGGCTTCCAGGAGCACCGCACCGCCGGCATCGTCGCCAGCCACCTCGAGGACCTCGGCCTCGACGTCACCACGGGCGTCGGCGGGACGGGCGTCGTCGGGGTCCTGGCGAACGGCGAGGGTCCGGTCGTCTGGCTCCGCGCGGACATGGACGGCCTGCCGGTCGAGGAACGCACCGGTCTGCCGTACGCCAGCACCCACCGCGGTGTCGACGAGACCGGCGCCGAGGTCCCGACGATGCACGCCTGCGGCCACGACATCCACGTCACGTGGCTGCTCGGCGCGCTCGAGCGGCTCGTCGCCACGCGCGGAGAGTGGGCCGGCACGGTCGTGGCCGTGTTCCAGCCGGCGGAAGAGGTCATCTCCGGTGCCCGCGCGATGCTCGAGGACGGCCTGGTCGAGCGCTTCCCGACGCCCGACGTGGTCCTCGGACAGCACTCCGCGCCGATCCCGGTCGGCACGGTCGCGGTCGGCTCCGGCGCGGTGATGGCGTCGAGCGACCGCTTCACCGTGACGTTCAACGGCCGTGGTGCGCACGGGTCCGCCCCGCAGGCCTCCCTCGACCCGATCGTCACGGCGGCGTCGGCGGTCGTCCGCCTGCAGACCGTCGTCTCGCGCGAGGTCGGCCCGAACGACGCGGGCGTCGTCACCGTCGGCAGCTTCCACGCCGGCACCCGACCGAACATCATCCCGGACACGGCCGTCATCGAGATCTCCACCCGTGCCCGCAACGAGGACACCCGTGCGCGGATCGTCGCCTCCATCGAGCGCATCGTCCGCGCCGAGAGCGAGGCCGGCGGCCTCGCCGCCCCCACCATCGAGCGGGCGCCCGGTGCGGACGTGCTCGTCAACGACGCCGACCAGGCCGCCCGCGTGCTCGAGGCCGTCGGTGCCGTCGTGCCGAGGGCCCTCGACCTGGAGTCCGGGCTCGCGATGGCGTCCGAGGACGTCGGCCAGCTCGCCACCGCCGCCGGCGTGCCGCTCGTGTACTGGTTCACCGGCATCACCGACCCCGAGCTGTTCGCACGGGGCGAGGACATCCCGAGCAACCACTCGCCGTTCTACGCGCCGCAGGCGGAGACCGCCATCCCGGTGGGCGTCGACGCGCTGGTCGCGGCCGCGCGCGCCAACGTGCGCTGACGCTTGCACCGCACTGGAGGCCCTGGCCGGCCCCGGCAGTGACGTGACACTCCCAGGCAACTCAGGCCGAGCCTCCCCACCGGCACGGCCTGAACGCCGCTGGCGCGTCGCTCAGGAACCGGCGGCGTGGGCCCAGGGTCTTCGATTACGGTCAGCGCATGCGCAACCGGATGACGACCCCCATCGTGGCCGCCGTGGCGGCCGGCATCGCCCTGGCCGGCCTGACGGGCTGCTCGGCGGACTCGGTGAAGCAGGCCACCGACCTCGGGTCCTCGGTCGCCTCCGACGTCAGCGACGGCGTGCGGAACATCGACGGGTCCGCGATCGAGCAGGGCATGGCGAACGTCGCCGGCGGCATCGACGGGGCCCTCGACACCGCGCTCAAGGGGGCGAACGTGACCTCCGACGGCCAGGTGCCGGACGGCTTCCCGGCGTCGGCCGTGCCGCTCGTGGACGGCACGGTGCTGGGCGGCGGCACCGGCCCGAACGGGTCCGGCTGGGTCGTGCAGGTCGAGACCCCGAGCGTCGACGACTTCGGCACCGCCGCGCAGCAGCTGACGGACGCCGGGTTCACCGAGTCCGCCAAGCGCGCGGACAGCTCGAGTGCCTTCGGGATCTTCCGGAGCGACGACCACCGCCTGGTGCTGACGTTCTCCAAGTCCGACCGCGGCGCGACGGCCACCTACATCGTCACACCGCGCTAGCCGCACGGGGCCGTCCCGTACCCTTGCACTGATGTCGAACGCCCCCGCGACCCGCCCCGAGCGCGTCCTCTTCGTGCACGCCCACCCCGACGACGAGACCCTGGCGTCCGGCGGCACCATCGCCACGCTGCTCGAGCTCGGCGCCGAGGTGACCGTCCTCACCGCGACCCGGGGCGAGCGCGGCGAGATGCTGACGCCGTCACTCGCGCCCCTCGCCGGGAACGGACCGCGGGTGGCCGTGCACCGCGAGCGGGAGATCGCCGCCGCGCTGGCCGCACTCGGCGGCCCGGCGCACCTCTGGCTCGGGGGAGCGGGCGCCCGTCCGACCGACCTGCCGGAGCGTCGCTACACCGACTCCGGCATGCAGTGGGGCCCGGACGGCCGTGCCGTCGCCGCCGACGACGCCCCCGCCGACTCGCTCACCGCGGCCGACCTCGGCGAGGTCGTGGACGACGTCCGCGCCGCCATCCGGTCGACGATGGCCGACGCCGTCGTGAGCTACGCGGACGACGGCGGCTACGGGCACCCCGACCACGTGCGCGTGCACAACGCGGCCCGGTACGCCGCCCGTGCCGAGGACGTCCCCTTCTCGATGATCGTCGACCCGGCGTCCGGCGAGCAGGACGTCACCGTCGACGTGCAGCCCGTCCGGGCCAAGGTGCGCGCGGCGATCGAGCAGTACCGGTCGCAGGTCACCGTCGACCCCGCCGACCCGGCCGACCCGACGGCGCTGTCCTGGGTGATGCCGCACGGTGTCCGCCAGCACGCGCCCGCGGTCGAGGCCTTCCGCCATGACGCACCGCCCTCGGCGCCCGCACCGGAGACGTACGCCGAGATGACGCCGGCGGGCAAGGCGACCGCGGTCGTGGTCGCCCTGGTGCTCGGGCTGCTGGCCGGTGGCCTCGGCACCGTGACGCACCAGCAGACGATCGGCACGTTCCCGATCGGCCTCGTGCTGACCACGTTGATCGTCGTCGGCCTGACCGTCGGCGTGCGGCTGCTGTACCGCTCGCGGGCGATGGTGGCCGCGATCGGCATCGGCGTCATCGTCGCCACGCAGGTGCTCGTGTCCGTCGGCGGGCAGAGCTCGCCGCTCGTGCTCGCGAACACCGCCGGGTACGTGTGGACGTTCGGGCCCGCGGTCGTCGCGATGCTGGCGCTGGCGTGGCCGGACCTGTCCGCTGCACGTGCCGCGGCCGGACGGTCAGGCTCGTCCGCACCTCGCGGGTAGACTCGGACCCGCTCGTTTCCGAAGGGAGCACCCCGACCGTGACCTACGTGATCGCCCAGCCCTGTGTCGACGTCAAGGACCGTGCGTGCATCGACGAATGCCCCGTCGACTGCATCTACGAAGGCGACCGGTCGCTCTACATCCACCCCGACGAATGCGTCGACTGCGGTGCGTGTGAGCCCGTCTGCCCGGTCGAGGCCATCTACTACGAGGACGACCTCCCCGACCAGTGGGCCGACTACTACAAGGCCAACGTCGAGTTCTTCGAGGAGATCGGTTCGCCCGGTGGCGCCGCCAAGGTCGGCGTGATCCACCAGGACCACGCGGTCATCATGGCCGAGCCCGCTCGCGGCTGATCCGACACCCCTCGTGGCGCTCGACCTCCCCGACTTCCCCTGGGACCAACTCGTCCCGTTCAAGCAGCGCGCCGCCGAGCACGAGGGCGGCATCGTCGACCTGAGTGTCGGCTCCCCGGTGGACCCGACGCCCGCGCTCGTCCGCACGGCGCTGGCCGACGCCACCGACGCCCACGCCTACCCGCAGGTCGCTGGCACCCCGGCGCTCCGTCAGGCCATCGCCGACTGGTACGGGCGTCGGCACGGCGTGCAGCTGACCGAGGACCAGACCCTGCCGACGATCGGCTCGAAGGAGTTCATCGCCGGGCTGGCGCTCTGGCTCGGCATCGGTCGCGGTGACACCGTCGTGTTCCCCGCCGCCGCGTACCCGACGTACGAGCTCGGGGCGGCGCTCGTCGGTGCCACGGCCCTGGCGTCGGACGACCCGGCCGCCTGGCCCGTCGGCACGAAGCTCGTCTGGCTCAACTCACCCGGCAACCCCGACGGCCGCGTGCTCACCATCGAGGAGCTCCGCGTCGCCGTCGCCCGCGCCCGTGAACTCGGCGCCGTCATCGTCGGCGACGAGTGCTACGCCGAGCTCGGCTGGGAACCGCCGTACGACACCACCCCGACGCCGACGATCCTCGACCCGCGCGTGGTGGGGGACTCGGTCGAGGGCGTGCTCAGCGTGTACTCGCTCTCCAAGCAGTCGAACCTGGCCGGGTACCGCGCCGCGTTCGTCGCCGGGGACGCCGCCGTCCTGGCCGAGGTCCTCGCCGTGCGCAAGCACACCGGCATGATGCCGCCGCTGCCGGTGCAGCAGGCCATGGTCGTCGCGCTGCAGGACACCGCCCACGTGCAGCAGCAGAAGGCGAAGTACCGTGCCCGTCGCGGCATGCTCCGTCGGGCGCTCGAGGGCGCCGGCTTCCGGGTCGACCACAGCGAGGCCGGGCTCTACCTCTGGGCGACGCGCGGCGAACCGGCGCTCGACACCGTGGCGTGGCTGGCCGACCGGGGGATCCTCGTGGCTCCGGGCACGTTCTACGGCGTGGCCGGGGGCGAGCACGTGCGCGTGGCCCTGACGGCGACCGACGAACGCATCGCCGCGGCTGCTCAACGTCTCACCAGCGGACACCGGCTCGGCGCCGACTGACGTCCGAACTGTTCACCCGGCGTCTTCCGCAATCGTGGGGTCCCACCGGATCGTGAGGTCCCAGGTGTGCACGATCGACAGACGGCGCGATTAGGCTGTCAGCGTGACTGACACTGCCAATGACGCTCAGAAGACGGCCACACCGCCGACGACGCCCGTCCCCGTGAGTCCCGCCGAGGACCAGCACGGCGAGACCGCCACGTTGACGTACCCGGGCGGCAGTGCGGAGTTCCCGATCCTGCCGAGCGTCGACGGTGCCTCCACCGTGGACATCTCCACCTTCAAGAAGCAGACGGGGATGAACACCCTCGACTACGGCTTCGTGAACACCGGCTCGACGAAGAGCGCGATCACGTACATCGACGGCGACCAGGGCATCCTGCGCTACCGCGGGTACCCCATCGACCAGGTCGCGTCGAACTGCACCTTCCTCGAGGTCGCCTGGCTCCTCATCTACGGCGAACTGCCGTCGGAGACCGAGCTCGCCGACTTCGACGCCCGCATCCGCCGCCACACCCTGCTGCACGAGGACCTCCGTCGCCTGTTCGACGCCCTCCCGCACTCGGCGCACCCGATGTCCGTCCTGTCCAGCGCCGTCAGTGCCCTGTCGACGTACTACGAGGACGACATGGACGTCGACGACCCCGAGAAGGTCGAGCTCCAGACCGTCCGGCTGCTCGCGAAGCTCCCGGTGATCGCGGCGTACGCGCACAAGAAGGCCATCGGGCAGGCGTTCCTCTACCCCGACAACTCGCTGTCGTTCGTGGACAACTTCCTGCGGCTCAACTTCGGCACCATGGCCGAGCCGTACCAGCCGAACCCGGTGCTCTCGAAGGCCCTGGACCGCCTGCTGATCCTGCACGAGGACCACGAGCAGAACGCCTCCACCGCCACGGTCCGCCTGGTCGGGTCGACGAAGGCGAACATGTTCGCATCGATCTCCGCCGGCATCAACGCCCTGTACGGCCCCCTCCACGGTGGCGCGAACGAGGCCGTCCTCGAGATGCTCCAGCAGATCAAGGACTCCGGCGAGCCCGTGCAGCGCTTCGTCGAGCGGGTGAAGAACAAGGAGCGCGGCGTGAAGCTCATGGGCTTCGGGCACCGCGTCTACAAGAACTACGACCCCCGTGCGAAGCTCGTGAAGGAGTCCGCCGACGAGGTCCTCGAGTCCCTCGGCGTGCAGGACGACCTGCTCGACATCGCGAAGGAGCTGGAGCAGATCGCCCTGAGCGACCAGTACTTCATCGACCGCAAGCTCTACCCGAACGTCGACTTCTACACGGGCATCATCTACAAGGCGATGGGCTTCCCGCCGCGCATGTTCACGGTGCTGTTCGCCATCGGCCGCCTGCCCGGCTGGATCGCCCAGTGGCGCGAGCTGAACAACGACCCGCTGAACAAGATCGGTCGCCCCCAGCAGCTCTACGTCGGTTCGCCGGAGCGCGACCTCCCGCAGCGCTGACGCAGCCCCACCCGGACGGCCCGGCCCACGACTCGCTCGTGGCCCGGGCCGTCCGTCGTCGTGCGCCCGACTTCCTCACACGTCCGCGCGCTCACGAAGTCGAACGGGCGAAATGCCGTGGTCGTCCCGCGTCCGCACCCGGCCGTTCCGCCCGCTCGGCCGCACAAGCTCACTCGCGCACCGGGCGCTCCGTTGCCTCCGTGCCGAGCGGGCGAAAGGCCGGGGTCGCGCGGCCCGCACACCCCACGAATCCGCCCGCTCGCTCGTGCCCGCTCGCGCCAGGACCAGCCGCGCCGTTCCGGCGGGCTCGCACCGAGCCTCCCGTCCGCAACGGGCCCGGGCTCGCCCCGGTCCGGCCCGGGCCGCCCCGCCCCGTTCCGACGCTCCGCACGGCGAGCGGGCGAAATGCCCGGCCGTCCTCTCCTCGTCACCCATCCATTCCGCCCGCTCGGCCGGGAGCACGGTGGCTGGCCCCGGGCGTCAGCGCCCGCCCGCCCCTTGAACGGGCGAAGTCGCGGGGTGGGCGCGCGACGCACCACGGTGTTCCGCCCGTTCGTCGACGGTGGCGGCGACCGGGCGGCGCCGTGCGGCCCCGAGGATCGCCACAGGAGCTCGTACGGTCACCCGCGGTGGTCGAGCGGGTGGAAGGCTCCGGTGCTCGGTCTCGCGCACGCGGGCATTCCGCCCGCTCGTCCGTGCGGACGCTGGCCGGAGCCGGGCGCGTTGTCGACTCGGTGACGAGCGGGCGGGAACGTCGGGTCGCGTGAGCAGCGCACCGCGGCATTCCGCCCGCTCGTCCACACGCGCGCTGGCCGGAGCCGGCGCGTTGTCGACCCGGTGACGAGCGGGCGGGAACGGCGGGTCGCGTCAGCAGCGGACCGCGGCATTCCGCCCGCTCGTCCGCAGCGCGCTGGGACCGGGTGGATGGCAGGCGGAACGGACTGGAGGCCCGGTGCCGGTCTCGTGGACCGGCACCGGGCCTCCAGGGGGGTGCTCTGGGGTTCCCGCTACGCGTGGAGCGCGGTGTTGAGCTGGATGCCCTCGCCCTGGCGCTGCAGGGCCTCGACCGCGCCGGTCAGGCTGTTGCGGCGGAACAGGACGTTCGGGGCGCCGGAGAGCTCGACGGCCTTGACCGTGCGTGGGGTGCCGTCCGGGTTCGGGGCCGCACCGACGAGGACGACCTTCGTGCCGGCGGTGACGTAGAGGCCGGACTCCACCACGGAGTCGTCACCGAGGGAGATGCCGAGCCCGGCGTTGGCGCCGAGGAGCGCGCGCTCGCCGAGGGAGACGCGGTGGGTGCCGCCGCCGGAGAGCGTGCCCATGATCGACGCGCCGCCGCCGATGTCGGTGCCGGCGCCGACGACGACGCCCTGCGAGATGCGGCCCTCGACCATCGCGTCGCCGAGGGTGCCGGCGTTGAAGTTGACGAAGCCCTCGTGCATGACGGTGGTGCCGGGTGCCAGGTGGGCGCCGAGCCGGACGCGGTTGGCGTCACCGATGCGGACCCGGTCGGGCACGACGTAGTCGATGAGCCGCGGGAACTTGTCGATCGCGTGGACGGCGATGCCGGCGCGCTGCAGCGACGGCCGGAGCCGGGCAAGGTCGTCGGGGTGCACGGGGCCCGCGTTGGTCCACGCGACGATCGGCAGGTGCGCGAAGACCCCGTCGAGGTTGACCTCGTTCGGGCGCACGTGCAGGTGGCTCAGCAGGTGCAGGCGGAGGTACGCGTCCGGGGTGCTCGTCGGGGCGGCGTCGATGGTGACCTCGGTGGTGACGGCCTCGATCCGGACGCCGCGACGGGTGTCCTCACCGAGGTGCTCCTGCAGCCCGAGCGGGAACTCGGCGTCGGCGGGCAGCTCGCCGAGGTGGGTCTCGGGGTACCAGGTGTCGAGTTCCGTGCCGTCGGCGGTGACGGTCGCGAGGCCGTGGCCCCAGGCGTGGGTCGGTCGGGCGGGGGCAGCGGTCGTGTCTGTCACCGCACCAGGGTACCGAGGCGTCGGACGGTAGGCTTCGGCGCATGCCGGAGCAGCTCGACCTCACCGCCTCGTCCATCGACATCACCCGTGCCATCTGCGACATCGAGTCGGTGTCGGGCAACGAAGCCGCACTCGCCGACGCGATCGAGGCGGTGCTCGCGCCGCTGCCGCACCTCGAGGTCGTGCGCGACGGCGACGCGATCGTCGCGCGGACGCAGCTCGGGCGGGAGCGCCGGGTCGTGATCGCCGGGCACATCGACACCGTGCCGCTGAACAGCAACCTGCCGACGGAGTTCCGGACCGCCGAGGACGGCACCGAGATCCTCTGGGGCCGCGGCACCGTGGACATGAAGGCCGGCTGCGCGGTGCAGCTCAAGCTCGCGTACGACCTCACCGACCCCTCCGTCGACGTCACCTGGGTCTGGTACGACCACGAGGAGGTGTCCGACGCGCTGAACGGCCTCGGCCGGCTCGCCCGCACCCGTCCGGAACTGCTCGCCGCCGACTTCGCGATCCTGGGGGAGCCGTCGGGCGCCCAGATCGAGGGCGGCTGCAACGGCAACCTCCGTGCCGAGATCCGCACGTACGGCAAGCGGTCGCACAGCGCTCGAAGCTGGATCGGCGACAACGCGATCCACAAGACGGCGCCGATCCTGGCCACGCTGGCAGCCTACGAGCCCCGCACGGTCGAGGTCGACGGGCTCGAGTACCGGGAGGGCCTGAACGCCGTCGGGATCAGCGGCGGGATCGCCGGCAACATCATCCCCGACGAGGCGATGGTGCACGTCAACTACCGCTTCGCGCCCTCGCGTTCTGCCGAGGAGGCCGTCGCGCACATCCGCGAGCTGTTCGACGGCTACCAGGTGGACATCGTCGACCTGGCCGCCGGTGCCCGCCCCGGGCTCGACGCCCCGCTCGCGCAGGACTTCGTCGCCGCGGTCGGTGGCCCGGAGCCCCGCCCGAAGTACGGCTGGACCGACGTCGCCCGGTTCTCCGCGCTCGGCGTCCCGGCCGTGAACTACGGCCCCGGCGAACCCGTCTTCGCGCACCACGACGACGAGCAGGTCCCCGTCGCGCAGATCACCGCGGTCGAGGACGGTCTGCGCCGGTGGCTGACGGTCTGACGACGGCCGGGGCGGGGTCCCCGGACACGGGGTCGTCGCCGACTCTGCCAGAGGGCCGGGTTGCGGACGGGCGGCGGTCGTCGGATGGCCGGCGGTCGTCCGGGCGTCGCGGGTCCGCTGTGGCCGTGACCCGGTGGCGGGCGCGGTACCGCGTGGTGCCGTGGTGGGTCCGCATCACGGTCGTCTACGTCCTCGCGCGGTTCGTCACCGGCGCGATGATGGGCGTCTACGCCGGCATGCAGACGGCCAACTCGTTCACCGGCCAGCACCCGCACCCCCTGGCCTTCGCGTCCATCTGGGACGGTGCCTGGTACCGCGTGATCGCCACCGGCGGCTACCCTTCGACGCTCCCCGTCGACGCCGCCGGGCACGTGACCGAGAACGCGTGGGCGTTCATGCCCGCGTACCCGTTCCTCGTCCGGGCGCTGATGACCGTCACCGGGGCGTCGTTCGAGCTCGTCGCGGTGTCGGTCTCGCTCGTGGCCGGATGGGGCGCCGCGCTGGTCTTCCGACGCCTGATGGGACGCTTCCTCGACCCCACCCGGGCGACCTTCGCCACGGTGCTGTTCTGCGTCGCACCGGTCTCGGCGATGTTCCAGGTCGCCTACGCCGAGTCGATGGGCCTGTTCCTGCTCCTCGTCGCGCTGCTGCTGCTGGTCGAGCGGCGCTTCTGGACGATGGTGCCCGTCGTGCTGCTGCTCGGGATGACCCGCCCGACCGGGCTCGCCTTCGCGCTGCTCATGGGGGCGTTCGTCGTCGTCTGGGTCGTCCGCCCGACGTGGCTCCGGCACGACCACCGACCGACCGTCCGTCAGCTCGTTCCGCCCGTGGTGGTGGCCGCGGTGTCCGGCGTCGTGGGGCTCGCGTGGCCGGCGATCGCCTGGGCCGTGACCGGGGTGCCGCGCGCGTACACCGACACCGAGCTCGCGTGGCGGTCCTCGTACATCGGGTGGAAGGACCTCGTGCCCTTCGCGCCGTGGGTGCAGGGCTTCGGGTGGTGGTTCCGGCAGCCGACCGGCAGCGTCCTGCTCGTGGTGGTGCTGGTCGGGTTCGTCGCCTTCGTGGTCATGCCGGCATCGCGGCGCCTCGGGCTGGAGCTGCGGCTGTGGGCGGTCGCCTACCTCGTGTACCTGCTCGCCGTGTTCTTCCCGCAGTCGAGCACCTGGCGGATCCTGCTGCCCATCGCACCGTTGCTCGGGATCGTGGCACTGCCGCGGTCACGGCTGTACCGCGTCGTCGTCGTCGCGCTGTTCCTGGTGCTGCAGTGGGTGTGGCTGGACTGGTGCTGGTGGGTCGACGGCTACGACTGGACCCCGCCGTGATCGGCGCCCGGCGCGGAGTCCGCCCGGTCTGACGCTGACTCCGTCGACGACGACGACGACGACGACGTTGACGACGACGGCGTCGTCGTCGGACCCACGGACGTCGGGGGCGCCAGCGCCGCGCTCGCCCCGTCCCCGGAACCGTCCCCGTCCTCCGGCCGCCACCGCGCCGCGGCGAGCACCATCGCGTTGACCGTGGCGATGAACGGCACCGCGAAGAACGCCCCGACGACCCCGGCGAGCGTGGTGCCCGCGACGACCCCGAGCGCGACGCCGAGTGGGTGCACCTTGACCGCGCTGCCAGTGAGGAACGGGTGCAGCACGTGGCTCTCGATCTGCTGCACGACGAGCACGACCCCGAGCATGAACAGCGCGGTCACCCAGCCGTTGAACACGAGCGCGACGATGACGGCCACGGTCCCGGCGACGATCGCACCGACCACGGGGACGAACGCGCCGAGGAAGACGATCACGGCGATGGGCACCGCGAGCGGGACCTGCAACGCGAGCGCGCCGATCGCCACGCCGAGGGCGTCCGTGACCGCGACGATGAGCTGCACGCGGATGAAGCTCGTGAGCGTGTGCCACCCGGCCTCGCCGGCGACACCGATCCGTGCGCGGGCCCGGCGGGGGAACAGTCGGACGACCCAGCCCCAGATACGACGCCCGTCGATGAGGACGAACAGGGTCGTGAAGACCACGATGAACAGGCCCTCCAGCGCGTGCACCGCGCTGGACCCGGCGGCCTGGAACCCGGACAGGATCGACGAGGCGTGTGCCTGGAGGTAGTCGGTGCCCTTCGACACCCACGAGTTGACGTCGTGCACGGTGATGCCGAACGGCTGGCTGTCGAGCAGGGTCTGCAGCGACAGGACGCTCCGGTGCAGGCGGTGTTCGAGCGACGGCAGGTCGTAGCGGATCTGCGCGGTGACGACGAGTGCGAGGGTGCCGATCGCCAGGACCAGGACCACCAGGCTCGAGAGCACCGCGGTCCACTTCGGCCAGCGGTGCCGCTGCAGGAACGCGGAGATGGGGCCGAGCAGCGCGCAGAGCAGCAGCGCGATGAGGAACGGCACGACGATGTCCTGCAGCACCACGACGAGCGCGACGACCACGGCGAGTGCGGCGGCGACGATGAGGAGCCGCCACGAGAACGACGCCGCGATCCGCATGCCGACCGGGACGGCGTCGGGCCCCTCGGCAAGGGCGTCCTGAGGGCTCGGACGAGGCGTGGAGCGGATGATCGGCACGCGCTCAGGCTAGGAAGTCGAACCGCGAGAACGACCCGATCCAGGGCCCTCGACCTGGGCGGTTTCGCAGATGACCCCTCCGTACGGGATAATGGGCGCGCATGTACTGCGCGAAAGGGGACATCTGATGGCAGCCATGAAGCCGAGGACCGGTGACGGGCCGATGGAGGCTGTTAAGGAGGGTCGACTCATCATCGTGCGGGTTCCGCTCGAAGGAGGAGGCCGCCTGGTCGTCTCGGTCAACGACGCCGAGGCCAAGGAACTCCACGACGCACTCGCCGAGGTCGTCTCGGCCTAGAGAAGTCGACGCTCCACAGCACCACGGTACGACAAGCACCAGAAGCACGAAGCACCACGGAAGAGGCCCGGGACATCATCGTCCCGGGCCTCTTGTCGTCCGTCGCCGCCATGATGGAGCCGTGCCCCGACCCCGCCGCCCCGTCCGTCGCGTCGAGGAGTACACGGCCGACCCGATGCCCCGCGACACCTGGCCGGCGACGCTCCCCCCGGTGGCGCAGCTGCTCGACCACGGCCTCGACCTCGACACGGTGACCGTCTTCGTCGGGGAGAACGGCGCGGGCAAGTCCACCCTGGTGGAGGCCATCGCCCTGGCCTTCGGCATGGGACCGGAGGGCGGTTCGACCAGGTCCGGCCACAGCACCCGGCCGAGCGAGTCGCAGCTGTGGGAGCACCTCGCGCTGCACCGCGAACCGGGAGCGCCGAAGAGCGGGTTCTTCCTGCGGGCGGAGACCATGCACGGCGTGTTCACGTTCCTCGAGCAGCACCCCGGTCCCCGTCCCGAACCGGTGTTCCACGAGCGCAGTCACGGGGAGTCGTTCCTGGACTTCGTGATCGACCGGTCGCAGTGGCCCGGCCTCTGGATCCTCGACGAACCCGAGTCGGCGCTGTCCTTCCAGGGCTGCCTGGCGCTCATCGGGCTGCTGCAGGCCATCGTCGACGACGGCCTCGGGCAGGTGGTCCTGTCGACGCACTCGCCCGTGCTCGCCGCGTTCCCCGGCGCGACGATCCACGAGGTCGGCGAGTGGGGCCTCCGGCGCAGCGCGTGGGCGGATCTCGACCTGGTGCGGAACCAACGCGCGTTCCTGGCGGCTCCGGAGCAGTACCTGCGCCACCTCGACGGAGCCGCAGACGGCGACCACGGACAGCAGTCGCCTACGCGGTGACCTTCGTCATCTGCAGCAGTCCGTCGCCGGCAGGCGACAGGCTGCTGATGACCGCCCCGGAGGTGGAGACCTCGGTCAGGAGCAGCCGGAAGTCCGTGGTGGCACGGTCGCGCTTCACCGGGTCAGCGACCCGTCCACGCCACAGGGCGTGTGGGACGAGCACCGTCCCGCCGAGGCGTGCGAGCCGCAGCCCGTGCTCGACGTACTCGATGACGTGCTCCGGGTCGGCGTCAACGAGGACGACGTCGTAGGAGGCCTCGTTCATCCGGGGGAGCACCTGGTTCGCACGGCCCGGGATGAGCCGCACGCGGGAGGGTGCGGTCCCGGCGGCGATGAAGGCGTCACGGGCGTACTGCTGGTGGTCCACCTCGACGTCGATCGTCGTCAGCGTCGCCTTCGGGGCCCCGCCGAGCAGGTACAGCCCGGACACGCCCAGACCGGTCCCGATCTCGATGATGCTGGTGGCTCGGGACGCCGCCGCGATCACCCCGATCTGCGCACCGATCGCCGGCGAGATCGCCTCGACGCCCAGTTCCAGGGAGTGTTCCCGCGCTCGGGCGATCGCCTCGGACTCGGAGACGATGTCCTCCGCGAACTTCCAGTTCGACTCTTTCTCTGACACGCACACTCCTCGGTGCACAACTCTAGGTGAGCGTGCGGTGTCAGGCGTTACGCTCGGTGCGTGTCCATCGACTTCAACAAGATCCTGATCATCGGGATCATCGCGGTGCTGCTGCTGGGACCGCAGCGCCTGCCGATGTACGCACAGAAGCTCGCGGAGTTCGTCAAGGCCGTCCGTCGGTTCGCCGACACCGCCAAGGACCGCATGCGCGACGAGATGGGGCCGGACTTCGACGACGTCGACTGGCAGAAGCTCGACCCTCGCCAGTACGACCCGCGGCGCATCATCCGCGACGCCCTCATCGACTCCGCCACCGGTTCCGGCATGGCCGACGCCGCCCCGACACAGGTCACCGCGAGCAGGGTGCGCGCACCGTCACCGGTTGTGCCGCTCGCCGCCGGCGAAGCCGCGCCCTTCGACGTCGAGGCCACCTGACGCGTCGTTCGTGACCCGTTGACGGACTGGAGGCCCGGTACCAGCTGGCACCGGGCCTCCAGTCCGTCGGTGGTCGCGTCCGGCATCGCGCTCCCGCTCGCACGCGCGTTCGGCACCCATGGCGCCCGCGCGGGACGACGCGCAGCGCGCCGCACCGAGACCGAGATCGAGTCAGGAGGGCGAGAGCCCGAGCTTCCGACCGGCGAGCCCGCGGCCCATCGACGTCACCCGGTCGGCCACGGCGACGAGCGCGACCGCAGCCGGGTCCGACGGCGCACCGAGCACCACGGGCGTGCCGGAGTCGCCGCCCTCGCGCAGGGGGACCGAGAGCGGGACGCTGCCGAGGACGGGGACGGGAGCGTTCTGCCCGCGGGAGAGCCGCCGAGCGGTCTCGTCGCCACCGCCCTCACCGAAGAGGTGCAGCACGGAGCCGTCCGGCTGCACGAGCCCGGACATGTTCTCGATGACGCCGATGACCCGTTGGCCGGTCTGCCGTGCGACGATCCCGCTGCGCTCGGCCACGTCGGCCGCGGCGGCCTGCGGCGTGGTGACGACGAGGACCTCGGCGTGGGGGAGCAGCTGGCCGACGGAGATGGCCACGTCACCGGTGCCCGGCGGCATGTCGAGCAGGAGCACGTCGAGGTCGCCGAACCACACGTCCGACAGGAACTGGTTCACCGTGCGGTGCAGCATCGGCCCGCGCCAGGACACCGCGGTCGAGGCGTCGTCGACGAACATCCCGATCGAGATGACCTTCACGTCGTGGGCGACCGGCGGCAGGATCATGCTGTCGACCCGGGTCGGGCGGGGCGCGACGCCGTGCTCGTCGGTCAGGCCCATGAGCCCGGGGACGCTGAAGCCGTGCACGTCGACGTCGACGACCCCGACCCGCATCCCACGACGGGCCAGCGCCACGGCGAGGTTGACCGTCACGGTGGACTTGCCGACACCGCCCTTGCCGCTCGTGACCGCGATGACCCGGGTCAGCGAGTCGGGCGTGAACTGGACGCCCTGCGGTCGGCCCTCGCGCAGCCGTTCCGTCAGGGCCCTGCGCACGGCGGGGTCCATCACGGAGACGTCGACGTCCACGGTCGCCACGCCCGCGACCGAGCCGGCGGCGGCGCGGACGTCCCGCTCGATCGTGTCGGCGGCCGGGCACCCGACGATCGTGAGCTGCAGGTCGACCCGCACCGAGCCTCCCGGCTGCACGTCGACACCACGGATCATGTCGAGCTCGGTGACGGGGCGGCGGATCTCGGGGTCGATCACGCGGCCGAGCGCGACGAGGACCGCGGCGCCGAGCGCTTCGTCGTCCACTGGGCGCGTGGCCTCAGCCACGGAGGTCCGCCGTGCGCTCCGGGTCACCGTCGTCGATCGCGTCGCGGCGGTCCAGCTCCTCGAGCAGGGACCGGAGCTCGGCGCGGATGAAGTCCTTCGAGGCCATGTCGCGCATCGCCAGGCGGAGTGCCACGACCTCGCGAGCGAGGTACTCGGTGTCGGCGAGGTTGCGCTCGGCGCGCTGCCGGTCCTGCTCGAACTGCACGCGGTCGCGGTCGTCCTGCCGGTTCTGCGCGAGCAGGATCAGCGGGGCGGCGTACGAGGCCTGCAGCGAGAGCACGAGGGTCAGGGCGGTGAACCCGATGGCTGCCGAGTCGAACTGCAGCGCCTTCGGGGTCAGGATGTTCCAGGCCATCCAGACCACACAGAAGAGCGTCAGGCCGACGAGGAACCAGGGCGTTCCCATCGCACGTGCAATGCCTTCGGTCGCACGACCGAACGCGTCACCGCGGCCGTTGCGGCGGCGTGTGGGGAGCACGCGCGTGCGCATTCCCTTCGGGGAGTCGAGCCGTTCGTCGGGCCGGTCGCGCCGGTTCTCATCCGTTCGTGCCACGGGTCGTCCTCCTTCCCGTCGTCATCGGGGTCCTGCGGCTGCGGGTGCGCAGCCGTGCCGGTTCACCGTCACCCTGACTTCGCCAGTCGTCGGGCAGGACGTGGTCGAGCACGTCGTCGATCGTCACCACCCCGACCAGGCGGTGGGCGTCGTCGACCACGGGGACGGACACGAGGTTGTAGGTCGCCATGACGCGCGTGACCTCGGCGGCGCTGGCGTCCACGCGCACCGGTTCGGTCTGCTGGTCGATGAGCGTGCCGAGGCGTTCGTTCGGCGGGTAGCGCAGCATCCGCTGGAAGTGCACGAGCCCGAGGAACCGGCCGGTCGGCGGTTCGTACGGCGGCAGCGTCACGCAGACGCTCGCACCGAGGGCGGGAGCGAGCTCGTGGCGGCGGATCAGGGCGAGGCCCTCGGCCACGGTGGCGTCCGCCGAGACGATCACCGGCTCGGTCGTCATGAGACCACCGGCCGTGTCGGGCTCGTACTCCAGGAGCATGCGGACGTCCTGCGCCTCTTCCGGCTCCATGAGCTGCAGGAGGGCCTCGCTCCGCTCGTCGGAGAGCTCGGCCAGCAGGTCGGCGGCGTCGTCGGGCTGCATCTGGTCGAGGACGTCGGCGGCGCGGGCGTCCTCGAGCGAGGACAGGATCTCGACGCGGTCCTGGTCGGGCATCTCCTCGAGCACGTCGGCGAGCCGGTCGTCGGGGAGCTCCTCGGCGACCTCGAGCCGGCGTTCCACGGGCAGGTCGAGCAGCGTCGACGCGAGGTCGGCTGCGACGAGGTCCGAGTACGCCGCGATGACGTGCTCGGCGGACTGCGACTCACCGGGGAGCTCGTCCTCGGTGACCTCGTTCCACGTCGCGAACGTCGTCGGGCCCTTGCCGAACGGGGACGGCGTGGTCTTGGGCTTGCGCAGGAACAGCTGCGCCACTTCCCAGTCGCCCTGACCGCGGTCCTCGATCGCGATGTCCTCGATCGTGGCGCGGATGCGGTCGCGGGTGATGAGGACCTTGCGGCCGAGCATCTCGGCGATGACCCGCACCTCGCCACCGCGCTGCACGAAGCGGCGCATGTTCACGAGGCCGGTGGTGATGACCTGCCCGGCACCGATCGAGGTGATCCGGCCGACCGACACGAAGATGCGGCGCTTGCCGGGGACCTCGACGATGAGCCCGACGACGTGCGGGGGGTCCGCCCGTCGGTAGACGACCAGGACGTCCCGGACCTTGCCGACGCGGTCGCCGGCGGGGTCGAAGACGGAGCACCCGGCCAGGCGGGCGACGAATACCTTCGTGGCGCTCACCTGACCAGCGTAGCCGCTCGCACGGGCCCTTCCCTGGCGGCTCTCGTGCGATCGCAAGGGGAACGGTGGAAGATGACTGTGTGAGCACTCAGAGCCCCTTCCGCGGACGTACGGCGCAGGTCTTCCCCACGTTGCCCCGCGGCGACGTCCTCGGCACCTTCGACAGCTACCCCGACGCCCAGGCGGTGGTGGCGAAGCTGGCCGAGTCCGACTTCCCCGTGAACAAGCTCTCGATCGTCGGCAACGAGCTCAAGACCGTCGAGCGCGTCACCGGCAAGATGACCTACGGCCGCGCCGCCCTGGCAGGAGCGCTCTCCGGTCTCTGGCTCGGGTTCTTCTTCGGCATCGTGCTGACGCTGTTCTCGCCCACCGCGAGCGGGCTGATCTTCGCCGCCGCCCTCATCGGTGCGGCCTTCGGCGTGCTCTACGGCGTCGTGTCGTTCGCGATCACCAAGCGGCAGCGCGACTTCACGAGCGTGCACCAGGTGCTCGCCACGAACTACCAGATCATCGTCGACCCGCAGCTCGTCGGGCAGGCGCAGCGGATCCTCGGGCAGTTCGGGGCCACCCCGCACGCCGCCTGGAACCCCGGTCAGTCCTCGAACCCGCCCTTCCAGGGTCGTCCGCCGCAGCAGCAGGCACCGCAGCAGCCCCAGCAGCAGCCGTGGCGTCCGGGTCCGGACCAGGGCTCGCCGTACGGTGGACACGCCACCCCGCACAACCAGCCAGGCGGCTCCTCGCAGTCCGGTCCGTCGGCTCCGGCCCCCGGGACGCAGCCGCGCTACGGCACGAACGACGGTCCGCGCTACGGCGAGACGCCGCAGCAGGGACAGCGGCCGCCGCAGCAGCCCACCGCCGCACCCGGCCCGCGTGCGGACGAGCCGCCGCGCTACGGCGAGCGGGTCGCCGGTGCGACACCGCCGGCCCCGACGTCCGACGACGCCCCCGAGCGACGCCGGGACGACGACCAGCCCCGGGGCGACGACCGCCGCTGAGCGGTCACGACACCCCGCATCCCGACGCCGAACGGCCACGGATCGTCGCCTGCTGAACAGCGGGTGGACGGTTCGTGGCCGTTCGTCGTCGCGGCGTGTGCTGCCGAGCGGCGTGTGCCGCCGGGGTCAGAGGAGCTTCGAGAAGCAGATCGACAGGGGAGCGCCCTGGTACGGGCCGAAGTTCGCGATGCGGGTGAAGCCCTCTCGCTCGTAGAAGCGGATGGCCCGGGTCTGCGCGGGTCCGGTCTCGAGCACGACGGCGGGTGACCCGAGGTCGAGCGCGGCTTCCTCGAGGCGGCGCAGGATGTCCGTCGCGACGCCGGCACCGCGGGACTCACGTCGGACGTACATCCGCTTGATCTCGGTGATGCCGTCGTCGACGAGCCGGAGGCCACCACACCCGAGCGGGGTGCCGTCCTGGTCGCGGGCGACGAAGAACACGGCCATCGACTCGGCCGTCGGCTTGCGCCCCGGTTCGGTGTCGCCGCCGTAGCTGCTGTCGATCTCGATGCGCTGGGCAGCACGCAGCCGCTGGGCGTCGGGCGAGTCGAAGTGCTCGACGTCGATCGTGATGCTCTGCGGGGTGACCTCGGGGGTGCTCACCCGTTCAGGCTAGCGCCGGAGCCGGCGATCCACCCCTCCACGTCCGAGGGGGTCCTGGGGATGCCGACCGACAGGTTCTCGGCGCCGTCGGCCGTCACCAGGACGTCGTCCTCGATGCGGACACCGATGCCGCGGAACTCCTCGGGCACGGTGAGGTCGTCCTGCTGGAAGTACAGTCCCGGCTCGATCGTGAAGACCATGCCGGCCTCCACCACACCGTCGATGTAGAGCTCGCGGCGGGCCTTCGCGCAGTCGTGGACGTCGAGCCCGAGGTGGTGGCTCGTGCCGTGCACCATGTAGCGGCGGTGGAACTGGTTGTCCGGCTGCAGGGAGTCCTCGGCCGAGACGGGCAGGAAGCCCCACTCGGCGGTCTTCCGCGCGATGACCTCCATCGCCGTGGCGTGCACCTGGCGGAAGGTGATGCCGGGCTTGACGATCGCGAACGCGGCGTCGGCGGCTTCGAGCACGGCCTCGTAGACCATGCGCTGCACGGGGGTGAACGTCCCGCTGACGGGCAGCGTGCGGGTGATGTCCGCCGTGTAGAACGAGTCGACCTCCACCCCGGCGTCGATCAGGATGAGGTCCCCGGGCTGCACGGCGCCGTCGTTCCGCGTCCAGTGCAGGATGCACGCGTGGTGGCCCGAGGCCGCGATCGTGTCGTACCCGACCGTGTTGCCGTCGGCGCGGGCACGGCGGTTGAAGGTGCCCTCGACGATGCGCTCGCCGCGGGGGTGTGCCAGCACGGCATCGAAGTCGGCGATGACGTCCGCGAAGCCGTGCGCGGTGGCGTCGACGGCCTTGCGGAGCTCGTTGACCTCGTACGCGTCCTTGACCAGGCGGAGCTCGGACAGGTCGCGCGACAGGACGTCCGCGGTCGCAGGAACGCCGTCGGTCTCGCCGGCACCGCCGACGGGGGAGCCGAGGCGCTCGTCGAGGGACCGGGTGAGTTCGGCGTCGGCGTCACGGACGAGGAGCGCCGTGTCGTCGAGGGCGTCGAGGACGGCGGGGAGCTCGGCGAGGTCGGCGGTCGCGACCCCGAGGTCCGCGGAGACCTCCTGCAGGGACGGACGCGGCCCGACCCAGAACTCGCCGATCTCCGGGTTGGCGTAGAACTCCTCGGAGTCCCGGCCGGCGGTGGCACGGAGGTACACCGTGGCGTCGTGCCCGTCGGCGGTCGGCGTCATCACGAGCACGGAGCCGACGACGGTGTCGGTGCCCCAGCCGGTGAGGTGCGCGAACGTGGAGTGCGGGCGGAACGGGTAGTCGCAGTCGTTCGAGCGGACCTTGCCGGTGCCGGCGGGCACGACGACCGTGCGGCCGGGGTGCAGCTCGGACACCCGGGCCCGACGCGCGGCGGCGAAGGGCGCCTGCTCGCGCTGTGCGGGCAGGGGGCGGTCGTGCTCGGCCCACTGGGACCCGATGAAGTCCTTGAACGTGGCGGATCCGGGAGTGGTGGAGCGGTTGCTCGTCGCGCGGGGAGTGGTGTCGGCCATGGACCCATCATCGCATCGAGGCCGGTCGGCGGTCCGTGCTTCCGTCGACCTGTGGATAGGATCAGCGGCGTGCCTGATCCGTTCATCGACCTGCACACGCACTCGAGTGTCTCCGACGGCACCGAACCGCCCGCAGCACTCGTCCGGGCAGCCGTCGCCGCCGGTCTCGACGGCGTGGCGCTCACCGACCACGACACCACGTCGGGGTGGGACGAGGCCGTCGCCGCCGTCCGCGAACTGCCCCTGACGCTCGTCCCGGGCCTCGAGCTGAGCACGCGCGTCGGCCACCGCAGCGTCCACGTCCTCGGGTACCTCGTCGACCCCGCTGACCCCGGCCTGGCCGCCGAGACCGGACGGATCCGCGAGGGTCGACTGTCCCGCGCGCGGCGCATGGTCGAACGCATCGGGCAGGACCACCCGATCACGTGGGACGA
Organism: Curtobacterium sp. VKM Ac-1395; assembly: GCF_015350975.1. Classification (GTDB taxonomy): domain Bacteria; phylum Actinomycetota; class Actinomycetes; order Actinomycetales; family Microbacteriaceae; genus Curtobacterium. Next base: position 567,128 of record NZ_JADKRX010000002.1, read on the forward strand.
CGTCCTCGCGCAGGCCCGCACGGGCGCGACGATCGGCCGGCCGCACATCGCCGACGCCCTCGTCGTGCTCGGCCTCGAGCCCGACCGGAGCGCGGCGTTCCGCGGGATCCTGCACCCGGCTTCCGGCTACTACGAGCCGCACGACGCTCCGTCGCCCCTGCGCGGCGTCGAGCTCATCCGCGCTGCCGGCGGCGTTCCCGTGATCGCACACCCGGCTGCGTCGTCCCGCGGGGTCGTCATGGACGAGGACGACCTCCGCGAACTCGTCGACGCCGGCCTCGGCGGTGTCGAGGTCGACCACCGCGAGAACGTCGCACACGGCAAGCGCACGCTCCTGGAGTGGGCCGACCGCTACGGTCTGTTCGTCACCGGGTCGAGCGACTACCACGGCACGGGCAAGCCCAACCGTCTCGGCGAACACCGCACGGCTCGGCGCTCCTTCGACGCCATCGTCGCGCAGGCCACCGGCAGCGCGCCCGTGGTCGGCCCCGGCTCGCGCCTGTCCTGACCCGACCGGGACCCGGCCCCGCGGACACCGTGCGGGCCCCGGCCCGCGTGCTCTGCCCGCCTGGGCGAGACTCGGTGCGCGTGGGGACGACGAAGGGCCCGTCGCGTCAGCGACGGGCCCTTCTGCCGGGAGGCGCTACTCGCCGTCCGACGCCGGCTGCGGCGACGAGGCGGTCGCCTCGCCCCCCGCGCCGGCTCCGCGACGACGGCGGCGGCGACGCCGCTTGGTGGCGGCTGCCTCGCCGTCCGTGCTGTCCGGACCGGTGCTCTGGGCTTCCGGCTTCGACTCCGGGGCCGACGCTGCGGGCCGGTCCGAGCCTCCTGAGCGGGTCCGACGACGGGGACGCGAGTCGCTCGACTCGCGCGACTCGCGCGGTTCCCGGGGCGGACGCGCGCTCCCCGTGCGCTGCGCGGGTGCACCGGCGGTGGCGGCGTGCGACGACGCGCCGGGCAGGCGGCCCTTCGTGCCGGCGGGGATGTCGAGCTCCTCGAAGAGGTGCGGCGACGACGAGTAGGTCTCGACGGGCTCGGGGATGCCGAACTCGAGGGCCTTGTCGATGAGCGTCCACTTGTGCAGGTCGTCCCAGTCGACGAACGTGACCGCGATGCCGCTCTTGCCGGCGCGGCCGGTGCGGCCGGCGCGGTGCAGGTACGTGTCGGGGTCGTCCGGGATCGTGTGGTTGATGACGTGCGTGACGTCGTCCACGTCGATGCCACGGGCGGCGACGTCGGTCGCGATGAGCACGTCGTGCTTGCCGGCCTTGAAGGCGGCCATGGCGCGCTCGCGCTGCTCCTGGTTCAGGTCGCCGTGGACGGCTGCGGCGTTGAAGCCGCGGTCCTTCAGCTCCTCGACCAGCTTCGCCGCCGCACGCTTGGTGCGGGTGAAGATCACGGTCTTGCCGCGGCCCTCGGCCTGGAGGATGCGGGCGATGACCTCGTCCTTGTCGAGCGAGTGCGCCCGGAAGACGAGGTGCTTGATGTTGGCCTGCATGAGGCCCTCGTCGGGGTCCGTCGCGCGGATGTGCACCGGACGCGACATGAACCGACGTGCGAGCGCGACGATCGGCGCCGGCATCGTGGCCGAGAACAGCATCGTGTGGCGCACGTCGGGGACGGCCTGGAAGATCCGCTCGATGTCCGAGAGGAACCCGAGGTCCAGCATGCGGTCGGCCTCGTCGAGGACGATCTCCTGCACGTGGGAGAGGTCGAGCATCCGCTGACGCTGCAGGTCGATGAGGCGCCCGGGGGTGCCGACGACGATCTGTGCGCCGGCCTTGAGCTGTTCGACCTGGCCTTCGTACGCCTTGCCGCCGTAGATCGCGGCGACCGCCGTCGGGCGGTTCGAGGTCGCGAGCTCGAGGTCCTCGGCCACCTGCACCGCGAGTTCGCGGGTCGGGACCACGACGAGGGCCTTGACGCCGTGCGCGGGGTCGGCGCCGAGGCGCTGGATGAGGGGGAGGCCGAACCCGAGGGTCTTGCCGGTACCGGTCTTGGCCTGGCCGATGATGTCCTGGCCGGTGAGGGCGAGCGGGATCGTCTGCTCCTGGATCGGGAAGGGCTCGATGATGCCCTTGCCGGCCAGGGCATCGACGATGTCCTGCTCGATGTTGAGGTCTGAGAAAGTCAAAAAGGTCACCCTGTCCTATCGGGGAGTCCCGGGCAGTCTACCGGCGCGCAGAGCCCTCCGGTCGTTCCCCCTATGCTGGTGGCGTGGTGTCGTGGTGGAACCGGAAGCGCGCGGCGCAGCTCGCGGCCGCGTGGCTCGCGTCGCGGAACCCGAAGAACACCTCCCAGGTGGAGCGTCTGCAGCTCGACGACGTCAGCCCCGAGCTCGACGTCTTCCTCGGCCAGGCCGCCTACCTCCAGCTCTCGCTGTACGAGACGATGGGCCGCGCCGGAGCCGGCGCCCCGACGCTCTCCGGCCGCCTGGTCACCGGCGTGCTCGCGACCACGGCGCTCGAACGCCACCGGTCGATCGTCGCCGAGATCGAGCAGATGGGGCAGGACCCCGCCGAGCTGATGGCGCCGCACCGGCAGGCCATCGACCGCTTCCTCGAACGGACGAGCGGCGCGGACTGGTACGAGTCGATGCTGACCGGGTACGTCACGGCGGGCATCCTCAACGACCTGTTCGCGAACCTGCTGCGGTCGTTGCCGGCCGACGTCCGCCAGCGGCTGCGTACGGTGTTCGACTCGCGCGAGGCCGCCGCCGTCGTCGAGGAGCTGAGCGCGCGCATCGACGAGGAGCCCCAGGTGGCGTCACGCCTGGCGATGTGGGGACGACGGCTGGTCGGCGACACGTTGCTCGTCGCCCGTTCGGCCCTGGCGTCCCACGCCCGGGAGGACCAGGAGCGGCTCGAGCCGGTCTGGACCGAGCTGATCGCGGCGCACACGCGCCGGATGGACGCCCTCGGGCTCACCGCGTAGGGCGGTCTGGCGCGCCGACAGCCGGGTCGCGGCCGACAGCTGCGTCACGGCCGACAGTCGCGTCGCGATCGACAGCTGCGTTGCGATCGTCTGTGACGGGTCCGTCAGGCGGTGCTGGCGCCGCGGGCCTTGGCGGCCTCGTAGTACGCGACGTCAGCAGCGATGCGGCGGCGTCCGAGCAGCCACTCCGCGCCGAGCGCGACGACGCCGGAGCCCACCAGCGCAAGGACCCAGATCCAGGTGGCGTCGTACCGCCACCCCGCCCAGGTCAGGACCTCCCAGAGGACGGCGGCCGTGATGCCGCCGACCACCGGGCCGAGCAGCTGTCCGCGCGTCGAGTGCCACGGCAGCACGAGGTGCGCGACGGCACCGCAGATGACACCACCGAGGACGGCGAAGAGGAGCTCCATGGGTCAGGCGGGGTCGGTCAGGCGACGAAGCCGATGCGACGGGCCTCTTCCGAGCCGAACTCGACGTAGGCGAGGGCTGCAGCGGCCACGACGTACTTGCGGCCCTTCTCGTCCTGGAGGGCCAGGTGCGTCTGGGAGGTGAGCGCCTCGGAGACGGCCTTCTCGATCTCCTCAGCGGTCTGCTTCGACTCGAAGGCGATCTCGCGGGGGCTGTTGATGATGCCGATCTTGATGTCCACGTGCTCACCATATCCGAGCACCTCCGACCGGTCCCGCACGTTCGCCGCGGGCGCACGGCAGGGCTCGTCACGGCCGTGGCGCGGTGCCCGGGGATGTCGGTCGCGCTCGGTACCGTACGCATGTGCCCACGACCACGCTGACGCCAGCTCCCGCGCCGACGCAGGTGTCGCGCGCGCTGGTGGACGACCCCGCACAGGCCGAGGTGCTGGCCCTGCCCGACGGGGTCCACGCGGCGGTCATCGGTGCCCCGGGGACGGGCAAGACCTCCACGCTCGCCCGGCTCGTCGCCGCCCGGCTCCGTCGTCCGGACGCCGTCAGCGCCGACGGCCACGCGACCGTGCTCGCACTGACGTCCGCACGCACCGCGGCGACCGGGCTGCGTGACCGACTGGCCGCCACGGTCGAGCGCGTGACCCCCGGCGCACTCGCCCGCACCGTGAACTCCCTGGCGTTCCAGATCGTCACCCACGCCGCCGCGCAGCAGGGCCAGCCGGCCCCGACGCTGCTGACGGGTGGGGAGCAGGACCGGATCCTCGGCGACCTGCTCGCCGGGCACGACGCCGACGGCACCGGACCGCACTGGCCGGACCCGATCACCGCGGTCGTCCGCGAGCGGGCCGGGTTCCGCACGGCGCTCCGCGACGTGATGATGCGCGCCGTCGCCGCCGGGGTCGAGCCGGACGACATGCGGGAGCTCGCGGACGACCACGGCCGACCCGAGTGGCGTGCCGTCGGGGACCTCGTCGACGAGTACCGCGCGGCGCTCACGGCCTTCCGGACGACCAGCCTCGACGCCGCGGAGCTCGTGGCCTTCGCGACCGCCGCCGTGCTCCGTGGGGAGCTGCCGCCGGCCGTCGCCGCACTGCGGCTGCTCGTTGTCGATGACACCCAGGAGCTCGTGGAGGGCGAGGTCGCGCTCCTCGGCGCGCTGGCCCGTGCCGGCGTGCAGGTCGTGGCGTTCGGCGACCCCGACATCGCGGCCTCGGCCTTCCGTGGCGCCGAGCCGGACGTGCTCGGTCGACTGGCGTCCCGCCTCGGCGTCGACCACGTGCAGGACGTCGTGCTCGGGACCGTGCACCGACACCCCGCGCCGATCCGCACGCTCGTCACGGGCATCACCGGGCGCGTGGGCGCGGCGGCGGCCGGGCGACAGCGCACCGCCCTCGCCAGCCGGACGGACGGTCGTGGGGACTCCGTCCTGCACCTCGAGGGCGGCAGTCGATCGGCGCTCGTCGTGGCGGTGGCCCGGCGGCTCCGTGAGCACCACCTGCTCGACGGGGTCCCGTGGCACGAGATGGTCGTCGTCACCCGCAGCGGTGCGGCGATCCCCGAACTCGTCCGGGCCCTCTCCGTGGCCGAGGTCCCCGCCACCGCCGGGTCCGCCCCCACCCGCCCCCGCGACGACTCCGCCGCGCGGTCGCTCCTCGACGCCGCCGGTGTCGCACTTGGCGTGCTGCCCCTCGACGCCGACCTGGCCACCGCGTTCGCGACGGGTCCGCTCGGTGGGCTCGACACCCTCGCGATGCGCCGACTCCGGCTCGCCCTGCGGCGCGAGGAGCTCGCGGGCGGCGGCACCAGGACCGCCGACGAGCTGCTCGTGGACGCACTCGGCGCCCCGGAACGACTCGCCACGGTGGACGCCGCCTTCGCCCGTCGTGCCACCCGGCTGGCGCGCAGCCTCGTGCAGGCCAGGACGGACGCCGACACCGGTGCGAGCATCGAGGAGATCCTCTGGGGCCTCTGGGAGCGCAGCGGCCTGGCGAAGGTCTGGGGCGGGCAGTCGCTCGTCGGCGGGGTCGGTGCGGCCGAGGCCGACCGGCACCTCGACGCCGTCGTCGGGCTGTTCACCGCGGCGAAGCGGTTCGTCGAGCGCACACCCGACGCCCCCGCCCGCGTGTTCGTCGACGACCTGCTCGGTGCTGACCTGGCCGAGGACAGCATCGGCCCCGACCGGACGGCGGGGCGGGTCCGCGTGCTGACGCCCTCCGCGACCATCGGTGTCGAGTGTGACGTCGTCGTGGTCCTCGGGCTGCAGGACGGCGTCTGGCCGAACACCCGCGTGCGCGGCAGCCTGCTCGACCCGGACGGCCTGGTCCGTGCCGCCGACGGGCTGGAACAGACCCCGGTGGACGACCGCGCGGCCGTCGTCGCCGACGAACTCCGACTGTTCGCCCGCGCCGTGTCCCGCGCCACCACGCAGGTGGTCATCGGCACGATCGCGAACGACGACGAGAGCCCGTCGCCGTTCGTCCGCCTGGTCCCCGTCCCGCCGGACCGGCAGCCGTCGGCCCACCCGCTCTCGCTCCGCGGCCTCGCCGGCACCCTCCGCCGACGTGTCGTCACGACCGGGGACCACGAAGCGGCGTCGGCCCTCGCCCGGCTGGCGGCCGAGGACGTCCCGGGGGCCTCACCCGACGACTGGTACGGCACGGCGGAGCCCACGACCGAGGACCCGCTCGTCGACCTGACCGCCGACCCCGAGCAGGACCCCGTGACCGGTGAGGACGTCGCCCCGACCGTCTCCGTGTCCCCGTCGCGGATCGGCACGTTCGAGGAGTGCCCGGTGCACTGGTTCGTGCAGACCTTCGGTGGCGGTGCCCCGAGCCCGGCGATGGGCATCGGCACGATCGTGCACGAGGCCATGGAGCACGCGACCGAGGTCGACGTCGAGTCGCTCTGGGAGCGCGTGGAGTCCCGCTGGGGCGAGCTGACGTTCGAGTCGCCGTGGATCGCCGACCGTGAGCGCGCCAGGACCCGACGGATGATCGAGGGCCTGAGTGACTACCTCCGGACCTTCGCCAGCGTCGGTCGTCGGCTGCTCGGCGCGGAGACCTCCTTCGCGCTCGTCACCGGCCCCGCCCGCATGCGCGGCAGCATCGACCGGATCGAGATCGACCCCGACGGCCGGGTGAGCGTCGTCGACCTGAAGACCGGCCGCGGCATGCCGAGCGAGAAGAACGACATGCCCGAGCACCCGCAGCTCGGCGCGTACCAGCTCGCGGTCGAGGACGGTGCCGTCGAGGGCGTGCCAGCCCGGTCGCCGATGGCCGATGCCCGCCTGGTGTTCGTGCAGAACCCGAAGGGCGGCCACGCCTACTCCGAGCGCACCCAGCAGGCCTTCGACCCCGACGCACGCCAGGCCTACCGCGAGCGCCTGCACGAGGTCGCCCGGGGCATGGCCGACCGCACCTTCATCGCCAACGTCGACGACCACTGCGAGAAGGCCCGCACCGGCGTCGAGTGCCGCATCCACGTCGTCGGGGAGGTCACCTGGTGAACGAGGACCTGGTCGTGACGACCGCAGCGACAGCCACGGAGTCGGAGACGACGACACCGCCCACGCGCGACGCGGACACCATCGCCGACGCACTCGGCCGCCCCCGCCCGACCGCGCAGCAGCGGGCCGTGATCGAGTCCCCCCTGGCGCCGGCGCTCGTCGTCGCCGGAGCCGGCAGCGGCAAGACGGAGACGATGGCGTCCCGCGTCGTCTGGCTCCTGGCGAACGGCCTGGTGCGCCCGGACCAGGTCCTCGGGCTGACGTTCACCCGCAAGGCCGCCGGCGAGCTCTCGATCCGCATCAACGACCGGATCCGCGCGCTCGAGGACGCTGGCCTGATCGCCCCGGGCGACGCCTTCGAAGCGCCGACGGTCTCCACCTACAACGCCTTCGCGAACAGCGTCTTCCGTGAGAACGCGCTGCTCGTCGGCCGTGACGGCGAGTCGCAGGTGCTCACCGAGCCGTCGGCCTGGCAGCTCGCACGCCGCGTGGTCGTGGCGGCGCGGGACGACCGCCTCGCCGGACTCGACCGGAACGTCGACACCATCACCGCGGCGGTCGTGTCGCTCGCCGGCGCCGCGTCCGAGCACCTCGTCGAACCCGAGCAGCTGCGCCGGTTCGCCATCGAGTTCTCCGAGCTGCTCGAACTGCCGGGCAACCGTGGCAAGCCCTACGCCGCGGTCACCGCTGCCGTCTCGGCGATCGGCGCGCTCGAGCCCCTGACCGACCTGGTCGCGGAGTTCCGACGGCAGAAGGTCGACCGGGGCTTCGTCGAGTTCTCCGACCAGATCGCCCTCGCCCTCGCCGCTGCCGAGGCGGCCCCGCGCGTCGTGTCGGACCTGCGGCAGCGCTTCCGCGTCGTGCTCCTCGACGAGTACCAGGACACCTCGGTCGTGCAGACCCGGTTCCTCGCCCGGCTCTTCCGCGAGCACGCGGTGATGGCGGTCGGCGACCCGCACCAGTCGATCTACGGCTTCCGCGGGGCGAGCGCCGCGAACCTCGCCCGGTTCCCCCGTGACTTCGGTGGTGACGGGGAGCAGACGGCCCACACGTTCGCGTTGTCGACGAGCTGGCGGAACCCGGTCGACGTCCTCGCCGCCGCGAACGCCGTCGTCGCACCGCTGTCCGAGGCCTCAGAGGTCGACGTCGAGCGCCTGTCCCCGCGGCCGGGTGCCGACGACGGCACGGTCGACGTCGTCTTCACCGAGACCCTCCCGGACGAGGCACTCGCGGTGGCCGCGTGGTTCGAGGACCACCGACGGCGCAACCCGTCCGGGTCGATGGCGCTCCTGCTGCGGGCGCGGAAGGACCTGGCCGCCTTCACCGCCGCGTTCACGCACCGTGGCGTGCCGTTCCACGTCCTCGGTACCGGTGGGCTGCTGCAGCGACCGGAGATCGTGGACCTGGTGGCGTGCCTGCGGGTCCTCCACGACCCGGCTGCCGGCAACGACCTCATCCGGTTGCTCGCCGGGGCCCGGTGGCGCGTCGGCGCTGCTGACGTGGCGGCGCTGCACGCGCTCGCGAGTTGGCTGTTCAAGCGCGACCACACCCAGCAGCGCCTCGACGACGACGTGACCGCCGCGTTCCGGGCCTCGGTCGCGGCGGGGGAGCACGGCTCCGTGGTCGACGCGCTCGACTTCGTGGCCGTCGCCCCCGACGACCACGGCGCCCTGCAGGGCATCACGGACGCCGGGCGTGACCGCATGCGTCGGCTCGGCCAGCAGCTCGCGGCGCTCCGGTCCCGCGCCGCGGGGGACCTCGTCGACTTCGTCACGCTCGTGATCCAGGAGATGCACCTCGACATCGAGGTCGCAGCGCACGAGCAGGGCAGCAGCGCCTACCTCGACGCCTTCGTCGACGAGCTCGCCGGGTTCGTCGGCACGGACGACCGTGCGGACCTCGGCGCCTTCCTCGGCTGGGTCGACGCCGCCGCGCGCCGCGACGACATGGGGCCGCGGTCCGAGGAACCCGAGGGCGGCACGGTGCAGATCCTGACGATCCACGGGTCGAAGGGCCTGGAGTGGGACGCCGTCGCGGTCCCCAGGATGGTCGAGGGCGCGCTGCCCGCCCGGCCGCAGGAGGGCTCCTCCGGCTGGATCGGGTTCGGACGCCTGCCGTACGAGTTCCGCGGCGACGCCGACGAGCTCCCACGACTGGCCTGGCGCGGGCACGACTCGCAGAAGGACGTCACCCTGGCGATCGAGGCCTTCAAGGACGAGGTCAAGGCCCGCAACGAGGACGAGGAACGCCGCCTGACCTACGTCGCCCTGACCCGGTCACGGCACGAGCTCCTGGTCAGCGGTTCGTTCTGGGCCGGCGGCGTGAAGCCCACGATGCCCAGCCGGTACCTCGCGGACCTCGTCGAGGCCGACGTGCTGCCGTCGTCGGCGATCCCGGAGACCACGACCCACGAGTCCAACCCCCTCGGGGACGCCGGCGCGACCCAGACCTGGCCGCACGTGCCGTTCGGCGACCGGGCACCTCGCGTGCTGGCCGCTGCCGACCGGGTGCGGAACGCGAACCCGGGCGCGTCCGGCCGGTACGCGGCGGACATCGACCTGCTGCTCGCGGAGCGCCGCGCGGCCCGGTCCGCCAAGCACCGGGTCGTGGTGCCGCACCGTGTCCCGGCGTCGGGCTTCAAGGACTACCTCACCGCCCCGGACGCGGTGGCCGAGCGGCTCCGGCGCCCGATGCCCGAGCGTCCCTACCGCGCCACCCGTCTCGGCACGCTGTTCCACCAGTGGGTCGAGACCCGCGGTCGGTCCGGCGGTGCGCTCGAGACCCTCGACGTGTGGGACGGCGAACTCGACCTCGACCCGGACGAGGGCACGACGACCCCGACGGACGCGGTCGTCAGTGACGACGACGCCCACCGGCTCGGCGAGTTCCAGGCCACGTTCGCCCGGTCGCGCTGGGCGGCGCTGACGCCGGTCGAGGTCGAGCGCGAGATCCACATCCCGTTCCTCGGCCACAGCGTCGTCTGCAAGCTCGACGCCGTCTACGAGATCGACGGCCGCATCGAGGTCGTCGACTGGAAGACGGGGACGGCGCCGTCCGGGGTGGCAGACCTCGAGCAGCGGCAGCTCCAGCTGGCGCTGTACCGGGTCGCGTACGCCGAGTTCACCGGACGCCCGATCGACCAGGTCGACGCCGTGTTCTACTTCGTGGCCGACGACCTCGAGGTCCGGCCCCGGGAACTGCTCGACCGCGCCGGACTCGAGCGGGCCTGGCAGCAGGCCGTGGGCTGACCGGACCGGCGGGGCGGACGCGCCCCGGGCCTCCAGGCCGTGCCAGCCGGACGGAACGTGTCAGCCGGAGGAACGGCGTCTAGCCGTGCCGACGCTCCGTCGACGTCAGCAGCTGCTCGACCTCGCCGATCTCCATCGTCTCGGGGGAGACCGACTGCAGCGGCGCCGCCGAGGGCGCGTGCACGGCGTCGACCAGGCGGTGCATCATCGCGACGGCGTCGTCGACCACCTCCGTGCTCTTCGCCTGCACCCCGTGCAGCAGCCACTGCGCGGTCTCGAGCTCGTGGTACACCCGCGCCCGCTGGGCGAGCTGGCGGTCGCGACCGCCACCGTTCGCCTCGTACGCGGCGAGGACGGTGGCGAAGGCCTCACGCCGGCCGGGGAGCACCCAGGCCAGGTCCTTGGCCGGGTCGCCGAGCCGCAGTTCGCCCCAGCCGAGCACGCCGGTGACCTCGTCGCCGTCGACGAGCAGGGCCTCGGTGCCGAGGGCACCGTGCACCACGGTCGGGGTGAACTGCCAGAGCTGCTGGTCACGGGCTGCGCCCTCCCAGCGCTCCTGCAGGGCGGCGGGGACGAGCTTGGTCGCGACCGCGCGGTCCATCACGGACACGGCGGAGCGCAGGACCTCGAACGGGGTGAGGGACGGCAGGCCGGCGTCGGTCACGAAGCTGGTGGGCAGGACGTGGACGGCGGCGATCGCGCGTCCGACGCTGGTCGCGAGCTCGGGACGCTCCGCGAGCGTGCCGAGGGCGGGGTGCGCGCCGGGGACGTACGTGGTGAGGATGGCGCGGGTCGACCCGACGGGCGCCTGTCCGCGGTACTCCGGGACGGCGAACGGGAGGCGCGACCTGATCCCGGCGCTCAGCGCCCGGATCGCGAGGAGGTCGGCTGACTGCCGGGCCTCCGCCCGCTGGTTGCGCGGACGCCGGATCACCGACGCGCGGCCCTCGGAGTCGTGGAGGAGCGCCGACTCGTAGTCGCCAGAGGCGACCGAGCCGAGCGTGCGTGTGCCCGTGACCTCGAGTCCGGGGACGGTCGTCGTCGCCAACGCCGCTAGAGTGAACTGGGATCCCGCCATGCCCCACAGGGTAGGTCCGCCGGCGTCACGAACGGTGCGCGCCACGCTGGCCCGACCGGATGCCCGCCGTCGGCTCGCCGAGTGCGAGCCGCTTCGATCCCGACCCGAGGAGCCACCCTGTGACCGAGGAGTTCGCCGCCCGGCTGCCGCTCGCCCGCAACGAGCTCGACCGCGATGCCGAGTACCGCAGCACCCCCGACCTCGGACGGGTCCTGCGCGAAGACCCCTCGACGCAGTTCCTGCCCGTGCACGGTGCCGCGATGCTGCGCAACGCCGACGGCACGCTGCGGTTCGTCCCCGCCGAGTCCGTCCCGGAGTCCGCGCCGCTGGTCTACCTCGGACGCTCCCTGTCCGACGCGGCCGACGCCCCCGCGGGCACCCGCTTCGTCGCCGCGCTCGTCGACGCCGACACCGCTGCCCGGATCGAGCCGGACACTGACGTCTGGGAGAACCTGCGGATGTTCGGCACGGAGCTGTCCGCTCGTGACCAGGGCCTGGCGGTCGAGGCCGTGGCGATGGCGAACTGGCACGCGGTGCACGGCTTCTCGCCCCGCACCGGCTCCGACACCGAGGTCGTCACCGGTGGCTGGGTGCGCCGCGACGACCAGGGCCACGAGCTCTTCCCGCGCACCGACGCCGCGGTGATCGTCGGCGTGACCGACCGTGACGACCGCATCCTGCTCGGCTCGAACGCCGCGTGGGACGACGACCGCTACTCGCTGCTCGCCGGCTTCGTCGAACCGGGGGAGTCGCTCGAGGACGCCGTCCGCCGCGAGGTCCACGAGGAGTCCGGCGTGCACGTCGAGGAACCCGAGTACCTCGGATCGCAGCCCTGGCCCTTCCCGGCGTCGCTGATGGTCGGCTTCCGTGCCAGGGCCCTCGACGGCGACCCGTCCACCGTCCGCCCGGACGGCGTGGAGATCCTCGACGTCCGGTGGTTCTCGCGGGACGAGATCCGCGAGCGCGCCGGGACCACCCTGATGCTGCCCGGTCGGACGTCCATCGCGCGGGCGATCATCGAGGAGTGGTACGGCGCCCCGCTGGACCTGCCGTGAACCCAGGCCCACCGTCGGGCGCGCAGCCGCAGTCCCAGCCGCGCCCCCTGCCACAGCCGCCGTCGCCCGAGGCCCTGCTCGCCGCGCTCGACGCGGAACAGCGCACGGTCGCGACGACCCTGCTCGGCCCGGTCGCGGTCCTCGCGGGTGCGGGCACCGGCAAGACCCGGGCGATCACACACCGGATCGCGTACGGGGTGGCGACGGGCACGTACTCGCCGAACCACGTCCTGGCGCTGACCTTCACCACCCGCGCCGCCGGTGAACTGCGTTCGCGCCTGCGGGCCCTCGGTGCCGGAGCGGTGCAGGCGCGCACCTTCCACGCGGCCGCGATGTCCCAGCTCAGCTACTTCTGGCCGGACACGGTCGGCGGGCACGCCCCGAAGATCGTCGAGTCGAAGGCGCGGATCATCGCCCACGCGGCGGACACCGTCGGCATGCGCGTCGACAAGCCCGTGCTGCGCGACCTGGCGGGGGAGGTCGAGTGGCGCAAGGTGCAGCGCCTGACGTACGACGAGTACGAGGCCGCCGCCGCCGACCGGGTGATGCCCCGCGAGACCTCGCCGTCCCGGGTCATCGACCTGATGCGCGCGTACGAGCGGTTGAAGGACGACCGCCGTCAGCTCGACTTCGAGGACGTGCTGCTCGCGACGCTCGGCATGGTCGAGTCCGAGCCGCGGGTCGCCAGCTACGTCCGGCAGCAGTACCGGTTCTTCGTGGTCGACGAGTACCAGGACGTCTCGCCCGTGCAGCACGACCTGCTCCGCGCCTGGCTCGGCGACCGGCAGGACCTCTGCGTCGTCGGGGACGCCAGCCAGACCATCTACTCGTTCGCGGGGGCGTCGAGCCGGTACCTGCTCGGGTTCGGCTCCGAGTTCCCGCGCGGGTCCGTCCTGCGCCTGGAACGGAACTACCGCTCCACGCGCGAGGTCGTGCACGCCGCCAACGCCCTGATGCGCGGGCGTCCCGGTGCGCTCGACCTCGCCGCGCAGCAGACCGAACCGGGCCCGGCGCCCGTCGTCCTGCCCTGCGTGCACGACGGCGACGAGGCCGCCACGGTCTCCCGGCACATCACCGAGCTCGTGCAGGCCGGGTCGGCGTACGGCGACTGCGCGGTGCTGTTCCGCGTCGGGGCGCAGTCCGCCGCGCTCGAGGCAGCGCTCGGTCGCGCCGGGATCCCGTACCGCGTGCAGGGCGGCACCCGGTTCTTCGACCGACCCGAGGTCAAGCTCGCCGTGCACCACATGCGCGGCGAGGCGATCCGCCAGACGGACGACGAGCTCACGCGCCGCGTCGGCCTGGTGCTGCAGGTCAGCGGATGGACCCCCACCGCACCCGAGGGCACCGGCGCCGTCCGCGAGCAGTGGGAGGCCCTGCAGGCGATCATGGGCCTCGCCGAGGACGCCCCCGCCGGTACGAGCATGCAGGAGTTCACGCAGGACCTGGTCGACCGCGCCGCGACGCACCACGAGCCCGAGCTCGACGCCGTCACGCTCGCGACGCTGCACTCGTCCAAGGGCCTGGAGTGGGAGAACGTGATGATCGTCGGCGCCGCCGAGGGCCTGCTGCCGATCTCGCACGCCACCACCGAGGACGAGGTCGACGAGGAACGCCGTCTGTTCTACGTCGGCCTGACCCGAGCGCGTCGCACCGTGACCGTCACGTGGTCACGGCAGGGGTCGTCGCGCGGGGGGTCCCGGGCGCCGAGTCGGTTCCTGGCAGCGCTCGACACGCACACCGCGGGTGCGGGCGCACCGGTCGGCGGCTGACCGACAGGTCGTCCCGCTCGAACACGAGCTGGTCGGTGCCCGGGGCCACCGTGGCGCGCGGCAGGAGCTCGACCACCGACCGCGTGACCGCCGCCGCGACCGCTCCGGAGCGCCACGGGGACAGCGGCGCCGCGGGACGTCCCCAGACCTGCGCGGCGATCGCGGGCCACGCCGGGTCGTCGTCGACGTGCGCGTACTCCAGGCACTGCAGGCACGGGCCGCTGCCCGGCACGACGAGCGGCCCCACGCGGACCCGACCGTCGCCCACCACGACCGGCAGGTGCGGTGTGCCGCGTCGTGTCCAGGCCGAGCGGAGGGCCGGGTCCACGACGTGGTCCGCGACGACGACGGCGACACGCGGTTCCGGGTCCGGCAGCGCGACGGGACCGCCGCGGGGAGCAGCGGTGCGGACGACGGTGATGCCCTCGCCCGTGAGGAAGGCGTCGAGGGTCGACGCGAGGTCACCGGTGCCGTGGACCTCCACCCGGGTGAGCGGCTCCGGCAGCATGTCGAGCACCGCCGGGGACGCCGCACCGAGCACCTGCGCCGCCACCTCGGGTCGACACCGGACACTCGCCGCGAGGCCGGAGAGGGCGTCTCGGCTGGTCTCCCGCCGGAGGGCGCAGAGGAAGCGCTCCTCGGCCGTGGTCGGCACGCCGATCACGGCACGCGGCGGGTCGACGCCGAGCTGGACGGTCGCCGGGTCACGCCAGACGAACTCGAGCGACGGGTCGATGCGGATGCCCATGCGTCCACCGTGGCGGACGCGAGGAGCCGACGGGCGGTCGCCGGGGGATCTGTGGAGAACCCGCCGGACCACCAGCCGACCGCCGGAGCCGACCAGGGCCTCCCGGTCGGGTCAGCGCGAGCCGGTGTCGGGCGCCGGACCGGTCGCGTCCGGACCGGTCGCGTCCGGACCGGTCGCGTCCGGACCGTCGCCGGGCTCGTCGTCGATCCCGCCGGACTCGTCCTCACGCGGACGGGAGCCGGTGGCGTCGTTCAACAGGTCCTCGAGCGCCCGGTCGAACTCGTCGTCCTCCTGGGTGTGCCCGGGGTTCCGGAGCCGCGCGACGAGCGCGTCCGGGGCATCGACGTCCTCGGACGTCGGCACCAGGTCGAAGTGCTCCCACAGGGCGTCCCGCTGCTCGGCGCCGAGCTCGTCGGTGACCCGCTGCCACATCGCCGCGGCCTCGCGCAGTCGACGGGGGCGGAGTTCGAGGCCGACCAGCGTGGCGAACGCGGACTCGGCCGGGCCGCCTGCTGCCCGGCGGCGGCGGACGGTCTCGGCGATCGCGCCCGACCGGGGCAGGCGCGCCGTGGCCGCGGCGGTGACGGTGTCGACCCAGCCCTCGACCAGGGCGAGCATCGTCTCGAGGCGGGCCAGCGCGGCGTCCTGCTCGGGGGTGCGCGGCGGGATCAGCGCGCCGGACGCGAGGGCGTCGCGGAGCTGCTCCTGGTCGGTGGGGTCGATGTCGGCCGCGAGCTCCTCGACCCGGTCGAACGGGATCTGGATGCCACGGGCGTACTCGGTGATGGAGGAGATGATGTGCAGTCGCAGCCAGCGCGCCGAGCGGAACAGCCGGGCGTGGGCGAGCTCGCGGACGGCGAGGTAGATGCGGACCTCGTCCTCGGGGACGTCGAGGCCCTCGGCGAACTCGGCGACGTTCTGCGGCAGGAGCGCGGCGACCTGCTCGTCGAGGAGGGGCACGCCGACGTCACCGCCGGACACCACCTCTTTCGAGAGCTGGCCGACGACTTGGCCGAGCTGGATCGCGAAGAGCGCTCCGCCGACGCCGCGCATGGCCTTCGAGACGTCGCCGAGCATCGCCTTCAGCTCCTCGGGTGCGCGCTGGTCGATCGCCTCGGTCAGGGCACCGGCGATGCTCGCGGCCACGGGTTCGGCGATCTGCGTCCACACGGGCGCGGTCGCCTTCGCCCACTGCTCGCGCGTGAAGAGGCTCGGGGTGGCGGTGAGCTCCGCGACGGTGGTGACCTCGTCGAGCCACAGCGCCGCGACCTGGAAGGCCTGCACGCTCGCCTGGCTGGTCGCCGGGTCGATGCCGTGGGCGCCGTCCTTCGCGATCGCGGTGGCGCGTTCGGCCGTCACCGTGAAGTCGATGCCGTCGCCGCCGTTCTGCGCCGCGCGCTGCAGCTGGCTCATCAGGTTGGCCACGAAGGCCGGGTCGTTCGGCAGGCCAGCGGCACCCGCGAGCTGCGACGGGTCGATCTGGCCCTCTCCGGCGAGGAGCTTGCGGAGCATCTCCTGGAAGTCGTCGTCCGGCCCCGGCTGCGGTTCATCAGGCATGCCGACTACGCTAATCGCTGCTCGTGGGACCGCGCCTGGGACGGCCCCGTGGGAACGCTCCTGCGGGTGCGCCCAGGGCGAACAGCCCGTCGACGACCGGTCGGTGACGACCGGGCCGACAGCTCCCGAGCACCCTGCCGGAAGGACCCCGTTGACCATCTTCGCGACCGCTCCCCGCCGCCGCTCCCGCCGTCGGACCATCGGCTGGACGTTCGTCGTCGGCGCCGTCGTGCTGGCGATCGTGGCGAGCGTGCTGCCGAGCCCGTACGTCATCGAGCTGCCCGGCCCGGTCTTCAACACGATCGGCACGCAGGAGCAGGGGACCGGCAAGGACGCGAAGGACGTCGAGCTCATCGAGGTCGACGGCCACCAGACCTACCCGACCGCCGGCGCGCTCGACATGCTCACCGTCAGCGTCCAGGGCACGGCGACACAGCGACCCCCGTGGACGAGCGTCATCCGCGCGCTCTTCACGAAGTCGCAGGCAGTGGTCCCCGCCTCGGCGATCTACCCGCCCGGCACGACGACCGAGCAGGTCGACAAGCAGGACGCCGCCGACATGACGAACTCCCAGCAGTCCGCCGTCGCCGCGGCCCTCATCCACCAGGGGGAGCGGATCCCCACCACGCTCGAGGTCGGCACCGTCGCAGAGGGCTCCCCGGCGGACGGCCCGATCCGCAAGGGCGACGTCATCACCGCGTTCGACGGCACGCCCCTGACGACGAACGCGGACGCCACGACGCTCCGCGGACTCGTCGCCGACCACGGGACCGCCAGCCCGGCCAGCGTGACGGTCCGTCGCGGCGACGCCACCCGCCAGGTCGAGGTCACCCCGGTCGAGCAGGACGGCACCGCCCTGCTCGGGGTCGGCGTCGTGGAGCGGTACGACTTCCCGTTCGACGTGACCATCAAGCTGCAGGACGTCGGCGGCCCGAGCGCCGGCATGATGTTCGCCCTCGGGATCATCGACGAGATCACCCCGGGCAAGCTCAACGGCGGCAAGCACGTCGCCGGCACCGGCACGATCACCGCCGGCGGCGAGGTCGGCCCCATCGGCGGCATCCGCCAGAAGCTCTACGGCGCGAAGGCGGCGGGAGCGACCGTGTTCCTCGCCCCGGCGTCGAACTGCGACGAGGTCGTCGGTCACGTCCCCGACGGACTCGACGTCTACGCCGTGAAGACCCTGGACCAGGCGGTCTCCGACCTCGGCACGATCGCGAGCGGGAAGAGCACGGCCGGCCTGGCCACCTGCGGTCGCTGACCGCCGGTCCCAGGCCGCGGGTCCCGTCGACGGGACCGGCGTCGGTGACATGCACCGAGCCTCCAGACCGGAGGGGAGGATCGGGGGGCCTTCCTGAGGTCGGGTACAGGTTCTCTGTCGGTGACGTCCCATAGGATCGTGGGACTGACGGCCCGGTGCGCCGGGCCGGCCGGTCCGACACGTCTGGAGCACATCACGTGACGACAACCTCGTCCACCTCGTCCACTGCGGGCCGGCGTTCGCCGCGTGTCCCGATCGTGGTCACGATCATCGTGCTGGCCGCACTGGTGATCGCCTTCTTCATCTTCGCCAGCCTGTACACCGACTACGCGTGGTTCGCGCAGCTCGGCTTCCAGCAGGTGCTGACCACGCGGTGGATCGCGGGGGCGGTGATGTTCTTCGCCGGGTTCCTGGGCATGGCCGTGCCGGTGTACCTGAGCATCCTGTTCGCGTTCCGGTTCCGACCGGTCTACGCCAAGCTCGGGTCCCAGCTCGACCGCTACCAGCAGGTCATCGAACCGCTGCGCCGTGTCGTCATGATCGGCATCCCGGTCGTCCTCGGCATCTTCGCCGGACTCGCGACCGCTCCGCGCTGGAGCATGGTCCTGGAGTACTTCAACCGGACCCCCTTCGGCAAGAAGGACCCGCAGTTCGGCCTGGACATCGGCTTCTACGTCTTCGAGCTGCCGTTCTGGCGCTCCGTCGTGGCCTACTCGTCCGCGGTGGTCCTCATCGCCGGGCTCGCCGCGCTCGCCGCGTGCTACCTCTACGGCGCCATGCGCTTCGGGGGGCGAGAGGTCCGGATCTCCCGCGCCGCCCGCGTGCAGCTCGCGATCACGGCCGCGCTGTACATCGCGCTGCAGGCCGTCAGCCTGTGGCTCGACCAGTACGCCGCCCTGACCAAGAACAACTCGCTCATCACCGGTGCGCAGTACACCGAGGTCAACGCCACGATCCCCGGTCGCGAGATCATGGCGGGCATCGCGGCGATCGTCGCCCTGCTCTTCATCGTCACGGCGGTCATCGGCCGCTGGCGCATCTCGATCGTCGGCACCGGGCTGCTGCTCGTCTCCGCGATCGTCATCGGCGGCATCTACCCGTGGATCGTCCAGCGCCTGCAGGTGGCCCCGAGCGAGCGGTCGTTCGAGTCCGCGTACATCCAGCGGAACATCGACGCCACGCGAGACGCCTACGACGTGTCCGGGGTGAAGGAGTCGAACTACGACGCCACCACCTCGCCGTCCACCGGAGCCCTCGCGCAGGACGCCCAGACCACGGCGAACATCCGCCTGATCGACCCGAAGATCGTGTCCGACACGTTCAGCCAGCTGCAGCAGTCGCGGCAGTACTACAAGTTCCCGTCGGAGCTCGACGTCGACCGCTACCAGATCAAGGGCCAGACCGAGGACACCGTGATCGCGGTCCGCGACATCGACCTCGACGGCCTGAGCGCCAAGGCGAACACGCAGTACAACCGCACGTTCGTCTACACGCACGGCTACGGCGTCGCGGCGGCCTACGGCAACCAGCGCGCCAGCGACGGCAAGCCGGTGTTCCTCGAGTCCGGCATCCCGTCCACCGGGGCCCTCGGCGACTACCAGCAGCGCGTGTACTTCGGCGAGACCTCGCCCGGCTACTCGATCGTCGGTGCGCCCGAGGGTTCGAAGAACGTCGAGCTCGACTACCCGTCCGGCTCGGACGACGACAACGGCGGCAACGCGACGACGACCTACAAGGGCGACGGCGGGCCGTCGATCGGCAACTTCTTCAACCGGCTCGTCTACGCGGCGAAGTTCCAGTCGGAGCAGATCCTGCTCTCGAACGCGGTGAACAAGGACTCGCAGATCCTGTACGACCGCAACCCGATCACCCGTGTGCAGAAGGTCGCGCCGTACCTGACGCTCGACAGCGACGCCTACCCGGCGATCGTGAACCACCGCCTGCAGTGGATCGTCGACGGCTACTCGACCTCGGACGCGTACCCGTACTCGCAGAGCCAGAGCCTCGCCGACAGCATCAACGGCACCGAGTCCTCGACGTTCCGCACCGACCAGGTCAACTACATCCGCAACTCGGTGAAGGCCACGGTCGACGCCTACACGGGCAAGGTGACCCTCTACACGTGGGACACGAAGGACCCGGTCCTGAAGACGTGGCAGAAGGTCTTCCCGACGTCGCTCAAGCCGGTCTCCGCGATGAGCGCCGACCTGCTCGACCACGTCCGGTACCCGACCGACCTGTTCAAGGTGCAGCGCTCGATCCTCGGGACGTACCACGTCACCAACGCCAACTCGTTCTACTCGGGTGACGACGCCTGGACGACGCCCACCGAGCCGACGAGCGGGTCGAACGACGCCGACACGACGGCGGCGAACACCACGACGACGACGACCGCGTTGGGCACCCAGACGTCCGCGGCACGGGCCAACCTGCAGGACCCGTACTACCTGACGATGAAGGTGCCGGGGCAGGGGACCGCGTACTCGCTCTACACGACGTACATCCCGCAGCAGACGGGCTCGAACGCGCGGAACGTGCTGACCGGGTACCTCGCCGTCGACTCCGACGCCGGCGGCGCCGGCGAGGGCAAGCGGGCGTCGGGCTACGGCAAGCTCACGCTGCTGACGATCCCCAAGACCGACAACATCCCGGGTCCGCTGCAGGTGCAGAACCTGTTCAACTCCGACACCACGGTGTCGCAGGAGCTGAACATCCTGAAGCGCGGCAACAGCACCGTCAAGCAGGGCAACCTGCTGACGCTGCCCGTCGGTGGTGGGTTCCTCTACGTGCAGCCCGTCTACGTGCAGTCGACGTCCAGTGGCTCCTACCCGCTGCTGCAGAAGGTCCTGGTGGCTTTCGGCGACAAGATCGCGTTCGAGGACACCCTCGACGAGGCGCTCAACCAGCTGTTCGGTGGTGACTCCGGTGCGGCCGCAGGTGACCAGGGCGCGGCTGCGGGCGGTTCCGACACCGGCACCGACAACGGTTCGGACAACGGGAACTCGGACTCCGGTTCGGGTTCGTCCTCGGGCACCGGTTCGACCGGCGGGTCGGCGTCCGACTCGGACAACCCCGCCGTGCAGAAGGCGCTCGCCGACGCCAGCGCTGCCCTGCAGGACCGCCAGCAGGCCTACGCCGACAACGACCTCGTCGCTGCCGCCGAGGCCGACCAGCGCCTGCAGAACGCGATCCAGGCCGCGGTCGAAGCCGAGGAATCGGGCTCGTCCGGCAACTGACGACACGGGCGGGGTGGCCGATTTGGCACCCCGCCCGTTGCCGTGTAGGCTTATCAACGTGCCGCGGGGTGGAGCAGTTCGGTAGCTCGCTGGGCTCATAACCCAGAGGTCGTAGGTTCAAATCCTGCCCCCGCAACCAGCGCGACACGAGAAGCCCCGGTCCTCACGGACCGGGGCTTCTTCGCGTTGTGGGGCGTGTTGCGTCCGGACGCCGTTCCGGACGGGAGGCTCCCTGCCAGCTGGTGGGGAGCCTCCCGTCCGTCTCCTGGTCGCGTCGCGCCTCGGTCTGTGGCTCAGCCGGTGGCGCGCCTGCCGCGGACCCCGTGCCCGAGCGTCGTGATCCGCTCGAGGTCCTCTGCGGTGAAGGTCACGGCTGCTGCGGCGACGTTCTCAGCGACGCGTCCGGGGTTCCGCGATCCCGGGATCGGGACGATGTCGTCCCGCTGCGCGAGGATCCAGGCCAGCGCGAGCTGTGAGAGCGAGATGCCCTTCGCGTCGGCCAGTTCGGTCAGGCCGGCGATCGGGTGGACCGCGTTCGCCCGCCGGATGTTCTCGGCGGCGTGCGGTCGTGGACCCCGGGCGTCGCGCGCGGTCGTGGCCCCGGTTAGCCTGGCTCGGTGACGACACTGACCATCGCCGCGGCGCAGTTCGCCCCCGTGGACGACCCCGCCGTGAACCTCGAGACCGTGCGGGCGGCAGCGGAGGACGCGGCGGCCCGTGGCGCGCAGCTCCTGGTGACGCCCGAGTACACGTCGTACTTCACGGCGGACATCGACGACCGGTTCGTCGCGGCAGCGCAGCCGCTCGACGGGCCCTTCGTCACCGGGCTCCGGCGGATCGCGCGGAGCACCGGGGTGGCGCTCGTGGTCGGGGTGGCCGAGGCCGGCCCGGACACCGCGCGGTTCCGCAACACGCTCGTCGCGATCGACCCCGAGGGCTCGCTCGTGTGCACGTACCGGAAGGTGCACCTGTACGACGCGTTCGGGTCGCGGGAGTCCGACCGGATCGAGGCGGGGGACCCCGAGCAGCTGCCCGTGTTCGAGCTCGGCGGCGTGCTGGTCGGTCTCGAGACCTGTTACGACCTGCGGTTCCCCGAGGTGACCCGGCGGCTCGTCGCAGGGTCGGCCGGTGCCGGTGCCGGTGCCGGTGCCGGTGCCGGTGCGGATGGCGTGCTCGCCGGTGGTGCCGCTGCCGACGTCGTGCTCGTGCCCGCCGAGTGGGTGCGTGGGCCGGGCAAGGAAGACCACTGGCGGACGCTGCTCACGGCACGCGCGATCGAGAACACCGTCTGGGTCGTCGGTGTCGGCCAGGCGCCGCCGATCGGCATCGGGGGATCGGTGGCCCTCGACCCGTCGGGTGTCGCCGTCGCCGCGCTCGGGTCGACCCCGGGGCTGCTCGTCACCACGGTGGACACCGACGTCACGGACGGGGTGCGGCGGACGAACCCCTCGCTGTCACTGCGGCGGTACGACGTGACGGTCCGAGGCGCCGCGGACGTGACCGCCGGGGCACCGCGGACGTGACGGTCCGGGGCGCCGCGGACGTCACGCCCGGCTGAGGGTGGCGAGGCGGCTGGCCGCGTCCTCGAGCACGGAGCGCTTCTTGCAGAACGCGAAGCGCACCAGCGACCGGTAGCCGGCGGCGTGGTCCGGGCGGACGAACGCCGACACCGGCACACCGACGACGCCCGCCAGGTGCGGCAGCTCGAGGCAGAAGGCGCGCGCGTCCTCGTACCCGAGCGGGGCGGTGTCCGCGATGACGAAGTAGCCCCCGTCGGGCCGGTGCACCCCGAAGCCCGCTGCGGTGAGTCCTGCCGCGAGCACGGCGTGCTTGGCCGCGAGGTCCGCGGCGATGCCGGCGAAGACCGTGTCCGGCAGGCGGAGGCCCGCGGCGACCGCCGGCTGGAACGGCGCTCCGTTGACGAAGGTCAGGTACTGCTTGACGGTCGTGATCGCGGTCACGAGCGCCGGGGGAGCGGTGAGCCAGCCGATCTTCCAGCCGGTGGTGCTGAAGGTCTTCCCGGCGCTCGACACCGTCACCGTCCGCTCCCGGGCGCCGGGCAGCGTGGCGATGGGCACGTGCGGCACGTGCGGCGCGTGCTCCGTCTCGAAGGTGAGGTGTTCGTAGACCTCGTCGGTGATGATGACCGCGTCGTGGCGCTCGGCGAGCTCGACGACGACACGCAGGACCTCGGTCGGCAGCACACGTCCGGTCGGGTTGTGCGGGGTGTTGACCAGGACCGCGCGGGTCCGGTCCGAGAACGCCGCGCGGAGCGTGGACTCGTCGGGCAGGAAGTCCGGCGCGGTCAGCGGCACCGTCACGTGGGTGGCACCGGCGAGGCGGATCAGGGCACCGTAGGCGTCGTAGAACGGCTCGAACGTGACCACTTCGTCGCCCGGCTCGACCAGCGCGAGGAGTGTCGCCGCGAGCGCTTCGGTCGCGCCGGCGGTGACGAGGACCTCCTGGTCGGGATCGACCTCGAGCCCGTACCAGTGGCGCTGGTGCTCGGCGATAGCCAGACGCAGGTCGGGGGTCCCGCGCCCCGGCGGGTACTGGTTCACGCCGTCGCGGATGGCCCGCACCGCGGCGTCGAGGACCTCGACGGGACCGTCCTCGTCCGGGAAGCCCTGCCCGAGGTTGACCGCACCCGTGCTGGCCGCCAGCGCGCTCATCTCGGCGAACACGGTGGGGGCGGGGACGCCGTCGGGGCCGAGGAGCATCGCGCCCTCCGCCGCTCGCAGCCAGGGTCCGGTGTGCCGCATGGGGTTCCCTCCGACGGGCGCTCGCGCTGGACGGTCCCCAACCTAGTGCGTCGGCGCTGCCGCTCCCGGGAGTGCGTCCACAGGTGACGCATAAGCTCACCTCAAGGCACTTGCAGGGTCGTCATCAGGACTGCCCAGGCTCGTGCGACAGACTGCACGAGCTTGAAAGGAGCACGTCCAGCATGACCGACACCACGCCCAACGGGCACGGCGACGACATCCGTCCGGACGACACGACCTCTGAGGTCGCCGCCGACGATGCCGCGCAGCAGACGGGCGACGCCGGCGCGTCGACGCCGAACGACGCACCGACCAGCGCGAGCGGGCAGGAGGCCCCCGGCGCGAGCACGGATGCCGACCACACCGACGTGATCCACCCAGCTTCCTCGGCCGGCGACACCGACCGCTACACGGCGCCGTACCCCACGGCGCAGTACGGCAGCGACCAGCAGTACGGGTCCGGCCAGCAGTACGGGTCCGACCAGCAGTCCGGGCAGGGCCAGTACGGACAACAGTCCGGGTACGGCCAGTCCGGGCAGCAGTCGCCGTACGGCCAGCAGTCGCAATACGGCCAGGGCAACACCGGACAGTACGGGCAGAGCCAGTACGGGCAGAGTCAGTACGGCCAGGGCAACTCCGGTCAGTACGGTCAGCAGTCGCAGTACGGTCAGCAGTCGCAGTACGGTCAGGCTGACCAGTACGGCCAAAGCCAGTCCGGCCAGCAGGACCGTCCCCGCTACGGCGAGTACGCCCAGGGCTCCGCGCAGGCTCCGACCTCCGCGTACGAGCAGCCGACGAACAGCCAGTACGGCTACGGCCAGTCCGCACAGGCGCCCACCTCGAGCGCCTACGCCGACCAGGACGGCGCATCCCGCAACGGCCACTACTTCTCCGGCGCCACCGCTGCCGGTGCGTCGGGCGCAGCGGCAGGCACCACCACCGAGCCGAAGCGCCGGTCGCGTCTGGTGCTGCCGATCGTCGGAGGCCTCATCGCCGCCGCCCTCGTCGGTGGCGCTGCCGGCGGCGGTTGGGTCGCGGCCACCTCGAACGGCGGCTCGATCGTCAGCTCGTCGGGCTCCGGCGGCGGCAACCTCACGGTCAACGACTACGACTCGGCGACCGTCGTCACCGCGGTGGCCGCGGCGGCGACACCCTCGGTCGTGACGATCAACGTCTCCGCCTCGAGCGAGGCCGGCACCGGCTCCGGCGTCGTCCTCACCAAGGACGGCTACATCGTCACGAACACCCACGTGGTGACGCTCGACGGCGACAGCTCTGGCGGCACCATCAAGGTGACGACGTCGAACGGCGAGATCTACACCGGCAAGCTCATCGGCACCGACCCGACGGTCGACCTCGCCGTGATCAAGATCGACGCCACCGACCTGAAGCCGATGACCTTCGCGGACTCGTCGGACCTCAACGTCGGTGACACCGCCGTCGCGATCGGCGCCCCGCTCGGGCTCTCGAACACGGTCACGGACGGCATCGTCTCGACCCTGAACCGCAGCATCCAGGTCACGTCGAGTGACCCGAAGGCCGGCGGCGACTCGAACGAAGGCCAGGGCAACAACGGCAACGGCCCGTTCGACTTCTGGGGCAACGGCGACAACGGCTCGAGCTCCGGCGCCTCCGCGACCGTCTCGCTCCCGGTCATCCAGACCGACGCGTCGATCAACCCCGGCAACTCGGGCGGTGCGCTCCTGGACTCCAAGGGCAAGCTGATCGGGATCAACGTCGCGATCGCCAGCGCCGGTGCCTCGGAGTCGTCCGGGTCGCAGGCGGGCAGCATCGGCGTCGGGTTCTCCATCCCCTCGAACCTGGTCAAGCGCGTCGCGAACGAGATCATCGACAAGGGCTCGGCCACGCACGGCCTGCTCGGTGCGACGGTCGGCGACGCGAACGAGGACACCAACGCCACCCAGATGGGCGCCCTCATCAAGTCCGTCTCCTCGGGCGGTGCCGCCGCCGGCGCCGGTCTGCAGAAGGGCGACGTCGTCACGAAGATCGGTGACGCCACCGTCGCGGACGCGACCGACCTCACCGCGCAGGTCCGGTTCTTCGCCGGAGGCGCAAAGACCACCATCACCTACGTCCGGAACGGCGACACCCGCCAGGCGGACGTGACCCTCGGGACGTACGACAGCAAGAGCTGACGCACCCCACCACAGACGGGAGGCACGGTGCCAGCTGGCACCGTGCCTCCCGTCTGTCTGCCCCTGCGCCGCCATGTGCCCGTTCCCGTCGTCGTCGCCGCACCGCCCACACACGAACGGGCGAAATGCCGGCGTGCGGGCCGGCCCCGACCCCGCGCTCCCGCCCGCTCGCCCTCGGAAAGTCGAACGGGCGAAATGCCGTGGTGCCCGCCGGACCGGACCCTGCGCTTCCGCCCGCTCGGCGGTGGCCGGGCCGAGCGGGCGAAATGCCGGCGTGCGGGGCGGACCGGACCCCGCGTTCCCGCCCGCTCGCCCTCGGGAAGCCGAACGGGCGGAATGCCGGCGTGCGGGACGGACCCGACCCCGCGCTCCCGCCCGCTCGCCCTCGGGAAGGCGAGCGGGCGCAATGTCGGCTTGCGGGGTGGACCCGACCCCGCACTTTCGCCCGCTCGGCGAGGGGGAGAGCGAGGGACGAACGGCGGGACCGGTGCCCAGGGCGGCGACAGGTGGGGGAGTCCGGGGATTGATAGGCTGCAGGTCGCTCACCGCCAGGACCCCGAGGGATCGCATGCAGACAGACGGACAGCGCCTGCCGGGCGTCTCGTACGTGATGCCCGTCCTGAACGAGGTGACCGAGGTGCGCGCTGCGGTCGCGAGCCTCCTCGACCAGGACTACGCGGGACCGTTCGAGGTCGTGCTGGCGCTCGGCCCCTCGATCGACGGCACGAACGAACTCGTCGCCGAGATGAGCGCTGCCGACCCCCGCATCCGCGCCGTCGACAACCCGGTGGGCTCGACCCCCGCCGGCCTGAACGTGGCGATCCGCGCCTCCGAGCACCCCGTCGTGGTCCGCGTCGACGCGCACTCCGTGTTGCCGCGGGACTACACGCGCATCGCCGTCCGGACCCTGACCGAGTCGGGCGCGGACAACGTCGGCGGCATCATGCGCGCCGAGGGTCGGACGCCGTTCGAGAAGGCGGTCGCCCTCGCGTACGGCAGCCGCGTCGGCCTCGGCGGCACGCCCCACCACGTCGGCGGCCAGGCCGGACCGGCGGAGACGGCCTACCTCGGTGTCTTCCGCCGTGACCGCCTGTTCGCGGTCGGCCTGTTCGACGAGGGCATCAAGCGTGGCCAGGACTGGGAGCTGAACCGGCGGCTGCGCACCACCGGTGGAACCGTCTGGTTCACGCCGGAGCTCGTCGTCACCTACCGGCCCCGGCCGAGTCTGAAGCGTCTCATTCGACAGTTCGTCGCCACGGGGCTGTGGCGTGGCGAACTCGCACGACGGTTCCCGGCGGGCAACGGCCTGCGCTACTTCGTGCCCCCGGTGATGGTCGCGGGGCTCGGCCTCGGGCTCGTCGCGGGGATCGTCGGCATCGTCGGCGCGGCTCTCGGCAGCGGTGCCGCCTGGGCGCTGCTCGGCTTCGTCGTCCCGGCGGTCTACCTGGTGTTCGTCGTCGTCGGGGCCCTCGCGGTGTCCCGACGTTCGGACGCGGCCACACGCGCGTGGCTGCTCGTCGTCCTGCCCTGCATCCACATCGGCTGGGGGGTCGGGTTCATCGTCGGGTTCCTGACGCGGACCTCCGAGCTGACGACCCACACCGGACGGTGACGCACGTGAGCGACCCCCAGCACGACCGCGGCGAACGCGGCTACGCCCACCCCACCTCCATCGCCGAGCTGCGGGCGGTCGCGCAGCCGGACGAGGTCCGAGCGCGCGCCAACGCGGAGCACTGGACCGCGTCGCTGTACCTCCGGGACATCTCGCCGTACCTGACGTGGGTGCTGCTGAAGACCCGTGTCAGCGCGAACCAGGTGACCGGCTTGATGATCCTGGTCGGGTGGTCGGTCGCCGCGGCACTGCTGATCCCGGGGTTCTGGGGCGCCGCACTCGCGCTCGTGCTCGGGCAGCTCCAGATGCTCGTCGACTGCTCGGACGGCGAGGTCGCCCGGTGGCGCGGCACCCGGTCGCCCGCAGGCGTGTTCCTCGACAAGGTCGGGCACTACACGACCGAGGGGCTCATCCCGATCGCCCTCGGTGTCCGTGCGGCGACGTGGCCGATCCACGGCGCGGACTGGATGTGGACGACGATCGGGTGCGCGCTCGGCCTGGTCATCGTGCTGAACAAGGCGCTGAACGACATGGTGCACGTGGCACGCGCCAACTCCGGCCTGGAGAAGCTGGTCGACCGTCGGGACGCCTCGACGGCACCGTCCGGACGACGCCTCGCCTCGCTGCGCAAGGTCGCCCGCTTCCTGCCGTTCCACCGGCTGTACCACTCCGTCGAGCTCTCGATCCTGGCGTTCGTCTTCGCACTGATCGGGCTCGTCGTCGGCCACCCGCTGATCGACCGGGTCCTGGTGGGCGCGCTCCTGCCGCTGGCCGTCATCGCCACCGCCGGACACTTCCTGGCGATCATCTCGTCGAAGCGGGTCCGCGCGTGACCCCGGCCACCGCCAGACGCCACGCGGTCCCGCACCGCGAGCGCCCGCGCATCGGGGTCGTCAGCCTGTCCCAGGGCACCCGGCCCGCAGACCTGCGACGCGGCCTCGACAGCGTGCTCGCGCAGCAGGGCGTCGAGCTCGACGTCGTCTGCGTCGGCAACGGCTGGGAACCGACGGGGCTGCCGGAGGGCGTCCGGTCGCTGGCCCTGCCGGAGAACGTCGGGATCCCGGCCGGCCGGAACGCCGGCGCCGAGGTCGTCGACGGCGACTACCTGTTCTTCCTCGACGACGACGCGTCCATCCCGTCGGCGACGTTCCTGGTGGACGCCGTCGCGCTGTTCGAGCGGGACCCCTCCCTCGGGCTCGTGCAGCCGCGCGTGGTCGACCCGTCCGGCACGGCGAGCCCCCTGCGATGGGTGCCTCGTATCCGCAAGGGCGACCCCACCGAGTCGTCGCCGGTCTTCTCCGTGTGGGAGGGCGCCGTCGTGCTGCCGATGGACGTGTACCGCGCCGTCGGGGGCTGGGGCGCGCCGTACTTCTACGCACACGAGGGCATCGAGCTCGCCTGGCGCGTCTGGGACGCCGGCCGTCGGACCTGGTACGCCGGGGACCTCGTCGCGCACCACCCGGCGATCGACCCGGCCCGCCACAGCGAGTACGTCCGGTTGAACGCCCGGAACCGTGTCTGGCTCGCACGGCGCAACCTGCCGGCGCCGCTCCGCCCGGTGTACGTCGGGTCGTGGGCCGTGATCCAGGTCCTGCGTTGGTGGCGGCACCCCCGCCGACTGCGGGTGTGGTTCGACGGCGTCCGCGAGGGCTGGACGAGTGACTGCGGTCCGGTCCGACCCATGGGCTGGCTCACCATCGCCCGGATGACCCTGTCCGGCCGTCCACCCGTCGTCTGACCCGATCCCGACCGCACCACGAGAGAGCAGCGCAGCATGTCGATCCTCCGCGACGCCCGCACTGCCGTCCGGCTCGTCCGACGGCTCCTGCGGTCCCGATCGAGCCGCCGGGCCCTGGCACGCCGGCTCCCCACGCAGGAGCGGCTGGCGCCGGGCAGCATCGAGGTCGCGGTGTACTTCGCCGACGGGCCCGTGAACATGTACCAGGTGCGGCAGTGGTACGAGCCGCTCGCCGAGCTCTCCCGCACGCACCGGGTCGCGATCGTCTCGCGGAACCCGGGGACGATGCTCACCCTGCTCGACGAAGCGCCCGTCGCCGCGGTGTATGCCCGACAGGTCGTCGACCTGGAGCGGTTCGTCGACGAGCAGGCGCCGAAGCTGGTGCTGTACGTCAACCAGAACGCCCGCAACTTCCAGATGATGCGGTACGGGCGCATGTGGCACGTCTTCGTGAACCACGGCGAGAGCGACAAGATGTACATGACGACGAACCAGTTCAAGGCGTACGACTACGCCCTGATCGCTGGTGAGGCCGCGCGTGACCGGTTGTCCGAGGCGCTCTGGGACTACGACGTCGAGCACCGGGCGATCGCCATCGGGCGCCCACAGGCGGACCACTTCGCGGGGAAGCCGCCGTACCCGGCTGACGACCGCACCGTCGTGCTCTACGCGCCCACCTGGGAGGGGGACCGGGAGGCCGCCGCCTACGGGTCGATCGCGAGCCACGGCACCACCATCGCCGACCGGGTGCTCGCGTCGCCCCGCCACCGGCTCGTGTACCGCCCGCACCCACGCAGCGGCGTCGTCGACCCGGCGTACCGGGCCGCGCACGAGCGCATCGTCGCCGCCATCGCAGCCGCCAACACCGCGGACCCGTCGGCGCACCACGTGCACGACGACGGGCCCGCGCTGGGCTGGCAGCTCGCCGACGCGGACGTCGCCATCACGGACATCAGCGCGATGATCTACGACCGACTGGCGGTGGGGAAGCCCCTCATCGTCACCCGCCCGGTGGCGCCGGGTGCCGACGTCGACGAGCGCGGCTACCTGACCGCGGCGAACTGGTTGCTGGCGGAGGACGCGGACCAGGTGGTGGCCCGCGTGGACGCCGCGGCACACGACGCGAGCCAGCTCGCGGACCTGCGACGGTGGGTGGAGCGGTACTTCGGGGACACGACGCCCGGCACCGCGACGGCCCGCTTCCACGACGCCGTCGAGCGGCTCATCGCCCGCTGGCACGAGGTCGCGCGGGACCGCGGCACCGCCTGACGCACAGCGCGCCACCACGACCGGCGTCGGTCGTCGTCAGGGCGCCATGCCGGGCCCGACGAGCGACATGCGCCACAGGTACTCGGAGCGGTCGGGCCGGCGCCAGCGGACGATGACCACGCCGGTCTCGTCGGGTGCGGCGCCGAACACCGCGATGCCGAGACTGCGACCGGGGTCGAGCCGACGGACGACCAGCGGCGGGCAGTACCCGGTGCCGAGGTGGGTGAGGCTGAGTCCGTCGACGGGTTCGTCGCCGATGTTGACGAGGTCGTAGCGGCGGGGTGCGGCCGTGCGGTCGACGGCGAAGGGGACAGCGTAGGCGGTTGGTGTGGTGGGCATGGTGGTGAGGGTAGGGGGAGGGTCCGACGGTGGCGGCGCGGGGACGGCCCCGGGGGCACGGGGTTGTGGAGGGGGTGCGGGGTGGGCGGGTTGTGGTGGGGAGGGGAGGCAGGACGCCGCCGCGCTCAGACCCCGTAGTCCGCCGAGTACCGCGCCAGCGCGTCCTCGATCGGGCCGTCCAGCTGCAGACGGCCCTTGTCCAGGTACAGCCCGCGGTCGCAGAAGCGTCGCAGGTCCTTGTCGCTGTGGGACACGAAGAACAGCGTCCGACCGCCGGCGAGCAGCTCCTCGATGCGCTTGTAGCACTTCTCGCGGAAGGCCTTGTCGCCGACCGCCAGCACCTCGTCGACGAGGATGACCGGCTCGTCCAGCCGGGAGATCACGGCGAACGCGATCCGCACCTTCATGCCGCTCGACAGGTGCTTGTACGGGGTGTCGACGAAGTCGCCGATCTCCGCGAACTCGATGATCTCGTCGAAGTCGGCACGGATCTCCGCACGGGTCATGCCGTGCAGCCCGGCCGTCAGGTAGACGTTGTCGCGCACGGAGAGGTCGCCGACGAACCCGCCGGTGATCTCGATGAGCGGCGCGACACCCGCACCGACGTGGACCCGGCCCTCGTCCGGCAGCATCACCTGGGCGACGAGCTTCAGCAGGGTCGACTTGCCCTGACCGTTGCGTCCGACGACCCCGATGGCCTCACCGGGGCGGACGTCGAACGAGACGTGACGCAGGGCCCAGAACTCGTCGCCGCGCTTGCGTCGCGTCCGACCGGCGAACAGGTCCTTGAAGCTGCGGCTGGCACGACGGTTGCGCTTGAACCGGATGCCGGCGTCGCGCACGGAGATGACCGGGGCGCCGGCCGTGGTCGACGGGCTGGACTGGGTGGCGGTCATCAGAGCTCCTTGAGGACGCGGTGCT
Organism: Curtobacterium sp. VKM Ac-1395; assembly: GCF_015350975.1. GTDB lineage: Bacteria > Actinomycetota > Actinomycetes > Actinomycetales > Microbacteriaceae > Curtobacterium. The sequence continues at coordinate 598,738 of NZ_JADKRX010000002.1, forward strand.
CGCTGCGCCGGAAGACGACGAGGCCGACGACGACCACGACCGCCGTGATGACGACCGAGACGAGGACCTCGAACCAGTCGAGCTGACTCGGGAAGAAGGCCGATCGGTAGATCCCGAAGATGCCGGTCAGCGGGTTGACCGCCGCGAGGTCGTGCAGGGAGTCGGGGAGCGCCTGGGTGCTGTAGATGATCGGGGAGGCGTAGAACGCGAACCGGAGCACCAGCTTCACGGCACGCTCGAGGTCGCGGAAGAAGACGACCAGGGGAGCCACGATGAGCCCGAGCCCGTAGACGAGCGCGCACTGGAGCACGATCGCCAGCGGGTAGAGCACGACCTGCCAGTGCACGTGGGCACCGGTCCCGATGACGAAGACCGCGAGCACCGGGATGCTCAGGAGGAACTCGATCCCCTTCGACGCGACGATCCTGGCGACCCAGATGCTCCGCGGGATCGTCGTCGAGCGGATGAGCTTCGACTCCTTGATGAACGCGCGCGTGGAGTCGGAGACACTGCCCGTGAACCACATCCACGGCAGCAGGGCCGCCAGGAGGAACACGATGTACGGCTCTTCGCCCACCGAGCCACGGTGGAACACCTGGGTGAAGACGAACCAGTAGATCCCCGACATCACCAGCGGGTCGAGGATCGACCAGACGTAGCCGAGCGCCGACGTCGAGTAGCGGACGCGCAGGTCGCGCTTGGTCAGCAACCAGAGCGCATGACGATAACGCCGACCTGCACCGCGTGACGCCGGCGGTGCGGCGGTCACCGGTGCGGTCGGCGCACTCGCTGTCGTCATGGGGTCCTTCCGGCCGGGATCACCGAGAGGAGACCGATGCTCAGGCGAACAGCTCGTTCGCGCGCTCGAGGTCCTCGGCGAAGTCGATCTCGACCGCGTACAGGTCGGAGATGTCGATCGGCGTCCAGCGTAGACCGTCCTCGGCGATGGCTGCCTCGATGCCGCCCTCGAAGTACTCCTGGTCGTCGACCCGGCCGAGGTGGTGGATCAGGGCCTGCTTGTCCGCCGCGGCGACGTAGTTGATGCCGACGGCTTCACCGAGGCCACCGACGACCTGCTTCGAGAGCTTCTGGATGAAGCCCTCGGCGTCGACGGTGTACTTGACCTCTTCGTCGGAGACCTTCTCGGTGTTCACGCTGACGAAGGACCGCTTCTGGTCCATCATGTCGGCGGCGCGGACCAGGGCGCGCGGGTCGAAGACCACGTCGCCGTTCATCCAGAGGACGCCGTCCTTGCCCGTGGCCTTGAGGGCACGGAGCAGGCTCTTCGAGGTGTTGGTGGAGTCGTAGGACTCGTTGTGCACGAAGGAGGCCTCCGGGAAGGCCTCGATGATGTACTCGGACTTGTAGCCGACGACGACGGTCACCTTGGCGCTCGAGCCGAACGCTGCGCGGATGTTGTCGAACTGCTGCTGCATGATGGTGCGGCCGTCGCGGAGCTCGGTGAGCGGCTTCGGCAGGCTGCGCCCGAGGCGGCTGCCCATCCCCGCTGCGAGGATGACGATCTGCGTGGTCATGGTGGTCCCTTCCGGTGTCCGCCCGCGCGCCCTGGGGCACGGGCGGGCCTCGTCGAGTCTGCTCCGGATGCATCCGAATTGTCCGTGAGCCGCGCCGGACGGTGCGTCAGGCGGCTGTGCGGTGGTGGAGCCGGGCAGGTTTCCAAGTGGTGAACACTCCGTCGTGCCCCGGTGAATCATACGGAAAGTCCTGCCCAGAGCGCCCTTCCGTGACGGATCGTGGTCAATTCGTGACCCTGGGAAGTCCGCTTCGTCGATGGCCCTCCGGCGTTGGTACGGTTGGCGCGTGGTGGCTGCTGGGGACGACGAGGACGTGTACACGACGTCGGATGCTGCCTGGATGACGGAGACGACCGAGATCGACGACGCGGCCGACGCCGCGGAGGCGGCCGCGGATCGTGAGGCCGTCGGGGGCATGACGGACGACATGGTCGGGGGCGACCCGGCCGCGCACGACACGGGTGAGATCGACACGGGGGAGAACGATGCGGACGACCGCTCTGGACAGGACGGCATGACCGACGACGACGCCCCGACGGACGTCCGCGAACCGGCAGTCCTGCCGGCCGTGGTCGCCCCGAGCACGAACGTCGCCCCGAGCACGAAGGGGAAGCCGCGGGCCAAGCGTCCCGTGCGCGCGACGCGGCCGCAGGGCGCGGCAGCCGCGACCAGGCCGGAGCCGGCCACGGACGCGGCGCAGGCCGACGACGGCAGCCGTGGCGAGCCTCCCGTCCGGGACGGAGCGACCGGTCCCGACGATGCGACGCGCGATGCCGGGAGGCCCGGTGACGGTCCACGGGACGAGCACGGGACCGGCGCGGCGTCGCGACCGACCAAGAAGGCGACCGGGGCGACCGCGAAGAAGCGGGCCCCGAAGCAGACGTCCACCCAGCGTCCGGGCACGTCCGCCCCGCAGCAGCCCGTCGTGCTCCGCGCGGACGGCCTGGTGAAGCGGTACGGCCAGACCCTCGCCGTCGACGCCGTGGACCTCGAGATCCGCCGTGGCTCGCTCTTCGGCGTCGTCGGCCCGAACGGCGCCGGCAAGACCACGACGCTCTCGATGCTCACCGGCCTGCTGCGTCCCGACGCCGGCACCGCGACCGTGCTCGACCACGACGTGTGGGCCGACCCCGCCGCCGCGAAGCGCAGCATGGGCGTGCTGCCCGACCGGCTGCGGCTGTTCGACCGGCTCACCGGGGCGCAGCTGCTGTACTACTCGGCGACCCTCCGCGGGCTGGACGGCCGGACCGCCCGTGCCCGGAGCGCGGACCTCGCCGAGGCCTTCGGGCTCGGGGACGCGCTCGGACGCCAGGTCGCGGACTACTCCGTCGGCATGGCGAAGAAGATCGCCCTCGCCGCCACCCTGATCCACTCGCCGCGCGTGCTCGTGCTCGACGAACCGTTCGAGTCCGTCGACCCGGTCAGCTCGGCCACCATCGTCGAGGTCCTCCGCCGGTACACGCGGGGCGGCGGGACCGTCGTCCTGTCGAGTCACTCGATGGAGCTCGTCCAGCGCACGTGCGACTCCGTGGCGATCATCGTCGGCGGCAAGGTGCTCGCGTCGGGGACCATGCCGGCGGTCCGCGGGCGGAAGAGCCTCGAGGACAAGTTCGTCGAACTCGCCGGCGGACGCGTCGTCGCAGAGAGCATGGAATGGTTGCACAGCTTCTCCGGCTGAGGGCCGACCTGCTCGCGGGCGAGGTCCGCGGCGGCGCCAGGCGCTCGGTGCTCGTGGTCCTCGGCAGCCTCGTCGGACTCCTCGTCGCCGTCCTGGTGGCGATGGCCGTCATCGACCTCCGGACCGTCGACCCCGTCGCGGCCCGTGCCGTGATCGTGCCCGTGGGCATGCTCGTCACCCTCGGGTTCACCTTCGTCCCGTTCGCACTCGGGGGCGCCGACCAGTTCGACCCCCGACGGTTCGCGGTCTTCGGGCTGGGTCGGCGCGAACTGACGACCGGGCTCGCCCTGGCGGGACTGCTCGGCGTGCCGGTCGTCGGCGTCGCGGTCGTCGCGGTGGCGCAGTCCGTCGCCTGGATGCGCGGGGCCGGCAGCGGGGTGCTCGGGATCGTCGCGGCGCTGCTCGTCATCGCCACGTGCGGGCTGCTCGTCCGCGTCGGGTGCACGCTCGGTGCGTGGCTGATCGGGTCGCACCGACCGGGTCGCGACGCCGGCTGGTTCGTGGCGTTCGTCGTGGTCGTGCTGCTCGTGCCGGCCGTCCCCCTGCTGCTCGGCGCGGACTGGCTCGACCCGCGGAGCGCCGAGCTCCAGCGCATCGCCGACGTCGCCGGGTGGACGCCGTGGGGCGCCGCCTGGGCAGCACCGGCCGACGTCGCCGCCGGGCACGCGGGCCAGGGCGTGGCGAAGCTCCTCATCGCAGTCGGGGTCGTCGCGCTGCTGGCGTGGGCGTGGTGGGCACTCGTCGGGCGCCTGACGCGGACCGTCGACGACCGCACGACCGCGCGCACCCACCGTGGGCTGGGGTGGTTCGACCGTCTGGGCTCCGCACCGGTCGCCGCCGTCGCGGCCCGCGCGCTGACCTACTGGGGGCGTGACCCGCGGTACCGCACGTCCTACGTGATCCTGCTCTTCGTGCCGATCGTCGTCGTCCCGCTCGGGGTCGCCGGGGTCCCCTGGCACTGGACGGCACTCGTCCCGCTGCCGCTCATGGCCGTGATCGCGGGCTTCCTGCCCCACAACGACGTCGCCTACGACAACACGGCGGTCTGGCTGCACGTGGCGTCGGGCGCTCCCGGGTGGAGCGACCGGCTCGGACGGCTCACCCCGCTGCTCGTCGTCGGTGTCCCGGTCGTCGTCGCCGGCTCGTGGCTCTCCGCGTGGCTCTTCGGCGACCTGGCGGCGTTCCCGGTGCTGGTTGGCGTGTGCGTGGGGGCGCTGCTCATCGGGCTCGGGATCTCCAGCGTGGTGTCCGTCCTGCTGGCCTACCCGACGGTCCGACCGGGCGACCGACCGTTCCAGCAGCCGCAGGCCGCCGGCGTCAAGTCGACGGTGTCGCAGGCCGTGACGATCATCGGGATCCTGGTCTTCTCGGTGCCGGCCGGCTGGCTCGCGGTGCTGGCGTTCGTGGACGACTCCCGGTCCTCCGGCGTGCTGACGCTGGTCGTCGGACTCGCCGTCGGGGTGGTCGTGCTCGTGGTCGGGGTGTTCGCCGGTGGACGGGCCTTCGACCGCCGCGGGCCCGACCTGCTCGCAGCGGCGCTGCGCAACTAGCGCGGCTGGCTCTCCGCCCCCACACGCGCACGACGCACCATGCGGGACCGTCGTACTCTTGGAGCATGAGCATGACGGAACCCGGCGGCGGCGGACTCGACGTGATGGACCGCGAGCTCGAGAAGCTCCTCGAGGAAGAGGCGATCGAGCCCGGCGACCACGAGCGGTTCTCGCACTACGTCAAGAAGGACAAGATCCTGCAGTCGGCCCTGAGCGGCAAGCCCGTCAAGGCCCTGTGCGGCAAGAAGTGGATCCCGGGCCGCGACCCGGAGAAGTTCCCGGTCTGCCCCGACTGCAAGGCCATCTACGAGAAGATGAAGTCCGAGTAGGCGCTAGTCGATCAGGGTCGGGATCGCCGGGTCACCCCGGCCGATCCGGGCCGCGTCCGCGGGCAGCTCGGCCTTGGCGCCCTTGTGGTGGGCCCGCGCGGCCTCGACCCCGCGCTCACCGAGGAACGCCGGGTCGACCTCGCCGTGCGTGACGACGGGCACCATGAGCGCCCGCTCGTCCGCGCCGAGGGAGCCCGACGTCCGGACGACCTCGGCCGTCGCGATGCCGTTGCGGAGTCGCCGTCCGGCGTCCTTCCGGCCACCGACGGAGGCCTTCTCGGCGGACTTCTTCGCCACCGACACCCACTCGCCGGCCTCGGTCTGGTGCGCGACGAGCTTGAACACCATGCCGGCGGCCGGGTGACCGGAGCCGGAGACGACCGACGTGCCGACGCCGTACGAGTCGACGGGGGCCGCTCGCAGGGCAGCGATCGTGTACTCGTCGAGGTCGTTCGTCACGGTGATCTTCGTCGACGTCGCGCCGAGCCGGTCGAGCTGCGCACGGACCGCGGCCACGACCGAGGGCAGGTCTCCGCTGTCGATCCGGACGGCCCCGAGCCGGCCGGAGGTCAGGCGGACGGCGGTGTCGACGGCCGCCTCGATGTCGTAGGTGTCGACGAGCAGGGTGGTGCCGTCCCCGAGGGCGTCGAGCTGCGACCGGAAGGCCGTCTCCTCGGAGTCGTGCAGCAGGGTGAACGCGTGCGCCGCGGTGCCCATCGTCGGGATGCCCCAGGTGCGCCCCGCCTCGAGGTTGCTCGTCGCACCGAACCCGGCGATGTACGCGGCGCGGGCAGCGGCGACCGCGTTCCACTCGCCCGTGCGGCGGGAACCCATTTCGGCGAGCGGGCGACGGTCGGCGGCGGACACCATGCGCGCGGCAGCCGAGGCGATGGCGGAGTCGGCGTTGAAGATCGACAGGGCGAGGGTCTCGAGCAGCACGGACTCGGCGAAGGTGCCCTCGATCTGCAGCACGGGGGAGTTCGGGAAGAACACCTCGCCCTCGCGGTACGCCCGGACGTCGCCGGTGAACCGGTAGTCGGCCAGCCACGAGGCGGTGCCCCCGTCGATGACGCCACGACCCTGCAGGAACGCGATCTCGTCGTCGCCGAACCGGAAGTCGGTGAGCGCGGTCAGGAAGCGACCGAGCCCCGCCGCGACGCCGTAGCGACGCCCGTCGGGCAGTCGCCTGGCGAACACCTCGAAGACGCAGCGCCGGTCGGCCGTGCCGTCCTTCAGGGCGGCGTCGACCATGGTGAGTTCGTACTGGTCCGTCAGGAGCGCGGTGGTCACGCGATCGACACTACAGAAACCCTGACTGTGGGCCCACGCCGCCGGTTCCGGGGCGACGCGCCAGCGGCGGCCCGGCCGTGCCGGTGGGGAGGCTCGGGTGACGCCCGGCACGTCGGCGCGCGTCGGTAGGCTGGTCGCCGTGACGGATGCACCGATCGGAGTCTTCGACAGCGGCGTCGGTGGCCTGACGGTCGCCCGCGCGATCATCGACCAGCTCCCGCGCGAGAGCATCCGGTACGTCGGGGACACCCTGCACTCCCCGTACGGCCCGAAGCCGATCGCCGACGTCCGCCGCTACGCCCTGCAGGTCATGGACGACCTGGTCGAGCAGGGCGTGAAGGCCCTCGTGATCGCGTGCAACACGGCGTCCTCCGCGGTGCTCCGCGACGCCAGGGAACGCTACGAGCAGGCGTACGGCATCCCCGTGGTCGAGGTCATCCAGCCCGCGGCCCGTGCCGCCGTCAAGCAGACCAGGACGGGCCGGATCGGCGTCATCGGCACGGTCGGCACGATCGCGTCCCGCTCGTACGAGGACGCCTTCGCGGTCGCCGCCGACGTCACCCTGTCGCTCGCCGCCTGCCCGCGGTTCGTCGAGTTCGTCGAGGCCGGGGACACCTCCTCGCCCCAGCTCCGCGAGGTCGCCGCCGGGTACCTCGCGCCGATCCGGGCCGCCGACGTCGACACCCTCGTGCTCGGGTGCACCCACTACCCGCTGATGTCCGCGGCGATCCAGTACGTGATGGGGCCGGACGTCACGCTGGTGTCGAGCGCCGAGGAGACCGCGAACGACGTCTACCGCCGCCTGGTCGAACACGGCCTGGAGCGAACCACCACCGAACCCCCGAGCTACGCGTTCGAGGCCACCGGCGACGACGAGGACGCCTTCCTGCGGCTCGCCCGCCGATTCCTCGGCCCCGAGATCGTCAACGTCGGCCACCTCGAGACCGGCGCCATCACGCTTCCCCGCGGGCGGCTCTGAGCGGCGACCAGCCGCCTGCCGCTGCCCGCCCCGACCACCCGCACCGAGCCTCCAGGCCGGACCGAGAGGAACACCATGACCACCCGCATCGACGGCCGCCAGGCCGAGGAACACCGTCCCGTCACGATCGAACGCGGCTGGAGCACCCAGGCCGAGGGCAGCGCACTCATCTCGTTCGGCAACACGAAGGTGCTCTGCACCGCGTCCTTCACCAACGGTGTGCCGCGCTGGATGGCCGGCAAGGGCAGCGGCTGGGTCACCGCCGAGTACTCGATGCTGCCGCGCTCGACGAACGAGCGCATGCAGCGCGAGTCGATCAAGGGCAAGGTCGGGGGTCGGACCCACGAGATCTCGCGGCTCATCGGGCGCTCGCTCCGCGCGGTCGTCGACATGAAGGCGCTCGGCGAGAACACGCTCGTGCTCGACTGCGACGTGCTCCAGGCCGACGGTGGCACCCGCACCGCGTCGATCACCGGGGCCTACGTGGCGATGGCCGACGCGATCGAGTGGGGCCGGGGCAAGGGCTTCATCGCGAAGAAGGCGACGCCGCTGACGGACAGCGTGCAGGCCATCTCCGTCGGGATCGTCAAGGGCGAGCCGATGCTCGACCTGGCCTACACCGAGGACTCCAGCGCCGACACGGACATGAACATCGTCACGACCGGTTCGGGGAAGTTCATCGAGGTGCAGGGCACCGCGGAGCACGCGCCGTTCGACCGTGACGAGCTGAACGTGCTGCTCGACCTCGGGCTCGCCGGCAACACCTCGCTCGCGGCCATCCAGAAGACCGCACTGGGGCTCGCGTGAGCCGCGCCGTCGTCCTGGCCACCCACAACCAGGGCAAGGTCGTCGAGCTGCGGGACATCCTCGGCGACGCCCTGGGCGACGGCGTGGAGCTGCAGGGCTACGACGGGCCCGAGCCCGTCGAGGACGGCGACACCTACGCCGCGAACGCGCTGATCAAGGCGCGGGCAGCGGTCGCGCACACGGGGCTGCCCGCGCTGGCGGACGACTCCGGCATCGCGGTCGACGTGCTCGGCGGAGCGCCGGGCATCCACTCGGCGCGCTACGCGGGCACCCGGTCGGACGCGGACAACATCGCGCTGCTGCTGACGAACCTCGAGGGCGTCGTGGAGCGCACGGCGGCCTTCGTCTGCGCCGCGGCGTTCGTCACGCCCGCGGGGGTCGAGCACGTGGTCGAGGCCGTGTGGAACGGCGAGGTCCTCACCGCGCCCGTCGGCGACGGCGGCCACGGGTACGACCCCGTCTTCAAGCCGGACGACGCGGACCGCTCCTCGGCGGAGCTGACGCGGGCGGAGAAGAACGCGCTCTCGCACCGGGCCAAGGCGTTCCGGGGGATCGCCCCGATCGTGCGGGAGTACTTCACGGAGTAGGGGCGGCGGCGGCGCCGGCGGTGTCCGCTGGATCCGCACAACAGAAACCGCCTCGCGCCCCGGAAGTCCGTGGTGCGAGGCGGTTCGTGTTGTGCGGGGTCGGTCGGCGCTACTCGGCGGTGGAGATGCCCTGCTCGTGCTTCTTCGCCTTGCGCACGTTCCGCACGTAGGTGAGCACCATCGGCACGACCGTGACGACGACGGCGGCGAGCAGGATCACGTCGATGTACTCGCGGACGATGTGCGCCACGAACGGGATGTGCCCGATGAAGTACCCGAGGAACGTCACGCCGACGCCCCAGATGACCGCGCCGACGGCGTTGTACAGCGAGTACTTCTTGTAGTTCATGCGCCCGACACCGGCGGCGATCGGCGCGAACGTGCGCACGACGGGCACGAAGCGCGCGAGGATCACGGCGAGGGCGCCGAAGCGGTGGAAGAAGGCGTTCGTGCGGTCGACGTTCGCCTTGGAGAACAGACCGCTCTCCTTGCGCTCGAAGATCGGCGGCCCGGCCTTCTTGCCGATGAGGTAGCCGAGCTCACCACCGAGGAACGCGGACGCGCCGATCATCAGCGCGGCGACCCAGATCGGGATCCCGCCGATCTCCCCGCCGCGGTCGAACGCGAACAGGCCGGTGATGACGAGCAGGCTGTCGCCCGGGAACACGAAGCCGATCAGCAGGCCGGTCTCGGCGAACACGATCGCGCAGACCACGAGCACGGCCACGGCCCCGAAGTGGTCGAGGATGTACTGCGGATCCAGCCATGGGATCAGGGCGAGTGCGACGCTGTGCATGCTTCTTCCGTCGTGCTGGTGCGGAGACGGGAGGGTCACCCGCAGGACGAGGGTACAGCGCGGGCGTGTCCGGCCGGTCCTCCGATCGGACGAGATGCGGGAGGACGCAGCACTGGTGCGGAAGGAGGGACTCGAACCCTCACGCCTGAGCACAGGAACCTAAATCCTGCGTGTCTACCGATTCCACCACTCCCGCGAGCACCGACAGCGTACCGAGCCGGGGCCGCCGAGCGCTCAGCGCTCCGGGGTGGCCGAGCGCTCAGCGCAGGCGACGGGGGAGGTACCGCGGCACGTAGCGGAGCAGGACGCCGGCCCCGACGAGTCCGAGCACGCCCATCACCCCGCTGGCGACGGCGATCGTGGCCACGGCCGTGATGCCCGAGATGAGGAGCGGTGCCGCGGCCTGCCCGAGGTCGCCGGTGAACCGCCACGCCCCGAGGAACGGTGCCGGGTTCCCCCGCGGGGCGAGGTCCGCCCCGAGGGTCATCAGGATCCCGGACCCGACGCCGTTCGCCAGCGACATGCCCATGGCGATCCCGACGAACCACCCCACCCGCGCGTCGAGGTGCCCGCTCCACGCGAGCAGGAAGTAGCTGATGCTGAGCCCGAGCATGCACGGCAGGGCGCTCGCGAGCCGTCCCCACCGGTCCATGATCTGGCCGCTCGTGTAGAACAGCGCGAAGTCGACGGCACCCGCGATGCCGATGACCAGGGCTGCGGTCGCGTCGTCGAGCCCGACACTGACCGCCCAGAGCGGCAGGATCACCTGCCGCCCGGCACGCATCGCACCGATCAGGCCCGCCCCGCTGCCGAGTCGCAGCAGCACGGCCCGGTTCGCGGCGATGGTGCGGAACAGGCCGTGCGACTCCTGCTGCACCAGGACCGCGCCCGTGTCGGTCGCGTCGCCGGCGGCGGTCGACCCGTCGTCGCGCCCGTCCTGTCGGTCCGGACGGGAGGCTCGGTTCGGCCGTCGCAGACCGCGCACGCCCGTCGCGGGGTCGCGCAGCACGAGCAGGGTCACCGCCGCCGCGAGGCAGCAGACGACGTGGATCCAGAACGCGCTCTGGGTGGTGCCGGTGAGGTGGACGACGCCGGCGGCGATGAACGGGCCGACGAAGTACCCGAAGCGGAAGACGCCGCCGAGGCTCGACAGCGCCCGGGCCCGGACGGCGAGGGGGATCGCGGTGGTCATGTAGGCGTGCCGGGCCAGGGCGAACACGGCGGTGGACAGCCCGACGAGGAACACCCCGACCGCGAGCACGACGGGGTTCGGCGCGACCGTGCAGACGACCAGGCCGACGACGGAGACCAGCGCGGCGCCGATCATCGCGTTGCGCTCGCCGATCCGCGCCACGACGACGCCGGACGGCACGTCGCCGATGAGCTCGCCGACCAGGATGAGCGACGCGACGAACCCGGCGATCGCCAGGCTGGCCCCGAGGGAGTCGGCGGCGATCGGGATGATCGGGATGATCGCGCCCTCGCCGATCGCGAAGAGCGCGGCGGGCAGGAACCCGGACAGCAGGACGGCCTTGAAGTCGAAGGGGGAGGGCTCGGCAGTCGTCATCGCGGACTCCACGGTACGCCCGGGGCGGAGTTACCCTGGACGCATGCGTGTTCTGGCGGCGATGAGCGGTGGTGTCGACTCGGCGGTGGCCGCGGCCCGGGCGGTCGATGACGGCCACGACGTGGTCGGGGTGCACCTGGCGCTGAGCCGGATGCCCGGGACCCTCCGCACCGGCAGCCGTGGGTGCTGCACCATCGAGGACTCGATGGACGCCCAGCGCGCCGCGTCGGCCCTCGGGATCCCGTACTACGTGTGGGACTTCTCGGCACGGTTCAAGGAGGACGTCGTCGACGACTTCGTGGCCGAGTACCAGGCCGGTCGCACCCCGAACCCCTGCATGCGCTGCAACGAGCGGATCAAGTTCGCCGCGCTCCTCGAGAAGGCACTGGCCCTCGGCTTCGACGCCGTCTGCACCGGGCACTACGCCTCGATGGTCACCGGGCCCGACGGCTCCCGCGAGCTCCACCGCTCGGCGGCGTGGGCGAAGGACCAGTCCTACGTGCTCGGCGTGCTGACGGCCGAGCAGCTCCAGCACGCGATGTTCCCCCTCGGGGCCACCCCGTCCAAGGACGAGGTCCGAGCCGAGGCCGCGGCCAGGGGCCTGACGGTCGCGCAGAAGCCCGACTCCTACGACATCTGCTTCATCCCCGACGGTGACACCCGGGGCTGGCTCGCCGACCGCGTGGGGCCCGCCCCCGGTGACGTGGTCGAGCGCGACGGCACGGTCGTCGGCGCGCACGACGGCGCCACGGGCTACACCGTCGGACAGCGCCGCGGGCTGGCGCTCGGTCGGCCGGCACCGGACGGCAAGCCCCGGTTCGTGCTGGAGATCCGCCCGAAGGACAACACCGTCGTCGTCGGACCGAAGGAGGCGCTCGCCGTGTCCTCGATGGCCGGCTCCCGGTTCACCTGGGCGGGCTCTGCTCCCGCCGACCCGACGACCCCCTTCGCGTGCGACGTGCAGATCCGCGCGCACGCCGACCCGGTGCCCGCGACCGCCCGGGTGGACGACGGCACGCTCGTCATCGACGTCGACGAGCCGCTGCACGGGGTGGCCCCCGGCCAGACCGCGGTGGTCTACGTCGGCACGCGGGTGCTCGGCCAGTGCACGATCGACACCACGGTCAGCGCCGTCCCCGTCGAGGCCTGACCCGGGGCGTGTCGCTGGGTCCGAGCCGCCGCTCCCGGGGTGCGTGGCCGCTGACGCCAGGGTCGGTGGCTCCCTGTAGAACTGTTGCATGAGCGAGACCGACGCCACGTTCGAGACCATCGACCCCGCCGAGCTCGACGCCGCCCAGGGGCAGCGCGAGGTCGACCGGCTGCGGGCGCTGGTCAACGAGCTGCGGCACGGGTACTACGAGGACAACGCCTCCCCGGCGAGCGACGCCGAGTACGACGCGCTCATGCACCGGCTCGCCGCGATCGAGCAGCGCTTCCCGGAGCTCCTGACCGAGGACAGCCCCACGCAGACGGTCGGCGGGCAGGCGCAGACGACGCAGTTCGCCCCGGTCGAGCACGCCGAGCGGATGCTGAGCCTGGACAACGTGTTCAGCCCGGACGAGCTCACCGACTGGGCGGTCAAGGTGCAGCGGGACGCCGGCGCCGAGCGCGTCCGGTTCCTCACCGAGCTGAAGATCGACGGCCTGGCGATCAACCTGCGCTACGAGCACGGTCGGCTCGTCACGGCGGCCACCCGCGGCGACGGCGTGGTGGGCGAGGACGTCACGGGCAACGTGCGCACGATGGGCACGATCCCCGACCGCCTCAGCGGCACCGGGCACCCACCCCTGGTCGAGGTCCGTGGCGAGATCTTCTTCCCCGTCGAGCAGTTCGACGAGCTGAACGCCCGGCAGCGCGACGCGGGGGAGCGCCTCTTCGCCAACCCGCGGAACGCCGCCGCCGGGTCCCTCCGCCAGAAGGAAGAGGGCAAGTCCCCGGCGAAGCGCGAGCTGATGGTGGACCGGTTGCGGCGCCTCCGCATGCTCGTGCACGGCATCGGCGCCTGGCCCGTCGCCGAGCTCGAGCGGGACACCGACGTCCGCTCCCAGTCCGAGGTCTACGAGCTCCTGCACACGTGGGGGCTGCCGACCGGCACGCACCACCGGGTCTTCGACGGCATCGACGACGTGCTCGCCTTCGTGCAGGACTACGGCGAACGGCGGTCGGCCGTGGAACACCAGATCGACGGCATCGTGATCAAGGTCGACGACCTGGGGCTGCACGAGGAACTCGGCTCGACCTCCCGGGCGCCCCGCTGGGCGATCGCCTACAAGTACCCGCCAGAAGAGGTCCACACGAAGCTCGTGGACATCGTCGTCAGCGTCGGTCGCACGGGCCGTGCCACCCCGTTCGCCGTGATGGCGCCGGCCGAGGTCGCCGGGTCCGTCGTGCGCCAGGCCACGCTGCACAACCAGCAGGTCGTGAAGGCGAAGGGCGTCCTGATCGGGGACACCGTCGTGCTGCGGAAGGCCGGGGACGTCATCCCCGAGGTCCTCGGCCCGGTGGAGGAACTCCGTGACGGCACCGAGCGGGAGTTCGTGATGCCGACCGAGTGCCCGGAGTGCGGCACCACGCTCGCCCCGGCAAAAGAGGGGGACATCGACCTCCGCTGCCCGAACGCCCGGAGCTGCCCCGCGCAGGTCCGCGGTCGCGTCGAGCACATCGCGTCCCGCGGGTCGCTCGACATCGAGGGCCTCGGCGAGGTCGCCGCGTCAGCCCTGACCCAGCCGCTCGCGCCCGAGGACCCGCCGCTCGACACCGAAGCCGGGCTGTTCGACCTGACGATGGAGGACATCGTCCCGATCGAGGTCATCGTCCGCGACGCCGAGACCGGCATGCAGAAGACCGACGACGCCGGCGTCCCCAAGCGCGTGACGCCGTTCAGTCGTGCGCGCAAGAAGACCGACCCGCCCTTCGACCCGGACGCCCGCGGTGCGGACTACACCGGCGAGCCCAGCCGGTACCCGTCGAAGAACGCCTTCGAGATGCTCGCGAACATCGACGCCGCCAAGACCAAGCCCCTGTGGCGCATGCTCGTCGGGCTGAGCATCCGGCACGTCGGCCCGGTCGCGGCCCGGGCGCTGGCGAACCACTTCGGGTCGCTCGACGCCATCCGGTCGGCCTCGCGCGAGGACCTCGCGGCCGTCGACGGCGTCGGCGGCATCATCGCCGACGCCCTCCTCGACTGGTTCGCGGTCGACTGGCACCGCGACATCGTCGACCGGTGGACCGCGGCCGGCGTGCAGTTCACGACCCCGGGGCACCCCGGTCCGGGCGCTGCGACGACCGACGGCGGCGTCCTCAGCGGCGTCACGGTGGTCGCGACGGGTTCCCTGGAGGGGTACACGCGCGAGGGCGCGCTCGAGGCCATCATCGCCGCCGGCGGCAAGGCGGCGTCGAGCGTGAGCAAGAAGACGGACTTCGTCGCGGCCGGTCCCGGCGCCGGCTCGAAGTTGACGAAGGCGGAGCAGTTGGGCCTGCGGATCATCGACGCTGAGCAGTTCGCACTGCTGGTGACCGAGGGGCCGGCGGCACTCGGCGACCCCGTCGAGCCCGAGGCCGACGACTCTGCTGACACGCCCGAGCAGGACTGACCCGCCGGACAAGCACGTTCCGGCCTCGAGCGCACGCTTCGACGCGCCGGAACCCGGTCCCCAATTCGGGGTACAAGTTGCAACGAGCACGGGCTGATCTGCCCGATTCTCCGTAGACTCGACAGAGCATCACCTGTCGTCTGCAGGGAGACGACAGGATGGCCTTCCCGGGGGAGACCGGTTTGCTGTTCGTCGCCGCTGCTTTGTTCACCGCCTCGATCCACTCTCTCGGAGTGCTCGAGACGTCCATCGCGCCCGTGGTCACCGCGCACTCCGCAGTGCACGTGGCCGCCGATCCGCATGATCCAGGAACCGCGCCCGGGCTGGTCATGACCGGGGGACGAACGACGCTCGCCGACCTCGCAGGTTCGCGCGGCCGTCCGTACCTCGACGACCTCGTGTCGCTCGCCCCGGACACCCTCGCCGCCGCCGACCGGGACGACCGTGTCGTGGCGACGGCGATGGACGACCCGCCCGCGCCGGCGACGGTCGCGACGTGGTGGTCCGGCCTCCGCGGTGCCGACCAGACGCGGCTCGAACAGGACGCACCCGTCGTGGTCGGGAACCTCGAGGGGGTCCCGTACGCCGTCCGCGGCCGGGCGAACCGCGCCGTGCTCGACGCGGGGCTGCGTGACCCGCACGCGGACGCGTCCCGGGTGGCGATGCTCGGACAGGTCCGTGACGCCCTGGTGCAGGAGGCCACCGGTGCCCGTCGCTCCCTCATCACCCTCGACACGCGTGGTGCCGGGCGCGCGGCGATCGCGATCGGTGACCTCGACACCGCCGCCGACGTCACGGTGGTCGTCCCCGGGATGTTCTTCACCGTGACCGGGCAGATGGCCGACTTCACGAACACCGCGAACACGCTCTGGGGCGAGCAGGCGACCCTCGCGCCCGTCGCGGCCCCGGCAGCGGGCACCGGCGTCGCGGTCGTCGCCTGGATGGGCTACCGCACGCCCGACCTGTCGAACATCCTCTCGCTCGACCTCGCCAGGAGCGGCGCCGTCCGGCTCGAACGGGCGGTCGGCGGTCTCCGGGAGGTCCGGGACGGCGCCCAGCCCCGGCTCGGGATCGTCGCGCACTCGTACGGGTCGACGACGGCCCTCATGGCGCTGGCGTCCGGACGGATGAGCGCGGACAGCCTCACCGTGCTGGGGTCCCCGGGCAGCGACGTCCGGAACGCCTCCGACCTCGCCGTCGCCGCCGGGCAGGTCTTCGTCGGGGGAGCGCACTGGGACCCCATCGCCGGGTCCGGGTACTTCGGCACCGACCCGGGCTCCGCCGGGTTCGGCTCCACGGTGCTCGACCTGGCCGGGGGCGTCGACCCCGAGGACGCCGGGGACGCGTTCCGCCGACCGGTCGGCCACAACGACTACCTCAAGCCCGGCACGGCGTCGCTGCACGACGTCGCCCTCATCGCCGTGGGGCGTGGCGACCTGGTCCGCGACGGCGTGCGGCACGGCGGCGGCCGCGGCGACGGCGTCGTGCAGGCCTCACCCGACATGTACCTCGTCCGCCCACAGGACCTGCAGCCCCGCGACTGACCTGCGCTGACCACCCCTCCGGCGGACGTGACCCGATCGTGACCGCACGCGGCGGGACGGGCCCGAGCCCAGCCTCCAGGCCGATCCGCGGGGGGTGACGGACCGCACCTGGAGGAGAACCTGAGCGGCGGTGCAGCCAGGGCGGCCGATGGAGCGGCCCCGACCCAGGACCGCTCCCTACCGTGCGGACCATGCGTGTAGTCCAGTGGCCCGGCGCCCTCCTGATGTTCGTCGTGATGTCCGCGCTCGCCGGTCTGCTCGTCGCGGTCGCGGTGACCCCGGCGGTCGCCGTCGCGGGCGAGGGGACGTCGGGTGCGGCGGCGTTCTTCGAGGACCTGCCGAGCTACCTCGACGTCCAGACACCGCAGCAGGTGTCGTCGGTGTACGCCGAGCAGGGCGGGCAGCAGGTCAAGATCGCGTCCTTCTACGCCGAGAACCGCACCATCGTGCGTGCTGACCAGATCGCGACGAGCCTGAAGCAGGCCGCGATCGACACCGAGGACCCGCGCTTCCACGACGAGGGCGGCATCGACGTGATCGGCACCCTCCGTGGCGCTGCTGCCACCGCGGTCGGCGGGGACGTCCAGGGCGGCTCGAGCATCACCCAGCAGTACGTCAAGAACGTGCTCGTGCAGCAGTGCGAGCAGCTGACCGGGAAGGACGCCGCGGCGACGCAGGCGAAGATCGACGCCTGTTACCACGACGCCGCCGGGGTCACGCCCCAGCGCAAGCTGCAGGAGATCCGCTACGCGATCGCGGTGAACAAGAAGTACACGAAGACGCAGATCCTGACCGGGTACCTCAACATCGTCGGGCTCGGCGGGCGGGTCTACGGCGCGGAGGCCGGCGCCGAGTACTACTTCGGCGTGCACGCGAAGGACCTCTCGCTGGTGCAGTCGGCGACCCTCGTCGCGATCCTCAACAACCCCGCGAACCTGCGCATCGACCAGCCGTCCGACGCGGACAACGGATCGGCGAACGGGTACGAGGCCACCAAGCAGCGTCGCGACTACGTGCTGCGGCGGATGGCCGCGCACCACTCGATCACCGCGGCCGCGGCACGGCAGGCGATCGCGACGCCGGTGCAGCCCCACGTCACGCAGACCGCGAACGGCTGCTCCGCCGCCGCGACGGACCACGACGCCGGGTACTTCTGCGACTACGTCCGTGCCCAGGTGCTGCGGGACCCGGCCTTCGGCACGACGGCGGCTGACCGCATCGCGACCCTCGACACGAAGGGGCTGCAGATCCACACCTCGCTCGACCTGGACCTGCAGGGGCAGGCGCAGAACGCGCTGTCCTCGTACGTCCCCACGACGATGGCGGGCGTCGACGCGGGCGGGTCGAACGTCACCGTCGAGCCCGGCACCGGTCGGATCCTGTCGATGGTGCAGAACACGACCTACACCCAGTCCGACTCGGCGACGCGTGGCCAGACCGCGGTGAACTACAGCGCCGACGAGGGCTTCGGCAACTCGACCGGGTTCCAGACCGGGTCGACCTACAAGGTGTTCACGCTCGCCGAGTGGCTGGCGAGCGGGCACACGCTGTCCGAGTCGGTGCCGACCACCGAACACACCTTCCAGAACTCCGAGTTCACGAACTCGTGCGAGAACGTCTCCGGCGGCACCTGGCCCGTCGCGAACGCCGAGAACGTCCCCGCATCGATGACCGTGCAGGACGCGACGACCGAGTCCATCAACACCGCGTTCGGCGCGATGGGCAAGCAGCTCGACCTGTGCAAGATCGCCGAGCTCGCGAAGTCGATGGGGATCCACCGGGCCGACGGTGCCGCGCTCGGCCAGACCCCGTCCTCGATCCTCGGCGTGAACGAGCTGTCGCCGATCGACCTCGCCGAGGCGTACGCCGGGTTCGCGAACGGCGGCACCGTGTGCACCCCGACCGCGATCGACTCCGTCACCACCGCCGACGGCACGAAGATCACCCCGACCCCGGCGTCGTGCACGCGGGGCGTCTCGGCCGAGGTCGCCGGCACCGTCGACTACGCGCTGCAGGGCGTGCTCAGCGGGAAGGGCACCGCCGCGACCGCGAACCCCGGGGACAGCACGCCGAAGTTCGCCAAGACGGGCACCACCGACGGCGACGTGCAGAACTGGCTCGTCGCGTCGAGCACGAAGTACACGAACGCGACCTGGATCGGCAACGTCCTGGGCTCGGTCCACCTGGCGAACTGGCCGTTCCTGCAGGGCACCACCGGGTACAGCGCGAAGTTCGGGGTCGCGAAGTCGATGATGGGCTACCTCGACGCGCACGTCGGCGGGGACGCGCTGCCGGCTCCGGACCAGGCGCTCATCGGGACGCCGGCGCACGCGAAGGCCGCGCCCGGGGCAGCCGCGAGCGGCGGAGCGGCCGCGACCGGTGCTGCCGGCGGTGCTGCTGCTGGTGGTGCGGCAGACGGTGCTGGTGCGGCCGGCGGCGCCCCGGCTGCCGGGGCCACCCCGGCCGGTGGCACCACCCCGGCCGCCGGGGCCGCTGCGGGCGCAGCCCCGGCTCCCGGATCCGCTGCCGCAGCCGTCGCCGGTGCGGTCGCCGGTGCCGGTTCCGGGCACTGACGGCGACCGCCTGGAGGTTTCGACACCCGTCCGGTGGACCGGCACCGGGCCTCCAGGCGGTCCTCCCCAGGGCACGGGTCGGCCCCGTCGTCCACAGGCGTCCGGACCCCGCTCGGCCCGCCCAATAGACTGGTGCGCACATGACGAACCGATCGACGGAGCACCATGCCTGACATCACGAGCGAGCAGGTCGCCCACCTGGCGAACCTCGCACGTATCGCACTCACGCCCGACGAGATCGAGAAGCTGACCGGGGAGCTGTCGCACATCGTCGACAGCGTCGCGAAGGTGACCGAGGTCGCCACGCCGGACGTCCCCGCGACCAGCCACCCGGTCACGCTGCCGAACGTCCTCCGACCCGACGTGGTCGGCGAGACGCTGACCCAGGAGCAAGCGCTGTCCGGCGCCCCCGACTCCGACGGCGAGCGGTTCCGCGTGACGGCGATCCTTGGAGAAGAGCAGTGACCGACGACATCACGAAGCTGAGCGCCGCGGCGCTCGCCGACGCCCTCGTGGCGCGCGACGTCTCCAGCGTCGAGGCCACCCAGGCCCACCTGGACCGCATCGCCGCCGTCGACGGCGACGTGCACGCGTTCCTGCACGTCAACCAGAACGCCCTCGGCGTCGCGAAGTCGATCGACTCCCGCCGCGCCGCCGGTGACGACCTCGGCCCCCTCGCCGGCGTGCCGGTCGCCATCAAGGACGTGCTCTGCACCATCGACATGCCCTCGACCTCCGGGTCGAAGATCCTCGAGGGCTGGGTGCCGCCGTACGACGCCACCACGGTGCTCAAGCTCCGCCGCGCCGGCCTGGTGCCGCTCGGCAAGACCAACATGGACGAGTTCGCGATGGGCTCGACCACCGAGTTCTCCGCGTACGGCCCGACGCACAACCCGTGGGACCTCGACCGGATCCCCGGCGGGTCCGGCGGTGGGTCGGCCGCCGCGGTCGCCGCGCACGAAGCCCCGCTCGCCCTCGGGTCGGACACGGGCGGCTCGATCCGCCAGCCGGGTGCCGTCACGGGCACCGTCGGCGTCAAGCCGACCTACGGCGGGGTGAGCCGCTACGGCGCGATCGCGCTGGCGTCCAGCCTCGACCAGGTCGGACCGGTCGCCCGGACCGTCCTCGACGCCGCGCTCCTGCACGACGTCATCGGCGGGCACGACCCGAAGGACTCCACCTCGATCCGCGACGCATGGCCCTCGTTCGCCGCTGCCGCGCGTGACGGGCTGCAGGCCGACACCCTCCGGGGCCTGCGCGTCGGCGTCGTCAAGGAGCTCGCCGGCGGCGACGGCTTCCAGGCGGGCGTCGTGCAGCGCTTCCAGGAGTCCGTCGCGATCCTGCAGGCAGCGGGTGCCGAGGTCGTCGAGATCGACGCCCCGAGCTTCGCGTACGCCATCAGCGCGTACTACCTGATCCTCCCGGCCGAGGCCTCCTCGAACCTCGCCAAGTTCGACTCCGTGCGCTTCGGCCTGCGGGTCACGCCCGAGGGCGGCGCCACGGTCGAGGACGTCATGGCCGCCACGCGTGAAGCCGGCTTCGGACCAGAGGTCAAGCGCCGCATCATCCTCGGCACGTACGCCCTGAGCGCCGGGTACTACGACGCCTACTACGGCAGCGCGCAGAAGGTCCGGACGCTCGTGCAGCGCGACTTCGACGCAGCGTTCGAGCAGGTCGACCTGCTCATCAGCCCGTCGGCACCGACCACGGCGTTCCCGCTCGGCGAGCGGATCGACGACCCGCTGTCGATGTACCTCAACGATCTCACCACGATCCCGGCGAACCTGGCCGGCGTCCCCGGGATGAGCATCCCGAACGGTCTGGCTCCAGAGGACGGCCTGCCGACCGGCATCCAGCTCATGGCCCCGCAGCGTGAGGACGCCCGGCTCTACCGCTACGGCGCCGCCCTCGAGCGCCTGCTCGAGCAGCAGTGGGGCGCTCCGCTCATCTCCCGGATCCCCGACCTCGACCTCGGTCAGCAGTCGGCAGCAGAGGAAGGTGTGGTCTGATGGCCGCCAAGGACGCACTCATGGACTTCGACGAGGCGCTGAAGCGCTTCGAACCGGTCCTCGGCTTCGAGGTCCACGTCGAGCTCGCGACCGCGACGAAGATGTTCTCCGACGCCCCGAACTTCTTCGGTGGCGAGCCGAACACGAACGTCACGCCGGTGGACCTCGGGCTGCCCGGGTCGCTCCCCGTCGTGAACGAGCAGGCCGTGCGGTTCTCGGTCAGCCTGGGCCTGGCCCTCGGCTGCTCGATCGCCGAGTCCTCGCGGTTCTCGCGGAAGAACTACTTCTACCCGGACAACCCGAAGAACTACCAGATCTCCCAGTACGACGAGCCCATCGCCTACGAGGGCGAGGTCGAGGTCGAGCTCGCCGACGGCACGCTGTTCCAGATCCCGATCGAGCGCGCCCACATGGAAGAGGACGCCGGCAAGCTGACGCACGTCGGCGGTGCCACGGGCCGCATCCAGGGCGCCGAGTACTCGCTCGTCGACTACAACCGCGCCGGTGTGCCGCTCGTCGAGATCGTCACGAAGCCGATCGTCGGGGCCGCCCACCGCGCGCCGGAGCTCGGCGCCGCCTACGTCCAGGTCATCCGCGACCTGGTCCGTGCCCTCGGGGTGTCCGAGGCCCGCATGGAGCGC
Source organism: Curtobacterium sp. VKM Ac-1395 (assembly GCF_015350975.1). GTDB lineage: Bacteria > Actinomycetota > Actinomycetes > Actinomycetales > Microbacteriaceae > Curtobacterium. Next base: position 620,216 of record NZ_JADKRX010000002.1, read on the forward strand.
GGCAACCTGCGCTGCGACGCCAACATCTCGCTGCGTCCGTGGGGCCAGGAGAAGCTCGGCACCCGCACCGAGACGAAGAACGTCAACTCCTTCCGTGCCGTCGAGCGGGCCATCCGCTACGAGATCCAGCGCCAGGCGGCGATCCTCGCCGACGGCGGGACGATCACGCAGGAGACCCGGCACTGGCACGAGGACACCGGGCGTACGTCGGCCGGACGCCCGAAGTCGGACGCCGACGACTACCGCTACTTCCCCGAGCCCGACCTGTTGCCGGTCGTCCCGGACCCCGCGATGATCGAGGAACTCCGTGCCGCCCTGCCCGAGGCCCCCGTGGCCCGGCGCCGTCGGCTCAAGGGCGACTGGGGCTTCGCGGACCTGGAGTTCCAGGACGTCGTCAACGGCGGGCTGCTCGACGAGGTCGAGGCCACCGTCGCCGCCGGTGCCGCACCGCAGTCGGCGCGCAAGTGGTGGACCGGCGAGATCAGCCGCGTCGCCAACTCCCGCGACACCACCCCCGCCGAACTGGTGTCGCCCGCGCACGTCGCGGAGCTCATCACGCTCGTCGAGTCCGGCGAGCTGACCGACCGACTCGCACGCCAGGTGCTCGAGGGCGTCATCGCCGGAGAGGGCTCCCCGTCCGCCGTCGTCGAGTCCCGCGGGCTCAAGGTCGTCTCGGACGACTCGGCCCTCACCGCCGCGGTCGACCAGGCACTCGCGGCCCAGCCCGACGTCCTCGCGAAGATCCGCGACGGCAAGGTGCAGGCCGCCGGCGCGATCATCGGTGCGGTCATGAAGGCCATGCAGGGCCAGGCGGACGCCGCCCGCGTCCGTGAGCTCGTGCTCGAGCGCGCTCAGGCGTAGCGGCGGACACCACAGGAGGCACCCGGCGACGCGCCGGGTGCCTCCGTCGTTCCTGAGCACCTGGACACGACCCGGTGACAGGATGAGGCGTGTCAGCAACCATCCGCGCCATCGGGACCGCCGTCCCCACCACGACCCTCCAGCAGGACGCCGTGCGGGACCTCTTCTCCGCCCAGCCGGGCCTCGGACGACTCGGCAGCCGGATCGTCCCCGCCGCGTTCGACGCCTCCGCGGTGGAGCACCGGCACACTGTCCTCGGGGAGCTCGACAGCGCCGCTGCGCCCGGCACCTTCCGCGACGCCGACGGGGTCCTGCACTCGCCGTCCACCGGCACGCGGAACGACCGGTACCGCGAGCTCGCACCGGCGCTGTTCGTCGAGTCCGCACGGGACGCCCTCGAGCGTGCCGGGGTCGACGCCGCCGACGTGACCCACGTCGTGACCGTCTCGTGCACGGGCTTCACCCAGCCCGGCCCCGACCTGGCGATCGTCGCGGAGCTGGGTCTCCGCCGCACGGTCTTCCGGCACCACATCGGGTTCATGGGCTGCTGCGCCGCGTTCCCGGCGCTGCGGAGCGCCGCCGCGTTCGCCGAGGCCGACCCGACCGCCGTGGTGCTCGTCGTGTGCGCCGAGCTCTGCACGCTGCACGTCCGCGCGTCGGACGACCCCGACCAGATCGTCGCGAACAGCGTCTTCGGTGACGGTGCGGCCGCTGCCGTCGTGACCGCGGACGGTGCCGGGCTGCGGCTCGACGCGTTCGCCACGACCGTCGTGCCCGAAGGCGCCTCGGAGATGGCGTGGAACATCGGGGACGAGGGCTTCGAGATGGTCCTCAGCACCGCGGTCCCGAAGCTCGTCGGTGCCACGGTCGCCGAGGCCGTCGGTCCGCTGCTCGACGGTCCTGCCGCCGACGTCCCCGTGTGGGCGGTCCACCCCGGCGGACGCGCGATCCTCGACCGCACGCAGGACGCCCTCGGGCTGCCCGACTCGGCGATGGTGAGCAGCCGCGCCGTGCTCCGCGACCACGGCAACATGTCGAGCGCCACCGTGCTGTTCGTAATCCGCCACGCCCTCGACGCCGGCATCGAGGACGGGACCCCCGTCGTCGCGCTCGCGTTCGGCCCCGGTCTCACGGTGGAGAGCGCCGCGCTCACCGCGGTCGGGACGTCCGTCGCGGTGGCGAGCGAGGCCCTGGACCTGGCCACGGTCGCGTCGTGAGCCGACCGGACGACGGCGGGGCGAGCCTCCTGGCCGTCGACCTGCGCGTCCGCGACCTGGAGCTCCGCGAACTCATGGACGACCCGGACTGCGATCCGCGAGCGCTCGCGCGGACCTTCCGGCGCTTCGCCCTGGTGAACGCGCTCGTCAGCGGCTGGCGGTCGGTGTGGCGGACGCACGTCGTGCCCGCGCTGCCGGCGGACGGCCAGGGACGCGTGCTCGATCTCGGCTGCGGTGGCGGCGACCTCGCCCGCGCAATCTCGCGGTGGGCGGCGAGCGACGGCTTCGACGTCGAGGTCGTGGGCGTCGACCCGGACCCGCGCGCGATCGACGCCGCGACCCGTCGGGCACCCCGGGGCGTGACCTTCCGCGAGCAGTCCAGCGGCGACCTGGTGACGTCAGGGGAGCGGTTCGACGTCGTCGTGTCGAACCACGTGCTGCACCACCTCGGGGACGAGGAGCGCGCCGGGTTCCTCGCCGACTCCGAGGCCCTGGCGACCACTCGGAGCCTGCACTCCGACATCCGTCGGTCGGCTGCCGCGTACCGGGCCTACGCGCTCGGGTCGACCCTGGTCTCCGCGGGCACGTTCGTCCGCGTGGACGGGCTGCGTTCGATCCGGCGGAGCTTCACGGTGCCGGAGCTCAGCGCTGCGCTGCCGTCGGGATGGCGTGCGGAGCAGGCGGCCCCGCACCGCGTGCTCGCGATCCGCGACGCCTGAGCCGAGCGCGAGCGCGCTCCCGGCGCGCGCTGTCGCGACCGCAGCCGCGCCGAGACTCGGTCATGCGGACAGGTCGCGGCGTTCGTACGCCGAATCGTGTCCGCATGGCCGAGACTCGGGCAGCGCGGGCCGGGCCGGGCCGGGCCGCGCCACGCACACCGCACATCGCGGGCCGCGGGCCGGGCCGCGCGGCTCCCGCACCGCGGCCCGCTCAGCGGATGAGGGACGTCGTCGACGCGAACTCCTGCGAGAGCACCGCCGCGCGGTACCGCTCGAGCGCCGCGGCCCCCGCGCCGACGGACTCCAGCGCCGCGAACCCCGCACCGAGCACCGGCGGGACCGTCACCCAGGTGGGCACCGCGCCGGGGACCCGGGCGGCCAGGCCGTCCACGACCGCGTCGACGAGCAGCGGGTGCCGCGCCGCGAGCACGCCACCGCCGAGCACGACGGGCACCGGCACCGCTGCCGACCCGCCGAGTCCGAGCCGTTCGAGCGCGACGGCCGCCAGCAGGACGATCTCCTCCGCCTGGCGGGCCACGACCCCGGCGGCGACGGCGTCACCGGCTCCCGCGACCGCGAACAGCACGGGGCAGAGCCGGTTCACCACGCCCGGGTCGAGCCGGCCGAAGTGGATGCCCTCGGTGACCGCGCGCACGGTGTCGAGCCCGAGTGCCGCCGGCACCGCGGCCTCGAGTGCCGTCGCCGGGCCACGACCGTCCTCGGCGCGTGCCGCGTGCCAGAGCGCCCGGTTGCCGAGGTAGGCGCCGCCACCCCAGTCGCCGGAGACGTCGCCGATCGCCGGGAACCGGGAGGTCTCGCCGTCAGCACGGACCGCGAGGGCGTTGATGCCCGTGCCGCACACGACCGCGGCGGCGTCCGGCGACAGGGTGCCCGCCCGCAGCAGCGCGAACAGGTCGTTGTCGAGGACGTCCGGCGCGCCGCCGTCGTCGGCCCAGTGAGCCAGGGCCGCCTCGGCCGCGACGAGTTCGTCGTGCAGGTCGAGCCCGGCCAGGTACACGTGCGTGGTCAGGATCCGGGCACCGCCGAGCGAGCGCACCACCCGTCCGCGCACGTCGTCGAGGATCGGCCCCGCCAGCTCCCACCCGCGTGTCTGCGGGTTCGAGCCAGGGCCGCGCGCGTGGCCGACGATGGAGCCGTCCAGTGCGACCGCGACGACGTCGGTCTTGCTGCCGCCGCCGTCGACGGCGAGCACGACGTCCGCCGCCTGCGGTGCGGCGGTCCGTGGGGGAGCCGCCGGACGGGAGGCTCGGGCCGTCCCCGCCTCGCCGGCTCGGCTCAACCCGCCCACGAGACCTGCTCCGATCGCGCCCACGGGATGTGGTCCGCGTTCGCGGCCAGCAGCAGGTCGGTCAGCTTCTCGGCCTTGTCGAGCTGCCCGACGAGCGGGTGCGCCCACATCGCGCGGAGCACCCGGTCGCGGCCGCCGTGCACGGCAGCGTCGAGGGCCAGGCGCTCGTAGCCGGCGACGTGGGCGACGAGCCCCGCCATGTCGGGGTCGAGCGGGCGCACGGGCAGCGGGGTGATCGCCTGCCGGGTGACGCGCGCCGGGACCTCGATGACGTGGTCGTCGGGGAGGAACGGGAAGGTGCCGTCGTTGCGGACGTTGAGCACCTGCACGTCGCCGCGGTCGCTGAGGATCGAGGAGAGCACGTCGATCGCGGCCTCGGAGTAGTACGCACCGCCGCGCTGCTCGAGCTCGACCGGCTTCGTGACGACGGACGGGTCCGCGTACTTCGCCAGCAGTGCCCGTTCGGTCTCCATCACGGCCTCGGCACGGGTGGGCTCGTGGAGCTGTTCCTCGAGCACGACGTCGTGGCTGTAGAAGTAGCGCAGGTAGTACGAGGGGATCGCGTGCTGGAGCCGGATGAGGTCCTCGCCCATGTGCACGCTCTCGGACATCCGGGCGAGGGCGCCGCCGTCCGGGCTGAGCAGCTCGTCGATGACGTCGCGCGAGGACCCGTCGGCACCCGTGACGTGCACGCCGCGCTCCCACGTCAGGTGGTTCAGCCCGACGTGGTCGAGTCGCACGTGGTCCGGGGCGACGCCGAACTCCTTCGCGAAGCGCCGCTGGAAGCCGATCGCCACGTTGCACAGCCCGACAGCGCGGTGCCCGGCCTCGAGCAGTGCCCGCGTGACGATGCCGACCGGGTTCGTGAAGTCGACGATCCAGGCGTCGGGCTTGGCGTGCTTGCGGACGAGCTCGGCGTACTCGAGCACCACGGGCACGGTGCGCAGCGCCTTCGCGAAGCCGCCGGGCCCGGTGGTCTCCTGCCCGATGCAGCAGGCCTCGTGCGGCCAGGTCTCGTCCTGCTGCCGTGCCGCCTGCCCGCCGATGCGGAGCTGGAACATCACGGCGTCGGCGTCGGTCACGCCCGCGACGACGTCGTCGGTGACGTGCACGGTGCCCGGGTGGCCGGCGTGGGCGAACATCCGCTTGGCCACACCGCCGACGAGTTCCCGGCGGACGGGGTCGGGGTCGACGAGCCAGAGCTCGTCGATCGGGAGCTGGTCGCGGAGCCGGGCGAAGCCGTCCACGAGTTCGGGGGTGTAGGTGGAACCGCCACCGACGACTGTGAGTTTCACTGGTGCTTATCCCTTCACGCCGGTGAGCGCGATGCCCTCGACGAATGCCTTCTGTGCGAAGAAGAAGATGACGACGACCGGGACCATGACGACGACGGTCATCGCCATCGTCATCGACCAGTCGGTGCCGTGCTGTCCGCGGAACGTGGCCAGTCCGTACGCCACCGGCCAGGCGGCCTGGTTCTCGGACGCGTAGAGGAGCGGGCCGTAGTAGTCGTTCCACGAGTGGAAGAACATGAAGATGGCGGCGGACGCGATGCCCGGTCGGGCCATCGGCACGATCACGCGCCAGAGCACCCGCCACTCACCGCAGCCGTCGATGCGTGCGGCGTCGCCGTACTCCTTCGGGATGGTCATGAAGAACTGCCGGAGCAGGAAGATGCTGAAGGCGTCCCCGAGCAGGTTCGGCAGGATCAGCGGCCACAGCGTGCCGGTCAGGTGCAGGTGCGACCACATCACGTAGACCGGCACCGCGGTGACCTGCGGGGGCAGGAGCATCGCGACGATGATCACGGTGAAGACGAGGTTCGCGCCCTTGAACTTGATCTGGGCGAGCGCGTACGCCGCGGGCACCGAGCTGACGAGCATGAACGCGGTGGCGAGCACGGCGTACAGCGCCGAGTTGCCGAACCACTGCGCGAGCGGCAGCTGCGTGAAGACCTTGCCGTAGTTGCTCAGGTCGAACGGCTTCGGGATGATCGACGCCGTCAGGGCCTGGTTGCTCGACATCAGCGACGTCAGGACCACGAACAGGATCGGCGCGATCGTCAGGACACCGACCGCGACGAGTGCGGCGTGCTCGGCGACCCACAGGAGCGCGTTGCGGCGGGGCTTCCCGGTTCGGGGAGCGGCGCCGCGTGGTGCTCGGGCGAGCGGGGACTGGGAGACGGCGGTCATCAGGACTCCTCGGGACGGGCAGTGCTCATTGGTCGGCCTCCGGCCTGAAGACAGAGATTCGTCGCAGCGTGAACACGAGCACGACGGCGGTGACCACGAACAGCACGACGGCCATCGCGGAGGCGTACCCGAACTGGAAGTTCGCGAACCCGTGCTGGTACAGCAGCTCGGTGTAGGTCAGCAGCGACGTGCCCGGGTACCCGAGCAGTGCCGCCGTGCCACCGCCGATCGTGGCCTTGCCGGACGCGACGCTCGACGCGACCGCGGCCTCGGTGAAGTACTGCAGGGCGGCGATCACCCCGGTCACGGCCGCGAACCCGATCACGGGCGAGATGGTCGGCAGCGTGATGTGTCGGACCTGCTGCATCCCGGTCGCGCCGTCGAGCGACGCGGCCTCGTACAGGTCGCGCGGCACGTCGAGCAGGGACGCCAGGAAGATGATCATGATGTCGCCCATCACCCAGACGCCGAGGATCACGAGCGAGGGCTTCGACCACGACGGGTCGTTGAACCACAGCGGACCGTCGATGCCGAAGACCCGCAGGATCTGGTTCACCGGCCCGGTGCCGGGGTTGAACAGGAACACGAACGCCACGACGCTCGCCACCGGCGGCACCAGGGCGGGCAGGTAGAACAGCGTCCGCCAGAACCCGGTCATGGTCTTCGCGCGGCTGAGCAGCCCCGCGACGAGCAGGCCGAAGACGATGCGGACCGGTACCAGGATGACGACGAACCAGATCGTGTTGAGGACCGCCGGGCCGATCTGCGGGTCCTGGGTGAACAGGAACCGGTAGTTGAGCAGTCCGACGAACTGCGGTTCCTGCAGCTGGTTGTACCGCGTGAACGAGTAGAAGACCGATGCCACGAGCGGGTAGGCGAAGAAGACCGCCAGGCCCGCCAGGGCCGGTGCCAGCATGCCGAGTGCGACGAGACGGCGGCGCGACTCGGCGGAGCGGCGCCGACGGGGCGGTGCCGGAGTGGGCGCTGCACCGGACCCCGTCGGGTCCGCGGGCCGGGAGGAGCGGCCGAGCCGAGCCTCCCGGCCGGAGGCGGTCCTGGTGGGCGCGCTCATCACGGACCCGCCAGCTGGTTCGCGTTGTCGATGTCCGAGTCCAGCTTCTTCAGCTTGGCGTCGAGGTCCCCGCCGTTCTGCTGGTACGCCTGCCAGAACTTCGTGAAGGTGCCGATGTAGGCGGCGCCGTCCGCGGTCGCGGGGGAGGTGATCGTCTTCGGGTCACCGGCGACGTCGACGAAGGTCTTGTAGTTCGCGTCCACCTCGAGGTCGGGGGACTGCAGGGCGGACGTGATGGTCGGGATGTTCTTCAGCCCGTTGCCGAGCGTGACCTGCGCGTCCGTGTTCGTCGACAGGTACTTCAGCAGTGCCCAGGCGAGCTCGGGGTTCTTCGAGCCCTTCGCGACACCCGCCACGTTGCCGGCGATGTAGGTCGAGCCGTAGTTGCCGACACCCTCGAGCACCGGGGTGGGGGCGGTGCCGTAGTCGAGGTCCGGCTTCTGGTCCTTGATGAACGCCGTGCGGTACTCGCCGTCGATCTGCATCGCGACCTGGCCGGTCTGGAACGCGTTGTCCGCGGCGAACTCCTGCCCGAGGCCGGAGGTGAAGGCCTTGAGCTTGTCGTAGCCGATCGCGTCGACGTAGCCCTTCTGCCACGTGATCAGCTTCTTCCAGGCGGCGGAGGTCCCGATCTCGCTGTTGCCCTGCTTGTCGAGCCAGGTGCCGTTGATCATCGGGGCGAAGTGCTCGGGCGAGTTCTCGTAGAAGTCGATGAGCGGGTTGAAGCCGAGCTGCTTGATCGAGCCGTCGGCGTTGTACGTCGTCAGCTTCAGGCCGTCCGCCTTGAGCTCGTCGAGGGTCTTCGGCGGCGTGGTGATCCCCGCCTTCGCGAACGCCGCCTTGTTGTACATCAGCGCGCTGACGTCGGCGAGGGCCGGGAGCGTGCACCGCTTGCCCTTGTAGGCCGTGTAGCCCTGCACCGCCTTCGGGATGTCGGAGAGGTCCACCTTGTCGCGCTTGATGTACGGCGACAGGTCGCGGAAGGCACCGGAGGAACAGAAGCTGCCGACGATCGCGGTCGAGTACGACAGCCCCACGTCGATGTTCTGGCCCGAGGAGATCGCCTTCTGCAGCTTCTCGTCGTCCTGCCCCGCGTGGATGTCGACCGTCACCCCGGGGTTGGCCTTCTCGAAGCCGTCGACGGCGCTCTTCACGACGCCGGCCTCGCGACCGGTGAAGAAGTGCCACAGGGACACGGTGCCCTTGAGTTCCTTGGGCGCGGACTCGTCGATCGACGCCGCGCTGCTGCCGGAGCTGCAGCCGGCCATCACGAGGGCGCCGGTGGCGGCGACGGCGGTCGCGGTGACGATCCGCCGGATGGTGGGACGGGGGAGTGACATGCGGTACTCGCTCTCTGGTCTCGCTCCGCGTGCCCGGGTGGCGCCCGCCGCACGGACGTCGTCCGTGCGGCGGGCCCGGTTCCGGGCGCGACGAAGAGCCCTGTGACAGGGCTGGGGTGGATGTGCCTCGAGTGGTGCGGGTGGGAGTGGTGCTGGTCTAGGTGCGCCGGACGGTGTCCGGCTCGGGCGCATCGTCGGTGATGGTCTCGAGTCGGTCGCCGAGCGCGGACCGCACGACGTCGATGAGGACGTGTCGTGCGCCGTGGAGGACGGGGGTGTCGGGGACGCCGGGTGCCACCACGGCCGTGGACCAGCGCGAGCGGGTCCGGAGCCAGGCGGTCACGGCGGCGGCCAGCGCGGGGCCGCCCGCGATCCCGGTCGGGCCGTGCAGCACGACCGTCTCGGGGTCGGCGACGGCGAGGGCGGGGAGCACGTTGTGCCCGACGCGCTCGCCGAGGGCGGTCGTGAAGGGGTGCTGCGCGGGGAGTCCCGGCAGCTGCGGGAGCACCTGACGCCAGTCGGCAGCACTGCCGTCCGGTGCGGTGATCCCGTGTTCGGCGGCGAGGGCGATGATCGCGGACTCGGAGATGAGGTCCGCGACGATCGTCGCCGTCGGGTCGAGGGGGAGCGCGTCGGCGGGCACGCTCAGGTAGCCGATCTCGCCCGCGGCGCCGGAGGCCCCGGCGTGCAGGCGGCCGTCGAGGTCGAGCGCCATGCCGAGGCCCTCCGCCATCCAGAACAGCGCGAAGGAGCCGGGGGTCCGGCCTGCGCCCATGTTCCGCTCGGCGATCGCCGCGAGGTTGGCGTCGTTCTCGATGACGACCCGCACGCCGAGGGCGTCCGACAGGGTCCGGGAGACCTGCTCGCGCGGCCACCCGGGCAGGCCGTCGGTGAAGATGAGGGTGTCCGTTGCGTGGTCGACGCTGGCCTGCACGCCGACGGCCACCGCGGTGACCAGGTCGGGGTCGATGCCGGCGGCCGCGGCGGCACGGCTGACGGCAGCCGCGACGATGTCCTCGCCGGGAGCGCGCATCTCGTGCTCGTCCATCCGGTGCTCGGCCACCGGGTAGGACCGGCCGCTCGCGTCCACGACGGTGGAGCGGACGTCCACGAGCTGGACGTCCACGGCGACGGCGAGGTCGCGGTCGGTGATGGCCTCGTACACGACGGCGCTCGGGCCGCGGCGGCCGGCCTGGGAGGCGGTGCCGGCTTCGCGGAGGAGCCCGGCGGCTTCGAGTCGGCGGATGATCTCCGCGGCGGTCGGCTTGCTGAGGCCGGTGCGCTGGGCGATCTCGTTGCGGGTCATCGGGCCGTCGTCGAGCAGCAGGCTGAGGGCGGCTCGGTCGTTGAGCACGCGGAGGAGGGCCGGCTGCCCTGGGGTGCGTCCTCGTGGTGTCATGTCGAGGACTGTAACGGACAACCTTCTTTACTGAAAGGTTTGTTCACAGTTCCGAAACACGCGTTCCGCTGGGCGAAACACGGGCGCTGCGCCCCGCGACGGCGGTGGGTGGTCGTTTCGCGCGCGGCGGGTCGTTTCGCGCGTAGGAGGTCGTTCCTTCCGACCCGCTACGCGCGATCCCGCCTGCCAGCGCGCGCGTCGCTCCACCATGGGAACGTGATGAGTTGGGTCGCCGGGGAAGAGCGAGTCGAGCGGATCGCGCAGTTCGGCATCCGGCAGCGGGTGGACGACGACCCGGAGCGTGACACCAAGACCGTCGTCTGGGGCGGGCGGTCGTCGATCGACGCCGACATCGACGATCTCCTGGCGGATCTGCCGGCGCATCTCGGGTGGCACGTGACGATCGACGTCGATGTCCTTGATCCCGCGTACATGCCGAGCACGGGCACTCCCGTACCCGGAGGGTTCAGCACCCCCGAGCTCATCGACCTCGTGTGTCGGCTGGTGTCACGACGCCGGATCGTGGGCGTCGACATCGTCGAACTCATCGGCGAGGGCGAGGGCGCTCAGCGATCGGCGCTCGCAGCCGCGGACGTGCTGGCTCGGACGCTCGACGCCGCGCTCAGGCCGTCAGCGCATCGTCTGACAGGAACGGCGTGGTCGTCCCACTGAGGTGGTCCTCGCGGAGGATCCCGTACGCAACGGAGTCCCTCGGCGCCCCGTCGTCCACCGGCCACGTCCGCCGGTAGTGCGCCTCCTTCACCCACCCGTTCCGTACGAGTGATCTGCGCATGGCGACGTTGTCGTCGCGGGTCTGGGCCTCGATCCGTGTCACGTCGGGGAACGCAGCGAAGACGTGGTCGGCGAGCACGCGGATGAGTACGGTGCCGATGCCCTGCCCACGCGAACGCTCTGAGAGGCGGACGTCGATCATCGGAGCGGAGTCGTCGAGGTCATCGAGCACCACGATGCCGGTGAACGCCCCGTCCACGTCGACCCGGAGCAGCGCATGCTCGGGCGCGGAGAACGCACCGTCGTCGATCCGCCTCTCGATGGCGTCGCGCGTCGGCGTGGAGGACACGTGGAACGGGAACCGGTTCGTGGTCAGGAACTCGATGAGGACGGCTCGGTCCGATGGGCCGGTCGTGTCCATCGGGTGGAGTTTCAGTTCCATGCAATGACCGTACAGGCATCGCGCGAGGACGACGGGCGCTCCGCTCGTGCGGGTGGACGAGGACCGGTACGGCGGCGCCGTGCTCTCGGGCGACTGGCGCTCGCGGGGCGTGAAGAAGGTGCGGCAGGTGCCGCTCGAGCGGGACATGGTGCTCGAGGACCCGGCCTCCGGCTGGGCCGGCGCGGCGGCTCGGTCGTCGAGCACACGGAGGAGGGCCGGCTGCCTGGGGCGCGTCCTCGTGGTGTCCTGTCGAGGACTGTGACGGACGACCTTCTTCACTGAAAGGGTTGTTCACAGTTCTGGATCACGCGTTCCGCTGGGCGAAACACGGGCGCTGCGCCCCGGGACGGACAGGAGGCTCGGTGCCGGCTGGCACCGAGCCTCCTGTCCGTCACCTGGTCGCGTCGGACGCGACCGCTACGGGCGCAGCAGCACCTTGATCGCGCGACGCTCGTCCATGGCGGCGTACGCCTCGGCGGCCTGCTCCAGCGGCAGCTCGAGGTCGAAGACCCGCCCCGGGTCGACCGCACCGGAGAGCACGTCGGGGAGCAGCTCCTCGATGTACGCGCGCGCCGGGGCCATGCCACCGCCGACCGTGATGTTCTTCGCGAACAGGAACGGCATCGGCAGCTCCGGGTCGCCGGCGGGCACGCCGACGTAGCCGACCGCACCACCGGGGCGGACGACGCGGAGGGCCTGGTCCATGCTCTCCGCGGTGCCGACGGCCTCGAGGGCGCAGTCGGCCAGGTCGCCGTCGAGCAGGTCGCGGACGGCCTGCACACCCTCGTCGCCGCGGGTGTCGACGACGTCGCTCGCGCCGAAGTCGCGGGCCAGTGCCTGCCGGTCGGCGTGCCGGCTCATCGCGATGATGCGCTCGGCGCCGAGCCGCTTCGCCGCGAGGACCGCGGACAGCCCGACCGCGCCGTCGCCGACCACGACGACGGTCTTGCCCGGGCCGACGCCCGCCGAGACCGCTGCGTGGTGGCCGGTGGAGAACACGTCGGAGAGGGTGAGGAGCGAGGGCACCAGCGCGTCGTCCACCGGGCCCGGCACGACGACGAGCGTCGCCGCGGCGTCCGGCACGCGGACGTACTCGGCCTGGGCGCCGCCGAGGGGCAGGCCGTACGCGTCCGGCGTCACGCCGAACGTGGAGCCGTGCTCGCACCCGGACGTCATGCCGTGGGCGCAGGCCTGGCAGGTGCCGTCGTTCGTGGTGAACGGCGCGATCACGAAGTCGCCCTGACGGAGCGACCCGGCCGCGTCGCCGACCTGTTCGACGACGCCGACGAACTCGTGGCCGATCGCCCGGGGCTCCTTCGTGTCGCGGACACCGCGGTAGGGCCAGAGGTCGGAGCCGCACACACAGGCGGCGACGACGCGGACGACGGCGTCGGTGGGAGCGAGGAGCTGGGGGCTGTCGCGGTCCTCGACACGGATGTCACGAGGGGCGTGGATGACTGCTGCGCGCACGGGAGTTGCCTTTCAGTTGCGGTGTTCGTACCGGCGCGTGGGGACGCGCCGGGTGACGGAGCGTGGGGAACGCGCCGTCTGCCGGCGCCGTTGCGGGACCACTCGACAGTACGCTCGTGCGGGTGGACGAGGACCGGTACGGCGGCGACGTGCTCTCGGGCGACTGGCGCTCGCGGGGCGTGAAGAAGGTGCGGCAGGTGCCGCTCGAGCGGGACATGGTGCTCGAGGACCCGGCCTCCGGCTGGGCCGGCGCGGTCGTCGGGCTCGAAGCCGGGAACATCGCGCTCGAGGACTGGAAGGGCCGCACCCGCGCCTTCCCCTTCGAGGGGCAGTTCCTGCTCGAGGGCGAACTCGTCACGCTCGGCCGTCCGCAGGCCCCGGTCGGGCGGTCTGCCGCCGCTGCTGCTGCTCGCGGTGGTCCCGCTGGGCCTGTCGGTTCCGTCCATGCGGACTGGAGGCCCGGGGCTGCGCCGGCTGTCCGGCAGGCGTCCGACGGTGGTCGCCTCCGCACCGCGTCGGGGTCGTTCGCGGTCGAGCAGCAGCGCGCCCGCGTGGCGCTGCCCTCGCGGATCATGGTCGAGGGCAAGCACGACGCCGAGCTCGTGGAGAAGGTCTGGGGAGCGGACCTGCGCGTGGAGGGCGTCGTCGTCGAGGAGCTCTCCGGCGTGGACAACCTCGCTTCCGTGCTGGACGACTTCCAGCCCTCTCGCGAGCGTCGGGTCGGGGTGCTCGTCGACCACCTGGTGCCCGGGTCGAAGGAGTCCCGCTTCGCCGACGCCGTGATGCGCGGGAAGTGGGGTGCGCACGTGCTCGTCGTCGGGCACCCCTTCGTCGACGTCTGGCAGTCGGTGAAGCCCGCGCGCGTGGGCCTGCAGGCGTGGCCGACGATCCCGCGGTCGATCGAGTGGAAGGCCGGCATCTGCCAGGCGCTCGGGTGGCCGCACGCGGAGCAGGCCGACATCGCCAGGGCCTGGCAGCGGATCCTCGGGCAGGTGCGCACGTTCGCCGACCTCGAGCCGCAGCTGCTCGGCCGGGTCGAGGAGCTCATCGACTTCGTCACCGAGCCGGTCACCTAGCCCCGTGCCGAGCCCGCCGTCCGTATCGTTGGACCATGGACGGCATCGACGGACGCGTGCGGGGCGCCGTCGACGTGTGGCTGCGGTGGCTGCCGCGGTGGCAGATCGGCACCGCACGCCCGCGCACGCGGATCTGTCGGAAGTGCACCGGGTCCCCGATCGCGAGCGCCGCCGGCTTCGGGCCCGACGTGCCGCACCCCGTCCAGCACGCGTTGATCGGCCGGATGTCGGCGATCGTCGAGGACGCCGTCGACGACTACACCGCCAAGAACCTGCCGCTGCTGCACCGGGAGCTCGAGCGGGCCGCGGCACGGAAGCGGCACGCGGGGTACCAGCCCGCCGAGGGGCTGTCGCCGGAGTTCCAGGGCCTCGACGTCGATCCGCAGCCGCAGGACGGGTCGCCGTTCCTGTTCACGCTCGAGGGACTCGCGGGGACCGGGGCGTCGTCGGACACCGTGCCGCGTGAACCGTTGTCCGACGAGGCCAAGGCCGCGCTCCGACACGAGATCGAGCTGTCCGACGAGTGCGCCAGGGCGACGGGGACGGCGGTGTGCCTCGCGCTCATCGACCACCGGCCGCGGATCGCCGAGGCCGTCGAACGGCTGGTCGAGCCGCAGATCGAGGCCCTGGTGTCGGACATGTTCCGCGGGCTCGACGGCGACGAGCCGCGCGGCGGGTTGTTCTAGCGGAGGCACGGCGGCCTGGTGCGGAGGGGGGTGTCAGGCCTCGCGGGTCGACGGCGTCCGGCGGGTGCGGAGCCGGATGACGCCCCGCGCGACGGCGCGCCACCCGAGCAGGAACACACCCAGAACGATGGTGGCGACGATGAGGAACGAGATCGGCAGCGGGTTGCCGTCGACGACGCCCTGCCCGGTCGCGACGCGGATCGCCATGCCGACGAACACGGTCAGGATCCACGCGACGACGCCGGTCGGCCAGAACCGCAACGGACGTGCCCAGGCGCCGCTGGTGACGTAGGCGATCGCCCAGCCGGCCAGGAACGGGTACGCGGTGGTCCAGAGGGCCAGCGGTGCGTTCGCCTCGCCGTGCGAGGACCGCCCGATGAGCGCGAAGACGACGATGAGCACGACGTCGATGACGGCTGCGAGCCAACCCCAGGTGCGTACGGTCACGCCTTCCATTGTCGCAGGCACGGCGGCACGCTCGGGCAGCGTTCACCCGGAGGACACCGGGGGTTCGCGCAGGGACGGGAGCATGACCGGATGACGACGACGGTCCGGACCTCTGACGCGCCCGTGCTCGACACCGACACCGACGCCGACACCGCCGCCCGCCGCACCACCGATGCCGCGCCGACGTCCCGGCAGCCGCGCCTCGTCGCCCACCGCGGGGCACCCCGGGTCCGGCGCGAGAACACCCTGCCCGCCGTCGCAGTGGCCGAGGCCCTCGGCGCGGACGTCATCGCGGTCGACGTCCGCCGCACCGCGGACGACGTCGCCGTGTTGCTCCACGACGAGACCCTGGGCCGGATGTGGGGCGACGCCCGCCGGGTCCGGGACGTGGCCTGGTGCGACGTCGCCCGGCTCGGCAACGGCCTGGACCGCATCCCGCGGCTCGACGGCGTCTTGGAACGACTCGACGGCTGCCGGTCCTCGCTCCTCGTCACCGTGGTGGACCCGCTCGACGCCGTCGTGGCCGCGCAGACCGTGTCCGCGTCGCCGTGGGCCGTCGCGGTGGCCTGGTGTGGTGACCCCGAGGCCGTCGCCGCGGTCCGGACCGTGCTGCCGGAGGCCGACGTGTGGCTGGCATGGGAGTCGCTCGAGCCCCCGACCGCCGAGGCCGTCGCCGCGCTGAGCCCGTCCACGCTGCACCTCGACGTGGCGTTCCTCACCCCGAGGACCGTCGCCGCGGCGCACGCACTTGGGCTGCAGGTGGCCGTGTGGACGGTCGACGACCCCGAGCCCGCGCTGTGGGCGGTCCGCCTCGGTGCCGACCTGGTCACGACGAACGACGTCGCCACGATCCGCGCCGCCCTCGCCGCCGCAGAGCGCGACGGCTGGCCGCAGCCCGACCGTGAACCGACCGAGGCCGAGGTCGCCGGACGCGCCCAGGCCCTCGCGCACCGCATCGCGCACGAGGTCATCGCCTTCACCCGGGAACACCCGGTCGGCTCGGTGTCGACGAAGACCCACCCGGCCGACCTCGTCACGGACGTCGACCGCCTCGTCGAGCAGCACGTCCGCGGCCGGGTCCGCGCCGCGTTCCCGACGCACGGCTTCTCGGGCGAGGAGTACGGCGACGCCCCGGGCGACCGACACCGCTGGTACCTCGACCCCGTCGACGGCACGACGAACCTGGCGAACGGCATCCCCTGGACGAGCACGTCGCTGTGCCTCACCCGGAACGGCGCACCCGTCGTCGGGGTGGTCGCGGACCCGTGGCGGGGGGAGGTCCTCGAGGCCCGACGCGGCCGGGGTGCGAGCGTCCGCGACCGGCAGCTCCGACTCGACGACGCGCCGCGTGCGCTCGCCGGTGCGGTCGTGGGCACCGAGCTCGACGGGCACCGGCCGTGGCCGGGCTTCGGCGCGTTCCTCGACGCCCTCGCGGCCCGGTCCTGCACGGTGCGCGTCCAGGGGTCGAGCACGCTGACCATCGCCCAGGTCGCCGCGGGCCGGGGGATCGGGGCGTGTGTGCCGACCTTCGACCCGATCGACCACGGCGCCGCGGTGCTGCTCGTGCACGAGGCCGGCGGGGTCGTCATGACCGAGGCCGGACCGGTGTCCGGCTTCCCGGACCTCGGCGCGCCGTTCCTGGTGGCGCACCCGGGGGCTGCGGACGAACTGCACCAGGTGTGGACGGGCGCGTTGCGCGCCGGCCGCTGACGCGTCGGACAGGAGGCTCGTGGCGGCGCCGCGACGAGCCTCCAGTCCGCTGGTGGGTGACGTCCACCGCATTCTGTGCGGCCACACAGTCATCGCCCGCCGCGCGACCATACTGTGGCAGTCCACGGACACGGTGTCCGTGCCGAAGGAGCAACGACATGGGATTCCTCGACCGCCTGCTCGGCCGTGAGGACCGACAGCAGCCGCAGGGCTGGAACGCGCCCCGGCAGCAGCAGCAGCCCCAGCAGCAGGGCTACCAGTACGGCCAGCAGTCCTACAACGCCCCGACCCCCGGGTACGGCGCGCCGCAGGGCCAGTACGGCGCGCCGCAGGGCGGCGACGGCCGGTCCCAGGACCAGCAGGCCGTCGACCGCTACCGCTACCTGCTCCGGACGGCACCGCCCGAGCGCATCGAGGAGGTCCACGCCGAGGCCTTCGAGCGACTGACCCCCGAGCAGCGCCGGATGGTCTACGACGAGTTCACCCGCACGGCCCCGACGGGTGAAGCACCCCGCGGGGACGACGCCCGCTCGCTCGCCCAGGCCGCGACCCGCTCGGAGATCCGGCAGCCCGGGTTCATGGAGCGCTCGCTCGGCGGCATGAACGGCGGTGGCATGAACGGCGGCATGGGCGGCCGCGGAGGCTTCGGCGGCCGCCAGGGACCGTCGTTCGGCGGCATGATGGGCGCCTCGATCCTCGGCACCGTGGCCGGCTACGTCATCGGTTCGACGCTGATGAGCGCCTTCCTGCCGGACCCGTCGTCCTTCGACGGCGGAACGGACGCATCGGGGGATGCGGGTGACGGCGGTTCGGGGGACACTGGTGCTGACTCCGGTGACGGCGGCGCAGCCGACGGCGGCGGGTACGAGAACGCGGGCTGGGACGACGCCGGGTCAGACACCGGTGGCGGCTTCGGCGACTTCGGTGGCGACTTCGACGTGTGACCCACGTCGGGCCGTGCCGGTCACCTGACCTGTTGAGTCGCGACCAGGGAGCGACATGGCCATCATCGAGGCCTCCGGCCTGACCAAGACCTACCGATCCAAGTCGGGACCCGTCCACGCGCTGGCGGGTCTCGACCTCTCCGTCCCGCAGGGCACCGTCACGGCGCTGCTCGGCCCGAACGGTGCCGGCAAGACCACCACCGTCAAGGTGCTGACGACGCTCGTCAAGCCCGACAGCGGCACGGCGTCCATCGCCGGCGTCGACGTCGTCGCGGACCCCCAGGCGACGCGTCGCTCGATCGGCGTCTCCGGGCAGTACGCCGCCGTCGACGAGAACCTCACCGGGTTCGAGAACCTCGAGATGATCGGGCGGCTCTACCACCTCGGTGGCCGGGCCTCCCGAGCCCGGGCCCGGGAGCTCATCGACGTGTTCGACCTGGCCGAGGCCGGGGACCGACCCGTGAAGGGGTTCTCCGGCGGCATGCGGCGGCGGATCGACCTCGCCGGGGCCCTCGTGATGAACCCGAGCGTCCTGTTCCTCGACGAGCCGACGACGGGCCTCGACCCCCGGAGCCGACTGGCGCTGTGGGGGATCATCGAGCACCTGGTGGCCGACGGGGCCACGGTGCTGCTGACCACGCAGTACCTCGAAGAGGCGGACCGTCTCGCCGACGACATCGCGGTCATCGACGACGGCCACGTCATCGCCGAGGGCACCGCCGACCAGCTCAAGGCGCAGGTCGGCGGACACCGGGTGGTCGTGACGCTCGTCGACGACGCCGACGGGGACGCCGCCACGACGGTGCTCCGGCGGTACGGCGTCGGGGACGTGGAGACCTCGGGGGACGGCCGCACCCGGGCCGTCGCGGTGGAAGCCGGCCCGGCCGCGCTGCAGCACGTGCTCGCCGACCTCGGAGACGCCGGCATCGAGCTGCACGACGCCGGCATGCGCCGCCCGACGCTCGACGACGTGTTCCTCCGGCTGACCGGACACGCGGCCACAGACGACGACGACGACGCCGGTGCTGGCGGCGCCCGCGGCGGCTCGTCCGTCGTCGCCGAGCAGCAGGAGCCGGTCCGATGACCGCCACCGCGACCACACCCGGCCGCCAGCTGCCCGTCGTCGTCACGGCGCCGCTCGCCGTGTGGTTCGAGGACGGCTGGACCGTCACCAAGCGGAACCTCATCAAGATCAAGCGGTCGCCGGACATGCTCGTCTTCGCGGTCCTGCAGCCGATCATGTTCGTGCTGCTCTTCAGCCAGGTCT
Organism: Curtobacterium sp. VKM Ac-1395; assembly: GCF_015350975.1. Taxonomy (GTDB): domain Bacteria; phylum Actinomycetota; class Actinomycetes; order Actinomycetales; family Microbacteriaceae; genus Curtobacterium. The sequence goes on from NZ_JADKRX010000002.1 coordinate 639,099, forward strand.
ACGGCGGCGCGATCGCGGTCCAGGGCACGGACTACACGCAGTTCCTGATGGCCGGCATCTTCGCCCAGACGGTCGTCTTCGGGGCGACGTTCTCCGGGTCCGCGATGGCGCAGGACCTCAAGGAAGGGCTCATCGACCGCTTCCGAACGCTGCCGATGTCGGCGTCGGCGGTGCTCGTCGGACGGACGAACAGCGACCTCGTCCTCAACACGATCTCGATGGTCATCATGATGGCCACCGGCTTGGCGGTCGGGTGGCGCGTGAACTCGTCGCCGCTGGAGTTCCTGGCCGGCGTCGCCCTGCTGCTGCTGTTCAGCTACGCCTTCAGCTGGGTGATGGCGTTGCTCGGGATGAGCGTGAAGACCCCGGAGGTCATCAACAACGCCTCGTTCATGATCCTGTTCCCGCTGACGTTCATCTCGAACGCGTTCGTGCCGAGCGACACCCTGCCGCTCGTGCTCCGCGTGTTCGCCGAGTGGAACCCGGTGTCCTCGCTCGTGCAGGCCGCGCGCGAGCTGTTCGGCAACGTGGGGTCGGCGCCCGTGCCCGACATCTGGACGATGCAGCACCCGGTGGTGACGGTGCTCATCGGCATCGCGGTGCTGCTGGTCGTGTTCGTGCCGTGGGCGGTGAACAAGTACACGCGGATCAGCTCGAAGTAGCCCGCTGTCCACCGGGGCGTCCGGGGAGTGCGTCGCCGCCACCCGGACGCCCTACGATCAGCGTGTGACCGCGACAGATGCCCGGATCAGACGCTGGATGCTCCAGGACGACAGCGGCGCCGACCACCAGGGCCCCCACCAGGTCGAGGTCGACAAGACCCACCCGTGGTGGCGGGTGATGTGCCTGACGGGCGTCGACTACTTCTCCACCCTCGGCTACCAGCCCGCGATCGCCGCGCTCGCCGCCGGGCTGCTGTCCCCGATCGCGACGATCGTGCTCGTCCTCGTGACGCTGTTCGGCGCCCTGCCCGTGTACCGCCGGGTGGCGCAGGACAGCTTCCGCGGCGCCGGGTCGATCATGATGCTCGAGAAGCTGCTGCCCTGGTGGGCGGGCAAGCTGCTCGTGCTGGTCCTGCTCGGGTTCGCCGTGACGGACTTCATGATCACGATGACGCTCTCCGCCGCCGACGCGACCGCGCACATCGCCGAGAACCCCTTCACCCCGCACTGGTTCACCGAGATCCCGGTGCCGATCACCCTCGTGCTGCTGCTCCTGCTCGGCGTCGTGTTCCTCCGCGGGTTCAAGGAGGCCATCGGCATCGCCACGGGGCTCGTCGCGGTGTTCCTCGCGCTGAACGCCGTCGTGGTCGTCGTCGCACTGCTCCACGTGGCCGAGCGCCCGACCGTCGCCAGTGACTGGTGGAGCGGCCTGACCGCGCAGCACAGCAGCCCGCTCGCCATGGTCGGCATCGCCCTGCTGGTCTTCCCGAAGCTCGCGCTCGGCCTGTCCGGGTTCGAGACCGGCGTCGCGGTGATGCCGCAGGTCCGGGGGGACGCTGCCGACGAGGGGCAGCCCCGACCGCTCGGGCGCATCCGCGGCACGCAGCGGCTGCTGACGGTCGCGGCCGTCATCATGAGCACGTTCCTCATCACGTCGTCGATCGCGACGACGTTCCTCATCCCGCAGCACGAGTTCCAGCCGGGCGGCCAGGCGAACGGGCGCGCCCTGGCGTTCCTGGCGCACGAGTACCTCGGGCCGGCGTTCGGCACCGTGTACGACGTCTCGACGGTCGCGATCCTGTGGTTCGCCGGCGCGAGCGCGATGGCCGGGCTCCTCAACCTCGTGCCGCGCTTCCTGCCGCGGTACGGCATGGCGCCGCAGTGGGCCCGGGCGACCCGACCGCTCGTGGTCATCTTCACGCTCATCGCCTTCGTGATCACGCTCATCTTCCAGGCCAGCGTCGACGCGCAGGGCGGCGCGTACGCCACGGGTGTCCTCGTGCTCATCACCAGCGCAGCCGTCGCGGTGACGCTGTCAGCGCGTCGTCGGCAGCAGCGGAAGCGCACGATCGCCTACGCCGTCATCGCGGTCGTGTTCATCTACACGACGATCGCCAACGTCATCGAGCGGCCCGACGGCGTCCGGATCGCGGCCGTCTTCATCGTCGCGATCGTCGTCGTGTCGCTGGTCTCGCGGGTCCGGCGGTCGTTCGAGCTGCGGGCATCGTCGATCGAGCTCGACGCCACCGCACGGCAGTTCGTCGAGGCCGACGCCGACCAGTTCAGTTCCGTGTGCATCATCGCGAACGAACCCGGAGCCGGCACCGCGGCGGCGTACCGGGCGAAGGGGCGCGAGGAACGCCGCGACTCCGGCATCCCGGCCCGCGTGCCCACGATGTTCCTCGAGGTCCTGCCCGCCGACTCGTCCGACTTCGAGGAGGACCTGGTCGTCGAGGGCCACGTCGTGCACGGGCACCGCGTGCTCCGGGTCCGCTCCGGCAACGTGCCGAACACGATCGCGTCGACGCTGCTGGCCATCCGCGACATCGCCGGGGTCGTCCCGAGCATCTACTTCGAGTGGAACGAGGGCAGCCCGATCCGCAACGCGATCCGCTTCGTCTTCACGGGCGTCGGGGACGTCGCCCCGGTGACACGCGAGGTCCTGCGCGAGGCCGAACCCGAGGTGGGCCGCCGGCCGAGCGTCCACGTGTCCTGACGCCCAGCCCAGCCCAGCCCCGGACGGGGCGCGCGGTGCCCTGCCAGCGCGGGGCGGGCCTCCCGTCTGGACTACTTGCCCAGGATCTGGTCCCGCACCTTGCGCCGCAGGACCTTGCCGATCATGGAACGGGGCAGGTCCTCGACCACGACGACCCGGCGCGGCACCTTGTACGCCGCCATGTGCTCGCGGGCGTAGGCCCGGAGCGCGTCGGGGTCGAACGTGGCGGGGTCGGTCGGCACGACCGCGGCGACGACCTGCTCGTTGCCACCGGTGGTGATGCCGACGACGGCGACCTCGCGGACGCTGGGGTGCTTGACGAGGGTGTCCTCGACCTCGGTCGGGGCGACGTTGAAGCCGCCCGTGATGATGAGCTCCTTGAGGCGGTCGACGATGTGCACGAAGCCGTCGGCGTCGATCGCGACGATGTCACCGGTGCGGAACCAGCCGTCGGCGGTGAAGACCTCGTCCGTCGCCTCGGCCTTGCCCCAGTAGCCGCTGAACACCTGCGGGCCGCGGACCTGGAGCTCGCCGGCCTCGTCGGTGCCGAGGACCTTGGAGGCGTCGTCCGGGTCGACCACACGGGCCTCGGTGGAGGGCAGCGGCAGCCCGACCGCGCCGAGTCGTCGGGAGTCGGCGACGGGGTTGGCCATGAGCACGGGGGAGCACTCGGACAGGCCGTAGCCCTCCACGAGGTAGCCGCCGGTGCGGGCCTCCCACGGTTCGATGACGTCCTGGGAGAGCGGCATCGCGCCGGAGATGCCGATGGCGATGCCCTTGAGCGAGACCTTCTTCGAGTCTGCGGCGTGCTGCAGCCGGGTGTAGATCGGCGGCACGGCGGGCAGGAACGTCGGCGGACGCTTCTTGATCGCGGCCAGGACGAGGTCCGGGTCGAACGCGGGGAAGAGCACGAGGCGTCCGGCGATGCTCATCGCGAAGGTCAGGCAGAGCGTCAGGCCGTAGGCGTGGAACATCGGCAGGACCGCGTGCACGACGCTGTTGTCACCGGCCTGGATCTGCGGGATCCAGGCACGCGCCTGTGCGGCGTTCGCCATCAGGTTGCCGTGGCTGAGGACCGCGCCCTTCGGGGTGCCCGTCGTGCCGGAGGTGTACTGGATCAGCGCGACGTCGTTCGTCGTCGGGCGCGGGTGGCGCTTCGGCAGGCGGCGGGTGTACACGAGGTCGTCCCACGTCGTCGTCCCGCGGACCTTCGTCGTGAGCTTCGCGCGGGACTCGCGTGCCTTCGCGACCGGCAGCGACAGGGCCAGGCGGGTGGTGCGGGGCATCGCACGGGTCAGGTCGACCGACACGACGGCGTCGAGGGCGACGTCGGCGGGGAAGTCCTGCAGCGTCGCGACGGACTTGTCCCAGACGACGGCGACACGTGCTCCGTGGTCCTCGAACTGGTGGCGGAGCTCGCGCGGCGTGTAGAGCGGGTTGTGCTCGACGACGATCGCCCCGAGCCGCAGGATCGCGTAGAACGCCACGACGTGCTGCGGGCAGTTCGGCAGGACCAGGGCCACGCGGTCACCGGCAGTCACGCCGAGCTTGCGGAGGCCGTTCGCCGCGCGGAGGACCTGCTCCTCGAGGTCGGCGTACGAGGTGGTCCGGCCGAAGAACTCCAGCGCGACGAACTTCGGGAACCGCGTCGCGGAGGTCTCCACGAGGTCGAAGAGCGACCCCGTCTGCTCCTCGATGTCGTCCGGGACCCCGGAGGCGTAGGCGGCAAGCCAGGGACGGTCGTTGTCGATGCTCACAGGTCCAACCTAGCGGCGGGGCCCGCGGCAGGCTGTGAGCCACGGCCCGTCATCCGGGGCACGCGTCGCGTGCGGCCCGCTGTCAGGGGTCGGACGGACGATGGGAGCATGTCCTTCGTCACCGGTGCGTTCCGCTCCCGCCTCCAGGCCACCTTCACGGGCAGCGACCAGGGCAGCCCGGCATGGGTCGACGAACTCGAGCAGGGCACGGACGCGGGCTTCTTCGGCCCGGGCAGCGCGACGTGGTCGGTGCACGGCGGCCAGCAGACGATCGTCGCCGGCGTCCGCGCGCTCCTCGTGCAGGCCCTGCACCCCGGTGCCCTCGCCGGCGTGGCCGACCACTCCCGCTACCGCGAGGACCCCTTCGGCCGCCTCGCCGGCACCATCCGCTGGATCTACACGGTCTCGCACGGCGACACCGCCACGGCGACCGGGGCGAGCAACTGGGTGCTGCGCCTGCACGAGCGTGTCCGCGGGCAGTACGTCGACGGCCACGGCGTGACGAAGGACTACGCCGCGAACGACCCCGACCTGGCCCGCTGGGTCCACCTGGCCTTCACCGACGCCTTCCTCCGCGCCGCGCAGCAGTGGGGCGAACCGATCCCCGGCGGCGCCGACGCCTACGTCCGCGAGTGGGCGATCGCCGGACGCCTGATGCACGTCGAGGACGCCCCCGAGTCCGAAGCCGAGCTGCGCGCCCAGATGGACGGGTACCTCGACCGCGGCGAACTCGCGGTCACGCCCCGCACGCGCGAGGTCGTCCGCTTCATCAGGAACCCGCCGCTCGCCCGCATGCTCCGGCCGGGCTACCAGGCGCTGTTCCAGGGTGCCGTGTCGACGCTCGACCCGCGGCACCGGTCGATGCTCGGCCTGCGGTCGCCCGGTGTCGGTCCGGTCGAGTTCCCCGTCGCCAGGACGACGGGCCTGGTCCTCGACGGCATCGGCGCCGTGCTCGGCAACCAGACCGGCACGGAGCGCGCAGCGCTCACGCGCATCGCGCGGCTGGAACGCGAGGCGGGGAGCCCGGAGCAGCCGGCGGCCTGACACGCCCACAGACGGACGGGAGGCCCGGTGTCAGCTGACACCGGGCCTCCCGTCTGCTCCGTGGTGGCGTCAGAAACCGGACGGCACCCGAGGCGTGTAGGCGGACTCGAGTCGCGTGACCTCGTCCTCGGTGAGCTCGATCGCGGACGCGGCGACCGCGTCGTCGATGTGGTGCTCCTTGGTCGCGCCGATGATCGGCGCGGTGACGGCGTCCTTGCCGGCGACCCAGGCGAGTGCGATCTGCGCCATGCTGACGCCCCGCTCCGCGGCGATCGACTCGACGGCGCCGACGATCGTGCGGTTGGCGTCCTCGTCCTGGCGGTAGAGGGTCTTGCCGAACTCGTCGGTGGTGGACCGCGAGCCGGAGCCCTCGGCGTCCCAGGGGCGGGTGACCTTGCCGCGGGCCAGGGGGCTCCACGGGATCACGCCCACACCGGTGGCGGCGCAGAAGGGGTGCATCTCGCGCTCCTCCTCGCGCTCGAGCAGGTTGTACTGGTCCTGCATGCTCACGAACTTGGTCCAGCCGTGCAGCTCGGCGGTGTGCTGCATCTGGGCGAACTGCCACGCCCACATGCTGCTGGCACCGATGTAGCGCGCCTTGCCGGCCTTGACGACGTCGTGGAGGGCCTCCATCGTCTCCTCGACCGGGGTCAGCGGGTCGAAGCGGTGGATCTGGTACAGGTCGACGTAGTCCGTGCCGAGGCGGGTCAGCGAGGCGTCGATCTCGTGCATGATCGCGACGCGGGACAGGCCGGCACCGTTCTTGCCGGGGCGCATCCGGTTGAAGACCTTCGTGAAGACCTGGACGTCCTCACGCGGGGCGAGCTCCTTGAGGAGCGTCCCGGTGATCTCCTCGCTCGAGCCGTCGGAGTACACGTTGGCGGTGTCGAACGTCGTGATGCCGGCGTCGAACGCACGGCGGACGAAGGGCCTCGCGGCGTCGATGTCCACGCTCCAGGCGTGGGAGCCGCGGTCCGGGTCGCCGTAGGACATCATCCCGAGGACGACGTTGCTGATCTCGAGTCCGGTGTGGCCGAGGCGCACCGTCCCCGCCGTGGTGCTGCTGTCGTTCGTGGTGCTGGTGGTGTCGTTCGTGGTGCTGGTGGTGTCGTTCGTGGTGGTGCCTGCGCTTCCGGGTGTCGTGTCGCTCGTGGAGGTCATGCAGCCACTCTGGCATCGCGCCCTGTGACGGCGAGCAGGCGGACCTGGAGCGGGGCGTCCTCGCCGACCTCGACCGGCGCGGCGTACAGCCCGGTCTCCGCGAGGGACTCGATCTGCGGTTCGAAGTGGTGCCACACCGCGCGGACGAGTTCGTCCGGCAGGGTCTCGTCGCTGCCGGTTGCCCGGGCGAGGTCCCACGTGTGGATCGCGATGTCCGAGGTCTGCTCCGCGAGGTACTCACCCGCCGGCACCACGTCCGTCGCCAGGTGCACGGGGGTGTCCTGCGGTGCCTTCGCCCAGGCCTCGGTCGCGGCGCTCGCGAAGCGCTGCCACTCGGCCACGAGGTCCTCGCCCACGGGCTCCAGGTCCGCCTTCGCCTGCTCGTGGTCGCACCCGGTGAGCAGGTGCGGGATCCACCGCTGCTCGTCGATGACGTGCGTGACGAGGTCCCTGGTGGTCCATTCGGAGTCGGGCGTCGAGGCGTCCCACGCGGTGACGGCGGCGACGCGGCGGCCGAACTCGGCTGCCGCCAGTGCTTGCAACGCGATCCAGTCGGTGGCCATGGGGGTGCTCCTGTTCGTCATGGTGTGGCGTGCAACCGGCCTGGCGCGCTGCGGATTCCCGCGCCCGGCCGTGGTGCCACGGTAGCGGGGTGGGCGCGGGCGCGGCGCGCGGGCGGTTGCGGGTGCGGCGGTCGCGGGTGCGGGGGCGCGGCGCGCGGGCGGTTGCGGGTGCGGCGGGGTCCGGGCGCGGGCGCGCGGGCGGGTGGGGGTGCGTGGGTGGGCGGGCGGGTGCGGGTGGGTGAGTGCCCCGGGCCCGCGAGCGGGCGAAACACCGTGGTGGGTTGGATGAGCGACCCGGCGGTTCCGCCCGCTCACCCGGCCGGGTCAGGCAAGTGGAGGCCCAAGCGCGGAATCGGGCAGGTGACGCAGGCGGATGAGGGCGGCCGCGGCGCGGCGCACCCGGACGCGGGAGACCGTGGCACACGTGGCACCCGCGGCACCCGTGGCACCCGTGAGCGGGCGAAATACCGCGGTACGCGGGCGGGCTGACCCTGCACTTCCGCCCGCTCACCCGTTGGGTGGTGCCGCCTGGAGGCTCGGCTCGGCTCCCCGACGCCGGCCCGCGACGATCGTGCGTCTCCCGCGGAAGCGAGTGATCGAGCGGGTGAGCGGGTGAGCGGGCGGAAGAGCGCAGTGCGTTGACCGAGCGACCACGGTGTTCCGCCCGCTCGCCCAACCGCAGGAGGGCCCACGGGGTACGTCATTGTGGAAGCGGTCGGAGTACCGGCGTGCAGAACGACCTTGCTCGCTCAACGCCTGGCAGCGCATCCGGACACGACGAAGCCCCGGCGCCGCAAGGGCGTCGGGGCTTCGTCGTGCTGGGTGAGGAGTGTTCGTGCTCTCAGTCAGCGAGTGGATCCGAGGACTACGCCGCCTGGAGGACGAACTGGACGTCGAGGTTGATCGTGACGTCGTTGCCGAGGGTGAAGCCGCCGGCCTCGAGGGCCGCGTTCCAGTTCACGCCGAACTCGGTGCGGTCGATCTTGGTGGTCGCCTCGGCGCCGAGCTTGGTCTGGCCGTAGCCGTCGGTGGTCACGCCGCCGAACTCGGTCTTCAGGGTGACGTTCTTGGTGACGCCGCGCAGCGAGAGCTCGCCGTCGATGAGCATGTCGTCGCCGTCCTCGCGGATGCCGGTGGAACGGAACGTCATGTGCGGGTGCTCCTCAGTGAGGAAGAAGTCACCGGTGGCCAGGTGCTGGTCGCGCTGCGGCTGGTTCGTGTTGATGCTGGAGACGTCGATCGAGGCCTCGAGCGTGGTGTCGAGGGGGTTCTCGGCGGTGACCAGGGTGGCGTCGAACTGCTCGAACTTGCCCTTGACCTTGCTGATCGCGAGGTGGCGGACCGAGAAGCTGACCTCGGAGTGGGTCGGGTCGACCTTCCAGGTGCCGGTGACGTAGCCGGGGATGGCGGAAGCGGTGAGAGCCATGGTGTTGTCCTTCCGGGACGACGGAGTCTGAGCGACGCGAGCGAACCGGAGGCCGATCCATGCGCCCGCATCGAGGTGATGCTACGCCATTCTGCACCTGTTTAGTTGAAGCGTCAACCATTGTTCACGCAAGCGTGGCCAGACGTCTGTCGTGGGGCCCCCGCCGACCAGCCTCGAGCAACCGACGGACGCGCCACACGAAGCGTTCGACACCGCGTCCCACATCGTCCCCGGTCGTCCGGACCAACCACCAGTCGACGTCCTTCAGGTGCTCACCGCGCGTGAGGTCCTTCTTGAACGTGTCCGGATCGGTCCGGTGGAGGTCGCTCTCGTACTCGATCGCCACTCGGGCCTCGGGATACGCGAGGTCGACGCACGCGATCCACTGTCCGTCGACCACGACGTCGTGGTTGAGCACGGGCTCCGGGAGCCCACGGCGGACCAGCGCCAGCCGCGCACGAGTCTCGCCGGGCGACCTGGACCCGACTCGGATCTCCTCGAGTGCCGCACGGAGGTTCACGATCCCTCGGATCCCGCGCCGCCGCCGGACTGCCGCCACGAGCTCGTCCAGTGTCACCCAGCGGAGCCAACCGACGAGCGCGTCACCGGCGATGACCAGTTCGTCGAGTGTGAGCATCGCGCCGAGCGCGACGAACGTGTCCGCCGGGCTGCTGATCGGGACGCCTCTGGCCTGCGAGCGGCGGACTGTCCCGGATCGGGCCCGATGCCCCTTGGCCCCCCGGACGCGCAGTGCCTGGTCGACGCCGATGGTGGTCACGTGCAGACGGAGGTCCCGCTCGATGCGCCGGGGGAGCGGCACGCCGAGGATCGCTGCGGCAGTCGTGTGGCTGAAGACCTGGTCGGGACGGAGGCGCGGTGCGAGTGCGCGGGCACGTTCGTCCACGGCGGTTGGTTGCGTCGCGGAGCGGGTCCCGTGGAATGCCCGGACGAGGTCCTTCGCCTCGAGCCGGCCGCGCGAGACGCCTCGGTGGAGTGCGTCCCGAACCCGGAACGAGGCGTCTCGCAGCACCATCGGGAGCGGTCGTCGTGCGGTCATCACCACATGCTCGTGCCGAGCCGTCGTCGGGAGGCCGGCCCGAGCCTCCCGAGTGCATGACTGTTGACGCGACCTGGCTGTGGAGGAACGCCGGCTCGCGCGAGCGGGCGCTTCCTCGGGGTCGCTCCGAGGACCGCCCTGGTGTTTCGCCCGCTCGCGGGAGACGCACCCCGCACCCCGCACCCCGCACCCCGCACCCCGCACCCCGCACCCACCCCCGCACCCCCCTCCGCAACCAGGCACCCGCAGGGCCCCGCAGCCCCTCGGTGGAACCACTAACGTCGGAGCCATGGAATTCAGGTACCTGGGCAACTCCGGACTCAAGATCTCCGAGATCACCTACGGCAACTGGCTGACGCACGGCTCGCAGGTCGAGAACGACGTCGCCACCCAGTGCGTGCGGGCAGCGCTCGATGTCGGCATCACGACGTTCGACACCGCCGACACGTACGCCAACACGGCCGCCGAGACCGTCCTCGGCGAAGCGCTCAAGGGGGAGCGCCGGCAGTCCCTCGAGATCCTCACGAAGGTGTACTGGCCGACCGGGCCGATGGGGCACAACGACGTCGGCCTCAGCCGCAAGCACGTCATGGAGTCGATCAACGGCTCGCTCGAGCGTCTGCAGACCGACTACGTCGACCTCTACCAGGCCCACCGCTACGACTACGAGACCCCGCTCGAAGAGACCATGCAGGCCTTCGCGGACGTCGTCCGACAGGGCAAGGCGCTCTACATCGGCGTCAGTGAGTGGACCGCCGAGCAGATCCGCGCGGGTGCCGCACTGGCGAAGGAGCTCGGCTTCCAGCTCATCTCGAACCAGCCGCAGTACTCGATGCTCTGGCGTGTGATCGAAGGCGAGGTCGTCCCCGCCTCGAAGCAGCTCGGCCTCTCGCAGATCGTCTTCTCGCCGATCGCGCAGGGCGTGCTCACCGGCAAGTACAAGCCCGGTCAGCCGCTCCCCGAGGGCTCCCGCGCCACGGACGAGAAGGGCGGCGCGGACATGATCAAGCGGTACATGCGCGACGACGTCCTCGAGGCCGTCCAGCGCCTGCAGCCCGTCGCCGACCAGGCCGGCCTGACGCTGGCCCAGCTCGCGATCGCCTGGACGCTGCAGAACGACAACGTCGCGTCGGCGATCGTCGGCGCCTCGCGTCCGGCGCAGGTCACCGACAACGTGAAGGCGGTGGGGGTGAAGCTCGACGCCGACGCCCTCGCGGCCATCGACGACGCCCTGGGGGACATCCCCGAGCGCGACTCCTCGAAGAGCGTCAGCCCCACGAGCCGCCCCGCGTAAGCGAGCAACACGCACAAGCAACACGCAACACGCAAGAACCTCCGGACGGGAGGCGCGGTGCCAGCTGGCACCGCGCCTCCCGTCCGTCGTTCCCGAGCCGCTTACACGACGCACCGCGTTCCTGCGCCGGAACGTCCGCAATGCGCCGGAACCAGGCCGTCGGACGTACCCCTCGTGAACGGCAGGAGTCCGGGACCTGGCAGACGGCTGGGCAACCGTGTACCCCACCCAAACCACCGAGGCGACACCCCCGAATCGGGGGCATGACCTCGACCGACACCCTCGTTGTGGTGCCACCCGAACGGGTGGTCCCCACCGGCCGTCTGACGCGGCTGATCGCGACCTCGCGGCAGCTGGTGTCCTTCGGCGCCATCGGCGCGTTCTGCTTCCTCGTCGACCTGGGCGTCTACAACCTGCTGCGCATCACGGTCCTCGACGACAAGCCGATCGCGGCGAAGGTGGGGTCCGCCGTGATCTCGACCGCGGTGGCGTGGGTCCTCAACCGGTCCATCACGTTCCGGGCGGAGCGCACCTCCGGACGCCGCGAGACGCTCCGCGAGGGTGCCCTCTTCGCACTCACGAACCTGATCGGCCTCGGCATCGCCGCCGCCTGCCTGTTCGTCTCGCACTACCTGCTCGGTTTCACCAGCACCCTCGCCGACAACGTCGCCGGCAACGGGGTCGGTCTCGTCCTCGGCACCGTGTTCCGGTTCGCCGCGTACAAGGCCCTCGTCTTCCGTTCCCGGGACGCACGTCGCACGAAGGAGCTCACAGAATGACCATGTTGACCACGCTGGTCGCGGCCGCCGGGCCGCTGCTGCAGCCGAACGACCCCACCGGTCCCCGGGGCGGCGTCCCGAACCGGGGCACCACCGACGTCCCGACGGGAGGCTCGGGCCAGGCCGCGCAGGCCGCCTGGTCGGTGGGCGAGTGGATCGGCTACTCGGCCCTCGTCGCCATCTCGGTCCTGCTCACGCTGGTCGCGCTGAGCACCCTGTGGTGGATGCTGCACGCGTGGCGCTCCCGCTCGGCGCTGCGCGCCACGAGCTTCAGCCAGACGCCGCGCCCCGCCGCCCACCGCTTCACGCTGCTCGTTCCCGGTCGGCACGAGGAGGAGGTCATGGGGCAGACGCTCGAGATGCTCACCACGCAGGACCACCCCGACTTCGAGATCATCGCGATCGTCGGTGAGGACGACCCGGGCACCGAGCGTGTCGTGCGCGAGGCCGCTGCCCGCCACCCCGACCTGATCCGCGTGGTGGTCGACGACACCCTGCCGAAGAACAAGCCCAAGGCGATGAACCTGGCGCTGCAGTACGCGACCGGTGACATCGTGGGCGTGTTCGACGCCGAGGACGAGGTCTACCCGCGTCTGCTGAGCCTCGTCGACTCCCGCTTCCAGGAGACCGACGCCGACGTCGTGCAGGGCGGCGTGCAGCTGATGAACTTCCGCTCCAGCTGGTGGTCGCTCCGCAACGTGCTCGAGTACTACTTCTGGTTCCGCTCGCGCCTGCACTTCCATGCCGAGTCGAAGTTCATCCCGCTCGGCGGCAACACCGTCTTCGTGACCAAGGAGCGCCTGGACTGGTCGAACGGCTGGGACGCGCACTGCCTCGCCGAGGACTGCGAGCTCGGCGTCCGCCTGTCGGCCGACAACGCCAAGGTCGTCGTCGCGTACAGCCCCGAGGCGGTCACCCGCGAGGAGACCCCGCCCACCTTCGCGTCGCTCCTGAAGCAGCGCACCCGGTGGAACCAGGGATTCCTGCAGGTCCTCGGCAAGGGGGAGTGGAAGAAGCTGCCGACGTTCAAGCAGCGCTTCTTCGCCCGGTACCTGCTGACGATGCCGTTCATCCAGGCGGCCACCGGGCTCCTCATCCCGCTCAGCGTGATCATGATCGCGTTCGTCAAGGTCCCGACGGCCATCGCCCTGATCTCCTTCATCCCGCTCGCCCCGACGCTCATGCTCCTGGCGGTCGAGATCGCCGGGCTCGGCGAGTTCGGCCGGCTCTACAAGGAGAAGGTCCGCGTCCGCGACTACGTGAAGCTCGTGCTCGGCCTGGTGCCGTACCAGGTGTTCCTCGCCGCAGCAGCTGTCCGTGCCGTCATCCGCCACTCCCGCGGGCAGAACGGCTGGGAGAAGACCGAGCACACCGGCCAGCACCGCGGAGCCCAGCCCGAGGTCGTCGGCTTCCCGTCCGCGGTGACCGAGCCCGACACCGCGGCACAGCCGCAGACCCAGACCCAGACCCAGACGCAGACCCAGCCCGACTCCGAACCCGCCCTCGCGTCCGCAGGGGCCCCCTCGACAGGAGGTGACGACCGATGACCGCCAGCATCACCAACACGACCGGCATCCCGATCCGCGGTGCCAGGTCCTCGTCCGCCGCCGGCACGTGGTTCCGCGTGCACGCCAGGAGCCTCGTCTGGCTCCTCCCCGTCCTGGCCGTCGCCGTGGCCGTGCAGTCCTGGAACATGGGCGGCACCCCGCAGCGCATCGACGACGAGGGCACGTACACCGCCCAGGCGTGGTCGATCACGCACCTCGGCGAGCTCACCCACTACACGTACTGGTACGACCACCCGCCGCTCGGCTGGATCCAGATCGCCGGGTACACGCAGCTGACCGGCGCCTTCGCCCGCTACGCCTTCGCGGTCGAGGCAGCACGGGAGTCGATGGTGTTCTTCGCCGCCGTCTCCGCGGTGCTCCTCTTCGTGCTGATGCGTCGGCTCGGCGGCTCCCGCCCCACCGCCGCGGTCGCGGTCCTCGTCTTCGGACTCTCCCCGCTGGCGCTGCAGTACCACCGCACCGTCTACATCGACAACGTCGCGACGCCGTGGCTCCTCGCCGCGTTCGTCCTCGTGCTCAGCCGTCGCCAGCAGCTGGCCGGGTTCGTCGGTGCTGCCGCGTGCCTCGGGATCGCCGTGCTCAGCAAGGAGACCTACCTGCTGGCGCTGCCGTTCCTCATCTGGATGGCCGTCCGTCGGGCCGACCCGAGCACCCGCCGGTACACGCTCAGCGTCGCCGGAGCCGTCCTCGCCGTCATCGGTGGCGGGTACATCCTGCTCGCCGCGGTCAAGGGCGAACTCCTGCCCAGCGCCGGCAAGGTCAGCCTGCTCGAGGGCATCACGTACCAGCTCGGCAGCCGTCAGGCCAGCGGCTCGGTGTTCTCCGGCGGGAGCCTGGCGAACGACGCCGCTGCCCAGTGGTGGGCGCTCGACCCGGTGTTCATCGTGCTCGGCTCCGCCGCCGCCGTCGTGGGGCTGTTCCTGCGCCGGGTCCGCCCGATCGCCGCGATGCTCGTCTTCCTGCTCGCGTTCATGTTCCGCCCGAACGGGTACCTGCCCGTGCCGTACGTGATCATGCTCGTGCCGTTCGCCGCCCTGCTCGTCGCGTTCGTCGGGGAGCGTGCCGTGCTCGCCGTGTCCGGCATCACCGCCTTCCGGCCGAAGAGCCGGCTCCGTGGGGTCAGCCGCCGTGTCCTCGGTGGCACCTGGGCCCTCGTCACCGCCGCCGCCCTGGTCGTCGCGGTCCCGCTCTGGGGATCGCAGCTCCGTGGGTTCCTCATCACCGACCTGGACAAGCCGATGGCACAGGCGGAGAACTGGATCGGCGACAACGTCGACAAGAGCTCCCGGATGCTCGTCGACGACGCCATGTGGGTCGACCTCGTCGACGACGGCTTCGCCCGCGACAACGTGGTCTGGTACTACAAGCTCGACACCGACGGAGCCGTGCAGCGCCAGTCGCCGAACGGCTGGAAGGACTCCGACTACGTCGTCACGACGGACTCGATGCGCACCGGCGGCAACTCGTCGAAGGACGTGCGTGACGCGATCCAGAACTCCACCGTCGTCGCGTCGTTCGGCACCGGCAACCAGATGGTCGACGTCCGCCAGATCCACCCGCAGGGGCAGCAGGCCGCCGACCGGGAGATCACCGCGGCGAGCAACGTCCGCAAGACGCTCGGCACCCAGCTCGCGCAGAACCCCGCACTCCGGGCCGACGCCGGCACGAAGTCGCAGTTCCGCGCCGGCCAGGTCGACTCCCGCGCCATGATCGCCCTCGGGCAGGTGCTCGCCGACCGGTTCGTGCAGGTCGACCGCTTCACCCCGCTCACCGGCGAGGAGGGCCGCTCGTTCCGACGGGTCGTCCTGCACACCGCCAGCCCGACCGCCGCCGTGAACACCGAGAAGACCCTCGACGCTCTGGCGAAGGACTACCGCGCCGAGTCGGTCGAACGCGACGGCGACACCCTGACCGTCACCTGGTCGCCCATGGACCCGACGACGACCGCCGTCACCGCGTCCTGACCGCGCCGCCCGGCCAGCGCCGACCCTGCCGCTGGCCACCCCGACCGCACGACCAGCACCCGCACCACGATCGCCCTGATCGCACCAGCACCGCCCCGACCCGAAGGAGCACCATCATGACCGCCTCCCTCCGCACCCCTCGCCGCCGCATCGTCGTCGTCGGCGCCCTCGCCGCGACCCTCGTCGCCGCGACCGTCGGCCTCGCCCCGCAGACCGCCAGCGCCGCCACCGCCGCCCCGCAGGACGGCTGGCTCCGCGTCGGGCACCTCTCGCCGGACACGAAGGGCGTCGACGTCGAACTGTCGAGCCTGGCCGGCGGCAAGACCGTCTTCGAGCTCGACGACGTGACCTACGGCCAGGTCAGCCCCTACAAGGAGCTGCCGACCGGCACCTACGTGCTCTCGATGCGGGCCTCCGACGCACCCGACTCCACCCCGGTCATCTCCACCGACGTCACCGTGCAGGGCGGCAACGCCAGCACCGTCGTCGCCTACGGCAAGAACACCTCGCTGAAGACCGCCGCGTTCACCGACGACCTGCAGCAGCCCGGCGACGGCAAGGCCAAGCTCCGGCTCGTCCAGGCCGCCACCACGGCCAAGACGGTCGACGTCAGCACCTCCGAGGGCACCGCGATCGCCTCCGACGCGAAGTTCGGCACCGCGACGAAGTACGCCACGGTCGGCGCCGGCAAGTGGAACCTCGACCTCAGCGGCGGTGGACAGGTCGGCAGCGCCGACGTGGACCTCGCCGGCAACACCGTCTCCACCCTGTTCGTCCTCGACGACAGCAAGGGCGACCTCACGGTCGTGCCCGTCACCGACGCGGCCGCGACCGCGCAGACCCCGGCCGGCGGCGTGCAGACCGGCGGCGGCGGCACGGCCGCCGAGCGCCCCTCCACCGACGCGTTCCACGCCCTCGTCCGCACGATCCGCGGCCTCTTCAACTGACCGTCGCCTGACCGGCGGTCGTCCCGCCTGATCGAGGGATGTCTCGTCCGATCGGCGGTCGTCCCGCCTGATCGGAGGATGTCTCGTCCGATCGGCGGTCGTCCCGCCTGATCGGAGGATGTCTCGTCCGATCGGCGGTCGTGCCGCCCGACCCGGACTGGAGGCCCGCCCCACGTGCGCCGATCCGCGCACCTGGTCCGAGCCTCCAGTCCGCACGCCCCAGCCACCAGCAGAGAGCGAGCCCGCATGACCCGCAGGAACTGGATCCCCGTCACCGCCGTGGCGCTCGCCGCGGTCCTCGTCGCCGGCGGCATCGCCGTCGCCGCGGTCCGACCGTGGTCCGACCGCGCGCCGGACGCCGGCGGCGTTTCGACGCCGACCTCGACCACCGCCCCCGACGGCACCCGCACGCCGGCGCAGCTGCGCACCGCGTTCCTCGACCGGTACGTCGAGGACGGCCGCGTCGTCCGCAAGGACCAGGGCAACGACACCGTCAGCGAGGGACAGGCCTACGGGCTGCTCATCGCCTACGCCGCTGGTGACCGCGACCGCTTCGGCGACATCTGGTCGTGGACCAAGCGCCACCTGCTCACCGACGACCAGCTGCTCGCCTGGCGCTGGACCCCGGACGGCGGCGTCTCGGACGCACAGTCCGCGAGCGACGCCGACCTCGACACCGCCAGGGCCCTCGTGCTCGCGGGCGACGCCTGGGACGACGAGCGCTACACCGCCGCCGGCAAGCGGATGGCCGCGGCCGTGCTCGACCACGAGACGGCCAGGACGGACCTCGGGCTGATCCTGCTCCCGGGACCGTGGGCCGACTCCGAGCCGTACCGGTACAACGCCTCCTACGCCTCACCGGCCGCCTACCGGGTGCTCGCCGCCGCGACGCAGGACGACCGCTGGAAGGAGCTCGAGACGAGCTCCACCGCGGTGACCCGTGCCGTGCTCGAGAAGTCCGACCTGCCGAGCGACTGGTCGCAGGTGCACGCCGACGGCACCGTCGACCCGATGCCCGCCACCGGGGACGACGCCCGGGTGCTCTACGGGTACGACGCCATGCGGATGCCGCTGCGCTACGCCGAGGCCTGCACGGCTCCCGACCGCGCGCTCGCCGCGTCGATCGCGCCCACGCTCCGCCGGACGACGCAGCTCGCCGCGCAGCTCGACCTCGGCGGCACGGCCGTCACGGGGGACCGGAGCGCGCTGGCGTACGCGGCGCGAGCCGCTGCGGAGCAGGCGGCCGGGGCGACCGGTGCCGCGCGGGCCGACCTGGAGCGTGCTGACCGGACCTCGGCCACGACGCCGACCTACTACGGGGACGCGTGGGCAGCGCTCGGCGCGACCATGTTGACGTCGGACGTGCTCGGCGGCTGCGCGACCGCGGGCGGGGGTGCGTCGTGAGCGGGGAGCGCGGGCGGCGGTCGGCCGGGCGCGGCGGCGCTGGCGCGGCTGGTGGCGCTGGCCCGGCTGGCGGCGGCGGCGCGGCTGGTGGCGCTGGCCCGGCTGGTGGCGCTGGCGCGGCTGGTGGCGGCGAGTCTCGCTCTGGCGGACATGCTGCGGCTGCCGGAGCCCGCACGGTGTCCCTGGCGGCGAGACTCGGACGGCGCTGGGTCGTCGTCGGGACCGCGGCGGCCGTCGTGGTTGCGGCGGGAGCCGTGGCGACCGGGGTGGCCGTGGCCGTCGGGGACCGTGACGGTGCCGCCCTCCCGGCCAGCTCGGCGTCGTCGAGCGCCGGTGCCGCTGCCGGTGCTGCCGGTTCCGCGGCTGCTGGTTCCACGGCCGGTTCCGCTGCTGGTTCCGCGGCGGCCGGGAGCGGCGACCGGGACATCACCGGGTTCCAGGACCCGGCCGCTCCCGAAGCCCGCTCCGACGCCACCCCGACCCGGGTGACGATCCCGGCCATCGGGGTCGACGCCTCGCTCGAGGACCTGCACCGTGGCGCCGCCGGCGAGCTCGACCCGCCGAAGGGGTGGGACAACGCCGGCTGGTTCAGCGACGGCATCGTCCCCGGGCAGGTCGGTCCGTCGGTCATCGCCGGGCACGTCGACAGCCCCACCAGCGCCGCCGTGTTCTTCCGGCTCGACGAGCTGGTTGCCGGAGACCAGGTCCACGTCGCCATGACGGACGGCAGCAGCCGCACCTTCACCGTCGAGAAGACCGAACGAGCGTCGAAGTCGGCCTTCCCGACGAGCGACGTGTACGGCACCACCCCCACGCCCACGCTGCGGCTCATCACGTGCGACGGCACGTTCGACACGGCAACCGGGCACTACACCGACAATCTGATCGTCTTCGCAGACCTGTCGGACGGGTGAACCAGCACCCGACCGATATGTTCGATCGAACCATCCGAGGAGCACCATGAGCGACACCCTGGTCATCATCCCGACCTACGACGAAGCGGAGAACGTCCGCCCCATCGTCGAGCGCACCCTCGCCGCGACCGACGACCACGTCCACGTGCTCGTCGTCGACGACAACTCGCCCGACGGCACCGGTGACATCGCCGACGCGATCGCCCGCGAGACCGACCGGGTGCACGTGCTGCACCGGACGGTGAAGGACGGCCTCGGCGGCGCCTACCTGAGCGGCTTCGCCTGGGGGCTCGAGCAGGGCTACGACAAGCTCGTGGAGATGGACGCCGACGGCTCCCACCATCCCGAGTACCTGCCGTGGCTGATCGAGCTCGCGGACTCGAACGACCTGGTCCTCGGCTCTCGTTGGATCAAGGGCGGCGAGGTCGAGAACTGGCCCTGGTACCGCGAGCTGCTCTCCCGGGGCGGCAACCTGTACACGCGACTCGCCCTCGGCATCGCGGTGCGGGACGCCACCGGTGGGTTCCGGGTCTTCACGGCCGACGCGCTCCGGCGGATCGACCTGGCCGGCATCGCGTCGAAGGGGTACTGCTTCCAGGTCGACCTGTGCTGGCGGGCGCTCGAGGCCGGGCTCCGCATCGTCGAGACCCCCATCACGTTCACCGAGCGGGAGTTCGGCGTCTCGAAGATGAGCGGGAACATCGTCCGCGAGAGCCTGACCCTGGTGACGAAGTGGGGCATCGACCGCCGTGTGCGGGAGGTCCGTGCCCTGGTCCGGGACCACCACCCGCTGCCGTCGGTGCGGCGGAACGCGCACGCGGTGTCGAACCCGATCAACTGAGCACGCGAGTGGGCGCGGGCGGCGGGGGTCCGTGCCGCTGCTCCCGCTCGCCCCTCGGGACGCGACGATGCCCGGCCGGGTTCCCCCGGCCGGGCATCGTCGTGTGGTGCTGGTGTCGGCCCTAGCGGAGGACGACCACGCCGCGACCGTCGAACTGCACGGAGTCCGTGCCGTCCGGCACGGTGACGTCGCCGAACGCGTAGAGGACCTCGCCGGTGGTGTCCGGGACAGGGACCTCGGCAGTGCCGTCCGCAAGGTGGACGACCACGTGCACGGGGGCGGCCGTCGGACCGAGCAGCCCGCGCGTCAGCACGAGCCAGCGGCCGTCCTCGCTGAAGCGGACCGCGTTGGCCTCGTACCGGTGGTCGACGAAGGCCTCGTCCGTCCGACGCAGCGCGACGAGCACCCGGTAGGCCCGCAGGATCGCCATACCGCGCTCCGACGTGGTGTCGGCCCAGTCCAGCTTCGAGTTCTGGAACGTCGACGGGTCCTGCGGGTCGGGCACGGTGGACTCGTCCCAGCCGTGCTGCGCGAACTCCTTGATGCGACCCTCGGCGGTGACCTTGCCGAGCTCCGGCTCGGGGTGCGAGGTGAAGAACTGCCACGGCGTCGACGCCGCGAACTCCTCGCCCATGAACAGCATCGGCGTGAACGGGCCGAGCAGGGTCAGGGCCGCGGCGATGACGAGCCCTTCGTCCGACACCGTCGATGCCAGGCGGTCGCCGGCGGCGCGGTTGCCGATCTGGTCGTGGTTCTGGTTCGCGACGACGAGCGCCGTCGTGGGGGAGGTGCCGCGGTCGATGGGTCGCCCGTGCCGCCCGCCACGGAACGAGGACCACGTGCCGTCGTGGAAGAACCCGGACTCGAGCACCTTCGCGAGTGCCGACAGCGGGGCGAAGTCGGCGTAGTAGCCGTTCGTCTCCCCGGTGACGGCGACGTGCACCGCGTGGTGGAAGTCGTCGGACCACTGGCCGGCGAGCCCGTACCCGGCAGCCTCGCGCGGCCGGAACATCACCGGGTCGTTGAGGTCCGACTCCGCGATGAGCGACAGCGGACGCCCGACGAAGGCCGAGAAGGCGTCGGTCTCGCTCGCCATGTCCGCGAGGACGTGCGGGCGCGAGGTGTCGCGGATGGCGTGCACGGCGTCGAGCCGGAGCCCGTCGACGTGGTGGTCCCGGAACCACATGCGCACGTTGTCGAGCACGTAGCGACGCACCTCGGGGTCCTCGACGTTGACCGAGTCGCCCCAGGTGTTCGCCAGCCCCTGCACCAGGTACGGGCCGTAGAGCGGCAGGTAGTTGCCGCTGGGGCCGAGGTGGTTGTAGACGACGTCCTGGATGACACCGAGGCCGAGCGCGTGCGCGGTGTCGACGAAGCGGTCGTAGGCGTCCGGTCCACCGTACGGGGCGTGCACGGCGTACCAGGCGACCCCGTCGTAGCCCCAGTTCCACTCGCCGTTGACGCCGTTGACCGGCAGCAGCTCGACGAACTCCACGCCGAGCTCGACCAGGTGGTCGAGCTTGGCGGCAGCGGCGTCGAGCGTGCCCTCGGGCGTGAACGTGCCGACGTGCATCTCGTAGACAACGGCGCCGCGCGCGGGGCGACCGGTCCAGCTCTCGTCCGTCCAGGCGAAGCGCTCGGGGTCGACGACCTCGGACGGGCCGTGGACGCCCTCGGGCTGGAACCGGCTGCGCGGGTCCGGGCGGACCGCGTCGTCGTCGTCGATGCGGAACCCGTAGCGGGCGCCGACGACCGGCATCACCGCGTCGGTGCCCCACCAGTCGTCAGAACCGCGCTCGAGCGGGTACTCGGTGCCGTCGACGACCAGGCGCACGCGCTCCGGCTTCGGCGCCCAGACGGCGTAGCGGGCAGGTTCGGTCATGCGTGACCCTCCAGGATGTCGATGTCGGCCTGCGCGTCGGTCTCACCGGATGCGTCGGTCGTGGTGGTTGCGGCGGCCGGGTCGGCTGCGGTCGGAGTAGCCGGCCGGGAGTCCCCGCTCGCGTCGGTCGCGGTCGTCCCGTCCGCCGTGTGCCCGGTCGTGCCGGCGACGTCCGCCGGGACGAGCAGGGCCACCGGGTAGGTGCTCAGCAGGTCGGCCACGGCGATGCCGCGGTCCGCGGGCACGGCCCGCCCGGTCAGCAGGTCGACGCGGTCGAGGGGGACCGGGTGCACGAGCGTGTCGCCCCAGCCGCCGACCTGCTCGAGCCCGAGGGGCAGTCGCGTGGCGATGGTGACGGCGCCGCCGCGGTCGAACGCCAGCACGTGGTCCGCCGCGCTGCCGGTGGCCTCGAGCTGCAGGTACCGCGTGAAGAGCTCGGGGTGGTCACGGCGCAGGCGCAGCGCCCGGCTGGTGACGAGGAGCTTGACGCGGGCGTCGAGCCCGATCGCCGGGAGCTGCTCGGGGCCGTCGTCGTCGGGACCGTCGAGCGCAGCCAGTGCGTGTCGACGTTCGGTGTAGTCCACCGCGCGGCGGTTGTCGGGGTCGACGAGGGAACGGTCCCAGCCCTCGGTGCCCTGGTAGACGTCGGGGACGCCGGGCGCGGTGAGCTGGACGAGCTTGACCGACAGACCGTTCGACCAGCCCGCGGCGGTGATCCGCTCGTCGAGGGCGTCGAGGAGCGCCACCACGGCGGGGTCGTCGAACGCGGCGTCGACGAGGGCATGCATCTGCCCCTCGAAGGCCTCGTCCGGCTCGGTCCACGTCGTGCTGTTGCCGGCTTCCCGCGACGCCTTCTCGGCGTACGCGTGCAGCCGCTCGCGAGACGCCGGGCGGGCGCCGACGATGGCCTGCCAGAGCAGGTCGGCGAAGACGGTGTCCTCGAGCGGTGCCAGGGCCTGGAGCTGCTGGAAGGTCGCGTTCCACTCCTCCCCGAGCTCGGACAGGACCGCGATGCGGGCGCGGGTGTCCTCGCTCCGCTTGGTGTCGTGGGTCGTCAAGGTCGTCATCGTGTGCGGCCAGCTCGCGAGGCGCTCGCGTTGCGCGACGTGGAACTCGTCGGTGGTCACGGCGAAGACGCTCGGGTCGCCGCCGACCTCGCTCAGGGACGACAGGCGGGACACCCGGTAGAAGGCGGTGTCCTCGACGCCCTTGGCCATCACCATGCCGCTGGTCTGCTGGAGCCGGAGCGCCGCGGGGTGCGTCGGGTCGACCAGGGCCGGGGCGATGCGGTCGATGACGTCGTCGAGGTCCGGACGGGCCTCGGCCGCTCGCTCGAGCGCGGTGACCAGGTGGTGGACGCCCTCGGGCAGGTACGTGCGGTAGACGTCGAACGAGGCCACGATCTCGGCCACGGCGTCGACCACGCGCTCATGCGGGAGTCCGTCGGTCTCGGCGACGAGGATGCGGGCGAGCCGGGCGACCTCGCTGCCGAGGATGCCGTCGGCGATGCCACGGCGGGTGTCGTGCGTCAGGGCCTGCCAGTCGTGCGGCTCGGACCCGGAGGTCGCGCTGAGCGCCTCGGCGCCCGACGGGTCGACGAACACGCGGTCGACCACGCCGAGGGCGTCGTAGCCGGTGGTGCCGTCGACGGGCCAGGAGGACGGCAGCTGCTCACCGGGTTCGAGGATCTTCTCCACGAGCGTGTAGGCGCCGCCCGTCAGGTCGTGCAGGTCCTGCAGGTACCCGGCGGGGTCGAAGAGCCCGTCCGGGTGGTCGATGCGCAGCCCGTCGACGAGGCCGTCGCGGAACCAGGCCCCGACGAGCTCGTGCGAGGCGTCGAAGAACTCCTGGTCCTCGACCCGGATCCCGGCGAGGGTGTTGACCGCGAAGAACCGTCGGTAGTTCAGCTCGTGGTCCGCACGCTTCCAGTGGACGAACTCGTAGCGCTGCCGCGCGTGCACGGTCTCGACGTCGTCGCCGTTCTGGACCGTGCCGGGCGCGGTGGGGTAGGCGGTCTCGCCGACCAGCAGCCGGTCACCCTGCAGCACGACGGCGTCGAGCAGGCGGTCGTCGAGCACCGGGATGCGGAGCTTGCCGTCGCCGGCGTCCCAGTCCACGTCGAAGGCGGCGGCGTACGGGGAGTCCTTGCCGTGCTCGAGCAGGGACCACCACCACGGGTTGACCTCCGGGGTGGCGACGCCGACGTGGTTCGGGACGATGTCAACGAGCACGCCGAGACCGGCCGCGTGGGCGGCTTCGGCGACCGCCCGGAAGGCGTCGTCCCCGCCGCGCTGCGAGTCCACGTGCGAGTGGTCCACGACGTCGTAGCCGTGGTCGGAGCCCGGCTCTGCCTGGAGCACGGGGGAGAGGTAGACCCAGTCGGCGCCGAGGTCGCGGACGTAGTCGACGACGTCCTTCGCGGCGGTGAGGTCGAAGTCGGGCGAGACCTGGAGCCGGTAGGTCGAGGTCGGGATCCGGCGGTTCATCGGGAGGTTCCGTTCGGGTTGGGGTCGTTCGAGGAGGGGCCGGTCGTCCCACGGGCGGGCGCGGTGCCGCTCGGTGCGTGCGATCCGGCCGGGTTCACCGGGCTGACGGCGTCCTGCGGCGCGTCGGGTCCGGGCGCTGCTGCGTCCTGGACCTCCGCCGGGGTGGTCGTGACCACGTGGTCGGGCTCGGCGCGGAGCACGATCATCGAGCGCGCCGGCACGTCGAGCGGGGACCCGGCGTCGAGCACCTCGTCGCGGGCGCCCGGAGCGGCGGTGTCGATCCGGACCGTCCAGCCCGGGGAGTACTCCTCCGGGGGCAGGGTGAAGGTCACGGTGTCGTCGTGCGCGTTGAAGTACGTGATGAAGGCCACGTCGGTGACCCGGTCACCGCGGGAGTCACGTCCGCGGATGCCGTCGCCGTTGAGGTACATGCCGACGCTCTTGCCGAAGCCGGAGTCCCAGTCCTCGGGCTCCATGGCCTCGCCGGACGGGGTCAGCCAGACCACGTCGGGCAGGGGCTCGTCCTGACCACGGCGGACCGGGCGCCCGTTGAAGTAGCGCGTGCGACGGAAGGTCGGGTGGTCGTGCCGGAGCTTCACGACGTCGGCCGTGAACTGCACGAGGTCGTCGTCCGCCGCGGCCCAGTCGATCCAGCTCAGCTCGGAGTCCTGCGCGTAGACGTTGTTGTTGCCGTGCTGGGTGCGCCCGAGCTCGTCGCCGTGCGCGATCATCGGCACGCCCTGGCTGAGCAGCAGCGTCGCGAGGAAGTTCCGGCGACGCTGCACCCGCAGCGCGTTCACGGACTCGTCGTCCGTCGGGCCCTCTTCCCCGGAGTTCCAGGACCGGTTGTGGCTCTCGCCGTCGTTGTTGTCCTCGCCGTTGGCGTCGTTGTGCTTCTCGTTGTAGGCCACCAGGTCGTACAGCGTGAAGCCGTCGTGCGCCGTGATGAAGTTGATGCTGGCCTTGGGCGTCCGGCCGTCGTGCTCGTAGAGGTCAGCCGACCCGGAGATCCGCGACGCGAACTCGCCGAGGGTCGAGGGCTCGCCCCGCCAGAAGTCCCGCACGGTGTCGCGGTACTTGCCGTTCCACTCCGACCACTGCGGCGGGAAGTTGCCGACCTGGTAGCCGCCGGGGCCGACGTCCCAGGGTTCGGCGATGAGCTTCACCTGCGACACGATCGGGTCCTGCTGGACGAGCTCGAAGAAGGCCGACAGGCGGTCCACCTCGTAGAACTCCCGCGCGAGCGCCGCGGCCAGGTCGAAGCGGAAGCCGTCGACGTGCATCTCGGTCACCCAGTAGCGCAGCGAGTCCATGATGAGCTGCAGCGAGTGCGGGTGGCCGACGTTGAGCGAGTTGCCGGTGCCCGTCACGTCCATGTAGTACCGCTTGTCGTCGTCCATCAGCCGGTAGTACGCGGCGTTGTCGATCCCGCGGAACGACAGCGTCGGGCCGAGGTGGTTGCCCTCTGCCGTGTGGTTGTAGACGACGTCGATGACGACCTCGATGCCGGCACGGTGGAGCTCGCGCACCATCGTCTTGAACTCCTGCACCTGCTGTCCGCCGTCGCCCGAGGACGAGTAGTGCGAGTGCGGCGCGAAGAACCCGATGGTGTTGTAGCCCCAGTAGTTCGACAGCCCCTTGTCCTGCAGGGTCGAGTCGTTGACGAACTGGTGCACGGGCATGAGCTCGAGCGTCGTCACGCCCAGCCGCTTGAGGTGCTCGATGACGGCCGGGTGCGAGACGCCGGCGTAGGTGCCGCGCTGCTCCTCGGGCACGTCGGGGTGCGTCTGCGTGAGGCCCTTGACGTGGGCCTCGTAGATGACGGTCTCGCCGTAGGGGGTCCGCGGAGCGCGGTCGCCCTGCCAGTCGAAGAAGGGGTTGATCACGACGCCCTTCACCATGTGCGACGCGGAGTCCTCGTCGTTGGTGGAGTCCGGGTCGCCGAACGTGTAGGAGAACAGCGACTGGTCCCAGTCGATGTCACCGCTCGTCGCCTTGGCGTACGGGTCGAGGAGCAGCTTCGCCGGGTTCGAGCGGACGCCGTTCGCCGGGTCGTACGGGGCGTGGACGCGGAAGCCGTACCGCTGTCCCGGGCCGATGTTGGGCAGGTACGCGTGCCAGACGTAGGCGTCGACCTCGACGAGGGGGACGCACTCCTCGGTGCCGTCCTCGTCGAAGAGGCAGAGCTCCACGCGGTCGGCCACCTCGCTGAACAGGGCGAAGTTCGTCCCGCTGCCGTCGTAGGTCGCGCCGAGCGGGTAGGGGTTGCCGGGCCAGGTGTGCAAACGTTCCTCCGTAGGTGGTTGCAGCAAACGTATCGGCGGGTCCCTGTGCTGTCCGCCGTGCCGGAGCCGTCAGTGGACAGCGTCCGGGCGTGCTCCGGGGTGTGGACAGCACGCGCGGTCGCCAGGACCGCGGGAGTAGCCTCGCGCCATGACCAACATCGTCACGCAGATCGCAGACAAGGTCCGCCCCGTCGGGGTCTCCACGAACTACGGGGACCCGGTGGAGGTCGGCGACCAGACCCTCATCCCGGTGTCCGTCGGATGGTTCGGCTTCGGGGGCGGCGGCGACGACCAGAACGGTGGCGGCGGTGGCGGCGGGGCGACCCTCCCCGTCGGCGCGTACGTGCGTCGTCCCGGCAAGGACCTGGAGTTCGAGCCCAACCTCATCTCCCTGCTGGTCGTCAGCATCCCCGTCATCTGGGTGACCGGCACCGTCCTCCGCAAGCTCATCCGCGTCCTCAAGAAGTAGGGCTCCGAAGCAGTACACTGCTGGGACACACACGGGAGTCCGGGATCGCCGGGCTGAGAGGGAGCGAGCAGCGCTCCGACCGTCGAACCTGATCCGGGTCATGCCGGCGCAGGGAGGAGTCTCGAATGATGCCGTCCGGCACGCCCACCACCACCACCGCCCACTCGACGGCGGCGACGTCCGCGCCCAGGCGCTCCCTGCGCTGGCGGGTCGTCGACATCGTCGTCGCGAGTGTGCTCGCCGTCGCTGTCGGCGTCGTGTTCAAGCTCTGGGAGTTCGGCTACGAGCCGCTCTCCGCCGCGGTCGCGCTCCTGCTGCCCGGCACCCAGGCACTGTTCGGCGGGGTCTGGCTCCTCGCCGGGCCGATCGTCGCGATCATCGTGCGGAAGCCCGGTGCCGCGCTGTACGCCGAGATCGTCGCCGCGAGCGTCGAGGCCCTTCTCGGCACGCAGTGGGGGTGGAGCACGCTCGAGGCCGGCCTCGTCCAGGGCCTCGGCGCTGAGCTCGTCCTCGCGCTCTTCCTGTACCGCGTCTACCGCCTGCCGGTCGTCATGCTCGCAGGCGCTGCCGCCGGCCTCGCGCTGGGCATCAACGACTCGGTCCTCTGGTACGCGGGTCTCGACGGCGCCTTCAAGGCCGTCTACATCGTCTGCGGCACCATCTCCGGCGCCGTGATCGCCGGCCTCGGCTCCTGGCTCGTCGTCCGGGCACTCGCCCGCACCGGCGTGCTGTCGTCCTTCGCGGTCGGCCGCGAGCACGCCAAGCGCCGTCCGTCGTCGGCAGCCTGAGCATGGCGGGCGCCCACCCCGCCCGGATCGAGTTCCGCGACTGGGGCTGGCGGTACGCCGAGCGTGACACCTGGGCCGTCCGCGGCGTCGACCTGGTCGTCGAGCCGGGGGAGCGCGTGGCCGTCGTCGGTCCGTCCGGCGCCGGCAAGTCCACGCTCCTCCGGGCCGTCGCAGCGGTCCTGCCCGACGAACCCGACCCCGACGACGACACCGCGGCCGAGGTCCGGGGCAGCGTGCTCGTCGACGGTGCCCCGCCCGAGTCCGTCCGCGGCCGGGTCGGCCTCGTCATGCAGGACCCGGAGGCGCACACCGTCATGTCCCGCATCGGCGACGACGTGGCGTTCGGGTGCGAGAACACCGGGGTTCCACGCGCTGAGACGTGGGAGCGCGTCCGTTCCGCGCTGGACGTCGTCGGGCTCGACCTCGAGCTCGACCGGTCCACGACGATGCTCTCCGGCGGTCAGCGGCAGCGACTCGCGCTCGCCGGGGTGCTCGCGATGCGACCGGGCGCCCTGGTGCTCGACGAGCCGTGCGCGAACCTCGACCCGGACGGCGTGGAGCAGGTGCACGACGCGGTCCGGGCACTCCTCGAGGACACCGGCGCCACGCTCCTGGTCGTCGAACACCGGATCGGCACGTGGCTCGACCTGGTCGACCGACTGGTGCTGCTCGAACCCGCCGGCGGTGTCGTCGCGGACGGCACCCCTGCCGAGGTGCTCCGGACCCACGGCGACGCCCTGACCGCCGCCGGCGTGTGGGTCCCCGGCTCCGAACCCGCCAGGGGCTCCGCCCGCCGCCCCCGCCCCACCCCGCGTCGAGCGGGCGAAATGCCAGCGCCGGAGGATCCACCAATCACGGTATCCCGCCCGCTCGACCAGGACACGCTCCTCCGCGCCGAGCGCCTCGCCACCGCCCGCGGACGCCGCCAGCGCGTCGGCACGGGCATCGACCTCACCGTCACCCGCGGCCAGGTCCTCGCCGTCACCGGCCCGAACGGCGTCGGCAAGTCCACGCTCGGCCTGACGCTCGCCGGGCTCCTCCGCCCCGCCGACGGCACGCTCCTCGCCACCGAGGCCCTGTCGGACGGAGCCGGACCAGCACCCCACGCCTGGACCAGCCGCGCCCTCGCCGCGCGGATCGGCACCGTGTTCCAGGACCCCGAGCACCAGTTCGTCGCCCGCACCGTGCGCGCCGAGCTCGAGGCCGGCCCCCGCGCCCTCGGCCTCCCCGACGCTGCGGCCCGCGCCGACGACCTGCTCGACGCCTTCGCGCTCCGACACCTGGCGGACGCCAACCCCTTCACGCTGTCCGGCGGCGAGCAGCGTCGCCTCGCGATCGGCACCGTCGTCGCCACCCGCCCGCCGGTCGTGGTGCTCGACGAACCGACCTCCGGGCAGGACCGCGCCACCTGGCAGGCCGTCGTCGACCGTCTCGGTGCCCTCGCCGACAGCGGCACCGCGATCGTCGCGGTCACCCACGACCGTGACCTGGTCCGCGCGCTCGACGCGGACGAGGTCGTCATCACCCCGACCGGCGCGCGACACGCACACGACGACACGGGCGTACCTGACGAGACGGGTGCACCAGGCGAGCCAGGCGCACCAGGTGAGACGGACGCGACCACGGGAGGCGCGTGGTGACCGCCCCGACGACGCCAGCGTCCCCGTCGTGGCGAGGTGAGCCTCCCGTCCGGCATGCCCGCGGTGTGCACGCCGTCCAGCCGGTGGCCATGCTGCTCGGTGTGCTCGGACTCGGCGTCTGCCTCGTGCTGAGTCTCGACGTCGTGTCCGCTGCGGTCGCCCCGGTGATCGAGCTCGCACTGCTGCCGCTCCTGCGGATCCCGGTGCGGACGCTGGTGCTGCGGACGTCGCCGGTGCTGCTCGCGGTGCCCCTGACGGGTCTGAGCATCGCGCTCTACGGGCGCGCCTCCGGCCGGGAGTGGTTCGACCTCGGCTTCGCCCACGTCACCGACGGCTCCCTGGTGCTCGCGCTCGCGACGATGCTGCGCGTGCTCGCCGTCGGGATCCCGTCGGTCGCGCTGTTCGTCCGCGTGGACCCGACGGACCTGGCGGACGGGATGGGGCAGGTGCTGCGGCTGCCGGCCCGCTTCGTCCTCGGTGCGCTCGCGGCGATCCGGATGATGACGCTCCTCGGTGAGGACTGGCGACAGCTCGGCATGGCCCGGCGAGCCAGGGGACTCGGCGACACCGGACGCCTGCGTCGGGGTGCGTCGATGGCGTTCGCCCTGCTCGTCGTGGCGTTGCGTCGCGCGACGACGCTGGCCGTGGCGATGGAGTCTCGGGGCTTCGGCGCGCCCGGCACGCGCACGTGGGCGCGCCCGGCGCGGTTCGGCGGACCCGAGTGGGCGACGGTCGCGGTGCTCGTGGGCATCGGGTTGGTGTCGATCGCGGTGGCCGTCGCAGCGGGGACCTGGCGTGCCTGATCGGGCAGGTGTCGGTCCGGTCGCATCCTCCGATCAGGCGAGGTCGTCCGATTGGGTCGCGTCGCCTGCATCCAGCCGGGAGGCTCGGCTCAGTTCCGTCGTGGAGCTGGCCGGCCGCGCACGGGTCGCCTCCGCCGCCTCCGGCCGACGCTCCGTCGTCCTGGTCGATGGCCGTTCCGGCACCGGGAAGACCACGCTCGGTGGCGCCCTGGCGGCCGAACTCGGAGCGCAGCTCGTCCACCTGGACGATGTCTACCCCGGCTGGGACGGGCTGCTGGCAGCATCGACGGCCGTGGTGGACGATGTGCTCGGTGCGCCGTCGGGCTACCGGCAGTGGGACTGGGAACGGTCGGAACCCGCGGCCTGGGTGTCGCTCGACCCGGCCGCGCCGCTCGTGGTCGAGGGCTGCGGCGCACTGTCCCGCGCGTCGGCACCCCTCGGGACCCTCCGCATCTGGATGTCGGCGGACGACGCGGAGCGGAAGCGCCGGGCGATCGACCGCGACGGTGCGGTGTTCGCGGCGCAGTGGGACCGGTGGGCCGCGCAGGAGGACATCTTCATCGCCACGGAGGACCCCGCGTCACTGGCGGACGTGGTGATTCGCTCCTGACCCTGCCCGATCGGAGGATGCGGAGGTCAGGCCCAACCGAGTTCGTGCAGGCGCTCGTCGTCGATGCCGTACCAGTGCCCGATCTCGTGCACCAGGGTCGTGTGGACCTCGTCGCGGAGTTCCTCCTCGGTGTCGCACTCCGCCAGGTGCTGCTTCCGGAACACCACGATGCGGTCGGGGAGCTCGCCGAAGCCGTACTGCCCGCGTTCCGTCTGAGCGACGCCGTCGTACACGCCGAAGAGCTCGGAGCCGTCCTCGGGTTCGTCCTCGACGACGAACACCACGTTGTCGAGCCCGTCGACCATCTCGTCCGGCAGCAGGTCGAGCTCATCGGTCACGAGGGCCTCGAACGCCTCGGCGGACATCTCCATCACGGGCTCGATCGTGACACACCCGCCCGGACGTCAGCCGGGCCCAGCGGTGGAGCCGTGGAACGACGAAGGCCCCCGTCATCCGACGGGGGCCTTCGACCATGGGGTGAGTAACGGGGCTCGAACCCGCGACCTCCTAGACCACAACCAGGCGCTCTACCAGCTGAGCTATACCCACCATGTCTGTCGCCCTGACCTGCGGGGCAACCACTCAATAGTAGTACACGCGAGCGGGTGTCCGGGACACTACTCGGCGGTCGGGCTCGCGAGCCGGGGTGCCCAGGCCTCGACGACCTCGGCGGCCACGGCGCGGACGTCGTCGGTCGAGGGGCCGGGCTCGGCGACGAAGCCCGCGCGGCGGTAGTACTCGAGCTCACGGATGGACTCGAGGATGTCGGCGAGGGCACGGTGCCCGCCGTGCTTCTCCGGCGCGTTGAAGTACACGCGCGGGAACCAGCGGCGGCAGAGCTCCTTGATGCTCGACACGTCGACGCTGCGGTAGTGCAGGTGGCCGTCGACGCGGGGCATGTACTTCGCCAGGAACGCGCGGTCCGTGCCGATGGTGTTGCCTGCAAGGGGAGCGCTGCCCTCGGCGGGGACGTGGGCGAGGATGTACTCGAGCACCTGGTACTCGGCGTCCGCGAGGGAGACGCCGTTCGGGATCTCGTCGCTGAGGCCCGACGTCGCGTGCATGTTCGTCACGAACTCGTTCATGTTGTCCAGCGCCGACTGGTCGGGCTTGATCACGATGTCGAACCCGGGGTGCACGGGGTTGAGGTCGAAGTCGGTGATGACCACGGCCACCTCGACGAGTTCGTCGACCTCGACGTCGAGGCCCGTCATCTCGCAGTCGATCCAGACGAGGCGGTCATTCGCGGTTGCCATGCCCCGATCCTATTGCCGGGCGCCGACACCCCAGACCGCGGCCACCGCCGGACGCGCTCGCCCTGCTCCCGCGCGGCTCCGACTCCCTGGCGGGCGCCCCTCCGTTCACGAGATGGGCCCGGCCAGCCCGAGCGGGCGGAATGCCGCGGTCGGGTCCGCGACGGACGCCGGCATTTCGCCCGTTCGACTCGGCGCGCGGATGCCCCCTCGTTCACGAGACGGGCCCGGGTGCCGAGCGGGCGGAATGCCGCGGTCGGGTCCGCGGCGGACGCCGGCATTTCGGCCGTTCGACGCGGCGGGCGGATGCCCCCTCGTTCACGAGACGGGCACCGACGCCGAGCGGGCGGAATGCCGCGGTCGGGTCCGCGGCGGACGCCGGTATTTCGCCCGCTCGACGCGGCGGGCGGGTGACCCTCGTTGATGAGACGGGCCCGGGTGCCGAGCGGGCGGAATGCCGCGGTCGGGTCCGCGGCGCAGGCGGGTATCCCGCTCGCTCGACGCGGCGGGCGGTCGCCCCTCGTTCACGAGACGGGCCCGGGTGCCGAGCGGGCGGAATGCCGCGGTCGGCTCCGCGGCGCAAACCGACATTTCGCCCGTTCGACGCGGCGGGCGGTCGCCCCTCGTTCACGAGACGGGCCCGGGTGCCGAGCGGGCGGAGTGCCGCGGTCGGCTCCGCGCCGGACGCGGGTATTTCACCCGCTCGACGCGGCGGGCGGGCGGGCGGGCGGCGGGCGGAACCACGAGGTGGGGCCGCAACCGCCAGGAGGCCCGATGGCGGTCCGACGGACCGGCACCGGGCCTCCTGGCAGTGGAGCCCGGGACGAGCCGAGGCTCAGACGGCCTCGCCGGCGGAGATGGCCTCGGCCTCGACGCGCGCGCCTTCCGGGCCGTCGTCCACCCGCCGGAGCGCCCGAGCGGCGACGATCGTCACCACGAACGCCACGGCCACGGACGTCCCTGCGAAGACGTAGGCGGCGCTCGGGGAGTACGCGTCAGCGAGCAGCGTGGCCACGGGCGGGGCGATCGCACCGCCGATGAACCGGACGGCCGAGTACGCGCTCGACGCCACGGAGCGGGGGAGGTCGGTGGCCTCCATGACGCATTCGGTCAGCACGGTGTTGAGCACACCGAGCACCAGGCCGCCCACCACGACGGAGACGATGAGCCCGGGCTGCGACGTCACGACCACGGCCGCGGCGAACAGGTCGAGCGCCAGCAGCGGCAGCGCGATCCGGAGCACGGTCGTCCGTCGCAGCCGGGCGGTGAGCATCGGGGCGACCCACACCGAGGTGATCGCGAGACCGACGCCCCAGCCGAAGAACGTGAACCCGATGCCGAGCGCCCCGAACCCGAGTGGGAACGGCGTGTAGGCCAGCAGCACGAAGAAGCCGATGTTGTAGAAGAGCGCGGTGG
Organism: Curtobacterium sp. VKM Ac-1395; assembly: GCF_015350975.1. Taxonomy (GTDB): domain Bacteria; phylum Actinomycetota; class Actinomycetes; order Actinomycetales; family Microbacteriaceae; genus Curtobacterium. The sequence goes on from NZ_JADKRX010000002.1 coordinate 672,108, forward strand.
CGGCGAGGGCCGCGAGCGTCGGGTGCGCGAGGGCACGGAACGGCGCGGAGAGCTTCGTCGGCGTGGGCTTCTCGAGCCCGGAGGTCTTCAGGAGCACGACGACCGCGATGAAGGCGATCGCCATCAGGGTCGTGACACCGAAGAAGGGCCCGCGCCAGCTGACAGACCCGAGCAGGCCGCCGACGAGGGGGCCGATCGCGATGCCGAGGCCGAGTGCCGCCTCGTAGAGGATGATCGCGGACGCGGTGCCACCCGAGGCAGCGCCGACGATCGTCGCGAGCGCGGTGGAGATGAAGAGCGCGTTGCCGAGACCCCAGCCCGCGCGGAAGTCGATGATCGTCCACACGTCGTTCGACACGGCGGCGAGCACGGAGAACACCACGATGAGCGCGAGCCCGATGAGCAGGGTGCGCTTGGCGCCGATGCGGCTCGACACCCAGCTGGTGAAGAACATCGCGACGCCGGTGACCGCGAGGTAGCTCGTGAAGAGCAGCTCGGTCTGCGCGGGCGTCGCCCGGAGCGAGGCGGCGATCGCGGGCAGGATCGGGTCGACGAGGCCGATGCCCATGAAGGCGACGACGCAGGCGAACGCGATCGCCCAGACCGCCTTCGACTGCTTGAGGATGCTGCCCTTCTGGGCAGGTGCGTGGGCAGCCGCAGGACCGGCGGCAGCAGGTGCGTGGGCGTTCACGCGGGGATCTCCGTTCTGGTCCTCGTCGCGATGAGGGCCGATGCTTCGTGCAGGACGTCCCACTGGTCGTCGTCGAGGTCCGCGAAGACCGGGCCGACGGTGCGGGTGAGGGTGGCGCGCCACTCGATCAGGCGCGCGCGGCCGGCATCGGTGATCCCGATGTGCTGGCCGCGGGAGTCGTCGGGGTCGACGGACCGTGACACCAGGCCGTCGTCGAGCATCCCGGCGACGAGTCGGGTCATGGTCGGCTGCGACACGCGCGAGGCGGTCGCGAGTTCGCCGACCCGGAGTGGCTGGTCGGTCTCCAGGATCCCGAGGGTGCGCCAGACGGCGGGGGAGGTGCTGTTGCCGGTCGCCTGGACGGCCGTGCGGATCAGGCGGTTCACGGAGACGAGGAGCGTCTCTACCGTCTCGGCGCGCGATGATTCCATGCCTGAACTATATAGCAGGGCTATGGAACAGGCAACGAGGCCCCGGACAGCAGGCCCCTGGTAGACAGGAGGACATGAGCGACATCACCATCCACGAGGGCGACGAGTACACCGCCATCTACCACCAGGGTCCCTTCGACGGCACGACGGACACCCGCACCGCCACCGGCGACGGCATCGAGGACGAGGTGACGGTCTTCGCGGACGTGGAGGGCCTGCAGACGGCCTTCACCTACAAGGCCACGCACACCCGCCACGTGGTCGACCAGGTCTCGGTCGACTACACGTACGAGCCCGAGAAGTCCGACGACCTCGACGACCTGCAGGAGCGCGGCGACCGCAGCGGCGGGTTCGACCGGGAGTAGTCCCACCCGCCACGACGTTGCAGGACCACATGCAGCTCGACCTCTGGACGTCCGCCTTCTGCGCACCGTGTGCCGCCGCACGCCGGGTGGCTGCCGACGCGGCACGGATCGTCCCCGGGCTCGACGTGGTCGAACGCGACGTCGCGTCGTACCCCGACGACGCTGAAGACCTCGGCATCCGTTCGACCCCCACGATCATCGTGCGGCGGGCGGACGGTGCCGAGGTCTTCCGTTCTCCCGGCGTCCCGTCGCGCGACCAGCTGCTGCTGGCGGTCGCGAAGGCGGTCGACTAGCCGGACGGGAGGCCCGGCTGGGCCCCCCGAGACCGCTCCGGTTCAGCGAGTGGTCGCCACCACGGCCGTGGTCGCCGTCGCGGCCTCGGCTGCGTCCGGCACAGGGGCCTGCTGCCGCTGCGTGCGCGGTGCCCGCACGACGGCCGGTGCTGGCGGACGAACCAGTCGGACGACCTGTCGCACGAGGCGCTTCGCCGTGCGCACGGGGACCCCGGCCGCGAGGGCGACGAGCCCCAGCACTGACTGGTCGGCCGGTCCGAGGGCGTTCTTCCGTTCCCACGCCCGACGGAACACCCCGCCGCGGCTCCGTCGTGCGGCTGGTCGGTCGACGAGGGCCCCGACGTCCCGCAGCGCCATCAGCCGATCGGTCCGGATCGCCCAGTCGTCGTCCGACTCCTGGTGGAAGTAGTTGTCCCTCCTCCAGTCGGGCCGGACCGTTCCGAAGACTCCGCCCACCAGGTCGATGGCGTCGCCCTCGAGTCCACTGTCGACGAAGACCTCGTTGATGAGCGGCCGGCTGATCCCGAAGTCCGTCAGGGTGAGCGCCGGGATGCCGCGGGCGACGGCCTCGAGCACGGCGGTCGAGCTGATCGTCACCAGGGCCACCGCGCGGTCGAGGTGCGTCGCCATCGGCCCGGTCGCCACGACGAGGTTCGGCGGCGCGTCCGCGGGGACCAGGTCGGCGTAGGGGAATGCCTCCCGGTGGGTCTGCTGCTCGCCAGCGACCGCCCGGGTCTTCACGACGACGCGCCACTCCGGGTGCTGCCTGGCCGTCTCGGCGAGCCACTGCACGACGCGGGCGCGTTCCTCGCGGGTGGGCGGCACGCTCGGCTGCGCGGCGAACACCACGGAGTCCGGTGTCCGAGCGGGGCTGCGCGAGGCGGTGCCGTTCGGGGCGGTGCGGGCGGGTGCGGCGGCGAAGGGCAGCGTGGCCAGCGCGAAGAACGGTTCCACGCCGTCCTCGGTGGCCAGGGCCTCGTAGTCGCGCACCTCGCGGTGGCTGTGCAAGACGAACAGGTCGGCCCGGGCGCGGGAGAACACGCCCTTCCACTTCGCCGGGAACGAGATCCCGGGCAGTCCGGTCACGAGGACCGGACGACGAGGGACCCGGCGGTGGACCTCCTCGATCAGCAGCTCGGCGACCGGACCGATCACCGACACGAGCACCGCGTCCGGCGGGTCCTGGCGGAGGCGTTCCACCACCGCGTCGACGTCGAGCGGTGCGGGCGGCTCAGTGGTCAGGTGTGCGAGCCGGTCGTCGAGCCCGCGGAACGCCGACCGGAGCTGCGCCGGGCTCGCCGTGCGAGGGGTGTGCACCACGAGGAGCTCCAGCGACCAGTCGGCGGGCGCTGCCGCGAGGAGGTGGGCGCCCCACTTCGCGAAGGAGTCCGTGTCCACGATCCCGACCACGAGCCTCCCGGCCGTGCCGTCGCGGTCATGCGACCGCGCCGTCGTGACCGGACCGTCCGCCCTCACGCGTCGACGCGACGCAGCTTCGCCAGCGGTGCCAGCTCGCCCGGCATGACCCGCTTGACCCCGTCGCCGAGGGCGGTCTCGATGATGCGGACGTCGCGCGCGAGGGTCTTCAGGCCGTGCGGCTCGAGCGACGCGGCGTGGTCGGAGCCCCACATCGTGCGGTCCAGCGTGATGTGGCGCTCGACGGCCGTCGCGCCGAGGGCGACGGCGGCGACCGAGATCTGCAGGCCGGGCTCGTGGCCGGAGTAGCCGACCGGCACGCCGCTGTAGCGCTGGGCGAGGGTGTCGATCATGCGGAGGTTGGCCTCCTCGGGCGGCAGCGGGTACGTCGACGTCGCGTGCATGAGGACGAGCTGCTCCGTGCCGAGGGCCGCGACCGCGCGGTCGATCTGCTCCAGCGTGGACATGCCGGTCGACAGGATCACGGGCTTGCCGGTCGCGGCCACCGCGGCGAGCAGGCCGAGGTCCGTGACGGAGGCCGAGGCGATCTTGTACGCGACGACGTTGAGGTCCTCGAGGAAGTCCACCGACGGCTCGTCCCACGGCGACGCGAACCAGTCGAGGCCGCGGAGCGTGGCGTGGTCGCCGATCTCGATGTACTGGTCGCGGTCGAACTCGACGCGGTAGCGGTACTCGAGGTAGGTCATCTCGCCCCACGGGGTGCTGCGCGGGGTCTGCTTCATGTGCTCGGGCGTGGAGATCGCGGGCGTGCGCTTCTGGAACTTGACCGCCTGGAGCCCGGCGTCGGCCGCGACGTCGATGAGCTGCTTGGCGATGTCGACGTCGCCGTTGTGGTTCAGGCCGATCTCGCCGATGAGGTAGGCGGGGTGCCCGGCGCCGATCGTGGACGTGCCGATGTGGACGGTCATGGTGCTCCGTTCGTCGTGGCGAGGTGCCACCACTGGGGGTCGAGTGGCTCCGGCAGGGTCGCGGTGTGGTGGGGGTCGAGCGGGTGGTGCATGGCCTGCGCGTTCTGCGCCTGGTGCGTGGCGTGCGCTTCGTGCGCTTCGGCCTGGGCCAGGTCGGACTCGTCGTCGATGTCGATCGCACCGCTCGGGTCCACGGAGACGATCTCCACGCGGCCGAAGAACCGGTGCTGGTGCTGCCGGAACCCGTCCGTGCGGAGGGCGTAGAACGCACCGGTCTCGCGGTGCTCCGGCTCGCGGTCCTGACGGCGGGGGCGGACGGCTGCGTCGTGGTTCACCGCGACGGCGTGCCCGGCAGCGTCGACACGCCAGAGGAAGGCGTGCGAGGGCGTCGCCGCGAACACCGCGTCCGCCGAGCCGCCGATGACCCGGGCGACGGCGTCGTCGAGGTCGGCCGGGTCGATGAAGGGCGACGTGGCCTGGAGGAAGAGGAGCACCTGCGGCTCGTCGCCCGTGGCGTGCAGGGCGTCGAGGGTGTGCAGGAGCGCGGACTCGGACGAGGCCTCGTCGCCTGCGAGCTCCGGCGGGCGTCGGACCACGCGTGCCCCGGCGGCGACGGCCTCGGCGGCGATGTCGTCCCCGTCCGTCGAGACCACGACACCGTCCACGAGCCGGGCACGCTGGGCGGACTCGATCGCCCGCCGGAGCAGCGTGCGGCCGCCCACGGTGCGGAGGTTCTTGCCGGGGATGCCCTTCGAGCCGGCGCGTGCCGGGATGACGGCGACGACGCGCAGGGTGCTCATGCTCGAACGCTAGGGAGGCCGCGTGGCCGGGAGGCGAACGGCGGGCAAGCGCGCGCCCAACGCCGTGTTGCGGGGCCGGTCGGCGTGTGCGCACGGCCGCTCGCCCGAGCGGGCGGAATGCCCGCGTGCGCCGGGCACCCGACCGCGACATTCCGCCCGCTCGCCCGGCGGCGCCGCGGGCGCGGAACCGGCGGAGGGCCGAGCGGGCGAAATGCCGGGGTGCGCGTGCGGGGCGACCGCGGCAATCCGCCCGCTCGTCGCCGCGGGGTGGCAGGCGGGACGGGCGGAGGGCCGAGCGGGCGAATTGGCCGCGTACACCGGACGCCCGACCGCGGCATTCCGCCCGCTCGTCGCCGCGGGGTGGCAGGCGGGACGCGCGGACGGCCGAGCGGGCGAATTGGCCGCGTACACGGGGCGCCCGACCGCGGCATTCCGCCCGTTCGGCGTCGGCGACGGCGGGCGCGGGCCATCGGCCGGCGCCCGCACGGGTGGGTAGGGTCGACGGATGCTCAGCGCCGACGACGTCCTCGATCCGGTGCCCCGGCGCGTGCTCGTCGCGGGCACGACCGGCGTGGGCAAGACCACGACCGCGGGCCGGATCGGTCGGGCGCTCGGGATCCCGCACACCGAGATCGACAGCCGGTACCACGGGCCGGGGTGGGTGCCGCGGGCGGAGTTCGTCGCCGAGGTCGAGGCCTACACGGCGGAACCGGCCTGGGTCACCGAGTGGCAGTACCGCCAGGTGCGGGCGACGCTGGCCCAGCGCGCCGACACCCTGGTGTGGCTCGACCTGCCGATCCCGGTGGCCTTCTGGCGACTCCTGCGTCGGACGGTCAGGCGGCGAGTCGGACGGGTCGAGCTGTGGAACGGCAACGTCGAGCCGCCGTTCTGGACCTTCTTCACGAGCCGGGACCACATCGTCCGGTGGAGCCTCCGGACGCAGTGGAAGATGCGGCAGCAGGTGCCACCACTCGAGCGGTCCGCACCACATCTGCGCATCGTGCGCCTGCGTTCGCAGCGGGAGGTCGACGCGTGGGTCGACCGCCTCACCCGCGGTCCGGAATAAGATCGAGGGAGTCAGCCCCCGTAGCTCAGTGGATAGAGCAGGTGGTTTCTACCCACCGTGCCGCGGGTTCGATTCCTGCCGGGGGCACCGACGACGAGGGCCGCCATCCGATCGGATGGCGGCCCTCGTTCCGTGCACGGGGTGTGCGGGTGACTACTCGTCGTCCTCGGCGCGACGGCGGAGCTCGTTCGCGCTGATCGGCTGGGTGTAGGTCGAGTCGTCCGGATCTGCGGGGGCGTTCTCGGACGGGTTCGGCGCCGACGTCGGCGTGCCGGAGCTGGCGTCGGGAGCGTCCTGGTCGCCGTCGCTGGTCCGGGCGTCACGCAGTTCCGCGAGGCGCTCGGGGGAGACGGTGTCGTCCACCGCGTCGTCGTTGTCCGAGTCGGACGCCGACGTCGAGCTCGACGACGAGCCCCACGATTCCGACGAGCCCGACGAGTCCGACGAGCCCGACGAGCCCGACGAGCCCGACGAGCCCGACGATGCGGGGGATGCAGGCGACGACGCGGAGGACCACGACGGGATCGACGAGTCACGCGTGGAGGAGCCAGGGGTGCCGAGCGCCGGACGGATCGGCGCGACCTGGTCGTCACCGTACGGCCGGGTGACCCCGTCCGACGAGCCGGCGTACGGCCGGGTGACCCCGTCCGAGGAGTCCGAGTACGGCCGGGTGACCCCGTCGGAGTACGGCTGCGTGACGCCATCGGCGTACGAGCGCGTCGCACCGTCGGAGATCGGCGTGGTCTCGTTCGAGTCGGAACCAGAGCCCGACTCGTCACCACGTGACGGGGCGGCATCGGCGCGCGCGGCGGCGAAGGCGGCGGCCGTCCCGCCGACCGCGGCAGGGGCGGTGGAGCCGGACGCGGCGGACGTGGGCTGCGCGGCGGGGGCAGGGGAGCCTCCTGTCCGCTGGGGGGCACGGAGCGACGTCGTGGTCGGCGTCGGCGCCGGCTCGGGGGCGCGCTTGCCGTCAGCCTGGTCGGCGCTCCAGTTCTGCTGGCGCTTGATCAGGTCCGCGTCGGGGTCGGGGGACTCGAACTTCCAGCGCTCGAGGTCGCTCTTGAACAGCTTCTTCGCGCGACCCGGGCGCGCCTGCCACTCGAGCAGTCGGTCACGGAACTCGGCGAGGGACTGGTCGGCCTGGAAGTTGAAGGTCGAGGAGTTCTTCTTGATGTCCGCGATCTCGTGCTGCGCCCAGGTGGCGGCGAGCGGTGCTCCGGTGGTGGGGAGCAGACGCAGGCGGATGTCGGCGTCCTCGGCGAGGTGGTCCGTGTAGTTCCGCTCGTCGTGGCCGAGCGAACCCCAGGTCGCGGCCTTGCGAGCAGCGCTGATGATCGCCGCGACGGCGGCGTTCTTCGACTCGCGTTCCTGCAGGGCGACCACCCGCTTGGTGGCGCTGCGGCCGATGAGGGCGGCGACGATCCCGGCGACGATGATCGCCACGAAGGGGATCACCGCTCCCGAGAAGACCCGCCAGCCCGTGTCCGACGAAGTCCAGTCGATGAAGTCGTTCCACCAGTCCATGCGCGCACCATATCCAGGAGCGAGCGCCTTCTGAGGGACCTTCGGCGGCGTTCCCCGCATCCCACGGGCGGCAGTGCTGCCGAGCAGGCAGCGGTGGCAGTGCTGCCGAGCAGGCAGCGGCGTCAGCGCTGCCGGGTCCGCACCGGCGTCACCAGCGGAGGCAGTCCACCGCGTCGTCGGCGGACCAGACGTTGGGCAGCTCCACGAAGCGCCGCTCCGCCGGGACGTAGCGACGAGCGCGGTACGCGGTGCCGCCGGCGATGTCGACCCGGTCGACGTACCCGACGATCTCGCCGTTGGTCCGGGTGACGCGGGAGAGGTCGTCACGGACGTCGAGGATGCGGAGGTCGCCGCGCGACCGGGCGACGGGGGAGACCGTGCGGATGTGCAGCTGGGGTTCGGTGCTCGTCAGCAAGGGGGTCTCCTTCGTTCGTCGGTGCGTGGTGCTGGGCGGTGGCTGTCCGTCTGGTGGAGACGCTACGGGCCACCACCGACACGCCGAGGGGGCGATGGTGCACTGGGGAACAGACGGCGCCGGACCGGTGTTGTGGAGGAGGTATCCCCCAGTCCGGTCTCCTCGGAGGCCAGGAAGATAGGTTGTGCCCATGACCACGTTCGTGCTCGCAGGTGGATGTTTCTGGTGTCTCGACGCCGTGTACCGCACGCTCCAGGGTGTGCAGGACGTGGAGTCCGGCTACATCGGTGGCCGGGTGGAGAACCCGTCCTACGAACTGGTGTGCACCGGTTCGACCGGTCACGCCGAGGCCGTCGCGGTGACCTTCGACGAGTCCGTCATCCCCGCCGACGTCATCCTCGACGTCTTCTTCACGCTTCACGACCCGCGCCAGCTCAACCGCCAGGGCGCTGACGTCGGCACGCAGTACCGCTCCGCGATGTTCCCCGCCGACGACGAGCAGCGCGCGCTGTTCGAGAAGGCGATCGAGCGCGCGTCGGACATCTGGGACGGCGGGATCGTCACGACGATCGAGCCGCTCACCACGTTCTTCCCCGCCGAGGAGTACCACCAGGACTTCTTCGCGAAGAACCCCGGTCAGGGCTACTGCCTCGCAGTCGCACTGCCGAAGGTGAACAAGGTCCGCAAGGCCTACAGTCAGTACATCCTGGCGTCCTGAACGACGGGCGTCGGGGCCACGAGGAGGTGGTCGAACGATGACGAACGACACGACGACGAACGACGCGACGACGCGTGACACCGCGACCTGGGTCGCAGTGGGGCCGGCGGGAGCGGTGGGCGCGATCCACCGCGCCGACGACGGCTTCCGGGTCGAGCTCTACGGACTCCGAGCGGGTCGGAGCGGGACGTACCCGTCCCTCGAGACCGCGAAGGGTGCCGTGCACAAGGCGCTCGGGCCGCTCGCGTCACGCCCGGAGTTCCACGCCCACTGATCGGTGATCCGGTCGGGAGGCCCGGGGGACTTCTCCTCCACAGGTCGCCTTCTCGGATCCCACTGCACACATCGAGCCCCGGCCCGCCACGGCGGACCGGGGCTCGATGACGATCGGTGCATGAACGACACCATCACCGTCTGCGGCATCGTCGCGACCGAGCCCCGCCACCTCGTCACCGAGACCGGCATCGCCATCACGAGCATGCGCCTGGCATCCCCGTCCCGACGCTGGGACCGCGCCAACGCCACCTGGACCAACGGACCGACGAACTGGTTCACCGTCACCGCGTTCCGTTCCCTCGCGGCGAACGTCCACAAGTCCGTCAAGAAGGGCGACCGGATCATCGTGACCGGCCGGGTCCGCATCCGGACGTGGGAACGGGACGGCCGCGGCGGCACGTCGGTGGAGATCGACGCCGAGGGCATCGGCCAGGACCTCGCGTGGGGCATCAGCAACTGGATCAAGGTCCCTCGGCACGCGTCCGAAGGGTCGGCGGCGCCCGGGGGCGGACCGTCCGTGGACCCGAAGACGGGGGAGGTCCACGAGCCGCACCACGACGACCCCCACGACGGAGACCACGAGCACGTCGACGAGCCGCGCGGGGACGACCAGCAGCACGGACCGGGGAGCCACGGGTCGGTCGGCGGCGCGGACGACGAGCTCCCCGACCCCGCGACCGCGGCCCGCGCGGCGGCGATGGTCCAGGGCGACGCTGAGCACCGCGATGCCGCCTGACGTGCTCGCCCCCGCACGGTCCGGCGATCGGGTCACTACACTTGGGCGAGATATGGCCGAGTACATCTATTCCATGGTCCGTGCCCGCAAGGCAGTGGGCGACAAGCTGATCCTCGACGACGTCACGATGTCGTTCCTCCCCGGCGCCAAGATCGGCGTCGTGGGGCCCAACGGTGCCGGCAAGTCCACGATCCTCAAGATCATGGCCGGTCTCGACCAGCCGTCGAACGGCGAGGCCAAGCTCACGCCCGGCTTCAGCGTCGGCATCCTGATGCAGGAGCCCGAGCTCGACGAGACGAAGACCGTCCTCGAGAACGTGCAGGAAGGCGTCGGTGAGATCCACGGCAAGCTGACCCGCTTCAACGAGATCTCCGCCCTGATGGCCGAGCCGGACGCCGACTTCGACACGCTGCTCGCCGAGATGGGCACCCTGCAGGAGGAGATCGACGCGGCAGACGCGTGGGACCTCGACTCGCAGCTCGAGCAGGCCATGGCCGCGCTCCAGTGCCCCCCGGGGGACGAGCTCGTCACGCACCTGTCCGGCGGTGAGAAGCGTCGCGTCGCACTCTGCAAGCTCCTGCTGCAGAAGCCCGACCTGCTCCTCCTCGACGAGCCCACCAACCACCTCGACGCCGAGAGCGTGCAGTGGCTCGAGCAGCACCTGCAGCAGTACCACGGTGCCGTCCTCGCCGTGACCCACGACCGGTACTTCCTGGACCACGTCGCCCAGTGGATCGCCGAGGTCGACCGCGGCCGTCTCTACCCGTACGAGGGCAACTACTCGACCTACCTCGAGAAGAAGCGCGCTCGTCTCGAGGTCCAGGGCAAGAAGGACGCCAAGCTCGCCAAGCGTCTGACCTCGGAGCTCGACTGGGTCCGGAGCAACACGAAGGGCCGCCAGGCGAAGTCCAAGGCCCGTCTCGCCCGGTACGAGGAGATGGTCACGGAGGCCGAGCGCACGCGCAAGCTCGACTTCGAGGAGATCGTCATCCCCGTCGGCCCGCGCCTGGGCTCGCAGGTCATCGACGCCGAGAAGCTGCACAAGCAGTTCGGCGACCGTGTCCTGATCGGCGACCTCTCGTTCACGCTGCCCCGCAACGGCATCGTCGGCGTCATCGGCCCGAACGGCGTCGGCAAGACCACGCTCTTCAAGACGATCGTCGGTCTCGAGCCCCTCGACGGCGGCACGCTGAAGATCGGTGAGACGGTCGACATCTCCTACGTCGACCAGAGCCGTGGCGGCATCGACCCGAACAAGAACCTGTGGGAGGTCGTCTCCGACGGTCTGGACTACATCCAGGTCGGCAAGACGGAGATCCCGTCCCGCGCGTACGTGTCGCAGTTCGGCTTCAAGGGCCCGGACCAGCAGAAGCGTGCCGGCATCCTCTCCGGTGGTGAGCGCAACCGTCTCAACCTGGCGCTGACGCTGAAGCAGGGCGGCAACCTCCTGCTCCTCGACGAACCGACCAACGACCTGGACGTCGAGACCCTCGGCAGCCTCGAGAACGCGCTGCTCGAGTACCCCGGCTGTGCCGTGGTCATCACGCACGACCGGTGGTTCCTCGACCGCATCGCGACGCACATCCTGGCGTGGGAAGGCCTCAACGAGGACGGCACGCCGAACTGGTACTGGTTCGAGGGCAACTTCGAGGCGTACGAGGAGAACAAGATCGAGCGCCTCGGTGCCGACGCGGCCAAGCCGGGCCGGGCCACCTACCGCAAGCTCACGCGGGACTGACCCCGCATGGCGCGGCTGCACACGCCGGTCCGCATCCGCTGGAGTGACATCGACGCCTACGGGCACGTGAACAACTCGGCGATGCTCCGGCTGCTCGAGGAGGCACGCGTGCTGGCGTTCTGGGCGCCGGATCCCGACGAGGTCGACGAGTCGGGGTCCGCGCCGCAGCCGGTCATCGACGGCCGACCCGGGTCCGGCACGATGACCGTCATCGCGGCGCAGCGGCTCGAGTACCTCGCGTCCACGCCGTACTACCGACGCCCGCTCGACATCCAGCTGTGGATCGGGCGGCTCGGTGGTGCGAGCCTCGACATCTCCTACGAGGTCTGGTCGCCCGTCGGGCAGGAACCTGCCGAGCTCTACACGCGGGCGACCACCACGCTCGTGATGGTCGACGCCGCGACGAACCGGCCGAGGCGTCTCACCGCGGACGAGCGGGCCGCGTGTGAGCAGTACGTCGAGCCTCCGGTGGTCTTCTCCCGGCCCTGAGCGGCCGCGGACCTCAGCGCCCGCGAGGCAGGCGCATCATGCCCTCCTGCGCGACGCTCGCCAGCAGACGCCCGTCGCGGGAGAACATCCGACCGAACGCCAGACCCCGGCCACCCTGCGCGCTCGGCGACTCCTGCGTGTACAGGATCCAGTCGTCCGCACGGCCGTCCCGGTGCCACCACATGGCGTGGTCGAGGCTCGCGCTCTTCACCCCGGGCGTTCCCCACGCCACCCCGTGCCGGCGCATGATCGGCTCGAGGATCGACAGGTCGCTCGCGTACGCCAGCACCGCGCGGTGCAGCGCCGGGTCGTCCGGCAGCGCACCCTGCACCCGGAACCACACGGCCTGGTGCGGGACGTGCTCGCCCTCGACGTCGACGAACAGCGGGCCGTCCACGTGGCGCAGGTCGATCGCCCGCTCGGCCCATGCCCGAGCGACGGGGTGGTCGATCGCCGACAGCACCGACGCGGCCGACGGCAGGGACTCCGGCTCAGGGACGTCCTCGGGGAACGGGTCCTGGTGCTCGACACCGTCGTCCTCGGTCTGGAACGACGCGATCATCGAGAAGATCGGCACGCCGTTCTGGTACGCCTGCGCCCGGCGGGTCGCGAAGGAGCGCCCGTCGTGGATGCGCTCGACCCCGAACGTGATGGGCACCTCGATGTCGCCGGGGCGCAGGAAGTACCCGTGGATCGAGTGGATGGCCCGCCCCTCGATCGTCGACTGTGCCGCGACGACGCACTGGGCGAGCACCTGGCCGCCGAACACGCGGCCGTTCGCCGACCAGTGGCTCGCACCCGTCAGGATCGTCTCACGCGTGCTCGCGCCCGTGTCCTCGAGTCGCAGGGTCTGCAGGAAGTCCGGTTCACCGATCACCACCCCTGCAGTCTACGAACGGCGGGGTCCCGGTAGGATCAGCACGACATGAGCACCTCGTTCACGCTGCCCGACGCCGCCTCGCTCGGGGACCTCCGCACGTACCTCGCACGTGCCGCCCGCGTCGAGGACGGCTCCGTCCGCCTGATCGCCGACTCCGGCGTGCTGGCCGTCTACACGGCGATCATGTACCCCCTCGGGCTGCTCGACGAGCTCCCCACGGTCCTCGGCCTCCGCACGTTCTCGCTGACCCAGCCCGTGACGATCGACGTCGTCGTGCCGCTCGCGTCGTTCCAGGAGCGCCTCCGGGTCCTCGGCGAGACGCAGGACGCCGAACACGCCGACGGGGCCGACCCCACCCGCGCCACCCCGATCGAGGTCGAGCTCCCGCACGAGGTCCACACGGTCACCTGGGCCGCCATCTCCCCGCCGCGCGGTGGCTGGGTCCCGCTGCCGGACGTCTCGCCGGAGCTCCTCCGCCGGGCCGCCAAGGCCGGGATCGCCGAGGTCGCGGACGCCGTCCCCACGAACTCGGGCGAAGCCGTCGTCCGCAAGGTCCGCTCCGAGGTCTGGGGCCGACCGGTGCCGGGCATCGAGCACCTGCCGGCAGCGGCTGGCTTCGCGGGGGAGAGCCTCGGGTTCCTCGGGCACGACCCGGTGCGCCTGTTCGAGACCGGCCCCTGGAGCCGTCTCACCACGTCCCGCGGCCACGTGCTCGTCAAGCGCCGCGCGTGGACCCTGAACTGAGCCGAACCACCGAGACGCACGTCCGGACCGAGACCGAGACCGAGACCCACGCCCGGCGTGCACCCACCGTGCTGACCGGCACGCGTGGTTGTCTGGACCGATGCACGTCTTCCTCACCGGTGCGTCCGGCTACATCGGCTCCTCCGTCCTCCGCGCCCTGATCAGCCACGGGCACCGCGTCACCGCGATCGTCCGCTCCGACGAGAAGGCCCAGGTCGTCCGCGAGGCCGGCGGCACTGCCCTCGTCGGCGACGTCACGGACACCGAGGTCGTCGAACGGCTCGTGCACGAGGCCGACGGCGTCGTCCACACCGCCAGTGCGGCCGAGGTCGACCCGGACTTCGTGCGCACGGTCCTCCGTGCGATCGAGGGCACCCCGAAGCCCTTCGTGCACACCGGCGGCATCTTCACCTTCGGCAACTCGACGGACATCTCCGAGCAGTCGCCGGTCTCCCCGCCGGCGCTCACCGCCTGGCGCGGCCCGAACGAGGCCCTCGTCCGGGCCAGCAGCGCGCGCACGACGATCGTCGCCCCGGGCATCGTGTACGGCCGAGGCGCCGGCATCCCGCAGATGTTCGTCGGGGACGGCGAGCACGAGGTGCGCCTGGTCGGCGACGGCTCGCAGCGCTGGACGACCGTGCACGTGGACGACCTCGCGGAGCTCTACGTCCTCGCGCTCGAACGGGGCGAGCAGGACGGGTACGTCCTCGCGGCGACCGGGGACAACCCCACGATGCGCGAGATCGCCGAGGCGGGGGCGCACGGGTCCCCGGTCGTCGCCGAGAGCGTCGACGCGTCCCGCGAGCGACTCGGCGCCGACTTCGCGGACGCCCTGCTCATGCACCAGGAGTGCTCGGGTGCGCACGCGCGCTCGGCCTACGGCTGGGCGCCGACGCGCCCCACGCTGCTGCAGGACCTGGCAGCGACCCACTGACGGACGGGAGGCCCGGTGCCAGCTGGCACCGAGCCTCCTGTCTGAACGGTGGTCGCGGCCGCAACGACGACCGCAACCACGACCGATCAGTCGAACGTGTTCGTCATCGCGTGGGCGGCGCGGTCCAGGTAGCCCCACAGCTCGGCCTCGTCGAGGGGCGCGAGCCCGAGCGACTCGACCGCGTCGCGCATGTGGAGCAGCCAGTGCTCGCGGGCCTCGGACGTGATGCGGAACGGGTTGTGCCGCATGCGGAGCCTGGGGTGGCCGCGTTCCTCGCTGTACGTGCCGGGGCCGCCCCAGTACTGCTGCAGGAACAGTGACAGGCGGCTGATCGCGCCCTCGAGGTCGTCCTGCGGGTACATCGGCCAGATGACGTCGTCGGTCTGCACGCCGTCGTAGAAGCGGCGCACCAACCGGTCGAACGTCGGGGCGCCGCCGATGCGGTCGAAGAACGACCCGGTCGCGGACGACCCGCCGAGCCCGACCCGCAGCGTGATCGGCTGGCCGGCAACAGGTACGCCACCGGCAGTGCCGACGGGCAACCCGCCGGGGGCACCGCTCGGGGAGGGCAGGTCGGTCATCGGTCGTCCTTCCGGGGCTGCGGCCGATCGGTGTCGATCGGCTGCCCGTACACGTTCGTCTTCCGAGAGCGACGGGGCTTCGTGGGCGGCACGGGCGTCGGCTGCGTCCGCACGGTCCGCAGTCCGTTGATCGAGGTGGCGTTCTCCCAGCCCTCCGGCATGATCATCGCCATCGCCGGCAGGGTCACGCCGAGCTCGTCGACCCCGCGCTTGAGCCGGATGCGGAGCTCGCGCCCGACGACGTCGAGCTCCGACGCACGGGTCTTCACGACGAGGCGGAACACCATGCCGTCCTCGCTGATCGACTGCAGGCCCCAGATCTCCGGCTTCTCGACGATGCGCTGGCGCCAGCGGGGCTCCTGCGACATCCGCACGGCGGCGGCGAGCAGGGCGTCCTGCACGGCGTCGATGTCGGTGTCGTACGGCACGGTGATGTCGACGAGCACCCGGGACCACCCCTGCGACAGGTTGCCCACGCGCAGGATCTGTCCGTTGGGGACGAACCAGAGGATGCCGTTCACGTCGCGGATCTGCATCACGCGCAGTCCGACGTTCTCGACGACCCCGGTGGCCGGCCCGGTGTCGACGACGTCACCGACGCCCGCCTGGTCCTCGAGGATCATGAAGACGCCGGAGAGCAGGTCCTTCACGATGGACTGCGCGCCGACGGCCAGTCCCGCCGCGACGAGCGACGCGCCACCGACGATCCCGACGGCAGCGCCCTGCCAGACCGCTGTCACGATGATGATCAACGCGATGACCACCACGACGACGGTGGCGAGGTTCTCGAGCACACTGCCGAGCGTCCGGGTGCGCTGGACGACCCGGGCGGTCTGGATCGGGGAGGCGATGAGCGCCTGGGTGTCGTCGGCGCCCTGGCGCTTCTTGACGCCGTTGACGATGCGGTTCACGACCTGGTTGATCATCCGACGGAGGATCAACCGGAGCAGGATCGCCGCGACGATCGTGATGACGATCGTGATCGGCGCTTGCCACACGTCGACGAACTGGGTGAATGCGTTGGACGCCCACTTGGAGACGTCGCTGTTGTCTGCAGCCGAGATCATGTCCGGTCGATGGTAAACGGACGGGGTGTGGCGTCCCTGGAGGAACACCACACCCCGTCCTGGTTCAGCGGGTCAGCCGGTCAGCGGTTCCGCGCTTTCGGGCTGGGACTCAGGCGTCCGCGGCCTGCACCCGCAGCGCACGCTCGGTGCCCGCGAGGTTCTCGGTCACGATGCGGCGGAGCGCCGGGGTCTCCGGGTGGGCTTCGAGCCACGCGGCCGCGGCGTCACGGAGTTCGACCGAGGCGAGCGGCGCCGGGTACAGCCCGGTGACGATCGTGTCGGCCATGTGGTAGCTCCGCTCGGCCCAGATGCGGGTCAGCACGTCGAAGTACCGGGGGACCAGGCCCTCGAGCACGACGGGCGCGTTGGTGTGCTGGAACCCGACCGTGATCTGGCGGACGATCGCGTTCGGCAGGGCGTCCGAGTCGACGAGCGACGAGAACGCGGCGAGCTTGCCCTCGGCGGTGGGGATCGTCGCGCGGGCACGTGCGGCCGCCTGTTCGCCCGACGCGGTGCGGTCGGCGGCGAGTTCGGCGTCCACCTCGGCGTCACCGGCAGCGCCCGCGAGGACCAGGCCCTCGAGGAGCTCCCACCGCAGGTCGGTGTCGATCTCGAGCCCGCTCAGCGTGACGGAACCGTCCCGCAGGCCGGAGAGCGTCGCGACGTGCTCCGGCGTCGAGGCGATCTGCGCGAAGAACTTCACGAACTGGAACTGGGCGTCCGAGCCGGCCTCGGCCGAGGAGGCGAGCTGCCAGAGCGTGTCGCCGACGGTGCGGACGGTCGTGTCGGACGTGGCCGGGGCGACGTAGTTCCGCGCGGTCAGCAGCAGCTGCGAGAGCGTGGTGCGGATCGTGGTGGACTCGGTCTCCGTAGCGATGTTGCCGAGGACCAGGCGGACGTAGTCGATTGCGGGGGACTCGGCGTCACGGGTGGCGTCCCACATCGCACCCCAGACGATCGAGCGGGCGAGCGGGTTCGCGATCGAGGCGAGGTGCTCGATCGCGGTGCGCCGGGACTGCTCGTCGAGGCGGATCTTGGCGTACGCCAGGTCGTCGTCGTTGAGCAGCACGAGGTCACCGCGGTGCGTGCCGACGAGCTCGGGGACCTCGGTGCGGGCGCCGTCGACGTCGATCTCGACGCGGGCGGCACGCTCGAGCTTGCCGCCCGCCGACGCGGTGTCCGCGCCGAACGGTGCCGAGCCGTCGGTGCTGAACGCATAGACGCCGATCGCCAGGCGGTGCGGTCGGAGCGTCGGGTAGTCGGATGGGGCTTCCTGCAGCACGGCGAAGGACGTGATGACGCCGTCGGCGTCGGTCTCGATCTCGGGGCGCAGGGTGTTCACGCCGGCGGTCTCGAGCCAGAGCTTCGACCACTCGCCGAGTTCACGACCGCTGGTGGCCTCGAGCTCCACGAGCAGGTCGGCCAGCTCGGTGTTGGAGTGGTGGTGCTTCTTGAAGTACGCGGAGACACCGGCGAAGAAGGCGTCGATGCCGACCCACGCGACGAGCTGCTTCAGGACGGAGCCGCCCTTGGCGTAGGTGATGCCGTCGAAGTTGACCTGGACGTCCTCGAGGTCGTTGATCGTCGCGACGATCGGGTGCGTCGAGGGGAGCTGGTCCTGGCGGTAGGCCCAGGACTTCTCCATCGCCTGGAACGTGGTCCAGGCCTCGGTCCACTCGGTGGCCTCTGCGGTGGCGATCGTCGACGCCCACTCCGCGAAGGACTCGTTGAGCCAGAGGTCGTTCCACCACTTCATCGTGACGAGGTCGCCGAACCACATGTGCGCGAGTTCGTGCAGGATCGTGACGACCCGACGCTCCTTGATGGCGTCCGTGACCTTCGAGCGGAACACGTAGGTCTCGGTGAAGGTCACCGCGCCGGCGTTCTCCATCGCGCCCGCGTTGAACTCGGGCACGAAGAGCTGGTCGTACTTCTCGAAGGGGTACGGGACGTCGAACTTGTCCTCGTAGTACGCGAAGCCCTTGCGGGTGGTCTCGAAGACGTAGTCCGCGTCGAGGTACTCGGCGAGCGACTTGCGGGCGAAGACCCCGAGCGGGATCGTGCGGCCGTCGCTGGAGGTCAACTCGCTGCGGACCACCTCGTACGGACCGGCGATGAGCGCGGTGATGTAGCTCGAGATCCGGGTGGTCGGCGGGAACGCCCACGTGGCGACGTCACCGTCGACGCGGGGCTCGGGCGTGGGGGAGTTCGAGACGACCTGCCAGCGCGACGGCGCGGTGACGGTGAAGGTGAACTCGGCCTTGAGGTCGGGCTGCTCGAACACGGCGAACATCCGGCGGGAGTCCGGGACCTCGAACTGGGAGTACAGGTAGACCTCGTCGTCGACGGGGTCGACGAAGCGGTGCAGGCCCTCGCCGGTGTTCGTGTAGAGCGCGTCGCTGACGACGACGAGCTCGTTGGTCTCCTGCAGGTCGGCGAGCTGGATGCGGACGCCGTCGTTGACCGCGGCGACGTCGAGCTCGGTGCCGTTCAGCGTGACCGAGTGCACGGTCCTGGTGATCGCGTCGATGAACGTCGACGCACCGGGCGTCGCGGTGAAGCGCACGCGGGTGGTGCTGCCGAAGGACTCGGCGCCGCGCGTGAGGTCGAGCTCGACGTCGTACGACTGGACGTCGACGATCGTGGCGCGTTCCTGGGCTTCGATTCGGGTGAGGTTCTCTCCGGGCACGGACGCTCCATCTTCGATGCGGGCACGGACGATCGATGTCCGCGCAGCTGTGTCCCACTTGCGCGTCGTGCACCCGCGGGACGTGTCGGAACCACCCTAGCGAGCGCGCGTACGCTCGCACCCGTGACCGAGACGACTGTGGACAAGACCGAGACGACCCGTACGGCTGTGGACTTCTGGTTCGACCCGAACTGCCCGTGGGCCTGGATGACGAGCCGGTGGGTGGAGGAAGTGGAGCGACACCGCGACCTCGACGTCACCTGGCACGTGATGAGCCTGTTCGTGCTGAACGAGCACCAGGACGTCCCGCCCGAGTACAAGGAACGCCTCGAGCAGGGGCAGGTCTACCCGCGCCTGGTCACGGCAGCGCGGCTCCGCCTCGGCGACCAGGTCGTCAAGCCCCTCTACGACGCCCTCGGGGAGCACATCCACCACCGCCAGGAGCACGACCCCGCCCAGGTGGTCCCCGCCGTCCTGGCGGAGCTCGGCCTCGACGCCGACCTCGCCGACGCAGCCTGGTCGGACGAGGCCGACGCCGCCACCCGTGCGAGCCACCGCGACGGCATCGAGCGCGTCGGCCAGGACGTCGGCACCCCGGTGATCGCCGTCGAGGGCACCGCGTTCTTCGGCCCCGTCATCTCCCCGGCGCCGAAGGGCCAGCAGGCACTCGACCTCTGGGACGGCATCGTCGCAGCAGCCCGGTACCCGGGCTTCTTCGAGCTCAAGCGCTCGCGCACGGTCGGTCCGATCTTCGACACGGCCACCACGGACTGACGGGAGGCCCGGCTCGGCTCCGCCCCGCGGCGCGCGTCCGGCGAGACTCGGCTCGGCGGACACCGCACGGGTTCCGGAGGCCGCAGGGTGTCCGCCGGGCCGAGACTCGGGCGCGCGGCGGCGGTGCGCGCGGCGGTGCCGCGCGGCGTCAGGCCAGGGGCAGGCGCATCAGGGTGAGGTCCCACCAGCGGTCGAACTTGCGCCCGACCTCGGGGAGCACGGCCGCGACCTCGAACCCGAGGCGCTCGTGCAGCGCGATCGACCCCGTGTTCGAGCTGCAGATGCCGGCCATCATCACGTGCAGGTCCTGCTCCCGGGCGTGGGCCACCAGTGCGCGCATGAGCGTCGACGCGATGCCACGGCCCCGGAACGCCGGCACCACGTACACGCTGTGCTCGACCGTGAACCGGTAGCCCTCGAGCGGCCGGAACGGTGCGTACGACACGTAACCGGCGACCGCCCCGTCGACCTCGGCCACGAAGACCGGCAGCCCGGCCGCCCGACGCTCGGCGAGCCACCCGTCGAACCACGTCCGCGGGTTCGGCCGGTCCTGCCAGACGGCCGTCGTGTGCAGGACCGCGTCGACGTGCAGCGCGTGGACGACGTCGAGGTCGTCCGGCTGGCAGTCCCGGACCGTGACCGCCCCCGGCTCACCCGTCGCATATGCTGTCGTCATGTCTCAGATCGTAGACGACTCGGCACCGGAAGCGGAACCCGACGCCGGAGCCGGACCGGAACCCGACGCCGGACTGGAACCCGCTACTGGAACCGGACCGGAACCCGCGGACGCCGCCGACCAGCGCCGCCTCGGGGCTCGGCTGCACGCGCTGCGGGACGACCGGCGGTGGAGTCTCACCGAGCTCGCCGAGGCGTCCGGCGTCTCCCGCGCGATGATCAACCGCGTCGAGCGCGGGGTGTCCAGTCCGACGGCCACCATCCTCGGGCGGCTGTCCGGCGCGTTCGGGCTCACGGTCTCCCAGCTGCTCGACGGGTCCCACGAGACGCACGCGCACGACGAGCCGGAGCCCGGCAGCCCCGACGACGCGACCGGCGTGCAGCGCGCCGCGACCGCCGACCACTGGACGGACCCCGAGACCGGGTACCGCCGTCGTCCGCTCGCCAGTGCGGACTTCCCCGTGGACGTGACCGAGGTGCGTCTCCCGGCCGGGGCTGCCGTGACCTACCCGGCGGCCGCGTACGCCTTCGTCCGGCACTGCATCTGGGTCGTCGACGGCGAGCTCCAGCTCGTCGTCGGCGGCGAGCCGGTCGTGCTCGCGGCCGGCGACCGGATCGAGCTCGGCGACCCCGCCGAGGTGACCTACCGGAACGACGGCGAGACCGCGTGCCGGTACGTGGTGGTGGTGGCGAGGGTCGCTCGCGGCCGGGAATAGGATCAGTCCATGCGCATCCACCTCGGAACGGACCACGCCGGCCTCGAGTTCGCCAAGACCCTCGCCTCGCACCTCGCCGAGGCCGGACACGAGGTCGTCGACCACGGTCCGACCGCGTACGACGCGCTCGACGACTACCCCTCGTTCTGCATCAACGCCGCACACGCGGTCGTCGCGGACCAGCGCGCGGGCGTCCAGGCGCTCGGCGTCGTCTTCGGCGGGTCGGGCAACGGCGAGGCGATGGCCGCGAACAAGGTCGAGGGCGTCCGGGCAGCGCTCGTGTGGAACGAGTCCACCGCGCTCCTGGCCCGGCAGCACAACGACGCCAACGTCATCTCGCTCGGTGCCCGCCAGCACACCGAGGCCGAGGTCATCGAATTCGTGGACCTGTTCATCGCCGAGCCGTTCTCCGGCGAGGAACGCCACGCCCGCCGCATCGCGCAGCTCGCCGAGTACGAGCAGACCGGCACCATCGCCGGCAAGCAGGTCGACGCGTAGCAGGCCGTCGGGGGACACCGACCGTCAGCGGCACCGGGTAGAACAGGACCCATGCCCGAGGGTCACTCCGTCCACCGAATCGCCAACCAGTTCACCCGGCACTTCGTCGGCAAGCGCTGCGAGGTCTCCAGCCCCCAGGGCCGCTTCGCCGCGGGGGCCGAGCAGCTCGACGGCAAGACGCTCGTCGCGGCGCGGGCCGTCGGCAAGCAGATGTTCCTCGAGTTCGAGGACGACCTGTTCCTCCGCGTCCACCTCGGCCTGTACGGCGCGTGGGACTTCGCCGGCGTGATCTCCACCGCCGAGGCCCTGTCGGACGACGACGACCGGGAGGAGTCGTTGTCCTCCATCGGCGCCCCGCGGCTCGCCCGCTACCGGATGGCCGAGCAGGAGAAGACCGAGGACCCGATCGAGGCCTTCCCGCCGGACCCCGTCGGCCAGGTGCGCGTGCGGCTGTTGACCGAGGACACCGTCGCCGACCTCCGCGGCCCGACGAAGTGCGTCGTGGAGACTCCGACCGAGGTCCAGCAGGCCCTCGACAAGCTCGGCCCAGACCCGATGAACGACGACGGCCCCGAGGCCGAGAAGGTCTTCGTGGAGAACGTCCGGAAGCGCAACGTCGCGATCGGGCAGCTCCTGATGGACCAGTCCGTGGTGAGCGGCATCGGCAACATCTACCGCGCTGAGCTGCTGTTCCGACAGCGCATCGACCCGTACAAGGTGGGCAAGAAGATCACCGTCAAGCAGGCCGAGGCGCTCTGGGCCGACTGGTCGAAGCTGCTGCACGACGGTGTCCGCGACGGTCTGATGATGACGATGGACGGCCTGTCCGCCGCCGACCACAAGAAGGCCCTGCGGTCCCGGAAGGACCGCCACTGGGTGTACCACCGTCAGGGTGAGCCCTGCCGGGTGTGCGGCACCGAGATCCGGATCGCGGACATGGCCGGCCGCAAGCTCTACTGGTGCCCGAAGGACCAGAAGTAGGGCCTGCCGTCACAGGTCCAGGTGCGTCCACCGCCCGGCGATCGCGGTGCCGAGCACTCGCATGGACCGCAGCGCGGCCGAGGACGCGGCGAGCGGGTCCGCCTCGGTGAGCACGAGGTCCGCGACGTCCCCGACAGCCACGGAGACCCGTCCGTCGGTCGACCCCCGCCAAGCGGCGAGCGCCGACATCCGCTCGGCGGGGTGCCACGGCTCGCGGCCGTCACGGTCCCGCCCGACGGCCGCGGCGAGCGACACCCACGGGTCGAGCGGCGCCACCGGGGCGTCCGACCCGAGGAGCACCTGGGCTCCCGCACGGACCAGGGACGCGAACGCGAAGGCCCGGTCGGTGTCGCCCGCCCAGTGCCGGTCGGCGATGTCCCGGTCGTCCATCGCGTGCTCCGGCTGCACCGACGCGGCGACGCCGAGGCGGGCGAACCGCTCGACGTCGGTGTCCACGAGCAGCTGGGCGTGTTCGATCGTGCCGCGGGCGCCGACGGCTTCGAAGACGTCGAGCGCCAGGGTGTTCGCCCGGTCGCCGATGGCGTGGACCGCCGGCGTGAGTCCGGCGTCGACGGCCCGGCGGGTGATCGCGACGAGGTCGTCGAAGGCCCAGGCGAGCGAGCCCGACCCGTCCACGAGCGCTGCCGTCCGCGTCCCGAGGGAGCCGTCGGTGATCACCTTGAACGGCCCCATCGTGAGCAGGCCGCGGGTGCCCTCGACGACGTCGCCGGTGCGGAGCCCGCGGGCGATGACGTCGGACAGCTCCGTCGCGTACACGCCAGACGCCACCCGGAGTGCGTCCGTCCCGCCGTGGATGCGGCGCACCCAGCGGTCCAGCCCGAAGCGCATCTCGAGGTCGACGACCCGGGTCACGCCGCGGGCGGCAGCGGCCTCGGCGGCGTCCGCGACGTAGCCGTCGAGCACGGCGTCCGGCACGGTGGAGAGCGCGCCGGTGACGTCGAACGCGTCCTGCTCGCGCAGGACGCCGTCCTCGCCGGCATCGAGCGGCCGTCCGAGGACCTGGCCGAAGTGGGCGAGTGCGCTGGTGCTGCACCAGACGGCGTGCAGGTCCGCGCTGATGACGACGGTCGGGAGGCTCGGTGCGGCCGCGTCGAGCAGCGCGCGTCGGGCGGGGCGCGGCCAGAGACCGTCCCGGTAGCCGTGGCCGACGAGGACCGGGTCCGCCACCCCGGTGCAGGCGACGTCGGCGAGGAGGTCGGCAGTCGCCTCGGCGGAGTCGCAGCCGGTGACGTCGACGCGCCGCCGGACGAGCGCCCACTGGTCGAAGTGCGTGTGGTGGTCGACGAGCCCGGGGCCGAGCCAGGCCCCGCCGGCGTCGACGACCTCGGTGTCGGGACCCGACGGTGCCAGCGTGCCGGCGGGGGTGATCGTGGTGACGACACCGTCGGCGACCAGCACGTCGGCCGGGGTGCCGGAGGTGCCCACGCGGCGGACGGAACGGAGCAGGACGGCGCTCATCGTGCCTCCCGTCCGGCGACCGTGACGGCGGGCGACTCGGCACCGACGCCGGGCCGGACCCGCTCCATCTCGTCGGCGAGCGCCGGCGAGGCGTAGGGCCCGTCGCCGCGCAGTCCCGCGATGACGTCGTCGACCACGGCCGGGGCCTTGTTCTGGGACAGCTTGGCGCGGGCGTCGAAGCGGGTGACCCGGATGCGGATGCCCACGGTGCCCTTCGCCATGCGCCTGGCGGTGTCCTCGTCGACCTGCAGGGAGACGGGGTCGGACATCACCCGTTCGAAGTGGTCGACGAGTTCGCCGAGGACGCGGAAGTTCTCCTCGTCGGACAGGATCTCCGGTGTCCCCCAGAGGTGCGCGGTGACGTGGTTCCACGTCGGGACGAACTGGGCTGCCGGGTACCAGGCGGGGGAGACGTAGCCGTGGGGGCCCTGCACGATGACGAGCACCTCGTGCTGCCCGAGTTCGTGGGCCTGTTCGTCGGGACGTCCGACGTGCGAGACGAGCACGAGCTGGTCGGGGTCCTCGTCGGGACCGGGTGCCTCGAGCACGAAGGGGTAGTGCGAGGCCACGAGTCCGGCGTCCGTGTGCGACACGATCGTCGCCCACGGGTTGTCGTCGACGAGCCGCTTCACCTCGGCGACGTCGGTCATCAGGAAGTGCGGTGTGTGGCGCATGTCCCGAGCGTGGCACACCGGCCCAGGCTCGCGCGACAGGTGTCGTTTCGCGGGTGTTTCTGCCTGGTAAAAGTTTCAGAGTCGATTGAAAGAAGCCTTGCGGTCGGGATTCGACCGGGCCTAGCTTTCCGGACAACGACGACCGGGCAGTGGACCGGACGCACCCGATCGAAGGAGTTGTCCATGCGACGCAGGACGATCGCCGCGCTCGCCGCGGCTGCCACGGTGGCCCTGGTCGCGACCGGCTGCTCGGCGAGCGGCACCGCCGACCCCGCCGCGGACGCGAGCCTGGTGTACGCCACCGGTGAGCCCGACCACCTGACGCCCGGGCGGCAGACGGTGGCCTTCGACCAGGTGATGAGCCTGTTCGCCCCGCTGACCCAGACGGACGCGAAGGGCGAACTCCACGACGTCGCCGCGAAGAGCGTCGAGAGCGACGACGCCACCACGTGGACGATCACGCTCCGCGACGGGTGGGAGTTCCAGAACGGCGAGGCCGTCACCCCCGAGAGCTACGTCAAGGCCTGGAACCACGTCGCCTACGGCCCGAACGCCTGGGAGAACAGCGGCCAGCTCGCGTCGATCGTCGGGTACTCGGACCTGAACCCGGCGAAGGGCACCCCGACGACGAAGGAGATGTCGGGGCTGAAGGTCACCGGCAAGGACACCTTCACGGTCACCCTGACCCACGCGGACAGTCAGTTCCCACTGCAGCTCAGCCAGGCGCAGACGGCGTTCTACCCGATGCCGTCCGCCGCGTACGACGACCTGAAGGCGTACGACAAGAAGCCGATCGGCAACGGCCCCTACAAGATGTCGAAGGCCTGGAAGGCGAACCAGGAGTTCACCGTCACGGCCTGGAAGGGCTACGAGGGCGCGAAGCCCGCGACCCCGAACGTCACCTTCCGCAGCTACTCCGACATGAACACCGCGTACACCGACGTCCTCGCCGGGAACGCCGACGTGCTCTTCCTGCCGACGGACAAGATGACGAGCGCGAAGGACGACTTCGGCGACCGGCTGCACTCCTTCGACGCCCCCGGCATCGACTACCTCGGCTTCCCGCTGTGGGACGAGCGCTACTCCGACCCCGACGTCCGCCGCGCGATCTCGATGTCGATCGACCGCGACCAGGTCAACAAGGCCATCTACGGCGGCCTGTACGACCCGGCGACCGCGCTCACCCCGCCGTCGATGTCCGGGACGAAGGAGGGCATCTGCGGCGAGGCCTGCGAGTTCGACCCGGCAGCGGCCAAGCAGCTCCTGGCGAAGGCCGGCGGGTTCGACGGCAGCATCGAGATCGTCTACCCGGGCGGCAACGGCCTCGACTCGCTCTACCAGGCGTACGCGAACCAGATCCGGCAGAACCTCGGGGTCGACGCCGAGGCGAAGGCCACCACCGACTGGGCCTCGTACTACTCCGAGCTGACGGACAAGACCGTCAAGGGCCCGCACTTCGGCCACTGGGGCGCGCTCTACATCAGCCAGCAGAACACCCTCCGCGCCCTGTTCACCACGGCTGGCGGCTGCGCACCCTGCACGGGCTACTACCAGGACGACGAGGTCGACTCGCTGCTCGCGAAGGCCGACTCCGCCGGCACCCAGGCCGAGGCGAACGAGTACTACACGAAGACGCAGGAGGCCGTGCTCGAGGACTTCCCGGTCGTCCCCACCTTCTTCGACAAGTACTCCTACGTCACCAGCGACAAGATCGCGGAGCTCCCCGCGGTCGCCGGCAGCCCGGTGGTCGCGAAGATCGCCGTGAAGTAGGGCCCGCATGGACAGCGACACCATCCTGCGGCTCGTCCGCGAGGTCCCCGACCACGACGGCTTCCCGCTCGTCGACGACCTGCACGCCCGGTTCGACGCGCTCGCCGCGGCCCACCCGGACCGGGTCACGGTCACCAGGATCGGCACCAGCCGCCTCGGCGAACCCCTGCACAGCTACCGCATCGGCACCGGGTCGCACGCCGCCGTCATCGTCGGCGGCGTGCACCCGAACGAACCGATCGGCTCGTGGACGGCGCTGCACCTCGCCGAGACGATGCTCGGCGACGACGCGGAGGCCACGGCGCTCGACGTCACCTGGCACATCGTCCCGACGATCGACCCGGACGGCATGCGGCTCAACGAGGCCTGGTTCCACGACCCGTACGACCGGGTCTTCTACTCGCGGCACTTCTACCGGCCGGCTCCGGACAGCCAGGTGGAGTGGACGTTCCCGAACAACCACAAGTCGGTGTACTTCGACCAGGTGCTGCCGGAGACGCTCGCGTTCATGCGGCTCATCGACGACACCGAACCGGAGCTGCTGGTGTCGTTGCACAACGGGGAGATGGGCGGCGTCTACTACTACCTCTCCGAGGACCTGCCCGACGTGATCGACGTGCTGCACGCGGTGCCCCGGGCGCTCGGGCTGCCGCTCGACACCGGGGAGCCGGAGTCGCCACACCTGCGAGAGCTCGCCCCGGCGGTGTTCGCGATGGACGGGGTGGAGGAGGTCCACGACTACCTCGAGGGCCTCGGTGTCGACCCCGCCGAGCACATCCACGGGGCGTCCAGCGCCGCGTGGGCCCTCCGTCACGGCGCACTGTGCATGGTGGCCGAGCTGCCGTACTGGAGCCACCCCGACGCCGACGACCAGACCCCGACCGACGAGTCCTACGCGGACCTGCTCCGGCGGTGCGCGGACGACCTCGGCGGCTCCGGGGCCGAGCTCCAGCGGGTCCTCGACGCCGCGTCGCCGATGCTGACGATCGAGACGCCCTTCCTGCAGGGCTCGCGGGCCTTCATCCCGATGCTCACCGCGACCCCGGAGACCGACCGTGCCCGGGCCGAGCGCGAACCGGCGGACCGGATGGCCACCGTCGCCGAGCGCTTCGGCTGCGAGGACCTGGTGCGCTGCTTCCGGCTCCGCTACGGCGGCATGCTGCTCCGCGCGCTCGAGGCGGAGACCACCGCCGGCACGGCGTCCGCGCCGCTCCGGCGGCTCCGCGACGACCTCGCGGAGCGGTACGCGCTCTGGCAGGCGGGCGCGGTGACCGACGCCGCGCCGATCCCGGTGGGGACGCTGGTGGGGGTGCAGTACGGGGCGATCCTCGCCTGCGCGAGCCACGTGGCGGACCCGGCACGCGCCTCCCGTCCGGCCATGGTCGCCACACAGCGGTCGGGAGGCGCGTGATGCGTCCGACGCTCGCCGTCGGCCGGCGACTCGGCGGCCTGGTCATCGTCTTCCTCGGGGTGACCTTCCTGATCTACGCGATGACCTTCGCGCTGCCCGGTGACCCGATCCGGGCGCTCGGCGGCGACCGGCCGCTCAGCGAGTCGGTCGTGCGGGCGCTCCGTGCCGAGTACCACCTGGACCAGCCGCTGTGGCTGCAGTACGTGCAGTACGTCGGCGGGCTGTTCCGCGGCGACTTCGGCACCGACTTCACCGGGCAGCCCGTCGCGGCACAGATGGCCTCGCGCTGGCCGGTGACGATCACGCTCGCCCTCACCGCGTGGGCGCTGGAGATCGTCCTGGGCATCGGGCTCGGGGTGTTGTCGGCGCTCAAGCGCGGCACGGTGCTCGACAAGACCGTCCTCGTCGGCACGATCGTCGTCGGAGCCGTCCCGGTCTTCGTGCTCGGCGTCGCCCTGCAGCTCGTGTTCTCGGTCCGGCTGCACTGGTTCCCCGTCGCGGGCGCCACCGCCGGCTGGCCGACCGCGTACGTGCTGCCCGCGTTCGTCATCGCGCTGTTCGGCCTGGCCGCGGTGTCCCGGCTCACCAGGACCTCGATGATCGAGACCCTCGACGCCGACTACGTCCGGACCGCCCGCGCGAAGGGCCTGACGCCCGGCCGGGTCGTCGGGGTGCACGTGATGCGCAACTCGCTCATCCCGACCGCGACGTACCTGGCGACCGACCTCGGCTACCTGATGGGCGGCACGGTGATCATCGAGGGCATCTTCAACCTGCCCGGCGTCGGGAACCTGCTGTTCCAGGGCATCCGCTCGCACGAGGGTGCCGTCGTCGTCGGGATCTCCACCGCCCTCATCCTGGTGTTCCTCGTCACGAGCGTGCTCGTCGACCTGCTGCACGCCGCCCTCGACCCGCGCGTCCGATCGGGAGCCGCCGCATGACCACCTCCGCCCTCGCCGCGACCGTCGACCCCGTCGTCGGGGTCAAGCGCCGCCCCCTCGCCGCCGCGGCCCGCACCCCGGGGTTCTGGGTGCCCGCGTCGGTCCTCGTCCTCGTGCTGGCGATCGCCGCGTTCCCGCAGCTGTTCGCCGGGCTGTTCGGCCACGGCGACCCCCGCGTCTGCGACCTCGGCCGGAGCGGGGACGGCTCCGCCGCCGGGCACCCGTTCGGCTTCGACCTGCAGGGCTGCGACGTGTACGCCAACGTCGTGTACGGCACCCGCTCGTCGATCGCCGTCGCGGTGCTCACCACCGTGCTCGCGGGCATGGTCGCCGTCGTCGTGGGGACCGTCGCGGGCATGGTCGGCGGCTGGGTCGACGCCGTGCTCGCCCGCCTGACCGACGTGTTCCTCGGCTTCCCGTTCCTGCTCGGCGCCGTCGTGGTGCTCAACAGCGTCGGGGAGCGGTCGGTGCTCACCGTGTCGCTCGTGCTCGCGCTGTTCGGGTGGCCGACGATGGCCCGGCTCGTCCGGTCGAGCGTCCGCGGGGTCCGGAACGCCGAGTTCGTCCTGGCCGCCCGCACGATGGGGCTCTCCACGTGGCGGATCACCACCCGGTACGTGCTGCCGTCGTCGATCTCGCCGCTGCTCGTCCTCGCCACGATCACCGTCGGCGGCGTCATCGTGTCCGAGTCGTCGCTGACCTACCTCGGCATCGGCCTCGAGAGCCCGGCGATCTCGTGGGGGCTGCAGCTCTCCGCCGCCACCAGCCAGTTCCTGCGCGCCCCGCACATGCTCGTCGCACCCGCGGCGTTCCTCGCCGTCACCGTGCTCGCCGTCATCGCGCTCGGTGACACCCTGCGGGCCGCACTCGACCCGCGTCGCCGCTGACGCCGGACTCGAACCCCCTGCTCTCCTGGAAGGAACCACCGTGACCGACACCGAGGCCACCCGCACCGCCTACCGCACGACGCTGCCCACCATCCGCGACTGGGTCGCGTACAAGGTCTGGCAGCTGCGGGTGCCCGGCGTGCAGGTCGCGATCGGGTACCAGGGCGAGGAGCTGTTCTCCGAGGCGTGGGGCCACGCCGACGTCGAGGCCGGCCGCCGCCTGACGACGAACGACCTGTTCCGCATCGCCTCGCACTCCAAGACCTTCACGTCGACGGCGCTGCTGCTCCTCGCCGAACGGGGCTCCCTGCGGCTCGACGACACCGTCGGCACCTACGTCCCCGCACTCGTCGAGGGCGGGTCGCCGATCGCCGACGCCATCGTCCGCGAGCTGATGGAGATGGGCGCCGGTGTGATCCGCGACGGCCACGACGGCGACTACTGGTCCCTCGCCCGGCCGTTCCCGGACGAGGACGAGCTCCTCGCGCTGGTGCTCGACCGCGGGCAGAAGGTGCCGACGGGCTCCTCGTTCAACTACTCCAACCTCGGGTACTCGCTCCTCGGGCTCGTCATCGCCGCGGCGTCCGGGCGGAGCTACAACGACTACGTGCGCCAGGAGATCGTCGAACCGCTCGGCCTGCGGAACACCGGGCCCGACTGGGACCCGTCGCGCGAGGACGACTTCGTGGTCGGCTACTCCGGCTTCCACGTCGCACGGCACCGGCAGCGCATCGCCCACGTCGACACCCGGGCGATGGCCGCGGCGACCGGCTTCCACGGCACCGCGTCCGACCTGGTCAAGTACTTCTCCGCGCACGTGCTCGGGCAGGGCGAGCTGCTGAGCGACCACTCCAAGCGCCTGGCGCAGCGGAAGTCGTGGAGCGCCTCCGACGAGGACCCGGCAGCCCGCGGCTACGGTGCCGGCTTCATCGTCGACCGGATCAACGGGCGCGAGGTCCGCGGCCACTCCGGCGGCTTCCCCGGCCACATCACCCAGTCGCTGTTCGACCCCGAGTCCGGCCTGGTCGTCTCCGTGATGACGAGCTCGGCCGCCGGCCCCGCGACGCTCCTCGCCACCGGGATCGTCAACCTGCTCGACGCCGCTGCCGACAGGGCAGCGCCCGGCGCCGTCGTCACCGAGGACGTCGCCGCGCGGTACACCGGCCGCTACGCCAACCCGTGGGGCGTCACCGACGTCGTCCGGGTCGGCGACCGGCTGCTCGCGATCGACCCCTCCGGCCTCGACCCGATGGAGTCGCCCACCCGGCTCGAGGTCGTCGACGCGGACACGCTCCGGATGACCCACGGCAACCGCTTCGGCTCCGTCGACGAGGACATCGTGTTCACCCGCGACGCCGACGGCACCGTCACCGGCATCCGCGGCAGCGGCGGCATGAGCGAGGAGCCGTGGGCGATCCCCGACGAGGCTCCGGAGGTCGCGGCCGGGCTCGCATAGCCTGGCGCGGACCACGGATCGACGAGGGGACCACCATGACCGAGCAGCAGCAGACCGTCACGACCGACGACCGCGTCCTGGACCCGGTGCGTCAGGCGTTCGTCGAGGAGTTCGCGCTGATGCTCGGCGACGGCGCGGGCATGCCCCTCACCGACGCCCGGGTGCTCGGCTACCTCATCATGACCCGCGCCCCGTACTCGTCCTCCGCCGACCTGCAGGCGGCCCTCGGCGCGAGTTCGGGGTCGGTGTCGATGGCGACCAGGCGGCTCGTCGACTCCGGGTTCGTCAAGCGCCACACGGTGCCGGGGGAGCGGAGCCACTACTTCCGCGCCGAGACCGACGTCTGGGGCAGCTGGCTGGCCAGCGAGCGGAAGTACCTCGACCGGCAGCGGGACATCATCGCCCGCGGGCTCGCCGTCGTCGAACAGGACGGCCACACCGGCCCCGGCGACGTGGACGCCCCCGTCCGCGAGCGCCTGCGCAACGGGCGCGACTACATGCAGTGGCTGCACGGCCACCACCGCAAGATGCTCGAGGACTGGGAGGCCTTCAAGGTCGCCCGCGACACGGGCGACGACGCACCAGGGACGGGAACCCCATGACCGAGCCGCGCGAGGACGTCCTCGTCGTCGACCACCTGACCGTCACGTTCGACGTCGAGGGCGAGGTGGTCCGCGCCGTCGACGACGCCTCCTTCACCGTCGGCCGCGGTGAGGTCGTCGCCGTCGTCGGGGAGTCCGGCTCCGGCAAGAGCATGACCGCGATGACCGCGATGGGCATCGCCCCCGACGGCGCCGTCGCCAGCGGCGCGATCCGCATCGGCGGCGTCGACGTGCTCAGCTCCGGCGAGCAGCACCTCCGCGAGGTCCGCGGCCGCACGGTCTCGATGATCTTCCAGGACCCCTCCGCTGCCCTGAACCCCGTCTTCACGATCGGGTTCCAGCTCGCCGAGGCCGTCCGCCGCGCCGACGCCTCCACCGACCGGGCGACGGTCAGGGCCCGGGCGCTCGAGCTCCTGCGGGCCGTCGAGGTCCCCGAGCCCGAACGCCGCCTGGGGCAGTACCCGCACGAGCTCTCCGGCGGGCAGTGCCAGCGCGTGATGATCGCGATGGCGCTCGCCGCCGACCCGGACCTGCTCATCGCCGACGAGCCCACGACCGCGCTCGACGTCACCGTGCAGGCGGAGGTGCTCGACGTGCTGCGGGCGCTCCGGGAGCGCACCGGCACCGCGATCCTGCTCATCACCCACGACATGGGCGTCGTCGCCGACATCGCCGACCGGGTCGTCGTGATGCGCCGCGGCCAGGTGGTCGAGTCCGGCACCGCCGTCGCCCTCTTCGCGGCGCCGACCGCGGACTACACGCGCGAGCTGCTCGCCGCGGTCCCGCGGCTGGGTTCCGGTGACGGCCGGGAGGCTCCGCTCGCCCCCGCCACGCCCCTCCCGTCGACCGTCCTCGACGTCCGCGACCTCGTGGTCGAGTACGGCGGCGCGCTGCGCCGGCGTTTCCGCGCGGTCGACCACGTGTCGTTCACCGTCGGCCGCGGCGAGATCGTCGGCCTGGTGGGGGAGTCCGGCAGCGGCAAGACCACGATCGGCCGCGCTGCGGTCGGCCTCGCTCCGATCACCGCCGGCTCGGTGTCGGTCGACGGCATCGACCTCGCCGGTGCCGGTCGTGCGGAGCGCCGGAGCATGCGGCGTCGCGTCGGCGTGGTGTTCCAGAACCCGCTGCGCTCCCTGAACCCCCGGTACACGGTGGGGCAGACCGTCGTCGAGCCCCTCCGGCAGATCCTCCGCCTGTCGGCCGCGGACACCGAGACCCGCGTCGAACGGCTCCTGTCGGACGTCGGGCTCGACGGCGGCTTCCGGGAGCGCTACCCGCACGAGCTCTCCGGCGGCCAACGGCAGCGCGTCGCGATCGCCCGCGCCGTGGCCCTCGACCCCGCGCTGCTCATCGCCGACGAACCCACGAGTGCCCTCGACGTGTCGGTGCAGGCCCGGGTGCTCGACGTCTTCCGCGAGCTGCAGGAGCGCCTCGGGTTCGCGTGCCTGTTCGTCACGCACGACCTCGCCGTCGTGGACACCCTGTGCGACCGCGTCGTCGTGCTGCACCAGGGGCGCGTCGCCGAACAGGGGACGTGTGACGCCATCCTCCGTGCGCCCGAGGACCCGTACACCCGACGGCTCATCCAGGCCGCCCCGGTCCCGGACCCCGAGGAGCAGGCGCTCCGCCGCGCCGCCCGCCTGGCCGCACTCGCCTCCTGACCCAGCGGCCCTGCCCCTCGCGCCTCCGGCGGGGTCCGCGGTCGGAGGCGACGTCGACACGCCGATCCGAGCCTCCAGCGTGTCCGCCGCGGCGCACCGGACTTGACGTCCGTTCGAACACACGTTCGAATGATCCGGTGGGACGGCGTCGCGAGAACCGGTGGCAGCCCCCGGAGCACCCGGAGGTCGAACGCCCGCACGCCTACACGCTCTCCGACGACGCCCGGGGGCCGGACGTCTGCCACGCGGTGACCCCGCTGCCGGTGTGGGCGTGGGTGCAGTTCCCGACGTTCCACGTCCGGGTGAAGGCCTTCGCGAAGAGCTGGACCCGCGATGCCGTGCTCGTGGAGTGGGCGCAGTTCGGGCAGCAGGCGCAGGCGTGGGTGTGGCGGTCTGCCGTCAAGCACCGGGTGCTGCGGGTCGACGCCGACCGCCGGGCGCGTGCACCGGACGCCGGATAGCGCACCCGGTTGACAGGGCTCCGGCGACGCGGGATCGTTCAAGCAGTCGGGGTCCACGAAGATTCTCGACGATCAAGACATCCGTCCCGCGAGTGTCCCGACCGGAAGGAAGCGCCGTGACCCGTCACGAGGTCCCGTCCTGGGTGGCACACGTGCTCACCCCGCCAGAAGTCATCGCCGCCTACGTCGAGCGCCGTGTCAACGACCCCGCGCTGCTCTCCGGCGACGCGCACGAGCCGACCTACGCCGACTTCCTCCGCGCCGAGTAGACCGTCACGCCGACGCTCGCCGCGGTGACGCACGCGAGCGCCACCACCTCCACGGGCGACAGGGCCTCGTGCAGCACGAGGAGCCCGGCGAGCGCCGCCACCGCGGGGCCGAGGCTCTGCAGCACGCCGAACACCCGTGTCGGCATCCGGCGCAGCGCGAG
The DNA here is from genome assembly GCF_015350975.1 of Curtobacterium sp. VKM Ac-1395. Taxonomy (GTDB): domain Bacteria; phylum Actinomycetota; class Actinomycetes; order Actinomycetales; family Microbacteriaceae; genus Curtobacterium. Next base: position 706,306 of record NZ_JADKRX010000002.1, read on the forward strand.
CATCTCGAGGGCGTAGGGCAGCACGCTCGACAGCACGGCGACGGCGCCGAACACGACGAGCAGCGTCGGGTCGGCCACGACGCCGTCGACCGCGGTGTGCAGGCCGAACGGCAGCGACACCACCATCGCGACGAGCATCGACACCGCCAGGCCGTCGACGCCCGGGATGAGCGAGCCCACGTGCCGGTTCATCACGATGTAGCCGGCCCAGCACGCGGCGGCGGCGACGGCGCAGGCCACGCCGCCGAGCTGGGTGACGGCGGAGGGGCCGACGCCGAGGAGCACGACACCGGCGAGCGCCAGCACCGCCCAGAGGACGTCACGCCACCGCCGGGTGTGCACGAGCGAGAGCGTGAGTGGTCCGAGGAACTCGATCGTCACGGCGACGCCGATGGGGATCGTCGCGAAGGCCAGGTAGATGAAGACGTTCATGCCGCCGAGGGCCAGTCCGAGCAGGACGGCGCCGGTCCACTGCGCGCGGTCCCAGTGCCGGACGCGGGGCCGGACCACCAGGGCGAGGACGAGGGCGCCGATCACCAGGCGGAGCGTCGCTGCGCCGACCGAGCCGACCTCGTCGAAGCGGGTCTTCGCGACGGCGGCGCCGAGCTGGACGGAGACGATCGCGGCGAACGCCAGGAGCGGCGCCGGGACACGGGTCATCCGAGGTAGGCGAGGACGGCGAGCACGCGGCGGTGGTCCTCGCCGGTGTCCTCGAGTCCGAGCTTGGCGAAGATGCTCGACACGTGCTTCTCGACCGCGCCGGTGCCGATGACGAGTGCGCGGGCGATGGCGACGTTCGTGCGGCCCTCGGCCATCAGCCCGAGGACGTCGCGCTCGCGGGGCGTGAGCGCGGCGAGTGGGTCGCGGCGACGGGTCATCAGCTGCGTCACGACCTCGGGGTCGAGCACGGTGCCGCCGGCGGCGATGCGGCGTACGGCGTCGTCGATCTCCTCGAGCCGGGTGACGCGGTCCTTGAGCAGGTAGCCGATGCCTGCCGTGCCGGACGCCAGGACGTCCTCGGCGTAGGTGGCCTCGACGTACTGCGACAGCAGGAGCACCCCGGTGCCCGGAGCCAGGCGGCGGGTCTCGACGGCGGCGCGGACGCCCTCGTCGGTGAACGTCGGCGGCATGCGGACGTCCATCACGACGACGTCGGGGGCGCCGTCCGGCAGGGTCGCGAGGAACGACGTCGCGTCGGCGTGCTGCCCGACGACGTCGATGCCGGCCTCGAGCAGGACGCGGGACAGGCCCTCGCGGATCAGGACGGCGTCGTCGACGACGACGGCCCGGATGCGTGCTGCATCCGGGCCGTCGGTCATGCTCCCCACCCTAGTGGGAGGGCACCGTCCTCATCGTGCGGAGGGCGCCGTCGTCATCGTGCTGCGGGCGTCGGGACCCCGTTCAGCGCGCCGAGCGGGATCCGGGCGGTGGCCTCGGTCGGTCCACCGGCGGGGCTCGACACCGTGAGCTCGCCGTCGAGGGACTGCATGCGGCCCATGAGGCCCTGGATGCCGTGCCCCTCACGGGTCGTCGCGCCGCCGACGCCGTCGTCCGTCACGCTGACCATGAGGTACCAGACCCCGGAGGCGTCGACGGAGAGCCCGAGGTACACGCCGGCCGTCGAGGCGCCGGCGTGCTTCGTCGTGTTCGTCAGGAGCTCGGACACCGTGAAGTACACGTTCCGCTGGATCTCGGTCGCGAGCTGCAGCCCGTCGGGCAGGCGGACGTCGAGACCGACGGGGATCGGGGTCCTGGCGACCAGGGCCTCGAGGGCGGCGACGAGCCCACGGTCGAGCAGGATCGGCGGGGCGAAGCCGCGGGACAGTGCGCGGAGCTCGTCGAGGGCGTCCTTGGCGTGCTCCGACGCCTCGGCGATGAGCTGCTTCGACGCCGCGGGGTCCTTGTCGAACGCCCGCTCGGCGGCCGCGAGGTCCATCCGCAGCCGGACGAGCCGCTGCTGGGGGCCGTCGTGCAGGTCCCGCTCGATCTGGCGGAGCGCCTGTCCCTCGGCGGTGACGGCACCGGCCCGGGAGGCCTGCAGCCCGGCCACGCGCTGCTCGAGCACCTCGGCGCGGAAGCCGCCGAGCAGCCCGAAGTCGATCCAGTAGTGCGCGGCCACCGACCCGCGGGACCACAGCGGGAGGAGCACGACCGAGGCCACCACGCTCACGACGCACGCCGCGAAGCCGAGGCCCCACGCCCAGCCCTGGTCCAGGCTGTTCACCATCAGCCACTGGTTCACCTGCCAGCCGTAGCGCAGGGCCGTGAAGCCGGCGACGAACGGGCCGAAGAAGCCGACGACGAGCAGCGCACCGGCACCGACCGTGACGAGGGCCGCCAGCGGGTAGACGACCGCCGCGTGCAGCAGGTACAGCCAGTAGTGCGGGTTCGCGACGGCCGAGCCGGTCCGCGTCCACCAGTTCTGCTGCCAGCGCGGGGTCCAGTCGACCGGACGGATCGGCCTGGGGTCCGCCCACGAGATGCGGAGGCGCTCGAACTGTCCGAGCCACCGCGCGACGAACAGCGCGATGAAGAACATCAGCAGCACGAACGGGTTGAACAGGTCACGGAACCCGCCGCCGAGGACCGCCGCGGGGAACGCGAAGTAGAGCGTGCAGAGCAGCACCGCCGTCAGCGCCATGTACCCGAAGTCCCGGGGGAACCGACGCCATGCCTCTCGGTAGAACTGCCGCGCGTTCGTCCCCGGCGGGGTGTCGTCGTCGCCGGTGCTCGTGCTGGGCAGGTCGGGCATGGGCGTGGTGGCTCCGGGGGGTACTGCGTCGTCCAACGGCACGGTGGTGGCCAGGTCGAGACGGTCGGTGTCGGTCATGGATCCAGCATCGCGAGGTCGGACGCTCTGCCCCATCCTGCCCCCTCCCGGACTCCGGGTGGGGTTAGCCCTACCCTGGGCGCATGGGGTCGACGACGACGAACCGGCAGGAACAGTGGACCGCGCTCGCCGGGGTGGTGGCAGCGCTCGCACCGGCGCTCGCGGGGGTGCTCGGTCTCCTGGTGTTCGCCGGGTGGTACCTGGAGCCACCGGTGCGCATCGTGGGGGCCGTGGTCGGCGGCGTCGCAGCGGTCGTGGTGGCCCTCGCCGCACGACGCCGACGGGACCGCGCCACACTCGGCTTCGCCGTGTCCGTCATGTGCTTCGCGCTCACCTGGCTCCCGCTCGGCAGCGCGTCCTTCGCGGTGGGCTCGATCCTCGCGCTCGCGGCCCAGGCCCTGGTCATCGCGTTCGGGGTGATGGTCCTGCGTCGGACCACGGGTGCCGCGCGAGTGGCAGGTTGGGTCGTCGCCAGTGCCGGAGCGGTCTGGCTCGTCGGTGGCCTGGCCATCTGGCTCGGCACGCTGCCCGGCGTCTCGCAGGAGGCACTGACCGTGCTCTTCACGCTCCCTGCCGCCGGCCAGGCTGTCGCGTTCCTGACCGCCGCCCTGCTGTTCGTCGGACCCCTGGTCCGCCCCGTCGGTGACGGCGCCCGGTACCTCTGGTCCACAGCCGAGGTCCGCTGACCCACGATCCACAGATCACCGCGTGGCCGTCCACGGGTCCCGCGCGCCGGTGACGCTGGGTGGATGGCTGATGCGCTCCGCGCCCTGATCGGTGCCGTCGGTCTCGACGTCACCCACACCGCCGAACTGGAGGCTGACCCGGGCTCCGCCTGGACCCTGCGGTTCCCGACGGATCGCGTCCACCACGTCTGGGTCGCCACCCGGTCCCAGCCGGTCTGGGTGGGCCGCGGCGAGGAGCGCGAGCGCCTGGAGCGGGGCACGGCCGCACTCCTCGTGCCCGGTGCAGCGGCCTGGGTCGGCACGGACCAGCACGCGCACCCGCCGCCGACCGTCACCGGCACGTGTCCGGACTGGGGCCTCGGCGTCGCGATGGTGCTGACGGGCGTGCACCACGGCACGGCCGCGTTCGGACCGCTCATGCCCGAGGCGCTCGCGCTCCCGGACTGCTGCACGACCGTGTGGCGCCCCGACGCCAGCGACGACCTCCGCCGCACGCTGGAGCACCTCGACGAGCAGGTGCACCGCCGCTGGCCCGGCCCGTACCAGGACGCCCTGGCGCGGATGCTCGTCCTCACCGTGCTCAGCGCCTGGCGTCCACCGGTCCTGCAGGACAACAGCCTGACGCGCGCGATCGACGCGATCGCCGACCTCGAGGCCACCACGACCCTGGCTGTCCCCGAACTCGCTGCCCTGACCCGGGTGTCACCGTCGACGCTCCTGCGCCGCTTCCGCGCCACCACCGGCCTGACTCCCGACGAGTTCGCCCGCTGGTTCCGGACGCTTCCCGTCCGCGCAGCACTGTCCGCGGGCATGCCCCATGACCGCGTCGCCGCCGACCACGGGTTCCCGTCCGTCGCCGCGATGCACCGTGTCATTCGGAGGGTCGAGCGGACGACCCCTCGCCTCAACCGATCACTCCCCGACGTCCCGATCCCACCTTGACCGGTTCTGCCGCCGCACCCGACGCTGCCGACCCGGCCGCCGCGCCCACCGCCACTGGTCTGTCCCGCGCGCATCTTCGCTCCGCACTGGACTTTCGTTTCCGCCGTGACGAATGCGGTTCGCGATCCCCGAGGATCGCCGACCAGATCGGTCACGATCGAAACGCGAAACGGTGCGGGGTGCGGGGAGCGGGGTGCGGGGAGCGGGGAGCGGGGAGCGGAGGGCGGAGTAGAGCAGGGACGGGGTGGCATGCCCCGATGTTCTGATTCCGCAATGACGGATCCGGTTCGGGGTTCCCGAGGATCGCCGACCGGATCCGTCACGACCGCAGAAGGAAACCGGTGGGTAGTGGGCGATAGGCGATAGGCGGTGGGCAGTGGGTGCTGGGTAGCGGAGGCGTCAGTGGGTGATGCGGCCCGTCGACTCGCGGACGCTCAAGGTGAGCAGCGGGCCGGGCAGCGACGGCAGCGGGTCGTCGGCGTCGATCTGCGCGCGCAGGAGGGTGGCGGCGCGCTGCCCGAGCTCGACGGTGTCGCGGGTGAGTGAGGTGATCGCGGGCCGCACCAACCGGATCATCGCGGAGTCGTCGAACGACACGATCGAGACGTCAGCGGGCACCCGCACGCCCATCTCGCTCGCGACGCCGAGGCCCGCGACCGCGAGCACGTCGTTGTCGAACACGATCGCGGTCGGGCGGACGCTGCGGGAGAGCAGGTCACGGGTGGCTGCGGCACCGTTCTCGGCGGAGTAGTCGGTCGGGATGGACTCGGCGGCCTCGAGCCCCTCGGCCGCGGCGAAGTCCCGCAGGCGGTCGATGCGCATCGCCGTGTGCTCGAACTCCGGGCGCCCGGCGACGTGGGCGATGCGCCGGTGCCCGAGGGCGTGCAGGTAGCGGAGCACCGTGGTGGTGGCGTCGGAGTCGTCGATCCAGACCGTGGGAGCGGCCCCCGGAGGGGACGGGTGCGACCCCACGACGACGGTGGGCATCCCGAGCTCGTCGAGCAGCCGGAGCCGGGCGTCGTCGTGCCGCGGGTCGATGACGATCACGCCGTCGACGCGGTGGCCGTTCCACCAGTCGCGGTAGGTCTGCAGCTCCTCGTCGGCGTCGCGGGCGACGAGCAGGGTCATGCCGACGTGGGTGCCGGCGAGCCCCAGCTGGATGCCGGAGATCAGGTCACCGAAGAACGACTCGGTGCCGAGCGTGCGGGCCGGACGGTTCAGCACGAAGCCGATCGACCCGGCCTTCGCACCCCCGAGCGCACGTGCCGCCGTGTGCGGTTGCCAGTCGAGTTCACGGGCCACGGCGCGGACGCGCTCCCGGGTCGCCGCGGACACCCCGGGGCGGTCGTTGAGGGCGAACGAGACGGCGCTGATGGACACGCCGGCCTTCGCGGCGATGTCGGCGATGGTCGTCCGGCGCTTGCTGGCCATGGGCTTGACTATAGCGCTTTAGTCGTCGATAGTCGGCGACACCACACGTCGTCCGGCCGTCGGGACTGAACCGGTTCAGCACTTCAGGACCCACGGCGACGCGCACGACCATCCGCACGCACGAAGGAGTCCGCAGCGATGAGAACCACCACACGTACGACGACGGGTCGCGCCGTCGCGGTCCTCGCGGGGGTCGCAGCAGCGGCACTCGCCCTCACCGGCTGCTCGGCCGGTGGCACCTCCTCGGGCAACGGCGGCGACGACGTCTCCGGGTCGATCACCCTGCAGACGTGGGCCCTCACGCCGACCTACACGGACTACCTCAACGGCGTCGTGAAGGCCTTCGAGAAGAAGTACCCGGACGCGAAGGTCAAGCTCGTCGACCAGCCCGGTGACGGCTACGCGGACAAGGTCCTCAGCCAGGCCTCGTCGAACTCGCTGCCGGACGTCATCAACCTGCCGCCGGACATCGCCCTGCCCCTCGCCAAGCGCGGGTTCCTGCAGGACGTCGCGAAGGACGACAGCAAGCTCTCGAGCACCTACGTCAAGGGCGCGCTCGCGGCCTACAACTACAAGGGCGTCGAGGGCACCTTCGGGTACCCCTGGTACCTCAACACCGACATCGACTACTGGAACAAGACGATGTTCACCAAGTGCGGTCTCGACCCGGCCAACCCGCCGAAGACGACCGACGAGCTGTTCACGCAGGCCGAGACCATGCACCAGAAGTGCTCGGACGACTACCTGATGAGCCGCAAGCCCGGCCTGAGCGACTTCTCGCTCGCCGGCGTGAAGATCATCAACGACAAGGGCACGAAGTTCACCTTCGCGGACTCGTCGAAGGCCGCCGACCTGATCAGCAAGTACGCCACGGCGTACAAGGACGGCCTCATGCCCTCCTCGGTCCTGAACACCGACTACCTCGGCAACTCGACCCTGTTCACGCAGGGCAAGGTCGCCTGGACCACCGGTGGGGCCACCGCCATCACCGACTTCGAGAAGAACAACCCGTCGCTCAAGGGCAACATCGTCGTCTCCCCGGCGCTGGACAACCCGCCGCTGTACGTGCAGGGCCTCAGCGTCTCGGCGAAGAGCAAGCACCTGGCCACGGCCGAGGCGCTCGCGTCCTTCATGACGAACGCGAAGAACCAGGAGGCCTTCGCGCACCTGGTGAACATCTTCCCGTCGACCACCTCGTCGCAGTCCGACCCGTTCTTCTCCAAGGACGACGGCACCGTCGAGGGCAAGGCCCGCGTGCTCGCCAACGACGCCCTGAAGACGGCGAAGAACCTCAACCCGGTCGAGGCCAACTCGGCCATGACCGACTTCCTCGACCAGCAGATCGCGCTGGCGATGAAGGGCGGCGTGAGCCCCGAGAAGGCGCTGCAGACGGCCCAGACCAAGATGAACACCCTGCTCGCCAACGGCTGATCCGGCCCCCGAAGAAGAGAGAGAGGGAGGATCGCCATGCGCGCCAACCGCTGGTTCACCCCGTGGCTGCTCGTCCTGCCGGCACTCGTCTGGCTCGTCGCGTTCAGCCTCTGGCCGTCGATCAACACCGTCCGGCTGTCGTTCACGAACGCCAGCCCGCTCGGTGGGATCAGCCGCTGGGTCGGTCTGCAGAACTTCCAGACCCTGCTCGCCGACCCGCAGGTGTGGGAGGCGCTGCTCAACAGCGTCATCTACATGGCGATCTGCCTGCCGCTCCTGACGGTCCTCCCGCTCCTCATGGCCGTGCTCGTGCAGCAGAAGCTGCCCGGCATCGCCTTCTTCCGCACGGCGTACTACACGCCGGTCATCGCCAGCGCGGTGGTCGTCGGGCTCATCTGGAACTGGATCCTCGACGACCGCGGCGTCATCAACGAGATGGCACAGTCGCTCGGCATCGTGCAGGGCAGCATCCCGTTCCTCACCGACCGGTGGCTGCTGCTGTTCAGCGCGATCAGCCTGACGGTCTGGAAGGGCCTCGGGTACTACATGATCATCTTCCTGGCGGCCCTCGGGAACGTCGGCAAGGAGCTGCACGAGGCCGCGGCACTCGACGGCGCCGGCTCGGCCCGCCGCTTCTGGTCGGTCACGATGCCCGGCGTCCGCGGCACCCTGACCCTCGTCGGCATCCTCGTGTGCGTGAGCGCGCTCCGGGTGTTCAGCGAGCTCTACATCCTGACGAACGGGACGGGCGGCCCCGGCGGCCAGGACAACTCCCTCGTCATGCTCATCCAGCAGTACGCACGGGGGTTCACCGGCAACCTCGGGTACGCGTCCGCGCTGAGCCTCCTGCTCTTCGCCGTGACGCTCATCCCGATGCTCGCCCTCGCGCGGATGAACAGCAAGGCGGACCGATGACGAACACGACGACCGAACCGGTCCTCGGCGGCAACGCCGGCACCGCCGCACCGACGCCGGACGTGACCGGCGCGACGGGCGGAGGGGGAGCCTCCCGGCCGCCCCGCAAGCGACGCCGCGTGGTCTGGGGCGTCATGTCCACCCGCGAGAAGGCGATCCGCTACGTCCTGCTCATCGTGGTGCTGTTCATCACGATCGGGCCGTTCCTCTGGCAGCTCTCCACCTCGCTGAAGGGCCCGGGGGAGGACATCTACACGGCGAACCCGTCGTTCATCCCGAGCCAACCGACGATCGGCAACTACCTCCGGGTGGGCGACGCGATCCCGGTGTTCGGCTACATCGGCAACTCGCTCATCGTCGCCGCGATCGACGTCCTCGGGAACATCGTGTTCGCGACCCTCGCCGGGTTCGCGCTCGCCCGGCTGCAGTGGCGCTTTCGCAAGGCCGTGCTCGGCCTGTTCCTCGCCACGCTCGTGCTCCCCGGCGAGGCGACGATCATCTCCCAGTTCGTCACCGTCAAGGACCTCGGCCTCGCCGACAACCTGGTCGGCGTCGCCCTGCCCGGCATGATCGCGGCGCTCAACGTGCTGCTCATGTTCAACGCGTTCCGGCAGATCCCCGATGAGATCGACCAGGCGGCGGTGATGGACGGCGCGAACGCCTGGCAGCGGCTGCGGTACATCTCGCTGCCCGCCGTCCAGGGCACGATCGCCGTCATCGCGATCTTCGCCTTCATCGGTGCGTGGGACGACTTCCTCTGGCCGCTCATCGTCCTGCAGTCCCCAAACAAGCTGACGCTGACCGTCGGGCTCGAGTACCTGCGCGGCACGTTCGGCACCGACCAGCGCCTGATCGCGGCCGGCACCATGATCGCGTTCATCCCGATCGCCGTGATCTTCGCCGTCCTGCAGCGCTTCTTCTTCAAGGGCGTCGAAGAGGGCGGTGTGAAGGGCTGATGCGGTTCGGCGTCAACTACACACCGTCGGTCGGCTGGTTCCACTCCTGGCTCGACTTCTCGGCGGACGACACCGCCCGGGACCTCGAGGCGATCGCGGGACTCGGCGCCGACCACGTGCGGGTCTTCCCGCTCTGGCCGGTCGTCCAGCCGAACCGGACGCTCATCCGGCCGCAGGCGCTCGCCGACGTCGCCCGGGTCGTCGACATCGCGGGCTCGTTCGGCCTCGACGTCAACGTCGACGCCCTGCAGGGCCACCTGTCGAGCTTCGACTTCCTGCCGTCCTGGCTCGACTCGTGGCACCGGCGCAACCTGTTCACCGACCCGGACGTCGTCGCGTCCACGGCCGCGTACGTCGAGGCCCTCGCCGCCGCGGTCGCGGACCGGCCGAACCTGCTCGGCATCACCATCGGCAACGAGGTCAACCAGTTCGCCCACGCCCCGCACCCGGCCCCGCACGCCATCACGGCGGAGCAGGGGCACGCGTGGGCAGCGGCGATGGTCGCCGCGGCACGGTCCGGGTTGGCGTCCGTCGGCCGGGAGGCCCGGCGCAGCTCCGACGCACCGGTCGCCCCCGGCAGCGGGGCCGCTCCAGGGCCGCTGGTCACCGTGGCCCAGTACGACGCCGCCTGGTACGACGACGCCCAGCCCTTCGGGCCGGAGCACGCGGCCGAGCACGGTGACGCCACCGTCACGCACTCGTGGGTGTTCAACGGCTCCGCGAAGGTGCACGGCGCCCTCGGAGCCGGGTCCGTGCGGCACGGGGAGTACCTGCTGCAGCTCGCCGCCGCCTGGAACCGTGACGCCGCCCGGCCGAACTGGCTGCAGGAGGTCGGCGCCCCGACCAACGTGGTCGACGTCGCCGACGCCCCGTCGTTCACCGAGCAGACCATCCGGCACGCCCTCGACGTGCAGCACCTGCTCGGCGTCACGTGGTGGTGCTCCCACGACGTGTCGCGGTCCCTCGCCGACTTCCCGGAGCTCGAGTACGACCTCGGCCTCCTGACGAACGACGGCCGGGTGAAGCCGACGGGGGAGCGATTCCGTGCCATGGCCACCGCGTTCGGCGACGGCGCGTACCGGGCTCCGGCCGGGCCGACCGTCGGGCTCGTCCTCGACGACGTCGCCCCGGACGGCGCACCCCTCGACGGTGTCCGCGCCGACTGCGCCCCCGGTGGACGCTTCGCCGCCGCGTGGCTCGCCGTCGCCGAGGAGCACGGCGTCGGCCCGCAGGTCGTCCTGCGCTCCCGCCTCGGCGACACGGACCTGTTGGCCGCCCGCGGGGTCACGAGCACGATGGACGTGCCGACCGACCGCGACGCGGACACCGCACACACCCCGATCTCGGTCGCGCACCCCGCGACCATGCCCTGACCCTCCCCAGCCCCGGAAGGCACCATGCACGACGACATCCCCCTCACCATCGGCCGCGCACGACGGGTCCTCGACGAGCGCATCACCCCGGCGGTGCACGCCACCGCGACCCCGCTCGACACCGCCTGGCACGAGCTGCCCGGTGAGCCGGTCGCCCCGGCCGAGGGGCTCGCGCTGACGTTCGAGCCGTACGAGGTCGGCACGCCGTGGGGCGCCGCGTGGGGCACGACCTGGTTCCGGCTCTCCGGCACCGTCCCGGTCGCCTGGGCCGGCCGCCGCGTCGAGGCCGTCATCGACCTCGGGTTCGACAAGAACATGCCGGGCTTCCAGTGCGAGGGCCTGGTGTACCTCGCCGACGGCTCCCCGGTGAAGTCGATCAACCCGCGCAACCAGTGGGTGCTCATCGCCGAGGAAGCCGTCGGCGGGGAGACCGTCGAGTTCTTCGTCGAGGCGGCGTCGAACCCCGTGCTGCTCGACTACCACCCCTTCCTCGTGACGCAGGAGGGCGACATCCAGACCTCGTCGTCGAAGCGGCTCTACACGTCGCGGCGGATGGACCTCGCCGTGTTCGAGTCCGCCGTGCACGAGCTCGCGCTCGACATCGACGTGCTGCTCGAGCTGCAGGAGGAGCTGCCCCAGGGCCCGCGCCGCATGCGCATCCTGCAGGCCCTCGACGACGCGCTCGACGCCCTCGACCTGCAGCACATCGCCGAGACGGCCCCCGACGCCCGCGCCGCGCTCGCCGAGGTGCTCGCCGCCCCCGCCGAGGCCTCCGCGCACCGGATCTCCGCCGTCGGCCACGCGCACATCGACTCCGCCTGGCTCTGGCCCGTGCGCGAGACGATCCGCAAGGTCGCGCGCACCACCTCGAGCATGACCGAGCTCATCGACCAGACCGACGACTTCCTCTACGGCATGTCCAGCGCGCAGCAGTACGCCTGGATCAAGGAGCACCGCCCCGAGGTCTACGCGAAGGTCAAGGCCGCCGTCGCCGCTGGTCGGTTCCTGCCGCTCGGCGGGATGTGGGTCGAGTCCGACACCGTGATGCCGACCGGCGAGAGCATCGTCCGGCAGTTCTCGCAGGGCCAGCGCTTCTTCGAGCGCGAGTTCGGCATCCGGCCGAAGGGCGTGTGGCTGCCCGACAGCTTCGGGTACTCGCCGGCGCTCCCGCAGCTGATGCGCCGTGCCGGGTTCGAGTGGTTCTTCACGCAGAAGATCTCCTGGAACCAGGTGAACAAGTTCCCGCACCACACGTTCCTCTGGGAGGGCATCGACGGGTCGCGGGTGTTCTCGCACTTCCCGTCGATGGACACCTACAACTCGCGGCTGTCCGGGTCCGAGGTCGCGAAGGCCTCGCGCCAGTTCCGCGAGAACCGTCTGGCGTCCGGTTCGATCGCCCCGGTCGGCTGGGGCGACGGCGGCGGCGGCACCACGCGCGAGATGACCGGCACGGCCGCACGCCTGGCGGACCTCGAGGGCAGCGCCCGCGTGACGTGGGAACACCCGGACGCGTTCTTCGACCGGGCGAAGTCCGAGCTGGAGCACCCGCCCGTGTGGGTCGGCGAGCTCTACCTCGAGCTGCACCGGGCCACCCTGACCAGCCAGCACCAGACCAAGCAGGGCAACCGCCGCAGCGAGCACCTGCTCGTCGAGGCCGAGCTCTGGGCAGCGACCGCCGCCGCCCGCACCGACTTCACGTACCCGTACGACGAGCTCGACGCGCTGTGGCAGCAGGTCCTGCTGCAGCAGTTCCACGACATCCTGCCGGGCACCTCGATCGCATGGGTGCACCGCGAGGCCGTCGAGCGGTACGCGGAGATCGCGGACCGCCTGGAGGCCCTCATCGCCTCCGCCCTGTCGGCCCTCGCTGGGAACGGGGACCGCACGATCGTCGTGAACCCGGCCCCGAGCCTCCAGGGCGGTGCCCTCGCGCAGAGCGCGGTCCTGACCTCCGACCTGCAGGCCACGACCCCGGTCACGCTGACCGAGGCCGACGGCGGGTTCGTGCTGACGAACGAGCTGGTGCGCGTCGTCGTCGACGCCCGCGGGCTCGTCACGAGCGCCGTGGACCTGGCCACCGGCCGCGAGGCGATCGCCCCGGGTCAGGTCGCGAACCTGCTGCAGCTGCACCAGGACTTCCCGAACATGTGGGACGCGTGGGACGTCGACCGCTACTACCGCAACCGGGTCGAGGACCTGGTGTCGGTGACGTCGATCGACTCGTCCGTCGATGCCGCCGGTGTCGCCCGGGTCGTCGTGTCCCGGGCCTTCGGCGAGTCGACCGTGACGCAGGAGATCGTGCTCGAGCCCGGGTCGCGGACGCTCGAGTTCGACCAGACGACCGACTGGCACGAGACCGAGAAGTTCCTCAAGGTGGCGTTCCCGCTCGACGTCCGCGCCGAGCACACCATCGCGGAGACCCAGTTCGGCGCGCAGAAGCGGGTGACCCACACGAACACCTCGTGGGAGGCCGCCAAGTTCGAGACCTCGATGCACCGCTACGTGCTCGTCGAGGAGCCCGGCTTCGGCGTCGCCCTGGTGAACGACTCGATCCACGGGTTCGACGTCACGCGCGACTCGGTCGACGGACACGTGACGACGACGCTCCGGCTCTCCCTGCTCCGGGCACCGCGGTTCCCCGACCCCGAGACCGACCAGGGCGTGCAGACGCACCGGTACGGGCTGGTCGTGGGGACGGACGTCATCGGTGCGACCACGGCCGGCATCCTGATGAACACGAGCGCGCGGACGGTCACGGGCGGGTCGGGCTTCGGGCCGCTCGTGCAGGCCTCCGGCGACGTGGTGGTGTCGAGCGTCAAGCTCGCCGACGACCGCTCGGGCGACCTGGTCGTGCGCGTGTACGAGCCGTCCGGACGCCGGGGCACCGGTGGCCTGGCGGTCGACGGGCCCTTCGGCGAGCCGGTCGAGGTGACCCTGCTCGAGGAGCGCGACCCGGCGCTGCCGGGCGTCGCGGCGGTCACCGACGGGGTGGCCGCGTTCCCGGTCGACGCGTTCGAGGTCAGGACCTTCCGCTTCCCGCGGATCTGAGACACCCGTCGTCGGGACCTCGGGTGTCCCGACGGCGGGTCCGCGGCGTCCGCCGTGGGCACGCGACGGCATCCGTCGTCGCACAACCGCTCGACGAGGAGTGACATGAAGAAGTCCATGAAGATCGGGATCGTCGCGGCACTCGTGGCGATGGTGGCGGTGCCGATGGTGCCGGCCGCCGCGTCGGCCACCCCCGCGGCGACGCAGGGCCACGGGCAGGGCCACGGGCACAGCGCTGGGCACGGACACGGCGCTGGGCACGGCCACGGGCGGCCGGGGCACGCCGCTCCGACGAAGTCGGGTCCGACGAGCATCGCGTACGTCGAGGTCAACAACGACGAGCTGGCGAACGTCGGCCGGTACACGTTGGCGAACGGCGCGAACGCGTTCGATGTGGCGATCATCTTCGCCGCGAACATCAACTACGAGGACGGCAAGGCCGTGCTCGTGGAGAACGAGAACGTGCAGCGCACGCTGGACCAGGCGGCGACGCAGATCCGGCCGCTGCAGGCCAAGGGCATCAAGGTCTCGCTCTCGGTGCTCGGGAACCACCAGGGTGCCGGGCTCGCCAACTTCACCTCGAAGGCCGCGGCGCGGGACTTCGCGGCGCAGGTCGCGGCGACGGTGAAGCAGTACGGGCTCGACGGCGTCGACCTCGACGACGAGTACTCGGACTACGGCGTCAACGGCACCCCGCAGCCGAACGAGCAGTCGATCGGCTGGCTCGTCTCGGCCCTGCGGGCGGACATGCCCGGCAAGCTGATCTCGTTCTACGACATCGGCCCGTCGTCCGACGCCCTGAAGACCGCGAACCCGTCGATCGGGAAGAAGCTCGACTACGCCTGGAACCCCTACTACGGCACCTACACGGCGCCGACGATCCCGGGCCTGCCGAAGTCGAAGATCTCCGCGGCGGCGGTCGACATCCAGAACACCCCGCAGGCGACGGCCGTGACGCTCGCGCAGCGCACGAAGGCCGACGGCTACGGCGTGTTCATGACGTACAACCTGCCGGGTGGGGACGAGAGCGCGTACGTGTCCTCGTTCACGAACGTGCTCTACGGCCAGGCGGCGGTCTACAAGTAGGACTTCCTCCCGCGCGGTGACGGATCCGGTTCGCTCCCCTCGGGGATCGCGGACCGGATTCGTCATGCTGCGAGCTGCAATACGGTGTCGGGATGGACACGGACCGCGGGCAGGACGACGGAGCGACGGACGCGGTGGCGTGGGCGCACGAGGTGCTCGCCGAGCAGGGGAACGCGGTGCTCGGGGTCGAGGAGGTGCACAGCCGAGCGTGGAGCACGGTCTGGCGGGTGCGCACGGACGCAGCCGCAGCCGCCGACGCCGTCGCTGGTGGTGCTGCGTCGGGCGACCTGTTCCTGAAGACCGCGCCCGCCGGGGTCTCGCCGGAGCCCGCGCTGCTGGAGGTCCTGGCCCTGCACGGGGTCCCGCACGTGCAGCGCCCCGTCGCCGTCGAGGGCGCCCACGTGCTGCTGCCGGACGGCGGACCGGTCGTCCGGACGGCACCCGACCGCGACGCCCGCTGGCTCGAGGTCATGCGGCACTACGCCGAGGTGCAGTGGGCGACCGAACCCGCGGCTGCCGAGGACCTGGTGCGCGCCGGCGTGCCCGACCTCCGGCTGCCCGTGCTGCCCGACGCTGCCGCCGAGGCCGTGACGCGCTGGGTGCCCGAGCGGCCCGAGTTCGTGTCCGTGCTGCGCGACCTGGCGGCCGAGCTCGACGAACTGCTGCCGATGGCGACCCTCGACCACGGCGACCTGCACGACGGCAACGCCTTCGCCGCCGGCGCGGTGCCGTTCGACTGGGGCGACGCCTGCGTGTCGCACCCGTTCCTCAGCCTGCTCGTCGCCGGGCAGCAGGAGGTACCGGGCGCGATGGCGGCCTACCTCGACACGTTCTTCGACGAGTCCGGCGCTGCCGAGGACCCGGACGTGCAGCACATCGTCGGCCTCGCGACCCGGCTGGCCGTCGTGCCGCGGGCGCTGAGCTGGCAGCGGGCGATCGACGCCGCCGGCGAGGCGATGCCGCCCGAGTACCAGGCGGCCCCCCGCGACTGGCTCCTCACCCTCGCGTGAGTCGCCCGGCTAGCGCCCCGTGACCGCGCGCCGGATCTGCTCGATCGGGACCTTCGGGGTGCGGTCGGCGTTCAGCAGGCCGTTGGTCTCCTGCATGGTGTCGGTCAGCTGCGTCCAGCAGGACCCGGCGAGGAACGAGCTCGCACGCACGGCGTCGTACAGCGCGGTGATGCGGGCGACCCAGTCGTCGCCGTCGGTGGCCGAGGTGTAGCCCCACCCGTCCTCGCGCTTCGACCCTGGCTGGTAGTCGACGCCCCCGAACTCGGTCAACATCACGGGCTGCCCCACGTCGGACGCCCCGCCGACGAACTGGAAGTGCCCGGACGGTGCGATGCCCGAGACCGCGGCCGTCCGTGCGGCGTCGTCGGCGTAGGTGGCGGCGAGGCGGGGGCCGTCGCCCTCGTAGTCGTGGATCGTGACGATGTCGGTGTGCTGCTGCTCCCACCCGTCGTTCGTGATCACCGGGCGGGACGGGTCGAGCGCCCGCGTCAGGTCGGTGAGGGCCCTGGCGTAGGCCTGCTGCGCGGGGTCGTCGACGACGTGCTGGATGCCCCACGACTCGTTGAACGGCACCCAGGTGGCGATCGACGGGTGCGAGGCGTCCCGCTCGACGACCGCGATCCACTCGGCCGTCAGCCGCTGGACGGCGACGGGGGAGAACTCGTAGGCGCCGGGGGCCTCGGCCCAGACGAGCAGCCCGAGTCGGTCGGCCCAGTACAGGAAGCGCGGGTCCTCCATCTTCTGGTGCACCCGGGCGGCCGTGAAGCCGAGGTCCTTGATGAGCTCGACCTCGCGGCGGTGGGCGAGCGGCTCCGGGGCGGCCAGGTGGGACTCGGGCCAGAACGCCTGGTCGAGCACGCTGCGGACGTCGTACGGGTGGTGGTTCAGCAGGAACCGGCCGCCGCCGACCCCGACGGTGCGGACGCCGAGGTAGCTCGTGACCGTGTCGAGTGCTCGGCCGTCAGCGTCGAGGAGCTCCAGGGTGGCGTCGACGAGCCGGGGTCGCTCGGGGGACCAGGTCAGCTCGTCCTCCGCCTGGCCGTTGCGCTGCCGGCCGATCGGCACCGTCACGTCGAGCGTCGGGTGGTGCGAGGCCGCGTCGAACTCGGTCGTGCCGAGGTCCTCGTCGCGCTCGTCGAACCGCAGTGCGACGCGCAGCCGGGCCCCGACGGGCGGACGCCCGCGGAGCCGGACGCTCAGGTCGACCGCGGTCGGCCCGGCCGGGGTCCAGCGGAGCGTGGCGACGGACGCGGTGGGCACGGCCTCGAGCCACACGGTCTGCCAGATGCCGGTGGTCCGGCGGTACCAGATCGCGTGGGCGTCCTGGTGCCAGTCCTGCTTGCCGCGGGGCTGGGTGAGGTCGTGCGGGTCGTCCTCGGCACGGACGACGAGCCGGTGCTCGGTGACCAGCGCGCCCGCACCCGTGCCGGCACCGGCGCCGTTGCCGCGCAGCACGTCGGTGACGTCGAACGTGAAGGGCGTGTGGCCGCCCTCGTGCTCGCCGACGAACTGGCCGTCGACCCACACCCGCGCTCGGTGGTCGACGGCGCCGAAGTGCAGCAGCAGCCGCGGGCGGTCCGTCCCGTGGCCGGCGGCGACGAGGTCCTCCGTGCGGATGGTCCTGGCGTACCAGACCACGGGGTGGAACCCGGTGTCGCCGATGCCCGACGCGGGGGACTCCGGCGGGAACGGCACGACGATGTCCCGCGCGTCGGGGAAGCCCTGCGCCCAGCCGGCGTCCGTGCCCGCGTCCTCGTCGTCGTGGCGGAAGTCCCACGTCCCGGTGAGGTCGGCCCAGGCGCCCCGCAGCAGCTGCGGCCGCGGGTGGGTGCCGTCCTGACGACTGGCGAGCGGGGGAGCGGCAGGGGCGGCGACGGCGACGTCGTCGATGACGGAACTCATGCCCGTAATTTACAGCGCTGTAAATCGCCCGTCAACGGTACGGTGACCCGATGGGCAAGGTCACGCTGCAGGACGTCGCCGACCACGCGGGCGTTTCGATGAAGACCGTGTCCAACGTGGTGCGGGGCTACCGGCACGTCAGCACGCCGATGCGCGACCGGGTGCAGGCCGCGGTCGACGAGCTCGGGTACCGGCCGAACGTGTCCGGCCGCAGCCTGGCGACCGGACGCTCGAACATGCTCGCGTTCGCGTTCCCCGACCTCCGCCGGCCGTACTTCGCCGAGCTCGCGCACGTGTTCTCCCGCGTCGCGGTGCAGCACGGCTACCAGCTGCTGCTCGAGGAGACCGGCGGTGCGGCGGACGGCGAGCGTTCGGCCGTCCGCGGGCGTGAGGCCGGCGTGGTCGACGGCGTCGTCATCCACCCGCAGATCATGACGCCGGCGGAGATCGACGCGATCCGCGGGGACACCGCCGTCGTGTTCCTCGGCGAGGACGTCCCGCCCGAACACGCCGACCAGGTCGCGATCGACAACGTCCGCGCCGCCGCCGAGGCCGTCGACCACCTCGTGGCTCTCGGTCGCCGCCGGATCGGGTTCCTCGGGCACGAGGTCGGTCCGGCCTCGCGCACCTCGGCGTTCCGGCTCGAGGGGTACCACCTCGGCCTCGAGCGTGCAGGCGTTCCCGTCGACGACCACCTGCTCGTCGCACGTGAGGTCGGCGACGCCCGCGGCGCCGAGGAGTCCTTCGGCCGGGCGCTCGACGACGGCCTGGTCATCGACGGCCTGGTCTGCCGCGACGACCTCGCCGCCGTCGGTGCCCTCCGCGCCATGCGGCTGCGCGGCCTCGAGGCCCCGCGCGACGTCGCCGTGGTCGGCTGGGACGCCATCGGGCTCGCCGCCAGCCTGGTCCCGAGCCTGACCTCGGTCGCACCGGACACCGTCGCGCTCGCGGAGACGGCCCTGACGCTGCTGTTCGAGCGGATGGACGGCCACGACGGCCCCGGGCGGACCGTGTCGGTCGGGCACCGTCTGCTCGTCGGCGAGAGCGCACCGTACCCGGACGGTTCCGTGGACTGACCGCCCGCCTGCCGGGCCCGCCACGGCACGTGGTCGGGCACCGACACGGCCAGGAGGCTCGGCACCGGCCCGCCCCGCCGCTCGCGGTCCGCAGCGTGCGGGGCGGGCCCGGGCCGAGCCTCCCGTCCGTCAGGCCGTGGGGTGGACGCTCCCCAGCAGCTCGACCAGGGCGGCGCGGAGCGGGTCGGGCAGGCCGACGGTCTCGAGCTCCGCGATCCGGTCCGCGCGCGGGGTGTCGCGGGCCAGCAGGGTCCACGCCTCGAGCTTCTCCGGGTTGCCGACCTGTGCGCGTTCCAGCACCTGGCGGACGGCGTCGCGGGCGTCGAGCCCGACCGTGGGCGTGCCGGCGAGCGTGACGGACGCCCCCGTGGCGGTGTCGGCCGTGACGTCGACCGAGAACCGGTCGTGCCCCTGGACGTCCACGTGCTGTCCGGGTGCCGGTGCCGCCAGGAACGTCACGCGCCAGTGCCGCGCCGTCGGGACGGCCGTGCGGTCGCCCTCGGCGGCGTCGATGCGGAACGTCGCCGTGTCCGCGTCCCAGGACAGCCTCGTGGTGCAGGTCGAAGCGGGGTCGCCCTCCCGGTCCTCGACCAGGGTGAACGAGCCCGAGGTGCCGGGGGCGACGAGCACCTCGAACGAGGTCGGGTTGACGGTGGCGTCGACCTCGTCCCCGGCGGCCAGGGGCAGCACGCCACCGGCGCGGAGCAGCACTGGGACGCCGTCGAGCCCGCGGTGCAGGTCCACCCAGCGGTCACCGGCGTACGTCGTGCCGGTGAAGACGTCCGTCCAGCTGCCCGGCGGCAGCCAGGCCCGGGCGCGTCCGAGCAGTGTCGACGGGTCGCGCGGCTCGACGATCGGCGCGACGACGAGCTCGCTGCCGAAGGCATAGACGTTCGGCGCGCGGTACGCCTCGTCGCGGTGCGGCTCGAGGTGGTAGAGCGGCCGGACGAGCGGGGTGCCAGCAGCGGCGCGGTGGTTCATCGTGTGCAGGTACGGCACCAGGCGGTGGCGGAAGCGCAGGGCGTCGCCCATCGCCGCGCGTGCCTCGGCCGGGAACGCCCACGGCTCCTTGCGGATGAACGGGTTGTTCGCGGAGTGCAGCCGCATGATCGGCGAGAACACCCCGAACTGCACCCAGCGGGTCGCGAGCTCGTCGTCGCGGACGCCGCGGGTGTGCCCGCCGACGTCGTGGCTCCACCAGCCGTAGCCGATGTTCGCGGCAGTCGCGGTGAACTCCGGCTGGAATGCGAGCGACGCCCACGACACCACGGCGTCGCCGGAGAACCCGACGGCGTAGCGGTGACTGCCCGGCCCGGCGTAGCGCGAGAACGTCATGCCCGCGCCGCCGTCGCGCGCGGAGTCCAGGTGGTGGAAGTGGTTCAACAGCCAGAGCGGGTCGACGCCGGGCAGGCTCGTCGTGCGGCCCTGCTGCCAGTCGATCCACCAGAAGTCGACGCCCTGCTCCTCGAGCGGACGGTGCAGCACGGCGAAGTACGCGCGGAGGAACGTCGGGTCGGTCGGGTCGAACGGGATCGGGGTCTCCGTCGCCGGGTCGATGCCCATCGCCTCGGCCATCGCGGGGTAGGCGTCCTCGAACGCCCGGACGCCGTCGGCGGGGTGCAGGTTCAGCGTCGTGCGCATCCCGCGGCGGTGCAGCTCCCCGAGGAACGCTGCCGGGTCCGGG
Source organism: Curtobacterium sp. VKM Ac-1395 (assembly GCF_015350975.1). Taxonomy (GTDB): domain Bacteria; phylum Actinomycetota; class Actinomycetes; order Actinomycetales; family Microbacteriaceae; genus Curtobacterium. The sequence continues at coordinate 726,676 of NZ_JADKRX010000002.1, forward strand.
ATCAGCTCGGGCTCCCACGAGTACCCGGTCCAGCCGTTGCCGAAGCGCTCCGGCACGGAGTCCACGCGGTGCCAGTCCATGTCGATCACGGCGACGGAGAACGGCAGGGACTCCTCGGCGAACCGGTCCATCAGCGCCAGGTACTCGGTGTCCGAGTACGGGTGGTAGCGGCTCCACCAGTTGCCGAGCGCCCAGCGGGGGAGCAGCGACGGCGCCCCGGACAGGGCGTAGTACGCCTGGATGGCCGCGGTGTAGTCGCGCCCGTGGGCGAAGACCGTGACGTCCCGGCGGCCGGGCACGCGGGTGCCGATCCAGCCGTCGTCCTCGAACAGGAACGACTCGGAGTCGTCGAGCACGGTGATGCCGTCGCGCGCCAGGAGTCCCTGCTCGAAGGGCATCCGACCGTCGACGTCGTCGAGGGTCCTGCCCGTGCCGCCGAGGTCCCGCGCGGGCTGTCCCCAGCGCCAGCGGTTCGCGTCGGGTCCGAACGTCTCGACGACGAAGCCGCCGGGGGAGAACGCCTGGCCGTCGTAGCGGAGCCGGGCCCGTGCCGTGGTGACCTCGACCCCGCTGCCGACGCGGACGACGGTGTGCTCGGGGACGGGCAGGTCGCGGCGGAGGGTGAAGGTCGAGGCGCGGTCCTCGAATCCGCCGTCCTCGCTCCACTCGACGCGGAACAGGCCGTCGCCGAGGACCGTCACACGCCAGTGCTCGCCCGTGGTCACCGCCGCCGGGTCCGCGCGCGGGGCGGAGCCGGGGAAGGGGCGGATGACGTCGGCGGTCGCCGTCGTCTGGTCGGTCGCGTCGGTCTGGCTGGCCGCGTCGGCCTGGGTCGTCTGGTCGGTCATCAGTTCTTCACCGCTCCCTGGGTCACGCCGCTGATCACCCAGCGCTGGGCGAACAGGTAGACGATGATCGTCGGCGCCATCGCCATCAGGTACGAGGCGAAGGCGACGTTGTAGTTCGTGCCGAACTTGCTCTGGAAGATGTTCTGCACCACCGGCAGCGTCTGCAGGGTCGGGTCAGCGGTGATGAGCGACGGCAGCATGAAGTCGTTCCAGGACGCCAGGAACGCGAAGATGCCGACCGTGGCGTTCATCGGCGCGAGCAGCGGCAGGATGATCTGCCAGAAGATCTGCCACGTGCTCGCCCCGTCGATGCGGGCGCTCTCCTCGAGCTCGACCGGGATCGACCTGAGGTAGGCCGAGTACAGCAGCACCGAGAACGACAGCTGGAACATGGCGTGCAGGATGCCGACGCCGAACGGGTTGTCGAGCCCGATCTCGGCCGTCAGCTTGATCTGCGGGAGCGCGATCACCGGGAACGGCAGGAACATCGCGGCGAGCAGGTAGACGAACGACCAGCGGAAGAAGCGTCGGTGCCAGTTCCGGACGATCGCGTAGGACGCGAACGAGCTGAGCAGCAGGGTGGCCACCACGGTCAGTGCCGCGACCCCGAGCGAGACCGAGAACGACACGGGGAAGCGGGTGAGCTGCCACGCCTCGGCGAAGCTCGCCGGGTTGAACGGGTTCGGCAGGGACAGCGCGTTGCCGTCGACGGACTGCGCGCTCGTCTTGAACGCCATGGCGACCGTCACGAAGAGCGGGACGAGTACCGTCAAGGAGGCGATGGCCAGGACCGTGGTCAGGACCCAGTTGGTCCCGCCCAGGCGTCCGCGGCGCCGACGCGGTGGCTGGTCGGGTCCGGACGTCGTCGATGGGCGCTGGGCTGGGGTGCGGGTGTCGAGGGCGGTCATGCGAGTCGCAGGTTCCTTCCGCGGGTCGCCGCGAGCTGCAGCACGGAGATGAGGACGGTGATGATGAAGAAGACGGTCGCGTTGGCCATCTGGTAGGCGTAGTCGCCACCGGTGAAGCCGCTGAAGATCGTCATCGCGACGCTGCTGGTCGCGGTGCCGGGGCCACCGCCGGTCAGGCCGACGATGACGTCGTACGCCCCGAGGTAGCCCTTCACGCCGAGCACCGTGTTGATGACGATGAACCCGCTGATGAGCGGCAGGGTGATCGAGCGCAGCTGCTTCCACGCGCCGGCGCCGTCGAGGGCGCTGGCCTCGTACAGGTCCGTCGGGATCGAGGTGAGGCCGGCCGTGTAGACCAGGAGCGCCCCGGGCACGGTCTGCCAGGCGGAGACGATCACGATCGAGACCCAGGCGAGGTTCGGGTCACCGAGGATGCTCTGCTCGAGCGGTGCGAACCCGACCGAGGTCGCCAGGGCCGGCAGCGTGTTCGAGAACAGGTAGTTGAAGACGTAGGCGACGATGATGCCGGACACGACCATCGGGATGACGAACACCGAGCGGAGCCCGGCGGCGAACTTCACGCGCTTGGTGAGCGCGATGGCCAGCGAGAGCGCGATCACCTGCGTGACGATGACCGTCACGACGGCGAACCCGAGCGTGAACCCGTACGAGCCGAGGATCGACGGGTCGGACACCAGGGCGCGGTAGTTCTCCAGCCCCAGGAACTTCCACCGACCGAAGCCGAGGTAGTCCGTGAAGCTGTAGAAGATGCCGACGCATGCCGGTGCCACGACGAACGCCGTGAAGAGCACGAGCGTGGGGATGATGAACGCGTAGTACATGCGCTCGGTGCGGCGCATGGATCCGACGCGGTGGTGCACGCGCGTGGCCGCGGTGGCGGGGCCGGGCACGGGCTGGTCCGTGTCGGGGGACAGCGGGGTCTGCATGGTCATGAGGGCTCCTGGGGGTCTCGGTCGCTGCCGGGTCAGACAGTGGCGGACCGGCCGGCGAGGCGTCGCCAGTCATCGTCGAGCCGCTGCAGCATCGAGGTGAAGTCACCGCTCCGGATCGCCGACTGCAGGTAGTTGCCGAGGGGGATCGAGGTCGGGATGAAGGTGCCGGCGCCCTGGTAGAACGCGGCGTCGTCGACGTAGCGCTGCAGGCCGGCGAGTCGCTCGTCGGACTGCGGCGGGGCGTCCTTGGTCGTCGAGTAGGCCAGGTTGTCGCGGTTGTAGGCGTCGAGCACCTCGGGCTGCATGAGGAACTCGACGAGCTCCTCCGCCCGCTCGACGTTGGCGCTCGCCGTCGGGATCCACAGGCCGAGGTCGATGTTCACGCGCGCCTTGCGGTCGGCGGGGTCGTTCGTCACGGGGAGCGCGAACGTCCCGACCTCGAGCTTGTCGTCGATCAGTGCGATCTGTCCGAGCGCCCATGGCCCCTGCAGGTACATGGCCGCCTTGCCCTGCCCGAACGCCAGGTTGCCGTCGGCGTAGGACCGGGTCGCGTGGTCCGGGTTGAAGAACGTCGAGATGCGCTTCGCGCGCTCCATCGGCACCGCGAGGGTCTTCTCGAACGACACCTCGGAGTCGGGGCCGACGTCGGCGCCGATCGTCTTCATCTTCCGGAAGAAGGCGCCGGGCTCGACGAGGCTGCCGACCGAGTAGTCGAAGAGCCCTTGCCAGAGGGTCCACGTGTCGCGGTCGGTGGCGTAGATCGGGGTGATGCCGTCCTTCTGCAGGGCGGTGCACACGTCGACGAACTCGTTCCACGTCGTGGGGACGGGCAGGTCGTGCTCGGCGAAGATCCGCTTGTTGTAGATCACGCCGGCAGCCGCGAGCGAGTACGGCAGCACGCTCGTCTGGCCCTGGTAGGTGGCGTACTGCTGGCCGAGGGTCACGATGCTCGGGCGGATGCGGTCGGCCGACGGCAGGGCGCTGAGGTCCCGCAGCACGCCGCGCTCGACGTAGCGGGCGAGCTCGAGGTTGTCGTTGAAGCAGCCCACGTCCGACGGCTGCCCGCGCACGAACTGCGGGGCGATCGCCGTGGTGCTGTCGTGGACGACCCGGACGCCGGTGTTCTCGCGCTCGAAGCGGCGGAGGAGCTTGTCGAAGTAGGCGATGACCTCCTGCTTCTGCTCGTAGAAGCGGATCGTCGTCGCGCCGCCCGAGGCTGCTCCGCCGGGGGCCGCGCAGCCGGCGAGTGCCATCGTGCCGAGGGCGATGCCGCCCGCTGCGCTCGTGAGGAACCCGCGTCGACTGAGTGCGGTTCCGATGGTGCCTGTCCTGCTGCCGGCCATTGCTGCTCCCTCTGGCGCTCCGTCGCGCTGGACCATCTTTACAGCGCTGTAAACGCATGTCAACGATGTAATCCGGGAGGGTGTGCACGGTGCGCTCACGAGTCGGGCCGGGTCGGGCCGGGTGGGCGTGGCGAGCGGTCACGACACCCCGCTCAGGTCCACCGACGGGTCACGGACCGTCGGTCGGGGCGTCGCGGCGCGACGACCTCCGACCCCTCGGCGGCACGCACTCGGGGTGTCGTGACCACTCGGCTGGCCGGCACGGGCCGGACTGGAGGCACGGTGCGGGGCGGCACCGCGCCTCCAGTCCGGCGGGTGCGCGCGTGATGGGCTCGCTCCGCCGAGGGAGCAGGGATCGTCGGGTGCGGTCAGGCGACCCGACGATTCCTGCTCCCTCGATGAGGTTCGACCGTCGCGGCGTCGGGTCAGTCGTTGGCGAAGCCGACGTTCAGACCGCCGGTGACGAGCACGCTGAGGTTGTAGAGGATGCTCACCACGGCGCCGAGCACCGTCCCGACGACCACGTCGAGGATGCCGAGGACGCTCGCGAACCCGAGCACCTGGCCCAGCGAGACCTCGTCTTCGATGGAGTAGGCCTTCTGCTGCAGGACGTCCCGCAGCAGGGTGTCGACCCGGTCGAAGACACCGGTCTGGTCGAGCACCGCCCAGACCACGGCCACGGCGACGACGAGCACGATCGCCCCGGCCAGGCTGACGAGGAACGACAGCTTCACCACGGACCAGAAGTCGAGGTGCACCAGCCGGAGCCGGACCTGGCGGGTGCTGACGGGCTGTTTCGTCTTCTGCTGGAGCTTCTCGGCGACAGTGGTCATGGCTCGACTCGTCATCTCCGGCCTCGGCGGGCGCGGGGTCGGGGAACGGGGTTCCAGTCTGGGAAGGGACCGGGCCCAGTCGCATCGGTCGCGCGACGGACACGCTTCACCGCTGCGGATGACGTGTGGTGTCTGCCGGAGGTTCGGCAGCCGTCGCCGGGCCGTCTGCCGGAGGTGCGGCAGCCGTCGCCGGGCTGCCGCACCTCGGCGGGTCAGGCGCGGAGCCAGGCCAGGATGTCGGCGTTGATCGTGTCGGCCTCGGTCGTCGGCATGCCGTGCGGGAAGCCGGGGTAGGCCTTCAGGGTGCCGTTCTGCACGAGCTCGGCCGAGAGCGGGCCGGCGTCGGCGAAGGGCACGATCTGATCGTCCTCGCCGTGCATGACGAGGGTGGGCACGCTGATCTTCTTGAGGTCCTCGGTGAAGTCGGTCTGCGAGAACGCGACGATGCCGTCGTAGTGGGCCTTCGCGCCGCCCATCATCCCCTGGCGCCACCAGTTCTCGATGATCGCCTCCGAGGCCTCGACGCCCGGGCGGTTGTAGCCGTAGAACGGGCCGGAGGGCAGGGCGCGGTAGAAGTTCGACCTGTTCGCGGCGAGCTGCGCCTGCAGGTCGTCGAAGACGCTCTTGGGCAGGCCGCCGGGGTTGGCGTCGGTCTGCACCATGATCGGCGGCACGGCGCTGATCAGGACCGCTCGGGCGACTCGCTCCTCGCCGTACTGCGCGATATAGTGGGCGACCTCGCCTCCGCCGGTCGAGTGCCCGATGTGGATGGCGTCGTGCAGGTCGAGGTGTTCCGTCAGCGCCGCGAGGTCGGCGGCGTAGTGGTCCATGTCGTGCCCGTCCGACGTCTGGCTCGAGCGGCCGTGCCCGCGTCGGTCGTGCGCGATGACGCGGTACCCCTGGGCCAGGAAGAACAGCATCTGGGTGTCCCAGTCGTCGGCGGACAGTGGCCAGCCGTGGCTGAACACGACGGGCTGACCCGAGCCCCAGTCCTTGAAGAAGATGTCGGTGCCGTCGGTCGTGGTGATCGTGCCCATGAGAGCTCCTTTGTGTGCGACGCCGCCAGCACTGGCGGCTCCGGGTGGGAGGAGGCCTGGCGACGGTGGCTGCTCGCCGGGTCCGGTCTCAGTGTGGCGAACCTCGGGGCCGTCGACGGGAAAGTTGACACATTGTTCACGAACGGGCAGCCCGGTGCTATGTTGGCGCGCACAACAAAACCCGGACGACGACGTCGGAGGACGCGCGATGACGCACGGAACAGACCACCGCACCGGCACGACGACGCTCACGGTGGTGGACGGGGACGGCGCCCCGGTCCCCGGCGCCGACGTCACCGTGGAGCAGACCCGACATGCCTTCTCGTTCGGCAACATCGGGTTCGACTTCAACGGGCTCGCGAACGGTGAGCCCGGGGTCGGTGACGACCACCTCGCCGACCTCTACGCCGACGTCTTCAACGTGGCGACGCTGCCGTTCTACTGGGGGCGGTTCGAGCCGGAGCGCGGGCACCCGGACACCGGCCGGCTGCTGACCACGGCGCAGTGGTTCCGTGACCGCGGCATCGCCCTCAAGGGGCACCCGCTCGTCTGGCACACCGTCCAGCCCGACTGGCTGCTCGGGCTGCCGCTGGACGAGGTCGAGGCGTTGCAGCGCGCACGCATCCGCCGCGAGGTCAGCGAGTTCGCCGGGGTCATCGACACCTGGGACGCGATCAACGAGGTCGTGATCATGCCCGTGTTCGACAACGGTGACAACGCGATCACCCCGCTCGCCCGGGCTCGTGGCCGGATCCCGATGATCCGGATGGCGTTCGAGGAGGCCCGCGCGGCGAACCCGCACGCCACGCTCCTGCTCAACGACTTCGACCTGTCGAGCGCGTACGAGTGCCTGATCGAGGGCGTCCTCGAGGCCGGCGTGCAGCTCGACGCCATCGGGCTGCAGACCCACATGCACCAGGGCTACTGGGGCGAGGACACCATGCTCGCGATGGTCGACCGGTTCGCCCGGTACGGGCTGCCGCTGCACCTGACCGAGACGTCGCTCGTGTCCGGCGACCTCATGCCCGCGCACATCGTCGACCTCAACGACCACCAGGTGCCCTCGTGGCCGTCGACCCCCGAGGGTGAGGCGCGCCAGGCGGACGACGTCGAGCGGCACTACCGGAGCCTCGTGGCGCACCCGTCCGTCGAGGCGATCACGTACTGGGGGATCACCGACGCCGACGCGTGGCTCGGCGCCCCGATCGGGCTGGTCCGGGCTGACGGCACACCGAAGCCCGCGTACGACGCGCTGCGCCGCCTGGTGAAGGAGGAGTGGTGGCTCGCTCCCACCACGATGCGCACGGACGAGCGGGGCCAGGTGCAGGTGCGCGGGTTCCGGGGGGAGTACCGCGTCGACGTGCGTGGCGCGGCGACCGGCTTCACCGTCGGCGACGAGCAATCCGAGGTGCGAGTGACTCAAGAGAGGGGATGACGGGAATCGCTCATCGACGCAGCGCCAGTGGTCGTGATCTGGAGGGGATGGCGGGGATCGCTCATCGACGCAGCGCCAGTGGTCGTGATCTGGAGGGGATGACGGGAATCGAACCCGCGTAGCCAGTTTGGAAGACTGGGGCTCTACCATTGAGCTACATCCCCGCGCCTGCGCACGAGGCGCAGCCCCACCACTGTAGCGGACGAACGGCACGTGAGCGGACGACCAACACCGAAGCGGACGGCTCCCGGCAGCGTGGTCGTGCTCCCACCGGACGAGGCCTCCCAGCGCCGGATCCGACGCTCCCGGGTCCTCTCCTACGCCCTCGTCGTGCTCGCCGCCGTCGTGCTCTCGCTGCGCCCGGACGTCCTCGGCGACCCGCAGGCCCAGCCGTGGCACGCGCTCCTGCACGTGTGGCGGATCGTGCTCGGCCTGGTGCTGGCGCTCGCCGCACTCGGCGTGCAGATCGTCGTCGGCGTGCAGTGGCGCAAGGGACTCAGAGCTGTGGAGGACGACGAGCTTCCCACAGGCCGCGCGGCTCCCGGGGACGGCGGAGCACATCCCCGCTAGACTCATCGGCGTCGCATGCGCCCTACCGGTGTGCGCGAGCACCCTGGCCCAGTCAAACGGGGCGTAGCTCAGCTTGGTAGAGCGCCCGCTTTGGGAGCGGGAGGTCGCAGGTTCAACTCCTGTCGCCCCGACCAGGACACACCACCGCCAACCATCAGGAGAATCCCCCTTGGCCAACAGCACCGTCGACAAGGTGAGCGAGACCCGCGTCAAGCTCACGGTGAACGTGACGCCGGAAGAGCTCAAGCCGAGCCTCGACCACGCCTACAAGCACATCGCCGAGCAGATCAACATCCCCGGCTTCCGCAAGGGCAAGGTCCCGCCGGCGATCGTCGACCAGCGTGTCGGCCGCGGCGAGGTCCTGAACCACGCCGTCGGTGACGCGATCGACACCTTCTACCGCCAGGCGGTCGAAGAGCAGGAGCTGCGCATCCTCGGCCGTGCCGAGGCCGACGTCGCCGAGCTCCCGAACGTCAACGACTTCACCGGTGACCTCGTCCTCACCTTCGAGGTGGACGTCCGTCCCGAGTTCGACCTCCCCGACTACTCCTCCTACGAGCTGACCGTCGACGCGGTCGAGGTCTCCGACGACGAGATCGACGAAGAGCTGCAGAACCTCCGCACGCGCTTCGGCACCCTCGTCACGGTCGACCGTCCGGCCACCACCGGCGACTTCGCCCAGATCGACCTCACCGCCACCATCGGTGACGACGAGGTCGACTCGGCCACCGGCGTCTCCTACGAGCTCGGCTCCGGCGACCTGCTCGAGGGCATCGACGAGGCCCTCGAGTCCCTCACCGCCGGCGAGTCCACCACCTTCCAGTCCAAGCTCGTCGGTGGCGACCGCGAAGGCGAGATCGCCCAGATCGCCGTGACCGTCACCGCCGTCAAGGAGCGCGAGCTCCCCGACGCCGACGACGAGTTCGCCCAGATCGCCAGCCAGTTCGACACGATCGACGAGCTCAAGGCCGACCTGAAGGAGCAGATCGCGAAGTCCAAGACCTTTGGTCAGGGCTCCGCTGCGCGTGACCTGCTCGTCGAGAAGCTGCTCGAGGACGTCAACATCCCGATCTCGGAGAAGCTCATCGAGGACGAGGTCCACCGTCACCTCGAGCAGGAGAACCGTCTCGAGGACGACGAGCACCGCAAGGAGGTCGCCGAGTCCAGCGAGACCGCCTTCCGCTCGCAGATCCTGCTCGACTCCATCGCGGAGAAGGAGCAGATCCAGGTCTCGCAGGAAGAGCTGACGCAGTACCTCATCCAGGCCGCTGCGCAGTACGGCATGGAGCCGGGCGAGTTCATCAAGGTGATCGACCAGAACGGCCAGATCCCCGGCATGGTCGGCGAGGTCGCTCGCTCCAAGGCCGTCGCCACCGTCCTCGCGCAGGTCACGGTGAAGGACTCGAACGGCGAGCCGGTCGACCTGTCCGCGTTCACCGCGGGCGTCGCCGAGCCGGCCTCGGTCGACGCCGAGTAGTCATCCGCTCGACGCGACCAGCGTCAGCGACAGGAGGCGCGGTGCCAGCTGGCACCGTGCCTCCTGTCTGTTTCGGCTCGACCGCATTGCCGACAGCGAACAGGCGAGAAGTGCTGCGTTGCAACCGATAAGTTCGACATCAAGCGACAACTGAACGGGAGCTTTTCCATGGCCGAAGCAACACTGAACCCCAGTGTTTTTGACCGCCTTCTGAGAGACCGGATCGTGTGGCTCGGCTCCGAGGTCCGCGACGACAACTCGAACGAGATCGCAGCCAAGCTGCTGCTGCTCGCCGCCGAGGACCCTGAGAAGGACATCTACCTCTACATCAACTCGCCCGGTGGTTCGATCACCGCCGGCATGGCGATCTACGACACGATGCAGTTCGTGCCGAACGACATCGTCACGGTGGGCATCGGCCTCGCCGCGTCGATGGGGCAGTTCCTGCTCTCGTCCGGCACGCCCGGCAAGCGCTACATCACCCCGAACGCCCGTGTGCTCCTGCACCAGCCGTCCGGTGGCTTCGGCGGGACCGCCGCGGACATCCAGACGCAGGCGAAGGTCATCCTCGACATGAAGCAGCGCATGGCCGAGCTGACCGCCGAGCAGACCGGCAAGTCGATCGAGCAGGTCCTCAAGGACAACGACCGCGACAACTGGTTCTCGGCGCAGGAAGCCCTCGAGTACGGCTTCGTCGACCACCTCCGCGCATCGTCCGCCGAGGTCATCGGTGGGGGTGGCACGGTCGCCGACGGCGAGACGCCGACCCCGGCCGCCGACCCCGACGCCCAGTCCTGATCACCACCGAAGAAAAGGAAACGAGAATGCATCTCCCCATGCTCGGTGGCGCGCAGAACGTCCCGGCTCCCACTGATCGGTACATCCTGCCGACGTTCGAAGAGCGCACGGCCTACGGCTACAAGCGCCAGGACCCGTACGCCAAGCTCTTCGAGGACCGCATCATCTTCCTCGGCGTGCAGGTCGACGACGCGTCCGCCGACGACGTCATGGCCCAGCTGCTCGTGCTCGAGTCGCAGGACCCGGACCGCGACATCGTGATGTACATCAACTCGCCCGGTGGCTCGTTCACCGCGATGACGGCGATCTACGACACGATGCAGTACATCCGGCCGCAGATCCAGACGGTCTGCCTCGGACAGGCTGCCTCGGCCGCGTCGGTGCTCCTCGCCGGCGGTACCGCTGGCAAGCGCCTCGCACTGCCGAACGCCCGTGTGCTCATCCACCAGCCTGCCGTCCAGCAGGGTGGCGGCCAGGCCTCCGACATCGAGATCCAGGCCGCGGAGATCCTCCGCATGCGCACCTGGCTCGAGGAGACGCTGTCGAAGCACTCGAACAAGACGCCGGAAGAGATCAACCACGACATCGAGCGCGACAAGATCATGTCCGCGCAGGAAGCCGTGGAGTACGGCCTGATCGACCAGGTCCTGACCAGCCGGAAGAACCTCCCCGCGCTCGTCAAGTAGTCCTGATGACGACGGCCCCGCACCCATCGGTGCGGGGCCGTCGTCATGTCCGGCGCCGGCCTGGAGGCTCGGGTTGCCTCCGCCCGGCTGGTTCCGCCCGCCGAGTGGTCAGGAAGCGTCGGTCGGCGGGCTCCGCAGCGACGGTCTCCGACCGCTCGGCGGACGTGAGCGGGGTGTTGCGACCGGTCGAGGTGGGAACGCGCGGGCGCGGGCGCTGAGATCGCACTTCGTGTCGGGTCGCGGCAGGGGGAGCCGACATGTACTGCGATCTCAGGGACGTCCGTTGCTGCCCGGCGGCGGCCTGGAGGCTCGGGTTGCCTCCGCCGCGCTGCTTCCGCCCGCCGAGTGGTCGCGACACCCCGTCGGGTTGACGCCGAGCGGTCAGGAAGTGTCGGTCGGCGGGCTCCGCAGCGACGGTCTCCGACCGGTCGGCGGAGGTGACCGGGGTGTTGCGACCGGTCGGAGGCGCGTGCGCGTGCGCGGGCGCGGGCGCGGGCGCTGAGATCGCAGTTCGTGTCGGGTCGCGGCAGGGGGAGCCGACACGAAGTGCGATCTCAGCGGCGTCAGTCGGCGGGCGTCAGGCGCCCGGGGTGTCGGACGGGTCGTCGTCGGGGGACGGGGACGGGCGGCGACGGAGGAGCAGCAGCACGGCGACGATCGCCGCGACGACGACGAGGCCCCCGGCGCCGATCCAGAGGGCGTCGGTCGCGGGGGAGTCGGAGGCGCCGGACGCCGTACCCGTGGTGGTCTCCGACGACGACGATCCCGCCCGTGCGCAGGTCGGCGGCGTGCTCGACCCGGACGCGGGGGTGAAGCCGGCGGGCGCGTCCCACGTGAAGGGGTACTCGTCCGACACCGTGTGACCGTCGGCGGAAACGATCTGCCACTCCACCTGGTACTTGCCCGAGGCGCCGAGTGCTGCGGTCGTGGTCATCGAAGGGCCGTCGATGTCGACGCAGCCGTCCTCGTAGTACTTCTCGTCAGGACCGACGATGCGGTACGCGAACCCCGACCCGGAGCCGCCGATGTCGAGCAGCTTGTCGTTCGTCGTGATCTCGAACGCCTTCGGCAGCGCGGTCAGGGTGCCGTCCACCTTCGGCGTCGAGGCGATGAGGTAGTTGTGCGCGTCGGCCGGTCCCGCGAGGCCGAGGACGGCACCGCCTGCGATCGCGAGGACCGCGGCGGACGTGGCCAGGAGCCTCCTGGCCGTGGGAGGCCGGCGCACTGCCGGACGCGAGCCGGACGTCACTTCGCGCCGCGGCGGCGGGTGGCGGCGACGGCGACGACCAGGCCGGCCGCACCGAGCACCAGGCCGCCGAGGCCGAGGAAGCGACCGACCAGGTCGGGCTCGGACGAGGACGAGGAGGACGAGGACGACGCAGCCGGTGCCGTGGTGGCGTCGTCGTCCGTGGCGTTCGCAGCGGTGGCGTCGTCGTCGTCACCGGAGGCGGTCGCCGCGGTCAGCGTGATCGAGGGGGCGGGGTGCTCCGGCTCGGCCTGACCGGCCTTCTGGGCCTGGTCCCACTCGGTCGAGCCCGTTGCACAGGTCTGCGTGACGGGGAGCGCGACCACGTCGCCCGGCTTGCCGTCTGGGAGCGAGAACGACAGCGAGAAGGTGTCCCGCTCGTCGGCGGGCAGCGGGGTCTTCGCGGCGTAGGTGATGCTCGTTACCCGCTCGCCGGCGTCCTCGGCGGACTCGTCGTCGGCCGCGGCGGACGGGCTCGTGTACTTCTCGGTCGTCTTCGTGATGTCCCAGTTCGGGTTCACGGTGGGGGTGACCTCGATCACCGAGGACGGGATGTGGAACTGCAGCTTCGTGGTGGGCGAGCCGTCGCAGCCGTGCGGGACCGAGAACGTGGCGGTCGTGTACGAGTTCGCTGCGGTCGAGGTGCTCGTCGCCTCGACGTGCGCGCTGGCGGAGGCCGCCGTGCCGAGGACGATGACCGCGGCGACGCCGAGGGTCGCTGCTCCGCCGAGGGCGAGACGCTGCTGCATGGGGTTCCTTCCGGAGGACTACTTCTACAAGTTGTAGAGACGACGCCTTCACCGTAGCAGGACCGCACGCCCTGGGCGAACGCCCCCGCGGAAACGCGCTCGGCGTCGCCGTGAGTGTCGCTGGATGCGGTTAGGCTCGACCCCACGACGACCTCGTGCTCACGAGCAGTGCTGCACGTCAACCAGGGGAAGGCTCGAGCATGGCACGCATCGGAGAGAGCGCCGACCTCCTCAAGTGCTCCTTCTGTGGCAAGAGCCAGAAGCAGGTACAGCAGCTCATCGCTGGTCCCGGCGTGTACATCTGCGACGAGTGCGTCGAGCTGTGCAACGAGATCATCGAGGAACGCCTGGCAGAAGCCAGCGACGAGTCCGGCACGGGGGAGTTCGAACTCCCCAAGCCGCGGGAGATCTTCGACTTCCTGCAGGAGTACGTCATCGGGCAGGACCCCGCCAAGCGGTCGCTGTCGGTGGCCGTCTACAACCACTACAAGCGCATCCGGGCCCAGGGGCAGATCACCGCCGCCGAGGACCGTGACGACGTCGAGATCGCCAAGTCGAACATCCTGCTGATCGGCCCGACCGGCTGCGGCAAGACCTACCTGGCGCAGACCCTGGCCAAGCGCCTCAACGTGCCGTTCGCCGTCGCCGACGCCACCGCGCTGACCGAGGCCGGCTACGTGGGGGAAGACGTCGAGAACATCCTCCTCAAGCTCATCCAGGCCGCCGACTACGACGTCAAGCGTGCCGAGACGGGCATCATCTACATCGACGAGGTCGACAAGATCGCGCGCAAGGCCGAGAACCCCTCGATCACGCGAGACGTCTCCGGTGAAGGTGTCCAGCAGGCACTCCTCAAGATCCTCGAGGGCACGGTCGCCTCGGTCCCGCCGCAGGGTGGCCGGAAGCACCCGCACCAGGAGTTCATCCAGATCGACACGACGAACGTCCTGTTCATCGTGGCCGGGGCCTTCGCGGGGCTCGAGGAGATCGTGTCCTCCCGCGTCGGCAAGAAGGGCATCGGCTTCGGCGCGCAGCTGCACAGCTCGCTCGACCACCAGGACCTGTACTCCGAGGTCCTGCCCGAGGACCTCCACAAGTTCGGGCTCATCCCCGAGTTCATCGGTCGTCTGCCGGTCGTCACGACGGTCTCGCAGCTCGACCAGGTCGCGCTCATGGAGATCCTGACGAAGCCGAAGAACGCCCTGGTCCGCCAGTACCAGCGCATGTTCCAGATCGACGGCGTCGAGCTCGAGTTCGACCAGGGCGCGCTCGAGGCCATCGCCGACCTCGCCGTCCTCCGGCAGACCGGTGCCCGCGGCCTCCGCGCGATCATGGAAGAGGTGCTCGGCCCGATCATGTTCGAGGTCCCCTCGGACGACGACGTCGCCCGCGTGGTCGTCACCCGGGCCTCCGTGCTCGAGAACGCCGCGCCGACGATCGTGCCGCGCGCACGGGCCAAGCGCATCGAGAAGTCCGCGTAGTCGCTCCCCACGAAGGGCCCCGCACCGAGTCGGTGCGGGGCCCTTCGTGTGTGTCCCGAGCGTTCAGACCGAGGCCGTCTGACCGACCGGCTGCCTGGCCTACTCGAGGCCGCGGCGTCGGAGCAGCGGCCCGACCTCGGCGTCACGGCCGCGGAACTCGCGGAAGGCCTCGATCGGGTCCTTCGACCCGCCCACGCCGAGCAGCATCGTGGCGAAGCGGCGACCGGCCGCACGGTCGAGCCCACCGTGGTCGCGGAACCACTCGACCGTGTCGGCGTCGAGCACCTCGCTCCAGATGTACCCGTAGTACCCGGCGTCGTACCCGCCGGAGAACGTGTGCGCGAAGTACGTGGACGAGTAGCGCGGGGGAACGGCGACGACGTCGATGCCGGCGTCCGCGAGGGCCTGGCGCTCGAAGGCCTCGACGTCGGTGACGGCTGCGGCCTCGGCAGCCGAGAGTCGGTGCCACGCCTGGTCGAGCAGCGCGGCGGCGAGGTACTCCGTGGTGGAGAAGCCCTCGTTGAACCCGGCGGAGTCGCTCAGCCCGAGGACGAGCTCCGGCGGCATCGACTCCCCGGTCTCGTGGTGCTTGGCGTAGTTCGCCAGGACCTCGGGCCAGGACACCCACATCTCGTTCACCTGGCTCGGGAACTCGACGAAGTCGCGCTCGACGTTCGTGCCCGAGAACCGAGGGTACGTCGTCCGCGCGATCAACCCGTGCAGGGCGTGCCCGAACTCGTGGAACAGCGTCTCGACCTCGTCCTGGATGAGGAGCGTCGGGGAGCCGGCAGCGGGCTTCGCGACGTTGAGGTTGTTCACGACGACCGGCAGCGTGCCGAACAGCGCGGACTGCTCGACGACGGGGTTCATCCACGCCCCACCCCGCTTGCCGTCCCGCGTGTACAGGTCGAGCAGGTACAGGCCGACGGGGGCGTCGTCCTCGTCGGTGACCTCGAAGACACGGACGTCGGCGTTGTACCCGTGCAGGTCGGGCCGCTCGGCGAACTTCAACCCGTACAGGGCGGTTGCGGCGAAGAAGACGCCGTCGTGCAGCACGCGGTCGGCCTCGAGGTACGGGCGCATCGCGGTGCTGTCGGCGGCGAACTGCTCCCCGCGCAGGATCTCGGTCGCGTAGGCCCAGTCCCAGGCCTCGACGTCGAAGCCGACGGTCCGGGAGCGCACGGCACGCTCGTCATCGGCGTTCGCGGCGGCGGCCCCGACGAGGGACGACAGGAGCCCGTCGACGGCCTCGGGCGTGCCGGCGGTCTCGTCGGCGGTCACGACGGCGGCGTGGTTCGGGAACCCGAGGAGCTCGGCCCGTTCGGCACGGAGCCGGACGATGCGCAGCAGGACCTCGCGGTTGTCGTGCTCGTTGCCCCGGCGCCCGCGCGAGAGCGACGCCCGCATGACCCGCTCGCGCAGGTCGCGATCGGCGAGGGACGCCAGCCACGGGTGCCCGGTGTACAGCGGCAGCGTGATGAGCCAGCCGTCGAGTCCGCGGTCGGCGGCGGCACCGGCGGCGGCGGACTTCGCACCGTCGTCGAGGCCGAGGAGCGACGCCTCGTCCGTGACGTGCACGGCGAGGTCGTTCGTGTCCTCGAGCAGGTTCCGCTCGAACGTGGTGGTGAGCGTCGAGAGCTCCTGGTTGATCGCGGTGAGGCGTTCCTTGCCGGCGTCGTCGAGCCCGGCACCCGCCAGGGTCATCTCCGTCGCGGTGCGCTGGACCAGGCGGAGGTCCTCGCCCGCGAGCCCAGCGGCCTCGGCGCCGTCGAGGACGGCCCGCACGCGGTCGTACAGGCGGGAGTCGAGGGTGATGGCGTCACGGTGCGCGGCGAGGAGCGGTGAGACCTCGGCCTCGAGGTCGTGCAGTTCGGGGGAGGAGTCCGCCGAGCTCAGCGTGAAGAAGACGTACGAGACCCGGGCGAGCAGCTGCCCGCTGCGCTCCAGGGCCACGAGCGTGTTCTCGAGCGTCGGGGCGTCCGGGTTCGTCGCGATCGCGTCCACCTCGGCCCGCTGCTCGGCCATGCCGGCGTCGAACGCCGGTCGGTAGTGCTCCAGCCGGACCTCCTCGAACGGCGGGAGGGCGTAGGGGAGGGTGCTCGGTACGTCGAACGGCGTCGTCATCGCTCCACCCTACGGGTGCGCACCACGCGAACTCGGAGGACCGTGCACGGGCAACGGGCAACGGGCAACGGGCGACGGGCGACGGGCGACGGGCGACGGGCGACGGGCGACGGGCGACGGGCGACGGGCGACGGGCGACGGGCGACGGCGACGCCCACCGCCTCAGCGCGTCGCGACGTCGATCAGCGTCGCAGCTGCGAGCCGCGCGTGCCGAGCGGGCGCGGTGTCCCCGGCGATCGCCGCGGTGGTCTGCGCCCCTTCGGCCAGGAGCGCCAGCTGCGCGGCCAGCTCCTCAGCACGTCCAGGGTCGGGGACGGCCTGCAGCGCCAGCCCCTCGACGTACCGCTGGAAGGAGTCCTTGTGGGCCCGGGCGATCTCGGCCACGGCGGGCGATGTCGCGCCGAGTTCCCCGAAGGCGTTGATGAAGCCGCAGCCGCGGAACGTCTCGTCGCCGAACCAGGTCTCGAGGAAGTCGTACATCGCCAGGAGCTTGTCCCGGGGGGAGGTGGCGGCGTCGACCGCCTGGCCGATCCCGCGCTCCCAGTAGTCGTGCCGTCCGGCGAGGACCGCGGCGATCAGCTGCTCCTTGCCGGGGAACGCGGCGTAGAGCTTCTTCAGGGAGACACCGGCGGCGGTGCGGATCTGGTCCATGCCCACGGACTGGATGCCCCGTGTGTAGAACAGCTCGTCCGCCACGGCGGTGATGTGCGCGCGGACGTCCGGGTCGACGGTGTTCGTCGTCGCTGCCATGGTCCCTACCCCTCCGCAGGCTGTTCACCCGTTGCCCCTTGCGCTGGGAACGGCCGTTCTCTAGTGTAGGGCACATCGACGGAGAACGACCGTTCTCCAGCGGAGTACGAGGAGAGGATCCACCATGGGCACCATCACCGTCGGGACCGAGAACAGCGTCGACATCGCGCTCCACTACGAGGACAAGGGCCAGGGGCAGCCGATCGTGCTCATCCACGGCTTCCCGCTGGACGGCAACTCGTGGGAGGGCCAGACCCCCGCGCTCCTCGACACCGGCTACCGCGTCATCACGTACGACCGTCGCGGGTTCGGCCAGTCCTCCCAGCCGAGCACCGGGTACGACTACGACACCTTCGCCGACGACCTGCACACGGTCCTCGAGACCCTCGACCTGCACGACGTGATCCTGGTCGGCTTCTCGATGGGCACCGGCGAGATCGCCCGCTACATCAGCCGCCACGGCGAGGACCGGATCGCCCGCGTGGCGTTCCTGGCCTCTCTCGAGCCGTTCCTCACGATCACCGAGGACAACCCCGACGGCGGCGTGCCGGCGTCGTTCTTCGAGGGCGTCTCCGCGGACGTCAAGAAGGACCGGTACGCGTACTTCACGGCCTTCTACGAGGGCTTCTTCAACCTCTCCGAGAACCTCGGCACCCGCATCTCCGAGGAGCAGGTCCGGAACGCCTGGAACGTCGCTGCCGGTTCGGGCGCCATCGCGTCCGCCGCCGCACCCCTGACGTGGGGCACCGACTTCCGCCAGGACATCCCGAAGGTCACCGTCCCGGCCCTGATCGTGCACGGCACGGCCGACAACGTCCTGCCGATCGACGCGACCGGTCGCCGGTTCACGAAGGCCCTGCCCGCAGCGGAGTACGTCGAGATCGAGGGTGCCCCGCACGGGCTCCTGACCACGCACACCGCCGAGGTCAACGAGGTCCTGCTCGGCTGGCTCGCGAAGGCCTGACTCCGAGCACGACAGACGGGACCCCGGGGCACGAACGCCCCGGGGTCCCGTCGTCAGTCCTCTTCCGCCGCGTCGTCCGGGTTCGTCACCTGGGCCCGGCCGGCGTCGTCGAGGTGGATCGACGTGCCGTCGTCGAGCGTGACGATCGGCTTGCCCTCGAGGAACGTCAGCGTCCACCCCCACGTCGACACGTCCACGGACTCCGCCGCGAGCTCGTCCTCGACCCCTCGCACGGCGACGACGAGCGCCTCCGCCAGTCGCGCGGGTGGCTGCCCACCCACGCTCCATCGCGTTCCCAACTGCATCCGAGCCTCCTGGCTGTCCTGTCGGTCCTGGTCCGTCGGGCGCGCGCCTACGCGGGCTGCTCGGCCAGCTCGATCTCGATGACCGCCAGCTCCGGGCCGTCCACGAAGGACAGGTCCTGGATGCGGCCGACGGCCGCCAGGTCCACGGCCGCACGCTCGACGAGCGCACGCGTGGACGCGGGAGCCGCGACGACGGCACGCGTCACGGGCGTCTTCTGGGACGCCTTGGCGGCGGTCTTCGCACCACGGATGCCGATGAGCGCCTGTCCGACGGCGGCGAGCAGCCCGGTCTCCGCAGCGTCGACCGGCAGGTCGTCGGCGGTCGGCCAGGAGGCCCGGTGCACGCTGGTGTCGTGGGTCCAGGCCCACACTTCCTCCGTCGCGAACGGGAGGAACGGTGCCAGCAGCCGGAGCAGCACGTCGATCGCGGAGCGCAGCGCCAGGACCGCGCTCGCCTGCGTCTCGTGGGTCGCGTCCGGCGCGGTGCCGTAGGCGCGCTCCTTCACGAGCTCGAGGTAGTCGTCGCAGAAGGTCCAGAAGAACCGCTCCGTGACCTCGAGCGCGCGGGCGTGGTCGAAGCCCTCGAAGGCCGTGGTGGCCTGCTCGAGGGTGCTGCGGAGCGCCGCGAGCATGTCGACGTCGAGCGCCTCGGTGACGCGGGTCGCGCCGGAGGGCAGCTCGAAGCCGTAGACGAACTTGGCAGCGTTGAGCACCTTGATCGCCAGACGACGACCGACCTTGATCTGCTTCGGGTTCTGCGGGTCGAAGGCCGCGTCGGTGCCGAGCTTGGACGAGGCCGCCCAGTAGCGGACCGCGTCGGCGCCGTGCTGTTCGAGCACGGCCATCGGCGTGACGACGTTGCCCTTCGACTTCGACATCTTCTTGCGGTCAGGGTCCACGATGAAGCCCGAGATCGAGGCGTTCCTCCACGGCACGACGTCGGCTTCGAGCTGGCTGCGGAGCACGGTCGTGAAGAGCCACGTCCGGATGATGTCCTGCGCCTGCGGGCGGACGTCGTACGGGTACACCAGGTCGTAGAGCGCCGGGTCGGTCTCCCACTTGCCCGCGAGCTGCGGGGTCAGGGACGACGTCGCCCAGGTGTCCATCACGTCGACCTCGCCGACGAAGCCGTTCGGCACGCCGCGCTGCTCCGACTGGTAGCCGGGGGCCGGCTCGGAGGACGGGTCGACGGGCAGCTGGGCCTCGGTCGGGACGATCGGCTGGTCGTACACCGGGTTGCCGTCGGCGTCGAGCGGGTACCAGACCGGGATCGGCACGCCGAAGAAGCGCTGGCGGGAGATGAGCCAGTCGCCGGACAGGCCACCGACCCAGTTGTCGTACCGGACGCGCATGAAGTCCGGGTGGAACGCGATCTCCTCGCCGCGGGCGCGGAGGGTCGCCTTGAGGTCCTCGTCCCGCGCGCCGTTGACGATGTACCACTGGCGCGTGGAGACGATCTCGAGCGGCTTGTCGCCCTTCTCGAAGAACTTCACCGGGTGGTTGATGGTCGTGATGTCCCCGACGAGGTCGCCGGACGCGGTGAGGGCGTCCACGATGACCTTCTTGGCGGAGAAGACGGTCTTGCCGGCGAGCTCGGCGTAGAGCTCCTGGCCCTGCTCGGACTCGATCCAGGCGGGCTGCTCGGAGCGGACACGGCCGTCGAAGCCGATCACCGCGCGGTTCGGCAGCTGCAGCTCGCGCCACCAGACCACGTCGGTGGTGTCACCGAACGTGCAGACCATGGCGATGCCGGCGCCCTTGTCCTTCTGCGCGAGGTGGTGTGCGAGCACCGGCACCTCGACGTCGAACAGGGGGGAGCGGACCGTCGTGCCGAAGAGGTCCTGGAAGCGCTCGTCGTCCGGGTGCGCGACGAGGGCGACGCACGCGGGGAGCAGCTCGGGGCGGGTGGTCTGGATGACGATGTCCCCGGAGCCGTCCGACTTGTGGAACGCGATGCCGTGGTAGGCGCCCGGCATCTCCTTGTCCTCGAGCTCAGCCTGGGCGACGGCGGTGCGGAAGGTCACGTCCCAGAGCGTCGGGGCGTCGGCCTGGTAGGCCTCGCCGCGCTCGAGGTTGCGGAGGAAGGCACGCTGCGCGCTCGCGCGTGAGGTCTCGTCGATCGTGCGGTACGACTGCGTCCAGTCGACCGACAGCCCGAGGGTGCGGAAGAGCTCCTCGAACTGCTGCTCGTCCTGCACGGTGAGCTGGTCGCACAGCTCGATGAAGTTGCGGCGGGAGATCGGCAGCTGGTCGGCGGCCTTGCTCGACTTACCGTCGCCGCCCTCGAACGGCGGCGTGAAGTCGGGGTCGTAGGGGAGCGACGGGTCGCAGCGGACGCCGTAGTAGTTCTGCACGCGACGCTCGGTGGGGAGACCGTTGTCGTCCCAGCCCATCGGGTAGAAGACGTGCTTGCCGCGCATGCGCTCGAACCGGGCCTTGAGGTCGGTGTGCGTGTACGAGAACACGTGGCCGATGTGCAGCGAGCCGGAGGCGGTCGGCGGCGGGGTGTCGATCGAGTACACGGCGTCGCGGTGACCGGCGGCGTCGCGGTCGAAGCGGTAGGTGCCGTCCTGGTCCCAGACCGGTCCCCAGACCTGCTCGAGTCCGTCCACCGTGGGCTTGTCGGGCATGGGCTTGGTCATGGCTGCGCCTTTCGATCGGTATGTGCGGCACCGAGTCCGTGATGAGGTGCCTGAGTGTCCCGCACGTGGCGTGCGGGTCGGTCAATGCTACCGGCCATCGACGCCCCGGTCACGGGCGCCCAGCACACCGCCGTTTCGGGTAGACGCAGGAGCCTGGTAGTCTTCCGGGGTTTGTCCGGCGAGCGCGGAGCTCGCAAGTGCTGCACCGTTGCCGTCCCGCCGGACGCCCGAAGGACGCACAGCACACCGGAGGAACGAACGTGGCACCGAACACCGCATCCCACCAGCACGGCGATCGGCCCGTGCGGTCGAAGGGCGCTGCGAAGCGCACTCGCCGTGACCTGACGAAGGACGACGTCACCGTCGTCGAGGAGTCCCTGCTCAAGCGTGCCGTGGCCGCCGCCGCGCTCGGCAACGCGATGGAGTGGTTCGACTTCGGCATCTTCGCCTACCTCACCGTCACGATCTCGCAGGTCTTCCTGCCGCAGGGCGACCCGGCCTCGAACATCGTCGCGACCTTCGGGTTCTTCGCGGCCGCGTTCATCGTCCGACCGATCGGTGGCGCCGTCTTCGGCCCCATCGGCGACAAGATCGGGCGTCAGAAGGTCCTCGCGCTGACGATGATCCTGATGGCCGCCGGCACGCTGATGATCGGCCTGATCCCGTCGTACGACACGATCGGCTTCTGGGCGCCGATCCTGCTGCTCGTGGCCCGCTTCGTGCAGGGCTTCTCGACCGGTGGTGAGTACGGCGGCGCCGCGACGTTCATCGCCGAGTACTCGCCCGACAAGCGCCGCGGGTTCATGGGCTCGTGGCTCGAGTTCGGCACGCTCGCCGGCTACGTGCTCGGTGCGTCGATCGTCACCGGCCTGCAGTTCGGTCTGTCCGAGGACGCCCTGCTCAGCTGGGGCTGGCGCATCCCGTTCATCATCGCCGGGCCGCTCGGCCTGATCGGGCTCTACCTGCGCCTGAAGCTCGAGGAGACCCCGGCCTTCCAGAAGCAGCAGGAGCAGGCGGCCGAGCGCGAGTCGCAGAAGACGCCGTTCCTCAAGCTCTTCGCCGAGAACTGGCGCTCGCTGGTCATCTGCATCGGCCTGGTCCTGGTCTTCAACGTGACCGACTACATGCTCCTGTCGTACATGCCGACCTACCTCGAGCAGAACCTCGGCCAGAACGCCACGTTCGGGCTCATCCTGATCGTCGTCGTGATGCTGCTCATGATGGTCGTCATCACGTTCGGTGGCCGGCTGTCGGACCGCTTCGGTCGTCGTCCGGTGCTGGCCGCCGGCTGCATCGGCTTCATCCTGCTGTCCTGGCCGGCGCTGAAGCTCGTCCAGACCGGCACGGGCGTCGGGGTCTTCTCCGGCCTGCTCATCCTCGGCGTGGTCCTGGTGACCTTCACCTCGACGATGCCGTCCACGCTGCCGGCGCTCTTCCCGACGATCATCCGGTACGGCGCCCTGGCGATCGCGTTCAACGTGTCGGTGTCGCTCTTCGGTGGCACCACCCCGCTCGCGACCGCCGCGCTCATCAACGGCGCGAAGGACGCCGGCTACGGCTGGGCCGAGGACATCCCCGCCTTCTACCTGATGCTCGCCGCCGTCATCGGGCTCGTCGCGGTGTACTTCACGAAGGAGACCGCCTCCTCGCCGCTCATGGGCTCCGGCCCGACCGTCGGTTCCGAGGACGAGGTCGCCGGCGTGATCGACGACTACAACGACCCGACCTCCGACCTCGCGCAGTCCGACTGGGCGAAGGAGTTCTCGACGAGCGAGATCCCGGTGATCTCCGCCGACGGCTCCGGCCCCGCCGCGGACAGGGACACCGCGACCGCCGGGTCCTGACCGTCCGTCCACCGGCCTGGAGGCCCGACCTGCGTGAGCGGGTCGGGCCTCCGTCCGTCGGTGGGTGCGTCCGGCGCCGAGTCTCGCTCCGATGGACAGGCTGCGGCCGCCGGACTGCGCAGAGCGTCCGCCTGGCCGAGTCTCGGCGGGGCGTGCCGCGGGCCGCGCGCCGGCTACGTGGCGGGGCCCGCCGCCAGCCGCTCCGCGGAGGCGAGCAGCGCGACGGTCACGGGGTGGGCCGGGTGGGCGAAGACCTCGTGCGCGGGGCCGTGCTCCACCGCGGCCCCGTCGTGCATGACCAGCAGGTCGTCCGCGATGCGTCGAACCGCCCGCAGGTCGTGCGAGACGAACACCATCGCGACGCCGGTGCGCTCCCGCAGCCGTTCCAGGAGCGTCAGCACCGCGTCCTGCACGGTCGCGTCGAGTGCGGTCACGGGCTCGTCGAGCACGAGGACCGCCGGGTCGGTCGCCAGCGCGCGGGCGATCGCCAGCCGCTGCCGCTGCCCGCCGGAGAGCGTCAGGGGCGAACGGCTGCGGAGCGCGGGGTCGAGCTCGACCTGCCGCAGCGCCCGGTCCACCCGGTCGCCGAGGTCGCCCGTCGCACGTCGGGCAGCGCCGTCCGTCAGCGCGTCGACGAGCACCCGCTCCACGCTCCAGCGTTCGTCGAACGTCGCGCCCGGGTCCTGCACCACGGCGGCGACCCGTCGGCGTCGGGGGCGTCGCTCGCGTTCGGGGAGCGGTGCCCACGGCTCGCCGTCGAGGGTCACGGTGCCGGTGTCGGGGTCCTCGAGGCCGAGGAGCATCCGGACGACGGTCGTCTTGCCCGAGCCCGACGCCCCGACGACGCCGAGCGACCGTCCACGGTCCAGGGCGAACGACACCCCGGCCACGGCGTCCACGCGGTCGTAGGCCTTCCGCAGGTCCTGCGCCACGAGCACGGCCGCGCCGGCAGCCGGACCGTGCGAGGGTGCACACTCCGTACATGGGTCGGACCCCCGCACGGAGTGTGCACCCTCGCACCGGCCGACAGACCGCGCACCGTGCGTACCAGCGCCGGCAGCAGGACCAGCGCCGGCGCCCGCCGCAGCGCCGGCAGCAGCACCGGCGCCCGCAGCAGCGACCAGCGCCCTGGTCACCGGGTGCTCCGGCGCGCGGAGGACCCGGTCGACCGACCCCGACTCGACGACCCGCCCGCCGTCCATCACGACGACCCGGTCGGCCCACCCGGCGACGAGTCCCAGGTCGTGCGTCACGACGAGCAGCCCGGCACCCCGCTCCTGTGCCGCACGGAGCTGTTCCATCACCCGGACGGCGACCCCGGCGTCCAGCGCCGTGGTCGGTTCGTCGGCGACGACGAGCGCCGGCGCACCGATCGTCGCCGCGGCGATGAGCGCCCGCTGCCGCATGCCGCCGGAGAGCGTGCCGGCGAGCCGCCCGTCGGAGGCGATCGCGGGGTCGAGCCCGACGCCCTCGAGCGCGGCGCGGACGGCGTCCACGCGCTCCCTGGCGCTCATCTCGGTGTGCAGGCGCAGGGTGTCGGCGACCTCGCGCCCGACCGGACGCAGCGGGTCCAACGCACCGAGGGCCTCCTGGCCGACGTAGCCGACACGTGATCCGCGGACCGTCCGCCAGCGTCGCTCGGTGAACGCGCGGGTGTCGAGCCCGGCGACCTCGAGCCGGTCGGCACGGACGGCGGAGCCGGACGCGGAGAGCCCGAGCAGGGCCCGGACGGTGACGGTCTTGCCGGAGCCGGAGGCCCCCACGAGCGCGACGCACTCGCCGGTCGCGACGTGCAGGTCGACGTCGCGGACCAGCGTGTCGCCGCCGATCGTGACGGACAGTCCGTGGGCATCGAGGACGTTCACCGCAAGGCTCCTGTTCGTCGGAGTGCCCGGCCGAGCACGGTCACGGCGGTCGCGAGCACGACGATCGCCAGCCCGGGGAAGGTGCTCATCCACGGCGCGGTCAGCAGGTACGTGCGGCCGTCGGCCAGCATCGCGCCCCACTCCGGCGCCGGCGGAGGCGTCCCGACGCCGAGGTAGCTCAGCGCCGAGGCCCAGACGACCGCCTGCCCGATGCCGAGCGTGCCCACGGCGACGACCGGCCACAGCGCGGCGGGGAGCACGTGCCGGACGACGATCCGCCCGGGAGAGCGCCCGAGCAGCACCGCGGTCTCGACCACCTGCGAGGACCGTGCCGACCGGACGAGCCCCCGCACGATGCGTGCGTACCCGGGCGCGGTGGCGAACCCGACCGCGAGCATCGCCGGCACCGGACCGGGCCCGGTCACGGCGATCACGACGAGCGCGACGAGGAGCAGTGGGAGCGCGAACGCCACTTCGGTGACCCGCCCGACGACGCCGTCGACGACGCGTCCGCCGAGGCCCGCCACCACGCCGAGCACCACCCCGACGACCCCGCCGACCAGGGTCGCGACCACCCCGACGAGCAGGCTCGCGCGGGTGCCGGCCACGACCCGCGCCAGGACGTCACGCCCGGACTCGTCGGTGCCGAACGGACTCGACCAGCTCGGTGCCTGGAGTGCCTGCGTCGGGTGCACCGCGAGCGGGTGCGCCCCGCCGAGCAGCGCCGGCCAGACGGCGGCGAGCACCGCCAGCGCCACCACTCCGGCCGCCACCGTGCCGGCCGGTCCGAGCGTCCCCCCACGGAACCGCTCGGACCGGCCGCGGACGGTGGCGGCGTCTGCGTCGGTGTCGGCCGGGAGGCTCGGCTCGGCGATCCCGCTCACCGCGCGCCCGCCCCGTGGCCACGCGGGTCGACGGCCCGCTCGACGAGGTCGGCCACCGCGAGCACCACGACGTAGGCCGCCGCGGAGACGAGCGCGATGCCCGCCACGAGGGGCATGTCCCGCTGCGTCACGGCGGTCACGAGGGCACGCCCGATGCCCGGGAGCGCGAACACCGACTCCACGACCACGGCGCCGGACACCAGGGACCCGAAGGCCCAGGCGGACAGGGCGATCCCCGGCAGCGCCGCGTGCCGGAGCAGGTGGCGTCCGAACAGGCCCGCGCGGGTCTCGCCCCGGCCGCGGGCGGCGAGCGCGAAGGCCGAGCGCTGGGCGTCGACCACGCCGTCGCGGACCGTCTCGGCGAGGTACCCGGCGACGGGCACGGCCACGGTCAGCACCGGGAGCACCCACCCGCGGACGCTGCCGTCGCTGACCGCCGGCACCCAGCCGAGGGCGCTCGCGAAGACGACGATCAGGACGCTGCCGAGCCAGAAGTGCGGCGTGACGCTCGCCGTGACCGAGATCGCGCTCGTCAGGGCCGCGGCGACCCGGCCGCGCTGCGTGGAGCACCACGCGGCGACGATCGCGAGTGCCCACGCGACGACGAGCCCGGCGACCGCCAGGGTCAGCGTCACCGGGAGCTGCTGCCCGAGGAGCGTCGCGACCGGCGTGCGGAACGCGTACGAGTCCCCGAGCTGCCCGGTCGCGAGACGACCGAGGAACACCGCGTACTGCACGAGCAGCGGGCGGTCGAAGCCGTAGTCCTGGCGCACCTGGGCGACGGCATCGGCCGAGGCCTGCGAGCCCGGCCCGCCGAGCACCGCGAGCGCCGGGTCACCGGGGATGAGCCGGATGGCGACGAAGACGATCGTCGCCACCGCCCACAGCACCCCGATGCCGCCGGCCGCACGGCGGAGCGCCCACCGCGACCAGTGCCCTGCGACCGCAGCGGAGCCGGAGCGTCGCCCGTCCGTGGGACGCGCGGGGAGCCTCCTGTCCGTCACCGCGTCAGCGGTCGATCCAGGCGGTGCCGAACCACGGGGTGGAGACCGCAGTGGTCTCGATGCCGTGGACGGCCGAGCGGTACAGGAAGTGGTTCTGCTGGTCGTAGAGCGGCAGGACCGTGCCGCTGGCCAGGATCTTCTCCTGCGCGTCCTCGTAGAGCGTGCCGCGCTCGCCGGAGTCGGACGTCCGTGCCGCACGCTGCAACAGGTCGTCCACGGCCGGGTCGTCGAGCTGGGCGAGGTTCGCGAAGTAGCCAGACGGTGCCGGGGTGATGCTCGCGCTGTCGTAGAGGATGCGGAGCACGTCGGCGCCGACCTTCGTGTACGGGGCGCTGACGACGTCGTACTGGTTCTTCGCCAGGGCTGCGTACCAGCTGGACAGGTCGAGCTCCTCGAGCTGCACCTTGATGCCGACCTCGGCCTCGGACGCCTGGATCTGCTGGAACAGGCTGCGCTCAGCGGGGACCGACTGGTTCGTCGAGACCGGGAACGTCACCGTGAGCTGCTTGCCGTCCTTCTCGCGGATGCCGTCGCTGCCGACCTTCCACCCGGCGTCGTCGAGGAGCTGCTTCGCCGTCGACGGGTCGTACCGGAACAGCTTCCGGTCGGAGTACCCGTACGGCTCGACGCTCGAGAGCACCGAGTACGAGCGCTCGGCGGTGCCGAGGAACAGCGAGGTGATGCCGGGGTCGACCTCGGCGCCGGCGATGAAGGCCTTGCGCACGGCCTCGTCCTGGAACACGCCGTGCCCGGAGTTCAGCTCGAGGCGGTTCGACGCACCGGGGCGCGGGGCGTCGAGGTCGCGGATGGCGGCCTTCGCGGACGCGGCCTTGAGCTGGTCGGGCTGCGCGTTGTCGATGACGTCGACCTGGCCGGCCTGCAGGGCGGCGTAGCGCGAGGTGGCGTCGGGCAGGAAGCGCCACGTGATGCCGGACAGCCGCGGCTTCGTCGACCCCCAGTAGTCCGCGTTCTTCGCGAGCGTGACCCGGTCGCCGTGCTTCCAGTTCGTGACCGTGAACGGGCCGGTGCCGACGGGCGACTCGCAGTTGGCCGCTTGTGACCGCTCGAGTGCCTTCGGGCTCTCCATGCCGACCCACGGCTGCGAGAGGGACTCGAGCAGGGCGCTGTCCGGGCGGCTCAGCGCGAGCGTGACGGTGTGGTCGTCGGTCGCGGTCGCCTGCTTGACGGACTGCAACGCGAGGTAGCCCGTGCTGGACGCCGTCTTCGGGTCCTGCACGTGCTCGATGTTGCGCACCACGGCGGCGGCGTCGAACGGGGTGCCGTCGGTGAACGTGACGTCGTCGCGGAGGGTGAACGTCAGCGTCGTGCCGTCGTCGCTCGTGGTCCACTTCGTGGCGAGGGCCGGCACGGGCTTGCCGTCCCGCAGCCCGACGAGCTCCTCGATGTACTGGGTCGAGAGCAGCGCCTGCGGGTAGTTGCCGCCGACGTGCGGGTCGAGGCAGGTCGGCTCGGCGTCCCCGGAGGCGTACGTGAGCGTGCCGCCGGCGACCGGGGTGCTGCTCGTGGTTCTCGCACCCGAACCGGTGCAGGCCGTCAGGGCGATCAGGATCGTCGCGGCGCCCGCGACGGCGCTGACAGCGCGCATCCGAGCTTTCTGTACTGAGTCCAACATCATGGCGATCCGAGTCTAGCGGTTGAATGGCGGCATGGATGAACGCAGTCGCCGCGGTGGACGGCCACGCCGCTCGAGCGCCGAGGTGCTCGCCGACGCGGCGGCGGAGCTGTTCCTCGAACAGGGCTACGGCCGCACGACCGTGGACCAGATCGCCGCCAGGGCCGGGGTGAGCCGCGCGACGTTCTTCAACTACTTCCCGGCCAAGTCCGACGTGATGTGGCTCGAGCTCGACGCCGCCGTCGCCGCGCTGCCGGAGCTCCTCGCCGCGTCCACCGAGCCCACGGCCGTCCGGGCGGTCGAGGACGCGCTGCTCGCCGCCGCCCGGGCCCACAACCCGGAGCGCGTGCCGTGGGCGGTGGCCCAGGCCGAGGTGATGGGCATCGGCGCCGAGCTCGTCGCCAGCGTGGCCGCCCGGGTGATGGCCCAGCACACCGCGGTCGCCGCGTTCGTGGGGCGTCGGACGGGGGAGCAGGCCGGTGCGCTGTGGCCGCAGACGGTGTCGGGCGCGATGCTCGGGGCGGCCGCTGCGGCGTTCGGGGTGTGGGTCGCGGACGGGGTCGGCCGGCGCGCGCTCGTCGAGTACGTGGCGGCGGCGCTGACCCCGGTGGTCGCGGGGCTCGACGCGCGCTGAAGGGGCCTGCGCGCGCTGGCCCCCGGACACCCGTCCGGCCCCGGCGCACAAGCGCGGGGCGCGGGGCGCGTCAGGCCCGCAGCGTCCCCGCGCCACCCGAGGCCACGTCCTCCACGGTGCCGTCCCGGACCGTCTGGGGGATCGCGTCGCCGGTGGGCACGAGCGCCACGTCGTCCGGGTAGCTCAGGGTGAGGACCGCCTCCTCGATGTACTGGCTTTCCTCGAGTGACTTCTCGACGTCCCGCAGCCGGACGGCCACGTGGGACTCGTCCTCGTTCCCGGTGAGGTCGACCGCCGCCACCAGGTACACGCGGGACGGCCCGACGAACTCCAGGTGCAGGTAGGTCACGCGCTCCACCTGCTTCCGTGCGAGCAGCTCGACGAGCACCGCGTTCTCGAGCTCGGGGGAGGTGCTCTCGCCGAGCAGGAACCGGCGGTTGCGGTCGATGAGCACGATCGCCACGACGCCGAGCAGCAGGCCGACCGCGATCGAGCCGATGGCGTCGAACACCGCCAGGCCGGTGACCTGGTGCAGGAACACCCCGAGGAACGCGATGACCAGGCCCACGAGGGCCGCGGCGTCCTCGGCGAAGACGGCACGCAGCGTCGGGTTCGAGGACTGCAGCACGTGGCGCAGCACCGGCACCTTCCGCTTCGTCGCCGCTCCGTGCGCCTGGCGGTACGCCTGCAGGAAGCTCGTGCCCTCGAGGCAGAACGACAGCCCGAGCACGACGTAGTTGAGCACGACGTCCTCGGCCGGCCCGGTCTCCCCGAGCTCCGAGATGCCGTGGTAGATCGACACGATCGCGCCGGCGGTGAACAGGCCGAACGCGGCGAACATCGACCAGATGTAGGTCTCGCGCCCGTACCCGAGCGGGTGGGCCGCGTCCCGCTTCTTCGCTCCCCGCCGCTCGGCGATGAGCAGGAAGACCTCGTTGCCGGTGTCCGCCCACGAGTGTGCCGCCTCGGCCACCATCGACGCCGACCCGGAGACGAGCGCGGCGATCGACTTCGCGATGGCCACGAGCAGGTTCGCCCCGAAGGCGATGATGACGGTCAGCATGGACTCGGGACGGTCCTGCTGCTGTTCAGACGACGGCATCACTCAAGCATGCTCCCGTCCGGTAAAGTCGTGTTCCACAGGCATCGATCCGGCCATCACCGGGGAGCCTTCCGGAAGAACGCGGACCGTCTCGACGGGTCGTCAGTAGAACCGGGCGGGTTCGGGACCGTCACCATCCCCGACGACGAGCGGCCGTCCCGGTTCCACCGGAGCGGCAAGCGAGGTGGTACCGCGGAGCCCTCGGGCCCCGTCCTCGTGGAGACGAACCGAACCCACAGGAGCCCCCGTGCGTTACCCGCTCACCTCGAACACCGACGGCGTCACCCCGTCGCCCTCCTTCCCCGCCGTCGAGCAGGGGATCCTCGCCTTCTGGAAGGGCGACGACACCTTCCGCGCGTCGATCGAGGCCCGCACCGGCTGCGACGAGTGGGTCTTCTACGACGGCCCGCCCTTCGCGAACGGCCTGCCGCACTACGGGCACCTGCTGACCGGCTACGCCAAGGACGTCTTCCCGCGCTACCAGACCATGCGTGGCAAGCAGGTACACCGTCGCTTCGGCTGGGACACGCACGGGCTCCCCGCCGAGCTCGAGGCCATGCGCCAGCTCGGCATCACCGAGAAGCACGAGATCGACACCATGGGCGTCGACGTCTTCAACGCCGCGGCGCGGAAGTCGGTGCTGCAGTACACCGACGAGTGGCAGCAGTACGTCACCCGCCAGGCGCGCTGGGTCGACTTCGAGGACGACTACAAGACCCTCGACGTCACCTACATGGAGAGCGTCCTGTGGGCGTGGAAGCAGCTCTGGGACAAGGGCCTGGCGTACGAGGGCTTCCGGGTCCTGCCGTACTGCTGGAACGACCAGACCCCGCTGTCGAACCACGAACTGCGCATGGACGACGACGTCTACCAGATGCGCCAGGACCAGTCCGTGACGGTGTCCTTCCCACTGCAGGGGACGCGCGCTTCCGAGCTCGGTCTGGACGGCGTGCGGGCACTCGCCTGGACGACGACCCCGTGGACGCTCCCGACGAACGCCGCGCTGGCCGTCGGGCCGGCGGTCGCGTACGTGGTGCTGCCGGCCGGGCCGGGAGGCTCCGCTGACGGTGGTGACGCCGGTGCGGTCTCGTACCTGCTGGCGTCCGACACCGTGGCCGCCTACGCGAAGGACCTCGGCTACGAGACGGCCGAGGCCGCGGTCGCGGCCGTCACCCGCGAGCTGCAGGGCAGTGAGCTCGACGGCGTCGAGTACGAGCGCCTGTTCGACTTCCTCGCCGACACCGAGGGCATGGAGAACGGCTGGAAGATCCTGGTCGCGGACTACGTCGAGACGGGTGAGGGCACGGGCATCGTGCACCAGGCCCCGGCGTACGGCGCCGACGACCAGGAGGTCTGTGCCGCCGCCGGCATCCCCGTGGTGCTCTCCCTCGACGAGGGCGGCGTCTTCACGTCGCAGTTCGGCGAGGTCGCAGGCATGCTGTGGTCGGACGCGAACAAGCCGCTGACCAAGGCCGTGCGCGACGCCGGACGGCTCCTCCGCCAGGCGTCCTACGAGCACAGCTACCCGCACTGCTGGCGCTGCCGCAAGCCCCTCATCTACAAGGCCGTCTCGTCGTGGTTCGTCCGCGTCACCGAGATCCGTGACCGGATGGGCGAGCTGAACCAGGACATCACCTGGGTGCCGGACAACGTCAAGGACGGCCAGTTCGGCAAGTGGGTCGGCAACGCCATCGACTGGTCGGTCTCCCGCAACCGCTACTTCGGCACGCCGATCCCGGTGTGGGTGTCCGACGACCCGGCGTATCCGCGGCAGGACGTCTACGGCTCGCTGGCGGACATCGAGCGTGACTTCGGCCGCCTGCCGGTGGACGCCGAGGGCAACGTCGACCTGCACCGCCCGTTCATCGACGACCTGACCCGCCCGAACCCGGACGACCCCACGGGGAACTCGACCATGCGCCGGATCACCGACGTGTTCGACGTCTGGTTCGACTCCGGGTCGATGCCGTACGCCCAGGTGCACTACCCGTTCGAGAACCGCGAGTGGTTCGACAGCCACAGCCCCGCCGACTTCATCGTCGAGTACATCGGGCAGACCCGCGGCTGGTTCTACGTCATGCACGCGCTCTCCACCGCGCTGTTCGACCGGCCCGCGTTCACGAACGTCATCAGCCACGGCATCGTCCTCGGGTCCGACGGCCAGAAGATGTCGAAGTCGCTCCGCAACTACCCCGACGTCTCCGAGGTCTTCGACCGCGACGGCGCCGACGCGATGCGCTGGTTCCTGATGTCCTCGTCGGTGATCCGCGGCGGCAACCTCGTCGTCACCGAAGAGGGCATCCGCCAGGGCGTCCGCGAGTTCCTGCTGCCGTTCTGGTCGACGTACTACTTCTTCACGCTGTACTCGAACGCCTCCGGCGAGTCCGGGTACCAGGCCTCGCGCCGCACGGACTCGACCGACGTCCTCGACCGGTACCTGCTCGCGAAGACCCGCGTGCTCGTCACCGACGTCACGACGCACCTCGACGCGCTCGACACCCCGCTCGCGGCGCAGGCCATCCGTGACTTCGCCGACGTGCTGACGAACTGGTACGTCCGTCGTTCGCGCGACAAGTTCTGGCTCGGGGCTGAGTCGTCGTCCTCGGCGAAGGACGCCTTCGACACGCTCTTCACCGTGCTCGAGACCCTCGCCCGGGTCGCGGCCCCGCTGGCGCCCCTGGTGTCGGAGGAGATCTGGAAGGGCCTGACCGGCGGTCGCAGCGTGCACCTCACCGACTGGCCGGATGCCGCCGAGTTCCCCGCCGACGACGCCCTCGTCACGGCGATGGACCGCGTGCGCGACGTCGCGTCGAAGGGCCTCGCGCTCCGCAAGGCGACGGGCAAGCGCGTGCGCCTGCCGCTCGCCACGCTGACGCTCGTGCTGCCGGACAGCGACGCCGTCGAGCCGTTCACGGACATCCTCCGTGACGAGCTCAACGTCAAGCGGGTCGTGCTCGAGGCCCAGGCCGAGGAGTCCCTGGCGCAGTACGGCATCGAGCGCAAGCTCACCGTCAACGCCCGCGCCGCCGGCCCCCGCATCGGCAAGGCCGTGCAGCAGGTCATCCCCGCCGCCAAGAAGGGGGACTGGGTGGCGACGGACGCCGGCGTCACCGTCGGTGGCATCGACCTCGTCGAGGGCGAGTACACGCTCGACCTCACCGTCGCCGACGCCGCCACCGCGGTCGCGTTCCTCGACGGCGGCGGGTTCGTGGTGCTCGACACCGTGACCACGTCCGAGCTCGAGTCCGAGGGGCTCGCCCGCGACGTCGTCCGCGCCGTGCAGCAGGCCCGTCGTGACGCCGACCTCGACGTCAGCGACCGCATCGTCCTGACGCTCGGCGCCGACACGGTGGCCGCGGACGCCGTCCGGACCCACCAGGACCTCATCGCGGGGGAGACCCTCGCAACGACCATCGACGTGGTGGAGACCACGTTCGCCGACGGCGAGGGCACCGTCGTCGGTGACGGTGCCAAGGTGTCCGTGGAGGTGGCACGCGCATGAGCGACAGCAACCACGACCAGCACGACGACGGTCACGACGACGAGATCCGCTACGACGCCGACGGGATCGAGATCCCCGTCGGTCCGTCCGGCGACACCAGCCCGGCCGAGTCCGTGCCGTTCGGCGGGGACGACGAGGACGTCAAGCGCGTCGAGGCCGCCCTCTACGCCAGGATCGGCGAGCAGTCGCCCGAGCACCGGCTGACCGCGACCCGGCGTGCCGTCGAGCTCCTCGGCGACCCGCACCTGGCCTACCCGGTCGTCCACGTCACCGGCACGAACGGCAAGACCTCGACCGCCCGGATGGCCGAGAGCATCATCCGCGCGCACGGGCTGCGCACCGGACTCATGACGAGCCCGCACCTGGTCTCCATCCGGGAGCGCATCGTCATCGACGGCGAACCCATCGCGGCCGACCGTCTCGTCGAGAACTGGGACGACATCACCCCGATCCTCGAGATGACCGACGCCGAGCTCACCGCCAAGGGCGAGCTCCCGCTGACGTTCTTCGAGGCCCTGACGGTGCTCGCCCTGGCGTGCTTCGCCGAGGCGCCCGTCGACGTCGCCGTGATCGAGGTCGGCATGGGCGGCGAGTGGGACTCCACCAACGTCGTCCAGAGCCAGGTGCAGGTCTTCACCCCGATCGCCATCGACCACGCCAAGCAGCTCGGCACCACGGTCGCCGAGATCGCCCGCACGAAGTCCGGGATCATCAAGCCGTCCTCGGCGGTCGTGTCGAGTGCGCAGGTGCCCGAGGCGCTCGCCGAACTCGAGCGGGCCGCCGAGCTCACCGAGTCGTCCCTGGCGGTCGAGGGCACGGTGGGCCCCTTCGAGCCGGTACCTGACCGTCGCGAAGCGGCGGACAGGCCGAGCTCGCAGGGATTCAGCGTGCTGGACGTCACGCCGGCCGTCGGTGGCCAGCTCATCACCGTGCAGGGCATCGCCGGCCGCTACGACGACCTGTTCCTGCCGCTGTTCGGCGCACACCAGGCCCACAACGCCGCGGTCGCCATCGCCGCGGTCGAGTCGTTCATCGGGCGGGGGTCGCAGCCGCTCGACCAGGACGTCCTCAGCGAGGGCCTCGCCGGCGCCACCAGCCCCGGCCGTCTGCAGCCGATCGCCCAGGGACCGACCGTCGTGGTCGACGCCGCACACAACCCGCACGGCGCGAAGGCCCTGGCCGAAGCGCTGCCGATCGCGTTCCCCTCCGGGCACGTCGTCGGCGTGGTCGGCATCCTCGCCGACAAGGACGCCCGCGGGTTCGTCCGGGCGCTCCGCGACACCGTGCAGACGTTCGTCGTGACGCAGCCGCCGGGGGAGCGTGCGCTCGACGCCGACGCCTTCGCGCGGATCGTGGTGGACGAGGTCGGCGGTGACCGCGTCGTCGTCGAGCCCGTGCTCGCGCAGGCCCTGCAGGAGGCCCGCGACTTGGCGGACGAGGACGACGCCGACGACGCCATGGTGCTCGTCGCCGGATCCATCGTCATGGTTGGTGCCGTGATGGACCTGGTCCACCGGGAAGGGGGGTCGAAGTGACGGACGCAGGGGGAGCCTCCCGACCGGGTCGGCAGCCGCGCACACGGCGACCGCGACGCGACCGCGGAGCCCAGGAGAGCCTGCTCTCCATCACGCTCGTGCTCGAGGCGATCATGTTCTTCTTCCCGATGCTCGTCGTGTTCGGCAAGCACACGCTGCCGCCCGGACTGGCCTTCGGTGGCGGTCTCGCCGCCATCGTCGTGCTCGCGCTGGCGTCGCGTCTGACCGGCAGTCGTGCCGGTGTATGGTTCGGGTGGCTGCTCCAGGCAGCCATCCTCGCGACCGGTTTCATCGAGCCGTTCATGTTCGCGGTGGGCGTGGTGTTCCTGGCACTGTGGGTGTTCTGCTTCGCCAAGGGCGCGCAGCTCGACCGCCAGAACGCCGCTGCACGACGTGCCGCCGCCGAGGACTGATCCCATCCACCCCCGAACTCCAGGGAGCACCGCTGTGTCCGACTTCGAAGAGACCCTCGTCCTCGTCAAGCCCGACGGCGTCGCCCGCCAGCTCACCGGTGAGGTCCTGCGCCGCATCGAGGCCAAGGGCTACGAGATCGTCGACCTCAAGATGCTGACCGCCCCGCGTGACCTCCTCGACGCGCACTACGAGGAGCACCAGGGCAAGCCGTTCTTCGAGCCGCTCGTCGAGTTCATGCAGTCCGGCCCGGTCGTCGCCGTGCGCGTCGCCGGCAACGGCGTCATCGCGGGCTTCCGCTCGCTGGCCGGCACCACCGACCCGACCTCGGCGGCGCCCGGCACCATCCGTGGCGACCTCGGTCGTGACTGGGGCCTGAAGGTGCAGCAGAACCTGGTGCACGGTTCCGACAGCGCCGAGTCCGCCGCGCGCGAGCTGGGTCTCTGGTTCTCCTGACACGTCGCACACCCACGAACGACGACGGCCCCCGTACTCAGTGAGTGCGGGGGCCGTCGTCGTGTGGGTTACTTGGTCGAGCCACCGTTCTGCTCGACGAACGCGGCGAAGGAGTCGGTGTCGCTCCAGGCGCTGGTGTTGTCGGCGTTGTACTGCTTGCCGTTGACGATGACCGTCGGCGTGCCGGTGAGCTTCGGGATGTCCGAGTTCGCCAGCGGCTGGGTGAGCACGCGGTCCGTGGCGTCGGCGACCCAGTTCGCGAAGCGCTGGTCCGTGATGCAGGACTCGACGTCCTTGTTCGTGGCGCCGGCGTCCTTCGCGATGTCCGCGAGCTTCTGGTTCGTCAGGCCGCGGGTGCTCTCCGAGGGCTGGTTGGCGTAGAAGGCCGAGTTGACGTCGAGGAACGCGTCGGGGTCGTAGTTCGCGACGCAGGCGGCAGCGGCGGCGGCACGGGTCGAGTACTTCGAGCCGAGCGAGATGCGGTCGAGCAGGTTGAACGGGTGGATCTCGAGCGTGGCCGAGCCGTCCTGCACCCACTTCTTGATCTGCGGCATGTTGCCGGTCTCGAACTGGTTGCAGACGGGGCACATGTAGTCCTCGTACACCGTGATGTTGGCGACCGACTCGTCCTGCTTGGTGGCGGTCGGCTTGCCCTTCTCGGGGATCGCCTTCGTCTCCACGGGGACGATCTTGCCGTTCTGCCCCTGCAGCACGATGCCGTCGCTCGCCATGTTCTTCGGACCGGGGCCCGCCGGCTGCACCGAGTTCGCGATGACCAGCACCACGACCGCGACGACGGCGAGGCCGGCGAGGATGATGCCGCTGATCGTCAGCGTGCGGTTGCGGCGCTTGCGGGCCTTGTCCTTCGCGCGCTGGGCGGCGGCGCGCTCGCGGGCCGCGTTCCTGCGAGCCTTCTTGCTCTCGTTGTCGCTCATCGGGAACGAGCGTAACGGCTGCCGACGCGCCGACGGGGCGTCCTGGCTGAGAAGAGTCCAGGAATCAGGTGACACGTCACCGAGTTTGCCCCGGGCTGTCGACATCTGACGGCGCCGTCCACGTGGGCGTCCGCGACCGCGACCGCGTCCGCGACCGCGACCGCGTCCGCGTCCGCGCCGGCGTCCGCGTCGGCGTCCGCGTCACAGGAACGACAGGACCGTGGGGAACTTGATCAGGATCGTGACCACGATGAAGAGGTAGTTCGCCAGGGGGAACGCCCAGCAGAACGGCAGCAGGGCCTTCCCGACGCGACGGCCGCCAGCGCCGAACGTGCCCCGGGACAGGTTCCAGATGGTGAACACCCAGAACATCGGGATCGTCATCGCCCACACGAGCATGCACCAGGGGCAGAGCGCGCCGATGAACCAGACGGTCTGCGTGAAGAGCCACGTGACGAACACCCACGCCAGGAACACCCCGGCGTTGAACGCGGTCCAGAACCACCTGGTGCCGCGGAACCCGGCGAGCAGCACCACGCCGACGGCGATCGGTGCCACGAAGCCCATCACGCCGATCAGCGGGTTGGGGAAGCCGAGCAGGTGCCCCTGCGCACTCGTCATGACGTCCGAGCAGTTCACGAACGGGCTCACGTCGCACGAGAGCACTGCCTTGGGGTTCTCGTACTTCGCGAACTCGTCGAGGACCAGGCGGAACGCCGCGTAGAGCGCGACGACACCGGTGACGAGCAGGAGGATCGCGATCGCGACGGGACGACGGGTGGTGGGTGCTGTCGTGGTCACGGCGTCATCATGACACGGCCCTCCGACCGTTCTCCGTCGTCGCGTGCGACAATGACAGTCGTCGCACGGCCGATCCGTGTGACGACGAGAGCTTTCCGGGCGACAGCCCGGACGAACAAGGCACGGTGACAGCGTGCCGTGACCGGACGACGCGTCACTTCCGACGCCGGACCGGGTGGGGCCGGGTGCTCCGCTCGGGCGGACACGAGATGTCGACGCCGGACGGTCACTGACCAGCGAGTGCGGGTGGCGTGGCCGCCGCCCGCCACAACCACAGAGTTCCCGCCACCCGACAGGGTCAGCGCGGGGTCGAGGAGTGCACCAGTCCATGGTGGAGCAGAGCGAACACAACGCGAACGACAACAACGACGACGCACCGAAGCGACGGGGCCGCCTGTTCGGCGGACGCCGCGCCCGGTCGGGGCAGCAGACCGCCGGGGGTGTCCCGACGTCCACCGACGCCGTCGAGACCACCGGGTCCCCCGAGCCGAGCGCGCCGGAGCCGACCGCTGCGGAGACGACCGAGCCGGTCGTGACCGACTCCGTCTCGGTGCAGGTCGACGTCCAGACCGGCGCGACCGCGGTCGCCCACGACGTCAGCACCCTCACCGGTGACCTGCCCGTCGTGGACGCCGAGGCGGTCGCCGCCCAGGCGGCCGACGCCGAGGTCGCCGCGGTGGCCGAGGCCGCCGGTGCGGACGACGCGCCCGAGACCGCCGTGGCCGACGCCGCGGCGCTGGCGGACGAGCTGGCGACGCCACCCCAGCAGACCGACCCGACGCAGACCGACACCGCGCAGACCGACACGGCGCAGACCGACACCGCGCAGGTCGCCCCCGTGACGACCACCGACGCTGCGTTGACGGCGTCCACCACGGCCGCCGCCCGCAACGCGCTCCGCTGGTCCGACGAGGACGGCGACACCGATACGGACGACGACACCCCGACGGACTCCCACGCGGACGCTCCGGCGACCGACGAGACCGCCGAGCCCGCGACCGCCGCGGTCGAGGCCCCGAAGGCCACGTCCACCCTCAGCCTGATCTTCCACGCCCCGGTCCTGCCGGAGATCCCCGTCCGTGGCGCCCGGTCCGACCGTGACGACCGCTGGGACGAGGACGACGACCAGGAGTCCGGCAGCCGTCGTCGCACCCGTCGTCGTGGCAGCAGCGCCGACCGCGAGCCCCGCGAGCCGCGCGACCACCAGGAGCCCCGCCGCCGCGAGGTCGAGTACATCACCGAGCCCCAGAAGGTGAAGGGCTCCACCCGTCTCGAGGCCAAGAAGCAGCGTCGTCGCGACGGCCGTGACGCCGGCCGTCGTCGCCAGGTCGTGACCGAGGACGAGTTCCTCGCCCGGCGCGAGAGCGTCGACCGCCAGATGATCGTCCGCTCCAGCGCGGAGAAGATCGAGATCGGCGTGATCGAGGACAACGTCCTCGCCGAGCACTACGTCACCAAGTCGCACAACGTGTCGCTCATCGGCAACGTCTACCTCGGCAAGGTGCAGAACGTCCTCCCCTCGATGGAGGCCGCCTTCGTCGACATCGGGCGCGGCCGCAACGCCGTGCTCTACGCCGGTGAGGTCGACTGGAACTCCGTCGAGACCGGCAACCACGGCCGTCGCATCGAGGCAGCGCTCAAGCCGGGCGACAAGGTCCTCGTGCAGGTCACGAAGGACCCGGTCGGCCACAAGGGCGCCCGCCTGACCAGCCAAGTCTCGCTGCCCGGTCGCTACCTCGTCTACGTGCCGAACGGCTCGATGAACGGCATCTCGCGGAAGCTCCCGGACACCGAGCGCGCCCGCCTGAAGAAGATCCTCAAGGCGGTCCTGCCCGAGCACGCCGGCGTCATCGTCCGCACCGCGGCCGAGGGTGCCACCGAGGAGCAGCTGACGCGCGACGTCCAGCGCCTCACCGCGCAGTGGGAGGCCATCCAGAAGAAGGTCGCGGTCGGCCAGGCGCCGGTCATGCTCCACTCGGAGCCCGACCTGCTCGTGAAGATCGTCCGCGACGTCTTCAACGAGGACTTCACGAAGCTCATCATCGACGGCGACGCGGCCCGCGAGACCATCGAGGAGTACCTCGACGCCGTCGCGCCCGACCTCAAGGACCGCGTCGAGCTGTACGACGGCCCCGACTCGTTCGAGGAGCACCGCCTCAACGAGCAGGTCGAGAAGGCCCTCGACCGCAAGGTCTGGCTGCCCTCGGGTGGTTCGCTCGTCATCGACCGCACCGAGGCCATGACCGTGGTCGACGTCAACACGGGCAAGTTCGTCGGCTCCGGGGGCAACCTCGAGGAGACCGTCACGAAGAACAACCTCGAGGCCGCCGAGGAGATCGTCCGCCAGCTCCGGCTGCGCGACATCGGCGGGATCATCGTCGTCGACTTCATCGACATGGTGCTCGAGTCGAACCGCGACCTCGTGCTGCGTCGTCTCGTCGAGTGCCTCAGCCGCGACCGCACGAAGCACCAGGTGGCCGAGGTCACCTCGCTCGGCCTCGTGCAGATGACCCGCAAGAAGATCGGTGTGGGCCTGCGCGAGTCCCTCGACGAGGTCAACGCGAAGGTCAACGACAACAACGCCGACCCCGGCCCCTCCAAGGGACGTCGCAAGGGTCGTGGCAACGGCTCCGAGGGCACGTCCTCGGCCGGCGGCAACACGCGCGGCAACGGCAACTTCAACGGGCACGGCAACGGGTCCGGGTCCGGGTCGAACGGTCCCGGCGGCGAGCAGAAGCCGTCGCAGGCGCACCAGATCACGGAGGACGTGAAGCACGCGCTCTCCCGGATCGCCGCGTCGACGATCGGTCACGAGGAGCCGGCCGCGTCGCCGACCACGCCCGAGTCGTCGTCGTCTCCGGCCTCGGCACCCGCCGCGCCCGCAGCATCGGCCGCGTCGGCAGCCCCCGCGGCCACCGACGCCCCCGAGGCGTCGACCGAG
Organism: Curtobacterium sp. VKM Ac-1395; assembly: GCF_015350975.1. Taxonomy (GTDB): domain Bacteria; phylum Actinomycetota; class Actinomycetes; order Actinomycetales; family Microbacteriaceae; genus Curtobacterium. Next base: position 767,372 of record NZ_JADKRX010000002.1, read on the forward strand.
GGCGGCCCCAAGCGCCGCCGTCGTCGCGGTGGTCGTGCCAGCTCCGAGCAGAGCGCCCCGGCCTCGACCGACGGTGTCCTGACGCTGCCGGCACCCGCCGCTGCCACTGCCGCCCCGGCGATCGCTCCGACCGAGCGCACCGCCGAGACGACCGCGGCCCCGGCCACGCCGGTCGCGTCCGCTCCGGACACGACCGCACCAGCTGCGTCCGCACCGGAGCAGCCGGCCCAGCCGACCACGCCGCCGGCTCGTCGTCGGGCGTCCTCGTCCGCCACGGTCACCCCGGCGGACACGACGGTCGCCATCCTCGACATCCCCGTCGCGGTGACGAAGCGCGAGCCCCGCAAGGCGCCCGACGCGGACTCGCTCCTCGACTCCGTCCTGCAGGCGCTCCCGGAGCCGAAGCAGCCCGGGCAGGGTCGGTCCCGGTCGCGCCGTGTCTCGTCGGGCAGCATCAGCGCCCCGGCGACGACCGACGGTGACGCCTCCGACGACGGCACCGTGATCCTGGGGAGCTGAGCGTGAGCACCCCCGAGCGCCGCCCGCAACCGGACGACCGCGGGTACTACGGCGCCGGGTGGCAGCAGCAGCCGCAGCAGTACCAGCAGCCGCAGCAGCAGCACGGCGGCGGGCCGGCCGGCGGCGGGTACCTCCCGCCCCGGCCGCCCCGGCGTGCGGGGGACCCGACCAGGGCCTTCGCGCCCGGTGCCTCCGGTGCCGCGGTCGCGGGCGCGGCCATCGCGGTCGTCGGGGTGCTCGCGGTCCAGGCGCTGTCCGGTCTGCTCGGGATGATCGGCACGAGCCTGTACCTCGGCCCGTTCAGCTCGTACGGCGGTCACAACGTCGTGCTGAGCTTCGCCACCGCCGTCTTCCTGACGCCGTTCCCGTTCTACGCGGGCGCCTTCCTGGCGCTGGCGTTCCTCACGCCGATCACGCGGCGCAGCCCGCTCCCCGTCGTCCTGCTCCGCGCGGTCCTCGGCGGTGCGGCCGGCACGCTGGCCCTGGCACTCGTCGGGGTCGTCACGGGGGCGTACGGCGCGGTCGACGCGGGCCCCAGGCGCCTGCTGACGGACGTCCTGACGTCGCCGCTGCAGCGCGGTGTGCCGCTGACCGCGATGCTCCTGGCCGCAGCCACGGTGGCGTGGCTCTGGCTCGGCCGTCCCCGAGGCCGTACCGGCCGCCCGACCTCCGGCACGCCCGGCACGGTGCGGCCAGCGGACGCGGTCCCGCCGGCGACCGTGCAGCCACAGCAGCAGCAGCCCACCCAGCAGTGGGCACCCCCGCAGCAGCAGTGGGGACCACCGCCCCCGGGTCGCTGACCCGACCGGCCCTGGTCAGGGCACCCACCGGACAGGAGGCTCGTGGCGACCCCGCCACGGGCCTCCTGTCCGGTCCTGGGGCGGCTCAGAAGCCGCGCTTGTCCCGCTGGGCGACCCGGAGACCGCTCCGGATGAGGCGCAGCACCAGCTCGCGCCCGGTCACCGGGGTCGCGCCGAGGGCGACGAGTTCGTCGTAGCGCGCCTGGGGCACGTCGTAGTGGTCGTGGTCGAACGCCCGGCGTGGCACACCGGCACGTGCTGCGAAGTCGTGGAGCTCCGCGTACGATAGGTCACTGACGAGGTGCGACCACACGGTTTCGTGGGCGGGCCACGTCGGTGGGTCGATCAACACAGTCACGTGTCCATGCTAGGCGCGTGTCGGCGTTTGACCGGACCCATGCCCATCGAGTACGCTCGATCCCTGGTGTCAACGGGCCGTTCTGCCTGTGTCGCCGGCCACCGGTTCCGCCGGTGGTCGCGCAGGAACAGACACCCGAGACTTCCCTCAAGCAGAGTTACGTAAGGATTTCCACGTGGTTTACGCAGTAGTGCGCGCCGGCGGCCGTCAGGAGAAGGTCGAGGTCGGCACGATCCTCACCATCGATCGCAAGAAGGCCGATGACCAGGGCAACATCGAGCTCGCGCCCGTGCTCCTCGTGGACGGTGACACCATCACCTCCGCCGCGACCGACCTGGCGAAGGTGACCGTCACCGCCGAGGTGCTCGAGGACCTCCGCGGCAAGAAGGTCATCATCCAGAAGTTCAAGAACAAGACCGGTTACAAGAAGCGCCAGGGCTTCCGCGCGGACCTCACGCGCGTCAAGGTCACGAAGATCGCGTAAGGCGGGAGCAGACAATGGCACACAAGAAGGGTGCGAGTTCCACTCGCAACGGTCGCGACTCGAACGCACAGCGCCTCGGCGTGAAGCGCTTCGGTGGCGAGGTCGTCAACGCCGGTGAGATCATCGTCCGCCAGCGTGGGACGCACTTCCACCCGGGCGCGAACGTCGGCCGCGGTGGCGACGACACGCTGTTCGCCCTGGCCGCTGGCTCGGTCGAGTTCGGCACCAAGGGTGGCCGCAAGGTCATCAACATCGTCGACGCCGTGAGCGTCTGACGACACAGTTCTCTGGATGAGGGGCGGGCCGCGTGCCTGCCCCTCATTCGTGTTTCGACGGCCCCGGCCGTCACTGGCGGCTCCGGCCGCCTCTGGTCTACGGAGAGTGAACAACCGATGGCGACGTTCGTCGACGACGTGATCCTGCACCTCAGCGCGGGGAACGGCGGCAACGGATGCGTGTCCGTTCGTCGCGAGAAGTTCAAGCCACTGGCTGGTCCCGACGGCGGCAACGGCGGTGACGGCGGCGACATCGTGCTCGTCGCCGATCCGCAGGTCACCACGCTGCTCGGCTACCACCGCTCGCCGCACCGTTCCAGCCGCAACGGCCAGCCGGGCATGGGCGACATGCGCAGCGGGATCAGCGGTGACGAGCTCGAACTCCCCGTGCCCGTCGGCACCGTGGTCTACGACGAGTCCGGCGAGGTGCTCGCGGACATGACCGAACCGGGCATGCGCATCGTCGTCGCCCAGGGCGGTCAGGGCGGTCTCGGCAACGCCGCGCTCGCCACGACGAAGCGCAAGGCCCCCGGGTTCGCGCTCCTCGGCACCGACGGCGAGGCCAGCGACGTGCGCCTCGAGCTCAAGACGATCGCCGACGTCGCCCTGGTCGGGTACCCGAGCGCCGGCAAGTCCTCGCTCATCGCGGCCGTCTCCGCTGCGAAGCCGAAGATCGCGGACTACCCCTTCACCACGCTGACCCCGAACCTCGGCGTCGTCGAGTCCGGCGAGGTCCGCTTCACGGTCGCCGACGTCCCCGGGCTCATCGAGGGTGCGTCCGAGGGCAAGGGCCTCGGCCTCGAGTTCCTCCGCCACGTCGAGCGGTGCGAGGTCCTGCTGCACGTCATCGACTGCGCCACCCTCGACCCCGGCCGCGACCCGATCAGCGACCTCGACGTCCTGCTCGGCGAACTCGAGCGCTACCCGGTGCCCGAGGGCCAGCTGCCGCTGCTCGAGCGCCCGCAGCTCATCGCGCTCAACAAGATCGACGTCCCCGACGCCGCCGAGCTGGCCGCGTTCGTGACCCCCGAGCTCGAGGCCCGCGGCTACCGCGTCTTCCCGATCTCCACCGCGTCGCACCAGGGCCTCCGCGAGCTGAGCTTCGCCCTCGGCGGCATCGTCGAGCAGGCCCGTCTCGCCAAGGCGGCCGAGCCGGTCCCGGAGCGCATCGTCATCCGCCCGAAGGCCGTCGACGCAAAGGGCGGCTTCACCGTCCGTGCCGAGGGCGGCGAGGAGCACCGCTTCTACCGCGTCCGCGGGTCGAAGCCGGAGCGCTGGGTGCAGCAGACCGACTTCACCAACGAGGAGGCGATCGGCTACCTGGCCGACCGGCTCGCCAAGCTCGGTGTCGAGGACGGCCTGTTCAAGGCCGGGGCCGTCGCCGGCTCCACCGTCGTCATCGGTGGCGACGGCGGCATGATCTTCGACTGGGAGCCGACCCTGACGTCGACCGCGGAGCTCATCACGAGCGCCCGTGGCACCGACGCCCGTCTCGACCAGTCCGGTCGGCAGACGAGCAACGAACGTCGACAGAACTACTACGAGCGGATGGACGCCAAGGCCGCCGCGCGTGCCGAGCTCGAGCAGGAGCGCAAGTCCGGCATGTGGGCCGACGACGAGGACGATCAGGACTGACCACCGCATGACCGACACGACCTCCCTCGGCCCCGTCCGCCGGCGCGCTGACCTCCCGCGCGCCCGGCGGATCGTGGTCAAGGTCGGGTCGTCATCGGTCTCGGGCGACGCCGCCGGCCAGATCGGGTCGCTCGTCGACGCCCTCGCCACCGCGTACGGCCACGGGACCGAGGTCGTCCTGGTGTCGTCCGGTGCCATCGCGACGGGCTTCCCGTTCCTCGGGCTCGAGGGCCGACCGGACGACCTCGCCACGCAGCAGGCAGCGGCGGCCACCGGGCAGAACGTCCTGATGTTCCGGTACCAGCAGCAGCTGGACCGGCACGGTGTCGTCGCGGCGCAGATCCTGCTGACCGCCGGGGACCTGCAGAACCCCACGCACCGTGTCAACGCGCAGCGGGCGATCGACCGGCTGCTCGCGCTGCGGGTGCTGCCGATCGTCAACGAGAACGACACCGTCGCCACCCACGAGATCCGCTTCGGCGACAACGACCGGCTCGCGGCGCTCGTGGCGCGGCTGCTCGGTGCCGACGCCCTCGTGCTGCTCTCCGACGTCGAGGCCCTGTACACGAAGCCGCCCGAGCAGCCCGGGGCCGAGCGCATCGACGAGGTGCCGTTCGGGGACGAGCTCGCCGGGGTCACGTTCGGGACCATCGGCGCAGCCGGGGTCGGTACCGGGGGAGCGGGCACGAAGGTCGCGGCGGCACGACTGGCGGCCGAGGCGGGCACCGCTGTGCTCGTGACCGCGACGTCCCTGGTCGACCGGGCCCTGGCGGGGGAGCACGTCGGCACCTGGTTCCACTCGGGGCCGCGGGGCTGACGCTGTCGGTCCGCGGCTGCCGCCGTCACGCGGGTGGTGCCGGTCGCTGACCGCCGCCGTCACGCGGGTGGTGCCGGTCCTACAATCGACCCATGTCGCTGACCGCCCCCGCTCCGACCCTCACCGACAAGCTGGTGGCGGCCCGCGCCGCGGCCGGGACCCTCGCTACGGCCACCACCGCCGTCAAGGACGCCGCGCTCCTGGCCATCGCCCGGGCGGTCCGCACGGCCACCGACGACATCGTGGCGGCGAACCACCTCGACCTCGTCGCGGGTGAGGACGGCGGACTCGCCGGGGGACTCCTCGACCGGCTCCGACTCGACCCGGTCCGGATCGACGCGCTCGCAGCGGCCGTCGAACACGTCGTCGGGCTCACCGACCCCGTCGGCCAGTCCGTCCGGGGATCGGTGCTGGCGAACGGTCTGCAGCTCAGCCAGGTCCGCGTGCCGTTCGGCGTCGTCGGCGCGATCTACGAGGCCCGTCCGAACGTGACCGTCGACATCGCGAGCCTGGCGCTGAAGAGCGGCAACGCCGTCGTCCTGCGCGGGGGATCGGCAGCGGAACGCACGAACGCGGTGCTCGTGGGGGTGCTGCAGGACGCGGTCGAGTCCGTCGGGCTCCCGCGCGCGCTGGTCCAGACGATCGACGAGTTCGGCCGGGCCGGGGCGACCGAGCTGATGCGGGCCAGGGGGCTCGTCGACGTGCTCATCCCGCGGGGCGGCGCCTCGCTCATCCAGACGGTGGTCACCGAGTCGCAGGTCCCCGTGATCGAGACCGGTGCCGGGGTCGTGCACGTCTTCCTCGACGAGTCCGCGCCCCTGGCACGGTCCGTCGACATCGTCCTCAACAGCAAGGTCCAGCGGCCCAGCGTCTGCAACGCGCTCGAGACCCTGCTCGTGCACCAGGGTGCCGCCGAACGGCTCCTGCCGACGCTGGCGGACCGGCTCCGTGCGGCCGGCGTCACCCTCCGCGGTGACGACGCGACCCGGGCGATCGTGCCCGGCGTCCTCCGCGCGACAGACGTCGACTGGGCGACCGAGTCGATGGACCTCGACCTGTCGATCCGGGTGGTGCCGGACGTCGACGCCGCCATGGCGCACATCGCGAAGTGGTCGACGCACCACACCGAGTCGATCGTGACGAACGACGTCGACACCGCCGAGCGCTTCCTGCAGGCCGTCGACTCGGCCGTGGTGATGGTCAACGCGTCGACGCGGTTCACCGACGGCGGCGAGTTCGGGTTCGGCGCCGAGGTCGGCATCTCGACGCAGAAGCTGCACGCGCGGGGGCCGATGGGGCTGCCGGAACTCACCAGCACGAAGTGGGTCGTGCGCGGACAGGGTCAGATCCGCGGCTAGACTGGCCCACAGTCTTCCTCGACCGATCGGAGCACCGCACCATGACCCTCCTCGCTGAAGCCGCCGAGAACGCCTCGTCGGTCCCCGCGTTCATCTTCCCGGTCGTGGCTGCTGCGTTCTTCGCCTTCCTCGGTTTCGTCACGTGGTCCTTCCGCGACATCGCGTACCGCCACTCGAACAAGTTCGAGGCCACCCGCACCCACGAGACCGGTGTGGACGAGTACGGCCACACCAAGATCTGACGCGCCGCTCCATGCTCGAGAGCTCGGGGCGGCCCCGCATCGGTGTGATGGGCGGCACGTTCGACCCCATCCACCACGGCCACCTCGTCGCGGCGTCCGAAGTCGCCAGGTCGTTCGACCTCGACGAAGTCGTCTTCGTCCCCACCGGACAGCCCTACATGAAGTCCCGGGTCACCGATGCGGAGCACCGCTACCTGATGACGGTCATCGCGACCGCGTCGAACCCGATGTTCACCGTCAGCCGCGTGGACATCGACCGTCCCGGCCCGACCTACACGGTCGACACCCTCCAGGACCTGCACGAACAACGCCCTGACGCGCAGCTCGTCTTCATCTCGGGCGCAGACGCCGTCCAGCAGATCGTCGACTGGAAAGACCACGATGGTCTTTGGGACCTGGCACACTTCGTCGCCGTCACCCGTCCCGGCCACAACCTGAGCATCACCGGGCTCCCCGAGCGTGACGTCAGTCTGCTCGAAGTCCCGGCGCTGGCGATATCCTCGACCGACTGTCGTGACCGGGTCCGACAGGGCAACCCTGTCTGGTACCTGGTTCCCGACGGTGTCGTCCAGTACATCACCAAGCACCACCTGTATCGGAGCGTTGCATGAGTCCGTCCGACGCGCAGCCGCCCCTGTCGCGGCGCCAGGCGCGCGAGCGAGAGCGCGCAGCCTCGGCCGGGGGCCAGCCCGTGACCCCGCCGCCGACCGTGGCCGCCCCCCAGCCCACCTCCGTCGACGGCGCACGCCGTCGGCCGGGTTCCCATGTCGCACCGGCGGCGCCCGGTCCCGCGCAGTCCGCCGGACCGGTCGTGCCGTCAGCGCCGACCTCGTCCGCCGGCGTGCCGGACCAGCCGCCAGCCTCCGCGACGGAGATCGTGCCGGGGTCGGGCGGTCTCACCCGCCGCCAGATCCGCCAGATGCGCGCTGCCGAGGGGCAGGCCACCGGCCCGGTCCCGCTGCGCAACCCGGCACCCCAGTCGTCCGACCGCACCGTGCAGGACGTGCTCGGCACGGTCGCCGAGCTGCAGGGCGACCAGGGCGGCACCACACCGCCGACCGCTCCTGCCGGGTTCGCCGGTGCGACCGCTCCCGCGTCCCCGACGCACGAGGACGATGTCGCCGCCCCGTCGACGCCCGCTCCGGCCCCGGCATCGCTCCCGGACCCCGCGGCCGAACCGTCGGACTGGCAGGAACCCTCCACCGAGACCACGCACCTCGAGGCAGCTGCGGTCGAGCAGGCCACCGCGGCCGACGGGTCGCCGGATGCGCTCGAACCCCTCGAGGAAGCCGCCGCACACGCCGAGGAACCCCGACGCCACCGGTCGACCTGGGCGCCCCAGGCCGGCGACGCCCCGTCGGACGATGCCCCGTCCTTCGACGACCAGCGCGACGCGAGCACCGACCACGGCTCCGACACCGACGGTCCAGTCGAGTTGCCGGCCGGCCTCATGACGGACACCTCGGCAGCGCCGGAGCCCGCCGCGGCGACGCCCGGGGTGTTCCCGCTGTCCCTCGACGAGGACGACACCAACGAGGTACCGGTCCAGCACGACGAGCGTCCCGCCTCGGCTGACGCGTCGGCGCAGCAGTCGGCTCCCGGGGTGGCCTTCATCCGCCCGCCCGAGCCGAAGCCGATGACGACCACGTTAGCCACGCCCGTCGGACACTGGTCCACGCAGGCGCACGACTCGAACGACACCGAGGTCCACGACGAGGCGACCGGCATCCGTCGGGTCGCCGAGACGGGCTCGAACGCGATCATCCTGCCGAACTCGGCGCTGGCGGACCCCACGGGTGCGCTGAACGCGACGGGCGAGGTCATCCTGACCGGCTCGATCGACCTGCCGGCGTCCCTGTCCTCGACCGGGTCGCACCGGCCGATCGACGGCGCCGAGGTGGACCGACTGCTCGAGCAGCACGACGAGCAGCCCGAGACGGACGCCAGCCCCGTGCGGGCGAGCCGTGCGGTGTCGAGCCACACGTCGACGCGGCAGGTGGTCCTCGCGGCCGCCAAGCCGAAGGAGTCGCGGGTGCCGATGATCCTCGGCTTCACCGTCGGCGGCGTGTGTGTCGCTGCCGCCACCGTCATCGTCGTGGCGCTGGTCTCGACCAACTTCTTCGGGTCCTGACGTCCGCGTCCTCCCACTCGTGTCGACCCCCGCGGTCGACCACCCCGCGCCGCCGTCGGTGGCGTGGCTTATGATCGTGTCCCGTCCGGTGTCCTGCCGGATGACAACCGGAAGGACTCCGTGACCGCTTCCACCCGTGCTCTGGAACTCGTGCAGGTCGCCGCCGGCGCCGCCGACGCCAAGCAGGCCGAGGACCTCGTGGCCCTCGACGTGACCGGCCCGCTGCAGCTGACCGACGTGTTCCTCCTCGCCACCGGGCGCAACGAGCGCAACGTGATGGCCATCGCCGACGAGGTCGAGGACCGCATGCTGCAGGCCGGCGCCAAGACGCTCCGCCGCGAAGGCCGGAGCGAGGGCCGCTGGGTCCTCATCGACTTCGGCGACATCGTCGTGCACGTCTTCCACGAGGAAGACCGCCAGTACTACTCGCTCGAGCGCCTCTGGTCGGACTGCCCGACCATCCCGCTCGACGTCGTCACCGCGACCACCCCGGCGGAGACCCCGGCCGACGCCTGACGCCGACGCGCCCGGGGTGCCATCGCGATTTCGCTCCCCGGGTCGGCCATGGTGTACGCTTCACTGGTGCCTCGGGGGAACCCGGGGAACGCAGCAACACCGGATCATGGGTCTGTGGCGCAGCTGGTAGCGCACCTGCATGGCATGCAGGGGGTCAGGGGTTCGAGTCCCCTCAGATCCACCCACGAAGCCCCGCTCTCCTCACGGAGGGCGGGGCTTCACTCGTTCCGGGCCGACGTCCCCACTGGCGGATGCCGCCCGTTCGCTACGCTGAGCGCATGAGCAACGACGCCCCCCTCTCCGGCACGCAGCTGTCCATCGCCGCCGCCGGGTACACCGCCGAGATCGCCACCGTGGGAGCCACGCTCCGCGCACTCCGGCAGGGGGACCGCGACCTCGTCGTCCCGTTCGAGGCAGACCAGGTCCGCCCGGTGTTCCGCGGTGCCGTCCTCGCTCCGTGGCCGAACCGCGTGGTCGACGGGCGCTACACCTTCGACGGGCAGGACCACGAGCTCGCCCTCTCCGAACCGAAGCGCTCGCACGCCCTGCACGGTCTGGTCGCATGGGTGGACTTCGCGGTCGGAGAGCACGAAGCGGACCGGGTCACCCTGACGACCACCGTCCCCGCGCAGGAGGGCTACCCCTTCCGCGTCGTCGTGCACGTGGAGTACCGCCTCGACGCCGAGGGCCTCCACACGACGGTGACCGGCACGAACACCGGCGACCGCCCGACTCCGTGGGGGACGGGCCCGCACCCGTACCTCTCCGCGGGCGCCGGGAGCGTCGACGACTGGACGCTGACCCTGCCCGCCGCCGAGGTGCTCGAGGTCACCGAGGACCGGCTGGTGCCGACGGAGCTCGTCCCCGTGCACGACGAGTTCGACCTCCGCACGGCGACGCTCATCGGGCCGCGGTTCATCGACCACGCCTTCACCGGCTTCGACCGCGACGCCGACGGCACCGCCGCGATCACCGTCACCGCCGCCGACGGGCACGGCGTCCGCGTGGCCTTCGGCCCGGAGTGCGGGTGGGCCCAGGTGCACACCGCCGACCACGTCGTGCCGGAGTACCACCGCTCGGGCCTCGCGGTCGAGCCGATGACCTGCGCGCCCGACGCGTTCAACGCGGGCGAGGACCGTGGCCTGGTCGTGCTCGCCCCCGGCGCCGCACACGCGGCCGCATGGACGATCGCGGCCGTCTGAGGATCGAGTCCCGTCAGGTCGACGGGGTCGACCTGACGTCCCTCGTCCGATCGGAGGAGGGCGACCTCGTCTGGTTCGACTCCGCCCTGCCCGACGGTGCGCCCGAATCGGCAGCCGGCAGGGCACGGTGGTCCGTCGTCGCCCCGTGCGACGGCCCCTTTGCCGTCCGGTTCCGCCACCAGGCCCGGTCTGCCGTCATCGACGTCTCGGCACCGGCACGATCGTGGTTCGGCATCGACCGATCGGAGGACCGTCCCGCGTTCGCCGTCCTCGACGACCTGCTCGCCGCCACCCCGCACCTCGACGAACCCCTCGCCGGTCTCGGGTTCGCGCTCGGGTGGGTCGGTTTCCTCGGCTACGAGCTCGGCCGCGAGTCCGGCGGCCCCGACCGGACCGCCGACGGCCACGCGGACGCCGACCTGCGGTTCGTCGACCGTGCCGTCGTCGTCCGGAACGACGGTGCGGCGTGGGCACTCGCCCTGGTGAGCGACGCCGAACCGGCAGCCAGCGCCGCCAACCGGGCATGGCTCGACACGGTGGCCGCCCCGGCACCGGTGGCCGACGTCGCGGACTTTCCCCTGAGCATCCCGGGCGGGTCGGCGGCGACCGGACGCGTGTCGCGCGCCGCGTACGAGACCGCGGTCGACGCGTGCCGCGCCGAGATCCGCGAGGGGAACGCGTTCCAGGTCTGTCTCACCACCGCCTTCGCCCTGCCCACCGACGGGCAGGAGGCTCGGGTCGGTTCCGCCACGGACCCGCAGCTCGACGAGTACCTGCGGATGCGCGCGGCCGACCCGGTGCCGTTCGGGGCGTACCTGCGGCTCGGACCGCTGCGGGTGGCGAGCCGGTCGCCGGAGCGGTTCCTGCGGATCGACGCGGACGGCGGGGTGCTCGCCGAGCCGATCAAGGGGACGCGGCGACGGCTCGAGGACCCCGAGGCGGACGCGGCTGTCCGTGACGAACTGGCGGCGAGCGTCAAGGACCGCGCGGAGAACGTGATGATCGTCGACCTGTTGCGGAACGACCTGCTGCGGACGGCGACGCCCGGGTCGGTGCACGTCGATCGGTTGTGCGACGTCGAGACGTACGCGAGCGTGCACCAGATGGTGTCGACGATCGGTGCCGTGGTGCCGGAGGGGACCTCGCGGGCGGCGGTGGTGCGGGCGGCGTTCCCGCCCGGGTCCATGACCGGTGCGCCCAAGATCAGTGCGATGGCCATCTCCGACCGGTTGGAGGATGTGCCACGCGGGGTTTACTCGGGCGCGATCGGGTACTTCTCGGCGAGCGGTGCAGCGGATCTGTCGGTGGCCATCCGGACACTGGTGACGGTGGTCCGTGCGGACGGCGTGCGGTCACGGACGCTCGGAGCCGGTGGCGCGGTGACCTGGTCCTCGGTCGCGCAGGACGAGGCAGACGAGGTCGAGACGAAGACCCGCTCGGTCCTGGGGAGCGTGGGGGCGTCGGCGTCCTGGTGAACTGATCGAACGGGTGTTCGACCCGGTGTCCACGAATGTCGGACGCGATTGACATCATCGAACACATGTTCGAATATGAGGGCATGCAGACGGCGACGGCACTCCGTTCGCCCGGGGACCGCGCTGAGCGCCCCGGGCGTCGTGACGCTGCCGTCAGCGGTGCCGGCGGTGCCGCCGACCACCTCCGGGACGCCCGCGCGGCGCTCGACCGGATCACGTCGCTGCGGTCGCGGGTCAACGACATGGAGTCCACCCGCGTCGACACGGCGGGGCTCCCCACGGCGGCGGCGTTGGAGCCCCTGCTGCCCGGGGGAGCCATCCGGGTCGGCGGCACCTACGCGGTGCCCGAGTCCGTGCTGCTCGCGATGACCATGCTGCAGGCGGCCTCCGCCGCGGGGGCGTGGTGCGCGGTCGTCGGGGTGCCGTCCTTCGGGATCGAAGCCGCGGCGGCGGCCGGGATCGACCTGGAACGCCTCGTGCTCGTGCCCGACCCGGGCGACCAGTGGCTCGCCGTGACCGCGGCGATGGCCGACGTCGCGCAGATCGTCCTGACCCGTCCGCTCGGTCGGGTCGTGCCCGGTGACGTGGCGCGGCTGTCCGCCCGGCTGCGACAGCGCGGGGGTGCGCTCGTCGCCCTCGGGTCGTGGCCAGGCGCCGACGTCACGCTGCGGGTCACGTCGTCCACGTGGTCGGGGATCGGACAGGGGCACGGCCACCTGACGGAGCGTCGGGCCACGGTGACGGCGACCGGGCGTGCCGGTGCGGTGCGGCCGCTCAGTGCCGAACTGCTGCTGCCGGCGGCCGACGGCGTGGTCAGGACCGCGACGCCGATGCCGGTGGCGCTGCCCGGGGGCGGCGAGCACGGTGTGCGCGGCGACCTGCGGCCGGTGGCGGTGGCGTCGTGATCGGGCAGCAGCGCGTCCGTGTCGACGCGATCGTCCGTGGCGGCGGGGCCCTGCCCGAGCCCCCACCCACCAGGACCATCGTGCTCTGGTGCCCGGACTGGCCCGTCATCGCCGCTGCCCGGGCAGCCGGAGCGCCGCCGGAGCAGCCCTTCGCGGTGGTGTCGAAGGGCCTGGTGTACGCGAGTTCGGCGTCCGCGCGGCAGCACGGGGTCGTCCGGGGGCTCCGACTGCGGGAAGCCCAGGCACGCTGCACGGACCTCGTCGTGCAGTCCTACGACGACGCCCTCGACCACCGTGCGTTCGAGCCGGTCATCCGGGCCGTGGAGGCAGCGGTGCCCGGGGTCGAGGTCCTGCGCCCCGGCACGCTCGCGCTGCGGTCCCGTGGTCCGGCGCGCTACTACGGCGGTGAACGCGCCGCGGCGGCCACGCTCGCCGGGATCGCCGCCGACCACGGTGCGCCCGGGGTCCGTGCCGGCGTCGCGGACACCCCGTTCGCGGCGGAGCAGGCTGCCAGGGCCCGTCCGGTCCGGCCGGGGGAACGGGTGCGCATCGTGCCGGTCGACGGCTCGTCCGACTTCCTGGCGCCGCTGCCGCTCGGGGTGCTGGGCGACGCCGACCTGGCGTCGGTGCTCGACCGCCTCGGGATCACCACGCTCGGGGCGTTCGCCGCACTGCGTGACGAACAGGTGCGCGACCGGTTCGGGCTCGCCGGGGCGTTCCTGCACCGGCTGGCGGGCGGTCGCGACCCGCGCGAGATCTCCGCGCGCGAGATCCCGCCGGAGCTCCGCACCGAGGCCTCCTTCGAACCGGCACTCGACCGCGCCGACCAGATCGCGTTCGCGTTCCGCCGGTCGGCCGACGACTTCGCCGCCCGGCTGCGCGCCGCTGGGCTCGTCGCGACGACCATCCGCGTGGGGATCCTCGACGAGCGGGACATCCTGCTCGAGCGCACGTGGACCCATCCCCGGTGGTTCGACGCCGCCGACGTGGTCGACCGGGTGCGCTGGCAGCTCGCCGGCGGAGTCGACCCCACCGGGCTCGAAGCGCCGGTCACGTCGGTGGTCCTCGAACCGGTCGCCGTCGACGACATGGCGAACCACGAGCGCGGGCTGTGGGGGTCGGGGCCGGACGAGCGGGTCCACCACGGGCTCGCCCGTGTGCAGGGCATGGTCGGACACGACGGCGTGGTGACCCCGCGCATCGGCGGTGGGCGCACCCTGTCCGAGCGGATGGTGCTCGTGCCGTGGGGTGACGCGCCACCCGCCGACCTCGGCGCCGTGCGGGACCGTCCCTGGCCCGGCAAGCTCCCGGGCCCGCCACCGGCCACGGTCCTCGAGCGTCCCCGACCCGTGGACGTCGTCACGGTCGACGGCGGCAGCGTGGACGTCGACGACCGCGGTGTGCTCTCGGGGACGCCCGGCCGGTTCCGGGCCGAGGGCGACCGCGGCGGGGGCTTCGGCGCGGTGACCGCGTGGGCCGGTCCCTGGCCGCTCGTCGTGCGCTGGTGGGACGCCGGCGGTCGGCGCCTGCACCGGCTGCAGCTCGTCGACGCCGAGGGGCGGGCCTGGTACCTGGTCCTCGCGGACCACCGCTGGTGGGCAGAGGCGGTCGCCACGTGAACAGGAGCAGCTGATGGGGTACAACAACCCACCGATCCCGTGGTCCCAGTTCGAGCGGGCGCTGTCGGACAAGCGCAGCCCGGGGACGGCGCACGAAGGTGACGGCGGGGACAGCCCGGCGTGGTCGCGCAAGCGTGCGCCGTACGAACCGTCCGAGGTCGCCCGGGGCGGCGACGCACCCACCGTGCCGTACGCGGAACTGCACGCGCACTCCACGTTCAGCTTCCTCGACGGCGCCAGCCAGCCCGAGCACCTGTTCGAGGAAGCCGCCCGGCTGCGCCTGCACGCCCTCGCACTCACCGACCACGACGGTTTCTACGGCGCTGCCCGGATGGCGGAGGTCGCCGAGGCGTACCCGACCGTCGGCACCGTGTACGGCACCGAGCTCTCCCTCGGCCTGACCGAACCGCAGAACGGGGTCCCCGACCCCGAGGGCTCCCACCTGCTGCTGCTGGCCGACGGACAGGACGGCTACCACCGGTTGGCCGGCGCCGTCACGAGCGCCCACCTGCGTGCCGGGTCCGAGAAGGGCCGCCCGCAGTACGACCTCGACGACCTCGCCCAGCGGTCCGGCGGCCACTGGCGGGTGCTGACGGGTTGCCGGAAGGGTGCCGTGCGACAGGCACTCGAACACGGCGGCGAGTCCGCGGCTGACACCGCCCTGCGCGCGCTGCTGGACCGCTTCGGGACCGGCAACGTGGTCGTCGAGCTCCTCGACCACGGCGACCCGCTCGACAGCGCCAGGAACGACGCCCTCGCCGCGTTGGCGACCGCGCACGCGCTGCCCGTCGTCGCGACCGGCAACGTGCACTACGCCACACCCGACCGCTTCCCCGTGGCGACGGCACTCGCCGCGGTGCGGGCACGGCGCAGTCTCGACGAGATCGACGGCTGGCTGCCGGCCGCCGACACCGCCCACCTACGGTCCGGAGCCGAGATGGCCCGTCGGTTCGCGCGGTACCCGGGCGCGATCGAGCACAGCGTGACGCTCGCCGACGAACTCGGCTTCCGCCTGAAGACCGTGCAGCCCGGGCTGCCCGACATCGACGTCCCCGACGGCCACACCGCGATGTCGTGGCTGCGGGAGCTCACGTGGGACGGCGCCCGTCGCCGGTACCCGGGCAGCGCGGACGGCGTCGACCCGCACAAGCGGGAGCGCATCGAACGCGAGCTCGCGGTGATCGAGGACAAGAAGTTCCCCGGGTACTTCCTCATCGTCCGTGACATGGTCCAGTACGCCAGGGGGCGGGGGATCCTCTGCCAGGGACGCGGCTCCGCGGCGAACTCGGCGGTCTGCTACCTGCTGGAGATCACCGCGGTGGACTCGATCCGCTACGGCCTGCCGTTCGAGCGGTTCCTGTCGGCGATGCGCGACGAGGAGCCCGACATCGACGTCGACTTCGACTCCGACCGCCGGGAAGAAGTGATCCAGTACGTCTACGACAAGTACGGCCGGTACAACGCCGCGCAGGTCGCGAACGTCATCACCTACCGGCCGAAGGGCGCCGTGCGGGACATGGCCAAGGCGCTCGGCCACAGCCCCGGGCAGCAGGACGCCTGGTCCAAGCAGGTCGAACGCTGGGGGTCCGTCACCGAGAGCCAGGACCACGACATCCCGGCCGAGGTCGTCGGGCTGGCCAGCGACGTCCTCGGGTTCCCCCGACACCTCGGCATCCACTCCGGCGGCATGGTGCTCACCGACCGGCCGGTGGGGGAGGTCGTGCCGATCGAGCACGCCCGCATGGACGGCCGCACCGTGCTGCAGTGGGACAAGGACGACTGCGCGTACATGGGGCTGGTGAAGTTCGACATGCTCGGGCTCGGCATGCTCGCGGCGCTGCAGTACTCGTTCGACCTGGCGGCGGAGCACTGCGGGGAGCGCTGGGAGATGCACTCCATCCCGAAGGAGGAGCAGGGCGTCTACGACCAGCTGTGCCGGGCGGACACGATCGGGGTGTTCCAGGTCGAGTCCCGCGCGCAGATGGGCACGCTGCCTCGACTGCTCCCACGCCGGTTCTACGACCTGGTGATCGAGGTCGCGCTGGTGCGTCCCGGGCCGATCCAGGGCGGCGCGGTGCACCCGTACATCCGGCGCCGCACGGGCGAGGAACCCATCACCTACATGCACCCGTCGCTCGAGCCCGTGCTCGAACGCACCCTCGGTGTGCCGCTGTTCCAGGAGCAGCTGATGCAGATGGCGATCGCCGTCGGCAACTGCTCGGGTGACGACGCCGACCTGCTGCGGCGTGCCATGGGGTCCAAGCGCGGACACGAGAAGATCGACCGGCTGCGGGACAAGCTCTACGCGGGCATGGCGGACAACGGCATCCACGGCGCGGACGCGGACACCATCTACGCCAAGATCCAGGCGTTCGCGAACTTCGGCTTCGCGGAGAGCCACTCGATCAGCTTCGCGCTCATCGTCTACGCCAGCGCCTGGATGCGGCTGCACTACCCGGGCGCCTTCCTCGCGGCGCTGCTCCGGGCCCAGCCGATGGGGTTCTACTCACCGCAGACCCTGGTGGCCGACGCACGCCGACACGGTGTCGAGGTGCTGCGTCCGGACATCCTGCGCTCGGCGGTCGACGCCACCCTGGAGCCCCTCGACGGACACACCGCCGGTCCGCACGGTGACGACGCCTGTCTGGCCGGCGAGCAGCCACCCGTGCTGCCGTTCGACAAGGCACGGCCCGACGACACCGCACAGCACCGGCGGGACGGTGCCTCCGCGGTCCGGCTCGGGCTGGCCGAGGTGGCCTCGCTCGGGCGGAAGAGCGCCGAGCGGATCGTCGCCGAGCGGGACGCCAACGGGCCGTTCACGGACATGTCCGACCTCGCCCGTCGGGTCGGACTGACGACGCCGCAGCTCGAGGCCCTGGCCGCCGCCGATGCGTTCGCGCCGTTCGGGGTCGACCGCCGTGGCGGCATGTGGTCAGCTGCCCAGGCCGCTGCCGAGCGTCCCGACCAGCTGCCCGACACGCAGGTCGTCGTGCAGCCGCCGCTGTTCGGACAGATGACGAGCGGGGACGTCCTCATCGCGGACATGTGGTCGACGGGCATGACGACGGACGACCACCCCGTCGGGCACCTCCGCGACCGGCTGCGGGCCAAGCGGGTGCTCAGCGTCGGGGACCTCGCCACGGCCGAGAACGGGCGGCGTATCGAGGTCGGCGGCATCGTGACGCACCGGCAGCGTCCGGCGACGGCGTCGGGGATCACCTTCCTGAACGTCGAGGACGAGACCGGCCTGGTCAACGTCATCTGCAGCGTCGGGGTGTGGGGGCGGTACCGGCGAGTTGCCCGGGAGTCGCCGGCGGTCGTCGTGCGCGGGATCCTCGAGCGCTCGCAGGACGGCGTCGTGAACGTCGTGGCCGACCGCATCGAGCGCCTCCCGCTGGCGGTCAGGACGAGGTCCCGCGACTTCCAGTGAGGCGGGTGCCTCGCCGCGGTGCCGCGTGGAGCGCTGCCGCGCGGGGCGCGACGCGGGGAGCGGCGTCGTGCGGAGCGGCGCACTCGCGTACACGGGCCCATCCGCCCATCTGCGCGACGCGACGCCGCACCCGCCGCGCCGGCAGACGTCGGCACGTGTGCCTGCCGGCCGCGCCGAGGGACGTCGGCACAAGCCGGGCGGGAGGCTCCGCGCGGGCTGGCACCGAGCCTCCCGTCCGGCAGCGCGGTGCCGCACCACCAGCGGTCGCGACACCCCGCTCAGGTCCGCCGACCGGCCGCAACCAGTCGGTCGGAGCGTCGCGCAGCGACGACGACCGCCCTCTCGGCGGAACGCACGCGGGGCGTCGTGACCACTCGACGCTGGCGAGAGGGGGCGGCGCAGCAGCTCGACGGGGACCGCGGGCGAGGGCGCCGCGCCGCGCTACCGCGCCGCGCTACCGCGCCACGGGGACGCGCACGGTGACCTCGAGACCACCGGAGCGGACGTTGCGGAGGGACGCCGTGCCTCCTGCCCGTTCGGCGACGGCACGGACGATCGCGAGCCCCAGGCCGGAACCGCCCGGCAGGGGGATCGCGCCGGTCGCCGGGTCGGGAGCGGGGCGGGACTTCCGCGCCTCGTCGGGTCGGGTGAAGCGGTCGAACGCCACGGGCACGAAGGACTCGGGTACGCCGGGCCCGTCGTCGGTCACCTGGAGCTCGCCGAACTCGGGTGTGCTGCGCCAGGTGACGAGGACGCCGCCGCCTCGGGGGAGTGCGGAGACGGCGTTGCCGGCGATGTTCGTCACGAGCTGCGCCATGCCACCGGCGTCGAGCCGGTACCGGGCCTCGTCGGGTGTCGGGGACACTGCCGGCGGCTCCAGGTCGAAGTCGACCGTGATGTCCTTCGTGCTCGCGATCAACCGGACCCGGTCGACGGCGGCCATCACCTCGTCACCGAGGTCCGACCACGTCGAGAGCGCCTGCTGGTCCGTGTCACCAGCGCGCTCGGACTCCTCGATCCGGGACAGCGTCAGCAGGTCGTTCGCCAGCCGGGACAACCGCGCGACGTTGTTCTTGGCGCGCTCGATGTGTTCGGCCAGCGCGGCGGCGTCACCGGCGTCGAGCGAGGCGAGGTCGAGCTGCGTGGTGAGGATCGCGAGCGGGGTGCGCAGCTCGTGGCTGGCGTCGGAGACCATCTGCCGCTCGCGCTCGGTCGCCTGCCGGGTCCGTGCCAGGAACGCGTTGAGGGTGACGGCGAGCGACGCCAGCTCGTCCTGCGCCGGCCCGACCGGCAGCTCGGCGCGCTCCGGGGCGACGGAGAGCCGTTCGGCCTCGCGGCGCATCCGGTTCACCGGCCGGAGGGCGGCGGTGGCGAGGATCCACGAGGCGACCCCGAACGCGACCAGGATCGCCAGCCCGGTGACCGAGAGCGTCGTGGTGAGGTCGTCGACGACGATCGCCTCGGCCTGCGCGTTGCGGGCGGCGACGACGGTCCACCGGCCGGCCTGGTTCACGGGGTGTTCGACGACGACGCGGTACTGCGACCCGGACACGTCGATGACGCTCGTGCCGGCGGCGGTCGTGGTCAGGCTGCCGAGGGCGCTCTCGACCCGGGACGGCATCGTGGAGAGCACGATGTCGCCCTTCGGGGAGACGACGGCGACGAGTTGCAGGTTGCCCGGCGGCGAGAAGTCCGGGTTGCTGTCGACCTCGAGCGTGGCGACGTACGGGTCGGCGTCGGCATCGAGCAGGGTCCTGGTGGCCGATGCGACGACGCTCACCACCTGGAACCGCATCACCAGGACGAGCAGCACGATGACGACCGCGGCGATCGCCGTCGAGCCGATCGTGATCCGCGACCGGAGCGAGAGCAGCCGGAGCGGCCGGATGAAGCGCAGCACGTCGGGGCGCGTCAGGACCCGAGCAGGTCGAGCCGGTAGCCGCGTCCGCGCACGGTGGAGATGGCGACCGTCGCCTCGTGCGACGTCAGCTTCTTGCGGAGGTACGAGATGTACTGCTCCACGACGTTCGGGTCGACGTGCTGCGAGCCGTCCCAGACCTCTTCGAGGATCTTGGGCCGGTCGACCACCGTGCCGACGGAGCGCGCGAGCAGCCGCAGCAGCGCGAACTCGGTGGGGCTGACGGCGACGCGCTGGCCCTGGATGGAAACGCGGCGGGCCTCGGAGTCGATGGCGACGTCGCCGACCTCGATGATGCGCGGTGCCCCGGCGGCCTCACGGCGGCCGAGCGCACGGAGCCGGGCGGTGAGCTCGGCGAAGGCGAACGGCTTCGTCAGGTAGTCGTCGGCACCGGCGTCCAGGCCGAAGACCCGGTCGTCGACGCCGTCGCGGGCGGTGACGAGCAGGATCCGCACGGGGTCCTCTCGTTCACGGATGCGCCGCGCCAGCTCGAACCCGGACATGCCGGGCATCATCACGTCGACGACCGCCAGGTCGAACGCGTTGTCCCCGAGCGCGATGAGCGCCTCGACACCGTTCTCGACCGCGGTGACGCGGTACCCCTCGGCGGCGAGACCGCGTTCCATGAGGGCGCGCATCTCGTCGTCGTCCTCGACCACCAACAGCCGCATAGTGACCTCCTGGGACCCATCGTGGCATCGAACCGGCGTCCGGTGGTGTTCCGACCGTGATCCTGACTGAATCTCGTCACAGCGTGCCCCGTGATCGAGGGACGTGAGGACTGCTTGCTTCGTTGCTAGGCTCCCCGGCAGGACGGGATGTACCCGACAGACCGTCCTGTCTCTGGGGGACACATGGACGACCACTCTGACCACCCGGCAGTCATCCGACTGCGAGCCGAACTCGATGCGGCGTGGAAGGGCGTCGGAGCGCTCGCGCAGCTCGAGCACGTCAGCCGCGACCGTGTCGTCGCCGAACTCCGCGCCGCCGTCCCGGACGTCGCCAGTCGCGCTGCTCGCGAAGCCGGACAGGAGGCCGTGGTCGCCGAGATCCGTCGGTTCGCAGCTGCTGAGGTGGTCGCCTCCGACCCCACCGTGCCGAGCCGCGTGATCTGGGGCGACATCGTCGGCACCGCCACCGTCGCGGCCACCGCCACCACGACCCTGTCGTAGGAGGGGCCGGCGCGCGGCACCGCGGTCAGTCGTCCTCGCCGAGCAGCTCCTCGCGCACGCGGCGGATGTCCTCGAGCAGGGCGCCGATGAGGATCCAGTGCCGTGAGTTCGGCCGCACGACCTCGAGCGGTGCGGTGAGGGCGGGTTCGGTCTCCTCCGCGAAGGCCTCCGGCTCCGCCTGCGCCAGTTCCGTGGACTCGACCTGTCGCCCGAGCGCCCGCACGTCGGCACCGATCCTCGCCACCTCGGTCGCGATCCGACCCACCATCGGGTCGGCACGGAGGTCGGGCGTGGCATTGTCGCGGATGGCCCGCGTCATGCCGGTGACCCGGGTGACCAGGACGCGCAGGTGCTCGGTGACGGCGACGTCCCCGTCGAGGATCGTCCGGTGTCGACCGCCGCGCGGGTTCATCGTGAGCGACTCCCGCGCCGCGGTCAGCGCCGCATCGGCCTTGGCGTGCTGCTGGCGGAGCGAGCGGGCCCGGAGCAGGGCGTCGTTCCACCGGTCGTGGTCCCAGCCCTCGGTGAGACCGATCGCGACCCGCTCGAACGCCACCGCCGTGTCGCGCGCCAACCGGCCGACGGCGAGGTGTGCCGGCCGGAGCAGCACCGGCGGCACGATGACGGCGTTCACCACGAGGGCGACGGCCGCGCCGAGCACGGTCTCCAGCACCCGGTCGGCCGAGTAGTTCGGCGTGACCACCCCGGCGGTGAGCACGAGCATCCCGCTGATGCCGACCTGGGTCGCCGAGGTCGGGGTCAACCGGAGCGCCCAGGCGATCAGGATCGACAGGACGATCACGACGAGCACGACCCAGACCGCGTCACCGAGCAGGAAGTGCAGCCCGGTCGCCAACACGACGCCGAGCACGACACCGGCGCTCCGCTCGAGGCCCTTCACGAAGGACTGGTTGATGCTCGGCTGCACGACCAGCAGCGCCGCGATGGCCGCGAAGGTCGGGAAGGGTCCGCGGATGACGAGTTCCGAGAGCAGCACCGCCGCGACCACCGCGACCGCGGTCTTCACGACCTGCAGGAAGGGGGAGCGGCTCGAGCTGCGGAGGCGCGAGACCGGGTTCACGAGGACCACGCTAGCCACGCATCCGCACGCCGAGCCGCGCACGAACGCGACGAAACCGCACGGACACGGTTGACTGGTGTCGTGTGGCCGAATCATGAGCGCGTCATCCCGGAGGCCTTCGTCGGCTCCGGGACCACTGTGGTGGCCGCGCGCGCGCACTCGGTCGAACCGTCGGGCAACGGATACCTCTACGGGTACGAGGTCGACACCCTCGACCGCAACAACCTGCGTGCCACCGTCCTGACGTACGTCGACACCGGCGGCACCCACGACCAGAACAGCGCCCTGGTGACCGACCCGGCGACCAACGAGCCGGTCTCGGTCTGGGCGTACCCGAACGACCCCGGTCTGCCGGTCCTGCCGCAGGTGACCTACCGCGACGCCGTGGCCGAGCTCCTCACCACCCTCGGCATGCCGGTGACGAACCCGGTGCTGACCGTCGCGGCCTACCGCCCGGGCAAGCGCGCCGTGGTCCGGGTCGACGCCCCCGAGGGCACGCTCTTCCTCAAGGTCGTCCGGCCCCACCGCGTCGCACCGATCGTCCGCACGCACGAGCAGTTCGTCGCCGCCGGGCTGCCGGTGCCGCGCGTGCTCTCCAGTCGTGGCGACGGGCTGCTCGTGCTCGAGCGCATCCGCGGGGTGCCGGCGGGCAGCCGCATCCTCGACATCGCCGACGACCCGCGCTTCGTGGCGTCGCTCGCAGCACTGACCGGCCGGATCGCCACCGTGCCGATGACCCAGCAGGCCCGCGCCGACGCGATGGACCACGCCGACTGGCACCGGAAGACGCTCGTCACAGCGCTGCCGCAGGACGCGCTCGAGATCGACGAGCTCTACGACGCGATCGGCCGACGGTCGATCGGCTGGACCACGACGGACAAGCAGGTCGTGCACGGCGACCTGCACCTGGAGCAGGTCTTCGTCGACGAGGACGAGCCCTGGCGCATCTCCGGCCTGCTCGACATCGACACCGCCGGCTGGGGCTACCCGGTCCGCGACATCGGTGCCGTGGTGGCGCACCTCGTCGTCACCGGGCTGTGGCACCGCTCCCGCGGCGACGCCGACCGCGGCGCAGCGGCGGAACGCCTCGCCGACGCGATCGCCCGCGACTGGGCCGCCAGGAACCCGGCCGCCGCCGAGCGACTCGGACCAGCCATCGGTGCCCAGCTGCTGGCGCACGCCGGCGGCCAGGCGACCACGGGCTCCGCGAACGGCATCGCCACCGCGGAACAGCTGCTCCGGGCGACGCGGGCCGCGCTCGCGGAACCGGCCCCGAGCCTCCCGGCCGACGGCTCCGGCCGCCCGCGGTCCGCACCCCGCGTCTGAGACGAGCGTTCCCGCCTGCCGCTGTTCGGGCGGCAGGTCGGAACGCGCGTAGTGGGTCGGGAGATCGGACCCGGTACGCGCGTTCCCACTCGCGACGCGCGTTCCTGCCTGCCGCGCGTGAGGCGGCGCGTCGGAACGCGCGTTGTGGGTCGGAAGATCCGACCCGGTACGCGCGATCCCACCCACCACGCGCGGTCTGACCCACGGCACCGCCTGGAGGCTCGACGCGCGCGGGGTGCGCCGAGTCGCCTCCGTCGGTGGTCCGGGAGTACACTGACCGCGCACGCACCGCGTGCTCGCACGTCGCGTCGATTCCGGACACGACACTCGACCGGTTGGCCGAGCGGGCACCGGGTCCGCGACCGCTCCCGGCGAGTCGCGTGCGTGCGACAGCGCCGGATCCTCCGCGCTGATCGTGCCCATCGGACACCACCCGGGTGACCACGACGGGCACGGTCGACAGCCAGATCGTCGTGGGGATCGGCGCACCGGTGGGCCGCATCGGCCCGCCACGGCAGTGGTGCGACGGACGCACCGACGACTTCCGCCAGGACGGCGGCTCGCCCCGGTCTCGGGACGGAACAAGGAGGAGCCTTGGCTCGATCAGGCACGCGGCGTGCAGCCGGTGGGACGCGGACCGCGTCGCGCCGGACCCGGCCGCTCGACAACGACGGCGTCATCCCCGTGCTCGCCCGCGCGGTGCGCGAGGTCGAGGCGGCCGCCCAGCGCGGACCGCTGAAGGCGTCGAACCGCACGAAGTTCCAGGCGGTCGCGCTGCTCATGCGCGAGGAACGTGCCCGCGTCAAGGCGGACACGACGCTCACCGACGCCCAGCGCGCCGAGCAGATGAAGCGGCTCGACGGCGTCGCGACCATCCTCGCCAAGACGGCGGCACGCGACACCAGCGTCATCCAGCTCCTGGCCGAGGAGTCGCCCGTCACCGAGGCGACCCGCACCGTCAAGCGCGACATGATGATCGCCGGCGGCGTGGAGATGCAGCCGGAGGACCTCGTCATCGCGGCCGAGCCCGCGCCGGTCGTCACCGCGCAGGAGCGTGCCGTCGTGCCGCAGGCCGTCGTGCAGCGCCAGCTCGCCAACCCGTTCCTGCCGCCGGACTTCGCCCTCGCCGACCAGCCCGTCGCGCACCCGCGGCGCCTGGCGAACTGGGAGCTCTTCGGACCGCTCTTCAAGTCGTTCGAGTACGGCGCCGGTGGGGGATCGGCCTCGATGCCGCTGCCCGACCCGACCTCGGTGCAGACGATCTCCGGCACCACGCTGATGCAGCACCAGGCGGAGCTCGTCGCGGCCGCCGCGCAGGGCCACCGCACGTTCCTGCTCGCCGACGAACCCGGACTCGGCAAGACCGCGCAGTCGCTGCTCGCCGCCGAGGCCGCCGGGGCGTACCCGCTGCTCGTCGTCGTGCCGAACGTCGTCAAGACGAACTGGGCCCGCGAGGCCGCCCGCTGGGTGCCGAACCGCCGCGCGACCGTCATCCACGGCGACGGGGACGACCTCGACGGGTTCGCCGACGTCGTGATCGTGAACTACGAGATCCTCGACCGGCACTTCGGCTGGCTCGGGGCCTTCGGGTTCAAGGGCATGGTCGTCGACGAGGCCCACTTCATCAAGAACAAGGACTCGCAGCGCTCGAAGTTCGTGCTGCAGCTCGCCGAGAAGATCCGCGCGCGCACCTCGTCCCCGCTGCTCATGGCGCTCACCGGCACCCCGCTGATCAACTCGGTGGAGGACTTCCGCACGATCTGGGAGTACCTCGGCTGGATCGACGACAAGAAGCCCCGTGCGCAGCTCATGAACGAGCTCGAGGACATCGGGCTCACCCCGGCCGACCAGGGCTTCTTCGCCGAGGCCCGACGCGCCGTGATCGACATGGGCATCGTCCGCCGTCGCAAGGTCGACGTGGCCGCTGACATCCCCGCCCGTCGCATCGCCGACATCCCGGTGGAGCTCGACGGCGACGAGGGCCGCTCCATCCGCGACGCCGAGCGCGAGCTCACCGCGAAGCTCGTCAAGCGCTACCACCAGGCGCTCGACGCCCGCACCGGCCAGGCGCCGGTCGACGGCATCGACCACAAGCTCGTCCGCCAGGTCGCACGGTGGGAGCTCGAGGACCAGGACGCGTCCTCCACCGGGGAGAACGTGTTCTCGATGGTCCGGCGCATCGGCCGCGCGAAGGCCCAGCTCGCGGCGGACTACGCGGCGCAGCTGGCGGCGAACGTCGGCAAGGTCGTCTTCTTCGCCAAGCACCTCGACGTGATGGACCAGGCGGAAGAGGTCTTCGCCCGACGGCACCTGCGCACCGCGACGATCCGCGGCGACCAGACCGCGGCGCAGCGCACGGCCGAGATCGACTCGTTCGTGAACGACCCCGACGTCGCCGTGATCGTGTGCTCGCTCACCGCAGCCGGCGTCGGGCTCAACCTGCAGGTGGCGTCCAACGTCGTCCTCGCCGAGCTCTCCTGGACCAGTGCCGAGCAGACCCAGGCGATCGACCGTGTGCACCGCATCGGGCAGGAAGAGCCGGTCACCGCGTGGCGCATCATCGCCGCACAGACGATCGACACGAAGATCGCCGAGCTCATCGACTCCAAGGCCGGTCTGGCAGCGCGTGCGCTCGACGGCTCGGACGAGGAGGTCGTCGACTCGGGCGACATCCAGCTCGACGCCATGGCCGCGCTGCTGACGGAGGCGCTCGGCGGCTGAGGTCGGTTGAGCCGGAGCGTCTGTACGCAAAACACCGGTGTTCGTGCGTCGCGCCGCGGATTCCCGCGGCCTGGAGCACGAACACCGGTGTTTTGCATCACGGCCCGACGCAGGGAGGCGCCACCTGGTCGCGCGTCAGATGCGCGACTGGACCTCGGCCAGGGACGGGTTCGTCGCGGTGCTGCCGTCGGGGAACACCAGCGTCGGCACGGTCTGGTTGCCGCCGTTGACCTCGGCGACGAGCTCGGCCGTGCCCGGCGTCTGCTCGATGTCGACCTCGGTGAACGGCACACCGGCCTTGGACATCTGGTTCTTCAGACGCGCGCAGTAGCCGCACCAGGTGGTGGTGAACATGGTGACGCCGCCGGCCTGGGGCACGAACGCGTCGCGGGTGATCGTCTCGCTCATCTCCACAGGCTAACCCGCCGTGTCGTGAGCAGCCCCTGCACCCTGGTAGACAGGGGCATGTGACGGACACGCACCTCGAGATCGAGCGCACGTACGACCTGCCCGACGACGCCAGCCTCCCCGACCTCATCGGGGTCGGCGGCATCATGCAGGTCGACCACCAGGAGCCCTTCGAGCTCGACGCCACCTACTGGGACACCGAGCGGTACGACCTCGTCGCCGCCCACGTCACGGTCCGTCGGCGCACGGGCGGCACGGACGCCGGCTGGCACATCAAGCGTGCCGAGTCCGACACCGTCCGGCACGAGGAGCACTTCCCGCTCACGGACGACGCCGACACCGTGCCGGTCGAGGTCCTCGCCGCCCTGTTCACCGAGCGCCGCGGCCGCGGTCTCCGTCCGGTCGTGCGCATCACGACCACCCGCACGGTCACGCGACTCCTCGACGAGGACGGCGACCAGATCGCCGAGCTCGCCGACGACCGCGTCAGCGCCGAGCGCCTCGACGACGACGCCCCCGCCGATCCCCGCACCTGGCGGGAAGCCGAGGTCGAGACCGTCGAGGGCGTCGACCAGCAGGTCGCCCACGAGTTCCTCCGGTCCCTCGACGGCCGCTTCGCCGCGGTCGGGGCCGGCCCCGCCGCCGTCGCGTCCAAGCTGGCACGTGGGCTGGCAGGAGCACCCGCGCTGCGCCTCCAGTCCGCCGAGAAGCCGGACAAGGGCACCGTCGCCCGCGCGGTCGCCAAGCGGCTCAAGAAGCTGCGCTCCGCGCTGCTCGGCCAGGAGGCCCGGCTCCGCTCCGGCGACACCGCCGGCCTCCGTGAGACGGCCGAGACCGCACTCGGGGTCGCCGCCGTCCTGCAGACGTACCGTCCGGCGTTCGCCGCGACCGAGGACCTGGACCGTGCAGCCGAGGCGGCGGACGCCCTGGCTGCCGTCACCGCGAAGGCCGCGCTGGCCGAGTACCTGATCGAGCGCCTGCCGCGGGCGTCGTCGCCGGCACAGGACGAGCTCGTCGACGCGATGACCCGCGAGCGCATCCTGGCGTCG
Organism: Curtobacterium sp. VKM Ac-1395; assembly: GCF_015350975.1. Lineage (GTDB taxonomy): Bacteria > Actinomycetota > Actinomycetes > Actinomycetales > Microbacteriaceae > Curtobacterium. The sequence goes on from NZ_JADKRX010000002.1 coordinate 794,813, forward strand.
ACCCGGGAGCGCCGCGACCAGGCCTCGCGCGACGTCGTGGCGTTCCTGCACACGGAGGCGTTCCTGGAGCTCCTCGACGCCCTCGACGACGCCGTCGAGCGCCCCGCGCCGACCGCGTGGGCGCTGCGCTCCCCGAAGCACGTCGCGCAGGACGTCTCCGCGATCGTGAAGCCCCACGTGCGCGAACTCGTCCGCGACGCCGTGGCCGACGACACCTCGGACACCGCCGCTGCGCGCGAGGCCGCCGACCGTGCCACCACCGAGCTGGCGTGGCAGGCGACCATGCGGGCCCGGATGGCGATGGACCTGCTCGGGGATGACGCCTTCCCGCATGCGCTGTGGAAGCGCATCGGCGCGGCGGCGGACGTGCTCACGGAGCGGGTGCGGTCGCTGTACGCGCTCGACGCACTGCGGGCGAACGCCGCCATCGCCGAGCGCGGTGGCGAGTCGACGTTCGGGTACGGCGTGCTGGCCGGTGACCGGGTTCGCCTGGCCGAGGAGTCCTACGACGAGGCGGTGCACGCGCTCAACCGCGTGTGACGCGCTGCGTGTGCGTGTGCGTGTGAGTGTGCTCGCGCGTGCGCGTGCGCGTGCGCTAGCGCTCGTGCTCGTGCGTGCGCGCGTGCCCATCGAGGGAGCAGACGACGTCGGGTGCGTGACCGCGACCCGACGTCGTCTGCTCCGTCGATGCTGTCCGGGCGCTAGCCCGCCGCGATCGGCGCTGCCGAGGCCGCCGCAGGGGAGACGTCGGCCAGTCCGAGCGTGTCCAGGATCCACGCGAGCTCGAAGGCACGCTCCTGCCACGAGGCGTACCGGCCACTCACGCCACCGTGTCCCGCGGCCATCTCGGTCTTCAGGAGCACCGGGGCACCGACCTCGCGGAGCTTCGCCGTCCACTTCGCCGGCTCGACGTAGAGCACGCGGGTGTCGTTGATCGAGGTGACCGCGAGGATCGCCGGGTACTCGACGTCGGAGCGGACGTTCTCGTACGGGCTGTACTCGCTCATGTACCGGTAGACCTCGGGGTCGTGGAGCGGGTCGCCCCATTCGTCCCACTCGATGACGGTCAGCGGCAGGTCCGGGTCGAGGATGCTCGTCAGCGCGTCGACGAAGGGCACCGCTGCCACGATGCCGGCGAAGCGGTCCGGGGCGATGTTGGCGACGGCGCCCATCAGGAGTCCGCCGGCGCTGCCACCCTCGGCGACGAGCCGGTCGGGGCTGGTGCGACCGGTGGCGATCAGGTGGTCGGCGACCGCGACGAAGTCGGTGAAGGTGTTCTTCTTCGTCAGGGTCTTGCCGTTCTCGTACCAGTGCCGGCCGAGCTCGCCGCCACCCCGCACGTGGGCGACCGCGAAGACGACCCCGCGGTCGAGCAGCGACAGGCGCATCACGCTGAAGCCGGGGTCGATCGAGTACTCGTACGAGCCGTAGCCGTACAGGTGCAGCGGGGCCGGGGCGTCGGTGTCGACGGCGTCCCGGCGCCACACGAGGGAGACCGGCACACGGGTGCCGTCCTCGGCCGTGGCCCAGTCGCGCTCCTGCACGTAGTCGTCGGGGTCGTAGCCGCCGAGCACGGGCTGGCGCTTGAGCACCGTGACCTCGCCGGTCGCGAGGTCGAGGTCGCTCACCTCGGACGGGGTGACGAACGAGGTGAACCCGATGCGGAGCGTGGGCTGGTCCCACTCCGGGTTGCCGCCGAGGCCGGCGGAGAACAGGGCCTCCTCGAAGGGGACCTCGCGCGGTTCGCCGTAGCCGTCGCCCTCGATCGGGATGATCGCGACGCGGGGCAGGGCCTCGGCGCGGTACTCGACCGCGAGGTGGCCGGCGAAGGCGTCGGCGGACTCGATGCGGCGTTCGGTGTGGTGCGCGACGACCACGCGGCGGTCGGTCTCGGAGGTCGGGTCGTCGGCGGGGACGTCCACGAGCTCGAAGTTCTCGGCGCCGTCGTTGTGCAGCACGAGCAGGCGGTCGCTGCCGCCGACGATGGCGTGCTCGATCTCGTACTCGACGCCCTCGCGCCGGGGCCAGACGACGTGGAACTCGCCCGTCGGGTCGGCGGCGTCGAGGACCCACGCTTCGGACGTGATCTTCGAACCGAGTTCGATGACGATGTACTGCGACGAGCGGGTCACCCCGATGCCGACCCAGTAGCGGTCGTCGGGCTCCTCGAACACGACGACGTCGTCGGTCGAGGCGGTCCCCACGGTGTGACGCCAGATGCGGTCCGGGCGCCAGGAGTCGTCGACGGTGGGGTAGAACACGTAGCGGCCGGAGGGGTCGAACGTGGCGCCGGAGCCGGTCTTCTCGACGACGTCGGGCAGGTCCTCGCCGGTGGTCAGGTCACGGACGTGCAGGGTGTAGCGCTCGTCACCGGCGACGTCCACGCCGTACAGCAGCCGGGTGCCGTCGTCGGAGATGTCGTAGGACCCGAGCGAGAAGAACTCGTGCCCGTCGGCCAGGGTGTTGCCGTCGAGGACGACCTGCTCGCCGGGGAGCGTGGCCGCGCTCTCCTCGAGCGACGGCGGGGTCCAGTCGTCCGGACCGCTGATCGGGGCCCGGCACTGGACGCCGTACTGGCTGCCCTCGGCCGTACGCGTGAAGTACCACCACTGGCCCATGCGGACCGGGACGGAGAGGTCCGTCTCCTGCACGCGGCCCTTGACCTCGCCGAAGATGCGCTCGCGCAGTGCGGCGAGGTGGTCGGTCGACGCGGCCGTGTGCGCGTTCTCGGCTTCGAGGTACGCGATCGTGTCCGGGGACTCCTTGTCCCGGAGCCACTCGTAGTCGTCGACGAAGTCGATGCCGTGGTGGGTCCGCGTGACGGGCCGCTTGTCGGCGGTGGGCGGGGTGGTCGCTTCGTGCTCGCTGCTCACCGTGCCAGCCTAGGCCGCGTCCTCGTGCACGAGCTCGCGGCGCACGCCGTCGTGCACCCCGACGGCGACCCGCTCGGCGAAGGCGTCGAGCTCGGTGGCGACCCCGGTGACCAGCCAGGCCCGGCCTCGGCGGCGCTGCGTGACCGGACGCACGGCCCCGCTGCGCTCGAGCGTCCGGACCAGGGCGTCGACCGATGCCGGCCCGGACCCCGGCGACCGTCGGCGGAGTGCGACGACGAGGTCCTCGGCGTCGTCCTCGGTCAGGACGGCGTCACGGGAGAGCTCGGGGAGCGGCCAGGGGAGCTGCCGACGCGTGTCCTCGGCGTGCTCGTCGAGCAGCAGTGCCACCAGCGCAGCCTCGTCGCAGACCGTCCCGATCGCCACCGCGAGGTCGGCGACGAAGTCGTGCACCAGGCCGGAGCGGTACCGGGCCAGATGCTCGAAGTACCGCGACCGGTCGGCCACGAGTGCGGTGGCGACCGGCACGGTGATCGTCGTGGTGAGCCCGCAGCGGCGCAGGACCGCCCCGATGAGCGCACGACCCATGCGCCCGTTGCCGTCGGTGAAGGGGTGGACGGACTCGAACTGGGCGTGCGCGATCGCTGCCTGCGCGACGGGGTGCAGGTCGTCACGCTCGAGGAAGGCGACGAGGTCCGCCATGGCGTCGGGGACGAGCTCGGGCGGTGGTGGGACGTACGTCGCAAGTCGTGGGCTGCCACCCCCGCCGATCCAGTTCTGCACCGTGCGGTACCGACCGGCGTCGCGGCCGTCGAGCGGGTCGTCGCGCATCAGGTCGTGGTGTGCGGCGAGGATCGAACGCTCGGTGATGCGTCCGGCGCTCGCGCCGCAGCCCGTGCTGGCGTCGGCCATCAGTCGGCGGAGTGCGGTCGTCGCGGCGACCATCAGCGTCGCGCTGCCGTTCGCCCGCACACCGACCACGGCGCGGACGTAGTCGTCGAGGTCGGCGTGCTCGTCCTCGATCCGGGAGGACGCGACGGCCTCGGTCCGTGCCAGCAGTCCGCCCAGTGCGCCGAGCCGGTCCCCGTGGTGCTCGTCGAGGCTCCGGAGGGCCGCGGCTGCCCGGTCGAGCAGCGCGAGGTCATCGGGCACGGGGTCGTACCGGCGGTCGGCGATGGGCGGCGGCACGGAGGTCGTGACCGCGGTGCAGAGCCGGTCGGCACGAGGACCACGGCGCGAGCTGCGCCACGGCCGCTCCGCCGTGCCGTGGACCGCCCACTCCGGGGCGAGACCGGGGCCGTCGTCGTCCACGTGTCCTCCTGTCGTCCCTCCGACCGTAGGCACGGCGTCGCCCCAGCCGGGCATCGTCGGGATGTTGTATCTCGCCGTCGTCGTCACCGGCCGTGGCTACCGTGGACGACATGACCAACACGTTCGCGATCACCGGTGCCCACGTCGTCCCCGTCACGTCCCAGGAGTTCGACGGGGGAGCCGTCGTCGTGCAGGACGGCCGCATCACCGCGATCGGCCCGGACGTCACCCCGCCGCAGGGCGTCCCCGTGATCGACGCCGCGGGCGCATGGCTCCTCCCCGGCTTCGTCGAGGCCCACGGGCACGTCGGCATCCACGAGGAGGCGAACGGCCCGGCCGGCAACGACACGAACGAGCTCACCGGACCCAACCAGGCCGCGGTCCGCGCGATCGACGCCGTGGACATCGACGACGAGGGCTTCCGGGACGCCCTGTCGGGCGGCGTCACCGCGATCGTCGTCAAGCCCGGGTCCGGCAACCCGATCGGCGGCCAGTCCGTGGCGATCAAGACCTGGGGCGGGCGGACCATCGACGAGCAGCTGATCTCGGACGCCGTGAGCGTGAAGAGCGCCCTCGGCGAGAACCCGAAGCGCGTCTACGGCGACAAGGGCCAGACGCCCTCCACGCGGCTGGGCGTCGCGAAGGTCATCCGCGAGGCCTTCGTCGACGCGCAGGACTACCGTGCCGCACGGGACGCCGCTGCCACGAAGGGCGAGCCGTTCGCCCGTGACCTGACGAAGGAGACCCTGGTTCGGGTGCTCGACGGCGAGCTCGTCTGGGACCAGCACACGCACCGCCACGACGACATCGCGACCGCGATCCGCCTGTCCGAGGAGTTCGGCTACCGGCTCGTCGTGAACCACGGCACCGAGGGCCACAAGATCGCCGACGTCCTGGCCGCCAAGGACATCCCGGTGATCTACGGACCGCTCTTCACCAGCCGGTCGAAGGTCGAGCTCCGTGACCGGGGCATCCCGAACCTGGCGGCGCTCGCGGCCGCCGGGGTCCGCGTCGCGATCACCACCGACGCGCCCGTCGTCCCGATCGCCATGCTCGTGACGCAGGCGACGATGGCGGTCCGCGACGGCCTGCCCCGTCAGACGGCGCTCGAGGCCCTCACCGTGAACCCGGCGACGTTCCTCGGGTTCGGGGACCGCGTCGGGCGCCTCGAAGCCGGTTGGGACGCCGACCTGGTCCTGTGGTCGGGCGACCCGCTGGACGCCACCAGCCGGGCGACCCGGGTGTGGATCGACGGCCAGCAGGTCTTCGCGTGGGCCGACGGCGTGGGGACCACCACGCCCCGCTGGTAGCGAGCCTCAGGACTCCCGCGACAGCAGGAACTCGTTCATCTGCTCCGTCAGGTCGAGGTCCATCGCCTGCTCGTCCCCGTTCACCAGTCGGATCGGGGCGGCCTGGCGCACGCTCGACACGAGCCACAGGGCATCCGCCGCCCGCAGGTCCGCCATCGTGACGAGCTCGTAGGCCGTCTCGATGCCCTCGGCCTCGGCGAACCGGAAGACGTCCGCCTGCGTGGTGCCGGCGAGGATCCCGATGTCGGTGCGCGGCGTGACGAGCCGTCCGCCGACCGCCATCACCAGGTTGGCGCGGGTGCCCTCGAGCACGTAGCCGTCGCTCGAGACGAACAGGGCATCGTCGGCCCCGCGTCGGGCGGCCTCGCGCAGGGCTGCCATGTTCACCGCGTACGAGAGCGACTTCGCGCCCTGCAGCAGCCACGGTGAGGTGCGCTCGACGTCGTGGCGGTACCCGCGGTCGAGCGTCACGACGGAGATGCCCTGCGTCCTGGCGGGCGTCGAGTCGCCGGAGGCCGCCGCGTACACCCAGCCGGTGGGGCGGTCGGAGCCCTCGACGCCGCGGGTCATGACCGTCTTCGCGAAGGCCTCGTGCACGGGGTCGAGCTCGGCGCAGACGGCCTCGACCGCGCGGCGCCAGGCGTCGAGGTCGGGCAGCGGCAGGTCGAGCATGCGGGCGGAGCGCACGAAGCGGTCGAGGTGGGCCTCGAGGGCCTGCGGACGGCCGTCGACGACGGTGATCGTCTCGAAGACGCCGTCACCGCGGATGATCCCGAGGTCCTGCACCTGGAGGTTCGTGCCGAGGGGCGCCTGGTACGTGAAGGCGTCCGCGGCGGGGTCGTGCGCGGCGGCCTCGCGCGAGGGCTGGTTCAGGACGGCGAGCACGGTTTCGGTCATGCGACCATCCAACCGCAGGTCAGCTCTGCTTCGGCAGGGCTCCCATGAGCTTCCAGACGGCCTCGGTCAGCTCCGGGTGCTGCAGCGCGATGCGGCGCAGCCGGTGGTACTCCTCGCCGAGCCGGGTGCCCTGCCCGGAGGCGGGGTGCATCGACCACTGCGCACTCCGGCGTCCGATCGCGTCGTCCATCTCGAGCGCTTCTTCGCGGAGGATGAGCACGACCTGCTCGTCGACGCTCGGCAGCATCGGCATGAACTCCCACGGGTCGTCGCCCTGACGACTGCGGTGCTCGACGATCATCGAGATCTCCTCGGCAGCCTCGGCACGCAGCACTTCGAGGCTGCGCCCGAACCGACGGTGCTCAGCCATGGTGCCCCCGCAGACCACCTGCCATGGAACGAGCGTACGCCAGTTCTTCGGCCAGACTGGACACGTGCCGACCCGTGACGAGACGAAGAACCAGCACCCCAGAGTCGTCGTCGTGTACCTGCTGCGCGACGGTGCCGACGGGCCGGAGGTGCTCCTCGGGGAGAAGCGCCGCGGCCTCGGGACGGGACGTGTGGTCGGCCCCGGCGGCAAGCGCGAGCCGGGGGAGTCGGCGGTCGACACCGCCGTCCGCGAGGTCGCCGAGGAGGTCGGTCTGCGGCTCGACCCCGCCGACCTGGAGGCTCGTGGCACGTTGGACTACCGGTTCCCGTTCCGCCCGTCCTGGTCCCAGGTCTCCGACGTCTTCGTCGGCCGGCGCTGGTCCGGCACACCCACCGCGAGCGACGAGCTGGAAGCACGATGGGTCCCGGTCGACGCGGTGCCGTACGACGCCATGTGGGACGACGCCCGCTACTGGCTGCCGGGCGTGCTCCGCGGCGGGACCGTCGACGCACGCTTCACGTTCGCGGACGACGACGCGACCGTCGCCGGCTTCACGGGCACCGGCGTCGACGCACCGAGCCGCTAGACAGCTCGCGCACTGCCGCCGGGAGCAGGCGTCGGTCTCAGCGACGCTGCTGCGTGCGCGTGCTGCCCGTGCGGGCCTCCTCGGCCTCGGCCATGACGTCGGCGTCCCCGCTCCGGCCGCCGAGCGGGCGGACGAAGAAGTCGACGATGCCCACCACGATCGCGCCGACGAGCGCGAACATCGCCCATCCGACGAAGAGCCCGGCGGTGTCGCGGCCGTCCGCCGGCGCCAGGACGACGCTCGAGACCCAGAGCGCTGCGGTGAGCGCGAGCAGGACGACGACGAGCGTGACGAGGAGGCGGTGCCAGGCGGTGCGGGTCATGATCGGCCCAGGATACCGCCAGGTGCCGCGGTCCTCAGCGGGCCGCGTGCCGACTGTGGGACGTGCTGGTGGGATCGGCCGGGGTGCCGGAGCCGTCGGTCCGTGGGACGGGGCGGGTGCGTGGGCCCGCACCGGGGCCTCCCGTCCGGTTGCCCGCCGGCTGCCGGTCCGTCTGCCGGACCACCGGGATGCGCCCCGTCGTCAGGGGTTCGTTCTCGAGGCCGTCGCGTCCGCCGGTGAAGACGTCGCCGCCGACGCGGTCGTCCTGCCAGTCCTCGTCGCGCAGGACCTGCAGCGTGCCGGTCTCGGTGGAGGACAGCCCGTGCCGCTCGAGCTCGACGTCGCGCTGCTGACCGAGGAACTCGCGGTTGGCGTTCTGGGCGTCCTGGAACATCGTGGTGCGCCCGGTGACGATGGCGCGGATGCGGCGGCGCTCCCACCACATCTTGCCGAAGTACATGAGCACCAGCCCGGCGCCGGCGTAGCACGCCATCGTGATCAGGCCGCGGGCGGGGCCGGGGCCGACGCCGTAGATCTGGTGCTTGATCATGTCGACCATGCTGGAGCCGACGACGACGTTGTTGAGCCAGGCGAAGGGCTCTGGCATGAACCACTTCGGGTAGGCGCCGCCGGAGGACGGCATGGACAGGAAGACGAAGCAGATCATCGCGGGCGCGGCGATGAACCGGCCGACGAAGTAGCTCAGGCCGTTCACCGCCAGGCCGATCGCCACGATCCAGCCCCACGCGATGAGCACGAGTTCGATCCAGTGCCCGTGGATGGCGCCGACGACGGGTCCGGCGAGCGTGTTCGTGATGAGCGAGATGACGAGACCGCCGACGACGATGACCGTCATTCGGGTGCGGTGCCGCAGCGGGCCGCCCATGATGCCGATGAACATCGCGACCATGTAGCCGCCGATGCACCAGGCGAGCATCACGTACATCGGGACGGTGCCGTACTCGTCGTACGCGGGGAGCGCGGCGAGCTCGGTGACCTTCGGTGTGGCGACCCCGATCGCGGTGAGCACGGCGGTCAGCGTGGCGGGGACGAGGTTCGCGACCTGGAACTGGTGCGCGCTGGCCTTGAAGAACTCGTTCGTCGACGGGTCGTACGCGACCGCCATCGAACCGGCGAGCACGTCCCGCTTCGCCGCGACGAGGGAGTCGTACGTGTGGAAGACGAACTCCCCGGGCAGGGCCTTCTGGACGGCCGCGATGAAGCCGGGGTCGCTGCCGATGAGCGCGACGGGCACGTCGTGCGGGTGCGGGGCGTGGAACGCGAAGACGTAGCAGAGGCAGAAGCCGACGATGAAGAACAGCGGCATCCAGAGCTGCAGGCCGATCAGCTGCAGCGAGGGGTGCAGCGTCGAGAACCAGCGGCGGTACGCGCTGATGTGCTGTGGCTGGGGGACCGGGGCCTGGCGGCGGACGGGCCTCGACGACCCGGCGACCTTCGCGCCGCGGCGGGGCGCGGTGCCGCGGGCGGAGGGGCGCGTGGTGCGCTGCTTCGGAGCGGGTCGCGGTCCGGACGCGCCGGGACGGTCCGAGGTGTCGGAGTGCTTCGGGACGTCGTTCCGCGGGATGCTCACTGGCGCGCTGTGCTCCTGGTCTCGTGTCGGGTCACCCGAGGATACGCCCGGCCTCTGACCGCGCTCCTGAGTGGCCGCAGCAGCCCGGCGCCGCTACGACCGGCTGCGGGACGCCTGCGCGGAGTCCATCGCCAGCTCCTCGGCGTCGAGGGTCACGAGCACGCGGCGCATGACCTCCTCGTCGAGGTTGCCGCGCTCGCGCTCCTCGAGCACGATCTCGCGGCGCCGGTCGAGCAGCTCGCGGCGGATGTCCTGGATCTGCGACCCGCGGAGACGAGCGGGCGCGTTGCGGTCCTCGGACTCCTCTTCCATCGCGTCCTGTCGGAAGACCTCCGCCTGGCGCTGCAGGCGGCTCTTGAGCCGGCTGACGACGGAGTCGACGGCCTGGTCGCCGTACTGCTTCGCCCACTCCGGCCGGCGCTTGTCGAGCAGCTCGATCGCCGCCTCGGTGGTGCGCTGGTTGAGACGCATCTCGCTGCGGACGTCCTCCTCGCCCTCGGCCGGGTCCTGCACCTTGAGCGACCGGATCACGAAGGGGAGCGTGAGGCCCTGCAGCAGGAGCGTGCCGACGGTCACGATGAACGCGATCACGAAGATGGTGTCCTGGGCCTTGATGTCGACGGGGTTCGCCACGACCGACACCGCCGCGGCCAGGGTCACCACCCCGCGCATGCCGGTCCACGAGATGACCGTCAGCTCCCGCCAGTTCAGCTTCGGTTCGGCTGACCCGCGGATCCAACGGAGGGACGGGTGCCCACGGGACAGCTTGATCCGCAGTGGTCGGAGCCATCGCCCGTTGAAGCGGTTGCGCACGTAGGACTCGAACACGAACAGCGGCCGGACGACGATCACGACCGCGAGCACCACCGCCGCCGCGGTCAGGGTCTGCCCGAGACTCCGCTCGCTCTTGATGAGGTCCTGCACGACGGTGTTGAGCTGCAGGCCGATGAGCGCGAAGACGAAGCCCTCGAGGATGACGTCGATGCTCGTCCAGAGCGGGCGTTCCTGCAGGCGGGTGGCGTAGCCCTCCTTCGGCGAGTTGTAGCCGATGTAGAGCCCGGCCGTGACGACGGCGATCACGCCGGAGCCGGAGAGGTCCTCGGCGAGGATGTACGCCACGAACGGCAGCAGGATGCTCATGATGGTCTCGACGACGGGGTCGTTGATGCGCATCCGGATCCAGTGCACGAGCACACCGAGCACGATGCCGACCGCCAGGCCGACCCCGATCGCCAGGCCGAAGATGCCGAGGTCCTGCCAGATCGTCAGCGAGGTGCCCGCGGCGATGAGCGTGAAGACGCGCACCAGGGTCAGCGAGGCGGCGTCGTTGATGAGGCTCTCGCCGGACAGCACCGTCATGACCCGGCGGGGGAGCCCGAGCTTGCGACCGATCGCGGCGGCGGACACCGCGTCCGGCGGGGCCACGATGGCGCCGAGCAGGATCGCCGCCGGCCAGTCCATGTCCGGGATGATGATGTACGCCGCCAGGCCGACCGCGAGCGCCGTCACGATGACGAGGAAGATGCCGAGTCGGCGGATCTGCTTGATGGACGTCCGGAAGCTCTGCCACGACACGTCGAGCGCCGCCGAGTAGAGCAGCGGGGGCAGGATCACCGTGAGGATCAGCTCGGAGTCGATCTCGATCGGCGGCAGCCCCGGCAGGAACGACGCCGCGAGCGCCACCGCGGTGACGAGCAGCGGAGCGGGCAGTCCCTTCGACCGCGCGAACCCGGTGACGAGCAACGATCCGACCAGCAGGATGAGGAGCTCGGCGGTGTCCATGCCCTCATTCTCCCATCGGCATGCTTCCGAACCTGAACGAGTTTGAAGGCCGTGTGAACATCGGGTGACCATCTGGGTTTGCCCCGGACGCCGCGGACTGGTTCACTGGCCCGCGGTGGACATCACACTCATAGTCGTCCTGGTCATCGCGTTGGCCCTCTTCTTCGACTTCACAAACGGATTTCACGACACCGCCAACGCGATGGCGACACCGATCGCCACCGGGGCCATGAAGCCCAAGGTGGCGGTCACGGTCGCCGCGGTGCTCAACCTCGTCGGTGCGTTCCTCAGCACCGCCGTCGCGACGTCGATCTCGCACGGGTTGATCAACGAAGGCCCCGGTGGGGTCGCGATCTCGCCGGAGATGATCTTCGCCGGGCTGATCGGCGCGGTGGTCTGGAACATGATCACGTGGCTGCGCGGCCTGCCGTCGTCGTCCTCGCACGCGCTCTTCGGTGGGCTCATCGGTGCGGCGATCGTGGGCGCCGGGTTCCAGTCGGTGAACTACGTCGCGCTGATGACCGTCGTCATCATCCCGGCGTTCCTCTCCCCGGTGATCGCGGCGTTCGTCTCCTTCCTGTCGACGCGCATCGCGTACCGGATCACGCGTCGACCGGTGTTCCCGAACGAGCGCGGCGGGTTCCGTGTCGGACAGATCTTCACCTCGTCGATGGTGTCGCTCGCGCACGGCACGAACGACGCCCAGAAGACGATGGGTGTCATCACGCTCACGCTCATCGCGTCGGGCGCCCAGTCGTCGAACCAGGGCGTGCAGTTCTGGGTCGTCATCGCCTGCGCCCTCGCGATCGCCCTCGGCACCTACACGGGCGGCTGGCGCATCATCCGCACGCTCGGCTCGGGCATCACCGAGATCCGCGCCACGCAGGGCTTCGCCGCCGAGGCCTCCACCGCCGCCACCATCCTCGCGTCGAGCCACCTCGGCTTCGCGCTGTCCACCACGCAGGTGTCCTCGGGCTCGATCATCGGTGCCGGCCTCGGACGCCGCGGCTCGAAGATCCAGTGGTCCACCGCGGGCAAGATCGTCATCGCGTGGTTCATCACCCTCCCGGCCTCTGCGGCCGTCGGTGCCGTGGCCTCGGGCATCGCCCGCTTCGGTGTCGTCGGGCTGGTCCTCGACGCGGTCATCGGCGGCGTCGTGATCCTCGGCCTGTACCTCTGGTCGCTCCGCAAGCCGCACGAGCAGGCCTCCGCGATCGAGGTCGACGTCGCCGCGAACGCGGTCTACACCCGCAAGGAGCTGCGTGACCTGCAGCGCAAGAAGCGCGCCGAGAACGTCGCCGCGCGCCGCGCCGAGCTGAGCCGCGAGCGAACCCTCCGACGCATGGGTGCTCGCAAGGGAGGACGCCGCTGATGGGCATCGACTGGTTCGCGTTCCTGACCGTGGCCGTCGTCGCGGTCGTCGCCTCGTGCTTCGTCGTCTCCGTGTACTCGGTCGGGCTGCGGTTCTGGAGCGCCGCCGACACCCGCGCCGGCAAGTTCACCGTGAAGGACGACGGCACGATCGGCCCGGCGACGGCCGGCTTCCCGAACCCGGCGGGCTCGAGCGGCGCCGTCCGGGGTCTCCGCTCCCTGGCGATCGCGTGCTTCGTGGTCTGCGCCGCGACCGTGCTGTACGGCATCTACCTCATCGTCCCCCAGTTCCACTGACGCGCCGGCGGTCCCGCCCGCTCGCGACCCACCAGCCGGGAGGCTCGTGGCGGCCTGGCACCGCGCCTCCCGTCCGCCGCGTGCCCGGCTGGTGCGACGTTGCCCACGTGGTGCGCGCTCGTCGGCGCGCACGGGGTGCACACCCTCGCACCGGGCGGAGGAACTCGCACCGTGCGTGCCCTCGCACCGGGCCGAGGAACTCGCACCGTGTGTGCCCGCCGCAGCCCGGGTACCGGACCGGCCGGACGGACTGGGTTAGCCTCGGGTGGTGGACCACGACGAGGAGGCGCACGTGAGTGTTGGGACCCGCACGGAGACCGATTCCCTGGGGACGAGGGAGGTGCCCACTGACGTCTACTGGGGCATCAACACCCTCCGGGCCCTGGAGAACTTCCCGATCACGAGCGTCCCGATCTCGGTGTACCCGGACCTCATCGAGGCCCTCGCGACCGTGAAGCAGGCCGCTGCGCGGGCGAACAAGGCGATCGGGGTGCTCGACGCCGAACGTGCCGACGCCATCGACCAGGCCGCGCAAGAGGTCCGCGACGGTGCCCTCCGCGAGCAGTTCGTCGTCGACGTGGTGCAGGGCGGCGCGGGCACGAGCACGAACATGAACACGAACGAGGTGCTCGCGAACCGGGCGCTGGAGATCCTCGGGCGCGAGCGTGGGGACTACGCGTACCTGCACCCGATCGACCACGTCAACCGCAGCCAGTCGACGAACGACACGTACCCGACGAGCATCAAGATCGCGATGATCTTCGGCGTCGGGCGACTCATCGACCAGATCGAGCAGCTCTCGGCTGCCTTCGCGGAGCGGGGTCAGGCGTTCGCGGACGTCCTCAAGGTCGGGCGCACCCAGCTGCAGGACGCCGTGCCGATGACCCTCGGGCAGGAGTTCACCGGCTTCTCGCACACGATCCAGGAGGACGCCCTGCTGCTCCGCCGGGTCACCCCGCTGCTGGCGGAGATGAACCTCGGCGCGACGGCGATCGGCACGGGCATCACGGCCGACCCGCTGTACCGCGACGAGGTCCGACGGCAGCTGCAGGTCGCCAGCGGCATCGACGTCGTCACCGCGCCCGACCTCATCGAGGCCACGAGCGACGCCGGCTCGTTCATGACGCTCTCCGGCACCGTGAAGCGGAGCGCGGTCAAGCTCTCGAAGATCTGCAACGACCTGCGGCTGCTCGCCTCGGGGCCGCAGGCCGGCTTCGGTGAGATCACGCTGCCGGCGCGTCAGGCCGGGTCGTCGATCATGCCCGGCAAGGTCAACCCGGTGATCCCCGAGGTCGTGAACCAGATCGCGTTCGCGGTGGCCGGGGCCGACACGACGGTGACGATGGCGGCCGAGGCCGGGCAGCTCCAGCTCAACGCCTTCGAGCCGATCATCGCGCACTCGATCCTGCAGTCGCTGCAGTGGATGACCCGGGGCTGCGCGACGCTCCGCGAGCACTGCGTCACCGGGATCGAGGCCAACGAGGCCAAGCTCGCGGCACAGGTCGACACGAACGTGGGCGTCGTCACGGCGCTGACGCCGTACATCGGCTACGCGGCCGCCGCCTCGATCGCGCACACCGCACTGACCACCTCGACGCCGATCAGCACGCTCGTCACCGCTGCCGGCCTGATGGACGAGGCCCAGGTGCACCGCGTGCTGAGCCCCGCCCGGCTGTCGGGGATCGAGCTCGCGACGGGGGCGATCCCGGTGATCACCGAGGAGATGCTGGACGCCGAGGCGCGGCGCCACTGAGGCTGACCGAGCCGGAGAACCGACACCCCTCAGGGCATCGGCCGCTCGCCCACCCGGACCTGCTCGGCGACGTCACGCAGGTGCTGCTGCTGCGGCGTCGGCGTGGGCTCCTCGCCGGGCAGCTCCGCCGCGGACACCCGCACCTGCCGGGCGGCCGCGACGTCGGCGTCCCGCCACCGGGCGAGCGTGAAGTTCCGCGTGACGTCCCGCAGCGGCAGCCGGATGGACTCGTCGGCGTCGATGCCCGCGAGGAGCTGCCGCAGCCGGATGACCTCGGAGTCGAGCTCCCCGCCGACGACCAGCACGAAGTTGGAGATGTAGAGGTAGACGAGCAGCAGCAGCGCACCGCCGAGCCACCCGTACGCGATGCTGCTGCCCCCGATCGTCTCGACGTAGATCGCGAACCCGAACGTCGCCATCGCCCACGTGACGATCGCGAACCCGGCGCCCGCGGAGACCCATCGCAGCTGTGGCGTCTTGACGTTCGGCGTCGCGTAGTACAGCACCGCGACCATCACCACGAGGTCGACCGCCAGGACGGGCCACTTCGCCACGTCCCAGACGTCGTCGATCCAGGGCGCCCAGCCGAGGCTCGCGACGATCGCCGCCGAGATCGTCGGGGTGCCGAGCAGGATCACGATCGCGATGGCACCGCCGACCATGATCAGCAGCGTGACGAGGAGCATCATGCTGCGGAACTTCCAGATCCGGCGGCCCTCCTCGACCTCGTACGCCGTGTTCATCGCCCGGCCGAACGCGGTCGCGTACCCGGACATCGACCAGAGCGTCAGCAGGACGCCGATCCAGAAGCCGAGCCACGGGTTGTCCAGGCTGAGGAGCTGCCGGAGCGGCTGCTCGAGGTGCACGGCGGTCTCGGGCCGGACGATGAACCCGAGGATCTCGATGACGTCGCTGACGCTGTCGCCCTGCCGGTCGACGATCGACAGCGCGGAGACCACCGCGAGCGTGGTCGGGAACACCGTCAGCAGCGCGAAGAAGGTCAGGGACGCGGCGGCGTCGACGACCCGGTGCCGGATCACCGAGTGGTAGGTACGGCGCACGACCGCACGGACCCCGGTCCGCTGGAGGTCACGCGTCATGCGGTCCGGCATGGTCCCGAGAATATCGGTTGTGTGAGCAGCCCACGTCTTCGGCGGCCCGCCACCGGACGGGAGGCGCGTGGCGGCGCCGCCACGGGCCTCCCGTCCGGCGGTGGTCAGGACCACCCCGTCCAGGCGCGGCGTCAGTTCGCGTCGGGGTGCAGGGCGTCGTAGCGGCGGAAGGACGGCACGAGCCGCAGGAGCAGCGCGACGAGCCCGATGATCGCGACCCCGCCGAGGATCGGCGGCACCGCGATGCTGGCGGCGACGACGAGCCCGGCGTAGAGGTCGCCGATGCGCGGCCCGCCCGTGACGACCACGGTGAAGATGCCCTGCAGGCGGCCACGCATGCCGTCGGGCGACGCGGCCTGCAGGATGGTGTTGCGGAAGACGGAGCTGACGTTGTCGGCGCCGCCCGCCACGGCGAGGAACACCGCGGCGGCTGCGAGTGCCGGCAGGATGCCGGTGCTGAAGGACTCGCCCTCGCGCCCGCCGAGCACGTGCGCCAGCGCCACCACGACGCCGAACGCCGAGATCGCCCCGCCGTAGACGGTGATCGCCCAGCCGACGGCCTCGCCCTGGCGGCGGACGTGGCCGAGGGGACCGGAGAACACGCTCGAGAGCAGCGCCCCGATCGCGTAAGCGGCGGTCAGGGTGCCGACGGTGATCGCCCCGCCGCCGATGACGAGCGCGCCGATCGCGGGGAAGAGCACCCGCGGCTGGCCGAAGGTCATCGCGATGATGTCCAGCACGAACGTCATGGTGATGTTCCGCGACTTCCGCAGGAACCGCGCTCCCTCGACCAGGGAACCGAGACCCGGGCGGAGGGCGCCCTGGTCGGCGGCCATCCTCGGCAGGGTGAACACCCCGAGGAACGCGCACGTGAAGAGCACCACGTCGATCGTGTACGTCGGGGCGAACCCGACGGTGGCGATGAGGACACCGGCGATCGCGGGGCCGACGGTGACCTGGAAGCCGGACGCGATGCCACCGAGGGCGCTCGCGGCGGGGAGCAGGTCGGTGCCGACGAGCCGCGGGACGATCGCGGAGCGGGAGGCCCCGCTCACGGTCGCCGCCACGGCGTTCACCGTCGCGAGCAGGTAGAGCAGGGCGACGCTGTGCAGCCCGAGCCACGAGTGCGTGGCGATCATCGCGACGGCGACCCAGGCGACGATCGAGGACACCAGGGCCACGGTGCGGCGGTCGAAGGCGTCGGCGAGCATCCCGCCGTAGAGCCCGGCGACGATCATCGGCAGCAGCGCGATCACGCCCACGAGCGACACCGCGAACGTCGAGCTCGTGATGTCGTACACCTCGAGACCGACGGCGACGGTGGTCATCTGCGTGCCGATCCCGGCGATCGCCGTACCGGCCCAGAGTCGGGCGAACGCGGGGGACCGACGGAGCGGCGTGAGGTCGGCGAACAAGCGGCGCGGCGGTGCGGGCGTGTCCTGCGGGGGAGTCGGTGGTGTCACGGTGGAACCATTCTGCGGCCTGGAGCGGTGCTGCGTCTGCTCGGTGCGCGGTCTGGTTGACTTGCCGACATGACTGACCTGAACAGCAAGCCCGAGTTCGACGCGCCCGAGGGCCCCGCCCCCACCGACCTCGTCATCACCGACATCGTCGAGGGCTCCGGCGACGAGGCCACGGCCGGCTCGACCGTCAAGGTCCACTACGCCGGCGTCGAGTACGAGACCGGCGAGGAGTTCGACAGCTCCTGGGGCCGTGGCGAGCCGATCGACTTCCCGCTCGCGGCGCTCGTCCGCGGCTGGCAGGAGGGCATCCCCGGCATGAAGGTCGGCGGGCGCCGCAAGCTCGTCGTGCCGCCGGAGCTCGCCTACGGCCCGGCCGGCGGCGGACACTTCCTCTCCGGCAAGACCCTGATCTTCGTCATCGACCTGCTCGGCGTCCGCTGATGCCGTCCGGTGCGCCCGTCGCCCCGACCGTCGAGCTGAACGACGGGCACCGCATGCCGGTGCTCGGCCTCGGCACCTACTCGCTCGACGGCGACGAGGGTGCTGCGGTGATCGGCACGGCCATCACCAGCGGCTACCGCCTGCTCGACACCGCGCTGAACTACGGCAACGAGGACGCTGTGGGCCGAGCGGTCCGTGACGCCGACGTGCCGCGTGACGAGCTCTTCGTCACGTCGAAGCTGCCGGGCCGTCACCACGGCTACGACGAGGCGCACCGGTCGATCGACGAGACCCTGGGCAACCTGGGGCTCGACCACGTCGACCTGTACCTGATCCACTGGCCGAACCCGTCGGTGGACAGGTTCGTCGACACGTGGAAGGCGTTCGTGGACCTCCGGGACAGCGGCAAGGTCCGCTCGATCGGCGTCTCGAACTTCACGCCGGCACACCTCGACCGGATCATCGACGCGACCGGTGTCGCGCCGGCCGTCAACCAGGTCGAGCTGCACCCGTACTTCCCGCAGGCAGCCCTCCGCGCCGTGCACGCCGAGCGCGGGATCGTCACCGAGAGCTGGAGCCCGCTCGCCAAGCAGTCGGAGCTCATGACCGAGGCACCGGTCCTCGCGGCAGCGAAGGCCCACGGGGTCACGCCCGGCCAGGTCGTGCTCCGCTGGCACGTCCAGCTCGGTGCCGTCCCGGTGCCGAAGTCCGGCGACGCCGACCGCCAGCGCGAGAACCTCGACGTGTTCGGGTTCGAGCTGACGGGCGACGAGGTCGTCGCGATCTCCGGCCTCGAGCGCGGGCGTCTCTGGGACGGCGACCCGGACACGCACGAGGAGATGTAGCGCCGACGCGCTGACGGGAGGCGCGGTGCCAGCTGGCACCGCGCCTCCCGTCCGTCCGTGGTCCGGCACCACGGCCCGCGGCACCAGCCCGATGGGCAGGGGGACTACACTGGATACCCCTGTCCCGAAGGGTTGCGTGTGTCCGAACCGACCGAGATCGACCGCGAGCGAACGTACGTCGACGGACTCTTCGTCCGCCTCGACGAGCTGACCGCCGAGGCCGAACAGCGCCTCGCTGAGACCCGTCGTCAGGCCGTCGGCGGGAACCACCAGAGCCGCAGCGAACGCGACGCCTTCGCTCGGCTCTACGAGGACACCATCCACACGTTCGAGCGCGTGGGAGACCGGCTCGTGTTCGGTCGGCTCGAGGTCGCGGACCCGCCCGCCGACGAGTCCGCCTTCCGGTACATCGGCCGCGTGGGGCTCCGTGACGCCGAGCACCGCCCGCTGCTGCTCGACTGGCGTGTGCCGGGGGCCAGCGCGTTCTACCAGGCCACCGCCGCGTACCCGATGGGCATGCGGGCCCGTCGCCACCTGTCGCTCGAGGGACGCAGCGTCGTCGGCGTCGAGGACGAGGTCTTCGACGCGACCCTGTACGACGACGAGCGCACCCACCTGCAGGGCGAGGGTGCCCTGCTCGCCGCCGTCACCGCCGAGCGCACCGGCCGGATGACCGACATCGTCGCCACGATCCAGGGCGAGCAGGACCGCATCATCCGCTCCCCGCTCGAGGGCGTCCTCATCGTGCAGGGCGGCCCCGGCACCGGCAAGACCGCCGTGGCACTGCACCGCGCCGCGTACCTGCTGTACTCCTACCGCGAGCGCCTCCGCGGGTCCGGCGTCCTCGTCGTCGGGCCGTCCCCGGCGTTCCTGACGTACATCGAGCAGGTGCTGCCGTCCCTCGGCGAGACGGGCGTGGTGATGGCGTCGCTCGGCTCGCTCTACCCGGGGCTCCACGCCACCCGTCACGACCGCCGCGAGGTCGCCGCGGTCAAGGGCTCGGGCGAGATGGCCGACCTGCTCCGCCGGGCGGTCCGCTCGCGCCAGGTCGTGCCGACGGAGTCCGTCGAGCTCGACGTCGAGGGCGAGCGGCTCGTCGTGCCGCCGCAGCTCGTCGCGGACGCCATGCACCGGGCCCAGGACCGCGGCAAGCCGCACAACGTCGCCCGGGTGTCGTTCAACAAGGGCGCACTCGACGCCATGACGAAGCTCCTCGCCGAACAGCTGCGGCAGCGCGGCACCACGGTCGACGACGCCGACATCAAGGTGCTCCGCGAGGACATCCGGTCCTCGTACGACGCCCGCGTCCTGCTCAACACCGCCTGGCTGCCGCTGCCGGCGGAGAAGCTGCTCGAGGACCTCTACGCGCGGCCGAACTGGCTGGCGTCCCTCACGCCGAACTGGTCGCCGGAGCGCCGGGCCCTGCTCGCCCGGGAGCGCGGCGCCGGCTTCACGGTGGAGGACGTCCCCCTGCTCGACGAGGCCGCCGAGCTCCTCGGCACGTTCGACCCGACCGGCGGTGCGGCGAAGCGCCAGGCGAAGGCCAGCCGGAACCGGGACATCGAGAACGCCCGCCAGGCGATCGAGAACATGGGCGTCGAGGGCATCGTCTCTGCCGAAGAGGTGGCGGGTGCGTTCGCCGAGGGCGGCGACCCCCGCACCACGGCCGAGCGCGCCGCCGAGGACCGCGAGTGGACCTACGGCCACATCGTCGTCGACGAGGCCCAGGAGCTCTCGCCGATGCAGTGGCGGGTGCTGGCCCGACGCAACCCGCTCCGGTCGTTCACGATCGTCGGGGACATGGCGCAGGGCTCCTCACCCGGTGCCGCCCGCACGTGGGAGGACGTCATCGGCGCCCTCGCCCGTCGTCGCCGTGGTCGCGCCCCGCAGGTACCGCTCGACCACCGCGTCGCCGAGCTCACGGTGAACTACCGCACGCCGCGGTCGATCGTCGAGGCCGCCGGCGAGTTCGCCGCAGCGGCCGGGCTCACCGTCACCGCGAACCAGGCGGTCCGGGACGGCGACCCGGTGGAGCGCGTGTCCGTGTCACGGGCCGAGGTGCTCGACGTCGTCGCCGCCCGGGTGGCGGGGGAGCGGTCGCACATCGGCTCGGGGACGATCGGCGTGATCGTGCCGGAGGCCCAGGTGGACGTCGTCCGGAAGCGGCTCGCGCAGGGCGACCTCGACGTCCGGAGCCTGGGCTCGCCACGACCGGGCTCGGTCACGGTGCTCACGGGGGCGGACGCCAAGGGCCTGGAGTTCGACGGCGTGGTGCTCGTGGACCCGGACGGGGTCGGGGCGGACGCCGCCCGTGCCGCCGCCGCGGTCTACGTCGCGATGACCCGTCCCACGCGGCGGCTCACCGTCATCGACGTGGCCTGACCCGGACGGCAGGCCCGGGTCGGGTCCGGCGAGGGGGCCCGGCCGGGTCCGGACGGGAGGCCCGGGTCGGCCCCGTCAGTCCGGCTCGCCCTCGGTCCGCACCCGTTCCACGAGTGCGGCCAGCGGCCCGTCGAGCGCACGGCCGGGCACCCGCACCGTGGTGCTCGCGACCGTGATCGTCCAGA
The DNA here is from genome assembly GCF_015350975.1 of Curtobacterium sp. VKM Ac-1395. GTDB lineage: Bacteria > Actinomycetota > Actinomycetes > Actinomycetales > Microbacteriaceae > Curtobacterium. The sequence goes on from NZ_JADKRX010000002.1 coordinate 815,662, forward strand.
CGTAGTCGTCGGGCACCGGTGCCACCGGCTGCCGCGCTGCACGGGGCACCGCGTCGACCAGGTCGGACCAGCCGTCGGGGTCGACGTCCGTGTCGATCCGCCAGCCCCGGGTGAGGCCGGCGAACCCACCGCTCCGACGCACGAGGATCTGCATGCGCCCGACCCTACGCCGGGCCGTCCGCTGCCCGGGCGGTCAGTCGAGCACACCCACCGTGCGCCAGGCATCCGCGACCGCGACCGACTGCTGCGAGCCGGACCCGAAGCGGGCGTCGGCCGCGGACACGGTGACCCGGGCGAAGCCGGCGAAGTCGATCGACGCCGTCACCTCGGCCGCGGTCAGGGTGTCCCACCACACCGCGCCGGCACCCTCCCAGGCGTTCCCGCCGATCGCCGTGGCGGCGAGGAAGAACGCGTGGTTCGGGATGCCGGAGTTCGTGTGCACCCCGCCGGCGTCGTCCTCGGTCTCGACGTAGTCGGCCATCGTCGCCGGCTGCGGGTCCTTGCCGAGCACCGGGTCGTCGTACGCGGTGCCCGGAGCCCGCATCGAGCGGAGTGCGACCCCGTGCACGGCGGGCGTGAAGAGGCCCTCGCCGATGAGCCAGCTGGCCTCGGCAGCGGTCTGCCCGGCGGTGTACTGCGCCACGAGGGACCCGAAGACGTCGCTGACCGACTCGTTCAGCGCCCCGGACTGCCCCTGGTACGTCAGGTCGGCGGTGTACTGGGTGACCCCGTGGGTGAGCTCGTGGCCGATGACGTCGAGCGCGATGGTGAAGCGGGTGAAGACCTCGCCGTCCCCGTCGCCGAAGACCATCCGGGAGCCGTCCCAGTACGCGTTGTCGTAGTCCTGCCCGTAGTGCACGGTGGCGTCGAGGGGGAGCCCCGCGCCGTCGATCGAAACCCGCCCGAAGACGTCGAGCCAGAACGCGTGCGTGGCACCGAGCCCCGCGTAGGCCTCGTCCACGGCGGCGTCGCCGGTGTCGGGTGCGCCCTCGCTCCGGACGACGGTGCCCGGCAGCGTGGTCGTGCCGTGTGCGTCAGCGATGGTGCGCTGCGGTGACGCATCCGGCGCGGTGGCGGTGCGCGGCGGACGCAGGGACCTGGTCTTCGGTGCTTGGACGGCGTCGAGTGACGCCAGCGCCGTCCGTGCCGCCGGGGTGGCACGGGGGAACGCGTCGGTCGGCGCGTCGGCGATGGCGCGCAGCAGGTACGGCGGGACGACGGAGCGGAGCGGGGCAGCGGTCATGGCAGCCATGCAACCCCTCGGCACCGACACTCGCGTCAGCCGTCGCCGTCCTTCCGGTTCTCGACCAGGTCGAGCGCGTAGGACTCCCACCACTGCCCGGCTGCCGGCCCGCCGTTGCAGGTGCCGTCGCTCAGCCCGGGCGTCTTGACCCAGAGCAGGGCGTCCAGCCGCGAGGAACCAGCAGTCACGTGCGGCGACTGCCCGAGCCCCGCGCCCTCCGGGTTGCACCAGGTGCCGAGCCACCCGCGGCCGTTGCGGGACACGTCGATGACGAAGTGCGGGTCGCCGCCGACGGCGTCGGCGAGCCGGTCGGCGTAGGCACGTTCCTGGTCGACGCGGTAGAAGTTCGACACGTTCGTGAAGAAGCCCTGCGTCCGGTCGACCCCGGCCTGCCGCAGCCACCCGGCCATCGTGGCGGTCGGCACGCGGTTCTCGTTCCCGCCGTCGAGGTACACGGTCAGCCCGTGCCCGCTGAGCTCGTCCACGGCCTTGCGGAGCAGTGGCAACCGGGAGTCCGACAGGCGCTTGCAGACGTGGATCTGCGCGATCGCGTCGGGTTCGACGAGCACGACCGCGTGCGACCCCGCCGCTGCCCGCACGACCGACCGGATCCACGGCAGGTACTCCGCCGGGGTGGAGCCGCCCTTCGAGTAGTGGCCGCAGTCCCGGTCGGGGATGGTGTACAGCACGAACACCGGGGTCTTGTCCTGCCGGCGGGCGTTCGCCACGACCTCCCGGACGGTCTCGCGGGTCGTCGTGACGGAGGGGTCCGTGAGCCAGGTCGCGATCGGTTCGTCGGCGATGACGGCGATCCGCTGCGCGGTGGTGGTGTCGCCGTCCGCACGTGCCTGGGTCTCGCGGCGGCCGGGCTGGTTCTCGCTGGCCGGCTGTCGGGCGAGTCCGCCGGGGAAGGCCTGCGCAGCGCTCTCCCGCTCGACGATCCGGCGGCCGTCCGGCCCGTTCGGCACGGTCGGCAGCCAGAGGGCGACCCCGACGACCACCGCGACGACGACCGCGGCGGCCCCGCCGATCCACGCCCACTGGCGCGTGGCACTCGGTGGGCGACGCAGCGTGGGCACGTGGTCGTCCGGTGGCAGCTGCTGGTCCGGCATCGAGCGGTCCTCCCTGGTCACCACCGCGCGTCGCGACGATGCCCATGCTTCCATCCCGTCGGCCTCCTCGGCCACCCCGCACCGGCGATCGCCCAGCATCGCCGCCGCTGCTGCCCAGGAGCGCTCCAGGTGCCGCGCAGGACGGTGCCCCACACTGTCCGGATGCTCCGGAAACTCCTCCTGCTCGCCCTCACGGCGGCCTACGCCTGGGTGATCTGGCGGATGACGCTGACACCGCACGTGTTCACCTCGGCGGAGAACTCCCTCGTCCTGCACGCCATCGCGTGGGCACAGCACCTGCCACACGGGTCGTGGCTGACCTACGACCGCACCGAGTTCCTCGCCAACATCGCGATGTTCGTCCCCGTCGGCATGATCGCGGCGATGTGGTTGCCGCGGCGCTGGTGGTTCCTCGCGGCCGTCGTCGCGGTCGCACTGTCCGCGGGCATCGAGCTCGCCCAGGGAGCCCTGCTGCCGTACCGCGTGTCCGACCCGCGTGACGTCCTCTCGAACGGCCTCGGCGGACTCCTCGGCGCCACGCTCGTCGGCTTCGTCCGCAGCCTGCTGCCGGCACCCCGCCGCCGGCGGCTGCGCGCCCGCACGGTCTGACCCAGCTGGGCTCCTCGGCGGTCCGCTGCTCTGGTAGGCTCTCCAGGTTGCCGTCGAACGGCCGCGGACAAAGAGCGCTCATGCATCAGGCATGGGCACCGCGCAACGGACAGAAGGGGATCACCATGGCACTTGATGCACAGGTCAAGCAGGAGATCATCGAAGAGTACGCGACCCACCCGGGCGACACCGGATCCCCCGAGGTCCAGGTCGCCGTTCTGACGCGTCGCATCAACGACCTGAACGAGCACCTCAAGGAGCACAAGCACGACCACCACTCGCGTCGTGGTCTGCTGCTCATGGTCGGCCAGCGTCGCCGCCTCCTCGGCTACCTCTCGAACGTCGACATCGCCCGCTACCGTGCGCTCATCGAGCGTCTCGGCCTGCGCCGCTAGTCGTCGCCGCACCGCTTGACCGAACGCCCCGGCCCTCCTCGTGAGGACCGGGGCGTTCTTCGTTCCCGGTCGGCAGGGCGGCGGGAATGCGCACACGACCTCCCGAGTTCAGTACAGTGTTCATGCAAACGCATTGAAAGATCGGGAGATCCCATGACCACCATCGCCGTCGTCTCCGCCGGGCTCTCCGAGCCGTCCTCGACACGTCTCCTCGCCGACCGCCTGGCCGAGTCCGCCGTCGCCGCGCTCCAGGCACAGCACGGAGGCGCGCCCCGCGTCGTGCACGTCGACCTGCGTCCGCTGGCCCACGAGATCACGGACGCGATGCTCACCCGGTTCCAGGCGCCGGCCCTCGCTGCCGCCACGGCCGCGGTCCTCGAGGCCGACGCCGTCGTGTTCGTCTCGCCCGTCTTCACCGCCGGCATGAGCGGCCTGGCGAAGTCGTTCCTCGACGTCCTGGACACGGACGCCCTGACCGACATGCCGGTCCTCCTCGCGGCGACGGGTGGCACGTCCCGCCACTCGCTCGCGATCGAGCACGGCATGCGCCCCGTGTTCGCCTACCTCCGCGCGGCCGTCGTGCCCACCGGTGTGTTCGCCGCGACGGACGACTGGGGCACGGACGGCGACCAGGCGGCTCTGGACGGACGCATCCGCCGGGCCGGTGCCGACCTCGCCTGGATGATCGGGGCCTCCCGTCGGGTGCGGCAGGACGCGACCGCCCTGCCGGAGGTCACCGACTTCGCGAGCCTGCTCGGCGGACTCGGGCACTGACCGCCCTGCCGAGCCGGCGCGTCAGTACCAGTGCGGGTCGACGCTCATCTCGTGGTTCCACGCCCCGCACGGGGTGCCGTAGCTGCTCTTGATGTAGGCCAGGCCCCAGTTGACCTGGGTGTCCTGGTTGGTCCGCCAGTCGGCGCCGGCAGCGGCGAGCTTCGACGCCGGCAGGGCCTGGGGGATCCCGTAGGCACCGCTCGAGGCATTGAGGGCGTTCGCGCGCCAGCCGGACTCCTGCGTCCAGAGGGACACCAGGCACCCGAACTGGTCGTCGCCCCAGCCGTAGCTGCCGAGCACGCTGCGGGCGTAGGCCTGCGCGGCCGCAGGGTCGACGGTGACGCCGCCGGTGTCCGGGTAGGCGTTGCCGGGCGCCGCGGCGACCGGGGTGCTGGCGGACGCCTGCGCGGCCGCGGTGGCCTGTGCCGCGGCCCGGGCTGCTGCGGCCTGCGCTGCCGCCTGGGCGGCGACGGCGCGCCCGACCGCGTACCGGCGTTCCGTCTCGGCGGTGGTGTCCTGCAGCGAGGCCAGCTGCGCGTACAGCTCGGTGCTGTGCGACTCGGTGGACGCCACGGCGCGGTCGGCCCGGTCCTCGGCGGTCTTCGCCGCGGTCGCCTTCGTCTCGGCCGCCGCGGCGAGGGACGCCCGCTCGGACTCGGCCCGTCGCGCCTGGTCGCCGAGCGACGACGCCGTCCCCGCCGCGACGGAGGCGTCGTCCATCACGCCGGACCACGTCGTCGTGAGCTGGTCGATGGCCCCGAGCTGGTAGAGCAGCTGGTTCGGGTCCTTCGTCGTGGCGATCCTGGTGGTCATCTGGTCGCCCGAGCCGTCCCGGTAGAGACTCGCGGCGAGCTGTCCGGCCCGCGTGCGCGCGCGCTCGGCGGTCGCCCTGGCGGCGTCGGCCTGAGCCTGGAGGCTCGTGGCGGCCTGGGTGGCCGCCTGCAGGTCCGCCTCGGCCTGCGCGGCGACCGCGGAGGCGTCGAGCGCGTCCTGCGACGTGGCGGCGGCGTCCGCCTGCGCCGACCGGAGTGCGACCTCGACGCGCTGCACCTCGGCCCGCTTGGCGGTCTCGTTGCCCTTGGCCTGTTGGACGTCCTGCCAGCTCGGGTACTCGGTGGCACTGGCCGGCACCGCGGTCACGAGGGGGCCGACGAGCGCACCCACGACCACGACGGCCGCGACGAGTACGCGTCTTCCAGGAACACGACGCATGAGGGCAGGGTACCGAGGACACGCCCGTTCGCCGCCAGCCTCGCCGCCGATGCACTGCTGAATGCTAAAGTCAGGGCGTCCGGGGACCGTTTCCCGAGACGCCACACAACATCGCACGCAGACCGGCACGAAGCTGGTCATCGGTGGTGGCATGCGGGCCGATCGCTCCCGACTGCTTCTACTGCTGGCCAGGCATGCGTTCCGCGTCGTGGAGCGCACGTGCACACACGTGTGCCCGAGGCCGGGTCTGCTGCACCACAGACGCAAGGAGGCATCCTCTTGGAGGGTCCCGAGATCAAGTTCGCTGAAGCGACCATCGACAACGGTCGCTACGGCACCAGGACGGTCCGGTTCGAGACCGGTCGTCTCGCGCAGCAGGCACAGGGTGCCGTCGCTGCGTACCTGGACGAAGAGACCATGCTGCTGTCGGCCACCAGCGCCGGCAAGCACCCGCGGGAGGGCTTCGACTTCTTCCCGCTGACGGTCGACGTCGAGGAGCGTTCCTACGCCGCCGGCAAGATCCCCGGCTCGTTCTTCCGCCGCGAAGGCCGCCCGAGCACCGAGGCGATCCTCGTCTGCCGGCTCATCGACCGGCCGCTGCGCCCGTCGTTCGTCGACGGTCTCCGCAACGAGGTCCAGATCGTCATCACCGTCCTGAGCATCGCCCCGGACGAGTTCTACGACGCGCTGGCCATCAACGCCGCGTCCGCGTCGACGCAGATCTCCGGTCTGCCGTTCTCCGGCCCGATCGCCGGTGTGCGCCTCGCGCTCATCGGTGACCAGTGGGTCGCGTTCCCGAAGGCGTCGCAGCTCGCCGAGGCCGTCTTCGACCTCACCGTCGCCGGCCGTGTCGTCACGGACGACGCGGGCAACGAGGACGTCGCGATCATGATGGTCGAGGCCGAGGCCACCGAGCACAGCTGGGACCTCATCCAGGGCGGCGCCACCAAGCCCGACGAGGCCGTCGTCGCGCAGGGTCTCGAGGCGGCGAAGCCGTTCCTCAAGTCCCTCGTCGAGGCCCAGGCCAAGCTCGCCGCGCAGTCGGCCAAGGAGATCCAGGACTACCCGGTCTTCCCGCCGTACGCCGACGAGGTCTACGCCGCCGTCGAGTCCATCGCGCTCGCCGAGCTCGGTGACGTCTACAAGATCGCCGCGAAGACCGAGCGTCAGGACGCCGACGACGCGCTCAAGTCGCGCGTCAAGGCCGCCATCGCCGAGCAGGTCACCGCGGGCACGCTGCCCGAGGTCGCCAACAGCCAGGTCAGCGCCGCGTACAAGTCGGTCACGAAGAAGGTCGTCCGCGGCCGCATCCTGACCGAGCAGGTCCGCATGGACGGCCGCGGCCTCGCCGACATCCGTCCGCTCGACGCCGAGGTCGCCGTGATCCCGCGCGTCCACGGTTCCGCGGTGTTCCAGCGCGGCGAGACGCAGATCCTCGGCGTCACCACGCTGAACATGCTCAAGATGGAGCAGCAGATCGACTCGCTGTCGCCCATCACGAAGAAGCGCTACCTGCACCACTACAACTTCCCGCCCTACTCGACCGGTGAGACCGGCCGCGTGGGTTCGCCGAAGCGTCGCGAGATCGGGCACGGCTTCCTCGCCGAGCGCGCCCTCGTGCCGGTGCTGCCGTCGCGTGACGAGTTCCCGTACGCCATCCGTCAGGTCTCCGAGGCGCTCAGCTCGAACGGCTCGACCTCGATGGGGTCCGTCTGCGCCTCGACCCTGTCGCTGCTCAACGCCGGTGTGCCCCTCAAGGCCCCCGTCGCCGGCATCGCCATGGGCCTGGTGTCCGACACCGTCGACGGCCAGACCCGCTACGCGGCGCTGACCGACATCCTCGGAGCCGAGGACGCCCTCGGTGACATGGACTTCAAGGTCGCCGGCACGTCCGAGTTCGTCACCGCGATCCAGCTCGACACCAAGCTCGACGGCATCCCGTCGTCGGTGCTCGACGCCGCGCTGAAGCAGGCCAAGGAGGCCCGCTCGGCCATCCTCGGTGTGCTGAACGAGGCGATCGACGGCCCCGACGAGATGGCCGACACCGCTCCGCGCGTCATCTCGGTGCAGATCCCCGTCGACAAGATCGGCGAGCTGATCGGCCCGAAGGGCAAGACGATCAACGGGATCCAGGACACCACCGGTGCCGACATCTCGATCGAGGACGACGGCACGGTCTACATCGGTGCCGTCGACGGTCCGTCCGCCGAGGCCGCGCGTGCGCAGGTCAACGCGATCGCGAACCCGACCAACCCGGAGATCGGGGACCAGTTCCTCGGCACCGTCGTGAAGATCGCCACGTTCGGCGCCTTCGTGTCGCTGCTCCCGGGCCGTGACGGTCTGCTCCACGTCTCCGAGGTCCGCAAGCTCGCCGGTGGCAAGCGCGTGGAGAACGTCGAGGACGTCCTGGGCGTCGGCCAGAAGATCCTGGTCGAGGTCACCAAGGTGGACGACCGCGGCAAGCTCTCGCTCGCGCCGGTCGTGGCCGACGACGTCGACACCGACGGTCGCGACGACCACGGGTCGCACGCCGAGGCTCCCGCCGAGGGCTGAGCCCCAGCACGACCGAACGGCCGCCACTCCTGCTGGAGTGGCGGCCGTTCCGCGTTGCGGGGTGCGGATGCTCAGCCCGCGGGGGTCTCCTGCGTGCCGGTGAGCTGTGCACGCCCGATGACGTGCTCGCGGAGGACGAACCCGACGACCGCGGGGGTGGCGTCGGCCGGGGCCTCGAGCACGGGCACGTCGAGGGCGCTCAGCGTGAAGACGTAGCGGTGCGAGCCGTGTCCGGCGGGCGGGGCGGCACCGAGGAACGTGTCCGTGCCGAACTCGTTGCGGCGGCGGAGCGCCTCGGCCGGCAGCAGCGCGTCGTCCGTGCCGGCACCAGCGGCCAGCTCGGTCGCGGACGCCGGGATGTCGGTGAGGCTCCAGTGCCAGAAGCCCGAACCGGTCGGCGCGTCGGGGTCGTACACGGTGAGCACGTAGCTCTTCGTGCCCTCGGGGGCGCCGGTCCAGGCGAGGGCGGGGGAGCGGTCGTCACCGCCGACGTCGGAGCCGCGCGCCGACGTGGGCAGTTCGCCGCCGTCGGTGAAGTCGGTGCTGGTGAGGGAGAAGGAGGGCACCTCGGGGAGGCGCCAGAGCGGGTCGTTGGCCATGTCCCCAGGCAACCACCCGGGCCCTGGTGGTGACCGGGAGGCACTGGTGGTGACCGGGAGACAGGGGAGAGGCCCGGTGCCAGCTGGCACCGGGCCTCCCGTCCTGGTGGTCGCGCTCACCGCGACCGTCGCGGATCAGGCCGGGCCGGTCGCGCTCCCGGGGTTGCCGCTCGCCACGATGGCGCCGTTGACGCCCTCGGGGAAGAAGCCGCCCTTGTCGATCTGGTTCGGGGTGAGGAACACGATGTTGAGCACGCGCTCCGCGGTGCGGCCGTACGCCAACGAGTTGGCGTCCGTCGGGACGAAGTTCACCGCTCCGGTGGACGTCGTGATGCCCTGGTCGTCGTCGGTCGGCCCGTCGAGCGAGTCGCGGGCGTCGGAGATCTTGTTGGCCGGCACCTGCAGCCCCTTGTCGAAGAGCTTCGAGCGGATGATGCCCGCGTGGTACGCCTCGACGGCCAGGATGCCCGCCGCTGCGCTGAGGTACGTCTTGTTGGTGATGAGCGGAGCCGCGCCCTTGTAGGCGGTGACCCCGACGTCCTCGAACACGTAGGCGCCGAGCAGGAAGGCCTCCTCGCTGGCGAAGGGGTCGAAGGTCCCCGTCGGCCCGACCACGCCCGCGGCCCGGGCGGCCGCGGTGAAGGCGTTCGTGAAGTCGATCTTCGGGCGCGAGACGGCCGCACCACCGAGCGCCGACCGCAGGAACGCCACGTGCGCGCGCTCGTCGTTGGCGATCTCGGTCGCGATCCCGCGGATGGCCGCGGTCTTGAACGGCACCTTGCTGCCGCCGACGACCGGCCCCTGGGGGTCGATGCCGGTGGTCATGCTGGCGGTCAGTCCGGTGCCGAACACGGCGCGGAGGTAGAACTCGGCCTCGAGGTACTCGAGGTTGAGCGCGAAGTTGAGGATGGCGGCGTCGGAGACGGCACCGTCCTCAGCGGGGGAGGCGGAGGCTCGGTCGGTGGTGAGCACCGAGGAGCCCAGCGCGGCGATGCCGGCTGAGGCGCCGGCGACGCCGGCGGCTGCGAAGAAGCGACGTCGATCGAGAGCGTTCTCGGCGCTCCGGTCGATGGCGTGACGGATGAATCGGTTGTCGAACATCGGTGTCCTCGTGACGTGCTGGCAGCACGGACCCTGCCGACGCTGCAGGGAAACGGGTCGGCCGGGCACGGTCGGCGGGTTGGTCGACCGTGGGGGTGAAGCTACCCCCGGACGGGGGCGTCCACCAGGGGCGACGCGGAAACCGGTCGGGGTCAGCCGGCGAGGACGCGTTCGGCGACGCGGCCGAGCGCGGCGGTGGCCGCGATGGCGTCGCCCGCGTACGCGCCGGACATCGCGCCGTCGCGGGCGAGCATCAGCTCGTCGGCGCCGTCGCCGGGCAGCGGGTGGCCCGCGTCCTGCAGCAGGTCGGCGAGCCGCTCCGTGTACCAGTCGCGGTGCGAGGCCACGACGACCCGGATCTGGTCGCGGGGGTCGTGGTACTCGGCCGCGGCGTTCAGGAACGCGCAGCCGCGGAAGGTCGGCGCGTTCACCTCGTCCGCCACGGCGGTGACCCAGGTGCGCACGGCGTCGGAGGCACTGCCGGCGTCCGCCACCAGGGCGTCGAAGGCCTGCTGCACACGGTCGTGCTGCGTGTGCACGTAGGCCAGGATCAGGTTGTCCTTGGACCCGTAGTGCTTGTAGAACGTCGCCTTCGTGACGCTGGCCTCGGAGATGAGACGGTCGACGCCGACGCTGTGGATGCCCTCTTCGTAGAAGAGCCGGTTCGCGGTCTCGAGGATGCGGACCTTCGCGCCGCCGGAACGGGGAGCCGGGGGGACGCTCGACCCGTCCGGCGACGCGAGGCCACTGGTGCTCTTCCCGAGGAGACGCTGGACGGTCGGTTGGGGGGAATCGACCGTCACAGCATGGCTCCTCGGTGGTCATCGGCTCCGCGGCTGAGTGGGGGAACTCGGTGCCGCCGAGGACTGATGTCCCGAGCCACCGGATCGGCATCTAGCGGGGGCTTCCGATCCGGCATGCATCACTGTAGCACGAAGGAGGACAGACAGACGAGTCGGTCTGTCCTCGATTTCTGTACCCCAGTTCGTGGCACAACGAGCCCAGACGCACAAGCTGGCAGGACCGCGCTGGATCATCAGTAGGCTCGACCGCGATGAACCACCCAGTGCCGTTGCCCCTCGAGGCCCCGGACACGTCGTTCCTGACGTCCGGGGGATCCTTCGTCCGCCGAACCGTGCTCCCCTCGGGCGTACGCGTGCTGACCGAGGCGGTTCCGGCATCCCACTCCACGAGCATCGGGTACTGGGTCGGTGTCGGGTCGCGGGACGAACGCGCGGGGCAGTTCGGCTCGACGCACTTCCTCGAACACCTGCTCTTCAAGGGCACGACCACCAGGAGCGCGCTCGACATCGCCGTCGCGTTCGACTCGGTCGGGGGCGAGCACAACGCCGCCACGGCCAAGGAGTACACCTGCTACTACGCCCGGGTGCGGGACGCCGACGTCCCGATGGCCGTGCGCGTCATCGGCGACATGGTGACGAACTCCGTGCTCGAGCCTGCCGCCTTCGACATCGAGCGCGGGGTCATCCTCGAGGAACTGGCGATGGCCGCGGACGACCCGGCCGACCTCGCCGGGGAGGCCTTCTTCGCGTCGGCGTTCGACGGGCACGCGCTCGGCCGGCCGATCGGTGGCACGCCGGAGAGCATCCGCGCCGTCCAGCGCGACGAGGTGATGGCGCACTACGCCGAGCACTACGCCCCGAACGGCCTGGTCATCACCGCGGCCGGAGCCGTGGACCACGAGCGCTTCTGCGCCCTGGTGGACGAGGTCTTCTCCTCGGCCGGACGCGCGCGGCCCGTCGACCGTCGCACCGCGAAGCCGGTGGCCGACCCGGTCGCCGAGAAGCTCTCGGTCGTGCACCGGCCGACCGAGCAGGTCAGCATGCTCCGCGGGTCGCAGGGCCTCGACCTCCGCGACGAGCGGCGTCCCGTGCTCAGCGTCCTCAACGCCGTCCTCGGCGGCGGCATGAGCTCACGCCTGTTCCAGGAGGTCCGTGAACGCCGCGGGCTCGCGTACGCCGTGTCCTCCTTCGCCCCCGCCTACCTCGACAACGGTGCCTTCGGGGTCTACGCCGGCTGCGCGCCCGACAACGTCGCCGGGGTCGTCGACATCATCGACGCCGAGTTCCGCCGCATGGTCGACGCCGGCATCACCGAGGACGAACTCCGCCGCGCGAAGGGCCAGATCGAGGGCGCGCTGACGCTCTCGCTCGAGGACTCGGACGCCCGGATGACCCGCCTCGGTCGCGCCGAGCTCGGCACCGGGGAGTTCACCGACCTCGACACCGCGCTGGAGCGCGTGGACCGCGTGACCACCGGCGACGTCCTGGACCTGGCCCGCGACCTGCTGACCCGCCCGACGATCACCGCGGTGGTCGGCGACGTCGAGCGGTCGGCGCTCGAGGCCGCTCTGGGCACCGGCGGTCGATGACGGAGATGTCGCACTACCTCTACCTCGTCCGACACGGCGAGCACCAGGACGCCGAGCACGGCCTGCGCGACGGCAAGCTGTCCGAGCGCGGCAAGCGGCAGTCGATGCTCATCGCCGACCGCCTCGGTGGCGTGCCCTTCGACGGCGTGTACCACTCGCCGCTCGAGGCCCCGAGCGAGACCGCGTCGTTCCTGGCGCAGCGCCTGCCCGCGATCCAGCCCGAGCCGTCGACGCTGCTGTTCGACTGCATCCCGTCCGGCCCGACGCCCGACATGCCCACGGCCTACAAGAAGTTCTACGGCGGGATCACCGAGGAGGAGATCATCGCCGGCCAGGCCCAGATGGGCGACGCCGTGGCCGAGTGGTTCACCCCGGCGATGCAGGACCGCCACGACCTCGTCATCACGCACAACGCGGTGATCGGCTGGTTCGTCCGCGAGGTCTTCCAGGCACCCGAGTGGCGGTGGATGGGGACGAACGTCGCCCACACCGCGCTCACCGTGATCCGGATCCGCTCCGCGAAGCCCGCCGAGCTCGTCACGCTCAACGACACGGCGCACCTGCCGGTCGAGCTCCGCACCGGCCTGCCGGTCGAGCAGCCGCTCTAGCGGTCAGACGCCCAGGCGGTACCAGGCGGTCGCGTTCGGGTTGTCGTTGAAGGGCTCGACGCGGTCGTAGCCCCGACTCCGGTACATGGCGCCGGCGGCGGCGAGCGAGTCGTTCGTGTCGAGCACGACCGCCGTCGCCCCGAACGCCGCGCCGGCCTGCTCCAGGGCATCCATGACGGCCGTGGCGACCCCGCGGCCGCGGCCCGCCGGCGTCACGAACACGTGCTTGACCTCGTACCGGACGTCGTCCCCGTCGTCGGCGATCCGCCGCAGCCCGCCGCACCCGACGGGGGTGTCGCCGTCGTACGCCACGACGAACACCCCGCGCGGTGGGGTGAACTCCTCGGCCGGTGTGCGCTTGCGCGAGTAGGAGCCCTGCGCGCTCGGGAAGGTGGCCTCGCGCTCGTCGAGGTAGGCGTCGAGCAGGGCGTCGACCTCCGGCAGGTCCGCCGGGACGGTGCGCACGGTGACCGGGATGCGATCGGTGGTCATGGGTCGATCCTAGGATGGGCGCATGGTCACTCCCGTCGCCGTCGTCGGCGCCACCGGTCGTCTCGGGGGCCTCGTGGCCGCCGTGGTGGACGACCTGCCCGAGTTCGAGCTCGTCGCCCGGCTGTCGTCGAAGGACGACGCCCACGAAGCCGGGCCAGCGGTCTTCAACGGCGCAGCGGTCGTCGTGGACGTCACCGTCCCGGCGCTCAGCCCCGCGATCGTCGAGCACGCCCTGGCGAGCGGCGCGAACGTCCTGGTCGGCACCTCGGGGTGGTCCGCCGCACGGCTGGCGTCGCTGCGGACGTCCCTGGCCGACCGACCGGAGCAGGGCGCCTTCGTGGTGCCGAACTTCTCGATCGGGTCGGTCCTCGGCACCCACCTCGCCACGATCGCCGCGCCGTGGTTCCCGTCGATCGAGATCGTCGAGACCCACCACGCCGGCAAGGTCGACTCCCCGTCCGGCACGGCCGTGCGCACCGCCGAGCTCATCGCCGAGGCCCGGCGCGAGGTCGGCCCCGTCGACGCGCCGCACGTCGACCAGCGCGCCCGCGGCCAGCAGGTCGCCAGCGTGCCGATCCACTCGCTGCGGCTGCCGGGCGTCAAGGCGCTGCAGGACGTCGTGCTGAGCGGCCCGGGGGAGACCCTGACGATCCGCCACGACACCACCGACGACGTCGCCTACGCCCCGGGCATCCGTGCCGCGCTGGCGGCGGTCGGCTCGATGCGCGGGCTCACCGTGGGCCTCGGCTCCGTGCTCGGCATCGGCTAGCGGAGAGCGCCGATGCATCTCCGTTCGCCGTTCTGGGGCGCCGCCCTGATGGCCCTGCTGCTCGCGCTCTACATCGTGCTCGTCGGGCAGCGCGCCGTGGCGTTCATCGCGACCGGGCTGCCGATCGGCATCGCGATCGGGGTCGCCCTCGCCGTCTTCGCGGTGATCGGTGCGCTCCTGCTCGTCCTGGAGTTCCGCTTCGGCCTGCGGATCACCCGGCTCGGTGCCCGGCTCGAACGCGAGCACGGCACACCGGCCGACGTCGTGCCCCTCCGACCGTCGGGGCGTCCCGACCGCGCCGCGGCGGACGACCTCTTCCCGCAGTACAAGGCCGAGGTCGAGGCAGCACCCGACGACTGGCGTGCCTGGTTCCGCCTCGGGGTCGTGTACGACGCCGCGGGGGACCGGAAGCGTGCGCGGGCGGCCATGCGGACCGCACTCGCGCACGCCAGGGGCTAGAACGCGGCGTCGACCGCGATCTCGGCCTGCGTGAAGCGGAACACGTAGCCCGACTCGAGCAGCTTCGTCGGCACCATCTGCTGGCTGGACAGGAGCATCTCGTCGGCCGCGTCCCGCAGCAGCGCCTTCAGTGCGAACTCCGGCAGACGGAAGACGTACGGCCGGTGCAGGTCCTCCGCGACGCGCTTGGTGATGCGGTCGGCGACGGCGGGCTCCGGGCCGGCCAGGTTCACCGGGCCCCGGACCTCCGACGCCGAGGCGGCGGTCGCGAGGTGCACGATCGCACCCACCTCGTCCTCGAGCGCGATCCACGGCCAGAACTGGCCGCCCGTGCCGAGCCGGCTGCCCAGGCCGAAGCGGGTCAGCGGGATGAGCGGCGCGAGCGCGCCACCACCCTGGCCGACGACGATGCCGGTGCGGAGCAGGACGACGCGGACGCCCTCCGGTGCCTCGGTGGCAGCGGCCTCCCACGCCGTGCAGACGTCGGCGAGGAACCCGCTGCCGGGCGCGGCGTCGTCCTGCAGCACGTCCGAGGGTCGGTCGCCGTAGACCCCTGACGCTGACCCGGACAGGAACAGGCGCGGCGGGGTCGTCGCCTGGCGCATGGCCTCGACCAGCGTGCTCGTGGCGTCGATGCGGGAGCGCTCGATCTCCTGCTTGTAGGCGTCCGTCCAGGGGAGCTTGCCGATGTTCGCCCCGGCGAGGTTGACGACCACGTCCGCGCCGTCGAGCACGGCCGGGTCGAGCGGCCGCTGCCCGGGTGCCCAGCGGAACTCGGTGGGGGTGTGCGGTTCGCGTCGGACCAGGGTCGACACGTGGTGCCCGGCCTCGCGCAGCGCGCGGACCAGGGGGGTCCCGATGAAGCCGGACGCGCCGGCCACCAGGATCGAGAGCGGCTGTTCCGCCATGTGGGCCTCCATGGCTGCCACGGTACTCAGCAGCCTGGAGGCTCGGCGCGCGTCCCGCCCCGCGTCTCGCGCGTGTGGGTGGTCGCGCTTACGATCGTCTGGTGACCGACACCGCGACCGTCCTGCCCGACGCCTCCGTCTCGACCCCGTACGAGGACCTCCTGCGGCGTGTGCTGGACGAGGGCGCGCCCAAGGGCGACCGCACCGGCACGGGGACGCGCAGCGTCTTCGGCGCGCAGCTCCGCTACGACCTGTCCGAGGGCTTCCCGCTCGTCACGACGAAGCGGGTGCACTTCAAGTCGATCGCGTACGAGCTCCTCTGGTTCCTCCGCGGTGACGGCAACGCCACCTGGCTGCAGGAGCACGGCGTGCGGATCTGGAACGAGTGGGCCGGTGCCGACGGCGACCTCGGCCCGGTCTACGGCGTGCAGTGGCGCTCGTGGCCGACCCCGTCGGGTGCGCACGTCGACCAGATCGCCCAGGTGATCGAGCAGATCAAGGACAACCCCGACTCCCGCCGGCTCATCGTGTCGGCGTGGAACGTCGCGGACATCCCGGACATGGCCCTGGCGCCCTGCCACGCGTTCTTCCAGTTCTACGTCAACGACGGCAAGCTCTCGTGCCAGCTCTACCAGCGGAGCGCGGACATGTTCCTCGGCGTGCCGTTCAACATCGCCTCCTACGCCCTGCTCACGCACATGATCGCCGCGCAGACCGGGCTCCAGGTCGGGGACTTCGTGTGGACCGGCGGCGACTGCCACATCTACGACAACCACGTCGAGCAGGTCCGCGAGCAGCTGTCCCGCACGGCGTACGCGCCCCCGACGCTCGAGCTCGCCCCGCGGGACTCCATCGACGACTACCGGTACGAGGACTTCACCGTCGTCGGGTACCACCACCACCCGGCGATCTCCGGCGCGGTCGCGGTCTGATGGCGGACGGCACCTGGGTCGAGCCCGTCCGGGGGATCGGCATGGTCTGGGCACGCTCCGTGGGCGGAGTCATCGGGGCCGACGGCGGGATGCCCTGGCACGTCCCCGAGGACCTCGCGCACTTCCGCCAGGTGACCGGTTCGTCGACCGTCGTGATGGGCCGTCGGACCTGGGAGTCCCTCCCGGAGCGCTTCCGCCCGCTGCCCGGCCGCCGGAACGTCGTGCTCACCCGCGACACCGGGTGGAGCGCCGACGGGGCCGTCGTCGTGCACGACCTCGCGGCGGCGCTCGACACCGACGAGCCCGTGTGGGTCATCGGCGGTGGCCAGGTGTACGCCGCGGCCCTGCCGTTCGCCGACCGGGTCTCCGAGACCGTGATCGACGTCGAGGTCGACGGCGACACCGTCGCGCCGGTGCTCGACGACGGCTGGGACCTCGTCGACGACGGGCCGTGGCAGGAGTCCCGCGCGGGCCTGCGCCACCGGTTCCTCGAGTGGCGCCGCCGAGCATGACCGTCACCGTCTGTCCGGACGGCCGTTCCGACGCGCATCCCCGGTACGCTGGTTCCCGTGTCCACGCGTGAGAATCCCTTCGGTCAGGTCCTCGTCGCCCTCGTGACCCCGTTCACCGCCGACGGCGAAGTCGACTGGGCGGGCGTCGAGCGGCACATCGACGACTGCATCACCGCCGGGGCCGACGGCATCGTCGTGACCGGCACCACCGGCGAGACCTCGACCCTCACCGACCCCGAGAAGCTCCGTCTGGTCGAGGTCGGCAAGTCCGTCGCCGCCGGTCGCGCGAAGATCATCACGGGCGGTGGCTCGAACGAGACCGCGCACGCCATCCACCTCTACAAGCAGAGCGAGCGGGCCGGCGCCGACGGCGTGATGATCGTCACGCCGTACTACAACAAGCCGACCCAGGCGGGCGTGCTGACCCACTTCCGGATGATCGCGGACGCCACCGACCTGCCGGTGATCCTGTACGACATCCCCGGACGCACGGGCATCCCCATCACGTACGACACCATCCTCCGGGCGTCGAAGCACCCCAACATCCTCGCCGTGAAGGACGCCAAGGGCGACTTCGCCGAGGTCTCCCGCGTGCTGAACAACACCGACCTGATGTACTTCTCCGGGGACGACACCAACGTCCTCCCGCACCTGTCCATCGGTGCCACCGGGCTGATCGGGGTGACCGCGAACATCACCAGCGCGCCGTACCGCACGATCGTCGACGCCGTGAACGCCGGCGACCTGGCGACCGCCACGCGGGAGCACCAGCGCCTCGAGCCCCTCGTGCGCGCCGTCATGACGCACGTGCCCGGCACCGTCGCCGCGAAGTACATCCTGCACGGGCTCGGCCGCATCGGCAGCCCGCGCGTCCGTCTGCCGCTCGTCGGCCCCGAGGACTCCGAGGCGTACGCCATCGAGACCTCGCTCGAAGCCGTGCACGGGATCCCCGGCGCCGACTTCTCCAACTTCCGCCCCGACCGCAACGCGGCCGCCGGCGGTGCGCTTCCGAAGGTGCCAGGCACCACCCGTTGATCGACCGCGGCGCGCGGGTGCGCGCCGCCGAAGCAGTCAGGACCGAATGCCCACGCAAGTCTCCGAACCCCAGCCCCTCGAGCCGGGCAC
The DNA here is from genome assembly GCF_015350975.1 of Curtobacterium sp. VKM Ac-1395. Classification (GTDB taxonomy): domain Bacteria; phylum Actinomycetota; class Actinomycetes; order Actinomycetales; family Microbacteriaceae; genus Curtobacterium. The sequence goes on from NZ_JADKRX010000002.1 coordinate 833,457, forward strand.
CCTCCGTGTCATCCCCATCGGGGGACTCGGCGAGATCGGTCGCAACATGACCGTCTACGAGTACGAGGGCAAGCTGCTCGTCGTCGACGCCGGCGTGCTCTTCCCCGAGGAGCACCAGCCGGGCGTCGACCTGATCCTGCCCGACTTCTCGCCGATCCGGGACCGCCTCGACGACGTCCTCGGTGTCGTGCTCACGCACGGCCACGAGGACCACATCGGCGCCGTCCCGTACCTGCTGAAGCTCCGCGCGGACATCCCGCTCATCGGCTCGACGCTGACCCTCGCGCTGGTCGAGGCCAAGCTCAAGGAACACCGGATCAAGCCGTACACGCTCGTCGTGGCCGAGGACCAGACCGAGCAGATGGGCCCGTTCCACCTCGAGTTCGTCGCGGTGAACCACTCCATCCCGGACGCCCTCGCCGTCGCCATCACCACCCCCGCCGGGCGCGTGCTGCACACCGGCGACTTCAAGATGGACCAGCTGCCGCTCGACGACCGCATCACCGACCTCCGCGCCTTCGCGCGGCTCGGCGAGGCCGGCGTCGACCTGTTCCTGCCGGACTCGACCAACGCCGACGTCCCAGGGTTCACCGCTCCGGAGCGCGACATCGGCCCGGTGCTGGAGAACATCATCATGCGGGCGCGCAAGAAGGTCGTCGTCGCGAGCTTCTCCTCGCACGTGCACCGCGTCCAGCAGGTCCTCGACGCCGCCGCGGCCGCGAACCGCAAGGTCGCGTTCATGGGCCGCTCGATGATCCGCAACATGACGATCGCCGCCGAGCTCGGGTACCTGCGGGTGCCGGAGAACGTGCTGATCGACACGAAGAAGGCCAAGAACGTCCCGGACGACCAGATCGTCTACATGTCGACGGGGTCGCAGGGCGAGCCGATGGCCGTCCTCGCCCGCATGGCGAACCTCGAACACCAGATCGAGATCGGCGAGGGCGACACCGTCATCCTGGCGTCCTCGCTCATCCCGGGCAACGAGAACGCCGTCTACCGCGTCATCGACGGCCTGACGAAGCTCGGCGCGAAGGTCGTCCACAAGGGCAACGCGAAGGTGCACGTCTCCGGCCACGCGTCGGCCGGCGAGCTCCTGTACTGCTACAACATCCTGCGTCCGCGCAACGTGCTGCCCGTCCACGGCGAGCACCGCCACCTCTACGCGAACGCCGACCTCGCGATCCAGACGGGTGTGCCGCCGCGCAACGTCATCCTCGGGCAGGACGGCATCGTCGTCGACCTCAAGGACGGTCTCGCGAGCGTCGTCGGCCAGCTCGACATCGGCTACGTCTACGTCGACGGCTCCACCGTGGGCGAGATCACCGACGCCGACCTCAAGGACCGCCGCGTCCTGGCGGAAGAGGGCTTCATCTCGATCGTCTGCGCCCTGGACTTCACCACGGGGCAGTGCGTGATCGGGCCGGAGATCTCCTCGCGCGGGTTCGCCGAGGACGACTCCGTCTTCGACGACGTCCGCCCGCAGATCGCCAAGGCCCTGGCCGACGCGGCCGGCAACGGCACGCACGACCAGCACGCGTTCAGCCAGGTCGTCCGCCGCACGGTGGGCCGCTGGGTGAACACGAAGCACCGCCGCCGTCCGATGATCGTCCCGGTGATCATCGAGGCGTAGCCGGTCCGGCGCGCAGCGCCGGTGCATCAGCCAGGAGGCTCGGTGCGGGTCCGTGACGGACCCGCACC